>NZ_BSVB01000001.1 GCF_030161895.1 Pseudolysinimonas kribbensis
GCCGGGGGTCTTCGACCCCCACGTGCGGAGCGCCTCGAGGTCGTCGAGCTCGAGCCCGGACCCCTCGAGGAAGAGCTGGATGTACTGCGTCAGCGAGCTGTGGCCGGCGGACAGGATGAACCGGTCGCGCCCGAGCCACTGCAGGTCCTTCGGGTCGCGGCGCATGACCTTCTGGAAGAGGAGGTAGGCGAGCGGCGCGAGGCTGATCGCGGTGCCCGGATGCCCGTTCCCCACCTTCTCGACGGCGTCGGCGGCGAGGATCTTGACGGTGTCGACCGCCTTCTGATCGATGGCGTCCCATGTAAGAGCAGTCACGTTCCTTGATCCTAGTGAGAGGCCGGAACTCGCGCCGACCGAGCGTTGCCCCGTCCAGTCGACTCCCGGGGGAGTACGGGCCGGGTGCCGCGCGTCGCCTAAACTGGCCGCATGCAGGAGGCCGTGGCGACTCGGCCGCGCCGCCGGCCGGGCGTGCCGGCCGACCCCGGATCCCGCTCGGACGCAAGCTCCTGGCCTACGTCGCGCTCACGAAGCCGCGCGTGATCGAGCTGCTGCTCGTGACGACCGCGCCCGTGATGGTGCTCGCCGCACACGGCATCCCGAATCTGTGGACCGTGCTGGCGACGCTGGTCGGCGGCACGCTCAGCGCGGGCTCGGCGAACGCCTTCAACTGCTACATCGACCGCGACATCGATCGCGTGATGAAGCGCACCCAGAAGCGCCCGCTCGTGACCGGCGACCTGCGCGACGTCGAGGCGCTGGCGTTCGCCTGGATCTCGGGCGCGGTGTCGATCGCCTGGCTGTGGTTCTTCACGACGCCGCTCGCGGCGATCCTGTCGTTCGCGGCGATCGCGTTCTACGTGCTCATCTACACGCTGATCCTCAAGCGGCGCACCCCGCAGAACATCGTCTGGGGCGGCGCGGCGGGCTGCATGCCCGTGCTCATCGGCTGGGCGGCCGTGACCGGCTCGCTCGACTGGGCCCCGTCATCCTGTTCGGGATCGTGTTCCTGTGGACGCCGCCGCACTACTGGCCGCTGTCGATGCGCTACAAGGAGGATTACGCCTCGGTGCACGTGCCGATGCTGGCCGTCGTTCGCACCCGCACCGCGGTTGGGATGCAGGTCGTGCTGTACGCGTGGGCGACGGTGGCGTGCTCGCTCCTGCTGATCCCGATCGCCGGCATGGGGGTGCTGTACAGCGTGTCCGCGGTCCTGTCCGGAGCGTGGTTCCTGCTCGAGTCGCACCGGCTCTACGCCAACGCCATCCGCGACGGCGAGATCAAGCCGATGCGGGTGTTCCACGCGAGCATCACCTACCTCACGATCGTGTTCATCGCGGTCGGTCTCGACCCGCTGCTGCACCTGGCCATCCCGCTTCCGTGAGCCGGATCGTCACGCCGTTCGCCTGGGCGGCCTCCCGCTGGACCCTCGGCCCTCGGGCGCTGCGCTGGGGGACGACCGCCGCTCTCGTGATGAGCGTGGTCATCGTCCTCGGGGGAGCGATCGTGCGCGTCACGTCGTCGGGCCTCGGATGCTCGACCTGGCCCACGTGCGACGGCCACGGCGTGCTGGTGGTGCCGGACACGGTGCACCAGCTGATCGAGCAGAGCAACCGCACGCTCACCGGCGTTCTGGTCGTCGCGGTCGGCTGGGCGATCATCGCGGTGCGGTTGCAGAGGCCGTGGGATCGCGCCCTCACCCGGCTCGCGTGGTCGATGTTCTGGCTCGTCATCGTCAACGCCGTCGCCGGCGGCATCACCGTGCTCGCCGGCCTGAACCCCTGGGTCGTCGCGCTGCACTTCGTGCTCGCGATGGCGCTGCTGGCCACCGCGACCCTCACCTGGCATCGCGCGCGCTGGCGCGGGACCCCGGGAGCCGTGGTGACCCCGCGCGCACGCGGCATGGGCTGGGCCGTCGTCGTCGCCTCGGCGGGGCTCGTCATCGTCGGCACGATCGTGACCGGGGCGGGGCCGCACTCCGGCGACAGCACCGACCTGCGCCACCTCGTTCCTCGCAACGGGTTCGACTGGGGTTCGGTCGTCTGGGTGCACGGCCTGCTCGCCGCACTGGTGATCCTGCTCGCGGTCGCGACGCTGCTGCTCGTCCCGGCCGCCCGTCGCCGGGCGATCGTCTTCCTGGTCGTGCTGCTGCTGCAGGGGGCGGTGGGTCTCGTGCAATCGCTGACCGCACTGCCGGAGCTCCTCGTGGTCATCCACGTGCTGGGCGCGGCGCTCGTGTGGGTGGGCGCGATCCGGGTGCTGCTGGATGCCGATCCCGCGCTGTTCCCGCTCCGGAGTGCCGCGTCAGCACACGTGGAGGTCCTCGACGGCGGGACTGAGTGAGGCCGGTCCGCCGAGCAGCCAAATGAGCTGAGTGTCCGAGTTGACGATCTGACCCGCGTCCACATCCGAGAGGCAGTCGGGCTGCGACAGATAGATCGGCCCCCGACGGCACCGGCCAGCGGCGCGCCGGCGAGAGCGTCGGGGAAGTTCGCCCCTGTGGCGAGGAACACCGTCTCCGGGTCGGGGAAGAACTCGGCGCCGATCGCAGCCGCAGCCTCGTACCGGGTGGCACCGGTGTAGCGATGCACGTGCCTCGAACCGCCCATGAGGTCGTCCAGCGACGCCTCGATTCCCGGGCTGACGCTACCCGGACCCCCGGCGATATCGACATCCGTGGTCCCGAGATCGAGCAGAAGACGCCGGGTCTCGGAGTCCAGGGCGGGGAGCAGACCGTTCACGAGGATCACCGGGGCGCCGATAGATCCGGCGGCGGGACCAGCGCTCAACGCGTCCGGGAAGTTGTTGCCGGTGGCGATGAACACCTCGCGCGCGCCGTCCCCGAGGAAGACGCTGCGAGTGATCGATCTCGATGCTGCGAAACGATCGGCCCCACTGAGTCGGAAGACGTCCGACGGCTTCTGCACGTATCCCGTCAACTGCGAGAGCACCGCATCGCTCACCGACGCCGGGCCACCCGCCACGGCGATCTTCTGAGGCCGGAGACGCTGGAGTTCCCCGCCACTGCTGAGGGGATCTGCGTCGGCGATACCAGAAGGAGCACCCCTCCTGCGCGATCGCCGCCGGGCCTGCGGAAAGGGCATCCGGGTAATTCAGGCCGTTGGCGACGTAGACGATGGGCACGCCGTCATTCGGCACGGACGGATAGGTCTCCTTCGACATCTCAACGGAACCCGTGTATCGATCGCTGCCGGATGTCCTGTACACGTCCAGAGTGCGCGGCATCAGCGCCACCTTGCCCAGATCGGTCACCTGGTTCGGCGACAGCGTGATGTCCTCGCCGTCGCTGAAGTAGCGGGCGCCGCTCCACCATTGCGCGTTGTAGGTACCCAGCGGGTCGATGAACTGGACCCGGTAGGTGCCCGCCGGCAGTCCCTCGTCCTCGACCGTGCCCGTCCCGCCCTCATTCGCAGTGAACTTCTGGAACAGGGTGTAGTAGCCCGCGCTCTGGTCGAGTCGCCAGACGTCGACTTCGGCCTCGTACCCCACCGAGAATCCGCCCGGTTCCGGCGGCATGTTGACCTGCGCCTTGAGGATGCCACCGGCGACTTGAGTGATGTCCTTGCCGACGGCGGATCCGCCGCTCGCGATCGACACGTTCGGCGCGTCGAGTTCGCCGCCATCGCCCCAACACGCCTGCGCGAAGTATCCGATCCCGTTGGCGCAGATGCGGTAGTCGCCGGGCGCGACGCCGTTGAATTCGTAGTGTCCCGTCGCGTCGCTTGTCGTCGACGCGATCTCGGCGCCCGACGAGATGAGCGAGACCTTGCCCTGTCGGGCGACCGGACCGGAGCCGTCGTCGTACGACAGTTGCCCCGAGATCTGGTTCTCGCGTGGGAGGACCTCGTCCACACCACTGACGACCTGCCCGAACGTGACCGTGACCGGCGGTGCCGTGACATCCCCGTAGCGCGTGCTGCTGAATCGGATCGTGTAGGTCTGGGGGTACAGGCGATCGAACCTGTACGTCTGCGTGGCGGGGTCGAATGTCGCCTGGGTGGCTCCGGATGACGCTCCCGAGTCCCATGAGCCGGTGACGATCGCCGAGCTCAGAGGTCCGTCCGACCCGGTGAGATGCCCGGTGATGACGGCGCCGGCCTCGAACTGCAGGTCCAGCCTGACATCTTGTCCGTCCGCGACGTCGACGTTCGACGAGTCCACCGACTGGATCACGTCCGGCGAGCTGCCGTCGTACCTGGCGCTCACGTGGTAACTCCCCGGCAGGAGGCCGGTGATCTGGTACGCCCCCGTAGTGGGGTCGAGGGAGGCGGTTCCGTACCCGCATCCATTCGACTCCGCATTGGCGCCGCAGACGACCAGCGGCTGAATGGCGTCCGGAACGGTCCCGTCGGGCATCGAAATGACCCCATGGATCATCCCCGTCCCGGTGTCGGCGAACGCGGGCCCGGAAGGAACCACGACGGCAACCGCGATGACGAGCGCCGAAGTCAGGGCTGAGAGGGTGCGTGTCATGGATCCTCCACGAGGTCAGGTGGTCGCTCGGTCACGCGGGACAGGGTGTCATCGCCTCGACGCCGGAACCCAGCGAGACCTGCCCTCCGATGAGCCGGATGCTCTGCGCCGCCTGAGCGCGCACCCAGTACTCGACGCTCGCCGGCACACAGTTCGACTCAACCAGATCGATCGGAGCGCGGTCGTGGCCCGCAAGTGCCGCGGCCGAGAGGGCATCGGCGAAGTTCGTGCCCACCGCGAAGTAGACCAGATCAGTGTGTCGGAAGAAGGTGGCGCCCAACTGCGCGGCGTTGTCGTAACGCGTGGAGCCGCCGAAGACCGTCACATGGCTCGGGCCGACAATCCCCTCGAGATCCTCTTGGATCCCGAAGCTCAGGCTGGCCGGCCCGCCGACGATGTCGACGGAGGTCGTGTGCAGGTCATGCAGGAGCGCGGTGGTCGCGCTGTCCAAATGCGAGGCCAGCCCGTCGACGAGGATCACGGGAGCGCTTACCGATCCCGCTGCCGGCCCGGCGCTCAGGGCGTCCGGATAGTTGTTCCCCGTGGCGATGAAAACGGTCGGGGCGCCGTCGGTCCCGAAGGCCGAGCGGGCGACGTTGCGGGAGGCGGCGAAGCGGTCGACGCCGGCCAGGCGTGTCGCCTTGCCGCTCGCCCCCGTGACATAGGCATCGAGCTGATGGAGGACCGCCTCGTTCACCGACGCGGTCCCCCCGACCACGACGATCCGCTGGGGACGCAGCCGCGCGAGTTCAGCGGCGATCGGCGGGGGAATCGCCATCGGCGTCACGAGGAGGATGTCGCCGTCGTCCTTGATCGCGGCCGGGCCGGCAGACAGCGCATCGGGGAAGTTCAGTCCATCCGCGACGTAGACGACGGGGACGCCCGACGCGGGGATGACCGGGAAGCGCTCGTTCGAGACCGCTGCGGACACGGCGAATCGGTCGGATCCTCCGGTTCTCTGCATGTCGATGTTCCACGGCTGCGCCGTGATCGTGCCCAGATCCACGGTGTGGCCTGACGTGACCACGATGTCCGTCGCTCCATCGGCGAACTGTGCACCATCCCAGTACTGGGCACGGTTGGCATTGGTCTGATCGACCACCTGCAGTCGATACGTGCCCGCCGCGACCGCTGAGAAGCCGAACGCCGCGCTCGTATAGGAATCGAGCTCGTCGCCGTAGTCTCCGGTATCGGGATCCCGCCGGAGAAGTCTCACCTGCCACTGCGGGTCGCCGGCGCCGTGGACCTCACCGAGGATCTGCCCCCCGCGGACGACGGTCGCATCGATGCCGTCGAGCACCTCGCCCTCGGAGACGGTGACATTGGGCGGGTCGTAGAAGCCTCCGCCTCCGTAGCACGTGAGATCGACGTAGTTCTGCTCTTGAAAGCAGATCGTGTAGCTGTCGGCCCAAAGCCCGTAGAAGTCGTAGCGCCCGTTGACGATCGGCGCCGAGATCTCTCCGCCCTTGTGATTCCAGGCCCATGCCACGCCATCCGGCAGGGGGATGCGACCCCGTTCTCGACGTAGGAGACCGTGCCACCGATGTTGGTCGACCGCGCGAGGGTACGGGACTGGTCGACGAGATCGACGCCTTCCACGACTGTCAGCCCTCCCCATTGCTGCGAGGACCAGCGGTCGGGTGGATCGACCAGGAGGAGTAGCTGCCGGGCGGCACGTCGCTGACCTGCCAGGTCTGGCTCGCGGCATCGAACGAGGCGGGGATCTTGAACGTGGCCGGCGAGGTGCGCCAGAAGAGCGTCACCGTCGTCGTCGCGTCGAGGGGGCCGTCGATGCCGGTGACGGCGCCACTGACGGTGGCGCCCCGAACGAGGCGCACGTTGACCTCTCGGGCGGCGCCGGCGGTGAGGACAACGTCGGGGCCGGTCGGCCCGAACGATCCGTCCCACCTCTCATGACGGACGATCTTCGACGTCCCCCGTAGTCAAAGGTCAGATCGAACGACCCTGCGGCAAGACCCGAGAAGAGATACCTGCCGTGCACGTCCGTCTGCTGACTCGAGACTCGGCCGAGCGTGACGGTCACCGGTCCGTCCAGCGTCGAACCGTCTGGCGCCGTCACGACACCATAAATCGAACCGGTGCCAGCGTCGGCTGTCGCACTCGCAGCCCCGGACATCGCGCCCGCCATGGCGAGGCACAGGACGGCCAGTGCGCTGATGAGAGCCCGGATGCGAGACACCTTCACTCCTGACGTGGATGAAGAAAAGTTAGCACTCGCACGGCGCGGTGACGGCCGGCTTCTCGGCGCAGCCGGAGGAGCGCCCTGTAGGATCGTGGACAGATCGAACGCAATGGCGCGTGCCACGAATGCCGGTCCGAGCGGAATGGTTCGCAGCGGCAGAGAGAAGGTAACCCCATGTCCGACGTGCTCATCGATCGTCCCGAGCTGGCCGGTCTCGGCCAGTATGAATTCGGCTGGTCCGACTCCGACGCCGCCGGCGCCGCCGCGCGGCGAGGCCTGAGCGACGAGGTCGTCCGGAACATCTCCGCGCTCAAGAACGAGCCCGAGTGGATGCTCAAGAACCGCCTCAAGGCGCTCAAGATCTTCGGCATGAAGCCGATGCCGACCTGGGAGCCGACCTCACCGGGATCGACTTCGACAACATCAAGTACTTCGTGCGGTCGACCGAGAAGCAGGCCACCAGCTGGGAAGAGCTGCCCGACGACATCAAGGCCACCTACGAGAAGCTCGGGATCCCGGAGGCCGAGCGGCAGCGCCTCGTCGCCGGCGTCGCGGCCCAGTACGAGTCCGAGGTCGTGTATCACCAGATCCGTGAGGATCTCGAGAAGCAGGGCGTGATCTTCCTCGACACCGACACGGCCCTGAAGGAGCACCCGGAGCTCTTCAAGGAGCACTTCGGCACGGTGATCCCGGCCGGCGACAACAAGTTCGCGGCGCTCAACACGTCGGTGTGGTCAGGCGGATCGTTCGTCTACGTGCCGCCCGGCGTGCACGTCGAGATCCCGCTGCAGGCCTACTTCCGGATCAACACCGAGAACATGGGCCAGTTCGAGCGGACCCTCATCATCGCCGACGAGGGCTCGTACGTGCACTACATCGAGGGCTGCACGGCGCCCATCTACAAGTCGGACTCGCTGCACTCGGCCGTCGTCGAGATCGTCGTCAAGAAGAACGCGCGCGTGCGCTACACGACGATCCAGAACTGGTCGAACAACGTCTACAACCTCGTGACCAAGCGTGCGATCGCACACGAGGGCGCCACCATGGAGTGGATCGACGGCAACATCGGCTCCAAGGTGACGATGAAGTACCCGTCGATCTATCTGGTGGGGGAGCACGCCAAGGGCGAGACCCTCTCGGTCGCCTTCGCGGGACCGGGCCAGCATCAGGACGCGGGCGCGAAGATGATCCACATGGCGCCGTACACGACATCGTCGATCGTCTCGAAGTCGATCGCCCGAGGCGGAGGCCGCGCCGGTTACCGGGGCGAGGTCCGCGTCACCGAGGGGCCCATCACGCCGCCAACACGGTGCGGTGCGACGCACTGCTGGTCGACACGATCTCGCGCTCCGACACCTACCCGGCCATCGACATCCGGGTGGATGACGTGCAGCTCGGCCACGAGGCGACCGTCTCGCGGGTGAGCGAGGAGCAGCTGTTCTACCTGCAGTCCCGCGGCATGCCCGAGGACGAGGCGATGGCGATGATCGTGCGCGGCTTCATCGAGCCGATCGCGCGCGAGCTGCCCATGGAGTACGCGCTCGAGCTCAACAAGCTCATCGAGATGAGCATGGAAGGCAGCGTCGGCTGACGTGAGCACGTACACCGAGACCGAGCCCACCTTCCTGGCCCCGGTCCAGACCCGTTCGGAGCGCTTCAAGAGCTTCGAGCATGCCGACTTCGCCGAGGTCACCGGCTTCGAGGCGGAGTGGAAGCTCACCCCGGTCGATCGCGTTCGCACCCTCATCGACGGCGAGCTCGACGGATCGCCGTACCCCGTGCTGTACCCGGAGGTCGCCGGCACGACCGTCGAGTGGATCGATCGCACCGACACCCGGATCGGCTCCGCCGGCCAGCCGGAGGAGCGCGCGGCCGCGAACGCCTGGACGGCCTTCGAGAAGGCGCTGCACATCGGGGTCCAGGGGAGGTCGCCGACGCGCTGACCGTCACCCGGGCGCAGCTCGGCGACACCCCGCGAGCCGCGCACGTGCTGATCACGGCCGCCGCGCAGTCGCGCGCGCTGGTCGTGCTCGACAGCCGCGGGCCGGCCGCCGTGACCGAGAACGTCGAGATCATCCTCGACGAGGGCGCCGACCTCACGGTCGTCAGCCTGCAGGAATGGGACGACGACGCGCTGCACCTCTCGAGCCAGTTCGCGCGGGTGGGCAAGGACGCGCGATTGAAGCACATCGTGGTGTCGCTCGGCGGGGCGGTCGTGCGGGTTAACCCTCGACGCACCTCGCGGGCGAGGGCTCGGAGGCCGAACTGCTCGGGGTCTACTTCGCCGACGCGCATCAGCACCTCGAGCAGCGCGTGTACGTGCATCACGATGCTCCGCACTCGCGCAGCCGGGTCACCTACAAGGGCGCGCTCAACGGCGACGGCGCACGCACGGTGTGGGTCGGCGACGTGCTCATCGGCCCCCGGGCGACGGGCACCGACAGCTACGAGCAGAACCGCAACCTCGTGCTGAGCGAAGGCACCCGAGCGGACTCGATCCCCAACCTCGAGATCGAGACCGGCGACATCGTCGGCGCGGGGCACGCGAGTGCCACCGGTCGCTTCGACGACGAGCACCTGTTCTACCTGCAGGCACGCGGCATCCCCGAGGACGAGGCGCGCCGCCTCGTCGTGCTCGGCTTTCTCAGCGAGATCGTGCAGCGCATCGGCGAACCGGCTCTGGAGGCGCGGTTGCTCGAGGCGCTCGTCGCGGAGCTGGAGGGCTCGGACGGTGGCGGCGTCGTGAGCCGGGAGCGCGCGTGCTCGGTCGCCGAGCTCGAACCGGACACGGCCAAGCGCGTCGTGCTGGGCGGGGTACCTATCGCCGTCGTCAAGGACTCGGCGGGCGCGATCCACGCGATCGGCGACACCTGCACCCACGGCGACATCTCGCTGAGCGAGGGATTCGTCGAGGACGACACCCTGGAGTGCTGGGCCCACGGCTCGCAGTTCTCCCTCCTGAGCGGCAAGCCGCTCAGCCTGCCGGCCTATGAGCCGGTCCCCGTCTTCGTCGTCGAGATCGACGGCGACGACGTGTACATCGACCCGGACGTGAAGAAGGACATCGCATGAGCACCCTCGAGATCAAGGACCTCAAGGTCTCGATCGAGACCGATCAGGGCACCAAGCACATCCTCAAGGGCGTCGACCTGACGATCCGGCAGGGCGAGATCCACGCGGTGATGGGCCCCAACGGCTCCGGCAAGTCGACCCTCGCCTACACGATCGCCGGACACCCGCGGTACAAGGTGGAGGGCGGCTCGATCACGCTGGACGGGCAGGACGTGCTCGCGATGACGGTCGACGCCCGCGCGCGCGCGGGGCTGTTCCTCGCGATGCAGTACCCGGTCGAGATCCCCGGGGTCGCGGTGTCGAACTTCCTGCGCACCGCCAAGACCGCGATCGACGGGGAGGCCCCCGCGATCCGCGGGTGGGCAGGCACGGTCACGCAGGCGATGAAGAACCTGCGGATGGACAGCTCGTTCGCGTCGCGCAACGTCAACGAGGGGTTCTCGGGCGGCGAGAAGAAGCGCCACGAGATCCTGCAGCTCGAGCTGCTGAAGCCGAGCTTCGCGGTGCTCGACGAGACCGACTCCGGTCTCGACGTCGACGCGCTCAAGATCGTGTCGGAGGGCGTCAACCGGGCGCATGAGACCACGAACCTCGGCATCCTGCTCATCACGCACTACACGCGGATCCTGCGCTACATCCACCCGGATTTCGTGCACGTCTTCGTCGACGGTCGCGTCGCCGAGGAGGGCCCCGAGCTCGCCGAGCGGCTCGAGGACGAGGGTTACGACAGGTATCTGAACGACGGGGCCGCGCTGGCCGGGGAGCAGGCGTAGCCATGCCGACCGCACTGTCGCCCGCGCTCTTCGACCAGGTCGAGGAAGGTCTCAAGGACGTCATCGATCCCGAGCTGGGCGTCAACGTCGTCGACCTCGGCCTCATCTACGACCTGGCCTGGGACGACGAGAACGACGCGCTCATCATCTCCATGACCCTCACCTCGGCGGGGTGCCCTCTGACGGACGTCCTCGAGGAGCAGACCGGCCAGGCGCTGGACGGCATCGTCGAGCGATTCCGGATCAACTGGGTGTGGATGCCGCCGTGGGGCCCCGAGCGGATCACCGACGACGGCCGAGACATGATGAGAGCGATCGGCTTCAGCATCTGACGACGAAGTCGGCAGATGTCGGGCGCCGATGGCGGCCGACCGATCGCTCCTGCGACAGCAGGTAGCGGCTTCAGCATCTGACGGCGAACGCGGGGAGCTCGGAGTCCGGTCCGCCCCCGTTCTGGCCCCACCCCTTCTGGGACCTCGGATCGCTCCGTCCGCCCCGATAACCTGAGTCCATGTCGGCGGGGAGCGACGCGCCCCGTCGCGGCCGCGATCGCGCGCGGCTGCGACGGCGATCCTGGCGAGCCAGATGCTGGTCTCCGCCGCGGTCCTCGTCGTGGTCGTCGCGATCGTCGTCTTCGCACCGGAGGCCCTCACCCAGCCCGCGATCTTCGCCGGCATCGGCCTCGTCTTCGTGCTCACCGGCGTCGCGGCGATGGTGCCGTGGGACCTGATCTCGCGACAGTGGCGGGTGCTGATGCCGGTGCTGAACATCCTGGCGATCGGCGCGATCCGCGCGGCCGAGCCGCAACTGGGCTCCGGTCTCATGATGGTCTTCCCGGTGATCTGGCTGGCCAGGTCGTTCGCGCTGGTCGAGGTGGTCGGCGGCACGAGCCTGGCGGTCGCCATGATCTGGATCAGTCGCGCTCTCTCGCCGACCCCCTGGTCGTCAACGACTTCGCCTCCGTCGTGCTCCTTCCCATCACGCTCGGTTTCGTCTCGACCACGGTGTACGTCGCGGCGCGGCGCTCGCGCGCGCAGTCGGTGCTGCTGCGGCAGCATTCGCAGCTCATCGAGAACGCGCTGGAGCGAGCGCGCCAGCAGCAGCGGCTGCTCGACGAGGTGCTCAACACCGTCGACTTCGGCGTGCTGGCCTTCGACCGGAACGGCCAGGTCACCTTCGTCAACCGCACGCAGCGCCGGTGGCTCGATGAGTTCGGCGAGCCCAAGACCGTGTTCGTGCATCGCGTCGTCTATCAGGCGGACCGAGCCACCCCTATCCGCAGCAGAACCGTCCGTTCGCCCGCGCCCTTGCGGGGCAGGAGTTCGACGGCCTCGTCATCTGGGTGGGCGACCCCGGCGGGCGCCGCGCCGCCTACTCAGTGGGATCGCGGGCGCTGCGTGACGCCCGCGGCGAATACCGCGGCGGCGTGGTCGTCGTCAAGGACGTCACCCGGGAGCTCGACGCCGTCCGGGCGCGGGACGATCTGGTGGGCTCGGTGACGCACGAGCTGCGCTCTCCGCTCACCTCGATCCTCGGGTATCTCGACCTCGTCCGCGACGCCGACCTCGACGACGAGACGCTCGAGCAGGTCGACGTGGCCGCGAGCAACGCCGAGCGACTGCTCGTGCTCGTCAACGACCTGCTGCGCGCCGCGAGCGACGCGGACAAGAACCTGCCGATGTCGTTCGTACGAGCCGACGTGGCGGAGATCGCCCGGGAGTCCGTCGCGTCGCAGCGCATCTTCGCCGAGGACCGCGAGGTCGAGCTCGAGCTCGATGTCCCGGCGTCCGCGACGGCGACGATCGATCCGGTGCGCATCCGGCAGGTGGTCGACAACCTCGTCACGAACGCCATCAAGTACAACCGCGAGTGGGGAACGGTCCAGGTGTCGGTGCGCGAGACCGGCCCCGCGATCACCCTGGAGGTCCGCGACACCGGCCAGGGCATCCCGGACATCGACCTCGCCCGCATCTTCGACCGCTTCTATCGCACCAAGTCGGCCCGCAACTCCACGACCGGCGGCACCGGGCTCGGCCTGGCCATCACGCGCGAGATCGTCCAGCGACATGGCGGCGACCTGTCGGTGGAGAGCGAGCTGGGGCTCGGCAGCACCTTCCGCGTCCGGATTCCGACCGAGCACGTCGCGCCGGATGCGCCAGATCGAGCCATCTCGGCATCCTCGATCGCCCGCCATGGAAAGGCAGCATGAAGCTCGACATCACCACCGTCGCCGCCGTCAGCGGGTTCATCGTGATCCTGTGCGGTGTGACGTTCGTGCTGAATACGACCCTGCGCCGCAACGACGCCGTGGGCCGGATCTGGAGCGTCGCGTTCGTGGCAGGCATCCTCGAGACGCTCGCGTACACGATCGAGGGGCTGCAGCCGTCGGCCTGGTGGGCGATCGCCGTCGGCAACGGGGCCTTCGTGCTCGCGATCGGGATGCTGTGGTCGGGCCACCGTGCCGCGAACGGACGTCGGCCGCTCACCGCGGTGCCGCTCGGCGTCGCGGCACTCGTCGCCGCCGCGGTGCTCGCGCGGGGGCGTCCGCCGGCATGTGGGCCGGCGCGGTCGAGATGTTCGTCGCGGCCGCGGTGCTCGCCGGCCTCGGATTCATCGAGACCCTCCGCGGGTGGCTCAGACGCAGCCTCAACGCCCGGATCGTCGGCATCGCGAGCCTCGTCATGGCGCTGTACTACGCCGCCCGCGCGGTGCTGCTGCCGCTGCTGGGCCCCTCGGACGCGGTCTTCTCCACGGGATTCGGACCGGCGGAGGCCACCCTCGTGAACCTCGGCCTGATCGTCCTCGGGACGGTGAGCCTCTCCATGCTCCAGATGGAACGCTTCCGGCGCCCTGGGCTGAACATCCCATCCGACTCGGAAGCCGACGGACTGCTCGCCGATGACCGATTCCGGACCCTGGCGGAGGTCTGGCTGCGCCGGGCGATGCGCGACCAGACGACGATCGCGCTCGTGCTGGTCGAGCTCGCCAACATCGACGAGATCAACCTGGCCTTCGGGCGCGGGCTGGGGGACCACGCCATCCGGGTCATGGGACGGCTGGCGCTCGGCGACGCTCCCGCCGCGTCGCTGGTCGGACGGCTGAGCCGCCGGCGGTTCGCCGTGCTGTTCCCGATGGACGACGAGGACGACGCGCGCGTCGTCGCCGAGCGCATCAACGGAGACGCTCTCACCTCGCCGATCGACGACGCGGACCGGTTCCGTGTCGCGACCTACATCGGCATCACCTCGACGCGAGCCGCCGGATCGCGCTACGACGAACTGCTCGAGACCGCCGAAGCCGTGCTCGACCTCGCGATCGACTCCGGCCGCCCCGGCACGATCGAGTACGCGGCCTAACGCGCCGGGAAGGTCACGGTGACGCTGTCCGACGCGGTCTCCTTGGCGTACGTCGACGAGCTGGCCCCGGTCTGCAGCAGCAGCTCGTAGACGATCGAGAAGGTCGCCGAGGTGGCCGACGGGGCGACGGGTGGCACGACGAAGGTCTGCGAGTAGCTGAACGGCTGCTTGATGAAGTACCCCGGCGGCACCGTCGACTGGTCGACCTGCGCCGCGGGAGCCGGGAGGGCCCCCTTCGGACCCCGCACCGTCGTCGTCATGGTCACCTTGCTCAGATACACGCCCTGGCCCACGTCGGTGCCGAGCGAGGCGACCGCGGTGAGGCTCAGCGGCTTGTTCGCGTCGGCGTACCACCGGCCGATGTCGAGGGTCGAGAAGTAGGTGACGTCGAGCGTGATGTCGCCCGCCTTGAGGGTCCGCTTCGTGGAACCCGTCTGCAGGTCGTTGTGGACGACGACGATCCGGGTCGACGTCGGCGACGGTGTCGCGCCTCCGGTCGCCGCTCCGCTTTGATCCCAGGGCGGTGTTCCGCACGCGGCGAGCGCCAGCACGAGCGCCGAGCCAGCGGCGACCACGACGATCCCACGTCCCGTCCGCGTCATCCGGCACCCCCGTCCACGACCCCGCTGCGACTTGATCCGATCTTGAGGTGATCTTGCCGGGGACCAGGCCCGGTCCTTGAGGTCGCTGCTGAACACTGACTGTAGCGGCCAGGGACAGACCCGGAACCGCGACACGGGGGATGACAGACATGACGGACACCATCGCGGCGCCCAAGGCGTACGTGACGCGGGTCGAGCCCGACGCCGACAACGACTTCATCGCCTCCGTCGAGGCTCTCAGCGTCCAGCGCGCCACCATCGGCTGCATCATCCCGGCCTACAACGAGGGGGAATCGATCGCCCAGGTGCTGGAGTCGCTGCTCGCGCAGTCACGCGTTCCCGACATGATCCACGTGGTCGTGAACAACACCACGGATGACACCGTCGCCATCGCGAGCGCCTACGCCGGCCCGCACCGCGTCGTCAACGCCGCACGCGAGCAGTTCACCGAGGTCTTCGTCCACGACATCGGCAAGAACCCCGACAAGAAGGTCGGCGCACTCAACTACGGCTTCGAGCTCGTCGAAGGCTGCGACTACCTGCTCGGCGTGGACGGCGACACGGTCGCCGACGCCGACGCGGTGCAACGCCTCGAGGAGGAGATCGTCAGCGACACGCGCATCGGCGGCATCTCGGCGATCTACACGATCGACGACACCCGGATGTCCGGCATGGCGGGCTTCCTGGTCGCCGGCCAGCGCGCCCAGTTCGCGGCCTTCAACATGCAGAACATGCTGCGCGGACGCAACATGGCGGTCCTCGGCGGTCAGTTCTCGATCTTCTCGATGAAGGCCCTGCACCAGGCCATGATCGACAACCACCAGTCCACGCCGTGGGTCAAGGACAGCGAGGTCGAGGACTCGCTCCTCTCGCTGCAGATCAAGAGCGCCGGATATCTCACCAAGATCAGCGCCCGCGCCCGCGCCGACGTCGGCGGCATGACCACGCTGCGCGGCCTCGATGCCCAGCAGGTCAAGTGGAACTTCGGAGCGATCGAGCTCATGTGGCCCGGTCAGCGCGGCGACACGAAGGGCCAGCCACTGCATCCGAACCTCCGCCTGCGCTGGCTCGAGAACCTGTCGATGCTCATCAACGGCGTCACGCGTCTGCTGTTCGTCCTGCTGCTGGTGGGGTCGCTGTCGATCCACGCGTTCGTGTTCGAGCCGATCTGGCTGATCGCGCCGGCCGTCGCGATCCTGCTCAACCTGCGCATCGCGCTGTCCATGCACCGGCGCGACGCGAAGGACATCCTGTTCGCCGCGCTGTTCGTCCCGTCGGAGATCTACATGTGGATCCGGCTGGGCCACTTCGTGCGGGCGTGGAGCAAGTTCCTCAGTCGCAAGCAGGTCGACAACTGGGCCGCCCAGGCCAAGGCGGAGCGCGGCTCCGGCAGCGCGTTCATCGCGCCGGCGGTCATCGCCGTGCTCGTCATGGCCGTGCTCGTGCTCGGGTGGTTCCTGCTGCCGGTGATCATCCAGTCGTCGATCCTCTGGGTCGGCTGGCCGATCCTGGGGGTCATCACCGCCGTCCAGACGGTCGGGATGCTGTTCAAGCTCCTGCGCCGCCAGCGCGGATACCGGGTGTGACCGCCATGACCTACATGCACATCGACGAGGCGATCGTCGTGCGACTCCTGCGGGAGCTCGCGGGCGACGTCCCGGCCGGCGTGCGCTTCCTGACCGACTTCGTTCGGGCGTGGGAGGGCCGGGTCGCCCGGCTCCTCGACGCGGCCGAACGACGTGACCCCGAGGACGTGACCACCGTGTTGCTGAGCGTTCGCACTGCGAGCGGGATGCTGGGAGCCACGGCTCTGTCTTCGGCCGCGAGCGATCTGGAGCACCGGATCGCCGCAACCCACCAGGTGGACGGACCCGCCGTCCGGCGACTCGTGGAGGTGGGCACCGCCTCCTGCCACGAACTGGCCGACCTGGCCCACCGACTGGAGGCTGCGCCCGCCTGAGAACCCGATCCGTTCGCCGCGACCCCCGACGCGGCCCGCCGAATCTAGACGGCGGTGACGACTTCCATCCCCCTGGGTCGTCGGACGGAGCTCAGGCGGGGCGGCCTCCCGTCAGCGTCCTCCGGACGTCAGTCGTCGGCGGCGGTGAGGCGGTATCCGACGCCGCGCACGGTCTCGATCCAGCGTGGCGTGGCGGAGCTCTCACCGATCTTCTTGCGCAGGTTGCCCATGTGCACCTCGATGCCGCGCTTATCCGCCTCGCTCACGAAGTGGCTCGTCACGTAGCTCTCGCCGCGCAGCAGGAGCGCCAGATCCGCCTTCGTGCGCACCCGCCGACCCGACTGCATGAGCGCGGCGAGCAGCTCGAACTCCGACCGGGTCAGCGGGATCTCCTCGTCGTCCACGCGCACGATATGCATCGGCAGGTTGAGCCGGAGGCCGTTGTGCTCGATCCAGCCCTCTGCATCGTCCCGCACAGCCGATCCCGACGCGACGGGCGTCCCGTCGGTCTCGGCGCCCGGCTGCACCGGTTCGGTCGACGCGTCGTCAGCGGGGGAGAGCGCGGAGGATCCGGCGACCGAGGCCGGGTCGTCGGGGGAACCGAGCGTCCGCGGACGCCGCAGCATCGCCTCGATCCGAGCGCGCAGTTCGCGGGGCCGGAACGGCTTGGTGATGTAGTCGTCGGCGCCCGCCTCCAGCCCCTGCAGGGTGTCGATCTCCTCGTCGAGAGCGGTGAGCATCACGATGTAGGTGGAGCTGAAGGCCCGGATCCGCTTCGCGGTCTCGAAGCCGTCGATCCCGGGCATGTTGACGTCGAGGGTCGTGACGGTCGGGCTGAACGCGCGCACCGCCTCGATCCCGTCCAGCCCGTTCGACCGGGCGACGACCTCGAATCCGCCCTGGGTGAGGACGGTCTCGAGCAGGTTGCGGATGTCGTCGTCGTCCTCGATCACCACTGCCACCCGACGTGCGTCGCGTTCGGCCATCTCAGTCTCCTCCTGCGATGAGCGCTCGCGCGCCATCCGGCCACCATCGCCCGGCCGCCGGACCGCCGTTGCAGGCGCCGTCGCTCTCGCCCGGGTTCTTGACCCACAGCGTCGCATCCAGGTGCGTTCGATCCTCGACGACGCGCGGCGGGTCGCCGAGCCCGCGACCGGGCGGATTGCACCACGCCTGGTCGGGCGCGGGCCCGTTGCCGTTGCGCGAGGTGTCGATCACGTAGTGCGCGCCGCCCAGCGCGGCGCTGATGGCCTCGTCGTACCTGCGCTCCGCGGCGGTCGTCTCGAAGTTGGAGACGTTGCTCGCGAACCCGCGCACCCGGTCGACCCCGGCATCCCGGAGCAGGCCAGCCATGAGCGCGGGATCGAGCCAGCCGGAGTGACCCGCGTCCAGATAGACGACGGCGCCCGTCGGGGCGAGCAGACCGACCGCGTCGCGCAGCTGCGCCACCCGCGCCGACCGATCGTGGC
Source organism: Pseudolysinimonas kribbensis (assembly GCF_030161895.1). Classification (GTDB taxonomy): domain Bacteria; phylum Actinomycetota; class Actinomycetes; order Actinomycetales; family Microbacteriaceae; genus Pseudolysinimonas; species Pseudolysinimonas kribbensis. The sequence continues at coordinate 17,927 of NZ_BSVB01000001.1, forward strand.
ACTCGGCGGTGAGGGCGAGCGCATCCGGTTCGACGACGACGAGGGTCTGCGCCGTCAGCGAGCGTGCGATGGCCCGGAGCCAATCGCGGTATGCGGCGTCATCCGCCGTTCCGCCGGCGGACTCCTGCGCCTGGCAATCGCGGTGCGGGATGCCGTAGACGACGAACACGGGCCACTCGCCTCCGCGCCGGGCGGCATCCACGATCCCACCGACGTATCCGCCCACCTCGGACGCACCATGCGCCTCCGGGGTCAGCCAGATCGCGGCGGGCTCACGGCCGATCGGGCCGAAGGAGGGATCGCGACGGGCGGCGAGCGCCGCGCTCGAGGCGGGATCGACGTAGAACCGCGCCTCATGCAGCGGATTGGCGGAGGTCGCGCGCGGCACCGTCGCGGAGAAGACCGCGACGCCGGCGAGCCCGAGGAGAACGGCCGTCAGCACGCCGATGACGAGGCCGACCGCGACCCGACGGGGCGTCTCGGTCATGCCGTCGCCCTCGTCACGCCGAAGCGCCCACCGTGCACCGCCCCCCCCGTAGGTCGCTCAGGCCGAGCGATGGTTCTCGGCGCGGTCGCTCATCCTCCAGGCGAGGGGCAGGATCACCCCGGCGACCGCGGCCTTGATGGCGTCGCCGAGCAGGAAGACCAGGAGCCCGTTCTGGAGCGTGAAGCCGACCGGGTCGGCCTGGTGCACGCCGACGGTCAGGTAGAGCCAGGGCAGTCCGAACAGGTACATGACGGCGGAGCCGGCCAGGAAGGCGACGACGGTGCCGTACCAACGGCGGTCCCAGCGGCGCGCGGCGAGCCAGCCCACCAGTCCGGCCGCGAACAGGAACCCGACGATGTACCCCCGGAGGCCAGTGCGAACAGACTGCCGTGGGCGCCGCCCGTGAAGATCGGCAGTCCGGCCACACCGAGCACGAGATACAGCGCCATCGACAGCGCGCCGCGCACCGGCCCGAGGGCCGCACCCACGAACAGGACCGCGAACGTCTGACCCGTGATGGGTACCGGCCACAACGGAATCGCGACCTGCGCCAGCAGCGCGACGAGGCCGGTTCCGCCGACCACGAAGATCGCGCTCGTGATCCACGACCGAGGGACCACGCGATCGGCGAGGACGGGACGGCGGACGGGCGCTGCGATGGTCATGCGGCTAGGCTAGCGGGCTGGCCCACGTCGGCCTCATCAACCCTCCCCACCAAAGAACCGGAGTCCTTCTGTGCTCGCCGTGCACGACCTCGAGATCCGCATCGGGGCACGTCTGCTCATGGAGGACGTGACGTTCCGCGTAGACAAGGGCGACAAGGTCGGCCTCGTCGGCCGCAACGGCGCGGGCAAGACGACGCTCACCAAGGCGCTGGCCGGCGAGGCCCAGCCCACGGGCGGCACGATCTCCCGCAGCGGTGAGATCGGGTACCTGCCGCAGGATCCGCGGTCGGGTGATCCGGAGGACACCGCACGCACCCGCATCCTCGACGCGCGCGGCCTCGGGCGCCTGGTGACCGACCTCCGCACCGCGAGTCTGGCGATGGCCAACCCGGATCCGGCGGTCAGCGAGGCGGCCATGGCGCGCTACAGCAGGCTCGACGATCGCTTCGTCGCGCTCGGCGGGTATGCGGCCGAGGCCGAGGCGGCCGCGATCGCGTCGAACCTCGCGCTGCCGGACCGGATCCTCGACCAGCAGCTCAAGACCCTCTCCGGAGGCCAGCGGCGCCGCATCGAGCTCGCGCGCATCCTGTTCTCCGGCGCCGAGACGATGATCCTCGACGAGCCCACCAACCACCTCGACGCCGACTCCGTCGTCTGGCTGCGCGAGTTCCTCAAGGGCTACCAGGGCGGCGTCATCGTGATCAGCCACGACGTCGACCTCGTCGAGGAGACGGTCAACAAGGTGTTCTACCTCGACGCCAATCGCGCCGTTCTCGACGTGTACAACATGGGCTGGAAGCACTACCTGCGCCAGCGCGAGGCCGATGAGGAGCGCCGCAAGAAGGAACGCGCCAACGCCGAGAAGAAGGCGACCGCGCTGCAGCTGCAGGCGGCGCGATTCGGCGCCAAGGCGACCAAGGCGGCGGCCGCGCATCAGATGGTCGCGCGCGCCGAACGGCTGCTGGCCGGCCTCGAGGAGGTGCGCGCGGTGGATCGGGTGGCGAAGCTGCGCTTCCCCGACCCGGTCGCGTGCGGGCGCACGCCGCTCACGGCATCCGACCTCTCGAAGTCGTACGGATCGCTCGAGATCTTCACCGCGGTCGACCTGGCCATCGACCGCGGGTCCAAGGTCGTCGTGCTGGGGCTGAACGGTGCGGGCAAGACCACCCTGCTGCGGATCCTCGCCGGCATCGACCGGCCGGACACCGGCGCGGTCGAACAGGGGCACGGGCTGCGGATCGGGTACTACGCCCAGGAGCACGAGACCATCGACGTGAACCGCACCGTCATCCAGAACATGATGAGCGCCTCGCCGCAGCTCACCGAGACCGAGGCGCGCAAGGTGCTCGGTTCGTTCCTGTTCACCGGGGATGACGGCCACAAGCCCGCCGGCGTCCTCTCCGGCGGCGAGAAGACCCGTCTCGCGCTCGCGATGATCGTCGTGTCGGGCGCGAACGTGCTGCTCCTCGACGAGCCGACCAACAACCTCGACCCGGCGTCGCGCGAGGAGATCCTCGGCGCGCTGGCCGGCTACACGGGCGCCGTCGTGCTCGTCTCGCACGACGAGGGCGCGGTGGAGGCGCTCAACCCGGAGCGTGTGCTGATCATGCCCGACGGGGTCGAGGACCACTGGAACCCCGACTACGCCGACCTCATTTCTGTGAGTTAGCGCGCCGCCGCTCCTGCGGCGCGCGGCCGCTGCGCGGGACGAGCGCGGTCGCCCCGCTTCGCTGGGTCAGTTAGCGCGCCGCCGCTCCTGCGGCGCGCGGCCGCTACGCGGGACGAGCGCGGTCGCCCCGCTTCGCTGGGTCAGTTAGCGCGCCAGCTAGTCCGGGTTGCGGTCGAGGACCGCGTCCTCGTAGTCGGCGTCGTGCGAGGGGCGGCGCGACCGCAGGGCGACCGCGCGCTCCTCGGCCGACATGGCGCCGAGGCGCTTCTCGCGGCGGTAGGCCCAGACCAGGCCCACGACGGCGAGCAGCGCGAACACGATCCACTGGATCGCGTAGGAGAGGAACGGCCCCGGATCGGCCACCGGCTCGGGCTCCGCGACGGGCCGGCTCGTCGCGGGGGATCCTCGCGCGTCATCGTGCCGTACGCGCCCGTGTACGTGTCCGCGCCGGTTGCGCGGGCGATCTGAGGCAGATCGATCGAGGCGATCTGGCCCCGCGGCGAGGTGCGGCCGGGCAGGTCGGGCTCGCTCTGCTGCAGCCGCACGACGACCGACACGTCACCGGACGGCGGCGCGGGCACCTGCGGCACATCGCCCCGCGCGGGAATCGGGAGCCAGCCGCGGTCGACGACGAAGATCCGGCCGTCGGGCAGGCGCAGCGGCACCAGCACCTCGAATCCGGGGTTGTCGTTGCGCGCACGATCGCGTACGAGCAGCTGCTGGCCGGGCAGGTACCGCCCGTGCAGCGTCACCTCGCGCCACTCCAGGTCGTGCCGCCAGGAGTCGAGGCTCGGCAGCGCCTGGTCGACCGGCACGGCGGGCTTGGACCAGTTGATCGAGATGAGCGTGTTCTCGGCCGTCCGCTCGGCGTTGCGCGACCACTGCCACCAGGAGAGGACGCCGCAGGCGATCGAGAAGACGACGACGAGGGCGACGTAGCCGCCCCAGCGTCGGATGCCGCTCACGCGCGATCCGGCACGACGTCAGCCACGACGTCGAGCGCGGTCACGACCACCGGGAACCCGCGCGAGGCGAGGTACCCCTCGAGGTGGTCGCGGTGGGCGTCGCAGGCCAGCCAGACCTTGACGCGGTCGGGGAGTGCAGGCGGGGATTGCGCCAATTGACCCGCCAGGACGCCGGCTCCCGGCATCCCGCGCTCGAGCACTGGGTGGGCGCCTCGCCGCCGCCGATCACCGCATGTCCTCGTGCTGGCCGCCGGCGCCCGCGCCCGACCCCACCGGCACGATCCCGCCGGGTCGCTCCACAGCGGCAGCGCGGTCGGTGTGCACGTTGTTCGCGATGACCACCGCGAAGTAGGGCAACGCCGCGGCCGCGATCGCGGGGATGAGGCGCCACCAGCCCGGGACGAACAGCACCGCGATCAGGCAGATCACCCGGACGGTCATCGCCACCGCGTACTTGATCATCCGCATGTGCCGCTCGTGATCCGGCGACGGCGGCAGCTCGGTGATCGAGACGGTCTTGGCCATGGGCTTGAGCGTTAGCCTACGCTCGCGCGCTGGAGCTCAGAGCGGAGGTCCTTTCGGACCTCCGCCGCGACGCCAGCGCCGACGGCCGTCTCGGCCGTCGGTTCCGGGCCGGGTTCCTCGGCTCTAGGCTGGCTCACCGTGACCACACCTCGCACCGTGCTCGTGACCGGCGGCAACCGTGGTATCGGCCGCGCCATCGCGGCGGAGTTCGTCGCCCAGGGTCACCGCGTCGCGGTGACTGCGCGCTCCGGCGAGGGTCCGGAGGGTGCACTCACCGTTCGCGCCGACGTCACCGACGGCGCATCCCTGGATGCCGCGTTCGCCGAGGTGGAGAAGCAGCTCGGCCCCGTCGAGGTGGTCGTCGCCAATGCCGGCATCACCCGGGACACGCTCGTGCTGCGGATGAGCGACGAGGACTTCGACACGGTCGTCGACACCAACCTCGGCGGCGCGTTCCGCGTCGTCAAGCGCGCCTCGAAGGGCATGCTCAAGGCGCGGTTCGGGCGGGTGATCCTGATCTCGAGCATCGTCGGCCTGTACGGCAGCCCCGGCCAGGTCAACTACGCCTCGTCGAAGGCCGCCCTCGTCGGCATGGCGCGTTCGCTCACCCGCGAACTCGGGGCGCGCGGCATCACGGCGAACGTGGTGGCGCCCGGCTTCATCGAGAGCGACATGACCGCCGAGCTTCCCGCGGATCAGCAGGCGGAGTACATCAAGACCGTGCCGGCCGGACGGCCCGGACGCGCCGAGGAGGTCGCGAAGGCGGTCGCCTGGCTCGCGTCCGACGACGCCGGCTACATCTCCGGAGCCGTCATCCCCGTCGACGGCGGCCTCGGGATGGGGCACTAGCCCGACGTCGCCGGCGCCGCGTGCCAGGCCTGCACCGTGACCGAGGTGCCCTGCACGACGTCGAAGGCGCCCGACGGGATGCTCAGCTCGCGCCCGCCCGCGTCGATCCGGAGCACCAGCTCGCGCGCGAGGGTCGGATCACCGGATCCGGCGCCGGCATCCCATCCGATGGTCGCGAGGGCGGTCGCGTCGGGCGCCAGAGTGACCGGCGTCGCGCCCGGGTCGGGGTCCATGAACGAGCGGCCCGGCGCCACGGAGGCCGCGACCGCACGGCCCCGCGCGTCCCGGAAGCCGACGGCCGGATAGCCGTCGAGGGTGCACGTCGCGGTGGAGGAGTTGCGGATCTCGATCGCGAAGTGCCGGTGCCCGAGCGCAGCGTCGCCCCCGTGGACGCGAGCACGAGTGCGTCCGGCGGGCAGGTCGTCGACGCGAGGGCATAGACGTTATGGGGCAGCGGTGCCGGGGAGAAGGTGACGGGCGGAGACGGCGTGGGGGAGGGCGTGGCCGGCGGCGAGGCGGCGGCGTCGAGCGCGGCGAAACGCAACGGCCCGCCGACCCCGGCGGCGACCCCCGTGACGAGGGCGGCGACGAGAGCGACGGCCCCCGTCGCGATCCCGGCCGCCCGCAGCGGACCGCGGTCGCGCGACCACCCGGCGACGAGGGCGGGCGCCCATCCGAGCACCAGCCCCCACGCCTGCGTGCCGAGATCGCGGGCCACGTCGGCGGCGGGATAGGACACGCCGAGTCGCGGCGTCTCGCCGATGATCGTTCCGACGCCCATGACCGCACCGACGATCAGGGACCCGACCGCGGCGGCCAGCCAGACGACCGGCAGGCGCGCACCGCCGCGGGTCAGCAGGGCGGCGCCGGCGATCAGCGCGCCCAGCAGCACCGCCCCGGCTCCCACCGTGATCTGCGGCCAGGGCACCGGCAGCTCGCCGATCCGCGCCAGCGGACCGGGCACGATGACCTGCTCGAGCCAGCCGAGCGGCCGGGCGCCGATCGGCACGGTGCCGAGAAGCGCGGTCGCCACCCAGAGGACCGCCGTCAGCACGCCCGCGGCGATCGCCCGTCCGACGGTGATCACGTGCGGCCCATCAGCGCAGCCCCATCAGCGGCAGCAGCCGCGAGAGGTCGCGGTCGTCGAGCAGCACGTCGGCGACGTCGCGCACCGGCGCCTTCGCATCGAACCCGATCGACAGGCCGCACAGCGCCATCATCGGCAGGTCGTTGGCGCCGTCGCCGACCGCGAGAGTCTGATGCAACGGGATGCCCGCCGCGCCCGCCCACTCGCGCAAAGCGTCGGCCTTGGCGGTGGCATCCACGATGGGCGGGATCACCCCACCCGTCAGGCGGCCGCCCGCGACCTCGAGTCGGTTGGCCCGCCAGTGGTCGAGCCCGAGCCGGGCTGCGAGCGGATCGATGACCTCGTGAAATCCCCGGAGACCACGGCGACGAGGCCGCCGGCGCCCTGCACGGCCGCGATGAGCTCCGGAACCCCGCCGGTCACGCGCACCCGTGAGGCCACCCGGTCGATCGCGGCCTCCTCGAGTCCGGCGAGCGTCGCGACCCGTTGCCGCAGCGAGTCGGCGAAGTCGAGCTCCCCGTTCATCGCGCGGAAGGTCACGTCGGCGACGGCATCCAGCGAGCCGGCCTCCTCGGCGAGCAGCTCGATGACCTCGTCCTCGATCAGCGTGGAGTCGACGTCGAGGACGACGAGGAAGCGCGACATGCGTTCCTCTCGTAGTCGGGACGGGCTACTCGACCAGGATGCCCTTGCCGACGACCGTGATGCCGCTCTGGGTGACGGTGAAGCCGCGCGCGAGATCCGCCTCGCGATCCACGCCGACGGTCGCCCCGGGGCTCACCACGACGCCCTTGTCGAGGATAGCGCGACGCACGATCGCGCCCTCGCCGATCTGGGAGCGCTCGAACACGACGGTGTCCGTCACGACCGCCCCCGACTCGATCGACACCCAGGTGCCGAGCACGGAGCGCTCGAGGTGGGCTCCGGAGACGACGCAGCCGAGCGAGACGATCGAGTCGATGACCTCGCCGAGCGCGCCCCGGCTGTCCCGCACGAACTTGGCCGGCGGCGAGTTGAGCTGCGACGAGAAGATCGGCCACTGCTCGTTGTAGAGGTTGAAGATCGGCAGTGCCGAGATCAGGTCCTGATGGGCGTCGAAGAACGAGTCGATGGTGCCGACGTCGCGCCAGTAGAAGCGATCGCGCACCGTCGATCCCGGTACCTCGTTGCGGTTGAGGTCGTACACCCCGCGTCGCCGCGCTGCACGAAATCGGGGATGATGTCGCCGCCCATGTCGTGGTTCGAGTCGGCGCGCAGCCCGTCTCTCTGCACCGCGTCGATGAGCACGTCGGCGTCGAAGACGTAGTTGCCCATGGAGGCGAGGACCTGATCGGCTGCGTCGGGGAGGCCCACCGGGTCCTCCGGCTTCTCGAGGAACGCGCGGATGTGATCCGGCCGCGTCGGGTCGACGTCGATCACCCCGAACTGGTTCGCGAGCTCGATCGGCTGGCGGATCGCCGCCACCGTCACGCCGCTGCCCGACTCGACGTGCGCCTCGATCATCTGGCTGAAGTCCATGCGGTACACGTGATCCGCGCCGACGACCACGACGATGTCGGGCTTCTCGTCGCGCAGCAGGTTGAGGCTCTGCAGGATCGCGTCGGCCGACCCGGAGAACCAGCGCTTGCCCAGTCGCTGCTGCGCGGGCACGGAGGCGACGTAGGCGCCGAGCATCGGGGGCAGTCGCCAGGTCGTCGAGACGTGGCGGTCGAGCGAATGCGACTTGTACTGGGTCAGCACGACGATCTGCCGCAGCCCCGAGTTGACGAGGTTGGAGAGGGCGAAGTCGATGAGACGGTAGCCCCCGCCGAACGGGACCGCGGGCTTGGCCCGGTCGGCCGTCAACGGCATCAGGCGCTTGCCCTCGCCGCCGGCGAGAACGATCCCGAAGATCTTCTTCGACGCCACGACCCCACAGTAAGGCCGGATACCCTTCCCAGGTGCGCGTCGATGTCCTCACCCGTGAATATCCACCGGAGGTTTACGGCGGAGCCGGCGTGCACGTCGCCGAGCTGGTGCGCGCTCTCCGACTCGACATCGATACGGTCGTGCGCTGCTTCGGCGCGCCGCGCGACGAGCCGCACACCTACGCCTACCTGGTGCCGCCGCAGCTGATCGGTGCCAACCCGGCGCTCGCGACGCTCGGCATCGACCTCCAGATGGCCCAGGATGCCGGCGACGCCGACCTCGTGCATTCGCACACCTGGTACGCGAACTCCGCGGGGCGCATCGCGCAGCTGCTGCACGGCATCCCGCATGTCGTCACCGCGCACAGCCTCGAGCCGCTGCGGCCGTGGAAGGCGGAGCAGCTCGGAGGCGGTTACCGGGTGTCGAGCTGGATCGAGCGCGGCGCGTTCGACGCGGCCGACGCCGTGATCGCGGTGAGCGCGGGCATGCGCGGCGACATCCTGCGCAGCTACCCCGAGGTGGACCCGGCCCGCGTGCGCGTCGTGCACAACGGCGTCGACCCGCAGCTCTGGCACCGCGATGAGGATCCCGAGGCGGCACGCGCTCTGGGGCTCGATCCCGATCGCCCGAGCGTCCTGTTCGTCGGGCGCATCACCCGTCAGAAGGGCCTGCCCTATCTGCTCCGCGCCGCGCGCAGCCTGCCGCCCGAGGTGCAGCTCGTGCTGTGCGCGGGTGCCCCCGACACGCCGGAGATCCTCGCCGAGGTGACCGCGGGGGTCGAGGCGCTGCAGGCGGAACGCACCGGCGTGGTGTGGATCGACCGGATGCTGCAGCGCCGCGAGCTGGCCGTGCTGCACTCCGCGGCGACGACGTTCGTGTGCCCCTCGATCTACGAGCCGCTGGGCATCGTGAATCTCGAGGCGATGGCGTGCGGCGCCCCCGTGGTGGGCACCGCCACCGGGGGATCCCCGAGGTGGTGGACGACGGCGTCACCGGCCGGCTGGTGCCCATCGAGCAGGCCGATGACGGCAGCGGCACACCGCTGGACCCCGACCGCTTCGTCGCGGACCTCGCGACCGCACTCACCGAGGTCGTGGCCGACCCGGCGTCGGCGCGGCGCATGGGCGAGGCCGGCCGGCGGCGCGTCGAGTCGGAGTTCAGCTGGACGACCATCGCCGAGCGCACCCGTGCGATCTACGACGAGGTGCTCGGAGCCGGGGCGACCACCACCGCTTAGGCTGGCTGATCATGCCCCCGTGCTCGGCCTCCACGATCTCACCGTCGTCCGCGACGGCAAGTCCATCCTCGACGACGTGTCGTGGGAGGTGGAGCCGGATCAGCGCTGGGTCGTGCTCGGCCCGAACGGCGCGGGCAAGACCACGCTGCTGCAGATCGTGTCGGCGAACGTGCACCCGAGCTCCGGCTCCGCGACGATCCTCGGCGAGACGCTCGGCCGGGTCGACGTGTTCGACCTGCGGCCGCGGATCGGGTTCGCCTCGACGGCGCTCGCCCGACGCATCCCGGCGAACGAGGCGGTGCTGGATGTCGTGATGACGGCGGCCTATTCGGTGACCGGGCGGTGGAACGAGGAGTACGACGACGTCGACCTGCGCCGGGCGCGCCGCGTGCTCGCCGAGTGGCGGCTCGAGCACCTCGAGGGGCGTCTGTTCGGCACGCTCAGCGATGGCGAGCAGAAGCGGGTGCAGATCGCCCGCTCCGTGATGACGGATCCCGAGCTGCTGCTGCTCGACGAGCCGGCGGCCTCGCTCGACCTCGGAGCGCGCGAGGAGCTGCTGCAGCTGCTCGGCGCCTATGCCACGGCCCCGCAGAGCCCCGCCATGATCATGGTCACCCACCACGTCGAGGAGATCCCGCCCGGTTTCACGCACGCGCTGCTGCTGGCCGACGGCCGCATCCGCGCCGCCGGTCCGATCGCCGAGATCCTCACCGAGGAGCACCTGAGCGAGGCATTCGGCGTCCCGCTCGTCGTCGCGACGAGCGAGGACGGCCGCTTCTCGGCTCGCGCCCGCTCGTAGTAGACTCATCCTTCGGCCGTTCGGCCCGTACGCTTTCCATCTCCATCCCGAGGTATCGCCATGAAGTCCGAGATCCACCCCGAGTACGCTCCGGTCGTCTTCCGCGACCTGGCCAGCGGTGAGACGTTCCTCACCCGCTCGACCGTCACGAGCGAGAAGACCATCGAGCTGGACGGCGAGACCTACCCGGTCATCGACGTCGAGATCTCGTCGGCGTCGCACCCGTTCTACACGGGCAAGCAGCGCATCCTCGACAGCGCCGGCCGCGTCGAGAAGTTCAACTCGCGTTACAAGGGCTTCGGCAAGTAACCGCCCGCGCCGGGCTCCGCGCCTGGCGCCCCGCCGATCAGAACAGCGCCCCGTCGGACGACGTGCGGCGCTGTTCCCATAGCGGAAGCAGTTCGTCGCGGGTGAGCGGAGCGAGCGGCAGGTCCGTGTCGAGCGACGTGATCCAGCGCAGCTCCTCGATCTCGCCGTGCGGCTGGAGCCCGTCGGCCGCCGCGACCGCGAAGACCGCGGCCGATACGATCGTGTCGGACTCGTGGGCCGCCGGTGCGCGGAAGATGCCGAGGTACTCCGCCTGATCGGCGTCGAGCTCGAGCTCGAGCTCCTCGCGCAGCTCACGGGTCAGCGCCTCGAGAGCCGACTCGCCCGGCTCGACCTTGCCGCCGGCCTGCATGAACAGCTCGGTGCCGCGCTTGCGCACGACGAGCGCCCGCCCGGCCGGATCCGTCACGATCGCGGCCGCGACGCGCAGCACCGTCGTCACCGCCGGTGCGGGAGTGGACTCGACCTCGACCTCGACCTCCGTGATGCTGATCGACTCGACCAGCGTCGTCAGCGGTACCTCGGGTGCTCGCCGAAGGTCCTCGGCCTGCGGTCCGACGCCGGGGGCGCCGCGGAGCTCGTCCGCCACGGTCGGCGCCGCGAGCCGTCGCTGATCGAACTCCGAGAAGTCGACGATGGGCACCCGTCCGGGCTGGGGCGGCAGCGGGGGCAGCGGCTGCGTGTCGACGAAGGTGTTCGGATGCCCGACCGGTCGCACGGGCCAGGAGCGGTCGCCGACGTAGCCTTCGCGCCCCGGCTTGGTGCGCACGTACTCCTCGAAGTTCTGCTGCTGGTCGGCGAACCAGATCTCCTGCCGACCGTGCAGGTCACCCGCGCTCACGCCGAGGTCGTCGGGGTAGGCGCGGGCGATCGCCTGCGCCACCCGTCCGGCGCAGATCGCGTCGGCACCGGCGTCGTGCGCGCCGTCGAGCTCCACCCCGTAGAACTCGGCGGTGACCTCGAGCGTGCGCTTGCCGCGGCGGTAGCGGTCGACGGCCTTGTCGATGACGAGCGGGTCGACGACCGGCTGCGGGTGCTCGACCGGCTCGATCGCGTGCCGCCGGCACTCCCGATCGAGGAGCGTGAGGTCGTACGGCGCGTTGTAGACGGTCAACGGGATGCCCTGCGAGAACAGCACGCGCAGCGTCTGCGCGATCTCCGCGATCGCCGCCCCGGCGGGCCGGCCCTCCGCCCGCACGCGCTCGGTGGTGATGCCGTGCACGGCGCTCGCGCCCTCCGGGACCTCGACGCCCGGATCGACGAGCCAGTCCCAGCGCGCCGTCACCCGGCCCTCGGAATCGAGCACCGCGATGCACGCCGAGACGATGCGCGCGACGTCCGTGTCGACGCCCGTGGTCTCCAGGTCGAAGACGCCCAGAGGACCGTCCCAGGTGCTCACCCGGTCAGGCTAGGCGGCGCCCCCGTCAGCACCGGGGAGGCGCACCGGGAAGAGCTCCGTCCGGGCGACCACCCGGTCTCGCTCGGGCGCGAGGACCGTGCGCCGGGGATCGCCGAGGAAGGCGTCCATGGCCTCCCGATCGGCGAACTCGATGATCTGGACCTCGTGCGGCGTGCCGTCGGCGCCCTCCGAGCACCCGGCTCGTGACCGCGCCGCGGTGCTCGGCGACCAGCGGCAGAACGGCATCCTCGTAGCCGTGCAGGCCGGCCGCCTCGCCCTCGACCGCCCACAGGAGGCAGCAGAGCCGGATCGTTCGATCGTCGCTCACGGCCGCGGCGGCTGGTAGCGCTGGGTGCCCACGTGGAGCCAGTAGAAGCTCTGGGTGGCCATCGTGAGGGTGAGGGTGCCGTCCGGGTCGACGGTGGGGAACTCGCCGCCGCCGAAGAGGTCGTAGACGGGCGCGCCGTGATCCTCCTCCGGCATCCGGATGTGCACGGAGGCGGGGTTGTGCGAGAACGAGAACACGCACAGGATCCGCTCCGGTGCGTCGCCGAACTGCTGGCCGGAGCCGGGGTAGTCGCGGATGAACGCCAGGATCGACTCGTGGTCGGTCTCGAGCACCTGGATGCTGCCGAGCCCGAAGGTCGGGTGGGCCTTGCGCACGTGGATGACGTTGCGCACCCAATGCAGCAGCGACCGCGACTGGGCGAGCTGGGCCTCCACGTTGATCTGGTTGTAGTGGTAGACGAGCGACTGCACGACCGGCAGGTAGAGCTTGCCGGGATCGGCGGTGGAGAATCCCGAGTTGCGGTCCGGGTTCCACTGCATGGGCGTGCGGGAGGAGTCGCGATCGGGCAGCCAGATGTTGTCGCCCATGCCGATCTCGTCGCCGTAGAACAGGAACGGCGAGCCGGGCAGCGAGAACAGCAGTGCATGCGCGAGCTCGAGCTCGGCGCGGGAGTTGTCCAGCAGCGGCGCGAGGCGCCGCCGGATGCCGACGTTGGAGCGCATCCGGGGGTCGTAGGCGTACCAGCCGTACATGGCCTGGCGGTACTCCTCGCTGACCATCTCGAGCGTCAGCTCGTCGTGGTTGCGCAGGAACACGCCCCAGGCCGCGCCGTCGGGCACGTCCTGGGTCTCGGCGAGCACCCGCTGCAGCTCCGCCGCCGACTGGGACCGCAGCGAATAGAAGATGCGCGGCATGACGGGGAAGTCGAACGCCATGTGACATTCGGGGCCCTCGTCCGAGCCGAAGTACTCCGCCACCTCCGCGGGCCACTGGTTCGCCTCCGCGATGAGCACCCGTCCCGGGTACTCCCGGTCGACCAGCGCACGCACCTCGCGCAGGAACTGGTGCGTCGGCGGCTCCGACTCGCTGTTGCCCTCCTCGGACTCGTAGAGGTACGGGATGGCATCCAGCCGCAGGCCGTCGACGCCCATGTCGAGCCAGTGCCGGATGACGTCGAACATGGCCTCGTGCACGGCCGGGTTCTCGAAGTTGAGGTCGGGCTGGTGGGAGAAGAACCGGTGCCAGTAGAACTGGCGGCGCACCGGATCGAAGGCCCAGTTGGACTCCTCGTAGTCCGTGAAGATGATGCGCGCGTTCCGGTACTTCTCGTCGGTGTCGCTCCAGACGTAGAAGTCGCCGTAGGGGCCGTCCGGGTCCGACCGCGACTGCTGGAACCACTCGTGCTGGTCGGAGGTGTGGTTCATCACCAGGTCGATGACGATGCGCATGTTGCGCTCGTGGGCCTTGGTCACGAGCTCACGGAACTCGTCGAGGGTGCCGAACTCCGGCAGGATCCCCTTGTAGTCGGAGATGTCGTAGCCGCCGTCGCGCAGCGGCGAGGTGTAGATCGGCGGGATCCACAGGGCGTCGATGCCGAGCCACTGCAGGTAGTCGAGCTTCGAGATCAGGCCGCCGAGATCTCCCGTGCCGTCGCCGTTGGAGTCGACGAACGAGCGCACCATGACCTCGTAGAAGACCGACCGTCGGTACCACTGTGGATCCAGCGCCAGACCGGGCAGGGTGATCGGGGCCGTGAAGGTCACGTTTCCACCCTAGGGCTGGCCCGTCGTGCCGGGGACGGCACGCCCAGCCAGCACTCATAGACTTCGCCAGATGCCCGTACCCGCCCCGCACGCCGCCGAGCTGGCGGCCCTGCCGCTGCGCACCGGCGAGCTCGGGCTGCTCGGCAGCACCACCCGGTACTGGGACTACGGCCCGCTGCACGCCGCACGCACGATCGTGATCTGCCACGGGTACCGAGGCGACCACCACGGCCTCGAGCCGGTCATCGCGAAGCTGCCGGGCATCCGGATCATCGGCCCCGACCTGCCCGGCTTCGGCTCGTCGACGCCGATGACCGACGACCGGCACACGATCGACGGCTACGCGCGCTGGTTCGCGGCGTTCGTCGACGCGCTCGGCCTGCAGGATGCCGTGGTGCTCGGGCACTCGTTCGGGTCGATCGTCACATCGCACGCGGTGGCGGCGGGGCTGACGCCGCCGGCCCTCATCCTGGTGAACCCCATCGCCAGCGACCCGGCGAAGGTCGGCGGAGCGGGCGCGACCCGGGCCTACTACGGGCTCGCCCGGCGGCTGCCCGAGCGCATCGGTCGCGCGCTGCTCGCGGCACGGCCCATCGTGACGGTCATGTCGCGCACCCTCGTGAAGACGCCCGACAAGGCGCTGCGGCGCTGGATCCACCAGGAGCACCACCGCTACTTCAACGGCTTCAGCGACGTGCGCACGGTCGCCGAGGGGTTCGACGCGTCGCTCAGCCGGCAGGTGGGCGACGCGGCGGCGGACGTCACCGTGCCGACCCTGCTGATCGCGGGCGCCGTCGACCACATCGCGCCCGCCGCGGGGGCCCGGCAGACCGTGCGGCGGTTCCCCGACGGGCGTCTCGTCGTGCTGCCGGGGGTGGGGCACCTCATCCACTACGAGGCCTCCGAGGGCGCCGCCACCGCGATCACCGCCTTCCTCGACGAGGTGGCGCCGTGAGGCTGCCGCGGCGATGAAGATCGTCTCCGACTGCCGCTACGTGCGGGTCGACCACCACGACGGCATCAGCCGGTACAGCTCCCGGATCACGGCGGCGCTCGGCCGGCTCGCGGCGGCCTCGGGGCACGAGGTCACGATGCTCATCTGCGACGAGCGCCAGTTGGCGCTGCTGCCCGACCTGCCGTGGGCGATGGGGCCGTCGCCCACCGGCCCGGGGAGCCGTGGGTCGCCCGCCGTGTCAATCGGCTCGGACCCGACGTCGTCTTCACGCCTCTGCAGACGATGGGCACGTTCGGGCGGCGCTACCGCCTGGTGAAGACCCTGCACGACCTGATCTACCACCGGCACCGGACCCCGCCGCGCGATCTGCCGGCGTTCGTCCGGCTGCTCTGGCGGATCTACCACCTCGCGTGGTGGCCGCAGCGTCTGCTGCTGGACCGCGCGGATGCGGTCGCGACCGTGTCGGCGACGACGAAGCAGCTCATCGCACAGCACCGGCTCACGCGACGTCCCGTCGTCGTCGTCGCGAACGCGGCCGATCCCGCACCGGCCGGCGCCCGGCTCGACCGGCCGGCACCGGATCCGGCCGGCGCCGGCGGCCGGGACCTCGTCTACATGGGCTCGTTCATGCCCTACAAGAACGTCGAGACGCTCGCCCGCGCGCTGCACGAACTGCCCGGCTACCGGCTGCACCTCCTCAGCCGGATCCCGTCCGCCGCCCGCAGCCGACTCGAGGCGCTGGCACCGGCCGGCGCGCTCGTCGTGCACGACGGCACGAGCGAGGAGGAGTACCGCGCGCTGCTGCTGTCGGCGCGGGCGCTCGTGACGGCATCCCGCGACGAGGGGTTCGGGCTGCCGCTCGTGGAGGCGATGGTGCTCGGCACGCCCGTCGTCGTGAGCGACATCCCGATCTTCCGCGAGATCGGGGGAGACGCCGCGCTCTACGCACCCGCAGACGATCCCGCCGGGTTCGCCGCGGGCATCCGGCGCCTCGAGGATCCGGACGAGTGGCGCGTACGATCGGCGGCGTCGGTGCTCCAGGCCGCGCATTTCGACTGGGACCGCTCCGCGGCCGCCCTGCTGGAGCTGATGGAGTCGCTCGCCTGATCAGTCGCTCGCCTGATCCGCGACCACCGAGCGCCCACGTTCGCATCACGTCGGCACGGGTGACGGTGCCGGATCGATGCGAACGTGGGCGGTCGAACCCGTGAGCGCGCTCGGAGCTCAGGCGTCGACCGGGACGACCTCCGCGCGCGTCAGCCGCGCCAGGTCGGCGGGCCCGATGGGGAACACCGACGTCGCCGAGCCGGCAGCGGCCCAGACGACATCCAGCTCGAGCAGGTCCGCGTCCATGACCGTGCGCAACGGCGAGGAGAGGCCGAGCGGCGGCACCCCGCCGATCGAGTAGCCGGTCGCCGACTTCACGAGGGCGGCATCCGCCTTGCCGATGTCGACCCCCAACCGCGCGCCGAGCGCGGCGGTGTCGACGCGGTTCGGGCCGGAGACCAGCACGAGCAACGGCGCGCCGCCGGCCTCGAACACGAGGCTCTTGACGATCGCCGCGACGGGGCAGCCGATCGCGGCAGCGGCCTCGGCGGCCGTGTGGGTCGACTCGTCGAACTCGCGGATCTCCGGGTGCAGACCGAGCGGCGCGACGGCCGCACGGAACCGGTCGACGCCGTTCATCGGCCGCCCTCGTGCCGGGCGTCGTGCTGCTCGTCCTCGCGGGCCTCGATGGCGTTCTGCTCGTCGAGCGACGACCCGAGCGGATCGTCGAAGGCGACCAGCCGCAACTCGCCGCGCGCGAGCTCGAAGCTGTGCACCGAGCCGTTCGTGATCGGCCCGTACTCGGTCGCCGGGTCGACACGGTCGAGCACCGCGCGGATCGCGCCGCCGTGGCTGACCACGATGAGCGCGGCTCCCGGACGCGACGCCGCGATCTCCATGAGTGCGGGCACGACCCGGTTCGCCACGTCGGCGCGGGTCTCGCGCCCGGGCACGACGGTGCCGGCCGGGAACCGCCGCTCGATCTCGAGCCAGTCCATGCCCTCGGCCTCGCCGTAGTCGCGCTCGACGAGGGCGGGAACGGCATCCGGATCGCCGAGGCCGATCTCCTCGGCGATGATCGCCGCGGTCTCCCGCGCCCGCGACAACGGGCTGGCGAGCAGGCCGTCCCAGGATCGGGAGGCGAGCCGCCGCCCCGTCATCCGGGCCTGCTCGCGTCCGGTCTCGTTCAGCGGGATGTCGGTGCGGCCCTGGATGCGGCGCTGCCGGTTCCAGTCGGTCTCGCCGTGGCGCACGAGGAAGAGCAGTGTCACGCAGCCCAGGATGCCAGGTGCGCGCTCAGGTCAGGCGATCGCGCAGCGCCGCGAGCACCTCGGAGGTGCCGGCGTCGATCTTGAGCGTCGCGCGCGGGTCGCCCTTGGTGGCGCCGCGATTCACGATCACGACCGGCAGCTTGCGCTTGACCGCCTGATCCAGCAGCCGGATGCCGGAGTTCACCGCGAGCGACGAGCCGGCGATGATCATGCCCTCCGCACGCCGCACGAGCGACGCGGCCTCCGCGAACTTCTCGCGCGGCACGAATTCGCCGAAGAACACCACCTCGGGCTTCAGCACGCCGCCGCAGTTGGTGCAGGCCGGCACGATGACCTCGTCGTACGCGTCGACGTCGACGTCGCCGTCCGGGTTGAGCTTCACGTCGTCGGGGGAGGCGAGCCACGGGTTGTCGCGGGTGAGCCGGTCGGCGATGTCGGTGCGCGCGAAGATCTGGCCGCAGTGCAGGCAGCGCACCCGATCCATCGAGCCGTGGATGTCGACAACGCGCCGCGAGCCGGCCCGCAGGTGCAGCCCGTCGACGTTCTGCGTGATGACCCCGTCGGCGACGCCCAGCAGCTCGAGGTCGGCGATGGCGCGATGCCCGTCGTTGGGCTGGGCCGCCGAGAAGTGCCGCCAGCCGAGGTGACTGCCGGCCCAGTAGCGCTGGCGGGCGACCGGGTCGCTCAGGAACCGGTCGATCGTCATCGGCGTGCGGACGGGTGCGCCCTCGCCGCGGTAGTCGGGGATGCCGGAATCGGTGCTGACACCCGCTCCCGTCAGCAGCACGAGCAGCCGCCCGCCGAGCAGCTCGGCGGCCTCGTCGACGAGCGGCGCGGTCTCCGGGGCGAGCGCGTCCCGCGCGGGCGGGGTCATGACGCTCATGCGCACCTCCTGGTCAGGCTCCCCAGGGTAAACGCCGCTCTTTTCGATTATGTTTCCGCCTCGTGCATCTCGTGCCGATCTCGGACCCCGCCGATCCGGCGCTGCGCGACTACCGCGACCTCACCGACGTGGTGCTGCGGCGCCTCGCCGAGCCCGCCGGCGGGCTGTATCTGGCCGAGTCGGTACGCGTGATCGAGCGGGCCCTCGCGGCCGGGCACCTGCCCCGATCGGCGCTCGTGCTGCCCAAGTGGGTCGACGAGGTCTCGGCCGTGCTCGACCCGTATGACGTGCCGGTGTTCGTGGGGAGCCCGACGTGCTGGAGTCGATCACCGGCTTCGTCATGCACCGCGGCGCTCTGGCCTCGATGCATCGACCGCGGCTGCGACCCGTCGCCGAGCTCCTCGCGGACGCTCGGCGCGTCGTCGTGCTCGAGGACATCGTCGACCACACCAACGTCGGGGCGATCGTGCGCTGCTGCGCCGCGCTGTCGGTGGATGCCGTCCTCATCACCCCGCGCTGCGCCGACCCGCTCTACCGGCGCAGCGTGCGCGTGTCGATGGGCACGGTGTTCCAGGTGCCGTGGACCAAGATCGACGAGTGGCCGGGCGCCGGTCTCGAGCTGCTGACGTCGCTCGGCTTCCGGGTCGCGGCGTTCGGCCTGCGCGACGACGCGATCCCGCTCGACGAGTACCGGGCCCCCGAGCGGCTCGCGCTCGTCTTCGGCACCGAGGGCGACGGGCTGATGCCCCGCACGATGGATGCCGCCGACGATGTCGTGAAGATCCCGATGGCGGGCGGCGTCGATTCTCTCAACGTCGCGTCGGCGGCCGCGGTCGCGATCTGGGCGACGCGGACCTGACGCCCGCGCGACACCGGTTAGTCTCGACCGGTGCCGACGCCCGCGACCTATCGCCGACGCCGCCTTGCCGCCCTGCTGATCGCCGTCGTCGTCGTGGGCGGCGGACTGTACGGAACGCTCACACTGCTCGCCCCCGTGCGCGGTGTGGCCGCCACCGTCACCGCTCCCGCGATCCCGCCGACCGCCGCCGCCCAGCCGGGTCTGCCGTCGTACGGCGCGAGCGCCGTCGGTGTCGTCGGGTATCCGCAGGCCGCGGCGACCGCGGGTCGCACCGACGCGGTGCCGATGGCGAGCATCAGCAAGGTCATCACGGCCCTCGTCGTGCTGCAGGCCAAGCCGCTGAAACCCGGCGAGGCGGGGCCGACGATCACGATGACGAGCGACGACGTCGCGCTCTACCGGCACTACCTCTCCCTGGACGGCGAGGTCGTGCAGGTCCAGCCCGGGTTTCGGTTCAGTGAGCTCGATCTGCTGAAGCTCGCGCTCGTGAAGTCGGCCAACAACTACGCCGGCAGCCTTGCGCTGTGGGCCTTCGGCTCCTCGGCGGGCTACGCGGATGCCGCGACCGCCTGGCTGTCCGCGCACGGCCTGACCGGCATCCACGTCGTCGAACCCACCGGCATCGACCCGCGCAACGTCGGCACGGCATCCGATCTCGTCGAACTCGGCGAACTCGCGCTGCAGGACCCGGTGGTCGCGCCGATCGTGTCGAGCGCGACGGCGACCGTGCCGAACGTCGGCAGCGTGCGCAACACGAACACGCTGCTCGGCACGGACGGGGTGGACGGGGTCAAGACCGGGACGCTCAACGACTGGGGCGCCAATCTGCTCTTCGCGAGCGACCGCACGATCGGCGGGAAGGCCATCACGATCGTGGGCGTCGTGCTGGGCGGGCGCGACCATGCGACGATCGACCGCGACATCCGGGCCCTCATCCGCAGCGTCGTCGCCGGATTCCACGTCGTCACGCTCGCGAGCAGGGGCCAGGTGTTCGGCGGCTACACGATGCCGTGGGGGCAGCGCGCCGAGCTCGTCGCGACGAAGAAGGTCACGACGCTGGTCTGGGGCGCCGTCACGGTCGCCCCGAGGGTCACGGCCGAGAATCTCACCACCGCGGTGCGCGGCGCCGACGTCGGCACCGCGCGGTTCACCGTCGCGGGCACGACGCTGAGCGTGCCGCTCGAGCTGTCGCGCGGCATCCAGGACCCGGGCTGGGGATGGCGCCTCGGGCATCCCGGGATCGTGTTCGGCGGGGTCTGAGCAGCGGGTCCTCCGCGGCGCTCAGCGCACCGCGCGCGGCACCGGTCGCTTGGGCTCGATGCCGTCGCCGGACGAGCGCCCCGTGAGCCGACGTCCGATCCATGGAACGAAGTACTCGCGCGCCCAGTCGATGTTCTCGCGCGTGGCGCGGCGCCAGCCGCTGCGCGGCAGCGGCTCCGGGCGGAACGGCTCCAGCTCGTTCGGCACCTCGAGCACGTCGAGCACCATGCGCGCGATCGTGTGGTGCCCGACGGGGAGAAGTGCAGCCGGTCGGGCGCCCACATGCGCGGATCGCGCAGCACATCCAGCGCCCACAGGTCGGCGACCCGGGCGCCGTAGCGGCTCGCGAGCGCCCGCACGTTCTCGTTGTAGATGGCCGCCTTGCCGCGCACCCGGCCGAGCACCGGGGTGCGACCGGGATCCGGGCCGGTGAAGACGACGACCGTCGCACCGCCCGAGACCAGGCGCTGCAGGCCCGTCTCGTAGCGCGCGGTGATGTCGTCCGGGTCGGTGCGCGGCCGGATGACGTCGTTGCCGCCCGCGGAGATCGTGATCAGGTCGGGGCGCAGCTCCATCGCCGCCTCCACCTGCTCGGCGAGGATCCGGTCGAGCAGACGGCCCCGGATCGCGAGGTTGGCGTAGGCGAAGCCCTCCGGCCCTCCCGCCGCCGTCTCGCTCAGCACCTCGGCGACGCGGTCCGCCCAGCCGCGGTGGCCGCCCGGCGCACCCGGTTCCGGGTCGCCGATGCCCTCGGTGAAGGAGTCGCCGATCGCGACGTAGCGCGTCCAGGCGTGTGCAGCCGTCACGCCTTCGAGCTTAAGTCCGCCGTCGCTGCGAGCATGGTGGGGTGAGCAAGCAGGACGGGAGCGGGAGGCAGGTCTCGGCCGAGCCGCTCGACGACCTGACCGCCACCATCCTGCACGTCGACATGGACGCCTTCTACGCCTCCGTCGAGCTGCTGCAGCGCCCGGACCTCGTCGGCAAGCCCGTCATCGTCGGCCATCCGAGCGCCCGCTCGGTCGTCACCGCGGCGACCTACGAGGCGCGCAAGTACGGCGTCAACTCCGCGATGTCGATGGCGCTCGCCCTGCGGCGCTGCCCCCAGGCGATCGTGCTCGAGCCGCACTTCGAGGACTACAGCCGCTATTCGAAGATCGTCATGCGACTGCTGCACGAGTTCACGCCCCGGGTCGAGCCGCTCTCGATCGACGAGGCGTTCCTGGATGTCGCGGGCGCGCTTCGCCTGTACGGCACGCCCTGGCAGATCGGCGCCCGGATCCGCGAGCGCATCCATCAGGAGACGCGGCTGCGCGCCTCCGTCGGCGCCGCGGCCACCAAGTACGTCGCCAAGCTCGCGTCATCGCTCGCCAAGCCCGACGGGCTGCTCGTCGTGCCGCGCGATCGCACGATTCAGACCCTGCATCCGCTGCCGGTGTCGGCGCTGTGGGGGTGGGCCCGAAGTCGGCCGAGCAGCTCGAGCGCCTCGGCCTGCGCACGGTCGGCGAGGTCGCCGCCGTGCCGCTGGATGCGCTGTCGCGCGCGGTCGGGCCGACCAATGCCGCGCGCCTGCAGGATCTGGCGTGGGGCCGCGACCCGCGGACGGTGCAGACCCACCACGTCGAGAAGAGCATCGGGCACGAGCTCACGTTCGAGCACGACGTGACGAGCCGGGCCGAGATCCACAAGGAGCTGCTGCGCCTCGCGGATGCCGTCGGCGCCCGGCTGCGGCGCTCCAGCGTGCAGGCCCGCACCGTCGCCCTCAAGCTCCGGTTCTCCGACTTCACGACCGTCTCGCGCTCGCGCACGCTCGCGGAGCCCACCGACCTCGGGCGACGGCTCTACGAGGAGGCGCGCACCCTCTATGACGCCGCCTCGGAGAACGGCCGGCCGGTGCGGCTCCTCGGGGTGCGGGGCGAGGGTCTCGTGGGAGCGAGCGCGGATCTGGGCCTCTGGGATGACGATGCCGCCTGGCGCGACGCGGAGTCGACCGTCGACGCGGTCGCGTCACGATTCGGTGCGGGCGCGATCGGCCCGGCGGCGCTGCTCGGCCGGTCGCCGGCGCGTCGCATCGGCGCCGACGGCGACGACTGAGCGGGTCGCCGGCGTCGACGGCCGTCTCGACCGTCGGTGTCATCGCCTACCCTCGAACACGCGATGAGTGAGCTGCCGACCTTCCGCGCGACCGCGGCAGCCGAGCACCTCCCGCCGAGCTTCCCCGAGCGCGCCCCCTGGGGCACCGCGAACCGCCTCCGCGCCTGGCAGCAGGAGGCGCTCGACACCTATTTCGCGAGCGATGCGCGCCGCGACTTCCTCGTCTCCGCCACTCCGGGCGCCGGCAAGACGACGTTCGCGCTCCGGCTCGCCAGCGAGCTGCTGCGGCGGCGGATCGTCGACCGCATCACGGTCGTGGCTCCCACCGAGCACCTCAAGACCCAGTGGGCGGAGGCGGCGCACCGGGCCGGCATCCGGCTCGACCCGAAGTTCAGCAACCGGCACGGGCGCGAGGCGCGGCATTACCACGGCGTCGTCGTCACCTACGCGCAGGTCGCCGTCAAGGCGGCCGTGCACCGGGAACTCACCGGCTGGCGCCGCACGCTCGTGATCCTCGACGAGGTGCACCACGGCGGCGACGCGCTCAGCTGGGGTGACGCGATCCGGGAGGCGTTCGAGCCGGCGACGCGACGGCTCTCGCTGACCGGCACGCCGTTCCGCAGCGACACCGCGCCGATCCCGTTCGTCACGTACCTGCGCGACGAGCGCGGCGTCCGGGTCTCGCAGACCGACTACGCCTACGGGTACGGGCGCGCGCTGCAGGACGGGGTGGTTCGTCCGGTGCTGTTCCTGAGCTACGCGGGGTCGATGCGCTGGCGCACGCGGCAGGGCGAGGAGATGTCGGCCGCGCTCGGCCAGGGCGACACGAAGGACGTCACGGCGCAGGCCTGGCGCGCGGCGCTCGACCCGTCGGGCGACTGGATTCCCGCCGTGCTGGCTGCGGCCGACCGGCGGCTGAGCGAGGTGCGCCAGAGCCTGCCGGATGCCGGGGGTCTCGTCATCGCGACCGACCAGGCGGCGGCGCGCGCGTACGCGGCCATCCTCACCGAGCTGACCGGCCGAGCCCCGACCGTCGTGCTGAGCGACGAGAAGGCGTCGAGCGACCGGATCGCGCGCTTCGCCGCGAGCGACGACCGCTGGATGGTCGCGGTGCGGATGGTCTCCGAGGGCGTCGACGTGCCGAGGCTCGCGGTCGGCGTCTACGCGACCAGCGCCGCGACACCGCTGTACTTCGCGCAGGCGGTCGGCCGGTTCGTGCGAGCGCGCCGCCGCGGCGAGCTGGCCTCGATCTTCCTGCCCAGCGTGCCGATCCTGCTCGCGCTCGCCACCGCGCTCGAACTCGAGCGCGACCACGCCCTCGATCGGGAACGCGACGACGACGAGCTGCTCGACGACGACGACCTCGACCGCGCGGAGCAGGGCGAGTCGGCCAGCGCGGACCTGCTCGACGAGGGGAGTGGACAGCGCTCGGTTCGATCGCGACGTTCGAGAAGGTGCTGTTCGACGGCGCCGAGTTCGGTCACCTCGCGGAGCCGGGCAGCGACGAGGAGTGGGACTTCATCGGCATCCCGGGCATCCTCGAGCCGGAGCAGGTGAGCGAGCTCCTGCGGTCCCGGCAGACCCGCCAGGCGCGCCGCAGCGCCGGCCGGCCGATCTCCGACGACGTGCCGCCGCCGCTGCACCGCACCCTCTCCGAGCAGCGTCAGCTTCTCAACCGGCTCGTCTCGATCCGGGCGCGCAACACGGGCCAGACGCACGCGTACGTGCACGCCGAGGTGCGGCGCGTCAACGGCGGTCCGGAGGTCGCCCGCGCCTCCGTGACGCAGTTGCAGAAGCGGATCGACTGGCTGCGCGCGCGCATCGGGCAGTAGGGCGCGGCCGGTAGCCTGAAACCATGCCCACGACCTCCGCGCGCGCCGCCTACGAGGCGCTCGTCGCCCGCGGCCTGAAGCTCGACCTGACCCGGGGCAAGCCGTCGCCCGCGCAGCTCGAGCTCGCCGCGCCGCTGCTCGCGATGGACCTCTCGCACGACTACCGCGCCGCCGACGGCACCGACGTTCGCAACTACGGGGGCGACACCGGGCTGCCCGAGCTGCGGGCGATCTTCGGCGACCTGCTCCACATCCCGGTCGAGCAACTGCTCGCGCTCGGCAACGCGAGCCTCGCGGTCATGCACGACACGATCGTCCATGCGCTGCTGCACGGCGTGCCCGGTGGCAACGTGCCCTGGCGCGACGATGACGTCGCCTTCCTGTGCCCATCGCCCGGCTACGACCGGCACTTCTCGATCACGGAGGCGTTCGGCATCCGGATGATCCCGGTGCCGTTCGACGAGGACGGTCGCCTGCCGCTCGACGTCATCGCCGAGCACCTGAAGGACCCGGCCGTGCGCGGCATGTGGTGCGTGCCGATGTTCGCCAACCCCGGCGGCGAGGTCTACGACGAGGAGACGGTGCGCGCGCTCGTGTCGCTCCCCGCCGCGGCGCCGGACTTCCGGCTGTTCTGGGACAACGCGTACTCGGTGCACGTGCTCACCGACGAGTTCCCGCCGGTCATCGACGTGCTCGGCCTCGCGGCGGACGCGGGCAACCCGGATCGGGTGTTCGTGTTCGCGTCGACGTCGAAGATCACGATGGCGGGCTCCGGGGTGGCGTTCTTCGGCTCGTCGCCCACGAATGTCGCGTGGTATCGGAAGCACGCATCGGTGCAGACGATCGGGCCCGACAAGGTCAACCAGCTGCGCCACGCGCGCCACCTCCAGGACGCCGACGGCGTCCGGGCGCTGATGCAGCGGCATCGCGCGATCATCCAGCCCAAGTTCGCGGCCGTGGAGCGGATCCTGCAGGAGCGGCTCGGCACGCCCGGATCGGGTGGCGTCGCACGCTGGACGACGCCGGCGGGCGGCTACTTCGTCGCGCTCACCGGCCCGGCCGGCACGGCGACACGTGCGGTCGACCTCGCCCGTGACGCGGGCATCGCGATCACGCCGGCGGGCGCCGCGTTCCCGTACGGGGAGGACCCGGACGACGCGGTGATCCGGATCGCTCCGACCTTCCCCGCTCTCGACGAGGTCGAGGCCGCGGTCGACGGGCTGTGCACGTGTCTGCTGCTCGCGATCGAGGAGCGCGCCTAACCTCCGTTCACCCCGCCCGGCCGGGCGAGGGTGCGCAGCCAGTGCCGGTGCGCCCAGAACGTCGCGGCCCGCAGGGTGCGGAAGTACCCGATGAGCTCGCGGTCGGCGCTGTGCTCGGCCCAGGTGACCGCGCGGTACCCGAGCTCGCCGCCGACGCGCAGCAGCCGCACGATCGCGTAGTGGGTGCCGTACTGCGTCGTGAGCCACCACTCGCCGGGCCGCTGCTCGACGGCGGCGAGGATCGGATGCCATCCGGGCGCGTACCCGATGCGCGCCCGGCCGGCGGCATCGATCCCGTCCTTCGGGTCGCTGTTGACCGCCATCGCGCGCTCACTGGAAGTCGCGCGAGCGGTGCTGGACGGGTACGCGCAGCGGCTCGAAGCGGTCGGCGAGCAGGTTGGTGACGCCCTCGGGGCTGCGCTCGAGCACCCCGCGCACGATGAGCGCGGGGGAGTCGCGCACGATCCGTCGATAACGGCCCCAGACGCCCTGCGAGCAGATGACGTTCACGAGACCGTGCTCGTCCTCGAGGTTGAGGAACGTGATCCCGGATGCCGTGGCCGGCCGCTGCCGGTGCGTCACGAGCCCCGCGACCTCGATCCGCCGTCCCGGCTCGGCGACCCGGATCGCCGCGGACGACAGCGCGCCGCGCTCGTCGAGCGCCCCGCGGAAGTGGGCGAGCGGATGGTCGTCGGTCGACATCCCGGTTGCCCAGAGGTCGGCGGCGAGGGTCTCGAACGCGCTCTGGTCGGCGAACAGCGGCGGCTGCACGGTCACGATCGAGCCGGCGAGGAACTCCTCGCGGTCCTGCGCGGCCGACCCGGCCCGCCACAGCGCCTCCCGCCGGGTGAGGCCGAACTCGTCGAACGCACCCGCGGTGGCGAGCGCCTCGAGCTGCGCCGTGACGAGGCCCGTGCGGCGCACGAGGTCCTCCATCGAACGGAACGGACCGTTCTCGTCGCGCTCGGCGACGATGCGCTGCGCGACCTTCTCGCCGATCCGGGTGACCTCGGCGAGTCCCAGGCGCACGGCGACGTTCCCGTCGCGGCGGTGCGCGGCATCGGCGACCGCTGCCGACGGATCGAACTCGGGGATCGGCGGCTGGTGGAGGGTGCGGCACGAATCCATCCCCGTGGGTGAGGGACTCCTCGACCCGCTCAGCGATTCCACACCGGCGTGCACGCCCGAGCGCTGGATGTCGGGGCGCCGCACCTCGACGCCGTGCCGGCGCGCATCGCCCGTGAGCGTGGCCGGGGAGTAGAACCCCATCGGCTGAGCCCGCAGCAGTCCCGCGAGGAACACGGCGGGGTAGTGCAGCTTGATCCACGAGCTCGCATAGACCAGCAGCGCGAAACTCAGGGCGTGGCTCTCGGCGAAGCCGAAGTTCGCGAAGGCCTCGATCTTCTCGTAGATCGCGTCGGCGGCGTCGCCCGTCAGGCCGTTCGACGCCATGCCGGCGTAGAGCTTCTCGCGCAGCTTCTCGATCTTCTCCATGCCGCGCTTGGAGCCCATGGCCCGGCGCAGCAGGTCGGCGTCCTCGCCCGAGCACTCGCCGACCGCCATCGCCATCTGCATGAGCTGCTCCTGGAACACCGGCACCCCGAGCGTGCGCTCGAGCACCGGCACGAGCTTCGGATGCGCGTAGGTCACCGCCTCCTGCCCGAGCTTGCGCCGCACGAACGGATGCACGGCGCCGCCCTGGATGGGACCCGGCCGCACGAGCGCGATCTGCACGACGAGGTCGTAGAACCGCCGTGGCTGCAGGCGGGGCAGCAGCCCCATCTGCGCGCGCGACTCCACCTGGAACACCCCGATCGAGTCCGCGCGGCACAGCATGTCGTAGACCGCGGCCTCCTCCTTGGGCAGCGTCGCGAGCTCCCACTTCTCGCCGGTGGCCTCGCGGATGAGGTCGAAGCAGTACTGCAGCGCCGCGAGCATGCCGAGCCCGAGCAGGTCGAACTTGACCAGTCCCATCCACGCCGCGTCGTCCTTGTCCCACTGGATGACGGTGCGCTTGTCCATGCGGGCGTGCTCGATCGGCACGACCTCACCGACCGGGCGCTCGGTGAGCACCATGCCGCCCGAGTGGATGCCGAGGTGCCGCGGTGCGCCGAGCAGCTCCATCGCGAGCGCGGCGACCGGCGGCGGGATGTCGTTGTCCTCCATCGACGAGAGCGACGCGCCCCAGCGCTCCACCTGCTTGGACCACGCGTCCTGCTGGCCGGGCGAGTGCCCGAGCGCCTTCGCCATGTCGCGCACGGCGTTCTTCGGCCGGTACTGGATGACGTTGGCGACCTGCGCCGCGCGCTCGCGCCCGTACTTCTCGAACGTCCACTGGATGATCTCCTCGCGCCGGTCGGAGTCGAAGTCGACGTCGATGTCGGGCTCCTCCTCGCGCAGGCTGGAGATGAACCGCTCGAACGGCAGTCCGTAGTAGATCGAGTCGACGGCCGTGATGTTCAGCAGGTAGCAGACGGCCGAGTTCGCGGCCGAGCCGCGACCCTGGCACAGGATGCCGAGGCGCCGGGCCTCGGCGACGATCCCGTAGACGATGAGGAAGTAGCCGGGGAAGTCCTTCTGCTCGATCACGGCGAGCTCGTTCTCGATGCGCTCGCGCCCGGCCTCGTCGAGGTCGGGGTACTTCTGCGGCACGGCGTCCCAGACGAGCTGCCGCAGGTATGACATCGGGGTGTGCCCCTCGGGCACCTCCTGCGTGGGCAGCGCGGGCTTCGCGCGCCGCAGCGGGAACGCGAGCTCGTCGGCCAGAGCGACCGTCCGCTCGACGGCGCCCGGATACCGCGCGAACCGCTCCTGCATCTCGCGTCCGCTGCGCAGGTGCGCGGTTCCCGCCCCGGGCAGCCAGCCGTCGAGCTCGTCGAGGCTGCGCTGGGCGCGGACCGCGGCGACCGCGGTGGCGAGCCGGTGGTGGCGCGGGGCGGCGTAGTGCACGTTGCCGGTCGCGATGACCGGCAGCCCGCGTTCGGCGGCGAGGGCGGCGAGCGCGTCGTTGCGATCGGAGTCGAGCGGCTCGCCGTGGTCGAACAGTTCGACGTAGACGTTCTCCCGCCCGAACAACCCCGCGAGCCGGTCGAGCTCCTCGCCCGCGGCCATACGACCCGCCGGACCGAAGCCGCGCTCCTCGAGCGCGCGCCGCACCGCGCCCTTGCGGCATCCGGTGAGGATCACCCAGTGCCCGCCGGCGATCTCGGCGAGCTCGCCCAGGTCGTAGGCCGGGCGCCCCTTCTCGCCGCCGCGCAGCTGGGCGGCCGTGATCGCGCCCGAGAGCCGGTGGTAGCCCTCCTCCTGCCGGGCGAGCACGAGCAGGTGGTCGCCCTCGGGGTCGGGTTCGCCGTTCTGCGGGGCGCTCAGCCCGAGCGAGAGCTCCGCCCCGAACACCGTCTGCACCTCGGCCTGCTCGGCCGCCTCGGCGAACCGCGCGAGTCCGTAGAAGCCGTCGTGGTCGGTGATGGCGAGCGCGTGCAGGCCGAGCCGATCCGCCTCCTCGAGCAGCTCCTCGGGGCTGGAGGCGCCGTCGAGGAAGCTGTAGTGCGAGTGCGCGTGCAACTCGGCGTAGGGGACCGCCGCGCGGTCGCGCACGATGTCGTCGGGCCGCTGGTACGGACCGCGGCGCAACGACCACGCCGGGCTGTCGCCGCCGTCGGCCGCAGCGGGCATCTGCTTCGGCCGGCGCCGGTCGCTCAGCTTGCGCTCGATCTCCGACCACGGGATCGGCGGATTGTCGAAGCCCATCGCCTACTCCCGGCCGATCATCAGTCGTACCGCCCCTCGGCCCACCAGCCGCCGCCGTCGAGCACGAGCAGCCAGGCGACGCCCTCACTGTCGACCGCCTGGAAGCGGTTGACGCTGCGGGCGGCCTCGGCATCCCACCAGCGCTCGTCGAGCGGCCACGGACCCGCCCACGCCGTCAGATCGCGCCGCGCGCCGGTCGGCGAGACCATCACGGCGGGCGGTCCGCTCAGGGCCCCGCGTTCGTCGACCGTGACCGGCTTGCCGGCCGGATCCTCGACGCCGATGCCGCGCGGCAGCTCGTAGACCATCGACGGCGCCGGCGGCGGGAGCACACCGGGCCACGGGCGACGGGGATCGCGCGCGACGAGCGGCCGGTCGCCCCACGGCACGAGCGCCTGCCGCTCGGCCGGCGTGCGACCGCCGGCCGGTGCCGCCGTCAGAACGCCCTCGTGCCCGACCATGCCCTGCACGCGCGAGAGCGCGGAGTGCACGCCCTCGTCCGGTCCGGTGCCCCAGAGCCCGCGCTCGTGCGCCCCGGCCGGGTCGACGGCCTCCGGGCTCAGCCGCACCCGGGTGACGGCGGACCGCAGCTCGCCCTCGATCGGCCGCGCGCTGCGCTTCGGATCGAGGGCGCCGGCCACCTGCCAGCGCACCCGGTCGACGACCTCGGCGGGGGAGAAGGAGCGCGGATGCAGCCACACCCGCTCGCTCGCCTCGCCGCGATCGCCGACGAGCTCCACCCGCAGCGCGGTGCACACGAGCTTCTGCTCGAGCAGGGCGGCGATGAACTCGTCGGCCGCCTGCCGCACGCCGAACGCGATCTGGTCGACCCGCTCGAGCGCCGGTTCGAAGTCGACCTGCGCGTCGACGTCCCTCGGGGGATGCGCGGGGTCGCCGGCCGCGCATCCCGACCCCCGGCCCGTGCATGCAGCCGCGCTCCCGCGGGACCGAACCGCGCGAGCACATCGTCGGCGCCGAGCTCGGCGAACTCGCCGAGCGTGCGGATGCCGAGCCGGGGGAGCAGCGAGACGAGCTCCGCGCGGTGGAGCTCAGAGCGAAGGCCATTTCTGGCCTTCGCCGCGACCCCAGCGCCGAGGGCCGTCCCGGCCCTCGGATCCTCGTCGATGAGCGTGATCGGGAGCGGAGCGAGGAAGGCGGGGGTGGCGCCGGGGGCGACGATCGTGGCGGCGTCGGCGCCGCTCTTCGCGGCGCGCTCCGCGGCGAACAGCCCGTCGGCGATGCCGACCCGCGCACCCGGCGCGCCGAGCTCGCGCGCGACGCCGAGCACGTGCACGGCCGCCGCCTTCTCGCCGCCGTAGTACCGCGCGGGCCCCCGCGCCCGCACGGCGACCGTGCCGGGACGCAGCGGATGCAGCCCCGGCAACGACTGCTCGAGCGCGACGAGCAGCGGCTCGAACGCACGCGCGTCGAGCGCGGGGTCGTAACGCAGCACGTGCAGCCGGGGTGAGCGCGCCTGCGCCTCGCGCTGCCGCATCCCGCGCCGGACGCCGTCGTCGCGCGCCGCGGCCGAGCAGGCGACCACCTCGTTCTTCGCCACGAGCGCGATCGGTGCCTCCTCCGGCAGCCGCCCGGCCCGCGCATGGGCGAGCACGGGCCAGTCCGGCACCCAGAGCACGAGGAGGCGGGGTGGTGTCATCCCGGTATTCTCGAACATATGTTCGAATGGTTCAACCCGGTCCGGCGCGTCGGGAGAGAACTGAGAGGATCGAGGGCGATGGAGGAGACCCGCCCGTGAGACGCCGCACCGCGATGACCGTGATCATGATCTTCGGCATCCTGCTGACCGTCTGCGGCGTCGGCTACGCCGCAACGCAGTTCATCGAGGGCGGACCGCCCGACAGCGTCAAGATCGGGCTCGGCGTCGTCATGGCGGTCATCGGGATCATCGTCCTCGTCGCCTCGGCCCGTCAGCGGCGCCGGTCGCGCTGATCGTCGCGGCGAAACACCCCGAAACGCGCCGAGTCGCTACGGTGTGGCCATGACGACGACCGCCCCTCCCCGGCCCACCTCGATCGAGCCGGGAGGCATCGAGTCGATCCCGGCCGACAAGCGCCACGGATCGCCCTGGCAGCTCCTGGCCACCTGGTCAGCCCCCAACCTCGAATTCGCCACCGTCTTCGTCGGTTTCATCGGCGTCGCGTACTTCGGCCTCGGCTTCTGGCAGGCGATCCTCGCGGTCGTCATCGGCAACGCGCTGGGCGCGACCAGCCACGGCATCCTGTCGACCTGGGGGCCGCGCGAGGGCCTCGCCCAGCTCGTGCTGAGCCGCACCGCGTTCGGCCTGCGCGGCAACATCCTGCCCGCGGCGATCAACACGATCATGGCGGGGCTCGGCTGGTTCGCCGTCAACTCGGTCTCCGGCGCCTTCGCGCTCGCGACCCTGACGCACATGCCGATCTGGCTCGCGCTGCTCATCATCGTGGTGCTCGAGGTGCTGCTGGCCTTCGTCGGGCACGATCTGGTGCAGGTCTTCGAGCGGTACGCAAGCATCGTGCTCGGCGTCGTCTTCATCATCGCGACCATCGCGATCTTCGCGAACCCGGTCGTCGGCCCGGCCCTCGGCCACTCGGCGTTCACGTTCGGCGGGTTCACCCTCACCGCGGCGGCGGCCTTCGGCTACGCCGCCGGCTGGAACCCGTACGCCTCGGACTACACCCGCTACCTGCCCAAGACGGTCAGCCGGGCCAAGACCGGCTGGGCCGCCGCGCTCGGCAACTTCGTCTCCTGCACGGTGCTCATGGCGGCCGGCGCGGCATCCGCGCTCATCGTGGCGCCGAAGAACGCGAGCCCGACCGACGCCTTCGTGCACGGGATGCCCGGCTGGGTCGCCGCCATCACCCTCCTCGCGATCGCCGTGGGCGCGATCGCCGCGAACGCCCTCAACATCTACTCGGGCTCCATGTCGTTCCTCGCGGCCGGCATCCGGATCCGGTTCTCGCTGCGGCGGGCGATCATCGCGATCGGCTTCGGCATCCTCGGATTCCTCATCGCGCTGGTGTCGATCCTCACCGATGTGACCAGCAACTACGAGAACTTCCTGCTCGTCATCGCCTACTGGATCGCGCCGTGGCTCGGCGTCGTGCTCGTCGACCGGCTGCTGCGCCGGGGCACGGCGATCGCGGCATTCATCCCGGACCGCGCGAAGTACCGCAACCCGGCCGGCATCATCGCGTTCGTCATCGCGGCGGTCGTCTCGATCGTGCTGTTCTCGAACCAGGTGCTGTTCACGGGGCTCGTGGTGACCGCCACGGGCGGCGCGAGCTCCCCGATCGGCGACCTCACGCCGCTCGTCGGATTCGTGCTGGCCGGCCTGCTGTACCTGCTGTTCTTCCGGGTCTTCCGCCCGCAGGTCGGCGGTCCGGTCTCCGAGGAGCCGGATGTCGTGATCGGCGTCGACGCGGCGGACGAGGCCGCATGAGCGCCGCGCCCGTTGTCGGCGCGGTGTACGCCACCGATGCCGAGAAGCTCGACGTCGCCCGGCACGAGGCCCTCGCGGGGCTCGAGGAGGGCGGCATCCCGATCGGTGCGGCGCTGTTCGACGCGGACGACCGGCTGCTCGGCTCCGGCCGCAACCAGCGCGTGCAGGGCGGCAACCCCGCCCTGCACGGCGAGACCTCCGCGTTCCTCAACGCCGGGCGTCAGCGCTCGTACCGCCGCACGACGATGGTGACCACGCTGTCGCCGTGCTGGTACTGCTCCGGGCTCGTGCGCCAGTTCAACATCGGCCGGGTCGTGATCGGGGAGAACACGACGTTCTACGGCGGCGAGGACTGGCTGCGCGAGAACGGCGTGCGCGTCGACGTCGTGCAGGACCCGGAGCTCGTCCGGATCATGACCGACTTCATCGCGGGCAACCCCGAGCTGTGGAACGAGGACATCGGGACGCTGGAGCTCTGAGCGAAGGCCATTTCTGGCCTTCGCGGCGACGCCAGTCCCGACGCCCGTCTCGGGCGTCGGTCCGGAGTGAGTCAGGATGCGGGCGGCGCGGTGCCGTTCGACGAGGGCGCGTTGTTTTCCGGATGAAGCCGCAGCCAGCGGATGCCGACCGTGATCCAGACGACGAGACCGACGATCACGAGGATGACGCCGGCCGCCAACAGGGTGAACCATCCGATCGCAAAGATCTGCATGGGGTCATTGTGCTGTCCCTGAGCCTTGTTCGGCATCCGGCTCGTCGCGCAGCGGCCGCGACGTTCAGCCGACAACGCGGAGCCGGTCCATGCGGTCGGCGCGGTCGGCGCGGTCGGCGCCCTCCGGTCGGGCGACGACCGCCTCGACGGTGGTCCCGCCGGGACCGGGCAGCCACAGCCGGCGTGAGCGCGGACGACCCGACCATGCCGCCGAGGCGGAGGTCACGGTCGCCTGGCGCCCGACGAGGTGGCCGAAACCGGCGCCGACGCCGGCCCACGCCGACTCCGTGACGGCGAGTCGGGCATCCGCCCGCGGCCAGTCGCCGAGGCTCACGAGCACGGCCTCGCGCTGACGCAGCCGGGACGAGAGCCTGCCCGCGGTCGCCTCGCCGATGCGCGGCACGCCCGGTGCGGCCGACGGCGGCTTCACGAGCACGATCGAGACGACGTCGACGAGCGCGGCGACGACCGCGAGCCACTGCTCACCCGGATGCGGCACCAGCACGAGCCGGTCGAGATCGACACCGAGGCCGGCGGCCGCCTCCACCCCGAGATCGGGCACCCCGACCACGGCGCACCAGGCCCCCGCGGCGCTCGCGCCCTGCAGCAGGGCGAGGGCGAGGGTCGTCGACCCGGCGACCGCGTAGGTGCCGCCGGCACTCAGCGCCCCGTTCGGCAGCAGGTCGGCGAGGGCGGGGTGGGTCGGCAGCGCCCGTGTGTCGATGCGGTTGCGCTGCATGCTCCGGATGCGCGCCTGCAGCTCGCGCACCACGTCACCCTGCGCGCGGCCAGTCGGGGCGTGGCCGCCCCGATCGAGTTCGGCCTCCACCTCCGACAGCTCGAAGGTGACGGCCGCTGCTGTCGCCGTCATCGCTCCAGTGTCGAACATGTGTTCGATGGTGTCAACGACGGCCGACACCTGCGTGTGCTGCGCTCCGCTCAGCCGACGTCGAGCAGGCGGATCGAGACGCGCGCCGTGTCGCCCTCGTCGACGCCCTCCTTCTCGTAGACGGCGCGCTTGACGGGCATCGTGTACCGACCGTCACCGCCCGGGAAGATCGAGGTGCGCCACGTGCTGGCACCGAGAGTGACGTCGACGCGCAGCGACTCGAAGCCGCGCGGGGAGCGGGCAGCTCGCCGATCTCCTCCGACACGTCGGCGGGCAGCGAGACGAACAGCCACTTCTCCCGCCGCGACGCCCAGCGGTAGAGCTCGGCCTCGAACGCGTACGACGCGGTCATGACTCGACTATCGCAGGTCGAAGTCGGAGCGCGCGCTACCGCAGATCGCGCATCCGGGCGGCCACGCCCCGTTCGCCGCTCGTGCGCCGCTCCCAGGTCGCCGCGATGACGATGAGCACGGCGCCGGCACTGGCGAGCGTGATCCACCACGGCGTCGAGCCGATCGAGCGGCCGATCTGCACCGCGAACACGACGATGTTCTCGATCGGCAGCACGGCGATGCCGAGCACGAACGGCGCCCCGAGCTTGAACAGCGAGCCGACCAGGATCGCGGCGAGCGCGAGCGCGATCACGAGGATGGCGCGCCAGGTCTGCGGATCGGTGCCGGTCGACAGCAGCGACGGCAGGAACACCGCCGCGATGCCCGGCGTCAGCAGCGCCCACGAGCCGGTGAACCCCACCGGCCAGCCGTTGGGCGTGGTGCGCAGGGGTCGGTCGACGATCGTGGTCGGCGCCATGGGACGCATACCGACGACACCCGCCGCGAGGAGGGCGATGCCGAGGGGCAGCGAGAACATCTCCACCCGCAGTTCGCGGGCACTCCACCCGGCGACGGCGACCGCCCACGCGGCGCCCCAGACGAGCCACACCGGCGGCAGGATCGTGGGGCCGCGTCGCGCTCGCCATGCGACGAGCACGACCCCGGCGAGCAGCGCGAGCATGAGGCCCCAGAGGGTCCAGATCGGCAGCCAGACATCGCGTGCCGACGCGATCGGCCCGGGGATCAGGAAGAGCGTGGCCGGCATAAGCACCCAGCGCGAGGCGCGGCCGGTGCGCTGCACGAGCATCCGGCCGGCGAATCCCGCGAACACGACCGCGACGATCGCGAGGCCGAGCACCGGGAGGACCAGCTGTGCCGAGGGGATCGCGACCGCGTCGCCCCGCACCGCCCACCGCACGCCCTGCACCGCGCCGGCCGCGGAGGCGACGATCGCGGCGGCGAGCACGGGCGCGTGGAGCCTCGCCAGCCGGCCGTGCCGATCCAGCCGGCCCGCCGCGAGGCGGGAGAGCACGAGCAGCACGAACGCACCGCCGAGCAGGCCGACCGTGCGCCAGGGCAGGATGCCGTCGCCAGGCCCGGCGACCGCGAGCAGCACGAGGGTCGGCAGCACCGCGCACGCCAGCCCGGTCGCCACGAGCGGCAGTCCCGCCCCGCCGCGCGCCGCGAGCAGAACCCCGACGAGCGCCAGCGCGAGAGCGGGCGGCAGCACGTAGGGCTCCGCCACCTGCACACCGGCCAGCCACAGCGCGCACCACAGGGCGCCGCTCCAGCACACGCCGGCGACCCACCAGCCGTAGCCGCGCTTCGCGAACGCCGCCGCGGCCGCGGCGCCGATGCCGAGGACGAGGAGCACGACGAACGTCGTACCGAGTCCGGCCGCCTGGCGCACGAGCGCGAGCAGCACCGCGATCGCCCCGGTGACGAGCGCCGAGGTCTCGATCGCGATGCGCGCCGCCACGGCATCCTGCGCCGCGAGTCCGTGCCGGGTGAGGCCCGCGGCGATCGGAGTGGTGGCGCACAGGGTCGCCGCGACGATGACGGCGATGATCGGCAGCGTCACCGGCGAGCCGCTCTGGACCAGCAGCTGCGCGCCGAGGCACACCACGACGACCGCGAGGGCGGGCACGAGCAGCGCCGCCGCGAGCGTGCGCACGACGCGGTTGAGCCCGGGGCGGCGGGTGAGCAGGAGGGTGAGCGCGAGCAGGAAGATCAGCCCGGTCGAGAGCGCGGTCCACCCGCTGCGCACGAACAGCACGGTCACGACGCCGATCAGGAACGGCACCGCGGTCACCACGAGCACGGCGTACCAGGCCCCCGCCCGCACCCGTCGCACGAGCGTGGCCGCGAGGCCCGCGACCGCGGCGAGCGACGCGGTGAGGCAGAGCACCGCGATCGACTCGACGTCGGCCCGGGCCAGACCGGTGGCGAACACGACGAGCGCGTACGCGTAGCCGGCGGCGACGGTGTACGGCCGTAGTGCGCGGGGAGACGCGAGACCGAGCGGGATGAGCACCGCGACGATCGCGACCCCGACCGGCACGGTCAGCGGCCGCTCGATCCACGACGAGATGCCGGCGACGAGCAGCAGTGCGTGTCCCGCGACGAGCACGGGGATGCGCAGCCAGGCCGGCGACCGGCGCGCCGCGGGTACGAGCAGCACCAGGATCCCGAGCACCAGGGCCATCGCGAGGGCCAGCACCGCGCCCGTCGTGCGGCTCCAGCCGGCCCAGGCGGCAAGGGTCAGGACGGTGCCGGCGCCGATCCAGAGACTGGAGATCCAGCCGGCACGGGCGAACCCGCCCTCACCGCGCCGGCGGGAGAGCAAGCCGGTGGCGGCCGCGCCGACCGCGGCGGCGGCCAGCCCGAGGATCGACCACCTGCCCGCGTCCGCGGGCAGCAGCACGCCGGCCGATCCGAGCTCCAGCAGGCCCTCGACCGCCGCGGGCACGGCCGCCAGGGCGGCGACCGCGGTGGCACCCGCGAGCAGCTGAGGCCGTCGCACCGAGCCGGGAAGGGGATCGCCGCCAGCAGCACGAGCACGATCGCGGTCGTGAGCGGCGCGAGCACGACGCGCGGTGCCGCGTCGTCCAGCGGCACGAAGGCGAGCTGGGCGACGGCGAGGGCGACCCACACGCCGGCCAGCACGCTCCACAGCCGGGGAGGCGATCCCGCGTGCCGAGCGCCGCGAGCACGGCCAGCGCCAGCAGGACGAGGCCCGCACCGAGCACGCGGGCTCCCGCGTCGTCGGCCCCGGAGCCGACGACGCGGAATCCATCGGGCGCCGGGAAGAACGGCAGCGTGAGCACCACGACCCCGGATGCCACCAGCTGCAGCGTGGTCGCCGTGCCGTGGTCGGCCCGCAGCTCCGATCCGAAGCGCCCGGCCGCGCGCCGCAGGAGGCGGTGGGCGCCCCACGCGACCAAACCCGCCGCGACGTGCCCGGCGTGCACCGCCCAGCCGTTCGTGAGCGCGTACCCGAACATCGCCGGCACGAGGACGAAGCCGACGATCGAGGTCCAGAGCCACACCCGCATCCGCACGAGCAGCGCGAGCCCGAACATGACGAGCGAGGCGAGCAGCGTGCCGACGGCGGCCGGCACCCATCCGCTCACGTCGAGCGGCGTCTTCTGCACCGCGGCCCAGATGTCGAGCACGACGAAGACCATGCCGAGAGCCCCGAGGGCCTCGGCCGACAACCGCAATCGTCGTTGCATCATGAGCCACGACGCGCCGAGGAACAGCACGGTGAGCAGGGCGATGATCACCGTGCGGGCGGCGAAGGCGATATCGGGATTGAGGAAGGTGAAGACGATGCCCGCGACCGCGACGAGGGCGGCGCCGACGACCGCCAGGACGGATGGCACGCCGATCTGGCCCTGCGATCCCGGGGCGCGCGGCACCGCGGAGGTCGGCGATGGGCCGACCGGCGCCGTGGCGGGCACGGCCGCCGCCGCGCTCGCGAGCGGGGCCACCGGCAGCAGATCGATGAGTCGCTGCCGCTCCCGCAGGGCCTCGGCGGCCCGTTGCGACGCGGCGCGGACCCGCACGGCCTCCTCACCGCTCAGGATCGCGCGGCAGGTGCCGCACACGAGCGTGGGCTCGATGCGGGCACCGCATCGCGGGCAGACGGCGGTGCTGTCGACGTAGTCGGCCGCCTGGCGGCTCCATCCCTCCAGCATCCCCGGAGTCTAGGGTGAGGCCGGCTCGGAAC
Source organism: Pseudolysinimonas kribbensis (assembly GCF_030161895.1). Taxonomy (GTDB): domain Bacteria; phylum Actinomycetota; class Actinomycetes; order Actinomycetales; family Microbacteriaceae; genus Pseudolysinimonas; species Pseudolysinimonas kribbensis. The sequence continues at coordinate 56,211 of NZ_BSVB01000001.1, forward strand.
CGTCCGGACTGCCCGGCCTGTGGATTGGCCCCGCCCGCGACGCCCCCTGTGCGGAGGCACCCTCCGGCTGGGCGTAGCGTTGAGTCATGCGTTTCGGATTCCACTTCATGGACTTCACCATTCCCGGCGAGCCGGCGACGATCGCCCCGATGATGCGCGACACCGCGATCGCGGCCGAGCAGATCGGGGCCTCGTGGTTCAGCGTCATGGACCACTACTTCCAGATGGAGCAGTTCCGCACGGCCCACGATCCGATGCTCGAGGGCTACACCGCCCTCGGTTTCGTCGCCGGCGTGACGAGCCGGATGAAGCTCGGCACGATCGTGACGGGCGTCACATATCGGCATCCGGCGCTCCTGGCGAAGATCGCGACGACGCTCGACGTGCTGAGCGGCGGCCGCGCCTTCCTCGGCATCGGCGCCGCCTGGTACGAGCGCGAGCACCTCGCGCTCGGCGTGCCGTTCCCGCCGCTGGCGGAGCGGTTCGAGCGGCTCGAGGAGGCGGTGCAGATCGCGCTGCAGATGTGGAGCGACGACGACGGCCCGTACGAGGGCACGCACTACCGGCTGGCGGAGACGATCAACCGCCCGGCGCCGATCCAGGCGCCCCACCCCCGATCGTCATCGGCGGGTCGGGGAGCGCAAGACGCTGCGCCTGGTCGCGCAGTACGCGCAGGGCTGCAACCTCATCGCCTCCGACGTCGAGGCGGTCGCGCACAAGCTCCAGGTGCTCCGTGAGCACTGCGATCGGCTCGGCACCGACTACGCCGCCATCGAGAAGACCGTGCAGGGACCGATCGTGGCCGACCCGCTGACCGATCCGAATGCCTTCCTGCGCTCCGCGGAGCAGCTGGCCGCCCTGGGGGTCGAGCACGTTCACCTCCGCGCGGCCGGTCCCGACATGGCCGGCTTCGTGGGGCGCGTCGGCGACACCATCGCCGAGCGGCTCGCCGCGATCCGGCCCGCTGCAGGGTAGGCGGGGCAGGTTCGGACCCGCGCGGGGCGCCGATCGAGCGGGGTATCGTCCTGAGTCATGCGCGACGGTGACCGGGTCCGCGAGCTGTTCGGCATCGATGCCCCGATCGTGCTCGCCCCCTTCGGCGGCCTGTCCGCGGTGGAGCTCACGGCCGCGGTCAGTGAGCTCGGCGGCCTCGGCTCCTACGGTCTCTACGGGTACGAGCCGGAGCGGATCGCCGAGACCGTCCGAGCGATCCGCGCCGCGACCCCGCGACCCTTCGCACTGAACCTGTGGCTGCCGATGGGCGACGAGATCGACCCGCAGCATGCCGAATGGGACGCCGCGATGGCCGTCGTCGCGCCGTTCTTCCACGAGCTCGGCGTCGATGTGCCGCCCCTGCCGGCCCGGTTCCTGCCGGACATCGCCGAACAGGTGGATGCCGTCATCGCCGCGCGCCCGGCCGCGCTCAGCGTCGTCTTCGGCGTCCCCTCGCCGGAGCTGGTCGAGCGGGTGCACGCCGCGGGCATCCGCGTGGTCGGCACGGCGACGACGGTCGACGAGGCGGTCGCGCTCGAAGCAGGCGGGGTGGATGCCGTGGTCGCGACCGGAGCCGAGGCGGCCGGTCACCGGGTCTCCTTCCTGCACCGCGCGGAGGACTCGCTCGTCGGGGGTCTCGCGCTGATCCCGCAGGTCGCGGATGCGGTGAGCGTTCCCGTGATCGCGGCCGGCGGCATCGCCGACCGGCGCGGCGTCGCGGCCGCGTTCGCTCTGGACGCCGAGGGCGTGCAGGTCGGTACGGCGTTCCTTCACACGCGCCAGTCCGCCGCGAATGCGGCCCACCGGGACGCGATCGCCCGGACACCGGCGCACGGCACGGTGCTGACCCGGGCGATGAGCGGGCGGCTCGCCCGGGGGCTCCCAACCGCGCGGTCCGCACGATCGAGGCGGGCGCCGCGATCGCCGCGTTCCCGGCGCAGAACTGGCTCACCGGCCGCTTCCGTGCGGAGGCCGGCCGCCGCGAACGGGGGACCTCCAGTCGCTGTGGCTCGGGCAATCGGCACCTCGCGACCGCGACCGAGGCCGCGGAGGTGTTCCGGGAGCTCCTGGGCGGCGTGCCCGGCATCCGGTAGCCGACCGGCGAGAGCGGCCCCAGCCGGGGTCGGATGCCGCTGCGAGACTGGCCGCATGCCCGAGTACCGCGCCCGCTTCGACGCCCGGATCGATTTCCTGAACGGCGGCGGCCTCACCGCCGAGGGCTTCCGGCTCGACCTGCCGTCCCGGGACGTCGCCGAATCGGAGATCGGGCGGCTGCTGGTGCAGCACCTCGGTCTCGCGATGGTCGGCTCGGTCGTCCTCACGGGCCTGGAGATCGTCGAGGAGGCGCACAAGGGATCGCGCGGGGTGATCGAGGCGCCGGCGGAGACCGACGCGTGGCACGTCGTCGACCTCAGCCACCCGATCTCCGAGGGCCTGGTCACCCTGCCCGGCATCCCGGCTCCGGTCATCACGCCGCTTCTCACGCATGCCGACTCGGTCGCGCGGTACGCGCCCGGCACGGTGTTCGCGATGGATGTCATCACGATCGCCGGGAACACGGGGACCTACCTCGACAGCCCGTACCACCGCTATCCGCACGGACCCGATCTGTCCGGCCTCGATCTGGCGACCCTGGTCGACCTCCCGGCCGAGGTGTTCCACCTCGACGACGTGACGGGGCGCGAGATCCCGGCCAGCCTGTTCCTCGACCGCGACGTGCGGGGCAGGGCGGTGCTGCTGCACACCGGATGGTCGCGGCACTTCGGCACGCCCGCGTACGCGAACGGCGCGCCGTACCTGGGCGCGGAGGCCGCGGACCACCTCGCCGAGCAGGGCGCGACGCTCGTGGGCATCGACTCGGTCAACATCGACGACATGTCCCCGGATGCCGGGGGCGAGCGGCCGGCCCACACCCGTCTGCTGGGCGACGGCATCCACGTCGTCGAGCACCTCACCGGCCTCGCGCAGCTGCCGCCGAGCGGATCGCGGTTCACCGCGGCGCCGCTGAACATCCGCGGTCTCGGCACGTCGCCCGTGCGCGCATTCGCCCGCGTGCCCATGCCCGCGTAGCCGCGCGCCGCCGGCCGAGAGAACGAAGAAGGCCCCGGAGCGGACTCCGGGGCCTTCGGTCTCTGCGAACAGAGCCCTCGTGCGCGAGGGGGACTTGAACCCCCACGCCCTATACGGGCACTAGCACCTCAAGCTAGCGCGTCTGCCATTTCCGCCACCCGCGCGAGGTGGTCGCCTTGTGGACGACCGAGTGTCGAGATTAGCACCTCGCCGGTTAGCGTGAGGACATGGCCGCCCACCCCGACGCCCCCTCGAGGACACCGCGCGCATCGCGCGCGACCTCATCCGGATCGACACCACGAACTGGGGTGCGGGCCGGTCGAAGGGCGAGACCGAGGCCGCCGAGTACGTGGCCGCCGAGCTGCGCCGGCTCGGCCTTCAGCCCACGCTCTGGGACGCCGCCGAGCGCCGCACGAGCGTCGTCGCGCGGGTGCCGGGTCGCGATCCGGAGCGCGCCGCCCTCGTCGTGCACGGGCACCTCGACGTCGTGCCGGCCGACCCCGCGAACTGGAGCGTCGACCCGTTCGGCGGCGAGATCCGCGACGGGATGCTGTGGGGCCGCGGGGCCGTCGACATGAAGAACATGGACGCGATGATCCTCACCGCGCTCGGCGACCTGCACGCCGCGGGGGAGCAGCCGGCGCGCGACCTCGTGGTGGCGTTCTTCGCCGACGAGGAGAACGGCGGGGTGTTCGGCTCGCATCCGGCCGTCGTGCAGCATCCGGAGTGGTTCGCGGGCGCGACGGAGGCGATCAGCGAGGTCGGCGGCTACTCGGTCGACATCGGCGGCACCCGCGCCTATTTGCTGCAGACGGGGGAGAAGGCGCTCTCCTGGATCAAGCTGACCGCGCGCGGGACGGCGGCGCACGGGTCGCGGGTCATCCGCGACAACGCCGTCACGAAGCTCGCGCGCGCTGTCGCCACCCTCGGTGCCGAGGAGTGGCCGCTGCACATGACCTCCACGACGACGCAGCTGGTGGGGGAGCTGCGCGGCATCCTCGGGCTCCCCGACGACGCGGAGCCCGACGAGGTCGTGCTCGCGACCGGCACCGCGGCCGGGTTCCTGCAGGCGACCCTGCGGGTGACCGGCAACCCGACCGTGCTCGAGGCCGGCTACAAGCACAACGTGATCCCCGACACGGCGAGCGCCCTCGTCGACCTGCGCCCCTTCGCCGGCCAGGAGGACGAGGTGCTCGACCGGGTGCGCGAGCTCATCGGCCCCGACATCGAGCTCGAGGTGCTGCACCACGACATCGGGCTCGAGTTCCCGTTCGAGGGGGCGCTCGTGGAGAAGATGACGGCCACGCTGCAGCGGCACGATCCCGGTGCGCCCGTGCTGCCGTACCTCATGAGCGGCGGCACCGACAACAAGGCGCTGGCCGAACTCGGCATCACCGGCTACGGTTTCGCCCCGCTGCGGCTGGATGCCGGACTCGACTTCCCGGCGATGTTCCACGGCGTCGACGAGCGCGTGCCGCTCGCTGCGCTCGAGTTCGGCCGCGCGGTCCTTGCGGACTTCCTCAGGGACTGCTGAGAGCCCGGGGCGCGATCGCCGAGCGCCGGTCTGCCAGAATCGTCGCTCGTGGACACCTGGCTCGAAGCGATCATCCTCGGCATCGTGCAGGGTCTGACCGAATTCCTGCCGATCTCCTCCAGCGCCCACCTGCGGATCGCGTCGACCCTCATGGGCACCGGCAAGGACCCGGGGGCCGCGTTCATCGTGTTCGGCATCCTGCTCGGCGTCCTCGACCTGCTGGGCAAGCGGATCTACCGGCTGCGTGATCGATGAGTCGCTGCCGCTCCCGCAGGGCCTCGGCGGCCCGTTGCGACGCGGCGCGGACCCGCACGGCCTCCTCACCGCTCAGGATCGCGCGGCAGGTGCCGCACACGAGCGTGGGCTCGATGCGGGCACCGCATCGCGGGCAGACGGCGGTGCTGTCGACGTAGTCGGCCGCCTGGCGGCTCCATCCCTCCAGCATCCCCGGAGTCTAGGGTGAGGCCGGCTCGGAACCGTCCGGACTGCCCGGCCTGTGGATTGGCCCCGCCCGCGACGCCCCCTGTGCGGAGGCACCCTCCGGCTGGGCGTAGCGTTGAGTCATGCGTTTCGGATTCCACTTCATGGACTTCACCATTCCCGGCGAGCCGGCGACGATCGCCCCGATGATGCGCGACACCGCGATCGCGGCCGAGCAGATCGGGGCCTCGTGGTTCAGCGTCATGGACCACTACTTCCAGATGGAGCAGTTCCGCACGGCCCACGATCCGATGCTCGAGGGCTACACCGCCCTCGGTTTCGTCGCCGGCGTGACGAGCCGGATGAAGCTCGGCACGATCGTGACGGGCGTCACATATCGGCATCCGGCGCTCCTGGCGAAGATCGCGACGACGCTCGACGTGCTGAGCGGCGGCCGCGCCTTCCTCGGCATCGGCGCCGCCTGGTACGAGCGCGAGCACCTCGCGCTCGGCGTGCCGTTCCCGCCGCTGGCGGAGCGGTTCGAGCGGCTCGAGGAGGCGGTGCAGATCGCGCTGCAGATGTGGAGCGACGACGACGGCCCGTACGAGGGCACGCACTACCGGCTGGCGGAGACGATCAACCGCCCGGCGCCGATCCAGGCGCCCCACCCCCGATCGTCATCGGCGGGTCGGGGAGCGCAAGACGCTGCGCCTGGTCGCGCAGTACGCGCAGGGCTGCAACCTCATCGCCTCCGACGTCGAGGCGGTCGCGCACAAGCTCCAGGTGCTCCGTGAGCACTGCGATCGGCTCGGCACCGACTACGCCGCCATCGAGAAGACCGTGCAGGGACCGATCGTGGCCGACCCGCTGACCGATCCGAATGCCTTCCTGCGCTCCGCGGAGCAGCTGGCCGCCCTGGGGGTCGAGCACGTTCACCTCCGCGCGGCCGGTCCCGACATGGCCGGCTTCGTGGGGCGCGTCGGCGACACCATCGCCGAGCGGCTCGCCGCGATCCGGCCCGCTGCAGGGTAGGCGGGGCAGGTTCGGACCCGCGCGGGGCGCCGATCGAGCGGGGTATCGTCCTGAGTCATGCGCGACGGTGACCGGGTCCGCGAGCTGTTCGGCATCGATGCCCCGATCGTGCTCGCCCCCTTCGGCGGCCTGTCCGCGGTGGAGCTCACGGCCGCGGTCAGTGAGCTCGGCGGCCTCGGCTCCTACGGTCTCTACGGGTACGAGCCGGAGCGGATCGCCGAGACCGTCCGAGCGATCCGCGCCGCGACCCCGCGACCCTTCGCACTGAACCTGTGGCTGCCGATGGGCGACGAGATCGACCCGCAGCATGCCGAATGGGACGCCGCGATGGCCGTCGTCGCGCCGTTCTTCCACGAGCTCGGCGTCGATGTGCCGCCCCTGCCGGCCCGGTTCCTGCCGGACATCGCCGAACAGGTGGATGCCGTCATCGCCGCGCGCCCGGCCGCGCTCAGCGTCGTCTTCGGCGTCCCCTCGCCGGAGCTGGTCGAGCGGGTGCACGCCGCGGGCATCCGCGTGGTCGGCACGGCGACGACGGTCGACGAGGCGGTCGCGCTCGAAGCAGGCGGGGTGGATGCCGTGGTCGCGACCGGAGCCGAGGCGGCCGGTCACCGGGTCTCCTTCCTGCACCGCGCGGAGGACTCGCTCGTCGGGGGTCTCGCGCTGATCCCGCAGGTCGCGGATGCGGTGAGCGTTCCCGTGATCGCGGCCGGCGGCATCGCCGACCGGCGCGGCGTCGCGGCCGCGTTCGCTCTGGACGCCGAGGGCGTGCAGGTCGGTACGGCGTTCCTTCACACGCGCCAGTCCGCCGCGAATGCGGCCCACCGGGACGCGATCGCCCGGACACCGGCGCACGGCACGGTGCTGACCCGGGCGATGAGCGGGCGGCTCGCCCGGGGGCTCCCAACCGCGCGGTCCGCACGATCGAGGCGGGCGCCGCGATCGCCGCGTTCCCGGCGCAGAACTGGCTCACCGGCCGCTTCCGTGCGGAGGCCGGCCGCCGCGAACGGGGGACCTCCAGTCGCTGTGGCTCGGGCAATCGGCACCCTCGCGACCGCGACCGAGGCCGCGGAGGTGTTCCGGGAGCTCCTGGGCGGCGTGCCCGGCATCCGGTAGCCGACCGGCGAGAGCGGCCCCAGCCGGGGTCGGATGCCGCTGCGAGACTGGCCGCATGCCCGAGTACCGCGCCCGCTTCGACGCCCGGATCGATTTCCTGAACGGCGGCGGCCTCACCGCCGAGGGCTTCCGGCTCGACCTGCCGTCCCGGGACGTCGCCGAATCGGAGATCGGGCGGCTGCTGGTGCAGCACCTCGGTCTCGCGATGGTCGGCTCGGTCGTCCTCACGGGCCTGGAGATCGTCGAGGAGGCGCACAAGGGATCGCGCGGGGTGATCGAGGCGCCGGCGGAGACCGACGCGTGGCACGTCGTCGACCTCAGCCACCCGATCTCCGAGGGCCTGGTCACCCTGCCCGGCATCCCGGCTCCGGTCATCACGCCGCTTCTCACGCATGCCGACTCGGTCGCGCGGTACGCGCCCGGCACGGTGTTCGCGATGGATGTCATCACGATCGCCGGGAACACGGGGACCTACCTCGACAGCCCGTACCACCGCTATCCGCACGGACCCGATCTGTCCGGCCTCGATCTGGCGACCCTGGTCGACCTCCCGGCCGAGGTGTTCCACCTCGACGACGTGACGGGGCGCGAGATCCCGGCCAGCCTGTTCCTCGACCGCGACGTGCGGGGCAGGGCGGTGCTGCTGCACACCGGATGGTCGCGGCACTTCGGCACGCCCGCGTACGCGAACGGCGCGCCGTACCTGGGCGCGGAGGCCGCGGACCACCTCGCCGAGCAGGGCGCGACGCTCGTGGGCATCGACTCGGTCAACATCGACGACATGTCCCCGGATGCCGGGGGCGAGCGGCCGGCCCACACCCGTCTGCTGGGCGACGGCATCCACGTCGTCGAGCACCTCACCGGCCTCGCGCAGCTGCCGCCGAGCGGATCGCGGTTCACCGCGGCGCCGCTGAACATCCGCGGTCTCGGCACGTCGCCCGTGCGCGCATTCGCCCGCGTGCCCATGCCCGCGTAGCCGCGCGCCGCCGGCCGAGAGAACGAAGAAGGCCCCGGAGCGGACTCCGGGGCCTTCGGTCTCTGCGAACAGAGCCCTCGTGCGCGAGGGGGACTTGAACCCCCACGCCCTATACGGGCACTAGCACCTCAAGCTAGCGCGTCTGCCATTTCCGCCACCCGCGCGAGGTGGTCGCCTTGTGGACGACCGAGTGTCGAGATTAGCACCTCGCCGGTTAGCGTGAGGACATGGCCGCCCACCCCGACGCCCCCTCGAGGACACCGCGCGCATCGCGCGCGACCTCATCCGGATCGACACCACGAACTGGGGTGCGGGCCGGTCGAAGGGCGAGACCGAGGCCGCCGAGTACGTGGCCGCCGAGCTGCGCCGGCTCGGCCTTCAGCCCACGCTCTGGGACGCCGCCGAGCGCCGCACGAGCGTCGTCGCGCGGGTGCCGGGTCGCGATCCGGAGCGCGCCGCCCTCGTCGTGCACGGGCACCTCGACGTCGTGCCGGCCGACCCCGCGAACTGGAGCGTCGACCCGTTCGGCGGCGAGATCCGCGACGGGATGCTGTGGGGCCGCGGGGCCGTCGACATGAAGAACATGGACGCGATGATCCTCACCGCGCTCGGCGACCTGCACGCCGCGGGGGAGCAGCCGGCGCGCGACCTCGTGGTGGCGTTCTTCGCCGACGAGGAGAACGGCGGGGTGTTCGGCTCGCATCCGGCCGTCGTGCAGCATCCGGAGTGGTTCGCGGGCGCGACGGAGGCGATCAGCGAGGTCGGCGGCTACTCGGTCGACATCGGCGGCACCCGCGCCTATTTGCTGCAGACGGGGGAGAAGGCGCTCTCCTGGATCAAGCTGACCGCGCGCGGGACGGCGGCGCACGGGTCGCGGGTCATCCGCGACAACGCCGTCACGAAGCTCGCGCGCGCTGTCGCCACCCTCGGTGCCGAGGAGTGGCCGCTGCACATGACCTCCACGACGACGCAGCTGGTGGGGGAGCTGCGCGGCATCCTCGGGCTCCCCGACGACGCGGAGCCCGACGAGGTCGTGCTCGCGACCGGCACCGCGGCCGGGTTCCTGCAGGCGACCCTGCGGGTGACCGGCAACCCGACCGTGCTCGAGGCCGGCTACAAGCACAACGTGATCCCCGACACGGCGAGCGCCCTCGTCGACCTGCGCCCCTTCGCCGGCCAGGAGGACGAGGTGCTCGACCGGGTGCGCGAGCTCATCGGCCCCGACATCGAGCTCGAGGTGCTGCACCACGACATCGGGCTCGAGTTCCCGTTCGAGGGGGCGCTCGTGGAGAAGATGACGGCCACGCTGCAGCGGCACGATCCCGGTGCGCCCGTGCTGCCGTACCTCATGAGCGGCGGCACCGACAACAAGGCGCTGGCCGAACTCGGCATCACCGGCTACGGTTTCGCCCCGCTGCGGCTGGATGCCGGACTCGACTTCCCGGCGATGTTCCACGGCGTCGACGAGCGCGTGCCGCTCGCTGCGCTCGAGTTCGGCCGCGCGGTCCTTGCGGACTTCCTCAGGGACTGCTGAGAGCCCGGGGCGCGATCGCCGAGCGCCGGTCTGCCAGAATCGTCGCTCGTGGACACCTGGCTCGAAGCGATCATCCTCGGCATCGTGCAGGGTCTGACCGAATTCCTGCCGATCTCCTCCAGCGCCCACCTGCGGATCGCGTCGACCCTCATGGGCACCGGCAAGGACCCGGGGGCCGCGTTCACCGCGATCCTGCAGCTCGGCACCGAGACGGCCGTGCTCATCTACTTCCTGCCCGACATCGCGCACATCATCGGGTCGTGGGTCAAGGCGCTGTTCGGCCGGATCCCGCGGCGCGACCCGAACGCGATGCTCGGCTGGTTCATCATCGTGGGCTCGATCCCGATCGTGGTGCTCGGTCTGCTGTTCCAGGACCAGATCGAGACCGTGTTCCGGTCCCTGTGGATCGTCGCGACCACGCTCATCGTGTTCGGCATCCTGCTCGGCGTCCTCGACCTGCTGGGCAAGCGGATCTACCGGCTGCGTGACATGCGCTGGGGGCAGGCTCTGGTCTTCGGAACGGCGCAGGCGCTCGCCCTCGTGCCCGGCGTCTCCCGCTCCGGGGCCACCATCGCGGCGGGCCGCGCGCTCGGTTTCGAGCGCCCCGCGGCCGCGCGCTACTCGTTCCTGCTCGCCCTGCCCGCCGTGTTCGGCAGCGGCTTCTACGAGCTGTTCAAGAGCCTGAAGGGCCACGGGCACGAGGTGTTCAGCTGGCCGCAGACCGGGGTCGCGACCGTCGTCGCGGGCGTCGTCGGCTTCGCGGTCATCGCGCTCTTCATGCGCTACATCTCGAAGGGCTCGTTCCTGCCGTTCGTGATCTACCGGGTGCTGCTGGGCATCGCCCTGTTCGTGGTGCTCGCCCTGGGGATCCTGCCGGCGCAATGAGCAGGCTCTCGCGTCTCCGCGACCGCGTCGTCACCGCCGACGCGGTCTACGGCACGATCCTGTACGCCGCCCTGATCGCCGTGAGTGCGGCATACGAACACGCCGGCGACGGTGTTCCGGGCGATCAGCCGAACGTGCAGGGAGACCTCGCCCTTCTGACCCCGGCCTCGGTCGACTTCCTGCAGGTGCTGGAGTGGTCGGTCACGACGCTCATCGTGTTCTGGATCGCCCACGTCTACGCGCGCACGATCGCCGGGCACGGGATGCGGTCGGGGAGGATCGGCGTCTGGGCGTCTCCTTCCGCCACGCCCTCGCCCACTCCAACGGGATGCTGTGGAGCGCCATCCCGGCGACGGTCGTCGTGCTGCTCGGCGCGGCCGGCGTGCTGCCCGACGCCGCCGACTGGGCGCTCGTGGTCAACGTGCTCGTGCTCGGCGTGCTCGGCTACCAGTCGCTGTCGGAACGCCGCCGACCCGTGCCGCTGCGCATCCTCGGGGAGTCGTGACGGCATTGCTGGGGCTCGCGATCATCCTGCTCGACATCGCGATGCACTGATGCGTCAGCGACGAGGGCCCGTGTTCCCGTCGCCCGCGCGACCGTCGCGGCGGCGCAGGTAGCGCTCGAACTCCTCGGCGATCGCGTCGCCGCTCGCCTCCGGGGCGTCGACGGTGTCGCGGGCCTGCTCGAGCTGGGTGATGTAGGCCGCCATGTCGTCGTCGTCGCTCGCGAGGGCGTTGATGCCGTCCTCCCAGGCCGTCGACTCCTCGATGAGCGTGCCGCGATCCACCTCGAGCTCGACGAACTCCTCGAGCCGCTCGATGAGCGCCAGGGTCGCCTTGGGCGACGGGGCGTTGTGCACGTAGTGCGGCACCGACGCCCAGATCGACAGCGACGGGATGCCCGCCTTCTGGGCCGCATCGCCCAGCACGGAGAGGATGCCGACCGGTCCCTCGTACGTGGACTTCTCGAGCTCGAACCGGTCGCGCAGCTCGCCGCTCTCGCTGGAGGCGAAGACCGAGATGGGCCGCGTGTGCGGCACGTCGGCGAGCATGGCGCCCAGGAACACGATCCCCGTGATGTCGGCGGCCAGGAACGCGTCGACGAGCTCGCCGGCGAAGGTCCGCCAGCCCCGCGAGGGCTCGGTGCCGAGCAGCACGTGGATGCCGGTCCCGCCGTCCACCGGCCCGTACAGGGTGACGCCCGGCCATTCGAGCGTGCGGTTGCCGTCCTCGTCGAGCACGCTCGTCGGGCGGTTGAACTGGTAGTCGAAGTAGTCCTCGGGCTCGAGGTCGCTGATCGCCACCAGCTCCAGCTGATCGCGCACCATGCGGGCGGCGTTGGACGCCGCGTCGCCCGCGTCGTTCCACCCCTCGAAGGCGACGACGAGGGTCGAGCCGGTCCCGAATCCCGCTGCCTCGGCCATCAGTCCACTGTAGGCGCCGGGAACGGAGGCCGCCCGCTCCCTAGACTCTCCGGGTGACCTCGCAGCCCGCGCTCCCGGCGGCCGTCCTGTTCGACATGGACGGCACGCTCGTCGACACCGAGCCCTACTGGATGCGGGCCGAGACGGAGCTGGTGGAGGCGTGGGGGGCACCTGGACCCACGACGACGCGCTGACCCTGGTCGGGAACGCGCTCGAGGTGTCCGCGCTCGTGCTGAAGTCGCGCGGCGTCGACCTCGAGGCCCGTGAGATCGTCGACCTGCTCACCGACCGGGTGCTCGAGCAGCTGCGCGACACCGTGCCGTGGCGGCCGGGCGCCCAGGCGCTCCTGCGCGACGTGCGGGATGCCGGCATCCCGACCGCGCTCGTCACGATGTCGCTGCGGAGGATGGCGGACGCGATCTCGGAGGTCGCCGGAGCCGCATTCGATGTGGTCGTCGCGGGCGACCAGGTCGAGCACGGCAAGCCCGATCCGGAGGCCTACCTCACGGCCGCGTCGCGTCTGGGCGTCGAGGCGGGGGATTGCGTCGCGATCGAGGACTCCGAGGTCGGCGTCGCCGCCGCCGTCGCCTCGGGAGCGAGCACGATCGCCGTGCCCTCGCACCTCGAGCTGCCCGCGTCGGCGGCGTACACCCTCTGGCCGACTCTCGAGGGGCGCGGCGTGGCCGACCTCGCCGCCCTGCACGCCCGTCGGAGGGCCGCATGAGCCGGGGACCGTTCGCCGCCGGCGACCGCGTGCAGCTCACCGGCCCGCGAGCCCGGCTGCATACGATCACGCTCGAGGCCGGCAAGCAGTTCCACACCCACCGCGGCGCTCTCGACCACGACGCGATCATCGGTGAACCCGAGGGCAGCGTCGTCACCGCGAGCAACGGCGACAGGTACCTCGCGCTGCGCCCGCTGCTCGCCGACTTCGTCATGTCGATGCCGCGCGGCGCCGCGATCGTCTACCCGAAGGACGCGGCGCAGATCCTCGCGCAGGCCGACGTGTTCCCCGGTGCGGTGGTCGTGGAGGCCGGGGTCGGCTCCGGCGCGCTCTCGCTCTGGCTGCTGCGTGCGATCGGCCCCGAGGGGCGGCTCGTCTCGTTCGAGCGTCGCGAGGAGTTCGCCGACGTCGCGCGCGGGAACGTCGCGGCCTTCACCGGGAGCGTGCCGCCGAACTGGAGCGTGGAACTGGGCGATCTCGCCGAGCGGCTGCCCGACGTCGCGACGCCGGCATCGGTCGACCGCGTCGTGCTCGACATGCTCGCGCCGTGGGAATGCCTGGACGTGGTCACCGAAGCGCTCGCACCCGGGGAGTGCTGCTCTGCTACGTCGCGACCGTGACGCAGCTCTCGCGGGTCGCGGAGGCGATCCGGGCCACCGGGTCCTACACGGAACCCGACCCGACCGAGACGCTCGTGCGCGGCTGGCACGTCGAGGGCCTCGCGGTGCGCCCCGATCACCGCATGGTCGGTCACACCGGGTTCCTGCTGACCGCGCGCCGGCTCGCGCCGGGCGCCGTGCTGACCCCGCCGGCGCGTCGGGCGTCGAAGACCGAGTACGGCGACGAGGACGTCGAGGCCTGGACGCCCGGGGCGCTCGGCGAGCACGTCAAGAGCGACAAGCGCCTGCGCAAGGTCGCTCGCGAGGCGCAGCGCCTCGCCGGGCAGGCGCGTTCGCACGGAGCGACCGGCGACGGCCGGTAGAGTGTTTCGGGCCCGTCTGCGTTCGCGCGGATCGGCGGGCATCCCTCCCGACGCTTGGAAGAAGGACCCGTGCGCCGTACGACCGCGATCATCACCGCCGTGGCCGCCGCCGCCCTCCTCGCGGGCGTCCTGGCGGGATGCGCTCCGGCCGGCCGTGGGCCCGGCAATCAGCCCGGCGGCTGCGTTCCCGAGCTGCCGAGCGGCGACGCCTCGAGCATCGTGAAGGCCACGGGAGTCGTCGGCAAGAGCCCGAAGGCGACATTCCCCACGCCGATCGTGGTGAAGAAGAGCGACCAGGTGACGGTGCTGAAGGCCGGTCACGGCCTGGTCGCGGCCAAGGGCGCGCAGATCGATCTCGACGCGACGATCTACGACGGCACCACCGGCCGGCCCATCGCCGCGACCGCGTACGACGGGTCGCTGCGCGCCGTGGCCGGCAAGGGGCTGCCCGGTCAGGCCGGGCTCGGCAGGTCCTCACTCGCCACGGCCCTCGTGTGCGCGCAGGCCGGATCCCGGATCGCGCTGACCTCGAACGGCAAGCGCCTGAACGCGGTCTCCGGTCTCCCCGCCTCCGAGCCGATCGTCGCGGTGATCGATGTCGTGCACGTCTACCCGGGTAAGGCCGACGGCGCGAACCAGCTGCCGCAGGACGGCATGCCGAGCGTCATCACGGCGGTCGACGGCCAGCCCGGCATCGTGCTGCAGGAGCTCGACAAGCCCAAGAACGCACGCTCCGAGGTCGTGAAGGCCGGAGGCGGCGCTGTGCTGAAGAAGGGCCAGAAGGCCGTTCTGCATTACACGGCGTGGACCTGGCCGGACGCCAACGGCGACAAGCCGGCCGTGATCGACTCGCTCGACACGTGGTCGGCCGGTATCGCGAGGGACGTCGTGCTCAGCAAGGGCAACGGCGTCCTGCCCGCCCAGGCGATCGACGCGATCGTCGGTCAGAAGGCGGGTTCGCAGCTGCTCGTCGTGCTGCCGCCGAAGGACGGCTACGGCGCCAACCCGCCGCAGGGCGCCTCGGCGAAGGACACCGTCATCTTCGTCATCGACATCCTCGGCGTCCGCTCCTAGACCCCGCCGCTCGGCACCGAGGCTGGGCGGATCCTTCGAGAGCGCCGCACCGCCGGGATCCGCGGGTACGCCTGAAGTCGGGTCGCGATCGCGGCCGCGACGGTGACGGCGGTGAGGGCGGATGCGCGTCGATCGATCGGGCACTCCGGGCACGGGCTGGGTGATCGTGCTGGACACGGGCGAGGAGCTCGTCGGATCCTTGACCGGGTTCGCCCGTGAGCACCGGATCCTCGGCGCCTCGATCCGCGCGATCGGTGCGTTCTCGTCGGTACGGCTCGCCTACTTCGACTGGGAGGCCAAGGAGTACCGCACGTCGGTCGATCTGAACGAGCAGGTCGAGCTGGTCTCGCTCATCGGCGACCTCGCCGAGAAGGACGGCGAGCCGCAGCTGCACGCGCACGCCGCCGTCGCGCTCGCCGACGGGCGGGTGCTCGGCGGTCACGTGCAGGAGGCCCACGTGCGGCCCACCTGCGAGATCATCCTGACGCAGACCCCGGAACCCCTCCGCAAGAAGGTCGATCCCGAATCCGGTCTCGCGCTGATCCGGCTGGATGCGTCGCCGGGCACGACGCGCACCTAACGGAGGTGCTCGCGGTCCGTAGGATCATCAGCATGTCCAACGCCACCGCCCGCGTGCCGGTGGAGGAGCGTCTCTTCAGCCTCGTTCTCGCCCTGCTCGCCACGGAGAACGGGCTGACCAAGAACGAGATCCTGTCGACCGTGCAGGGTTACCGCCAGCGCTTCGACGCCGGGGGCGACAACGCCAATCTCGAGCGCCAGTTCGAGCGCGACAAGGATGACATCCGGGATCTCGGCGTGCCGCTCGAGACCGTCGACTCGCCCGGGGATGCCGGCAACAACCAGACGCTGCGCTACCGCATCCCGCGTGGGGCGTACCAGCTCCCGAGCGACATCCGCTTCACGCCGGAGGAGATGACGCTGCTCGACCTCGCGGCGCGCGTGTGGCGCGAGGGCTCGCTGTCGGGGGAGTCGCGGCGGGCGCTGCTGAAGCTCCGCTCGCTCGGCGTCGACGTCGCCGAGCCCACGATCGGCTACGCGCCACGCGTGCGGCTGCGCGATGCGGCGTTCGAGCCGCTCGACGCGGCGCTCGAGAAGCACCTCGTGGTGCGCTTCCCGTACCTCAAGCCGGGGGATCAGGCCGCGCGGGAGCGCGAGGTGATCCCGCTCGCCCTCGTGCAGTACCAGGGGCGATGGCACCTCTCGGCGGAGGAGTACGTCGACGGCGGCTCGACCGCGGGCGCGCGCAAGATGTTCCTGCTGCGCCGGATCGTCGGCCCCGTCGCGACCGGCAAGCCCGCCCCCGCGCGACCCGGCGACCACACCGCCGAGGCGGTCGCGGGCCTGGAGGAGGTCTGGCATCGCGGCGTCGCCGAGGTCGAGGTCACCTGCGACACCGACGCGGCGACCCGTCTGACCAACCGCCGCGACACGGAGCAGCTCGGCCCGGGCGCTGCCGGCACGGAGCGGCTGCGGGTGCACTACGTCGACATGGCGATCCTCGCCGACGAGCTCGCCGGGTTCGGGCCGGAGGTGCTCGTCATCGAGCCCGCCGACCTGCGCGCGGCGGTCGTGGAACGTCTGGAGGAGGCGGCGCGTGGCTGAGCGTGCGCAACCGCTGCAGGCTCGCGACAAGCTCGCGTTCCTGCTGTCGCTCGTGCCGTGGCTCATGGACCACGACGGCGCCACGGTGGCCGAGACCGCGGACCACTTCGGCATGCAGCCGGAGCAGATCCGGGAGGCGGTGCGCCTGATCGCGGTGAGCGGCATCCCCGGCGAGACCGACGCCTATCAGCACGAGGATCTGTTCGACATCGACTGGGACGCCTTCGAGGAGCACGACGAGATCCAACTCACCCACCTCGTGGCGATCGACGATGCACCGCGGTTCTCGGCGCGCGAGGCGGCCGCCCTCATCGCGGGTCTGCAGTACCTCGCATCGCTGCCCGAGAACGCCGGCAGCGCGACGCTCGCGGGTCTGACGGGCAAGCTCAGCGCGGGTGCCTCCGCCGCACCCGCCCAGGTGGGGGTGGAGGCCGATCCGGCCATCGCATCCACCCTGGCGCTCATCCGGCAGGCGGTCGCGAGCGGCGTGCAGCTCGATCTGGTCTACCTCAACGCGTCGGGGAGAAGGAGCGCCGCCACGTCGACCCGCTGCGGGTCGAGTCCTTCGACGACGACTGGTATCTGCGCGGCTGGTGCCACCTGCGGGAGGCCGTGCGCACCTTCCGGCTCGACCGGATCTCCGACGCGGTCATCACCGACCTCCCGATCGAGCACCGCGCGAGCGAGGTGCGCCTGCCGGATCGCCTGTTCGAGCCGTCGCCGCAGGATCTCGAGGTGACGATCGACATCGCGTCCTCCGCGATGCCCCTGATCGCGGACTTCATCCCCGACGGCGCGACGTCGACGGAGCACGACGGACGCATCCGCACGACGCTCCGGGTGTCCCACTACCACGGCCTCAAGCGACTCGCGACGCGGATGTCCGGCGTCATGACGGTGGTCGCCCCGCCGAGCGCGCGGGAGGCGGTCGCCGACTGGGCCCGCTCCGGCGTCGACCGTTATCGGAAAGAGATGCGATAATTTCGTATCGCCGTCTTCGGTCGGGTGAATCCAGGTAGCCTGGCTTACACTGACACTTCAGCGCAGAAGAACAGGAACTCGCTCATGCTTCGTGGTCTCTTCGAGGGTCCGGCTCCGTGGATCATCCTCGCGGTCGTCATCCTCTTGTTCGGCGCCACCCGCCTGCCGGCTCTCGCCCGCAGCCTCGGCCAGTCGGCCAAGATCTTCCGCACCGAGGTCAAGGACGCGAAGGACGAGAAGGCTGCCGAAGCGAAGGCCGACGACGCGTCGGCCAGCACCACCACCACGTCGGAGGCGACGACGCCCGCCGACGGCACCTCCGCGAAGTAGGCGGTCGTGGCCGTCCGCACGCGGCGGCGGTCCAATCCTGAGGGCCGCATGTCCCTGGGCCAGCACCTCGTCGAGCTCAGGCGACGGGTGTTCTGGGCCGCGGGCGCGGTGGTCGTCGGAACCGGTGGAGGATGGTTCCTCTACGACCTGGTCTGGCCGCAACTGGAGTCGCCGATCCAGCACATCGCCAAATCGCACCAGGCGATCATCAACTTCACCAACATCACGGGCGCGTTCGACCTTCGGGTGCAGATCGCGTTCACCATCGGCATCGTCGTCTCGAGCCCGGTGTGGCTGTACCAGATCTTCGCGTTCCTGGTGCCGGCCCTGTCCCGGCGTGAGAAGCGCTACGTCCTCGCGTTCATCGGGACGGCGATCCCGCTGTTCCTGATCGGCTGCGCGGTCGGCTGGATCGTGTTCCCCCACATGATCGAGCTCATGTCGAGCTTCGTCCCGGCCGGGTCGGCCAGCTTCTACGACGCCAAGTACTACCTCGACTTCGTCTTGAAGCTGGTGCTCGTCGTCGGTTTCGCGTTCGAGCTGCCGGTGTTCCTCGTGCTGCTCAACTTCGTGGGGGTGTTGCGCGGCAAGGCGATCCTCAAGGGATGGCGCTGGGCCGTGCTCGCGATCGTCGTGTTCACCGCGATCGCCACGCCGGCGGCCGACATCAGCTCGATGATGCTGCTCGCCCTGCCGATGACGGTGCTGTACTTCGTCGCGATCGGGATCTCGCTGCTGCACGACCGCCAGGTCGACCGGCGCAAGGCCGCCGAGGAGCTCGCCTCCTCCGCTTCGGTGGACGCGACGCCGGCCTGAACGAGGCCCGACTGAACGAGAATGAGGGGTGAGCACCCTCTCGCCCGCGGAGCGGTACGCGGCTGCACGAGCGCGTCGCGCGGCGCCCGAACTGCAGCTGTTCCGGGAGCGGCAGGACTTCGACCTCGACCCCTTCCAGCTCGAGGCCTGCCGGGCCCTCGAGGCGGGGCGCGGGGTGCTCGTGGCGGCACCGACCGGAGCCGGCAAGACGATCGTCGCCGAGTTCGCGGTGCATCTGGCGCTGGCCGACCCGCGGGCGAAGGTGTTCTACACGACGCCGATCAAGGCGCTCAGCAATCAGAAGTACTCGGAGCTCGCGGCCGAGCACGGCGCCGAGCGCATCGGCCTGCTCACCGGCGACACCAACGTCAACAGCTCCGCCCGCGTCGTCGTCATGACGACCGAGGTGCTGCGCAACATGCTCTACGCCGACTCGCCCCTGTTGAAGGACCTGGCCTACGTGGTCATGGACGAGGTGCACTACCTCGCCGACCGGTTCCGGGGAGCGGTGTGGGAGGAGGTCATCATCCACCTCCCGCGCGAGGTGCGGCTCGTGTCGCTGAGCGCCACGGTGTCGAACGCGGAGGAGTTCGGTGACTGGCTGCAGGCCGTGCGCGGCGACACCGACGTCGTCGTCTCGGAGGACCGCCCGGTGCCGCTGGAGCAGCACGTGCTCGTGCGCTCGAAGCTCATGGACCTCTTCGACGACTCCGGCGCGATCGCGGCCAACCGCGTCAATCCCGAGCTCGCGCGTCTCGCCTCCGCCGGTGGGCGGCCGGCCGGCACCTACCGGGGCCAGCACCCGGGCCGCCACCATCGCAAGGGGCAGGGCGGCCTCGGCTCGGAGGGGCAGCGGCAGGGGGCCTCGGCGGGGGATGGAACGCCGGCGACCGCATGGATCGCCCGGATGTGGTGCGGCTGCTCGAGTCGCGGCACCTGCTGCCCGCGATCTTCTTCGTCTTCAGCCGAGCCGGCTGCGACGCCGCCGTGCAGCAGATCATGCGCTCCGACCTGCGGCTGACCGAGAAGTGGGAGCGCGACGAGATCCGCGACCTCGTCGAGGAGCGCTGCCGTGCGATCCCGGACGCCGATCTCGGCGTACTCGGGTACTGGGATTGGCTGGACGGGCTCGAGCGGGGGTCGCCGCGCACCACGCCGGGCTGCTGCCGGCGTTCAAGGAGATCATCGAGGAGCTGTTCCAGCGCAAGCTCCTCAAGGTCGTCTTCGCGACCGAGACGCTCGCGCTCGGCGTCAACATGCCGGCCCGCACCGTCGTGCTCGAGAAGCTCGAGAAGTTCAACGGCGAGGCGCGGGTGCCGATCACGCCGGGGGAGTACACCCAGCTGACCGGCCGGGCCGGTCGGCGCGGCATCGACGTCGAGGGGCACGCGGTCATCCAGTGGATCGGCGGCCTCGACCCCGCGGCCGTCGCGTCGCTTGCCTCCCGCCGCAGCTATCCGCTCGTGTCGAGCTTCCGGCCCACGTACAACATGGCCGTCAACCTCATCGAGCAGTTCGGCCGGGAGCGCACCCGCGAGATCCTGGAGAGCTCGTTCGCGCAGTTCCAGGCCGACCGCGCCGTCGTCGACCTCGCGCGCCGGCTGCGCGAGCAGGAGAAGTCGCTCGAGGCGTACGCGGAGGCGATGCGATGCCACCTCGGCGACTTCGCCGAGTACGCGACGCTCCGCCGCGAGCTGACCGACCTCGAGCGCAAGAACGCGCGGGCCGAGGACGCCGCGGCGAGCTCGGCAACGAGTCGCGGAGCGAGCGCGACAAGCGACAGCGCCGGATCGCCGAGCTCCGGCGCCGGATGAAACAGCATCCCTGTCACGCCTGCAACGACCGCGAGGCGCACGCCCGCTGGGCCGAGCGCTGGTGGCGTCTCAAGCGCGAGCACGACCAGCTGGCGACGCAGATCCGCGGGCGCACGGGCGCCGTCGCCCAGGTCTTCGACCGGGTGAGCGACGTGCTGCTCGAGCTCGGCTACCTCGAGCGCGACCAGCACGGCCGGCTCGGCGTCGCGGGACCGGGAACGGCGCTGCGCCGGATCTACGGCGAGCGCGACCTGCTCGTCGCCGAGTGTCTGCGATCCGGCGTGTGGGACGGCCTCGATGCGGCCGGGCTCGCGGCGCTCGCGAGCTGTCTCGTCTTCGAGCCCCGTCGTGAGCGCGAGGAGGTGGGGGAGCACGGGCTGCCCCGCGGCGCCTTCCGAGCCGCGCTCGAGGCGACCGAGGCGATCTGGGAGCGGCTGAGCGAGCTGGAGACCGAGCACCGATTGCCGGACAGCGACCCGCCCTCGACCGGAATCGCCCTCGCGACCCAGCGCTGGGCGCAGGAGCGCAGCTGGACTCCGTGCTGCGGGATGCCGACCTGGCCGCCGGGGACTTCGTGCGCTGGATGAAGCAGGCCATCGATCTGCTCGACCAGATCTCGATCGTGGCGGACGGCCCGCTCGGCCGCACCGCGCGCGTGGCGATCGACGCCATCCGGCGCGGGATCGTGGCCTACAGCGCGGTCCAGTAATTGGCCACCTATGCTGAGCCGGTGCGTGCCCGCCCCGCTCTGCCGCTCGGATGGGCGCTCCTGGTCGCCGT
Organism: Pseudolysinimonas kribbensis; assembly: GCF_030161895.1. Taxonomy (GTDB): domain Bacteria; phylum Actinomycetota; class Actinomycetes; order Actinomycetales; family Microbacteriaceae; genus Pseudolysinimonas; species Pseudolysinimonas kribbensis. The sequence continues at coordinate 77,315 of NZ_BSVB01000001.1, forward strand.
ATGCGCCGGCTTCATCCTCGACGGCGCGTTCCCCGACATCGACGTCTGGCCGCTCGCGTTCCTCGGCATCGGGCTCGCGCTGCTGATCCAGCAGGGCCGCCGGCTCGGGTCGGCGTTCCTGGTGGGCTTCGTGTTCGGCACGGTGTTCTTCGGCTGGCAGGTCTTCTGGGCGACCACGTTCCTCGGGCCGCTTCCGTGGGCGGCCCTGTCGGTGTTCATGGGCGCATGGTGCGGCGCCGGGGGATGCTGATCACGCTCGCCTACCGCTGGGTGCCACCGGCGTTCCCGACCGCGGTCTCGCGCCTGCTGTTCCTCCCCGCGGTCGTCGCCGGGCTCTGGACGCTCCGGGAGGCCGTGGCGAGCGTCTGGCCGTGGGGCGGCTTCGCGTGGGGCCGGGTCGCGCTCTCGCAGTCCGACAGCGCGATCTCCGACCTCTTCCCGTGGCTGGGCGTCTCGGGCGTGAGCTTCGTCATGGTGTTCCTGTGCGCGGTCGCGCTGGCCGCCATCCAGGAGGGGTGGCGCAGGCGCGGTCCGTGGCGGGAGCCGGTGGCGGTGCCGTGGGCCGCGCGCGCCGCTCTCGTGACCGCGATCGCCGCGTTGATGGTGGTGATCCCGGCGTTCCCCGTTCCGACCCACGGGACGCTCCGCGTCGGCGCCGTGCAGGGCGACACGAAGGCGGGCTACTTCGACCCGCCCGCGCGCGTCGGCGACAACCTGCTGCGGCAGATCCAGAAGACGCAGCCCGTCTACGGCCGGCACGTGGATGTCGTGGTGTGGCCCGAGGGGGCGTCCGACCTGGATCCGCTGGAAGACCCCGACGCCGCGGCGCTGTGGGACGAGGTGGCCCAGCGCGCCGGTGCGCCGCTCGTGGGCGGGGCGATCACCGCGCGCACGTCGCACGGGGTGACCCGGTACTACAACACGTCGATGGTCTGGCAGCCGGCGCGGGGCGGAGAGACCGACCACTACGACAAGAAGCATCCGGTGCCGTTCGGCGAGTACGTGCCGGCCCGGCCGTTCTTCCACGCGATCGTGCCGAGCCTCATCGATCTCATCCAGCGCGAGTACACGCCGGGAACCACCGACGACGTCATGGACGTCGGCAAAGCCGTCGCCTCGATCGCGATCTGCTTCGACATCGTCGACGACCAGATCATGACCGACGGTGTCCGGGAGGGCGGTCAGCTGGTCTTCGCGCAGACCAACAACGCCGACTTCGGGCAGTTCACCGACGAGAGCGTGCAGCAACTGGCGATCGCCCGGATCCGGGCGCGCGAACTCGGCCGCTCGGTGGTCAACATCTCGACCGTCGGTACGAGCGCGATCGTCTACCCGGACGGCACCGAGCACGACCGGCTCGCGACCTACACGCCCGGCGTGATGATCGACGACGTGCCCCTGGCCACGACGATGACGCCCGCCGTGCTCGGCGGGCGTCAGATCGAGTGGCTCGTGTGCGGGCTCGGCGTCGGCGCGCTGGTCGCCGGCTTCACGGTCCGCTTCGGCCGGAGGCGGAAGAGCTAGGCGCTCTTCTTGCTCCCGGCCTTCTCCTGGCCGCGGCGTGCCCGGAGGTACTGGAGGCGCTCCTGCAGCAGTTCCTCGAGCTCGGCACGGCTGCGGCGCTCGAGCAGCATGTCCCAGTGGGTGCGGACCGGCTTGGCTTCGACCGGCTCCGACTCGACGAGTTCGCCCTCGTCATCGACGAGGCGTCCCTCCTGTCCGCTCCGGGGCGAGGCCCAGGTCTCCGGGACGTCCGCCTCGGCGGCGAAGACGACCTCGAAGGTCGAGCCGTCCTCGGTGCGGTACGTGACCTTCTTGCGGGGTGAGAACTCGACGCCCTCTTCGCTCTGCATGCTCTGTGAGCCGAGTCGCATCCCGCGCAGGCTGCGATCTGCCATCGTGTGGCCTCCTGACGCTGTGGTGCTCGCGCCCGGTGGGACGCGACTCATATACAACCCGAGGGTGGTCGCGTTCATGCCCGGGGAGGGCCCTTTTCAGAGCTTTCACAGCGGAACCCGCCGACCTCGCAGTGAACGGATCAGGGTGCCGCGCGCCGGCGCACCGCATCCATCGCGAGGTCGCATCGGTCGGTGATGATGCCGTCCACCCCGCGGTCCAGCAGTCGCCTCATCATCGCGGGGTCGTTGATGGTCCAGACGTGCATCTCGATGCCGAGCTCGTGAACGGCCCGGATGACGCGGGGGTCGTCGCGCGTATGCGCAGCACCCGGAGCGGGAGCTGTACGGCATCGACGTCGCGCAGGGCCCGTCGCACCAGCATCCGGATGCCGAGCTTGGCCCCGACCACCGTCGCGAGCACCGCGAGCGACGAGGCCGAGGTGGCCACGCCGTCGAGCCGCCGCACGGTGCTCCGACGCCGCCGGCCGTCGAACGACCCGACGAGCACCCGGTGCTGGGCTCGCGCTGCGGCGATGGCGCGCGCCGCCGGCTCGCTCGCGGCCGCGTGCTTGATGTCGATGTTGAACCGCGCGTCGGGGAACGCGTCGAGCACCTCGGTCAGGGTCGGATAGGTCTGCCCGGACCCGAGGTCGATCCGTGCGAGCTCGGCCGCGGTCAGCTGATCGATCCTCATGTTCCGGCCGGCGACCCGGCGCAGATCGGGGTCGTGGCTGACGATGGCGACGCCGTCCGCCGACGCATGCACATCGGTCTCCACGTAGGCGACGCCGGTTGCGAGCGCCTTCACAAAGGCGAGCATCGTGTTCTCGGGAGCCTCGAGGGCGAGCCCGCGGTGGGCGAGCACCCGCGGGGAGCGGGGAGAACCAGTCCGCATCGGGGCCGGGGGCCGCGCTACTCCTTCTTGGGCGCACCCGACCCTCTCGGGGCATCCGGGTCGCGCGGCGCGAAGAAGCCCGCTCCGATGTTCTGCAGGGCCTCGGTCAGTTCGCTCGGGATGATCCAGAGCTTGTTCGACGCCCCCTCGGCGAGCTTCGGCAGCGTCTGCAGGTACTGGTACGAGAGCAGCTTGCTGTCGGGATCGCCTGCGTGGATCGCGCCGAACACGGTCTCGATGGCCTTCGCCTCGCCCTCGGCGCGCAGCACCGCGGCCTTGGCGTCGCCCTCCGCCTGGAGGATCGCGGCCTGCCGGTGCCCCTCCGCCTCGAGGATCTGCGACTGCTTCGTGCCCTCGGCCGTGAGGATCACGGCGCGGCGGTCGCGCTCGGCGCGCATCTGCTTCTCCATCGAGTCCTGGATGGAGGCGGGCGGGTCGATCGCCTTGAGCTCGACACGGCTCACCCGGATGCCCCACTTGCCGGTGGCCTCGTCGAGCACGATGCGCAGCTGGCCGTTGATGTTGTCACGGGAGGTCAGCGCCTCCTCGAGGTTGAGGCCGCCGACCACGTTGCGCAGGGTCGTCGTGGTGAGCTGCTCGACCGCACCGAGGTAGTTGGCGATCTCGTAGGTCGCGGCCCGGGCATCCGTCACCTGGAAGTAGACGACCGTGTCGATCGAGACGACCAGGTTGTCCTCGGTGATGACCGGCTGCGGCGGGAAGCTCACCACCTGCTCGCGCAGGTCGACGAGCGGGCGGAGCCGGTCGACGAAGGGCACCAGGAGGTTCAGGCCCGGCATGAGGGTCTTGTGGTAGCGGCCCAGCCGCTCCACGATGCCGGCGTACGCCTGCGGGATGATGCGGATGGACCGGAACAGGACCGTCAACACGAAGATCGCCACGATGACGATCACGATGATGAGGATCACGTCGCCGAAGATCTGACCGTCGGTCATGAGGCGCTGGCTCCTTCTGAGGGTTCGTTTCGATGCCGCTCGGCCGGCGCGACCACGGCGGTCGCCCCGTCGATCGCCGTGACGACGACCTGCTCGCCCTCGATCAGGCGATCGGATGCCGGCCCCGCGTTGCCGAGCCGGGAGGTCCAGGTCTCGCCGTTGGCGAGCTTCACCTGACCGCGGCCGTCGGCGAAGGCGACGACGACGGTGCCGGTCAGGCCCAGCAGGGCCTCCACGTTCGTGCGCGCCGGATCGCCGCCGCGGCGCAATCGGTGCAGCAAGGGCGGGCGCACCACGAGCAGCAGCAGAAGCGCCAGCACGCCGGCGACGATGATGTCGACCCACCACTGGGCCCCCAGGAGGCCGGCGACGAGGCCGCCCGCGCTGCCGATGGCCAGCATGAGGAAGGTGAAGTCGAGGCTGAGCACCTCGACGATCAGGAAGATGAGGATGAGGGCCAGCCACACCACCCACGCCCAGCTCGAGATCACGTCACTGGGCATGATTCGAAAGTACCACCCGGCCCGGCGGGCGGAGGGGTTGGGTAGGGTCGGATCCCGTGAACGATGAGGCTCCGCTCGCGGCCGGCACGCTGTCCGGCATCCGCGCCCTGGTCACGGGCTCCAGCCGGGGATCGGCGCCGATACGGCCCGCTACCTGGCCGACGCCGGCGCCCGGGTCGCCATCAACTTCCGCAACAAGGAGGCGCGTGCCCTGAAGGTCGTCGCCGGAATCGAGGAGGCCGGGGAGAGGCCATCGCCGTCGGCGCCGACCTCACCGCTCCCGACTCGGTCGCCGCGATGTTCGCCATGATCAAGGCGGAATGGGATGGTCTCGACCTGCTCGTCTTGAATGCCTCCGGCGGCATGGAAGGCGGGATGGCCGAGGACTATGCGCTCCGGCTCAACCGTGACGCCCAGGTCGACGTGCTCGAGAAGGCGCTGCCGCTGATGCCGTCGGGGTCGCGCGTGGTGTTCGTGACCAGCCACCAGGCGCACTTCATCGAGACGACCGCCACGATGGACCTCTACGAGCCGGTGGCTCGCAGCAAACGCGCCGGCGAGGACGCGCTTCGCGCGCGCCTCGGCGAGCTCGACGAGCGCGGCATCTCCTTCGTCGTCGTCTCGGGCGACATGATCGAGGGCACCATCACGGCGACCCTCCTCGAGCGCGCCCAGCCCGGTGCGCTCGAGTCGCGGCGCGAGGAGGCCGGACGCCTGTACTCGGTCGCCGAGTTCGCCGCCGAGGTCGCGAGGGCGGCCGTGGACCCGATTCCGGATGATCACACCCGGCTGGTCGGCGACGTGAGCGGTTTCCAGAGCCCGTGACCTTCCGCGCCACCTCCCGGGTGCTGCTGTTCGACCCCGACGATCGGGTGTTGATGTTCCTGCACTACGGCAAGGACCGCAGCATCCCGCCGCGCTGGATCACGCCGGGCGGCGGCGTGGATCCGGGGAGGACCACGACACCGCGGCGATTCGCGAAGTGCGCGAGGAGACCGGGCTGGAGCTGGACGGCGTCCCGGCGCCCTTCCTCGACACCGACTTCGATCCCGACCAGCGCTGGCACGTGTACGACCGCGGGCACTGGGCCTGGTACGCCGTGCGTGTTCCGGCGTCGTTCGAGCCGCAGCGCGACGGATGGACCGACGAGGAGCTCCGCGACATGGTCGACTGGCGCTGGATGAGTGCCACCGAGCTGGAGGCCGAAGCCGCCTCCGCCCACGAGACCGAGCCGACCGAGCTGCCGGACCTCGTGCGCGCCAACACCCCACCGAAAGGGAATCCGTGACCCGGCTCGAGCACTTCACGGCGGCTGACGACGAGCGCACCCGCACGTGGGCGCGCGCCGTTCCGCAGATGTACCACGGCGCCGATCCCGATGAGACGCGGTTGAGCTGGCTGGTCGACTCGGCGGTCGCGGACGGCGCGATGCTCACCGGCGCCTACGAGGACGCACCGGGCGTGGACGGGCGGATCGCGCCCGTGGGCACGTTCGCGGCGGTTCCCGGCACTCTGAATCTCGGCGGGGCGCCGGTGACGGCATCCTCATCGCCTCCGTCGGGGTGAGGCCGACCCACCGCCGTCAGGGACTGCTGCGACGAATGATGGAGCAGTCGTTGCGGTCCTCCGCCGACGCGGGCGTGCCGCTGTCGATCCTCACCGCGAGCGAGGGCGGGATCTACGAACGGTTCGGCTTCGGCGCGGCGGTCTGGCGCGGTCCGCTGCGCCTCGACGTCCGCTCCGGTCTTCGGCTTCGAGCCTCCGGCAGGGGGTCGGTGCACGAGGTGGATCCCCACTGGCTGATGGATCGCGCACCGACCGTCTTCGAGCGCTTCCACACACGCTCGTTCGGCTCGGTGAGCCGGCGCGCCGAGTTCCTCGGTGACGTCCTGTTCGAGCCGACCGGCGATCGGCTGTCGGCGCTGGTCCGCGCCGCAGTGCACCTCGGCGAGAACGGTGAGGTCGACGGGTTCGCGTTCTACCGGCCCAGCACAGCGTGGGCGCACTCCTCGAGATCCTCGACCTCATCGCCCTGACACCCGACGCCTACCTCGGGCTCTGGGCCCTGCTCGGCAACACGGACCTCGTCGACACCCTCACGTTCGACGGCGCGGTGCTCGACGAGCCGATCCGGCACGCGGTCGTCGACCCCCGCACGGCGGCCGTGACCGGGGTGCACGACTCCCTCTGGGTGCGCGTGCTCGACCCCGTCGCCGCGCTCGGATCCCGCCGCTACCGCGGAGCGGTCGCCGAGACGATCGTGCTGGACATCCGTGACGATCTCGGACACGCCGCCGGGCTCTTCGAGGTCGACGTGCGCGGGGAGCGGCGTCGGTCCGTCGGGTCGAGGCGGCCGCTCCCGATGTGACCATGGACGTGGCGACCTTGGGCGTGCTCCTTCTCGGCACGGTCACGGCCACCGAGCTCGAGCGCTCATCGCGTCTCACGCTCGCGGGCGTCGCCGCGGGGGAGCGGCTCGACGCCGTGTTCGCGCCCACGTCTCCACCCCGGTTCTACTCGCAGTTCTGACCGCCGACCCGGCGCCTGAAGGGATCCTCATGACCGATCTGCCCGTGTACACCGCCGCCGATATCGACCCGACCGGGCTCGCGGTGGAGTCGTTCGACAACGATGACGCCGTGGAGCTCGGCCTCACCGCCGTGGAGGCCATCCGCATGTCCGGCAGGAGCCTGGCGGTGCGGATCGTGCTGCGCGGCGACGTCGTGTTCCAGGCGAAGCTGCGCAGCACGGGGCCGGGCAACGACCCGTGGCTCGCCGGCAAGGCGGCCGTGGCCGAGCGCTTCGGCGAACCGTCACTGCGCGTCCGCCGCACGCACGAGGAGGCCGGCACACCGTTCGCCGAGCGGGCCGACGTCGATCACGAGGTGCTCAAGGCGCACGGCGGCTCGGTGCCGATCCGGGTCGACGGCGAGGTCGTCGGCACGATCACGATGTCGGGGAGCCGGACGTCGTCGATCACCAGGTGGTCACCGACGCCGTGCGGGGCTACCTCGCGCGACGCGGCTGATCCACCGGCGCCGCCACCCGCCACCCGCTGCCCGTCGACCACGAAGTAGATCGAGGGGCGCAGTTGCGTTATGTCAGCAGCCACGGTGCGATCGACGAGGCGACAGGTGGCCACGGTCGAGGCCTCGATCCGGCGCGACAGGCCGGTCTCGGCGAAGTGGCGTTCAGGCGCTCGTCGCCCGCTCGTCGACGCCGTTCGAACCGGCAGAGGCATCGAACGGCCGAATATCGGCGCCTCGTGACCGGTGGAACGTCGATTCCGGGCCGCTCGGCGAAAACAGAAGGTTGCGCGAGCGTCACCCGATAATCAGTATTATGTCAGGAGGCCCTTGGACCGGTGCGGATGAGATTCCCCGCGATGTGGTTGTGGCGATGCGGCACCTGCGCAAGCTAGCGCGGTCCCGGTCGTATGTGCGAGTCGTGACCGTGGATCGGGTGAACGAGCGAACCGGCGAGGTTCGGGAGCGTCGTGTCCGGCGCCGTCACGCCTACCTGGCCGGACGCTCGACGGGCACCGGGTTCCTCTCGGTGAACGACGGCCCGTCGACGGCGCGGGATATCGCCCGGCTGCTCGCGGCGGACCGTGGCGAGCCGCACACCCTGGATGGCATGCGCGACTCCTGGGTGCTGGTGGCTTAGCGACGCCGATCGCGCCGACTGAGAACGGTTCTCACGGCCCATCTGATGGCGGCGGTGACGGCGACGAGGGCGAGCGCGATCGCGAGGTAGATCCAGTCGCCCCGCTCGACGGCGCTCACCATAGCGGGACCTCGATCACGTAGCAGCCGCGGTCGTCCTGCTCGGCTGGGCGCAGCTGTAGCTCGGCGTAGGTGTCCTCCCACCCGTAGGGGCCGGCCCAGCGGACCCGGTACATCCACGCGTGGGTCTGCCCGTTGGCGTGTCGGGCGGTCACGATGCCGCGCTGGGCGCCCTGCACGGGGATGCGGGGCTCGACGGGCGCGCCGACCTCGTAGGCCGGGCGCTGCATGGCCGGGGTGGCGGTGGCGTAGTCACCGCGGCGCCCGGTCACTGGCAGCAGTCCGTGTCGATGGCGAGGCTCGGGTCCTCCGGGAGCGGGTGGTAGGCGGTGGTGTGGTCGGGGTCCCCGCAGATGCCGCACGGCTTCGGCTGGTGCGCGGGGCGCGGCGCGTGCCGGATGTCCGGGTAGATGGGGCTGTAGTGGTCGTTCATGATCTTGCTCTCCTTCGCTGTTCGCAGCGATGCGGCTGCATCGCTGCACCCATGCCCCGGTGCGCGGAGCGGAGCGGCTGTCAAGGGTTCCGGAGGACGGCCCGACGCTGGGACTCGTGGAGCACAGGAACGGAGTTCCTTCCTGCACCCCTCCCCCACTGCCGTCTGTAGGGCCCTTGACGGGCGCGTAGCGGAGTGCAACGCCCACGCTGGGCAGAGACACGCGGACGGGGGTCCGTTAACGGGGAGGGCCCGTCAGGGGCCGGTGAGGGGTCCTCGAGAATTGGCCCTAGAACGGGGGTAGGACTCGCTGGGTCCGGTGGTTGCGCTGGCCTTGTCAAGTAATCCATAGTTCTCAGTACATTGCCTCGTGACTTGGCTGTTCGGGGCACCTAGACGAAGGAGCCCGCTGTGGCGATCAAACGGAACTTCAAGCAGCACCCGCTCGTGATCCTCGACGCGCTCGTGCTCGATGTGGACCGCGATCTGTTCGAGGTGCGCGACGAGGTGACGCGGCAGAAGACGGGTGAGGTCATCGACAAGGGTCGCGTCCTGACGGTGCAGACCGCGGGCCTCCGGGACGACGCGGAGGTCGAGGAACTGGTCGTCAAGGTGCCGAACGAGTTCGACTCGGTGGAGTTCGAGCCGCGGACGCGGGTCCTGGTGCTCGTGGACTACAACGAGTGGGACATGCAGGGCCGGCGCGGCACGTCGATGAAGTTCGCGGGGTTCGTGAGCCCGTCGATGGTGTCCGCGTGGGCGACCATCGCGCAGAGCCAGACGGCGGCGGTCCCCGCCTAGCGCGGGGTCTGCCAGCGTCGGAGAACTTGGCCGTTCCCCATGCTCGGATACATCTGTAGTTTCGTGATCCTGGCCCTCGGCGTCGGGTGGATCGGCGCTTTCGTCTGGGCGGCGCGCTCGTGAGTACCGACGAGGCGGTCGCGTTCGGGATGGCGAGCGGGGCGTGCCTGGCGGTCTGCTGCTGGGCGCTCGGCAGGGCCGTCGGCGTGCTCATGGAGTGGTCGCTGCGGAGGTCCCTCCGATGACTCTCGACAACATCTACGCGTTGGCCCAGGACGGCTTGTACCTGCTGCTGACCGCGGCGTGCCTGGGCCTGTTCACGCTCGGCTTCCGGCTCTCACGAGAGTTCTTCGGATGACGGCCGGGGTGGCCGGAGCGCTGCTCGGCGTCGTCGCGATCTGCTGGGCCATCGGCGCCGGCATCACCGCGTTCCGGACGGTCGTGCGATGACGGACACGGCAGTGCAGATCGTCTCTCTCCTGGTCGGGTGCTGGGTCCTCGGGCTCGCGGTCGGCGTCGCTATCAACCTCGGAAGGCCCCGGTCGTGAGGGCGCGGGGCAAGGTGACCGTGAGCCGCGACGCGCGCGAGGCGACGGGCCGGCCGAACGTGTGGCTGTTCCTGCGGATGTGTACGTGGGAGGGCATGACGCCGGTGGAGCAGCCGACGCTGCGTCTCGGGCTCGCGCTGTGGCGCCAGGGGCGTCCGCATCAGGCGCGCGTCGTGCTGGACCGGCTGAGCGTGCATATCGAGCGCGCATAGAGACCCCTCGGCGGCAATCCCGCTGCCGAGGTAACCGGCCCTCCTGGGCCACAAGATGGAAGGAGATGTCATGACCGATCCGGGTTATTCCTCGACGGACTTTGCGGCGTCGATCCTCACCGCGGCCACGGGGGCGTTGCCCTACATCGGCGGCGGTGTCGCAGCGGGCGTGGTCGTGTTCGCGGTCACGTTCGGGATCCGCAAGGGCATCGGCGCGCTCCGCGCCGTCGGCAAGTAACCGCCGCGAGTCCCCCGCTCTGCGCCCCGTCCCCCGGCCCCCAGGGGGCGGGGCGCACTGGCTCCCCGCATCCTCGACAGGAGAGAGACGCTATGAGGCGCACCGTCGCTCTGATCGCCGCAGCGCTGCTCGGCACCGGCGTTCTTCTGCTCGGGGTTGCGGCGCCGGCCGGTGCGTTGACTCCGCCGATTGCGCCGCCGGCGCTGAACGGGCTCCCGTCGGTGATTACAGGCGGCACGGCGGTGGCGGGCGCGACCACCGATCAGACGATGATGGCGGTGATGCTCTACCGCATGGCGAAGAGCAGCGCCTTTCAGAATGCGGTCCGCGCGCGGGCGGCGGGAACGGCTAGTTCGACCCAGGTCGCAGCGCTGACGAGTGAAGCTGAGAGTTACACGATGCCAGCGACGAAGCTCGCGACGCTCGGCAAGGCGGTCGGCGGCGCGACGGCGGCGCTCGGCAGCTATGAACTCGGCGCGCAGCTCGGACACGGCATCCTCGGCCTCGCTGGCGTCAACGCGGACGGCGCGGTCTGCGGCAACACGAGCGGAGTCGGTCAGGCGGTGGTGGGGTTCATTACCGGCGTTAACTGCGACGACTACAACTCGATCCCGCACGGCTTCGTCGCCAACACCGACGTGTCACCGAGACCGTCGGGGTGGACCGCGACGACCCTTTATCGCGGGTATGTCGCGCCGCCCGGAACGAGCTACTTCGGGTGCGTTCTCAGCGCGGTCACGGTCGTCGGCAGTAACGCGAGCTACACGTGCAAGGTGATCCCTGGATCGCAGAGGCAGACGTTGGATTCCGGCGTCGCGTTCTGCAGGAACACGACTACTCCGACGTCGTTTAAGCAGGTGAACCAGACGTACTCGATTAGCCCGCCAGTCGGTGAGAGCCCCGCGAATTACGCCCCCGGAGTAACGGGCGACACCTTCACGATGAGCGTCGCGTGCGGCACCGGCTACGCGCCGTATTCGATGTTCACGTCGTCCCCTGGGCCGGGCACCGATCAGGCGCAGGCGGATTATCCGGGCTCGTGTGCGCAGCCGACCGGATCCCCGACGCCGGTCCGTTGGTACGCCGCGACGGCTACGTGCGGCCCGGGCTTCCCGGGGACTAACGCCGACCCCGACCGGGTGCTTCGGTGTGTCATCGCGTACACGAGCGGGGCGACGTCACAGCAGGACTCGGCCGGATTCAGGGAATCCTCGGGCGTGCTGCCTGAGGTGTCGTGTCCTACGCCGGCGAGCGGGCTGACGGTGTCGAGCGTGTCGGTGCTCGAGGTCGGAGGCGGCGTGACGAACACGCTGTGGACGCAAGCGACCACCCCGGAGTTTCAGAGCGCTCAGTCGCTGGCGCCGGAGTGTTCGAACGGATCGTGCCTGCTGGATCTGAGCAAGAGCGGCGTGAGCTGCTTCCAGTCGCCGGACTCGTGCACGTCGTGGTTCTCCGACCCGAACAAGGCATCGACGTACTCGTGCAGCTATGGGACGCATGCGGTCGACCTCAGTGAGTGCAACGTCTATGCTCCGACGTTCACGGCTCAGGCGCGAGCGACCGGCAACTACTACGGCGACCCGGCATCGGGCGACACGCTGACGAACCCGGGCACCACGACCGGCGCGGCGACCGGTACTGCGTCGTCTAACCCCGATCCGGCGTCGTGCTGGGGCGCGCTGTCGTGGGGCGACTTCAACCCGCTGGACTGGATTTTGACTCCGGTGAAGTGCGCCCTCCAATGGGCGTTCGTGCCTGACGGTGATGCGGTCGCGGCGGACGTGGCGACGATGACGGACGCGTGGGCGGATACCCCGATGGGGAAGGCTGGCGCGATCATCCCCGCCTGGTCGTTTCACGATGTCGGGGGCGGGTGCGGCGGCATCACTTTCGACGTGTCATGGCTGTTCCCCGATCACAGCGCGCACTCGATGACGATCATGCAGGCGTGCCCGGGCGACGTGCTGGCCCCGGTCGCGTCGTGGTCGCGGGTATTTGGCGATCTGGCCTTCGGAGTGGCCGGCGCCCTCGCGGTTACGCGGTACATCGGGGCCGTGGTCGCGTTCAAGGGTGTGGGCGGGGGCGACTCGTGATCGTTCAGTGGCTGATCGACGTTGCGACGGGGTTTGCTGCCTGGTTCGCGAGTCTGTTCCCGGTGTGGGAGCCGCCGGAGTGGCTGGTCCACCTGGATGACCAGGTCAACCCGGTTCTCGACAACCTCGCCGGGGTGGGGGCCTGGGTCGATTGGACGTTCATTCTCGCGGTGGTGAGCGCGGTTCTCCTGTGCTGGGGCATCACGTTGTCGATCAAGGTCCTCCGTGCGGTGGCGTCGTATCTGCCGTTCATCGGAGGGGCCGGATAGCCGGCGGGTTCTGCCCGGGAGGTCGCGTGAGCGACCGGGAGGGCAGAACCCCCGTGAGCGGCCGGCCGACGCGAGGAAGGAAACACCGAGATGACGCGTAGCGAGAAGCGATCTGCACACGCGCTGGAGCGCATCGCTGACTCGATCGAGCCGAGCAGCCGCCCGCGCGACACGGCGCGCCTGGACCCGTCCGAGCGGCTGCCGCTGACGGCTCGGATCGTGCTCGCGGTCGGCGGTAGTCCGAAGTCGCAACAGCGCGCGCGGGTGGCCCGTCGCGCTTTCCCGATCCGCGCCTACGTTGGCCCGAACGGCGGCGGCAAGTCCCTCGCCATGGTGCACGACGTGCTCCCGTCGCTGGCTCGCGGCCGGCGGGTGCTCAGCACGGTCCGGATCCTCGACGCGGCGACGGACAAGCCGCATCCGCTGTGGGTGCCGTTCACTGACTTCGAGCAGCTGCTCGACGCTGAGCACTGCGATGTGCTCATGGACGAGATTGTGGGCATCGCGTCGAGCCGCGAGGCTATGCGGCTGCCGGCCGCGGTGCAGAACGTGCTCGTCCAGTTGCGACGCCGCGACATGACCCTGGGTTGGTCGGCGCCGTCGTGGGCTCGGAGCGACAAGATCATTCGCGAGGTCACCCAGCTTGTGACCGAATGCCGCGGATACTACCCCGCCCCGATCCGGGTGGACAACGACGGCCAGGTGCGGTTGTGGGCGCCGCGCCGGGTCTTCCGGTGGCGGTCGTTCGACACCCTCGATTTCGACGAGTGGACCTCGGGCAAGCGCGACAAGCTGACGCCCGTGGCGAAGCAGTGGTTTCGCGGTCCTGGCTCGCTCGCGTTCCGGAGTTACGACACGCTCGACGCGGTGTCGATGGTCCGTGGTGGCAATCCGGATGGGGTGTGCTCCTACTGCGACAAGAAAAAGCACGTCGAGTACTGCAAGGGCCACACCGCGGAGGAGATTGCTGAACTTACCTTCGACGCGGAGCACCTGCTCGCCGGCGAGCCCGTTCGAACGGGTGTTCACTTCGAGCCGGTCGCGGCGGAGGCTCCGGTGAGCGCGGGATGAAGAACGCCCCCACATGGCTAGATGCGGGGGCGTTGAACTTGGCCGTTCAGTCCCCGATGCTAGACCTCGCGCCCGCGCTGCGCGAGGCCCGCATGCTGTGCATCCCCTCGCGGCTCGACGTGCGCGCCGCGGCCGCGCTGATTCCCCGTCCGGAGCCGGTGGGCCTGTCGAGGTTCGGCCATCAGGTCACGAACGAGACTCCGCGCCGCTACGAGCGGCCCGCGTTCTTCCTCGATATCGCGCCGGGCCTGGTTCGGGTGCGCAAGCGACTTGTGGCGGAGAAGTTCGGCTACGGGGATGATGACGGTGTGGACGATTCCGAGGATGACGCCCCCACTCGCGGCCGGGTGACGGAGTGGTCCGAGCGCAGCCGCAACCGGATGACGGTCACCCTGGAATCCCTCGACTACGAGCCCATGTTCTCCGATCCGGGCCGCCGCGCTGCGATGGTCACCCTGACCCTTCCGGGCGTCGGTGACGACGGGGATCCTGACTACTGGGAGTCCCTGGTCCCGGATCTGCCGACGTTCAAGAAGATGGTCGATCGGTTCGTGCGTGCCTACGCGGTGACGTGGGGCGAGCATCTCCGCGGCGTCTGGAAGATGGAGTTTCAGCGCCGGGGCGCGCCGCACCTGCATATCCTCATGGCGCCGCCCGCGCGGGGTGAGCGGCGGTCCGTTCGTGTGCGTCGGGAAGGCCGGGGTGTGACGATCCCGAACCAGTCGTTCGTCAAGTGGGCGGGGTACCGGTGGGCGGATATCGTCGGAGCGACCGGGCAGGCTCGCCGCGATCATGAGGCGCGCGGGGTTGATCTGTCGGAGCGCGAGGTGGAGCGCTACGCGGACCCGCGCCGGATCGGCACCTACTTCGCGAAGCACGGGTCGTTCACCGCGAAGGACTACCAGAACGACATGCCCGCGCACTGGCGCGCGAAGATCCTCGCGGGCGAGAGTGGTGGCGGGAACTTCTGGGGCTACTGGGGTCTGGAGAAGGCCGTGGAGACGGTCGAACTCGCGCCCCGGCGTGCGGGTGCGGCGCGCCCTGCGGCGGTGCGGGCGGGCGAGCTGGAGCCGCTGCGGCGCCGCTCCCCCGAGGGGGACAGAACGGGCGTGGCCGTGGGAACGGCCATTATGTCAGTATGTAAATACTCTTTGTGCGTCTGATGCAATTACCGCATCTTTCGCGACCGGGACGATTTGCGCGAGAACCATCCCCTGACCTGGGGTTTACAAGGTCACGTTCATCGTCGATGACCTTGCCTGGCTTGGCCAGAGCCCGTGCACGCGTGGGCCCTTGAATGCGGCTTGACCGGGCATTTCTTGAACGCAAGTTGCGGCAGACGCAAATAATGTGCGACAGTCGCAACGTGCCCCGGAGCGTGTTCAGCGCGTGAAAGACGAGCGCGACAACGTCGTCTTCGCTCCCTTCGGGAGCGAAGCGCCGGATCCTGATCGCTTCATCGCGGAGGTGCTTAAGGGCTGGGAGCGCCAGCAGCAAGCGAAGGACTTCTCCCCCGCCACCATCCGCGTTCGTCGCAAGCTCGTGCAGCAGCTCATCGACTTCAGCGGCCACTACCCGTGGGAATGGACACTCGGCGACGCCGACGAGTTCTTCTCGCATGCCCGCGGCGTGAAGAACCTCTCTCACTCCACGGTGCGCAGCTATCAGACCTCGATCAAGCTGTTCTGCGACTACGCGACAGACATCCGCTACGACTGGAACGAGCAGAGCGCCCGCCTGTTCGGGAGCGTGTTCGTTCAGATCGTCACGGAGCTGAACAGAGTCACCCACTCGGTCCCGACCGAGACCCGGCCGAAAAAGCGACCCTTCACGCAGAACGAGCTGCAGCAGCTGTTCGATCTCGCGGACCTCGAGGTGGTGCGGATCCGTGAGTCCGGCCGACGAGGCGGTCTCGCCGCATGGCGCGACGCGGTCGCGTTGAAGACGACGTACGCGTGGGGTCTTCGCTCGAACGAGGTCCGACACCTGCAGTTCGTCGACTTCTCCCGCAACGGCTCCGCGCCCTACTTCGGCGATTTCGGCGTCCTGCGAGTCCGATGGGGCAAGCCGCCCCGAGGATCCGCGAAGAAGGTCCGTTCCGTGCTGACCGTCTGGCAATGGTCGGTGGACGTGGTTCGGGATTGGGTCGAGTGGGGACTGGAGGAGTTCGGAGATCCGATCACGGATCTGTTCCCCACCTCTGGCGGGAAGATCGTCGGCGAGTCGCATCTCTGGTCGAAGTTGCGCGCCCTGGTCGACGAGCTCGGGTTCCCGCCGGGGCTCGACATTCACTCCTTCCGGCGCTCCTACGCGACCCATCTGCAGTACGTCGAGAAATTCGACGCGACCTTCGTTCAACACCAGATGGGTCACGCGCACGTCTCGACAACCACGGGCTACACCCTCCCCTCCCCCGACTACCAAGTGCTCGCACTGAAGGCAGCGCACGAGCGCACCCTCGCGGCCGCACAAGCTCTCATCGATGAAAAGAGGAAGTCATGACCCGACGCGAGATCGACTACGCGTGGCACCTGCCCGAGCTCATGGCCCGGCGCCACATCCGGAAGGCCAAGGACCTCGCTCCCCTGCTGCAAGAGCGTGGCATCACCCTCACCGTCAACGCGGTGTGGCGGATCGTGAATCAGGACCCCGAGCGTGTCTCGCTCAAGGTGCTCGCAGCGCTATGCGACGTGCTCGATGTGACACCGAACGACCTCATCACCTTCACCGCGCACGACACGGCCACCGTCCGCACGAAGAGACGGGCCGGCTCCCGCGCCGACGGCATCCCCGACATTCGCGACCACAAGCCCGTGCGAGCTCGCATCATCGACGATGACCAATAGCAGCGGCCGCCCAGCCACCGGCGGGAACGGGTCGCGGCGCTCTCCCACGATCCAGGGGTTCGTGGAGCCTCGGAAGCGCGGCCGACCGCGAGCGGAGGGATCTCTCACCTGCGACCGATGCCGGCAGGCCACCCCTCGGATACGGGTCCGGTGGCCCGACGGCCAAGTCTGCGGAGCATGCTTCACCCAAGCGACGCACACCTTCGGCACCTGCGCCGGATGCGGCGAACACCGGATGCTGCCTGGCCGCTCCCCGAAGGCGACCTATGGTGCCGAAGCTGTGCCAGTATCACGACCGCGCTCACATGCGACCGATGCGGCCGAGAAGCCGAACGATTCCGCAAGGGTTTCTGTGCACGCTGCGCGCTCGAGGACGACCTCCGCGACATTCTTCGACCCGGCGACGATCTCCGCCTGCACCGCCTGGTTGGCGTTCTCAGCTCCGCCGAACGCCCCGAAAGCGTCTACACCTGGATGCGCGGAGCCAAAGCCAGAGACCTTCTGAGCCGGATCGGCGCCCGGAACCTCGAGCTCACCCACGACGCCTTCGATCAGCTGCGCGGCTCAACTGCGGCCGAGCATCTCCGTGCGATCCTCGAACACCACCGCATGCTCCCCCAGCGTGAACCACTCCCCTTGTCCGGTTCGAGACGTGGCTCACCGAACGCGTCGCGCAGCTACCCGACGACGGCACCCGCGCCACCATCGGACGCTTCGGCACCTGGCACCACCTGCGCCGAACTCGTCGCCGGGCCGACCATGCGACTGCGCAGCTTCAGACGGTCACGCACGCGGCCAAGCAAGAGATCACCGAAGCCGGAAAGTTCCTCTTGTGGCTCCGAGACACCTACGACGTCGGACCTGCCGCTCTGCAACAGGCGCACGTCGACGAGTACCTCAGCAGCGGCACCAGCACGCGCCGGCATAT
Source organism: Pseudolysinimonas kribbensis (assembly GCF_030161895.1). Taxonomy (GTDB): domain Bacteria; phylum Actinomycetota; class Actinomycetes; order Actinomycetales; family Microbacteriaceae; genus Pseudolysinimonas; species Pseudolysinimonas kribbensis. Next base: position 94,791 of record NZ_BSVB01000001.1, read on the forward strand.
CCGGAACTTCGTGCGCTGGCTCAACCCCGAACAGCAACGCCATGGCGCGAACCGGCTCGACGCTCCCCGCCGTGCAGCACAGTCCGAGCCCCAACTCACCCAGAGCCAGCGGATCCAACTCGTCGTCAACTGCCTCACGCTCGAGCAGGTCACGCTCTCCACGCGCATCGCCGGCCTGCTCCTGCTGCTATGGGCTCACCCGCTGAACAAGATCGTCGCCCTCACCACCGCCGACGTCACTCTCGAGCCGGACGCGATGCACATCCGCCTCGGCAAGATCCCCACCCTCGTCCCCGAGGCGATCGCGCCGATGTTCTGGACCCACGTGCGCAACCGGGCGAACCAGCAGACCACCAACACCGGCACCGACTGGCTCTTCCCAGGGACGCGCGCCGGACACCACCTCCACGAGAGCACCCTCAGCGAGAGGCTTCTCGTCCTCGGCATCGACGGCCAACGCGCCCGGAATGCGACCTTGCGCGACCTCGGCCGTGAACTCGACCCGAAGAGCTTGATCAACACCCTCGGGTACGCCCCGGCCATCATTGCGGCCCACGTTGCCCGAGCCGGAGGCTCCGGCTCGGACTACGTCACCCTCCGGCGCCGCGAACTTGGCGACCAGGCGCGTTGATGGACGTTCAGCGGGCCATGATGACCTCGAGGGCGAGCTGTCGTTCGACGTCTTCGAGCCGCGAGATGAGTCCGACCGCATAGGGCGCTGCGACGGGATGGCCGTTGCTGTTGACCAACGCGACGAAGACCTGACGGAACGCGGTTTGGAAGGCCTCACTCCAACGAGAGATCTCCCCGCGCGCCCCGTTGACGACGAACACGAGACACGAGGCGTCCATCCATTGCTGACCGATCAGGTTGCGCAGAACGATCACCTGGTTGTCGAACGCAGCCTGGGCGTCGCCGGCGACGTCGCGCGCGTAGCTAGCGGCGATCCGAGTCCACGCAGAAACGTGATCGGGAAGAGCGACATTCGCGGCAGCGGCTTTGACCATCAACGCGATTTTGTCGGGAGCGTGCTCCGGGCCGCTGTGCAAGAGGGCCGCCGCGAGGCCCTGCGGCGCGTATTGCTCCTCACGCCCGGCGGCATCCCACACCCAGTCTCGGAACGGGACTCCGACCGTCCAGTTGCGGATCAGATCGACGTCCGCCGCGTCCGCATCCACAGCGTTGAGAGCGCCCGTCACGCGGAGACGCGCTATCAGGGTCGGCGTGCCAAATGTCAGGGCACCAGCTTCTCGGGCGACGACGCGCGTCGCGACGTCATCGCACCAGAACGGTAGACCTCGCTGCACTGCAAGATCCAAAGCCGTGAGCCACGGATCGTGCTCATCCCCGAATCGTTGAGCGACCTCGGTTGCGAACTGCGTGTTGCCGACGCGATCGGTCTGACGGAACCACTCGTAGAGGGAATTCGCGTTCTCGCGCTGAATACGGAGCTCGATGGGATCCTGAGGGCGGAAGGTTGCCGGAGCGTCTGGCCCGCTGGGGATGAACACTCCCCCGACCTCGCGCGCGAACGCTTCCCGCGCCGCGCCGGCGTCGACCATCTGCTGCGAAGTCGATATCAGGCGTGGGAACCGTGATGCGAGGAATTGTGCGCGGTCGCGGTCCAGAACGGTGAGTGTGAACAGTGCAGTGACGTCGACCACAACCCCGGAGGTGATCGCTGCATCGACTGCAGCGGACTCATCGACGCCTTGGATGAGGCCGGCGAATCTCGGCGAGCGATGCCCGAGATTGATGAGCTCGGCGAGTTGTCTACCTGTCGGCTTGGCAGCGACGCCGATCGGGAACAGGCCCTTCCTGAGCTTGTCGTTCAGCTCCTGCATCGCGGGATTGTGTTGGCCGGCGGCGAGCTCGTCCATCTGCTGCATGATCGAGGCCGGGTCATCGGGATCGACTTCGATGCGGCGGAACGCGTTCTCGCCTGGGTATTCACGCTCGAACTGGTCGAGCAGCTTGTACGGAGTGATGTCCGGAGACCGCTCCGTGAGTCCCTCCCCCATCGTCAGCGCGGCGACGGCGAAGTTTCGGACGTGCCGGTTGTCGGCGAACTTGGTGACGATCTCGAAGAACTCCGCCAACGTCGCCATGTCGTTACCGTGATGACGGAACAACAGCATCCACAACGTGGCGTCATCGGCGATCCGCGGCGTCGGCCGGTACGTCTTCCAATCACGGTAGGCCTGGTCGAGATCGCCCGAGTCGTGGCGTAGCCGGATCAGCGCCCACTGCGCGGAAGGGGAGTCCGGCCGGACCCGGAGCAAGCCTTGCGCGGCGGTCAGCGCGGCGGCGAAGTCGCCGAGTGATGACCCGCACTCAAGCTGTACGACATAGGCGTCGAACTGGTTGCCCCAGTCGGAGCCGCCGATCTGCAGGGCGCGGGATGCGCGCTCGATAGCAGCGCCGTAGTTCTGCTCCCCTGCAGCGCTCGTGCCGCGCGCAGCCACAGCTCGGCGTCGCCCCACTCTTGTGCGGCTTGCTCCGCAATGAAGACGAGCTCCTTGGTCTTGCCGATCTTCTCGTAATAGCCGATCAGTGCGAGCGACAGTCGCGGGTTCTTTGGAGCCTGCGCCCGAACCCGCTGCTCTGCTCCCGGAACGTTCGTGTAGAGCTCCGCGATCAGTTCGAGCTCAGACGCAATCCCGGGGTTGGCGCCGCGGAGTTCGTCCACGAACGGGTGCACATGACCGAGGATCGCGTATCGGAAACAGAGATCGGCCTTGTCCGATTCCTTCTCGGCTGCGTCGATGGCCTCTGAGAGCAGAGCCGCCGCGCGGTCCGCGTCGTCGGCGAGCTCTGCCTCGCGAGAGGCGACCTGAAGCTTCACCCATCTCGGTGTCGCTTCATCAAGCTGCTCGCGGGCAGCGCGGACATTCCCGAACAACGCGAGGAGCACCGCGGACTCACTGCGCACCTCGGGGTGATCGGCCTCGGCCTGGGTCGCAGTCGGCGGGTGCGAGAGATTCCACGCGCCTTCGTAGTTTGTGAGCATTGCGTAGGCGCGCATCGCTCGCGCGACGGCGCCTCCCGACGACAGCCCCCACCGCCGGCGCGCATCCCGGATCTTGAGCGCGAGAGCCAGGCCGGCGCTGAGATCGAGCGTGTGGGCTCCACGCATGTCCATTCCGCTGCGACGTAGATACGCCTCCACCGCGAGACCGCCAGCGCCGGTGTGGCCCTTGGTGTTGAAGGAGGTCGTACCGAATTCGATCAAGTCGTCGAGCTGGAGTCGACTCAGCATGAAGTCAGCGATCAAGGTCGAACGAATCGAATCCTGTACTGCACTCTGCGGAGTCCATGAGCGAGCGTCGCCAAGCCGTTCTTCGGGGTCGCCCGGCAGCACAGCCTTGGCGATCAGGTCGTCGGAGACATCCTCGAGGTAATCGACCGTTGCGGCCTCATCGAGATCAGGGTCGGCCCAGGTCAATCGCACCTTCCAGTACGCGATCGGCACCGCTCCCAGCTCGATCGCGCGTGTGAACCATGCCAAGGCTGCGTCTCGGGCCTCCACCTCGGAGCTGTACTCGCCGAGCCAACCCAGCAGTCCCGCGTGATCGGGTAGCCAGCTTGGCGGTGATACCGCCCACGACCGAAGCAGCGCGGCACGATCCGCGGCGCTGAGCAGCTCCCGCAGCACTCGATCCATCGAATCCCCGATCGACTCGCGGATCGCGACGGCGTCTTGCCCGAAGGACGGTGAGAGCTGGTCGACAAAAGTCCGCCACAAGGCCGCTCGTGCGTCTCCTGAGGTCGCCAACGCCTGCACGCTCTCGATCACCTCGTCATGCAGCGCGATCTGACGCTCTGCAGGCTCCGCCGCGCCGAAGTAGGAGCGACGAAGCAGCCGGAACAACTCCTGCTCCGACATCGCCACGCCGTCTCGGTTCACCGGACGGACCTTCTTCAAGAGGGTGAGCGCAGCCTGCACCTGGCCAGGTTGCTTTGACCGAATGGCGGCCTTCACTGGCTTCGCTCGGACGACCAACCAGAGCCGTCGCCGCGACACGAAGTACCCCTGCGCTTTGGCGGCCCTTCGCGCACCTGCGGCGATACGCCACGGGAACGAAAGGCGGCGATAGATCCGGGTACCGATACCCAGAACGGCGCCGGTCCCGATGTCCGTGGCGGCGCCGGTGAGTGGATCAGCCATTCGTCTCTCCGTCCAGCGTCCGGTAGATCGTCTGCCGACTCACTCCGAAGTAGGCCGCGAGCGAGGTAACCGACTCCCCCGAGCCGTGCCGTTCGAGGATGTGGGTCGTCTTCTGCGGCGTTAGCTTCGGGCGCCGGCCACCGGCTCTCCCCGCGCTCTTGCGGCTGCGAGCCCGTCCTTGGTCCGCGCCACGATCAGGTCGCGTTCGAACTGAGCGAACGCGGCCAGGATCGTGAAGAACATCCGGCCTTCCGGGGTTCGAGTGTCGATCGGCTGCTCGAGCACCTGAAGCTCGACCCCACGGGCCTCGAGCCATTGGCTGATCTCGAGAAGGTCCTTGGTCGAACGGCCGAGACGGTCGAGCCGCGTCACGACGAGCGTGTCGCCGGCGCGCAGCTGCTCGCGCGCGCGATCCCACTCAGGTCGACTCGCCCGCGTCCCCGTGAAGTGCTCGACGAAGACCCGATCCACGCCGGCGCGCTCGAGAGCGTCTTGCTGGCTCGACGGGTCCTGATCGAGAGTCGAGACGCGCGAATAGCCGATGCGGTGGGTCGTCACCCGCGCAGTGTCACACAAACGGACGTCATTGCCGTCGCCATTCGGACACGGCAATCGGACGCGCGGACGGCCAGATTGGTGTCACAATGCGATCGCGTCCGGAAACGATCGTTTCTAGGGCGAAAGTGGAAGATCGATTGAACGAATGAGCTCGCCCATCTCCTCCCGAGTTATCTCTCCTTCAACCCAGCGATCTTGAATTCGGTGCGCCTCATCACTGCTGCGGCCACCCGCGAGCCTGGTCGAGTCCCGAATCTCCGTGACGATGCGACGGCGGCGTGCCCACTCGGAAGGTTCCAGGAGATGCACCGACATCCTTCGATTCTGATCGCCTTGGCTCAATACGGCTAGCGGTCGCTGACTCGACGGCGCGTCGCGTTTGCTAATGGGAAGGTATAGTCCTAATCTCGCCAGGTGCCTCGCCGGTCTGCTTCCCTGCTCGAGCTCCGCATCCTCGATCGAGGTCTGCAGCTGGAGACACCGACTCATGGTTTTTACGGGTTCGCTCTTGCTCGAGCTCTGCGAGACGTCGAGGACTCGTCGTCGCTAGTCGGTCACGGGACCATCTACAAGGCGCTGATTCGGATGGAATCGGCCGGTTTGCTCGCGGCGGAGTGGGAGGACCCTCTCCTAGCTGCTGCCAGTAGTCGGCCTCGCCGCAAGGAATATCGGATCACGCGTGAAGGAGCAGCTGTTCTTGCTCGTTCGGCACGGGTCAGCAAGGACGAAGAGGCGGAACGATGAGCCCTCGCCGGCCGTCGTATCCGCGCGCGACGGCTCCTGTCCGTCACGGTCGACTCAAGCGACGCGGGATTGCTCGTTCAATCCTCGCTTTCGCCGGCGCCGCGATCGCAGTCGTCCTCGTGGCCGGGGTTTCGGTCGTCGCTGTCGCAGTCGGTCAGCTCACGACTGCGGTGACGACCCATACTGTGCACCTCGCAGGTCCGAAGCCACCGCCGGGGCTTGACGCGATCAAGGGCGAAGTGAACGTCCTCGTCGTAGGTACCGACACCCGTAAGGATCAAGCCGGTTTCGAGCACGAGCTCTCTGCGTCGTCAGGTCGCGGCAACAACGACGTGACGATCCTCGTTCACATCGCTGCAGATCATCAGTCCGCGCTCGTCGTCAGCTTCCCGCGAGACCTCATGGTCCCGATCCCCTCCTGCCCGAATCCCGCAGGCGGCAGCTACGGTGCGTCGAGCATCGCCATGCTCAACGAGAGCCTTTCCCGCGGAGGCCCTGCTTGCCCGGTCCTGACGATCGAGAAGCTGACCGGAATCGACATTCCTTACGCCGCGCTGGTGGACTTCGACGGCGCGGCCACGATGGCTGACGCCGTGGGCGGCGTGACCGTGTGCGTCGCAACGCCGATCCATGATCCCAACGTCGGACTCGACCTCCCTGCAGGCGAGGACACCATCTCAGGCGATACAGCGCGCGCGTTCCTCCGAACCCGCCACGGGGTCGGTGACGGCAGCGATCTGGGCCGGATCAGCAATCAGCAGATCTACCTGTCGGCGCTGGCGCGAACGATCAAGAGCCAGGGCGTACTCAACAACCCGATCAAGCTGTTCAGCATTGCCAAGGTCGCGACCTCGAGCCTGCAACTGTCCGATTCGCTCGGTCACCTCGACACGCTCGCCGGCATTGCCCTCGCCGTGAAGAACATCCCGTTGGCGAACATCGCCATGATCCAATATCCCGCCGGATCGAGCCCCCTCTATCCCAACAGAGTCGTCCCGGTGGCCGGCGTCGACAATCTCGTGAACACCGCGCTCCAGCAAGATCAGCGCGTCCAGCTCACCGGTTCAACCGGCAGAGGGGCGGTCCTCAGCCCAACACAATCCGCCGCTCCGACATCTCCCCCGACCTCGCCGCCACCGTCCCCCTCCCCCAGCGGAGCGCCAGCCCCTGTGGCACTCCCCAGCACCGTTCAAGGCCAGAGCGCCGACCAGCAAACCTGCTCCAAAGGTGTCACCGTTCGGGGATAGCCTGGCGCGCCGTTTTGTGAATAGGAAGTTAGCGTCCTATTCTCGCCGGGTGCCTCGTCGTCGTGCCGGAGTCTTGATCCCGTTGGAGCTCCGCATCCTCGAATGCGGACTCGAAATGCAGACCCCGACTGAAGGTTTCCACGGGTTCCTTCTCGCGACCGCGCTCCACGACGTTCCGAACGCTGAGTCGTTGATCGGTCACGGCACCCTCTACAAGGCCCTCTCGCGCATGGCAAAAGCCGGACTACTCGAGAGCCATTGGGAAGATCCATCAGTCGCCGAGGCGGAAGGCCGGCCGCGGCGAAAGTTCTACCGCGTCACCCCCGAGGGGGCCACCGCCCTCGCGCAGGCGCGCGCGGATCAGCCGTTGAGCGGGACGGCACCCGCTCACGCTGCTCGAGGTATCGCATGACCGCGTTCGCTTCGCGGGCCCCCGGCCACTCCCGCCGCCCCAGCGCCGAACCGTGGGTTCTCCGATGGGCGCGCTGGTACACCCGCGACCTCGATCAGCAGGTGCGTCAGGATCGCCTCGACGAGCTCACGTCGGACCTCTGGGAGCAGCGTTCGGCCGCCCGGCGGCGCGGAGCGTCCGGGGTCGGCGCAGCGATGATCGGACGCGCCGCCCGCGGGGCTCCCGGCGACCTCGCCTGGCGACACGACGAGCTGCGCGCCGATCCAGCCCTGCGCGGGATCGTGCGAGGCTGGACCCGAAGCGGCCTGCTCGCCGCGACCTATCTGATCGCGGCCATGACGCTGATCTTCGCCGCGCTTGTATGGGCTCGGGTCCTGTCCGCGGCCGCGCATCACCTGTACCTCCCATCCGCGACCACCCTCACTTCCCTCGGTGTCGCGGTTGGAGCCTGACCCGGTTTCCCGGACATCTTGAGTGAGGCGATGATCGTCTCGGAAGGAGTCCGTGTAATGCCTGCTGCTCACCCGCCGGAGTTTCGGCGTCGTGCCCTTGATCTGATCGCTCAGGGCAACCCGGTCGGTCAGACTGCTCGTGATCTCGGGATCAGCGAATCGTGCCTGCGGAATTGGATGAATCGTGACGCGATCGACTCGGGGCGCAAGCCCGGGCTGACAACTGACGAACATAAGGAACTCGTCGAGCTGCGCCGGCGGCTGCGGGTGCTGGAGATGGAGAACGAGATCCTCAAGCGCGCCAGCGCCTACTTCGCCAGGGAGAACGTGCTCCCAAAATAGGGTTCCGGTTGGTCCAGGAGCTCGCCGCGGACGGTGTTCCCGTCGCGGTGGCCTGCCGGTTTCTGAAGGTCTCGACGTCCGGCTATTACGACTGGGCGTCGCGTCCGCCGTCGCCGCGAGCGGTCGCGGACGCGCAGCTCACGAGCACGATTCGTCGGGTTCACCGCGACTCGCGCGGCACCTATGGCGCTCCGCGGGTGCTCGCCGAACTGCGACTCGGGCTCGGCATCCACGTCGGCAAGAAACGCGTCGCGAGGCTGATGCGTCTGGACGGCCTGACCGGGGTCTCCCACCGCCGCAAGCGACGGGGCTGGAAGCCGGACACCGCGACCCACGAGGATCTCGTGAAGCGCCAGTTCCGCGCAGATCAGCCGAACCGGCTCTGGTTCTGCGACATCACCCAACACCGCGCGAGGGACGGGTGGGTCTACTGCGCAGCTGTCATCGACGCGTTCAGCCGCCGCATCGTGGGCTGGTCGATCTCCGACCGGATCACCGCGGAGATCGTCGTCGACGCGCTCGAGATGGCCCGCTGGCGACGTCGTCCCGAACCCGGAACTGTTGTTCACGCGGACCGCGGAGCTCAATACACCTCTTGGCTGTTCGGCCACCGGCTCCGGCAAGCAGGACTCCTGGGCTCGATGGGCCGGGTCGCGTCCAGCGTCGACAACGCGCTCATCGAGTCGTTCTGGTCGACGATGCAGCGCGAGCTCCTCGACCGCTCGAACTGGACCTCGAAGACCGAGCTGTCGTCGGCGATATTCGAGTGGATCGAGGGCTTCTACAACCCGACCCGCCGCCACACCGCCCTCGGCAACCTCAGCCCTATCGACTACGAAAGGCTTCACACCCCCGCCGCAACCGCGGCATGATCAACAGATAGAACCCGTCCGGGAAACCGGGTCAGGCTCCGTTCCTCTGATTTGCACTTTGGTCGTCAGAGCGTCACGCCCATCTGAACACGTCGACCATACCGGTCAAGACTAAGCCTGTGTTCGACCTCGACCAGGCGCTCGTGGAACTTCGTCGCGGGCTCCTCTTCGGTGAAGCCGGCGCGCGCGTAGAACGGAGCGTTCCACGGGACGTCGGCGTAGGTGCGCAGCGTCATGCGCTTGTAGCCTCGGTGTCGAGCTTCGGACTTCGCAGCTTCGACGAGTGCGCGACCGTATCCGCGCCGCCCACGTTCCGGTAACACGGACAACTGCTCCAGATGCGCGAACCCGTCCTCGTCGAGGACGTGAACGAAGCCTACGAGCGCGCCCGATTCTTCGGCAGCGATCAGCACGAAGCCTGGTTCTGACACCCGAGAGGCGCCGACGGGCGCGGCTTCCCATGGGATAGACCCGAACCTGTCGACGAAGAGCTGGTCTGCACTGTTTTCGATGGTCTCGATCGCATCGAAGTCCTGCGGCTGCGCGGCACGAATCAGGTCGATCACGCGCCGATTCTACGAGAATCTTGCGAGCCCGCCAGCGATGGACCGGGCTGACGCTCGGCCGCGAAGAGGTGAGTGCGCGGGCACCTTCAGTGTGAAAACGGATAACGGTCTTCACCAGTATCTCCTATTGGAGGGGCGAGATTCCCCGCGACGTCGTTCTGGTGATGCGCCACCTTGGCAAGCTCGCGCGTCGACGCATCTGGGTGTGCGAGGTCGATCGGGTCGACACTCGCAGCGGCGAGGTCCGCACGCGGCGGGTTCGTCGGCGGTTCGTTTACCTCGAGGGCCGGTCCAGCGGTACGGGGTTCCTGAGCGTCAACGACGGCCCGTCGACGGCGGCGGACGTTGCCCGCATCCTGGCCTCCGACCGTGGCAGCGCTGACTCCGGCGCGCGACTCCTGCCTGCTCGTCGCGTAGTCTCCCGGCGTGGTGTCGATGGAAGATCACGTACGAGCCGGTCTGGTGTTCGCCGAGCAGATCGACGGGTACTGGGCGCTGAGCGACCAACTGCGCGGGCTGATGTTCGCAGGGCACGGTCCGGGCGGGGATGCCGGCCTCGAGGACGTGCTCCGGGCCATCGCCGCCCGCGCCACGGCGGCGGCCGATGCGGTCGCGGTCATTGCTCAGCCGCGCGACTCCTAGCGCCGCCGCGATCGCTTGTTGAGAGCGCGTGGCATGAAGTGCCGGATGCCGGCGGTTACGGCGACCAGCGCTAGCGCGATCGCGAGGTAGACCCAGTCGCCTCGCTCGACGGCGCTCACCACAGTGGGACCTCGACGGCATAGCAGTGCGTACGTGGCGAGGAAACAGGTGAGGCCTCACTCCCCTCCCGAACCCGACCGCACAGCAGACGCGAGTGACGTCAGCCACTCCGCGATTGAGCGCCTCCCGGGGTCGCTCAAGCGGTCTCGAAGCGGGCTTGACGCCGACCGCTCAGGCGATGTCGTCGCGACTCGGCGTCGATCGCAGTCCGTCCGCGTAGCCCCGCCAGTACTCGTCGCTGTGAGCACGGAAGAGTTTGTTCAACCGATATTGGTTTGCGATGCCGAGGTCATAGAAGCGTCGTCGTGGTTGGCGTCCGAAGTATGACCGCATCCCTTGGATCTGCTCACCCTTGCGACGGCCCTTGTCGTATTCGACGGTGGTCACTCGAACGACCCTCCTCACGCGTGGCGCCAACACCTGTTGGACCATCGCGAACCCTCGGCACGCGACATTGATGCCGTTTGCTCACGTTACCGGTAGAACGACTTCGTAGCGCGACAACCAAGGTTGACAACTGACAACCGCGGTTGTCAAACTCGGCGCATGCGAACAGTGCGTCCCGAGCATCGACAGCGCTTCGCGGAGTTGAGGGAGGTACGCGCCGCGGCTGTGAAGCATGCGCTCGAAGCCCGCGAGCTGTCCAAGCGGCGAGCGGAGATGATCGATGACCTGGTCGAGCTCGGGTACTCGCAAGCCGACGTGGCTCGCGAGCTCGGAGTGTCGCGCCAGTCAATACAGAAGATGCTCGCGGCCCGCTGAGCTCCGTCGTACGGGAGCTGCCGATCCGACGCACGGTGGGAAACGGATAACGCCCTGATCGGCTTCTAGCGCGTCTCCGCAGCTCTCGGTCGTCGGCTCGCGACACCGATGACCCCCCCGAACAACAGGGCAATCAGCAGCCGGCACGCCGTACTCCGACCAAGATCCAGGCAGCTGAGGCCGCGCCTACGACCCCCGACTGCCTTTGACCGCGAAGTAGATGATGACTGCGACGACGACGGCAACGAGGACCCACCCGGGGATAGCAAGCCAGGACAGATCCCATGACATCGGCATCGTGTCCTGACAATCGGTGCTGGTCGCGCAGGAAGCCGGCACGAGCGTTGTGTCGTTCACCTAGGTTTCTCCCGGGTCGGCCCGCTGGTTCGCGCCGGCGAGGCGCGCCGCTCGCGATCGGGTCGCCGCCGTCAGCTGAATAGTGCTCGCCCCTCCGAAAGAAGGCAATCGGCGCGCGTCCGGAAACGGAGTGCAGGATTCTCATCCGAGTCGATGTGCATCCAGGATCCGTTCGGGCCATCGGTTGTCCTCGCTCCCGACGAGCGCAGGAGGCCCGTGGGACCCGTGGACGCGATGACCCCGATGTACCGTCGACGTCACGACCTCGAGATCCCGCTTCGCTGAGGAGACGCCCGGATGCTGATCTACTCGATGACCGCGTCGGCCGACGGCTACATCAACGACCGCGCCGGCGGCATCGACTGGACGGCGCCGAGCGACGAGCTGTTCGCGTTCCACCTCGATCGGGTGCGGACGCTCGGCGGGCACCTGATCGGCCGGAGGTTGTACGAGACGATGCTCGTGTGGGAGACGGATCCCTCGATCCGGTCCGCTCCCCTGTTCACCGAGTTCGCGGACGTCTGGACCGCGCTCCCCAAGATCGTCTTCAGCCACGGCCCGGTGGACCTGCAGGGCAACGCCCGGATGGCGTCCGCACCGCTCGCCGACGAGATCCGGAACATGCTCGACAGCACCGATCGGGACGTGGAGATCGGTGGGGCGACCCTCGCCGGCCAGGCGTTCGAGCTCGGACTGATCGACGAGGTTCGCCTGTTCCGCGCGCCGGCTGTGCTCGGCGGCGGCACGCCTTTCTTTCCGCCCGTCGCCTCTCCGGTGGTCATGGACCTGGTCGAGACGCGGCGCTTCGAGCCCGGCATCGTCTACGAGCGCTATACCTCGGCTCGCAAGGTATAGTCCCTCGCATGAGCGGCGGGACCATCACCCAGCTGCGCCGCGGCGTGGTCGGCCCCTGCATCCTGGCTCTGCTCGCCGACGGTCCCCGCTACGGACTGCAGCTCGGCCGCGAACTCGAAGCGGCGGGCGAGCTGCTCACCAGTCAGGGCACCCTGTACCCGCTGCTCAACCGGCTGAGCGAGGCGAACCTCGTGACCAGCCGGTGGGAGCTCGCGGAGGCCGAGCGCCCGCGTCGCTACTACGAGATCACGGAGGCCGGACGCCGCGAGCTCGCCGAGTTCCGTCGCGACTGGTCCGCGTTCGCCGGGTCGGTCTCCGACCTCCTCGACCGCGCCGGACCGACCGGGGAGGAGCCCGCATGACCACCACCGACGACCATCCGCTCGTCCGCGCATACCTGCGACGCTTCGATGCGGCCGCGGCCCGACTGCCCGAGTCGCGTCGCGAGCGGCTCCGTGCCGAGATCGCGGGCCACCTGCGCGAGGCCACCTCGGACGACAGCTCCGACGCGGAGGTGCGTCTTGTCCTGGCGGAGCTCGGCGATCCCGGCATGATCGTCGGCGAAGAAGCGGCTACCGAGGATCGCCCCGACGGGATCCGGCCCGCGTGGATCGCCGGCGGCGTGCTCCTGATCCTCTCCGTGGTCGTCGGCTACGCACTGCAATGGATCGACCCGCTGCCCGTCGGCATCTCCCTCACCTCGATCGCGTGGGCCGCCGGCCTCCTGGTGCTCGCGTTCGGCCGTCCGTCGGTCACGGCCCGCCGCCCGCTCGGGACCGCGGCCCTCGCCGTGCTCGCCATCTGGTCGGTGGCGGCCGGCGTCGTGTGGGATCTGATCGCTCGCACGATCGACCAGTCGGATCCCGGCGGGGCCGGCACGGCGTTCGGCCTCGTCGACACCCTCGGCGCGTTCGTGCTCGCGGCCATCGCCGTCGTCCAGATCGCGCGCATCGAGGTGGTCCCGCGTCCGTGGCGGTGGGCACCTGCGTGGGTCCTGGCGGCGGTCAGCGTCGTCTGGCTGATCAATCAGCTGGCGGGTGTCACCCTCCGCGAGAACGTGGTCGCGATAGCGGGGGCCTCGTCGCCCTGGACGCCGTCGCAAGGATCGGCGGAGTGCTGCTCCTGGGCGCCCTCGCGATCGGCCTCGGCTCGGCGGTCCTGCGACGCCCCGAGCACGGCTAGGAACGCATCGCGGGTCCGCTCGCGTTCTCATAGGATGCTCATGACTGGCGTTCATCGCCCGTCCTTTGGGGAATCGATGAGTCGACGTCGTCGAACGCTGGCGCGCGCCGGTCGCTGGGCCGCCGTGGTGACGGCGATGGCCGTGGTCGCCGTCGGGATCGGATCGGTGAGCGCCGCGCAGGCCGTCACCAACTACAGCGGCGCACGGCTCGCGTTCGAGCAGACGTTCTTCGCCTACGCGGCAGCCGGCGAGCTCCCCGGTACACGTTCACCCAGGTGAGCGGCCAGAACACGCCCGTGACGTTCACGATCACGGCCCCGGATGGCGCAGTCCAGCAGACCTGCACCGTGCCTGCCTCCTCCCCCGCCAACACGACCTGCACGTCGAGCGGGCTGACGCCGAGCGTGGCCGGCGTGTGGACGATCCACTACGACCCGCACACCGACGCGCCGGCAGCCCGCTACAACTGGACGCTCGACGTCGTCGATGGGGAAGGGACCGTCATCCCCGGGCGGACCTGGGTCGAGACCTACGGGATCTACCAGTCCTCGGCCGCGAACATGCAGTTGTGGATCGGGACGCGTGAGGGCTACGTGTACAAGGCGGACTTCCGCGGCTACAACGGGCTCGGCTCCTGGATCAAGGCGAACGGCTTCGGCCTGGTGGACGCCGGAACCTGCACGCCGATCTACCACTCGGTCGAGGAAGCATCAGCGGCGCCAACGGCACCAGCATCGATCCGCGCTATGCGTACAGCGACCAGTGCGGGGACCAGTACAAGCTGTTCCTCGAGGAACCCGATACCGACCTCCCGGCGACGGCCCTCACCCCGACCGGCACCGACTGGGTGCGTCCGGCCGTCGTGCCGCCGGCCGCGAGCAACCTCGGGCTCCAGCAGGACTCCCCGAGCTCCCGCGCCGGCGACGTCGCGTTCGACCTCGCCGGGGTCAACGGCGGGTACACCCTGCAGATCGACACGAACGACAACGGCGTCTTCACCGATCCGGTCGACCGCACGATCCCCTGGGGCAGTCCCCCTGGTCACGTCGAGGTTCCGTTCGACGGCCTGGACGGGCAGGGTGCCGCTCTCGACCCCTGCTCCGCGATGAACGCCAAGGTCGTCGTCGACCGTGTCGGGGAGGCCCACATCGTGCTCGACGACGTCGAGTCGCTGGGTACGAGCTCCGTCACCAACTACGGCATCAAGATCACGGGCGACACCCCCGGCGTGGTCGCTCCCAATCCGAAGCTGTACTGGGACGACACCACCCTCACTCCGCGCAACAGCACCGAGAAGCCGCTCCCCTACGCTGACGGCCGAGCCGGTGTCGACACCACGACGACCGTCACGGGCGCGCATGGCTGGGGCCAGTGGGGCGACACGCGCAGCATCGAGAACTGGACCTACTACCAGGCGCAGGCCGGCGGGACGTTCGCCATCCCCCCAGCTGCACGCCGGGGATCAGCATCGTGAAGTCGGCGACCCCGGATGATCCCGCCTCCTACACGCTCAACCGGGTCATCGACTACAGCTTCGTCGTCACCAACACCGGCGACGAGCCCCTGACCGACGTGGATGTGGCGGAGACGGCCTTCAACGGCACCGGTCCGGCACCGCAACCGTCGTGCCCCGGCGGCATCCTGGCACCGCAGCAGCAGGTCACGTGCACCGCGACCTACACGCTGACGCAGCCGGATGTGGACCGCGGCCACCTCGACAACACCGCCGTCGCGAGCGGCACCGGCCAGATCAGCGGCGGTGAGGTCACGAGCGACCCCGGGAGTGTGACGATCCCGGGCGACCCCGACGCGGTCGGGTCGATCTCCCTCGCCAAGACAGCGACGCCCTCGACGGCGACCGCGGCCGGTGACACGGTGACCTTCTCCTTCGCGATCACCAACACGGGCCCCCTGACGCTGCATGATCCGCAGGTCGTCGAGTCCTCGTTCAGTGGATCCGGAGCGGTGTCGGCCCTGAGCTGCCCGCCGGAACTTGCGACGCTCATCCCGGGTGAGACCCGGACGTGCACCGCGACGTATCGGCTGACCCAGGCGGACGTGGATGCCGGGGGCGTCACGAACCGGGCCGTCGCCCGGGCACTGTCCCCTCGGACACGCAGGTCGAGTCGAGCCCGTCGTCGGCCGCCGTCACAGTGACCGCCGACCCGGGCATCAGCCTGGTCAAGACAGCGGACCGCGCGACGGTGGCAGGTGCCGGCCAGACGATCCACTACTCGTTCGCCGTGACGAACACCGGCAACGTCTCGGTGCACGGCGTCTCGATCTCCGAGGTCGCGTTCTCGGGCGCGGGCGCGACGACGGCGGTCGACTGCCCGGCGACACCGATCGCCCCGCAGGACACCGTGGTCTGCACCGCCGATTACCGCACGCTCCAGGCCGACGTGTCCGCTGGAACGATCATCAACACCGCACAGGCGAGCGCGATCTCGCCGGCGGACGCCACACTGCAGTCCGATCCGTCGTCCGCCACGGTAACGGTCGGGCCGGCGGCCCCTGATCCGAGCTCCCCGGTGCTCGCGAGCACCGGTGGGCCGGACCTGCGGTGGATGGCTGTTCTCGCCCTGCTGTTCGCGGCAGCCGGCGGCGTGCTGATGCTGCTCACGCGGCGGCGATTCGGACGCGGCTGACTACAGCGCGTCCAGCCAGGCGCCGAAGACCCCGCGAGCGCGCTCGACGAGCTCCGGACCGACGCGCGCCGCGTCGGCGCGCACCGCCTGGATGTCGATACCGCCGAGCTCCGCCGAATGCCCGATCAGCCACTGCTCGAGCCGGCGATGATCGGTCTCGAGGTGGAACTGCAACGCGAGCACGCGGTCGCCGAGTGCGAAGGCCTGGTTCGGGCAGGCGTCGGTGCTCGCGAGCCGCACCGCGCCATCCGGGATCTGGAACATGTCGCCGTGCCAGTGCAGCACCGGGGTGTTCCCG
Organism: Pseudolysinimonas kribbensis; assembly: GCF_030161895.1. Taxonomy (GTDB): domain Bacteria; phylum Actinomycetota; class Actinomycetes; order Actinomycetales; family Microbacteriaceae; genus Pseudolysinimonas; species Pseudolysinimonas kribbensis. The sequence continues at coordinate 111,017 of NZ_BSVB01000001.1, forward strand.
AGCTCCCCGAGCGGTCCCGCACGACCCGCGTCGGTCAGCTGCACCGGCGCGTAGCCGATCTCGGTGGCCTGCGGCGCCACCCGCGCCCCCAGCGCGGCGGTGATGAGCTGCGCGCCGAGACAGATGCCGAGCAGCGGCGCGCCGTCGTCGAGGCGCTTGCGGATCACCGCGAGCTCCTCGTCGAGCACGGGATAGTCCGCCCGGTCGCCCACTCCGATCGGGCCGCCGAGCACCACCAGCAGATCGTCGTCGACGGCCTCGATGGAGTCGACGCCGGCATCCACGTAGCGGATGCCGAACCCGCGCTCCCGCAGCAGCGGGTCGAGCAGGCCGAGGTCCTCGAACAGGACGTGCCGGATCGCGGTGACGGTGCGCACTCCCCTACGGTGCCACGGACCGGCGCGCACCGCGCAGCTCCCAGAGTCCGCGGATCGCGGCGAACGGCTTGACGAGCACGAGCTCCCCGAACCGGTGCTCGTCCGCGCGTCGCAGCCGTGCCGCGAGGTCGGGCCGCATGCGGGCGAGATGGATGCGGGCCTTCTCGGCGTGCAGCGAGTTGGAGACGATCTTGATCTCGTCCGCGTCCTCGAGGTACGGGATCGCGTTGCGCACGTTCTCCCAGGTCGTGCGGCTCTCCCGGTCGAGCGCCACCCTCCCGCGGTATCCGAGCGCGCGGGCGTGCGCAGCCAGGAGGTCGGCCTCCGGAACGGTGCCGGCCACCGCTCCCCGCACAGCACGAGCAGCGAGTCGGTGTCGGCGCTGCGCGACCGCAGCGCCGCGCGTACCCGGTACCGGTTCACGAGGTTGATGCGCGATCCCCGGTTGCCGAAGCCGAGGATGACGACCGCCTCCCGCCGCCTCCCCGGCGACGAGTCCCCTCCCCGCTTGGCGGAAAGCCGCGTCGGCTGGAACGCCAGTGCACGAGCTCGCCCCACGCCAGGACGCTCGCGGCCGCCGTGACGACGAGAGCGGCCGTACGGGTTCGCATTCGTCGACGCTATGCCCCTTGACCTGCCACTTGTTATTTGCAAGTGTTGCCACATCGACATCACCAAATCACAAGGAGCAGTCGCCATGTCCCTTCTCTTCGTCAACCTCCCCGTCACCGACCTGGATCGCGCGAAGGCGTTCTACACCGCGATCGGCGGCACCGTGAACCCGCTCTTCACCGACCACAACGCCGCCTGCATCGTCGTCGACGAGGACCACAACTACTTCATGCTCCTGACCCGCGAGTTCTTCCAGACGTTCACCGACCTGCCGATCGGTGACCCCTCGACGCATGCCGCCGTCTCGACGGCGATCTTCCTCGAGAGCCGCGACGCGGTGGACGCCGCCGTCGCGAGGGGGCTCGAAGCGGGCGGCGCCGAACCGCGCCCGGCTGCGGACTACGGGTTCATGTACCAGCGTCAGCTGACCGACCCCGACGGCAACCTCCTCGAGTTCGGGTGGATGGAGCCAGCGGCGGCCGCCCAGGGCCCGGCGGCGTACGCCGCGAACCAGGCCTGAACACCCCGCCGCACATGGCCGCGCGCGATTACGGGCAGTACGACGGCATCACCCGGGCGCTCGAGCTCGCGGGAGAGCGCTGGGCGCTGCTCATCGTGCGCGACCTGCTCGTCGGGCCGCGCCGCTACGGAGAGCTCGCGGCGGGACTCCCCCGCATCCCGAGCAACATCCTGGCGGCGCGGCTCAAGGAGCTGCAGGAGGCCGGCATCATCCGCCGCGCCCCCGATCGCGCATCATCCTGTACGAGCTCACTCCCTACGGCCGCGAGCTCGAGCCGGTCGTGCTCGCGCTCGGCGCGTGGGGCTTCCGGGCGCTCGGCGAGCCCCGCGAGGAGCAGGTCATCACGCCCGACGCGATGACCATCACGCTGCGCACGGCGTTCCGGCCATCGGCCGCCGCCGAGCTGCCGGCGACCGCCTATGCGGCGCGACTGGGCCCGCACGAGCTGCTGGTGCGAGTGGATGGGTCCGAGCTCTCCGTCGCGCGGGTGGATGCGGGCCGCGGCGATCGCGATGCCGACCTCGCCTTCGCGACGGGGCCGGGCATCCATCGCGTCATCTCCGGCGAGCTGGCACCGGACCGCGCGATCTCCACCGGGGTCGTCGAGGTGCTGCGCGGGCCCGAGAACCTGCTCGAGCGGTTCGCGAACACGTTCCACCTGGCTGCCTGACCGCTCCGAGACGGCGCGTCGCCTTGTCGAATGGGAAGGTATAGTCCTAATCTCACCGGATGTTTCCTCAGCGTCGGCCCGCGCCGCATCCGTCCCGCGCGACCCGTTCGGTTCCAGCTACGGCGCGGCCGACCGCGAGACATGGGCGTCTGCGCCGCCGGAGCCGGGCGGGCACACTGATCCGGATGGTCGCGACAGTCGTCGCGGTCGTGGCGGTGGCGAGCGTCTCCGTCGTCGCGATCGCGATCGGCCAGCTCAGCAGCACCGTCGCATCGCACACGGTGCATCTGGCCCGCGTCGGCGGCTCGGCGCCGCCGCCGAGCATCGACGCCATCAAGGGCGTCGTCAACCTTCTGATCGTCGGCTCCGACACCCGCAAAGACCAAGCGGGGTTCCAGGATGCTGCGGACCAGGCGGCATCCTCCGGCGCCGGCCACAACGACGTCACGATCCTCGTGCACATCGCTGCGGATCATCAGTCCGCGCTCCTGGTGAGCTTTCCACGCGACCTGATGATCCCCATCCCGGCCTGCCCGGATCCGAGCGGCGGGACGTACCGCGCCTCGAGCATCGCCATGTTCAACGCAACGCTCGGCCGTGGAGGCCTCTCCTGTCCGGTGCTGACGATCGAGAAGCTCACCGGGCTCGACATCCCGTATGCGGCATCCATCGACTTCGACGGCGTGGCGGCGATGGCCGACGCGGTCGGCGGGGTCACCGTGTGCGTCGCTACACCCATTCACGATCCGAACGTCGGCCTCGACCTGACAGCCGGCGAGCACACCATCTCCGGCGCGACCGCGCGCGCGTTTCTGCGGACCAGGCACGGCGTCGGCGACGGCAGCGACCTCGGCCGGATCAGCAACCAGCAGATCTACCTGTCGGCGCTGGCCCGCACGGTCAAGAGCAGCGGTGTGCTGACGAATCCCCTGAAGCTCTACGGTCTCGCGCGGGCGGCGACGTCGAACATGCAGCTCTCCGACACCCTTGCGCACCTCGACACGATGGCGGGGATCGCCCTCGCGCTGAAGAACATGCCTCTGTCGAACGTCGCGATGATCCAGTATCCGGTCGGGTCCAGTCCGCTCTATCCGAACCGGGTCGTGCCGTCGCCCGCTGCGGATGCCGTCGTCACCACCGCCTTGCAGAACGATCAGCGGGTGCAGCTGACGGGCACGACGGGGCGCGGCGCCGAGCTCGCCCCGAAGCAGAGCAGCCCTCCCCCGCCGACGCCGAGCGGCGTCAGCGCGACGCCGACCCCGACGAGTTCGGGCCCCGCCGCCGTCGCGCTGCCCGACACGGTGCAGGGTCAGAGCGCGGACCAGCAGACCTGCTCGAAGGGCAGGATCGTCCGTGGCTGATCCGCGCGGCGGCTTGGCGAACGGGAAGGTATGGTCCTACTCTCACGGAGTGCCACGTCGACGCCCCGGAGCGCTGATCCCGCTGGAGTTCCGCATCCTGGAGTGCGGGTTGGAGATGCAGACGCCGACGCACGGCTTCCACGGTTTCCTGCTCGCGAGGGCCCTGCAGGACGTGTCCGACTCGGCCTCGCTGATCGGGCACGGGACGCTCTACAAGGCGCTCGCCCGCATGGCGAAGGCCGGCCTGCTCGAGAGCGCATGGGAGGATCCAGCATCGGCCGAGGCCGAGGGGCGCCCCCGGCGTAAGAACTACCGAGTGACGCCCCAGGGCGCGACGGCCCTGGCACGGGCTCGGGCGGAGCAGCCGTCCCCGCTCGCCGCGCCGGCCCACGCAGCACGGGGCATCGCATGACCACCGTCGCCATGCGCCACGCACCCGGCCGAGCCCCGAGCTGTCGCGCGGACATCGCGATCATGCGCTGGGTCCGCTGGTACAGCCGCGACCTCGCGCCGGAGGTCCGGGACGACCGGCTCGACGAGCTCACGTCCGACCTCTGGGAGCAGCGCTCCGCCGCGCACCGGCAAGGCGCCTTCAGGGCCGGTGCCGCCATGGTCGCTCGCGCGGTCCGAGGCATCCCGGCTGACCTCGCCTGGCGTCGTGCCGAGCTTCGCGCCGACCCGGCCCTGCGCGGGGTCGCGCGAGGATGGTCCCGCGGCGGCCTGTTGACCCTCACCTATCTGGTGGCGCTCTCGGCTCTCGGGTTCGCGATCCTCGCCTGGGTCCGGATCGCCGCTGCTGCGACCCACGGGATGCTCCTGCCCTCCGCGACGACGCTCACGTCCCTCGCGATCGCGGTCGTCAGCGTCGTCGGCGGCATCATCATGCTCGGCGCGGCCCGACGGCGATGGCTCGCGGCCCTGTGGCTCGGCATGGGAACGGTGCTGACGCTCCACTTCGGGTTCCTCACGTTCTGGACGCTCAGCGTCACGGCCTACGCGCTCGTGATTCGCGCGACGATGAACGGCCCCCTCATCGCCGTGTTCTATTGGGCCGGGCTCGGCACGGTCGGCGCGTTCTTCGTCGTCGTCGCACTCGCGTGGGCTCCCGCGCGCCGACCTGTGAGGTCCTCCCGGTGAATCGCCGGATCCTGCTCAGCGTGGCGGCCGGCGGCGTGCTCGCCATCGCGGTCGCCATCGGAGCGGGCGCGGCCGCCCTCGCGATGTCGCCCATCGTTCCGGACGACTCGGCACCGCTCATCGCGCCGGCGCCGACGAGCTCTGCCACCGCGCCGGCGCCGAGCTCCGGCGGTCCGACGACCGAGGAGACCGCCCCCTTCGCTCGCGCTCTCCGCCCCGGCGAGGCGCCGGTCACCGCGGCCCGGCTCCGTACCGAAGTGCCGGCCGGCATGGCCACCGATCTGGACGATCCGCACGGCTGGCTGGCCGAGGCCGTCATCGACGTCCGGTGCATGGCGGACAAGGGCTACTACTACGACCCGTTCGACCACGGTCCCGAGTCCGACCCCTCGGACCCGTCGCTCCTGGCCTTCTTCGGCCGCACGGGTGCGGTCGACGCCTACCGTTGGCAGGACGCCGGATGCCACGGCCTCTCCGTGCACGAGACGGGAAATGATGACAACCACTGATTCCCGCCGGGCCCGAGCGCCCAGAGCGACCGGAGTCGCGTTCGCCTGCGCCGCGGTGGCGCTGCTGGTCGGGTGCAGCGCCGTTCCGATCCCGTCGGCGAGCACGCCCGTCCCGACCACGACCGGCAGCCCCACCGCGGTGGAATCCCCCGCCCCATCGACCGCCCCGACCTCGACCGGCGACCCGTCGGGCGCCTGCGATGTGCGGAACCTCCGCATGGTCTACACGCCCCACCCGCAGGACTCCGGAGCGGGGCACAGCCACTTCACACTCGTGTTCACGAACGTCGGCACGGATGCGTGCACGCTCGACGGCTACCCCGGGCTCGTCGCGATCGACGCGGACGGGGGCGTCCTCGGAGATCACGCCGGCCAGATGACGACCGGGCAGGACCAGCCGGTCCTGCTCGCGGCGGAGGGGGAAGCGCCGACGTGGAGGTGCTGTTCACCAGTGCGGGCGTGTACGGGTGCACCGTCGTCACGGCGTACGGGCTTCGCGCCTACCTGCCGGGAACGGGCGACGGCATCTTCGCGGCGGCGGCGATCCCCGTCTGCGAGCGGAATGTCTCGCTCTTCTCCGTAGGACCCTTCCGAACCCCCTGAGACAGCGCACCGTCGGGGGCCGTGCGACACCGCGCTCTCAGCCCCGGAACGCCGCCTCGACGATCGACCGCGCGCGCGAGATGGGGATCCCGAGCGCCCGCGCCTGCTCGACAAGCGCTGCCGCCGCGCGCTGCAGTTCGGCCTCGGAGGTGTCGGATGACCAGGCGACGACCGTGCCGTTGCGGCCGTGCGTCTCGATGACGCCGGCCTGCTCGAGTTCGCGGTAGCAGCGCGCCACCGTGTTCGGGGCGAGCCCCAGGTCGTCGGCGAGCCGGCGCACGGTCGGCAGTCGCGATCCGGATGCCAGCTCTCCCTCGTGGATCTGCGCGAGCAGCTGCACCCGCAGCTGCTCGAACGGCGGCGTCGACGACCGCGGGTCGATCCGGATCATCGAAGCTCCTCTCCTCGGATTGTGTCAACACAGAGTACCGGCGTGAGCGCCCATCCCCTACGCTGCCGTGGTGGCACGGCGCAGAGCGACGGTGCGCGCGGCCCTCCGCCGGATCGTCGCGTTCCTCATCGACTGGCTGTGCATCCTCGGCTGGGTCGCGGTCACCGCCGCCGTCGGTGTCCCCCTCTACCTCGGGGGCGTCACGCGAGGGCTCGACACGGTCGCCCTGAACGTCATCGCGACGGTCGTCCTGGTCATCCCGGTGGTCGTCGCGGCGGCGGTTTTCGAGTCGCGCCGACGTGCGGCGACCCCGGCAAGCGCGTGCTGCACCTGGAGGTGCGCCACGGATCCCGCGCCCCCAGATTCGGCCGGGCGCTGCTGCGGAACCTCCTGAAGATCGGGGTGCCGTGGGTCATTGGGCACTCGGCCGTCTTCGTCCTCGCGACCGCCGGTCTCGCCGGCACCCCGACGCCGCCGCTCGGCTACGTGCTGCTCGTCGCCGCCTACGTGCTGCCGATCGCCTACCTCGTCAGCCTGTTCGCCGGGTCGGGTCGCGCCCTGTACGACCGGGTCGCCGGCACCCGTGTCACCCTCGTGGTCCGGTGAGGGCGGCGGAATGGAGTACTCCGTCGCGACCTACTACCGCACGTTCGCCGAGGTGGAAGCCCACGGCACATCGCCTCTCTACGAGGACTGGGCACTCGGAGTCGCCACCGAACCGGATCTGCTGGCGCTGATCGCCGCCCTCCCCGGCCGAAGCAGCAGGCGAACCTGATATTCGCGTCCGCGCGCATGATCGGCGTGCCCGAGAGACCGTTCAGCGAGGTGCGCGACATGTTCGTCGCCGAATGGGAGGCCATTTCGGCGATCGCGTCCTCTCACGCGACGCAGACCAACGAGGCCGCTCGATGCGGCACCCTCCTACCGACGATCGCCCAGATCGAGGGCCCCGTCGCTCTGATCGAGGTGCGCGCATCGGCCGGGCTCCGCCTGCTTCCCGACCGCTACAGCTATGAACTCGTCGACGGGGCGGGCTCGCGCGCGCGGCTCGACCCGATCGACGGTCCGAGCGAGGCCCTCCTGCGCTGCGAACTCCTCGGCGAACCGTTCCCGACCCGGATGCCCGAGATCATCTGGCGGGCCGGCATCGACCTCCACCCGCTCGATCCCCGTGACACCGACGCCATCACCTGGCTCGAAACGCTCATCTGGCCGGAGCATGACGACCGGCGCACCGTACTTCGTGCGGCGGCCGGCATCGCGGCGCGGGAGATGCCGCGCGTCGTGCCGGGCGACCTGCTCGCCGAGCTGCCGCGCGTAGCCGCCGAGGCGCCCGACGACGCCACTCTCGTGGTGTTCCACTCCGCCGTGCTCGCGTATCTCGACGCGGAGCAGCGCGCGGACTTTCGCCGACTCGTCACCGGCATCCCGGCGATATGGATCGCCAATGAGGGCTCCGGCGTCACGCCAGGTGTGGCCGAACGGCTCCGTCCGGGAGCAGTGCGCCGGGGAGAGTTCGTGGTCGCCGTGGACGGCATCCCGGTCGCTGCCGCCTCGCCGCACGGCCGCTATCGACGAGCGCTGTGACCCCGCGGCGAACGTGGGCCGTGGACGGTGGGCTCGGGCGACGTCCCGATCGAGCAGGATCCGAGAAGTGCCCCGGCCGATCCCACCCGCAGAATGAGGTCATGAGCGACACGAAGAAGACCACGAAGGGTTTCAGCGCCGACGAACGCGCCGCCATGCGGCAGCGCGCGAAGGAGCTGAAGGCGCAGGAGTCCGACGCGGAGGCGCTGCAGGCCGTGCTCGACAAGATCGAATCGCTCGACGAGCCCGACCGCACCAACGCCCGCCGCATCCACGAGATCATCACGACGACCGCACCGACGTTGCGGCCGAAGCTCTTCTACGGCAGCCCCGCCTACGCCCGCCCCGACGGCAAGGTGGTCTGCTTCTACCAGGAGCGCGCCAAGTTCAAGGTGCGCTACGGCAATTTCGCCTTCTTCGAGTCGGCGCAGCTCGACGACGGCACGATGTGGCCGACCGCGTGGGCGATCACCGAGCTGAGCGCAGCCGACGAGAAGCTGGTCGCGACGATCATCGCCAAGGCCGCCGGCGACCAATAGGCGGTGGGCGTCGGGCCCGGCCGTTCAGCGGCGGATCTCGATCAGGATGACCCAGGTGTTGAGCACGGCGACCAGGAACGCGAGTGCGAAGCCCACCGCGGTCAGCACGAGCCCCGCCGTCGTGAGCCCCGCCAGCAGCAGCACGCCCCCGATCGCGCATACGAGGACCGGGATGACGCCCACGACCGCGCGGATGACGCGCTCGAACGGGGTGGTGATCTCCCCGTGGCCGCCGGCATCGCGCAGCAGGCGCACCATCGAATCCGTCGCGAATCCGACCGCGCCGAGCGAGCAGACCAGCACGACGACACCGAGCCAGACGGCGTCCAGCCCCGGGATCAGCGCGAGCACCGAGATCACGACGACGATCGACAGGCTCGAGATGGTCGCGGCCGCCCGCGACGGCATCGAGGCGATCCTGACGATCGACTCGACATTGACCGACATCGCGACGATGAGCAGCCCCACGAGGGCTGCCGACGCCCCCGCCGCGGCGGTGAAGAACGGCACCCACGTGGCGAGGTCCACGCGGTCAGCCTAGGGGCTGGCCCGGCGGCACCTGACCCGCCACGATGGGCGGATGTACATCGCGCTCGTGCTCGCGCAGACGATCGTGCTCATGGCGATCTTCGTCGCCGCGTCGATCCTGCACCGCGGATGACGGCCGACGCGCCCGGGGTCGGCCGCCGCACCCAGTCCGAGATCTTCCGGGCGGGCGTCTCGGGCATCCGGCCGCGGATCCCCACCCGCTGGGATGCGCTCGTCGAGCAGGCGCGGCGCCGACTCCCGGACGACGCGTGGGCCTACCTCGCCGGCTCGAGCGGCACCGAGGCGACCGCGGCCGCCAACGCGGCCGCGTTCGACCGCTACCGGATCGTGCCCCGGATGCTCGTCGACACCACCGGCCGCGACCTCTCGATCGAGCTTCTCGGCACGCGTCTGCCGACGCCGCTGGTGATCGCACCGGTGGGCGTGCTCGAGCTCGCGCACCGCGACGCGGATCTCGCCATCGCGCGCGCCGCGGCGGGGTTCGGCATCCCGACGGTGCTGTCGAATCAGGCGTCGATCCCGATGGAGCGCGTGGCCGCGGACCCGGAGCGGACGCGGCGCGGCGGTGGGCCGCTGTGGTTCCAGCTCTACTGGTCGAGCTCCGACGAGCTCGTCGAGAGCCTCGTGCACCGCGCCGAGGCGATCGGCGCGACCGCGCTCGTCGTGACGCTCGACACGACCCAGCTCGGGTGGCGCCCCCGCGATCTCGACCGCGCCTTCCTGCCGTTCATCCGCGGCATGGGCATCGCGCAGTACACGAGCGACCCGGTCTTTCAGCGGCTGTCCCGCGACCGGCCGCCGTCGACCGAGAGCACGCGCATCACGCCGTCCGCGATCCGCACGCTGCTCGGGCTCCGACGCCGCCGCGTCGCCCCCGCGACGTCCAGACCTTCCTCGACGTCTTCTCCCGCTCCGACCTCACCTGGACGCACCTGGCGTGGCTGCGTTCGATCACCACGTTGCCGATCCTGCTCAAGGGGATCCAGCATCCGGATGACGCCCGCCGAGCCCTCGACGCCGGCGTCGACGGCGTCTGGGTCTCCAACCACGCCGGCCGCCAGGTCGACGGTGCGATCGCCTCCTCGACGCCCTGCCGCTCGTGGCCGATGCGATCGGCGGATCGGCGCCCATCGTCTTCGACAGCGGGGTGCGCGGCGGCGCCGACGTGCTGCGCGCGCTGGCGCTCGGGGCCACGGCCGTCGCCGTCGCGCATCCGTGGATCTACGGCCTCGCCATCGCCGGCGAGGAGGGCGCCCGCGAGGCCCTTCGCAACGTGCTCGCCGAGTTCGATCTGACTCTCGGGTTGAGCGGCCACCGGTCCCCCGCCGAGCTGGACCGCGACAGCCTCGCGATCACTCCACCAGGAGGCGATGCGCCGTCCCCGCATCGATGACGAGGTCGGTCACGAATCGCCCGGCCAGCGCCCCGCGGATGCTCGGCAGCTTCGACTCCCCCGAGACGACGCAGACCCGCCGCGGCACCCGGCGCAGCTCCTCCGGCTCCGGGCCGGTCGCGCGCTCGTTGAGCGGGATGCCGTCCGTGCTCCCGTCCTCGCGGTAGAAGACCGTCGCGATGTCGCCCACGACGCCGTGGTTCTGCAGCGACCGCAGCTCGTCGTCGTCGAGGTACCCGGCCGTGTACACGTGGCTCGGCAACGTGCCGCCGGGGGCCCCGAGCCCGAACAGGGCGACGTCGATCCGCCGCTGCATGTCGAGCACGCGGCGCACGCTCCGCTCCTCCACATCGCCGCCTTCGCCTCCGCGTGATCGAAGAACGCGGGCACCGGGAACTGCTGCACCACCGCGCCGAAGGCGTCGGCGAAGCGCTGCAGGATCTCGCTCGCGTAGATGATGCCCGTCGTGTGCGGGTTGCCCGCGCCGTTGAGCTGCACGATCTGCGCATTGTGGGTCGGCTTCTCGACCAGGTGCCGGCTCACGGCGCTCATCGTCGCGCCCCAGGCGATGCCCATCGCCATGTTCGAGTCCATGTACTGGCCGATGATCCGCGCGGTGTACAGGGCCACCCGTTCTCGGCGATCCACGTCGGAGGTGTCGTCCGGCATCGGCACGACGTGCACGACCACCCCGTACCGGCGGCGCAGCTCGCGCTCCAGCCGGCTCGGCATGTCCTGTGGCGACCGCACCCGGATCTCGACCAGCCCGGTGTCCCGAGCGGAGGAGAGCAGGCGCGACACCGACGATCGCGAGACGCCGAGCTCGTGCGCGATGGCATCCATGGTGAGGTCCTGCTGGTAGTAGAGGCGCGCCGCCGTCAGCGCGTCGCGGGTTCGGGCGTCCGCCGCTTGGTCGAGAGTCACGGCACCATTCTGCACATATGTGCACGCCCCTCGGCAGAAACGTGCGCGGGGAGCGAGACTGGGGTGGATCACCCGAACGGAGCAGCATGCCGCGCACCACCTCCACCCCCGTCCCGCGTCCGCAGGTCGACGCGCTGACCTCGCGGCCCACGGCCGACGTGGTGGTGATCGGCGGGGGCATCAACGGGATCGCGACGTTCCGCGACCTGGCGCTGCAGGGGGTGGATGTCGTGCTCGTCGAGCGCGGCGACTGGGCGTCGGGCGCATCGTCCGCCTCCTCGCACATGATCCACGGCGGCGTGCGCTACCTCGAGAACGGCGAGTTCCGGCTCGTGCGCGAGGCCGTGCAGGAGCGCAACCGGCTGTTGCGCAACGCACGGCACTACGTGCATCCGCTGCCGACGACCATCCCGATCTTCTCCACCTTCTCCGGCCTGCTGGCCGCGCCGCTGCGCTTCCTCACCCACCGGCAGCGTTCGACGCGCGAGCGCGGCGCGTTGCTCATCAAGCTCGGTCTCACGATCTACGACGGGTTCTCGCGCGACGGCGGCACCCAGCCACGCCACCGCTTCCTCGGCCGCCGCAAGGCGCTCGCCGAGATGCCGGAGCTGAACCCGGACCTCAAGTACACGGCCACCTACTTCGACGCGTCGATGCACGACCCGGAGCGCCTCGCGCTCGACGTACTGCTCGACGGGATCGCCGCCGGCGGGCGCGCCGCCAACTACGTCGAGGCGATCGGCGCATCCGCCGACGGCGCCGGCATCCGGGTGCGCGACCTCGCCGATGGCGCCGAGTTCGACCTCGCCGCCCGCGTCGTCGTCAACGCCTCGGGACCGTGGACCGACCTCACCAACGACGCCCTCGGCCGACCGACCCGGTACATGGGCGGCACCAAGGGCTCGCACATCGTGCTCAACCACGCCGAGCTCCTGGCGGCGACCCACGGACGCGAGCTGTTCTTCGAGAACGACGACGGCCGGATCGTGCTCATCTACCCGCTCAAGGGCCGGGTCATGGTCGGCACGACCGACATCGACGCCGACCCGCGCGAGCCCGCGGTGTGCACCGAGGAGGAGGTCGACTACTTCTTCGGTCTCGTGCACCACGTGCTGCCGGGCATCCGCCTCGATCGCTCGCAGATCGTCTACAAGTTCGCCGGCATCCGGCCCCTGCCGCACCACGACGACGAGGCGCCCGGCTTCGTCTCGCGGGACTACCGCATCGAGCCGACCGAACTCGGTGGCGGCCGGCTGCTGCTGAGCCTCGTCGGCGGCAAGTGGACGACCTTCCGCGCCCTCGGCGCGCACATGGCCGACCTGGTGCTCGACCGGCTCGGGATGCCGCGGCGCACCGGCACCGAGAATCTCGCGATCGGCGGAGGCGCCGGCTTCCCGGCCGCCGACGGCGCCCGGGATACCTGGATCGCCGAGCACGCGGGTCGTGTCGATGCGCGCCGCGCCGGCCGGCTGCTCGCCCGCTACGGCACGCGGGCGGTCGACGTCATGGCCGCGCTCGGCGACGACGACGTCATGCTGGCCCACCTCGAGGGGTACTCGCGCGACGAGGTGCGCCACGTCGCCCGAACGGAGCACGTGGTGCATCTCGGCGACCTCGTCTACCGCCGCACCAGCGCGGCCTTCGCGGGGGTCGTCACCGCCGATCTTCTCGACGAGCTCGCGGAGATCGCGGGCGACGCGCTCGGCTGGTCCCGGCAGCGCCGTGCGCGCGAGGTGGCCGAGGCGACCGCCGACCTCGCCGCGCGGCACGACGTGACGCTCGCGGGTGCGCCCGCCCGGGCGGACTGACCCGCCTCAGGCGCCGGCGGCCGCCAGCCAGGCGTCGAGCTTGGCCGTCGCGGCACCGGAGTCGATCGCCTCGGCGGCCACCGCGATCTGCTCGCGGAAGCGCTCCCGGATGTCGCGCTCGCCGTCGAGGTGATCGTGGGCGAGCCGCCACGCGATCAGCCCGGCGGCGGCGTTCAGCAGCACGATGTCCCGCACCGCACCGTGATCGCCCGCCAGCGCCCGGCGCACGATCGCGGCGTTGTGCGCCGCGTCCCCGCCGCGTAGATCGTCGAGCGACGCGCGCGGCAGCCCGACGTCGGCCGGGTCGAGGTCGTGCTCGGTGACCGAGCCCCGCGAGACCTCCCACAGGTGGCTGTGCCCGGTCGTCGACAGCTCGTCGAGCCCGTCGTCGCCGCGGAACACGAGCGCCGTGGCACCACGGGTCTGGAAGACGCCCACGACGAGGGGCACCTTGTCGAGCGCGGCCACACCGACCGCCGAGGCCTCCGGGCGCGCGGGGTTGCACAGCGGCCCGAGGAAGTTGAAGACGGTCGGGATGCCGAGCTCGGCCCGCGTGGGGCCCGCGTTCTTGAACCCCGGGTGGAAGAACGACGCGAACGCGAAGGTGATGCCGACCTCGTCGAGCACCCGCGCCACGCGTTCCGGATCCAGCTGCATGTCGAGCCCCAGCGCGGCGAGCACGTCCGACGATCCGGATGCCGAGGACGCCGCGCGGTTCCCGTGCTTCACGACCCGCGCGCCGGCCGCCGCGGCGACGATCGCGGCCATCGTCGAGACGTTGACGGTCCCCAAGCGGTCGCCCCCGGTGCCGACGATGTCGAGCGCCATCGGGTCGACATCCAGTGGGAGCGCGTGCGCCAGCACGGCGTCGCGGAAGCCCACGATCTCATCCACCGTCTCGCCCTTGGCGCGCAGCGCCACGAGCAGGCCCGACAGCTGCGACGGCGTCGCGCGACCCGCCATGACCTCCTCCATCGCCCAGGAGGCCTCGGCGATCGAGAGGTCGGCACCGGCGAGCAACTGGGTGAGGATGGCCGGCCAGGCCAGTTCGGTGGGCATGGCCACGATGTTATTGGCCCGACATCGCTCTGCGGCCCCCGGCGAGGCGAATGGCCCTCAGGGGTGATCGCATCGGCCATAATGGACAACGTGAGTTCGACGTCGTTGGCCCCCTCGAGCGCCCCGGTCATCAACCGGCCCAACGTCACGCAGGTGGGCGTCATCGTCTGGCTCGGCAGCGAGGTCATGTTCTTCGCCGGCCTGTTCGCGATCTACTTCACGCTCCGGTCGACGTCCCCCGGGCTGTGGGAGCACCAGACGGCCAAGCTCGAGGTGCCGTATGCGCTCGTCAACACGCTGATCCTGGTCGCCTCGTCATTCACCTGCCAGGCGGGCGTCTTCGCCGCCGAGCGGTTGCAGGCCCGCCGCACCGGATCCGTGCTCCAGTTCTGGAAGTGGGGCACGGTCGAGTGGTTCTACCTGACATTCGCCATGGGCGCGGTCTTCGTCACCGGTCAGGTGTTCGAGTACGCGAACCTCGTCACCGAGCACGTCGACTTCACCGGTGACTCCTACGGGTCGGCCTTCTACCTGACCACCGGGTTCCACGCGATGCACGTGACGGGCGGCCTCATCGCCTTCCTGCTCACGATCGGCCGGATCTTCGCGGTCAAGAACTTCACGCACAAGGAGGCGACCACCGCCATCGTCGTGTCGTACTACTGGCACTTCGTCGACGTGGTGTGGATCGGCCTGTTCCTCGTGATCTACGTCCTCAAGTAACCCGCATGGCCCGCAGATCGGATTCATCCCGCACCATGGCGACCTCCGTACCCACCTCCTCTCGGCGCAAGACCGGGCGGCGCTCGCCGCTGGCCTCGGTCGCCCTGCTGCTGATCGGCCTGCTCGCGACGGGCGGCGCCTACGCGGCGTTCACGACGAGCGCGAGCGCGTCGACTCCCGCTTCCGAGCAGGCGCAGGTGTCGGAGGGCAAGAAGCTGTTCGAAGCGAACTGCGCCACCTGCCACGGCCTCGGAGCGGTCGGCACGGCGGGGGTCGCGCCCAGCCTCGTCGGCGTCGGCCCCGCGGCCGTCGACTTCCAGGTCGGCACCGGCCGGATGCCGATGGCGGCCTCGGGCCCCCAGGCCGAGCAGAAGCCGACCCAGTTCACCAACACGCAGATCGCCGCGCTGGCCGCGTACGTCGGCTCGCTCGCCCCCGGGCCCGCGATCCCCTCGGCCGACAGCCTCAAGGGCGGGAACGTGTCCACGGGCGCGGAGCTCTTCCGCGTGAACTGCGCGATGTGCCACAACGTCGCCGGCGCCGGCGGCGCCCTCACCGAGGGCAAGTACGCGCCGCCGCTCACGGGCGTGACCGCCAAGCACGTGTACGAGGCCATGGTCACGGGGCCGCAGAACATGCCCGTGTTCAACAACCTCAATATCACCCCCAAGGACAAGGCGGCGATCGTCGCCTACCTGCAGTACCTCGACAGCCACCCCTCGCCGGGCGGCCTGGACCTCGGCAACCTCGGTCCGGTGTCGGAGGGCCTGTTCGTCTGGATCTTCGCACTCGGCGCGATCGTCGTGGTCACCATCTGGCTGACCGCGAAGCCGAACTAGCGGCTCGGAAGGAATCGACACAGCACATGGCAGATCACGGGACCCCCGGAACCGCCGTCGAGCGCCACGAGGAGCCGACGATGCCGGTCGGCACCGCCGTCGTCCTCCCGGACTCCGAGCAGATCCAGAACCCCGGCTTCCCGCCGTACCGGCCGCGGGTCAGCGACCTCGACCCGAAGAAGGCCCGGTCGAACGAGCGCCGGATCGCGCTGCTCTTCGCGGCGTCGATGGTCGGCAGCGTGTTCGCGATCGTCGCGTACATCGTCTTCCCGATCAACGCGAACGACCCGGGCTCCATCCGGCTCAACAACCTCTTCCTCGGCCTCGGCATCGCGCTGTCGCTGCTCGGCATCGGCATCGCCGCGGTGCATTGGTCGAAGGCGCTCATGGAGGGTCACGACCTCTCCGAGGAGCGGCACATGACCCGGGGCTCGGAGGCCACGCGCGCGTCGGCGGCCGAGGTGTTCCATCTCGGCAACAAGGAGTCCGGCTTCACCCGCCGCAAGCTCGTGCGCAACACGCTCATCGCGTCGCTCGCGCTCTGGCCGCTGCCCGGCATCATCATCTTCCGCGACCTGGGACCGGCCGATCAGGATGCCAACGACGTCCTGCGCCACACCATGTGGAAGGCAGGGACCCGGCTCACGAAGGACCCGAACGGGGTGCCGATCAAGGCATCGGACGTCACGCTCGGCTCGGTCTTCCACGTGATCCCGGAGGGTCTCGACGACCGCGAGGACGCGCTGGAGCAGAAGGCCAAGGCCGCCGTCCTCCTCATGCGCCTGAAGCCCGAGGACCTGCACGTCTCGAAGGGCCGTGAGAACTGGAACTACCACGGCATCGTCGCGTACTCGAAGATCTGCACCCACGTCGGATGCCCGGTGGCCCTGTACGAGCAGCAGACGCATCACCTGCTGTGCCCGTGCCACCAATCGCAGTTCGACATCACCCACGAGGCCGAGGTCATCTTCGGCCCCGCCAAGCGGCCCCTGCCGCAACTTCCCATCACGGTCGACAGCGAAGGGTACCTGGTCGCGCGCAGCGACTTCCACGAGCCCGTCGGCCCCAGCTTCTGGGAGCGTGACCACACGTGAGCGTCGACACCACCGCGCCGTCCGCGGCACCGGCGACCGTCGAGGACGACCAGCTGCCCCCGGCCGCGGCATGCGGGTGACCAACTGGGCGGCCAACTACATCGACGAGCGCACCGGCATGTCCGGCCTCGTCAAAGAGCTCGGGCGCAAGATCTTCCCGGACCACTGGTCGTACATGCTCGGCGAGGTCGCGCTGTACAGCTTCATCGTCATCCTGCTCTCCGGCACGTTCCTGACGTTCTTCTTCCAGGCGTCGATGGCGGAGACCGTCTACCACGGCTCGTACGCGCCGCTCGAGGGCATCAAGATGTCGTCCGCGCTGTCGTCGACGCTGCACATCAGCTTCGACGTCCGTGGCGGGCTGCTGCTGCGCCAGATCCACCACTGGGCGGCGCTGCTGTTCGTGGCCTCGATCGGCCTGCACATGCTGCGCATCTTCTTCACGGGCGCGTTCCGCAAGCCGCGTGAGATCAACTGGATCGTCGGCTTCACGCTCTTCGTCCTGGCCATGGCCGAGGGCTTCACCGGGTACTCGCTGCCCGACGACCTGCTCTCGGGCAACGGCCTCCGCATCATCTACGGGATGGTCGAGGGCGTGCCGGTGGTCGGCACCTGGATCGACTTCCTGCTGTTCGGCGGCGAGTTCCCGGGCGACGCCATCGTCGGACGCCTCTACACGCTGCACATCCTGCTGCTGCCGGCGGCGGTGGTGGCGGCCATCGGCATCCACCTCGTGCTGCTCGTCGTCAACAAGCACACGCAGTTCGCCGGGCCGGGCCGGACCGAGAAGAACGTGGTCGGCGTGCCGATCATGCCGGTGTTCGCGGCGAAGGCCGGCGGATTCTTCTTCATCGTCTTCGGCGTCATCGCGGTCGTCGCGGCGACGGTCACGATCAACCCGATCTGGGACTACGGGCCCTACGACCCCTCCCCGATCTCGGCCGGCACGCAGCCGGACTGGTACATCGGCTTCGCCGACGGCGCCCTGCGTCTCGTGCCGCCGGGCTGGGAGTTCATGATCGGCCCCTACACGGTGTCGCTCAACATCCTGATCCCGATCATCGTGCTGGTCATGTTCCTCGTCGTCGTCGGCGCCTACCCGTTCTTCGAGGCGTGGATCACCGGTGACCAGCGCGAGCACCACATGACCGACCGTCCGCGCAACGCCCCGGTCCGCACGGCGATCGGCGCGGCCGGCGTCACGTTCTACGCGGCGCTCTGGGCGGCAGCGAGCTCCGACATCCTCGCGACGCACTTCAAGATGTCCGTGGAGTGGGTGACGCACATCATCCAGTTCGCGCTCATCGTGGGCCCGTTCATCGCGTACTTCCTCGCGAAGCGCATCTGCCTCGGCCTGCAGAAGAAGGACCGCGAGATCGCGCTGCACGGTTTCGAGTCCGGCCGTATCGTGCGCCTGCCCGGCGGCGAGTACATCGAGGTGCACCGACAGCTCTCCGAGTACGAGCGCTGGCGCCTGCTCACCTACGACGACTATCAGCCGCTCATGCTGCGCCCGAACGAGCGCGGCCGGATCACGAACGCCGCACGGCTGCGTGCCCGGATGTCGCGTTGGTTCTTCGAGGACCGGATCGCTCCCGTCACCAAGGGCGAGCTCGAGGCGTCGCACCAGCACGGCGGACACTAGCCCGCACCGTTGGTCGACTCGTCGCGAAGCGACGTATCGAGACCTCCCCTCGGAGGAGAGGAGGTCTCGATACGCGCCCGCCGCGCTACTCGACCCGCTCGCGCAGCTCCGCGTCGTCGGCGACGAACAGCAGGTCGCGACCCCGGTTGACCTCACGCACCCAGTCGCGGAAGGCGTCGCTGCGCGCGACGTACACCGAGACATCGCCGAGGATCACCAACCGGCGCCGGTAGTTGGCGAACTTCTGCGCCACCTCACCGGCCACGCCGCTCGAGAGCCGGAAGAAGTCGGGGTCCAGGCGCGCGACCGGCACCACGATCGTCTCCGCGCCACCCGGCACGAAAGTCGTGGCGATGAGGTCCATCGCGTCGTCCGCGGTGCGCAGGAGGGGACCGTCGAGCTCGAGCCGCAGGATCACTCCCCCACCGTACGATGCTGCAGGGCCGGTGACGTGCGGCGAGCCTGACCCTGCCGGTCGCTCAGGCCGCGTCGTAGGCCATGCCCATGGCCTCCCGCACCTCGGCGAGAGTGGCCTCTGCCAGCTCGTTCGCCCGGGCGTTGCCGCGGCGCAGGACGGCGGTCACCAGCGCCGGATCTTTCGCGAACTCGCGCCGGCGTGCCCGGTGCTCGGCCAGGAACGCGGTCACCACGTCGATCGTGAGCGACTTCAGGGCACCGCTGCCGCCGTCGCCGACCGTCTCCGCGACCTCGGCAGGTGTCGATCCGATGCACAGGGCCGCCGTGGAGAGCAGCCCCGCGACGCCGGGACGGGATACCGGGTCGTAGGCGATGCGCCGCTCGCCGTCGGTCACCGTGCGGCGGATGACGGCCGCCGTCTCGTCGTCGCTCAGCCCCAGTGCGATCGCGTTGCCGTAGCTCTTGGACATCTTGCGTCCGTCGAGCCCCGGGATCTCCGGCGTGTCGGTGAGGAGGGCGTCCGGCTCGGGAAAGACCGGGCCGTACCGCTGCGTGAAGCGCCGGGCGATGGTGCGCGTGAGCTCGACGTGCGGGAGGTTGTCCTTGCCGACGGGCACGAGATTGCCCTTGCAGAAGAGGATGTCGGCCGCCTGGTGCACGGGGTAGGTGAGCATGAGCCCACTCAGCGCGCGTCCCGACGCCGCATGCTCGGCCTTCACCGTGGGGTTGCGGTGCAGCTCCGCCTCGGTCACCAGGCTGAGAAACGGCAGCAGCAGCTGGTTCAACGCCGGCACGGCGGAATGGGTGAAGATCGTGGTTCGTTCCGGGTCGAGACCAGCGGCCAGGTAGTCGAGCACGGCGCCGCGCACGTGCTCCCGGACGTTCGCGGCCACATCGCGGTCGGTGATGACCTGGTAGTCGGCCAGGATCACGAACGTGTCGACACCGAGCTCCTGCAGTCGCACGCGCTCGCGGATCGTGCCCAGGTAGTGCCCGAGGTGCAGCGCTCCGGTCGGTCGCTCCCCGGTCAGCACCCGGAACGCGCTCGGATCGGCGACGATGCGCCGTTCGAGCTCCGGCATGCGCGCCACGGTGGCGGCGAATGAATCCATCGGTCGGTCCCCTCTTGAGATCGAAGGGCCGCACGGACGTCGCTTCCGTGACGATCACGGGCTGCCGGGCAGCCCGCGGACATGCGTCACTCGGCTGCTATCGCAGCCACCACCACGCGGAGCGGGTCGAACGCATCATGCGTCGACACTATCGTCTCGAGAGCGCCGGTCTCAGGCGAAAAGCCGGCGCATGTACTCCGCGCTCTCATGGAACCCGAGCCGGTCGTAGAAGCCCCCGGCACGGCGGCTCGCGACGGTCAGCTGCGTCACACCGCGTCGCTCGCACTCGGCTTCGACCGCACGCACGAGCGCCGTGCCCAGATCACGTCCCCGCGCCTTCTGATCGACGACGATCTCCTGCAGCTGAGCGGACGGACCGTTCGTCGACAGCAGCGGCACCACCGTCATGAGGGCGTAGCCGAGCACGCCCTCCGGCTCCTCGGCCACGAGCAGCACGACGGTCGGCTGCTCGCCCGCGAGATACGACGCGATCGTCGCCTCGAAAGCGTCCCGCTTCGGCGGGAAGGCATGTCCGAGCTGCGTGACGAGCTCGAAGACCGCGTCCTCGTCCCCCGGCTGCGCGGCGCGGATCATCAGCGTGCGAAGTTGTTGCGGTAGTACTCGTAGTTCCAGCCGACGATCGCGATCGCCGCCAGCGGACCGCCGAAGAACGACACCCAGGTGCCGATCGCGAGACCGAGGAAGACGAGCGTCAGACCGAGGCCGAGCGTGAACGGCCACCAGCTCCACGGGCTGAACTGGCCCATCTCGGGGTCGCCGTCGTCGACGTTCGCATCGGGGCGGTCCTGCGGCACATCGCCGCCCTGCGCGGAGCGAGTGCGCCCGATGTAGAAGGCGAGGAAGAACGAGAGCACGCCGGTCAGCGCCATGCCGACCAGACCCACCCACTCCGGCTTGCCCGTGTCGATGATCGACCACAGGACGTAGGCGATGTCGGCCGCCCAGAAGAAGGCGCCCAGGATCCAGAACAGGTTGGAGTTGGCGCGCACGCTACTTCACCTCGCCCTTCGCGGCGTCGATCACGGGGGCATCCGGTGCGTCGGCCGGCCCGGGCCCGATGCCGACCGGTACGCCCGCCTCAGGGTGGTGCAGGTCGAACGCCGGCGACTCGGACCGGATCCGCGGGATCGACGAGAAGTTGTGCCGCGGCGGCGGGCACGACGTCGCCCACTCCAGCGAACGCGCATTGCCCCACGGGTCGTCCACGTTGACCTTCGGCGCCCGGCGGGCCGTGACCCACACGTTCAGCAGGAACGGGAGCATGGAGATGCCGAGGATCACGGCGCCCACGGTCGACAGCTCGTTCATCCACACCACACCCGGGTCGGGCTGGTAGTTCGCGTACCGGCGCGGCATGCCGAGCACGCCGAGCCAGTGCTGGATGAGGAACGTGGTGTGGAACCCGATGAACAGCAGCCAGAAGTGGATCTTGCCCAGGCGCTCGTTCAGCATCTTGCCGGTCCACTTGGGCCACCAGAAGTAGAAGCCCGAGAACATCGCGAACACCACCGTGCCGAACACCACGTAGTGGAAGTGCGCCACCACGAAGTAGGTGTCCGAGAGCGGGAAGTCCAACGGCGGCGACGCCAGGATCACGCCCGTGAGGCCACCGAAGGTGAACGTCACGAGGAATCCGATCGCCCAGATCATGGGCGTCTCGAACGTGACGGAGCCGCGCCACATCGTGCCGATCCAGTTGAAGATCTTCACGCCCGTCGGCACCGCGATCAGCATCGTCATGAGCGAGAAGAACGGCAGCAGCACCGACCCGGTCACGTACATGTGGTGCGCCCACACCGTCACGGACAGGGCCGCGATCGAGATCGTCGCGTAGATCAGGGTCTTGTACCCGAAGATCGGCTTGCGACTGAAGACCGGGAACACCTCGCTCACGATGCCGAAGAACGGCAGCGCGATGATGTAGACCTCCGGATGCCCGAAGAACCAGAACAGGTGCTGCCAGAGGATGGCTCCCCCGTTGGCCGGGTCGTACAGGTGGGCGTCGAACACGCGATCCGCCCCGAGTGCGAACAGCGCCGCGGCGAGCACCGGGAACGCGATCAGCACGAGGATCGAGGTGATCATGACGTTCCAGCTCATGATCGGCATCCGGAACATGGTCATGCCCGGCGCCCGCATCGTGATGATCGTCGTGATGAAGTTGACGGCGCCGAGGATCGTGCCGAAACCGCTCATCGCCAGGCCGAAGACCCACAGGTTGCCGCCGAGGCCCGGCGTGAACGTCGTGTCGCTGAGCGGCGCGTAGGCGGTCCACCCGAAGGCCGCCGCCCCCTGCGGGGTGAAGAAGCCGCCGACCGCGATGAGCGAGCCGAAGAAGTAGAGCCAATAGGCCAGCGCGTTCAGCCGCGGGAACGCGACATCCGGAGCACCGATCTGCAACGGCATCGCGACGTTCGCGAACCCGGCGAACAGCGGCGTCGCGAACATCAGCAGCATGATCGTGCCGTGCATCGTGAAGAGCTGGTTGTACTGCTCGTTCGACTGCACGACATCCAGGCCCGGCGTGAACAGCTCCGCGCGGATGACCAGCGCAAGCACCCCACCGACGCAGAAGTAGACGAACGACGTGATCAGGTAGAGGTACCCGATCGTCTTGTGGTCGGTCGTGGTGATCCACTTGATGAAGATGTTGCCCTTGCGTTCGACCTTCGAGCCGCCGACCGTCTGCGTCTGGGTCGGCGTGAAGGTCGCGGGCCCCGCCGTCGTCGTCATGATCCCGATCCTTCGTTCTGGACGCGGCCGGATGTTCCCGGCAGGTTGGTGTCCGTGTTGTAGTCCGAGCCCAGGCGCCCGGTCTGCCCTGCGTCACGCAGCTTCTGCATCTGCGCGTCGAACTCGCTCTGCGAGACGACCTTGACCTGGAAGAGCATGTCGGCGTGATACTCGCCGCAGAGCTCCGCGCACTTGCCCTGATAGGTGCCGGTCTTCGTCGGGATGAAGTACATGTGGTTGGTCTGACCCGGGATCAGATCCTTCTTGTACAGGAAGTCGATGATCCAGAACGAGTGCGCGACATCCCGCGACTCCTCGTCGATCTGGATCCGCTTGTTGACGGGCAGGTACAGGGTCGGCAGCTTCGACATGTCGAGGCTCCCGTCCTTGTTCAGCCGGGCGGTCGCCTGCACCCCCGGCGAGTAGGTCTTCTCGTCGAGGTAGTTGAAGTCCCACGACCAGCGCTTGCCGAAGACCTCGATCTTCTGGTCGGGGTGGCCCGGGTTCGCCTCGATCTGCGCCTGGTCGCGCGCGGTGAAGGCGAAGAAGCCGATCACCAGGATCAGCGGCACGATCGTGTAGAAGATCTCGATCGGCAGGTTGTAGCGCAGCTGGACGGGGAGGCCGGTCTGGCCCTTGCGGCGGCGGTAGACGACGATCGCCCAGATCAGCAGGCCCCAGGTGAGAAGGCCGACACCCAGCAGCACGATCCACGAGGTGACCCAGAGGTCGGTCACCATCGCCGTGTGGTTGGTGGTGTTGCGGTCCCCGGGGAGGAACCCGTTCAGCTGCTGCTGCGTGCACCCCGCGAGCACCAGCGCTCCGGCTCCGAGGATGGGGAGCAGAGCCCAACGGGCAAGGCGCGAACGCCCGATCTGACGACGGCTGCTGCGCACTCGAGACCTCTCGGACGTCGGGATGATTCGCTTGCCAGTCTATAACGGCGAGGGCCCCGACCTTCCCGGTCGGGGGCCCTCTTGCGCGTCGCGCCGCGCGGATCGGCTCAGTGGAACGAATCGCCGCAGGCGCAGCTGCCGCTCGCGTTGGGGTTGTCGATCGTGAAGCCCTGCTTCTGGATCGAATCCTCGAAGTCGATCGAGGCTCCGTCGAGGTACGGCGCGCTCATCGGGTCGACCACGACCTCGACACCGTCGAAGTCGCGCGTCGCGTCGCCCTCGAGCAGACGCTCGTCGAAGTAGAGCTGGTAGATCAGGCCGGAGCAGCCGCCGGGCTGGACGGCGACGCGCAGGCGCAGATCGTCGCGGCCCTCCTGCTCGAGCAGGCTGCGCACCTTGTCGGCGGCGACGTCGGAGAGGGCGACGCCATGCGTCGCCTCGCTGGTGAGCGCGGTGTCGGTCATGGCTCGATGGTACGCGCGTCGAGCCGGGAGAGCAGGAAGGCCTCCGCGAGGATCGCCCGCTGCAGGCTCGGCAGGTGCACCGACTCGTTGGGGCTGTGCGCGCGACTGTCGGGATCCTCGACTCCCGTGATGAGGATCTGCGCCCGCGGGAAGTGCCGAACCAGGTCGGCGGTGAACGGGATCGAGCCGCCGGAGCCCATGAGCACGGGCTCCACGCCGTCCCACGCCTCGCGCAGAGCCGCCTGCTCCGCCTCGACCGCCCACCCGTCGACCGGCGCGAGGAACGCCTGGCCGAGATCGACGTCCGGGTCGAAGTCGAGCCGTGCGCCGAACGGTGCGTGCGCGACCAGGTGCTCGCGCAGGATGCGCTCGAACTCGTGGGCGTCCTGCCCGGGCGCGACCCGGGCCGCGATGCGGACCCGCACGCTCGGGATCAGGGTGTTCGACGCGTTGAGGACGCTCGGCGCGTCGATGCCGGTCACGGTGATCGACGGCTGGAACCACTCGCGGCTGAGGATCGTGCCCCGGCCGATCGGCGACGTCCCCTCCGGCAGACCGGACTCCTCGCGGAGCTTCGCCTCGTCGTAGCCGGGCGTCGGCGCGTCGTGGGTGGTGAGCCCCTGAACCGCGACGGCGCCCTCGTCGTCCCACAGAGTCGCGAGCAGCTTCGACGCCGCGAGCATCGCATCCGGGATCGCGCCGCCGAACATGCCGGAGTGCACCGCGTGCCCGAGGGTGGTGATCCGGAGATTGAAGGCGACCATGCCCCGGAGCGCGACGTTGATCGCGGGGGTGTCGACATCCCAGTTGCCGCCGTCGGCGACGACGATGACGTCGGCCGCGATCCGGTCGTGGAAGCGGTCCAGGAAGCTGGGGAGGGACCGGGAGCCGAACTCCTCCTCCCCTCCGCGTACAGCACGATGCCCACCTGCGGGTCGACGCCCGCCGCGATCAGCGCTCGGATCGCCGCGATGTGCGCCGTCACGCCCGCCTTGTCGTCCGCGGCCCCGCGACCCGCGAGCCGGTCGCCGCGGAGCGTGGGCTCGTACGGCTTCGTCTCCCAGTCGGCATCGTCACCGGGCGGCTGCACGTCGTGATGGGCGTAGAGCAGAACCGTCGGCCGGCCGTTGCGCGACGGCCGGGTGGCGAGCACGGCGGGGAGGCCGTCCTGCTCCTTGCCCGGGATCGGCGCGCGGACGATCTCGACCGACTCGAACACGCCGGTGGCGCGGGCCAGCTCCGCCACGGCGTCGGCACTGCGCTGCACCTGTTCGGGGTCGAATCCGTCCCAGGAGACGGAGGGAATGCGCACGAGACGCGTGAGGTCGGCGACGGCGGCCGGGAATCCGGCCTCCACCGCCTCGCGCAGCTCGGCCGATCGGGGGTGGTGTCGGTCATGCGGGTATCCTAGGGACCCGAAGAATCAGAGGACTTCCCGTGGCCAAGACCCCGACTCCCCGCACAGCGACGACACCGAGGTCGTCAACGGCAAGGGCGCGCGACCCCGACCCGCAAGCAGCGCGAGGCGGCGAACAAGCGCCCCCTCGTGCCGAGCGACCGCCGCCAGGCGGCTCGGATGTCGAAGGACCAGATCGCGGCGCAGCGCGAGCGCGCCCGGGTCGGCATGGCGGCCGGCCAGGAGCAGTACCTGCCCCAGCGCGACCGCGGTCCGCAGAAGCGCTACACCCGCGACTTCGTCGACGCCCGATGGAGCGTCGGCGAGGTGCTCCTCCCGCTTCTGGCCCTCGTCATCGTCAGCTACTTCTTCCCGACGATCGCCCAGTACGCGCTCTTCGGCGTCTGGATCGTCATCGCGATCGTCGTGATCGACGGCATCGTGATCGGGTTCCAGCTGCGGAAGCGGCTGTCGGCCAAGTTCGGCACGGTCGAGCGCGGCGTCCGCTGGTACGCGTTCATGCGCGCCATCCAGTTGCGACCGATGCGGATGCCCAAGGCGCAGGTCAGGCGCGGGCAGTACCCGTCCTGAGGCGCAGACCGCGGTTGATCCGGCGGGCCCAGAACGGACCCTCGTAGAGGAACGCCGTGTAGCCCTGCACGAGGGTGGCCCCGGCGTCGAGGCGTGCGCGCACGTCGGCCGCGGTCTCCACGCCGCCGACGGAGATGATGCACAGCTCGTCCGGCACCGCGGTGCGCAGCAGCCGCAGGAGCTCGAGAGAGCGGGGAGCCACCGGGGTCCCGACAGCCCGCCGGCTCCCGCCCGCTCGACGACCAGCGGGTCCGTGCGGAGCCCGTCGCGTGCCAGCGTCGTGTTGGTCGCCACGATGCCCGCGAGGTGCAGTCGCACGACCAGGGCGGCGATCCGCTTCGCCTGCTCGTCGGTGACGTCGGGTGCGATCTTGACCAGGACCGGCACTCCCCGCGCCTCGCCCTGCACGGCCTCGAGCAGCGGCGCCAGACGGTCGAGCTCCTGCAGGCCGCGCAGGCCCGGGGTGTTGGGCGAGCTCACGTTGACGACCAGGTAGTCGGCGTGCGGCGCGAGCACGCGGGTGCTCGCGCGGTAGTCGTCGATCGCGTCGTCGACCTCGACCACCCGGCTCTTGCCGATGTTGACGCCGATCACCGGCCGCGCCCGCCGCGCACGCTCGCGGACAAGACGCGGCGCGACCTCCTCGGCGCCGTCGTTGTTGAAGCCCATGCGGTTGATGAGGGCCCGGTCGGGCATCAGCCGGAACAGCCGGGGCCGGGGATTGCCGGGCTGGGCGCGCGCGGTCACCGTGCCGATCTCGACGTGGCCGAAGCCGAGAACACCCAGGCCCCGGATCGCGCGGGCCTCCTTGTCGAATCCGGCCGCCACCCCGAAGGGCGACGCGAACTCGAGGCCGAGGGTGCGCACCGCGAGCGAGGCGGCGGGCCGGGTGAGCGGGCGGAGCGCGAACGCCAGCACCGGCAGCATCCGGATGACGAGGTAGCCGAGGCGGTGGGCGCTCTCCGCGTCGAGACGCGCGAGGACGAGCCGGAACAGGACGCGGTACATGCCGACGCCAGGCTATCGGGTGCTATTCGGCGTCGGCGTCCGCCTCGGCCGAGGCCGCGTCGTGCTCCACCCGCAGGAGCGTGATGGCCGCCTCGAAGTCGTCGAGCGACTCGAATCCCTGGTACACGCTCGCGAACCGCAGGTAGGCGACCTCGTCGAGCTCGCGCAGCGGCGGCAGGATCGCCAGGCCGATGTCGTTCGCGTCGATCTGCGAGACGCCCGTCGCGCGGATCGACTCCTCGACGCGCTGCGCGAGCAGGGCGAGGTCCGCGTCGCTGACGGGCCGCCCCTGGCACGCCTTGCGCACGCCCGACACGATCTTCTCGCGGCTGAACGGCTCGACGATGCCGCTGCGCTTGATCACGCTGAGACTCGCGGTCTCGGTCGTCGAGAAGCGGCGCCCGCACTGCGGGCACTGCCGGCGACGGCGGATGGCGAGGCCGTCGTCCGAGGTGCGCGAGTCGATGACGCGGCTGTCGGGATAACGGCAGAAGGGGCAGAACATGGCCCCGCCAGGATAAGTCCCGCGGGTCCCCCGGCGCCGCAGTTCAGTCGAAGCGGCGGTCCACCGCGTCGCCGTGGGCCGGCAACTGCTCCGCGTCGCTGAGCGCCCGGATACCCCTCCGCACGGCCGCGAGCCCCGCCCGGTCGTATCGGATCACCTGCTGCGGGCGCAGGAACGCCGCCGCCGAGAGACCCGCGGAGAAGCGCGCCTGCCCGCCGGTCGGCAGCACGTGGTTGGACCCCGCGAGGTAGTCGCCGAGGCTGACCGGCGACGTCGCCCCGAGGAAGATCGCCCCGGCGTCGTGGATGAGCGCGAGCGTCCCGTCGGGATCCGCGGTCTGCAGCTCGAGGTGCTCCGGCGCGTAGGCGTCGCTGAACCGCGCCGCGCTCGGGATGTCGTCCACGAGGACGATGGCGGACTGCCGCCCGTCGAGGGCGGTTCTCGCGCGCTCGCGATGCACGGTCGCCCCGAGCTGGCGCTCGAGTTCCGCGACCACGGCCCGCGCCAGCTCCGGTGCATCGGTCACGAGCACCGCGGAGGCGAGTTCGTCGTGCTCCGCCTGGCTCAGCAGATCCGCGGCGACGAGCCGCGCGTCGGCGCCGGCGTCGGCGATCACGAGGATCTCCGTGGGACCGGCCTCGGCGTCGATGCCCACGACGCCGCGCACGACCCGTTTGGCGGCCGCGACGAAGACGTTGCCGGGACCGGTGACGAGGTCGACCGGCTCGAGGCCCAGCGCCGGCACGCCGTAGGCGAAGGCGCCGATCGCTCCGGCGCCGCCCATCGCGAAGACGCGGTCGACGCCGAGCAGGCCGGCCGCACCGAGGATCGTCGGGTGCACGGCCCCGCCGAATGCGGCCTGCGGCGGCGACGCGAGGGCGATCGCGTCCACGCCCGCCACCTGGGCGGGCACGACGTTCATGACGACGCTCGAGGCGAGGGCGGCCTTGCCACCGGGCACGTAGACGCCCACGCTGCCCACTGGTTGCCAGCGCTGCTCGACGACGGCGCCGTCGCCCAGCGGCGTCACGGTTGCCGAGGGCACCTGCGCCCGGCTCGCGAGCCGCACCCGGCGGATCGCCTCCTCGAGCGCGGCGCGCACGCCGGCATCCAGGCCCTCCACCGCGGCATCGATCGCGGCCGGGTCGACCCGCACCGCCGGCGGGCGCACACCGTCGAACCGTTCGGCCTGGTCGAGCAGGGCGGCCTCGCCGCGATCCCGCACGTCCGCGATGAGCGCCGCGGCCGCATCGGTGGCCGTCGTCACGTCGACCTGGGCACGAGGGACGAGGGCCGCGAGATCGGCACGGCCGGGTCGCGCGCCCCGCAGGTCGAGGGTCTGGATCATCGTCGTTCAGCGTATCGGCGCCTCCGATGGAGCGGTGCGCTCGTGTCAGCGCGCGGCCGGAGGGCGCGGGAGGATGGGGGGATGCAGGACCAGGAGGCCTTCCGCCTCGCCTTCCGCCGCCTCGCCGCCGGCGTCTCCGTCGTGACCGCCCTCGGCCCGGACGGCGCACCGGTCGGATTCACGGCGACCTCTCTCGCGTCGCTCGCCGCCGATCCCCCCATGGCGACCTTCAACATGGCGCGCGCCGCGAGCTCCTGGCACGCGGTCGAGCAGACCGAGCACGTGCTGGTGCACATCATGGGCGCCCGCAACCGGGCGGCGGCGCACACGATGTCGCTCGATGCGCAGCTGCGCTTCCGGGGACCGCACTGGGCGCCGGGGCCGCTCGGCATCCCGCAGCTGCGCGACGTGCCGGCCTGGATGCTGGGGCGCGTGATCGGACGATATCCCGTCGAGGAGAGCGCGGTCGTCGTCGTGCGCATCGAGGACGGCGGGCTCGGCGAACCCGACCAGCCGCTGCTGTACCACGAGCGCGACTACTGGCGACCCGGCGACCGGATCGACTAGCCCGGCTCAGGCGACGCAGTTGGGGCCGAGGAGCCGCTTGAGCTCGCCGTAGAGGTCGGCGGTGACCGAGACCGGGAACGGGATCTCGAACATCCGCGCGGACTCGCCGCGCACCAGCCGCAGCCGCACCTCGTTCTCGCCCGAATGCCGGATCAGCACGTCGTTCAGCGCGCTCACGACGTCGGTGGTCGCCCGCTGCTCGGGCACCGAGATCACGAGCGGGCCGGAACCGAGCGACTGCCCGGTGTCGGGGACGAACAGGCTCTGCGCGTGCAGGTTGAAGCCGTCGTCGCGCACGCTCACCCTGCCCTTGATGACGACGATCGCGTCTGCGACGAGCGACGGCGAGAACTCCTGGTAGGTCTTGCCGAGGAACATCACGGAGACCTCCCCGCCGAAGTCCTCGAGCTGGACGATGCCGTACGGGTTGCCGGACTGGCGCGCGGTGCGGTGCTGCACGCTGGTCAGCAGACCGGCGACCGTCACGACCTCGCCGTCCTCCGGCTCCCCTCCAGCAGCTCGCCGATCGAGACGCTCGCGTGCTTGGCGAGAGTCAGCTCCAGCCCGGCCAGCGGATGGTCGCTCACGTAGAGCCCGAGCATCTCGCGCTCGAACGCGAGCTTGTCGCGCTTGGCCCACTCGGGACGCTCGGGCACCCGCTCCACCGCGTGCTCGGGCTCGTCCCACAGCTGATCGAAGTCGAAGCCGACCTGGCCGTTGGCCTCGGCGCGCTTGTCGCTCACGGCGCTGTCGATGGCGCCCTCGTGGATCTCGATGAGCGCCCGGCGGGTGTCGCCGAGCGAGTCGAAGGCGCCGGCCTTGATGAGCGACTCGACCATGCGCTTGTTGAGGGCGCCGAGCGGCACCTTGCGCAGGAAGTCGTGGAAGCTCGTGAAGGAGCCCTTCTCCTGGCGCGCCGCCTTGATCTGATCGACGACGCCGAAGCCGACGTTGCGCACCGCGCCCATCCCGAACCGGATGTCCTCGCCGACGGCGGAGAAGTAGCCGATCGACTCGTTGACGTCGGGTGAGAGCACCTTGATGCCCATGCGGCGGCACTCGTTGAGGTACATCGCGAGCTTGTCGCGGGCGTCGCCGACGCTCGTCAGCAGCGCCGCCATGTACTCGGCCGGGTAGTGCGCCTTGAGGTAGGCGGTCCAGTAGCTGAGCACGCCGTACGCGGCCGAGTGGGCCTTGTTGAACGCGTAGTCCGAGAACGGCAGCAGGATGTCCCAGAGCGTCTTGATCGCCGTGGCGGAGTAGCCGTTGGCCTTCATGCCGTCGACGAAGCCCTGGTACTGCTTGTCGAGCTCCGACTTCTTCTTCTTGCCCATCGCGCGCCGCAGGATGTCGGCCTGGCCGAGCGAGAAGCCCGCCACCCGCTGCGCGATCGCCATGACCTGCTCCTGGTAGATGATCAGGCCGTAGCTGGTGTCGAGGATCTCGGCGAGCGAGTCCTTGAACTCCGGGTGGATCGGCGTGATCTCCTGCTGGCCGTTCTTGCGCAGGGCGTAGTTGATGTGCGAGTTCGCGCCCATCGGTCCCGGGCGGTACAGCGCGATGAGGGCGGAGATGTCCTCGAAGTTGTCGGGCTTCATGAGCCGCAGCAGCGACCGCATCGCCCCGCCGTCGAGCTGGAACACACCGAGCGTGTCGCCGCGGGACAGGAGCGCGTAGGCCTCGGGGTCGTCGAGCGCCAGCTCCTCGAGCACCGGACGGAATCCCCGGTTGGCCTGGATGTTGTCCAGCGCGTCGTCGACGATCGTGAGGTTGCGCAGCCCGAGGAAGTCCATCTTGATGAGACCGAGGGCCTCGGATGCCGGGTAGTCGAACTGCGTGACGATCTGGCCGTCCTGCTCCCGCTTCATGATCGGGATGATGTCGATGAGCGGTTCGCTCGACATGATGACGCCGGCGGCGTGCACGCCCCACTGGCGCTTGAGCCCCTCGAGGCCGCGGGCGGCCTCGAAGACGGTCTTGGCCTCCGGGTCTGTCTCGATGATCGTGCGGAGGTCGCCGGCCTCCTTGTAGCGCTCGTGCGCGGGGTCGACGACGCCGGTGAGCGACATGTCCTTGCCCATCACCGGCGGCGGCATCGCCTTGGTGAGCTTCTCACCCATGCCGAACGGGAACCCGAGCACGCGCCCCGCGTCCTTGAGCGCCTGCTTCGCCTTGATCGTGCCGTAGGTCACGATCTGCGCGACGCGCTCCTCGCCGTACTTCTCGGTCACGTACCGGATGACCTCGCCGCGCCGGCGCTCGTCGAAGTCCACGTCGAAGTCGGGCATCGACACGCGATCGGGGTTGAGGAACCGCTCGAAGATGAGCCCGTGCTGCAGCGGGTCGAGGTCGGTGATCCGCATCGCGTAGGCGGCCATCGACCCGGCGCCCGACCCGCGGCCCGGCCCGACCCGGATGCCGTGGTCCTTCGACCAGTTGATGAAGTCGGCGACCACGAGGAAGTAGCCGGGGAACCCCATCTGGGTGATGACGCCCACCTCGTACTCGGCCTGCGTGCGCACCTCGTCCGGGATGCCGTTCGGGTAGCGCACGTGGAGGCCCTTCTCGACCTCCTTGACGAACCAGCTCTCCTCGGTCTCGCCCGCCGGCACCGGATAGCGGGGCATGTAGTTCGCACTCGTGTTGAACTCGACCTCGCAGCGCTCGGCGATCGCGACCGTGTTGTCGCACGCCTCGGGGATGTCGCGGAAGATCTCGCGCATCTCCTGCGGCGACTTGATGTAGTAGCCGTTGCCCTCGAGCTTGAAGCGGTTCGGATCGGCCATGGTCGACCCGGACTGCACGCACAGCAGCATCTCGTGCGCCCCCGCGTCGGCCGCGCGGGTGTAGTGGGAGTCGTTGGTCGCCACGAGCGGCAGGTCGAGCTTGCGCGCGATCGACAGCAGGTCGTCGGCGACCCGCTTCTCGAGCCCGAGACCGTGGCGCATCACCTCGACGAAGAAGTTGCCGGCCCCGAAGATGTCGCGGTAGTCGGCGGCGGCCTGGAGCGCCAGATCGAACTGGCCCAGCCGCAGCCGGGTCTGCACCTCGCCGGACGGGCATCCGGTCGTCGCGATGAGCCCCTTCGCGTAGCGCTGGAGCAGCTCGCGGTCCATCCGCGCCTTGAAGTACTGCCCCTCGATCGACGCGAGCGACGACAGCCGGAACAGGTTGTGCATGCCCTCGGTCGACTCGGCCCACATCGTCATGTGCGTGTACGCGCCGCCGCCGGAGACGTCGTCCTCGCCGCCGTTGCCCCAGCGGATGCGCGTCTTGTCGCGGCGGGAGGAGTCGCCGGGCGCGAGGTAGGCCTCGGTGCCGATGATCGGCTTGAGACCCGCGTTCCTGGCCTGGTTCCAGAAGTCGAAGGCGCCGAAGTTGTTGCCGTGGTCGGTGATCGCGACGGCGTTCATGCCGAGCTCGGAGACGGCGCCCATGAGGTCGCCGACCCGCGCCGCGCCGTCGAGCATCGAGTACTCGGTGTGCACGTGCAGATGAACGAAATCCGACGACGCCACCTAGCGAGACTAATCCGCCCGGAGGACGTCGAGGGCGTGTTGCAGGTCTGCCGGGTAGCGTGTCTCGAACTCGACGGGCTCCCCGGTGCCCGGATGCCGGAATCCGAGACGCACCGCGTGCAGCCACTGCCGCTCGAGCCCCACCCGCGCGGCCAGCGTCGGGTCGGCTCCGTAGAGCAGGTCGCCCACGCATGGGTGACGCTGCGCGGCCATGTGCACCCGGATCTGGTGGGTGCGTCCGGTCTCGAGGTGGATCTCCAGCAGCGTCGCCGAGCGCTCCGCCTCGAGGGTGTCGTAGTGGGTGACGCTCGGTTTGCCGTCGGCTGTGACCGCGAACTTCCAGCTCGCCGAGGGATGCCGCCCGATGGGCGCGTCGATCGTCCCGCGGAAGGGGTCGGGGTGCCCCTGCACGACGGCGTGGTAGATCTTGTCGACCGTCCGGTCGTGGAAGGCGCGCTTCAGCTCCGTGTACGCCCGCTCGCTCTTCGCGACCACCATGAGGCCGCTCGTGCCGACGTCGAGCCGGTGCACGATGCCGGCCCGCTCCGCAGCACCCGAGGTGCTGATCCGGAATCCGGCTGCCGCCAGGGCGCCGAGCACCGTCGGGCCGTCCCAGCCGACCGCGGGGTGGGCCGCGACGCCGACGGGCTTGTCGATGACCACGATGTCGTCGTCGTCGTGGACGATCGCGAAGTCGGGCACGAGCTGCGGAACGACGGACGGCTCCTCGCGCGGCGTCCACTCGATCTCGAGCCAGCCGTCTCGAAGCCGATCGGACTTGCCGAGCGGCTGTCCGTCGAGCGTCGCTCCCCCGGCGTCGATCACCTGCACCGCGAAGCTGCGCGAGAAGCCGAGGAGCCGCGACAGGGCGGCATCGGCGCGCTCGCCGAAGAGTCCGTCGGGCACCGGCAGGGTGCGGCGCTCCACGGCTACCCCTTCGGGGTGGGGCGGCCCGCCGGCGCGTCGCCCGGTTCCGCCTCGGCTGCGGCCGCGCGCGCGGGCTTGCGGATGACCGCCCGGGAGCCATCGAGCCCGGTGCCGCGCAGCGACAGCAGGATGAACAACGCCATCGACGTCGTGATGGCGATGTCGGCCACGTTGAAGATCGCGGGGAAGAACCCGATCGTGATGAAGTCGACGACGTGCCCGACCCCGAACCCCGGCGGCCGGAACAGTCGGTCATTGAGGTTGCCGAGCGCCCCGCCGAGCACGAGCCCGAACATCGTGGCCCAGGCGAGAGAGCGGATCCGGCGCGAGAACCACGCGATCACGACGATCACGCCGACCGCGACGATCGAGAAGATCCACGTGTAGCCGTTGGCGAACGAGAACGCCGCGCCCGAATTCGTGACGTAGTGGAACTGCAGCACGGGCCCGAGGAGCGGGACGACCTCGTCCTCGTGGAGATGGCTGACGATCAGGAACTTGGCGAGCTGGTCGAGCCCGTAGACGCCGAGCGCGATGATCGCGAGGAGGAGCAGAGCCCGGACGCTGACGCCGCCCCGCGCGCCGGCCGAGGCCGTGCGGCGGGGCGCCGCATCATCCGGCTGCTCAGTTGCCGGCAAAGCCCTGGTACTCGGACGGCTGACCGAACGCCTCGAAACCGCCCGACGGCTGAGCGCCGGGGAACGCGGGAGCGTTCTGCTGCGGCGCGACCGGCGGGGCGCCGACCTGCACCGGCTGCGCGGGCTGCTTCGTCTCGGACGCATCGGATGCCGGGGCGGTCGGCGAGGTGCTGCTCGGCAGCTCGGGGGTCGAGTCGAGCTCGCGGAGCTGGCCCTCGATGTATCCGCGCAGCTTCTGCCGGTACTCGCGCTCGAAGGTGCGGAGCTGGTCGACCTGACGCTCCAGGCCCGCCTTCTCCTCCTGCAGCCGGTTCGTCTGCTGCTCGAGCGAGGCGCGCTCCTGCTCGATCGTGCCGAGCTGCGCCCGCGCACCCTCCTGCGCCTCGGACACGACGCGCGCCGCGGTCGCGTGACCCTCGGCGATGAGCGCGTCGCGCTTCTCCATGCCCTCGCGCACGTGCTCCTCGTGGAGCCGGCGGGCGAGCTGAAGCAGGTTGTTGGTGTTACCCGGGTCCATGGCGTCGGCGCTCACGGGCGCGGGTGCCGGCGTCGGGACGGGCGCGAACGCCGGCTCCGGCTGTGCGACGACCGCCGGCTGCGCGGGGGCGGACGCGGCGGCGGGTGCCTGCTGCGCCTGGCGCTGCAACTCCTGGACGCGCTGCTCGCCCTGAACGAGCCGCTGCCGCAGCTCCTCGTTCTCCTGGCCGAGTCGGCGCAGCTCCACCACGACCTCGTCGAGGAAGTCGTCGACCTCGTCCTGGTCGTAGCCCTCACGGAACTTGGTCGGGTTGAAACGCTTGTTGACCACGTCCTCCGGCGTCAAGGCCATGCCCATCACTCTCCAGCTCTTCGTGTCCGGTCTCTCGGCCCCGGAACATCACGTTGCGATAACGCTAGCAACTTCCACCTCACCCCGAGGCTGAGGACTCAGCGTACCGCCCCGGGTGCCGCGACCCTGGGGCTGCGGTGTGCGTTGCGCGAGCACGCCGGAATTCCGGGACCGCGGTCCCGGCACCGGCGGTCGATCTTCAGGCGAAGAACGCGGCCTCGACGTCCGACTCCGCCTCGGCCTGCTCGCCGCTCGTGGCGACGTGCTCGGGCGAGAGCAGGAACACCTTGCTCGTCACGCGCTCGATCTTGCCGTAGAGGCCCTGCGACAGGCCGCTCGCGAAGTCGATCAGGCGACGCGCATCCGGCTCGCTCATCTGGCTGAGGTTGATGATGACCGGCACGCCCTCGCGGAAGCTCTCGGCGATCAGCTGCGCATCCTTGTACTGCCGCGGGTGCACGGTGAGGATCTCGCTCATCGCGGGCTGGGCGTGACGACTCGCCACGGGGCGTCGCAACGGGGTGACCGGCGCGCGCGTCGACGTCGGCGCGGCTGCGACGGGCGCCGCCGGCGCGACGGGGGCTTGGTCCTCGTAGTCCTCGTCGGCCAAGCCGAGGTAGACCATGGTCTTGCGCAGCGGGTTCGCCATCTCGTCCTCCCGAGGAGCTCGCGTTCGGTCTGACCTTAACCAGGGGTTGAACGTTTTCCGGTGATTGCCGTCCCGATGCGAAGGTGTGTCGCGCCCTCGAGGATCGCCTCGCGGAAGTCGCCCGACATCCCCGCCGAGATGGCGACGGCGTCGGGCGCGATCGCCCGCACCCGCTCGGATGCCGCCCGCACCCGGGCGAATTCGGACCGTGGCTCGGCGCCGGGCGACGCGACCGCCATGACGCCCCGCAGCCGCAGCGAGGGGAGCGTCAGCAGATGCTCGGTGAGGTGCTCGACCCCGTCGGGGTCGACGCCGCCGCGGGCCGGGTCGTCGGTGAGGTTGAGCTCGAGGAACACGTCGAGCGGGGGCAGCGCATCGCCCGCCCGGTGCAGTGCATCGGCGAGAGCCGCACGGTCCAGGGAGTGCACCGACGCCGCGTACGCGCGGACCGCGCGCGCCTTGTTGCGCTGCAGCTGCCCGACGAAGTGCCAGCGCAGTGCCAGGCTCTCCAGCTCGGCGGCCTTCGCCGCCGCCTCCTGGTGCCGGTTCTCCCCCACGTCCTGCACGCCGAGCTCGGCGAGCTCGCGCACGAGCGACACGGGGTGGAACTTGGTGACGACGATCCGGGTGAGCTCGCGGCGCTCGCGTCCTGCCGCGCGCGCCGTCGCGGCGATCTCCGCGTCGACCGACGCGAGCCGGTCGGCGAGGTCCGACATCGCGCTACTTCAGGAAGTCCGGGATGTCGAGGTCGTCGTCGTCATCGAAGTCGCGGTCCGCAGGGGCGGCCACCGGTGCGTCGGGCTCGGTCGCCCATCCGGACGGCATCGGCTGGGTCTCCTGCAGGTGCGAGCCCGAGGTCCCGACGCCCACCCCGGCCGGCACCTGGGCCTCGACGAAGTTGCTGCGGCGGTCCTGGCCCGCCTTGACCTGCGGCTCTCCCCGTCGAAACCCGCGGCGATCACGGTGACGCGCACCTCGTCGCCGAGGGTGTCGTCGATGACCGCGCCGAAGATGATGTTCGCCTCGGGGTGGACGGCCTCCTGCACGAGTCGCGCCGCGTCGTTGATCTCGAAGATGCCCAGGTTGGATCCGCCCTGGATCGAGAGCAGCACGCCGTGGGCTCCGTCGATCGACGCCTCGAGCAGCGGGCTCGCGACCGCGAGCTCCGCGGCCTTGATCGCGCGGTCGGCTCCCGGCTCGCGCCGATGCCCATGAGGGCCGAGCCGGCGCCCTGCATGACGCTCTTGACGTCCGCGAAGTCCAGGTTGATCAATCCGGGGGTCGTGATGAGATCGGTGATGCCCTGCACGCCGGCGAGGAGCACCTGGTCGGCGGTCGCGAACGCCTCGAGCATGCTGATGCCGCGATCGCTGATCTCGAGGAGCCGATCGTTCGGCACCACGATGAGCGTGTCGACCTCGTTCTTGAGGGCGATGACGCCGTCCTCGGCCTGCGCCTGCCGGCGCTTGCCCTCGAACCCGAACGGCTTGGTCACGACGCCGATGGTGAGCGCGCCGATCGACTTGGCGATCCGGGCGACGACGGGCGCGCCGCCCGTGCCGGTCCCGCCGCCCTCGCCCGCGGTGACGAAGACCATGTCGGCACCCGAGAGCGCCTCCTCGATCTCCTCCGCGTGATCCTCGGCGGCGCGCCGGCCCACCTCCGGGTCGGCTCCGGCGCCGAGTCCGCGCGTCAGCTCGCGGCCGACGTCGAGCTTGACGTCGGCATCGCTCATGAGCAGCGCCTGGGCGTCGGTGTTGATCGCGATGAACTCGACGCCGCGCAGGCCGAGTTCGATCATCCGGTTCACGGCGTTCACGCCGCCGCCGCCGATGCCGACGACCTTGATCACCGCGAGATAGTTCTGGTTCGTGGTCACGTCCCGGCCTTCCGTGTCGCTCGTTTCCGAAACCTTCAACTTCTACTTGAAGTCGAGATAAGTTCCGACTACGCTGGTCTGCCCTCACGGTACGGACGGCGACCAGGAGGGGCGGAGGCGCCGCGCGTGTCGCGCCGATTGAGCCGCGACACCGGGCGTCAGCCCTGCACGCCGCCCTGGTCGTCGCCACCGGCCGGCGCCGTCGGCGAGCCGGTCGGCGTGGGAGTCCCGCCCGCGCCAGCCTCGGTGCTCGGCGGGGTCACCCCGCCGAGCGTCGCCGTGTCGCTGGGGTTGAAGACCGCGAACTGGGGCGCCGACACGGTGTAGGTGCCGGAGCCCTTCTGCCCGTGCAGCGCGATGAGGCGGCCGAGCACCTGCGCCTTCAGCACCGACTGGTCGGCGCTGCCCCAGAGCACGCGCTGCCCCGAGCCGCGCAGCGTCAGCGTCACATCGTCGTGCGTGCGCGCGGCGATCGTGTCGACCTGGGCGCGCAGGGCTGCCGGCAGGGCGAGCAGCACCTGCGCCATCGACGCGAAGCCCGGGCCGTTCAGCGGCGCGTCGGCGAGCTGGATGAGCGGCACCCCGTCGGGCCGCTTCGCCGTGCGGTCGACGACGATGCCCGCCGGGTCGACCAGCTGGAAGTCGTCGGCACCCTGGATCACGCCGACCGGCGTGCGCTCCGACACGTGCACGATGAGAGTCGCCGGGGGCTCGAGCTCCGTGACGTAGCTGCGGATCAGCGAATACCGCCCGAGCTCCTTCTTGATCGCCGAATCGTCGAGCAGAGCCAGCGGTGTGCCGAGGTTCGGCGCCAGCGCCGTCTCGAGGGCCGAGGCGTCAAGCCGGTGGGTGCCGTCGACGCCGATGGTGCGCAGGGCCAGGAGCGGGGAGTACACGGCGGTCAGGACCAGCAGCACGAGCAGCACGAGCACGCCGCCGGCCGCGAACAGGCCGGCCCGGCGGTGCCGCGCGCGCCGCGTGAAGCGCTTGACCTCGCGCTTCTCCTCCCGCCGTCGGGCACGGGCGGCGGCCCGGATGTCGGCGCTCGCGACCCGCTCCCGGGCGGGGGCCGGCCGCCGGGATGCGCGCGGTGGCTTCGGCGCGCGCTCCTCGTGCGGCGGGGCGGGTCGCGCGGGCGTGGAGCCTGCCTGCGCGGGGGCGCCGGGCGCGCGGGTCGCTCGACCGGGGGCGCCGCGACACGCGAGCGCGGAGAGGGCGCGGCGGCGGCCGGACGGCGCAGGGCACCGCCGACGGCTTCGGGTCGTCTCACCCTCCGAGCATCACCGACGGCTCACGCCGCACGGCGGCGACTCACCGCGTCTTTGGCAACCTTCGACTCACAACAGCCACTCGGGACGCTCATCGAGATCTGACAGGAGCGCGGAGCGCTGTATCCACTCCGCCAGACGAGGCTCGAGAGCAAGAAGTCGCACGCGATCAAGGTCCGCGCGCCGACGAGCCAAGAACGCCCACATCTCGTCCTCGGCGCGCTCGACGAGTTCACCCAGCTCGCCAGGCTCCTCGTCCCAGATGAGACCTGCCACCGCGTCGGCCGCCTCGCGCTCGTCCCGGAGCTCGCCCAGACGCCGAGCGACCGCGATCTCGAGGTCGAGCAGGAAGTCGTGGACGACTTCGTGGGGCATCGGCGCGAGGGCGGCCGCTTCCCGGAACGGCGATCGGAGGCAGGCGAGACAGTTGACCGCGACCCGGCGACTCGGAGGTCGCCAGGCCACGATCGCCCGGTACAACCTGCCCAGGCTGACCTCGAGCATCAGCTCTGCCGGCATCCCACGGCGTGCAGAGCCGCCACGTCGCCGCGCCCGAGCACCGGAGCCGTCGCCGGGTCGAGCACCGGGGTCATGATCTCGTCCTTGCGCGTGGCGTGGCCGAGGCCGACGGCGTGGCCGAGCTCGTGGAGCATGGTGAACTCGGCGGTCGTCGTGCCCGGCGCGTTGACGGCGGCGTCGGCGGCGATCTCGACGTCGGCGTGACGGATCGCGCCTTCGTCGTCGGTGCGCGTCGACGTGACGCCGATCGCCTCGTCGCTCCCGCCGAGCCGCTGCACGTCGGGAGACGGGACGTAGGAGATCAGGATCCCCGCGTCGTACGACGACCCGATGCGCAGCGGCAGCCCGCTCGTCCGCGCGATGCTCGCCACCGCGGACGCGACGACGTCCGCGGAGCCGGCCGGTGAGCCGTCCGCCAGCCGAACCTCGATGGGCGCGGCGCAGGACCAGCGCTCGGGGCCGTTCGCCGCCGTGCCGAGGAAGGAGTAGTCCCTCCCCTCCACCAGGTCGGCCGGGGGCGCCGCGGCGGCGGCGGAGGCGCGAGCCGCGCCGGTGGCGATCACGAGCGAGGCCGCGATCGCGCTGGCGACGACGAGCACCGCGAGCGCGGCGAGGAGGAGCGTCCGCGGGCGGACGCTCCGGCGGTGGTCGTGCTGCTCCGGAACGACGACGGCCCCGACCCGGGCGGGGTCGAGCTCGTCGAGTCCGACGGCGCCGGGCCGCTCGAGGTGGTCCGACTCGTGCGGCAGCGGGACCGCGGGCTCCTTGCGCTCGATCCCCGAGATGCGGAGCCGCTGCACGCCGGCGTCGGCGTGCACCGAAGACGCGAGCGCCTGGATCTCGTCGCGGATGCTCGTGCCCAACGGGATGCGGCGCTGCACGTCGAAGGCGAGGTCGGTGACGCGCAGGACCGCCGCCGAGGCCTGGATGGCCTGGATGACCTCGGCGTTGTGGCGGATCTCAACCTCCTCCGCCTCCGCGAGGTCGGCCCGCATGAGCACCAGCTGCTCCTCGGCCGCGTCGAGCGCGGCCCGTCCGCTGCCGACGTGGCTCTCGACGAGCCCGTCGGTCTCCTCGTTGAGCGCGCCGTAGGCGGCGAGCCTCCGACCGAGGGCGTTACCGCGCGAGTAGCCGTAGACGAGGAAGCCGAGCACGCCCAGCACGACGACGCCGAAGAACCCCGCGAACAGGAGGGAGAAGGCGAGGCCGCGAGCCGCGTCCATCGCCATCGCGAAGATCCGGACCGACACGACGCTCACGAGCGCGATCGTCAGGGCGGAGCACGCCGCTCCCCAGGCGATCAGGACGCCGTGGAGCCACCCCACCGAGTGCGCGGGGGTCGCGCGCCCGAGCTGGCCGAGGCCGTGCGCGCGCGCGGCGTCGCGATCGAACGGCTCCCCGCCGTCGCGGCGTCGGAGTGCACGTGCGCGTAGCCGGCGTCGAGCTTGTCGATGCGGGCCTCCCGGGCGATCCGCCAGGCGCGGATCGCCCGCCCGGTCTGCTTCGTGACGACGTGCGTCGCAGCGAACACGAGCACCGTCACGATCACGAGCGGCAGCAGCGTGAGGAGATTGCTCGGGTTCCACAGGAGCGTGTACACGGCCGAGAACTCGGCGGCCGTGACGCCGAGCGCGGCGATCCACCCCCAGACGCCCGGGGTGGAGTGCTGGCGGTGGCGGTAGTCGCCATGGTTCTCTGCGCGAGAAGCGGCGCGCTGGGCCGAGTCCCCGGCCACGTAGCCGCCGGCGCGGGTGACGTGCTCGCCGTCGACGAGGACGACCTGGGACCATGTCTCCTCCGCCTCGTCGAAGTCCACCGCGGCGGCCGCGACGAGACGCTGCGCCTCGGCGGCACGGCCGTGGGCCTGCTCGACGAGGGGCATCGAGAGCGACC
The DNA here is from genome assembly GCF_030161895.1 of Pseudolysinimonas kribbensis. Taxonomy (GTDB): domain Bacteria; phylum Actinomycetota; class Actinomycetes; order Actinomycetales; family Microbacteriaceae; genus Pseudolysinimonas; species Pseudolysinimonas kribbensis. The sequence goes on from NZ_BSVB01000001.1 coordinate 152,535, forward strand.
GGCCGGCGGTGATCGCCTTGTTGACGGCGAACGAGACCGCGTAGCCCTCGTTCATGTAGCGCACGTTGGCCTCCTCGTCACGTCCATGGAGGGGGCGCCGACGACGAGAGCCGCCGCCGTCTCGACGGCGTGGTCCGGCAGGAGCCGCGCGTACGGGTCGAAGGCCCGGTGGAGCGGGTGGAGCGGGTCGACCGGGTTGCGGTAGAACATCGCTCCGATTGATCGACGGGCGACGGGGCCGTCCAGCGTGTTCGGGTTCATGATGCGTCTCTCCTTCTTCTGGTGTTTCCTCTAGTGGTCGGTCGTGGATTCGGCGGTGCAGACCACGCTTCGCTGTGCGGCGTCCTTCGGTCCGAAACCGGGGAGCGGGGCGGTCGCGCCGAGACCGACCGGCGTCGCCGGGACCTTCTCGGACGCAAGGATCTCGGTGATACGCCGTGCGCGGTCGAGGGAGAGCTGCTGCCCGAGGGGCGATCCCGGGTCGCCATAGGCCGCGATGCGTCCGCGGCAGACGATCTGCGAGAAGCGGCCGGTCCTCCAGGCGTCGACGAGCGGCTGGAGCTGCGCTCGGGCCTCGTCGGGCGAGATCAGCACGGCCTCGTCGGGCAGGAACAGGCTGGAGGTGTCGATGCTCGCGGTGATCGAGCCGTCCGCGTGGGCGGTCGGCTGCTGCGGCGTGGGGTCGGGGAGGTTCGGAACCACCGGCGCGGACGGCGCGGTCGGCGCGGCGCGCGTGCCCTGCTCCTCGGTGGCCGAGACGAGCACGCCGCCGGCGCGCTTGATGTACGCGGCCAGGAAGGCGCGGCGCCACTGCGCGGTCGCGAGGTTCAGCGGCGGCTGGTCGGCCTGCGGCTGCGCGAACACGACGTGGAGCCGCATCCCGCGTAGGTCCGGGACCCCGGACCTCGGCAGCGACGCTACCGCGGCGGCCGGATCCGCGGCCATCAGGACGCGGACGTCGGTGGGGTCCGTCGTGGGCAGCGCGAGCGAGCGCAGCCAGACCTCGTGGTCGCGGGCGCCGGGCGCCGCATCGTCCGCGGCGACCGACAGCAGCTCCGCGAGTGAGCGGCCCTCGCCCGTCGGCTCCTCGGCGGCGGCCTTCCCGAAGGCGCGGTCGACGCGGGCGCGGATCGCCTTCGCGCGGAGGTCGGCGTCGGACTCCGGACCTCCGTCGCGATCGACGGCGAGGTCGACCTTCGCGACGGTCGTCGGCGTCTCGCCGGCGCCCTCGTGCAGCACAAGCGTGCCGCCGCCCTTCGCCGACATCGCGTCGGCCGCCGAGGCGATCAGCGCGCGGGTGCCGGCGGAGGCCGCGCCGGACTGGCGGTCCTCCTGCAGGATCACGGTGAGCACCGAGCCCGCGGAGAGCTGCGCGGTGTGTATCCCCAACGCGACGCCTGCGCCGATGACGGCGAGGACGATGACGGCCGCGATCGTGGCGACCGCCCAGCGCGGGACGCCTCGGCGCGGACCGGGGCGTCCCGGACGGCGCGGACCGTGCGAGGCCGGGACTGCGGCGCGCCGACGGAGGGCCGACGGCGCGGACGGGGTGGTGACGGGCATGATTCTTTCCTCTCGGGTGGGCGCTCGGGTCAGGCGCTCGGCTAGCGGCGGGCGGGGACGGTCGACGGCGGCTCGACCATGTCGTCGACCAAGTCGACGTAGCCGAAGATCCCGATGCCGACCGACAGGGCGGTCGCGAGATCGGGCCGCTCCCGCCGGAGCAGCTGACGCAGCGCCGAGATCGCGGCGCGGACGTCATCGGTGGCGTGGTGCACGTCGCGCGCGACGCGGTCCGCGGAAGCGGGGTCGGTGGTCATGAGCGTGATCTCCTCTGCGCCCGGCACCGGAGCCGAGCTGTTCCGCTCAGCGTGATCCGGGACCGGCGCCGTCGGGGCGTATGGAGGCAGAGCACCGGAGAAGGGCCTGCATATTTCCGCCAAACCGCGGGCGAGATACGCTCACGGCGGAGGCCGCGTGACGCCCGAAGTGACCGCTGAGCAGTTGATCGCCTTCGCGCGCCTTCAGCGCTCCCTTTCCCGCGGCGTGCCCTATCCGCGGTCGATGACGAGAGTGGGCCCGCTGCTCGCCGTTCACGTCGATCCCGACGGCTGGAGGGTCGACGGAGTCCAGCTCGGGAGACGCATCCTGCGGGGCGTCCTGCCGGTCTGGAAGGCCGCCATCACCGGCGAGTGGATTGAGTTCCGCTTCTCGGCCGAGGACGTCGTCGAGCGACTCGACCGCTACTGGGGCGGCGACCGACGGCAGGTCGCGAGGCACGAGGCGTCCGACGGGCTCTCCGACGTGGACGCGAGCATCGTGGACGAATGGGAACGCCTCGTGTTCGCCCAAGCGGATGTCCGCCGGTGGGTCGCCGAGCAGATCCCCGTCTACACATCAGCGGTCGCGAACCCGCTGGAGGACCGGCCCGTGGAGCCGGCGCCGAATGATTGGAATCAGTGGCCGAGACGGGACCGCCGGGTCATCCTGGAACGCCTCGCCGCGCTCGACGGCGAGGACGCCGACGACCTGGACCCGACGACGAGCGAACGCCTCGTCGCCGCCCTGCGCGAGGTGATCACACCGCTCATCACGAGCTACATGCGCGACAGCGCCGCGAGCAATCTGGGGCGTCACATCAACCGCGTGGTCCTCCGGGCGTGGCACCGGTCCGACAAGGGCTACTTCGGGAGCCCTCCGCCCGACGTGGGCGCCCCCGCCGGGAGCGGAGTCGGGAACAACGAGACGATGACCATCCTCCAGATGATGGCGTTCGAGGCGCTCGGCCCATCGGTCGAGAAGCTGCGCGCCGCGCTCAAGCGGCGCGGGGAATCCGGACCGCTCAGCGCGATCTCGGACCGGAAGCTCCATCCCCTGGGCGAGATGACCGGATGGGACCGCCAGCGGCAGCTCGAGAACGCGGCCATGCGCGAGCATGCCACGTCGGCCTCCGACGTCAAGTCCGCAGCGGCCGTCGCCGAGTTCCTGACTCAGACGATGCTCATCCCGAGCAGGGCGACCCACTGGGCGACGACGATCCAGGATGCGGGTCCGGATGAGCGACCGGACCTCATCGAGCGCTATCTCGATTTGAGGCAGGCCGTGGCCTGGCACGCTCCCGTCGATGACGAGGGCCTGGCCCGAATCGACGGAGCTCGACCCCGCTCGCGAGACGACGGCAGATCTCGCTCGCGGATCAGCTGGTGAGGCTGCAGGCCGTCCATGTGAAGCGCCCGGACCTCGTCGAGCGGATCATTCGGATCCAGCACCACGAGTCGGGCACCTTCGACCACGGTGAGCTCGGCGATCGCGATATGGGACTCGTCGCCGGGAAGCTCGGGGATCGCTTCGGCGGACTCGCGACCCTCGCGGCCACGCATCGCGCCCTCACCAAGCAGCTCTCCCAGGGCGACGAGGCCCGGGCGACGACGCTCCTGGAGGACCTCCAGCAGACGACCCTGTCCATCTGCGGCGCCTGCATCTCCCTTCTCGACGAATACCTCATGGTCGTCCGACACCGATCCCAGATCCCCGCCTCCCTGCAGCAGATGTCGCGGATCGCCCTCAGCTACTCATCGAACGCGTACGACATGCTGTCGGACCTCGCGGCGCGCTTTCCCGACACCCGCCTCCCAGATGCTCGCCTGGCAGATCACCAGCACATCTCCTGGTACGGCTGGATCCAAACGGCCCTGCAGAACCGGCTACGCGCCATGATCGACGTAGCGACGGCACGCCGCGCTCGGCTGATGCCCAGCGTCAAACGTGGTCTCGGGTCGGCCCTCGACGCGTCCCTGCCGACGATCCGCGCGCACTATCTGGAGCTCCTCACACTCTCACCGTCAACGAGCACGACCCGTACCGCGCTCGGGATGCAGGGGACCTGGCTGGCTCTGCTCGACAGCGGTCGACTCCCCCAGCCCCCGACGATCGGCCCGCTCCCGTCCTGCTGGACCTCCGGTTCCTCGACGGCATCGAGGTGGAACTGGGCGAATCCGCGGACTGGCACAACGATCGCGGCGACCACGGAACGTTGGGCAGGATCGGCGAGGCCACGCTCGCGTGGCGCGCGCTCGTCGAGGCCAGCGGCGTGCCCGACAGCGAGGGGCGGGACCACATGCGCTCAGCCGAGTCGAGATCTGGCGAGGCCTGCTGGCCTAGCCGGACGGACGCCATGGGCCGGGCTATGATCACGGCGATGCCGCTCAAGCCCGATCTCTCGCTCGTCGTCCCGGAGAACCTGGGACGTGTCCACTTCATCGGGATCGGCGGGTCCGGCATGAGCGGGATCGCGCACATGATGCTCGATGCGGGCGTGCCGGTCAGCGGCTCGGACCGCGAGGAGAGCCCCTACCTCCCGCCGCTGCGCGAAGCGGGCGCCACCGTCCACGTCGGGCACGACGCGGCGAACCTCGGCGACGCCGACACCGTGGTGTTCACGAGCGCGATCTGGCCGGAGAACCCGGAGTACCTGCTGGCGCAGGAGCGCGGGCTCACCCTCCTGCACCGCTCGCAGGCGCTCCACTGGCTCTCGCGCCGGCGCCGCGTGCTGACCGTCGCGGGCGCGCACGGCAAGACGACGACGACCGGCATGATCGTGACGATCCTGCGGGAGCTCGGCATCGACCCGAGCTTCGTGAACGGCGGCGTCATCCAGTCGCTCAAGACCAGCTCGGGCGCGGGCGACGATCCGCTCTTCGTGCTCGAGGCGGACGAGTCCGACGGCTCGTTCCTGCTGTATGACACGTCGATCGCCGTGATCACCAACGTCGAGACCGTGCACCTCGACCACTTCGGCTCCGACCAGGGCTATGAGGACGCGTTCACCACGTTCGCCAACGGAGCGCACGAGTTCGTCGTCGCGGGTGAAGGAGACCAGCTCGACCGGGTGCTCACGGGCGTGACGGGTGAGGTACTCCGCTTCGGCGAGGGCGCGGGCGTCGACATGCGCCTCTCCGACATCGTCGCGACCGACCACGTCACGTTCGACCTGCACTGGCAGGGCGAGACGCACCGGGCGCGCATCTCGGTGCCGGGTCGGCATCACGCGTTCAACGCGGCCGCCGCCGTGCTCACTGTCGTGCGGATGGGGCATCCGATCGACCTCGTGATCGCCGCGCTCGACCGCTTCGGGGGAACGAAGCGCCGGTTCGAGTTCAAGGGCATCGTTCGCGGCGTCTCGGTGTACGACGACTACGCCCACGAGCCCGCCGAGGCTGCCGCGGCGTGCGCGGGCGCGCAGACGGTCGTCGGCAAGGGTCGCGTCATCGCCGTGCACCAGCCTCACCTGTACTCCCGCACTCAGAACGTCTCCGACCAGTTCGCGCGCGCCTACGAGGAGAACGCCGACTTCACGATCGTGCTCGCCGTCGACGGCGCGCGAGAGGACCCGATCCCCGGCGTGTCCGGCCAGCTGGTCGTGGACAACTTCGTCGACAAGAGCAAGGTGATCCTCAAGGAGGATTGGCAGGACGCCGCCGACTACATGGCCGCCATCGCACGCGAGGGCGACATCGTCATGACCCTCAGCTGCGGCACCGTCTACCGGATCGTGCCCCAGCTGCTCGAGGCGCTCGAGCGGATCCCCGAGACAGTCGACGCGTCCCGCTAGCCACCCTCCCGCGACGCAAGGGCCTCGGCGACGAGGTCGGCCATGCGCTCGGCGCCGTCGCGGCGTCCGATCGATGCCATCGACGCCGCCATGTGGGCGATGCGGGCGCGGTCGGCGAGCAGCGGGGGCAGCTCCTCGCGCACGTAGCGCGCGTCGAATGCGGCGTCGGCGACGAGGATCGCCCCACCCGCGTCGACCGCGTCCCGCGCATTGACCGCCTGCTCGCCGTTGCCGACGGCATAGGGCACCAGCACTGCCGGGATCCCGAGCGCCTCGAGCTCGGCGACGGTCGAGGCGCCCGCGCGCGAGACGGCGAGGTCGGCGACCGCGAGGGCCAGCTCCATGCGATCGCAGTACTCCAGGATGCGGTATCCGTCCAGCTGCGGATCCGCGACGGGCGAGCGCGCGCCGGTGATGTGCAGCACCTGCCAGCCGCTGCCGAGGATCGCCGCGATCTGCACCGCGACGCTCTCGTTGAGCCGCCGCGCTCCGGTCGAGCCGCCCGTGACGAGCAGCACGGGGCGCCGGTCGTCGAGGCCGAACATGCGACGGCCCTCCGCGCGCGCCGCGGGCAGGTCGAGGTCCGCGATCTCGCGCCGCAGCGGCATCCCGACGACGCGCGCGTGACGCAGCCGGGTCGCCGCGAACGTGACGCCCACGAAGCGGGTCAGTGCCGCACCCATCCGGTTGGCGAAGCCCGGCTTGGCGTTCTGCTCGTGCAGGGCGATCGGCACTCGCTCGAGTCGTGCTGCGCGGTACGCCGGGGCCGACGCATAGCCGCCGAAGCCGACCACGACATCCACCCCGTGCTCGCGTAGCAGCCCGCGCGTGCGCTGCACCGACGCGCGCCAGCGAGCGGGGAAGCGCGCGGCGTCACGGTTCGGGCGGCGCGGGAAGGGCAGCCGCGGGATCGTCAGCAGCTCGTAGCCGCGCGCCGGCACGAGGCGCGCCTCGAGCCCCTCGGCGGTTCCGAGCACGAGCACCCTCGCCTGCGGATCGCGGGTGCGCAGAGCGTCGGCGGTCGCGAGCAGCGGATTGACGTGGCCCGCCGTCCCGCCGCCGGCCAGGAGGTAGGTGGTCACCGGGCCATTCTGCCCGGCCGCACCACCCGCTCGGCGCGCGCGGGGCGATGTCGCGCGAAGGACAGCACGATCCCGATCGCCGCGAGGGTCGTGATGAGCGACGAGCCTCCCGCGCTGATGAGCGGCAGGGGAACGCCGAGGACGGGCAGCAGCCCGAGCACGACCGCGATGTTCACGAAGGCCTGGCCGACGATCCAGACCATGGCCGCGCTCGTCGCGATCTTGGCGAACGGGTCGTCCGACATCCGGATGATGCGCACGAAGGCGATCGCCAGCACGACGAACAGCACGAGCACGAGGACCGCGCCGAACATGCCCAGCTCCTCGCCGATGACGGCGAAGATGAAGTCGTTCGCGGCCTCCGGCAGCCAGTTCCACTTCGCGGTCGAGTTGCCGAGGCCCACCCCCAGCACGCCGCCGTGCGCGAGCGCCTGCCAGCCCCCAGGGTCTGGTAGCAGTCGGATGCGGCCAGCGTCGGGTCCTTGCAGCCGCCCAGCCACGCCTGGATGCGGCCGACGCGCGACTCGCTGACCGACAGCACGAGCATGCCCACGACGCCCGCGATCACGATCACGACGCCGAGGATGCGCAGGCGTGTCCCGGCGATGAACATCGCGCCGAACACGATCGCCACCATGATGAGCGCCGTGCCGAGGTCGCGGCCCACCAGCACGAGGCCGATCGAGACGGCCACGACCGGACCGATGGGGATCAGCGCGCGCTTCCAGTCGTGGAGATCGTCGAGGCGACGACTCAGGATCCAGGCGAGCCAGATCACGAACGCGAGCTTGATCAGCTCGGACGGCTGCGCCGTGAACGAGCCGACCTTGATCCAGTTCTGATTGCCGCCGTAGCCGTAGCCGAGCGGCGTGAAGACGAGCAGCTGCAGCACCACGCCCGCGATCACCGCCGGACCGGCCCACCGCTTCCAGAACGACAGCGGTGCGCGCGCGGCGATGAGCATGACCGGCAGGCCGATCAGCACGTACAGTCCCTGGCGCGTGGCGGTCGCGAAGAAGTCCTTGTCGTTGTTGACGTACGACTCGATCGACGACGACGAGAGCACCATGATGAGGCCGAACACGACGAGGAAGAGCGTCGTGCCGAGCAGCAGGAAGTACTCGGGCGTCTCCGCGGAGAAGATCCGCTGCACCGCGACGACCGCGGCCGACGGTCGTGGTGAGTCCGCGCCGGAGCGATCGCGCCGCTCGGGGCCGGGTCGCGGCGTGCGACGGGAGGAGGTGGTGGTCATCGCCCCTCCTGTCCGGTCAGCGCTCCAGGTGCTGGATGACGGCCCGGGCGAAGCGCGTGCCGCGGTCCGCGTAGTCCGAGAACTGGTCGAACGACGCCGCCGCCGGGGCCAGCAGCACGACGTCCCCCGCCTGGGCGAGCGACGCCGCGGCGCGGATCGCCGACGGCATGACCTCCTCAGTCTCGACGTCTTCCACCTCGACGACCGTGACCCCCGGCGCGTGTCGCGCGAACGCGGCGCGCAGCACCGACCGGTCCTCGCCGATCAGGACGGCGCCGCGCAGCCGGTCGGCGTGCCGGATGACGAGCGGCTCGGGGTCGATGCCCTTGAACAGGCCGCCCACGATCCACACCACCGACGGGTACGCGGCCAGCGAGGCCTGGGCGGCGTGCGCGTTGGTCGCCTTCGAGTCGTCGATCCACCGGATACCGTCCGCATCGGCGATGCGCTCGTTGCGGTGCGCGCCGATCCGGAACGATCGCACGGCCTCACGCACCGCGGCGGGGTCGGCTCCGGCCGCCCGGGCGAGCGCCGCCGCCGCGAGCACGTTCGCCGTCATGTGCGGCGAGTCGAGCCCGGAGTCACGCAGGTCGTCGAGCGTGGCGAGCTCGAGCGCCGAGGTGCGCCGCTCGTCGAGGAACGCACGATCGACGAGGATCCCGTCGACGAGGCCGACGTCGCTCGGCCCCGGGACGCCGAGCCCGAATCCGATCGCGCGGGCGCCCTCCTGCACCTCCGCCTCCTCGACCATCTCGCGGGTGGCCTCGTCGGCGAGGTTGTAGACGCACGCGACCCGCACGCCGTCGTAGACCTTCGCCTTCGCGTCGCGGTACGCCGCCGCCGAGCCATGCCACTCGAGGTGATCGTCGGCGAGGTTGAGGCACGCGGCCGCCAGCGGGGCGAAGGTGCCCGGGCGCATCCAGTGCAGCTGATGGCTCGAGAGCTCGATGACCAGAGCGTCGAATCCGGCCGGGTCGCGCACGGCATCCAGAACCGGGATGCCGATGTTGCCCGCCGGCGCGGCGCGCAGCCCGGCCGCCACCAGCATCGTGGCCGTCAGCTGGGTCGTCGTGGTCTTGCCGTTCGTGCCCGTGATGAAGAGCCAGTCGGCCGGCGCGTCGCGTCCGGGGGCGAGCACCTTGTCGCGCACTCGCCACGCGAGTTCGATGTCGCCCCAGACGGGCAGCCCCCGTTCGCGCGCCCAGGCGTGCAGCGCGTGATGCGGCGGATATCCGGGAGACGTCACGACGAGCTCCGGGGCGAACGCATCGAGCTCGGCGGGCACGACGGACTGGTCCGCCTGCTGCGCGAACCCCGCGCCGATCACGCGCAGCAGCGATTGCCGCTCCTCGTCGCCGGGGCTCCCGACGACGAGTGTCTCCGCCCCGAGCTCGACGAGCGTGTCGGCGACGGCGAACCCGGTCACGCCGAGGCCGAAGACCGCCACCCGCAGGCCGCGCCAGTCGGCGCGCCAGCTGGTGAGCTCCTCGAGCGCGGTCAGCTCAGCGTCCATTCCAGATAGAACAGGCCGACGCCGAACGCCACGAAGAGCGCGGCGATGAGCCAGAACCGCACGACGACGGTGATCTCGGCCCAGCCCTTGAGCTCGAAGTGATGGTGCAGCGGACTCATGAGGAAGATGCGCCGGCCCTGGCCGTAGCGCCACTTGGTGAGCTTGAACCAGACCCGCTGCAGGATCACCGACCCGGTCGTGATGAAGAACAGGCCGCCGATGAAGACGAGCAGCAGCTCGGTGCGGGTCAGGATCGCGAGCGCCGCGAGCCCGCCGCCGAGGCCGAGCGACCCGGTGTCGCCCATGAAGATCTGCGCCGGGGTCGTGTTCCACCACAGGAACCCGATGAGCCCGCCCGTGATGCAGGCGGCGACGATCGCGAGGTCGATGGGCTGGGCGACGGGATAGCACTTGTCGACCACGTTCGGATCGATCGCCGGGTTCTCGCACCACTGATTGCTCTGCCAGAACGACAGCAGGATGTAGCCCGCGAACGCGAAGATCGAGGCGCCGCTGGCCAGGCCGTCGAGCCCGTCGGTGACGTTGACGCCGTTCGACGCCGCGACCGTGATGACGTTGGTCCAGATCACGAACAGGATGACGCCGATCACCGGGCCGAGGAAGAACAGGTTGAGCCAGGAGACGTCGCGCACCACGGAGATGGAGCCGGATGCCGGCGGTGTGCCGTAGGCGTCCGGCAGCAGGATCACGATCAGGGCGAAGATCGTGCCCACGATCACCTGCCCGAGGATCTTCGACCACCCGCCGAGCCCGAGGCTCTGCTGCTTGCGCGTCTGCAGGAAGTCGTCGACGAAGCCGACCAGGCCGAGGCCGATCATCATCGCGAGCACGAGGATGCCGCCCCGCGACACCGGGTAGCCGATCGCGAGGTGCCCCGCGAAGTACCCGATCGTCGAGCCGACGATGAAGATGAGGCCGCCCATGGTGGGTGTGCCGCGCTTGGCGTGGTGGGTCTGCGGCCCGTCGTCGCGGATGAACTTGCCCCAGCCGAACCGGCGGAACGCCCGGGCGAACAGCGGGGTGAGGAACAGGGTGAACAGCAGAGAGAACCCGGCGCCGATGAGGAGGGCGATCACTCGGCCGTCCCCGCTCCGGCGAGCCGATCGCCCAGGTGGCGAAGTCCTGCGGACTTCGAGGACTTCACGAGCACCACGTCGCCGGGCCGCAATTGCGCACGAAGAAGATCGTAGGCCGCGTCCACATCCGCGACGAACACCGACTCCCCGTCCCACGACCCCTCGAGGGAGGCCGCCTGGTGGATCGCCCGGGCCTCGGCACCGACGACCACGAGCTGCCCGATGTTGAGCCGCACCACGAGCCGGCCGAGGCGGTCGTGCTCCTCGGTCGCGTACTCCCCCAGCTCGGCCATGTGGCCGAGCACCGCGACCGTGCGCTGCTCGGGCCCGGCGATCTGGGCGAGCGTCTTGAGGGCCGCAGCCGTCGAGTCGGGCGATGCGTTGTAGGCGTCGTTGATGATCGTGACACCGCCGTCGGCCACCTCCGGCGCGCTGCGCAGGAGCTCCATCCGCCAGCGTTCGGCCAGCGGGACGGTCTCGATCGCCGCGATCGCGCGATCCAGCGGGATGCCGAGCTCCCGTGCGCTCGCGAGCGCGGCGAGGGCGTTCATCACGTGGTGCTCGCCGAGGATCCGCAACCGCACCGGGAGCGTCATCCCGTCGGCGTGCAGGAGGAAGGTCGTACCGGCTGCCGTCGCTCGCACGTCGGTCGCCCGCACGTCGGCGCGCGCCTCGAGCCCGAAGCGCACGACCCGCGCGGACGTCTCGCCGCTCATCGCCTCGACCCGCGGGTCGTCGGTGTTGAGCACGGCCGCCGCGGTGGGCGGCAGGTCGCGCACCATCTCGGACTTGGCCTGCTGCGTCTGCTCGATCCCGCCGAACCCGCCGGCGTGGGCGAGCCCCACCTTGAGCACGATGCCGATGTCGGGCACGACGATCCGGATCAGGCGGGCGATGTCGCCGATCGCGCTCGCCCCCATCTCGACGATGAGGTAGCGGGTGTCGCGCCCGACCCGCAGCATCGTGAACGGGGCGCCGACGTGATTGTTGAAGGAGCCGGCGGGCGCGACCGTCGGTCCCTCGGCCTCCAGGATGGCGCGCAGCAGGTTCTTGGTCGTCGTCTTGCCGTTCGAGCCGGTGACCGCGACGACCCGCAGCCCGCCCGCCGCCCGCACACGCTCCACCACGAGCCGCGCGAGCGCCGCCAACGCGACGTACCCATCCGACACGACGATCACCGGCACGTCGACCGGCACGGGCCGCTCGGCGATCACCAGGGCGGCCCCGTTCGCCACCGCGGCGGCCGCGAACTGGTGACCATCCATCACGGCGCCCGGGAGGGCGAAGAAGACAGCGCCGGGCTCGACGAGCCGCGAGTCGGTGTGCACGCTGCCGTCGACGACGTCCGCAGGGTCGCCGCCGACCAGCTCCCCGCCGAGCGCGTCACGCAGCTCGGCGAGCGTCAGCGCGATCACGCCCAGCCCGCCTCGTGCAGCGCGGCACGCGCCAGCTCGCGGGCCGAATACGGCGTGCGCACGCCCCGGATGTCGCGGTAGTCCTGATGCCCCGGCCCGGCCCAGAGGATCGAGTCGCCCTCCTTGGCGAGCGAGACGGCCTTCCTGATCGCCTCCTCCGGCGGGCTGACCTCGTAGGTCTCCTCCGGCTGGTGCTCGGCGAGTCGCGCCCCGTCGAGCAGCGTCGCGCGGATGGACGCCGGGTCCTCGAAGCGCGGGTGGTGATCGGTGATGACGAGCACGTCGCTCAGCTCCGCGGCGACGCGTGCCATCTCGTGACGCTTCGTGGCATCCCGGTCGCCGTCGGCGCCGAACACCATGATCGTCCGGCCGGGGGTGAATCGCCTGACCGCGCCGAGGGTGTTCTCGAACGCGTCGGGGCTGTGCCCGAAGTCGACGTAGACGCTCGGTCCGCGCTCGCCGGAGACGCGCTCCGTGCGCCCGGGCAGGTAGGCGCGGATGCCGCCGTCGGCGTCGAGAGCCGCCCCGATCGCCTCGAGCTCGAAACCGGCCTCCACGAGCATGACGATCGCAAGGGCCGCGTTGGCGGCCATGTGCCAGCCGATGAGCGGCTCCCGCGTCACGAGGGCGCGCCCGTCGGGGCCCGTGAGCCGGAACTCGCTGTACGCCGCCGACTCCTCGAGGATCTCGACGGTCCACTGGGCGGCGTCGTAGTCCTCGTCGGAGGCATGTCCGCGCGTGGCGACGGTCGTCACCGGGATGCGCGACTCGTCGACCACGCGCCGCCCCCACGACGTGTCGAGGCAGACGACGCCTCGCCGGCCGTGCTCGGGCTCGAACAGCTCGAGCTTCGCCCGGAAGTACTCCTCCATGTCGGCGTAGTCGTCGAGGTGGTCGTGGCTGAGATTCGTGAAGGCGACGACGTCGAAGACCAGCCCGTCGACCCGCCGCCAGGTCAGGGCCTGCGCGCTCACCTCGACGGCCACCGCCCGTACACCGCCCTCCCGCATCCGGGCCAGCAGCGCGTGCATCTCGCTCGCCTCGGGAGTCGTCAGCCGGCTCACGACCGTCAGGTCGCCGACGTGCCGCTCGGCGGTCGACGAGAGTCCCGTCACGAGGCCCAGCTGGCGCAGGATGCCCTCGAGCAGGTACGAGGTCGAGGTCTTGCCGTTGGTGCCGGTGGTCGCGAACAGCAACGGCAGGTTCGCGGAGTCGGCGCCCGTGCGGTACACCCACGCCGACACCTCACCGAGGGCGGCCCGCGGGTCGTCGACGAGCAGGACGGGCAGACCGGATCCGGCGGCGAGCTCGGCTCCGGCCGGGTCCGTCAGCAGCGCGACGGCGCCCTGCTCGGCGGCACGGGACGCGAACTGCGCACCGTGGCTGTGGGCGCCCTGGATGCCGGCGTACAGGTCGCCGGGGCGCAGGTCGCCCGTGCTCAGGGTGACGCCCGTCACCTCGACGCCGTCGAGCGAGCCGGTGTGCTCGAGCCCGAACTCCTGGGCGAGGAGGGCCAGCGGCCGGGGCGTCGGGTGCTCGGGCCGGAGCACCGGCGGGTTCCGGGAATCCACTCCTCGGGCCTCCTGGTCATCGTGTCCGTGTCGGCGGACTGGCTCACCAGGTTACCGGCAGCTACCACGTGACGGGCGGCAGCGACGGGACGCCCGTCGACGCGGGCACCCGGTACGCCTTGATGACCTGACCCATGATCGTCTTCCAGCCGGGGGCCGCCGCGACCGACGAGGTGATGCCCTGCGGCTTGGCCAGCGTGAACACGACCGCGTACAGCGGCTTGTCCGCGGGAACCAGCCCCGCGACCGAGACGATGTACTGGCCCTTCGCGTACTTGCCGGTCGCGGGATCGGCGACCTGCGCGGTGCCGGTCTTCGCGGCGATGTTGTACCCCGGGATCTTCAGGAAGCTCGAGCTCGGCCCCTCCTGGTACACGGTCTGCATCATGTCGCGCACGGTGCGCGCGGTGGATGCCGACACGACCTGCGTGCCCTGCGTGGAGGGGGTGTCGACCACCGTGCCGTCGGACCTGGTGCAGCCCTCCACGAGGGTCAGCGGCATCCGGACCCCGTCGTTGCCGAGGGTCTGATAGAGCTGCGCGACCTGTGCCGACGTGGCCGTCATGCCCTGTCCGAACTGCTGCGTGATCGATGTGACCGAGTCGGCCTGTGCCGGCGTCTTCAGCAGGCCGGGGTCCTCGCCGTAGAAGCCCGACGCGGTCTTCTGACCGAACCCGAACTTCGCGAGATTGGCGTAGCGGTTCGCCTCGGTGTCCAGCTTGGTCAGCTCGGCGATGCCGATGTTGGAGGAGTCCATGATCACGCCCGCCGCCGTGAGGTGCAGGTCGCCGTGGTAGAAGGAGTCGGTGATCGAGAACCCGGGGGCAGCCCGTCGGTGAACCTGCTCGGCACATTGACCGGGGTGGATGCCGTGATCTTGCCGGACTGCAGCAGGCCGGCGACGGTCGCGGGCTTCATGACCGACCCGGGCTCGTACGGCGCGACGAAACTCCCCGCCCTGAGCTGCTTCGAGTCCGTGATGTCGTTGAGGTCGCCGCTGCCGTAGTCGGCGTCGGCCATGATGTGCCCGTCACGGATGCGCACGACCGTGACGGTGCCCCACTGCGCGCCCGTCGCCTGCACCTGCTGGGTGAGCGTCTGCTGCGCGAACCACTGCAGGTCGGAGTCGATGGTGAGCGTGACCTTGCCGCCGTTCACGGCGGGCTTGGTGGTGATCGTGCTGCCCGGGATGGGCACGCCGTTCGCGCTCGCGTGGTAGGTCTGCGTGCCGTTCGAGCCGGCCAGGCACGCGTTCTCCGAGAGCTCGACGCCGGCCTGCGGAGCGTCGGTGCCCATGAGCCCGATGAGGTTCGCGGCGACGGCGCCGTTGGGATAGCTGCGCGCGGGGTGCAGTTGCGCGTACACCCACGGGATGTGCAGGGCCTTCACCTTCTGGTACTGCGCGAGCGGCACCTCCTTCACCAGGTACGTGAAGTCGGAGGTCGGGTCCGTGATGATCGCCTGATACATCTTCTGCGGGTCGGCGCCGGTGATCGCCGCGATCTCGGAGACCGAGTCCTCGAGGCTGATCGTCTTCTTGCTGCCGTCCTTCTGCTTGCGGTCGAACCCGTAGCCGTCGACCTTCGCGATCCGCGGCGACGCCGTGATGTCGAAGCGGTCGACGCTCGAGGCCAGCACGACGCCGTTGGTGTCGACGATCTCGCCACGCGCGCCGTACACGGTCGACTGGAACTCCTGTCGCGCCTGCGCGGCCTTGGTCAGCGACTCGGCCTGCACGACCTGGATGTCGACCAACCGCACGACGAACACCGCGACGAGCGCGAACACGGCCACCATCGCGACGCCGAGGCGGCGGCCGATGCGGCGTCGGACGATCATCGCGTGCGGCTCCTCGAACGGGTCAGTGGGTGGTCGGTGACGGGATCACGCTGTCATCCGGTGTCGCGGCGTTCGTCGATGACGCGCCGGTTCCGCCCGGGTTCCCGGCCGCGGACGCTGTGGATCCCGCGGAGTCCGGCTGGTCCAGATCCAGTCCCCCGGTACCGACGAGCGAGTTCGGCACGAGGTCGCCGCCCGCGCCGAGGATGCCCGCCGTGCCGGCCGATGGGCTCCCGCTGACCGCGCCCGTCGCCAGGTCGAGGTAGGCGGGGTTGCCGCTTTGCACCATGCCGAGCTGCTCGGCGCGCGCGGCGATCGACTGCGGCGATCCGAGCCGATCGAGCTGCTCGCCGAGGGCGCGCTGGGTGCGCTGCAGCTCGACCTGCCGCCCCTGCAGCGTGTGCACCTGGTAGGCGCCGTCGGCGATCCAGATGCTCAGCAGCAGCTGACCGAGCAGGATCACCCCGATGCCGCCGAGCGTGACCAGCACGTGCACGAGCCGCGGACGGGCACGCCGCTGGGCGCGACTCGCGGCGATCTCGAGGTGGCGGCGTGGGTCGGGCGCACCGACCGGGGCCCGGCGCGGGGCGGTGGCCGTCGCGAGCGTCATGCCGCCTCCCGCAGCTTCTCGGCGGCGCGGAGCCGCACGGGCGCGCTCCGCGGATTGCGGGCGCGCTCCTCGTCGGAGGCGAGTTCCGCGCCGCGCACGAGCAGGCGCAGCTCCGGGCGGTGCTCCGGCAGCTCCACGGGCAGACCGCGCGGAGCCGTCGAGGTGGATCGCCGCTGCAGTTCGCGCTTGACGATGCGGTCCTCGAGCGACTGGTAGGCGAGCACGACGATGCGCCCGCCGACGGCGAGAGCGTCGACGGCGGCGGGGACGGCGCGCTCGAGCACCACGAGCTCCTGGTTCACCTCGATGCGCAGCGCCTGGAACACGCGCTTCGCGGGGTGCCCGGAGCGCTCGCGCTGCACGGCGGCGGGGGTGGCCTCGATGAGCAGCGCGACGAGTTCCGCGGAGGTCGTGAGGGGGCCGCGACACGGCGCTCGACGATCCGGCGGGCGTAGCGGCTGGCGAGCCTCTCCTCGCCGTACTGCGTGAAGATCCGGCGCAGAGCGGCCTCGTCGTAGTCGGCGAGGATGCGCGCGGCGGTCAGCGGCGATCCGGGGTCCATGCGCATGTCCAGCGGGGCGTCTCGGGAGTACGCGAAGCCGCGATCCGTCTCGTCGAGCTGCATCGACGAGACGCCGAGGTCGAACAGGATGCCGGCGACGCGGGCGATCCCGAGTCCGTCCAGCGCGCCGCGGATGCCGTCGTAGACGGTGTGCACGAGCCGCACCCGATCCCCGAACCGCGCGAGGCGTTCCGCGGAGAGCCGCAGCGCCTCGGGATCGCGATCCAAGCCGACGAGCACGAGCTCCGGGAACCGCTCGAGGAAGGCCTCGGCGTGCCCGCCCAGGCCGAGTGTGGCGTCGACGAGCACGCGATCGGTCCCCGCGAGAGCGGGGGCGAGCAGTTCGACCGTGCGCTCGAGCAGCACGGGCACGTGACGCGGGTTGTCGGGAGTGATGTCGCTCATGGGAGGCGGGCTGCGGCCCCGGGTCCGATCCCCATCCGGCGCGACCTGCCATCGGGGAAGAGAAGGCAGGGCGTGCGGCTGAGGGTCGCACCCGAGGGTCAGAAGATGCCCGGGATCACCTCCTCGTCCACGTCGGCGAAGTCGGCGGCGGTCTGCTCGGAGTACGCGGTCCACGCGGCGGTGTCCCAGATCTCCGCATGGGTGCCCACGCCCACGACGGTGAGGTCGCGGTCCAGGGTCGCCCACTCGCGCAGCATCGGGGATCGTGACGCGGCGCTGGCTGTCGGGGGCCTCCTGCGCGGCGCCGCTCAGCAGCTGACGGAAGAAGTCGCGCGCCCGCTTGCCGGTCATCGACGCCTGCCGGGCGCGTTCGTAGACCGACTCGAACTCCTTCTGGCTGAAGACGTAGACGCAGCGCTCCTGGCCCTTGGTCATGACGATGCCGGCGGCGAAGTCGTCCCAGAACTTGGCGGGAAGGATGATGCGCCCCTTGTCGTCGAGCTTGGGCGCGAAGGTGCCGAGCAGCATCTCGGACCCCCTCGTACTCCGGCCAGATGGAAGGACGGCTCCACTTTACTCCACTCTCCCCCACCGACCAAGCACATACCGGCGACATCGCCCCGAAGAGGGGGTACGAGCGCGCAACAAGGCCAGAAAAATGCAGCGATCCTGGGCGTGGAGTGAAGTGGAGGATTTTCCCGCACCGGCCATCGCATCCGGGCATGAAAAAGCCGCCCGTGGGGCGGCCGACTCAGGCTGGCGTCAGGACGTCATCGGACGCCCCGACACGTCAGTGCTCGTCGTCGTCGTTGCGCCGGTCCCAGCGCTCACCGAGCGAATCCATGAACGAGCTGCGGTGCGGTCGAGGGGCGTCGACGTGGCCGTGACCGGTGCCCGACACCGTCAGCCGTCGCGGCGGCGCGATGAGCAGCAGTGCCCCGGCGAACATGGCGACGAAGCCGATCACACCGACGATGGGAAGGCGCACCATGACGCCCACGACGAGGAGCGCCACACCGGCGACGAGCCCGATCAGCCCCAGCAGGATGGCCGTGCTGCCGGCACGTCCGCGGCTTGCGCCGACCGTCGTGACGTCGTCCGCGTCGCTGTGGTAGAGACCGCGCTCCATCTCGTCGAGAAGGCGCTGCTCCTGCTCCGAAAGCGGCATCTCGATCTCCCTCGTCCCGGGCTCGGGGCTCCCTCGCGGGGTCGCCCGACTGGGTGATGACTCACCATTCTAAGCGCGGTCGCCTGGCTAGGCTAGGTGGGTGCCTGGGAGTCCCCGGTTAGTCGACCTCGTGCAGTCGGCCATCGACGGACTGCTCGACCGCGAGGGCGCCGCGCTGGCGGAGATCGCGCCGGAACTGGGCGAACTGCATGCCGTCGCGCGGTCGTTCCTGGCCGGCGGCAAGCGCTTCCGCGCGCTCTTCTGCTACTGGGGATGGCAGTCGGTCGCGGGGCGCGCCCCGGCCGACGAGCTGCTCGACGCCGAGGCACCGGATCCCGCAGCTGTCATCGATGTCGCCGCCGCCCTCGAGGTCTTCCACGCGGCGGCTCTCGTGCATGACGACATCATGGACAACTCCGACCTGCGTCGCGGCCGTCCCAGCGCCCACCGGCAGTTCGAGACGCAGCACCGGCAGGCCGGGTGGGGCGGCTCGGCCGAGCGGTACGGCCAGGCGGCCGGGCTGCTGCTGGGCGATCTGCTCATGGGATGGAGCGATCAGCTCTTCGATGCGGGCGTGCGTGCCACCGCGGACGCCTCGGCGGCGTGGGCGGCCCGCGCCGAGTTCGAGCGGATGCGCACCGAGGTGACGGTCGGGCAGTACCTCGACATGCTCGAGGAGGACTCCTGGCGCCTGCGCGACGAGACCGAACTCCTGTCCCGCGCCCAGCGCGTCGTGGTCTACAAGTCGGCGAAGTACAGCGTCGAGGCGCCGCTCGCGATCGGCGCCGCGCTCGCCGGCGCCGCACTCCCGCAACTCGCGGCGTTGCGGGCCTTCGGCCTGCCCCTCGGCATCGCCTTCCAACTGCGCGACGACCTGCTCGGCGTGTTCGGCGATCCGGAGCTGACGGGCAAGCCCGCCGGCGACGATCTTCGCGAGGGCAAGCGCACCGTGCTCGTCACCCTCGCCCGTCGGCGCCTCCCCGGCTCGGTGCGGCGTCTCTTCGACGAGCTGCTCGGCGATCCGGACCTCGACGCGGCCCAGATCGCGATGCTCCAGACGGCGGTGCGCGAGAGCGGCGCCGTGCACGACGTCGAGCGGATCATCGAGCGCGAGGTCGGCACGGCGCTCGCCGCACTCGCCGACGCACCTCTCACCCGGTCGGCGCGCGACCAGCTCGCGGAACTGGCGTCGGTCGTGACAGCCCGCTCGTCCTGATCGGTTCAGAACCCCAGAGCCTGGGCCACCCGGCGCACTTCGGCCTTGCGACCCGCGCGGAGAGCCGCGATGGGCGTCGTGCCGAGGCTGTCCTCCTCGCTCAGCAGCCAGTGCATGGCCTCGTCGTCGCTGAACCCGGCATCGGCGAGCACCAGCACGGTGCCGCGCAGCTCGTGCAGCGGCTCCCCCTCGGCGATGAAGTCGGCCGGCACCCGCAGCACCCCGTCGACGCGCGCGCCGAGCAGGACCCGGTCCTCCAGCAGTCGGCGGACCCTGCCCTGGGGGATGCCCAGGCGCTCCACCAGGTCGGGGACGGTCAGCCACTCGGTCGTGCGGGATTCCACCCTCCAGCCTGCCCGTCCGCGGCGGTGCGCGCTCGGCCCTGGTTTGTTACGTGTTTGTGAACGCAGGCCACATCAGCCACACTGATTGACTCCCGTTGCCAACTGTGACAGCGTGTGCGGAGGCATGTCCGCGGCCACCGCGGTCGTCACGGCCCCGGGGGATGGGGCCAGGAAGGCGGGTGTCATGGACGCGAACCGATCGCGCTCCGTTCGCGACGCCGAGCGCGCCGAGGCGGTCCGCCGCATCCGGCACGGCGTGAACCTCAGCCTGCCCGTCGTCCTCGCGGGCGCCATGACGGTCACGATGAATCTCACCGGCGCCGTCCCGGCAGCCGACGCGGCACCTCGCAAGCCCGCCGAGCGCCCGCGCGCATTCGTGCGTTCCGAGGTGCAGAAGCCCCCGGCGCCCGCCGCCGCCCCGGTGATCGCGCCCGCCGCGGTGGCCCCCTCGAGCTACACGGTGACGCGTGGCGACACGGTCTCCGGCATCGCCGAGCGATTCGGACTGCGGACGGCCGACGTGCTGGCCCGCAACGGGCTCGGGTGGTCCTCGCTCATCTTCCCCGGACAGGTCCTCCACCTCGGCGGGACGGCGCCCGTCGCTGCGGTGCCCGCCGCCCCCGTCTCGGCCGCGACCACCTACACGATCGTGCGCGGCGACACCGTCTCGGGCATCGCGGGACGGTTCGGTGCGAGCGTCCAGAGCATCCTCGACGCCAACGGCCTGGTCCGCACGAGCATCATCTACCCGGGCCAGAAGCTGCGGATCCCGGAGTCGGCGGCCCCGGCGGCGCACATCGAGACGGTCGCCTCGGTGACGCCCGTCGTGCCGGTCACCCCCGTCGCGGCTGTCACGCCGGCCGGCACGCGGTACACGGTGCGCAGCGGCGATTCCGTCTGGAGCATCGCCCAGCGGTTCGGGGTGAGCACCGCCGCCGTGCTGCAGGCCAACGGTCTGACCGCGTCGAGCGTCATCCACGCCGGGCGCACGCTCGTCATCCCCGGCGGGGCGGTCGCGGGCAGCGGGGCCACGACGGCCCTCAGCGACGAGATGGCCGCGAACGCACGCATCGTGATCCAGGTCGGTCGCCGGCTCGGCGTGCCGCAGCAGGGCATCGTCATCGCGCTCGCCACCGCGATGCAGGAGTCGGGGCTGCGCAACCTCTCCTACGGTGATCGCGACTCGGTCGGCGTGTTCCAGCAGCGACCGAGCACGGGCTGGGGCACCCGCGCACAGCTCATGGACGTGACCTACGCCGCGCGGCTGTTCTACGGCGGCCCCGGCAATCCGAACGCGGGACGAACGCGCGGCCTCCTCGACATCCCCGGATGGCAGTTCCTGACGCTCACTCAGGCGGCGCAGAAGGTGCAGATCTCGGCCTACCCCGACGCGTACGCCAAGTGGGAGTCGAGCGCGCGGTCCTGGCTGGCCGCTCTGGGATAGCGCAATCGCGCTGCGACCGGGTGTTGCGACCTTCCATTCAGGGGCCCTTCCCTACACTTCTGACGTGAGCGTCAACACGTCGGACCCGGTCATCGGCCGGCTCATCGACGGCAGATACCAGGTGCGCTCACGCATCGCACGCGGGGGCATGGCGACCGTCTACCTCGCGACCGACCTGCGCCTCGAGCGCCGCGTCGCCGTCAAGGTCATGCACGGGCACCTGGCCGACGACAGCCAGTTCACGCAGCGATTCATCCAGGAGGCCCGGTCGGCCGCCCGGCTGGCGCATCCGAACGTCGTCAACGTCTTCGACCAGGGCCAGGACGACGAGAGCGCCTACCTCGTCATGGAGTACCTGCCGGGGATCACGCTGCGCGATCTGCTGCGCGAGTACGGCTCGCTCACGCCGCAGCAGACCATCGACATCGCCGAGGCCGTGCTCTCGGGTCTCGCCGCCGCGCACAAGGCGGGGATCGTGCACCGCGATCTCAAGCCGGAGAACGTGCTGCTGGCGGATGACGGACGCATCAAGATCGGCGACTTCGGTCTCGCGCGCGCCGCGTCCGCGAACACGGCGACGGGCGCTGCGCTGCTCGGCACGATCGCCTACCTCTCCCCGAGCTCGTCACCCGCGGCGTCGCCGACACCCGCAGCGACATCTACGCCGTCGGGATCATGATGTACGAGATGCTCACCGGCGAGCAGCCCTTCACGGGCGAGCAGCCGATGCAGATCGCCTACCAGCACGCGAACGAGTCGGTGCCGGCGCCCTCGAGCCGCAACCCCAAGGTGCCGCGGCCGCTCGACGAGCTCGTGCTGTGGGCGACCGAGCGCGACCCCGACCGACGTCCGCGCGACGCCCGCGAGATGCTCGAGCAGCTCAAGGAGGTCGCCGCCGAGATCGACGGCACGGGGCCGACCCCGACGCTCGCGCAGCGCACCATGGTGCTGCCGACGCCCGCCGTGACCGCCCCCACGACGGTGGTCGCCCCGCGCGCGATGGCCGACTCCGAGACGCAGGTGATCGCGCCGCACGGGCGGATGGCGGCATCCCCGCCTCCGGCCCGCGGGAACGCCCCGGGACCGCGGCGCAGCCGACGCTGGATCGCGGTCGTGGTCGTCCTGCTCCTGGTGCTCGCCGGCGGCGGCGCCGGATGGTGGTTCCTGCTCGGACCGGGCGCCCACGTCACCATCCCGAGCTCGCTCGCGGGCACCACACCCGAGGCGGCGACGGCTCAGCTCACGCAGTTGGGCCTCGTGGTCGACACGCAGCAGGGTCAGGTGAACTCGACGACCATCCCGGCGGGCCGGGTCGCCGACACCAAGCCGGGTCTCGGCGCGGCCGTGGTCAAGGGCTCGACCGTGCGGCTGCTGATCTCGCAGGGCCCGAAGCTCATCGACTTCACGATCAAGGCCGGCACACCCGTGGCCGAGGCGCGCGCCCTCATCAAGAAGAACTGGACGCTCGCCGGAACGCCCAAGAAGCAGTTCAGCGACTCGATCGCGAAGGACACCGTCATCGACGCCCTCGGCGCGGACGGCAAGACCCTGCTCGGACAGGCCAGCTACGGCGAGGGTCTGCCGGTGTCGCTCATCGTGTCGGCCGGCAAGCTGCCCGACGTCGTGGGACAGCCGTACGACGCTGCGGCCCGCGCGCTCGACGCCGTCGGGGTGACGGCCGAGCAGGGTCAGCAGCAGAACAGCCACACCGTGCCGCAGGGCAGCGTCATCGCGATCGCCACCAGCGGACCGATCAGTCCCGGCGGCACCGTGACGCTCACGATCTCGAAGGGCCCGGAGGCGGTCACCGTGCCGGATGTCGTCGGCAAGACCTGGGCGACGGCCAAGCAGCAGCTGCTCGACGCCGGGTTCCAGCTCGACTACACACCGAAGGCTCCCTCGGACGCGTTCCCCACCGTGTTCGTGGTCACGAAGACAAGTCCAGCCGGTGGGAGCACCGCGCTGTGGGGCTCCACCATCAAGGTCAACTTGAAGGCTGGCGGCTAGCGGGCGGCGCTGAGCTCCTCGGCCACGAGGAACGCGAGCTCCAGCGACTGGTAGTGGTTGAGCCGTGGGTCGCACAGCGACTCGTACTTCGTCGCGAGGATCGCCTCGTCGATGTGCTCCGACCCGCCGAGGCACTCGGTGACGTCGTCGCCGGTGAGCTCGATGTGGATGCCGCCCGGGTGCGTCCCCGCGGCCCGGTGCGCCTCGAAGAAACCCTTCACCTCGTCGACGATGTCGTCGAAGCGGCGGGTCTTGTAGCCGGTCGGGGTCGTGAAACCGTTGCCGTGCATGGGGTCGCTGACCCACAGCGGCTGCGCGTCCATCCGGGTGATCGCCTCCAGCAGGGGCGGAAGGGCGTCGCGCACCTTGTCCGCACCCATCCGCGTGATGAAGGTGAGCCGACCCGGCTCGCGCTCGGGGTCGAGCTTGTCGATGAGCCGCTCCATGACATCCGGGGTCGTGCTCGGACCGAGCTTGACGCCGATCGGGTTGCGGATGCGGCTGAAGTAGTCGACGTGCGCCCCATCGAGGTCGCGGGTGCGCTCCCCGATCCAGAGGAAGTGCGCGCTCGTGTTGACGGGCGTGCCGTTGCGCGAGTCGATGCGCGTCATCGGCCGCTCGTAGTCCATGAGCAGGCCCTCGTGGCTGGTGTAGAACTCGACGCGCTTGAGCTCGTCGAAGTCGGCCCCGGCCGCCTCCATGAACTTGATGGCGCGGTCGATCTCGTTGGCCAGACCCTCGTAGCGGTGGTTCGCCGGGTTCGACGCGAAGCCGCGATTCCAGCTGTGCACCTCGCGCAGGTCGGCGAATCCGCCCTGCGTGAACGCCCGGATGAGATTCAGCGTGGATGCGGCCGTGTGGTACCCCTGCACCAGTCGGCGGGGATCGGCGCGACGCGATTCCGGCGTGAAGTCGTAGCCGTTGACGATGTCGCCCCGGTACGCCGGCAGCGTCACGGCGCCGCGGGTCTCGTCGTCGTTGGAGCGCGGCTTCGCGAACTGCCCCGCCATCCGGCCCATCTTGACGACGGGCATCGAAGCGCCGTAGGTGAGGACCACCGCCATCTGCAGCAGCGTGCGCACGCGCGCGCGGATGCGATCCGCGGTCGCGCCGGCGAACGTCTCGGCGCAGTCGCCGCCCTGCAGCAGGAACGACTCGCCGCGCGCGGCACGCGCCAAGCGCTCGCGCAGCATGTCGACCTCACCCGCGAAGACCAGGGGCGGGTAGCTGGCGATCTCAGCGGATGCCGCGGCGGCCTCCGCCAGATCCGGCCACGCCGGCTGCTGCTTGATGGGCAGATCGCGCCAATAGTCGAGCCCGGCGATCACGCTCGGATCTGCGGGGACGACGGTCTCGGTCGGGTCTGCCACGGGAGGAGTCCTTGTGCTGGAAGGGACTTTCCAGCGTATCGGGCATCAGGGCGTGGCGCCGACGCTCTGAGCCCCCGGCCGTGCGCGCACCGACGACGCATAGACGTCGACGTACTCCTGGCCGCTCAGGCGCGAGATCTCGTACATGATCTCGTCGGTGATCGAGCGCAGCACGAACCGGTCGCCCTCCAGACCCGAGAACCGGCTGAAGTCCAGCGGCTCGCCGAACACCACGCCGACGCGGCGCACCTTCGGGATGCGGGTGCCGAGCGGTTGGATCTTCTGGGTGTCGACCATCGCGACCGGGATCACCCGGGCGCCGGATTCGAGCACGATGCGCGCGACCCCGGTGCGCCCGCGATACAGCCGCCCGTCCGGGCTGCGGGTGCCCTCCGGGTAGATGCCGAGTTGACGGCCCTCGGCCAGGACGCCGAGCCCCGAGTTGAGCGAGGCCTCCGACGCCTTGCCGCCCGACCGGTCGATCGGCACCTGCCCGAGACCGAAGAACAGCTCCTTCTGCAGCCAGCCGAAGGGACCCGGCTTGGTGAAGTAGTCGCTCTTGGCCAGGAACGTCACGTGGCGGTCCAGCACGACCGGCAGGAAGACGGAGTCGACGAACGACAGGTGGTTGCTCGCGAAGATGACCGGCCCCGACTCGGGTACGTTCTCGAAACCCCGCGTCCACGGGCGGAACACCGACGTGAGGAACGGCGCGACGACGACCTTCAGGATCCAGTACAACCACGGCCGCGAGCGTCGCACTCCGTCAGCCTAGGGCGCCGCCGCTCCTGCGGCGCCCCCGCTCCGGCGCCGTCCACGCCGCCGCCTCCGCTGGGTCAGCCCACGGCGCCGCCGCTCCTGCGGCGCCCCCGCTCCGGCGCCGTCCACGCCGCCGCCTCCACTGGGTCAGCCCACGGCGAAGCGCGCGCGGGCGAGGTCCGCCGCGCCGACGACGCCCGCGTCGTTGACGAGCTCGGCGATGCGGAAATCCGGCTCCGGATGGAACCCTCGGGCGGGGACGTGCGCGTGGAACGCCTCGCGGATCGGCTCGAGCAGCAGCTCGCCGGCCGCCGCGACACCACCGCCGAAGGCGAACACCCGCGGGTCGAGCACGGCACCGAGAGACGCGCACGCCCGACCGAGCCAGCCGCCGAGCTGCCCGAGGGCGGCGAGGGCGCCCGGGTCGCCCTCGGCGATGAGGCGCCCGACGTTGGTGGCATCGAGCGCGCCGTCGGCCCGGCGCGCGGCCGCGAGCTGCAGTCCGACGCCGCCGGCATCCGCGATCTCGCCGGCGAAGCGCAACAGCGCCCGTCCCGAGCCGTACTGCTCGATGCAGCCGTGCTGTCCGCACCCGCACGCGAGCCCGTCGGGCACCAGGCTGGCGTGGCCGATCTCGCCGGCGACGCCGAAACCGCCGCGGAGCAGCCGCCCGTCCGCGACGATCGCACCGCCGACCCCGGTGCCGATCGTGAGGAGCACCATGTCGCTCACGCCGCGGCCGACGCCGAAGCGGAACTCCGCCCATCCGGCCGCGTTGGCGTCGTTGTCGATCACGATCGACGCGCCGGGCAGGCCCTCGGCCAGCAGCGCGCGCAGCGGCACGTCGCGGAAGCTGATGTTGGGGGCGTAATAGACCCGCTCGCGCTGAGCGTCGAGGAACCCCGGCACCACGACACCCACCGGCGGGATGCCGCCCTCCCCGCCAGCGATCGCACGATCTCGACCGCGTGGGCCACGATCGCATCGGGGTCGGCGGCGGGCGTCGGGCGACGCTCGGACCGCAGCACGCGCCCGTCGTCGTCGACCAGCGCGCCCGCGATCTTGGTGCCGCCGATGTCGATCCCGATCGCCTGCACGACGATCGAGTCTAGGGCGGCGCGGTTAGGCTGGAGCACGGACGTCACACGTCACCGAAGGAGATGCCGTGAACGAATACGTCACCCCTGCCGTCGTGCAGCCCGACCCGAACGCCAACATCACGGACCTGCTCCTGGAGCGGGTGAGGCAGACCCCGGAGCGGGCCATCTTCGCCCTGCCCACCGAGGACGGCTGGCGCGATGTGACGGCCGCCGAGTTCCACCGCCAGGTCGTCGCCCTCGCCAAGGGCCTGGTCGCCGCCGGGATCGAGCCCGGCGAGAAGATCGGCCTGATGTGCTCCACGCGCTACGAGTGGTCGCTCATCGACTTCGCCGTCGCGTTCGCCGGCGCCATCATCGTGCCCGTGTACGAGACCTCCGCACCCCGCCAGGTGCGGTTCAACCTCCAGGACTCGGGCGCCACCGCGATGATCGTGGAGACGGCCGACCACTTCACGCGCTTCGACGAGGTGCGTCCCGAGCTGCCCGCGGTCACGAAGGTGTGGCAGCTGCACCTCGGCGACCTGGACGAGCTCGCCGCGTCCGGCGGCGGCATCGCCGACGAGGAGCTCGAACGACGCCGGACGATCGCCAAGGGCGCCGACGTGGCCACCATCATCTACACGTCCGGGTCGACCGGCACGCCCAAGGGCTGCGTCATCACCCACTCGAACTTCGTCGAGCTCAGCCGCAACGCGGCGGTGGCGATGAAGGAGGTCGTCGAGCCCGGCGCGTCGAGCCTGCTGTTCATCACGATGGCGCACGTGTTCGCCCGCTTCATCTCGATCCTCGGCGTGCACGCCGGGGTGCGGGTCGGGCACCAGGCCGACACGACGCAACTCCTGCCCGCGCTCGGCAGCTTCCAGCCGACGTTCCTGCTCGCGGTGCCGCGGGTGTTCGAGAAGGTCTTCAACTCGGCCGAGCAGAAGGCCGAGGGCGAGGGTCACGGCAAGATCTTCCGAGCCGCGGCGAGGACCGCGATCGCGCACTCGCAGGCGCTGGATGCCGGCAAGGTCGGGCTCGGCCTGCGGCTGCGCTTCGCGCTCTACGAACGGCTCGTCTACGGCAAGCTCAAGGCCGCGCTCGGCGGCCGGGTGAAGTACGCGATCTCGGGTTCGGCGCCGCTCGGCCTGCGGCTCGGCCACTTCTTCCGGAGTCTCGACGTGCGCATCCTCGAGGGCTACGGCCTCACCGAGACCACCGCGCCCGCGACGGTGAACCTCGTCTCCAAGTTCAAGATCGGCACCGTCGGACCCGCCCTTCCGGGCGTCGGGCTCAAGATCGCCGACGACGGCGAGATTTTGGTGAAGGGCATCGACGTCTTCGCGGGGTACTGGAAGAACGAGGCCGCCACGGCGGACACGTTCGAGGGCGAGTGGTTCAAGACCGGCGACATCGGCAGCCTCGACGACGACGGATATCTGACGATCACCGGTCGCAAGAAGGAGATCATCGTGACGGCGGGCGGCAAGAACGTCTCGCCCGCCGCGCTCGAGGATCCGATCCGCGCGAATCCGCTCGTCGGGCAGGTGGTCGTGGTGGGCGATCAGAAGCCGTTCATCTCGGCCCTCGTGACGCTTGATCCCGACATGCTGCCGGTCTGGCTCAACAACAGCCGCGAGGACGCGACGATGTCGCTCGACGAGGCGGCGCGCAATCCCAAGGTCATCGCCGAGGTGCAGAGGGCGGTCGATCTCGCCAACGCGCATGTGTCGCGCGCGGAGTCGATCCGCAAGTTCGTGATCCTGCCGACCGAGTTCACAGAGGACTCCGGCCACCTGACCCCGAAGCTCTCGATCAAGCGGGGGCCGATCCTCGCGGACTTCGCCGACATCATCGAGGGCATGTACGAGTCGCGGCCGGCGACCGAGACGGCGTCGATCCCGGCCGGCTGACCGGGCGGCGTCCTAGCTGGCGCTGGTGACACCGGCGCGGAACCAGTCCGCCTGGCGGATCGCGCGCATCGCCTCGCGCCTGGCCTCGGGTTCGAGACCCTCGATGTAGAGGTGCCCGTCGAGGTGGTCGCTCTCGTGCTGCAGCGCCTGGGCGAGCAGACCGTCGCCTTCGACCACGACCGTGCGGCCCGCGGCGTCGATCCCGGTGACCCGTGCGTGCGGATGCCGCTGGCGCGGGAAGTAGAAACCGGGGACCGAGAGACAGCCCTCGTCGACCAGCTCCGGCTCGCCCCACGCCTCGAGCTGCGGGTTGAACACGTACCCGACATCGCCGTCGACGTTCCAGCTGAAGGCCCGCAGGCCGACGCCGATCTGGCAGCCGGCGACGCCCGCGCGGCCCGGCAGCAGCACGGTGTCGACGAGGTCCTCGCCGAGGGCCGCGAGGCGGGAGTCCCCGGGGCGGATCACGACCGGGTCCGACACGGAACGCAGCACGGGGTCGCCGAACAGCCGGATCTGGCGCTCGGTCACGGGACGACCACCTGAGCGCCGCGCTCGGTCGGCAGCCCGTCCATCACATACGCCGCGAGGTCGCGCGCCGACTGGCGGGTGAACGGCTTCAACGCCGCGTAGCGCACGACCGATCCCGCCGCGAGCTCGCGGTCGTACGGGATCCGGACGACCTGACGCACGCGCGAGCGGAAGTGCGCCTCGATCTCGGTGAGCTTGACGAGCTCCGTGCCCTGCGTCGCCGTGTTGAGCGCGACGACCGCGTTGCGCACGAGGTGCGCATAGCCGTTGGCTTCCAGCCAGGTCAGCGTCTCGGAGGCGAGACGGGCCTCGTCGACGCTGCCGCCCGAGACGATGACGACCTCGTCGGCGCGCTGGAGGGTCGCCCGCATGACCGAGTGCACGATCCCGGTGCCGCAGTCGGTGAGCACGATGCCGGTCCACCGTGAGAGCACATCGGCGATGACGTTGTAGTCGTTCTCGCCGAACGCCTCCGAGATGAGCGGGTCGGTGTCGGAGGCGAGCACGTCGAGGCCGGTGACGTCGCGCGAGAGGTGGCGCTGCAGATCGGCCTCGCTGACGATCTCGGGCGCGTGAATGACGACGTCGCGCACGGTCGAGCGGGTCTCCCGGTTCACGCGTTCGGCCAGCGTGCCGCGATCGGGGTTCGCGTCGATCGCCACGATGCGGTCCGAGCGCAGGTCGGCGAGCGCCATCCCGAGCAGGGTGGTGATCGTGGTCTTGCCGACGCCGCCCTTGCGGGTGAGCACCGGGACGAATCGCGTGCCGCCGTCGAGCGGGCGGGTGATGCGGGCGTCCATCGCCTTGCGCTCACGGGCTCGTGCGGAGTCGCCGGGGTTCACGAGATGGAACGTGCCCTCGTAGACGCCGCGCTGCCAGAACCCCTCGGGAGCGCGGTGCCGCCCGGGGGCGGAGCGCGGCTCGCGGGCCAGCTCCTCCGCGATGCTCGGGCCGCTCGGGGTCGCGGCGGCCCGCGCGGCGGCGTTCTCGAGCCGGACGCGCTCGCGGCGGCTGAGTTGTGCGGTCTCGGCGTCGGGCAGCGGCGGGACGTCGGCCGGGTCGACGACCTCCACGGCCGCCTCGGGTTCCTCGACGAGCTCCGCCGTGACGATCTCGCCCGGCATGATGTCGATCGACCGGGTCGCGGCACTCACGACACCGGGCACGACGGGGCTCACGACGATCTCGTCGAGCGCGACCGCCTGCTCGTCCTCCGGCGCCTCGTGCACCGGCACCGGCAGCGCGATGCTCACGGTGAGGCTCTCCGGCACGATCGCCGTGAGGTCGCCCCGCTCGGGCAGCGCGGCGTGCTCGGCCGGTTCACCGGCCGCCCGCCGTCCCGTGCGCCGGGAGCCTCGGTCGATCGTCACAACGGGCGAGTCTACCGAGCGCGGCCCGACGTCACTCGATCACGAGGAGGAGGTCTCCGGCGTCGACCTGCTGCGTTGCGGGGATCGCGAGCCGGCGCACGGTGCCGGCGACGGGGGTCGTGATCGCGGCCTCCATCTTCATCGCCTCGATCGTGGCAACGGGCTGGCCGGCGTGCACGGTGTCGCCCTCCGCCACCTTGAGCGTGACGACGCCCGAGAACGGCGCGGGCACCTGGCCGGGCCGGGATGCGTCCGCCTTCTCGGCGGACTTGGTCTCGACCGTGATCGACCGGTCGCGCACCGGCACCGGGCGCAGCTGGCCGTTGATCGTCGTCATGACGGTGCGGATGCCCTGGTCGTCGGCCTCGCCGATCGCCTCGAGCGCCAGCAGCAGGCTGACTCCCCTGCTGATCTCGACGACCGTCTCGACCCCGGTCTGCAGGCCGTACAGGTAGGCGCGCGTGTCCACGACCGACAGGTCGCCGAACAGCTCCCGCACCTGCTCGAACTGGCGCGTCGGCGCCGGGAACAGCAGCCGGTTCAGGGTCGAGCGCCGCGACGGCGCCGAGCCGCCCTGGTCGTCTCCGGCCAGGCCCTGCTCGTCCTCGGTCGTGAGATCCTCGACGCCGATCCGCACCTGGCGCCCCTCGAGCACCTTGCTGCGGAACGGCTCCGGCCACCCGCCCGGCAGATCGCCGAGCTCGCCGGCCATGAAGCCGATGACCGAGTCCGGGATGTCGTACTTCTGCGGGTTCTGCTCGAAGTCGGCGGGATCGGCATCCACCGCCACGAGGGCGAGGGCGAGGTCGCCCACGACCTTCGACGACGGTGTCACCTTCGGCGGGCGGCCGAGGATCCGGTTCGCAGCCGCGTACGCGTCCTCGACCTTCTCGAACTGCTCGCCGAGGCCGAGCGCGATCGCCTGCTGCCGCAGGTTCGAGAGCTGGCCACCGGGGATCTCGTGGTGGTAGACCCGGCCGGTGGGGCCGGGCAGGCCGGACTCGAACGGGTGGTAGGTGCGGCGCACCGCCTCCCAGTACGGTTCGAGGGCGTCGACCGCGTCGAGCCGGATGCCGGTGTCGCGCTCCGTGTGCGCGGTCGCCGCGACGAGCGCCGAGAGCGACGGCTGGCTCGTCGTGCCCGCCATCGGCGCGCTGGCCGCGTCCACCGCGTCCGCCCCCGCGCGGCTCGCCGCGAGCAGGGTCGCGAGCTGACCGCCCGCGGTGTCGTGCGTGTGCACGTGCACCGGCTGGTCGAACCGCTCGCGCAGCGCGGTCACCAGTCGCTCGGCGGCCTCCGCGCGCAGCAGGCCCGCCATGTCCTTGATCGCGAGGATATGCGCGCCCGCCTCGACCATCCGCTCGGCGAGGCGCAGGTAGTAGTCGAGCGTGTAGAGGTCCTCGCGCGGGTCGAGAAGGTCACCCGTGTAGCACATCGCGACCTCGGCGACGGCGGTGCCGGTCGCGAGCACGGCATCCACCGCGGGGCGCAGCTGGTCGACGTCGTTGAGCGCGTCGAAGATGCGGAAGACGTCGATCCCGGTCGACGCGGCCTCCGCGACGAACGCGTCGGTCACCGCGGTCGGGTACGGCGTGTAGCCGACCGTGTTGCGGCCGCGCAGCAGCATCTGGATCGCGATGTTCGGCAGCGCCTCGCGCATCGCGGCGAGCCGCTCCCACGGGTCCTCGCCGAGGAAGCGCAGCGCGACGTCGTACGTCGCCCCGCCCCACGCCTCGACGCTGAGCAGCTGCGGCGTCAGGCGCGCGACGTGCGGCATCACGGCGACGAGGTCCTTGGTGCGCACGCGGGTCGCGAGCAGCGACTGGTGCGCGTCGCGGAAGGTCGTCTCGGTGACGGCCAGCGCGGTCTGCGCGCGGAGCGCCTGCGCGAACCCGGCAGGACCCAGCTCGAGCAGCCGCTGCCGCGATCCGGCCGGCGCCGGCGCGTCGACATCGACGACGGGGAGCTTGATCGACGGGTCGTAGGCGCCCGCCCCGTCGCCGTTCGGCTGGTTGACCGTGACGTCGGCGAGCCAGTTGAGGATCTTGGTGCCGCGGTCGCGCGATTCGCGGATCTGCAGCAGCTGCGGCCGCTCCTCGATGAACTTCGTCGAGAGGTCGCCGGCCTGGAACGCCGGATCGGCGAGCACCGCCTGCACGAACGAGATGTTGGTGGTGACGCCCCGGATGCGGAACTCGGCGAGGCCGCGCTGCGCGCGTCGCACCGCGGTCGGGTAGTCCCGCCCGCGCGCCGTCATCTTCGCGAGCATGGAGTCGAAATGCGGGCTGATCCGCGCCCCTGTCGCCACCGTGCCACCGTCGAGCCGGATGCCGGACCCGCCCGGCGAGCGGTAGGTCGTGATCTTGCCGGTGTCGGGCCGGAAGTTCGCGGCGGGGTCCTCGGTGGTGATCCGGGTCTGGATCGCCGTGCCGTGCAGGTGCACGTCCTCCTGGTGCAGGCCGAGCTCGGCGAGCGTCTCGCCCGACGCGATGCGCATCTGCGACTGCACGAGGTCGACGTCGGTGACCTCCTCGGTCACGGTGTGCTCGACCTGGATGCGCGGGTTCATCTCGATGAACACGTGCTGACCGGCCCGCTCGCCCTCGGTGTCGAGCAGGAACTCGACCGTGCCGGCGTTGACGTACCCGATCGACTTCGCGAACGCGATCGCGTCGCGGTAGAGCGCCTCGCGGATTGACTGGTCGAGGTTCGGCGCCGGTGCGATCTCGACGACCTTCTGGTTGCGCCGCTGGATCGAGCAGTCGCGCTCGAACAGGTGGATGGTCTCCCCCGTGCCGTCGGCGAGGATCTGCACCTCGATGTGCCGGGGGCGGATCACCGCCTGCTCGAGGAACATCGTGGGGTCGCCGAACGCGGAGTCGGCTTCGCGCATCGCGGCCTCGAGCGCGGGGCGCAGCTCGTCCTTCGTCTCGACCCGTCGCATCCCGCGACCGCCGCCGCCCGCGACCGCCTTCGCGAAGATGGGGAACCCGATCCCGTCGGCACCGGCCAGCAGCTCGTCGATGTCGCGGGATGCCGGGGTCGACCGCAGCACCGGCACGCCGGCCGCGATCGCGTGCTCCTTCGCCGTCACCTTGTTGCCGGCCATCTCGAGCACGTGGCTGCCGGGGCCGATGAAGGTGATGCCCGCGTCCGCGGCGGCCTGGGCGAGGTCCGGGTTCTCGGAGAGGAATCCGTAGCCGGGGTAGATCGCGTCGGCCCCGGACTCCTTCGCGACCCGGATGATCTCGCTCACGTCGAGATAGGCGCGCACCGGGTGCCCCTCCTCGCCGATGAGGTAGGCCTCGTCGGCCTTCAGACGGTGCAGGGAGTTGCGGTCCTCGAAGGGGTAGACGGCGACGGTCTTGGCCCCCAGCTCGTACGCCGCGCGGAAGGCTCGGATGGCGATCTCACCACGGTTGGCGACCAGGATCTTCGTGAACACACAGTTCCTCTCGGCGGGGCGTGGGGAGGGGATGCTCTCAGCGTAGTGACGGTAGGCTCGGTGCTCGTGCATGTGCTGAGCGTGAGCTCCCTCAAGGGGGCGTGGGCAAGACCACGGTCACTCTCGGCCTCGCCTCCGCGGCCTTCGCGAAGGGCATCTCGACCCTCGTCGTCGACCTCGATCCGCAGTCGGACGTGTCGACCGGCATGGACATCGCGATCTCCGGCCACCTCAACGTCGCGGACGTGCTCGCCTCCCCCAAGGAGAAGATCGTGCGCGCCGCGATCGCGCCCTCGGGCTGGACCCGGGGTCGCCCCGGCGCGGTCGATGTGCTCATCGGGTCGCCCTCGGCGATCAACTTCGACGGCCCGCACCCGTCGATCCGCGACATCTGGAAGCTCGAGGAGGCGCTGGCCCACGTCGAGCGCGACTACGACCTCGTGCTGATCGACTGCGCGCCCTCGCTCAACGCCCTGACCCGCACCGCGTGGGCGGCATCGGATCGGGTCGGCGTCGTCACGGAGCCGGGCCTGTTCTCGGTCGCCGCCGCCGACCGCGCCCTGCGCGCGATCGAGGAGATCCGCCGCGGGCTGTCCCCGCGCCTGCAGCCGCTGGGCATCATCGTCAACCGCGCGCGGGTGCAGTCGCTCGAGC
Source organism: Pseudolysinimonas kribbensis (assembly GCF_030161895.1). Lineage (GTDB taxonomy): Bacteria > Actinomycetota > Actinomycetes > Actinomycetales > Microbacteriaceae > Pseudolysinimonas > Pseudolysinimonas kribbensis. The sequence goes on from NZ_BSVB01000001.1 coordinate 186,792, forward strand.
ACCAGTTCCGGATCAAGGAACTGCGCGACATGTTCGGCCCGCTCGTGCTCTCGCCGCAGCTGCCGGAGCGCACCTCGCTGCAGCAGGCGCAGGGCGCCGCCAAGCCGCTGCACGTCTGGCCCGGCGAGAGCGCGCAGGAGATGGCGCGCAACTTCGATCAGCTGCTGGATCGCGTGCTGCGCACGGCGACGATCGCGCCGGTCACGACGTCTTCCGCGGCCCCGGTCGCGTCGACCGCGGGCTGAGGGCCGGCGTCAGCCGAGCCGGTCCGGCGAGGTCAGCTCGCGGCGCGCTTGGCCGCACGGCGGGCGGCGAGCTCGTCGTCGGCGTCCGAGACCGAGGTGGTGTCGAGGTCGACGAGGCTCGACTCGACCTCGCGCAGCACCTTGCCCACGGCGATGCCGAACACGCCCTGACCCTGACTGACGAGATCGATGACCTCGTCGTTCGAGGTGCAGAGGTAGACGCTCGCGCCGTCGCTCATGAGGGTGGTCTGGGCGAGATCGTAGATGCCGGCCTCCCGGAGCTGCTCCATCGCGACACGGATCTGCTGCAGCGAGATGCCGGTGTCGAGCAGGCGCTTCACGAGCTTCAGCACGAGGATGTCGCGGAAGCCGTACAGACGCTGCGAGCCGGAGCCGGCCGCGCCCCGGATCGTGGGCTCGACGAGCTGCGTGCGCGCCCAGTAGTCGAGCTGACGGTAGCTGATGCCGGCGGCACGGGCGGCGACGATGCCGCGATACCCGGCCGTGTCGTCCAGCTCCGGCAGACCGTCGGTGAAGAGCAGGCCGTCGCCGTAGCGGGCCGCGTCACTGCGGCCCAGACTCGTGGGGGTCAGGTCGCTCATTCGCGCTCCTCGGTAGCCGTCGTTAACCCTCAGCTTGAAGTTGAAGGTGAACCTGCTGTGCTCTCACACGCTACCCGCGTGGATCAACGCCGACAATGAGGCGCCGGGCGTGTCGGGTGTAATGAGCCGATGCTCAGAGCCTCGACAGCGCCGAGCGGATGAGGCTGGAGCGCACGAGCTCGAGCTGCGCCGCGATCTCCCGGGCGAGGTCGAGCGCCTTCGCGCGGCTCGAGGCGTCGGAGCGGCGCGCGGTCGGGATCAGGGCGCTCTCGATGAGCCCCAGCTCGCGCTCGGCGGCGGCCCGGAATCCGCGGAGGTGCCGCGGCTCGATGCCGGAACGCTGCAACTCGACGAGCGATTTCAGGATGACGAGCGACTCCTCGGCGAACGTGTCACCCGCGACGATGAGCGACGCGCTCACCGCGTCGTTCAGCAGCATCGGGGTCGCGCCGGACTCCCGCACGAGCTCCTCGCGGGTCAGCTTGCGGCCGCCCGGCAGCATCGAGGGCGCCGCGCTGACCTGGAGGCCGCCGGGCAGCACGGGCTCGCGCCCGGCGTCGAGGTCGTCGACGTAGCTGCGGATCACCTTGAGCGGCAGATAGTAGTCGCGCTGCATGGTCAGCACCAGACGCAACCGCTCGAGATCGGCCGGCGAGAACTTGCGGTATCCGGACTCCGTGCGCGACGGCGTCACGAGCTGCCGCTCCTCGAGAAAGCGCAGTTTCGACGGGGAGAGATCCGGGAACTCGGGGCTCAGCCGCGCGAGGACCTGACCGATGCTGAGGAGGTTCGTCCCCGGACCCTGCGGCTTCGGGGCGGCGGCGCCGGCTCTCACCGGCTGAGAGCGGCGAGATCGAGTCGCGAGGCGTAGAAGGTGAGCCGGAACTTGCCCACCTGCACCTCGGCACCGTCGCTGAGCAGAGCGGATTCGATCCGCACTCCGTCGAAGTAGGTGCCGTTGAGCGAGCCCAGGTCCTTGACCTGGAACGACGTGCCGACCCGCGTGAACTCCGCATGCCGGCGCGACACCGTGACGTCGTCGAGGAAGATGTCGGCATCCGGATGCCGCCCCGCGATGGTCGAGTCGGCGTCGAGCAGGAAGCGGGCACCCACATTCGGGCCGCGGCGGACGATCAGAAGCGCGGAGCCGGACGGGAGCGCGGCGATGGCCTCCTGCTCCTCCGGCGAGACCCCGGCCTCCATGGCCTTGAGCTGCTGAGCGAAGTCATCGGCATAGTGCACGGTCGTGTCGGCGCCGGCCCCTGCGGGGCGGAAGCCGCGGCGGGCTGGGGCTGCTCGGTCGACCGAGGAGTGTCGTCCTCGTGCGGGTCGTCGGCCATTCCATCCCCTCCTTTTAGCGGTCCACACTATCCGATGCTCCGGCGGGCGCATCCTCGGAAATCCGGATCATCCGACCGGTCTGGATCGCATAGACCACGCCCGCCCACCAGTAGAGGAAGACGCCCCAGAGCGCCGCCGCCCAGCCCACGGGCTCGGCCCAGGCATCCACCGCGGGAAAGGCCGCACCGAGCACGAGCACCGGCATCGCGACGAGCAGCGCGAAGGTGCCCAGCTTGCCGAGATGATGCACCGGCAACGGTCCGTACCGGTGCTGCGCCAGGATCACGCCGAGCACGAGCAGCAGGACGTCGCGGGCGACGACCACCCCGACCAGCCACCACGGCAGGAATCCGCGGATCGCCAGCCCGACGAGCGTGGAGAAGATGAACAGCCGGTCGGCCGCCGGGTCGAGCAGCTGACCGAGGCGGCTGACCTGGTCGAAGCGGCGCGCGACGTAGCCGTCGACGAAGTCGGTGATGCTCGACACGACGAGCGTCACCAGCGCCCACAGGTACTGCTGCGTGATCAGCAGCACCAGGAAGACGGGGATGAGCAGCAGCCGCAGGAGGCTCAGCACGTTCGGCACCGTGAGGATGCGAGAGCTCACTGCCGGCACGCGATCAAGGCTAGTCCCGGGCTAGCCTGGCCCGATGTCGCCGCTGATCGTCGCGCTCATCGTGGCCGCCGTCGCCTCCGCGTTCTGCTGGATCGCGTCGCTCGTCACGAAGGACACCTCGTGGGTCGACCGGATCTGGTCGATCATCCCCGTCGTCTACGTCTGGGTCTTCGCGATCGCGGCCGGCCTGCGCGACCCGCGCCTGGACGTCATGGCGGTGCTCGTGCTGCTGTGGGGTGCGCGGCTCACCTTCAACTTCGCACGCAAGGGCGGCTACGCCGGCATCGGCGGCGACCACGAGGACTACCGGTGGGCGGTGCTGCGCGGCCGGATGTCGCCGGCGCAGTTCCAGGTGTTCAACCTGCTGTTCATCGTGATCTTCCAGAACGCGGTGCTGTTCCTCATCGCCTCCCCGGCGTGGACCGCCTTCGCCCACCGCACGCCGTTCGGCGTGCTCGACGTCGTGCTCGCGGTGCTCTTCATCGGCTTCCTCGTCGGCGAGACCGTCGCCGATCAGCAGCAGTGGTCGTTCCAGCGGTGGAAGCGCGGCGAGGCGGCGGCCGGCCGGGAGCCGTCGCCGCGCTTCCGGCAGACGGGGCTGTTCCGCGTCTCGCGGCATCCCAACTTCTTCTTCGAGAACGCGCAGTGGTGGGTCGTCGCGGCGTTCGGCATCGTCGCCGCCCGAGGGCTCGACTGGACCTGCCTGGGGATCGTGCTGCTGCTGGCGATCTTCATCGGGTCGACGCGGTTCACCGAGGCGATCACCAGGTCCAAGTACCCCGAATACGCCGAGTACCAGCGGCGCACCTCGCCCGTCATCCCCTGGTTCCCGCGGCGTCGTTCCCCGTCCGCGTAAGGCGAGAAGCCGACGCGCACGACCTGTCTACCCCAATGCGGGGCTACATTTCAGAACTTGAGTTGACCACCCTTTTGTCCCCCGATAGATTGATGCCGAACAAGGTCGCCGGAGATCACGTCGTCGGCTGATCCCCTCGTGGAAGCACCCGGGCCCGTCCCCCGACGGACTCGTCCTTTTGCGTTCCTGTCCCCGCGACGGCTCCGCCGTCACCTGTCCCCCGCAGGTGAACAGTGCACATCTCCACCGTTCCTGTTCCGTTTTCGGAGCCGGCCACGTGACCGCCGCCACGCCCTCCTGGGCCGAGCTCGAGGCGCGCTTCGACCTCCCTGTGCGCAGCGGTACCGCGAGCACGACCCCTGGTCGCCGAGCGATGCGCCGCTACGCCGGCGCGCTCATGCTGACCGACTGCGGCGTCGTCCTGGCGTCGCTCGGCCTCGCGACGATCGTGCGGTTCGGCACCGATGACGCCGCCCTCGAGGTCAGTGGCCTCCGGGTGAACTACTGGATCGTGGTCGGCCTGATCGCGGTGTCCTGGATCGCCGGGCTCGCCGCGATCCGTACGCGCGACATCCGGGTCATCGGCTCCGAACCGACCGAGTACCGGCGCGTCACCAACGCGACCGCCGTCTCCTTCGGACTCGACGCGATCACCCTGCTCGTCATCGGGGCGGACATCTCGCGCGTTCTGTTCCTGGTGGCCTTCCCGGTCGGACTCGCGGGGCTCCTCCTGTCGCGTCGCCTCTGGCGCGCCTGGCTCATCTCCCGCCGCCGCCGCGGTCGCAACACCCTCGCCACGCTCGTCGTGGGACCACGGCACGACGTCAAGCGGGTCCTGATCACGCTGGCCGGCCTGCACGGCGGGCCCTACGAAACGGTCGGGGTCATGCTCGAAGGCGAGGACGAGACCCAGGAGGTGCGCGCCGGCCAGCGGAGCTTCCCGGTGCTCGGGAAGGCGACGTCGTCCGCGGTAGCCGCCGAGGCACGTGCGCGCGGGATCGACGCGGTCATCGTCGCAGGGCAGCCCCACGGACGGACCTTCCTGCGCGACCTCGGATGGAGCCTCGAGCGCACCGATGCGGAGATGCTCATCGCATCGCGGCTGCTCAACGTAGCGGGTCCGCGGATCCACATCCGGCCCGTGGAGAACCTGCCGCTCATGCACGTGGAGCTGCCGAGCTACGAGGGCGGCAAGCACCTTTGAAGAGAGCGTTCGACATCGCCGCGTCGGCGCTCGCCCTCGCCCTCTACGCTCCGGCGATGCTGGTGATCGCGGTCGCGATCAAGGTCTCGGACGGCGGCCCGGTGTTCTTCCACCAGGCCCGCGTCGGTCGCAACGGTTCCCTCTTCTCCATGATCAAGTTCCGCTCGATGGTGCCGGATGCGGAGACGGCGCTCGCGGCGCTCGCCGACGGCAACGACGGCAACGGGGTGCTGTTCAAGCTGCGCGACGATCCTCGCGTCACCCGAGTCGGACGCGTGTTGCGCAAGTACTCGCTCGACGAGCTCCCGCAGCTGCTCAACGTCCTCGTCGGCGAGATGAGCCTCGTCGGGCCGCGGCCGCCGCTCATCGATGAGGTCAACAAGTACGAGGTGCACGTCCTGCGCCGCCTCTACATCAAGCCGGGCCTGACCGGGATGTGGCAGATCAGCGGGCGCTCGGATCTGACCTGGGAGGAGAGCGTGCGTCTCGATCTCTACTACGTCGAGAACTGGTCGCTCACGGGCGATCTCCTGATCCTCTGGCGAACCGTCAAGGTGCTGCTGCGACCCGTGGGGGCGTACTGACCGTGACGCAGGACGTGCTCGAACACCCCCGCAGCCTGCGGGCGACGCTCGCCAGAATGGGCGCGGCGCAGAAGCCCAGCCGTGGCGCGCCGCCGTACTCCGTCTGGATCAACCGACGCGCCGGGCGACTCATCGCCGCTGCCGCCTACCTGGCGCGTCTCACCCCGAACGCGCTGACCGGCATCAGCGCGCTCCTGACGTTCTCGGGCCTCGCCCTGATGGCGCTCGTGCCCCCGTCTGGTGGCTCGGACCCGCGGTGGCCGCCCTCCTGGCCGCCGGGTACGCCTTCGACTCCGCTGACGGCCAGCTCGCGCGACTGCGCGGCGGTGGAGCCTGCGGGGCGAGTGGCTGGACCACATGGTGGACGTGACCAAGACCTGCCTGGTGCACATCGCGGTCCTCATCTCCTTCTTCCGCTTCGGTCATCCCGGCAGCGACCTGTTCCTGCTGGTGCCGCTCGGGTATCTGACCGTCTCGGTGGTCTTCTTCTTCGGGATCATGCTGACCGACCAGCTGCGGCGCTCCCGGCCGGTGCCCGTGAGCGCGCCCGCGGGCCGTGGGGTGCTGCAGACGCTCGTCGCCCTGCCCGCGGACTACGGCATCCTGTGCATCGCCTTCCTCCTGGCCGGCTGGCGACCGGGCTTCGTGGTGATCTACTGCGTGCTCTTCGCGGCGCACGGGCTCGTGCTGCTGGCGGGGATCGCGAAGTGGTACCGCGATCTGCGTCGACTGGACCGAGCCGCCGCATCATGAACGGGGTCGTGGGCACGCTGCGGATCCTCGTCGATGCCTACTGGTGGCTCTCCGGCCCACCCTCCGGACGCAACGTGGTCATCGGGATGGTCACGGGCTGGGCTCGTACCTTCCCGGATGATGCCCTGACCCTGCTCGTGCGGCCCGACGAGGCCGACCGCATCGCGAGAGACCTGGAGCGCCGCGGCATCGCGGCGACGGTGCGTCCCGTGTCGCGGCTCGCGCGCATCCACGCCGTCGCGGCGCGTCGCGCAGGCAGGGCCGCGGTCGATCACGACGCGGTGATCACACAGAACTTCGCCACGCGGACCGGCACCGCCGTCAGCGCGGTGCTCGTTCACGACGCGATGTACGTCGACCATCCCGAGTGGTTCACCCTCCCGGAACGCGCGTACCTGCGCCTGCTTCGACCGAGCCTGCGCGCCGCTCACCTCATCTTCACGACATCGAGCGCGGAGACCGCCCGGATCGGCCGGGTCTGGCCGGAGACGCGGGACCGGCTCCGGCGCGTGGGGCTCGACGTCCCGATCGATCTGGTGGCGCTCGAACCGCGACGTCCGGACGCCATCGCACCCGGGGAGGAGTTCATCCTCACGGTCGGCCGGCTGAACGTCCGCAAGAACCTGCGTCGGCTCATCGACGCCTATCTCGGCGAGGACGAGGTGAACTCTCGGCACCGTCTCGTGGTCGTCGGGGCGCCCGACGGCGCCTCGGAGGTGCTTCCGGGCGCCGCGGGCGGTCGGGTGCGCTTCCTGCGGGACGTGGACGACGCCGAGCTCCGATGGCTGTACGCGCATGCCCGGCTGTTCGTGCTTCCCTCGCTCGACGAGGGATTCGGGCTGCCGCTGCTCGAGGCCCGCGCCGCCGGGACCCCGGCCATCGCGAGCGATCTCCCGGTATTCCGTGAGCAGGAGGCGGAGGGCTGGTTCGATCCTCGCTCGACGACGGACATCGCGCGTGCTCTGCGGAACGCCCTGGCGCACGAGCCCCGCCGCCGGACGCCCGACCCGGATCGACCAGGGTCGGCGTCGACGCCGTGGGCATCGACGGTCGAGCGCATGCGCGGTGCGGTCACCGGCATCCGGCACGAGGAGCGCGCGCATGTCGCGCCTGCGTGACCGGATCGACGCGCGCTACCGGGCGACGCGTGGATTCGACGCCGGATTCGACCCGGACGTGATGGACCGCGAGGTGCTCGCCTTCGTCATGCGCAAGGCGTTCGAGCGCCTCCGGGGAGTTCTGCGGGGCATGCCGCGGACCTTCGTCGGGTCCCGTGTGGCACTGCGGAACCGGCACCGGCTGCGACTGGGGCGGAACACGTCGCTCGGGTCGGGGGTGCTGATCGACGCCCTCTCCCGCGACGGGGTGATCATCGAGGACGATGCGACCATCGACCGGGGCGCCGTGCTGCGGAGCACCGGAGCCATCCGGCACCTCGGGGTCGGGATCCGGATCGGCCGACGTGCGGCGGTCGGTGCATCCGACTTCATCCACGGCGGCGGCGGTGTCGACATCGGGCGGGACGTGCTGCTCGGACCGTTCGTGCAGGTCTTCTCGGAGAACCACGTCTTCGACGACCCGCGTCGTCCGATCATCGAGCAGAGCGAGATCCGCGCGTCCGTGACGATCGCGGACGACGTGTGGGTGGGGGCCGGGGCGATCATCCTCGCCGGCGTGACGATCGGTGAGGGCGCCGTCGTCGCGGCCGGCTCGGTGGTGCGCTCGGACGTGCCCTCGCGTGCCATCGTGGCCGGCGTCCCGGCCCGCGTGGTCGGAACCCGTGGGGCCGCGCTCAGCGCGGAATGAGCTCGTCGACCAGGAGCCGGGTCGAGCGGATGTGTTCGCGGGTGGAGGCGCCGAAGACGATGGACTCGATGTGGGGCTGCTCCGCGATCCATTCGATCGCCTCGCGCGGCGGGATTGCCCCCGACGCGAAGGCGGACATCGCCACCGCCCGGAAGCGCCTCGTCTCGAGCGCCCGCTGATAGCCCTCGAGCCCGCCCGACATGCGGAAGCCGATCTTGTTGATGTTCGCGCACACGATCGGATTCTCCAGACCCGCGGCATCGAGGGAGTCGAGCAGCATCGGCAGGTTCATCGTGATGAAGCCCGGCTCCGCGTCATAGCGCCGGCGCACATGGCGGGCGAAGATCGTGAACGCCTCGGTGAAACCCAACCCGAGCAGCATGTCGACGACGACGTTCTGGAGCCAGATCACGGGCGTCCGCAGGCCGCTGAACATGCGCATCTCGGCGTCCACGAGCAGGGTGATGATCCCCTCGACGTCCTTGCGGGCCAGTGAGCGACCGCCGCGCACGGCCGCGTTGATGAGGCCCTCCTCGGGCAGGAAGCGGCGTACCGCCCCCAGCATCCCGTTCTCCGTGACGGCGTCGGCGTACTTGTGCGCGTACGGCATGCCGGGGAAGAAGGTGAACCGGTCGTACCGGCCGGGATCGGCGCGGACCCGGTCGGCGACGGCGGCGATCCGGTCGTGCGTCGTGCACATGAACGTGGTGATGCCCTCGTCGTACGCCGCGTCGAGGACATCCATGACCGCATCGATGTGCTGGAACCGCATCGCCTGCGAACGCGCCTTCTCCTCCGACATGTGGTTCACGCCGAAGAACTGGTTGTCGCCGAAGAGGAGGCGGTCCATCCGGTAGTCGCTCACGCGCGCTGCCTCCTCGATCCCCGGCGGGTCGCATCAGGCGCGGCCGCGGCCTCATCCCGTGTCGAGGGTCCCTTCGCGGCATCCAGGGTGAGCAGCTCGAGCGCCCGATCGGTGAGCGCCGCGCTGTCGAAGGTGTTGGTCCCGGCCGTATCGCCGCGGGCGACACGCTGCACGAAGTGGTCCAGCTGGGCGCTGTACTCCTCTCCGCGAAGGTAGAACCAGACCGGATCGGTGAGCTCCGTCGTGTATTTGACGGTCCATCCGCGCTCATACCCCGGGAGCTCCGGTGCCGTGTCGCGCCGATAGAGCTGGACCTCCTGGCGGTCGGCGTGGATGCGGCCCGCCGTCCCCGAGATCGTGATCATCGTCGTCATCTTGCGATAGGACTCATCCGACCAGTTGACCGACAGCTGCGCGTGCGATCCGTCCGGGTAGTAGAGAGTGCTGTAGACCTCGTCCTCGGTGTCCGCCGAGAAGACGGAGCCGAGCACCGTGCCGCCGACGGCGTTCGGAGCGCCCGCGTACCAGGTCAGCAGATCGAGCGGATGCGCCGCGTAATCGTAGAGCGCGCCACCGCCCTCCTCGCGGCGACTGCGCCACGTGGAGCCCTTGGCGCGCAGCACGACGGGTCCGTACGCCTCCGCCGCAAGGTGGGTGACTCTCCCGATCGCGCCGGCGTCGAGCAGGCGCTTGACCTCGCGGAACGCGCCGACGAAACGATTGTGATAGCCGACCTGGGTGACGAGGCCGCGCTGCCGCGCCAGCCCGGCGAGTCCGGCGGAGTCGGCGGCACTCATGCACAGCGGCTTCTCGCAGAACACGCCGAGCCCGTGCTCGAGGGCCTGCCGCACCATGGGAGCGTGCAGCCGCGTCGGCGTCGCGATGATGAGCGCGTCGAGCTCGACCTTCGCGAGAGCGGCGTCGACGTCTCGGAAGGTCGGCAGGCCTGTGTACTTCTCCAGCACGTCGAGGACATAGCCGGTCGTGTCGACGACGGCACCCACGCGGACGTCGGGATGCGCCTGGATCATCGCCAGGTGCGACATCCCCATCTTGCCGAGGCCCACGACGCCCACGCTGATCATGCGTTCTCCCTGGGTAGGCGCCGGTCGCCCGGTGGCAGCTGTGAGGCCAGGAGATCCTCATATTGCCCGGCGACGTGCTCCCATGTGAACTCCTCGGCGTGCCGGCGGCGCGCGGAGGCCGCGAGCGCGGCCCGTCCGTCCGGGTCGCCGAGGAACGATGTGATTCGCTCGTCGGCATCGTCGGCGTCCCGGAAGTAGAGGGCCGCGTCGCCCGCGACCCAGCGGTTGTAGACGTTGTCGTGCGCGATCACCGGATTGCCGGCGGCGAGGGCCTCGACCAGCGACGGATTGGTGCCCCCCACCGTGTGGCCGTGCAGATAACCGACCGAGTGGAATCGCAGTGCCGCCACCTCCGCGGGGGCGTACACCGAGCCCAGGAAGACCACCTCGTCGCTCGCCGCATCGACGACCGCGCGATGATACGCGTCCGACTGCGGGAGATAGTCGCCGAGGATCGCCAGACGCAGACCACGAGGCCGGGCGGAGAACGCCCGCACGAGCTCGAGGATCGAGTTCTCGGGAATGGGGCGGCAGATCAGGGTCAGGTACTCCCCGGCTCCAGCCCACGCCGACGCACGGGCTCGGCCGACGCCGTCACCACCTGGTCGGCGCCGTAGGTGATGGTGACGAGCTTGGACCTCGTGGCCTTGCGTTCCAGGTGCCGCTCGATCTCGGGGTGGTCGGCGATCAGGCGGTCCCCCACCCAGCACGCGATGCGTTCATTGACGTAGAGGATCGCCTGCTTCATGAACCCCCAGCGGGCGCGCGACCACTCGATGCCGTCCATGTTGATGACGTTGCGCAACCCGCGACGGCGCTGCGAGATGTTGAAGACGGCCGTGTTGTACCCGAAGGTGAGAGTCAGATCGCGGTGCCGGACCGCGTGCCGGATGGACCTCCAGTCGAATGCCGACGTGCCGAGCCACCCGTCGCGCGGGACCGGGATGGTCACCAGCTCGATGCCCTGCCATTCGTCCTGGACGACGGGGCCGCGACCCCGCGCCTGGCAGTAGACGACGACGCGCCAGCCGTGCGCCACCAGGTGACGGGCGACGTTCTCCGCGGCCGTCTCGAAGCCGCCGTAGGCCGCGGGGACACCATGGGTTCCGAGGATCCGCACCGTCGGGCGCCCGTCCCGTGAGGGGTGCACCGGGGAAGCGGACAAGGGTCTCCTCGAGTCGGCGTGGATCCAACGCGGGACGCTCCCCCTGACGGCGAACCCGCTTTCGAGGGTAATGCAGAGGTGCCGATGACGACCCGCGCCGCCCCCCACTCTGGGGGTGCGGGCACCGCGCCCCCACAATGGACGCATGAACCCGCCCGTGTCGTTCGTCACCGTCGTCTTCGGGGCCGAGCTCGGGCTGCTCGAGTTGCAGGCGCGCTCCTTGGCGCGTCATCTCGCCGACTCGGCCCTGTCGGAGGTCGTCGTCATCGACAACGACTGGCGGCCGCTGTCACGACGGGCGCTCGCGCGGTTGAGAGCCGCGTACGGCCCCCTCGCCGATCGCCTGCGGGTCGTTCGGACCGGTGAGATCGCGTCGAGCATGCCGCCGACCATCGGCTGGCGCAGCCAGCAGATCGCCAAGCTCCTCATCGCGCGAACGATCTCGACGCCGCATTACGTCCTGCTGGATGCGAAGAACCACCTCATCCGCGATGCCGTCCTGGAGGACTTCGTGGCCCCGGACGGCCGCGCACGCGGAGCGACGCATCCATACACGGCGCACCCGCTCCGACCCCAGCTGGATCGTGCCCTGCGGTACGCGGGAGGTACGGATGCCGCGATCGAGGCGGCCCACGACGACTTCCTCCCGACGGCGACGCCGTTCGTCATGCGCACCGAGATCGTCCGGGCGATGATCGACGACATCGAGAGGGCATCCGGCACACCCTTCGCGGAGGAGTTCGAGCGCCAGGAGCTGACCGAGTTCTTCCTGTACGGCGCGTGGCTGACGGTGCGGGGCCTGGGCGTCGAGGCGGTGTACGACGGGGTCCCCCTGCCCTCCCCCACGGTCTGGCCGCGTCAGCGCCACGGCGTAGAGGGGGTGGACTCCACCATCTCCGAGGCGGAGGCCGTCGATTCGGCGTTCTTCGCCGTGCACCGGACAGCGCTCGCGCGAGGCGACCGGAGAGCGCGCGCGCGGATCGCCGCCTTCTGGTCGATGCGCGAGGTCTTCGCGGACGAGCGTGCAGCGCGGCGCTTCATCGCCGCCTTCCGCCGGCGCTACTTTCCCGCGATGCTCGCGAAGAAGCTCCACGAGCGGCTCGAGCGGCGTGGGGTGCGCGGTTAGCTCTCGGCCTCGACGGCCGTCGGCGTCCGGTAGTAGTAGCGCGAACGCGACGCCCGGGGCGTCTTCACGTTGTTGAGGATCAGACCGACGACGCGGGCTCCCGCCGCCTCCAGCTGATGGACGGTCTGAGCCGCTTGCGACTGGCGCGTCCGCCGCGCGTCGATCACGATGACGACCCCGTCGACGATGGGAGCCAGGAGAGCCGCGTCGGCGACGCTGAGGACCGGCGGCGAGTCGATGATCACGAGCTCGTATGCCGCCAGACCCTCGTCGAGCAGACGGCGCATCGCCCCGGACGTGAGGACGTCCGCCGGATTGGGCGGAATGGGACCGGACGGCAGCACGTCGAGATCCGAGTCCGCCCAGCCGAGCTTCGCCCGCTCGAACGGGAGCTCGCCCAGCAGCACGTTGGTCAAGCCGACGCTGCCCTCGACGCCGAGATAGTCGCCGACCCGAGGACGCCGCAGGTCGGCATCGACGATGACGACCGACGAGACCCCCGACATGGCATACGCGAGGTTGGCCGCCACGGTCGTCTTGCCGTCGCCGGGAAGGGCGGAGGTGACGAGCAGACTGCGAAGCGGATGCGAGAGCGATGCGTAGGCGAGCGATGACCGGACCCTGCGGGCGTCCTCCGCCGTCTGCCCGAGTGGATCGCGTTCGACGGGAAGGCCCCGCCCCTTCCGCGGAGCGCGTGAGATCGTGCCGAGGACGGGACGGTCGAGGATGCGGGTGAGGGTGTCGACCGAGCGGATCCGGGTGTCCAGTGCCGTCACGGCGATGGCGATGAGGACACCGAGGAGGAGGCCGATCAGAAGGCCGATCGCGCTGTCCCGTGTCTTGTTCGGCAGCGCCTGGACCCGGGGCACGACGGCACGGTCGATGACCTCGGCCTTGACCGTCGGCGTCGCGTCGGCGCCGGTGGGCGCGATCTCACGGACGACGTCCACCAGGCTCGTCGTGACCGCGTTCGCCACCCGTGCCGCCATCCGCGGGTCGGGCGACGCGGCCTGCACCTCCAGCACCACGGTGCTCTGCGGGATCGAGATCTGCAGAGTGCGGGCGAGGAGCCTCGGCGTCGTGTCAAGCCCGAGATCGTCGATCACGGGCTGCAGGACCCGGGAGGAGGTGGCGAGCTGCGCGAACGACAGCATCTGGTTCTGCGTGTACGTCGAGCCCTGGTTCAGGTCGATCGCATCGCCGCCCTGATTGAGGGTGAAGTAGAGCGAAGCCGTCGACTGGAAGATCGGGGTGGCCGACGCGGACACCCCGAACGCGACCCCGGCGCCCGCGATGCCGAGTGCCACGACGAGCCACCACAGCCTGCGCAGCGCACCGACGACGCGCATCGCCGTCCACGCCGACGTATCGGGGTTCACAGCCGCCCCTTCCGTAGGACTCTGCACCCCGGGGAGTGACTGGAGCGGGGTCGACGACAGGGCGATGGTACAGTACCCGCGTCCTGCTCTAGTCCAGCAACCCGCACGGAGCCGCCCTTCTGTGAGCGCCCTGTTCTCCACGGCGGCCCGGGTGCTGACCATGTGCGTCTCGCTCGTGTGCGGGGTCCTCTCAGCGCGCCTCGTCATCGGCGAGGCCGGTGTCGGGCCGTATGCCCTGCTCTCCCTGCTGGTCGCGCTTCCCAGCCTGATCTCCTTCTCCGATCTCGGTGCCGGTGCCGTCGTCGTCAACGCGGCGGCGACCTCGCCCGACATCCGCTCCGACGCGCGGCTGACGGGGCTCGTGACCACCGTCGTCCGGGTCACATTGCTGTTCGCCGGCACGGTGGCACTCGTGGACCTCGCCCTCTTCGTGACCGGCGGATGGCATCTCGTGCTCGGCAGTGCGGCGGCCGTCCCGGGGGCGGAGACAGCCGCGTTCGTGTGCGTCCTGATCTTCTGCGTCTCGATCTCGATGGGCGTGTGGCAACGGATCCTGCTGGGACTGGGGCGTAACCCGATCGTGATCCTGCTCCAGGGCATGATCTCGCCGCTGTCGCTGCTCATCGTGTGGCTGCTGCTCGATGCAGGAACGTCCTCGGTGCGAGCGTTCCTGGCGCTCGGGACCTTCCTCGCGACCCTCGTAGTCGCCCTCTGCGGCGTCGTGGTCGCCGATCGGTTCAGCAACCCGCTTCTGCGGACCGCAGCCCGTCGGGTCCTGTGGCGCCGCCGCTATCCCGGTGCCCGGGTCATGGACGTCGGCTGGCCGATGTTCGCGCAGCTGCTCGCCGCACCGCTCTCGCTCGCCCTGCCGCGCTACATCCTCGCGCAGACCGCGTCGCATCAGGAGCTCGCCCAGTACGCGCTGGCCGGTCAGGTCTTCTTCGCCGTCCAGGCCCTGATCGGCGCGGCAGGGGTGACGCTCTGGCCCGCCTTCGCGCGCGCACGAGCGGCCGGTGGCGTGACGCGCGGCGGTCCGTTCCTGCTGTCCGGGCTGTTCGCCGTGGCCGCCGCGGCGGTGACCGCCATCATGGTCGTCATCGGGCCCTGGTTCTTCTCGATCGTGTCGAAGGACGAGGTCACAGTAGGCATTCCGATCGTCCTCGCCTTCGGAGCGATGACCGTGGTGCAAGCCGCGCTGTATCCGCTCGGCATGTTCATCATGGACAAGCCCGGGATCCGGTTCCAGGTGGCCCCCGCGCTTCTCGCGGCCGCGTCGACCGTCGTCCTGTCGGTGTTCGCGGCACCGGCCTGGGGCGTGGTCGGCCCGCTGTTGTCGAACGCAGTGTCGGTGCTGATCATTCAGGTCATCCCGTTCGCCGTCTACATCCGGCGGAACCGTGTCCGCCTCTACGGCCCCGCCCGGCCGGTCACGATCGAGGCGACCCAGGAGCAAGCGCGAGGGGATGCACCCGGAAGCGACTGACGCCACCCTGCTCTCCGGACGGATCGCGGCTGTGGATCAACGACACCGCGAGGCCTCCGACGAACCACAGGAACATGCCGTACTGGGTGATCAGCGCGACGCTGAACAGGGCCGGGATCTGCGCGACGAGGCCGATCGACGCCGCGGTGGCGCGATGCGGGATGAGGATCGAGACGATGCCCGCTCCGAGGAGCAGGACGAGCACCAGGGCCGGCACGATGCCGAACCGGAGCGCGATGAGCAGCAGCGCATTGTCGATGGTGGCGGCGAACGATCCGAGGTACGTGCCGTTCGCCGTCACCGACGACCAGTCATCGGACGACCCGAACGGCTTGAGCTGCGGAAGCAACTGGAGGAGGTCGACCCGGTAGTCGGCGCTTCCGCCGGCCTCCGCGCCGGCGTCCAGGAAGACGTCGCTGATGAGCGGGACCACGACGAGTGCCGCGACCACGGCGATGATGAGGACGGCGATCCGGGTCGAGGTCCGCAGGCGATGCAGGAGGACCACGCAGAGAGCGATGGTGATCACCTCGGTGATCAGTCCGATCCGGCTGAACGTCACGACCGTCGCCGCGCCGATGATGACGAGCATCAGGATGTGCGTGCGCGTGCGCCAGGCCGCGGCCAGGACGAACGCCGTCGACAGGGCGAGCGACGCGCCGAGGGCGATGGAGTGACCGAATGCGCCCTCCGCGCGAAGCAGGCCGCCTCGGTACTGGAGAGGCGCCCAGACCGAGTAGGACGGGCCGAGAGCCGGCAGCTGGACGAACAGATTGCGGCCGGTCGCGAACTCGAGCAGAGCCAGGACCGCGGCGAACGTCGCACAGACCGCGATCGCCTTGAAGACGAAGCCGGATGAAACACGGCTCGCGACGATGCGCCCCCAGACATACGGCACCACCCACTCCACGACCGCGGTGACGATCGCCGAGAGCGACACCTGACCGACGGCGAACAGGATCGCGCCCAGCCCCGCGAATCCGGCGATGGCCAGGTCCGGCAGCGCGAACCGCATGCGTGTGACATTGGCGGCGATCCCGGCGAGGGTCACCATGCTGATCGCGGCGAAGAACGAGCCGACCTGGGCTCCGATCCACACGGGCACGAAGAACAGGACGAGGCACCACACCACGAACGCGGCACGCGGCACGACGCGGAACAGGAGGATCGCGCTCGCGAACGCGAGCACGCCCAGGAGCGCGAGGCCCGCCACCCCGAGCGCCGAGTCCCCCACGTCTCCTCCTCGCCGGATGGGATCGGCGCCGCAGCGCCGATCCCCGCCAGGCTAGCTCGCGGTGACGCGGTAGGTGTCGAAGGTGATCGTGCCGGTGCTGGTCGCCGAGCCCGAACGGTTGCCGTGCAGACCCACATAGCCCGCACCCTGCAACGCCGCCGTCGAGTCCGTCACCGTCAGCTGCGCATTCGCCGGCTCCGCCGCACCGACCCGCCACAGCTTCGCCGTGATCGTCGTCGGGCTCACCCCGGTCACCGTCACCTTCAGGTTGAACGAATCACCCGCAGCCCGCGTGATCCCCGCCACCTGCGCCGACTGCAGCACCGTCCCGCCACGCTGCGCCACCAACCACACCGTGCCGTCCTTGTTCAGCCACACCCGCGTCGTGTAGTTGTCATCAGCGCCGGCCATCTGCCGCGCCACCACACCCGCATACGCACTGCCCGTCGACGGCGCCGCATCCAACGAGAACACCACCGTCGAGGTCGTGTCCCGCGCCACCACCGACTTCAACATCATGCTCCGCGTCTGCCCAGCCGGCAGAGCAAGCACACCCGCCCCACCCGACACCGAGGTCACCGACGCCGAACCCGACACCACCGTGTACGCGCCACCCACATCCGCCGAACCCCAGCCCGACGACACCGAACGAGCGAAATCATCCTGCGCCGCGAAGTCCGACGGGGTGCTGCGGCGACCGCGACCGTCGTGGTCCTGGTCGCCGTCGCTCCGCCGTTGTCGGTCACCGTGAGCGTCACGGGGTACGACCCCGCGGCCGCATACGTGTGGGTGGCCGTCTTGCCGGACCCGGCCGCCGTCCCATCACCCCAGTTCCACGCGTAGCCCACGATCGACCCGTCGCTGTCGGTCGAGGCCGACGCGTCCGTCGAGACGGTCAGGGCGGACGTGCTCGAGACGAAGGACGCCGTCGGGACCGCATTGGCCGGCGGCGGGGTGCCGTCTCCCGCGGTGACGCGGTAGGTGTCGAAGGTGATCGTGCCGGTGCTGGTCGCCGAGCCCGAACGGTTGCCGTGCAGACCCACATAGCCCGCACCCTGCAACGCCGCCGTCGAGTCCGTCACCGTCAGCTGCGCATTCGCCGGCTCCGCCGCACCGACCCGCCACAGCTTCGCCGTGATCGTCGTCGGGCTCACCCCGGTCACCGTCACCTTCAGGTTGAACGAATCACCCGCAGCCCGCGTGATCCCCGCCACCTGCGCCGACTGCAGCACCGTCCCGCCACGCTGCGCCACCAACCACACCGTGCCGTCCTTGTTCAGCCACACCCGCGTCGTGTAGTTGTCATCAGCGCCGGCCATCTGCCGCGCCACCACACCCGCATACGCACTGCCCGTCGACGGCGCCGCATCCAACGAGAACACCACCGTCGAGGTCGTGTCCCGCGCCACCACCGACTTCAACATCATGCTCCGCGTCTGCCCAGCCGGCAGAGCAAGCACACCCGCCCCACCCGACACCGAGGTCACCGACGCCGAACCCGACACCACCGTGTACGCGCCACCCACATCCGCCGAACCCCAGCCCGACGACACCGAACGAGCGAAATCATCCTGCGCCGCGAACGTGATGGTGGACAGTGTCACCGTCGCCGCCTTCGTCGCCGTGCTGTTCAGACTGTCCGTCACGGTCAGGGTGATGGTGTGGTCGCCCGGAGCGGTGTAGGTGTGGGTGGCCGTCTTGCCGGACCCGGCCGCCGTCCCATCACCCCAGTTCCACGCGTAACTCAGGCTCGCGCCGTCTGCCGCGGTCGAGGCCGAGGCATCCACCGCGACATCCAGCCCGGTGGGCGTCGTCGTGAAGGATGCGGTGGGCGCGCCGTGCACGACCGTGACCGTGCCGGTCGTCGTGCCGGTCGAACTGTCGTTGTCCGTCACGGTCAGGGTGACCGTGTAGCCGCCCGCGGCCGCGTAGGCGTGGCTCGCCGTCTTACCCGATCCGACCGCCGTGCCGTCACCCCAGTCCCAACTGTAGGAGGTGAGCGTGCCGTCGCTGTCGGTGGACGCCGAGGCATCGACGGAGGCGGTCAGCCCCGACACCGACGATGTGAACGACGCGGTCGGCGCCACGTTGGGTGCCGTCACCGTGACCGACTTGCTCGCGACCGCCGTCCGACCGCTGCTGTCGGTCACGGTCAGCGTGACCGGGTACGTGCCGGCCGCCGCGTACGTGTGCGTCGCCATGACGCCGCTGCCGGCCGCGGTTCCGTCACCCCAGTCCCAGGCGTAGCCCGTCAGGGTACGGCCCGCCGGAGCTGCCGACTGCGACCCGTCGACCGCGATCGCGAGGTCGGTCGGAGTCGCCGTGAACCCGGCGGTCGGCGACGCGATGCCCGCCGCCAGGTCGTACTGCGCGGAGACAGCCGACGCAGGGAGTGTCGTGCCGTAGACCGCCACCTCGTCGACCTGGCCCGAGAAATAGGTGCTCGAAGGCTGGTTCGGCCATCCGCCCAGGTTGTCGCCGCCGACCCGCCAGTAGCCGTTGTAGCTCTGCGCGGTCTTGGCCGTGGGGTCGCTCGCCACCAGGGCTCCGTCGACGTAGAGACGGAGGCCGTCCGTCGGTGAGAGGGTGCCGACCAGCTGGTGCCACGCGCCGTCGTTGAGAGCTGTCGGGCTCGTGAGCGTGCGGGTCGACCCGTCGTAGATGCCGAACGTCACTCGGCCGTTGTTGAGCATGTAGAGGTGCCGGTCGTAGTTCGACGAATTGCCGGTCGCCGAACTGCCGTAGCCGATGATCTTGCCGCCCGTCCGGGTCGTGGTCTTGATCCACGTCTCGACCGAGAAGGTGGTCGTGCTCGACGGGACGGTGGCGGGAGTGCGCACCGTGCCCGTGCTGGAGCCGCTCAGCCGGGATGCCGGGTCGCCGGCGTCGGAGCTGACGGCACCCGGCGTCGTGGTCGTGACGCCGGATCCCACGACGGCGTCTGCACCGCCGGCCCAGTTGCTCGCGTCACCGCCGAGGCGCCAGTAGACGATCGCGCCGTCGTCGAGCACGCGGTCGGCGTACGCCGAGGGGTGCCGGAGGCCACGGTCACGGGCATCCACGCGCTCGCCTCGCTGTTACCGTCGCCGTCGGTGGCCACGACCCGGTACTGCTGGGAGGAGCCCGGCGTGAGACCGGTGTCCTTCAACTGCACGTTCGGGGTGTTCCACCACGTCGAGTCGGCGACTGTGCTGGCCACGGGCGCGGCGGTGCCTTCCCGGTAGAGGGCGTAGGTCTCATGCAGATCGTCGCGATCCCAGTTGGCCGGGATGCTGACCCGCACCGTGCCCGCGGATTTCGAGGTGGCCGTTCCCGTCCAGGACGGCGCGGCCAGACGCGGACCCATCTTCGCGCCCCCGCCGGATGGATCGCGAAGCGCACGAGGCCCTGGAACTGGCGGTTGTTCACCGAGCCGAATTCCCCGCCCACCGAGATGTACTGCGTGTTGCCGGTGATCGACAGGCCGGCCTGACCCAGTCCGCTCGCGGTGCCCACCGTGAAGTCCGGGTACCAGGCGTACGGCGACGGCGACGGGGTCCCGCTCCAGTCCTGGTAGATGCTGCTGACACTCGGCGAGCGGGTCAGGATGCCGCCCACGGATGTCGTGAAGGCCTGGATGTAGCGGTAGGTGCGGGTGGGCTGCTCCGGGGCGAGACCCACGGTGTCGCACTGGTGGGTGTGGCTCGTCGTGTAGACGACGGACCCCGTCGAGTAGACGCCGTACTCGTCGCCGTGGCAGTCGGCGACCCAGCGGATGTCGCCCGACCCTGCTTCGGCCGAGAACACCCCCTCGAGATTGCCGGTCGCGACGTTGGCGGTGACCCACCCGGTGCCGTAGACGGCGCCCGAGTCGGCGGTCAGTCCGAAGATTCCCGCTTGACCGGCGTTCGGGCCGGAGCTGGCCCCGTTGATGACGGTGGCGGGAGCCGCCCACGGGAGGATCGAGCCGTCCGTGAGGTCGAGCGCGGCCAGGCCGCGCTGCGCGACGCCGTTCACGCCGCCGAACCGGCCGCCGATGATGAGCTTGGTGTTGGTCGGGTCCATGACCATGGCGTCGGTCTGCAGGTCCGTCGTCGGCGCCCAGCCGAGGAGGGCGCCGTTCGCGGTCGAGAAGGCCGCCAGGTTCTGGCGCGCGACCCCGTTGGCCTGGGTGAACAGACCGCCCACGTACAGCGTGTTGGCGGTCGCCACCATGGCATACACGCCCGAGCCGCCGACGGACGGGTTGAATCCGGCGACCAGCTGACCGGTCGTCGCATCGACGGCGGCGACCGTGTAGCGCGTCTGGCCGTTGACCTGGTTGAACGACCCGCCGAGGTAGATCCGGCTGCCGTCGGGCGACGCGGCGATCGACTTGACCACGCCGTTCACGGCGGGCGCCCAGGCGGTCAGGTTTCCGGTGGTGATGTCGTACGCGAGGACGTTGCTCCGCGGCGTCAGCGTGCCGGAGCCCGGAGCGGCTCCGGCCTGCCGGGCGTTCGAGAAACTGCCGGCCGCGTACACGGTGCTGCCGATCATGGTCTGCGCCCAGACGTAGCCCGAGTCGATCTGCACGGTGGGGAGGGCGTCCGCCGTGACGAGGTTGCCGTCGCGCTGCTGGATGTTGGCCGGAGACGGGAGCGGGTCGGCATGCGCCGACTGCACCGAAAGGACGGTGAGGCCGACGGCCGTGAGTGCGGCCACGGCCGTGACCGCGAGGATCCGCGTCGTTGCTGCTGAGATGGCGTTCATCGTGGCTCCGATGCTCATGACACGGTTTCGGTGAATTGGGCGACCGGCGTTCCGGCAGCGTGACTGACCGTCACGGTGACCTGACGGCCCTGGGGATGGGACAGCATGAAGACGTAGGAACCGGTCGCCGTGGCGCCCGGTGCGACCACGCCGTGAAAGGGCACGCCCTTGCCGGCGGTCGTCGCCACGGCGAAGGTCCCGTCCGAGGCGACGACGTTCACGTACGCCGAGTCGACGCTGGCGGTCGCGGTGCCCGCGTTGTCGACCTCCACCTTGACGACGACGGCGGCTCCGTCGATCTCGCCCGGCGTCTTCGCCGTGACCTTGATGGCGGTGACGCTCGCGATGCGGATCGAGACCCCGCCGCCGACCTTCGCGGCGGCACCCGCCCGCGCGCCCACCGTCGGCTCCGGCGTCGGCGATGCCACCTGCTGGTCGACGGTGCCGCCGCTCGGAGCGGGGACCGGCTTCTTGACGCTATGGGTCGGCAGGGTGGTCGCCGGCTGGGGTGTCGCGGGGACGCACGCGGTCAGGGCCGTGGCAGCGACGACGAAGGACAGCAGGAGGAGCGACGGCCGTGGGAGACGCGCGCGGAATGCCGCTCGGAGCGCGGCTGCGGTCCGGGGGTGGACGGAACCAACTCGGTTTCGCACGCGGGGGGACGTGTTCACGGGAATCCTGTGTATCGGGGGGTATAACAGGACGGCGGCGATGCGGGTCGGGGGACACACTCGCTGCGCACATACTAGTGAATGGACTTCGGCGTCGCGCCCCCTTCCGGGGGACCCCGGTTGTCCCCCGCAGCCCATCGCGGACCGCCCGCAGCGCCGGCGCGATGGTGCGGCGGGGCGAGCGGAACTGCCGCCGGCCTCCTTGGAGCAGGACGAGAAGCGCCATGCGTGGCGCGCCCCGTCGCCATCGACGGATCGACACCCGGTCGAGGTGCTTGCGCGCGAAGATCAGGCGGTTCCGGATGTTGAAGTAGTAGTAGATCGGCGACTTGGCCCCCACCGGGCCGCCGCTCGCGTGGGTCGCCCCCTCGTCGTGCACGGCGGTCAGACCCTCGTCGACACGGACCACTCCCCCGGCCGCCCACACGCGCCAACAGAGGTCGACGTCCTCCCAGTACAGGAAGTAGTCATGGTCGAAGCCGCCGGAGGCATCCCAGAGTCGCGAGGAGATCGCGAAGCACGCCCCGCTGACCCACCGCACCACGTCCGCCTCGGGGATGAACGCCGGACGCACCCGGGACGCCCGCATCCGGCCGTCCGCGAGGTAGAGGTCCTGGAGCTCGGCGAAGCTCGTCCCGTCGGGTCGCACGACGAGGGGCGCCACCAGTTCCATCGGCTTCTCGCGCACCCGGGCGAGGAGCTTCACGACGGCAGCAGGGTCCAGGTGCGCGTCCGGATTCAGGATCAGGAACTCCGTGGCGCCCGCGGCCCTCGCGGCCGCGACGCCGAGAGCGACGCCCGCGCCGAAGCCGACGTTGATCGGCGATGGCACGACGACCCAGCCGTGCCGGCGCCCGACGTCGCTCATCGCCTCGCTCTCGGCCTCCGAGGTCCGGTTGTCGACGACGACGCCGAGAACATCCGGCAGCCCGGTCAGGGTCGATGACAGGTTGCGTTCGACCAGATCGTGCGATCCGTAGTTGACCACCACGACGGCACGACGCCCCGCGGCTTCTGCGCCGGTGGACTCGGGCACTACTCTTGACCGCTCGGCGCCGTCGGTGCCGGGCGCCGTTCGACCGCCGGGAGAGGCTCCGTGAGACCCTTGCGCATCCTCCAATCGTTTCCGCCTCCTCGGCCCACGACCAATCCCTACATCATCATGCTGGATCGGGCGCTGGCCGCCACCGAGGGAATCGAGCACCATCGCTTCGGATGGCGCCGCGCCCTCGCGGGTCGATACGACGCGATCCACTTCCATTGGCCCGAGACCCTCTTCAACGCGCGCAGCCCGCTGCGGCGCCTGGCGAAGAGGTGGCTGTTCGTCGCGCTGATCCTCCGGCTGCGCGTGTCCCGGACGGCGGTCGTCCGCACGGTGCACAACCTCCAGCCGCCGACCGGGCTGACCCCTCTGCAGCGTTGGCTGCTCTCCGCGGTCGATCTCCGGACCGACCTCCGGATCCTCATCGGCGAGACGACCGAGCTGCCGCCCGGGCTGCCCACGGTCACGATCCTGCATGGCGACTACCGGCCGTGGTTCGCGGGGATCACCCGTCGCTCGCCGATCCCCGGGCGCCTCGCCTTCGTCGGGCTGATCCGCCGCTACAAGGGCGTGGAGACGTTGATCACGTCCTTCCGGGGACTGCGGGGCGATGGGGTGAGCCTCGCCGTGTCGGGGAACCCGACCTCGGACGAGCTCGCCGACGAGATCCGCGGGCTCGCGGCGGAGGATCCGCGCGTCGTGCTCCGCCTCGAGTTCCTCGACGACGCCGACTTCGTCGCCGCGATGACCGAGGGCAGCCTGGTCGCGCTGCCGTACCGGTTCATGCACAACTCGGGCAGCGTTCTCGCCGCACTCTCGCTCGACCGTCCCGTCCTCGTTCCGCGCAACGATGCCAACGAGGCACTGGCGACGGAGGTCGGTCCGGGATGGATCAGCATGTACGACGGCGAGCTCGACACCGCTGCGCTCGACGCCGCCCTCGACGAGGTCTCCCGACCGCGCGCGCCGCACCCCGACCTGTCGCGTCGGGGATGGGAGCGGACCGGAGAGCGGCATGCGCAGGCGTACGCTCGCGCGGTCCGCCTGCGACGCGGGGGCGCGAGCGCGGTCCCCGATGCGGACGGGGAGCCGTCGACACCATGACCCGTCGCCTGACGGTCGCGATCGCCACCTACCGGCGGCCCGAGCGGCTCGCCCGCGCGATCGGCGAGGTCGCCGACGCCCTCGGCGAGCTCGCCGACGTCGACGGCGAGATCCTCGTCGTCGACAACGACCCCGACGGATCGGCGGCCCCGGTCGCCCGCGCGGTGCGCTATGTCCTCGAGCCGGAGCCCGGTCTGAGCGCCGCGCGCAACCGCGCTCTCGACGAAGCCGCGGGGGCCGATCTCCTCGTGTTCATCGACGACGACGAACGGCCGACGCCGGGATGGCTCCCCGCGCTGCTCCGGGTCCTCGACGAATGCGGCGCCGATGCCGTGGCCGGGAGGGTGGTGACCGCCCTGCCCACCCCGATCGATCCCTGGCTGACCGCGGTCGGCGCCTTCGTGCGCCCCACCCGGATCGATCGGCAGGTGATGCCGCAGGCCGCGACCAACAACCTGCTGCTGCGCATGGCGGCCGTCCGCGCCAGCGGCGTGCGGTTCGATCCCCGCTTCGGGACCACGGGGGGCGAGGACAGCCTCTTCACGCTGCAGTTCTCCCGATCGGGGTACGTCATCCGCTGGGCGCAGGACGCCGTCGTCGTCGAGGATGTGCTGCCGCAACGCGTCGATCGCCACTGGATCCTGATGCGTGCCTACCGCAACGGCACGACGTCGGCGCGACTCGCGGCGGTCCTCGCCACCGGTCGCGCCGGTCGCATCCGGGCGCGCGCCGCGTCCATCGCCGGAGGCCTGTTGCGCGTGGCGGCGGGCGGTGCGCGCTGGCTCCTGGGAGTCCTCTTCCGCTCGCTGCGTTGGCGGTCGACGGGCACGCGCGCGATGTACCGCGGTGCCGGGTTCGTGGCGGGAGCCCTGGGTCGGGGTTACGAAGAGTACGCGCGTCGCTGAGTGCAGGTCACACCGGGGCTGTCGACACCAGCAGACGGGCGACGGACTCCGCCACCTCGTGCACCTGCCGGATGGTCAGGGCATGCTCGCGCCGCCCGCGTGTGTGCCCATCCGCGATGCTCAGCGGGTCGCGGATCGGCAGGAAGGGCAACCGGCGCTCCCGGGGCGGGGTGCCGGCGCCGCGACGGGCGTCGAGGTGCCGGGCGAACGCGGCGACCGCCTCCTCTCCCGAGAGGGACGGGTCCCGCCGGAAGTCCCCGCCGAGCCACAGCGCCTCTCGCAGCGTGAAGATCCTCGATCGGGCCTCGGGCGACAGCGTCGCGACCGCGGCACGATTGGAGCGCGATGCGGTGAGGACGATCCTCGCCTGCTCGATGCGGGCGGTCCGGGTGCGCAGTGAGAGGTGCTCGGCGTCGAACTGGGCCCACGCCGGGTCGGCCCCGTCATGCCGCGCGACCAGCTCGCAGATGCGACCTCGGGGCACGGCGCGCAGTCCGGCGCTTCCGACCCGCACCGAGTCGAACGCCGAGGAGCCGCGCAGGATCCGCTCCATGACGAATTCCGCGTGCGGCGACCGGCAGACGTTGGCGGTGCAGACGATCAGCACGGTGGCGTGTGCGAGCCTGGTCAGCGCTCCTCCTCGGGGGCGGGGGGCATGATCCGGGCGAGCCTAGCGCACGGTTCGGCGACGAGATAGAGTTCGCACTCGAGGGGCCCTCACGGCCCCACCTCGACGCGTCCCCCGCTCGCCGACGAAAGACTGCCCGATGACTCGTATCGGCTACGCCGCAGGAGCATTCGACCTGTTCCACATCGGCCACCTCAACATCCTCCGCCACGCGAGGAGCGCGTGCGATCGCCTCATCGCCGGCGTGGTCTCCGACGAGATGCTCGAGCGCACCAAGGGCGTCACGCCGATCGTCCCGCTGGCGGAGCGCCTGGAGATCGTGCGGGGTATCCGCTACGTCGACGACGCCGTCGTCGAGTCCGTTCCGGAGAAGATGGATGTCTGGCGCGAGCTGCGTTTCGACGTCTTCTTCAAGGGCGACGACTGGCGCGGCACGGAGAAGGGCCTGCGCCTGGAACGGCAGTTCGCCGAGGTGGGCGTCGAGGTCGTCTACTTCCCCTACACGGTGAGCACGTCGAGCACGGCCCTGCGGCGCGCCCTGACCGCGCTCGAAGGCGAGGAGCGCACCTCCGGCTCGCTCCCGGTCTGAGGCGCTTGCTAGCATGACGGCCGAGCGTCACGACCGTCCACGCGTTCGATCGAGAGTGGGCACCGCATGTCCCGAGGCGACGTCCTCGTGGTCGGGGCGGGTCTGTACGGACTGACCGTCGCCGAACGTCTGGCCGAGCGCGGCTTGCACGTCGACATCGTCGAGCGCCGATCGCACATCGGGGGCAACGCATACAGCGAGCGCGATCCCGGGACCGGCATCGAGATCCACCGCTACGGAGCGCATCTGTTCCACACCTCGAACGAGCGTGTGTGGGACTACGTCCGCCGCTTCACCGGGTTCACCGACTATGTGCACCGGGTGTACACGACGCACCGCGGCGAGGTCTTCCCCTGCCCATCAACCTCGGAACGATCAACCAGTTCTTCCGGAGCTCCTTCGGTCCCGCCCAGGCACGGGAGTTGATCGCGTCCCAGACCGGCGATGCGAGTGCCGACCCGGAGTCCCTGGATGCCAAAGGCATCTCGCTCATCGGCCGTCCGCTCTACGACGCCTTCATCCGCGGATACACCGCCAAGCAGTGGCAGACCGACCCGCGGGAGCTGCCGGCGTCGATCATCTCGCGCCTCCCGGTGCGGTACACCTACGACAACCGCTACTTCAACGACACGCACGAGGGCCTGCCGGTCGACGGATACACCCCTGGTTCGAACGGATGGCGGACCATCCGCGCATCGACGTCCATCTCGGCGTCGACTTCCTCGACCCCGGATCTCCCTTCTCCCGGGATGCCGCCCTCGGCCGGATCCCGGTGTTCTACAGCGGTCCCGTGGACAGGTATTTCGGGTACGACGACGGCCGCCTGTCGTGGCGCACCCTCGACTTCGAGGTGGAGACGCTCGACACGGACGACTTCCAAGGCACCTCGGTGATGAATTACGCCGACGCCGATGTGCCGTTCACCCGCATCATCGAGTTCCGCCACTTCCATCCCGAGCGCGAGCACGCGGGAGGGCGGACCGTCATCGCCCGCGAGTTCTCGCGCTGGGCCGAGCCGATCGACGAGCCGTATTATCCGGTCGCCGGGAACGGCGACCGCGAGGTCCTGCAGCGATACCGGCAACGGGTCGCCGAGCTGCCGGATGTCGTGTTCGGCGGCCGGCTCGGGAGCTACCAGTACCTCGACATGCACATGGCGATCGCCTCCGCCCTGGTCGCGGCATCAACCTTTCTCGAAGGCGACCGATGACCCAGCACCGGCGCGTGGTCTTCTTCCTGGACTCGGGACTCGACCCGGACGACTACGCCGATCGCTGGCGCCGCGGCCTGGTGCCCGATCGACTGCCCTACGGGATCGAGCACGCGCCGGAGGGCTGGACGTTCGAGATCGCGGCACGGCGGGTGCCGCGGGCCTCCGGCGGATCGGCCGATTCCTGCACGGACGGCTGGGATTCGACCTGCTCCGCGCGCTCGTCAACCGTCGCGCGTTGTCCCGGGCCGATGCGGTCTACTGCCATACCGAGGTCGAGTACCTCGCGGTCGCAGCCGTCCTGCCCCGGCACGGCGGCCCGATCCTCGCCGGGCAGACGATCTGGATCTTCCATCGCTTCGCATCCCTCCCGGTTCTGCGCCGACGACTGGTACGCCGTCTGATCCGTCGCGTCGACCTCCTGATCGCCAACGCCGAGCCGAACGTCGAGCTCGGCAGGGCGATCGCGCCGGCGGCCGTCCACCGCTACCTGCCGTTCGGAATCTCCCGGGCGTTCGCCTCGGACGACCGCCGGCCCGGCAGCCCGCAGGTGCTCGGGGTGGGCAACGACGCCGCGCGGGACTGGGACGTCTTCGCACACGCCGTCGAAGATGCCGGTGTCGTCGACGTCCGCGTCGCGAGCAAGGCGCCGGTGCACGTGCGCGGCACCGACGTCGCGGTGGCCACGTCCGGGCTGGCCGAGCTGCGCGAGCTCTACGCGACCTCGGCCCTGGTGCTGCTCGCGGCCCGGGAGAACGCGCACGCCAGCGGGATCACCACCCTCCTCGAGGCGGCCGCGGCGGGGACCCCGGTGGTCGCGACACGCACCGGCGGGCTCGACGCCTACTTCACGGACGACGAGGTCGCCTTCGTCGAGCCCGGCTCCCGCGACGCGTTGAGCGCAGCCGTTCGCCGCGACCTGGCCGACCCGGCAGCGCGAGAACGGCGGGGACGTGCCGCCCGGGAGGCGATGGATCGCTCTGCGCTCTGGAACGACTGCTACTGGCGGCGGGTCGTCGACGAGCTCTCGGGGCTTCCGCTCGGGTCGCGGCCCTGACACCCGATCTGGTGTCATCGGCATCCCGCCACGGATCCCCACCGGGCCTACACTGAACGCGGACGATCCGGCGGGATCGGCCGTAGGGGAAATCCGATGAGCCGGTCGAAGGCGGCCCGCGCCCGCGCGATGGCCTACCGCGCCCTGGCCTACCGCGCCTGGTTCGTCGCCCCGGCCGAGGCAGAGGTGCCGGACATCGCGATCATCACCGACGCGCGCCTGCAGGAGCGCGAGCACCGCCGCCAGTTGCGGCGGGCCCAGTTCGGGTTGTTCGATTCACCGACGCCACGCGTCGCATCGACCGCGGTCTGAGCGCGTCTGCCGGGCGGCATCGGCGGTCTTCGGTAACCTGCCGACATGTCGTGCATCCGCTTCAACACCCCGGCGCAGCGCGCGCAGCTGGCCGCGCTCGCCCCGTCGATGCTGACGCCCGAAGAGGTCGCGGCGCAGCATCCGGCTCCCCGGTGACCGACTCGAAGATCCGCCGCCTGCGGGCGCTCGCCTCCGACGCGAACCCGAAGATCCGGGCCAGCGCCGCCTCCAGCTATCACCTGCCGGATGACGTCGCCGCGACGCTCGCGCACGACCCCGACGCCGAGGTGCGTGGCTGGCTGGCGCGCAACGAGACCGTGTCGTGCGATCTGCTGCGCGAGCTCGCGCACGACGAGACGGAGGCGGTGCGCGCGTTCGTCGCGATCAACTACTACGCACCCGAGGACGCGATGAGCGAGCTCGCCGACGACCCGTCCGCGACTGTGCGCCGGCTCGTCGCCTGGAAGGCGTCGCTGCGCGACACCGTCTCGGCCTAGATCCGCTCCCGCAGCTCGGGCCAGCTGGCTCCGAACCCCGGATGCAGCGGCAGCCGCGCGACCTCGTCCATCGGCACCCAGCGCAGTTCGGCGCTCTCGGCGTCGCCGACGAACGGCTCGAAGAGCTCGCGGGCGTGGGCGAGCACCGTCGTGTACGACCAGTAGCCGACGTCGAAGATCGAGCTGCCGAGCACGTGGACGAGTTCCGGCGGTACGCCTGCCTCCTCGTCGGCCTCGCGCACGGCCGCCTGTTGCGGCGTCTCGCCCGCCTTGCGTGCCCCGCCCGGGATGCCCCACGTGCCGCCGAGGTGGCTCCACTCGGCGCGCAGCTGCAGCAGCACGCCGGCATCCGGATGCCGCAGCAGCAGTCCCGCCGCGCCGTACAGCCCCCAGAAGCGGCCGTGCGCACCCTCGACCCAGACGTCCTCCGGCCCCCGTGGCCGACGCTGCGTCGGATCGTGCTGGGCGCGCGCCATGAGATTCAGCCTAGGTGTGCAGGGCTGGTGCTCGACGTCGGAGCATGTGCCTAGGGTCGGGAGCATGGCATCCGGCATCGTCCCTCCCTACCTGCTCACCCGGCTGGCGCAGGCCGGCCAGCCGCACCTGCAGGAGGCGGCGCTCGCGGCCCGCCGCACGCTCGACCACGACGACGATCGCCGTGCGGCGCGCCTGTCGCTGAGCGTCGAGGGCGGCTCGCTCGTCGCGGAGCTCAGTGCCGGCCCCGAACGCACCATCTCCGATGCGAAGCACACCGACACGCTCCCGGGCACGACGGTGCGCGCCGAGGGGATCCCGCCGTCGACGACGTCGCCGTGAACGAGGCCTACGACGGGCTCGGAGCGACCTTCGAGCTCTACGCCGACGTCTACGACCGCAACTCGATCGACGGGCGCGGCCTGCCGCTGGACGGCAGCGTGCACTATGAGAAGGACTACGACAACGCGTTCTGGAACGGCGAGCGGATGGTGTTCGGCGACGGCGACGGACAGGTGTTCGGCCGGTTCACCGTCTCGGTCGACGTCATCGGTCACGAGCTGACCCACGGCGTGACGCAGTACACGGCCGGGCTCGTCTACAAGGACCAGGCGGGCGCGCTCAACGAGTCGATCTCCGACGTCTTCGGCTCGCTCGTGCTGCAGTACTCGCACAAGCAGACGGCGGCCCAGGCGACCTGGCTGATCGGGCAGGGGTTGTTCACGGCGCGGGTGAAGGGCGTGGCGCTGCGGTCGATGAAGGCGCCGGGGACGGCGTACGACGATCCGGTGCTCGGCAAGGATCCGCAGCCGGCGACCATGGCGGGCTACGTCGAGACGGAGGACGACGACGGCGGGGTGCACACCAACTCGGGGATCCCGAACCACGCGTTCTACCTCGTGGCCACCGGAATCGGCGGATACGCCTGGGAGAAGGCGGGGCGGATCTGGTACGACACCCTGCTGGCGGGCATGAAGCCGACGACCGACTTCGCCGGATTCGCCGCCCTCACCCTCGCCGCCGCGACCAAGCGCTACGGTGAGGGATCGGCCGAGGCCGACGCGGTCCGCGCCGGCTGGTCGGGAGTGGGAGTGGCGATCGATGGCGGCGGCGCGAGCTGAGCTGAGCATCGTGGTCGTCCGCTCGGGCGGGTTCACGGGCATCAGCCGGCGCTGGGCGATCGAGCGGCCCGATCCCGACGACGACTGGGTCGCGCTGGTCGAGGCGTGCCCCTGGGGTCAGGTCGCCGCGGATCGCGAGAGCCGCGACCGCTTCACCTGGCGGATCGAGGCCCGCGTGGCGCGACGCCACCACCGCGCGTCCGTGCCGGACCGCGAGCTCACGGGGCCCTGGCGCGAGCTCGTGGACCGGGTGCAGCGCGACGGGTCCAGCGATGTCTGACGCGCGCGTGGACTCCTGGTTGTGGGCCGTGCGGCTCGTGAAGACCCGCTCGGCGGCGACCACGCTGTGCAAGGCCGGTCACGTGCGCATCAACGGCGACCGGGCGAAGCCGGCCCAGCACGTCTCCCCCGGCGACGAGGTCCGCTTCGCCGTGGAGGGCGGGTCACCGCGCGTGGTCGTCGTGCGGGATGCCGCCCTGCAGAAGCGCGTCGGCGCGCCGATCGCGCAGGCGGCCTACGAGGACCACAGCCCCCGCCCCCGCCGCCCGAGGAGCGGCTGTTCCTCGGGGTGCGCGACCGCGGCGCGGGACGCCCGACGAAGCGCGACCGCCGCGACATCGAGCGGCTGCTGGGTCGGGACTAGGCCGCGGCCGCCTCGCCCAGCCCCGCTTCGATCGCGGCGACGACCGCCGGGTCGTCGGGCTTGGTGCTCGGACGGAAGCGCGTGATCTCGCCACCCGGGGTGATGACGAACTTCTCGAAGTTCCACTGGATCCGGCCCGCCTTGCCGTCGGCCGCCTCCACCTGGGTGAGCTCGGCGTAGAGCGGGTGCTTGTGGCGGCCGTTGACCCGGATCTTGTCCATGAGCGGGAAGGTCACCCCGTAGGTGGTGGAGCAGAACTCCTTGATCTCGTCGGTCGAGCCCGGCTCCTGGCCGAGGAACTGGTTGCACGGGAACCCGAGCACCGTGAACCCGCGCGCCTCGTAGTCCTTCTGCAGCTGCTCCAGCTGCTCGTACTGCGGGGTCAGCCCGCACTTCGACGCGACGTTGACGACGAGCACGACCTTGTCGGCGTAGTCGCCGAGCGTCGTGCTCCCCCGTCGATGGTCGTGAGCCGGATGTCCCTGATCGCCTCGACGTTCCCCATGATTTTGCATGCTAAGCCCGGCGACCGCCGCGGCGCTGGACGTAGCCTGAGGCCATGACCACCGAGTTCGTGCACGACGAGAGGGCGCACCGCTACACGATGCTCGTGGGCGGCGAACCGGTCAGCTTCCTCGAGTACCAGGACCACGGCTCCTCGCTCGTGTTCCACCACACCGTCACGATCCCGAAGTTCCGCGGCAGGGGCTTCGCCGCGAAGCTCGTCGAGCACGCCGTGAACGACGTGCAGGCCGCGGGCCGCGGTCCGATCACCCCGACCTGCTGGTTCGTCGCCGAGTGGTTCGACCGGCATCCGGAGCGCGCGGGGCTGCTCGCCGCGCGCTAACCCAGCTCGATCGCCAGCTCGCGCGCCCGGAGGATCGCGGCCTCGAGCGATGCCACCGCCTCGTCCCGCCGATCGGCGAGCACCTCGAGGTCGGGCGCGAGCGTGAGCTGGGCCACGATGCGATGCGGCGTCATCCCCATCGAGGCGCCGAAGACGACCTCGAGCGCGGCGGTGCCGTGGTCCCAGTCCGCCGGATTGTCGGCCGGGCCGTACGCGGCGCCGCGGCTCGACACCAGCACGACGGGTCGGCCGCGCAGCGGAAGCTCGCCGGGGGCGAACCCGGCCGTGACGCCCGGCACGTGCACGTGGTCCACCCAGGCCTTGAGCGTCGACGGCATCGAGTAGTTGTACATGGGCACGGCGATCAGGAGCACGTCGGCGGCGAGCAGCTCGCCGATGTAGCGCCGCTGTCCGGCCTCCCACCCCGCGGGGCGCTCCCCGGCATCTCGCCTGCCGGCCAATGCAGGGCCGACGACGGCAGATGCGGCGGCGGGTCGGCGTGCAGGTCGCGGGCGACGAGGTGGTGGTCGGGCCCCAGGGCCGACCACGCCTCCGTGAAGGCCGCGGTGACGGCGCGGGAGCGGGAGCGGTCGCCGCTCGCGGAGGAATCGAGGCGCAGGAGGGTGGGCATCGTGTCAACGGTAGTGCTGGACTGGACCCGTGGATTCCGCTCCCGCCTATCGCGCCGCCGACATCCGCGCCGCGGAGCGGCCGCTGCTCGACGCGGGCGTGCCCCTCATGGCCCGGGCCGCCGCCGGGCTGGCGACGGAGTTGCGCCGGCTCGCAGGACCCCTCCTCGTGCTGGCCGGCTCCGGCAACAACGGCGGCGACGCGCTGTTCGCGGCCGCATCGCTCGTCGCCGAAGGGCGCACGACGCGCATCGTCGTCCTCGGCGATCGCGTCCACACCGCCGGGCTGGATGCGGCCCTCGCCGCGGGTGCCACCCGGCATGACCCGGTGGAGGCGCTCGGGCTCGCGCACGGCGCAGTCGTCGTCGACGGCATCCTCGGCACCGGCAGCGCCGGGTGCCCCGCGCTGCGCGGGTCCGCCCGCGACGTCGTGGAGGCGCTGCGCCCGCTCGCCCCGACCGTGGTCGCCGTCGACCTGCCGAGCGGCGTCGACCCGGACACGGGCGACGTGCCCGACCCGGCCGTGCTGCGCGCCGCCGTGACCGTGACGTTCGGGGCGCTGAAGCCGGGGCTTCTGCGCGAGCCCGGTGCCGGGTACGCGGGACGCGTCGTGCTCGTCGACATCGGGCTCGACCTGTCGCGGTTCACGCCCGCTTCATGAGACAGGGGTGAGGCGGAAGATGCGCAGCACGCGCCCCGACGCCCGCTCGTAGCCGCGATATCCGGGCCAGTGCTCCTCGAGCTCGCGCCACACGGCCTCGCGCTCGTCGTCGCCGATCGGCACGGCGTGCACCGGGATCCGCCGGCCGAGCACGCTCACGGCGGCATCCGGATTCCTCAGGAGGTTGGCCGTCCAGGCGGGGTGCGAGCCGCGCGCGAAGTTGCTGCCGGTGACCAGCATCCGGCCGTCGGGCTCCGGGCAGTACATGAGGGTCGTGTCGCGCTCCTGCCCGCTCTTCGCACCGATGGTGTGCAGTACGAGGAGGGCAGCAGCAGGCCGCTGAGCGGCACCCGGCCGCCGGTGAGCCGCGTCATCATCCGCTCGAGCGGCGGCATGATGGCCGGGCCGACGCGGCGGAAGAGACGCGTGCGGGAGAACCAGGCGACGGGGCGGCGGAAGATGCGGGGCAGCACGGCACGATTCTGCCCCGGGCGGGCCGCTCCGATCACGTGGTCGGAGGGCCCGCCCGGGCGGATCCGGCCTCGGTTACGCCGTCGGCGGCACCGGATCGGTCTCGACCGACTCCGCGCCCTCGAGCAGCGCCGGGGCCGCCGCGAGCGCCTTCGGCCGGGTCACGGCGAGCACGATCGTGTACACGACGCCGGCCGCGATGAGGCCGAGCGACCACAGCGGCAGCCAGTCGAAGGCGCCGCCCTGACCGGGCCGGAGGTTGCCCCAGATCGGGATGGCGAGCACCGCCACGCCGATCACCGGAACCACCAGCCAGAGGAAGGGGTTCTTCCGGATGCCGCGCGCCCGGAACCGGAAGAACTGCACGAACAGCGCCACATTGGTGACGGTGTACATGATGACGACGCCGAAGATGCCGAAGGTCGAGAGGAATCCGACCGTCGTTCCCGGGTCGGTCACGATCGTCGACAGCACCCCGATCAGGATGCTGGGCGCGACGAACGCGATGGCGGCGGCCCACGGGGTCTTGAACCGTGCGCTGGACTTCGCCAGGGGACGCGGCCAGATGCCGCCGCGCGCTCCGGCGAACAGCACGCGGGACGTCTGGGTGTTCGCGGCGATGTACGAGCTCGTGACGCTGACCAGGAAGATGGCCGCGAGGAACGGCACCATGAACGCACCGCCCACGTGCAGGAAGAGCGCGCCGGCGGTCGCGAACGGGTTGCCGTCCTTCGCGAGCCTGGATCCGTCATTGCCGAAGGCCGCGACGACCGCCCACGAGCCCAGTACGTAGATCAGCCCGCTGATGAGCACCGAGCCGACGAGCGCGATGGGCACGTTCCGGCGCGGATTGGAGGTCTCCTCGGCGAGCGGGGCGGACGCCTCGAAGCCGCCGAAGGCGACCACCGCGAGGCTGAACGACAGGAAGATGTTCGACGCCTCCGTGCCGGTCGGCCAGGCGAACGCCGCGCCGCTGATCCCGTGCGTGCCCCCTGGAAGAGGACGGACAGGCTGATGACCAGCAGCACCACGATCTCGATGAGGTACAGCACGATCGTCACCCGCACGCCGAACTGGAGGCCCAGGATCACCGGGATGACCACGATCGCGCCGTAGACGATCGTCGTGATGATCGTCAGCCCCACGTGCGGCCCGGTCACTCCGAACACGTTCGTGACGATGTAGTCGCCGACGAAGATGTAGATGCCCGAGAAGGTGATGATGTAGCCGAGCACGGTGATCACACCGGTCGCCGTGCCGACGGCCGCCCCGAAGGTGCGGCTGATGTAGGTCACGAACGACCCCGAGCTCGGGTAGACGCTCGAGAACTGGGCCAGGCTCAGGCCGGTGGCGAGGAACCCCACGGTCGAGATCAGGAAGACCAGCGGCACCGAGGCCCCCGCCAGGGAGGCGATGACGCCGGTCGTGAAGAACAGGTTGAAGGCGGGCGCGATCTGCGCCAGGCCCGGCAGCATGACACCGAGCAGGCCCAGCTTCTTGCGCGGCGCCAGTGTCTCGCCCGCAGGGACGGTTGCGGTCATTCGTGGTTTCCGTTCTCGAGCAGGAATCCGACGAACTCGGAGTTGAAATCGTCGGGGTGCTCCCAGATGCAGCCGTGGCCGCCTGGGGTGGTGCGGAAGGTCGCGCCGGGGATCAGCTCGGCGAGCTCGCGGGAGAGCCGGGTGGGGATGAGGATGTCCTCCTCGCCCGCGAGCACCAGGGTGGGGATCTTCGCGAGCTCACCGAGTCGGGCGCTCTCGTCGAAGTTCTGGATCACGGCCAGCTGTGCCAGGTAGGCCGGCACCGGCTGGTCCATGTAGCGCATGGCGGTCTCGAACTCCGCGAGCTCGTCGCCGCGCTCGCGGAAGAAGTCGAGGGTGAACGCCCAGAGCGTCACGTCGCGCATGACCTGCGGCACGCCCATCACGCTGGCCGTGTCGGCCCACATCGCGAACATCCGGGAGCAGAAGGGTCCGGGCGCGGCGTAGGTGCAGGCGAGGGTGAGACTGCGGAGTTCGGCGCCGTAGGAGAGCGCATAGCTCTGGGCGATCATCCCGCCCATCGAGACGCCCATGAGGTGGTACGACCCGAGGCCGAGGTTCTCGACGACCGCGTGCGCGTCGTCGGCCAGCTGCTCGGCGCTGTACGGGCCGGCCGGCTTTGACGTGCGCCCGATGCCGCGGTTGTCGATCGTGACCACCCGGAATCCCTTCTCGAGCAGCGCGGGGTCTGGTACGCCCAGGTCTCGAGCTCGTCGGCGAGGCCGTTGATGAGCACGACGGTCTCGGCGCCGTCGCCCTCGACCTCGTACCGGATGTCGATGTCGTTGGCGTGGAGGAAGGGCATGGGGATCTCCTAGCTCTCGGAGTGGGTTCGGTGGTGCAGTTCGCGGAGGGTGTCGGTGGTGAGCAGCGCGTGAACGGCCATGAGGCGGGCCGCGTCTTCGCCGCGCCCCTCGATCACGGCCTGGGCGATGTCGGCATGCTGGGTGACGGCCTTGGCCCGGACATCGGGGTTGTAGGGCTCGGCCTCGAACCCGAGGCTGACCTCGTGCCGCAGTCGGAGGCTGAGCTCGGCCAGCTGCGGATTGCCGGCGGCCGCCGCGACGGCTCGGTGGAAGGTGAGGTCGGCGAGCCGCGACGCCTCGCGGTCGCCCTCGGCATCGACGTACGCCTGGACTCCCGCCCGGATCCGCTCCACGTCCTGGGGTGTGCGGCGCTCGGCGGCGGTGCGGGCGATCTGCTGGTCGATGAGCGAGCGGAAATCGAGTGTGACCTCCAGCTGCGCCCACTCCGGCTCCAGCGCACGCCGGACCATCGAATCGGAGGCCGGACCCCACTGCGACACGACGGTGGCGCCGCCGTTGCGACCCCGCGTGATCTTGAGGTAGCCGAGCGCCGAGAGTCGGGTCAGCGCCTCCCGCACGGTGGTCGGGCTCACCTCGAGCATCCCGGCGAGCTCTGCGATCGACGGGAGCTTCTGCCCCACGATGAAGTGGCCCAGAGCGATCGCCGTCACGAACCGGTCGGCGATACGGGCGGCCGCGGTCTCCGCGACGAAGGGGCGCAGGGCGCCGCCCGCGGCATCCTGGCTCACCGCGCTCGCGCGGCTCATGCCGCGTACCAGTCGCGCAGGACGCGCGCGACGACCCGCGCGCAGTCGGCGATGCTCGCGATCTCGACCGCCTCGTCGGTGCCGTGCATGTTGCGGGTTCGCGGGCCGTAGGCGGCGGCCGGCACGCCGAAGCGGTTCACGTAGAACCGGGCGTCGGTCGTGGAGCCCATGCTCACGAGCGCCGGTGCGGCGCCATGCACCTCGCGGTGCGCCGCCTCGATCGCGCGGACGATAGGGGTGTCCGGATCCTGCGCGTAGCCCTCGGCGCGGAACCCGTTCAGGCGGAACACGGGCGGGTGCTCGGCGAGCCACGGATCGGCCGCGGTCGCCGTCAGCACCGCCTCCCGCACGCGGTCGAAGGCGTCGTCGCTCGTCCATGCTCGCGGATACCCGACCCGCACCCCCAGGCGCGCCACCGGCGGCACGCTCGAAATCCAGTCCCCGGCGGCCACGGTGCCGACGCTGACGTTGTACGGGTGGGCGATGGGGGCGAAGGCCGGGTCGGGGTCCTGCGCATGCGCCGCGTCGAGTTCGCGCTCGAACCCCTGCAAGGCGTCGATCACGCGCTGGATGCCGAGGATCGGATTGACCGCGCCGCCGGCCGCCTCGACGTGCGCCGCCCGACCGGCGATCTCGATCTCGATCCAGATGATGCCGATGCCGGCCAGCAGCACGTCCAGCTCCGTGGGTTCGAGCAGGATCGCGGCCTCGGCGAGCACGCCCGCGCGCGCCGCCGCGAGGGTGCCGTTGCCGGTGTACTCCTCCTCGATGGCGGCGACCCAGGAGAGACGCCCGTCGCCCAGCCAGCCCGGCTCCGCCTGGTCGAGCGCCCAGAGCGCGAGCAGACCCGCGGCGAAGCCGCCCTTCATGTCGGCGGCACCCCGGCCGCGAAGCCAGCCATCGACGACGCGGGGCGCGAACGGCGGCGAGCTCCAGGGACCGCTCTCGTCCGCCGGCACCACGTCGATGTGACCGTTGATGAGCAGGCTGCGGCCTCCCCGACGCCGCGATGACCGATCACGTCGTACCGTCCCGCGTACGAGGCGCTCGGAACCCCGGCCAGCGGATCCTCGCCGATGGACTCCGGGATCGCGAGGCGCTCGACCGCGAACCCGATGGCCTCGAGCTCCGAGGCGAGTACCTCCTCGGCGCCCTGCTCCTGCCCGACCGTGCTCGGCTCCGCGACCAGCCGCTGGAGCACCTCGAGCGCGCGCGGGAGCAGCTCGTCCACCGTGGCGTCCAGGGAGGAGCGGGACATCGGCGCCTTTCCGTTAAACAAACATTCTTTGTTTGTTTTCCCAGACGGTAGCGGTTCGCGACCCCGAGGGGAAGAGGCAAAACCCCACCGTCCTCCTCGCGGGAACATACGAACGCATCGTTTGGTTGACTCATCCCGTGAAGAAGATCGGATTCCTCTCGTTCGGGCACTGGTCGAACTCCCCGGTTCGCTGACCCGCAACGCCTCCGACGTGCTCCTGCAGTCGATCGACCTCGCGGTCGCGGCCGAGGAGGTCGGCGCCGACGGCGCGTACTTCCGGGTGCACCACTACGCGAACCAGCTCGCGAGCCCGTTCCCCCTGCTCGCCGCCGCCGGAGCCAAGACCAGTCGCATCGAGCTCGGCACGGGCGTCATCGACATGCGCTACGAGAACCCGCTGTACATGGCCGAGGACGCCGGCGCCGCCGACCTCATCGCCGGAGGCCGGCTCCAGCTCGGCGTGAGCCGCGGGTCACCGGAGCAGGTCGTCGACGGGTACCGCTACTTCGGGTACGAGGCCCCGGAGGGCTCGACGATGGCCGACGTGGCGCGCAACAACACCGGCGTGTTCCTGCAGGTGATCGACGGCGCCCGGTTCGCGGAGCCGAACCCGCGCCCGATGTTCCCCAACCCGCACCCGGGGCCGCTCGGCATCCAGCCGCAGTCCCCCGGGCTGCGCGACCGCATCTGGTGGGGCGCCGGCTCCGACTCGACGGCCGTCTGGGCGGCCGAGCAGGGCATGAACCTCATGAGCTCCACGCTCAAGGAGGACGAGAGCGGCGAGCCGCTGCACGTGCAGCAGCGCAAGCAGATCGAGAAGTTCCAGGCGGCATGGGCCGAGGCGGTCCACGAGCGCACCCCGCGCACCTCGGTGAGCCGGTCGATCTTCACCATCACCTCCGACCGCGACCGCGCCTACTTCGGCGGCGGCAGCCGCGAGGGCGACGACACGTTCGGCGTCATCGACGACTACCGCGCCGTCTTCGGTCGCACCTACGCGGCCGAGCCCGACGCGCTCGTCGAGCAGCTCCGCGAAGACGAGGCGATCGCCGCGGCCGACACGCTGCTGCTCACCGTGCCCAACCAGCTGGGCGTGGACTACGTCGCAGGTCAGTTGCAGTCGATCATCACCGACGTGGCGCCCGCGCTCGGCTGGCGCTGAGCCCGCCGGGCGGCGCGCCTCACGCGCCGTCGTGGAGGGTCACCTGGTAGCCGTCCGGGTCGGCGAAGGTGAAGGTGCGTCCGAACGGTCCGTCGATCGGCGCCGCGACGATCGCGACGCCGTCGGCGACCATCGCGTCGTGGATGCCCTGCGCATCCGTGGCGCGCAGCCACACGGCGACGCCGATCCCGGGCTGCGGCACGGATGCCAGGTCCGTGCCCGGCACGAGGTCGCGCAGCGCGAACGCGATGGGCGAGGTCTCGAAGACGACGGCGTGCGGGGGCCGGCCGGCGATCGGACGAGACCGAGATGGCGCTCGTAGAACGCCTGGGAGGCGGCGAGGTCGCGCACCTGGAGGGAGATGAAGTCGGGGCCGATGGCGGTCATGGTGCTCCTTGTCGTGTCAGAAGGCTGACATGCTGACTCTATGTCAGACTCCTGACATGAACGCATACGGCGGCGTCGATCTCGACACGTCCCTGGGGTATCTGCTGAAACAGGCGTCGAGCGCGCTCCGCTCCGCGATGGAGGCGGCGCTGCGTCCGCTCGGGATGAGCGTGACGCACTACTCGTGTCTCGAGCTGCTCGCCCAACGCCCCGGGCTGTCCAACTCGGAACTCGCCCGAGGGGCGTTCGTGACCCGGCAGTCGATGAACGTCCTTCTCCGGGCCCTCGAGAAGGACGGCGACGTGACCCGACCCGCCCAGGCCGCCGTCGGCAAGGTGCTTCCCGCGCACCTCACGCCGCGCGGCCGACGCCGGCTCGAAACGGCGTCCGTCGCGGTCCGCGGGGTCGAACTCCGCATGCTCCGCGGCCTGACACCCGCGATGCAGTCCCAGGCATCCGGGATCCTGCGCACCATGGTCCGCTCGCTGAGCGAGGAGGACTGACGCCTACTGCACCGACGAGAAGGCCGCCGGCTTCCAGAACTCGTTCCTGATGTCCTGCACGATCTTCTCGGGCGTCTCGCTGGCGGCGCGCGCGGCGTTCCACTCCGGGTCGGCCTGGAACGCGCCCCACTTCTGCTCGCGCTCGGCCATCGACTCCCACTGCAGCAGGTAGTGCAGCACCTGGTTCGACTGGCCGATCTCGGTCGTCCAGAATCCGGCCTGCCGGATGCCGTACTTCTCCCAGAACCCGAGAGTCACGTTCTCGAAGCGGCTGAGGAGGGCGGGCAGTCGGCCCGGGAAGCAGGTGTAGGCGCGGTACTCGTAGATCACGTGTCCATCCTGGCCGAATCCGGCAGCCCCGCCGCGCGGGCGGGCTCGGCGTAGGCGCGGGCGAGGCTCGCGATCGTGTCGTGGGCGTTGAGACCACTGGGATTGGGCACGACCCAGAGCTCCGCGTCCCCGAGCCGCTCGGGCTGACGGCCGGTGGTCGCCTTGGGGCGGCCGAAGGCGATGCGGTAGGCGGTGATGCCGACGATCGCGACGACGCGAGGATGCCAGCGGGCGACGTCGTCGGCCAGCCGGACCGCGCCCTCGCACAGTTCGTCGGGCGACAGCTCGTCCGCGCGCGCCGTGGCTCGCTTCACGAGATTGCTGATCCCGATGCCGGCGGCGACGAACCAGGCGCGATCGGCGTCATCGAAGCCCCGCGCGAAGTCGGGCTGCCGGGGCAGGATGCCCGCCTCGAACAGCGCGGGGTAGAAGCGGTTGCCGGGGTGCGCAAACGGCGTGCCGGTCGCGGCGGTCCAGAGCCCGGGGTTGATGCCGACGAACAGCAGCCGGATGCCGGGCCCGACCAGATCGGGGATCGAGGCGCCGCGGAATCCCTCCAGCTCCGCTCGCGTGAACACCTCAGGCCTCGGGGGCGGCAGCATCGGCGGGCGCCGATGCGGCGCCGAGATCGATCGCGAGTGTCGACGCGAGCCATCCGCCGCCGAGCGCGAGGAGCGCCGCCCACGGGCCCCACCGTCGCTTGCCGACGACGGCGTCGACCGAGACCGGGCCGGGACCGTCGGAGACGATCGCGAGCAGCGCGGCGATGAGGGTGAGGTTGAACTCGTACCCGCCCTTGCCGTTGAAGAACCCGTTCTTGCCGTGCACCTTGCGGATCGCCGTGACCATGGTCGCGATGAGCCCGCCGGCCGCGACCGGGGTCGCCGCGCCGAGCGCGATCGCGGCACCGCCGAGGGTCTCGGTCCCGGCCACGAGCAGCGCGTTCGCCGTCGCGGGGTGCATGTTCGAGGCGCGCATGGCGTTCTTGGTGCCGTCGATGCCGCTCCCGCCGAATGCGCCGACCAGCTTCTGCACTCCGTGCGCGGTGAATACCGCGCCGACCACGAGCCGGAGGGCGAGCCTGCCGATCATGGAGTGTCCTTTCGGATGGGTGATGCATCCAGGTCCCTCGCCGGGGCGCGATGTCGGGCAGCGCGAGGAGGACACCGAGCGCGGCTCCCACGAGCATCGCGAGCCCGTGGGCATCGTTGAGCGCCACGAGCACGACGGCGATCACCAGCTGCACCGCGCCGATCACCCGCACCGGGGCGACCGGCCGGGTCAGCGCCGTGTGCGCCGTCAGCGCCACCATGAGCCCATCCGACGCGAACGAGCTGCCGCCGCCGCGACTCGTCCAGGTCAGCGCGATGAGATTGAGCACCAGCGAGGTCGCGAGGAACGCGACGAGCGTGCGAGCTCGGCCCCAGCTCCACTCGCCGACCAGCACCACGGCGCCGACGATGACGAGGTTGAACGCCGCGGCGACGAGGCCGCCGTCCTGCGCGAGCAGCGCCGTGACCGGACGCCACCACTCGGCGTGAGCGAGGGTCGCGGTCGGGTCGCGTTCCAGTGCACGGCCGAGACCCGGGATCGCGTACTGCAGGAGCGAGGGAGCCCCCACCACGAT
Organism: Pseudolysinimonas kribbensis; assembly: GCF_030161895.1. Lineage (GTDB taxonomy): Bacteria > Actinomycetota > Actinomycetes > Actinomycetales > Microbacteriaceae > Pseudolysinimonas > Pseudolysinimonas kribbensis. The sequence continues at coordinate 229,109 of NZ_BSVB01000001.1, forward strand.
CACCGCGGCGATCGCGAGCCACGGACGAGGTCGCGGGCGCCGAGCGGTCCGCAGCAGCTGCACCGCGACGAATCCGAAGAGGGCGAGCAGCACCAGATCGGCCGCGATCGACCAGGGTGCCGTACCGGAGGTGTCCATGTCAGGCCGATCCGCTCCACGCCGCCGGCACGATCGCCCACAGCACCTCGCTGCGGTCGCCGCTGCGGTTGATCCAGGTGTGCGGCTCGCGGCCGGCGAGCGTGACGGTGTCGCCCGCTGCGAGCTCGATCTCCTGCTGCGGGAACAGCAGCGTGATCCCGCCGCTCAGCACGTGCAGCACCTCGACCTCGCACGTGATCGTGTAGAAGTCGTCGCCGCCGCTCGCGCCGGGCTCCAGCTCGGAGCGCAGCAGCTGGATGCCGGCCTCCGACCGCGGCGTGAGCAGCCGCTCGAGCAGGTGGCTGCCGCCGAAGTTCACCCGCGGGGCGTCCTCGAGGCGGATCAGCTCGTGCTCCGGCGGCTCGAACAGCGACCCGATCGGCAACGACAGCACCTGGCAGATCGTCACGAGCGTGGCGACGCTGGGCGAGGTCTCGTCGCGCTCGATGCGGCTGATGAAGCCCTTGGTGAGCCCCGTCGCCTGGGCGACCTGCGCCATCGTCAGCCCTTGTGCGAGCCGGGTGGAGCGCAGTTTGGGTCCGATCGAGAGCGGTTCCGTCTGCGGCGACGGATTCACGGCTCTCATGAGGGCGAGTCTAAGACGGCGGCCGCGAGCGTTTTCGACAACTCCGGTTGCCCGCCAGGCAACCGGCGAGTATCGTGCCGCGGGTCACCCCGACGAAGGAGAACGCGTGCCGATCGGTCCCCGGGATTCCAGCCGGACGCCCCGCTATGCGGGGATCGCGACCTTCGCGCTGCTCCCCCGCCTCGAGGAGGTGGAGCACGCCGACATCGCGGTCGTGGGGGTGCCGTTCGACAGCGGCGTGAGCTACCGCCCCGGAGCCCGGTTCGGCCCGTCGCACGTGCGCGAGTCGTCGCGACTGCTGCGGCCGTACAACCCGGTGCAGGACATCCTGCCCTTCGACCGCGTGCAGGTCGCCGACGCGGGCGACATCGCCGTCAACCCGTTCAGCATCGACGACGCCGTGCGCGAGATCGAGGAGCGCGCCGACGAGCTCACCGCCGGCGGCACGCGGCTGCTGACCATCGGCGGCGACCACACGATCGCCCTGCCGCTGCTGCGCAGCGTCGCCAAGAGGCACGGGCCCGTCGCGGTCGTGCACTTCGACGCCCACCTCGACACCTGGGACACCTACTTCGACGCACCCGTCACCCACGGCACCCCGTTCCGCCGCGCGTCCGAGGAGGGGCTCATCGACCTGACCGCGAGCCTGCACGTGGGCATCCGGGGTCCGCTCTACGACCGTGACGACCTCGCCGACGACGCGCGGCTCGGCTTCGCGATCATCGCCTCGCACGAGGTGGAGCGCGCCGGGATGCCGGCGGCCCTCGAGCGCATGCACGCGCGGCTCGGCGACCGCCCGGTCTACGTCTCCGTCGACATCGACGTGCTCGACCCGGCGCACGCCCCCGGCACGGGCACGCCCGAGGCGGGCGGGCTGACCAGCCGCGAGCTGCTCGAGTTCCTGCGCGGGCTCCGCCGGCACCGGATCGTCGGCGCCGACATCGTCGAGGTCGCGCCGGCCTACGACCACGCGCAGCTGACCGGCATCGCGGCGTCCCACGTCGGCTACGAGATCCTCACCTCGATGGTGCCGCCCGCCTGAGGCCCCGACCCCATGACGACGACGTCTCCCGACCCCGAGCCCGGCATGCTCCGCCGGCTCGCGGGTGAGGTGCGGAGCGGGCGGACCGGGGCGCGCGACCTCGTCGAGCGCGCGCTGGAGCGGATCGCGCGGCACCGCGACCTCACCGCGGTGATCGCCGAGCGGGCGGACGCGGCGCGCGCCGACGCGGACGCGGTGGATGCCGCGGTCGCGCACGGCGACGATCCGGGACCGCTCGCCGGACTCCCGGTGCTCGCGAAGGACAACGACGACGTGCGCGGCCTGCGCACCACCCACGGTTCGCGCTGGTTCGCGGACGCCCCGCCCGCCGAGCGCGACGGGCTCGCGGTCGGCCGGCTGCGGGCCGCCGGGTCGATCGTCGTCGGCAAGACGAACGTGCCCGAGTTCTGCATCGAGGGCTTCACCGACAACCTGGTCTTCGGGGCGACCCGCAACCCGTGGAACCCCCAGCGCTCCCCCGGTGGATCGAGCGGCGGGTCGGCCGCGGCGCTCGCCGCGGGCCTCGCGCCGATCGCGACCGGCACCGACGGCGGCGGCTCGGTACGCATCCCGGCCGCCTTCTGCGGTCTCGTGGGCTACAAGCCGACCAACGGCGTGATCGGCCGGCGAACCGCGCCGGACTGGATCGACTTCTCGACCGACGGGTTCATGGCGACCGGGGTCGACGACCTGCGCAGCCTGCTCGGCGTGGTCGCGGGCCCGGTCGCGGGCGACCCGACGGCCCTGCCGGGGCCGCTGCCGGCATCCGGCATGCCGACCCGGCTCGTCGTCGCCGAGCGCACCGACGAGCTCGGGCCGCTGCCGGCGGACGTCGCGGAGGCGTTCCACGGAGCGGCCGAGCGGCTCGCCGCCGTGCTCGGGGTGGGCGCGGCGAGCGTCGAGCATCGCGAACCCGGGTGGTTCTTCCCCGGCTGGAGTCCCGACGAGGACTGGTTCGTCATCGCGTCGGCCGAGCACGCCTCCGTGTTCGGGCGGGAACGGATCGAGCGGGATGCCGCCACGCTGCATCCGAGCGCCCGCGAGTTCCTGCAGGACGGCCTCGCCGTCGACGCCGACGCCTACCTCGCTGCGCGCCGCCGCCGGTTCGCCGCCGTCGCCCGCCTCGACGAGGTCCTGGGCGACGACGCCGTGCTCGTGACCCCCACGGTCGCCGCCGCCGGGTGGTCGCTCGACGGCAGGCTCGGCGATGGGCCGACCGGGCTGCTCGGTGCGGAGGTGTACTCCACCGCGATCCAGAACGTCACGGGGCTGCCCGCCGTCTCGCTGCCGGCCGGCGCCCTGCCCGACGGGATGCCGTTCGGCCTTCAGGTGACCGCCCCGCGCTGGCACGACCTCGGGCTGCTCGCGCTCGCTGCCCGCTGGGAGGCGGCCCATCCGTGGCCGCGGACCGCGCCCGGCTACGCGGAGTTCGGATGAGCGGGACGGAGTTCGGATGAACGGCGAGGCGCGCGCAACCGTGCAGGTCGATGACGGCGGCATCCGCGTCACCCGCTACGAGCTGGGGCCCGGCGACCGGGTCGCGTGGCACCGCCACGAGCACGACTACCTCGTCGTGCCGATCACCGACGGCACGTTCGAGGTCGTCACCGCCGACGGACGCTCGGCGCAGCGCGCGACGGCGGGCGAGCCGTACCGGCGCGGGGCCGGCGCCGAGCACGAGCTCGTCAACGGCGAGCAGCCGTACACCTTCATCGAGATCGAGTTCGTTTCATCCGCATCCACCGCATCCGCACCAACCCACCCGAGGAGCAGCTGATGTCCACTCCCACCCCCACCGGCACCGTCGCCGGGCCCACGATCGAGAGGCACTCGATCGACTACGTGCCGTGGTCGGAGCGCCGCGGCAAGCTCTGGCACCAGGCGCCGTTCTGGTTCACGGGCAACTTCGTGCTGCCGACCATGGTGATCGGGTTCCTCGGGCCGGAGCTCGGGCTGTCGGCCGGCTTCTCGTTCCTGGCGATCGTGCTCGGCGCCTGCTTCGGCACCTTCTTCATGGCCTTCCACGCCAACCAGGGCCCGCGCATGGGTCTGCCGCAGATGATCCAGTCGCGCGCGCAGTTCGGCAGCCGCGGCGTGATCGTGCCGTTCCTCGCGACGGTGTTCGTCTACATCGGCTTCATGGTGTTCGACGTCATCATCGCCAACGCCGGCATCGACACCGTGCTGCCCGGCGCGGGGATCAAGTGGATCTGGTACCCGCTGCTCACGGCCGTGTCGATCGTCATCGCCGTCGTCGGGCACGACCTCCTGCACTTCGTGCAGCGCTGGCTCACCTATCTGCTCGTCATCGGGTTCGCGATCGTGACCGTGCTCGCGTTCACGACGCTGCCGGCGCCGACGGGCGCGCACGCCGGGCACTGGGACGTCGTGGCGTTCTTCATCCAGTTCTCGCTCGCGGCCGGCTACAACATCAGCTACGCGGTCTACGTCTCCGACTACTCCCGCTACCTGCCGCCGAAGTCGTCGGCGCCGAAGCTCATCTTCTACACCTACCTCGGTGCGGCAGGATCGGCGGTCTGGCTCATGGGGCTCGGGTCGCTGCTCGCGAGCCGCATCCCGAAGGTCGACGAGATCGGGTCGATCAAGGCGGTCGGTGACAATCTGTTCCCGGGCTTCGGCACGATCGTCATCGTCATCTCGGTGCTGGCGCTCATCTCGATCATGGGCGTCAACGCGTACGGCGCGATGCTCACGAGCGTGAGCGGCATCGACGCGTTCAAGAAGATCAAGGCGACGCAGAAGCCGCGCGTGATCGGGCTGATCGTCGTCGGCATCCTGGTCGTGATCATCGCGCTGCTGATCCCGGATGCCTTCCAGGCCAGCTTCAACAACTTCGTGCTGCTGATGCTCTACTTCCTCGTGCCGTGGACCGCCGTGAACCTCGTCGACTTCTACTTCGTGCGGCACGGCAAGTACGCGATCACCGAGATCTTCAACCCGAAGGGCATCTACCGCCGGTGGTCGTGGCGCGGGCTGGTCGCCTACGGCGTCGGGTTCGTGGTCATGATCCCGTTCTTCTCGCTGCCGGGGCTGTTCGTCGGGCCGATCGCGAACCTGCTCGGCACCGCGGATTTCTCGTTCGCCGTCGGGCTCGTGGTGGCGGGCGGGCTGTACTTCCTGTTCTCACGCGGACTCGACCGCCAGGCCGAGGCGGCGGCGCGCCAGCGCAGCCAGCGGGAGCTCGAGGGAGTCGACGCCGACTGAGCGCACGACGCCGCTCGCCCCTTCCGAAATGCAGGAGTCGCGCGCCCCGGCGCGCCCCGTCGTCGCGCCCTGGCCGCACGCGGCCTCGGCCGATCCTGCATTTCGGAAGGAGGCGGAAGGGCGGCGCGGGCCCCGGGTATCCGGTTGCGTCCGGGCGCGCGTCGAGGATGACGCCGGAATTGCAACGTCGGCGCGATATGCGGCGTGATCAACCGATCCCGGCGTCATCCTCGACGCGCCCCGCACGAGCCGGCGGCGCACGATGCGTCGTCACGGCACCACCTGACCTAACCGGATACGCGCGAGCGCAGGTATCCGGCGTCGGATGCCGGCGCTAGCCTCCCGCCATGACCGACGAGATCCGGGTGGTCCCCGCGAACGAGGCGAGCGTCGCCGACGTGGATGCGATCTTCGGCTCGCGCGGCTGGCCCGCGCGCTGCTCGTGCCAGTGGTTCAAGGTGCGCGCCAAGGACTGGGACGACGCCGCGCACGCCGACGAGTACCGAGACCGCCTGCACGAACAGACCTCGTGCGGCGACTCCTCGGCGCTGACGACGAGCGGACTGGTCGCCTACCTCGGCGACGAGGCCGTGGGGTGGTGCGCCGTCGAGCCCCGCACGGCCTATGTGCGGATCGCCGCATCCCGGATGCCGTGGGCCGGCCGCGACGAGGACAAGGCCGACGAGGGCGTCTGGGCCGTCACCTGCTTCGTGACCCGCACCGGATACCGTCGCCGCGGCGTCATGTCGGCCCTCGCGGCGGCCACCGTCGACTACGCCCGCGCCCGCGGGGCGCGTGCGATCGAGGGCTACCCGCTCGAGGACGAGCCGGGCCGCACCTACTCCTGGGGCGAGCTCTACGTCGGCAGCCGCGGGGTCTTCGCGGCGGCGGGCTTCACCGAGGCGTCGCATTCGACGCCGCGGCGGGTCGTCATGCGCCGGGAGCTCTGAGCGCGCGGCTCAGTGCAGCGAGGCGATGTAGCTCGAGAACGAGGCGTTGTCCGCTGCGCCGGTGTAGTACCTGCCGTTGATCAAGATCGTCGGCGTGTAGAAGCCGCCGTCCCGCGGATTCCTGAGGGTGGGATCCTGCCCCGCCGCCTGCGTCTGCGCCGCCACGAACTTCCGGAAGCGCTCCCCTGGATGCACCGATCGACCGCGGGATCGTTCAGGCCGGCCTGGTGCACCACCGCGACGAGCCGATCATTCGTGAGACCGGCCGTGCTCTCCTCGGGTTGCTCCGCGTACATCTCGTGCATGACGTCGTAGAACCTGTCCGGTGCGAGGTCGGCGACGCACGCGCCCACGTTGTTCGCCCGGCTCGAATAGCGTGAGGTCTGGTAATGCGTGTCGAGGATCGCGATCGGATGCACCTCGAGCGTCGCCCTGCCGTCCGCGACGAGCTTCTTCAGGTAGCCCGAGTTCGCCGCCTCGAACGCCTTGCACCCCGGGCACGAGAAGTCGATGTAGGTGACGATCCTCGGCACGCGGTCGGCGTTCGACGTGGCGACGGGTTCGGGGCGCTGCCCCTTCCTGAGGCCGGCCGTCTTGACGACCGTGAACCTGCCGCCCTCGCCGGTGAACTGGATCCCGCCGGTGATCATGTTCGCCGGGCCCGCGGAGGTCGATGGCGCCGGCCGGTTCGACGCGACGGCGACGGCGACGGCGACGCCCGTCCCCGCACCCACCAGCACGACCACCACGATGATCGGGACGAGGATCCTGAGAAGGCGGCGTCGACGCTCTGCACGCTCGCGTTCGCGCCGGGCCAGTTCGCGCGCAACCTCGCGGCGCTGATCGCGACTGCGGTGCTGATCTGACATGAGCCCCTCCGACACGGATCGTCGAGTGAGCATACGTCAGCCGGATCAGACGTCGATCAGCACCTTGCCGATCACGCCCGACTCGACCGCGTCGTGAGCATCGGCGGTCCGCTCGAGGGGGAAGCGGTGCAGCGGCAGGCCGGCCGCCTCGCCGACCGGCAGCGCGTCGATCGCGGCGACGACATCCTGCACGCCGGCCTCCAGCGCAGCGGGCGGCACCGTGTAGAGGAGCACGAACTGCAGCCGCGCATTCAGGCCCATGTAGGCGCGCACGTCGAGCGTGAACTGATCGCCGGGATCGCTCGCATAGATCGCGATCGTGCCGCCGCGCGCGAGCACCGCCGTGTCGAGCTCGGCGTTCGACACCGCGGCGACCTCGACGACCGTGTCGACGCCGTCCGGGGCGATCGCACGGACCTGGTCGACGATGTCGGCGTCGCGGTAGTTCAGCACGTGCCGCGCCCCCGCCGCGGTCGCGAGCCGGGCCTTCTCGGCGCTGCTCACCGTCGAGATCACGGTCGCGCCCGCCCAGCTCGCGAGCTGGATGGCGGCGTGGCCCACGGCCCCCGCACCGCCCGCGACGAGCACGGTCGCCCCGGCGAGCGATCCGGGGTGAGCCGCGCCGGCCATCCCTCGGTCACGGTCAGCGCGCGATGCGCCGTGAGCGCCGGCACGCCGAGGCTCGCACCCACGTCGAAGCTCGCGCCCTCCGGCAGCGGATGCACACGGGATTCGGGCAGCACGGTGAGCTCCTGTGCGGTGCCGCTCATCGGATTGGCGTGGGCCGACATCGAGGTCCAGACCCGATCGCCGACCTGGAACCCGCCCACGCCGGGACCGACCGCATCGATCACGCCCGCGCCATCCTGGTTCGGCACGGTCTCCTGCCGCGTCGTGCGCGTCGAGCCCGCCCGCGACTTCCAGTCGGTGGGGTTCACGCCGGAGACGACGACGTGCACCCGGACCTCGCCCTCGCCGGGTTCGTCCGGCTCCCGTTCGATGAGCCGCAACACCGACGCCGGACCGTTCTCGCCGTACACGATGGATCGCATGGCTCCATCGTCACACCTCCCGGCTGTGGGTGATGATCGAGAGATGGAGTCCCAGCCGATCACCCGCGCCATCGTCGATCACCATGTGCTCGCGTCGAGCCTGACCATCGGCCACGTCGAGGTCCGGCGCATCTCGATCGCGCCGGGCGTCACGCCCGGAGCCCACTGGCACAACGGCCCCGTGTTCGGGGTCATCGAGCGCGGGTCGGCGCGCCTGCAGGTGGCTCCGGATGCCGAACGCGTCCTGGTCGCCGGCGACACCTTCTTCGAGCCCGCCGACACCACCATCACCCGCTTCGACGCGACGGACGAGGGCGTCACGTTCCTCGCGTGGTTCCCGATGCCGTCCGGGGTCGAGCCCGACCTGATCATGGGCCGGACACCCCACCCGGCTCCCTGAACGAGTTATTACCAGTCATACTTGGAGAAACGCGGCGGTCCGGCATCCGAGGCACCGCTCGACCCGAGGAGATGACCAACGATGGTGAGCCTTTCCGACGCGCTGACGCGCGAGCACCGCGACATCGACGGCGGCATCGAGGCGTTCGTCGCCGATTTGGACCGCGACGTCGTGACCCCCGAACCGCTGCGGGGGCGTTCGACGCGCTGCGGCGGCACATCTACCTCGAGGAGGAGTTCCTGTTCCCGCCGATCCGCGAGGCGGGCCTGCTCATGCCGGTCATGGTGATGATCCGCGAGCACGGCGCGCTCTGGCAACTGATGGACGCCCTGACCGAGCTCCTCGACGAGAACGACCCCGCCGACGTCGACGACGAGCTGCTCTCGACCTGCCGTGCGCTGCTGGACCAGCTCGACCAGCACAACAGCAAGGAGGAGCCGATCATCTACCCGCACGCGGACGCCGACCTCGACGAGCAGGCCGCCGCGCACCTCGTCGACTTCCTCGAGTCCGGCAGGACGCCGGCGGGGTGGGTGTGCGAAGCGGCGCGGTAGGCGGAGGCCGCCGGATGCCGGGGCCGGTCAGGCGCGGAGGTGCGCGATCGCGACGCCGACGACCGTACTGATCGCGAGCAGCACGAGGAAGACGCGATACGCGGCCTCGACCCATCGCGGCACGGACGCGAGCCAGGTGGCGCGGAACGCGATGACGAGCGCGGCGAGCAGCAGCACCGACCCGACGTCGACCAGCCACGGGATGCCGGCCAGCGAGCCGCCGATCACGAGGGCGTTGCCCGCGTTCCAGGCGCCGACCTGGGCCCAGGCCCACGGCATCCGGCGCCCGGTACGCGGTCGGCGAGCGCGGGCTCGCCCCATCGCGTACTGCGCCACGCCGGCGACGAGCACCAGATAGGCCGCGGTCCAGCTGCCGAGGGCGAGGTGGAGCGGGCCACTGACGGCGGCGACCAGGCCGCCCAGCACGACGCAGGCGGCGCCGATCGCGGTCAGCGCGGCCGCCGGGGTCGCCCGCCGGTCGGTCACGAGGCCCGGGTGCCGCCGACGCCGCCGAGGTGCACCAGGCAGAGGTCGGGCTCGACGAACCGGTCGAGCCGGTCGACGGAGATCGGCGAGCGCCAGGTGCTCATCGCGCCCTGCATCATGCCCAGGTGGACCGGGCAGACGACCTCGGCGTGGTCGACCGCGAGCTCCAGGAAGGGCAGCTGCGCAGGCCGATCCGCGACGGCGCGCCGCTCTGGTCGCGCTCGGGCGCGAAACCCAGGTCGTCGAGCATGCCGACCAGGAGCTCGGTCGACTCGTCGGCGCTCACGCTCGCGTCGACGTCGGCCTGGTCGGCGGCGAGCCCGGATGCCTCCCGCCGCCCCCAGGCGCGCCCGGCCTCCGTGGCGCGGCCGACGGGGTCGGCCTCGGCGGCGAGCGCCGCCACGAGCGCCTCGGCGAGCACCCGGTAGTGCCGGGGACCCGCGGGGTCCATGCGCGGCGCCGCGCGGTACAGCTGCGGCGGCCGGCCCGGGGCGCGCAGCTCCGCCCGCGTGCGCTCGACCGTGCCGGCGGCGACGAGGGCGTCGAGATGGAAGCGGACCGTGTTGAGGTGGACGCCGACGCGCTGGGCGATCTCGGCGATGCCCAGCGGCCCGCCCGCGTCGCGCAGCGTCCGCAGGATCTCGGCCCGGCGGGTTCCGGATCGGCGGAGCGGCGGCGGCGTCGTCATCGCCTAGAGTTTACACAAGTGCAAATTAGAGAAATAGGCGGACGATATGCCGATGGATGCCGAGCTGGACGTGCGCGGAATTCGCAAGCCGGACAAGCATCCGGCCATCTTCGCCGCCTACGCGGCCCTGCCCGTCGGCGGCGCGTTCGTGCTGGTCAACGACCACGACCCGAAGCACCTGCACGACCAGTTCGAGGCCGACCACCACGGCAGCTACGCGTGGGAGTACCTCACCACGGAGCCGCGCGACTGGCGCATCCGGATCACCAAGCTGGCCGGCACTCCCCTGCCGCGCATCCTGGTCGACACCGCGACCGTCGCTGCGGACCCGGCGACCGCCGACGCCTCGGGCGCGGTCTGGAAGCTCGAGGCCCGCGAACGCGACCTCGACTCCAACCTCATCGCCCTGCCGCCGGGCGGCACCATCGCCGCCCACACCGGTCCCGACATCGACGTGCTGATCCACGTGCTCGCCGGCGATGGAACGCTCACGACGGAGCTCGGCGAGATCGCCCTCAGCCCCGGCGCGCTGCTGTGGATGCCACGTCGCTCCCGCCGCCAGTTCACCGCGGGCGACCGGGGTTGCGGTATCTGACCGTGCACCAGCGACGCCAGTCGCTCGTGCTGAGCGCGCGGGGGTCTGCGCCGTTGCCGTGAGCGCTCCGCGCCCGCGCACCTAATCGACGTCGCGAAGACAGCTGCGTCCAGCTCGCCGGTGTGGATGAGCACCATCGCCCGCGTACTGAAGGCAAGCGGGAGGTCGCTCAGGGCTCCGACGCGTCGGGCCACGTCGACGTAGCGCGCCGAGATCCGAGACCATCGCTCGTCGCCCCACAGGTGCACCGCGGCGAGGCTCGCGGTCCACATCCACCGCAGGCTGTCATCGGCGCCGTCTTCGAAGGTATCCAGTGCGCGCCTGAGGCTGGGCACCCCCGCGGCGTAGCCCCGCCCGAAGTTGAGCGCGAGACCCTCCAGGAGGAGGTCGGCCGCACGCGGCATGGACGGCATGTCCACCGCGGAGGCGGCAGCGGCCACATCTCGCACACCTCCCCCGGCGCCGGCGAGACGTCCGGCGAACATCGACGCGACGAACGCGTCGAGGTACGAGTCCGAGACATGCCGCAGACTGTGACGAGGTCAGACCGGCCAGGTGGTATATTTACTGGCATGAATTCAGTCGGATACCCCGATAGCGATCAGGTGCTCGGTGACCTGGGAACCGGTTTCGTGCACGCGTTCATAGACGCGGTCGACGGGGCACGCGATGACTTCGCCGCGTTCAAGCAGTGGCAGCCGGGATGGTTTCCCAGCTTCACCGGTCGCTTCACCGCAAACTTCCTCCATGAGCGAATCTGGGATCGGCTGGTCCGGGTGGTCGACGGGACGGAGGGCATCCACGTCAACGACCGCGAGCCCGTCCGGGAACTGCGCAGCGGAACCACATACCTCATCCGCATCAAACGGCACCACCCCGGTGACCGGATCTCCGCCTATCCGACCGAGGCGTCGAGTGCGTTCTGGTCCAACAGCATGCTCACCCTCGAAGGACTCGAGTCCTTCAGTCTGGCCCTCGGCTACTACTGGGATGCCGAGCTGCGCGCGGTCGGAGACGCCATCCTGTCCTTCCGCGATGGGAAGGACAACCCGATCTGGGCGATCCGGCTTCGCCGCGACACAGGCAACGCATCTGGGTTCTCCTGGACGCCGGTCGCTCCCGACCTGCCCGAGATCGACCTCAGCGGCGTCCTCCGCGAGACCGAGGAGGAGTCCGGGTCATGAGCTACCGAGTCGGCGACGTCATCCTCGTTCTCCGACGCGCCGCAGACATCACCCAAGAAGAGCTCGCCGCACGCCTTGGCATCACACAGGCCGCGCTTTCCCGGTACGAGAACGATCTGCGCGAGCCCGATGACGAGATGCTCGAAAAGCTCGGAGAGGCGCTCGGCGTCACCGCCGAGTTCCTTCGGCATGAGTTCCAAATGCACGGTGCGATCGCTGCCGACGCGCACATGCGCCGGCAGAAGACCACCAAGCCCTCGGACTGGAAACGCGTCGAGGCGCGCCTGAATACAATGCGGATGCACTCCTCGTACCTGCTGGAGCGTGTGCCGCTCCAGCTGCAGAATCATGTGATCCAAGTCGATCCCGACGAACACAACCCCGATCAGGCCGCGGCGATGCTCCGCGCCGCCTGGCGGATGCCGATCGGACCCGTGCGGAACCTCATCCGCTGGGTCGAGTCAGCCGGCGTCATCGTCATCGAAGAGGACTTCGGTACGCATCGCATCGACGGCATGTCGCAATGGGCGGGAGAACATGCCGTCATCATCCTTAACGGTGCGCTCCCAACGGACCGGAAACGCCTCACCGTCGCACACGAACTCGGCCACCTCGTCCTCCACACCCAGTACATGGATCCCGATGTCGAAGACCAGGCGAACCAGTTCGCCGCCGAATTCCTCATGCCCGGCCACGTGATCGGCCCGCAGCTGACGAACCTCACCCTCGGCAAGCTGTCCGACCTGAAAGCCGAGTGGGCTGTCTCGATGCAGGCGATCTTCGAACGCGCCTACCGAATGGGCAAAGTCACCCCAGATGAACGTCAACGCTTCTACCGGCAGATGAACAGCCGAGGCTGGAAGACGCGCGAACCCGGCAACGAACTGCTCCCTCCGGAAACCCCTGAACTCGCCCCATCCGTAGGCCAACGGCTCGACCAATCCGGACTGACGCGACGAGAGATCCAGATCCTTATCGGAGCGCGCGACGGTCATCCGACGCCCTTCGATGCGCCCCGCCGCGCACTGAGAGCCGTGTGAAAGAGAGACGCGATGAGTTCGCACTAGTGCGCCAACGCCCGATCCCGCGCGACCGATCAGCTGCGGGCGCAATATCCGACGTCAGCGCGAGAGGCGCTGGATGCCGTTGTTGGTGAACGTCAGGATGTAGGTCTCGTGAACCTTGATCCGTGTCACGTTGAGCCTGTCCGCGGCAAACATCAGAGAGTCGCCTTCGACGCCCAGATGTTGCGCCACGACGAGCGTGACGATCACGTCGGTCGCGGCGCGGAGGGCTCGGAGACCGGGGCCCATCATGAACGGAGCCTGACCCGGTTTCCCGGACGGGTTCTATCTGTTGATCATGCCGCGGTTGCGGCGGGGGTGTGAAGCCTTTCGTAGTCGATAGGGCTGAGGTTGCCGAGGGCGGTGTGGCGGCGGGTCGGGTTGTAGAAGCCCTCGATCCACTCGAATATCGCCGACGACAGCTCGGTCTTCGAGGTCCAGTTCGAGCGGTCGAGGAGCTCGCGCTGCATCGTCGACCAGAACGACTCGATGAGCGCGTTGTCGACGCTGGACGCGACCCGGCCCATCGAGCCCAGGAGTCCTGCTTGCCGGAGCCGGTGGCCGAACAGCCAAGGGGTGTATTGAGCTCCGCGGTCCGCGTGAACAACAGTTCCGGGTTCGGGACGACGTCGCCAGCGGGCCATCTCGAGCGCGTCGACGACGATCTCCGCGGTGATCCGGTCGGAGATCGACCAGCCCACGATGCGGCGGCTGAACGCGTCGATGACAGCTGCGCAGTAGACCCACCCGTCCCTCGCGCGGTGTTGGGTGATGTCGCAGAACCAGAGCCGGTTCGGCTGATCTGCGCGGAACTGGCGCTTCACGAGATCCTCGTGGGTCGCGGTGTCCGGCTTCCAGCCCCGTCGCTTGCGGCGGTGGGAGACCCCGGTCAGGCCGTCCAGACGCATCAGCCTCGCGACGCGTTTCTTGCCGACGTGGATGCCGAGCCCGAGTCGCAGTTCGGCGAGCACCCGCGGAGCGCCATAGGTGCCGCGCGAGTCGCGGTGAACCCGACGAATCGTGCTCGTGAGCTGCGCGTCCGCGACCGCTCGCGGCGACGGCGGACGCGACGCCCAGTCGTAATAGCCGGACGTCGAGACCTTCAGAAACCGGCAGGCCACCGCGACGGGAACACCGTCCGCGGCGAGCTCCTGGACCAACCGGAACCCTATTTTGGGAGCACGTTCTCCCTGGCGAAGTAGGCGCTGGCGCGCTTGAGGATCTCGTTCTCCATCTCCAGCACCCGCAGCCGCCGGCGCAGCTCGACGAGTTCCTTATGTTCGTCAGTTGTCAGCCCGGGCTTGCGCCCCGAGTCGATCGCGTCACGATTCATCCAATTCCGCAGGCACGATTCGCTGATCCCGAGATCACGAGCAGTCTGACCGACCGGGTTGCCCTGAGCGATCAGATCAAGGGCACGACGCCGAAACTCCGGCGGGTGAGCAGCAGGCATTACACGGACTCCTTCCGAGACGATCATCGCCTCACTCAAGATGTCCGGGAAACCGGGTCAGGCTCCCAGGTCGAACCGTGTTCGCTTTGCGAGTTCGCGCGGGAGGTCGGTTAGCAGATTCAGTCGCACGGTATAAGGCTCCTCCATCAACCAAGTAAAGCTCCACTCGAATGTGGGTAGCGCCGCGACAACCCATCCTCGCCGTGCCAGCACATCACCGACGCGCGAATGCACGGGTTGTGCGTTAGGGACGCCGAGGTGGCGGCGATACGGCGTTGTTGAACACCGCATCAAGTAGCCTCGCGGTCCCGGTTTGGTCCCGGCTCGCGACAACCGCAGAGCCAGAAAGTCTCAAACGGGCGACGAGACCTCGACCCCACCCGGCGTTCGCGAAAAAACGATCTCTGACGAAAAACCGGCTCTCATCAGGTATTTTTGTCGGGATGACAGGATTTGAACCTGCGACCCCCTGACCCCCAGTCAGGTGCGCTACCAAGCTGCGCCACATCCCGTTATTCACTTTTCAGGCTGAACCAGCCGCTAGCCCCTATAACCCCCAGTCAGGTGCGCTACAAGCTGCGCCACAGCCCGTGACTTCGCCGGTCACCCGGCGCGATCTCCCACCTTACCGGACCGCGCCGAGCCGCCGGCTCAGTCCAGGACGTCGCCGTCGACGTACGTCCACCGGCCGTCGACCCGCGCGAAGCGGCTGCGTTCGTGCAGCCGGCCCACGGCGCCCGACGCGTCGCGGAACGACGCGCGGAACTCGACCACACCCTCCGCGTCGTCCGCTCCCCCGCGCACGACGTCGACGAGCTGCAGGGCGCGCCACGTCATCCCGTCATCGAGGTCCAGCTCGGCCGGTCTCGTCTCCGGATGCCAGGTGCGCAGCAGATAGGGCGCCAGCCCCAGCGCGAAGGAGCTGTAGCGGGACCGCATGAGCGCCTCGGCGGTCGGTGCCGCGGCGCCCAGGTGGTACGGCTCGCAGCACGCCTCGTAGGGGCGGCCGGAGCCGCACGGGCACACCGGGGCGCTCACGCGATCCGGCGCACGCGCACCACCGAGTCGTGCAGGGTCGCGGGCTCGCCGTCGGGTCCCGAGCCGGTCCGCTCCCGCACCTCCGCGAGTTCGACCCGCCACGCGGCAGGGTCGAGGTCGAGCGCGGCGAGCTCGGCCTCGGGAGTGATCCCGACGTGGTCCGGATGCGCCGACCACGGCGGCAGCTGCGCGTGCGCGATCGAGACCAGCCGACCACCCGCCGCCACCCGGCGAGCCGCCCGGCGCAGGATGCCATCCCGATCCAGCTCCCGGCTCGACTGCAGGAAGCAAGCCGTCACGAGCTCGACGCCGTCGGGCACCTGCCATGTCTCGAGGTCGGCGGCGATCCACTCGATCGCGTCGGCGAGGCCGAGGTCCTCGGCGGCGGCGCGGCCGCGCCCGATCGCCACGTTCGAGATGTCGACGGCGGTGACGTGCCATCCCTGCTGCGCGAGCCAGACCGCGTCGCCGCCCTCGCCGCACGCCAGGTCGACCGCGCGCGCCGCGGCGCCGCTCGGGCGCGGCGCGACGTCGATGAGGGTCGCGTTGGGGCGACCCGACCAGACGGCGCCGCCGGACGCGTAGCGCTGCTCCCAGTACTCCGCGACGCTCACGCCGTCGTGCACGTCGCCGGGGTGGTGCTCGTGCTCACGCATCGGCGCCGAGCACCTCGACAGCCTCCGCCGTGGTGACGACCTCGGCCTGCCGCGGGAACACCTTCTGCGTGAGCACGCGATGCACCTCGTCGTCGAGATCGGAGCACGCGTCGGCCACGACGATCAGCCGGTAGTCGCGGTCGGCGCCGTCGCGCACGGTCGAGAGCACGACGCCGCTCGTCGAGATGCCGGCGAGCACGAGGGTGTCGATGTCCCGTTCGCGCAGGCGGGCGTCGAGGTCGGTCGTCGAGAACGCGCCCACCCGCGTCTTGCGGAACACCGGCTCCTCCACGTCGATCTCCAGCCGCGGATCGACCTCGCTCATCGCCGGGTCGGCTCCGGCCATGCGCGCCGCCAGCCCGGAGAACATCGGATTCGTCGCCGGCACGGCGGCCGCCTCCTCGGGTGCCAGCGCGACGTGCACGTACCCGACGAGCACGCCGGCATCCCGTGCCGCATCGCGCAGCGCGATCGCGTTCGGCAGCACGACATCCGCGGGATAGCGCGCCAGCACGCTCGGCTGCAGGTCCATGAGCAGCAGGGCGGTGCGGGCCGGATCGATCGGGTTCATGGTGCTCTCCTCACGCCGGGATGGCCGAACGGTACACGTGCGTGACGTACGGCAGCAGGAGCAGACCATCGCTCCCGGCCGACCGCTCCGCGAGTTCCCGCACGCGGTCGAGCAGCTGGGCCCGCGCATCCGGGGCGGCCTGGATGGTGGCGCTGCGCGACGCCACGAGGTCGACGAGACCGTCGACCGTCAGCGGGTACTGCCACGCGAACTCGGCCGTCTCGAGCGCGCCGAACGGCGCCCCGAGCACCGGGCCGCCGCGCTCGACGAACTCCTCCGCGTCGCTCGCGTCGATGATGGTCGCGAGCTCGGCCGCCCAGCCGGAGCGGGTGTCCCGGACGTTCCAGATCAGTCCGAGGGTTCCGCCCGGCCGCAGCACACGCGCGGCCTCGACGGCCGCCGCGGGCGGGTCGACCCAGTGCCACGCCTGCCCGAACGCGACCGCGTCGACGGAGGCGTCGTCCAGCGGAAGCTGCTCCGCGCTGCCGACGAGCGTGCGGATCTCCGGATGCTCGGCCTCGAGCTTGCGCAGCATGCCGGCATCCGGGTCCACGGCCACCACATCGCGTCCGGTGGCCGCGATCACTGCGGAGAGCTTGCCGGTGCCCGCGCCGACGTCGGCGACCCGGCGGGCGGCATCCGGGAGCATCCAGGCGACGGCCTCGGGAAGGTACGACGGGCGGGCCCGCGCGTACGCATCGGCGGCCTGATGGAACGAGGTGGCACGGGATCCCGACATCGATCCCACCCTACGTCCGCGCTAGTGGCCCTTCTCCGCCTCGCGGTACGCGGCGATGAGCGCGGGCGCACCCTGCGTCCACACCGGACCGTGGCCCGGGATGACGAGATCGACGTCGAGCCCCGCGAGGCGATCCAGTGCGGCCGACGATCCGGCCTGGTCGTCGGTGAACGGGGCGGGCTGCGGTCCGGTCACGCCCGTCAGCACGTTGCGCGTCGTGAGCTCGTCGCCCACGAAGACCGCGCGCACGGCGGGCACGTGGACGGCGACGCTGCCCGGGGAGTGGCCCGGCATCCCGATGATCACGGGCGCGCCCGGCAGCGGCAGCACGTCGCCGTCGTTCATGGGCATGACCTCCTTCACCGCGGGCATCTTGAGGCCGCCCTTGCGCAGCGCATAGGCGAAGAACCGGAGCACGGGGCCGAGCCGGCGCCGGTCCTTCGGCGTCGACGGCGGCTTCTCGCCCATCGCGCGGGCCGCGTCGGCGGCGCCGATGTAGACCGGGATGCCGAGCTCCGACCGCAGGCGCTCCGCGAATCCGGTGTGGTCGCTGTCGCCGTGCGTCAGCACGATGCCCCGGATGTCGCCGAGCGGCCGGCCGAGCGCCGCGAGTTCGCGGGTCAGGTCGGCGTACTGGCCGGGAAGGCCCGTGTCGATGAGGGTCATCCCCTCGTCGGTGACGATGAGATGGACGGCGACGATGTCGTTGCCGATGCGGCGCAGGCCGGGCACGAGTTCCATGATGGCTATGCTAATTAGCTATCGAGGGGAGATGCAAATGCCGACGCCGGAGAAGACCAGCCGTGCCGCGATCGTCGCCGCGGGGCGGGAGATCATCGAGCGCGGGGGCCCGGAGGGGCACGGCGGGCTCGACGGCCTCACGATGCAGGCCGTCGCCGAGCGGGCCGGCGTGCGGGCGCCGTCGCTCTACAAACGCGTGCGCGACCGTCGGGAGCTGCTGGCGCTCGTCGTCGCGGCCACCCTCGACGACCTGACCGATCGGCTCGAGGCCACCGCGGCGGAGGCCGACCCCGCACGCCGGCTCGTCGTGCAGGCCGACGCGTTGCGCGGATTCGCGCACGAGCATCCGGTCGGGTTCGGGCTCGTGTTCTCGGCGCACGGAGCGCCGCGACCGGATGCCGCGGCGGTCGTGCGCAGCGTCACCCCGCTGCTGGACGCGGTCGGCGCCCTCACGGGGCCCGAGCACGCGCTCGAGGGGCCCGGCTCGTGACCGCGTGGGCGAACGGCTTTCTCACGATGGAGCTCGGCGGGATGTTCGGGCTCGGAGGGGATGTGGATCGCGCGTGGCGCTGGGGGCTGGAGCGGATGGTCGCGGCCCTGCGCACACCGGGCGCGGACGCCGAGTTCTCCACAGAATAATCGGCCTACCTCCCGAACAGACTTTCGAACGGGGAGAATGGAGGCATGTCCCCGGCCTCCCTCTCCGACGCGTTGCGCATGGCGCTGAGTGTCGTCGAGTGCGCGCCGATGGAGCCCTTGGCGGCGGTCGGCGATGAGCAGCTGCGCGCCCTGGTCGCGCTCGGCGCGTCGCTGCGGCAGGCGGTCGAGCGCCGCGCGGCGCTGATCGCGGGCGAGGTCGCACGGCGCTCCAGTCCCGAGCTCGGGCTGTCCGGGTTCGCGCAGCGCGCCGGACACCGCACGGTGCAGGAGTTCCTGCGCGCCGAGGCGGGCATGACCGGGCGGGATGCTGCGGCCGTGACTCGTGTCGGCGAAATCACAAACGTCCCGGGTGCGCTCGGCGACGCCTTGCGCGACGGGCGCGTGAGCGTCGCCGCGGCGGATGCGATTCAGGCGGGTCTGGGGTCTGCCGGGTCGGGGTCTGCCGGGCAGGGGTCGGCGGGCGACTCGATTCCTCCCGACGTGATCGCTCAGGCCGTCGAGCGGCTGTGCGAGGAGTCCGCGACGATCGATCCCGACCGGCTGCAGAAGCGGGCGCGCGAGCTCCGCGACGAGCTCGACGCGGCCGGCATCGTCGACCGCGAGCGGGCGCGGCGTGCCGCCCGGTCGTTGCGCCTGGTGCGCCAGCCCGACGGCATGACGCGCATCGTGTGGCTGCTCGATCCCGAGTCGGCCGCCGTCGTGACCCAGATCTACGACCGGGCGACGTCGCCACGACGCGGCGGACCGCGGTTCGTCGAGGCCGGTGCCCGCGAGCGCGCGCGGAGGGTCGTCGACGACGAGCGCAGCACCGAGCAGCTCGCGTCGGACGCGTTCACCGAACTCCTGCGGTCGTCGGCGACGATCGATCGCGCGGTGCTGCTCGGCGGCGACGAGCCGGCGGTGCGGGTGCTCGTGCGCGTGGCCGACCTGGCGTCGGAGAACCCCGCCGGGCACGGCGTGCTCGAATCGGGCGAGGCGGTCGGGATGGCGACGGTCGCGCGGCTCGCATGCGGCGGTTCCGAGGCGGTCCTGTTCGCCGACGACGGCCGGGTGCTGACGCTCGGGCGCACGCAGCGCCTCTTCACCCGGCGTCAGCGACGCGCGCTCGCCGCACGCGACGGCGGATGCATGTGGCCCGGATGCGAACGGCCGCCATCCTGGACGGAGGCGCATCACATCCGGCCGTGGGCTCAGGGCGGCCGCACCGATGTCGACGACGGGATCCTCCTGTGTCGGCACCATCACCTGCGGCTGCACGACGAGGGATGGAGGATCAGGCGGATCGGCGGCCGATATCGACTCGAAGCGCCGCCCGGGTCCGGCCGGCAGAGCATCATGCTCGAGACGAAGTCACGCGCGGTGCGGGAGCTGCTGGCAGGATGACGCGTGATTCAGTGCGCGCGACGACGGTTCGGCCGCCAGTGCGCCGTGGTTCAGCGCCCGCGGCGGGTGAATTCGTGGTGGGTCACGCCGCTCGGGGTGGTCGTCGAGCGGATGTCGAAGCGTTCCTCCAGGCCCTCCTGCCCGGCCCAGAGGGAGGAGCCCCGTCCGAGCACGATCGGCACCACGACGACGTGCATCGTGTCGACCAGGTCGGCATCCAGGAACTCGCGCACCGTCGTCGGACCGCCGCTGACCTGCACGTCGAGACCCGCCGCCGCCTCGCGCGCCTGCCGCGCGACCTCGCCGGCCGGCGCGTCGACGAAGTGGAAGGTCGTCCGGCCGAGCACCAGATCGGGGCGCGGACGGTGCGTCAGCACATAGACCGGTGTGCCGTAGGGGGCTCCTCGCCCCACCAGCCGCGCCACTCCGGATCGTCCTGCCACCCCGGCAGCCCGAACATCCGAGACCCCATGACGTGCGCGCCGATGCCCTCGAGGTTGCGGCGGGCGAACGCGTCGTCCGCCTCGATCGCGGGTGTCGGCTCCGGCTCCGTCCCGAGGTGGACGCGCTGGAAGGAGGGCGTCGCGAGGAACCACTCCATCAGCCGCATGCCGGCATGGCCGAAGGGCGACTCGAGCGTCGGGTCCTCGCCGGCACCGAAGCCGTCGAGCGACACCGCGAGGTTGTGCACCCGGATCCGGCTCACCGCTTGCGCTTCTCCCGCACCCGCATGTTCACGACGATCGGCGTGCCCTCGAAGCCATAGACCTCGCGCAGTCGCCGGGTGATGAAGCGCCGGTAGCCCGGATCCAGGAACGCGGTCGTGAACAGCACGAACGTCGGGGGCCGGGTCGAGGCCTGCGTGCCGAAGAGGATGCGCGGCTGGCGGCCGCCCCGCACCGGGTGCGGGTGCTCGCCGACGAGTTCCGCGATGAGGGCGTTGAACTTTCCGGTCGGGATGCGGGTGTCCCAGCTCGCGAGGGCGAGCTCGAGCGCCGGCACCAGCTTCTCGAGGTGCCGGCCCGTGCGCGCCGAGATGTTGACGCGCGGCGCCCACGCGATGTGCGCGAGATCCTGCTCGATCTCCCGCTCGAGGTAGCGGCGGCGATCGTCGTCGAGCAGGTCCCACTTGTTGTAGGCCATCACGAGCGCGCGACCCGATTCGAGCACCAGGTCGATGATGCGCAGATCCTGCACCGAGATCGGCTCCGTGACATCGATGACGACGACCGCCACCTCGGCCTTCTCGAGTGCGGCGCTCGTGCGCAGCGACGCGTAGAAGTCGGCGCCCTGCTGCAGGTGCACGCGCTTGCGGATGCCGGCCGTGTCGACGAAGGTCCACACCTTGCCGCCCAGCTCGATCTGCTCATCGACCGGATCCCGGGTCGTGCCGGCGAGCTCGTTGACGACCACGCGCTCCTCGCCGGCCGACTTGTTCAGCAGCGAGCTCTTGCCCACGTTCGGCCGGCCCAGGATCGCGACCCGGCGCGGGCCGCCGATCTCCTGCTTCGCGACCGTCGAGACCTCCGGCAGCACCGACATGACGTGGTCCAGCAGGTCGGCGACGCCGCGGCCGTGCAGCGCCGACACGGGCCACGGCTCGCCGAGACCGAGGCTCCACAGCACGGCGGCCTCGGGATCCCGGATCGCGTCATCGGCCTTGTTGGCGACGAGCATGACCGGCTTGCGCGAGGCGCGCAGCATGCGCACGACGTGCTCGTCGGTCGCGGTCGCACCGACGTTGACGTCGACCACGAACAGCACGGCATCGGCGAGGTCCACGGCGACCTCCGCCTGCGCCGCGACCGAGGCGTTGATGCCGCGGGCATCCGGCTCCCAGCCGCCGGTGTCGACGAGCGTGAACCGGCGCCCCATCCACTCCGCCTTGTAGGCGACGCGATCGCGGGTGACGCCGGGCACGTCCTCGACGACGGCCTCGCGCCGGCCCAGGATGCGGTTGACGAGCGCCGACTTGCCCACGTTCGGGCGTCCCACGATCGCGAGCACCGGCAGCGCCGGCGAGTAGGTGATGCCGTCGGGACCGGCCTGGGCGACCTCCAGGATCTCGCGATCCTCGTCCTCCAGGTCGTACTCCTCGAGCCCGGCGCGCAGCGAGGCGGCGCGCTGCTCGGCGAGGTCGTCGGGGATCGCGTCGAGACGCGCGGCCAGCTCCGGATCGGCGGCGAACCCGGTGTCGTCGATACCGTCGATGCCGTCGTCGGCGGCTTCGCGGCCGGACCGATCGCGGTCCGGTGCGTCATCGTTCGCGTCGCTCATGCGCCGGTCCTCTCGTGGACGAGGGCGACGACGGCGTCGACGGTCTGGTCGAAGTCGAGGTCGGTGGAGTCGAGGGTGGTGACGCCGGGCGCCGCGGTCATGAAGTCGACGACCTGCGCATCCCGGCGGTCGCGCTCCCGCAGCTGGCCGGCGGTCGCCGCCTGCGCGGGCGCGAGATCCTTGCTGCGGCGCGCGATGCGCACCTCCTCGGATGCCGTGAGCAGGATCCGCACGGCGGCGTCCGGCGCGACCACGGTCGTGATGTCCCGCCCCTCCACCACGATCCCGGGCACCTGGGTGGCGTCGATGAGCCGCCGGAACGTCTCGTTGAGCGCGGAGCGCACCGCGGGGATCCGGGCGACGTCGCTCACGACGGCCGAGACCCGGGGCTCGCGGATCGCGGTCGTCACGTCGTGCAGGCCGATGTGCACGATCGTGCCGTCGGCGCCGGGCACGGTGCGGTAGTCGAAGTCGTCGAGCAGCGCGACCACCGCGTCAGCGTCGTCGAGGTCGACGCCGCGCTCGAGCCCGAGCCAGGCGAGCGCGCGATAGGCGGCCCCGGTGTCGAGGAACGCGTAACCGAGCCGCTCGGCGGCGGCGATGCTCACACTGGACTTGCCGCTGCCGGCGGGTCCGTCGACGGCGACCACGATCGGACTCACGCGTCGGACCCCTTCGCCTCGACGAGCGACCAGCCGCGGCCCTCGAGCGCCGCCGCGAGCCGGTGCGCCGCCTCCGGCAGCACCGCGATCTCGGCGAAGCCGACCTGAGCGCCCGGCGAGTGCTCCAACCGGAGGTCCTCCATGTTGACGCCCTCCTCGCCGATCTCGGTGAGCAGGCGGCCGAGCTCGCCCGGCTCGTCGGGCACCGTCACCAGGATCGCGGCGAACCGCCGATCCTGCCCGTGCTTGCCCGGGATGCGGGCGACACCCTCGTTGCCGGCGACGAGCGCCTCGGCGACCGTGCGCGGTGCGCCGATCCGGTGGGGGTGCTCCAGCGCATGCAGCACCTGGTCGAGGTCGTGCCGCAGCGCCGTGAGGATCTCCGCCACCGGCGCCGCGTTCGCGCCGAGGATCTGCACCCAGAGCTCCGGGTTGCTGCCGGCGATGCGGGTCGTGTCGCGCAGCCCCTGACCGGCGAGGCCGACCTCGGCATCCGGTGCCTCCACCAGCCGCGCCGCGAGCAGCGACGCGACGAGCTGCGGCACGTGCGAGACGAGCGCGACGCCATGGTCGTGCTCGTCGGGACGCATGCGGCGGGGGCGGCGCCGACGTCGAGCGCGAGATCCTCGACGGCACGCAGCCGCTCCGGGTCGACCGCGTCGTGCGGCGCGATCACCCAGGGCCGGCCGAGGAACAGATCGGCGCGCGCGGAGACGGCGCCGCCGCGCTCGCGGCCCGCCATCGGGTGCGAGCCGACGTAGCGCGCGAGGTCGGCACCGGCCTCGGACAGCTCGCGCAGGATGCCGGACTTGACGCTCGCGACGTCGGTGACCAGCGCATCCGGGAACGTGTCGAGCTCTCGGGCGACCACCTCGGCGACCGCCTCCGGCGGCACGGCCACGACGACGAGCGCGGGCGCGTCGTCGTCGGCGGCGGGGCGCCCCGCGCCGTAGTCGACCGCGAGCCGCAGCGCCGACTTCGAGGCGTCGGCGAGCACGACCTCCACGCCGCGCTCGCGCAGGGCCAGGCCGATGCTGGCGCCGAGCAGCCCGGCACCGACGATGCGGACCGGTCCGCGTGTCCGAGCTGTGGTCGTCATGAGGGCTGGCCGTTCCGGGCCAGCGTGAGCAGCCGGCCGACCTCAATCGTATCGAGATCGCGGATGCGGCCCGAGCCGAGCGACCCCAGATGCAGAGGCCCGAACTGCCGGCGGACGAGCTCCTGCACCGGATGCCCCACCGCGTCGAGCATCCGGCGCACGATGCGATTGCGCCCGGAGTGCAGCGTGAGTTCCACGATGGCGTGGCCCCGCGACGGCTCGCCCACCAGGCGTGCGCGGTCGGCCGCGATCGGCCCGTCGTCGAGCTCGATGCCTTCGCGCAGCCTCCGCAGCGTCGCCGCGGTCGGGATGCCCCGCACGGTCGCGATGTACGTCTTCTGCACCCCGAAGCTCGGGTGGGCGAGCACGTGGGCCAGCTCGCCGTCGTTGGTGAGCAGCAGCAGGCCGCTCGTGTCGGCATCCAGCCGCCCGACGTTGTAGACGCGCTCCTCGAGCTCGTCGGTCCAGCGGCGCAGATCCGGTCGGCCGCGATCGTCCGCGAGCGAGCTCACGACCCCCGTCGGCTTGTTGAGCATGAGGTAGCGCTTGCCGGGGTCGAGCTGCACCGCCTGGCCGTCGACCGCGATGTGATCCACGGCCGGATCGACGCGCCGGCCGAGCTCGGTGACGACCTCGCCGTTCACGGTGATCCGGCCCGCGACCATGTACTGCTCGACGACGCGGCGGGATGCCACGCCCGCGGCCGCGAGCACCTTCTGCAGCCGCTCGCCCTCGGTTCCGCTCATCGCAGGTCGTCGAACCCGTCGGCGCCGTCGGGCAGCAGCGGCGAGATCGGCGGGAGTTCGTCGAGCGAATTGATGCCGAGCTGGGTCAGCAGCAAGCCGGTCGTCTCGTAGTGGATGGCGCCCGTCTCGGGGTCGGTGAACGCCTCGGTGATGAGGCCCCGCCCCACGAGCGTGCGGACCACGGAGTCGACGTTCACCGCACGGATCGACGCGATCGAGCCGCGGCTGATCGGCTGCTTGTAGGCGATCACGGCGAGGGTCTCGAGTGCCGCCTGCGACAGCCGGGTGGGGTTCTGGGTGAGCACAAGGTCCGCCACGACCGCATCGTGCTCGGGCCGCACGTAGAGGCGCCACCCGCCGCCGACCTCGCGCAGCTCGAATCCGCGACGCGGGCCGCCGTCCTCGCCGTCGTAGTCGGCGACGAGCCGTTCGATCGACTGCCGCACCGCCGGCACCGGTGCGCCGATGGCGGTCGCGAGGCTGACGAGCGGCAACGGCTCGTCGGCGACCATGAGGATCGCCTCGAGCGCCCGCTCGATGTCTGCCACCACTGGTCGAGTGGCCGGCTCCCCCGGTGCCTCGACCTCCGCCTGCTCGCTCATGACCTCAGGCATCGTAGTCGGCCCCGAGCGTCGCGAGGCTCTCGTCGCTCCACTGCGGGGCCGTCCACGTGAGCGTCAGGTCGCCGAGCGGCTCGACCTGCTCGAACGAGATCGCCGCATGCCGCAGCAGTTCGAGTACGGCGAGGAATCGCGCGATGACGACGCCGCGCTGCTCGATGCCCGCGATCAGCTGGCGGAACGTGAGCGGCTCCCCGCCGCGCAGCAGCGCGACCACCTGGGCCGCCTGCTCCCGGATGCTGACCAGCGGCGCGTGCAGATGGTCGAGCCCGACGGTGGGGATCTCGCGCGGCGCGAACGCGAGCGCGGCGAGGGCGGCGAAGTCCTGTGCCGTGAGGGTCCAGACCAGCTCGGGGGTGCGCTCCCGGAACCGCTCCTCGAGCCGCACCACCCGCGCGTGCCGCGTCGACTCGCGCTCGAGGCCCTCCCCGAACCAGGCGGCCGCCTCCTTGAAGGCCCGGTACTGCAGCAGCCGGGCGAAGAGCAGGTCGCGCGCCTCGAGCAGCGCGACGTCGCCCTCGTCGACGAGCTCGCCCTGCGG
Organism: Pseudolysinimonas kribbensis; assembly: GCF_030161895.1. Lineage (GTDB taxonomy): Bacteria > Actinomycetota > Actinomycetes > Actinomycetales > Microbacteriaceae > Pseudolysinimonas > Pseudolysinimonas kribbensis. Next base: position 255,128 of record NZ_BSVB01000001.1, read on the forward strand.
CAGCAGGCCGGCCACCTTCAGGTCGAGCAGGGTCGCCGCGACGACGAGGAACTCGCTCGCCCGGTCGAGCTCGCCGCCTGAGTCGAGGCCGTGCAGGTAGGAGATGAACTCGTCGGTCACGGCGCTGAGGGAGACCTCCGTGATGTCGAGTTCGCGCTTGGCGATGAGCGAGAGCAGCAGATCGAACGGCCCGCTGAAGTTGTCCAGCGCGAGTGAGAACCCGGGCGCCTGATCGTCGCCACCGGCTTCGAGAAGGCTCGGGAGCGCGCCGGGGGTGGTCGACGCCATGGTTACGCGACGGCGCCGCGGAAGACGAGTTCGCGCGCGAGCTGCCGGTAGTTCTCGGCCGACGTGTGCTCCGGGGCGAACGTCGTCACGGGCGCGGCGGCGACCGACGCATCCGGGAACTTCACGGTGCGGGCGATGACGGTCTCGAGCACCTGGTCGCCGAACGCCTCCACGACCCGCTGGAGCACCTCGCGCGAGTGGAGGGTGCGCGAGTCGTACATGGTCGCCAGGATGCCGTCGAGCGTGATCGCCGGGTTCAGCCGGTCGCGGATCTTCTCGATCGTCTCGACGAGGAGGGCGACGCCGCGCAGCGCGAAGTACTCGCATTCGAGCGGGATGACGACGCCGTGCGCTGCGGTCAGCGCATTGACCGTCAGCAGTCCGAGCGAGGGCTGGCAGTCGATCAGGATGACGTCGTAGCGATCGGTGACCTGACGCAGCACACGTGCGAGGATCTGCTCGCGCGCGACCTCGTTGACCAGGTGCACCTCGGCGGCGGAGAGGTCGATGTTGGCGGGGATGATGTCGAGGTTCTCGACGCCCGTCGGCAGGATGGCGGCCGTGACGTCGCGCTGTGCGCCGAGCAGCAGGTCGTAGATCGTCGTCACGTCGTGGGTCTGCACTCCGAGGCCGGCGCTCAGCGCACCCTGCGGGTCGAAGTCGATCGCGAGCACCTTGCGGCCGTACTCGGCGAGCGTGGCGCCCAGGTTGATGGAGGTCGTCGTCTTGCCGACGCCGCCCTTCTGGTTGCAGAGGGCGATGATCCGGGCTGGGCCGTGCGATCGCAGCTTCTTCGGCACCGGGAAGTCGCGCAGCGGACGCCCGGTCGGGCCGAGCTTCGGGGCCTCGAGACCCGCCAGCTCGGTCACGTCCTCCCTCTGCGCCGACATGCCCCGAGTCTAAGTCGGGGCCCGGGGGCGGCCCCGGCGGCGCGCGTCAAGCTGAGGTTGAAGGTTGGGCATCCTGCGCCCCCGTCCAGTGAGCCCAATTGGGGTCGGCGAACACATCGCCGACCCCAATTGGGCTCACTCAGCGGGCGCGGGGGTGCGCCGTCGCGTACATGTCGCGCAGCGCGTCAGCCGTGACCTTCGTGTAGATCTGCGTCGTCGCCACGCTCGCGTGGCCGAGCAGCTCCTGCACCACCCGCACGTCCGCTCCGCCCTGCAGCAGGTGGGTCGCGAACGAGTGCCGCATCGAGTGCGGCGAGAGCTCCACGCCGAGCTGCGCGCGCTCCCCGCGGCCCGGATGATCAGCCACGCGTTCTGCCGCGACAGCCGCGCCCCGCGCACCCCGAGGAACAGCGCCGGCGTCGCGCGCCCGTGCGCCGACATGAGCGGCCGCGCGCGCACGAGGTAGGCGTCGAGCGCCGCGCGGGCGTACGAGCCCACCGGAACGATCCGCTGCTTGCCGCCCTTGCCGAACAGCCGGATGACGTCGGCCGCCCCGTCCTCGCCGATCAGGTCGTCGACGTTGAGGTCCACGGCCTCCGACACCCGTGCCCCGGTCGCGTAGAGCAGCTCGAGCAGCGCCTTGTCGCGCAGCCGCGCCGGCTCGTCGCCGTCGGTCGCGGACAGCAGCGCCTCCACCTGCTCGATCGTGAGCGCCTTCGGCAGCCGCGCGGGCAGCTTCGGCGCGGGCACCTCGACGGCCGGATCGGTGGTGAGCAGGCCCTCCTCCACGAGGAACCGCGTGAACCCCCGGATCGACGACAGCGCCCGCGCCACCGACGAGGCGGCCTGCGGGTGGTCTCCTCCCGGAGTCGCCGCGCGTGGTCGGTGACGATCGCCGGGGTCAGGGCGGCGGGTACGGTCGCCCCGGCCGCGGCGGCCGACACGAGGAACGCCGTCAGATCGCGCCGGTACGCGGCGACCGTGTGCGGCGAGCGACCGCGCTCGATGGCGACGTGCCGCAGGTAGCGCTCGAGCTCACGATCGAGCAAACCGACGCCCGAGACGGGTGTCGGCGCTGGCGCCGCGGCGGAGGTCAGAAATGACCTCCGCTTTCAGCGGAGCGCGCGCGGCCAGTGCGAACCGTTGCCGACAGCACCGCGATCATCAGGATCGCGTTGTGCAGCCGACCGTCGAGCACCGCGTCGACGACCTCGTCGAGCGGTGCCCAGCGCAGCACGATCTCGGCCTCCTCGTCGGTGCGGTCGAACTTCAGCGTCGCGCTCAATCCGCGGGCCTCGTAGACGTGCAGCACCTCGTCGCTGCCGCCCGGGGTGGAGTGGAACGTGATCGGATCGCTCCATTGACTCGCCTGCAGGTCCGCCTCCTCCGCGAGCTCCCGTTTCGCGGCCGCGAGCGGCTCCTCACCCTCCACGTCGAGCAGCCCGGCCGGGATCTCCCAGTCGCGCGTGCCGATCGGCTGCCGGTACTGGTTGATGAGCAGCACGCGATCCTGCTCGTCGATCGCGAGGATGGCGACCGCGCCCGTGTGCCGCACGTACTCCCGCACGAGCTCGCCGTCGCCGAATCGCACGCGGTCGCGCACGACATCCCACACCTTGCCCTCGAAGACCGTCTCGCGTTCGAGCAGCTCGGCCGGATCACGCAGATCGGCCAGAGGTCCGCTCTGGAGCGCGTCGCGGTCCATTCAGACCTCCGCGGGCTCGGCGATGACGCCGATCGACTCGGTCGCCGGAGCCATCTCGGCCGGGCGCTCCCCGGCTCCTGCACCTCGAACAGCCGCGTCGCGTTCTGCCGCTCGAGCGCCGCCTCGACGAGTCCGCGGAACAGCGGGTGCGCGCGGTTGGGGCGCGAACGCAGCTCGGGATGCGCCTGGGTGCCCACGTAGAACGGGTGCACGTCGCGCGGCAGCTCGACGTATTCGACGAGCGAGCGGTCGGGCGAGACGCCGGAGAAGACGAGCCCCGCGTCGGCGATCCGGTCGCGGTAGTGGTTGTTGACCTCGTACCGGTGCCGGTGCCGCTCGGAGACCTCGCGCTCGCCGTAGAGGTCGGCCACGAGCGAGCCGTCCTGCAGGCGCGCCGGGTAGAGCCCGAGCCGCATCGTGCCGCCGAGGTCGCCGTGGTCGATGATGTCCACCTGCTCCGCCATCGTCGCGATCACCGGGAACTCGGTGTCCGGATCGAACTCGGAGCTCGAGGCGCCGGGCAGCCCCGCCACATTGCGCGAGTACTCGATCACCATGCACTGCAGGCCCAGGCACAGGCCGAGCACCGGGATGCCGTTCTCGCGCGCGAACCGTAGCGCGCCGAGCTTGCCCTCGATGCCGCGCACGCCGAACCCGCCGGGCACGCAGATGCCGTCGACGTCGCCGAGCAGCCGCTGCGCGCCCTCGGTCGTCTCGCACTCGTCGGAGGGCACCCACCGGATCGCGACCCTGGTCTCCTGCGCGAACCCGCCGGCCTTGAGCGCCTCGGTCACCGACAGGTAGGCGTCGGGCAGGTCGATGTACTTGCCCACGAGCGCGATCGTCACCTCGTGCTTGGGCTCGTGCACGGCGGTGAGCAGGTCGTGCCAGCCGTCCCACACGACATCGCCCGCCTTCTCGTCGAGGCGCAGCTGCTCGATGATGTAGGCGTCGAGGCCCTGGTCGTTGAGCATGCTCGGGATGTCGTAGATCGACGGCACGTCGACCGCGTTCACGACGGCGCGCTCGTCGACGTCGCACATGAGCGCGATCTTGCGCTTGTTGGCCTCGCTCACCGGCCGGTCGCTGCGCAGCACGAGCGCGTCCGGCTGGATGCCGATGGATCGCAGGGCCGCGACCGAGTGCTGGGTCGGCTTGGTCTTCTGCTCGCCCGACGCACCCATGTAGGGCACGAGCGACACGTGCACGAAGAAGACGTTGTTGCGGCCGAGCTCGTGCCGCACCTGCCGCGCCGACTCGATGAACGGCTGGGACTCGATGTCGCCGACGGTGCCGCCGATCTCGGTGATGATCACGTCGGGCACCGGCCCGCCGTCGGCCGGCGGCTCGGCCTGCAGCCGCATCCGGCGCTTGATCTCGTCGGTGATGTGCGGGATCACCTGCACCGTGTCGCCGAGGTACTCGCCGCGACGTTCGCGCTGGATCACCCGCGAGTAGATCTGCCCCGTGGTCACGTTCGCGGCCTGGTCGAGGTCGATGTCGAGGAAGCGCTCGTAGTGGCCGATGTCGAGGTCCGTCTCGGCCCCGTCGTCGGTGACGAACACCTCGCCGTGCTGGAACGGGTTCATCGTGCCGGGATCGACGTTGAGGTACGGGTCGAGCTTCTGCATCACGACGTGCAGCCCGCGGGCCGTGAGCAGATTGCCCAGACTGGCGGCGGTGAGGCCCTTGCCGAGCGAGGAGACGACGCCCCCGGTGACGAAGATGTGCTTGGTAACGACCTGACCCGTATTGACCACCACGGGGTTTCAGCTTATCCCGACGTCATCGCGGTTCGCTGTGACACTCCGCTCTCTGAGACGCCGCTGGTGGCTCTTGAGCCGATCCGGCGCCCGAGACGGGCACCGGGACTGGCGTCGCGGCGAAGGCCAGAAATGGCCTTCGCTCCTAGCTCCAGCGTCCATGCGCGGCTTCGAGCAGCTCCCGCGCGTGGGCGAGCGCGTGCGCCGAGTCGGGCGACCCCGAGAGCAGCCGCGCCATCTCGAGGGCGCGATCGTCCGCGTGCACGAGCCGCACGCTCGAAGCCGTGACCGACCCGTCGCTGCCCTTCTCGACGACGAGGTGGTTGTTCGAGAACGCGGCGACCTGGGCGAGGTGGGTGACGACGATCACCTGGGACGTCTCGGCGAGCCGGGCCAGCCGTCGCCCGATCTCGGTCGCCGCCGCCCCGCCGACTCCCGCGTCGACCTCGTCGAACACGAAAGTCGGCACCGGGTCGCTGCCCGCCAGCACCACCTCGATCGCGAGCATCACCCGCGAGAGCTCGCCGCCCGACGCCCCGCGCGACACCGGCCGGGGCTCCGCGCCCGCATGGGGCTGCAGCAGGATCGCGACCTGGTCGCGACCGGTCAGCGTGAGCTCGCGCTCCTCGACCTCCACCACGAGGCGGGCATCCGGCATCGCGAGCGAGCCGAGCTCGGCGGTCACGGCGTCGCCGAGCCGGCCGGCGGCCTCCCGTCGGATCGCCGTGAGGGCCGCGGCGAGCTCCTCGACGCGTGCGCCGTCGGCCGCGACCTCCTGCTCGAGCAGCGTGATGCGGTCGGCATCGCCGTCGAGTTCGAGCAGGCGGGTGCTGCCGGATTCGAGATAGTCGATGACCTCGTCGAGGCCGGGCCCGTAGCGGCGGACGAGGGATGCCAGCGTCGCCCTGCGCTCCTGGATCGCCTCCAGCTCCCGGGCGCCATCCGCGTCGAGCCCCCGAGGTAGTGCGACAGCTGGGCGGAGACCTCGCTGAGCGCGAAGGACGCGGAGGTCAGCGCCTCGAGGATCGGCGCGAGCGCGGTGTCGTGCTCGACGACCCGCTCCACGGCGTGCCGGGCGCCCTCGACGAGCGCCACGGCATCCGGACCCCCGTCGAGCAGCTGCGACGAGATGCGCTCCTGCGCCTCGGCGGCGGCGAGCCGCAGGTCCTCGAGGTTGGTCAGCCGCGCGGCGCGCTCGGCGAGCTCATCGTCTTCGCCGCGCTGCGGCGCCGCCTTCTCGATCTCCTCCATCGCGATGCGGAGCTCCTCCGCCTCGCGGCCGCGCCGGTCGCGCTCGGCGACGAGCACGTCGAGCTCGGACTGCTCGGACTGCCAACGCCGGAAGACGTCCTGGTAGTCGCCGAGCACGGTCGCCAGCTCCTGGCCCGCGAACCGGTCGAGCGCCTCGCGCTGGGCCGCCGCCGACTTGAGCCGCAGCTGCTCGGACTGGCCGTGCACGACGACGAGATGCTCGCCGAGCTCGCCGAGCACCCCGACCGGCGCCGAGCGACCGCCCACGGTCGCGCGGCTGCGCCCTCGGCCGAGACCTCGCGGGTCAGGATGAGCTCACCGGCACCGGTGCCGTCCTCGTCGAGGTCGCCGCCCGCGTCGCGCACCCGGTCGGCGACCGGCCCCGTCGACGCGACCTGCCAGTGCCCCTCGATGACGGCGTGATCGCTCCCGGCGCGGACGATGCCGGAGTCGGCGCGATCGCCCAGCAGCAGGCCGAGCGCGGTGACGACCATGGTCTTGCCGGCGCCGGTCTCGCCCGTCAGCGCCGTGAAACCCCGCCCGAGGGGAAGCCGGGCGTCCCCGATCACGCCGAGATCGCGGATGACGATCTCCTCGATCATGGAGCCGCCTCGCCCGCGGCATCGTCGTCGAGTGCGGCGGCGACGGCGATCGTGTCGGTCACCGGGTCGTCGCGACCCGGGCCACGCCACCCGCCGACCGGCAGGGAGAACTTGCCGACGAGCCGGTCGGTGAACGGCCGCGGGGTGAGCCGGGCGAGCCGCACCGGGATGGGCGAGCGACGCACCACGACGCGCGCCGCGGTCGGCAGATCGAACGTGCGCCGTCCGTCGGCCCACAGCACGCCGGAGGCCGTCGACCGCGGCAGCAGCTCCACGGCGAGCGAGGACTGCGGGCCCACCACGAGCGGACGCGCGAAGAGCGCGTGCGCCGACAGCGGCACCATGAGCATCGCGTCGACGCTCGGCCAGACGACCGGACCGCCGGCCGAGAACGAGTACGCGGTCGATCCGGTGGGCGTCGACATCACGACGCCATCGCAGCCGAAGCTCGACAGCGGCCGCCCGTCGACCTCGACGACGACCTCGAGCGAGCGTTCGCGGTTGGCCTTCTCGACCGACGCCTCGTTGAGCGCCCAGGTCTCGTACACGACCTCGCCGCGCAGCTTCACCCGCACCGAGAGCGTCATCCGCTCCTCGACCTCGTAGTCGCGGGCGAGCGCGCGCGTCACCGTCTGGGCCAGGTCCTCGCGCTCGGCCTCGGCCAGGAAGCCGACGTGCCCGAGGTTCACGCCGAGCAGCGGCGCATCCGTGCCGCGGGCGAACTCCGCAGCACGCAGGATCGTGCCGTCGCCGCCCAGCACGATGACGAGCTCGATGTCGTGGGAGGCGACATCCGCACCCAGCAGCGCGAGCGGCGCCAGATCCGGCGCGGCGCGCAGCAGGTCGTCGTGCTCGTCGTCGGAGACCACCGGGACGAGACCCGCCGCGATGAGCTGCCGGCACACCTCGATGCCGGCCTGGAGGGAATCGTCGCGACCGGTATGGGCGATCACGAGGAGATGCCGCGCATCGGTCATCCGTGCTCCTTCTCCTGGTGGCGCCGGAACACCGGCCGATCGTGCGGCGTCAGGTCAACGCCGACACCGTGTCCCTCCATTCTGAGGGATCGCCCCCGACGCTCGCGCTGAAGTGCACCAGATACTCGTGGTTCCCCGCTCCGCCGAGGATTGGGGAGGGGCGAGGCCGGCCGTGCGCAGCCCGAGGTCGTGCGCCGCCCAGAGCACGCCCGTCACGGCATCCTGGCGCAACGACCGATCGCGCACGATGCCCTCGCGCACCCCCTGCCGGCCCACCTCGAACTGCGGTTTGATCAGCAGCGCGAAGTCGGCATCCGGTGCCGTCGCCACGAGGGCGGGCAGCACCACGCCGAGCGGGATGAACGAGAGATCCGCGACCACCAGGCTCGCCGGCTCCGGATCGCCGACCCAGTCCGCCACCGAACCCGCGGTGATCGTCCGGGCGTTGCGACCCTCCACGACGACCACCCGGGGGTCGGAGCGCACCGGCTCGGCGAGCTGCCCATGCCCCACGTCGAGGGCGAGCACCCGGCGCGCTCCCCGCTCGAGCAGCACCTGCGTGAAGCCCCCGGTGCTCGCCCCGATGTCGAGCGCGAACCGCCCCGCGGGATCGATCCCGAACGCGTCGAGCGCCGCGACGAGCTTGTGGGCCGCTCGGCTGACGTACGCGTCGGCGCCCGTGAGGTCGAGCACGGCATCCGGAGCCACCCGGGTAGCCGCCTTCGCCACGGGCACGCCGTCGACGCTCACCCGGCCCTCGGCCAAGGCGCGGGATGCCTCGGCGCGCGAGCGGGCGAGCCCGCGCCGCACGAGCTCGGCATCGAGTCGCGCTGCGGGCATGTCGCCGTCGCGGGCGGTCAGCGGCGCGGCGCGTCGCCGGCTTCGAGCCGGATGCGCAACTCGTCGTGCAGGTGCCCGAGCGCCTCCGCCCGGGTCTCGAGCGGCTGATCCTCGATCACCCGCAGCCGCGAGAGCAGGCCGTCGCGGGTCTGGTCGGTGTCGTCGCTCACGACCAGGAATATAGCTCGGCGGCGACGTCGAGCGCGTAGATCGGCTTGCCGGTTCCCCAGATCGCGGCAGCGGCGGCCCTCAGGATCTCGATCGGCTCGGAGGCGCGCTCCAGTCGCACCGCATCGTCGGCGACCGTGACGACCGCTCGCCCGGAGCGGATCCGCGTCGTGCCGCGCTTCTGCTCGACGGTCGGCGCCGGGTAGGGCTGGAACAGGTCGCGCAGGTCGGCGAGCAGGTAGTGCGGGCGGGAATCCTTCTCCGCGGCCAGCACCTGCTTCGGTCCGTCGATCCCGGTCATGACGAGCGCCGAGGTCTGCCCCGCCCGGTTGGCGCCGACGATGTCGGTGTCGAGGCGGTCGCCGACGAAGAGCGGATGGTCGCCGCCGAACCGTGCGACCGCGGCATCGAAGATCGCGCGTTCGGGCTTGCCCGCCACGACGGGCAGCCGGCCCACGACCGTGTGCACCGCCGATACCAGTGTGCCGTTGCCGGGCGCGATGCCGCGGGTCTGCGGGATGGTCCAGTCGGTGTTGGTGGCGATCCAGGGCATGGTCGGGTCGGCGCGGAGGGCGTAGCTCGCCTCCGCGAGGTCCGTCCACGCGACCGATGGATGGAAGCCCTGGACCACGGCGGCCGGGCCGTCCTCCGCCGACCGCGTCACCGTGAATCCGGCTTTCTCGAGCTCGGAGGTCAGGCCCTCACCGCCGACGACGAGGACCATCGACCCCTCCGGCACCTGCTCGGCGAGCACGGTCACGGCCGCCTGCGGCGAGGTCACGATCTCGTCGGGGCTCACCCGCAGCCCCAGCTCGGTCAGCTGCGCGGCCACGGTCGCATCCGTGCGCGAGGCGTTGTTCGTCAGGTAGGCGACGCGCACCGCCTGCTGGGCGCGATTGATGCTGTCGACCGCGTGCGGGATCGGCGCCGAGCCCGCGTAGACGACGCCGTCCAGGTCGAGCAGCAGCAGGTCGGCGCCGTCGAGCGGCCGCGCCTGCTCAGTCGACCGCGCCATCCGGCTGCTCCTCCTCGATCACCTCGACGATCTCCTCGCCCTCCGGGATCGCCGCGCGGTCGAGCGCGATCGACGCCCGGTCGGAGCGCTGCCACCACTGCTCCGCCTCATCGTCGCGGCCGAGCTCCTCGAGCACGGTCGCGTACGCATCGAACAGGGCGGGGCTCCAGGCGAACGCGCGCTCCGGATCGAGCTGCGGGATGCGGAGTTCCTCGAGCGCCGCCTCCGGCTGTCCGAGATCCAGACGCGCCCCCGACATCGCGATCGCGAGAGCGACCTGCACGGCCGGGTCGAGCCGATCCCGCGGCACGCTGCGCCCCAGCTCGAGCGCCTTCTCGGGGCGGCCCACTCCGCGTTCGCTGTCGACCATGAGCGGCAGCTGGTCGTCGCGCCCCGAGATCCGGCGGTAGGTGCGGAGCTCGCGCAGCGCGAGCGCGAAGTCCTCCGTGGCATACGCCGTGATGCCGAGGCTCTCCCGCACGACGGCGATCCGGCCGCCGCGGCGCTCGGCGGCCAGTGCGTGCCGATGCGCCAGGGCCGGATCGGAGTCGATCAGGCGACCGGCCATCACCAGGTGCTGCGCGACCGCGTCGGCGTTCTCCTTGGTCAACGTCTTGAGCTCGGCGCGAGCCGCCCTGTCGAGCTGGGCGGGCAGCACGTCCTCGGGGATCGGCGGATCGTCGTGCCGCGGTCGAGACGCAGCATCCGTCGTCGGTGCACCCCCGTCACGACGCGGGGGCCGGGCGCCGCGCTGCTGGGGCGCGCCCGCGCCACTGGACCGACGCGGACCGCCGGCACCGCCGGCACCGCCGCGACTCGGACGCGCGGCTGCGTCGCCGCGATCCGGCCGGCCGGTGCCGGTGCCACGCTCGGGACGACCCGCGCCATCACCGCGCTGCGGACGACCGGCACCACCGTCGCGCTGCGGACGACCCGCACCGTCACGCTGCGGACGCCCAGCACCACCGTCGCGCTGCGGACGACCCGTACCACCGTCACGCTGCGGGCGGCCGACACCACCATCACGCTGCGGACGACCCGTACCACCGGAACGATCCGGACGACCTGCTCGGCCTCCGGATTGCGGCCGGCCCGACGCGCCGCCTCGGTCGGAACGACCATCGCCGCCACGTCGTGGACGTTGCTCCGCCATCGTCAGTCCTCTCGAAAAGCTGCTTAAACACGAGGAGGCCACCCAGCAATGGGTGGCCTCCTCGGAAAGAAGTCCGGCGGTGTCCTACTCTCCCACAGGGTCTCCCCTGCAGTACCATCGGCGCAGAAGGTCTTAGCTTCCGGGTTCGGAATGTAACCGGGCGTTTCCCCTTCGCTATGGCCGCCGAAACACTATTGATGTGTCATCGTCGTCGGCGCTGATCTCTCAGCGACGCTCCCGACCGTACATCGAGAGCTACAAGTGGACGCGAGCATCAGCAAAACTGATGTTATCAAGTTATCGGCTTATTAGTACCGGTCAGCTGCGTGGGTCTTTAGTCCCCACTTCCACATCCGGCCTATCAACCCAGTCGTCTGGCTGGGAGCCTCTCCCCCGAAGGGATGGAAATCTCATCTTGAAGCCGGCTTCCCGCTTAGATGCTTTCAGCGGTTATCCGTTCCGAACGTAGCTAATCAGCGGTGCTCCTGGCGGAACAACTGACACACCAGAGGTTCGTCCGTCCCGGTCCTCTCGTACTAAGGACAGATCTTCTCAAATTTCCTACGCGCGCAGCGGATAGGGACCGAACTGTCTCACGACGTTCTAAACCCAGCTCGCGTACCGCTTTAATGGGCGAACAGCCCAACCCTTGGGACCTACTCCAGCCCCAGGATGCGACGAGCCGACATCGAGGTGCCAAACCATGCCGTCGATATGGACTCTTGGGCAAGATCAGCCTGTTATCCCCGAGGTACCTTTTATCCGTTGAGCGACAGCGCTTCCACAAGCCACTGCCGGATCACTAGTCCCGACTTTCGTCCCTGCTCGAGCCGTCACTCTCACAGTCAAGCTCCCTTGTGCACTTACACTCGACACCTGATTGCCAACCAGGTTGAGGGAACCTTTGGGCGCCTCCGTTACTCTTTGGGAGGCAACCGCCCCAGTTAAACTACCCACCAGGCACTGTCCCAGAACCGGATTACGGTTCGTAGTTAGACATCCAGAGTGACCAGAGTGGTATTTCAACAATGACTCCACGAACACTGGCGTGCCCGCTTCAAAGTCTCCCACCTATCCTACACAAGCCACACCGAACACCAATACCAAGCTGTAGTAAAGGTCACGGGGTCTTTCCGTCCTGCTGCGCGTAACGAGCATCTTTACTCGTAGTGCAATTTCGCCGAGTTCGCGGTTGAGACAGCTGGGAAGTCGTTACGCCATTCGTGCAGGTCGGAACTTACCCGACAAGGAATTTCGCTACCTTAGGATGGTTATAGTTACCACCGCCGTTTACTGGGGCTTAAATTCAGAGCTTCGCCGAAGCTAACCCTTCCTCTTAACCTTCCAGCACCGGGCAGGCGTCAGTCCGTATACATCGTCTTGCGACTTGGCACGGACCTGTGTTTTTAGTAAACAGTCGCTTCCCACTGGTCTCTGCGGCCTTCAAGGCTCCAGGAGCAAGTCCCTTCACCCATTCGGCCCCCTTCTCCCGAAGTTACGGGGGCATTTTGCCGAGTTCCTTAACCACGATTCTCTCGATCTCCTTGGTATTCTCTACCTGACCACCTGAGTCGGTTTGGGGTACGGGCGGCTAGAACCTCGCGTCGATGCTTTTCTCGGCAGCATAGGATCACTGATTTCTCCCGTGAGGGATACGCGTCGGGTCTCAGGCTATATAGGAGACGGATTTGCCTATCTCCTGCCCTACACCCTTACACCAGGACAACCATCGCCTGGCTCAGCTACCTTCCTGCGTCACACCTGTTAATACGCTAGCCGCACCAGCATGGGGTCGAGCGTTAGGCCGGCCGCTTCACCCCGAAGGGATCCGTCAGCCGGATTAGGACTCTTAGCACTACTGGATTAGCTGGGGCGGTTCTTCGCCGGTACGGGAATATCAACCCGTTGTCCATCGACTACGCCTGTCGGCCTCGCCTTAGGTCCCGACTTACCCAGGGAAGATTAGCTTGACCCTGGAACCCTTGGTCTTCCGGAGGACATGTTTCTCACATGTCTTTCGCTACTCATGCCTGCATTCTCACTCGTGTGGCGTCCACGGCTGGGTCACCCCGCCGCTTCACTCGCCACACGACGCTCTCCTACCAATCCGCACGGCTGGACCACGAAGGCCTACCACATGTGCGAATTCTACGACTTCGGCGGTGTGCTTGAGCCCCGTTACATTGTCGGCGCGGAATCACTTGACCAGTGAGCTATTACGCACTCTTTCAAGGGTGGCTGCTTCTAAGCCAACCTCCTGGTTGTCTGTGCAACTCCACATCCTTTCCCACTTAGCACACGCTTAGGGGCCTTAGTCGGTAGTCTGGGTTGTTTCCCTCTCGACGATGAAGCTTATCCCCCACCGTCTCACTGCTGCGCTCTCACTTACCGGCATTCGGAGTTTGGCTGACGTCAGTAACCTTTTGGGGCCCATCGGCCATCCAGTAGCTCTACCTCCGGCAAGAAACACGCAACGCTGCACCTAAATGCATTTCGGAGAGAACCAGCTATCACGAAGTTTGATTGGCCTTTCACCCCTATCCACAGCTCATCCCCTCGGTTTTCAACCCAAGTGGGTTCGGTCCTCCACGACGTCTTACCGTCGCTTCAACCTGGCCATGGATAGATCACTTCGCTTCGGGTCTAGGGCATGCGACTGGATCGCTCTATTCGAACTCGCTTTCGCTACGGCTACCCCTCACGGGTTAACCTCGCCACATACCGCTAACTCGCAGGCTCATTCTTCAAAAGGCACGCTGTCACAGCTGCTAGGGCTGCTCCAACGGTTTGTAAGCAGACGGTTTCAGGTACTATTTCACTCCCCTCCCGGGGTACTTTTCACCTTTCCCTCACGGTACTTGTCCGCTATCGGTCATCTGGGAGTATTTAGGCTTACCAGGTGGTCCTGGCAGATTCACACGGGATTTCTCGGGCCCCGTGCTACTTGGGATCCCTTCCGCCTCTGCGCGACATTTCGGTTACGGGACTGGCACCCTCTGCGGTCGGCCTTTCAATGCCGTTCACCTATATCGCGCACGTCGACGTGTACTTCGGCAGAAGTACGTGAAGGTCCCACAACCCCGACCATGCAACGCCTGCCGGCTATCACACATGATCGGTTTGGCCTGTTCCGGTTTCGCTCGCCACTACTAACGGAATCGCGGTTGCTTTCTCTTCCTGTGGGTACTGAGATGTTTCACTTCCCCACGTTCCCTCTACCCGCCCTATATATTCAGGCGGGAGTCATCAGGTCGCACAAGTACGCCTGACGGGGTTTCCCCATTCGGAAATCCTCGGATCGAAGTTCGCTTATCAACTCCCCGAGGCTTATCGCAGATTGCTACGTCCTTCTTCGGCTCCAGATGCCAAGGCATCCACCGTCTGCTCTTAGAAACTTGACTACATGAGTTTTGAATCGCGTCTCGCACCAACCGAAGCCGGCGCAAGACATGACCAGTGTGTCCGGTCGAAACCGGACCACTATTTGTAGATCAGAAGTCCGAAGACTTCGAATCTAAGATGCTCGCGTCCACTGTGTAGTTCTCAAAGTACGGGCGGTACCCCGTCCGCGCCTGCCATCACGCCGGCAACGGTCGAGGTCCTGAGTTCTGGCAGCTCCGACATGCGGAGGCGACCGGTCCCTCAGGACCCAACAGCGTGCACGCCCCGAGCACTCGCTTCCGATCCGTTCCTTCACCGAAGTGCGTACTGGGATCTCGAGTCCGAGCTCAAGGCCTATGTCAATGTTCCACCCATGAGCTGACCACCTCGAGACATTCGCTCGAGAAGTGGCTCTGGGATCGCAAGCGATCCAGATGCTCCTTAGAAAGGAGGTGATCCAGCCGCACCTTCCGGTACGGCTACCTTGTTACGACTTAGTCCTAATCACCGATCCCACCTTCGACAGCTCCTCCTTGCGGTTGGGCCACTGGCTTCGGGTGTTACCGACTTTCATGACTTGACGGGCGGTGTGTACAAGGCCCGGGAACGTATTCACCGTGGCGTTGCTGATCCACGATTACTAGCGACTCCGACTTCATGAGGTCGAGTTGCAGACCTCAATCCGAACTGAGACCGGCTTTTTGGGATTCGCTCCACCTTGCGGTATCGCAGCCCTTTGTACCGGCCATTGTAGCATGCGTGAAGCCCAAGACATAAGGGGCATGATGATTTGACGTCATCCCCACCTTCCTCCGAGTTGACCCCGGCAGTCTCCTATGAGTTCCCACCATTACGTGCTGGCAACATAGAACGAGGGTTGCGCTCGTTGCGGGACTTAACCCAACATCTCACGACACGAGCTGACGACAACCATGCACCACCTGTATACGAGTGTCCAAAGAGTTCTCTATTTCTAGAGCGTTCTCGTATATGTCAAGCCTTGGTAAGGTTCTTCGCGTTGCATCGAATTAATCCGCATGCTCCGCCGCTTGTGCGGGCCCCCGTCAATTCCTTTGAGTTTTAGCCTTGCGGCCGTACTCCCCAGGCGGGGCGCTTAATGCGTTAGCTGCGACACGGAAACCGTGGAATGGTCCCCACATCTAGCGCCCAACGTTTACGGCGTGGACTACCAGGGTATCTAATCCTGTTCGCTCCCCACGCTTTCGCTCCTCAGCGTCAGTTACGGCCCAGAGATCTGCCTTCGCCATCGGTGTTCCTCCTGATATCTGCGCATTCCACCGCTACACCAGGAATTCCAATCTCCCCTACCGCACTCTAGTCTGCCCGTACCCACTGCAGGCCCGAGGTTGAGCCTCGGGTTTTCACAGCAGACGCGACAAACCGCCTACGAGCTCTTTACGCCCAATAATTCCGGACAACGCTTGCACCCTACGTATTACCGCGGCTGCTGGCACGTAGTTAGCCGGTGCTTTTTCTGCAGGTACCGTCACTTTCGCTTCTTCCCTACTAAAAGAGGTTTACAACCCGAAGGCCGTCGTCCCTCACGCGGCGTTGCTGCATCAGGCTTGCGCCCATTGTGCAATATTCCCCACTGCTGCCTCCCGTAGGAGTCTGGGCCGTGTCTCAGTCCCAGTGTGGCCGGTCACCCTCTCAGGCCGGCTACCCGTCGTCGCCTTGGTGGGCCATTACCTCACCAACTAGCTGATAGGCCGCGAGCTCATCCTGGACCGAAGTTCTTTCCAGACGCTGAAGATGCCTTCGCGTCTCGTATCCGGTATTAGACGTCGTTTCCAACGCTTATCCCAGAGTCCAGGGCAGATTGCTCACGTGTTACTCACCCGTTCGCCACTGATCCGCAGGAGCAAGCTCCTGCTTCACCGTTCGACTTGCATGTGTTAAGCACGCCGCCAGCGTTCGTCCTGAGCCAGGATCAAACTCTCCGTAAAGGTGTGGTAGCACGCCGACCGAAGTCGACGGCAAACCGTACGCCGCGACCGGGGAAAACCGATCGACGACGTGAATTTGATCTGACTGAAAGGATCGTCTACTGACAATCCGTCAATCCAAAGGAATCTCTGCTCTGACCGAAGTCAGGGCACGAGGTAATATTTGGCATTTGACATAGTGCACGCTGTTGAGTTCTCAAGGATCGGGCGCACCTGACCTCCGCCTTCTTCAGGCTCGGCGTCAGGGCAACTGTCCTAACTTACCCATCCGGACGCGGCTGGTCTTGCGACACACCGCCGGAACCGAAGTTCCGAGTCAGGATGGGTTTTCGATCGTACCACGCGGGGCGCAGCCGTGTCCGGCTCGTTCCGAGTGGGGATCCGTCCCGCTTGAGGCCGGCGGGCTCTCGGCCCTGCCGCACCTTTGGGGTGACAGGGAGTTACATTACGGGCGGTTCGGCCGCGTGCCAAATCGGGCGCGAATCCCGGGCGTGTCGCGCTAGCCGCAGTACTCCGAGCGCCAGTTCCGGACGCCCGAGGAGGACACCGCGGACTGCACGAGCGACCGGTTGTCGGCGTCGTTGACGGTGCGCTGCGCCGTGACGGTCTTGATCACCTCGGAGCCGGCGGCGGCCACCGTCGCAACCTTCGACCGGATGCCGGCGGGCGACGCCTTCGCCAATGCGTTCCAGCGATCGACGAAGGCCTGCATCGCACTCAGCGAGGCCGGCACGGAGGTCGCCGGCTGGGGCCACCCGCCGTCGTCACGGCCCAGGGTCGGGTCCTTGTTGATCGCGGCACAGAATCCCGCGCTGGCGGCGGCGACGCGGTCGTGCGCCTGCTGCTGCCGGAGGACGTTGTAGCCCGCGTAGGCGCAGCCCGCGGCGACGATGCAGAAGACGACCCCGACGGCCATGCCCGCCTTCAGCAGCCCGATCACCCAGCCCCGACGCGACGAGCTGCGGACCGCCGCGATGATCGATCCGATCAGTCCGACCGGGGGCACGAGGAACGCCAGGGCGAACAGGATGCGCTCGAGCGGCGTCGAACGCGCCAGCTGCTGTTCGTCGACCTCCTCGTAGTCACCGGGCAGCAGCGGACCGGAGAGATCCCGCGGCGAGCCGGCCATCGAGGGCGACGCGGGCGGTGCCGGCAAGGTGGGAGCGGGCGCAGGTGCAGCGCCCGGGGGCGGTGCGGTCACGGGAGCGGCATCCGGCGAGGGTGGCGCTCCCGCCGGCACCGGGAGAGCCGCGGCGAAGATCGACGCGGGTGCCGGTTCGGATGGGGCGGGCTCCGGAGCGGGCGGTTCGAACGTCGGCGGATCGGGAACGGTCGGCGCCACCGCGGCCCGTCGGCCCCGGGCGGGCGCGATCACCGCGCCTCCGAAGGCGGGAGCCGGGACCGGTCCAGCGGGCACGCTCGTCACCGGGGCGGCGCCCGCCGGCGCGGCAGCGGGGCCGGTCGGATCCGCAGTCGCCGGATCGGGACGCGCCGGCTCGCGGGGCGGGGAGACGCCGACCGGCACCAGCGGCGGCGGTGAGAACGGCGGCCGGGACGCCGGATCGGACACCGGAGCTCCGCGCGGCGCCGCGGCGGGAGCGGGATCGGGGAACGGGGAGCCGAACGCGGGCGGGATCTGCGCCGACGGCGGCACGGAACCGGCCGGCGGAACCGGCGCGGCAGCCTGCGCCGGAAGGGGCGCGGTCCGCGGCTCGAACAGGCTCGACAGCGCGTCGAGCCCGTCGCGCGTCTCGTCCTCGGAATCCATCGGCTGCCTCCGGTGGGAGCCTATGACACCGGCGGTTCCCGTCGAGCGCGCCGACGCCGAGTCGCCCCCGAACGGGGGCGCTCAGACGTGCCGCACGCCGGCGAGGGTGCGCTTGCCGCGCCGCAGCACCGCCACTCCCCGGCCAGCAGCCCATCTCCGAGCACGGCCGCGGTGTCGTCGATCCGGCCGTTGTTGAGGTACACGCCGCCCTGCTCGATCGCGCGGCGCGACTCCCCAGGCTCGAGGTGAGGCCGGCATCCACGAGCAGCTGGGCGATCGGGGTGTCGCTCGCCCCGGTCGCCGACGGCAGCTCCGAGATCGCGGACTCGAGGGTGGCGGCGTCGAGCGCGGCGAGGTCGCCCTGCCCGAACAGCGCCTCGGACGCCGCCATCACGGCATCCGTCGCCGGCTCACCGTGCACGAGCGACGTCACCTCACGCGCGAGCGTGCGTTGCGCGGCGCGCTTGAAGGGTTCCGCCGCGACGGCCGCCGCGAGCTGCTCGATCTCGGCACGCGTCAGGAAGGTGAAGACCTTGAGCCTCTCGATCACGTCCGCGTCGTCGGTGTTGAGCCAGAACTGGTAGAAGGCGTAGGGGCTGCAGAGCACGGGGTCGAGCCAGATCGCGTTGCCCTCGCTCTTGCCGAACTTGGTGCCGTCGCTGTTGGTGATGAGCGGCGTGCCGATCGCGTGCACCGACGTCCCCTCGGCGCGGTGGATGAGGTCGACCCCGCTCGTGAGGTTGCCCCACTGGTCGCTGCCTCCGGTCTGCAGCCGGCAGCCGTGCTCCCGGTACAGATGCAGGTAGTCCATGCCCTGCAGGATCTGGTAGCTGAACTCCGTGTAGGAGATGCCCTCGGCGCTGTTCAGGCGCGAGGCGACGATCTCCTTCTTGATCATCGTGCCGACCCGGTAGTGCTTGCCGATGTCGCGCAGGTAGTCGATGACCGACATGGGCTCGGTCCAGTCGAGGTTGTTGACCATCCGGGCCGCATTCGCGCCCTCGAACGACAGGAAGCGCTCGACCTGGGCCCGTAGCAGGGCGACCCACTCGGCGACCTGCTCCTTGGAGTTCAGGGTGCGCTCGGTCGTCGAGCGGGGATCGCCGATCAGGCCGGTCGAGCCGCCGACCAGACCCAGCGGACGATGACCGGCGAGCTGGATGCGGCGCATCGTGAGCAGCTGCACCAGGTTGCCCAGGTGCAGGCTCGCGGCGGTGGGATCGAACCCGCAGTAGAACGTGATCGGCTCGCCCGCGAGGAGCCGCTTGAGCTCGCCCTCGTCGGTCGACACCTGCACGAGCCCGCGCCAGACGAGCTCCTCCCAGACGTCGTCGAACGTCGGATCATTGGCCGGGCGATGCACCGGATCAGGCTACCGGCTGCTCGATAGGCTCACCGCGTGCGAGCGATCCCCCGCCATCGGGCCACCCGTCTGCTCCTCGCCGCGGTCGCACTCGGCCTCACGGCCGGCGGCATCGCGCTGGACGCCTCGCCCGCGCACGCGGACGACACGGCCCTCACCTTCGCGTCGTTCCACGCCGACTACACGCTCGGCCTCGACGCGGCGGGCCACTCGACCCTCGCGGTGACCGAGACGATCGTCGCCGACTTCCCGACCGCCGACCTGAATCACGGCATCCTGCGCGCCGTGCCGAGCTACGACGAGACGACCAGGGTCGAGAACGGCTTCACGCTCCGCAGCGTCACCGACGACGGCCGACCGGCTCACGTCGACGTCAGCCGCGACGGCGACTTCACGCAGCTGCGGATCGGCGACGCCGACCGTTACGTGCACGGTCGGCACACCTACGTCATCCGGTACACCCAGCTGCACGCCGCGCATCCGTTCGACAAGGGCGACGACGAGTTCTACTGGGACGTGAACGGCGACGGCTGGGGTCAGGGCTTCGGCGCCGTGAGCACGACCGTGCACCTGCGCGACGGACTCGCGAGCCGGCTCACCGGCCGGACCGCGTGCTACCCGCCCCCGGGCGGCGGGGAGTGCGCCCTGCAGCGCACGTCCGACGGCTTCACGGCGAAGACGGACGCGGTCGGGCCGTACTCGACGCTCACGATCGCGATCGGATTCCGCCCGCACACGTTCACCCCCGGCCCGACCCCCGACGATTCCTGGGTGGTCGCGGTCGCGCCATGGGTGCTCGCCGGCCTCGTCGCGGCCATCGCCGTCGCGATCGTGCTGCTGCGGCTCGTGTTCTGGCGCGACGCGCCGGGAGCGATCATCGTGCCGCGCTACGAGCCGCCCGAGGACATCGGGGTGATGTCGGCCGCGATGCTGCTGCACCGCGACGCCGCCGCACTGCCCGCGGTGCTCGTGCAGTTCGCGGTCACGGGCGCGGCGCGTCTGGTCGAGGATCCCGACGCCGAGCACGACGAGCGCTACCGCCTCGACCTCGTCGACCCGGATCGCCTCACCCAGACGGACGACCGCGCGGCGCTCGAGAAGGTCTTCGGCGGCACGCAGAAGCACAAGCGCCTCGTGCTCGACCGTTCGGACCGCAAGCTCGGGGATCGCCTTCGCACGCTGCAGCAGCAGGCCCACGGGGCGCTGCGCGCGCGTCGGCTCGTCGTCGGCCGCAAGAGCCCGCTCACCACGCTCATGCGCTGGGTCGCGTTCCTGTGCATGGCCGGCGCGGTCGCGATCTTCCTCTGGGCGGACGACCGTGACGTGGTCGGCCCGGAGTGGGTCTGGCTCGTGCTCGCCGTGCTGGTGGGCGCACCGATCACGATCGCCTTCGCCGGGATGCCGGAGCGCCTGAGCGCGAAGGGATCCGCGATCCGCGACCAGCTGCTCGGTCTGCGCGACTATCTGGAGCTGGCCGAGGCCGACCGGCTACGGGTGCTGCAGAGCCCGCAGGGCGCCGAACGGACCCGGATCGACCCCGCCGACGACGCGGCCGTCGTCGATCTCTACGAGCGCCTCCTGCCGTGGGCCATGGTCTGGGGTGTCGAGGGTCGCTGGGCGAAGGTGCTGGGCGAGCACTACGCGACGACGCCGAGCGCCGCACCCTCGAACCTCGATCTCACGGGGCCGGCGCTGCTCGTCGGACTCGCGGCGTTCAGCCACTCGATGCAGCCGAGCGGCTTCGCCGCGACGCCCACGGTGTCGTCGAGCTCGTCATGGTCCGGCTCCGGTTCCAGCAGCTCCTTCGGCGGGTCGTTCGGGGGCGGGTTCTCCGGCGGCGGGGGCGGCGGTGGAGGCGGAGGCGGCTGGTGATCCGGCGTCGCGGGCCTCGCTGAGCCCCTCGCGCGCATCCTGCTCCGCGGCCTCCTCGGGCAGGTCGGGCGGCTGCGGCGGGTAGACCCAGGTGACGAGAGCCACCGAGATCATCATCAGCAGGAACCAGGAGCCCATCTTCGAGATCGGCACCGGATGCCATCCGTGCAGCTGCGAGGGTACAGCCACGTGCCGCTGGCGGTGCCCACGTTCTCGGCGATCCAGATGACGAACGCGACGCCCACGAAGGCGGCGAGCAGCGGCATCCGGACGCGCACCCGCAGGATGCGGAACTCCATCGAGGTGACCCAGAACAGCGTGACGACCGCGGCGATGAGCAGCCAGCGCAGGTCGATGATCCAGTGGTGGCTGAAGAAGTTGACGTAGATGAGCGCGGCGAGCACCCCGCCGACCCAGCGCGGCGGATAGCGGTCGAAGCGCAGGTCGAACAGCCGGAACACGCGCACGAGGTACGAGCCGACCGCGGCGTACATGAAGCCGGAGAACAGCGGCACGTTGGCGATGTGCAGCACGCCGCCCGGCGGGTAGATCCACGAGCCGACGTCGGTCTTGAACAGCTCCATGACGGTGCCGACGACGTGGAACAGGATGATCACCCGCAGCTCGCGCAGCGTCTCGAGGCGGCCGAGCACCATGCAGACCTGCACGAGCACGGCGAGGATCGTGCGCAGATCGTTGCGATCGAGCGCCGCGTGATCGGGGTACCAGAGCTCGGTGCCGACGAGCACGGCGAGCATGATGCCGCCGAAGAGCGCGGCCCACGCCTGCTTGGCCCCGAAGACGAGGATCTCGACGAGCGCACCCCGGACCCGGCTGAGCGCCGGCCGGCCGGGGCGGTCGAGGATGCGGTGGGCGGCCGCGTCGATGATGCGCTCGACAGAGGTCAGCCCGGCCACGGTTCACCGTAGTCAGGCGGAGGTGAGAGCTCGTCCTCCTGGCCGTCGGAACGTTGACTCGTGTGTAATCAACGTATTATGCTTGATCAGGACTCGATCAAAGGATTTCCATGCTCACGATGACGGCGGACCAGATCGACAGCCGGCACGGCGACGATCTCGCAGACGACGCGCTCGAGATCCTTCTGGGCCTGGGAGCGGACCGGTACGTGCTCCCCCGACCGCACGGCCGGCGACGAGGTCCAGGCCCTCGCGCGCGACGGCCGCGCGGTGCTCGACGCCGCGCTCGCCCTGCTCCGCACCGGCGATTGGCGGGTCGGCATCGGGATCGGACGCGTGCGTCTCCCGCTCCCTGACGTCACCCGCGCGGTCGGCGGCAGCGCCTTCGTGAACGCGCGCTCCGGCGTCGAGGAGGCCCGTCGCCATCCCTACGGCTGCGTCGTGATCGCCGACGACGCCCGTCAGACCGCCACGATCCAGCCGCTCATCGACCTGCTGCTCTACTTCCGGGGCCGCCGCACCGATCCCGGATGGGAGATGTGGGACCTCATGGAGGGCGGGCTCAGCCAGAAGGACGCCGCCGCGCGGCTCGGGATCACGCCGCAGGCGGCGTCGCGACGCGCGCTCGCGGCCGGCGTGCGGCTCGACTCGGCGGCGCGCGGCGCGTTGGCCTCGCTGCTCGACACGGCCGATCCGGATGCCGCGCCTGTCGCGGACTCCGACGGGCGCGGCAGCGGGGAGGATTGAGCCCATGATCGTGCCCGTCGTGCTCGAGGTCGTCGTCTGGCTGCTCGCGATCCTAGTGACCGCGGGCGCCTTGGTGCTGTCCGCACTCGCGGCGCGGATGCGCCAGCCCCTGCTGGCGCTCGTCGCCCTGCTGCCCGTCGGTCTCGGTGCGCTCCTGCTGGCCTTCCGGCTCGCAGTGCCCGCCCCGGCCCCCGCGTTCTGGGTGATGCTCGCCCTCGTGGTCGCGGCGCTCGGCGTCGTCGCGGGGAGCCCGCTCACGATGCTCGTGCTGCGCCGGACGGCGCCTGCGCAGACCGAGCGGGAGGGCGTCGCGGGCGGCATCGTCGTCGAGGGCGAGGACGGCCGGAAGCCGCGAGAGGTGCTGCGCGGCGGCGCGATCATCGGCTACCTCGAGCGCGCGGCGATCGTCGTCTCCATCGTCGTGGGGCATCCGGAGGCGGTCGCCGTGATCGTCGCCGTGAAGGGCCTCGGCCGGTTCTCGGAGCTCAGCTCGCCCGAGGTGCGCGAACGATTCATCATCGGCACCCTCGTGAGCATGATCTGGGCAGCGGCCTGCGGCGGGATCGTGTGGCTGGCGGGGTCGGTCTTCTAGCCGGCCGCTTCTCGGCGCGCGGCTCCGCGGCGAGCGCCTCTGGTTGCATCACCCCGGCGCGGATGTCGGTGCCCGCGTGGTGCAGACGTGGGCGCTCGGGCTCAGCGCACGGCGGGAGTGCGGCGCTTCGGGCTGTGCTTCTTGTAGGGCGAGACCGTCGGGTCGCCCGGGATCCAGAACCGCCACGGGTACGCGTCCGTGCCGCCCGCCCCCGAGACGCCCGTGCGCGGACCGGTGGCGACCTCCGGAGCGGGCCGGCCGGCGGGCTCCAGCGTGATCGGGCCCGACGAGAGGTCGTCGCCGTCGTCGGAGAGCGCGATGCCGAGGGCCACCGTGAGGCGCGCCGGCCCGCGGGCGAGGTCGGCATCCGATCGCGTGGTCGTGCGTCGCTCGCGCGCCAGATCGGCGCCGTCGACGATCTCGCCCGCGCGCAGCAGCACGGCGGTCGCGGTGCCCTCCGGCGAGCACACCACGTTGGCGCAGGTGTGCATGCCGTAGGTGAAGTAGACGTAGAGGTGGCCGGGCGGTCCGTACATGACGGCGTTGCGGCGGGTGCGACCGCGGAAGGCGTGCGAGCCGGGGTCGAGCTCGCCGAGGTAGGCCTCCACCTCGGTGATCCGCATGCTCACGCCGCGGCCATGCAGCACCGCACCGAGCAGCAGCGGCGCGACCTCGATCGACGGCCGCTCGAGCAGGTCCAGCGGCGCGCTCACGGCCGAGCCGGCGGCACCTGCGTGAGCGAGGCCGGGGCGAGCCCGCGCACGGCGGCCACCAGCTCCGTCAGCTGCTCCGCGACGCGCTCCGGCGCGGTGCCGCCGCGCTGGTCGCGGGCGGAGAGCGATCCCGCGACGGTGAGCACCGAGCGCACCTCGCCGGTGAGCCGCGGATCGATTCCCGCATAGTCGGCGTCGCTCGCCTCGTGCAGCCCGATCCCCGCTCCTCGCAGAGCCGGACGAGCGCGCCCGAGATCTCGTGCGCCTCCCGAAACGGCACGCCGCGCCGCACGAGCCAGTCGGCCACATCGGTCGCGAGCGAGAAGCCCTCGGGCGCCAGAGCCGCCATCCTCTCCTCGTCGAACACCAGGGTCGCGACCATGCCGGCGAACGCGGGCAGCAGCGTCTCGAGCGTGCGGACGGCGTCGAAGACCGGCTCCTTGTCCTCCTGGAGGTCGCGGTTGTACGCGAGCGGGAGGCCCTTGAGCGTGGCGAGGAGCCCGGTCAGGTCGCCGATCAGCCGACCCGCCTTGCCCCGGGCCAGCTCCGCGATGTCGGGGTTCTTCTTCTGCGGCATGATGCTCGAGCCCGTCGAATAGCCGTCGTCGAGACGCACGAAGCCGAACTCGCGGGTGTTCCAGACGATGATGTCCTCGGCGAAGCGCGAGAGGTCGATGCCGATCTGCGCCGCGATGTACGCGAACTCGGCCACGACATCGCGCGCCGCCGTCGCGTCGATCGAGTTCGGCAGCGGCTCCCCCAGACCGAGCTCGCGCGCCACGATCGCGGGGTCGATGCCGAGCGCGTTGCCGGCGAGCGCCCCCGCCCCGTAGGGCGATCCGACCGCGCGCGCGCGCCAGTCGCGCAGTCGCTCCAGGTCGCGCACGAGCGGCCAGGCGTGGGCGAGCAGGTGATGCGCGAGCAACACCGGCTGGGCGGACTGCAGGTGGGTGCGGCCCGGCATCGCGGCGCCCGGGTGCGCCTCGGCCTGCCCGGCGATCGCGTCGATGAGCTGCACGAGCTGGTGCCGGATCGCCTCGGCATGGTCGAGCAGGTAGAGCCGGATGAGCGTGGCGATCTGGTCGTTGCGACTGCGGCCGGCCCGCAGCCGCCCTCCGAGCTCGGGGCCGACCTCGACGACGAGGGCCGCCTCGAGCGCGCCGTGCACGTCCTCGTCGGCATCGGTCGCCACGAGCTCGCCGGAGGCCAGCCGCGCCGCGACCGCGTCGAGCCCGGCGTGCATGGCGGCCTCGTCATCCGGCGACAGCAGGCCCGCCGCGGTGAGCGCGCGGGCGTGCGCGTGCGACCCCGCGATGTCGTACGGCCACAGCTCCCAGTCGAACCCGGTGGAGCGGCTCAGCGCGGCGAGCTCCGGCGACGGGCCGCCGGCGAACCGTCCGCCCCAGAGCGCCACGTCAGTCCCCCGAGCTGTGGGACGGCAGGTCGCGGCGCGCCGAGATCTTCGACGGCAGCGACCACAGCTCGATGAAGCCCTTGGCGAGCGACTGGTCGAAGGTGTCGCCCGTGTCGTACGTGGCGAGGGAGAAGTCGTAGAGGCTCTCGACGCTGCGCCGGCCCGTCACGGTCGCCCGCCCGCCCGCCAGCGTCATCCGGATGTCACCGGACACGTGCTGCTGCGTGTGGTCGATGAACGCGTCGAGGCTGCGCTTGAGCCCCGAGAACCAGAGTCCGTCGTAGACCAGGTCGGCCCACTGCACCTCGACGCCGCGCTTGTAGCGGCCGAGGTCGCGCTCCAGCGTCAGGTTCTCGAGCTCTTCGTGCGCCGCGATGAGCGCGAGCGCGGCCGGGGCCTCGTAGACCTCGCGGCTCTTGATGCCGACGAGGCGGTCCTCGACGATGTCGATCCGGCCGATGCCGTGCTTGCCGGCGAGGGCGTTGAGCTGCTGCACCGCCTCGAGCGGCGAGACGACCCTGCCGTCGATCGCGACCGGCACGCCCTCGGCGAAGGTGACGGTCACCTCGTCGGCCGGGCGGTCGACCGACGGGTCCTGCGTGTATTCGTACAGGTCCTCGATGGGAGCGTTCCACGGGTCCTCGAGGAAGCCGGTCTCGACCGCGCGACCCCACACGTTCTTGTCGATCGAGTAGGGGTTCTTCTTGCTCTGCTTGATCGGAAGGCCGTGCTCCTCGGCGTAGGCGATCGCCTTGTCGCGGGTGAGCGCGAGGTCGCGGATCGGCGCGATGCTCGTGAGGTCCGGAGCGAGAGCGGCGACCGCGGCCTCGAAGCGCACCTGATCGTTGCCCTTGCCCGTGCAGCCGTGGGCGACCGAGTCGGCGCCCAGCTCCTTCGCGACGCGCGCGAGGTGCTTCGCGATGAGGGGCCGGCTGAGAGCCGAGACCAGCGGATAGCGCTTCTGGTAGAGCGCGTTCGCCTTCAGCGCCGGCACGATGAACTCGTCGGCGAACTCGTTCTTCGCGTCGACCACGACCGCCTCGACGGCGCCGCAGTCGAGGGCGCGCTGCCGGATGTCGTCCATCGACTCGCCGCCCTGGCCGACGTCGACGGCGAGCGCCACGACCTCCTTGCCGGTGGCGTCGTGCAGCCAGCCGATGCCGACCGAGGTGTCGAGTCCGCCCGAGTAGGCGAGGACGACGCGTTCTGCCATGTGCTGTGTCTCCTTGAGTTCGGAATCAGTCTAAAGATCGGTGAGGTGGCAGCTTTCGTCGTGCCCGGGCCCGGGGAGGCGACGAAAAGTGTCACCTCAGGCGCGCTCGAGGAGCCAGATGAGGAGCGCCTTCTGGGCGTGCAGGCGGTTCTCCGCCTCGTCCCAGATGACCGACCGCGGCCCGTCGATGACCGAGGCGGCGACCTCGTAGCCGCGATCGGCGGGGAGGCAGTGCAGGAAGATCGCGTCCGGCTTCGCCAGCGCCATGAGGTCCGGCGTCACCTGGTAGTCGCCGAGCGCGGCGACGCGGACCGCCTTCTCCTCCTCCTTGCCCATCGACACCCAGGTGTCGGTCACGACGACATCGGCGCCGGCGACGGCCTCCTCGGGGTCGTGCAGCAATGTGATCGAGCCACCGGTCGTGTCGGCGATGCGCTCGGCGTCGGCGACGATCCCGGCATCCGGGGCATACGCCTCGGGGAACCCGACACGCAGATGCATGCCGGCCGTCGCGCACGCGAGGAGATAGGAGTGCACCATGTTGTCGGCGCCGTCCCCGAGGAACGCGACGGTCAGGCCGGCCAATGCGCCCTTGTGCTCGCGGATCGTGAGCAGGTCCGCGAGCAGCTGGCACGGATGGAAGACGTCGCTCAGGGCGTTGACGACGGGCACCCGGGTGCCCCGCGCCATCTCCTCCAGGCCCTCCTGCGCGTAGGTGCGCCAGACGATCGCCGACACCATCCGCTCGAGCACACGGGCCGTGTCGGACGGCGTCTCCTTGCCCCCGAGCTGACTGTTCGCGGTCGAGATGATCAGCGGGCTGCCGCCGAGGTCGGCGATCCCCACCGCGAAGCTCACCCGGGTGCGCGTCGACGACTTGTCGAAGATGACGGCGACGGTCTGCGGTCCGGCGAGCGGCTTCACCCCCAGCGGTCGGCCTTGATCCTCTCCGCGAGGTCGAGGATGTCGGTCTGCTCGGCCGGGCTGATGTCGTCGTCGCGGAGGAAATGGCGGGTCATGCGGTGGCTCCCGTCGGAGTGGAGGCGGCGACCGCGGCGAGCGCCGCGGCGAACTTCTCGGTGAACTCGGCCACCTCGGCGTCGCCGATGATGAGCGGCGGGGCGAGCCGGACGCGGGATTCCGCGGCGGCGTTGACGATGAGCCCGCGCTCCTGGGCCGCGGCGACGATCTCCTTCGCGACGGGCCGGGTCAGGACGACGCCGATCAGCAGGCCGCGGCCGGAGAGCTCCGCGACGAGCGGGGATGCCATCCCCGCGATCGCCGCGCGCAGCTCGGCCCCGCGCAGCGCCGCGTTCGCGACCAGGCCCGCGTCCTCGATCTCGGCGAGCACCGCGCCGGCCACGGCGGTGGCGAGCGGGTTGCCGCCGTAGGTCGAGCCGTGCTGCCCGGGCTGCAGCAGCTGAGCGGCGGCGCCGAAGCCGACGAGCGCCCCGATCGGGAAGCCGCCGCCGAGCCCCTTGGCCAGCGCCACGGCATCCGGCGCCGCTCCCGGCGGCAGAACGCCCTCGGCCTGGTAGACGAACCAGTCGCCGGTGCGGCCGATGCCCGTCTGGATCTCGTCGAGGATCAGCAGCGCCCCGTGCCGCGAGGTCAGTTCTCGCGCGGCGGCGAGGTAGCCGTCCGGCAGGTCGACGACACCGGCCTCGCCCTGGATCGGCTCGACCACGAGGGCGGCGACGTCGTCGGCCAGCGCCTTCTCGAGCGCCGCGATGGTCGGCGCGATCTGCTCGACCCCGGCAGCAGCGGCCGGAACGGGTCCTGCAGCACGGGTTTGCCGGTGAGCGACAGCGCCCCCATCGTGCGGCCGTGGAACGAGCCGGTGAGCGACAGGATGCGCGGCCGGCCGGTGCGCCGGGCGAGCTTCACGGCCGCCTCGATCGCCTCCGTGCCGGAGTTGGTGAAGTACACCGCGTCGCCGCCGGTCAGCCGGGTCAGCCGCTCGGCGAGCGCGAGCTCGGGCTCGCTCGCGAAGTAGTTGGAGATGTGCGCGAGCCGCTCCGCCTGCGCCGACACGGCGCGGGTGAAGACCGGATGCGCGTGCCCGAGCGCGTTGACCGCGATGCCCCCGAGGAAGTCGAGGTACTCGGTGCCCTCGACGTCCCAGACCCGGGCGCCCTTGCCGTGCGAGAGCATGGCGAGCGGCGACGGGACGGTGGGCATCATCGCGGCGCGGAACCGGGTGGTGAAGGTGGACGCGTTCACGGGATCACCTCCGTGCCGACGCCGGCGTCCGTGAAGATCTCGAGCAGGATCGAGTGCGGGCGCCGGCCGTCGATGATCGCCGCCTTGGGCACGCCGCCGAGCACGGCATCCAGGCACGCGGTCATCTTCGGGATCATGCCGCTCGAAAGGCTCGGCAGCAGCCGGGTCAGCTCGGCGGCGTCGATCTGGCTGACGAGCGCGTCGCGGTCGGGCCAGTCGCGGTACAGCCCCGCGACGTCGGTGAGCACCACGAGCTTCGCGGCACCGAGGGCGATGGCGAGCGACGCGGCGGCCGAGTCGGCGTTGACGTTGAGCGACTGCCCCGGCTGGTCGAGGTCGGGCGCGATCGAGGAGACGACCGGGATGCGCCCCGCGTCGAGCTGCGCGATCACGGCCGCGGGGTCGACCTCCACGACGTCGCCGACCAGGCCGATGTCGACCGGTTGGCCGTCGACGATCGCCTCGCGCCGGCGTCCGCGGAACAGCCCGGCGTCCTCGCCCGAGATCGCGGCCGCGAGCGGCCCGTGCTCGTTGATGAGGCTCACGAGTTCCCGGCTCACCTGGCCGGTCAGCACCATGCGCACGACGTCCATCGCCTCCGGCGTGGTCACGCGGTAGCCGCCGCGGAACTCGCTCGGGATGCCGAGCCGTTCGAGCATCGACGTGATCTGCGGCCCGCCGCCGTGCACGACGACCGGCCGGATGCCGACGTGCCGCAGATAGACCATGTCCTGCGCGAACGCGCGCTGCAGCTCCTCGTCGACCATCGCGTTGCCGCCGAACTTGACGACGACGATGCGGCCGGCGAAGCGCTGCAGCCACGGCAGCGACTCGATGAGGACCGCGGCCTTGTCCACCGCGTCCAGATCGTCCAGCACCACGTCGCTCATGACGCGTACGCCGAGTTCTCGTGCACGTAGTCGTGCGTGAGGTCGTTGGTGAGGATCGTCGCCGTGGCGTCGCCGGCCTTCAGGTCGATGAGCACGTGCGTCGCGCGCGGCGTGAGGTCGACCTCGTCGCGCGGCCGGTCCGGCGCGCCGCTCGAGCACACCCGCACGGCGTTCATCGCGACGTCGACCGCGTACGGATCGAACGCCGCCCGCGTCGTGCCGATCGCGGCCAGCACCCTGCCCCAGTTGGGGTCGTTGCCGAAGATCGCCGCCTTGAACAGGTTGCTGCGCGCGACGGCTCGGCCGACCTCGACGGCGTCGTCCTCCGAGGCGGCGTGCACGACCTCGATCGCGATGTCGTGGCTGGCGCCCTCGGCATCGCCCTGCAGCTGTCGCGCGAGGTCGAGGCAAGCGGCCGTGACGGCCTCCGTCAGCTCGGCCGCGGACGGCGCGACCCCGGATGCCCCGCTCGCCAGCAGCGAGACCTGGTCGTTGGTCGACATGCAGCCGTCGCTGTCGAGGCGGTCGAAGCTCACCCGGGTCGCGGCCCGCAGGACGGCGTCGAGCGCGGACGCGTCGACGTCGGCGTCCGTCGTGAGCACCACGAGCATCGTCGCGAGTCCCGGCGCGAGCATGCCCGCGCCCTTGGCCATGCCTCCGACCCGCCAGCCGTCGCGCTCGATCACCACGGTCTTGGGCCGGGTGTCGGTCGTCATGATGGCGGCGGCCGCGTCGGCTCCCCGCCGGCGCCGAGGACGGAGGCGGCCGAGGCGACGCCCGCCACGAGCTTCTCGCGCGGCAGCTGATCGCCGATGAGCCCGGTCGAGCACACCAGCACGTCGCCGGCGCTCACGCCGAGTGACTCGGCCACCGCCTCCGCGGTCGCGTGCGTCGTCTGGAACCCCTCGGCCCCGGTGAAGCAGTTGGCGCCACCCGAGTTGAGCACGATCGCGCTCACCCGCCCGTCGGCCGCGACCTGCTTCGACCAGATGATCGGGTTGGCCTGGGCGCGGTTGCTCGTGAACACGACCGCGGCGTCCTGCCGCGGGCCGCGGTTGACGACGAGGGCGAGGTCGAGGGCGCCGGAGGCCTTGAGACCCGCGGCGACACCGGCCGCCTCGAATCCGGCGGGGGCGGTGACGGCGGTACCGGCCGAACTGTTCACGGCGCGACTCCGTTCAGGGGCAGGGCGGTCGTCTCCTCGAAGCCGAGCGCGAGGTTGGCGGACTGGATCGCCGCACCTGCGGTGCCCTTGACGAGGTTGTCGATGGCGCAGAGCGCGACGAGCCGGTTCGCGGCCTCGTCGACGGCGATCCCGATGAGCGCCGTGTTGGCTCCCGTGGTGTCGCCGGACCGCGGGAACACGCCCTCGGGCAGCAGCTGCACGAACGGCTCCCCCGCGTACGCCGACGCGTACGCCTCGCGCACCTCGGCGGCCGAGACGCCCGGCGCGAGCGCGGCGGTGGCCGTCGCGAGGATGCCGCGCGACATCGGCACGAGCACCGGCGTGAACGAGAGGGTGGGGTCGGTGGCGCCGGCCGCGACGAGGTTCTGCTGGATCTCGGGGATGTGCCGGTGGACGCCGCCCACCTGATACGCGGACGCCGACCCCGCGATCTCGCTGGCCAGCAGGCTCGTCTTGGCGCTCTTGCCCGCCCCGGACGTGCCGACGGCGAGCACCGCGACGAGGTCCTGCGCGCGCGCGACGCCGGCCGCGAGGGCCGGGGCCAGGGCCAGGGTGACCGCACTCGCATTGCAGCCGGGGGCGGCGATCCGGGTCGACCCGGCCAGCGTGTCGCGCTGCCTGCCGGTCCCTCCGTCGATCAGCAGCTCGGGCAGGCCGTAATCCCAGGCGCCGAAGAACTCGCCGCCGTAGAAGCGGTCCCACGCGGCGGGATCGGTGAGCCGGTGGTCGGCGCCGCAGTCGATCACCACGACGTCGTCGGGAAGCCGCGCCGTGAGGGCGCCGGACTGCCCGTGCGGCAGGGCGAGGAAGACGACGTCGGCGCCCGCGAGCACCTCGGGCGTCGTCTCCTGCAGGGTCATCCCGGCGAGGGAGCGCAGGTGCGGCTGGACGTCGCCGAGCGGCTGCCCGGCGTTGCTGTGCGCGGTGACGGTGGTCACCTCGAGGTCGGGGTGCGCGGCGAGCAGCCGGAGCAGCTCGCCCCCGCGTATCCGCTCGCGCCGGCGACGGCGACGGAGAGGGGCATGGTTCAACCTTAGGGTTCGACGGACGATGGCCTGACTGCGGCGACGTCGCGCGAACGGGGCTGACGGGTCAGCGGCGCGGCGTCGCCGAGAGTC
Source organism: Pseudolysinimonas kribbensis (assembly GCF_030161895.1). Classification (GTDB taxonomy): domain Bacteria; phylum Actinomycetota; class Actinomycetes; order Actinomycetales; family Microbacteriaceae; genus Pseudolysinimonas; species Pseudolysinimonas kribbensis. Next base: position 287,144 of record NZ_BSVB01000001.1, read on the forward strand.
GGCGCGCGCGACGGACACGACGGAGCACGAGGCTCTCGAGGTCGGTCCGGGGCTGGTCCACGGGACGACCCTACTGCCCGGATCGAGGCCGGGTCCAATCCGGGCGACCCGCTCCCCTCCGGCTACTCCCGGACGGCGGCCCCGAACAGCTCGCCCGCGCGGGCGGCGCCCGCGAGCTTCGCCTCGCTCGCCTCCGCCGCGGTCAACGTGCGATCGGGCGCGCGGAACCGCAGGGCGAACGTCAGCGACTTCGTCCCGTCCGGCAGGCCGGGGCCGCGATAGTCGTCGACGAGCGCGGCGTGCTCGAGGAGCTCCCCGGCGCCCTCGACGACGGCGGCCAGCACGTCGCCGGCCGGCGTCGCGGACGGCACGACCAGGGAGAGGTCCTGCGTCGCGGCCGGCATCGTCACGAGGGGCGCTGCCTGCACGTCGACGGCGCCGAGCTCGAGCAGCACGTCGAGGTCGAGCTCCAGCAGCGCGACGACGCGCGGCAGGTCGAGCTCGGCCGCGATCGACGGCAGCAGCTCTCCCGCGACACCCACGACGCGGTCGCCGACCCGCAGCTCGGCGGTGCGGCCGGGATGCAGCGCCGGATGCTCGCCCCGCTCCGGCACGATCCGGGTCGCCGTCGCGAGCCCCACCTGCCGGGCCGCGTCGAGCGCGTCGGCGATCCCCGCCGGCTCGGCCGCGGCACCCGGCCGCTTGGGCAGCGCCTCGCCGAGGAAGAGCGCGGCCACGCGCCACCCCTGCGACGGGATGCTCCGGTCGAGCGCCGCGAGCGTCGCGTCGTCGGGACGCCGGGATCCCGGCGGGATGAAGTCGGTGCCGGCGGGGGCGCCGGCCTCGGGGCGCACCACGCTGCCGAGCTCGAAGAGGGCGAGGTCGGGGAGCCCGCGTCCGAGGTTGCGGCGGGCGACCTCCAGCAGCCCCGGCAGCAGCGAGCGCCGCAGCCGGTCGGCCTGCGGGTCGAGCGGGTTGGCCAGCCGCACGCTCGGGGCGCCGGGTTCGAACCGCTCGATCGCCGCGAGAGACAGGAACGGGTAGGCGAGCACCTCGGTGCCGCCGGCCGCCGCGAGGGTCGTGCCGACCCGGCGGCGCACGAGCTGCGCGCGGGTGAGACCGCGACCCGCCGGCGCCTGGGGCAGCAGGGAGGGGATGCGGTCGTACCCGGTGATGCGCGCGACCTCTTCGACGAGCGAGGCGTCGTCGATCAGGTCGGGGCGCCAGGTCGGCGGCGTCACCGACCAGTCGTCCGACCCGGCGGCGCCCTCATCGACCGTGGCGCCGATCAGGCGCAGCGCATCGCGCACCTCGTCGAGCGTGTAGCCGACCCCGGTCAGCGCCGCGGGGCGTCCCGGCGCCAGCCGGATCGGCTGGGGCGGGCGGGATTCGTCGAGCGTCGAGCCGAGCGGGTCGGCGGTGCCGCCGGCGAGCTGCACGAGCAGATCGACGACGCGCTGCGCCGCGGGAGCTGCCACGGCGGGGTCGACGCCGCGCTCGAACCGGCGCGACGCCTCGCTCGGCAGCTTGTGCCGCCGCGCGGTGCGGGCGATCGAGATCGGATCGAAGTTCGCGGCCTCGATGAGCACGTCGGTCGTGGCCCCGGAGAGCTCGGTGGTCGCGCCGCCCATGACCCCGGCCAGCCCGATCGGGCCCGAGTCGTCGGTGATGAGCAGGTCCTCCGGCGAGAGCGTGCGCACCTGACCGTCGAGGGTCTCGAGCGTCTCACCCGGCGTCGCTCGCCGGACGGCGATGCCGCCCGTCAGCCTCGCGAGGTCGTAGCCGTGGATGGGCTGACCGAGTTCGAGCATGACGTAGTTGGTGATGTCGACCGGGAGCGAGATCGACCGGATGCCGGCCAGACGCAGCCGGGACGCCATCCACGGCGGCGTGGGTCGGCCGGGATCGATGCCGCGCACGGCACGGGTGACGAAGACGCTCGCCCCGACCCGGCCGCGGATCGGCGCCGCGTCGTCGACGCGCACGTCGAAGCCCGAGCCCGTCGCGACCGTCACGGCCTGCGCCGGGTCGCGGAACGCCGCCCCCGTCGAGTGCGAGTATTCCCGCGCCACGCCGCGGATCGACAGCGCGTAGCCGCGATCGGGCGTCACGTTGATCTCGACGGCCGCGTCGTCGAGCCCGAGCAGGTGGATCGCGTCGGCGCCGACCCCGGGGTCGAGCCCGAGGTCGGCGAGGCGCAGGATGCCGTCGTGCTCGTCGCCGAGGCCGAGCTCGCGCGCGGAGGCGATCATCCCGTCGCTCACGTGTCCGTAGGTCGTGCGCGCCGCGATGGGGAACGGCCCCGGGAGCACGGCGCCCGGCAGTGTCACGACGACCTTGTCGCCCGGACCGAAGTTGTGAGCGCCGCAGACGATCCCTCTGGGCTCGGGCTCCCCGACATCCACGCTGCACCAATTGATGGTCTTGCCGTTGGACTGCGGCTCGGGCTCGGCCGACAGCACCTGCCCGACCACGATCGGGCCGGTGAGGGCCGCGCCGTGCACGTCCTCCTCCTCGAACCCGACCCTCACGAGGGCGGCGTGCACGCTCTCGAGCGACACGTCGTCGGGCAGGTCGACCCACTCGCCCAGCCAGCTCAGCGGGACCCGCATCAGACCACCATCCCGAACTGCTGCGAGAACCGGATGTCGCCCTCGACGATGTCGTGCATGTCGCGCACGTCGTCGCGGAACATGAGCGTGCGCTCGATGCCCATGCCGAACGCGAAGCCCTGGTACTCGTCGGGGTCGATGCCCGCGGAGCGCAGCACGTTGGGGTTCACCATGCCGCAGCCGCCCCACTCGATCCAGCGCGGGCCGCCCTTGAGGTTCGTGACCCAGACGTCCATCTCGGCGCTCGGCTCGGTGAAGGGGAAGTAGTTGGGGCGCAGGCGGATCTGCGCCTCGGTGCCGAACAGCGAGCGCGCCATGTGCTCGAGCGTGCCGCGCAGGTGCGCCATCGTGAGACCGCGATCGATCGCGATGCCCTCGATCTGGTGGAACACCGGGGTGTGCGTGACATCGACCTCGTCGGTGCGGAACGTGCGGCCCACGGCGGCGACGTAGACCGGCAGAGGCCGGGTGAGCAGCGACCGGATCTGCACGGGGCTCGTGTGCGTGCGCAGCACGAGGTGGCGCTCGACCGGGTCGACGAAGAAGGTGTCCTGCAGGGCGCGGGCCGGGTGGTCCTCGTCGAAGTTGAGCGCGTCGAAGTTGAACCACTCGTGCTCGAGCTCGGGGCCCTCGCCGATCTCCCAGCCCATCGAGATGAACAGGTCGCTCATCTGCTCCATGAGCATCGTGAGCGGATGGCGCGCCCCCGCCCGCCAGCGCGACGCCACCTCGGTGACGTCGAGGCTCTCGCTCTCCAGCCGCGCCGCCTCCTCGGCGGCGAGCACCGTCTGCTCCTGGGCCGCGAGCGCCTGATTCACACGCGCGCGCCCCCGCCGACGAGCTTGCCGGCGGCCGCCTTCTGGTCGCCGGGCAGGTCGCGGATCGCGGCGTTGAAGCGCGCGAGCGCGGACGTCTCCCCGGCATGCTCGGCGCGCGCGGCCCTCAGGGCAGCGGCGTCGTGCGCGCCGGCGATCGCGGCGAGCGCGGCCTCGACGGCGGCCTCGACCGCGGGTTCGGTGATGGCCTCGGACACGAGGATTCAGCCTACCGGCGCGCGCCGGGCCCCGACGCGAGGTGCTCCAGCGCCCGCACCGCGGCCCCTGGTCCCGGCTCCCGGGCCCAGGCGTCGCGGAGCCCCTTGCCCGGGCGCGCAGGCCGTCGTCGGCGAGGACCACCGCGAGCGCGTCCGCGAGGTCCCCGGCGTCGACCGCACCGCATCGGCCCGCCGGCCGATCCCGAGCGCCTCGACCCGGTCGGCCGTGAACGGCTGGTCGGCACCCATCGGCACAACGAGCTGCGGCAGGGCATGCGCGATCGCGCTCATGACCGTGCCCGAGCCGCCGTGCGAGAGCACCGCCGCGCACCCCGCCAGCAGCGCCGACGTGTCGAGGAACCGCTCGACGCGCACGTTGGCCGGGGCGTCGAACCCCGCCGGGTCGAGGTCGCCGCCGACGGTCAGCACCGCGCGGATCGGCAGCCGTCCGAGGGCCGCGAGGATCCGGGAGAACAGGTCGCCGGATTCGATGTTGAACTCGGTGCCGAGCGTCGCGTACACGAGAGGCCGGTCGCTGTCGTCGGCCACCGGCGCGGGAGCCGACCCGGACATCGACGCCGGGCCGATCGACAGCGCGCCCTCCGGCAGCGGGAACGCCGGATCACGGAACGCGGGCGGGAACGGCGAGAGCCACAGCTCGCCGGTGATGCGGGCGGCATCCGGATCGGCGTCGAGACCGAGCTCGGAGCGCAGCGCCGCGAGGGGTCCCGCCACGATCTCGCACTGCACGATCGCCCCCGACGCGATGACGCCGACGACCGCGCACGGGACACCCGCCCGCTCCGCCGCCAGCCGCGCCCCGAAGTCCACCTCGTCGCACAGCACGACGTCGGCGGGCCGGTCGGCGAGCAGCGCCCCGACCTCCTCGGCCGAGCGGCGCGCCACTCCGCCGGCGAAGTGGCGGCCGATGACCGCGCGCTCGTGCTCGCGGGTCGTCTCGGCGATCGGCGCGATCGTGCCGCCCGCGTCCGCGCGCACGACATTGCGCACCCGCACCTCGTCCGCGAGACCGGGCGGCAGCACCTGCACCGCCGGGGCGCGTCCGCAGACGTCGACGCGGTGTCCGGCATCGCGCGCGGCGGTCAGGATCGGCAGCTGCGGCAGCAGATGCCCGGCGCCCCCGGCGAACGAGCAGAGGATGCGCACGTCAGGCGCGCTGCGCGAACGCGCTCTCGTACAGGCAGACCGAGGCGGCCGTGGCGAGGTTCAACGATTCGGCGCGCCCGTAGATCGGCAGTCGCACGACGCGATCGGCGAGCTCGAGCGCCTCGTCGGAGAGCCCGTGCGCCTCGTTGCCGAACAGCCACGCGGTCGGCTCGGGCAGCAGCTCGCGCACCTCCGGCAGGGGGTCGCCCTTGATATCGGCGGCGACGACCCGGATGCCGGCCTCGCGCACCCCGGCGATCGTGGCCTCCAGCGCGGCGTTCTGCGCGATCGGCACGTGGAAGACCGACCCGGTCGTGGAGCGGACGACCTTCGGGTTGTAGACATCGACGTGCCGGCCGGTGAGCACGACCCCGTCGGCACCGGTGGCGTCCGCCGCGCGGATGATCGTGCCGGCGTTGCCCGGATCGCGGATCTCGTCGAGGATCGCCAGCAGCTTCGGCTGGCGGTCGAGCATCGAGTCGACGGTCTGGTCGAGATGGGCGAAGACCGCGACCACTCCCTGCGGGGTGACGGTGTCGGCCATCGCCTCGAGCACCGCATCCGTGACGAGCTCGACGTCGACGCCCGCCGCCGCGGCGCCGAAGTCGCCGCGATCGAGAGCGCTCCGGGTGATGAAGAGGTCGATCGCCAGCTCGGGACGGCAGGCGAACGCCTCGGCGACGGCCTGCGGCCCCTCCACCAGGAAGTAGCCGGTCTCCTCACGGGCGGTGCGCTTGGCGAGTTTCGCCACGGCACGGACCCGCGGCGAGCGCGGGTTGTCGATCACAGGAAAAGTCTAGGGACACCACGAAGCGGATCGGGCATCGCGGTGACGCCGGCTACTCGACCGGTTCACCGCGCGGTCCGAACGGGCCGGCTCATGCGGCGGGCGGCGCCACCTTGGCCGACAGGCCGTCCAGCACGAAACCCGCAGGCATCGCGCCGTCGCGCATCGAGACGGTCGCCGCGGCATCCTGCGCGCGGATCCGCTCCCCCAGGGCCTGGGCGATGCGCACGTATGCCTTCTGCCCGAGCATCTTCTTGGGGCCGAAGAGGCCGCCGTCCTTGAGGAGCGCGCGGAGGATGTGCGTGCGCACGGCGCGGCGTCCATCACGTTCGTCGGAGATCTGGATGTCGAACGACAGCTCGGGGCTCGTCGCGAAGAGCGTGTCCGACCCCTTGATGTCGTAGGCACGGATAGGCCCCGCGTCGGCCGTCTGGGTCACCTTGCCCTTGCCGCCGACGATCGCTTCGGCCGCGGCCAGCCAGATCGCCTCGGGGGCGAGGGTGGTCACGATGTCCGTGCCCGTCCACATCAGGGGTGCGGCTTCGCCATCAGTCGTTCTCCTTCGGATCCCCGTCGGCGTCGAGCGCCATCGGGGCGGGGGTGGGTCCGGGCGACGCGGGTGTCGTCCCTGTCCGTGCCTGATCTGCGGCCGCGACGCCGGCTTCGATCAGCCGTTGCAGGTTCTCGGCGTGATGACGACGCGTGTTGACCGACTTCGCGATCACGATCACGATCACGATCACGATCACGATCACGATCACGAGAACCGCGATGCTCAATCCGAGCGCCACGTGACCTCCTCGGCCGATCGGGATGTGGTGACGCCGACCATATCGTGGTTGATCCTCACTCCTCGCGCGTTCCCGCTCCGGCGCGCCGCGAAGCCCGACTCGGACCGGCACGCGCACAACAACGACAGCGCGGACACCGACCTACGGCGTCCGCGCTGTGCGTGGTTCGTGATGCGGGCCCGGCTACGCAGACGCCTTCGCAGAGTTGACGTCCTTCGGGAGGGCCGCCTTCGCAGCCTCCACGAGCCCGGTGAACGTGGCCGGCTCGTTGACCGCGAGCTCCGCGAGGATGCGGCGGTCGACCTCGATGCCGGCGAGGCCGAGGCCCTGGATCAGCCGGTTGTAGGTCATGCCGTTCGCGCGGGCGGCGGCGTTGATGCGCTGGATCCACAGGCGACGGAACTCACCCTTCTTCGCGCGACGGTCGCGGAAGGCGTAGGTGAGCGAGTGGGTGACCTGCTCCTTGGCCTTGCGGTAGAGGCGCGACCGCTGCCCGCGGTAGCCCTCGGCGCGCTCGAGCGTGGTGCGGCGCTTCTTGGCGGCGTTGACCGCTCTCTTGACACGTGCCATGAGTCTGTTTCCTTGTCCGGTCCGGGCTTACTTGCCCAGGAGCTTCTTGATGACCTTGGCGTCCTGCGTGGGCAGCACGACGTCCTGGTTCTGCCGGCGGGTGACCCGCGACGACTTGTACTCGAGGTGGTGGCGCATGCCCGCGCCCTGCTTCACGACCTTGCCGGAGCCGGTGATCCGGAACCGCTTCTTGGCACCCGAGTGGGTCTTCTGCTTAGGCACTTTCTTCCTCGTTCTTCTCCGCAGCTGCGGGTTCTGCCGCCGGAGCGGGGTTGTTGCGGGCTCGCGCCGCATCGCGCTTCGCGTTCTGCTCGGCCTTCGCGTCGGCCTTGTTCTTCAGCGGGCCGATGACCATGACCATGTTGCGACCGTCCTGCACGGGATTGGACTCGACCGAGCCCCACTCCGCGACGTCCTCCGCGAACCGCTGCAGCAGTCGGTAGCCCTGCTCCGGCCGGGACTGCTCGCGACCGCGGAACAGGATCATCGCCTTGACCTTGTCGCCTGCCTGGAGGAAGCCCTCGGCGCGCTTGCGCTTCGTCTCGTAGTCGTGCTTGTCGATCTTGAGGCGGAACCGAACCTCCTTGAGGATCGTGTTCGCCTGGTTGCGCCGCGCTTCCTTGGTCTTCTGGGCCTGCTCGTACTTGAACTTGCCGTAGTCCATGATCTTCACCACGGGCGGTGCGGAGTTCGGGGCAACCTCGACCAGGTCCATGTCGGCCTCCTGGGCCAGCTTGAGCGCGTCCTCGATGCGGACCACTCCGACCTGCTCGCCGTTGGGTCCGACCAGACGCACCTGCGGCACGCGGATCCGGTCGTTCGTCCTGGGATCGCTGATGCGATGTCCTTTCGTCGATGTTCGTCGCGCGAAAGGAGAGCGAATCCGGCGCGCCTTGGCGCCACCACCCCCTGTCGACCGGTGCCGTCTCTGACACGCGGCGGAGGGTGCTTCGACCCGGCTAGCCTGGTGATGCGGCCGACGGGTGGGATCTCTCCACTTTCGCTGTGATGGCTGCAGCTGGTGCAGCCGTCAGCTCCGGACACGCCGGAGCCCGCACAAGGATAGCAGAGGGATGCCGTGGCCGAAGAGTTGGACGTCGAACCCGAGATCCGCGACATCGCGGAGGTCCCGGCGGTCGAGGTCATCAACACGGTCGCCGTCCACCTGCTGAGCGCCGCGGCCGTCAAGTGCGGGCTCGCCGACGATCCGGATGCGGCGTCCCAGCTCGACCTCGACGAGGCGCGCAAGCTCATCGACGCCCTCGCCGGCCTCGTCACCGCGTCGGCCCCGCACGTCGGCGATCACCACGCCCGGGCGCTGCGCGACGGCCTGCGCTCGGTGCAGCTCGCCTTCCGCGAGGCCTCCCCGGTTCCCGACCCGATCGGCAAGGGTCCCGGCGAGAAGTGGACCGGGCCGGTCAGCTAGCGCCCCTCACCCCGCCTGCACCCGCACGCCGATCGAGTCGACCCGTTCGGCGATGACCGGATGGGCGGACCAGCGCCGCTGCAGCTCGCCCACGAGCACCGCGAGCTCCTCCTCGCCGAGGCCCGGGCGCAGCGTCAGCAGCACGAGGAGCTCCGGCCCCAGCAGGCGGGCGTCGGGGTCGCCCGCGCCGACGGCGACCCCGAGGAGCTCGTCACGACCGGCGGCCGACGCCTGGAACGCGGCGAGCACGTCCGGGTCCTCGAACGACGGCGTCCACGGCTCGCCCGTCGCGAGCGGGCGCAGGGCGGGCCGCCGCACCGCGAACTCGGTCGCGGAGCCGGGATCGATCACGATGAGCGGCGTGCCCTCGGAGGCGGCGGCGAGCGCGACGCGCGGAGCGTCGATCGGGATGGGGCGCGCCGAGGCGTCCCAGGCCTGCATCGCCGCGACCGAGGTGAAGCCGGGCAGCACCGAACGGCCGTCCGGCCCCTCCACGGTGACGATCGACAGCTCCTGGGTCTTGTCGACGAGCCGGCCCCGTGCGCCCACGCCCTCGTCGCCGCGCACCGCGACCAGCGGCACGAGGAGCCGCGCGCTGTGCACGGCCGCGACGACCTCCGGGGCGCCGACCTCACGCATCCGGAACCGCCGGATCGCCTCGAGCACCCGCGGCGGCGCGGTGCCGTCGTCGCCGGCGCCGGCGTTGTCGTGGAAGCGCCGGCCGGTGAACGGGATGCCGGCCGAGTCCTCGTGACGACCCGACGCCCGGGACGGGCCTCGGCGCTGGGGTCGCGGCGAAGGCCAGAAATGGCCTTCGCTCATAGCTCCACCGCGCGGATCAGATTCCGGCGGCATCCAGCGCCTCGGTGAGCGTGAACGCGCCCGCGTAGAGCGCCTTGCCGACGATCGCGCCCTCGACGCCCTCCGGCACGAGCGCGCGCAGCGCCACGATGTCGTCGAGGCTCGAGATGCCCCCGGAGGCGACGACCGGCCGCGTCGTGCGCTGCGTGACCCTGCGCAGCAGCTCGAGGTTGGGGCCCTGCAGCGTGCCGTCCTTGGTCACGTCGGTCACGACGTAGCGCGCGCAGCCGGCATCCTCGAGCCGGGCGAGCACCTCCCAGAGGTCTCCGCCCTCGCGGGTCCAGCCGCGCGCGGCGAGGGTCGTGCCGCGCACGTCCAGGCCGACGGCGATCTGCTCGCCGTGGTTCGCGATGGCCCGCGCGGCCCACTCGGGCTGCTCGAGGGCGGCCGTGCCGAGGTTGATGCGGGCGCAGCCGGTGGCGAGCGCCGCGTGCAGCGAGTCGTCGTCGCGGATGCCGCCCGACAGCTCCACCTGCACGTGCGACGGCAGGCCCGCGATGACCTCGCGGATGATGCTCCGGTTGTCGCCGCGACCGAACGCGGCGTCGAGGTCGACGAGGTGGATCCACTCGGCGCCCTGCTCGGTCCAGGCCGCCGCGGCCTCCCGCGGGTCGCCGTAGCCCGTCTCGCTGCCGGCCTCGCCCTGCGTGAGGCGCACGGCCTGGCCGTCGGCGACATCCACCGCCGGCAACAGGATGAGGCGGTCGGCGGTCGGGTCGGTCACAGGCTGCTCCTCACAGGGATCCGAGCCAGTTGCGCAGCAGCCGGATGCCGGCCTCGCCGGACTTCTCGGGGTGGAACTGGGTCGCCGACAGCGGTCCGTTCTCGGCCGCGGCGACGAAGCGCTCGCCGTGCTCGGCCCAGGTGATCTTCGGCGCCGCGAACCGGCCGTAGGGCTCGAGAGTCCACGCCCGCATCGCATAGGAGTGCACGAAGTAGAAGCGCTCGTCGCCGACGCCCGCGAACAGGACGGAGTCGCCCGGCGCCTCGACCGTGTTCCAGCCCATGTGCGGCAGGACGGGCGCGTCGAGGCGCTCCACGATGCCGGGCCACTCGCCGAGCCCCTCGGTCTCGGTGCCGCCCTCGACGCCGCCGGAGAACAGCACCTGCATGCCCACGCAGATGCCGAGCACCGCGCGTCCACCGGCGAGCCGGCGGTCGACGACCTCGTCGCCGTGCGCGCGCCGCAAGCCCTCGACGACCGCCGCGAAGGCGCCGACGCCCGGCACGACGAGACCGTCGGCCTCCACGGCGCGGGTGCGGTCGGCGGTCAGTTCGACGTCGGCGCCGGCCTCCTCGAGGGCCTTGGCGGCCGAGTGCACGTTGCCGAATCCGTAGTCGAAGACGACCACGGACGGGCGGGCCGTGGTCACAGCGCGCCCTTGGTCGACGGGATGCCGTCCACCCGCGGGTCGATCGCCACGGCCTGCCGGAACGCGCGCGCGAACGCCTTGAACTCCGCCTCCGCGATGTGGTGCGGGTCGCGGCCCGCGAGCACACTGAGGTGCACGGTGAGCCCGGCGTTGATGGTGATCGCCTCGAAGACGTGCCGCACCATCGAGCCGGTGAAGTGGCCGCCGATCAGGTGGAACTCGAACCCGGCCGGCTCGCCGCCGTGCGCGAGATAGGGGCGGCCCGACACGTCGACGACGGCCTGGGCGAGCGCCTCGTCGAGCGGCACCAGCGCGTCGCCGAACCGCGCGATCCCGATCTTGTCGCCGAGCGCCCGGCGGATCGCCGTGCCGAGCACGATGCCGGTGTCCTCCACGGTGTGGTGCACGTCGATCTCGGTGTCGCCCTGGGCGCGCACGGTGAGGTCGACGACGGCGTGCCTGGCGAACGCGGTGAGCAGGTGGTCGAAGAAGGGGACGGTGGTGCGGATGTCGGCGCGCCCGCTGCCGTCGAGGTCCAGGGCGAGGTCGATGCTCGACTCGCTCGTCTCGCGGGTCAGCTGCGCGACGCGCGCCCCGCCCGGGGATTCCAGCCCGCTCATGCGCTCAACGTTAGCGGGCACCGCGCGGGGCCAGCGCGGCGAGGGCCTCCAGGAACAGCGTCGTCTCCTGCTCCGTGCCGGCGGTGACCCGCAGGGCGCCGGGGAGGCCGACGTCGCGGATGATGATGTCCCGCTCCAGCAGCGCCTCGAAGGTCGCGTGCGGATCGTCGAGCCCGTCGAAGAGCACGAAGTTCGCCCAGCTCTCGTAGGCGCGGTAGCCGAGCACGGGCAACTCCGAGACGAGCCGATCGCGCTGGGCGCGGATGTCGTCGACCGTCGCGAGCATCTCGGGCGCATGCCGCAGTGCCGCGATGGCCGCCGCCTGGGTCAGCGCGGACAGGTGATACGGCAGCCGCACGAGGCGCAGCGCATCGACGACCGCCGGGTCGGCGGCGAGGTAGCCGACACGGGCGCCCGCGAAGGCGAAGGCCTTGCTCATGGTGCGCGACACGACCAGGCGGTGCCGGTCGGGCAGCAGCGTGATCGCGCTCGGGGCGTGCGCCGGCATGAACTCGGCGTAGGCCTCATCGACGAACACCATGCCGTCGCTCGCCTCGTAGGCGGCCTCGATCACGTCGAGCGCGACCGGCGTGCCCGTGGGGTTGTTCGGCGCGCAGAGGAAGACGAGATCGGGGCGGTGCGCCTCGATCGCCGCGACCACGGTCTCGGCCGACAGCTCGTATCCGGGGTCGCGTTCCGCCGTCAGCCAGGTCGTGCCGGTGCCGCGGGTGATGATCCCGTGCATCGAGTAGGTGGGCGGGAAGGCGAGCACGCGGCGTCCCGGTCCGCCGAACGCCTGCAGGAGCTGCTGGATGATCTCGTTCGAGCCGTTCGCCGCCCAGACCTGCTCCGTCCCGATGCCGTGACCGAGGTAGGCCGCGAGGCCCTCGCGCAGCACCGTGAACTCGCGGTCGGGGTAGCGGTTCAGGGTGAGGACCGCCGCGGCGAGGCTCTCGACGATGTCGCGAGCGACCGCCTCGGGGATCGGATGGCTGTTCTCGTTGACGTTCAGCTGCACCCGCACGTGCTTCTGCGGAGCGCCGTAGGGCGACTGCCCCCGCAGGTCGTCGCGGATCGGAAGATCGGAGAGCGAGGCCACGGCGCCAGTTTAGGCGGGGCTCCGGACGCCCCGGCCCCTCCGCCGGCTACCGCGCGGGGGCGTACTGGGCCGGGATCGCGAGCCGCTGTCCGGGCTGGACGACCCCGGACGAGAGGGCGTTCAGATTCGTGATCGCCTCGACGACGTCGCGCGGGTCGGCGTTCGGCGCGATCTGCTGCGCGAGCTGCCAGAGCGACTCCCCCGGTGCCACGGTCACGTAGCTGAAGGTCGCGGAGGCCTGCGTGTCGGTCGCGGTCGCACCGACCGCCCCGATGCCGCCGAAGACCGCGGCGGCGGCGAGCGGAAGGGCGACGGCCGCGGTGAGCACGGCACGGCCGCGGCGGGTGATGTGCAGCCGGCCCCGCGACCCGGCGGGTGCCGCGGGGATGCTGTTCCAGGTGATCGCGCTCATGGTGTGCTCCTCCGGTCTCGAAGTCGTATTCCGAACATACCTTCGATCGAACATGTGTTCAACCCTCCCCAGCGGATTTCCGTCCGAATCCGCCGACACACTCGAACGGATGTTTGTCGAGAGGGCCTGAGGCGGATACAGTTTCGATCGCTGGCACGATCAGATCAGCGACCACCGACATCGGGAGGCCCGGGTGAGCGACACCGAGGAGCGCGCAGGCGGCACACGCCGGCGCACGAGCCTGAGCGAGAAGCAGCTGGCGATCCTGGATGCCATCCAGCGGTCCAAGGTGACCCGCGGCTATCCGCCGAGCATGCGCGAGATCGGCGACGCCGTCGGGCTCTCATCGCTGTCGAGCGTGGCGCACCAGCTGACCCAGCTCGAGCTGAGCGGGTACCTGCGCCGCGACCCCAACCGGCCGCGCGCCCTGGAGGTGCTCATCGACCTCCCGTCGAGCGACGGCAACGAGTCGTCGCCCTCCGTCGCCGACGCCGCGATGGTGCCGCTCGTCGGCCGGATCGCCGCCGGTGTGCCGATCACCGCCGACCAGCAGGTCGAGGAGGTCTTCCCCTCCCCGGCAGCTCGTGGGCAAGGGCGAGCTGTTCATGCTGAAGGTCGTGGGCGAGTCGATGATCGACGCCGCGATCTGCGACGGGGACTGGGTCGTGGTGCGCGAACAGGGCGACGCCGAGAACGGCGAGATCGTCGCGGCGATGCTCGAGGGCGAAGCCACGGTCAAGGTGTTCCGTCAGCGCGACGGGCACACCTGGCTGCTGCCGCGCAACAGCGCATTCGAGCCGATCCTGGGCGATGAGGCGCAGGTGCTCGGCAAGGTCGTGGCGGTTCTGCGCTCCGTCTAACCGCGCGCTCCGGCGGGCGCGACGCGGTCGAGCCAGGCCTGCACGAGCGCCATGAAGCGCCGGTGCTCGTCGCGGAACACCGTGTGACCGGTGCCGGCGATCCTGCGCACGGTCATCCCGCGCGTGTGCAGGAGTTCGGCCACGGCGTCCGAGACGAGCCAGCTCTTCTCCGCCAGCACCACGAGGCTCGGCCCGGTCACGAGGGCCGGCGGCGTGAGAGCGCGGGTGTCCGCGAGGCCCAGGATCGTGCGCTTGTCCCAATCGGCGAGCGTCGCCAGTTCGATCTCGACGTCGACCGCGTCCCATTTCGGGTTCATCCGCACGAGCGAGGGGCGCCGCGGTCGCGGCGAGAGCGCGAACAGCAGTTTGAGGAGCACACCGCGGGCTCCTCCCGGGAATCCGAAGGCGGGATCGACGTACACGGCGGCCCGCGGGCGGAGGGTCTCGGCGACCCGGCTCGCGACCAGTCCGCCGAGCGAATGCCCCATGACGAGGTCGGGCGCCCCGTTCAGCAGGGGCGCCACCGTCTCCAGCACGTCGGCCGCCCAGGCGGCGAGCGTGTAACGGCGGGCGCGCGGGCTGCCGCCGTGGCCGGCGAGGTCGACCGCGATGATGTGGAAGCCGCGCCCCTCGAGGTCCGCGCTCACGCGGTGCCAGGCGCGATGATCCGACATCAGCCCGTGGATGAGCAGCGCCGTGCGCGATCCGGCCCCGCTCTCGTGCACCGCCAGCCGCATCGTCGCAGGCTACGCGCGGTGGCTGGGCGACCACTCGGCACCGGGCTCTCCAGCCGCGTCACGGGGCGTCATCCGCTTGGCGCCCCCGGACGGCCTTCGTACAGTGGAGCCGTTCGCAGCGCACATGCGAGGCCTCGCGCTCCGGTTCACCGCCATCCGGCGACGGAGCACCGCCTGCGATTCCACCATCGATGATGGGGAGTCGCCCCCGCGGCTCCCGGAGAGCGAGAACCTCATGACCGTGCAGGGTGCACTGCTCGTCGGCAGCGTCAACCTTCCCGACACCGAGAGCACCTTCCGTGCCGCCGCCGACACCCTCGGCCGCCGCCTGCGGCGGGTGCCCGACGGCGAGACCGGAGACCGATTCCACTGGATCGTCTTCCAGGCCGACCTGATCGGTGGCGCCGACGGCATCGAACGCGTCGGCGACGAGCCCGTGCTGCTGCGCAACCTCGACCTGCGCCCGCTGCGTTTCGCCGACGGGGTGGACCCGGCGCGCGTCGTGCTGCCGAAGCTCGACTACGCGCGCGCGGCTCTCGAGTCCTACGGCACGTTCGCGGCGCTGCGGGAGCAGGGCGTCATCCCGGCCGGCATCCGCTTCCAGGTGTCGCTGCCGACGCCGCTCGCCGTCGTGGTCGCACTCGTGCGGGAGGAGGACCGGGCCGCGTTCGAGCCCTCTACGAGCGTGCGCTGTACGCCGAGCTCGACGAGATCCTGAGCTCCATCCCGCACGAGGATCTGGCGATCCAGTGGGACACCGCAGTGGAGTTCGGGCTGATCGAGTCGGCCGACTACGGGACCGACTACGGCGCGACCTTCCGCGCGCCCTTCGAGGACCTCTGGGAGGGCCTTGCGGAGCGCGCGCGCCGACAGGCGTCGGCGGTGCCGGAGGACGTGGAGCTCGGCTTCCACCTGTGTTACGGGGACGCCGGCGAGAAGCACTTCGTGGAGCCGAAGGACACCGCGAACCTCGTGCGATACGCGAACCTGCTGCGTGAGGTGTCGCCGCGGCCCATCACGTGGATCCACCTCCCGGTCCCGATCGAGCGCGACGACGAGGCGTACTTCGCGCCGCTCGCGGGGCTGCAGACGGAGCCCGGCACCGAGCTCTATCTCGGGCTCGTGCACCGGGAGGACGGCGCGGAGGGGGCGCAGCGCCGCGCGGCGGCCGCTTCCGCGTTCGTGAGCGACTTCGGCGTGGGCACCGAGTGCGGGATCGGCCGCGCGCCCGACGGATCGGTGCCCGGCATCCTCGAGACCCACCGCGTCGCCCAGGAGTGGTGAGGGAGCGGGGCGGCGGCTACTCGACCCGCTCAGGAAGCGGGGTCTCGAGCGCGCTCTGCAGCTGCTCCGCCGCCCGGCGGGTGGCGAGCAGCTGCAGGCGGGTGCCGCCCTCGTCGTAGCTCGTGTCGAGCACCCGCGTGGTGCGGTGGGCCAGCGCGACGAGGTCGCCGCGGTCGTAGGGCACGACGATGTCGAGGGCGACATCCGGCTGGGGCAGCAGGTCGGCGATCCGGGCGACGAGCTCGTCGACGCCCTCCCCGTGCGGGCGCTCACGAAGAGCGCGTCGGGCTCGAGCCCGCGCAGCAGCAGCCGGGTGTCGGCGTCGACGAGGTCCGCCTTGTTGAAGACGACGATCTCGGGCAGGTCGCGCGCCCCGACGTCACCGATGACGTCGCGCACCGTCGCCAGCTGCGCCCCCGGATCGGGATGGGCGCCGTCGACGACGTGCACGATCACGTCCGAGTCGCCGACCTCCTCCAGCGTCGACCGGAACGCCTCGACGAGCTGATGCGGGAGGTTGCGCACGAACCCGACCGTGTCGGCGATCGTGAACTCGCGGCCGTCGGGGGTGCGGGCACGACGCACGGTGGGGTCGAGGGTCGCGAACAGCGCGTTCTCGACGAGCACGCCGGCGCGGGTCAGGCGGTTCAGCAGGCTCGACTTGCCGGCGTTGGTGTAGCCCGCGATCGCGACCGAGGGCACCTCGTTGCGGTCGCGGGTGGCGCGCTTGGCCTCGCGCGCGGGCGCGAAGCCCTTGATCTGCCGACGCAGCCTCGCCATCCGGGTGTGGATGCGGCGCCGGTCCAGCTCGATCTTCGTCTCACCGGGGCCGCGGGAGCCCATGCCCTGCCCGCCCGCCGCCTGGCCGCCCGCCTGGCGCGACATCGACTCGCCCCAGCCGCGCAGTCGCGGCAGCAGGTACTCGAGCTGCGCGAGCTCGACCTGGGCCTTGCCCTCGCGGCTCTTGGCGTGCTGGCTGAAGATGTCGAGGATCACGGCCGTGCGGTCGATGACCTTGACCTTCACAGCGTCTTCGAGCGCGCGCCGCTGGCTCGGGGCCAGTTCGGTGTCGGCCACGACGGTGTCCGCCCCGAGCGCCGCGACGATGCCGGCGAGTTCCTCGACCTTGCCGCGGCCGAGGTAGGTCGAGGGGTCCGGGTGCGGTCGGCGCTGCAGCAGGCCGTCGAGCACGACGGCGCCCGCCGTCTCGGCGAGGGCGGCGAGCTCGCGCAGGGAGTTCTCGGCCTCCTCGAGCGACGAGCCGGCATAGACGCCGATGAGCACGACGTTCTCGAGACGGAGCTGCCGGTACTCGACCTCGGTGACGTCCTGGAGCTCCGTCCCGAGACCGCCGACCCGACGCAGCGCGGCGCGCTCCTCCCGGTCGAGCTGCTCGCCGTCGGCGTCGGGCAGCGCGAAGGAGCCGTCCTCCTCCTGGAGGGCGGCGGCGCGGCCCTCGAAGCGGCGCACGGCTGCCCGTGAACCCTCCGTGGCCAGCACGCGGTCGAGGATGCGGTCGTCGTCGGTCATATGGTCGTTCAGCCTAGTTCTCGGTACGTTGTCTGGCATGGTCCCCGCGGAGCACTACTTCTCCGCGACGCCCGCCGGCGCCCCCGGATTCCGTCCGCTCCCGGTCCGACTGGCCGGTCGCGAGGTGATCGTCACGACGGCCAACGGCGTCTTCAGCCCGGAGCGCGTCGACACCGGCACGCAGGTGCTGCTCGGCAGCGTGCCGGCACCGCCGCCCGGCGGCGACCTGCTCGACCTCGGCTGCGGCTGGGGCCCGGTCACCCTGACGCTCGCGATGGAATCGCCGCACTCGCGCGTGTGGGCGGTGGATGTCAACGAGCGCGCGCTGGACCTCGTGCGCCGCAACGCGGCATCCCTCGGTCTGGACAACGTCACGGCCTGCCTGCCCGACGAGGTCCCGGCCGACGTCCGGTTCATGACCATCTGGTCGAATCCCCCATCCGGGTCGGCAAGAACGAACTGCACGCGATGCTGCTGCACTGGCTCCCGCGGCTCGACGTGGGAGCCGATGCCTGGCTGGTCGTGCAGCGCAACCTCGGATCGGACTCGCTGCAGCGCTGGATGCAGGCGGAGTTCCCGGCCGACTACTCGTTCCTGCGCGCCGCGACCAGCAAGGGCTACCGCGTGCTGCGCTGCCGGCGCCGCACCGGCTTCACCGAGGCGATCACCGTCGTCCCGAAGTGAGACCCGCATGATGCACGACGACCAGCTCCCGGTCGACGCGGAGCTCGTGCGACGGCTGATCGCCGAGCAGTTCCCGCAGTGGGCCGGCCTGCCGATCACGCCGGTCGACAGCGGTGCCACCGTCAACGCGATCTTCCGCCTCGGCGACCGGTTCGCCGCCCGGCTGCGGCTGCGCGCGGGCAACCCCGACGCCGTGCGTGCCGAGCTGGCGCGCGAGGCCGCGGCCCTCGAGGAGCTCGCGGGGATCGTCCCGGTGCCGGTGCCGCGGCCCGTCGCGATCGGGCGACCCGGCGACCGGTTTCCGCTGCCCTGGGCGATCCACGAGTGGCTGCCGGGCTCGACGACGACGCCCACCGCCCTCGCCGGATCGGGGGCCTTCGCCGACGACCTCGCGGCGCTCCTGCTCGCCCTGCGCGCCGCGCCGACGCGCGGACGGACCTTCTCGGGCGGCGGGCGGGGCGGCTCGCTGCCCGATCACGACGAGTGGATGCGACGATGCTTCCGCGAGAGCGAGGGGTTGTTCGACGTGCCCGCGCTGCGCACGCGCTGGAGCGCGCTGCGCGTGCTGCCCGCCGCCGGCGCGGATGTCATGGCGCACGGCGACCTGCACCCGGGCAATCTGCTGGTCGAGAAAGAGCGACTGTCGGGCGTGCTCGACGCGGGCGCGTTCGGCGCCGCCGACCCGGCGCTGGATCTCGTCGTGGTGTGGCACATGCTCGACCGTCCGGCCCGGGGTCGGGTGCGCCGCACCCTGGCCTCCAGCGAGCCGGAGTGGGCGCGCGGGGCAGCCTGGGCGTTCCAGCAGGCGATGGGCCTCGTCTGGTACTACCGCCAGACCAATCCGGTGATGGCCGACCTGGGACGCACGACGCTCGCGCGGATCATGACCGACCCCGACGTCGCCGCCGTGTAGATCTCGACCGTCTAGATCTCGACCGTCTAGATCTCGACCGTCTAGATCTCGTAGGTGCCGCGGTAGGTCAGCGCCGCCGGCCCCGTCAGCAGCACGTGCCCGTCGGCGATCTCGACGCCGAGGTCGCCGCCCGGCACCTCGACCGTCCAGCGATCCGGCGCGTTCTCGCCCGCCCAGTGCCGCACCGCGATGGCCGACGCTGCGACACCGGTACCGCACGACAGCGTCTCGCCGACGCCGCGCTCATGCACGCGCATCCGGATGCGGCCGACCCCGCCGACCACGAGCGGGTCTCCCGGCACGACGAACTCGACGTTCGCGCCGTCCGGCGGTTCCGGCTGCACCTTCGGCGCCTCGGCGAGGTCGATCCCGTCGAGCTCGTCGTCGTCGGCGACGGCGACCACGACGTGCGGGTTGCCGACGCCGACCGGCAGGCCGGGGCGCGGCACGTCGAGGTCGCGCGCCGAGACGGTGGCCTCGGAGTCGAGCACGACGAACGGCCCGAGGTCGACGGTGTACGCCTCCGAGTGCCGCGTCACGGCATGAACGCCGCCTCGCGTGCCGATCTTCACGGTCTCGCCGACCGGCAGCTCGAGCAGCTTCTGGTCGATGAGGAAGGTCACGTAGACCCGGATGCCGTTTCCGCACATCTCCGCGGGGCTGCCGTCGGCGTTGTGGTAATCCATGAACCACTCCGCGTCCGGGTCCTCCCGCAGCGCCTCGGCACCCTCGGGAAGGTTCGCGGACCGGACGGCGCGGATGAGGCCGTCGGCGCCGATCCCGAAGTGCCGGTCCGCCATGTCGGCGATGCGGTCGGCGTCGAGCTCGATGCTGCCGTCGGGATCCGAGAACAGCACGAAGTCGTTGCCGGTCCCGTGGCCCTTGACGAACGGCAGCACGGTCATGGACTCAGGCTAGCGGGCGGCGCGGGCCGGCCGACGCGGACCGCACCGCGGCCAGCGCCGCGTCGACGCGCCCCGGATCGTCGGCGTCGAGCCAGACCGTGCCGGCGTAGCGGCCGAACCAGGAGACCTGGCGCCGGGCGTAGCGGCGGGTCAGGGCGGCGGTCTGCGCCACGGCGTCCCGTTCGGTGAGGGCGCCGTCGAGCTGCTCGAGCGCCTGCGCATAGCCGATTGCCCGGCTCGCCGTGGTGCCGAGGCCCGCGGGCCGCAGGCGAGCGACCTCGTCGAGCAGGCCGTCGCGCCACATGCCCTCCACGCGACGGTCGAGCCGCTCGACGAGCGTCGCCCGTTCCGTGCGCAGCCCGATGGTGACGGTGGGGCGCCAGAGGGCGGCCTCCCCGGGCAGGCCGGAGCCGAAGGGGGCTCCCGTGAGCTCGATCACCTCGAGCGCGCGCACGAGCCGGCGCCCGTTGTGCGGGCCGATCGCGGCGGCGGCGGCCGCGTCGGCATCCCGCAACCGCTCGTGCAGGGCCCCCGGACCGCGCTCGGCGAGCTCCGCCTCGAGCCTCCCGCGCAGCACGGCGTCGGTCCCGGGGAAGCGGAAGTCGTAGACCACGCTCGAGAGGTACAGGCCGCTGCCGCCGACCAGGATCGGCACCGCGCCGCCGGCGACGATCCGCTCGATGGCCGCGCGCGCCCGCGGCTGATAGTCGGCGACGCTCGCCTCCTCGACGGGGTCCAGCACGTCGAGCAGGTGGTGCGGGATGCCGCGTCGCTCGCCCGGCGGAACCTTCGCCGTGCCGATGTCCATGCCGCGGTACAGCTGCATGGCGTCGCCGTTGACGATCTCGGCCGGCGTGCCCTCCACCCTCAGGCGCTCGGCGAGGTCGAGCGACAGCGCCGACTTGCCGGTGCCGGTCGCGCCGACGATGGCGATCAGGTTCACGGCCGAGAGCGGCGTGGGCTCACGGCTGGGGTGCGCCGACCCGCAGGGCGGGCAGCCCGATCGACACGGGGCCGGCCGGTGCGCCGTGACCGTGACCGTGGTCGGACCCGGCGTGCGGATCGAGCGCGAGCGCCTGCGCACGATCCCACGCATCGCCCGCGCATGTGCGGCGAACGGGGAGGCGGTCGCCGGCGGGGCCGGCGATGAGGAAGTGCGGGGCCGCTCGTGTGACGACCGCGCTCACCACATCGCCCGGACGCGGCTGCTCGTTGCCGGCCGGGAGGTCGACGTGGACGAGGCGGTTGTCCTCCGCGCGGCCCGAGATGCGAGCGGTGACGCCGTCGCGTCGACCCTCGTTCGGAGCGACGAGCACCTCGATCGCGGTGCCGACCAGCTGCTGCGCCTCGTCGCCCGAGATGCGCTCCTGCAACGCCGTGAGGCGCTCGTAGCGCTCCTGCACGACCTCCTTCGGCACCTGGTCGTCCATGGTCGCGGCCGGCGTTCCCGGACGGATCGAGTACTGGAAGGTGAAGGCGGAGGCGAAACGGGCCTGCTCGACGACGCGAAGCGTCTCGTCGAAGTCCTCCTCGGTCTCACCGGGGAATCCGACGATGATGTCGGTCGAGATCGCCGCGTGCGGGATGCGCTCACGCACTCCGTCGAGGATGCGCAGGAACCGTTCCGAGCGGTACGAGCGGCGCATCGCACGCAGGATCCGGTCGGAGCCGGACTGCAGCGGCATGTGCAGCTGCGGCATGACGTTGGGCGTCTCGGCCATCGCCTCGATGACGTCGTCGGTGAACGCCGCCGGGTGCGGGCTTGTGAACCGGACGCGCTCGAGCCCTTCGATCTCGCCCGTCGCCCGCAGCAGCTTGCCGAACGCGAGGCGGTCTCCGAACTCGACGCCGTAGGAGTTCACGTTCTGGCCCAGCAGCGTGACCTCGATCGCGCCGTCGTCGACCAGCATCCGGATCTCCGACAGGATGTCGCCCGGCCGACGGTCGCGCTCCTTGCCCCGCAGCGACGGGACGATGCAGAAGGTGCAGGTGTTGTTGCAGCCGACCGAGATCGACACCCAGCCGCTCGCCACGGACTCCCGCCGGGTCGGCAGCGTCGAGGGGAAGACCTCGAGGGCCTCGAGGATCTCGAGCTGCGCCTCCTCGTTGTGCCGTGCGCGCTCCAGCAGGGTCGGAAGGGACCCCATGTTATGCGTGCCGAAGACGACGTCGACCCAGGGCGCCTTCTGGAGGATGACGCCCTTGTCCTTCTGGGCGAGGCAGCCGCCGACGGCGATCTGCATGCCCTCATGCTCGCGCTTGGTCGAGGCGAGGTGGCCCAGCGTGCCGTAGAGCTTGTTGTCGGCGTTCTCACGTACGGCGCAGGTGTTGATCACGACGATGTCGGCGGGTGCACCCACGGCGCGCACGTACCCGGCCGCCTCCAGCGAGCCCGAGAGCCGCTCGGAGTCGTGCACGTTCATCTGGCACCCGAAGGTGCGCACCTCGTAGGTGCGCGGCTGCGCGGTGACGTCGCTCATGGTGCGAGAAGTCTACGTTCTCGCACCTCCCGGTCTCGTGCTACTGGAACCGCACGCGCGACGCGGGGTGCTCGGCAGCGCCGCGTCGACCGCGGCGCGCAGGGTGCTGCCGCTGTAGCCGCGGCGCATGAGATAGCCGCTCAGCCGGCGGACGGCGGTCTCGCGGTCGTAGCCGCGCAGCTGCCCCGCGCGCTTCACCGCGATCTCCCGGGCCCGGGCCAGCTCGTCGCCCGTCTCGATCAGCTCGAGGGCGTACTCGATCGCCGCCGGGGCGAGCAGCCGACGGGTGAGCTCCGCCGCGACGGCCGACCGGCCATAGCCCTTGCGCTCCTGGAGGATGCCGACGAGGTTCTGCGCGAGCGCCATGTCGTCGATGAGCCCCGACGCCTCGAGCCGCTCGATCTCGGCGGTGATGCTCTCCTCGCTCAGCTCGCGCGAGCGGAGGGTGCGCTCGATCTCGCGCTTCGACATGCCGCGCCTGGCCAGCGCGTGCAGCGACACGTTGTGCGCGCGGGTCGCATCCACGGCCGCCGCGACGTCGGGGGCGGGCTCGTCGTGCAGGGCGAGCCGCGCCGGCACCGGGGCCGGCCGGACCGGCGCGGCGGCTCGGGTGGTGCGCTCCGGCGGCGGCTGCACGCCGGGCAGATATGTGACGGGCGCGATCCCGTCGCCGGAGCGCTCCATGACTACTCGCCGACGGCCTTGCGGGCCGCGAGCTTCTCCTCGAGCGACTCGACGTTCGAGGGGCCCTCCGCGGCCGCGCCCGCCGCGCCGATGCCGAGCTTGACCAGGATCTTCCGCTCGATCTCGGCCGCGACATCCGGGTTCTCGAGGAGGAACGTGCGCGCGTTCTCCTTGCCCTGCCCGAGCTGATCGCCGTCGTAGGTGTACCAGGCGCCCGACTTGCGCACGATCTCGTGCTCGACGCCGTAGTCGATGAGGCTGCCCTCCCGCGAGATGCCGATGCCGTACAGGATGTCGAACTCGGCCTGCTTGAACGGCGGCGCCATCTTGTTCTTGACGACCTTCACGCGCGTGCGGTTCCCGACCGCGTCCGTGCCGTCCTTGAGGGTCTCGATCCGGCGGATGTCGAGGCGCACCGATGCGTAGAACTTGAGCGCCTTGCCGCCCGAGGTCGTCTCGGGGCTGCCGAAGAACACGCCGATCTTCTCGCGCAGCTGGTTGATGAAGATCATCGTGGTCTGCGTCTGGTTGAGGCCGCCGGTGAGCTTGCGCAGCGCCTGCGACATGAGACGGGCCTGGAGGCCGACGTGGCTGTCGCCCATCTCGCCCTCGATCTCGGCCTTCGGCACGAGTGCCGCGACCGAGTCGACGACGATGAGGTCGATCGAGCCGGAGCGCACCAGCATGTCGGCGATCTCGAGCGCCTGCTCCCCCGTGTCGGGCTGCGACACGAGAAGCGCGTCGATGTCGACGCCGAGCTTCTTGGCGTACTCCGGGTCGAGCGCGTGCTCCGCGTCGATGAAGGCCGCGATGCCGCCGCCCTTCTGCGCGTTGGCGATGGCGTGCAGCGTGAGCGTCGTCTTGCCCGACGACTCCGGGCCGTAGATCTCCACGATGCGGCCGCGGGGCAGGCCGCCGATGCCGAGGGCGACATCCAGGGCGATGGAGCCGGTGGGGATGATGGCGACCGGCGCCCGCTCGTCGGAGCCCAGGCGCATCACCGTGCCCTTGCCGAACTGACGGTCGATCTGGGCGAGGGCGGTCTCGAGGGCCTTCTCGCGATCCTGGGGTGAGGGCATTGCGGTCTCCTTCTGCGTCGTGTGCTGCGGCCCATCGGCTGCCGTTCCTGACCGGACCGATGAAGCAGGGTCCGAGCTCTCCCGGCAGGGCTTTCGTCGTGGACGCTACGCCCGGGGTCCGACATCGCGTCGAATCGACAGGCGGAACGGCTCACAACTCGCGTTCGAAGAACGCTGTGAAGGAGACTACGCCGAGTCGAACAGATCTTCGAGAGGTCGGCGATCCGGCGTGTCGCCGCCCGTGTCTCAGGCGTCCCGCGGATCCGGTCGCCCGGCCCCGTACCATCGCGCCGGCGGCACGCCCTCGGCGCGGCACAGCGCGAGCCACACGTCGCGTGCCGGCACGCCCGCGGCCAGCGCCTCGTCCGCGGTCCGGTTGCCGAGGGCGACCACGACCGTGTCGCGCAGCAGCACGGGGGCCATCCGGCCGAACTCGTCGTCGACCGCTCGGCGGAACTCGGTGAGCTTCATCGCACCCATCCTCATGCACACACGAGTGCCCCGGCCGCGCGGGCCGGGGCACTCGGATGCTTCGAAAGACCTAGCGGACCGCGAGATCCGCGTCGAACTCGGCCATGAGCTCGTCGGGCAGCACGTCCGGGACGGTGCTGACGCCTTCAACCACGGCGAGACGGTCGCCCACCTCGCGCATGATGACCGAGATCGGGGTGTCGAGCGCATCGGCCACCGATGCGAGGATCTCGGAGCTGGCCTCCTTCTGACCGCGCTCGACCTCGCTCAGATACCCGAGCGCGACGCTCGCCCTGCCGGCCACCTGACGCAAGGTCATGGCCTTCTGCAGTCGGAAATCACGGAGGACGTCGCCGATCTCCTGTCGGACCAGAACCATGGTGTGCCCTCCTTCTGTCGCTTCGACCGGGTTGGCCACCTTACGCCATCCGGTACACGAACTCTAAGTCGTGCGGCCTGCGGAGCCCCTGTGACGACACGATCTGTAACGAGATCGACATCGGCGCTATTCCGCGCGCCCGGACCGCAGGGTATCGAGCAGCCACGACAGCGACGCCGCGACGGTGGCGGTCCGGATGACCGCCCGATCGCCGGTGAGATGCAGCCGCCGGGCGTGCACCTCCGTGCCGAGCGCGAGACCCAGCCAGACCTCGCCGACCGGATGCCCGTCCTGCGGATCCGGTCCGGCGACGCCCGTCGTCGCGAGGCCCACGTCCGCCGCCGCACCGTCGATCGCGAGCCGCTCCCGCACCCCCGCGGCCATCTGGCGGGCGACCCCGGCATCCACCGCCCCGCGCTCGGCGAGCAGCGCGGCGTCGACACCCAGCAGCGCGTGCTTGAGCGGCGTCGCGTAGGCGACGACGCCTCCGCGCACGACCGCCGAGGCGCCCGGCACCGACACCAGCTCGGCCACGAGCAGCCCCCGGTCAGCGACTCCGCGACGGCGATGCTCTGCCCACGCCCGGCGAGCAGCTCGACGACCTCGCGGGCGACGCTCACCGGCGTCACGTCACCGACGGGCGCGCACGACGCGCGCGTACTGCCACAGGTACTCCGCGCCGCTCACGACGGTCAGCACGAGCGCCGCACCGAGCAGGATCCACACCAGCCACAGGTATCCGACGCCGACGAGGCGATCCAACGGCACGAGCGCGAGCGCGATGGCGATCGACTGCACCCAGGTCTTGATCTTGCCGAGGATGCCGGCCGGGATGACCATGTCGCGGATCACGACGAAGCGGAAGACGGTGATCCCGACCTCCCGCACGAGGATCACGATCGTGACCCACCACCAGACCTCGCCGAGGATCGAGAGGGCGACGAGCGCGCCGCCCACGAGCACCTTGTCGGCGATCGGGTCGAGGATCTTGCCGGCGTCGGTTACGAGGTTGCGGTCGCGGGCCAGGATGCCGTCGACCGAGTCGGTGAGGATCGCCACGATGAACAGCGCGGCCGCCACCCAGCGCAGCCAGCCGTCGTGGGCGGCGTCCGCGAGCAGCAGCCAGATGAAGACGGGGGCGAGCAGGATGCGGATCACCGTGATGATGTTCGCGATGTTGCCCCAGCTCGCGGGGCTCTCGCCGCGCGACGTGACGCGTCCCCGCATGGGGTTCGGCCGGGGGCCGCGCGCCGGGTCGGGGTCGGAGCCGGGGTCCGGTTCCGGCGACAACGCCATGCCCTACTCCCTGCCGGTCAGCCCCCAGGCATCCTCGTCCGAGGGCCCCTCCTCCACAGGATAACCGTCGAACTGGGCCTCCACGGGGTCGCCGGGCGCCGTCGCCGTGGGAACGTCGCCCCGCAGCGCGCCGAGCACCGCGGGCAGCTGCTCCGGTGCCACCAGCACGTCGCGCGCCTTCGAGCCCTCCGACGGGCCGACGATCTCGCGCGACTCGAGCAGGTCCATGAGGCGGCCCGCCTTGGCGAAGCCGACGCGCAGCTTGCGCTGCAGCATCGAGGTCGAGCCGAACTGCGTGTTGACCACGAGCTCGGCGGCCTGCAGCAGCAGCTCGAGGTCGTCGCCGATGTCGGCGTCGATGTCGCGCTTCTCGGCCACGGCCTCGACGTCGTTGCGGTACTCGGGCCGCGCCTGCGCGGTGACGTGCTTGACGACCGCGTGGATCTCGTCCTCGGTGACCCACGCGCCCTGCACGCGGATCGACTTCGAGGCGCCCATCGGCAGGAAGAGCCCGTCGCCCTGCCCGATGAGCTTCTCGGCGCCCGCCTGGTCGAGGATCACGCGGCTGTCGGTCATGCTCGACACGGCGAAGGCCAGCCGCGACGGCACGTTGGCCTTGATGAGGCCGGTCACCACATCCACCGACGGCCGCTGGGTGGCCAGCACCAGGTGGATGCCGGAGGCACGCGCCAGCTGCGTGATGCGCACGATCGAGTCCTCGACGTCGCGCGGGGCGACCATCATGAGGTCGGCGAGCTCGTCGACGACGACCAGCAGATAGGGGTAGGGCGCCAGCCTGCGCTCGGAGCCCTGCGGCAGCACGATCTCGTTCGCGAGCACCGCGCGGTTGAAGTCGTCGATGTGGCGGAAGCCGAACGACGCGAGGTCGTCGTACCGCATGTCCATCTCCTTCACGACCCACTGCAGCGCTTCGGCGGCCTTCTTGGGGTTCGTGATGATGGGCGTGATGAGGTGCGGCACGCCCTGGTAGGCGGCCAGCTCGACGCGCTTGGGGTCGACGAGCACCATGCGCACCTCGGCGGGCTTCGCGCGCATCAGAACGCTCGTGATCATCGAGTTGATGAAGCTCGACTTGCCGGAGCCGGTGGCGCCCGCGACCAGCAGGTGCGGCATCTTCGCCATGTTCGCGACGACGAAGCCGCCTTCGACGTCCTTGCCGAGCCCGATCGTGAGCGGATGCGTGCTGCGCGACGCCGCGGGCGAGCGCAGCACGTCGCCGAGCGACACGATCTCGCGGTCCTTGTTGGGGATCTCGATGCCGATCGCGCTCTTGCCCGGGATCGGCGAGAGGATCTGCACCTCGTTCGACGCGACCGCGTACGCGAGATTCTTGGCGAGGGCCGTGACCCGCTCCACCTTGACGCCGTGCCCGAGCTCGATCTCGTACCGCGTGACCGACGGGCCGCGCGAGAACCCGGTGACCTTCGCATCCACACCGAACTGCGTGAGCACGCTCGTGATCGACGCGATCGCCTCGTCGTTCGCGGGCGTGCGCGCCTTCGGCGGGGTGCCGGCCTCGAGGATCGACGCGGCGGGCAGCCGGTAGGGGCGCTTCGTCGGTGCCGTGGGAGTCGCGGCCTGGGAGACCGGGACCTCGCCCCCGGCGTCGAAGAGCGCCACCGGCCCGTCGTCGCGCAGGCCGGTCGGCGGCACGACCGGCGACTCGCCGGTGAAGCGGCGCACGGCGTCCTCGGCCTTGGTCAGCTCGGCCAGGAGGTCGGCGTCATCGTGCGGGCGGTGCGCGACCACCTCGGTGATCTCGGTGGCGTGCTCGAGCGCGGAGTCGAAGGCGGGCTCGGCGGGCTTCTTGCCGCGACGCCACCACGGCATCGAGGCGGGGTCGTCGAGTTCGAGACCCAGGTCGGTGAGGGAGCCGAACTCCTGCTCGCCGGTCGTGCCGGCATCCGGAGTCGTCGGCGCGCGCTCGGGGAGCTGGGCGCCGAACAGGTACGCGTAGGCCTCCCGCAGCCGGTCGCCGGTGCGGTTCGGCGGGGTCTTGGTGATGATGAAGAGCGAGAGCACGCCGAACGCGCCGACGATGGGCACCGCGAGCCAGGCCGCGCCGAGCGCGACGAAGGGCTGGCCGAACACCCACCCGACGACGCCCCCGCGTGGGCGAGGGCCGGCATGCCGGCCGACGGCTGCGGGTGGTCGCTGAAGACGTGGCAGAAGGCGCTGACGCACGCGATCAGGATGCCGAGCCCGATCCCGATGCGGGTGTTGTCATGGACGCTCGACGGATGCCGGAACAGCCACACGGCGAAGATCAGCATGATGACCGGCAGTCCGAAGGCGACCCGGCCGAGCAGTCCCCGAAGGTGTAGGCGTCGAGCGCCTGCGCGATGTCGGAGGCCGGGTTGAACCACTCCACGACGGCGCCGGCGATCGCGAGCACGACGAGGAACATCGGGAAGCCGTCGCGGCGCTCCTCCTTGGCGAGCGTCTCGCGGCCGAAGACCCGCGCCCCTCCCCCGACGATGTGGGCCAGGCCGAGCCAGGCGCCGCTCAGCAGGCCGGGGCGGTCGTCGACGAAGACCGGCTGCTTGCCCTTCGGGTAGCGCTTGGTCGGGGCGGACTTCGTGTTCTGCGCCGTGGTGCTCGCGGACTTGGCGCCGCCGCGGCTCGACGAGGGCGCGCGCGGGCGCGCGAACTCGACGACCGGGTGCTCGTGGCCATGGTGCGACGGTACCCGCGGCATCCGGCGTCGCCCGGCAGGCGGCGCGGGGTGTCCGGAGACGTGCGCGCATTTTCGCGTCACCATCAGTTGACACGAAAACCTACGACGCCTTACCGTGGCGTTCATGACCCCCGCACCTACACGCAGGCCGCACGCGCCGGCGCGACCGAGGCGACGCGTCGCGCCATCATCGACGCGATCGTCGCGCTCGCTCACGAGCGCCTGACGCTCGAGATCACCCTCGACGACGTGGCGAGGATCGCCGGCGTCTCCGTCCGGACCGTGCTGCGGCACTTCGGCACCCGCGACAGGCTCCTGGACGAGGCCGTGCGCGTCACGGTGGCCGCCGTCGAATCCGAGCGCCGCGTCGCCGGCGACGGGGATGCGTTCGGCACGATCATCGACCACTACGAGCTGCGCGGCGACTTCATGCGCCGGATGCTCGCCCAGGAGGACCGCGATCCGCGCATCGCGGCGTTCACCGTGCCGGGCCGCCTGCTGCACCGCCGCTGGGTGGAGGACGTCTTCGCCGACGCCCTCGAGGGTTCCGAACCCGAGCGCCGCGACGAGCTGGTCGACCTGCTGGTGGTCGCCACCGATCTGCAGACCTGGGCGCTGCTGCGGCGCGATCGCGGGCTCGAGCGCGATGCCGTCGAGCAGCGCATGCGGACGCTCGCGGACCGCGTGCTCGCCGGGGCGGTGCGCGCATGAGCGAGGTGCTCATCGCGACGCTCGACGCCGGCGGCAACCTTCCGCCCGCCCTGGCTCTCGCGCGGCTGCTCGGGGAGCGCGGCGACCACGTGCGGTTCCTGAGCTCGCCGGCCCAGCACGATGCCATCCACCGGGCCGGTCATCCCGTCCGCACCTACTCCTCGGCCGCCCCCGTCGACTCGCGGCGCACCGGAGGGCTGCCGGCGATCGCGTGGCGCCAGGTCGCCGCCTTCGCGGATCGGGGCGCCGCCGCCGACGTGATCGCGGAGGCCTCGCGCGTGCCGACCGATCTGGTGGTGATCGACTGCCTCATGGTGGCCGCCGTCCGGGATGCCGTCGCCACGGGGCTGCCGGTCGTCTCCCTCGTGCACACCATGTGGAGCTTCTTCGAGGCGACCGTGCGCGGGCCGTTCGGCCTCCTGCTGCGCGCGCGAGGGGTCGATGCCGGTGCGGCGCTGCACGCGCCGGCGGTCAAGCTCGTGACCGCGATGCCCGAATTCGAACGCGGCACGGCGGGTGACGGCGTGCACCGGCTCGGGGCGCTCGAGGCCCGCGATGCGCGTGCCGCCGTCCCCGTGGAGGAGCGCCCCGTCGTGCTGGTGAGCCTCAGCACGACCTACCTGCCCGGGCAGGCGGGCGCCATGCAGCGCATCCTCGACGCACTGGCCCCGCTGCCGGTCGACGTCGTCGCGACGACCGGGCCGGCCATCGATCCGGGTTCCCTGCGCGTGCCGGCCAATGCCCGGGTGGAGCGATCGCTTCCGCACGACGAGGTGCTGCGCCGCGCCTCCCTCGTCGTCGGGCACGGCGGTCACGGCACCACGGCTCGTGCGCTGGCCCACGGCGTGCCCGTGCTGGTGCTGCCGATGAACCCCTGATCGACCAGCCCTGGATCGCCCAGGCCGTCGAGCGGACGGGGGTCGGCCGGCGACTCCCGGGTCGCGCGAGCGCCGCGCGGATCCGCGCCGCGGCCGAGGCGATCCTCGGCGACGGTCCGGAGCGCGCATCCGCCCGTGCTCTCGGCGAGCGGATGCGCTCCAACGACCCCGGCGCCGCTCTCGACCGCGCGCTCGAGGCGATGGGGGTGCCGGCTACGCCTCGATCACGACCGGAATGATCATCGGCCGACGGCGGTGCTGGGTGTTCACCCACCGGCCGACGGTGCGGCGCACGACCTGGCTGAAGCCGCGCTGATCGCGGGTGCCGTTCTGCGCGGCCTCCGCGATCGCGGCCACGATCTGCGGGCGCACGTCGTCGAAGACCGACTCGTCCTCGGCGAAGCCGCGCGCCTGGATCTCCGGCCCGACGATGACCCGCCCGGTCTGGGTGTCGATCGCGACGAAGATCGAGATGAAGCCCTCCTCGGCGAGGATGCGGCGGTCCTTGAGGTCGGCATCCGTGATCTCGCCGACGGTGGAGCCGTCGACGTAGACGTAGCCGAGGTCGAGCTGGCCGACGATCTTCGCGACGCCGTCGACGAGGTCGACGACCGTGCCGTTCTCGCCGATCAGGGCCTGCTCCGGGGCGACGCCCGTGTCGATCGCGAGCGCGGCGCTCGCGACGAGGTGGCGTGCCTCACCGTGCACCGGGAGCACGTTGCGGGGCTTGACGATGTTGTAGCAGTAGAGCAGCTCGCCCGCGGCCGCGTGGCCCGAGACGTGCACGCGCGCGTTGCCGCGGTGCACCACGGTCGCGCCGAGCTTGGTCAGGCCGTTGATGACCCGGTAGACGGCGTTCTCGTTGCCCGGGATGAGGCTCGAGGCCAGGATGACGGTGTCGCCGTCGCCGACCTCGATCTGGTGATCCTGGCTCGCCATGCGTGCGAGCACCGCCATCGGCTCGCCCTGCGACCCGGTCGACATGTAGACCACCCGGTCGTCGGGCAGGTCGAGCGCGCGCTTGAGATCGACGAGCACGCCCTCCGGCACCCGCAGGTAGCCGAGGTCGGCGGCGATCGTCATGTTGCGCAGCATCGAACGGCCGACGAGCGCGACCCGGCGCCCGTTGGCGGCGGCCGCGTCCAGAACCTGCTGCACCCGGTGCACGTGGCTCGAGAAGCTCGCGACGATGACGCGGCGCTTCGCCTTCGCGATGACGTTCTCCAGCACCGGGCCGATGTCGCGCTCGAGCGCCGTGAAGCCGGGCACGTCGGCGTTCGTCGAGTCGGGAAGGAAGATGTCCACACCCTCCTCGCCCAGCCGCGCGAAGGCGCGCAGGTCGGTGATCCGGCCGTCCAGCGGCAGCTGGTCCATCTTGAAGTCGCCGGTGTGCAGCGCCGTGCCCGCGGGCGTGCGGATCGCGACGGCCAGGGCATCCGGGATCGAGTGGTTGACCGCGATGAACTCGAGGTCGAAGGGGCCGAGCTTCTCGCGCTGGCCCTCCTGACCGCCATCGAGTACGGCTGGATGCGGTGCTCCTTGAGCTTCGCCTCGACGAACGCGAGCGTGAGCTGCGATCCGATGAGCGGGATGTCGCGCCGCAGCTTGAGCAGGTACGGCACGGAGCCGATGTGGTCCTCGTGCCCGTGCGTGAGCACCACGGCCACGATGTCGTCGAGCCGGCCCCGGATCGGCGCGAAGTCCGGCAGGATCAGGTCGACGCCAGGCTGGTGCTCCTCGGGGAACAGCACGCCCGCATCGACGACCAGCAGCTGGCCGTCGAACTCGTAGACCGTCATGTTGCGGCCGATCTCGCCGAGGCCGCCGAGGGGGAGGATCCGGAGCGTGCCGGGCTTCAGGGCCGGGGGCTCGATGACGGGGTTGGTGCTGTTCATGCGCGGGTCGTCCCTGCGATCTTGGGCAGCGCGCCGCCGGCGGCAGCGTTGCGGTCGGGTCGGAAATTGGAGAAGTCGACGCCGGCATCCGGGCCGACGAGGGCGATCTCGTCCTCGATGAGGGCGGCCTCCGACTCCTCGGGGCCGACGAGCGGCAGCCGCACGCGCGGGCTCGAGATGCGGCCCAGCCCGTGCAGGATGTACTTGGTCGCGACCGTGCCGGGCACGTGCGTCATGGTGGCCCGCACGAGCGGCTCGAGCGCCTGGTGGGCGGCGGTAGCGGTGGCGAGGTCGTTCGCGTTGACCGCGTCGACCATCCGGCGGTACGGCGCGGCCGTGATGTTGTTCGTGACGCCGATGAGCCCGACACCGCCGATCGAGAGGATCGGCAGCGCGTTGGCGTCGTCGCCGGAGAAGTACATGAGGTCGGTCTGGTTCATGACGCGGCTGACCTCGCTGAGGTCGCCCTTCGCGTCCTTGACCGCCCGGATGTTGGGGTGCTTCGATGCCCGCAGCAGGGTCTCGTACTTGATCGGGATGCCGGTGCGCCCCGGGATGTCGTACAGGATCACGGGCAGATCGGTCGCATCGGCGATCATGCGGAAGTGCGTCAGCACGCCCGCCTGCGTGGGCTTGTTGTAGTACGGCGTCACGATCATGACGCCGTCGGCGCCGGCCTTCTCGGAGTGCCGGTAGAGCTCGATCGCGTGCGCGGTCTCGTTGCTGCCGCCGCCCGTGATGACCTTGGCCCGGCCCGCCGCCACGTCCTTCGCGACCTCGACCAGCCGCACCTTCTCCGGGTCGGTCAGGGTCGACGTCTCCCCCGTCGTGCCGGTGACGACGATGCCGTCCGCCCCCTGCCGGATGACGGAGTCGATGTGCTTCTCGACGTCGGCCCAGTCGACCTCGCCGTCGGCCGTGAAGGGGGTCACGAGCGCGACGAGCACCTGTCCGAACGGGTTCTCAGTCGTGGTCACGGTCCCCAGGGTATCGGGGTCGCGGACCGCCGATGTCGTGCGAGCCCGGGCGCGCGTGCGGCGTCGAACGCCCACGTGGGCGCTCGCGCAGACAGCCCGGTTCGTAGGGCGGGCGGGACTTGAACCCGCGACCGAAGGATTATGAGTCCTCTGCTCTAACCGGCTGAGCTACCGCCCCGTGCCGGGCCAGGCTACCGGTCGACGTCGCTCGGCGCGGGGGCGATGGCGGGCGGCGCGGGGATCGGGCGGTCCTCGTAGATCGCCTCGAAGACGTCGAGCGTGTGCGACATCGAGTGCTCGGCGACGATGGCGAGCGATGCGCGCTTCATGGCATCCCGCCGCTCCGCGACGCGGTCAGCACGTCGTTCAGCCCGGCGACGAAGCCATCGATGTCGCCCGGCTCGTAGAGGTGGCCGTTCTGGCCCTCGCGCACCAGGTGGGGCAGCGCCATCGCGTTCGCGGCGACGATCGGCAGCGCCGAGGCCATCGCCTCCATCGCCGCGATGCACTGCAGCTCGGCGCGCGACGGCATCGCGAAGACGGTCGACCGGGTGAGGGTCTTGCGCAGATCCTCGTCGGAGACCTTGCCGAGGAAGTGGATGCGATCCGAGATCCCGAGCTCCCGGGCCTGCGCCTGCAGCTTCTCCCGGGCCTCGCCGGCACCGATGATGTCGACCTGCGCGTCGAGCGCGGGGTCGAGCCGGGCGGCGGCCTCGACCAGCTCGTCGATGTGCTTCTCGTCGTCGAGCCGCCCCACGAAGACGATGCGATTGCCCTCGCCCGGCCCGAAATCGGGCGTGTAGTAGGAGGTGTCGATCCCGTTCGAGATCGGGAGCACGCCGGTCAGGCCGGTCATCTTCTCGAAGTACTCGGCGGAGCTGCGGGTGGGGCTCGTCACCACGTCCGCCATGCCGAACAGGCGCCGGGCCGACTTCCACTGGCCGGCGACCACCCGGTCGACGAACCACTGCGGGGTGTGCGGCGGCGCGTGCTGCACGATGTTCTCCGGCATCGAGTGACTGGTGCCCGCCAGCCGGATGCCCGCCTTCTTGGCGAGCGGCATCAGGCCGCGGCCGGCGACGATGTGCGACTGCGCATGCACGACGTCCGGCTTCGCCTGGCGGATCACCCGGCGCGCGTGGTGCTTGGCCCGGAAGGGCAGCATGATCCGGAACCACGGGTGGGTCGGCCAGGAGTAGCTCGGGATGCGGTGCACCGTGAGCGTCTGGCCCTCGTGCTCCTCCTGGAACACCCCGGCACCGTGAGCGCGCGACGCGGGCGCCAGGACGTGCACCTCGTGACCGCGCTGGACCATTCCGGCCCCGAGGCGCTTGGCGAAGCTGGCCGCTCCGTTCAGATCGGGGGCGAACGTGTCGCAGCCGAGGAGAATGCGCATCGCAGCGACACTACCTCAGGGCACGCGGCGTGCCGACGCGTCCACCGTCAATGCACGGTCTGGGGGTGATGCCGCGCCAGCTGGAACACCCCGTAGACGGCGAGCGCGGCGCTGCCGAGCCACACGAACAGCACCCAGACGGGCGTCTGCGCCGCCTCCCCCAGCACCGTCAGGCCGATGACCACGGCCACCATCGGGTCGACGACGGTGAGACCGGCGATCACGAGGTCCGGGGCGCCGATCGAGTACGCGTTCTGCACGAAGTACGCGCCCAGCCCGCCCGAGGCCAGGATGCCCGCCAGCGCCAGGAGGGCCAGCCCGTCGACGTTGCCGTCGAGGAAGCGGTTGATGGTGACCTTGGCGATCGTCGCGACGAAGCCGAAGCAGATGCCCGCCGCAATGACGTAGAAGATCGCGCGGAAGTGCGTGCGGAACAGCAGATAGGCGAGCCCGAGCAGGAACACGACGATCACGAGGATCGACAGGACGATGATCATCGCCTCGTCGGAGATCCCCGGGTCCTCGGCGAAGACCGCCGCGAAGCCGACGAAGATGCCGACCCCGACGACGCACAGCACGATCGCGCGGATCGTCGGCGCCGTGAGCTCGATGTGCGACATCCGCGAGTTGACGATCGAGGTGATGACGAGCGCGACGACCCCGATCGGCTGCACCACGGTGATGGGCGCGAAGCCGAGGCTCGTGAGCTGGCACAGGATCGCGATCCCGTACAGCGCGGTGCCGAGCAGCCACCACGGGCTGCCGACGAGGCGGAGCGTTCCCGCGACGATCGCGCCGAGGCCCTTGGTCGTCGCCGGAGCCTCCCCTCCTTCGTGCAGGCGGGCCGCGTGCCGGGCCTCGGCACGCTGGACGCCCCGATGCTGGAACTGCGCGCCGAGGGCGAGGAAGAGCCCGCCGATGATGGCGATCGCGATCCCGGCGAGCGGATTACGACCGGGGAGACTCAACGCGCTGAACGCGTCGAGGACCGGCTGCACCCGAGCAATCTACCCGGTGGGTCCCGGATATCCTGATCCGATGCCCGTGTTGCCGATCAGGATCACCGGCGACCCGGTGCTGCACGCGCCCGCCCGTCCGGTCGAGGTGTTCGACGACGGGCTGCGCCGGCTGATCGACGATCTGAACGAGACGATGGCGGCCGCCCCGGGGTGGGACTGGCCGCGCCGCAGGTCGGCGTCGGGCTGCGTGTGTTCGTCTACGGCTGGACCGACGACGACGGCACGCGCCACGCCGGCACCGCGATCAACCCGCGGCTCTGGCTCGCGCCGACGCCGCTCGGCGAGCTCGACGACGAGGAGGAGTCGGAGGGGTGCCTCTCGCTCCCCGGCGAGCGCTTCGCCCTGCGTCGCTCCCCCGCCGCCATCCTCGAGGCGCTCGACGTCGACGCGCAGCCGTACGAGGTGCACGCGGAGGGGTGGCTCGCGCGGATCTTCCAGCACGAGTTCGACCACCTCGACGGCGTGCTGTACGCCGACCGGCTGGCTCCCGCCGAGGCGCGGGGTGCCGCCAAGGCGATCCGCAAGCACGGCTGGGGCACACCCGGGCAGACGTGGATGCCCGGGGTCGACCGGCCGGAGGGCTGAGCGCCGCCGGCCGCGCCATCCGCCCCGGCTAGGCCATCCATCCGGCCAGCCGCAGCAGCGCCGCGACCACGGCCGCCGCGACGACCACGACGATGAACGGCGCGCGCAGCGCCAGCAGCACGGCCGAGGCGCCCAGCGCCGGCAGCCGCGCGTCGATCGAGAGCGGGTGCCGGCCGTCGCCCTGGACCGTCTGGGTCACAACGAGCGCTGCCAGCAGCGCCACGGTCAGGAGCGTCGCGACGCGCGACGGCGTCGGCCGCTCGAGCACGCGCGCCGGCACGAGGTAGCCGGCGATCTTGAGCGCGAGCACCAGCACCGCCGCCAGCAGCACGACGTTCCAGGTGGTCACAGGCCGGCATCCCGGTCGAGGGCGGCGGCGCCGGACCGCGCGGCGCCGGCGGGCGTCTTCGGGCCGAGCCAGTTGGTCACGCCGATGACGACGGCGACCACGGCCGCGAGCAGCACCGGCACGCCGGCCGGCAGGAACGGCAGGGTGAGCGCGGCGACGACCGCGGCGCCCGCGGCCACGGCGATCGGCTGCCGCGACCGCAGCCGCGGCCAGAGCAGACCGAGGAACGCCGCGGCGGCGGCCGCGTCCAGCCCGTACGCGCGGACGTCGCCGAGCAGGTCGCCGACGAGCGCGCCGACCAGCGTCGTGAGGTTCCAGCCGACGTAGATGATCGCGCCGGTGGCCCAGAACCCGATCCGCTGCCCGCGCAGGGTCGGCTGGGCCGTTCCCACCGCGGTCGACTCGTCGATCGTCCACTGCGCCGCGAGCAGCCGGCGCCACCACGGCCCGCCGATGATCGGCCCCATGCGCATCGCGTAGAGGGCGTTGCGCGCGCCGAGCAGCGTCGACCCGACGATCGCGGCGGGCGCGGCGGCGAGGCCACCCGAGGCGAGCACCCCGATGACGGCGAACTGCGATCCGCCGGAGAACATGAACAGGCTCAGCACGCAGGTCTGCCAGACGTCGAGTCCGGATGCCGTGGCCAGCGCCCCGAACGAGAGC
Organism: Pseudolysinimonas kribbensis; assembly: GCF_030161895.1. Classification (GTDB taxonomy): domain Bacteria; phylum Actinomycetota; class Actinomycetes; order Actinomycetales; family Microbacteriaceae; genus Pseudolysinimonas; species Pseudolysinimonas kribbensis. The sequence continues at coordinate 324,368 of NZ_BSVB01000001.1, forward strand.
CCGTACGCGGCGACGGCGAGGCCGACGGCCAGCGCCGCCCGGAGCGCCGCCGAGCGCTCGGGGTCAGAGCTCGTCACGCAGCTCCCCCGCGGGCCGGGCCGCCGCCTGGCGGATGGTCGCGAGCATGGCCTCCGGCTCGGAGTCCTTCCAGAGCACCGCATGGGCGCCGGCCATCGCGGCGGCGGGCACGTGCTGCTCGAGGTCGACCGTCGCGAGCAGCAGGATGCGGGGCGCGCCCGCCGCGCGCACGACATCGTCGCCGAGGATCCGCTCGGTCGCCGTGATGCCGTCGACGCGCGGCATCTGGATGTCCATGAGCACGACGTCGACCGGGGTGCGGCGCAGGATGCCGAGGGCCTGCGCACCGTCGCCGGCCTCGCCCACGACCTCGACATCCGGCTGCGTGCCGAGCACGAGGCGCCAGCCCTCGCGCTGCGCGCGGGAGTCGTCGACGAGCAGGACCCGGATCACCGTGCTCCCGTTCAGAGACGCACGCCGTGCACGCCGTTGTGATAGGCGAGAGCGGGGAAGATCGCAGAGACGGAGAAGCCGACGCCCGGCATGGTGAACGCCCGGAACACGCCGCCGTAGATCTCGGTGCGCTCGCGCATCTCGGTGATGCCACGGCCGACCGGCTCGGCGGTGAGGGCGGCGAGGTCGTCGTCCTGGCCGTAGCCGCGGTCGGGACCCTCGCCGCGGGCGGCGGCCACCCGGGCGCCGTCGTCGTCGACGAGCACCTCGAGGCCGTCCGCGGTCCACCGGAAGGTCACCCGGGCCTCGGTGCCCTGACCTCCGTGGGCGAGCGAGTTGGCGAGCGCCTCCTGCAGGATCCGGTACACGGCGAGCTCGGCGCCCTGCTTGAGCTCGAGCCGCTCCCCCAGCTCCTCGAAGGTCACGCGCAGACCGGCGTCGCGCATGACGGCGAACAGCTCGCGCAGGCTGGCGAGCCCGGGCTGCGGGCCGGCCTCGGCCTCGCCGTCGCGGCCGACGTCGACGATGCGACGCAGGTCGGCGAGGGTCGTTCGCGCCGTCTCGGCGATCGTCGCGGCGGTGCGCGCCGCGACCGCCGGGTCCTGGGCGGCGGCGTAGCGGGCGCCGTCGGCCTGACTGACGATCACCGTGATCGAGTGGATGACGAGCTCGTGCAGCTCGCGGATGATGCGCAGGCGGCTGGTCTGCTCCGCCGCGAGGAGCTCGAAGTCGAGCCGGTCGCGGTCGGCCTCGACCCGCTCGACGAGGGCTCGGCGGCGCCCGTGGCGCGCGACGATCCAGAGGATCATGAACACGACGGAGGCGAGCAGCAGCACCGCGATCGCGACGCAGAGCGTCACGAGCACGAGCGCCGAGTTCTCACGCAGCCACTGGTTCACGCCGGGAACGCCTCTCCTCCGAACCCCGTGAGGGGCCCGGAGGAGAGACTATCCGGCTTGCGATCAGGCCTGCGGCGGCGTCGGTCCGCTCGCCCGGAGCACCTCGAGGCGGGCGCGGTACTCCTTCTCGTCGATGTCGCCGTTGGCGAAGCGCTGCGCCAGCGTCGACTCGGCGCTGCGGGCGCCCCAGCCGCCGCCGTGCCCCCAGGCGCCGGGGCCGCCCGCGCCCCATGGGCCGTACCCGCCGCGCGCCCAGGCGTGCCGGCGACCGCGGGCGACGAAGACGATCACGAGGACGATGACGACGATCCAGAAGATCGGGATCAGGAAGAGGAACGGGAAGAACGCCGCGTGCCACATCCCGGGATGGGCGGCGGCGGCCAGTGCGGATGTCGACAGTGCGGTGAGCACGGTGGTTCCTTTCGTCGGGGGCTCCGTTCGGAACCCGATGACCCGACTCTTCCCGGATGCGGCCGGCGCGGAATCTGCCCCGGGGAGCGATCCGTCTACTCCCCTCGCAGTACCGAAGCGACCCCCTCTACCGCCCGGGGGCGACCAGGCCCGTCTCGTAGGCGATCACCACGAGCTGCACCCGGTCGCGGGCGAGCAGCTTCGACATGATCCGCGAGACGTGCGTCTTCGCCGTCAGCGGGCTGAGGAACAGCCGCGCGCCGATCTCGTCGTTGGTGAGCCCCTGCCCGACGAGGGTCAGCACCTCGCGCTCGCGCTCGGTGAGCGCGGCGATCACCGAGTCGTCGGGCGGGGAGGCGAGCGACCCGGCGACCCGCTCGAGGAGGCGCTTCGTGACCCGCGGGCTCAGCAGGGCGTCGCCGTCCGCGACGACGTGCACCGCGCGGATGAGTTCCACCGGCTCGGTGTCCTTCACGAGGAACCCGCTCGCCCCCGCGCGGATCGCCTGCGCCACGTACTCGTCGAGCTCGAACGTCGTGACGACGATCACGTGCGTGTGCTGCAGCGCCGGGTCGGCGGCGATCCGTTCGGTGGCCCACAGGCCGTCGCCATCGGGCATCCGGATGTCCATGAGCACCACGTCGGGCTTCTCGCGCGCGACGAGGGCGACCGCCTCGCGCCCCGTCGCAGCGTCGCCGACGACCTCGAGGTCCGCCTCGGCCTCGAGCAGGCTGCGGAAGCCCGCCCGGATGAGCTGCTGGTCGTCGGCGAGGGCGATGCGGATGGTCATCAGGCGGCTCCGATCCGGGTGGGCAGCTCGGCGACGACCTCGAAGCCGCCGCGTGCGGCGGGGCCGGCCGTGAGGCTGCCGCCGAGCAGTTCGGCGCGCTCGCTCATGCCGAGCACGCCCCGTCCGCCGCTGCCGACGTCGTCGACCGACGCGGCGCCCGAGCCGTCGTCGCGGACGGTGATGCGGTATCCGGTGTCGTCGCGGTCCAGCAGCACCCGCGCGACCGTGGCGCCGGACGCGTGCCGGCCGACGTTCGTGAGCGACTCCTGCACGATCCGGAAGATCGCCAGCTGCAGCGGCTGCGGCACCTCCTCGTGCCGGAGCCGATCGTCGAGCTCGACCCGCACCCCCGGCACGGTCAGATCGCCGAGGCGGTCGAGACCGGGCTCCGGCACGAGCGGCGCGGAGGGGTCGGCGCCGTTCTCGGCGCGCAGCACACCGAGCACGGAGCGCACCTCCTCGAGCGCGGTCTTCGAGGTGTCCTTGATGGAGGCCAGTGCCTGCCCCGCCTGCTCGGCCGCCGCAGGGCTGTCCGGCTGGCGCTGCAGCAGGTGCAGCCCGACGCCGGCCTGCACGTTGATCTGGCTCAGCGAGTGGGCGAGCACGTCGTGCAGCTCACGTGCGATGCGCACCCGTTCGGCCTGCAGCTCGCTCTGCCGGGCCTCGGTCGCGCGCCGGCGGAACGCGGCATACCGCTCCCGGCGGGTGCGCAGCGCCTCCCCGATCGCCACGGCGAGCAGGATGCCGAGGGTCGTGCCGACCGCCCGAGGGCCCTCGAAGCCCGTCTGCGGGAACACGATCGCGACGGCGACGGTCACGGTCCACGCGACGAGGATGCTGATCCAGGCCCACACCCGGGCGCCCCGGACGATCGCGCCGATGATCCCGAACCCGAAGGCGATGTAGGGCGGCCCGCCACTGTCGTTGACGATGACGTCGGCCGCGGCGGCGACCGCGGTGATCGCGACGACCGGGCCCGGCCAGCGGCGCGCCGCGACGAGCACGAGCGGACCGACGAGGGCGAGGCCGACGAGCATCACCGCCTGCGCGGGGGCAACTGTGCGACGTGACCCTGCCAGGGTCGCGGGCTGCCCGCGGCGATCCACAGGGTCGCGGGCACCTGCACGAGGAAGGCGATGACGACGGGGCCCCAGAGGAGCAGCCCGCGCGGCATCCGGAACCCGGGCCCCGGGTGCGCTCCCGCCCAGGGCGGCGCACCCCCGTGCCAGCGCGGCCCGTGCGGCGGCTGGGGCCGGGACGCGGGGGCCCGGATACGTCGGGCCCGGACATGCCCCGATGCTACGCGGGCGCCCTGCCGGCATCGTCGCCCCCGGGATGCCGCCGCTACTCCCCGGGAGTAATGAACGGTGGATCGGCCGGACCGACGCGACGGACACTCAACTACCATGAGCCGGGATGGGGGACCTCTCGATCGACGCGGCACACGTCGGCACGCTCACGAGCGGGCTGCGCTCGGCGGCGGCCCACGTCGAGCCCGATGCATCCCTCGGCGCCGTCGACGACGAGGAGTTCGCCTCGCCGGTCGCGGACGAGCTCCGAGCCTCGGCGCACCAGCTCGAACGGCAGGCGAACGCCGTGCACGCCCTCATCGCCGGACTGGCCACGGCGGCCGACCGCGCAGCCGGGGAACTGCGGGCGACCGATGCGGCGCTCGCGACCGGAGCGGGCCCCCGCCGATGACCCGATGGCAGCGCACGACGCCGGATGCGGGCGACCCGGCGGGCATCCGGCGCGTGGCCGCCCGGCGCGAGTCCTGGGCCGACGAGCTCGGCGAGCATTCCCTGACGCGTCTGCGCGACGTGATCGGCGACGCATCCGATTCGCGCTGGACCGGCGCGGCGGCGACGGCCTTCTCGGAACAGGCCGGGCAGCTGCCGGGCCTCGTGAGCGGCCTCATCGAGCGCGCCCGCGACGAGGCGGATGCGCTGCGCCGATACGCTGCGGCGATCGACCGGATCGCCGACGAGGCCGCCGCGCTGCGGACGCAGCTCGCCGGCCTGCGGAGCGCGATCTCGCGGGATGCCTCGAGGCTGCGAACGCTGCGGGCGGCGGACGATCCCGCGGAAGCGGATCGGATCCGCGCCGTCCAGCTCACGAGCGACCTCGCCGGCTCTCGGCACTCGCTCGCCTCGCTCGACGCTCGCTGGGACGAGCTCGCCGACGAACGACGTCGGGCCGACGCGACCTGCGCCGCAGCACTGCGTCCCCGCCGGCGCCGCCGATCGGGACCCTGAACACGGCGCAGCTCGGATCCCTCACGGACGCGCAGGTGCTCACGGCTCTCGCGGGCCTCACCCCCTCCAGCTCGCCGAGCTGCTGCGCCGCGACCACGCGCTCGCGAACCGGATCGCGGACCTGCACGACCCGCAGGCGATCGCGAGCTGGTGGCGCTCCCTGGCCTCGAGCGATCCGACCGCGCCGAGCGGGCTGCAGGCGGCGCTCGTCGCGCTCGCGCCGACGGCGATCGGCAACCTGGACGGCGTGGCCTGCTGGGCGCGCGATGCCGCGAACCGCGCGACGCTCTCCGCGGAGCTGCACCGCCTGGAATCGCTGGCGGCGCAAGCCGAGCGCATCCGGGACGAGCCGGGCCGGGCGCAGAGGAGGCCGACCTCCGGCGCTTCCTCTCGGCGCACGGATTCCGCGGGCTGTCGGATCTCACGACGCGCCTCGGCTCCCTCCAGGCGACACGCGCCGCTCTGCGCCAGCCGGGTGTGACGACGCAGCTCGTCACCCTGACGCTGCCCGCCGATCCCTCGCAGCCGCCACTGGCGGCCGTGTCGGTCGGCGACCTCGACCGAGCCGCCCGCGTCACCGTCGACGTGCCCGGCATGGGCTCGACCGTCGCCGACACGATGCGCAGCTGGACGGCGGACGCCGGCAACCTGTACAGCCAGCAGCGCTACCTCCAGGCGCACGGGCTCGCGCCGACCCAGGACGTCGCCGTCGTGGCCTGGATCGGCTACGACGCACCGGACATGCCGCCGAGCGTCGAGGTGCTGAGTTCCGCGAAGGCGGAGGTGGGAGCGACGCACCTCGCCTCGTTCCTTCAGGGGTCACCGCCAGCCATGACTGGGCGGCCGGCCGCAACCTCTCCGTCGTCGCCCATTCGTACGGCACGACGACCGCCGCCATCGCGCTCGAGCACACTCCGGTCGAGAATTACACCATGCTCGCGTCGGCCGGACTCGACCCCGGCATCACGAGCGCGAGCGACCTCCGCGTCGACCCCGGGCACGTCTGGGCGACCCAGTCCTCCTCGACCTGGTCGCGCCGATCGGGCGCGGCGAGTCCGTGCCCGTCGATCTGGGTGGACGGCACCTGTGGCTGCCCGTGACGCCGACGGCCCATCCGGTGAATCCGGCCGATCCGGCGTTCGGGGCCCGGGTCTTCACCTCGGAGGATGTCGTCTGGGACGGCACGCCGTACCCCGGCTCGGACGGCCACGACGTCTCCCCCAGATCGAACACGCACTCGACCACACGACGGGATACGACTACGGCTACCTCGACCGGGGCACGATCTCGCTGCGGAACACGGCGGAGACCAGCCTGGGCCTGACCGACGTGGCGACCGCGCGGAACACCACCCTGTTCCGGTCAGCCCGGCGGCCCTGCGCGACCTGTCGGACGGCGCCGCGCCGCCCCTGCTGCCGGCCAATTACGGGCTGCCGTGGGGGCCGCCGACGTGATCCGCCGCGCTGTGATCGTCGTCGCGGTCGTCCTGATCGCCCTCGCGGGGTGCACGCCCCGGCCCGCTCCGACGCGGAAGGAGAGCACCATGAGTGCGACGGCAGCGCACGACGAGCTCGACGGCCTGATCGGCCGCACGCAGCGGATCTTCGACGGCGCCTGGTCCTCGATCGACACGAACGCCGAGCCATGCCCGGACGGACATCCCGGACTGATCTTCGCCTTCGGGCGGATCGGACCGGGCTCGACGACACCGGAGCTCGGCGAGCGCATCCCGCAGGTCCTCGCCCTCTGGAAGGACGCGGGTCACGACGCCTCCGTCACGCATTCGACCCAGAGCGGTGTCGCGCTGACCGAGGTGCGGTTCCCGCCCGGAGGCGGGTATGCCGCGGACGGCCTGTATCTGAGCCTCGTCGCGAGCGCGAAGGGCACGACCATCGACGCGCAGAGCCGCTGCGTTCCCGGTGACCCCGACGCCTACAACGCCCGGCATCCGCACCGCGACACGACGCCCTGAGCCCCCGCGCCTGCTCGGGGCGCCGCGGGCCACAATGCGACCGGCCGGGCGGTGTGCACGGCCTGGCCGCCGCGGTCTGGTTCGATGGGAGCATGCTCGTCCGTGACGCCGAGTACCCGAGACCCGACCACACGCTCATCCACATCAGCGACACCCACCTGCTGGCGGGTGCCGGCCGGCTCTACGACCGGGTGGATGCCGAGGCGCACCTGCGCGACCTGATGGCCCGGCTCGAAGCCACCGGGCGTCGGCCGGACGCCCTGGTGTTCACCGGCGACCTCGCCGACCTCGGCGAACCCGAGGCCTACGCACGGCTGCGGGGCGTGGTGGAACCGGTCGCCGCGCGCCTCGGCTCGCGCATCGTGTGGGCGATGGGCAACCACGACGACCGGGAGGCGTTCCGGGCCGGGCTGCTCGACGGCTCCGGCGACGCGCCGGTGGATCAGGTGATCGACCTCCGCGGGCTGCGGATCATCACGCTCGACACGTCCGTCCCCGGGGCCCACCACGGGGAGCTCGCCCCCGCGCAGCTCGACTGGCTGCGGGAGCAGCTCGCCGCGCCCGCACCGGACGGGACCATCCTCGCGCTGCACCACCCGCCCATCCCGAGCGTGCTCGACCTCGCCGTCTCGGTGGAGCTGCGCGACCAGCCGCGGCTCGCGCGGGTGCTGCGCGGCACCGACGTGCGCGCGATCCTCGGCGGGCACCTGCACTACTCGTCCAGCGCGACGTTCGCGGGCATCCCGGTGTCGGTGGCCTCGGCGAGCTGTTACACCCAGGATCTGCTCGTCGACGAGGGCGGCACGCAGGGGCGGGACGGCGCCCGGTCGTTCAACCTGGTGCAGATCTATCCGGACACGGTGCTGCACGCCGTCGTCCCGCTCCAGCGGACCGAGGCCCTGTCGCACGTCGGCGCCGCCGAGAGCACGCGTCGGCTCGCCGCGCTGGGGCTGCGCATCCCCGGGTCGTCCCGCATACCGGAGCCCTCGACGCAGGATGACGACTCCTGGACCCGCCCGATCGATCTCGTGGGCGCGCCGAGCTAGTTCGTCCGCTCCCAGGGTCCGGGCACGGGGAAGTAGCGCTCGAGGAACGCCGTCACGAGCGCGACCCGCTGGGCGTCGGAGATCTCCGGTGCACTGCCGTCGTTGAGACAGAACATGTCGTACCGCCGGCGCCGCTCGATATCGCGCAGCGAGTCGGCCGTCGTGGCCAGCGTCGTCTCGACGTACCGGACGTGCGCATCGGTCTGCACCACCGCGCGCCCGGTCAGCAGCGCGTAGTAGTGGTACAGCGAGTTGGTCACCGAGATGTCGTCGCCCGAGCGGAACCGGGACGCCGCGGTGCGCGCGAAGTCCTCCGGGAACTCGGCCTCGAGCTCGGCGAGCACGCTGCGCCGCAGCGGGGCGGCGCAGTGCTCGAGATGGCGGGTCATCGTGCGCCCGAAGCGCTGCTGCAGCAGCGCCCGGTTCACCCGCATGGCGTTGTCGTGCCCGGTGCGGTCGGGATGCGCGGCCCCGAGCCCGATCCGCAGGGTCGCCTCGACGAAGCGGGAGACACCGCCCGGCGAGAAGAACAGGCTCGGTGCCACGGGGCGTCCGAAGAACATGTCGTCGTTCGAGTACAGGAAGTGCTCGGAGAGCCCCGGGATCCGGTGCAGTTGCGCCTCGATGGCGTGCGAGTTGAAGGTGGGCAGCACCTCGGTCTTCTCGAAGAAGTCCGCGCTGCGCACGACGCGCACGTCCGGATGGTCGACGTCGAGCCACGCCGGGGGCGTCGAGTCGGTCACGAGGTGGATGCGGCGGATCCACGGCGCGTAGGCCCGGGCGCTGCGCATCGCGTAGCGCAGCTCGTCGATCTGGCGGTACCGGGCGGCACCGCCGTCGGGCGCGCGGGCGCTGCGGTCGTCGAGGTAGCTCTCGCGCAACGCCAGGTATCCGGGCTCGGATCCGTCCACCCAGGAGAAGACGAGGTCGATGTCGAAGTCGATGTCGTCGACCTGCTCGTCGAACATGCCCGCCAGCGTCGGCCAGCGATCGCCGTACCGCTCCACCGAGCTGACGACGGCGTCCTCGCGGCGGATGCGCTGCCGGGTCAGCGCGTTGGGCCGGGGCGCGACGATCTCGGTGTCGTCGAAGCGCCAGAACTCGAGCCGGATGGCGGCGTCGGCGGCGCGCCAGACCCCGCGCACCGCGCGGGTCCGCGGACGGTAGATCAGGAAGAGATCCTCGTCGTCACCGGGGAGCCGTCCGCGCGCGAGGAGGCGCTCCGAGCGCCTGCCCGATCCGAGCACCCTCGCGTACATCGGCTCGCCCGCGAACGCCGTCGCGAACGCCTGCTCGACCCTCGCCCGCCGCGCCCGATCGACGCTGAGCACCGCCGTGTCGCGATCGCCGCGGATCAGCAGGTAGTCGATCCCGGCCGCGTCGAGCGCATCGCGCACGAGGCGCAGATCGGCGATCGTCGCCTCCTCGCGGGTGAGCGGCGGGCCGGTCAGCACCAGCCGGGTGCCGTCGCGCACGACGTCGGGACGCTCCGCGAGGATGTCCGCGGTGGTTCGGCGAGGGGGAGGCACGACGGATCACGGGCCTTTCTGCCCGAGCGGCGGGAGTGAGAACGCGGACCGGGAGGTGGGTGGCTCCCCCACTTGGACTCGAACCAAGAACCTATCGGTTAACAGCCGATTGCTCTGCCAATTGAGCTATGGAGGAATGCTGTGAACAGCCGGGCTAGCTTAGCAAGCGCGGCGGGGGTTGCGAGACCCGACGGGCCGGACGAGCAGCCCGGCGCCGCTCACCCGGCGCTCGCGGCGCGCTGTTCGCGCCGAGCGGCCTGCTCGACGGGATCCGGCACCGGCAGCGAGGCGAGCAGGCGCCTCGTGTAGTCGTCGGACGGCGATCCGAGAACCGACGCCGTCGGCCCCTGCTCGGCGATCTCGCCCTGATGCAGCACGGCGATCCGGTGCGCGAGCAGGTCGACGACCGCGAGATCGTGCGTGATGAACAGCGCGGCGAAGCCGAACCGCTCCTGCAGCTCGCCGAACAGCTCGAGCACCTTCGCCTGCACCGACACGTCGAGCGCGCTCGTGGGCTCGTCGGCGATGAGCAGCTCGGGGTCGAGGGCAAGAGCGCGCGCGAGCGAGGCGCGCTGGCGCTGGCCGCCGGAGAGCTCGTGCGGATAGCGGTCGCCGTAGGAGGCCGGCAGCTGGACCGCCTCGAGCAGTTCGTCGATCCGGTCGCGCGCGGCCTCCGCCGAGCTCGCCCGGCCGTGCACGACGAGCGGCTCGCCGATGCACTGCGCGATCGTGAGCAGCGGATTGAAACTCGTGGCCGGATCCTGGAAGACGAAGCCGAGCCGGCCGCGCTGCGGGCGGAACTGCCGCTCGCGCATCCCGTTCAGCTCGACACCGAGAACGCGCAGCGAGCCTCCGGAGACGCGGGTCAGACCGCCGATGGCCCGGCCGATGGTGGTCTTGCCCGAGCCGGACTCCCCCACCAGGCCCAGCACCTCTCCCGGCTGGATCGAGAAGTCCACGCCGTCGACGGCCCGGAAGCCGCCCCCGCCGAAGCGACCCGGGTACTCGATCACGAGGCCCTTCGCCTCGACGACCGGGCCCTCGGGCGCGGGCGCCACCGCATCCCGCTCGACGATCTCGAGGCGCGGCACCGCGGCCAGCAGCTCGCGCGTGTAGTCCTCCTCGGGTGCGAGAACAGCTCGCGCACGGGGGCCGTCTCGACCAGCTCGCCCCGGTACATCACCGCGACACGGTCGGCGAGGTCGGCGACGACGCCCATGTTGTGGGTGATGAGCACGATCGCGGTGCCGAACTCGTCGCGCAGCCGCCGCAGCAGATCGAGGATCTCGGCCTGCACGGTGACGTCGAGCGCCGTCGTGGGCTCGTCGGCGATGATCACCGCGGGATCGAGGGCGAGCGCCATGGCGATGACGATGCGCTGCTTCTGGCCACCCGAGAACTGGTGCGGATAGTCGCGCACCCGGCGCTCCGGGTCGGGGATGCCGACGAGCCGCAGCATCTCGACCGCGCGCTCGTGCGCGGCGGCCTTCGTGTACCCGCCGTGCGCTCGCAGGCCCTCGGCGAGCTGCCACCCGATCGTGTACACCGGGTTGAGCACCCCCGAGGGCTCCTGGAAGATCATCGCGGCCGCGGCGCCGCGCAGCTTCTGCAGGCGCCGGCGGTCCAGGCCGATGACGTTCTCGCCGGCCAGCACGACCGCGCCGCGGGCGATCGCGGTCTCCGGCAGCAGGCCGAGGATCGTGCGGGCGGTGACCGTCTTGCCGGACCCCGACTCGCCCACGATCGCGAGCACCTCGCCCGGCCGCACGTCGAGCGAGACGCCGGCGACGGCGTGCACGGTGCCGGCGTCCGTGGCGAAGATGACGTCGAGGTCGGTGATCGTGACCGCGGCGTCGGCCGTCGGGTCCGCGGGCTTGCGGGGCTCCGTGGCCATCAGGCGACCTCTCCTGCTCCTCGCGCGCCATGGGCTCGCTCGCGGCCACGGCATCGGCCGGCGGCGCGCCCGCCACGGCCCGGCGCCGGGCGCGCAGCCGCGGGTCGGCCAGGTCGTTGAGGCTCTCGCCGATGAGCGTGACGCCCATCACCACCAGCACGATCGCAAGGCCCGGGAAGATCGAGGTCCACCAGATGCCGCTCGTGACGTCGGAGATCGACTTGTTCAGGTCGAACCCCCACTCGGCCGCGGCGGTCGGCTCGATGCCGAACCCGAGGAAGCCGAGGCCGGCGAGGGTCAGGATCGCCTCCGAGCTGTTGAGCGTGAGGATGAGCGGCAGCGTGCGGGTGGAGTTGCGCAGCACGTGCCGGAACATGACGCGGCCGGTGCTCGCGCCGATGACCCGCGCCGCCTCGACGAACGGCTCCGACTTGATCCGCACGACCTCCGCCCGGATGACGCGGAAGTACTGCGGGATGAACACGACCGTGATCGAGATCGCGGCCGCGAACACGCCGCCCACGAGGCTCGACTGCCCGCCGCTGATGACGATCGCCGCGACGATCGCGAGCAGCAGGGTCGGGAACGCGTAGACCGCGTCCGCGATCACGATGAGGATGCGGTCGAGCCAGCCGCCGAGGTAGCCGGAGATCAGGCCGAGCGCCACGCCGGCGAAGACCGAGAGCACGATCGCGACGACGATCACGAACAGCGCCGTCTGCGCCCCCAGATCACGCGCGCGAGCACGTCGTAGCCGCCCACCGTGGTGCCGAGCCAGTGCGCCGCGCTCGGCGGGTCCTGCGCGCCGAAGTTGCCGTGCGCATCGCGCAGCTGGCTGAATCCGTAGGGCGCGATGAACGGGGCGAGGATCGCCACGAGGATGAAGAAGCCCGTGATCACGAGGCCGGCCACCAGCATCCCGCGCTGCAGACCCACGCTCTGCCGCAGCTGCCGCACGACGGGCAGGCGCGCGTACCAGCGCGGCTTCACCACCGGTCGCTCGTCGGTCAGGGACATCAGTACCTCACCCGGGGGTCGATGATCGCCGCGATGACGTCGACGATGAAGTTGGTGACCGCGACGATCACCGCGAGCAGGGCGACGATGCCCTGCACCGCCACGAAGTCGCGGTTCGCGAGGTACTGGCCGAGCTCGTAGCCCAGCCCCTTCCACTCGAAGGTGGTCTCGGTGAGGATCGCGCCGCCGAGCAGGAGCGCGATCTGCAGGCCGATCACGGTGATGATCGGGATGAGCGCCGGCTTGAACGCGTGCGAGCGCACGAGCCGCAGCTCCCGCACCCCCGCGAGCGCGCCGCGTCGACGTAGTCGCGCGAGAGGGTCGCGATCGTGTTGGTGCGCACGAGGCGCAGAAAGATGCCGGCGGTGAGGAACCCGAGCGCGAGCGCCGGCAGGATCGCGTGCTGCAGCACGTCGCCGATGTCGTCGAGGTTGCCCAGCCGGATCGCGTCGATGAGGTAGATGCCGGTGGGATGGTCGAGCGCGGAGAGGTCGATCTCGGTTCGGGTGGACGCGCGACCGGCGACCGGGAGCACGTCGAGCCAGACGGCGAAGACGAGCTTGAGCAGCAGTCCGACGAAGAAGACCGGGGTCGCGTACCAGAGGATCGCCGCGATCCGCAGGGCGGCATCCGGCCACCGATCGCGGAAGTAGGCGGCCACCATGCCGAGCGGGATGCCGACCACGAGCGCGACGATGAGGGCGTAGACCGCGAGCTCGAGGGTCGCGCCGCCGAAGGTGAGCAGGATGTCGCTGATCGGCCGCCCGTCGGTGACCGCGGTGCCGAAGTTGCCGGTGAAGACCTGACCCAGGTACTCGACGTACTGGACGATGAGCGGACGGTCGTAGCCGGCGTCGTGGACGCGCTTGGCCAGCTCGTCCGCGGGGAGGCGTCCGCCCTGGGCGGCGGTGATCGGGTCACCGGTCAGCCGCATCAGGAAGAACACCATCGAGACCAGGATGAAGATGGTCGGCAGGATCAGGACGAACCGCACCACCAGGTAGCGCCACAGGGTGCCGCCGGATCGTCGGGCCGAGAGGGTCGGGGGCGCCGGGGCGGGCGCGTGGCTCAGGGTGGTGTTCGTCATGTGGGTCCTCGTGCATCCGGGGCGGGGCGCACGACGCCCCGCCCCGGATGGCCGGTGGTGCTACTTGCTGATGAAGGCGAAACGGAACTTGAAGGACGGGTCGAGCGTGGTGCCCTTCACGTCCGGTCCGACCACCGCGACCTGCGCACCCTGGAGCATCGGCAGCGTCGAGAGGTCGGCGCCCACGAGCGCCTGGATCTTCTCGATGTCGGCCTTGCGGGTCGCCGCGTCGGTGTCGGTCTGCTCCTTGGCGATCAGGTTCTGCACCGTCGGGTTGTCGTAGTGGTTGCCGAGGAAGTTGTCCTTCACGAAGAAGGGCGTCAGGTAGTTGTCGGCGTCGGAGTAGTCCGGGAACCAGCCCAGCTGGTAGGCCGGGTAGGCGTCCAGCACGCGCTGCTTCGTGTAGGTCGCGTACTCCGTGGACTGCAGGTCGACCGTGAACACGCCGCCGTTCTCGAGCTGGCTCTTGAGGAGCGCGTACTCGTCGCCCGACGACGGGCCGTAGTGGCCGTCCGAGACGTACTGCAGCTGCAGCTTGACCGGCGTCGTGACGCCCGCCTTCTGCAGGGTCTGCTTCGCCTTGTCGAGGCTGGGGCCGCCCTGGCCGTCGCCGTACAGGTCCTTCAGCACGGTCGTGGCGCCGGTCAGCCCGTCGGGCACGAAGGAGTACAGCGGGGTGTAGGTGCCCTTGTAGACCTGGGTGGCGATGGCCTGCCGGTCGATGAGATCGGCCACCGCCTGCCGCACCGCGAGCGCCTTCGCGGCATCCGGAGTCGGCGTCTTCAGACCGAACGGCATCGTGTTGAAGTTGAAGACGATGTAGCGCTCCTCGCCGCCGGGACCCGTGATGACCTTGACGTTCTTGTTCTTCTTCAGGTCGGCCACGTCGGTCGCCGAGAGGGCGCGGTACGCGACGTCGATGTTGCCCTTCTGGATGTCGAGCTTCATGTTCGACGGGTTCGTGTAGTACTTCAGCGTCACGTTCGACGTGGCGGCCTTGCCCAGCAGGCCTTGGTAGCCGGCGTACGCCTTGAACTGCACGAGGTTGTTCTTGTCGTACTTCGTGATCGTGTACTGACCGGCGAACGCCTTGTCCTTCACGATCGTCGCGTCGGGCGTGACCTTGTCGGCCGAGAACGACTGCTCGTCGACGATCGGCCCGACCGGGCTGGAGAGCACCTGCTCGAAGGTCTGGTCGTTCGGGTTCTTGAGGTGGAACACGACCGTGGTCGCATCCGGGGCGTCCACGCTCGCGAGGTTGGAGAGCAGGCTCGCGGGACCGTTCGGGTCGTTGATCTTGAGCTGGCGCTCGAAGGTGAACTTGACATCCGACGAGGTCAGCGCGTGGCCGTTGGCCCACGTGAGGCCGGGCTTGAGCTTGACGGTGAAGTCGTTGGGGCTGGTGAACTCGCCGGACTTGGCGATGTCCGGCTTGACGTCCGGACTGCCCTTGGGCTCGTTGAACAGGAAGGGGTAGATCTGGTTCATCACGGCGAACGAGCCGTTGTCGTAGCTGCCGGCCGGATCGAGGAACGTGACGACGTCCGTCGTGCCGACGATGAGGCTGCCGCTGCCGCCGCCCGATCCCCCGTTGCCTCCGCCGCCCGCGCATGCCGCGAGCACGAGCGACGCCGCCGCCGCCGATGCGACCGCCGCGATGCGGAGTCCCTTGCTGGTTCTGGATGGCATGTCCATCCTCCTCTTTCCCGTGATTGCAGGGGTCTCGTCGCACGCGACGCCGCCCCATCGTGAACGTCTTTCTAACACAGCGGAGTGCGCCGTGCCCCCGCCGCCTGTGAAGCGATCACCCGTTCGAGGCGCGCGCCGGGGCCCGCGTGACCTCGGCGAGCCGGGCGACATAGGGGTGCAGCGGGTGCGCGAGCACGTCGTCGACCTGGCCGTAGCCGACGAACAGCCCCCGTGCATGATCGCGATCTGCTCGGTCATGGTGCGCAGCTCCCGGATGTCGTGCCCCACGACGAGAGCCGAGAACCGCCGGTCGCGCTGCAGGTCCGCGATCACGGTGAGAATGCGGCCGCGCACGAGCACGTCGACGCCCATGGTCGGATCGTCGGCCACGAGCAGCTCCGGCTCGAGGATCAGCGCCCGCGCGAGGGCGATGCGCTGCCTCTGCCCGCGGCTCAGCTCGTGCGGGAACCTCGACATGACCGACAGCGGCAGGCGTACCGCGTCGACGAGCGAGGCGACCGCGGCGCCGGCGTCGAGCCGGTTGAACCTGCGGTCGCGCTGGTAGATCGGGGCCGCGACGTTCTCGCCGATGGTGAGGTGCGGCACGAGCGTCGAGCCGCCGTCCTGCGGGAGGTAGCCGACGCGGAGCGCGAGCCCGGTCTGGCGCCGCGCGGACGATCGGACGATGTCGTGGCCGAGCACCTCGAGCGTCCCGCCCTGGATGTGCGGGGTCTCGCCCTCGCCGAACGCCGACTGCGCGGCGACCGCGCGGGCGAGCGTGCTCTTGCCCGACCCGGCCTCGCCGACGACGCCCAGGATGCCGCCCACGGCGATCTCGAACGTCGCGCCCGAGACGGCCACGTCGTCCGCCCCGTAGGCGAGCGTGAGGTCGTCGGCGCGCACCGCGATCCCGCGATCGGCCGCACGCCCGGATGCCACGGCTCGACCCTAAGGCATGCGCAGCGAGCCGAATCGCAGCGTGAACGACCCGTCGAACCGCACGCCGGTCACGCCGTCCGCGGTCACGGCGAGCTGCGCGGACTGCACGAGCGGCACCACGGGCATGTCGTCGGCGAGCCGGCGCTGGATCATCCGCACGTCGGCCGACCGCTTCGCAGGGTCGGCCCGGGTGATGGGCGCGGCGAGCAGCTCGAGCGCGGACGGCGTCGCGTAATGCGAGCCCAGCTGCGCGTCACCCAGCTGGTACGGCATCCGATAGGTCGCCGGGTCCGTGCCGTCCGGCGACCAGGAGCCGGGGTAGGCCTGGAAGGCGGCCTTCGGGCGCTTCGCGGCGAAGTCCGCCGCATCCACCTCGTCGATGTCGACCTGGAACAGGCCGCCGAGCTCGAGCTGCGCGGCGAGCGCCCGGTACTCGGCGAGCGTGCCGGGCGGGTTGAGTTCCGGGACGAGGGTGAGCGTGAGCGTGAGCGGCCTGGCGACGTCCGCCTGATCGAGCTCGGCCTCCGCGGCCGTGATGTCGGGTTGGCCGTGACCATCGCCGGTGATGGAGCGCAGCACCGGATCGGCGCCCGGCAGCCCGTCCGGGATGAACCCGTACAGCGGCGCGGTCGCCCCGTGATCGATCGTGAGGGCGAGCGCGCGACGATCGACGAGGTCCGCCACCGCATGACGCACCGCCTGCGCCCGCTGCGGCGCGGCATCCTCTGCTTCGCGCCGTACGGCATCCCGTCGAGGTCGAACACGAGATAGCGCGCCGCGCCGCCCGCCGTCGCCACGACGTCGGCGCCGTGGTCGTCGAGCTGCTGCAGCTGGGAAGGGCCGATGCCTCCGTACCCGAGGTCGATCGCCCGGTCGGTGACGTCGGCCACGAGCGTCGACGGCGATCCGTAGAGCTTCAAGGTGACGTCGGGCGCGTGCGGGGAGCCGAGCGCGCCGCGGTAGTGCGGTGCGACGTGGAAGGTGATCAGGTCGCCGGGGTTGAAACTCTGCACCGTGTACGGACCGGCGAAGGGCTGCGTGGCCACGATGTCCTGCGCCGCGGCCAGGGCATGCGCCGGGAAGACCTCCTCGTCGACGATCGCCCCGGCCTGGCTGGCCAGGATGTCGGGAAAGCGCTGATCGCCGGGCGTCGCCAGCCGGAACACGACCGTCCGGTCTCCTGTGGCCCGGACGCTCGTGACACCGGCCAGCAGGGGCCACGGGCCGCCGGGCGCCTTGATCGCGCGCTGCCGGGTGAAGCTGCGCACGACGTCCGAGGCCTCCAGCCGGTCGCCGTTGGCGAAGCGCAGGTCCGGCTTGAGGCGCACCGCGTACGCGCCGTCGGCACGGAATCCAGCAGTCGCGGCGATGTCGGGCACGAGCCGGCTCGTGCCCGGCCGGATGGTCAGCAGGTGCGGGTAGATCTGCTCGGCGACGAGACGCCCCCGGCGCCCGCGTCCGCGGCGGGGTCGAGCGAGGTCACGGGCAGCGCGGTGCCCACCACGATGCCGGCATCGCCGAGGAGCCTCCGGCGGCGCATCCGGTCAAGAGGAGAGCGGTCGCGGCCGCGGCGGCGAGGGTCGCGCGAACGCGCCCCCGACCCATGAGAACAACTCTCGCATACCCCCGAACGGGTGGTGGACAACCCGGTCTAGTCTTACGGGCTATTCACGGCGCAGCCGCCGGCGCTCCGTCTCGAGCTCGGCCGACTGCCGCGACAGCGCCGCCCAGCGCGCCTGGTCGCCCTCGGCCTGCGCGCGCTGCATGGCGCCCACCAGCTCACCGCGCCGGCGCAGCAGGTCGCGCACCACGAGGTCGGAGACCACGGATTCGCAGTAGGCCGCGAGCCGGTCCGGCTGGGTCGGAATCGGTGCGGCCGCCAGGTCCCGCGCGAGCGGCACGAAACCCTCGGGCACCTGCTCGACCACGCGGTCGACCCAGGTCGCGTCGGCCGGCAGGCTCGCGACCACGGCGTCGCGCACGACCCGCAGGCTCTCGTTGCCGAAGCGCACCTCGGCGGCGCGACGCAGCAGTTCCTCGCCCACGGAGTCGGGATACTGCAGCATCGCCATGAGCGCGTCGCGCTCGCCCCGGGTCGCGGGGTCGGTGGGCAGGTCGACGAGGCCGGTGCGCGGCGCGACGGGCTCGGAGGACGCGCTGCTGCGCGAGGCATCGCCCTGCGGCCGGCGCTCCTCGACGCGCGGGGTCGCCCGCGAGGCGGCCGTCACCGCGCGGCTCACCTCCGCGGGATCCAGGCCCAGCCACATGGCGAGGCTGCGCACGTAGCCGCCGGAGAGGGAGCGATCCCGGATGCCGGCGACGATCGGCGCGGACGCCCGCAGCGCCGCCGTGCGTCCCTCCACGGTCTCGAGGTCGTGGCCGGCGAGGCGGCGCCGGATCATGAACTCGAACATCGGCCGCCTCGTGCGGATGAGCGAGCGCACGGCGTCGTCGCCGCGGTGCAGCCGGAGGTCGCACGGGTCGAGACCGTCGGGCGCGACGGCGACGAACGTCTGGGCGGCGAAGCGCTGCTCCTCGGCGAACGCCCGGCTCGCGGCGCGCTGGCCGGCCTCGTCGGGGTCGAACGTGAAGACGACCTCGCCCCGGTCACCGGTGTCGGCGTCGGCGGAGTCGCCGAGCACCCGGCGGATGACCTTGATGTGGTCGACCGTGAGCGCGGTGCCGCAGGTGGCGATCGCGGTCGTCACGCCCGCGAGGTGGCAGGCCATGACATCCGTGTAGCCCTCGACGATCACGACCTGCTTGCCGGTCGCGATCGCACGGCGAGCGAGGTCGAGGCCGTAGAGGACCGAGCTCTTGCGGTAGATCGGCGTCTCGGGGGTGTTGAGGTACTTCGGGCCCTTGTCCTCGTCGTCGGGCAGGAGCTTGCGCGCGCCGAAGCCCACGGTCTGGCCCGTGACATCGCGGATCGGCCAGATCGCGCGACCGCGGAACCGGTCGTAGGCGTTGCCCCGGTCGTTGGTCGAGAGCAGGCCCGCCTCCTTCAGCTCCTCGAGCGTGAAGCCCTTCGCCTTCAGATGATCGCCGAGCGCGTTGTACGACTTCGGTGCGAAGCCCACGCCGAAGCGATCGGCGGCCGCCTTGTCGAACCCGCGCCCCCGAGGAAATCGCGGGCGAGCTTCGCCTCGGGCGTCGCGAGCTGGGCGCGGAAGAACTCCTCGGCCGCCGCGTTGGCCGCGAGCAGGCGGGCGCGATTGCCGTGCTCCGCGGCGGCGCCCCCGTCTTCGTAGTGCAGCTCGAGACCGACCCGCGCCGCGAGGCGCTCGACCGCCTCCTGGAACGTGACGTGATCCATCTTGACGAGGAACTCGAACGCGTCGCCGTCCTCGCCGCAGCCGAAGCAGTGGTATCGGCCGTGCCCGGGTCGCACCTGGAAGCTCGGGCTGCGCTCCTCGTGGAACGGGCACAGACCCTTGAGCGCGCCCACGCCGGCGCTCTTGAGCGTGACGTAGTCGCCCACCACGTCGGCGATGTTCACCCGGGCCTTGACCTCGTCGATGTCGCTTCGCGAGATCCGGCCGGGCATGGCTCAGAGTTTAGGGTCGGCGCCGGACGCCCCGCCGGGCCGCTGCCCCAGCGCGAGCGCCTTCGCGAGCAGGCTGCGGCGGCGGGTGGCGTTGCCGGCGAGGTCGGCGGCGCGCAACAGCTCCGCTCGCGCCTCGTCGGTGCGGCCGAGCCGCGCCAGCACCTCGCCGCGCACCGCGGGCAGCAGGTGCGAGTCGCGCAGCATGCCGCCGGCCGCGAGGTCCTCGAGCATCGGCAGGGCAGCCGCCGGACCGGATGCCATCGAGACGGCGACGGCGTGATTCAGCGCGACCACGGGGCCCGGCGCGATCCGCCCGAGGGCCTCGTACAGCAGCACGATGCGCTCCCAGTCGGTCTCCTCGTAGCGGGCGGCCGCCGCGTGCACCGCGGCGATCGCGGCCTGGAGGCCGTAGGCGCCGCGGCCGCGGCCCGTCGCGTCCAGGGTGCGGAGCGCGCCGCGACCGCGCGCGATGGCCGAACGGTCCCAGCGCCGGCGGTCCTGATCCGGCAGCAGGATCGGCTCACCGGCCGCATCCGTGCGTGCCCCGAAGCGTGAGGACTGCAGCTCCATGAGGGCCAGCAGACCGAGCGCCTCCGGCTCCCGCGGCACGAGCTGCACGAGCACGCGGGTCAGCCGGATCGCCTCGCGCGCGAGGTCGTCGCGCACCCACCCCTCGCCGGAGGTCGCGGCGTACCCCTCGGTGAAGACCGAGTAGAGCACCGCGAGCACGCCGCCGAGCCGCTCGGCCCACTCGGACGGGTCCGGCACCTCGAACGGCACCTGCGCGGCCGACAGGGTCTTCTTGGCGCGGGTGATCCGGGCCTGGATCGTCGGCACGCTCACGAGGAACGCGGCCGCGATCTCGTCGCTGCCGAGGCCCCCGACGACGCGGAGGGTGAGGGCCACCTGCGCCTCGGGGGCGAGCACCGGATGGCAGGCCGTGAAGATCAGGCGCAGCACGTCATCCGGGATCGGCTGCCACGGCGCCTGCTCCCACTGGTCGGCGCGCTCGGTCAGGTCGCGGGCGAGCGTCGCGTGGCGCTCCTCGAGGCGCGCCCGACGGCGCCAGCCGTCGATCGCCCGGCGCTTGGCCACCGCGGTCAGCCACGCGCCGGGGTTGTCGGGCACGCCGTCGCGCGGCCACGTCTGCAGCGCCTCGGCGAGCGCATCCTGCGCGAGATCCTCGGCGAGGGCGAAGTCGCCCGTGACGCGGGCGAGCGTCGCGACGATGCGGGCGGACTCGATCCGCCAGACCGCGGCGACGGCACCGCTCGCCGCGACGCTCGCCCGGGCGTCCATCAGAGATTGCCGGTGTGCTCGCGCCAGGCCCGCTCACGCCGGACGTACTCGTTGTCCTGCGGGAACTCGTCGATCGACGGCACGCGCCGCACCTCGAGCTTGACGCCAGGACCGCACGGCGCGCGCTTGGCCCACTCGATCGCGGTCGCCTGGTCGGCCACGTCGACGATCCAGTAGCCGTCGAACAGCTCGTGCGTCTCGCCGTAGGGGCCGTCGGTGACGATCGGCGGCGTCGAGGCGAAGTCGACGACGGCGCCCTCGGTCGCCGGCGCGAGCCCTCGGCCGCGACGAGCACGCCCGCATCGATCAACGAGTCGTTGTACCGGCCCATGAGATCCAGGACCTCGGAGAAGTCGACGTCGGCGAACGCCTCGTGAGCCGAGTCGTCGGCCCGCATGATGAACATGAACTTCGGCATCTGGTCTGCTCCTTGCTTCGCGGGGCGCCGTGATGCGCCCTCACCGTTGCGTCGAACGACGACCCTGCGGATCGACACCGCCGCAGAACTTGTTCTAGCCGACGAGACGCTCGTGCCAGGCGATCGCCGAGACATCCGTCAGCGACGCCACCTGGTCGACGACGACGCGGCGGCGCGCGGTGTCGTCGGCGGCGTCGGTCCAGTCGCCCTGCAGCGCGGCGTCGAGATGCTGTTCGCCGGTCGCCCAGAGCGTGTCGGCGAGCTCGGTGAGGATGCCGCGCTGGCGCGAGTAGATCGGGCGGCGCGCATTGGTCGACATCACGTTGGCCGCGACGATGCCCTTCAGCACCGCGATCTCGGCGCGCGTCTCCGGCGGCACGACCACGTCGGCGCCGAACCGGGCCAGGGATCCGCCCGGGTGCGCGGCCCGGGTCGCCTCGGTCGCCCGGCCCGCGAACCGCCCGATGAGCTGACTCGTCAGGTTCTTGAGCCGGGCGAGGTCGCGCCTGCCGCCGTCCCAGGTCTCGAGCCATGAGCCGAGCGAATCGAGCCGGTCGAACGCGGCGATGAGGCCGTCCTGCGGAACCTCGTCGCCGATCCACGCGACCATGCTCGCGACGAGCTCCTCGTGGTCGACCCGCGCGCTCAGGGCGCGCACGTCGATGAAGCCGTTGACGATCGCGTCCTCGAAGTCGTGCACCGAGTAGGCGATGTCGTCGGAGAGATCCATGACCTGCGCCTCGATGCAGCGGCGGCCCTCGGGCGCGCCGTCGCGCAGCCACCCGAACGTCCCCGCGTCGTCGGCGTAGAACCCGAACTTGCTGCGGCCCGACGGATCCGGCTGCCCCTGCTCCTGCGGCCACGGGTACTTGCAGCTCGCGTCGAGGCTCGCGCGGGTGAGGTTGAGGCCGTAGCCCCGGCCCTCGGCATCGAACACCTTCGGCTCGAGCCGCGTCAGCAGCCGGAGCGTCTGCGCGTTGCCCTCGAAGCCGCCGATCGGCGCGGCCCACGAGTTGAGGGCGCGCTCGCCGTTGTGACCGAAGGGCGGGTGGCCGAGGTCGTGGGCCAGGCACGCGGTGTCGACGACATCCGGATCCAGCCCCAGGTCGAGCGCGAGCTCCCGGCCGATCTGCGCGACCTCCAGCGAGTGGGTGAGCCGGTTGCGGGCGAAGTCGAGACCCGCGGTCGGGCTCAGCACCTGGGTCTTCTGCGACAGGCGGCGCAGCGCGCTCGAGTGGATGACCCGCCCGCGGTCGCGCACGAAGTCGCCGCGGGCGTTGTGGTGCTGCTCGGGCAGGCGGCGCTCGGCGTCGGGCTCCCCGTAGCCGGCGGTCAGGTCGGCCAACGGGTCAGCCGCCGCTGTGGTGCAGCTCGGCGGCGGCGACGTCGGCCCGGTGCGCGGCGCCGAGCTCGCGGGACTCGAGCCAGCGGTCGGGCAGCGAGGGCGTCTTCGGGGTCCCGGCGCGCCCCCGCTGGCCCTCCGCCGGCTCCCCGGGTACGGCTGGTCGCCATCGAGGGTCGCGAGCAGCTCGTCGATCTCGCCGAGGCTCGAGCTCATCGCGAGGGCCGCGCGCAGCTCGCCGCCGACGGTGTAGCCCTTGAAGTACCAGGCGACGTGCTTGCGGATGTCGCGGCAGGCGCGCTCCTCGGACTCGAAGAACTCGACCAGCAGCTCCGCGTGCCGGCGGAACGCGGCCGCGACCTCGCCGAGGGTCGGCTCGGCCACAGTGCCATCTGAACTGCGCGCCACCCCGTCGGTGAACGCCGCGGCGAGGTCGCCGAACAGCCACGGCTTGCCGAGGCACCCACGCCCGACGACGACGCCGTCGGCACCCGTCTCGTCCACCATGCGCAGCGCGTCCTCCGCGCTCCAGATGTCGCCGTTGCCGAGCACCGGCACGCTCGTGACGGTCTCCTTGAGCTTCGCGATCGCGGACCAGTCGGCGTGCCCGGAGTAGAACTCGCTCGCCGTGCGCGCGTGCAGCGCGATCGACGCCACGCCGGCGCCCTCGGCGATACGTCCCGCCTCGAGGTAGGTCAGGTGATCGGCGTCGATGCCCTTGCGCATCTTGACGGTCAGCGGCAGCGGGCCCGCGGCATCCACCGCGGCCTCGACGATCTCGCGGAACAGGTCGAGCTTCCACGGCAGCGCCGCTCCCCGCCCTTGCGGGTGACCTTGGGCACCGGGCAGCCGAAGTTGAGGTCGATGTGGTCGGCGCGGTCCTCGGCGACGAGCATCGTGATCGCCCGCCGGATCGTGGCCGGGTCGACCCCGTAGAGCTGGATGCTGCGCGGCGTCTCCGACTCGTGGTGCCGGATGAGGCGCATCGATTCGGGGGTCCGCTCGACCAGCGCGCGCGAGGTGATCATCTCGCTCACGTACAGGCCCGCGCCGTATTCGCGGCACAGCCGGCGGAACGCCGTGTTCGTGATGCCCGCCATGGGCGCGAGCACGACGGGCACGTCGAGCGTCAGCGGCCCGATGCGCAGGGGGCGGCGGTGGCGAGGAGAGACATCCCCTCCAGTGTCGCAGACGGGCCTCACGGGGACCGGCCCCGCCGTCGCAGCACTCTGGCTCGGATGAAGGGCCGCCGATAGGCTCCCTCCGTGATTCCCCGACGCATCCTCGCCCCGCTCGTCGTTGCGACCGCGGCCGTGCTCGGGGTGATCGTCCCCGCGTCGATGGCCTCGGCGGCCGTCGCCACGAGCGCCGGTGTGACGACATTGCCGCCGCAGCCCTTCGCGGGCAACCCGGCGACCGCCGACTGGATCGGCGACTACCTGGTCGACGGCGTGCCCAGCTGGATGACCGAGTTCGGATTCACGGCCCCGGATGAGGCCGAGCCGATGCAACCGGGCGGGGCCCTCGTCACGAAGTGGGGCACAGCGATCGATCCGGAGACCCTCTCCGAGATGTCCTATCTGCTCTTCGTGCACGGCAGCACGCCGACCTCCGTCCAGGCGGCAGCCCTCGCGCACATCGTGCACACCTGGACGGCAGCGCCGCAGAACCCCGGCCAGCTCGACCCGGCGAACGACTTCCGCCACATCGCCTACGACACGGCCTTCCACCTCGCCAAGCTGCCGAGCGGCGCGCAGGACGACGTGACGAGTCTGCTGGCGGAGGCGGCCATGCTTCACGGGCCGTGGTCGATCACCCTCACGGCGCCCGCCGCCGCGCGGATCGGCGCTGCGTCGAACTGGACCGTACGGGTGCTCGCCGGGGTGAACGGCGTGCCGAGCCGGACGGTCTCCCTCACGGTGACGAACGGCACGTTCGCGGGTGGCGCGACCACCACGACCGTCACGACGGGCGCCGACGGCTCGGCGGCGCCCGTCGCGGTCACTCCCACGGGAGCTGCTCCGGCGATCATCGCCACCGCGAGCGGACCGGCCGCCGCACCGCTCGTGATGGATCCCGTGGATGCCGACGTCTCCCGTGTGATCCAGGCGGCGAGCGCGCCGATCTCGGCATCGCTCACGGGCGCCGTGGCCACCACCACGATCGCGCCGGAGCTCGCCCGGACCGGCACTGCGGTGCCCATCGTCGTTCCGGCTCTCGGCGGCGCGCTCGTGCTCCTCGGCGTGCTGCTGGCGATCGTCTCCGCCGGTCGCGCCCGGCGCGGGCGCACGTCGCGATGACGGGTCGCGAACGGGTCGCGGCGGACGCGGCAGCGCGCGGCATCCCGATCGAGATCATCGAGCGGCCCGCGGCGGGCTCGCTCGAGGAGGCCGCGGAGCTGCTCGGGATCACCCCGGCCGACATCGTGAAGTCGCTCGTCGTGAAGCGGCACGACGGCACGTTCCTGTTCGCCGAGATCCCCGGCGACCGGCAGATCTCGTGGGCGAAGCTGCGCGCGCTCGTCGGCGTGAACAAGCTGCGGCTGCCCGAGGCGGCGGTCGCCCTCGAGGCCACCGGCTACGAGCGCGGCACGATCACGCCCCTCGGGTCGAGCACGGCGTGGCCGGTGTTCGTCGACGAGCGGGTCGCGGGGCGGCGGGTGTCGATGGGCGCGGGCGAGCACGGGTACTCCGCGTTCGTGGACGCCGACGCGCTGATCCGGGGCCTCGGAGCCACGGTCGCCGATATCAGCGAGGAGATCCCTCCGCGGTAGCGGGAGCCGGGATCTCGCACACGCCGTCGACGCAGACCTCGGCGTCGGGCGTCTCGAGCGGCACGATGCGCTCCAGCTTGATCCGGGTCATGAGGCGACCTCCTCGCGCTTCTCGGCCACCTGGCGCAGGACGTCGGCGAACGTCGCCGGGTCCTGCGCGCCGGAGACGCCGTACTGGCCGTCGAACACGAAGAACGGCACGCCGTTGATGCCGAGCTGCTGCGCCAGCGCCTGATCGGCACGCACGTCGTCGAGATGGCGGTCGTCGCGCAGCGCGGCGAGCGCCTCGTCGCGGTCGAGCCCGATCTCCGCTGCGAGATCGGCGAGATCCTCGTCGCGCCCGACGTGGCGGCCCTCCTCGAAGTAGGCGGCCAGCAGCCGCTCCTTCATGTCGAGCTGCCGGCCCTGCGCCTTCGCCCAGTGGATGAGCTGGTGCGCCTTCACGGTGTTGGTGTGCTTCAGCGCGTCGTAGTCGTAGTGCAGGCCGACCGTCTCGGCGATCCCGGTCACGCGCGACAGCATCTGCGGGATCTGCTCCGCCGGGAACCCGCGGCTGGCCAGATAGTCCTGCTCGCTGCCGTCGAAGTCCACCGGGGTGTCGGGCGCGAGCTCGAACGAGTGGTACTCGACCTCGACCGGGATGCCGGCATCCTCGGCCCCCAGCTCGAACTTGCGCTTGCCGATGAAGCACCACGGGCATGCGATGTCCGACCAGACGTCGACCTTGATGGGCGTTGCAGAGCTCACGGAAGGTGCAATCCCGGATGCCGTGCCGCTATTCCGCGATCCGGGTGGCGGGATCCGGCGGCGGCGGCGCACTCGGGGCGGCGGGCAGCGGCTCGAGCACCGTCGCGATGCGCCGGCGGCGGGCCATGACCTCGACGATCAGCAGGTAGGCGCCCATCGTGATCACCGTGACGACGGCCGACCACGGGTCGCCGGTCGTCGGATGGTCGGGGTCGAACCCCTGGGTCGACCCCTCGGCTCCGGTCGCGAGGAGCACGAACGAGAGCGTGTTGTTCACGGCGTGCAGCGCGATCGCGGCCTCGAGTCCGCCGGTGCGGCAGGTGACCCAGGCGGCGACGGCGCCGAACACCGCGACCTCGAGCGTCGCCCAGCCGAAGTACTGGGTGTGCGCGGCCGCGAACGCCACCGTGCTCACGATGATCGCGACCGGCGGCGGCGCGACCCAGCTGCCGACGGCCTGCGAGACGAGCCCGCGGAATCCGAACTCCTCGGCGGCGGCCTGGATCGGCGTCAGGACGACGAACAGGAGGGCGCAGAGCAGGAACGTGCCGAGCGGCGCGGTCGGCACGGCGGGCGGCGGCCCGTCGCCGAGCAGCGGCAGCAGCCACGCATCGACCGCGATCGCCACGACGGTGATCAGCAGCGCCGGCAGCAGGCACAGCGCCAGCCACCGCCAGCGCAGCCGGAAGGCGACCGACCGCAGCACGCGCAGCGGCCGGAGCCCCACCGAGAGGTACGCGAGCAGCACGGCCGGCAGCATCGTCGCCACCCCGCCCACCACGGCGAGGATCGAGAGCGGATCGGACGCGTCGATCGCGAGGAACCGGATGAGCGAGTCCTGCAGCGTCGCCAGGTCGGGGCTGAACGGGATGGCGCCGCCCACGAGCGCGATGACGACGAAGACGACGGTCCAGATCGTCTGGAAGACGACCCAGTAGACCGCCGCGAGGATGAGCGCGACCAGCGGCCGCCACCAGCGATAGCGCGGCAGGGCGCGCAGCAGCCGGTGGTAGCGCAGCGACGGCAGCGGAGCCGCCGCGGGTGCGGTCATGCCCCCTGCAGCCGTTCGGCCAGGTAGCCCGGCAGCCGGTCGAGCCCCACCCGCTCCTGCGACATGGTGTCGCGCTCACGGACGGTGACCGCCTTGTCGTCGAGGGTGTCGAAGTCGACCGTCACGGCGAACGGAGTGCCGATCTCGTCCTGCCGGCGGTAGCGGCGCCCGATCGCGCCGGCGTCGTCGAACTCGATCGACCACCGCGTGCGCAGCTCGTCGGCCAGCTGCTTCGCGACGGGCGAGAGCTGCTCGTTGCGCGACAGCGGCAGCACCGCGACCTTCACCGGGGCGAGCCGGCGATCCAGGCGCAGCACGGTGCGCTTGTCGACGCCGCCCTTCGTGTTGGGCGCCTCGTCCTCGGCGAAGGCGTCGACGAGGAACGCCATCATGGCCCGGGTGAGGCCGAAGGACGGCTCGATGACGTACGGCACGTAGCGCTCGTTCGTCGCCTGGTCGAAGTAGCGCAGGTCGGCGCCCGACTCGCGGATGTGGTTGTTCAGGTCGAAGTCGGTGCGGTTCGCGATGCCCATCAGCTCGCCCCAGCCGTCGCCGCCGGCGAACCCGAAGCGGTACTCGATGTCGGCCGTGGCCGCCGAGTAGTGGGCGCGCTCGCCATCCGGCACGTCCAGGCGGCGCAGGTTCTCCTCCCGGATGCCGAGGTCCGTGAACCAGCCCCAGCAGTCCGCGATCCACCGCTCGTACCACGCCGCCGCCTCCTCGGGCGGCGTGAAGTACTCGATCTCCATCTGCTCGAACTCACGGGTGCGGAAGATGAAGTTGCCCGGCGTGATCTCGTTGCGGAACGCCTTGCCGATCTGGCCGATGCCGAACGGCGGCTTCTTGCGCGTGGTCTGCAGCACGTTGGCGAAGTCGACGAAGATGCCCTGCGCCGTCTCGGGCCGCAGGTAGTTCAGGCCCTCCTCGTTGTCGACGGGGCCGAGGTAGGTCTTCATGAGTCCGGAGAACGCCTGCGGCTCGGTGTACTGCCCGCGCGTGCCGCAGTTGGGGCAGGCGACCTCGGCGAGGCCGCCCTCCGGCGCGCGGCCCTTCTTGGCCTCGAAGTCCTCGACGAGGTGGTCGGCGCGGAAGCGGTGATGGCACACCTGGCACTCCACCAGCGGGTCGGTGAACGTCGCCACGTGACCCGACGCCTCCCACACCCGCTTCGGCAGGATGATCGCCGAGTCGAGGCCGACCATGTCGGCGCGACCGCGCACGAACGTCTGCCACCACTGCCGGCGGATGTTCTCCTTGAGCTCGACGCCGAGCGGACCGTAGTCCCACGCCGAGCGCGAGCCGCCGTAGATCTCGCCGGACTGGAAGACGAAGCCGCGACGCTTCGCGAGCGAGATGATGGAGTCGAGGGACGAGGGCGCTGCCACGGGCGTGAACTCTCCAGGGTGCTGTGGAGGATCCAGCCTACCGACCGGCCGCGCGCAGCAGTGCCGCCACGTCCTCCTCGGTGTTCCAGAGGTGGAAGCTCGCCCGGATGCGGCCGGCACGCCCCGAGATCCGGATGCCGGCCGCGCCGCAGGCCGCGACGCGCGCACCGTCGGGGTCGGGCCACGCGACGATCGCCTGGTGCTGCGGCGGGATGCCGAGTCCCTGGCACAGCGCATCGCCGAGCCCGCTGGCGTGGGCCCACACCTCCGCGATGTCGAGCCCGGCGAACAGCGCGATCGACTGCTCCGCGCCGATCCAGGCCTGCCAGGCGGGCGACACGTCGAAGCGCCGCGCGCTCGTCGCGAGCTGCATCTCGGGGCCGTAGGTGCTGTGCCACACGTCCTCGCCCGCGTACCAGCCGGCCTGCACGGGGCGCAGCGCGTCCTGCATCGGCTCGGAGACGGTCAGGAACGCGACCCCGCGCGGCGCGCACAGCCACTTGTAGCTGTGACAGACCGTGAGGTCGTAGCGGGCGGCGTCGACGGGGTGCACGCCGGTCGCCTGGGTCGTGTCGCAGAAGGTGCGCGCGTCGTGCGCGGTCGCGGCCGCGACGATCGCGTCCTCGTCGGCGACGGTCCCGGTCGCGGACTGCACCAGCGAGAACGCGACGAGCCAGGTCTCGTCGGTGATCGACTCCGCGAGGCCGGACAGCGGCACGACCCGCACCCGGATGCGCGGCTGCTGCTGCAGGAACGGGAACATCATCGAGCTGAAGTCGCCCTGCGCCAGCAGCACCTCGGCGCCGTCGGGCACCGCCGCCGCGACGATCGAGGCGAACGTCGAGGTCTGCGATCCGATCGCGACGCGATCCACCGGCACGCCGACGAGGCCTGCGAACGAGGCCCGGGTGCGGGCGATGACCGCGTCGTACCCCTCCGGGTCGCGGTTCGCGTCCTCCCAGGCGGCGAGGTCGGCCCGGATCGCGGCGAGCGCCGAGTCGGGCGGGAGTCCGATGGAGGCGACCGCCAGGTATCCGCGGGGTTCACGGAACTGCCGGATCGCCGACTGCAGGGCGGCGGTGACCATGCCCTCAGCATCGCCCGGATGACGGCTCGTCGTCCAGGAGCGTGCGTCCGGGCGGCTAGACGGACGGGGCGTCGACCGCTGCGCCGAACCGGCGCGCGCGTCCGGCGTAGATCTCGATGGCGTGCCAGAGATCGGTCCGGCTGAAGTCGGGCCAGAGCGTGTCGAGGAAGACCATCTCGGCGTACGCGGACTGCCAGAGCTGGAAGTTGCTGGTGCGCTGCTCCCCGAGCTGCGCACGAAGAGGTCGACGTCGGGCAGATCCGGGATGTAGAGGTGGCGCTGGATCGACTTCTCGGTGATGCCGGAGGGCCGCAGTCGGCCGGCTCGCACCTCCTCGGCCATGCCGCGCATCGCGTCGACGAGCTCCTGCCGGCCGCCGTAGTTGACGCACATCGTGAGGGTGAGCGTGTCGTTGTGCGCGGTCAGCCGCTCCGCGAACCGCAGCTCGTCGATCACGCTGCGCCAGAGCCGCGGCGTGCGCCCCGCCCAGCGCACGCGCACGCCCCACTCGTTGAGCTGATCGCGGCGCCGGTGCAGCACGTCGCGGTTGAACCCCATCAGGAACCGGACCTCCTCAGGGCTGCGCGCCCAGTTCTCCGTCGAGAACGCGTAGACGCTGAGGTGCTTGACGCCGATCTGGACGGCGCCGGCGACCACGTCGAGCAGAGCCGCCTCCCCGGCACGGTGCCCTTCGATGCGCGGGAGCCCCTGTCGATTCGCCCAGCGCCCGTTCCCGTCCATCACGAGGGCGACGTGCTCCGGCACGGCGGCGCGCGGCACGTCGGGCGGGTGCAGTCCCGTCCAGTCCAGCGGCACGAAGTCGACGGCATCCCGATGCGTCTTGCCTGCGGGAAGCCGCTGCGCGGTGCCTTCCGACTCGCCCTTCGGGCGACGACCTACCGGGCTCACGCGGTGGTCCGCTCGACGTGCTCGAGGGAGCGCAGGCCGCGCTCGAGGTGGTACTGCGTGTAGGCCGCGACGACGCCGGAGGCCTGGGCCTGGGTGCGGTCGTCGCTGTCCTGCGCCGCCTCCCAGTCGCCCGACAGCAGGGCGCCGAGCAGGCTCAGGGTCGCGGGGTCCAGGCGCACCGCCCCCGGCGGGGCGACCGCGTCGGCGACGACGCCGCCGAGCTGCGGCACGAATGCGGAGTGCGGTCCGGATGCCCCCGTGACGGCGCAGTCGACGAAGCTCGGAGCCCAGCCCGCGATCGACAGGGCGCGCAGCAGGTAGGAGTCGAGCGTCATCCCGGGCGGGTGCTCCGCGCGCGACAGCGAGCGCAGCGCTCCGACCAGCAGGAGGTAATGCTGCACCCCGCCTCGTGCTCGGTGAGCCGGTCCGCGGCCTCGACCATCGCGTTGGCGGCGGTGAAGCGCGCGTAGTCGCCCACGATGTCGGCGCCGTAGGAGCCGATGGATTCGGCCTGCTGCACGATGTCGAGGCTGCGGCCGATGTAGAACTGCGCGTCGACGACCATGAAGGGCTCGAGCCGGGCGCCGAATCGGGACCCGGTGCGCCGCACGCCCTTGGCGACCGCGCGCACCTTGCCGTGGCGCCGGCTGATCATCGTGACGATGCGGTCGGCCTCCCCCAGCTTGTGGGTGCGGAGGACGACGGCTTCGTCACGATAGACCGGCACGCTGCTAGTCTGGCGCGCCGCCGCTCCTGCGGCACGCTGCCGCTCCGCGGACGAGCGCGGTCGTCCGCTGCGCTGGACATCTGGCGCGCCGCCGCTCCTGCGGCACGCTGCCGCTCCGCGGACGAGCGCGGTCGTCCGCTGCGCTGGACGTCTGGCGCGCCGCCGCTCCTGCGGCACGCTGCCGCGCGCACCCCGCCGGGACGAGCGCGGTCGTCCGCTGCGCTGGAGCGTCGCCCCCTGCGAGGATGGGCGCATGCCGGAACTGGTGTGGCGGGGCGTCGAGGTCGATGGTCTCGAGCGGGCGCGGGTCGACGAACACGGCGGCGTGCGGGTCGCGTCGATCATCGACTCGGCGCGCGGTCGCTACAGCTACGAGCTGA
Source organism: Pseudolysinimonas kribbensis (assembly GCF_030161895.1). Taxonomy (GTDB): domain Bacteria; phylum Actinomycetota; class Actinomycetes; order Actinomycetales; family Microbacteriaceae; genus Pseudolysinimonas; species Pseudolysinimonas kribbensis. Next base: position 356,032 of record NZ_BSVB01000001.1, read on the forward strand.
CCTGCGACGCCGACTGGACGTTCCGCACCCTGCACCTCGAGGCGCTGGAGGGCGAGCGGGCGTTCGACCTGGAGCGCTCCGCCGACGGCGTCTGGACGCTCGACGGCGAGGAGCGAGACGATCTCGCGGAGGCCATCGACCTCGACCTGGCCGCGTCACCGCTCACCAACACGCTCCCCATCCGCCGGCTCGACCTCGCGGTCGACGACGAGGCCGACATCGTGACCGCGTACGTGAGCTTTCCCGACCTCGAGCTGGTGCCGGACCCCCAGCGCTACACGCGCCTCGACGAGGACGTGTACCGCTACGAGTCGCTCGACTCCGACTTCGAGGCGGACATCACCGTCGACGCACGCGGCTTCGTGCTCGAGTACCCCGGCCTGTTCGAGCGGCTCTGAGCGCGAGAGCCGGATGAGCGCGACCTTCACCATCCCGCTCTGGGTCGACCTGGCATCCGTCGGTGTCGGGAGCCTGCAGGGCGCGCTGTACGCGGCCGGATTCCGGGACCGCCGGCTCGACCTGCTCGGCGTCGCCATCATCGGCATCGCGACCGGATTCGGCGGCGGCATCCTGCGCGACGTGCTGCTCGCGCGCATCCCGCTCGCGCTCGAGAGCGACTTCTACCTGCCGGTGGCCACGGTCGCGGCGCTGCTCGGGATGCTGCTGGAGCGGCTCTTCCGGCGCCTCGGCGGCTTCCTCACCGCGCTCGACGCCCTCACCATCGGCCTGTTCGGCGCGTTCGGCACGACGGCGGCGCTGGCCACCGGGCTGCCGGAGGTGCCGGCGGTCTTCGTGGGGGCCCTGGCGGCCGTGGGCGGCTCGATCCTGCGCGACCTGCTGCTGAACGTTCCGATCGCGCTCATGCACGTCGGCTCGCTCTACGCCGTCGCCGCCATCGCGGGAGCCGTCACGCTCGTCGTGCTGCGTGCCGTCGGCGTGCCGGTGCTCGTGGCCGCCCTCGTCTGCGTCGTCGTGACCTTCGCCGTGCGGGTGCTCGCCGTGCTGTTGCACTGGAGCCTGCCCGAGCAGCAGGCCCTGCGCAGGGTGCGCTGGATCCGGCGCGGCGGCGACCAGCAGGAGCCGGACGAGCGGCGCAGCGTGTGAGCGATGCGGAGCTGATCGCGCGGCTTCGGGCGGCGGGCTGCGTCTTCGCCGAGGAGGAGGCGGCCGAGATCCGGCGGGTGCGCGGCGATGACGCGGCGGCCGTCGAGGCGGTGGTGCTCGCACGCACGGCGGGGGTGCCCTCGAGCAGGCCCTGGGGGTCGCGTCGTTCGCGGGCGTCGAGGTCGGCGTCGCTCCCGGCGTCTTCGTGCCGCGGGCCCGGGCGGAGGCCATCGTCGACGCGGCCGTGGCGGCGCGGCCGGATGCCCGCATCGTCGTCGACCTGGGCTGCGGTGCCGGCGCCATCGCGGCCGCGCTCGCGACCCGGCTGCCCCGCGCGGAGGTGCACGCCGTCGATGTCGACCCCGCGGCGGTCGCGGTCGCCGCCGAGAACGGGGCGCGGCACCGCTTCTCGGCGCACCGGGGCGACTGGTGGACCGGGCTGCCCGCGCAGCTCCGCGGGCGGATCGAGCTGGCCGCCGCCTACCTGCCGCATGTGCCGACGCGCGAGCTCGCACGCATCCCGCGCGACTTCCGCGAGCACGAGCCCGAGGGCGCCGTGCACGGAGGTGCGGACGGTCTCGACCCGTTCCGTGCCGTCCTCGCGGGGATGGAGGCGTGGACGGCCGCCGGCGGAGCGTTCGTGACGCTGGTCGCCGGAGAGCAGGTCGAGACCGCCCGCGGTCTCGTGGGCGCGCGTCCCCTCGAGGTGCTCGAGGTCGACGACGACGCGGTGCTGATCGTCTCGCGGTGATCAGACGCCGACCAGCTGCTCCTGCTCCGTGTCCTGCTCCGTGCGCACGGCCCGGTTCACGGCCGACACGACGGCCTTGAGCGATGCGGTCGAGATGTCGCCGTCGATGCCGACGCCCCACAGGCGCTTGTCGCCGACCTGCAGCTCGACGTAGGCCGCGGCGAGCGCGTCGCCGCCCTCCGACATCGTGTGCTCGACGTAGTCGTAGAGCCGCACCTCGTGCCCCTGCTCGGCCATGACACCGAGGAACGCCGCGATGGGGCCGTTGCCCACGCCCTGGGCCTCCTCGACGTCGTCGCCGATCCGCATCCGGAGCTCGAGCGTGACCGAGCCGGTCATGTCGCTCGCGGTGCGCGTCGAGAGCAGCTCGTAGCGCCCCCACTTGTCGTCCGGGTGGTTCTGCGGCGCGGGCAGGTACTCGTCGCGGAAGATCGACCAGATCTCCTCGCTCGTGACCTCGCCGCCCTCGGCGTCGGTCTTCTGCTGCACGACGCCGCTGAACTCGATCTGCAGCCGGCGGGGCAGGTCGAGCTTGTGGTCGGCCTTCAGCAGGTAGGCGACGCCGCCCTTGCCCGACTGCGAGTTCACGCGCACGACGGCCTCGTAGCCGCGCCCCAGGTCCTTCGGATCGACCGGCAGGTACGGCACCGCCCACTCCATCTGCTCGAGCGGCGTGCCGGTGGCCTTCGACGCGGCCTCCATGGCCTCGAAGCCCTTCTTGATCGCATCCTGATGCGAGCCCGAGAAGGCCGTGTAGACCAGGTCGCCCGCCCACGGCGAGCGCTCGTGCACGCGCAGCTGATTGCAGTACTCGGCGGTGCGGCGGATCTCGTCGAGGTCGCTGAAGTCGATCTGCGGGTCGATCCCCTGGGTCATCAGGTTGATGCCGAGGGCGACCAGGTCGACGTTGCCCGTGCGCTCGCCGTTGCCGAACAGGCAGCCCTCGATGCGGTCCGCGCCGGCCTGGTAGCCCAGCTCGGCGGCGGCGATCGCCGTGCCGCGGTCGTTGTGCGGGTGCAGCGACAGGATGACGTTCTCGCGATGGTGCAGATGCCGCGACATCCACTCGATCGAGTCGGCGTACACGTTCGGGGTCGCCATCTCGATGGTCGAGGGCAGGTTGATGATGACCTTGCGCTCGGGCGTCGGCACGAACACCGTCATGACCTGGTTGCAGATCTCGGCCGCGAACTCGAGCTCGGTGCCCGTGTAGCTCTCGGGCGAGTACTCGTAGTAGACGGTCGTGCCGGGCACGGTCTGCTCGTACTGCTTGCACCAGCGCGCGCCGTTCAGCGCGATGTCGATGATGCCCTGCTTGTCGGTGCGGAAGACGACGTCGCGCTGCAGGATGCTCGTCGAGTTGTAGAGGTGGACGATCGCCTGCTTCGCGCCGCGGATCGACTCGAAGGTGCGCGCGATGAGCTCCTCGCGAGCCTGGGTGAGCACCTGGATGACCACGTCATCCGGGATCAGGTCCTCCTCGATGAGCTGGCGCACGAAGTCGAAGTCGGTCTGACTCGCCGAGGGGAACCCGACCTCGATCTGCTTGTAGCCCATCCGGACCAGCAGGTCGAACATGATGCGCTTGCGCTCGGGGCTCATCGGGTCGATGAGCGCCTGGTTGCCGTCGCGCAGGTCGACGGCGCACCACATCGGTGCCGCATCGATGACCTTCGACGGCCAGCTGCGGTCGGGCAGATCGGTCGGGAACTGCTCGTGGTACGGGCGATACCGGTGAATCGGCATCCCCGAGGGCTTCTGGGTGTTCTTCATGGGACGGTCTCCTGCTGGTCTTCCTGTCGTATTCAGCCGATGCCGAAGGCCGCGACGAGGAAGGCCGAAGGACTAGGCCCCGTCGCGGCAGCTAAGAAGAAGCAGGCCGAAGCGCACGGCCCTAGGGTACACCTCGTGACCCAGCGCTCCGAGCCCCGGCCGGCGGCCACCGTGCTGCTGCTGCGTGACGACCCGCTGCGCGTGCTGCTCGTGCAGCGTCCGACCTCGGGTGCGTTCCCCTCGGTGCTCGCGTTCCCCGGCGGCTCGATCGATGCCGGCGACGGCGACCCGGACGACGATACCGACGCCCGTGCGCGGGCGGCCGCGGTGCGCGAGACGCGGGAGGAGACCGGGATCGCGCTTCCGGGCCCGGCGGCACTGGTCGCATGGTCGCGGTGGATCACCCCGGCCGCGGAACCACGCCGGTTCGATACGCACTTCTTCGCGGTCCGCGCCCCCGAGGGCGCCGAGCCGGCCGTCGACGGGATCGAGCTCGTCGCGGCCCGGTGGGCGGAACCCGCCGAGGCGCTGCGCCGGCGCGAGGCGGGCGACTGGCCGATCATCGCCCCGACCGCGTTCAACCTCGCGCGCCTCGCCCTCTCGTCCCGAGTGGACGAGGTCCTGGCCGCGGCGCGCGCGCAGTCGCCGGTCATCGTCGAGCCGGATCTGAGCGACGGGATGGTCCGCATCCGGCACGACGCGGGTTATCCCGTCACGGAACTCTCTCTGCGCTGATCGTCACCCGCGCAGCAACCGCAGGGAGGAGCCCCACGTCAGCTGGGGCAGGTAGCAGCGCGCGATGGCGGCGCCGATCGCCGGCAGCTGCATGGGGTCGCGGTACACGAGGTGCAGCGCCTCGGCCGCGTCGCCGAACTTGCTCTTGAACCGCAGCAGCGAGCGGAACCCGTAGACGGGCTCGAGGAGACGTCCGACAAGCGCGAGCACCGCGCCGAGGACGGCCACCCCGGCCTGCTCGGCGGGGCGGGCGAGCGGCGTCGCCGACAGGCTCGTGCGCCTCAGGCCGGCCGAACGATGCGCCTCGATCGACTCGGCGATCGTGAACTCCATCGCGCCGTTGGGCGCGTCGGGGGCGCGGCGCATCATGTCGAGCGTGCGTCCCACGAGCGCGCCCGATTCCCACACCGGCAGCCAGCTCGTGACCGCGACCACGCGCTCCTGCGCGTCGACGGCCACGACGACCTGCACGTCGGGGTCGTCGATCTCATCGAGGCCACCGAGCGTGAATCCCATTTCGGGCAGCCGCTTGTCGGCGGCCCAGTGCTCCGAGATCGCGACGATCTGCCGCCGGAGCGGCCCGGCCAGGGCTGTCCAGCTCGCGTCGACCGTGACCACGTCGGTGCGTCGGGCGCGGTTGACGGCGGTGCGCACGTCCTGCATCGCCCTGCCCGACAGCGTGAAGGCCGCCGGGTCGAGCGTGGTCTCCTCGGCCACGGGAAGCGATCGCCAGCCCCGCGCTGCCAGCACCGCGCGCCAGCCCTCGTGCACGCTGTAGAAGACCGGCGTCCAGGCGCGCGCGTCGCAGAACGCGAGGAACTCGCCGAATGCGGCCTCCGGGTCGCCGGTCGCACCGAAGGGATCGGACACGGTGACCACCACCTCGCCCACCAGCCGATACGCGATGCCGGTCGAGCCGTCGGCGCTGACCCACAGCCGGTTCTCCGGCCAGGTGGCGAGATGACCGAGCGACCCGGAACCGGCCCGCAGCAGGGATCGCAGCCGGGGTCGTGTTGCGCGGCCGCCCCGACGGGCGCGGCACGCAGCAGGACGATCGCCGCCGTGACGACGAGGCCGATCCAGAACACGACGCCGGGCAGGTCGAGCACGGCGTGCGCGAGCGGCGTGAGCGGCCGCAGCACGAGATGCTGATGCCGGAGGAACGACGCCGGCACGAACCGCTGCGGCGTCTGCGCCAGGAGCAGCAACAACCCCGGCGGCCTCGCGAACTGCCCACGGATCGCGTGAGCGGTCAGGACGAATCCCGTGGCGGGGAGCGCCAGCGATGCCGCGCACGCCAGGACGGCCCGCCGGATGCCCGCCCTCGACATCCGGATCGGAAACGCCCGGCGTCGCAGAGCGAGCACGATCGCGTACGCCACCGGCACGAGGGTGCTCACCACGAGCCAGAGCGAGACCTCCCAGTACCGCTGCGGGGCGAGCGGCACGATCCAGGGGGCCCCCACGGCGGGCAGCACGCCGAAGTACCACGCGGCGAGAGCGCCCTGCGCCACCCCGACGCCGGCGAGGAGGACCACGGCGGCGCGGCGGCCGCGGAGGAGCCCGCGCGCCCCGATCAGCAGGAGCACGAGCGGCAGGACCGACACGACCGTCTGCGTCACCCCGTGCAGCGGCAGCCGGGTGAGCTCGCCCACGCAGTCGGGCGCGATGTGGCCCGCGGCGCAGCCCGGCCCGGCCACCCGCGGCGTGATCCCGGTCAGGGCGATGCCGAGCGGCGAGAGCACACCGTAGCGTCCGACCGAGACGGCCGTGAGGACGGGACCGACCGCGAACAGCACGGTGACGAGGGCGAGCAGGCTGCGCGTCTCGTGCCGGGAGGCCGGCCAGCTCGGCCGTCGATCCCGGCGCAGCAGAGCGCCGGATCCGATCCCCAGACCGACGGCGACGAGCAGGTAGAGGTCGGCCGGCTGGCCGGAGTACAGCAGCAGGGTCGCCGCGACGCCCACGAGGAGGGTGCGGGTGCGCCGACGCTCGAGGGGGCGGCCCACGCCGACGCCCATGCCAGCGTGCCGAGGATCGGGGTGAGCGGATCGACGGTCAGGAGGCCGCGCACCGACGACGACCAGAATTCGTGCACCGCCGCGCCCAGCAGTTCGAGGCCGAGCCCGAGGGCGCCCGCGACCACGCCGGTCGCCACGAACGCGACGAGCGTGCGCCATGATCCCATCCAGCGTTCGGCCAGACCGACGCCCACGATCGCCGCGACCATGCTGATCGCGAACTGCGCGACACCGCCGGCGACGAGCATCGACGTGAGGATGGTCCACCAGTGATGGTCCTCGAGCGCGTCGGGGTTCAGGCCCGCCGCGGGCGGCGAGAACGGCCCGCGCGGCCCGGTCGGGATCGCGATCACCCAGACGGCGAGCAGGGCGACCACCACGAGCAGCGTCGCCGGGTGCCGGCGGATGCGGTGCAGCACCCTCATGAGCGCGCCAGTCCGAGGTGCGCGGCGATCGGGCCGAACGCGTGCGTCATCATCCACTGCACGGTGTGCCAGTCGTGCGCGGTGCCCGGTGCGATGTCGCGTGTCGTCGCCACACCGGCGGCGCGCGCCGCGGCCGCGACGACGTCGATGCCCGGCCCGTACCTGGTGTCGAACTGGCCCGAGCCGAACACCGCCGTCAGCCCGCGATACGGGGCGTGCGCCGCGAGGATCGCAGCAGGGGCCGCCGCGCGATACCGCGCCGCATCGCCGTCGAAGCCGCGCGCGATCGTCTGCTGCAGGTCGCCGTTCCTGGGGGCGACCTGGCCGGAGACGTCGAAGACCGCGCCGAAGAGCTCGGGATGCGCGGCCCCCAGCTGGATCGAGCAGGTGCCGCCCTGGGAGAAGCCGCCGATCGCCCAGGCGGCGCGGGACGGCTCGACCGCGAGGTGGGTGCGGATCCAGCGCGGCACGTCCACGGTCAGGTACCTCGCCGAGTCCCCGAGCGGGGAGTCGACGCACATCGGGTTGTCCTGCGGCGCTCCGAGCTGATCCGGCACCACGACGACGGGCGCGAGGCCGTGGTGCGCGGCGGCGCGGGCGTTCATGATGGCGGCCAGGCGACCGGCGCGGATGACGTCGTCCGGACCCCGGGCTGGCCCGAGAGCATGACGAGCACGGGCAGTCGCGGTGGGTGCGGCACGAGCGCCGCCGGCGGGAGGTAGACGTAGCCGGCCCGCGCCGGGAAATGCGACGTGGTGGCCGGGATGTCGACGCGGCCGACGACGCCGTGCCGTGGCATCCCTGCTGCGACGGGGCGCGACCAGAGCGGCACCGGAGCCGCGTCGGAGACGACCGAGCCGGGCGCGTCCGCCCGCTGCGCGGCCGCGATCGAGGCGGGGAGCGGGCGGGCCGCGGCGGCATCCCAGAACGAGTCGATGGTCGTGTACTGGCCGAAGTCGGCGTTGACGCCGATCGCGCCGGCGAGGATCGCGAGCGGCACCGACGCCGCGGCCGCCACCCGCCGCCACACGCCGTGCCGCATCAGCATGCCGATCGCGAGCGCCACCGCGGCGAACGTCGAGGCGACCCACGTGCGCGACACCGGGCTCAGCGAGACCTCGAACACGTCGAGGAGATCGGAGGTGATCCAGCAGACGAGCAGGCCGGCAGCGGCCCCACCGACCGCGCACGCCGCGAGCACCAGTGCCCCCGTCGGCTCGTGCGCCGCACGACCGCAAGCAGCAGGGCCGCGATCGCGAGAGCGTCGACCGTCACGGGGAGCCAACCGCTCGCGATGTCGACGTCGCCCCAGCCCGGCATGCCACCCCTTCCGTTCGTCGGCCGCCGACCAGTATCCGCGGGCTGCGGAGCCCCGGCGGACCCTCTGTGAACCCCTCAGGAGGCCGAACGGCCGTCCGGGACCGCTCCCGGCACATCCACAGCGAACCGCCGAGGATCGCGACGGCTGCCGACAGCCACTGACAGCGCCGCGACAGCGGCGTGACAGCGGCGTGACAGCGCCGCGGTCGCACCATGTCGTCATGACTCTGGCGATCGAGGCCCACGGCCTCACCAAACGATTCGGGAAGACGCAGGCCCTGGCCGGCGTCGACCTCGAGGTCGAGCAGGGACGCGTCCTGGGGGTGCTCGGTCCGAATGGGGCCGGCAAGACCACCGCGGTCCGCATCCTCGCGACCCTGCTTCGACCGGACGGCGGCACCGCGCGCGTCGCCGGCCACGACGTGCTGTCCGACCCCAAGGGGTGCGCCGCGTGATCGGGCTGACCGGTCAGTACGCGAGCGTCGACGAGGAGCTGAGCGGCATCGAGAACCTCGTGCTGATCGGCCGACTGCTGCACCTCGGATCCCGCGCCGCGCGGACGCGCGGCGAGGAGCTGCTGCGGGAGTTCGACCTCACGGACGCGGCGAAGCGTCAGGTGAAGACCTACTCCGGCGGTATGCGCCGACGGCTCGACCTCGCGGCCTCGCTCATCGGGCGCCCCGAGATCGTCTACCTCGACGAGCCGACGACCGGCCTCGACCCGGCCAAGCGGGACGACGTGTGGGAGATGGTGCGCACGCTCACCCGGCTCGGCACCACGGTGCTGCTCACGACGCAGTACCTCGAGGAGGCGGACGCGCTCGCGAACGAGATCACCGTCATCGACCACGGCAGGGTGATCGCGCACGACACGCCCCAGGGTCTGAAGCGCCAGGTCGGCGGTCAGACCCTCGAGGTGCGTCCCGTCGACCCGGCCGACATCGAGCGGGTGCGCCCGCTGCTCGCCCGGCTCGGCACCCGCGAGGTCGAGCAACCGGCTCCGGACCAGCTGGCCGTCCCGGTTGCCGACGACGGCGCCCTCACCGCGATCGTGTCGGCGCTCGCGACCGAGCGGATCGCGGTCTCCGAGCTCGCCCTCCGGCTCCCGAGCCTCGACGAGGCGTTCTACGCGCTCACCGGCCAACGGGCCTCGGACGAGACCGACGCCGGGGACCGCACTGGCACCCGCACCGACGACAAGGAAGAGGAGGCCGCCTGATGTTCGCCGATTCGCTCGTGCTCGCGGGCCGAACCGTGCGTCGCATGACGCGCAATCCGGAGCAGTTCATCGACGTGACGCTGCAGCCGATCATCATGACCGTGCTGTTCGTGTTCATCTTCGGCGGCGCGATCGCCGGGTCGACCACGCAGTACCTCACGTTCGCCCTGCCGGGCATCATCGTGCAGACCGTCATGTTCACCTCGCTGACCATCGGCGTGAACCTCAACAACGACATCAGCAAGGGCGTCTTCGACCGGTTCCGTTCGCTGCCCATCGCGCGCTCGGCCCCGCTGTTCGGTGCCGTGCTGGGCGACATCGTGCGCCACAGCATCGCCGTGTCGGTGACGCTGGTCTTCGGGGTCATCATCGGCTACCGGTTCGGCACCCCTGGTACGACGTGCTGCTCGCGTTCGTGCTCATGGTCGTCTTCGCCGTCAGCCTGTGCTGGGTCTCGGTGTTCATCGGCACCATGGTGCGCTCAAGCGGGGCGGTGCAGGGGATCTCGTTCCTCATCACGTTCCCCCTCACCTTCGGCTCGTCCACGTTCGTCCCCGCGAACACCCTGCCGACGTGGCTGCAGGGCTGGGTGTCGGTCAATCCCGTCACCCACGTGATCGAGTCGATGCGCGGTCTGCTCAACGGCGACGCGGCGCTCGCCTCGGGCGAGACCCTCGGCCTCGAGCTGCTGTGGGTGCTGATCAGCTGCGTCGTGCTGTGGGCGGTCTTCTTCCCGCTCGCGACGTGGGCCTACCGGCGCAAGATCTGAGCCAACTCCGACGCCGCGGTATCGCGGTCCACGACGGCGCGCTCCCGAGGGGGCGCGCCGTCGTCGCGTGCGCCGCGATCTGCGCTCGCACCCGCACCTCCAGCGGATTGTGCGGATCGGGTGCGCCGCGCAGCACCGTCGCGAGGTCGAGAGCCAGGTGCGCCTCGTCGAAACGGCCGGTGCGCGCGGCGAGCGATGCCACGCCGACGGCCGTCGCCGCCATGATCGGATAGTCGTTGCTCTCGACGGCCGCCTCGGCGGCGACGCGGAGCTCGCGCTCCGCCGACGCCGTGTCGCCGTCGAGCGAGGCGACCCCGCCGCGAGCCATGCCCGCCATCGCGTGCAGCTGGGGCGGCACGTCGTCCCACTCCGCGAGGCTCTCATCGAGCTCGGCCACCAGGGCGCGGGCGCGCTCGATGTCCTCCAGCTCGATCGCGAGGAAGCAGGCGATGGCGCACGCCAGCGCGACCGATCGTGCGCTGTCGGAATCCCGCGCCACGGCGAGCATCCGGTCGGCCCGCGCCTGCGCCTCGTCGACCCGGCCGAGCCGGATCAGGAGGTTCACGGCGAGCCCCTGCTGCTGCAGCAGGTCCCACGACGAGGTGATCTCGGTCATCGCCGCGGTCGACGCGTCCGACATCGCGAGGGCCTCCTCGAAGCGGCCCTCGAGCGCGAGCCATTCGGCGCGCATCTGCTGCGCGAGGGCCATGCCCCACCGGTCGCCCGTGCTCTCGAAGAGCTCCACCGCACGGCCGCTCGAGGCGCCCAGCTCCGCGAGGTCGCCGCCGTTCTGCGACATCGCCGCGCGGGCGACCGTGAGCACGGCGCGCCCCCACGGCGTGAGCGGCAGCCCCTCCGGGTCCGGGATGCGGATGTTGCGCATCCAGACGTCGCCCTCCGGGGTGTCGGCGAACGCGCGCACCAGCACCGGGATCGCGAGCACGATGTCGTGATCGGTCCGCGCGGCCGCGTCGCTCAGCCGCGCGAGCTCGCCCTGGTCGATCTCGGGGCGCCGTCCGCGGGAGAAGGTGCGCATCATCATGGCGGCCGCGCGGACGAAGACGCCCTGCCAGTCGTCATCGGCCTCATCGGCGTACGGGCCGGCTGCCGCGATCCACTGGATGGCGTCGTCGTTGCGGTCGCGCACGATCCAGTACCAGAGGCAGCCGCCGGTGAGGCGCACGAGGTCGGACGGCGAGGCCTCGGCGCAGAAGCGCAGGGCGGCGGCGAGGTTGTCGTCCTCCGCATCGAACCAGGCGATCGCGTCATGGATGGCGGCGGAGCGCAGCTCGGCGTCGTGCACCGCCGTCGCCTGTGCCAGCCGCCGGGCCTGGGCGATCCGCTCACGCGTGAGCTCGCCCGACCCGGCGAGCTTCTCGATGCCGTATTCGCGGATGGTCTCGAGTGCCCGGTAGCGGCCGCCCGTGCGCTGCAGGAGCGACTTGTCGACGAGCACGTCGAGCTCTGCGCGGGTGCCGCCGTGGGCGGCCGCGACCCCGGCCGCGTCGGCGACGGCGACGCCGGCCGGGTAGATCGCGAGCGCCACGAGCATCCGGCGCTCCCCGGCCCGAGCAGGCTCCAGCTCCAGTCGACGAGGGCGCGCAGCGTCTGGTGCCGGGGCAGCACGGTCCGCAGGCCGCCGGAGAGCAGCCCGAAGCGGTCGTCGAGGCCGTCGGCGATCTCGCCGATCGTCATGGTGCGCGCCTTCGCCGCGGCGAGCTCGAGGGCGAGCGGCAGACCGTCGAGCCGCTCCCGGATGCGGGTGGCGGCATCCTGCTCGTCCTGGTCGATCGCGCGCCCCCGGGCGGCCAGCACGCGGTCGTCGAAGAGCGTCTGCGCCGCGAGCGGGTCGAGCGGACCGAGCGGCACGAACGCCTCCCCGGCACACCCAGCGGCTCCCGGCTCGTCGTGAGCACGTGCAGCCGCGGCAGGGCCTGCAGGAGCTCGTGGGCGGCGAGCGCGGCGACCTGGATGAGGTGCTCGCAGTTGTCGAGCACGAGGAGCACGTCGCGGCCGGCGAGCGCGGCGATGACCCGCTCGGCGGGCGTCGACGCCGCGGCGCTCTCGTTCATCGACCGCAGCTCGCGACCGATCGCGCCGAGGATCGCCTGCCACAGCTCGTCTGGTCCGGCCGGGGCGAGCTCCACGACGATCGGATGCCGGTGCGCCCGCGCGGACTCCATCGCGAGCCGGGTCTTGCCCGCGCCGCCGGGCCCGAGGATCGTCACGAGGCGACCGCGCTCGAGCTGGCCGGTGACCCCGGCGAGCTCCTCGTCGCGGCCCACGAACGCGGTGAGGGCGGCGGGGATCGCGGCGGGGCCCGGCTCCCCAGCGTCCGGCTCCGCGGGGCTCGGCGTGCCGCCCAGGCGCAGGGCGGTCGCCCGATCGGTGGCGAGGTCGCGCTGAAACCAGTCGTACCCGTCGCCGGGCGTCCACGGCTCACCGCACCACAGGCCGAGCGCGGCGGATGCCAGCGCCGGCGCCTCCGGTGCGGGGGCGGCCGACGCGGCGGCCACCAGGTCCTGGAACCGGACGGCATCGACGTCGGCGCGGTCGATCGCCAGCCGGTAGCCGCCGGGCCCCGACGCGAGCACGCCCGCGGGCAGCTGCCCGCGCAGCCGCGAGACGAGCGACTGCAGCGCGGCCCGCGCGTTCTCGGGCGGGTCGTCGGGCCAGAGGTCCTCGGCGAGCGCGCGGTAGCCCACCTGGCTGCCCGCGTCGATGGCGAGCCGGAAGAGCAGCCCACGCTGGCGCTCGCCCACGACGTCGAGGGTTTGCCGTCGTGTTCGACGGCGAACCCTCCGAGCAGCCGGATCCTCACCCCGAGATCGTAGCTTTTGCTCGCGAATGACCAGTTTTTGCGAGGGCCTCGCCTGCCTCTGGCAAAAACTGGTCATTCGCGAGCGGTTCACTCGACGGCGAGCGCCACGATGGGCGTGACCCGCGTCGCGCGCCGCGTGGGGGTGAACGAGGCGATCGCGGTGAGGGCGGCGCCCGCCACGACGATGACGCCGACGATCAGCCACGGCACCCCCGGCAGGACGAAGCCCTTGGTGATCGCACCGAACAGCGACTGCGCTCCCGCCCAGCCGTAGATGGTGCCGAGGACGAGTCCCAGCACGATCGCCGTGACCGTGAGCTGCGCGCTCTCGGTCAGGATCATGCGCCGCACCTGCCGCACCGAGAAGCCGAGGGCGCGCAGCAGCCCGAGCTCCCGCGTGCGCTGCAGCACGCTGAGCGAGAGGTTGTTGACCAGCCCGACCGCGGCGATGAGCGCGCTGAAGCCGATGAGCACCGAGAACACCCCCGTGACGACCGTCAGCATCTGCTCGGTGCCCTGGTACACCTCCGGCTGCAGGCGCTGCTGCTCGCGGATGATGTCGGCGAAGCTCGCCGTCGCGACGCCGAACATCGTGATGAGCGTCACCCCGATGACGAGCCCGATCGTCGCGCGTGAGCTGCGCTGCGGGTGGCGCAGAGCGTTCTCGGCGGCGAGCCGGGCGGGCGCCGACCGGCCGAACCACCGTCCGACGAGCCGCAGCGCCGGGGGCATGACGACATCCGCACCGAGCACGAGGCCGGTGAACGACAGGATGCCGCCGACGACGCCGATGAGAACGGCGACCGGGCTGAGCAGGCCGAGCAGCATGCCCAGCACCAGCAGGGCCGCGCCGAGGATGACGAGCACGAGCGAGAGCACGTTGCGCCCGCGGCGCTGCACGGCCTCCTCGCGTGAGAGCTCCTGCGCCCCGCCGATCGCCTGGAGCGGGGTCACCGAGAGCACTCGTCGCGAGCCGACCCAGGACGCGAGCCAGGTGGTCAGCACGATCGCGATCAGCGGGAACAGCAGGCTCGGCTGCAGGTAGGAGTACCCGACCTCCTGGAACCAGCCGACCGCCACCGACACCCGCTCGAGTCCGAAGGCGAGCAGGCTGCCGACGAGCGCACCGGCCACCGCCCCGGCGATGCCGGCGACGAGCCCCTCGCGCGAGATCGCGAGCCGCTGGTGCCGCGCGGTGGAGCCGAGCAGCCGCAGCAGGGCGATCTCGCGTGCGCGGCCCGCGACGATGGTCGAGAAGGTGTTGGAGGTGACGACCGCTCCCACGTACACCGCGATGAGGATGAACACCCAGGCCAGGATCGCCAGCATCAGCCCGACGGTGCTGCTCGACCCGGTGACGTCATCGGCCCCGATCTGGGCGGTGAGCAGTCCGGTGACCTGCAGCAGGCCGACCCCGAAGGCGGAGCTGATGCCCGCGACGAGCACGCTCGAGAACCGCAGCCTCACGCGGCCTGCTCCATCGTGAGCATGAACGTCGCGATCTCGGCGGCCTCCATGTGCCCGCGGTCCTCGACGACGAGGCCGTCGGCGAGGAACAGGATGCGATCGGCGAAGCTCGCGGCGACCGGGTCGTGGGTGACCATCGCGATGCTCTGGCCGTACTGCCGGGTCGCGCCCTGCATGAGCGCCAGCACCTCCCGGCCGGTGCGCGAGTCGAGGTTGCCGGTCGGCTCGTCGGCGAAGACGAGCTCGGGCCGGGTGGCGAGCGCGCGGGCGATCGCGACGCGCTGCTGCTGGCCTCCCGACAGCTCGTGGGGCCGGTGGGAGAGGCGGTCCACCAGACCGAGCGACGACTCCAGTTCGGCGATCCAGTCGAGCTCCTGGCTGGAGGGGCGTCGACCGTCGAGCTCGAACGGCAGCTCCACGTTGCCGGCGACGTCGAGGGTGGGCACCAGGTTGAAGGACTGGAAGACGAAGCCGACGCGACGCCGGCGCAGGAGCGTCAGGCGGGTGTCGTCCATCCCGCCGATCTCGGTGTCGCCGAGCCACACCCGGCCCCCGCTCGGGGAGTCGAGCCCCGCCATGATGTGCATGAGCGTCGACTTGCCCGACCCGGAGGGGCCCATGATCGCGGTGAACTCGCCGCGCCGGATGCCGACGGTGATGCCGCGCAGCGCGTCCACCCGGGTGCGCTCCGTGCCGTAGCTCTTGGTGAGGTTCTCGACACGGGCGACGAGGCCCATGTCGGATGTGCTGATGTCCATGCCCCTGACGCTACGGACGCGCGTCGCGCCGGGCGTCGGCCCGGAGTCGAGGGTGCGTCATCCTCCAGGATGACGTTCGACCAGGCCGTGCTCGTACGCGTACACGACGAGCTGCACCCGATCGCGCAGCCCCAGCTTGGCGAGCACCCGGCTGATGTGCGTCTTGACGGTCGCCTCGCTCACGAACTCCCCCGCCGCGATCTCCGCGTTGCTCAGCCCGCGCGCGGCGAGCAGGAACATGCCGTGCTCGCGCGCCGTGAGCTCGCCGAACTCGGGCGGCACGGGCGAACGGGTGCGATCGAGGCGCGCGACGAGTTCGCGGGTCGCGCTCGGCGCGATCACGGCGGTGCCCGCGTGCACCGTACGGATCGCGGCGAGCAGGAACTCCGGGTCGGAGTCCTTCAGCAGGAACCCGCTCGCCCCCGCGCGGATCGCACGCAGCGCCGCCTCGTCGAGGTCGAAGGTCGTGAGCACGATCACGCGGGGCGCGTCGGCTCCGGCCGGCACGGGCAGCGCGACGATCTGCCGGGTCGCCTCGATGCCGTCCATGACCGGCATCCGGATGTCCATGAGCACGACGTCCGGACGGGTCGCCCGCACCACCTCGATCGCCTCGCGCCCGTCCGGCGCCTCGCCGACGACCTCGAGGTCGCCCTGGGACGCCACGAGCATCCGGATGCCGGTACGGAACAGCGCCTGATCGTCGACGAGCACGACGCGGATCACGCGGTCGCCCCCACCTGCACCGGCAGCCAGGCGTGCACCACGAACTGGTCGTCCTGGGTGCGCGCGGTCAACCGACCGCCCACGAGCGCTGCGCGCTCGGTCATGCCCGCGATGCCGTGGCCGCTCCCGGGCGCGGCGGGCTGGGCGGGCAGGGCGCTCGTCACGACGAGGTCGAGGCCATGCGGAGACCAGCCGAGATGCAGCACGACCTGCTGGGCCGTGTCGGCGTGCCGCAGGGCGTTGGTGAGCGACTCCTGCGCGATGCGGTACACGGCGAGCTGCTGCCCCGTGGCCAGCGGCAGCGGCGTGCCGCTCTCCTCGCGCCGGACCTCGAGCCCGGCGGCCCGGAGCTGCTCGACCAGCCGGTCGAGGTCGCCGATCGTGGGCTGCGGTCCGTCGGCCTGCGAGTGCCGCAGCTGGGCGAGCAGCACGCGCACGTCGCCGAGCGCGTCGCGGGCGGTGGAGGCGATCGTCTGCAGGGCCTCGTCGACGGCCTCCGAATCCTTCTGCCGCAGGTAGCGCGCCCCGTCGGCCTGCGCCACGACGACGGCGAGCGAGTGGGCGACGACGTCGTGCATGTCGCGCGCGATGCGGGTGCGCTCCTGCTCCGTCACGACCTCGCGCTCGGCGACGACCGCGAGGAGCGGTTCGCGCGCGACTGGCGCCAGGTGCGGAACAGGATGCCGGCCGTCCAGGACAGCAGGAACATGGTCGCCGTGAACCCGTACAGGACTCCCACGACGGGCACGATCTGGAAGACCGCCTCGGGGAAGTGGAATCCCCACCCGGTGACCGGGCTCGGCGAGAGCAGTGCGAGCTCCCCGGGAATCCGACGGCCGCGGTCACGAGCGCGGCGCCGACGAAGGTCGAGGCGAACGCCGTCCACCGGATGCGCCGGGAGCCGTAGGCGGCGCACGCGAACAGCATCGGCAGGATCGCGAGATCGGCCGGGACCGGCACGACGCCGGTCAGCACCTGCAGGATCGCCACGGCCCAGGCGAGCGCCAGGACGAGAGGCGGACTCAATCGGCGCACGGCGATCACCGCGCCCATCCCGAGCGCCACGAGCGCGGCGCCCAGGCCGCCCGGGACCACGACGGTCGGGAGGGCGTTGACGAGGGCCCACCCCGCGCCGACGAGAGCGTCGACGACGACCTGGGTCCGGGTCAGGCGACGGAACATGCGCTCCACGCTACGGGCGTGAGCGGCGCGGCCGCGTCATCCGGCAGACGGACGCGGCGACCAGCACGACGCGCCGGTGCTCAGTCCGCCAGCCGCTCGACGAGCTCGGTCGCGGGCAGCTCGGTGCGCTCACCCGACCGCCGATCCCAGAGCTCGACCACGCCGTCCGCCGCCCCGCGGCCGACGATGACGATCGTCGGCACGCCCAGCAGCTCGGCGTCGCCGAACTTCACGCCGGGTGACACCTTCGGCCGGTCGTCGTAGAGCACCTCGCTGCCGGCGGCCTCGAGCTGCCCGACGAGTCCCGCCGCCAGGTCGTAGGCGACGTCGTCGCGTCCGGTGGCGACGACGTGCACGTCGAACGGCGCGATCTCGCGGGGCCAGACCAGTCCCTTGTCGTCGCTGGTCTCCTCCGCGATGGCGGCGAGGATGCGGGTGACCCCGATCCCGTACGAGCCCATCGTGACCGTGACGAGCTTGCCGTTCTCGTCGAGCACCTGCAGCCCGAGCACGTCGGCGTACTTGCGGCCGAGCTGGAACACGTGGCCGATCTCCATGCCGCGCGCGAGATGCACGGGGCCGGAGCCGTCGGGGGCGGGGTCGCCCTCCTTGACCTCCGCGACCTCGGCGAGCCCGTCGGCCTCGAAGTCGCGGCCGGCGACCAGGCCGAAGACGTGCTCCCCTCGGAGTTCGCGCCGGTGATCCAGCCGGAGCCGTCGGAGACGCGCGGATCGAGCAGATACCGGATGCCGGTGGCCGATTCCGTGCCGAGCACGGCGCCCTCGCGCGACCAGGGGCCGATGTAGCCCTTGACCAGCAGGGGTTGGCCTCGAAGTCCGCGTCGGTCGCGGGCTCCACCTCGGCCGGCTGGAACACCACCTCCGCGCGTTTCATGTCGACGTCGCGGTCACCGGGGATGCCGACGACGACGACCTCGCGCCGCCCGTCGAGGTGGGTGAGCCCGAGCACCACGTTCTTGAGCGTGTCGGCCGCGGTCCACGCCCGGCCGTCGGGCCGGGGATGCTTCTCGTTCGCCTCGGCGACGAGCGTCGCGATCGTCGGGGACCCGGGGGTCGGCAGCACCTCGGCGGGGGTGAGCTTCTCGTAGGACCGCGCGGGAGGCGCGGTCGTCGTGTACGCCTCGACGTTCGCGGCATAGCCCCCGTCGGAGTGCACGAAGGTGTCCTCGCCGATCGGCGTCGGGTGCAGGAACTCCTCGGAACGCGATCCGCCCATGGCGCCCGCGTCGGCCTGCACGATGACGTAGTCGAGTCCGAGGCGCTGGAAGATGCGCTCGTAGGCGTCGCGCTGGGCCTGGTAGCTCGCATCCAGTCCCGCGTCGGTCGCGTCGAAGGAGTACGCGTCCTTCATCGAGAACTCGCGACCTCGGAGCAGGCCGGCCCGGGGGCGGGCCTCGTCGCGGTACTTGTCCTGGATCTGGAAGATCGTCAGCGGCAGGTCCTTGTACGAGGAGTACAGGTCCTTCACGAGGAGCGTGAACATCTCCTCGTGGGTCGGGGCGAGCAGGTAGTCGGCGCCCTTGCGGTCCTGGAGGCGGAAGATGCTGTCGCCGTACTCTTCCCAGCGACCGCTCGCCTCATAGGGCTCGCGCGGCAGCAGCGCGGGGAAGAGCACCTCCTGGGCGCCCGCGCGCTCCATCTCCTCCCGGATGACGCGCTCGATCTTCGCGCGCACGCGCAGTCCCAGCGGCAGCCAGGCGAAGATCCCCGGGGCCTGGCGGCGGATGTATCCGGCCCGCACGAGCAGGCGGTGGCTCTGCACCTCGGCGTCGGAGGGATCCTCGCGCAGGGTGCGGACGAACAGCTGGGTCATCCGGGTGGGCACCCGTCAACCCTATTCGCGAGCCGGGGTCACCCCGTGACGGTGTTGCTGCCGGCCGAGGACCGCGCGAGGTCGAGACCGGTCGTGGCGGAACCCCGGATGGTCATCCGCAGCGCCGCGACGTCGTAGCGCCCGGTGCCGAACGGGTTCGCGGTCGGCGCCGGCAGTCCGGCCGCCCAGCCCGGCTCCGGCCCGGCGTTGAGCTCCGCCGGGTCGGGACGGTTCTGCGCGTTGGCCCACAGCTGGATCGCCCCGGTGGCGCCGAAGAGGCCCGTGAGGCCACCGCCGACCGTCGAGACGAGCGTGCCCGTCGCCGTGCCGAGGTTGGCGCCCAGCGTCGAGACGGTCGCCGCCGTCGGCGCCAGCGCCGTCTGCAGGGTGCCGCCGATCGTCTGGCCGACCGACGCGAGCAGCGCGGGGGTCAGATTGCCGAGCACGGTGGTGACGAGAGCGCACAGCGTGGCGCCGACGATCACGACGCTGCACAGCCCCGACGACTTGTCGATGCCGGCGGTGACACCCGGCGATCCGGCGAGCAGCTGAGCGAGCGTGAGGTCGTTGGTGTGCACGAAGAGGGTCCCCACATTGACCGACAGGGCGCTCACCGGCGCTGTCAGATCGAGGTTCACGGCGACCGCCGCGAGCGCGGCGTTGACGGCGGCGATCACCGACGACACCCACGCGGTGAGCGCCGACGTCATCGCGGCCTCGAGCGCGGTGAGCGCGGTGCCGTTGATCAGCAGCCGGCTGTTGGGGGCGAGGCCGTTGATCTTCGGCGACGTGAGGTAGGCGGGGCCCATGAGCGCGTCGAGGTCGAGCGTGATCGTGCCCGCCGACGGGGAGATCGAGAACAGGCCGGACGAGTCGGTGATCGGCGTCGAGAGCAGGGCCGTGACCGCCGAGAAGTCCGGCGTGAGCGACAGGGTGACGGTCGGCGTGCCGGCCCCCAGGGTGCTGAGTGCCGGCTTCAGGGCCAGCAGGATGCTCGACCCGAGACTGTTCAGCAGGGCGCTGTTCCCGGCGATCGCATTCAGCTGCGCACTGAGTGCCGAGAGCCCGGCGTCGGTCGTGGTCACGAGCGAGGAGACCGCCGGGCTCGTGAGAGTGGCGTCCATGCCCGCGAGCGCGTACTGGCGCACGAGGCCGGTGTAGATACCTCGCCACTCGGCCGTGCATCCCGACAGCTGCGCGGAGCTCGCGACAGCGCCCAGGCCGAGCTGCGCGTCGGTGATACCCGTGACGAGCGACGACAGGTTCTGGCCGAGAGCGCTCTGCACGACCTGGCCGAGGCCCACGGTCGCGAAGCGCGGCATCGCCGCGCCCGGTGCCCGCTGGGTGACGGCGATGCCGCCGCTGTTCGAGACCGCGCCCGCGGCTCCGGCGGATGTCGTGTCCGACGCCGCCCGGGCGTATTGGTTGAGCCCGCCCGCATCGGCGGTGAGCGGCAGCTGCAGCGCCGGCCCGATGTCGGCGTCGATCCCCGAGAGGGCCGACACGGACAGCGGGTTGGAGTAGGCACCCGAACCGAGCGAGGTCGCCGTCGAGGGCGTCGGCGTCGTCGTCGTGCCGTCGTTCGTCGCGCTCACGCCGCGCACCGACGCGATCGTGCTCAGATCCGTGCTGCCGAGGGTGCCGCCGAGCAGCGTGCCGGAGCCGGTGCTCGTTCCGCTGCCGGGGTCCGTGCACAGCACCGACTGCACCGTGGCCGCGTCGTACTGCCGATCGGCCCAGCTCGCCTCGCTCGGCACGACGCCGATCGCGCCCAGCACGAGCGCCGCGGCCACGACGGCCCCCGCCGTGACGCGGCCCGCCGGGGGCCGTCGCGCCGGCCCGGCGTGCCGTGCGCCCCGCTCCGCGCGCTCACGGCACCGCCTTCGCCGCACGTCGGCGACCGCGCGCTGAGGCGAGCACGACGCCGCCGAGCAGCATGCCGGCGCCGAGCAGCAGCGGGCCGGCGAGGACCGCCCCGGTGCTCGGCAGCCGGCCGCGCGAGCCCGTCGACACCGTCTCGGTGTCGCCGTCGGCCGTGAGCGTGAGCCGCACGGTGCCGTTGCGGCCCACGAAGGCCGACGTCGGCAGTCGCACGACCGCGAGCAGGTGCGCCGGCGCGGCCGGTGAGATGGTCGTGACCGGCACCGCGTCGGCACCGAGCAGCCGGGCGACGGGCGCGTCCGGCAGCACGACGCTCTCATCCCCGCTCGGGCACAGCGACGACGTCCACGCGACAGGGCATCGGAGCACCTCGACCCGCAGGCCGGCAGGATCGGTCGACATGCCGCCGGCGCCGTCGACGGCGAGCCAGAGCCGCGCTCGCTCCTCGACGAGCAACGCCGCATCCACCCGCCAGTACGCGGTCTCGCCGGGTGCCAGATCCTGCACGCCGAGCGGGTCGGGCGCCGTGCTGAGCTGCAGCCGCCCGGCCGCCCCGACCTGCGGCGCCGCCTGCGCGCTCGCCGCGACACAGGTCCCGCCCGCAACGGCGAGCGCCGCCGCGAGCACAACCCCGAGGATCTCGAGCGCGCGCATCTCAGCCCCCGGGCGACGCGGACCGCGGATTCATCTCGGGCTCGCCGCCGCGCGGCCACCAGGCCCAGAGCACGAGCAGGCTCGCCGTGACGGTCAGCCCGCCGAGCGCCCAGGGCGAGCGGGCGGCGGTGACGACCTGACCTCCCCACGGGACGCCTCCCACGACGCGAGTCACCCTCGCGACGTCGTACGGTGCCGGATCGGGCGCCGGGTTCGCGTCGCCCTTCAGCACCAGCTCGGTCGCCGTGCCGCGCGCCGCGGTCGAGACGACGCGGTGGGTCACGGGCAGGGAGCCGGGTCGCTGCACCATCACGATGTCGCCGACGCGCGCCTGCGCGGCCGGGATCTGCTCGGCCAGCAGCAGCGAGTCGGGCGGGAACCCGGGCGACATCGAGCCCGTCGCGAGCCGCACGACCTGCCAGCCGGTGAGCGGCAGCACGGCGACGCCGACGACGAGCAGGCCGAAAACGCCCACCACGGTGACGACGGCCGGTTTCAGCCAAGATGCGCGACGTCGGCGACGGCGCGGTCGCAGCCCTGTGGCCGGGGCGGCGACCGGGTCGGCGAGCGCCGATCCCGTGAGCATCCGGCTACGAGGAGATCGCGTCGAAGTACCAGATCGGCGTGAAGCTGAGACCCATCGCCGTGTCGGGCACGTCGGCATCCTGCATGTGGATCTGGAAGCACACCGTCCTGGTCTCGGCGCCGTTGGCCGCGAGGGTGAACGTCTGCGTGCTGTCCGCCGTCACCGGCTGTCCGGCGGCGGTGAGGACGTTGCTCGCCGTACCGGCCGCCGTCGCGAAGCCGTTCGCCGTGCAGGTGCCGGTGTCCGGCACGATCGTCGCGCCGTAGCTGAGGTACTGCGCCAGCCCGGTCGCCGTCGCGGTGCTCGATTTGAGCGCGAGGGTGCCGTCGATCGACGGGTCGTCGGTCTTCAGCTGCACCCAGCCGTACACGGTGGCGCCCGGCGAGAGGGCGGCGGCCACCGATGAGAAGTCGATGACACCGCCCGGAGAGGTCTCCCGGTCGGTGAACGAACTGGAGTCCCCGGCCACGCTCTGCAGCACGTTGAACGTCGAGGTGCCGACGCCGGCGCTGCCGTTGAACCCTCCCTGCACGAACTCCTGGTCCGTCCAGGCCGCCAGCGAGGTGACGCCGATTCCGCCGAGGAGAACGGCTCCCGCCGCTCCCACGGCCATGAACTTGGTGCGCCGCGTGACGCGGCCCACACCGATGCGCTTGCCCATTTCCTGATCCCCCTTCGCCCGCTTCGGGTGCGGGCTTCCGGAAATCGCGACAGGTGCGGTCGCGAGCCGACGACGACGTCGACATCGCGAGCGTATGTCGCGTTCTCGGGGCGCGGATATCCCCAACCCCAGTCGGACCCGGACGGGGGCCACGGCCGGCGCCGCACCTGATGGCGTGCGCGCCGAGCGCAGCTCAGTGCCCGGAGGCGACGACCTCCGGGGTGCCGAGGGCGGCGTCGGGCCCGAGTTCGTCGGCGAGGCGGTTGGCCTCCGCGATGAGGGTCGCGACGATCTCCGACTCGGGCACGGTCTTGATGACCTGGCCCTTGACGAAGATCTGGCCCTTGCCGTTGCCGGAGGCGACGCCGAGGTCCGCCTCGCGCGCCTCACCGGGGCCGTTGACGACGCAGCCCATGACCGCGACCCGCAGCGGCACGGTCATGCCCTGCAGTCCCTCCGTCACGCTGTCGGCGAGCGTGTAGACGTCGACCTGGGCGCGGCCGCACGAGGGGCACGACACGATCTCGAGCTTGCGCTCGCGGAGGTTCAGCGACTGCAGGATCTGCAGCCCGACCTTGACCTCCTCGGCGGGAGGCGCCGAGAGCGAGACGCGGATGGTGTCGCCGATCCCCTCGGAGAGCAGGATGCCGAACGCCGTCGCCGACTTGATCGTGCCCTGGAAGGCGGGGCCGGCCTCCGTGACGCCGAGGTGCAGCGGCCAGTCGCCGCGCTCGGCCAGCATCCGGTACGCCTTGACCATCACGACCGGGTCGTTGTGCTTGACCGAGATCTTGAAGTCGTGGAAGTCGTGCTCCTCGAACAGGCTCGCCTCCCACACCGCGCTCTCGACGAGCGCCTCGGGCGTCGCCTTGCCGTACTTCTCGAGCAGGCGCTTGTCGAGCGACCCGGCGTTGACGCCGATGCGCAGCGAGACGCCCGCGTCCTTGGCCGCCTTCGCGATCGCGCCGACCTGGTCGTCGAACTTGCGGATGTTGCCGGGGTTGACCCGGACCGCCCCGCAGCCGGCGTCGATCGCCTGGAACACGTACTTCGGCTGGAAGTGGATGTCGGCGATGACCGGGATCTGGCTCTTCTTGGCGATGATCGGCAGCACGTCGGCGTCGTCCTGGCTCGGCACCGCGACGCGCACGATGTCGCAGCCGGACGCCGTGAGCTCGGCGATCTGCTGCAGGGTCGCGTTGATGTTCGTGGTGGGCGTCGTGGTCATCGACTGCACGCTCACCGGCGCGTCGCCGCCCACGAGCACCTTGCCGACCCGGATCTGGCGGCTCGTCCGGCGCGGAGCGAGGGTCTCGGGCGGAGGCTTCGGCATCCCGATGTTGACCGCAGGCATGTCTCCAGCCTAGGTCCGCGACCTGGGCGCCGCCGGGTGGGAGGGGTCCGTCAGGTCGCTAGGAGATGATGATCGGGTTGACGATGTCGACGACGATGAGCGCGAGACTCATGAGGGCGAGCACGCCCGTCACGAGCAGCGTGAGCGGCACGAGCTTGGCCATGTCGACGGGACCGGGGTCCGGGCGCTTGAACCACGCCGCGAACCGGCGGCGCACGGCCTCCCAGACCGCGCCGACCACGTGGCCGCCGTCCAGCGGCAGCAGCGGCACCATGTTGAAGACGAAGAGCGCGACGTTGAGCTGGGCGAGCACGCTCACCATGGCGACGGTGCGGTTCAGGATCGGCGAGTCGGAGGCCGCCACCTGCCCGGCGATCTCGCCGATGCCGACGAGACTGATCGGGCCGCTGCTGTCGCGCTTCTTGCCCTCGATCGTGGACTGCACGGTCTGCGTGACGCGGGCCGGCAGCGTGACGACGATCTTCACGATGCCCTGGATGTCCGAGCCGAGGTACGCGAAGGCGCTGCCGAGGTCCTGGCGCTGGATCGTGGTGTAGTTGCCGATGCCGAGGAATCCGGCCCGGGTCAGCACGGGCTGGCCGAGCCAGTCGGTGCTCGGGGTGCCCCACCGGTCGGACACCTGCACCCGCCGTGCCTCGGGGGTGACCTGCAGCGTCTCCCGGGACCCGTCGCGATCGACGACGACGCTCATCTGCCGGCCGGCGTGGGCCCGGATGAGGGCGGTCATCTGCGTGTAGCTCGTCACGTCGGTGCCGTCGATCTCGACCACCCGGTCGTCGGCCCGCAGGCCGCCCGCGGCGGCGGGGTCCCGCTGCCGACGTCCGCGATCGTCGTCGAGGGCACCGGGAGGCCGAGGCCGCAGACGAGGATCGCCGCGAACACGATCGCCAGCACGAGGTTCATCGCGGGCCCGGCGAGCATGATGATGACGCGCTTCCACCACACGAGCCGGTAGAAGACGCGCTCCTCCTCGCCGACGAGGATCGTGTCGGCGGAGGCATCCCGGGCGTCCTGCACGAGCACGTTGAACAGGCCGGTCGTCGAGGGCCGCGCGTGCTCGGGCTGCGCGAAGGTGGCGCCGGGTCGCCCGTCGCGCGGCTCGTCGCCGCGCTTGGCCGGTGGGAACATGCCCGCCATCGAGATGTAGCCGCCGAGCGGGATGGCCTTGACGCCGTACTCGGTCTCGCCCCGGCGGCGCGACCAGAGCGTCGGCCCGAAGCCGATCATGAACTGCCCGACCCGCACCTTGAAGAGCTTCGCGAACGTGAAGTGCCCGAGCTCGTGGAGGCCGATCGACACGACGAGGCCCACGACGATGATCAGCACGCCGAGGACGAAGAGCAGCACGGTCTCCACGACGACGAGAGTACGTGCCGCCGCCTGAGAAATCCGGACCCCAGGCCTGGGGGCACCTGAGCGGCCGCGCCCCGGCGCGGCGCGCGTGAGTTCTGTCATCGACGGCACGGCGCAGCCGCCTCGGTGGCTCGGGCCGACTGGGAGACGCCTGAGGGCGCGCCGATCCGACGGCTCGGCGCGCGGACCATGAAGCCGACATGGACGAAGCCGACATGGACGCGCACCCCGACACGGTCCTGGCGGGCCGATACCGCCTGCTCGCGACGCTGGGCGCGGGCGGGATGGGCACGGTCTGGCGCGCGAGCGACGAGCTGCTCGATCGCGAGGTCGCCGTCAAGCTGTTCGCCCCGGCCAGCGGCCACTCCGGCGACGAGGCGCGTCGGCGCACCGAGATGCACCTGCTCGCGGGAACGGCGCACCCCGCCGTCGTCGCCCTGTTCGACGCGCAGCTGGAGGGCGATCCGGCCTACCTCGTGATGGAGCTGGTCGACGGGGAGGACCTGGCGACCCGGCTGACGCGCGGGCCGGTTCCTCCGGCCCAGACCCGCGGGATCGGGCTCGCGATGGCTGCGGCGCTCGAGTCGCTCGCGCGCCGCGGAGCGGTGCACCGCGACGTCAAGCCGTCCAACATCCTGTTGCCGGGTGAGGGCTCCGCGCTCCCGGCGAAGCTCGCCGACTTCGGGATCGCGCGTCTGGCCGACGACGCGGGACTCACGACCGCGGGCACGACGATCGGCACCGCGGCCTACCTCAGCCCGGAGCAGGTGGCGGGGCGCGAGCCGACCCCGAAAGCCGACGTCTATTCCCTCGGGCTCGTGCTGCTCGAGTGCCTGACCGGCGAGCGCGCATTCCCCGGGACCGTGTCCGAGACCGCCGCCGCCCGATTGGTGCGCGAGCCGACCGTCCCCCGGAACTCGGCGCGGACTGGCAGGGGCTGCTGACGGCGATGTGCCGGATGGATCCCGACGAGCGGATCGACGCCCGCGAGGCTCTCGCGCGGCTCGGCCGGATGCGCGCCGCGAGCGCGGCCCCGGCGCCCGCGACGACCCCGGCGACGGTCCCGGTCGCCTCGGCTTCCGACGCCACCGGACCGACAGCGCGGCTGCCGGTCGTGGCGGGCGCGGGGATGGCGGCCGGGGCTGCAGCGGCCGAGCCGACCGCACCGGTGGATGCCGGCGTCGCGGACGCGCCCCCGCACGCCGCACCCGCCGCGGCATCCTGATCACCGCGGTGGCCGTGGTCGCGGCCGTGATCGTCGCCGCGATCGCGATCGCCCTCAGCCTGCCGCAGCCCCACCGGACCCCCGCTCCCCGGCCCTCACCGGCTCGTCGTCCGCCTCGCCGTCGATCACGGATGGGGAGGCGACGGGGCGCACGAACGCTCCGGGCCGCATCGGCAGCGCACCGCCGGCCGGCCCGACGGCCGCGCCGATCGCGCCGAGCGTCGCGCCGACCGGCACGCCCGGTCCGGGAGGCGGCACGCCGACACCCGCGCCGTCGGGCACGTCCACGGCGGCCGCGGACCCCGGGACCGGCGGCACGACGCCCTGAATCGGCGCCGCGCCCGGGTCACTCGTTGAGGGCGCCCGCGAGCTGCCGATCCGCCTCGTCGCGGGCCCACCGCTCGGCATCCAGCACCGATTCGAGCGAGAGCTCCCCGCTCGGCCGGTGCGCGTCGACGACCCGCTCGACGGTCGCGAGGATCGCGAGGAACGGGATGCGTCCCGCGTGGAAGGCCGTGACCGCTTGCTCGTTGGCGGCGTTGAAGACGGCCGGGTAGGTGCCCCCGGCCACGCCGACGCGCTTGGCGAGCCGCACCGAGGGGAAGGCATCGTCATCCAGCGGCTCGAAGGTCCACTGCTGCGCTCGGGTCCAGTCCAGCGGCACCCCGACGCCGGGAACGCGATGCGGCCAGTCGAGGCTCATCGAGATCGGCAGGCGCATGTCGGGCGGCGACGCCTGCGCGATCGTCGATCCGTCGACGAACTCCACCATCGAGTGCACGATCGACTGCGGATGCACGGCGACGTCGATCCGCTCGTACGGCACGTCGAAGAGGTGGTGGGCCTCGATCACCTCGAGCCCCTTGTTGACGAGGGTCGCCGAGTTGGTCGTGACCATGGGGCCCATGTCCCAGGTGGGATGCGCGAGCGCCTCGCGCGGCGTCACGTCGCCCAGCTGGTCCCGGGTGCGCCCGCGGAACGGCCCGCCGGATGCGGTGAGCACGAGCCGGCGGACCTCGGCGTGGACGCCGGCCCGCAGGGCCTGGGCGATCGCGGAGTGCTCGGAGTCGACCGGGACGATCCGGCCCGGCCCGGCGGCATCCGTCACCAGCCGCCCACCGACGATGAGGCTCTCCTTGTTGGCGAGCGCGAG
Source organism: Pseudolysinimonas kribbensis (assembly GCF_030161895.1). GTDB lineage: Bacteria > Actinomycetota > Actinomycetes > Actinomycetales > Microbacteriaceae > Pseudolysinimonas > Pseudolysinimonas kribbensis. Next base: position 383,824 of record NZ_BSVB01000001.1, read on the forward strand.
CACCGCGTCGGTCTCGAGCACGGCGAGCGTCGGAGCCAGGCCGACCGAGCCCGTGATGCCGTTCAGGACGACGTCGGCGCGAACGCTGCGCACGAGTTGCACGGCCTCGTCGACGCCGAGCGCGAGGTCGGTCACGCCGGTCGCCGCACCCTGACGCTGCAGTCCCTCGCGGTCGCGGCCCGCCGCGAGACCGACGAGCTCGAAGCGGTCCGGGTTGGCGGCGATGACCTCGAGCGCCTGGGTGCCGATGGATCCCGTGGATCCGAGGACGATGACGCGGCGCACGGGGCGACGCTACTGCGCGCCCGCCGCGACGGCGAGGATGTCGATCACGAACACGAGGGTGTCCGTACCCTTGATGCCGACCTCGGGGCTGCCTCCGGAGCCGTAGCCGTCGGCCGGCGGGATCATGACGATCACCTGCGACCCGACCTTCTGCCCGACCAGGGCCTTCGCGAAGCCGGGGATGACGCCCGTCGTCGACAGCTCGACCGGCCCGGACCCCAGCTCTGCTGGAAGATCTTCTTGGTGCGGAAGTTGATGCCCTGGTACTGAACGTAGAGCGCGTCGCCGGATGCCACCGTCGCCCCCGTGCCCTGCTTCAGCAGGCCGATCATCGTCTGCGCGGGCGCCGCGGCGTCGTCGGCGAACGCGACCTTCGGCCGGCCGTTCGCGGCGTCGGTGACCGTGGGGAAGCCGGCGGGGGCGGGCTGCTTGGCGCCGGTCGCCTTGTCGGGCAGGGCGTCCACGACATCCACGACGAACACCACCGTGTCCTTGGCGCCGATGCCGAACTGCGAGTTGCCGTTGGTGCCGAACGCGTCCTTCGGGGGCAGCACCCCGACGATGCGGGAACCGACCTTGGCGCACGCGATGGTCTTCGCAAGACCCGGCAGCGTCTTGTTCGCGTCGGACGACACCGGCAGCGCGTGGCCCGTGAAGCCCGTCGTCGTGGCGGACTTGCCCGTCCTGCCGTTGTAGACCGCGAACTCCAGGTCCATCACATCGCCGGGCTTGGTCGCCCGGCCGGAGCCCTGGGCGACCACGTGGCGCTGCGTGGCGTCGACCTTCAGCGGCGAGTCGAACGTGACCGTCGGCTCACCCTTCGTGCCGCCGCCGATCTTGATCGAGTCGGCGACCGGTCCGTCGGACGCCGCGGCGCAGGCCTTCGCCTTCGGCGCGTCGGAGGCGGTGCTCCGGGGATCGCCGCTGCCGCTGCAGCCCGCCAGGGCGAGAGCGGCCAGGGCGAACACGGCGACGGGGGCCAGGAGGCGGGTGGGCATGGGTCCATCCTCGCGGATGCCGCCTGCGAGGAACCCTAGGCTGAGTGCATGGACTTCAGCGTGCCGCAGGAGCGCAAGCTCGTCACCGCAATCCCGGGACCGAAGTCGCTCGCGCTGCAGGAGCGCCGTCTGGCGAGCGTGTCGCGGGGCGCAGGGACCCTGGCGAACATCTACATGGACCATGGCGCCGGCGCGATCCTGGTCGACGTCGACGGCAACCGGCTGATCGACCTCGGCTGCGGCATCGGCGTGACGACGATCGGCCACGCGCATCCGGATGTCGCGGCGGCCGCCGCGGCCCAGGCCGCCAAGCTCACGCACACCCTGTTCACCGTCACCCCGTACGAGAACTACGTCCGGGTCGCGGAGAAGCTCGCCGAGGTCACCCCGGGCGACTTCGAGAAGCACTCGATCCTCGTCAACTCGGGCGCCGAGGCGGTCGAGAACGCGGTGAAGATCGCGCGCAGGTTCACGGGCCGCCGCGTCATCCTGAGCCTCGACCACGCCTTCCACGGGCGCACCAACCTCACGATGGCGATGACCTACCGGCCGTGGCCGGAGCGTGCCGGCATGGGGCCCTTCCCGGGCGACGTGTTCTCGGTGCCGACCAGCTACCCGTACCGGGACGGGCTCTCCGGCGAGGAGGCGGCCGCCCGCACGATCGACTACATCGAGACCCACATCGGCGGGTCGGAGGTCGCGGCCTTCTTCGCGGAGCCGATCCAGGGCGACGGAGGCATCGTCATCCCGGCGCCCGGCTACTTCGCCGCGATCCGGAAGTACTGCGACGACAACGGCATCGTGTTCGTCGCCGACGAGATCCAGGCCGGCATGGGCCGCACCGGCACGTGGTACTCGATCGAGCACCACGGCGTCGTGCCGGACCTCGTGACGACCGCCAAGGGCATCGCGGGCGGCTTCCCCTCGCGGCCGTGACCGGGCGCGCCGACATCATGGATGCCGTGCAGCCCGGCGGCATCGGCGGCACCTTCGGTGGCAATCCCGTGTCGACCGCCGCGGCACTGGCCGTCTTCGAGGTCATCGAGCGCGACGGCCTGCTCGCCGAGGCGCAGCGCGTGGAGCGGGCGCTCGTCGCCCGGATCGGCGACTGGCCCTCGCGCTTCGGCGTGGTCGGCGAGGTGCGCGGCAAGGGCGCGATGTTCGGCGTCGAGCTCGTGAAGCCGGGCACGACGCAGCCGGACCCGGCGGCGCTGACGGCGATCATCCGGCACGCCACGGCGAACGGGGTGATCCCGCTCGACGCCGGCAGCTGGGACTCCGTGCTGCGGTTCCTGCCGAGCGTCGTCATCTCGGAAGCGCTGATCGACGACGCGATGGGCGTCATCGAGGAGACGCTCGCGACGCTGTGACGCGGCTCTATCTCAGCTCGTACCGACTCGGACACCGGGCCGATCGACTTCGATGGACCGGTCCGGGCGCGGGCAGGGCCCTCGTCGTCATGAACGCCCTCGACGTGTACCACTCCGATCGCCTGCTCTCGTGGGATCGAGAAGCTGACGACCTGGCTTCGCTCGGCTATGGCGCGGCAGAGCTCGACCTCCGCGACCCCGGGAATCTCATCGACCGGCTCGCGAGCGCCGACCTCTTGTGGGTCGTCGGCGGCAACGCGTTCGTGCTCGCCCGCGCGATGGCGACAGCGGAGTTCCGTCGTGCGTTCACGAGTATTCCCGATGACGAGCGTCCGACCTACGCGGGGTATTCGGCGGGCGCGTGCGTCGCCGGCCCGGACCTCGCGGGGATCGACCTCATCGACGACCCCGGCCCGTCCTCCAGCGTCGAGACACTCGAGTTCATCACGGAGCGGATCGTGCCGCACTGGCGTTCCGAGCACCCCGAGGCGCCGGCAGCAGAGCTCGTGGTCGCAGAACTGACTCGGCGCGAGCTCGCCCATCTGACATTGCGCGACGGCGACGATCACCTCGTCGGCTGGTGATCTCGACCGAGGCGGCACCTCGACAAACCGGCGCCCCGCAGTCGCGATGAAGCGGGCGGGTCGGGTCGCTAGAACGGCGGCGGATCGACGGTCGTGCGGTGCCCGGTCGGCGAGATCCAGGTCGTCGTGCCGCCGGGACCGGCGCGCACCGTCCAGCCGCCCTCGTGCTTGAGGCGGTGGTGGTGGCGGCACAGGTGTGCGAGATTGTCGACCGACGTGCCGCCCCCGTCGGCCCACGCCTCCCGGTGGTCGAGATCGCACTCCGCCGCCGGGCGACCGCATCCGGGCGCGGTGCAGTGCTCATCGCGCATCCGGAGCCAGCGCAGGAGGTCGGCCGGCGGGCGATAGCTGGTGCGATCGACGTCGAGCACGGTGCCGGTCACCGGATGCGTGAGGATCCGCTGGAACGACGGCGCCCGGGCCGCGAGGCGCCGGGCCGTCTCCGCGTCGATCGGACCGTAGCCCTCGAGCGTGCCGGGCAGCTCGGCCTCGCCGAGCAACGAGAGCACCGGCACGGTCACGGCGACCGTCGGCGTCACGGCGGGCGCTCCGCTCGCCCCGCCGCGCAGCAGCAGGTCGGCGAAGACGTCGGCGCGCAGCTGATCGAGGGTGCGCATCTCATCCGGCCGGCCCGCCAGGCGGTGCGCCGTCGCATCCAGCCGGCGCCGGATCGGGATGCCGTCCGCCGCATCGAGGTAGGCCGACAGCCAGACCATGCCGTCGGGCATCTTCTCGACCTCGACGCGCCGCAGCTCACGCGCGGCGCCGTGACGCTCGGTGAGCGGCGCCGGGTCGAGCTCCTCGCGCAGGCGGCGCGCCCGGTCGCGGAATCGCGCCGGCGTGCACTCGCGCGCGGCTCGGACGAGCGCATCGTCGAACGCGGTGCGGATGGCGCCCGCCGGAAGCGTCATCGCGAGATCCGCTGCTGTCTCCGCATTGCGCGCGGGCACCTCGCCCTCGCACAGGCCGGCCCAGATCGACGGGAGCGACCCGATCAGCACCCGGGCGCGATCGGCCTGCAACCGCACCGTCGACTCCGACATGCGCAGTCGCATCGCGAGATCGGCGGTCGCCGATCGCTCGGCGAAGGCGACCGCGTCGTCGCCCCGGAACGCCTCCCCGACGAACAGCGCCGGGTCGCGCCGCGCCTCCTGCAGCGTGCCGTGGATGCCGAGCAGCAGCTCCGCCGCGGCATGGGCCGCTGCACGCTGCCCGAACTCCGCGTGGGCGATCGCGTACGCGACCCGCACCTCGGCATCGGGCTCGAATGAGCCGATGACCTGGAGTTCTTCCATGTCGTCAGTTCAGCAGCAGCCACCGACATCCGGACGATCCGCTCGGTGCACCAGCGCGCCCTCAGCGCACACGCGACGACAGCGCCACGAGCTTGCCCCGCTGCCCGAGCACCTGCTCCACACCCGCCACCACGACGATCGCGACGAACTCGACAGCGAGCGCGACCACGGCCGGCACGAACGCCAGGGCGGGCACCAGCACGAGCGCGAGCGCGGCACCGGCGAACCGGATGAGCGCCCACTCCCCGAGGCGCGGCGCCAGAGGAAGGCCGTGCTCGCGAGATAGAGCGCCACACCGCCGCCGAGACCGCACGCGGCGAACCAGCCGATGGCGTGCCATCCGGGTGCTGCGTGCATCGTCGACTCGATGCCGAGGGCCGCGATCACGATGCCGGCGATCACGGCGAGGTGCAGGTAGGTGTAGATATCGGTGGCGAGCCGTGCCCGGTCGACGCCGACCTTGCGGCCCACGAGCCGCTCGATCTTCGTCGAGAGATGGTGGAAGTAGTTCCACCACAGGCCGATGCCGATCCCGATCGCGAGCACCGCCGCCACGATCACGGTCGCGTCGATCGGCAGGTCGGCCGCCCCGACGCCGATGGCGACGACCGACTCGCCGAGCGCGAGGATCACGACGAGGGCGTGCCGCTCCGCGAAGTGCGCGGTGGACTTGACGCGCCAGTTGCCGCCGCTGGACGTCAGGTAGATCATCAGCCACAGCGACACGAACGCCGCGAGCCAGAGCCAGAGCTGGAACGGCGGTCCCGCGACCGCACCGACGATGAGCATCGCCGACGCCGGGATGATCGCGCTCAGCATGGAGACGATGACCTGCCGCCGCAGCCCGGTGTCGTCCCGTGCCGCCATGAGGTACAGGGTCATGTGGACGGCCTGCACGAGCAGGAACGCGACGCCGAACACGATCGCGGGGGCGACATCGCCGTGCTCGGCGGGACGGAAGACGAGCGGGGTGACGAGGGCCGCGACGAACATGATCACGGTCGCCGCGATGATCCCGAGCCGGCCGACTCCGCGATCGGCGTGGGTCTGGTTGGCGAGCCACGCGAAGGAGCTCCACGGCCCCCAGAGCAGGCCGAGCATGAGGAGCCCCTCGAGCACGCTCAGGCCGCTTCCGCCGTGCGCCATGAGCGCCGTGACCTGCGTGAAGGCGAACGCGTAGACGAGGTCGAAGAACAGCTCGAGCGTCGTCGCCCGGTCACCCTCGCGCGAGGGCTCCGCGCTCAGCAGACCGCTCGAGACGGTCGTGCTGCGGAGGCGCCCGAGCAGGCTCATGCCGCCAGCTGCACGCCGCCGTCGCTCGTCGCGAACTCGTCGCGCCGGGCCGTGAGATCGACCACCAGAGCTTCGCCCGCCCGGATCTCCGCGGCGCTCCTGACGAGCAGGTCGACGATCGTCAGCCCGAGGGCGGTGCAGACCCCGGCGAGCACCTCGCTCGAGGGCTCCTTGCGGCCCCGTTCGATCTCGGAGAGATAGGGCATCGACACGCGCGCCGCCGCAGCGACCTCGCGCAGGGTGAGCCCGCGATCCAGCCGGACCCGGCGCAACGCGGCGCCGACGGCGTGCCTCAGCAGCATGTGACGAGACTAGGCAGTGGCGCCCGCCGACGCACCCGCCGCGCGCCGGATTCGCTCTAGGCGGACGGGCCGACCACGTCGACCGTGGGCTCGTGCCGCACCGGGAAGTTGACGCTCGCCGCGATGAAGCACATGCCGTGCGCCTCCTCGTGCAGCCGCTGCGCGAGCTCCGGGTCGCCGGCCGAGATGGTCACGTGCGGGCGCAGCACGACCTCGGTGAACCGGCCGCCGTCGCCCTCCTGGCGCATCGTGCCGGATGCCTCGTCCGTGTACGCCTGCACCACGACCCCCGCACGCATCGCCGCGTGCAGGTAGCTCAGCAGGTGGCACTCGCTGAGCGAGGCGAGCAGCAGGTCCTCGGGATTCCAGCGGTCCGGATCGCCGAAGAAGGAGCGGTCGGCCGACGCGAGGATGTCGGGCTTGCCGCTCGTGCGCAGCACCGTCTGCCGGCCGTAGTCCCGGTAGCCGGACGTGCCGGTGCCCCGGTTGCCCTGCCACTCGACGGCTACCGTGTAGGCATGGTCGACGTTCACCCCTCCACGCTAGCGAGATCCTCGGCTTCGGCGGTGCCCACCGAACGGCGCATCGTGACCGAGATCCCCGGTCCGCGCTCGGTGGAGCTGCACGCCCGCCGCCTCGCGGCCGTCAGCGCCGGAGCGTCGTCGGCCGTGCCCGTCTACCTCGCGCGCGGCCACGGCGCGATCGTGGTCGACGTCGATGACAACGCCTACATCGACCTGGGGTCCGGCATCGGCGTGACGACGATCGGTCACACCGACGACGACGTGGTCGCGGCGGCGCAGGAGCAGCTGGCCGACCTCGTGCACGGGATGTTCACCATCACCCCGTACGAGCCGTACGTGCGCGTCGCCGAGCTGCTCGCGGCGCACACGCCGGGCGACTTCGCGAAGAAGGCGCTGCTCGTGAACTCGGGCGCCGAGGCCGTCGAGAACGGCGTCAAGATCGCCCGCAAGCACACCGGGCGCCAGGGCGTCGCCGTCATCGACCACGCCTACCACGGGCGCACCAACCTCACCATGGCGATGACCTTCAAGAACATGCCGTACCGCGACGGCTTCGGCCCCTTCGCGAGCGAGATCTACCGCGCCCCGAACTCGTACCCGCTGCACGACGGGCTCTCCGGAGCCGAGGCGGCCGCGCGCACGATCGCGTATCTGGACAAGAGCGCGGGCGCCGCGAACCTCGCGTGCCTGGTCGTCGAGCCCATCCAGGGCGAGGGCGGCTTCGTCGTGCCCGCCGACGGCTACCTGCCCGCGCTCCAGGAGTGGTGCACGGCCAACGGGATCGTCTTCATCGCGGACGAGATCCAGTCCGGGATGGCGCGCACCGGCCGCTGGTTCGCCTCGGAGCACTTCGGTCTGGTCCCCGATCTCGTGTTGAGCGCCAAGGGCATCGCGGGCGGCCTGCCGCTGGCCGCGGTGGTCGGGCGCGCGGAGATCATGGACGCCTCCCACCCCGGCGGACTCGGCGGCACCTTCGGCGGCAACCCCGTCGCCTGCGCGGCATCGGTCGCGGTGTTCGAGGCCATCGAGTCGCGCGGGCTGCTCGCGGAGGGGGCGCGCATCGAGGCGACCCTCCGGCCGGCGCTCGAGCGGATGCGCGCGACGCATCCGGTGATCGCGGACGTCCGCGGCATCGGGGCGATGCTCGCGATCGAGCTGAACGACCCGCTGAGCGGCGAGCCGCGCGCCGACGTCGTCGCGGCGATCGCGGCCGGCGCCGCGAATCAGGGAGTGCTGCTGCTGACGGCGGGCACCTATGGCAACGTCATCCGGTTCCTGCCGAGCCTCGCGATCACCGACGAGCAGCTGCTCGACGCCGTCTCGGTCATCGACGCGCTGCTGCCGTAGCGCCGCCACGATTCAGGGCTCGAGGATCACCTTGCCGCCGGCGTGCCCGCCGGCCAGGAACGCGTAGGCGTCGGCGCCCGCGGCGAGCGGGAACCGCCGGGCGATGGGCACCTGCACCGACCCGGCGGCCAGCGCCGCGGCGAGCTCGGGCCGCGCGGCCGCGCGGATCTCACGGCCGGGGTCCGCTCCGGCGCCCCCGCCGATGAGTTTGCCGCCGGCCGCCTGCACCGCGCCCGAGAAGTTCGCGATCGAGACGAAGCGCGCCGGGTCGGGCAGCAGCTCGAGCGACACCGTCGTCGCCTCGTCGGTGCCGACCGTGTCGACCGCCGCGTCGACGCCGTCGGGGGCGAGCGCCCGCACGCGATCGGCGAGCCCCTCGCCGTACACGACCGGGGTCGCCGCGTAGCCGCGGAGCCGCTCGTGGTGCCCCACGGACGCCGTCGCGATCACGCGCGCACCCCGGCCGATCGCGAGCTGCGTCACGATCGAGCCGACACTGCCGGACGCGCCGTGCACGAGCACCGTGTCGCCGGCGCGCACGCCGATCGCCTGCAGTGCGTGTGCGGCCGTCGCGCCCACGAGCAGGAGGCCGGCGGCCTCCGCGGGATCGACGTTCCGGGGCCGGCGGAACAGGCCCGCCGTCTTCTCGGTGACCTCCTGGGCGGCCGCACCGGACAGGGCCCCGTAGAGGGCGTCGCCGACGGCGACCGGGTCCCCGTGCGCGTCGACGGCGCCCTCGCCGACCGCGGTCACCACCCCGGCGCCCTCCGTCGCCATGGCCAGCGGCAGCTTGGCGCCCTCCGGGTCGTGCACGCCCGAGGCCATCGTGAGGTCGTACGGGTTCAGCGATGCCGCCTCGACGCGCAGGGTGGCCTGCCCGGGGCCGGGGCCGGCGCCGCGCGCTCGATCAGCTCGAAGACCGGGGGCGGCCGTAGGACGTCGCGACGAGGACCGTGCTCATGCCGCCATCCCATCACGTTCCGGTCGGTGCGTTCCGCTGCTCAGGCGAACAGGCTCTGCACGGCCTCCCGGAAGGCGGCCGTGTGGCGCGCGACGTCGTCGGAGCTGGTCGCGGGCGACATGAGCGCCATGTTGTGGAACGGGGTGAGCAGGATGCCGCGGTTGAGCGCGTGCAGGTGCAGGTACTGCTGCAACGCGAAGTCGTCGGCCTCCGCGGCCTCCCGGCCGTCATGCGGCGGCGTCGGCCGGAACGAGTACTCGGACCGCGCGCCGAGCTGCGTCACCTGCCACGGCGCATCGAACTCGTCGATCGCGGCCTGCACGCCGGCCGTCCACTCGCCGGCCCGCGCGATCATCCCGGGATAAACGTCGGCGGTGAGCACCTCGCCGAGGGTCGCGCGGATGCCGGCGAGCGAGACCGCGTTGCCCGCGAGCGTTCCGCCGATACCGCCGACGTCGATGTCCTCGAGCCCGGGCGTCCCCTCGGCGTCCCAGCCGAGCGAGGTCGCGACCAGATCGGCGACGTCCCGCGTCATGCCCCAGGCCCCGGCCGGCACGCCGCCTGCGATCGTCTTGCCGACCACGACCATGTCGGGTCGCAGCCCGTCGCGGCGGGTCATGCCGCCGGGTCCGGCGCACAGCGTGTGGGTCTCGTCGATGATGAGGAGCGTCCCGGCGCCGTCGCAGGCCTCCCGGACGGCGACGTGCCAGCCGTCGTCGGGCAGCACGATGCCGACGTTGGTGAGCGCCGGTTCGATGAGGACGGCCGCGACCTCGCCGCCGGCGAGCGCGGCTTCCAGGGCCGGGATGTCGTTGAACGGCACGACGACGGTCGTCTCGTCCAGCGGCACGGGGGCTCCGATGCTGCCCCGGCGCGCCACGACCCGGCCCTCGTCGTCGAGCGTCGCGTACGCCTCGTCGACGGTGCCGTGATAGCAGTGATCGATGACCAGCACCTTCCGGCGACCGGTCGCCTGGCGCGCGTAGCGCAGCGCATGCCGGTTCGCGTCGGTCGCCGACAGCGTGAACTGCCACTGGTCGAGACCGAACCGATCGGCGAGCATGCCGCCGCCTCGGCGGCGTCGAGCGTGGGCAGCATCGAGGTCGCGCCGCGCTGCAGTTGAGCCGTGATCGCCGCGACGGCGGCGGCGGGTGCGTGACCGACCATCGCGCCCGTGTCGCCGAGGCACAGGTCGACGTGGTCGATGCCGTCGAGGTCCGTGAAATGCGCGCCCGCCGCCGTGTCGACGAAGACGGGCCAGGGGCCGGGCCACTTGCGCATCCAGAGCATCGGCACGCCGCCCGGCAGATGCTGCCGCGCCCGCTTCCATGCCTTCCGCGACGCCGGGCGTTCCGCTCGGAAGCGGCGCACCTCGTCGTCGGTGAGCGCCGCGAGTCGCGCCCGGTCCGCGTACACGCTCAGCCCTCGCGGGCGAGCTTGCGGCGCCGCGCGCCCGCCGCCAGCTGCTGCCCGAGCACGAGCACGATCGCCAGCAGGAAGATGATCGACGCGAACACATTGGCCTGCGCCGGGATCGCCCGCGCGGCCGCGGTGTAGATGTACTTCGGGAAGGTCTCCGCATTGCCGGAGACGAACGCCGTGATGATGAAGTCGTCGAAGCTCAGGGCGAACGACAGCAGGCATGCCGCGACGATGCCCGGCAGCAGCAGCGGGAACGTGATCCGCCACCACACCTGCGCGGGGCTCGCGTACAGGTCGCGGCCAGCCTCCTCGATCGCCGGGTCGAGGCTCGCGACGCGCGCGCGCACCGTGATGACCACGAAGCTGATGCAGAACATGATGTGCGCGACGATGATCGTGCCGACGCCCTTGTCGATGCCGAGGTTGAGCAGCTGAGACCCGAGCCCCGAGCCGAGCACGACCTCCGGTGTCGCCATCGGCAGGAACAGCAGGAGGGTCAGTCCGGTGCGGAACCGGAACCGGTAGCGCACGAGGGCGATCGCGATCGCCGTGCCGATCGCCGCGGCGACGAGGGTCGCGACCACGCCCACCACGATGCTCGTCACGAAGGCGGCGACGACGCGGTCGTCGTCGAGGATGCCGGTCCAGTTGTCGAACGAGAACCCGCGCCAGGTGGCGTTGGTGCGCCCCGGCTGGTTGAACGAGAACACGATGGTGTAGGCGATCGGTACGAGCAGCAGCGCGAGCACGACCACGGCGTAGATGCCCAGCACCCAGTTGCGGCGAGCGCGGCCGCCGCGGATCCGGGCGGCGTCGCGACCGCCTCGCCGAGCACATCGGCCGCCTGCACGCTCACAGCAGGTCGTCCGTCTTCGTCAGCGCGAGGTAGATCGCGACGGGGATCAGGATGAGCACCATGAGCAGGATCGACAACGCCGCGCTCGACGGATAGTCCTGCAGATTGAAGTAGGTGTCGGAGATGACGTTGCCGACCATCGTCGTCTGAGTCGATCCCAGGAACTGCGGACTGGCGTTGATGTAGTCGCCGCTCGCCGGGATGAACGTCAGCAGCGTGCCGGAGACCACGCCCGGCAGCGACAGCGGCAGGGTCACCCGCAGGAAGGTCGTGACCGGGTTGGCGTAGAGATCGGCTCCTGCCTCCACGAAGCGCAGGTCGAGCCGCTCGAGCGAGGTGAAGATCGGCAACGCCATGAACGGGATGTAGTTGTAGGTCAGGCCGAAGATCACCATGCCCGGCGTGCCGTTCAGATGCGCGTTCGCGCCGAGCACGCCCATGTGCTCCAGGCCGGTCACGATCCAGCCCTCGTCGGCGAAGATCGCCTTCCACGCGAGCGTGCGCAGCAGGAACGACATGAAGAACGGCGCGATGATCAGGATGAGGGCGAGCGCCTGCCAGAGCGGGAAGCGCCGCAACGAGACGCCCACGAAGTACGCCAGCGGGTAGCTGATGAGCAGGGCCAGCACGGTCGCGATCGCCGAGTAGCCGAACGACCGGCCGACGATCGGCAGATACTCGGTGAAGACGTGCGCGTAATTGCCGACGTCGAAGGCGTACACGTAGCGGCCGATGTCGAAGTTCGCGAGGTCGGGAGCCTTGAGGCTCGTGACCACCAGCGACACCAGCGGCGCCAGGTAGGTCGCCGCGAGGTAGACCACCCCCGGCAGCAGCAGCCAGACCGCGACCAGGCTGCGACGGCGCGGCGCCTGCTCGACGGCGGGCGCCTGCTCGCCCGCGAACGCGCCGAACGCCATCAGGCGACCTCGGCGGCATCCGGATCGGCGGGCGCGCCGGTGTCACCGGGGTCGTCGTCGAGCCCGAAGCCGTGCTCCACGCGCCAGCTGACCCAGACCTCCGAGCCCACGCTCACGGTCGGACCGGATGCCATGTTCTGCGCGAACACGGTGAGGGTGCCGATGCTCGGCACCTCGACCAGGTACTGGGTGCTCACGCCGCTGAACGAGACGTCGGTCACCCGGCCCGGGCCGAGCACGTTGACGCCGTCGGCCGGCTCGGGCTGCGCGGTCAGCAGGTGCAGCTTCTCCGGCCGCACGCCGAGCGTCACCCGTCCGGTGCGCCGGCGCGCGCGGTCGGCGGCCACGCCGAGTCGGTGACCCGCGACCTCGACCACGAGCCGGTCTCCCCGCTCAGGACGGTTCCGACGAGCAGATTGGACTGTCCGAGAAAATTGGCGACGAAGGCCGTCCTCGGCAGCTCGTACAGATCCTCGGGCGCGCCCATCTGCTCGATGCGGCCGCCGTTCATGACCGCGACCGTGTCGGCCATGGTCATGGCCTCCTCCTGGTCGTGGGTCACGTGCACGAACGTGAGGCCGACCTCGTTCTGGATGCCCTTCAGCTCCAGCTGCATCTGCCGGCGCAGCTTGAGATCGAGCGCCCCGAGCGGCTCGTCGAGCAGCAGCACCGCCGGCCGGTTGACGATCGCGCGGGCGAGGGCGACGCGCTGCTGCTGACCACCGCTGAGCTGACTGGGCCGACGGCCGGCGAGGTGGTCGAGCTCGACCAGCTGCAGCGCCTCGTGCGCGCGACGCTGCGCGTCCGATACGCCGCGCCGGCCGGGCCCGAACATGACATTGCGCAGCACCGTCATGTGCGGGAACAGCGCGTAGGACTGGAACACGGTGTTCACCGGGCGCTGGTGGGGCTTACGGTCGGTGACGTCGTTTCCGCCGATCAGGATCCGGCCCTCGGTGGGTGTCTCGAGCCCGGCGACCATCCGCAGCGTGGTCGTCTTGCCGCACCCCGAGGGCCCGAGCAGCGCGAAGAACGACCCGGCGGGGATCGTCAGATCGAGCGCCTCGACCGCCGTGAAGCCCGGGAAGCGTTTGGTGACACCCGCGAGCTCCAGGTCGGCGCCCGAGTCCTTCGCCATGCTGCCCCGCGTCGTGCTGGCCACCCGATGTCCCGTCAGGCGCCCAGCAGGACCTGCTGGAAGGCCGAGCTGTACGACTGATCCTGGGCCGGCGTCAGCGTGTGGAACACGTGGGCCTTCGCGAGCGTCGCGTCGTCGGGGAAGATCAGCTGGTTGTCCGCGAGGTCCGGATCGATCTTGACCGCCTCCTCCTTGGCTCCGACCACCGGCGTGATGTAGTTCACGTAGGCGGCGACCTCGGCGGCGATCTTCGGGTCGTAGTACCAGTTCATGAGCTTCTCGGCGTTGGCCTTGTGCCGCGCACCGATCGGGATCAGGTAGTTGTCGCTCCACAGCGTGCCGCCGGCGTCCGGGATCGCGAACTCCCACTTGTCGCCGTTCTCGCCGTTGATAAGGGTGATGTCACCCGACCAGCAGATCGCCGCGAGGGTGTCGCCGTTGGTCAGGTCGTCGAGGTAGGAGTTGCCCTTGACGTTGCGGATGACGCCGTCGGAGATGTTCTTCTTCAGCACGTCGAGCGCCTTCTCGAACTCGCTGTCGCTGAAGTTCTTGGAGATGTCGACGCCCTGCTCCAGCAGGATCAGTCCGACGGTGTCGCGCATCTCGCTCAGGACGCCGACGCGGCCCTTGAGCTTGGGCTCCTTGAGGATCTCGTCGACGCTCGTGAATCCGTTGGGGAACTGCTCCTTGTTCCAGCAGATGCCCGCGAAACCGCTCTGCCACGGCAGGGACTGCTTGCGCCCCTTGTCGAAGTCGACGTTCTGCAGCGATGGGCTGAGGTTCTTGGCGTTGGGGATGCGGGAGTGGTCGAGCTCCTGCGTGTAGCCGAAGCGGATCCAGCGGCTCACCATCCAGTCGGTCAGGCAGACGGTGTCGCAGCCGATGTCCTTGCCGAGGGCGAGCTGGTCCTTGACCTTCGCGTAGTACGAGTTGTTGTCGTCGACGTCCTCCCGGTAGTCGACCTTGATGCCGGTCGAGGAGGTGAAGGCGTCGAGGGTCGGATGCTTGCTGTCGTCCTTGTCGTCGACGTCGAGGTACGCCGGCCAGTTGGCCCAGATCATCGACTTGTCGGTCGACGAGATGTCCTTGGCCGGGGTGAGCTTGGTGCTCCCGCCGGCGGAGCATGCCGCGAGCGCCAGGGCGGCCGCACCGCCGCCGAATGCGCCGAGCAGGGCACGACGGCTGAGCTGGGCGCGGCGGGCCTGCTGCACGAGCGAGCGGACCAGCGGGTCCTCGGGAAGTGATCGGTTCATGGAGTTGCTCCTTCCGAAGGGACCACCGGGGGTGCGAGTGACCACGGCGTGGCACGATCCTGGCACACGGCCCCGTTCACGGGAACGTCGCAAGGGCGATCGAGTGCATTCCGCAACATAGATTTCACGGAATCGGTGGCCCAAGGCCCGGAATGCTGCGGATTCATGTGCGCGTCGGAAGAAGCCCGCGGCGCACGACGCCTCCGTCGACCACCCAGCACTCCCCGGACGCGAGCCGAGCGGCGGCGGCACGTCCCGCGCGCGCGTGAGGGCCCGCAGCTCGGCGGCCGAGCAGTCCACGACCGCGATGGGCAACTCGCGTCGCGCCCGGCCGAGCAGGCTCCAGTCGGCCTGCCAGGCATCCGGGTCGCCGAGCAGCACGTCGGGGGCCGCGCCGATCGCGTCCTCGTCGGGATCCGCGGCGCCGAGCAGCGCGACCCGCAGGCCCGCGGCCCTCAGCGCCGGCAGGAGGAGCGCCGGCCGGGACGCCACGATGGCCAGCTGCCGGCCCGCGGCCGGAGCCACGACGGGCAGTTCCGGTACCGCGGCCTCCGGCAGAGGCATCTCGCCCGGCCAGGCGACCTGGATCGCGGCACCGCGCCAGCGCCCCGCCCCGGGCGGCAGCGCGGGATCGAACTCCGCCCCGATCCCGCCGGCGAGCACGTGCTCCTCGCGCGAGGGCATCCGCAGCAGGAGCCGCGCACCGAACGACCCGACGAGCGGCTGCACGGTGCCGGCCGCCCGTTGCACCGAGGCGGCGACTCCGAGGCCGTGCGCCGAGCCCTCGCGCAGCACCCGGGCGATCAGGTCCGACAGCTCGTGCCGCTCGTCCGGACCGGCGCGCCCGAGGAGCAGATCGAGGTCGTCGATGACGAGCAGCCGCCGCTCCGAGCCCGGGCCGCGGCGCGGCACACGCAGCGCGCGATCGAGCACCCACCAGGCGTCCGCGACATCGCGGGGGACCACGATGGCGCCCGGCGCCGCCGCCAGCACCGCCAGGGCGGTCGTGCGTCCCGTGCCGGTCGCGCCCAGCACCAGGAGGTGACCGTGTGCGTCCGGCCGGTGGACGGCCACCGGCTGGCGCTGCTCGGCCGGAAGGTCGACGACGCCGAACGGGATCGCCTGGGAGGTGGCCGCACCGATCGAGTTGCGTGGCACGACGGCCGGGAGGGGATCGAGCCAGGGACGCGCGATCGCCGGCCGGTCCCGGAGCGGGACCGCCCGGCACGCCTGCTCCAGCTCGGCCGTCCCCGCGATCGCCACCTGGAACGGCCGGCTCACGCCGTCGTCGCCGAGCACCGCGCGCCCGCGCGACCCCGCGGGCAGGCGGGCCGCCCCGTCGTCGCCGAGGAGCGCGATGCTGTCGGCCCGGTCGGTCATCCGCAGGCCGACCCTGAGGGTGACGTTGGCCAGGACCCCGTCGCGGATGACCCCGGCCGGCCGCTGCGTGCACAGGATCAGGTGCAGTCCGAGCGATCGGCCGCGCGCCGCGAGATCGCCGAAGACCTCGTGCAGCTCCGGCTGGCCGGCGACCACGGCCGCGAACTCGTCGACCACGACCACCAGCCGCGCGAGCACGCCCGGCGCCACCTCCGCGATCGAGCGTGCGCCGACATCGGCGAGCAGGCGCTCGCGCCGCAGCAGCTCCGCCCGCAGACTCTCGATCGCCCGGCGGGTGAGCCGGGCATCGAGATCGCTCAGGATGCCGACCACGTGCGGCATCGCCGCGAGCGGCGCGAACGCGGCGCCGCCCTTGAAGTCGACGAGCAGGAATGTCACCTCCGCCGGGGTGCGACCGTGCGCCAGCGCGAGGACCCAGCTCACGAGCAGCTCGCTCTTGCCCGAACCCGTGGTGCCGCCCACGAGGGCATGCGGACCGTCGGCCACCAGATCGACGACGACGGCACCGCCCGCGTCGCGGCCGATCGAAGCGGTCAGCGAGCCCGGCGCCGGTGCACCGGCTCCCGCGAGCAGTTCCGCGAGTTCGACCCGATCGGGCAGGGCACGGGTCGCCGCGCCCAGGTGGTGTCGCGCGGCGGCCTCGGCGAGCACGGCCGCGGCGCCCGCGGCGGCCGGGCGGCTGACCGCCGACACCCGGCGCGCCGCGTCGAGCCGCACCACCGCACCGCACCCGGGCGGCAGGCCGGCCTCCTCCGACGCCCACGCGACGAGCACCTCTCGGCGCGCATCCCGCAGTTCGAACCTGCCCGGCTCCGAATCCACCCTCTCCTGCGGGAGCTCCCCGGTCCACGCCTCGCCGGCCGGGGCGGCCACGACGCCGTCGGGAGCGATGATCGACGCGACCTGCAGGACCAGCGCCCGGGCGGCGGCGGCGGCGAGCGGCCCGGGGCCGACGATGCCCACGCCGTCGACGGCATCGACGAGCACCGGCGCATCCGGCAGTTCGGCGGCGGCGCTCCGGAGCGCCGAGCGGACCGCGACGAGGTCCGGGGAAGACGGTCGCGGGGGTCGGCGGCCGGGCCGGCATCGGCATCCCCGGTGGGATCGTCGCCCTCCAGGCGCACACCGGAGGCGACCGCCCCGCGTCCCACCCGTACGGGAACCGGCGCCCCCGGCTCCGCGGGCCGCACCCAGTGCTCCACCGCCCACCGCGCGATGGCCGGTCCCTCGGGCGGCACGAGCCCGGCGCGCCTCGCGCGCTCCGCGACGTGGCTCTCCTCGATCCGCTCCCCGGTCCGGGCGAGCGCCGCGGCGATCCGGGCGTGCTCGCGCCGTCGCCACCGCCGATGCCGACGACGCGCATCGACGAGCCCCCGATCGCCACGATCGGTCCGAGCCCCGCGAACAGCAGGGAGAGCACGGAGTGCGTGAACGCCCAGATCGCCAGCGACATCGCCACCGGCGCGAGAGTCGCCACCAGGGGCACCCCGCCGCGCTCCGGCGGCGGTGCGGCGGAGGGGAGCGCGAGACGGACCGGGTCGACGGGTGGGAGCACGCGACCATCCCAGCCGCCCCCGCGCGCGCATCCGGCGCCGAATTCGCGGAGGTCGGATCGATCGCGCCGCGGACACGCGGTGGAGGAGGCGCACCGGGCGGCACGTCACCGTCGGCGGCCGACGGGAGAATGGCCATCATGAGCGCCGTCCCCTACGTATGGGTCGCGACCTCGCTGCGGCTGGCCAGCGCGGGCACGGCGGCGGCGTTCCCCGTGCTCGCCGTGCAGGAGCTGCACAGCCTCGCGCTCGGCGGCGCACTCGTGGCGGCATCGCTCGCGCCGAGCATCCTCGCCGCGCCGCTGGCAGGCGCCCTGCTCGACCGCAGCCGGCACCCCACCCGCCTCGTGCTGCTCTCCGGGGCCGTGACAGCGGCGGCTCTGGGCATCACCGCGCTGCTCGGCATGGTCCCGACCGTGCTCATCGTCGTCGGCCTCGTCGCGGCTGGCGTCACGACGCCGTTCTTCATGGGCGGCCTGTCGAGCTTCGTGTCGGATGCCGTCCCCGGCACCCCCGAGCGCGCGTTCGGCGTCGACGCGCTGACCTACAACATCGGCAGCGTGGCGGGCCCGGCGCTCGCGGCGGGCGTCATCGCGCTCGGTTCGGCCCGGGTCGCCACCGTCGTGCTGGCGGTCGTCGCGGCCGTGGGTGTCGCGGGGTGCGCGATCCTCCGGCTGCCGCCGCACCCCGAGCACCCGGGGCGCGCGGGGATGCTGCGCGAGATCGTGCGGGGATCGCGCTATCTCGCGACCCACCGCCCGATCGCCGCCGTGACGCTCTCGGGCGCGCTCAGCCAACTGGGCCAGGGCGCACTTCCGATCGCCGCCGTCGGCATCGCGCTCGTGGCGACCCGGGATGCGGGCGGGGCCGCCTGGGTCATCACGGGCTTCGCCGTCGGCGCCCTGGTCGGCTCGCTGGCCGTGACGGCCTGGCCCATCCGCCGCGTCCCCGCGGTCGTGGTGATGGCGGGCGCCTGGGGCATCACCGGCGTGCTCACGCTCGCCGCCGCGGTGCCGCTCGGCCTCCCCGTGGCGATCGCGCTCGTCTCCCTCTCCGGCGTCGCGACCGGTCCCGGGGTCACGGCGATGCTCCTACTCCGCACCCGGCACAGCCCCCGCGCCCTGCGCTCGCAGGTCTTCACCGTCGCGGCCGGCGTCCGCGCGACCGGCGCCGCTCTCGGCGCCGGTCTCGCCGGGCTGCTGCCCTCCGCTCAGGCGCCGCTGCTGCTCGTGCTGATCGGCCTGTGCTGGCTCGTCTCGGCGGGCGTGCTCGCCGGCTACCCCGCCGCGCGAGCGTCGCGGAGGCCGCCGGTACCGCGGTCTGAGCGCGTCAGCTCACGACGAAGAACTGCTCGCCGATGTCGACGCGCGTGCCGCGCGCGATGAAGTAGCGCTTGCCGGGGTCGCAGCGCTGCGGGTCGGCATCCGGCTGGCGGACCACGGAGCCGTTCGTCGAGAAGCGGTCGCTCACCCAGAACCGGCCGCTCTCCTGGCCGAACTCGAGGTGCGTCTTCGAGACCGACTTCGTCGGGTCGAACACCGCCACGAACTGGTCGACCACCTCGCCCGGCTCTGCGTTCGGATTGCGCCCGATCAGGCCCTGGCCCCGCACCGTCACGTTCTCCCCGGTGCTGAACTGGAGCACGAACCGCTCACCCGCGAACGGATCGGCCACCAGCCGGGTCGCCTCGATGTCCTCGATCGGCGTGGTCGCGCGGCCCCACGGGAAGGGATCCGGCCGCGGCGCGCGCTCGATGCTGAGCTCGAGGTCGGGCTCGAGGGCGGGGATCACGTCGGTCGCGCCCGTGTCGAGGGCGCCCGCCCCGGGAACGGCCGCGGCCGGCTCCGGCTCCGGCTTCGGCTGCGCCTCGAACTCGGGCTCGATCGGCACATCGTCGATAGGCGGCGGCCCGGCCGGCGGCGCGGGCGCGACGCGGCGCAGCACGAAGCCGCACTCGCCGCAGAAGACCTCGTCGTCCTCGACGGACGCTCCGCACTGCGGACAGCTCGCGCCCACGTGCGCGGGGCCGACGTGATCGGCGGGATCGTCGGAGGCGTCGTCGGCGGAGCTGAACGCGAGCGGCATGGGACCGATCCCGCCGGGCGTGGATGCCCCGACCGCGCGACCGCACTCCCCGCAGAACAGGGCGTCGCGCGGGAGCTCGGTGGCGCAGAACCGGCAGTTCACCGCGCCTCCTCGCGTCGGGCTCCGCCCGGCCGGAGGAGATCCCGAACATGATAACGAGCGAACGAACGCACCGAGACGAGCGCCCACAGCCGGCGCCGGCGGGTGAGCCCGTCGTCGAGCGAGGCGCGCAGCTCGGCCACGGCATCCCACACCCTGTCCGCCTCGCGCTCGTCGCTCTCGTCGGGCGCGAACACGGCGCGATCGGCGACGGCCGCGAGCACACCCGCCGGCAGCACGCCCACGACGCCCGCGACCTCCGATCGCGTGGAGGCCGGGGGCGGGTCGTAGCCGTGATCGACCACGGCGTCCGCGAACTCGTCCCAGCCGCCGCGGATGCGCTCCAGCGGTGTCCGGGCGGTGCGCCGCGCCCGTCGGCGGCGCACCTTCGCGACCACGACGAGCGCGAACGGTGCGAGCAGCACCGCGACGATCGCGAGCGCCCACCCGCCGATCCGGAGCACCTGGAGCAGGAGCAGGAGCGCGGCGCTCGGCCCGTCGGGCGTGTCGGTGCTCGTATCCGGCGTCGTCTGACCCTGCTCCTGGTCGACCTTGTCCGGCGGCGGCGGCACGATCGACTCGGGTCGCGCGACCTTGTCGGGGTCCTGCGGCTTCTGCTGCGGGATGGGGCGCACCGGCGGCACCGGGTCGAGGGCGACCCAGCCGTACTGCGCCGTGTCGATCTCGATCCAGGCCGTGACATCGGCGCCCGTCAGCGTGACCGTGCCGCCGTCCTGGTTCTGCGGGGCGAAGCCGAAGACGACGCGGGCCGGGAACCCGAGCTGACGGGCCATGAGCGCGCCGGCCACGGCGTACTGCTCGGCGTCGCCGATCATCTGCGGATCCGTGAACAGCTCCGAGATGCGGTCCGCGGCATGGCCGGAGCGGCTCGGCGGCTCGTCGCCGGCGAGGCCGTGGCTGATGTACCCCTCGCGGCGCAGGCCGTCGATCGCGGCGAGCAGGCGCGACCCCGCCGTGGTCTTGCCCTGCACGTACTGGTCGAGGTGCACGACGAGCTCGTCGGGCATGAGCCCGATCCGCGGCACCTGCGCCGACCCCGGGGTGGCCCTGCCCAGCTGCGAGGTCGTCGGCTGCTCGGGGAGCACGCCGGTGAGGTCATAGCTGTCGCCCGCGCGCAGGTCGTGCAGGTCGGCGGCGGTGCCGGTCGTCGCGTTGAAGAAGAAGTCGTCGTCGAGGGCGGCCGCGCGGGCTCCCGTGAAGTCGATCGCCGCCATGTCGCCCACGGTCGGCACCCACACACCCGTGTAGTCGCCCACCGTGACCCGCACATCGACCGTGCGCCCTCTCGTGCGAGCGGTCGACGGACTGCGGCACCCGCACGAACGTGCCGGAGGCCGCGTCGACCGCGTCGCTGCCGACGGCGTAGACGATCCCGTCGTAGCTGTCGAGCGTGGCGACCCGCACGCGGGCGTCGCGCGGCAGCCCCTGCACCTTCAGCTGGGTGGCATCCACCTGTCCCTGGCGCAGATAGTGCCGCATGCCCGACAGGGGACTCGGGTAGTTCCGCGGGTCGAACGGCTGCTGCAGGCTCGATCGGAGCACCTGACGGTCTCCGGATGGCGGCAGGGCGACCGCCGCGCCCACCGAACCGGCACCCGCGAGCGCCAGGATCACGGCTCCGGCGAGGGCGGCTCGCGCCGTGAATCCGCGATCCCCCGCCGTCTCGAGGGGGCGGCCCTCGGCATCCGGCGCGGCCTGCGCGAGCGACCGGATCGCGCCCCGGCGGCGCACGCGTCGGCGCCACACCAGCCACAGCAGCAGCGCGACCAGCAGCGTGAGCGTGAGCGGGACCGGCCACGGCACGCGCTCCGGGCCGAGCGCGATGCCCGCGACGAACAGCAGGACCGGCGGGACGGCGCCGAGCTCCCCGAATCGCGTGCGCAGCGCGATCGTCACCGACGTCACGGTCGCGGCGAGCACGAGCACGAGAGCGGGCACCAGGAGCGCCTGGTAGGCGCCGACGGGCGTGTCGATGGTGAGCAGCTGCTTCCAGCCGAGGGCGAGCGCGACGAGCAGCTGACGCAGCCCCTCGGCACTCGGCAGCACCGTCGCGATCGCCGCGCCCGGGATCGCGAGGGGCACGCCGCTCAGCAGCAGCACCACGAGGCTCGCGAGCACGACGACGTACGACGGCCAGCGCAGCCGCGCCCCGAGCACCGCCACGGCCGAGCCGAGCAGGAGCGTCACGAGCACGAGGATCACGTACCGGCTGCTCGCGTAGACCGGCCAGAGCGCCGCGGAGGCCAGTCCGATCGCGAGCCATGCGAAGAACAGGTTCGCCGCGACGAACGAGCCGGTCAGCCGGTGCGTCATGCCACCGCCGCCGTGCGCTGCAGGGCGACCCGCAGATCGTCGAGGTACCCGATCGTGAGCACGCTGAGCCCGGCGACGCGGCGAAGACCGGGGTGGCATCCGGATCGCACACGATCGCGACCACCCCGACGCCGGCGGGGAACGAGTGCGACGCCGCCCGCAGCGACTGCGGGCTCGGCGTCGAGCCGCAGACCAGGAACGCGACCGAGATGCCCTCGACCTCCTCGGCCGCGGCGCGGGCGAGGTCGCGGATGCCGATGGCGTTCTGCGCGGGATCGACGAGCGCGAGGTCGTCGAGCAGGCGCGCCGGCACGTGGGTCTGCAGCGACCGGACGGCGAGCGTCTTGTGCTTGGCGTACTCGGGCGTGAGGGCGCTCACGACGACCGACACGGTGCGTCCGTCGCGGATCGCGCGCACGCCCAGGCTGCCGGCCACGCTCACCGCGAGCTCGAACTCCTCGCCGGTGGCGAAGTCGGCGGCAGCGAGGCTCAGCGCCACGACCAGGTGACTGCGGCGGGTCTGCTCGAACTGCCGCACCATCCAGGTGCCGGCCTTGGCGGTGGACTTCCAGTGGATGAAGCGCCGCTCGTCGCCGGTCTGGAACTCCCGGAGCGAATGGAACGACACGTCGCTGGACGTGAGATCGGCGGTCGGGGTGCCCTCGAGGTCGCGGATCAGCCCGGTCGACGTCGACGGCACCGAGATCGTGTGCGGGTGCACGACCAGCTCGGCGCGGTCGGTCCAGACCACCTCGCGCCGCACCAGTCCGATCGGGTCGGCGCGCACGGTGCGCACCGGGCCGATCGGCACGAGGCCGCGGCGCTGGGTCGGGATGGCGAACTCGTGCGCGAACCGCCCGCCCGCCTTCAGCGCCGGCATCGCGATCTCGGCCAGGCCCGCCCCGACCGGCACCTCGACCTTCACCCCGGCGATCCGGCGAGAGGCGGGATTCGTGAGGTGCACGACGCCGGTCGCCGGATCGCCGACGACGACGCGCTTGTGCACGAGTGCGAGCTCGACACGGAACGGCGACCGGCCGATGAGGTAGAGCCCGGCCACGGCGGCGAGCACCACACCCGCCCACGCGACCGCGACGAGCTCGAGCCAGCCGAGCCCGTACCCGAAGCCGAACGCGAGCGGGATGACGGCCAGCATGACCCACCCGAGCGGGGTGACGACCGCGGCCACTCGCGCGAACACCACCGCGATCACCCGGCGCAACGTCGAGGCCACCTGCGCGGCCGACACCACGGCGTCGGCGAGCACCCCTGCCGCGCGCCCACCAGGCGCGTGCGCGTGTTGGTGAGGCCGGCGGTCCCGGTGCGCGTCAGCGTGTCGGAGCGCGGCCGGGACGTGCCCTCCGCCCCGGGCGGCCGTCCTGCGCGGGCGCGGGAGCGCTCACACGGCTTGCCGATCGCTCGGCGGGGCCGTCTCGAGCAGCAGCTGCGACACGATGCTCGAGGCGGTGACGCCGTCGAACTCGGCCTCCGGGTCGAGCACCAGCCGGTGCGCGAGCACGGGCTCGGCGAGCGCCTTCACGTCGTCGGGCACCACGTAGTGCCGGCCGCTCGCGGCGGCGAGCGTCTTGGCGGCGCGCAGCAGCGCGAGCGCGCCGCGCACACTGACGCCGAGGCGCACCTCGGTCACCGAGCGGGTGGCGTCCACCAGTCGGGAGACGTAGTCGTTGACGCTCGGATCGACGTGCACGGTGCGCGCCTGCCGCGCCATGTCGAGCACCGTCGCCGCCGTGATGACGGCCGCGACCTCGGTCTCGTGCGCCTTGACCCCGGCGCCCTCCAGGATGCGCAGCGTCGAGGCGTGGTCGGGGTAGCCGATCGACGCCTTCAGCAGGAAGCGGTCGAGCTGCGCCTCGGGCAGGCGGTAGGTGCCCGCCTGCTCGATCGGGTTCTGCGTCGCGATCACGAGGAACGGCGGGTCGACGGGGTGCGTGATGCCGTCGACCGTGACGCGGCCCTCCTCCATGACCTCGAGGAGCGCCGCCTGGGTCTTGGGCGAGGCGCGGTTGATCTCGTCCGCGAGCAGGATGTTCGAGAAGACCGGACCGCGGTGGAAGTCGAACTGCCCCGAACGCTGGTCGTACACGCTGACACCGGTGATGTCGCCCGGCAGCAGGTCGGGGGTGAACTGGATGCGGTTGCTGGTGCCCGCCACGGACTGCGCGATCGCGCGCGCGAGCGAGGTCTTGCCCGTGCCGGGGAAGTCCTCGAGCAGGAGGTGGCCCTCGCTCAGCAGGGCGACGAACCCGAGGCGGACCACGAACGTCTTGCCGAGCAGCACCTGCTCGACGTTCGCCACGAGGCGCGCGAACGTCTCCTGGAAGGCCGAGGCCTGCTCCGCCGTCATCGTGGCCTGAGGGGTCATGGTCATCGGGAGGTGTTCCTCATCCTGGGTAGTCGGCCGGGTCGTACTCGCGCACGTAAGTCTGCCCGCCGTTGGCGGTGATCCGGACCTTGAGCGGGCTCATGCGGAGAATCCCGCTGGCGTCGCAGCTGGCGTTGGCGACGAGCGGCGTCCAGGTCGCTCCGTTGTCGCAGGTGACGTCCATCGCCGGGTAGCTGCCGGTCGGGATCGAGCCCCAGCTCCAGGTGCCGCCGAGCCCGCCGCTCCTCGCGGCGACGAGGCTGCCGAGCTGGCCGTTGTCGATCGGCTCGGGCAGCGCGAAGGTCCGCGACCAGTCGCTGCAGAGGCCGGGGAACGGGATCTCCTGCCAGATGTCGCAGGCCTTCAGCTGGAAGCCGACGTCGGGATGCCCGTAGGCGGAGGGGTCGCTCAGCACGTCGCCGAGGCCCGCCGACCTCACCTCTCCCGGCACGCCGTTCACGACGATCCGGTACTGGAAGTCCGCGTTGCCGCTCGGCGCGGCGGATGCCAGCGTCGCATCCCAGTGCCCGGCCCCGTTCGGCACCGGCGCGCCGGCGCTCGCGCTCGTCACGACCGGCGGGATCGCCCGCGGCACCACCTGATTCGAGGCGATCCCCGTGCAGCCCTGGTGGTTCCACGCGAAGATCCACACCGTGTAGGTGGTGTTCGGGGCGAGTCCCCCGAACGTCGCCGACGATGTGTCGGGCCCGTACCGGGTGAACCCGGCCGGGGGCACGACGCTCCCCGAGCCGGCGTCGACGCCGGTGACCGAGCACACCGGCTGCGCACCGCTCGTGATGAGCCCGAAGTAGTCGGTGATGGCGGCCCCGTTGGCGGCGAACGCCGACGACCAGCTCGCGGTGGCCGTCGTGCCCGTGGTCACGGAGGCCGACGCCGACACCGAGCCCACGGCCAGCGGAGGACCGGCCGGGATGCCGGTGCCGTCCGCCTCGTTCCAGGTCGCGAGGCTGTTCGGTGCGCTGTTGCGGGCGCTGATCGAGAACGCCGTGACCGCGCCGTTCGTGATCGACGCGCCCTGGACATTGCGCGCGTAGGCCGTGCCGGCGGGGTCCGAGGCGGCGACGCCCACGGTCACCACGACGCCGCCCACCGTCACGACGTACTGCGTGATGGGACTGCCGCCGCTCGTGACGGGCTTGGTCCAGGTCACCCGCAGGCCGCCGTCGAGGGCTTCGCCCCCGGGTTGTCCGGTGGCGGCGGGATGATGTCCGACCAGATCGATCCGGCCATCGTCTTCGCGGTGGAGGGCCCGATCGCGTTCACCGCGACGACCGAGATCGTGACGGCGTTGGCGGGCCCGTTGCCCGGCGTCGTCACCGCGCACCCCACCGTGGTCGTGCAGTTCGTCGTGGAGTCCACGGCGCCGGTGGACGGGTCGCTCAGCGTGACCACGTACCCGGTGATCGGGGAGTTGTTGAAGACCCCGGGCGTCCAGCCGATCTTGAGCAGTCGATCGCCGAACTCCGTCACCCGCACGTCCGAGACCGGGTCGGGAACGTCCTGCACCGAGATCGTCACCGTGCCCCAGACCTCGCGCGACGGGTCGCCGGTCGCATCGGCGACCTCGTACTGCAGGGTCGCGTCGCCCGGCTCGGCGCTGGCGTCGACGTTCACCGCCAACCGGGATCGTGTGCTGTTCGGGGTGATCGTGACGCCCGCCGGCAGCGACGCCCCGT
This sequence comes from Pseudolysinimonas kribbensis, assembly GCF_030161895.1. Classification (GTDB taxonomy): domain Bacteria; phylum Actinomycetota; class Actinomycetes; order Actinomycetales; family Microbacteriaceae; genus Pseudolysinimonas; species Pseudolysinimonas kribbensis. Next base: position 409,921 of record NZ_BSVB01000001.1, read on the forward strand.
CGAGGCCCCGGATGTCGACCACCCGCAGCGGTGTCTCGGGGAACGGGTTGTTGGCCTCGTCGTTCGCGAGCACGTCGACCGTCGTCGTGCTGCCGCGCCGGGCGACCGCGCGATCCGGCACGGGCTGGGCGAGCGGTCGCGTGGAGGGCACCACCTGCAGCGTGATGAGCCCGGACTGACCGTCGTTCACCGCGTCGCGCACGCCGATGCTCACCGTCTCGGACTTGCCGGTCGGCACGTCGTCGTCCGCCTTGACGGTCAGCCGCTGGCCGTTCAGGGTGACGCGGAAGTCGGCAGGCTTCGGATCGAGCACGGTGTACGCGAGCTCGTTCACGTCGGGATACGGGTAGTTCGTGAGCTTGACGAGGTCGAGCTCCTTGGCCTGCCCGGGCTCGAAGTCCACGACATTGCCGACGAAGTCCGGCGGCTGGTTGTCGCGGGGATTGACCTTGATGGGAAGGGTGAGGATCGCCGTGCGGCCGGCCCCCGTTGACCGAGCTGCCGTCGGTGACCTCGAACGTGATCGACGCCGGACCGAAGTAACGCGCCGCCGAGGTGTAGTGCAGCGTGTGCGCGTCGGCGACCAGGTCGTCGCCGTTGTCGTGGGTCGCCTTCACCGTGGCATCGTCGGTGATCCGCACGCCCCGGTCGGCCAGCGTGACGACGTAGTCGTCCAGGTCGATCGTGAGCGTCTGCTCGCTCTTGACGACGAGCGGCGGCGCCTTCGTGTTCAGCTGCGGCAGCGCGTCGTCGGTGCCGGGCACCCGGATGAACCCGTACGACCGGATGCTCGAGTCGTCGGGGTGGGTCACGGAGAACGGGATGATCTGGCTCTTCGCCCCCACCTTCACCCGGATGTCGCCCCCGGGTTGCACCTCGGCGCCGCCGGCGTAGCCGGGCAGCAACCCGACCGTGAGCGACGACACCGGACCGTCGGCGAAGAACACGTTGTCGAGCACCGCGACGTCGAGGCTCGTGCGGTCGATGACGTCGCTCACCGTGAGCACCGTGTCCTGGACCACGGGGTACGCGAGCGGCGCCTTGGGGTCGACGGTCACGGTCACGAAGTTGGAGCTCGTGCCGCCGTACTCGTTCTGGATCGTGTAGACCGCCGCGTAGGTGCCGGGCGTCTTCGGCGGGGTGAGCTGCACGATCCGCCCCCGACGACCCGGGCCTTGGTGCCCGGCGTGTTCGCCTTCACCCCGGTCACGGTCAGCGGGCTGCCATCGGGATCGGAGTCGTTCGCGAGCACCTGCACCGAGATCGTGCGGCCCGGCCGCGCCTGGACGCGATCGGGGTTGGCCACCGGATTGCGCGCGCCGGCGAGCGGGGCGCTGATGCCGATCCGGATGGTGCCGGTCGCGCGTGCACCGAGCGCGTCGACGACGGTGTACTGGAAGGTGTCGGTTCCCGAGGAGTACGGGCCGGCCTGGTATTCGATGTCGGCGGCGCCGACGGCGAGCACGGAGCCCTTCTGCGGATTGCTCGCGACCCCGATCAGCGACACCGAGTCGCCGTCCGGGTCGATGCCGCTCAGCGGGATCGGCACCTTGATCGAGTCGCCTCCCGCGAGCGCGCGCGCCACGACGCGCCGGGGTACCGGCGGGTTGTTGGTGGAGGCGTTCACCTCGCGCACCGAGATCGAGACGGTCGCCTCGGCGGTCTGCCCGTCGGGTCCGGCGATCGAGTAGATCGCCGAGTAGTTGCCCGCGGTCCGCGGCGCGAGGTAGCGCAGCACCGCGCCCGACGCGAACAGCAGACCGCCTCCGGCCGAGAGCGGCTGCGCGAGCTTCGGCACCAGCGTGATGGGCTTGCCGTCGGGCTGGGAGTCGTTGTCGAGCACCGGGATGTCGATGGTGTCGCCCACGCGCACGGTCACCTGGTCGTCGACGGCCACCGGCGGCTGCAGCTCGGTCGGCTCCGGGATCTCGACGACCGAGATCGTGCCGAGCGAGTCGGCCAGCCCGTTGCTGATGCGGTAGTTGAAGCCCACCGTCGTGCTGTCGAGCGGCCGGGTGAGCGTGACCCGGACCTCGTGCTGATCGAGCACCTCGGCCTCGACCGATCCGTTGACCGGCACGTTCTCCAAGCCGGTCACGACGAGCACCCCGCCCGCCGGGTCGATGTCGGTCGACGTGGGATCGATCGTCTGGCTGGACAGTGCGGGCACGAAGATCGTCTTGGGCACCGTGATCGGCTTGCTGTCGGCATCCGGTGAGGCGACGACGATGCGCACGAGTCCGGAGGCGACGTGCGTGCCGTCGGTGACCGTGAAGTCGACGTAGTGCGTGCCGACCTGGTCGCTCGAGAAGCTGAACGTGCCGTCGGCGAAGTTCGGGGTGATCGTCGCACCCGACTTCGCCGGCACCGCATTGAGCCGGATCGTGCCGTCGCCGCCGCGCACGTGATCGAGCGGGTTGAGCGTGAGGGCACGCCGGCCGTCGCGGGTGCCGCCCAGTCCTCCACCGTGATCGGCACCTGGCCCGGCGGCTTGACGGTGACCGAGAGGCTGCCGCCGCCCTGGGCCCGTCCGTCCGACATCGTGAGGGTGACCGACTTGGCGTTCGAGCCGGCGTCGCCGTCCGAGAAGGTGACGACGCCCTCGGGCGTGTGGGTCACGAGATCGCCGCTGGTCGAGACCGCGTCGACGAGGTAGAAGGGGTCGCCGTCGGGATCGACCCAGTCGGCCATCACCTGGGTCGAGATTCGGCCGCCCTGCTCCACCGTCGTCTTGGTGGTGCGCACCTGCTGCGGCGGCGAGTTCTCGCTCGGCGTGCGGACGGCGACCTGCACCGTCGCCGCCGCCGTGCCGCCGCGACCGTCGGAGATCGTGTACCCGAAGTCGATCGTGCCGGACGCCGTGGGCGGCAGGGTGATCTGCAGCTCCTGGTCGCTGTTGATGAGGTCGATGCGGCCCCGAGCGGGATCGAGCTGGTCGAAGGAGTCGATGACCAGCACGTCGCCGTTCGGGTCGTAGTCGTTCAGCAGCACGGGCAGCACGCTCGAACGACCCGGTCGGGCCCCGAACGAGTCGTCGACGGCGACCGGCGGCTTCTGCTGGGGGTCGACGTCGGGCGGCACGTCCTGGTCGTTCTGCTTCTGCTGCTGCTGATCGTCCTTCGTGATCAGGTCGCTCCAGTTGTCGATCAGCTGCCCGCCGTGCTGCACCGCCCAGGACGCACCGCCGCGGGCGTCGTTGAGCACGACCCGTTCCGTGTTCACCAGGAACGACAGCGCCGCCGAGCCGACCATGCCGGGCAGGCGCAGCTCGGACGCGGCGGCGGTGCCGCAGCGCCGCCATCCCGCGCCGGAGCTCCACGCGGCGTAGACGCACTGCCCGAGCACGAGCGGGGCGGCCGGCGTTCCCGAGCGGTTGGAGACCAGCCGGATCGGCGCCCCGCCGTCCAGCGGCACGGAGACGAGCCCCTGATCGCTCGCGATCAGCACGCGGTCGGCCGCCGGTCCCGGCTGCTGCAGGACGGGGTCGGAGGCGCTCGGCAGCAGCCCTGAGAGGTCGACCGTGCGGCCCTGCAGCTGGAGCACGCGCGCCCCGGCATCGAGCACGGCCCACTGCCGGCCCACCGAGGTCGTCTGGTAGGTCGACCCCTTGGCCAGGGTCGCGCGCCACTGGTCGTCGACGACATCCGAGGTCGCGGCGTCGACGCGGAAGACCTTGCCGGTCGAGGGCGCGTACGCGATGAGGGTGCCGTCCGGCCCGGTCGAGATGACCGAGTGCGCACCGAGGTCGAGGGTCGCGGGCCCGGTCGCGTCGAACGACGGCAGCTGATCCTCGTCGACCAGCCAGAGCTGGCCGGTGCCGCCCTCGTAGATCGCGACCCGGTCGCCGACGACCGCGACCTGCGGCTGCTGCGGCGGCAGCGCGATCGGCTGCCCGGCGGTCGAGGTGGCCGGATCGACGATCGAGACGGTCGCGTCGGCCCGGTCCACCAGCAGCACCTCGTCACCGGCCTGGGCCACGCTGAGCTGCGCGCCCTTGCTGTGGACGACCGAGTTCAGCTCGAGCACGGCCGGATTCGCACGGCCGATGACCTGGTCGTGCCCATTCGCGACCCACACCGACCCGTCGCCGAGGTCGAGCTTCTGCGCCGTGTAGCCCGTCGAGACGATCGCGAGGGTCGCGACGACCGCCGCGACCGCCGTGCCGATCGCCGCGGTGGCGACGACCGACTTGTGGGCGGCGATCCAGCGGCCGATCATCCGGCATCCACGTCCAGGCACTTCTGGGCACTCGGATCACCGGTCTTGCCGTCGCGGTTGACCGTCACCGTGATGCACACCGTCTCACCCGGCGATGCGGTCACGACGAAGCGTGCCGAGGGCTGCGTGGCCGGGGCGTCGGTGCCGGTCGCGACCTGGTAGACGTCACCGTCCTGCAGTCCGGGGTCGGGCCAGGTGAACACGACCGAGTTGCCCTGCTGCCGCGCCTCGATGTTCGACACGACGGGGATCTCGTGCGACGCGGCCCCCACGCGCAGCAGCACGGCGAGCGTGATGGCGCCGAGCACGACGACGAGCGCGGCGGCGCCGACGAGCACCCACGTGGTCCGCTGCATGAGGCGCCAGGGCGAGGCGCCCGTGAGGCGCTTCGGCGAGCTCGCGTCATGGACCGTGCGCACCGCGGCCGGCGCCGCCGGGCTCGCGGGAGCCGCCGCCCGCCGCCGACGTCGCGCGGGCGCGGCATCCCGGCCGTTCGCGAGCGACCGCAGCCGGGTGCGGTCCTCCAGGTCCGAGACGGTGCCGAGCGCCCAGTCGTCGGTCGCGACCTCGATCGGCGTCTGCGCCAGCCCGAGCTCGGTCTCGATCTGCTGCAGCTCGCGCACGAACTCGAGCGCGCTCGCCGGCCGCTGCTCCGGACGGCGCGACATCGTGCGACGCAGCAGCTCCTCGAGGCTCGCGGGCACATCCGCACGTCCGATGGGCTGCGGCTTGGCCCGCGCGATCCGCGACATGAGGTCGCTCGAGGAGTTCGAGCCGCCCGGCACCTCGAACGGCGAGCGCCCGGCGAGCAGGGAGTACACGGTGGCGCCGAGGGCCCACACCTCGCTCGCGACGCTGCCGCCGGTCTCGTCGAGCAGCACCTCGGGCGCCGACCACGGGATCGAGAGCCCGACGGAGTCCTCCTCGCGCACCGCGGCGATCGTGGACGCGATCCCGAAGTCGGAGAGCACCGGATGCCCGTACGCCGTGAGCAGGATGTTGGAGGGCTTGATGTCGCGGTGCAGCACGCTCGCCCGATGGGCGGTCTCGACGGCGCTGCCGATCCGGACGGCGATGCGCAGCACCTCGGCGACCGGGATCCGTTCGCGCCGGTAGCGCTCGCTGAGCGAGGCCGAGCACAGCTCCATGACGAGATACGGACGGCCGTCGCCGGAGACGCCCGCCTGGTACACCGTGAGGATCGAGGGGTGCGCGCTGAGCTGGGCCATGAGGTTGGCCTCGGCCTGGAACATCTGCCGCACCTGGTCGTTGACCAGCTCGCTCAGCATGACCTTGACCGCGACCTGGCGCCGGGGCATGTTCTGCTCGTAGAGGAAGACGTCGGCGAAGCCGCCCGAGCCGAGCACGTGCACGAAGGAGAAGCCGGGCAGGACAGGGGGCTGCGAGGGCAGACGACGGGCCACCATTCCCCTCTCCCAAGCGCCGAAACGCCCCATTCTAGGCAGAGGCCCCTGGGTTCCCCGGTCGCGTCCCCTAACGGGGGAAGGCGTGTCGAGGGTGTCGCGGACGGCCAGCACGTCGACGATGACGACCGTCACGTTGTCGCGTCCGCCGGCCGCGAGCGCGGCGTCGACCAGTGCCGCGGCCGTCTCCCCGGCGGCATCCCGGCGGCGAGGTGCAGCCGGATGCGGTCGTCGCCGATCTCCTTCGTCAGACCGTCCGAGCACAGCAGCAGCCGCAGCCCGGCGTGCGCGGGCACCGCCCACACGTCGGGGTCCGGATCGTCGTGGAACCCGATCGCGCGCGTGATGACGTTGGCCTCGGGATGGTGCTCCGCGTCGCGTCGCTCGATCATGCCGGCGTCGACGAGCTCCTGCACGACCGAGTGGTCGACGGTGAGCTGGGCGAGCTCGTTGTTCTCGAAGCGGTAGACCCGGCTGTCGCCGATGTTGAACACCGCGAAGACGGGCTCGCCGTCGTCGACCACGAGGGCCGCACCGGTGAGGGTCGTGCCGACGCCCGCCGGCATCCCGTCGCCCAGGGTGTCGATGTCGTGCGCGGCCTCGACGATCGCGGCCTCGAGGCGGGCCAGGTCGAGGAACGCCGCCCCGCGCTCGCGCCCGAGCCGTTCGACGACGATCGCGCTGGCCCGATCGCCCGCCGAATGCCCGCCCATGCCGTCGGCGATCGCGAAGATCGGGAAGCCGATGACGGCGCTGTCCTCGTTCGCCTGTCGCTTGTGCCCGGTGTCGGTGCGGGCCGCCCAGGCCAGCACGAGCTCGCCGCGGTCGGGCAACGGGATGTGGCGTTCGCGCCGGTCGCGCCCGACGATCGTCATCCCAGCACCTCGATCACGTTGCCGTCGCCGAGGTCGAGGTGGGTGCCGGCGGTGATCACCGACGACTCCCCGCGCAGCAGGGTGCGCGCCGGCACGCCGGGCGCCTTCACGACGGTGCCGTTGGTCGAGAGCATGTCGCGCACGACGACGGTGCCGCCGACGGCGCTGAGGGCCAGATGCGTGGACGACACCTCCCGGCGCGGGGACGGCACGGCGACGAGCTGCGGGATGCCGGATGCCGGCACGCGCGGCAGCGTCGGGCTCCTCCCGACGTACACGGTGCCGCCCTCGATCTCCACGACGCCGCCGTCCGGCATGCGCACGCGGGGAGCCCCGCGCGGGGCGGGCGCCTCGGCCGGGGCGAGCACTGCGGGGGCGGGCTCGGGACGGGCACGGGCGCGGCGGGCGCGGGACGCCCCGCCGTCAGGATCGTGTCGTCCAGATCGGGGCCCGCCGAGGGCGCGACGATCACCGGCGCGCGCAGGACGGTCTCGTCATCCAGCGCCGTCGGATCCTCGACGTGGTCGGGTGCCACGGGCCGAGGCTACTCCGCGCCGCGTCATTCCCCGATGAAGCTCATGACGTGCTTGATGCGCGTGTAGTCCTCGAAGCCGTACATCGAGAGGTCCTTGCCGTACCCGGAGTGCTTGAACCCGCCGTGCGGCATCTCCGCGACGAGGGGGATGTGGGTGTTGATCCAGACGCAGCCGAAGTCCAGTCGCTTGGCGAAGCGCATCGCGCGGCCGTGGTCCCTGGTCCACACGCTCGACGAGAGGCCGTATTTCACGCCGTTGGCCCAGGCCAGCGCCGTCGCCTCGTCGGCGAACGGCTGCACCGTGATGACGGGGCCGAAGATCTCGTTCTGGATCGCGTCGTCGGTCTGGGCGAGGCCGGTCACGACGGTCGGCTCGATGAAGTACCCGGCGGACCCCTGGCGCTCGCCACCGGTCTCCACGTGGGCGTTCGAGGGCAGCGCGTCGATCACGCCGAGCACGCGCTCGAACTGGCTCGCATTGTTGACGGGTCCGTAGAACGTGCCGGCATCGCGCGGGTCGCCCGTCGTGACGTTCTCCCCGACCCACCGCACGAGCTCGGCGACGAACGCGTCGTGCACCCGCTCGTGCACGAGCACCCGGGTCGCGGCCGTGCAGTCCTGGCCGGCGTTGAAGTAGCCGGCGGTGGCGATCCCCTCGACGGCTTTCGGGATGTCCGCGTCGTCGAACACGATCACGGGCGCCTTCCCGCCGAGCTCCAGGTGCACGCGCTTGACGTCGAGCGCGGCCGTCCCGGCGACCTCCATGCCGGCGCGCAGCGAGCCGGTGATCGAGACCATCTGCGGGATCGGGTGCTCGATCATCCGCTGTCCGGTGGTGCGGTCGCCCGTGATGACGTTGAGCACGCCCTTCGGCAGGAACTCCGCGGCGATCTCGGCGAGCAGCAGCGTCGACTGCGGCGTCGTGTCGGAGGGCTTCAGCACCGTCGTGTTGCCGGCCGCGATGGCGGGCGCGACCTTCCACACCGCCATGTTGAGCGGATAGTTCCAGGGGGTGACCTGGCCGATGACGCCGACCGGCTCACGGCGGATGAAGCTCGTGTGGTCGGCCATGTACTCGCCGGCGCTGCGACCCTCGAGCACGCGGGCCGCCCCCGCGAAGAACCGGATCTGGTCGACCGACAGCAGGATCTCGTCCTCCACGAGGGTCGTCCGCGGCTTGCCCGTGTCCTGGGACTCGAGGTCGGCGAACTCGTCGGCGCGCTTCTCCATCTCGTCGGCGATGCGGAACAGAGCGAGCTGACGCTCGGCCGGCGTCGTCTCGCCCCACGTCTCGAACGCGGCCGCCGCCGCGCGGTAGGCCGTGTCGACGTCCGCGGCGCTCGACACGGGCGAGGTGGCGTACGTCTTCTCGGTCGCCGGGTCGATCACGTCGAACCCGGCGTCGCCCGTCGCGGCCACGTAGGCGCCGTCGATGAAGTTCCTGAGGGTGGGGTCGGCCATGCACCGAGCGTAACGAGCGCTTCCCACTGGGTGAAGGGGCACGGGCTGCGGATCCGCTTGTCGCGCCCGGAGTCGGCTGACAGAATCGGTGGACTGTGCAGAATTGGAAGATGGCGACCCGCAAGCCCGTGACCCTCGACGACGTCTCCAAGGGGATCATCGAGCAGCTGCAGCAGGACGGCCGCCGCTCGTACGCGGAGATCGGCAAGAAGGTCGGGCTGAGCGAGGCCGCCGTGCGCCAGCGGGTGCAGCGCCTGCAGGAGTCCGGGGTGCTGCAGATCGTCGGGGTCACCGACCCCATGCAGCTGGGCTTCTACCGGCAGGCGATGATCGGCATCCGGGTCGCGGGCGACACGACGCGGGTCGCCGAGGAACTGGGACGGCTCGCGGCCGTCGACTACGTCGTGCTCACCGCGGGCAGCTTCGACATCCTCGTCGAGGTCGTGTGCGAGAACGACGACGACCTCATCGAACTGCTCAACTCGCGCATCCGCGGCATCGAGGGGGTGCAGTCCACGGAGACGTTCGTCTACCTGCGGCTGCACAAGCAGTACTACAACTGGGGCACCCGCTGACGGGAATACCCGACAGCTCTATGCGCTTGCATGGAGCATGAGTGACACGTCAACGACCACGGCCGCCCTGCATCCCGACTACCGCGTCGGCACCTGGAAGCTCGATCCGGTGCATTCCGAGCTCTCCTTCACGGTGCGCCACCTCAAGGTGACCAAGGTGCGCGGCACCTTCGACTCCTTCGACGTGACGATCGTGACCGCCGCCGATCCCGCGGAGTCCACCATCGAGGCCGTCGTCGACGTGGCATCGGTCAACACCAAGCAGGAGTACCGCGACAACCACCTCCGCTCGAGCGACTTCTTCCTGGTCGAGCAGCACCCGCACATGACCTTCCGCTCGACCGGCTTCGACATCGACGGCGACGACTTCACCGTCACGGGCGAGCTGACGCTGCGCGGCGTCACCCAGCCGGTCACCCTGACCGGCGAGTTCGGCGGCGTCGTCGTGACCGACGACGGCACGGTCAAGGCCGGCGCCAGCGCGACCGCGAAGATCAACCGCCACGACTTCGGCGTCAGCTGGAACGCGGCCCTCGAGGCCGGCGGCATGACCCTCGGCGACGACGTGTCCATCTCGATGGAACTGCAGGTCGTCCTGCAGAAGTGACCCGTTTCTGACAGCCGGCTGGCGGCCTCCCGACCGAGGTCGCCGGCCGGCGTAGCGTCGTGGGATGTCGACGGATGCGGCATCCCGGCCCTCCCGCTCCCCCACGCTGGCGCGGTCGATCGTCGCCCTCGTCGCGTTCCTGGTGATCGCCTCTGCGGTCGCGGCCCTCGGCGCCACCACCACGATCCGTGAGGTCGACGGCTGGTACGCCGGCGCCGCGAGAGCGTCCTGGAGCCCGCCGAACGCCGTCTTCGGCCCCGTCTGGACCGTGCTGTACGCCCTCATGTCGATCGCCGCGTGGCTGATCTGGCGCAGCACGCCGGCCGATCCGCGCCGCCGGCGCACGGCGCTGGGGCTCTACGTGGGCCAGCTCGTGCTGAACGCGCTCTGGACCCCCGTCTTCTTCGGCCTGTATCCCGCCGTCGGCGCCGCCGGCTGGTGGATCGCGCTCGCCATCATCGTGGCGCTGGACGTGCTCGTGCTCATCACGACGATCCGGTTCTGGGCGGTGCGCCGGATCGCTGCCGTGCTGCTGATCCCGTACGGGGCCTGGGTGCTCTACGCCACCACCCTCAACGCGGCCGTGATCGTGCTCAACCGCTGATCGCGGGTCAGGTCGGGGGAAGAGGCCGGAGATCGTCGCGATCTCCTCGGGAGACGGCACCCAGGCGGTCGCGGCCGCCGCGTTCGCACGCACCTGGTCGGGCCTCGTCGCACCGGCGATGACGCTCGAGAGCGCCGGCTGGGCGAGCAGCCAGCCGAACGTCGCCTCGAGCATCGTGATGCCCCGCTCGGCGCAGAACGCCTCGTAGGCCTCGATCGCGTCCCACGGCGCGTTCTCGTGCACGTGCGGACGCTGCCGGGCGATCCGGCTGTCGGCGGGGCGTTCCGTGCGCGAGAACTTGCCCGTGAACAGCCCGTTGGCGAGCGGGAAGAACGGCAGGAAGCCGAGTCCGGCCTCCCGGGCGGCCGGGAGGACATCGCGCTCGACCGAACGGCTCAGCAGGTTGTACTCGTTCTGCGCGCTCACGAAGCGGGCGATTCCGAGCCGGCCGGCTGCCGTCTCGGCCGCAGCGATCTGGTCGGCATCGAAGTTCGAGTTGCCGATCGCGATCACCTTGCCCTCCACGACGAGCTCGTCGAGCGCGCCGAGAGTCTCCTCGATCGGCACCGACGGGTCGGGGGTGTGCTGCTGGTAGAGGTCGATGCGGTCGGTGCCGAGCCGCCGGAGCGATCCCTCGACGGCGGCACGGATGTAGGCGAGTGATCCCTTGGCGCCCTCGATCGGGCTCGGTGCGCCCGTATGCCCGAACTTCGTGGCGATGACCATGTCGTCGCGGCGGCCCCGGATCGCCGCGCCGAGGCGGGTCTCGCTGAGACCGTAGTCGGCGCCGTAGATGTCCGCCGTGTCGAAGAACGTGATGCCCGCCTCGAGGGCGGCGGCGACCACGGCGTCGGTGCCCTCCTGCCCGAACGTGGCCGTATCGGGACGGCCGAAGTTGTTGCATCCGAGGCCCGCGACCGAGACGGCGAAGGGGGCGGAACCGAGGGGACGAGCATCCACCCGTCCAGCCTAGGGCGGGCGTTACTCCACCCCACGCGTCCGGCGGATCGGCTCTCCACGCGATGTCCGATTCCCGCGAGGAGATGTCGGGGGCGCGGCTACTGTCGTGCACATGACGAACGACGGATCCCTGCACCTGCGTCGGATCGACTCCCCCATCGGCCGCATTGAGGTCGTCAGCGACGGGCGCGCGATCACCTCTCTCGCGATCGAGCACGCCGGCTCGCTGCCGCACGACGAGGAGGCCGAGCACGGCGACGCGGTCCTCGATCGCGCCGCCGACCAGCTGGCCGAGTACTTCGCGGGCGACCGGCACGACTTCGATGTCCCCGTGGAACTGGCCGGCACCGCCTTCCAGCTCGCGGTGTGGGAACAGCTCGTGCAGTTGCAGTGGGGAGAGGTGATCTCCTACGGCGAGCTCGGCCACGCCACCGGCAGGCCCACGGCCGGCCGGGCCGTGGGCGGCGCCGTCGGGGCCAATCCCGTGCCGATCATCGTGCCGTGTCACCGCGTGCTCGGCGTCTCGGGCCGCATCACGGGCTACAGCGGCGGCGAGGGCATCCCGACCAAGTCGTGGCTGCTCGAGCACGAGGGCATCGCGCACACGGTGCCGGCCGACACCACGGCCGTCCAGCTCGATCTCCCGGCCGCGTGAGCGTCATCGTCGGCGCGGACGGCCGGGCGCGCTGCGGGTGGGCCGGATCGGCCCCGAGTACCTCCGCTACCACGACGACGAGTGGGGCACCGTCTTGCACGGCGACCGCGAGCTGTTCGAGCGGATGAGCCTGGAGGGGTTCCAGGCCGGGCTGTCGTGGATCACCATCCTGCGCCGCCGCGACACGTTCCGGGCCGCGTTCGCGGGCTTCGACATCGACGCGGTGGCGGCGTTCGACGATGCCGACGTCGCGCGGCTGATGGCGGATCCCGGCATCATCCGCAACGCCGCCAAGGTCGACGCGACGATCTCCAACGCGCGCGTCGCCGCGGAGCTCGTGCGTGAGGCGCCCGGGGCGCTCGACGCATTGCTGTGGAGCTTCGCGCCGCCGGCTCGCACGGTCGCGCCCCGCGCCGGCGAGATCCCGGCGACCACGCCCGAGTCGGTCGCGCTCAGCAAGGAGCTCAAGAAGCGCGGGTTCCGGTTCGTCGGACCGACGACGATCTACGCGCTCATGCAGGCGACGGGCATGGTCGACGACCACGCGCAGGGGTGCTGGCGGGCGGCCGGCGCCTGACCCACCCGGTCGCCCGCGTCACACCACGAGATCCAGCTCGCCCGGCGCTCCGTGTTCGAGGCGGATGCCGGTCGCGGCCGCCCACGTCCGGAGCGACGCCAGGTCGGGGTGGTCGATCCCGGCATCCAGCATCCGGCGGACGAGTTCGCCCTTGCCGTGCTTGTTGAAGTGGTTGAGGGCGCGGCGACGGTCCGCACCGTCGTCCGCGACGACACGCACGAACCAGGACCCCTCGGGAGCGGGGCCGAGCGCCGCATAGGCCTCCGAGCGCAGGTCGAGCACGAGCTCCTGGCCCGCGCGTGCCGCGAGGGTGGCGCGCACCGGCTCGGACCAGTGCCGCCCGAGCGGCATGCCGGGCAGCCGGGAGTCGGGCGACATCCGATAGGCCGGCACGAGATCCAGCGCACCGACCATCCCGAACAGCGCGGAGGCGATGAGCACGTGCTCGCCCGCGAAGCTGCGGGCCTGATCGCTCAGCGAGGAGGAATCCAGGGCGTCGTAGAGCACGCCGTCGAAGCGGTCGATCGCGGGCAGCAGCGGCGAGGTGAGCAGCGCCCGATTGCGCTCGATCTCGCCGGCGAGCCTCGGGCCGAGCTTGAGCGCCGCCATGGCGGCGCCCTTCGTGCGGCACAGCCGGCGCAACGCCGCGACCGCGGCCACGCGCTGGGGCGTCAGGGCAGGCAGCGAGAGCGCGGAGAGGTCGAGCGCGGTGCCCGGCGAACCGCTGTCGCGCTTGGTCTCCGACGGCGGGAGCAGCAGAAGCACGGGGGACGCCGCTCAGGCGACGTGCGCGTCGCCGCCGAGGATGAACGCGAGCGCGTGCTCGACATTGCTGCCGAGCGGCTGCACCGAGTCCAGGGTGATGCGCGGCACGGCCGCACTGGAACCCGACCAGCTCTCCCACTCGTCGGTGCGCTGCTCGACGGCGTGCCAGTCGGGCTCGGCGAGATGCGGCAGCTCGCGATCGCGCTTCTCGAGCCGCGCGCGATGCAGCAACGGGTCGGAGCACACCACCTCGAGGAACTTGACCGGCACATTCTGTCGGCCGGCCAGGCGCACCCACTGCTCGCGAGCGGGCTCGACCGCGTTCACCGCATCCACGATGACGCCGGCACCGCCGACGAGCACCGCCTCCGCGATGGTCTCGGCGACGAGATAGGCGGCGAGACCGGTCGGCTGGTCGGGGGCGATGCCGGCGCTCAGAATCGCCGACTCGAGCGGGTCGACGGAGACGATCGGCAGGCCCAGGCGGTTGCCGACGACCTCCGCGATGGTGCTCTTGCCCGTGGCCGGCAGCCCGGCCGTCACGATGAGCTGCGGAACCGCCGACCGGACCCCGGGTTCGGTGATCGCGCCGAGTTCGGTCATGTGAGGACTCCGAGTGCCGGGGTGCTGGCCCGGATGCTCAGACCAGCTCTGCGGTGCCCGCGACGATCGTCACGACGTCGTTCTGCATCGACAGGAAGCCGTCCTCCGCCTTCGCGGTGACGATCGAGCCGTCGGTGGTGGTGATGCGCACCTCGCCCTCGGCGAGGATCCCCAGCACCGGCTGGTGGCCGGCGAGCAGGCCGATCTGGCCCACCTGGGTGCGGGCGACCACCTGCTTGGCGCTCCCCGTCCAGACCTCGGCGTCCGCCGAGACCACGCTCACCGTCAGGTCGGCCATCTCAGCCGTTCTCCTTCTGGATCTGCGCCCACTTCTCCTCGACGTCGCTGATCGAGCCGACGTTGAAGAACGCCTGCTCGGCCACGTTGTCGAACTCGCCCTTGGCGATCGCGTCGAACGACTCGACCGTGTCCTTGAGCGGCACCGTCGAACCCTCGACACCGGTGAACTTGGTGGCCATGTAGGTGTTCTGGGAGAGGAACTGCTGGATCCGGCGCGCACGCGACACCGTGATCTTGTCCTCCTCGGAGAGCTCGTCGACACCCAGGATCGCGATGATCTCCTGCAGCTCCTTGTTCTTCTGGAGGATCTGCTTGACGGTCGTCGCGACGCGGTAGTGGTCCTCGCCCAGATACCGGGGGTCGAGGATGCGGCTGGTCGAGGTGAGCGGGTCGACGGCCGGGTACAGACCGCGCGACGCGATCTCGCGCGAGAGCTCCGTCGTCGCGTCGAGATGCGCGAACGTCGTCGCCGGAGCCGGGTCGGTGTAGTCGTCGGCAGGCACGTAGATCGCCTGCAGCGAGGTGATCGAGTGACCGCGGGTCGAGGTGATGCGCTCCTGGAGCACGCCCATCTCGTCCGCCAGGTTCGGCTGGTAGCCCACCGCGGACGGCATGCGGCCGAGCAGCGTCGAGACCTCGGAGCCGGCCTGGGTGAACCGGAAGATGTTGTCGATGAACAGCAGCACGTCCTGGCCCTGCACGTCGCGGAAGTACTCCGCCATCGTGAGAGCCGACAGCGCCACGCGCAGACGCGTTCCCGGCGGCTCGTCCATCTGACCGAAGACGAGGGCCGTCTTGTCGAAGACGCCCGCCTCCTCCATCTCGCCGATCAGGTCGTTGCCCTCACGGGTGCGCTCGCCCACACCGGCGAACACCGAGACACCACCGTGGTTGGCGGCGACGCGGTAGATCATCTCCTGGATGAGCACCGTCTTGCCGACGCCCGCACCGCCGAACAGGCCGATCTTGCCGCCCTGCACGTAGGGGGTCAGCAGGTCGATGACCTTGATACCGGTCTCGAACAGCTCCGTCTTGGCCTCGAGCTGGTCGAAGGCCGGCGGCTTGCGGTGGATCGGCCAGCGCTCGGTGATCTCGATCTTCTCGCCCGGCTCGGCGTTGAGGATCTCGCCGATCACGTTGAAGACCTTGCCCTTGGTGACGTCGCCGACGGGCACGGAGATCGGGGCGCCGGTGTCGCGCACCTCCTGGCCGCGGACCAGGCCGTCCGTGGGCTTCAGGGCGATCGCGCGCACGACGTCGTCGCCGAGGTGCTGCGCGACCTCGAGCGTGATCTCGGTCGCCGACTCCTCGTCGCCCGTGAGGGTGATCGTGGTCTTCAACGCGTTGTAGATCTCGGGGATCGCGTCGTGCGGGAACTCGATGTCGACGACGGGGCCGGTGACGCGCGCGATGCGGCCGACGCCCGCGGGGACTCGGCCTTCGCGGCGGGGGCCTTCTTGGTCGCAGTAGCCATGGTTATTCCTTACGTCTATTTCGCCGAGCTCAGGGCGTCGGCGCCGCCCACGATCTCGGAGATCTGCTGGGTGATCTCGGCCTGACGGGCGTTGTTCGCCAGGCGGGTGTAGTCGCGGATGAGCGAGTCGGCGTTGTCGGAGGCCGACTTCATCGCCTTCTGCGTCGCCGCGTGCTTGGAGGCGGCCGACTGCAGGAGCGCGTTGTAGATGCGCGACTCGATGTAGACGGGCAGCAGGGCGTCGAGCACGTCCTCGGCATCCGGCTCGAACTCGTACAGCGGGAACGCCGCGTCGCGATCCTCGGGCGCCTCGACGCCCTCGACGACCTCGAGCGGCAGGAGACGCACGACCTCCGGCTCCTGAGTGAGCATCGAGACGAAGCGGTTGTAGACGATGTGGATCTCGTCGACCCCGCCCTCGCTCGTCGGCTGCACGAAGCGCCGCACGAGCTCCTGCCCGATCTCCTGCGCCGTACCGAACTGCGGGGTGTCGGTGTCGCCCGCCCAGACCTGCTCGAACGCGCGCTTGCGGAAGGAGAAGTACCCCACCGCGCGGCGGCCGATCAGGTAGTAGACGACATCCTTGCCCTGGCTCTGCAGCAGGGTGGCGAGCTCCTCGCCGGCGCGCAGCACGTTGGCGTTGAACGCCCCCGCGAGCCCGCGGTCCGAGGCGAAGACGACGATCGCGGCGCGCTCGATCTTCTCCGGCTCGGTCGTGAGTACGTGCTCGACGTTGGAGTAGGTGGCGACGGCCGACACGGCGCGGGTCACCGCACGCGCGTACGGCGCGGACGCCTTGACGCGGGCGAGCGCACGCTGGATGCGACTGGCCGCGATGAGCTCCATCGCACGCGTGATCTTCTTCGTGGTCTGCGCGCTGCGGATGCGGGCGCGGTACTCGCGGAGCTGTGCTCCCATGGGATCGCCTCCTCTCTATCGCTCGGGTCGGGGGTTCGTCAGCGCTTCGACTTGACGATCTTCTCCTGGTTGACGTCCTCGACGTCGGTGGCCTCGAACTCCTCGACGCCCGGCCTGCCGAGCGGGTCGCCGGCCCCGGTCACGAACTCCTTCGAGAACGCGTCGACCGCCTTCTCGAGCTCGGACTTGGTGTCGTCGCTCAACACGTTGGTGTCGCGGATCGTGGCGAGGATCTCGGTGTTGCGCTCGAGGTAGTCGTGCAGCTCGGCCTCGAAGCGCAGCACGTCCTCCACCGGCACCTCGTCGAGCTTGCCGTTGGTGCCGGCCCAGATCGACACGACCTGCTTCTCGACCGGGAACGGCGAGTACTGCGGCTGGCGAAGCAGCTCGGTCAGCCGGGCGCCGCGGTCGAGCTGGCGACGGCTCGCGGCATCCAGGTCGGACGCGAACAGCGCGAACGCCTCGAGCGCCCGGTACTGCGCGAGCTCGAGCTTGAGCGTGCCGGAGACCGACTTGATCGACTTGACCTGGGCGTCGCCGCCGACGCGCGACACCGAGATGCCGACGTCGACCGCCGGGCGCTGGTTCGCGTTGAACAGGTCGGACTGCAGGAAGATCTGGCCGTCGGTGATCGAGATCACGTTGGTCGGGATGTAGGCCGACACGTCGTTCGCCTTGGTCTCGATGATCGGCAGCCCGGTCATCGATCCCGCGCCCAGCTCGTCCGAGAGCTTCGCGCAGCGCTCGAGCAGACGGGAGTGCAGGTAGAACACGTCGCCCGGGTACGCCTCGCGGCCCGGCGGGCGACGCAGCAGCAGCGACACGGCCCGGTAGGCCTCGGCCTGCTTCGACAGGTCGTCGAAGATGATCAGCACGTGCTTGCCGCCGTACATCCAGTGCTGGCCGATCGCCGAGCCGGTGTAGGGGGCCAGGTACTTGAAGCCCGCGGCGTCGGAGGCCGGAGCTGCGACGATCGTCGTGTACTCCATCGCCCCGGCGTCCTCGAGGGCGCCCTTCACGGCCGCGATCGTGGAGCCCTTCTGGCCGATCGCGACGTAGATGCAGCGGACCTGCTTCTCGGGGTCGCCCGAGGCCCAGTTGTCCTTCTGGTTGATGATCGTGTCGATCGCGATCGCGGTCTTGCCGGTCTGGCGGTCGCCGATGATGAGCTGGCGCTGGCCGCGGCCGATCGGGATCATCGCATCGATGGCCTTGATGCCGGTCTGCATCGGCTGGTGCACGCTCTTGCGCTGCATCACACCGGGCGCCTGGAGCTCGAGGGCGCGGCGGCCCTCGGTCGCGATCTCGCCGAGGCCGTCGATGGGGGCGCCGAGCGGGTCGACGACCCGGCCGAGGTAGCCGTCGCCGACGGCGACCGACAGGACCTCGCCCGTGCGGGTGACCTCCATGCCCTCCTCGATGCCGCCGAAGTCGCCGAGCACGATGACGCCGATCTCGTCCTCGTCGAGGTTGAGCGCGAGGCCCAGCGTGCCGTCGGCGAAGCGCAGCAGCTCGTTCGCCATCGCCCCGGGGAGGCCCTCCACGTGGGCGATGCCGTCGGCCGTGTCGACGACGGTGCCGACCTCGGTCGCGTTCGCCTTCTGCGGCTGGTACGACGAGACGAAGCTCTGCAGCGCGTCGCGGATCTCGTCCGGGCTGATGGTGATGTCTGCCATGGGGATTCCCTCTACTGGGTGGAACTGGTGCCGGGTCAGCCGGCGAGCTGGAGTCGGAGGTCGGCGAGCCGCGCCGCGACGGTGCCGTCGATGACGTCGTCGCCGATCTGGATGCGGACCCCGCCGATCACGGCCGGGTCGACGACCGCGTTGAGCTGGATGTCGCTGTCGTACGTCTTCTTCAGCGCGGCCGCCAGGCGGTCCTGCTGCTTCGCGCTCAGCGGAGCCGCCGAGGTGACGGTGGCGATGCGGCGTCCTCCGGATGCGGCGACCACGTCGGCCGCCTGCGCGAACATCTCCCCCACGCGACGGCCGCGAGGGCTGCGCACGAGGTGGTCGACGATCGCCAGGGTGCCGGGATGCGCCTTCTTCCCGAGCAGTGCATCGACGAGGGCGGCCTTCGACTCGCCCTCGGCGAGCTTGTTGCCGAGCGCCAGCTCGAGCTCCGGATCGCTCGCCACGATGCGCGCGAACGCGAACAGCTCCGCCTCGATCGCCTTGGTGTGGCCGTCGCCCTGCGCGATCGCGCGCACGCCGACCTCCTCGATGCCGGCCACGAGCTCGTCGCCGTTCGACCACCGGGACTGCACGATGCCGGTCAGCAGGCTCGCCGCGGTCTTCTCGAGACCCGGGAAGATCTTCGCCACGATCGCCGACTTCTCGTCGGGCGCGATCGCCGGGTCGCCGAGCAGTGTGCGCAGCTGCCCCGACTCCTCGACGGCACGGCCGGCCGTCATCAGCTGCTCACCGGTCGCGACGGAGACGCCCTTCGCGGCGGTGAGGACGTCGATGGCGGTGCGGAGCGCCTGGCGGGATGCGGAACCCATTACCTGCTCGACCGTGCCCTCTCAGCCGGCGACCTTCCCGCCTGGGCCGCCGCGGCGTCCGCGGTCTCCAGGTCGGCGAGGAACCGGTCGACGATGCCCGCCGAACGCTTGTCGTCGCTCAGGCTCTCGCCTACGACCGTCGACGCCAGGCCGAGGGCGAGCGAGCCGACCTCGATACGCAGCGAGGACAGCGCGGCGGCGCGCTCGGCCTCGATCGTCGCCTGGGCGTTCGTCTTCACGCGCTCGGCGTCGGCCTGCGCCTGCTCGAGCAGATCGGCCCGGATGCGCTTGGCATCCTCGCGCGCCTGCTCGCGGATGCGGGCCGCCTCGGATCGCGCCTCGGCGAGCTGCGCGTTGTACTTCTCGAGCGCCTCGGCCGCACCGGCCTGCGCCTCCTCGGCCTTCTTGAGGCCGCCCTCGATCGCCTCGCGCCGCGCGTCGAGCGCGGCGTTCATGCGGGGTACGACCTTCCAGATGACGAACGCCAGGATCACCACGAACGCGAGCGTGCCCCAGAACAGATCGGGGATGCTCGGGATCAGCAGGCTGGGGTTGTCGTCTCCCGCCGCTCGGACGAATGCGTCGCGCATCCGGACTCCTTACGAATCGGTGGGCTGGATTACGGCTTGGGGAACGGGATGAAGGCGACGGCGATCGCGATGAAGCAGAGCGCCTCGACGAGCGCGATGCCGAGGAACATCAGGCCCTGCAGGCGACCCTGCAGTTCGGGCTGACGGGCGACCGACTCGATCGTCTTGCCGATCACGTAGCCGACCCCGATACCGGAGCCGATGACGGCGAGACCGAAGGCGAGCGGAGCGAGCTGTCCGGCGACGTCCATGGGGTTTTCCTTTCGAGGGTGGTTTTTCTGGTCGTGATGACCGATGAATCAGTGCTCTTCGGCCAGCGCCATCTGCAGGTAGATGGCGGTCAGGATGGCGAAGACGTAGGCCTGCAGGGCGGCGACGAAGAGTTCGAGCCCGACGAACGCCATGCCGAAGGCGAAGCTGCCGATGCCGAGCAGCCCGAGGAAGTTGCCGGAGAAGAGCAGGGTGACGATGAAGAACTGGGTCGCCGAGAAGCACAGCACGAGCAGCATGTGGCCGGCGACCATGTTCATCAGGAGTCGCAGGATGAGCGTGACCGGCCGGACGATGAAGGTCGACAGGAACTCGAGGATCGCCAGGAACGGGATCAGCACCACCGGGACGCCCGGCAGGATCAGTGCGTTCTTGAAGTACTTGAGGCCATAGCGCTTGATGCCCGCGTAGATGAACGCCACGTAGGCGACGACCGCGAGGACGAGCGGGAGTCCGACGTTCGCCGACGCGGCGATCTGGAGCCCGGGGATCGTCGACGTCAGGTTCATGCCGAGCACGGTGAAGAAGATGCCCATGAGCAGCCCCATGAACCGCTTGCCGTCCTTCTCGCCGAGCGTGTCGATGACGATGCTCTTGCGGACGAAGTTGAGCGCGAACTCGAAGACGAGCTGCCCGCGCGACGGCACGATCTTCATACGGCGTGAGCCCAGCCACAGCAGGAGCACGACGACCACGACCACCAGGATCCGGATCAGCATGATCCGGTTCAGCGCGAAGGGCGTGCCCGCGAAGAGGACGGCCTTCGGGAAGAACTCGTCGATCGACGGCGGATGGAAGTCCGCGGGCCCCGCGGTGAGCGCGAAGATCCCGGCGGCGACCAGGATGGCGGCCAGGACGGCGAGCGCAGCGTTGCGGATGAGCCGGGCAGAGGAGAGCGGTTGAGCCTTCAGGACTTTCTCCGATATCGGGGCGCTCGACGCGCGGCGATCGAGGGGAGGATTGACTCCGAGCCTATCAGGCCGGAGCGCCCTCAGGATGCCCCGTCGTCATGACGCTCGCCGGGCAGCTTCACATCGCTCACGTACGGCACCCGGGCGCGCACGAACGCGATCAGATCGGCGATGAGCGAGCCGAGCACCGCGACGATCGCCGCGATCGCGAAGACCGTCGGGTTCATCCAGGTCGCGCTGCGCAGCAGCAGCGCCGCGACGACGAAGACGACGAGCTTGACGAAGAGCGCCCCGACCACCACGGCATAGAAGGCGGGGTTGGTGCCGTCGTTCTTCGTGACGCGGCCGCCGACGAGCATGCTGACCGCGGTCAGGCCGAGGAAGACGAAGGCGATGGCCGCCCCCATGAGCCCGCCCGCCAGGCCCGCGATGCCGGCCACGACGAATCCGATGACGCTCGCGCCGATCGCGACGGCCACGGCGACGAACGCGCCGTAGCGCAGCGCGCGCGTGAGGATCGGGGTGACGCTCATGCGGACTCCTTGTCGGAATGCAGGGGGTCGGGATGCAGGTGCTCGAGCATCCGATCGGTCTCGGCCCGGGTCGGCGACACCTCGCCCGCCTCATCGAGGGGGTCGAAGCGCGCGACCCCGATGGGTCCCGTGGGCGGCGAGCTCTGGGCGACGGCCTCGATCGCCTTGCGCCGGCTGAGCGGCGAGAGCGTGACGGTGCCGCACACGACGAGACCCGCGAGCGTGACCGCCAACGCGATCCACCAGGGAACGAACAGCAGCAGCACGCACCCGAGGGCGATGGCCGCCGTCCAGGCGTAGAAGATCAGCACGGCGTGCAGGTGGGAGTGGCCCATGTCGAGCAGGCGGTGGTGCAGGTGCTTGCGGTCGGCGCTGAAGGGCGACTTGCCGGCGCGCAGCCGGCGCAGGATCGCGAGGCCGAAGTCGAGCAGCGGCACGATGAGCACGGCGAAGGGCAGGATCACGGGCGCGAACGCCGAGGCGTACCGCGAGGCGTCGATCGCTCCGGTGCCTCCGGGCAGGTCGACCGAGCTCGTGAGCGAGATGGTCGACGCGGCCATGAGCATGCCGACCAGGAGCGCCCCGCCGTCGCCCATGAAGAGCTTGGCGGGCCGCTTCTCGCCCCAGCGGAAGTTCAGCGGAAGCATCCCGACGCAGGCCCCGACGAGGATCGCGGCGATCAGCTCCGGCAGGTTGAAGTAGCTGGACTGCTCGGTCGGGCCGTAGGTGATGACGTAGACGCAGACGAAGAAGGCGCCGTTGGCGATGATCGCGACGCCGGCCACGAGCCCGTCGAGCCCGTCGATGAAGTTGATCGCGTTCATCACCAGCACGACGAGGAAGACCGTGATCGCCAGCGACATGTACGGCGAGAGCGGGACGACGGTGCCGGGGAGCGGGATCCAGGTGATCGACACGCCCTGCCAGGCGAGCAGGCCGGCCGCGATGATCTGGCCCGCGAGCTTGGTGAGCCAGTCGAGGTCCCAGATGTCGTCGGCGATGCCGATCGCGACGATCATCGCGGCGGCGCCGAGCACGGCGATGACGCGCACCGGCTCCGAGAACGCGACGGCGAGCGGCGGGAAGCGGCTCGCCACGAGGAACGCCGCCACCACGCCCAGGAACAGTGCCGCCCCGCCCAGCCGCGGCGTCGGACGGGTGTGCACGTCGCGCTCGCGGATCTTCGGGTACAGCCGGAACCGCGTGCTCAGCTTGTAGGTCAGCAGCGAGAACAGGAATGTCACGACGGCGGCGCTGCCGCCCGCCGCGATGTAGAAGACTATCCGCACCGTTCGGCCCCCACGACCCGGATGATCTCCTCGTCGGGGATGACGCCGTGCCGCACGATGGTGAGCTTGCCGTCCGGGTGCTCGAGCGCGGTCGCGTCGACGATCGTCGAACCGGATCGCTGATGCTCGGGGGCGTACCACTCGGCGCTCGGACCGGCCTCGAGGTAGACCTCGATCGCGTCGCCGAGCTGCGCCTCGGCCTCGGCCGCGGTGGTCGCGGCGGGCTGGCCCGTCTTGTTCGCGGAGGAGACGGCGAGCGGGCCGGTCTCGGCCAGGAGCTCGAGCGCGATCGGGTGGCGCGGCATCCGGAGCGCGACCGTGCCGCGGGTCTCGCCGAGATCCCAGTCGAGGGTGGAGCGCGCGCGCAGGATCACCGTCAGCCCGCCGGGCCAGAACTCGCCGACGAGCGCCCGCACCTCATCCGGCACGACCTCGGCGAGCGCGTCGAGGGTCGGCAGCCCGGGCACGAGCACCGGCGGCGGGGCCGTGCGGTCGCGCCCTTGGCGTCGAGCAGCCTCTGCACGGCCGGCGCCGCGAACGCCTCGGCGGCGATGCCGTAGACGGTGTCGGTGGGGATGACGACGAGCTCGCCGCGCTTCAGCGCCGCCCGCGCGAGGCGCATGCCCTGAAGCAGCTGGGCGGCATCCGTGGTGTCGAAGGCGGGCACACCTGCGATCCTAGACTTGGGCCACATGCCCCTCCTGTTCGTCTTCGACATGGACGATGTGCTGTACCGGTACGACTGGCGCGTGCGCATGGGGCTCCTGGAGGAGCTGACCGGGCACGACCTCGTCGAGCTGCGGCGACGCTGGTGGCACGACGACGGCGAGTGGCGCGCCGAGGCCGGCGGCTACGCGACCGCGGGCGAGTACCACGCGGCGTTCGAGACGGCGATGGGGATGCCGGTGCCGGTCGACGACTGGCTGCGCATCCGGCGCGCGGCCATGACCCCGTGGCCGGAGTCGTTCGCGGCCGTGCGGCGGGCCGCGGAGCTCGGCGAGGTCGCCCTGCTGACCAACAACGGGCCTCTCGTCGAGGCGCATCTGGCGACGCTGGCGCCCGAGATCGCGGAGCTGTTCGGCTCGGAGCTGCACACCTCGAGCTTCTACGGGGCGCGCAAGCCCGACCCGGGGTGTTCCTCGCCCTGCTGGAGGCGTACGGGCGCGAGCCGTCGGAGGTGTTCTTCACCGACGACCTGCCGGAGAACGTGGCCGGCGCCGAATCGGTGGGCATCACCGCACACCGGTTCACCGACGCGGCGTCGCTGGTCGCGGCGATCGAGGCCTTCACGGCGTTCCGGGCGGAACCCCTCGCCGACCCCCGCTAACGCAGGGCGGTCGTCGCCCGGTCGCGCCCGAGGAGGTCGCGTGTGGTCGCGGCGGCGCGCCAGCCGTCGGCGGTGAGCAGCGCGCGCACCGCGGCGCCCTGCAGCTCGCCGTGTTCGAGCACGAGCATCGCGCCGGGGCGCAGCAGCGCGGCCGCGCGGGCCGAGATCGCGCGGATCGGGTCGAGCCCGTCCGCTCCCCGTAGAGCGCGGCCCGCGGGTCGAACAGCCGCACCTCGGGGTCGCGCGGGATGGCGTCGTCGGGGATGTACGGCGGGTTGGACACGACGACGTCGACGGTGCCGTCGAGCTCGAGGAGCGCATCGGGATCGGCGAGGTCGCCGAGCTCGAGCCGGATGTTGGCGGCGCCGGTCGCGGCGATGTTGCGCGCCGCCCAGGCATGCGCCTCGGGCGAGCGCTCGAGGGCGACGACGTGGGCGTGCGGCACCTCGGTCGCGAGGGCGAGAGCGATCGCGCCGGACCCGGTGCCGAGGTCGACGGCGACGGGTTCGGGCGTGGGCACCGCCTGCAGCGCGTCGATCGCGAGCTGCGCGACCGTCTCGGTCTCGGGCCGCGGCACGAAGACGCCGGGGCCTACGGCGAGCTCGAGGGAGCGGAAGGGAGCTGTGCCCGTGATGTGCTGGAGCGGCTCGCGGCGGGCGCGTCGCGCGACCGCGTCGTCGAAGGCGCTGCGCCGCGCGGGAGTGATCCCGGGATCCGGGTCGATGCCAGTGCCCGTGCCCGTGCCCGTGCCGACGACGATCATCGCCTGCAGACGGCCGCGACCGATGCCCAGCACATGAGCGAGGAGCAGTTCGGCGTCGGCCTCGGGCGTCGGCACGCCGGCGTCCCGCAGGGCCTCGAGGCCGCGCTGGCGCAGCTCGGCGAGGAGGAGGTCGTCGTGTTCATGGGCGAGAACCAGCCTACGGAGCCGCGGGCGAACCGACGGCACGCTCCTGCAGTCGTCGGTAAGCGGCGCTGCGGGTCCGGAGCGCGATCGGCTGCTGTGCGGCGTCGATCGAGGTGGGCGGGATCAGTTCGTATCGGATGCCGTTCTCATCCATCGCGCGCTGGAACTCCCACCCCTGGTCGTGCACGAGCCGGTGATGGTGCCGGCACAGGAGGATGCCGTCGTCGATGTCCGATCCCCCGCGATCCCGTACCCAGTGCCGGATGTGGTGCGCTTCCGTCCAGGACGGTGGTCGTTCACAGCCGGGGAACATGCACCCACCGTCGCGGGCGTGAAGGGCCCGGCGCTGTCGGCGGGTGAAGAGCCGTGAGGCGCGGCCGACGTCGAGCGGCCGCCCGTCGGGATCGAAGACGATCACCTGCTGACCGGAACTGCAGACGAGCCGCTCGGCGGTCGCGGTCGAGACGGGCGCGGTCTGACCTTCGATCTGGGCGAATCCCCGGCCCGACGCGAGGTCGGCACCGGTGACGAGCACCCGGACGGCGGGAGGCTCGTCACCGCCGAGCAGCTGCGGGTCGGCCGTGTGGCCCAGGCGCAACAGTTCCACGAGCACGTCGGAGGCGTACTGCTCCGCCGTGCGCGGATCGCGCTCGATGCGCTCGGCCCGCGCCCGTTCGTCGGCGCGCACGAAACGGGGTCCGCCGAGCTTGGGGAGGTGGCGCGGTCGACGACATCGGTGACGAGCGCTGCGGTCTCGGGATCCATGAGCCACACGGCCCGCGTCATCCCGTCGCTCTGGCGATGCAGCCGGAACGAGCGCTGCTCGCGGCGCCGCGCCTCGCGTTCGGCGACGCCGGCGGCATCGAGCTCGTCGCGCACCTCGCGTGCCCGCGTGTGCAGCCGATCGGCATCGAGTGCTTCGGCCTCACCGAGCAGCATGCTCGCGGCCATGGCGAGCGCTGCGGCATCGATGCCGACACCGGGCAGACCGAGCCCGCGCCGGATCGCCGTCGCCTTCTCCGGGGAGAGCCGCCCCGCGACGACACGCTCCGCCACGCACGACATCCAGGGCGCGGACGGCACCGGCACCTCCCCCGTCGCGGGGTGCGGGAGCTGCTTTGTCTCGACGAGCAGCTCCCCCACCTCCACCGCCTGCCGCGCATCGCGCAGCGTGCTTCCCGCGGCGGTGCGGACAAGCTCGGCGGGCGTGCGGTGCCCTCGGGACTGGGCGAGCCCCCGCAGACCCAGCTCGGCGCGCGAACGCTGGGCGATCTCCCCCGCGATGAGCGCCTGCTGCGCCTGCACGACGCCCGCCTGGTCGGCCACGACGCTCGCGAGCTGCAGCAGCTCGTCATCGCTCGCGCCCCGCAGCCGCGCCGCGTCGGCGAACGGTCGGGAGAACCACGCGAGACCCGAGAGCGCCTCTTGGAGAAGGTCGCCCAACGGTGGCGCGTCGTCAGGCTCGGCGCCGCCGAACGACTCCTCGAGTGACGCAGCAGCATCCGTCCCCGCCGCCTCCATGGAAGCCGCGATCATCGCGTCGGCATCGGCAAACCGAACGAACGTGGTGAGCGAGGGGCGGGACATACCCCTATTCTAGCGAGATTCGAACGTTTGTTCGAGTGAGGTGGAGAACCCGATTCAATCGTCGCTTGAAGGTTCGGCTGCCTCCAGCGCCGCCGCCACGGCCTCGAATTCCGCGAGCGCCGCCGTGAGGTCGTCGACGATCTCGCGCGCGATCACCTCGGGCGCCGGCAGCTCGTCGAGGTTCTCCAGGGACTCGTCGCGGAGCCATGTGAGGTCGAGGTTCGCCTTGTCGCGTGCGACCAGTTCGTCGTAGCCAAATGCGCGGAACCGCTCCGACTCGACCCGCTCATCCCGCGGCCGGCCCGGCGCGAACGCGTCGACGAAGTCGTCGAGGTGGGCGCGCGTGAGCGGGTTCTGGCGCAGAGTGAAGTGGACGTTGGTGCGGAAGTCGTAGACCCACAGCTTCTCGGTCCATGCGCCGCCGTCCGCACGGGCGGGCTTCTTGTCGAAGAACAGCACGTTGGCCTTGACCCCATTCGCGTAAAACAGGCCGGTCGGCAGCCGCAGCATCGTGTGCAGGTCGAAGTCGCGCAGCATCCGGCGCCGCAACGTCTCGCCGGCGCCGCCCTCGAACAGCACGTTGTCGGGCAGCACGACCGCGGCGCGTCCCGGCGTGTCGAGGATCGTGGCGATGTGCTGCAGGAAGTTGAGCTGCTTGTTCGAGGTGGTGACCACGAAATCCGGGCGCTCGATGGCGATGTCGTCGCGGCTCTCGCGTCCGTCAGCTCCGATCACGGTGATCGACGACTTGCGCCCGAACGGCGGGTTCGACAGCACGACCGACCACCGGATGCCGGGGTCGGCGATGAGCGAGTCCTTCACCTCGATGAGGCTGTCGCCGCGCGGATCGCCCGCACCATGCAGCAGCAGGTTCATGGCGGCGAGGCGCGCCGTGCCATCCACCAGCTCCACGCCGTGGACCAGCGAGCTGCGCAGCTTCTCGCGCTGCGGCGGGGTGAAGGATGCCGGATCATCCTCCTCGACCTTCGCATGTGCCGCGAGCAGGAACCCCGCGGTGCCGGCCGCCGGGTCGACGATCGTGTCGTCGATGGTGGGGCGGATGCAGTCGACGATCGCGTCGATGAGAGCGCGCGGCGTGAAGTACTGGCCGGCCCCCGACTTGACGTCTTCGGCACCCTTCGCCAGCAGCGACTCGTAGGCGTCGCCCTTGATGTCGACGCCGGTGGCGAGCCAGCTCTCCTTGTCGATGAGATCGTGCACGAGCCGGCTGAGCTTGGCCGGGTCCTGGATGCGATTCTGCGCCTTGCGGAAGATCACCCCGAGTGTGCCGGGCTGCTTGCCGAGTTCCGTCAGGATGCGGTTGTACTCCAGCTCGAGCGCTTCGCCCTTGGCGTCGAGCAGCCTCTGCCAGGAGAACTCGTCGGGCACGATCGGCGCCTCGTCCGCGAACGGCAGGATCGCCCGCTCGTGCGCCATCTTGAGGAAGAGGAGATAGGTGAGCTGCTCGGTGTAGTCGATCGTGCCGACGCCGTCGTCGCGCAGCACGTTCGCGTACGCCCACAGCTTGTCGACGAGCCGCTTCGCCTCAGCGGGTGTCGTGGGAGGCATCGGCCAGTTCCTCAATTCGGTCGGTGTCGGATGCGCGTCCCGTGAGCCGGCCAGAGAACGCGGCGGTGAGGAGGGCGCGGCGGAGGGATGCGGAGCGGGTGCGCGATACCGTGATGGCGCTTCGTAACCGCAAGCTGGATTCGCGCAGCGAACGCCATCGGTCGACGACCTCGCGTTGGGCAGGAATAGGCGGGAGCGGAACACTCACCCTCGCCAGCGTCGGCTGGTCGATCTTGGGCATGGACCCCGCCAGCCCCTTCGCGTGCGAGGTCAAGAATTGCCGCGTTACCGAGCTCTGCAAGACAAGCTCAAGGTATTCGGGGACGACGATGGCACCGTCAACCCTTACCCGGATCATCAGGTCGGGGAAGATGGCCCACTCTGGAGAGCCCCGATACATCGCCGACGTGCCCACGAGTTCAGGCGTGTTCGACCGCTCGACGAGAACATCACCCTTCTCGAGCCACAATCCAACCGCCCTGGCCGGATCTGCACTCGTCAACTTGGTGTTCGCTTCCGTGAACTCGCCTTTGGTCACGGCTGTGAGCGTCAGTGTTCGCACACCACTACTGGCCTTGGTCGCAGGAGCCGAGATGCCGTTTCGCATCGGCTCCCGAAGGAGCTTGCCGAGCGGGCGGATCGGGTCGCGGACGGAGGTGAGTAACACGTCGCCATAGCGCCGCGCGATGATGCCCGCCCCGGCGACGGCGTGCTCAAACAACTCTTCCGCCCTATCGAGGCGGCTCAGGTGGCCCTCAAGGATATCGACGATCCGCCGCTGCTCAGCCAGGGGCGGGACCGGAATCGTCCGCGACGAAAACGTGCCCGAGTCGAGCGAGGCAACGGTGGTACCCGACTTACGGTCCCCTGCCAGGATCTGCCGCTCCTGCGAACGAAGCGCCCACGCGATCCATCGAACGTCTACATCGGACGACGGAACGATCGCCTTCATGTCCTGGTTGAGGGTCGTCTCGAACGGGACGATGGCGATCGGCACCGTGCGTTCGAGAATTCCCGACCGGACGACCACGGCCACCGATCCCGCGGGAACCACCTTCGCGCGACCGTCATCGACCGCGGCCGCCGTGACGTGATCGCGTGTTTGAACCAGGACCTCGTCACCCATGTCTTTCGGCGAAAGCCACGGCATCGTCCCGCCCGTCCAGTAGGCGGAATTGTCCTTCGACGGGGTAGAGCCTCCGTACCACTACTTCCCGAGGTCAGCCAGTCTCTTCCGTGGCCACGTCACCCTGCCAGCACCTCGCCCAGCTCCCGCACGTACGCCGCCGCACCCGCTCCGAGCGCCTGCACCGCGCCCGCTTGCCCGCCGCGCTCGCTGAACGGCGCGAGCTCGAGGTCGGCGGGTGTCAGCTCCGCCGACGAGGCGACCACCTCCGCCATCCGGTCGAGCCACCAGCGCTGCGCGTCGGTGAACACGACGCCTTCCTGCTCCTGCTGGGCGAGCCACGCCGCGTACCGCGCGTGGACGGCGTCCGCGAACGGCACCAGCTCCGCGTCGGCCCCGAGCGCGAACCGCAGCAGCGAGACCAGGTCGGTGAGCTGCCGGTTCCCCGACCCGCGCACACGGCTCCTCTCGACCGCCTCGTACGCCGTCCACAGCACCTCCGGCGTCCAGTTGTGCGGCGGGCGTTTGATCCGCTCGGCGAGCTCCTGGATGGCGGCGAAGCTCACGTGACCCGCCCCGCTCCGGCGCGCCTCGTCGACGAGCTGGATGGCGGCGATCTCGTCGCGGTTCTCGTCCAGGTAGTCGCGCCACGATTCGACGATCGTGCGGGCGCGGTCCGTGTCGACCACTCCCCCGGCGCCGAGGAGCTCGTCAACGCTCACCTCGTCGATCACCTGGTCGTGGCTGCGGCGCAGCTCCAGGATGCGCGAGCGCAGCTCCGGATTGGCGACCAACGGTTCGACGCTCGCCTCGATGAGCCGGTCGACCACCGCGATCCGGGCCGGCTCGCTCGCGGCCTCGAGGTCGAGCCCGGCCGCGGCGAGCGCCTCGGCCTGCGCATCCACCGACACCGCGTGCACGAGCCCCTGCACGATGCCGCGCAGCGACCCGCCTGCCACCTCGTCGAGTTCGGCGCGCTCGGCGGGGGTGAGCTGCAGCTCCAGCGCCGACAGGCGGGAGGCGAGCGTGGCCGTCTCGTCCTCGGTGATCGTCAGGTTCGCCACCCGCTGCAACAGCTTCTCGAGCGAGACGCCCTTCTCGCGGTTCAGCGGCGGCTCGACGAAGTCGTGCTCGGTCACCCCCACGGCATCCACGATCACGAAGCGGGTCTTCTCGACCGCATCCGGCGTGACGGCGCGGAAGTCGGCCTGCGCGATGGTGCGGGCGCCGCGCCCCTTCATCTGCTCGAAGTACTGGGCGCTGCGCACATCCCGCATGAAGAACACGCACTCGAGCGGCTTGACGTCGGTGCCGGTCGCGATCATGTCGACCGTGACCGCGATGCGCAGCGTCGGTGAGGTGCGGAACGCCTGCAGCGCGCCCTTCGGGTCCTTCGCGTTGTAGGTGATCTTGGCGGCGAAGTCGTTGCCCCGGCCGAACACCTGGCGGACCGTCGTCACGACCTCCTCGGCGTGGTTGTCGTCCTTGCAGAAGATGAGCGTCTTCGGAACCGTGGAGCGGCCGGGGAAGATCTCGGTGAAGAGCCGATCGCGGAAGGTCTTGAGCACGAGCCGGAGCTGCGACGTCGAGGTGACGGCGCGGTCGAGCTGACCCGAGGTGTAGACGAGGTCGTCGTCGAGCGCCTCGATCCGCTTCTCGCGGGTACGGCGATCGACCTTCGGCACGAAAGTCCCCGCCTCGATCCTGTCGCCCTCGCCGGTGATGCGGGTCCGGATGCGGTAGATGTCGAAGTCGACGTTGACGTTGTCGGCCACGGATTCGGGATAGGTGTACTCGCTCACCAGGTTCGACTGGAAGAAGCCGAACGTCTGCTTCGTGGGAGTCGCGGTGAGGCCCACCACGTGCGCGTCGAAGTACTCGAGGACGCTGCGCCAGACGCCGTAGATCGAGCGGTGCGCCTCGTCGACGATGACCAGATCGAAAGCCTCGGGCGGCAGCTCCGGGTTGTAGGCGACGGTGACCGGGGCATCCGGCACGAAGTCGTCGACGCCCGGATCGTCGACGTCCACCACCTCACGCCCTTGCAGCACCCGGTGCACCCGCTGGATGGTCGAGATCACGACGTTCGACGAGGCCAGCATTCCGGCGCCCGTGAGCTTCTGCACCGCGTAGAGCTCGGTGAAGCGGCGCCCGTCTCCGGGCGTTCGGTAGTTCTGGAACTCGCCGAGGGTCTGGTCGCCGAGGTTGTTGCGGTCGACGAGGAAGAGCACCCGCCGGAAGCCGCCCCAGGTCAGCAGGCGATACGCCTCGGTGACGGCGGTGAACGTCTTGCCGGCCCCGGTGGCCATCTGCACGAGCGAGCGGTCGAAGCGCTGCTCGGCGAGCGACCGCTCGATGCCGTCGACGGCCGTGATCTGCGCGGGTCGCAGCGACTCGGTCGTGAGCGGGGGCAGTCGCCGTACTTTCCCGCGCCACGTCGCCGGGCCATCCCCGGCCGCTCGGCCGTCGCGCACGAGCGCGGCGAGCGTCTCGGGTCGCGGGAACTGGAACAGCCTCCGGGCGCGGGGGTCGGGGTCCATTCCGTTGGTGAAGTGGCTCTCGGACCCGGATGCCTCGAACACGAACGGCAGGCGCCCGTCGTGCTGGATGGAGCGTTTGCGGTGCGCCTCGGGCAGGCCGTTCGCGTACATCGCGGACTGCCACTCGACGCCCGACAGAGTCGTGCCTTCCGGCTTGGCCTCGATGACGCCCACGACCTCCCTGTCGACATAGAGCAGGTAGTCGACGCGACCGTGCCCCGGTGCCATGACGACCTCGCGCACCGCGACGCCGGGACCGGCGAACAGGTTGAGTTGCTTGGCATCCTGGACGTCCCAGCCTGACTCCCGCAGCTGCGCGTCGATGCGCACCCGTGCCCGCTGCTCGGCCGCGAGGGCGAGCTCGGCGGCGGTGTGCATAACCCGATTCTTGCTTACCTGGGCAGGAGGCGGTGTGCCGCGTCGGGGGTTCTCGATACGCGGCTGCGCCGCTACTCGACCCGCTCAGGGTGCCGCTCGACCCGCTCAGGCGCCCTGATCCCCGATCGACGCGAGGCGCTCCTCCTCGTCCATGGCGATGAGCGACTGCACGACGGGCTCGAGCGCCCCGTTCATCACCTGGTCGAGGTTGTAGGCCTTGTAGCCGGAGCGGTGGTCGGCGATCCGGTTCTCGGGGAAGTTGTAGGTGCGGATCCGCTCCGAGCGGTCCATGCCGCGGATCTGGGAGTGCCGGGCATCCGCCTCGGCGGCCGCGAGCTCCTCCTGCTGCTTCGCGAGCAGCCGGGCGCGCAGCACGCGCATGCCCGCCTCGCGGTTCTGGATCTGCGACTTCTCGTTCTGCATCGACACGACGATCCCGGTCGGGATGTGCGTGATCCGCACCGCCGAGTCGGTCGTGTTCACGCTCTGCCCACCCGGCCCCGACGAGCGGAACACGTCGATCCGCAGGTCGTTCTGGTCGATCGCGACCTCCTCGGGCTCGTCCACCTCCGGGAAAACGAGCACGCCCGCCGTCGAGGTCTGGATGCGCCCCTGCGACTCGGTGACCGGCACCCGCTGCACGCGGTGCACCCCGCCCTCGTACTTGAGGTGTGCCCACACGCCCTCGGCCGGGTCGGTCGCGTTCGACTTCACCGCGAGCTGCACGTTCGTGTAGCCGCCGAGGTCGGTCTGGTCCTGCTCGAGCAGCTCGGTCTTCCAGCCCTTCGAGTCGGCGTAGTGGATGTACATCCGCAGGAGGTCGGCCGCGAACAGCGCCGCCTCCTCGCCGCCCGTGCCGCCCTTGATCTCCATGATCACGTCGCGGCCGTCGTCCGGGTCGCGCGGGATCAGCAGGTGGCGCAGCTTCTCGGTGGATGCCGCCAGCCGCTCCTCGAGCGCCGGCACCTCCTCGGCGAAGGCGGCGTCCTCCTTCGCGAGCTCGCGCGCGGCCGCGAGGTCGTCCCCGCCTCCCGCCAGCCGCTGTAGGCGGCGGCGATCCGGCTCAGCTCTGCGTACCGGCGGTTGACCCGCTTGGCCCGCCCGGCATCCGCATGAATGGCCGGGTCGGAGAGCTGCTCCTGCAGCTGTTCGAGCTCGGCCAGCAGCGACTGGACCGATTCGAACACCGGCTACTCCTTGTGGCCGGGGGCGCCGTGCGCGTGTCCGTTGCCGTTGGCCGGCAGCGAGTTCTGGATCTGCACGAGGAACTCCGTGTTGGAGCTCGTCTCCTTGAGCTTGCCGAGCACGACCTCGAGCTGCTGCTGCAGCTCCAGACCGGCCAGCGCACGGCGCAGGCGCCAGGTGATCTTGACCTCATCGGCCGAGAGCAGCTCCTCCTCGCGACGGGTGCTCGACGCGTAGATGTCGACCGCCGGGAAGATGCGCTTGTCGGCGAGCTGGCGCGAGAGGCGCAGCTCGGAGTTGCCAGTGCCCTTGAACTCCTCGAAGATCACCTCGTCCATCTTCGATCCGGTCTCCACGAGCGCGGTCGCGAGGATGGTCAGCGAGCCGCCGCCCTCGATGTTGCGCGCGGCGCCGAAGAAGCGCTTCGGCGGGTACAGCGCCGACGCGTCGACGCCGCCCGAGAGGATGCGACCGGATGCCGGGGACGCCAGGTTGTAGGCCCGGCCGAGCCGGGTGATCGAGTCGAGCAGCACGACGACGTCGTTGCCGAGCTCGACGAGGCGCTTGGCGCGCTCGATCGCGAGCTCCGCGACGGTCGTGTGGTCCTCGGCGGGGCGGTCGAAGGTGGAGGCGATGACCTCGCCCTTCACCGACCGCTGCATGTCGGTGACCTCCTCGGGACGCTCGTCCACGAGCACGACCATGATGTGGACCTCGGGGTTGTTCACCGCGATGGCCTTGGCGATGGCCTGGAGGATGAGGGTCTTGCCCGCCTTCGGGGGCGCGACGATGAGGCCGCGCTGGCCCTTGCCGATCGGCGCGATGAGGTCGATGATCCGCGTCGAGAGCTTCTCGGGCGTGGTCTCGAGCCGCAGGCGCTCGTTCGGGTAGATGGGCGTCAGCTTGCCGAACTCGACGCGCTCGCCGGCCTGCTCGACCGGGAGTCCGTTGACCGAGTCGATCTTGACGATCGCGTTGTACTTCTGACGGCTCGAGGGCTGCTCGCCCTCGCGCGGCTGACGGATCGCGCCGACGACGGCATCGCCCTTGCGCAGGTTGTACTTCTTGACCTGGCCGAGCGAGACGTAGACGTCGCTCGGTCCGGCCAGGTAGCCGGTCGTGCGCACGAACGCGTAGTTGTCGAGCACGTCGAGGATGCCCGCCACGGGGATCAGGACGTCGTCGTCGCTGATCTCGGGGTCGATCTCGTCGTTCTGGGCGCCGCGGCCGCGCTTGCGATCGCGGTAGCGGCCCGAGCGGCGGCCCTCGCCGTCCTGCTCGAGGTTCTTGTCCTGGTCGCCGCCCTGGTTCTGGCCGGCCTGGTTCTGGCCGCGCTGGTTCTGGCCGCCCTGGTTCTGCCCGCCCTGGTTCTGGGAGTTCTGGTTCTGGCCGTTCTGGTTCTGGCCGTTCTGGTTCTGGCCGTTCTGGTTCTGGGCGTTCTGGTTCTGGCCGTTCTGGCCACCGCGGTTGCGGTTGCGGCGACGACCGCCACGCCCTCCTCGCCGTCGTCGGCGCCGGAGGTCACCCCGGGCAGCAGGCTGTCGAGGTCGATCGGCACCTCGGGGGCATCGGCGGCGGCGACCGTCGAGCCCTCGGCCTCGTCCGCGCCCTCCGCGCCGTCGACCGCTCCGGCGATCGCCTCGGCGTTCTCGACGGCGGCCGCGCGGGCGGCGTCCGCCTGCGCGGCGAGCGTCGCCGCGTCCTCGGTCGTCGCGGTGGCGCGACGCGAGCGGCGACGGGCCGGCACGGTGTCCTCGGACGCCGGCGCCTCCGCGACCGGAGCGTCCGCGAGCGGCGCCTCGACGGTTGCGGCCTCCACCGGAGCATCGGGCAGGGTCAGCTCGACCGCGGCATCCTGGTTCTCGGGATCGGGCGTCCCGTTCTCGACGAGGGTGTCCACGAGCTCTCCTTTTCGCAGCTGCGACGCGCCGACGAGGCCGCGCTCGGCCGCCAGCGCCTGCAGTTCGGATAGGCGCATACGGGTCAGTTCCGCACGGGTGTCGGTCACGACGGGGTGGTCCTTTCAACCCGGGTGCAGAATCAGCCCGGGGATCAGGCACACGCCCCACGGGCGCGTGAACGCGCGACGCAGATGGCGGGTGCCGGTGGGAAGAGCACCCGCCGCCGGGTCAGGCCACGGCGTCGATCGAGTGCGGCACCACTGTAGCACCACGGAAGTCGACGGCGAGCAGGAGGCACTCCCACACCGACGCCGCCTCGGCCGCGATGAGCCGCTGCGCCTCGAGCCGCTGCGCGGGATCGCTGCCCAGCACGAGGATCGCGGGGCCGGCCCCGGAGACGACGGCGGCCAGGCCGTGCCCGCGCAGCATCCGGATGAGCCGGTCGGTCTCCGGCATGGCGCTCGCCCGGTAGCTCTGGTGCAGCTTGTCCTCGGTCGCGGCGAGCAGCAGCTCCGGGCTCTGGATGAGCGCCGCGATCAGCAGCGCGGAGCGCGACACGTTGAAGATCGCGTCCTCGTGCGGCACCGAGGTCGGCTGCAGACTGCGGGCCAGCGCGGTCGACATCGTCGCCGTGGGCACGGCCACCAGGGGCGACACGCCGCGGTGCACCATGAGGCGCTTGTGCTGCGGGCCCTCCGGCGCCATCCACGCGATCGTGAGACTGCCGAACAGGGCGGGCGCGACGTTGTCCGGATGCCCCTCCAGCTCCGTCGCGAGCGCGAGCGCCCGGCCCGCCTCGATCTCCACGATCCCCTCGAGCAGGCCCTTGGCCGCCATGACGCCCGCGACGATCGCCGCGCCGGACGATCCCATCCCCCGGCCGTGCGGGATGGCATCCCGGGCCGCGATGCGCAGCCCCGGCACCCCGACACCGGCCCACGCGAAGGTGTGTGCGAGCGAGCGCCAGATGAGGTTCGACTCGTCGCGCGGCACATCGTCGGCGCCGACGCCCTCGACCGAGATCTCGAGCCCCGGCCCGTTCAGCACCTCGACGTCGAGCTCGTTGTACAGCGAGAGCGCGAGGCCCAGCGTGTCGAAGCCCGGCCCGAGGTTGGCGGTCGACGCGGGCACCTTCACGTGCACCGCGCGTCCGGCGGGCACCGATCCGGAGCCGGCTGCGGTCACACCGGCACCGCGAGGCCCAGCACCCCGGCGACGGCCGAGGTCTCGGCATCGACGACCGTGGGCTGCACGTCGGCGCCGTCGAGGGTCTTCAGCGCCCACTGCGGGTCCTTCAGCCCGTGGCCGGTGACCGTCAGCACGCAGGTGGATCCCGCAGGGATCACCCCCGCCTCCGCGCGCTCCAGCAGCCCGGCCACGCTGATGGCCGACGCCGGCTCGACGAAGACGCCGACCTCCGAGGAGAGGATGCGGTGCGCCTCGAGGATCTTCGCGTCGCTGATCGCGCCGAAGTACCCGTCGGTCTCGTCGCGCGCCTCGATCGCGAGGTGCCACGAGGCGGGGTTGCCGATGCGGATCGCGCTCGCGATCGTGTCGGGGTCCTTCACGACGGAGCCCGTGACGATCGGCGCGGAACCCTCGGCCTGGAAGCCGAACATGCGCGGCATCCGGGTCGAGGCGCCGGCGGCCAAGTCCTCGCGGTAACCGCGGGTGTACGCGGTGTAGTTGCCCGCGTTGCCGACCGGGATGAAGTGGAAGTCGGGCGCGTCGCCCAGCACCTCGACGACCTCGAACGCGGCGGTCTTCTGCCCTTCGATCCGGTCGTTGTTGACGGAGTTCACCAGGTGCACCGGATAGCCCTCGGCGAGCTCGCGCGCGATCTCGAGCGCATCGTCGAAGTTGCCGCGGATCTGGATGAGCTCGGCGCCGTGCGCGATCGCCTGCGCGAGCTTGCCCAGGGCGATCCTGCCCTCGGGCACGAGCACGGCGGCGGTGATGCCGCCGTGGATCGCGTAGGCGGCGGCGGATGCCGAGGTGTTGCCGGTCGAGGCGCAGATGACGGCCTTCGCGCCGTGCTCGATCGCCTTCGAGACGGCCATCGTCATGCCGCGGTCCTTGAACGAGCCCGTCGGGTTCATGCCCTCGAACTTCACCCACACCTTCGCGCCGGTGCGGCGCTCGAGCGCGGGGGCGGGGATGAGCGGCGTGCCGCCTTCACCGAGCGTCACGATCGGCGTCGCGTCGGTCACGTCGAGCCGGTCCGCGTACTCGCGCAGGACCCCGCGCCACTGCGTCATCGGAGGACCACCTGTGCCACTAGAACCGCACCGCCATCTCTACAGACCCTCTACTCGCAGCACGCTGGTCACCTCGGTGACGACGTCGCCGGCCCGCAGAGCCATGACGGTCGCCGCGAGCGCCGCCTCGGTCGCCCGGTGCGTGCCGATCACCAGGGTAGCGGTGGCATCCGGCTCCCCCTCCGCCGCCTGCTCCGGCACCGACTGCTGCACGGCCTCGACGGAGACCCCGTGGTCGCTGAACATCGTCGCGATCGTCGCGAGCACGCCCGGACGGTCGGCGACCTGGAGCGTGATCTGGTAGCGCGTGACCACGCTCGTGATGGGCAGCACCGGCAGCTCGCCGTGCGTCGACTCGGTGATGCCCGGACCGCCGATGACGTGCCGCCGGGCCGCGGAGACGAGGTCGCCGAGCACGGCCGACGCGGTCTCGACGCCGCCGGCACCGGCGCCGTAGAACATCAGGCTGCCCGCGGCCTCCGCCTCGAGGAACACCGCGTTGTTGACTCCGCGCACCGCGGCGAGCGGGTGGCCGATCGGCACGAGCGCCGGATGCACGCGCGCGCTCACGCCCTCGGCCCCGGTCTCCGGGTCGGTGAGCCGCTCGCACACGGCGAGCAGCTTCACGACGTACCCGGCGTGCTTGGCGCCCTCGACCTGCGCGTGGGTGACGTGCTCGATGCCCTCGCGGTGCACGGCATCCAGCGGCACGGTCGTGTGGAAGGCGAGGCTCGCGAGGATGGCCGCCTTGTGCGCCGCGTCGAAACCGCCGATGTCGGCGGTCGGGTCGGCCTCGGCGTAGCCCAGCCGCGTGGCGGCGTCGAGCGCCTCCTCGAGCGAGTCGCCCTCGGTGTCCATGCGGTCGAGGATGTAGTTGGTGGTGCCGTTGACGATGCCGAGGATCCGGCGCACCCGGTCGCCCGCGAGGCTGTCGCGCAGCGGCCGGATGATCGGGATGGCGCCCCCGACCGCCGCCTCGTAGTACAGCTGCGCCCCGACCTGCTCCGCGATCTCGAAGAGCTCCGGGCCGTGCGTCGCGAGCAGTGCCTTGTTGGCGGTGATCACGTCGGCACCCGAGTTGAGCGCGAGGGCGAGGTACTCGCGGGCCGGCTCGATGCCGCCCATGAGCTCGATCACGATGTCGGCGCCGAGGATGAGCGAGCGCGCGTCGGTGGTCAGCAGCTCGCGCGGGATCTCGGCCGTGCGTGGAGCGTCGAGGTCGCGCACGGCGACGCCCACGAGCTGCAGGCCGGCGCCGACGCGGTCGGAGAGCTCCTGACGGTGCTCGAGCAGGAGGCGCGCCACCTGGGCGCCGACCGAGCCGGCGCCGAGGATCGCGATGCGCAGATCGCGGTACTCGATCATGCGCGGGACCGCGGCTCGGAACGAGGGGCGAGATCTCTCGACAACAGGTCGTCCTCCGTCTCACGCCGCACGATCGCTCGCGCGGCGCCGTCCTTCACGGCCACGACCGCCGGGCGGCCGAGGTAGTTGTAGTTGCTCGCGAGCGACCAGCAGTAGGCGCCGGTCGCCGGAACCGCGAGCAGGTCGCCGGGGCGCACGTCACCCGGGAGGTAGTCGGCGCGCACGACGATGTCGCCCGACTCGCAGTGCTTGCCGGCCACCCGCACCAGCGCGGGGTCGGCGTCGGAGGCGCGGCCGGCGATCCGGACCGTGTAGTCGGCGGCGTACAGGGCAGGGCGCACGTTGTCGCTCATGCCGCCGTCCACGCTCACGTACCGCCGCACCGCCGAACCGGACTCGGTCTGCACCAGCACGTCCTTGATCGTGCCGACCTCGTACAGGGTCAGCCCGGCGGGGCCGATGACGGCGCGGCCCGGCTCGATGGCGATCCGGGGCACGGGGATGCCGAGCCGCTCGCACTCCCCCGTCACGACCCGCGCGAGCTCGCCCGCGATCGTCGCGATCGGCACCACGTCGTCGGCGCTCGTGTAGGCGATCCCGAAGCCGCCTCCGAGGTTCAGCTCGGGCACCTCGCCGCCGGCCCGCAGGGCGGCGTGCAGCTCGAGCAGCCGGCGGGCGGCCTCGCCGAAGCCGGCGGACTCGAAGATCTGCGATCCGATGTGCGAGTGCAGCCCGAGGAAGCGCAGCTCGGGCCGCTCCCGGATGCCCGCCACCACCTCGACCGCGTCGGCGATCGGGATGCCGAACTTCTGGTCCTCGCGTGCTGTCGCCAGGTACTCGTGGGTGCTCGCATGCACGCCGGAGTTGATGCGCAGCCGCACGTTCTGCACGACCCCGTGGCGGCGGGCCGCCTCGGCGACACGTTCGACCTCGACGACGCTGTCCAGGACGATCGCGCCCACCCCGACCTCGACCGCTCGGTCGATCTCGGGGAGGCTCTTGTTGTTGCCGTGCAGGCCCAGGCGCGCGGGGTCGACCCCGGCCGCGAGGGCGACGGCCAGCTCGCCGCCGGACGCGACGTCGATGTTGAGGCCGGCGCCCGTCATCCAGCGCGCCACCTCGATGCTGAGGAACGCCTTGCCTGCGTAGTAGACGGTCGCTCCGGCCGGGAACGCGGCGCCGAACGCGTCACGCAACTCCGCGGCACGGGCGAGCGCGTCATCCTGGTCGAGAACGTAGAGCGGGGTGCCGAACTCGGCGGCGAGGGCGCCCGCGGTGACGCCCGCGACGGTCAGCTCGCCCGCATCGTCGCGGTGCGCGCCACGCGGCCAGACACGGGCGTCGAGCGCGTTCGCGTCGTCGGGATGGGCGAGCCACCCCGGCGCGAGCGGGTTCGCGGACACGGAACCTCACACGGGTAGTCGTACGGGAGTGAGGCGAGCGGGCCCGGATTGGCCCCTGAGACCGTCGATCAGCTTACCGAGCCGGCCGGTGCACGAAATCCGCGGGTCAGCGCTCGAGGCGGGAGCGGTGCGGGTCGAACTCCGCGAGGCGCGCCACGGCCTCCGCGACATCGTCGGTGACGAGGATGCGACGCGTCGCCTCCCGCACCACCATCGGCTCCGCGGTCGCGAACACCGTGTCGATGAGCTGTGCAACGGGCAGCGTGCGCGTCCAGTAGTCGCGGCCGAGGAAGATCATCGGCGCGAAGTCGTCGGGGGTCGCGGCGTAGAAGTTCTGCTCCGCGTCCTCGAACACCTCCTGCACGGTGCCGGCGCTGCCCGCGGTGAAGACGATGCCCTGCCGGGCGATCGTGAGCAGGCCGTCCTCGCGGATCGAGTTCTGGAAGAGCTTCGCGATCCGCGGCGCGAACGGGGTCGTCGGCTCGTG
The DNA here is from genome assembly GCF_030161895.1 of Pseudolysinimonas kribbensis. Classification (GTDB taxonomy): domain Bacteria; phylum Actinomycetota; class Actinomycetes; order Actinomycetales; family Microbacteriaceae; genus Pseudolysinimonas; species Pseudolysinimonas kribbensis. Next base: position 450,601 of record NZ_BSVB01000001.1, read on the forward strand.
ACCGTAGTGCCAGGTCGGGATCGAGAGCGAGGGCCCCGGGTCGGCGATCGCGCGGCTCATCGCCCAGGCGGGCGCCATCCACGCGTGCGCCTCGCGCACCAGCCGGTCGTGCACGCGGCCGTCCTCGGCCACGATCGCCTGGATCCGCGGCATCACCGGCATCGCCTCGAGCGTCGAGATCGCGGATGCCAGCTCCGCGTCCGCCCGGCGCGACAGCGCGGCCCCGAGGTGGGCGGCCTCCATCGCGCCCGGTCCGCCGCCGGTGAGCACGAGCATCCCGCGCCGCGCCAGGGTGCGGCCGAGCTCGGCGACCCGGTGGTAGTCGTCGGAGGTGCGCGGCAGCTGGTGCCCGCCCATGATGCCGACGACCCGCTCGCCCGCGATGAGCCGGCCGACGTCGAGCGTGAGCGACGAGTCGTGCAGCGCGCGCATCATCGCGGGGTACGGCTCGGTCGGGGTCGAGCGGCCGGTCGCGACGAACCAGCGGAACGCCCGGAAGTCCATCGTCTCGGCGTAGCTCTCCGGGCGGTCGGGGTCGAAGCCGGCGAACAGCTCCTCGGGCGCATAGACCGTGTTCCGGATCGGCGTGAACGGCAGCTGCGACCAGTCGCCCTCCGGGGCCCCGGACCTCCCCATCAGCAGGTGCCCTTGACGCCGAGTTGCGCGAGCACGACCCCGTCGCCGGTCGCCGTCGCGACCAGCGTGGAGCCCACGACCTTCACCGAGCGCACCGTCACCGCCTTCGGGAGGTGGTCGGCGATGCACACGGTCTGCTGCGCGCCGAGCGTGTCGGCGAACCCGCGCAGCTGCGGACTCTGCCGCAGCTGATCGATGGTCAGCGTCTGGCCGGCGACCTGGACGGCGGTCGGCGTGAAACCGAGCCGGCCGTCGACCGCGCCGGGCGTCAGAGAGACGCCGAGCGGCACCGGGACGCCGAGCACCGGCACGCTGCCGGTCGCCGTGACGTCGGGCGCCTTCAGCGCGATCGAGCGCACGTAGCCGCCCCCGAACGCCTTGGCGAGCTGGTCGAGGTGGCCCTGGTCGATGGTGACCACGACCGACAGGGCATCGACGGCCGTCGACTGGTCGAGCGGGACGCCGTCGGCATGCACGGTGGTGTCGGCCGTGATCGGGCCGAGGGCGACGTCCTTCGCGGTCGCGTCCACCGTGTCGACGCGACCGTCGAGCAGCTGGAGCGGCAGCGGCGCCGGCGCGAACTCGACCCGCACGTCGCCCGGCGCGACCCCGAGCGCGGAGGCCATCTTCTGCGCGACGAGCTCCTGCGCGATCGGGCGGCCGATGGCATCCCCCGCGTAGATCACGCCGAGCACCAGCGGCACCAGCAGGATCGGCAGCACCCACGGCCATGTGCGGTGCCGCTTCCTCGGGGCGGTCGCCGTGTCGCTCACGCGACGACGTTACATGCGCGATCTCCGCCTGCCACGCACGCTACCCCGCCCACCTTTCCGAAATGCAGGATCTGGGATGCCGCCCGGCGCGGCGGGGGCCGCAACTGCGGGATCCAGCGCCGCCCGGTCCTGCACTTCGGAAGAGGGCGTGGCCGCCGGCGGGCGTGGCCGCCGGGGCCTGGGGCCGCCGGGGGCGCAGGAGTGCTACATGCGCTCCGGTGAGCTCACCCCGAGAAGGCCGAGGCCGTTGCGCAGCACCTGACTGGTCGCCTCGTTCAGCCGCAGCCGCGCCCGGTGCACCGGCTCGACCGGCGCCTCCCCGAGCGGGATCACGCGGCACGAGTCGTACCAGCGGTGGTAGTGGCCGGCGAGCTCCTCGAGGAAGCGGGCCACGCGGTGCGGCTCGCGCAGCTCCGCGGCCTGGCGCACGACGCGCGGGTAGTCGGCGAGCGCTCCGAGCAGCACCGACTCGGTGGGGTGGGTGAGGGTGGACGCATCGAAGTCGGAGTCGTCGACCCCCGACTCGGCCGCGTTGCGCGCGACGGCGCGGGTGCGCGCGTGGGCGTACTGCACGTAGAAGACCGGATTGTCGTTGGTGCGCTGGGTCAGCAGGTCGAGGTCGATGTCGACCTGCGAGTCGATCGAGCTGCGCACGAGCGCGTACCGGGCGGCGTCGACGCCGACCGCCTCCACCAGGTCCTCGAGGGTGATGACCGTGCCGGCGCGCTTCGACATCCGCACCGCCTGGCCGTCGCGCACGAGGTTCACGAGCTGGCCGATGAGGATCTCGAGATTGACGTAGGGCACGTCGCCGAACGCGGCGGTCATCGCCATCAGGCGCTGCACATAGCCGTGGTGGTCGGCGCCGAGCATGATGAGGTTGCGCTCGAAACCGCGCTCGCGCTTGTTGAGGTAATAGGCCAGGTCGCCCGAGATGTAGGCGCCCTCGCCGTCGGACTTGATGACGACGCGGTCCTTGTCGTCGCCGAACTCCGTGGTGCGCAGCCACGTCGCGCCGTCGGCCTCGTAGATGTGACCGAGCTCGCGCAGGCGCTGCACGGCGTGCTCGACCGCGCCCGAGGCGTGCAGCGAGTCCTCGTGGAAATACACGTCGAAGTCGACGCCGAAGTCGTGCAGCGAGGCCTTGATCTCGCCGAACATGCGCTCGACGCCGAGCTCGCGGAAGGCCTCCTGCTGCTCGGCGCGCGGGAGCGCATCGAGGTCCCCGGATAGTCGGCCTCGACCGCCGCGGCGATCTCCAGGATGTAGGCGCCCCCGTAGCCGTCGTCCGGCGCCGGCTCGCCCCGGTGCGCGGCGACCAGGCTGCGCGCGAAGCGATCGATCTGCGAGCCGTGGTCGTTGAAGTAGTACTCCCGGGTGACGATGCCGCCCTGCGCCTGGAAGATGCGCGCGAGGCTGTCGCCGACGGCGGCCCAGCGCGTGCCGCCGAGGTGCACCGGTCCGGTCGGGTTCGCGGAGACGAACTCGAGGTTCATGGTGACGCCCTCGTAGAGGTCGCCTTCGCCGTAGTGCTCGCCCTGCTCGACGATGCGGCGCGCGAGCTCACCGGCGGCGGCGGCGTCGAGCCGGATGTTGAGGAAGCCCGGTCCGGCGACGTCGGCCTCGGCGATCCCGTCCTCCTGCACGAGGAGCGCGGCGACGTCCGTGGCGAGCTCCCGCGGCACGCGCCCGAGGCCCTTGGCGAGCTTGAGCGCGAAGCTCGAGGCCCAGTCGCCGTGGTCGCGGTCGCGGGGCCGTTCGAGCGTCACGGAGGTGTCGGCGACCTCGGCATCCGGGCCGGCGACCTGGCGGACGACGCGCAGCAGCAGCGCCTGGAGTTCGGCCGGATTCACGACGATCGAGCCTAGCCGTCGCGTGTCCCGGCGACCGACCGGGGAGCGTCGGTCACAATCGGAGGCATGCCCTCCGCCCGCACCCGCCTGCTCCCGCTCGTCGCCGCGACGGCCCTGCTCGTGCTCGCGGGGTGCACCCCGGCGCCCGCGCCGACCCACTCGCCGACCCGCACCGCACCCGCGCCGACGGCACACGAGCCCAGCACGAGCCCCGTGCCGACGCCGACCACGAGCGTCGTGGCCACGCCGGTCGGCAAGAGCTGCGCGCAGCTGATCTCGGCCGACACGATCTACGCCTTCAACCCGAACTTCGTGCCGCTCTCCTCGTGGAAGCCGTCGGCCGGGACCGCGGCGGCACAGGCGACCGCGTACAAGGGCGTCGCGTGCCGCTGGCAGAACGAGACGAGCAACGACGTGATCGACCTCTCGGTGGCGGACCTCGACGCGGCGACGATCGAGTCGCTCAAGAACCAGGCGGTCGACAAGAGCACGCTCGTGCCGACCTACGACGGTGCCGACGAGGGCTACTTCTCGGAAGGCGACGGCACCGGCACCGCGATCGTGTTCGTGAAGAGCTCCTGGATCGTGCTGACCTCGCAGCAGTTCGCCGAGCCCGGCGATCCCGCCGATCTCGTGGCATCGGTGCTCGCTGCGCTCCGGTGAGGGCGCGGCGCGGTAGGCTGGCCCTCTCGCGTCTGTAGCTCAGTGGATAGAGCACTGCCCTCCGGAGGCAGGTGTCGGAGGTTCGAATCCTCTCAGACGCACCGGAATGAAGGAGTCGTACGTGGGGCGCATCGTCATCGCGCCCGACTCCTTCAAGGGCTCGCTCGACGCGGCGCCGGTCGCCGACGCGATCGCGGCCGGATGGCGCTCGGTGCGTCCCGACGACGAGCTCGTGCTGCTGCCCCAGGCCGACGGCGGCGAGGGCACGCTCGACGCGGTCGCCTCCGCGGTGCCGCTGGCGAGGGTGCGGGATGCCGGGCCGGTCACCGGCCCCGACGGCCGCCCCGTGGAGGGGCATTGGCTTCTCCTTCCCGACGGCACCGCGGTGATCGAGCTCGCGCAGCCGTCCGGACTGCCGCTCATGGCCGCCCTCGACCCGCTCGGCGCGACGACCCGCGGCCTCGGCGAGGTCATCGGCCGCGCCCTCGACGAGGCGCCCGCCCGGCTCGTCATCGGGCTCGGCGGGTCGGCGTCGACCGACGGCGGCGCGGGCGCCCTCGCCGCGCTGGGGCTGGGCCTGCTCGACGAGGCGGGGGTCGCGATCCCGGACGGCGGCGGCGCCCTCGCGCAGCTGGCCCGCATCGACCGGAGCGGCCTGCGCCCGGCGCCCCCGGCGGCGTGCGCCTGCTCAGCGACGTGACCGCCCCGCTTTTCGGTCCCCGCGGCGCCGCCGCGGTGTTCGGCCCGCAGAAGGGAGCGGGCCCCGACGACGTGGCGGCGCTGGACGCCGCGCTCGCGCGCTTCGCGGGGCTGCTCGGGGGCGACCCGGAACGGGCCGGCGCCGGTGCCGCGGGCGGCACGGGCTACGGGTTCGCCGCTGCCTGGGGCGCCGTGCTCGAACCCGGCTCGTCGGCGATCGCCGAGCTCACGGGGCTGACGGCCGCGGCCGCCGGGGCCGATGTGCTGCTCACCGGCGAGGGGCGCTTCGACGCGACCTCTCGCACCGGCAAGGCCGTCGGCAACGCGCTCGAGCTCGTGGCCGGCACCACCGCCCGGGCCGGCGTGATCTCCGGGCGGGTGGATGCCGATCCCGGCTGCTGGAGCGTCGCCCTGGTCGACCTGGCCGGCTCGCCCGACGAGGCGCTGCGCGACCCCGCGCGCTGGCTCGCGGAGGCGGGCGCCGCAGCGGCGCGCGCCCTCGGCTGAGCGACCCGCTCAGCTCGCCGAATGCGACTCGAGGAACTCGTAGAGCTCGCGGTCGTCGACCCCCGGGAACGTTCCGGACGGCAGCGGCGAGAAGATGTGCGCGTGCACCTTGGCGCTCGTCCACGCCTTGCCCGACCAGTGCTCGGCCAGCTCCTGCGGCGGCCGACGGCAGCAGGAGGCGTCCGGGCAGCGTGACTGCTCGCGCGTCGTCGTCTCGCGCCCGCGGAACCACTTCGACTCCGCGAACGGCACCCCCAGCGTGATCGAGAACTCCTCGGTCGCGCTCGTGCCGATCTGGGTGGACTCGAAGAAGCTCCCCTCGGGCGTGTCGGAGTACTGGTAGTACTCGGTCGTGCGGTTCGTGCGGTCGAACGCCCGGCGGGCCGCCCACCGCCGGCACACGAGCTCGCCCTCCGTCGACCCGGTGACGTCGACCGGCAGCCGCAGCCCGTCGTTCTCGTACGCCTTGGAGACCGCGCCGTCGCCGCCGACCCGGAGGAAGTGCCAGGTCATGCCGAGGTGCGGCGTCGCGATGTTCGTGAACCGAAGCGCCGCCGACTCGTGCGTCGTGCCGAAGGCGTCACGGAAGTCCTCGATCGCGATGTTGCGGTCGGCCTTGGCCTGCCGCAGGAAGTCGACGGACTGCTGCAGCGGCATCAGGCAGGCGGCGGCGAAGTAGTTGATCTCGAGCCGCTGCCGCAGGAACTGCGCGTAACTGGTGGGCGCCTGGTGTTCGAGCAGGCGGTGCGCGATCGCCTGCAACGCCATCGACCGGAGCCCGTGCCCGCCCGGCACGGATGCCGGCGGCAGGTAGATGCGCCCGTTCTCGATGTCGGTGACCGATCGGGCCGAGTGCGGCAGGTCGCCCACGTGCACGAGCTCGAATCCGAGACGTTCCGCCATCTCGCGCACCTCCCGGTGCTGCAGGGCGCCGGTGGTATGGCCGACGGCGGAAAGCTGCTCCTCGGCGATCGCCTCGATCTCGGGCAGATGGTTGTCGCGCGTCCTCATCCACGCCCGCAGGTCGGTGTTGGCCCTCCGCGCCTCCTCGGGGGTCGCGATCGCCTCGCGCGAGCGGCGGGCGAGCTCGCGATGCAGGCCGACGATCGCGCGCAGGGTGTCGTCGCTCATGCTCCGCCCGGCGCGCAGCGTCGGCAGCCCCAGCCCGGCGTACACGGGGCTGGCCTGGGCGCTCTCGAGCTCGATCTCGAGCGCGGCGCGCTCGGTGGGCGGGGCGGGATCGAGCAGGGCGGCGACCGGCACGTCCAGCGCCTCGGCGATCGAACCGAGCAGCGAGAGCCGCGGCTCCCGGCGGCCGTTCTCCACGAGCGAGAGCTGACTCGCGGCGACGCCCACCCGGCCGCCGAGCTGATCGAGGGTCAGGCCGGAGGCACCGCGGAAGTGCCGGATGCGCTGGCCGAGGGTCGCAAGATCGCTCATAGGCGCATCATACGGAAAGATCGTGGATTCTTTCATCCACGAGAGCGGCACATCGGCGGTTCTGCTGCGCGATCGTGGAATGCATCACCGATCTTGCAGGGCGATCCGCCACCGTCGCCGGAAGGAGTCAGCACATGACCCTCGTGGACGACGAGCGCGGGATCACCGCATCCCCGCTCTCCGGGCCGATCCCCGTCATCCCGCCCGTGCCCGCACCGGCCGGCGCCGACCCCGGCGTGGTCGCCTGGGTCTCCCGCATCGCCGCCCTCACCACCCCCGACGACGTCGTCTGGGTCGACGGCTCCCGTGCGGAGCAGGACGCGCTCATCCGGGGCATGGTGGAGCGCGGCACGCTCATCCAGGTCAACCCCGAGCACCGCCCGTACAGCTTCGTCGCCCGCAGCCACCCCGATGACGTCGCGCGGGTCGAGTCCCGCACCTTCATCTGCTCCGCCGACGAGGCGGACGCCGGTCCCACCAACAACTGGATGGCGCCCGACGAGATGCGGGCGACGCTCGAGCCGCTGTTCGCGGGCTGCATGCGCGGCCGCACCATGTACGTCATGGCGTACTCACTGGGCCCGCTGGGAAGCCCGCTCGCCCGGATCGGCGTGCAGGTCACCGACTCCCCTACGTCGTCGTCTCGACCGGGATCATGACCCGGATGGGCTCCGCCGCCCTCGCGCAGATCGGCCGCGGCACCGAGTGGGTGCCCGCGGTGCACTCGGTCGGATCCCCGCTCGAGCCGGGGCAGGACGACGTGGCGTGGCCGTGCAACGACGTGAAGTACATCTCGCACTTCCCCGAGACACGCGAGATCTGGTCGTACGGATCGGCGTACGGCGGCAACGCCCTGCTGGCCAAGAAGGCGTTCGCCCTGCGGATCGCGAGCGTCATGGCGCGGGACGAGGGCTGGCTCGCCGAGCACATGCTGATCATCAAGGCGACGGACCCCCGGGGCCGGATCTTCCACGTCGCGGCCGCGTTCCCGAGCGCCTGCGGCAAGACGAACTTCGCGATGCTGCAGCCGACGATCCCGGGCTGGAGCATCGAGACGATCGGCGACGACATCGCCTGGCTCGCCATCGGCGACGACGGGCGGCTGCGCGCGATCAACCCGGAGGCCGGCTTCTTCGGCGTCGCTCCCGGCACGGGCGTGAGCACCAACAAGACCGCGATCGAGACCCTCTGGGGCAACACGATCTTCACCAACGTCGCGGTGCGCGACGACGGCGACGTCTGGTGGGAGGGGCTGACCGATTACACGCCCGAGCACCTGACCGACTGGAGGGGCGAGGACTGGACACCGGCATCCGGTCGCCCCGCCGCGCACCCCAACTCCCGCTTCACCGTGAGCGCCGCCCAGTCACCGAGCATCTCGGACGACTGGGACGACCCGCGGGGCGTCGTCATCGACGCGATCATCTTCGGCGGTCGCCGCGCGACCAACGTGCCTCTGGTGGCGGAGGCACGGGACTGGGAGCACGGCGTCTTCATGGGCGCCACGGTCTCGTCCGAGCGCACGGCGGCCGCCGAGGGCACCGTCGGGCAGCTGCGTCGCGACCCGTTCGCGATGCTGCCCTTCTGCGGCTACAACATGGCCGACTACTGGAGTCACTGGCTCGAGATGGGCCGCCGGCTCCGCTCCTCCGGCGGGGTGCCGCGCGTCTTCCAGGTCAACTGGTTCCGGCGCGACGCCGACGGCCGCTTCCTCTGGCCGGGGTTCGGCGACAACGCCCGCGTGCTGGCGTGGATCCTCGAGCGCGTCGACGGCACGGCGGAGGCGACCGCGAGCCCGCTCGGCTGGATCCCGGCGCCCGGCGCGCTCGACCTCGAGGGCTCCGGTGTCGACGACGCCGACCTCGCGCGGCTGTTCGCGATCGAGCCCGAGGCCTGGCTGCGCGAGGCGGACGACGCGGAGGAGTTCCTGACGAGCTTCGGCGACCGGGTTCCGGATGCCGTGCTCGCCCAGCTCGAGGAGCTGCGCGCCCGCCTGCGCGCGGCCTAGCCACCGGTCGGCGCGGCGGCGGCGACCGCGCGACCCGCTCGGCCCGCGCGGATTTCTGCTGTGATGGTTGGATGCTGAGCTTCGTGGTCGTGCCGCAGTGGCAGGGATCGCCCTCCTCGCGGGCGATGCGCCTCGCCGAGGGGGCCGCCGCGATCCGCGGCGACCTGCCACCGCAGGCGACGCGGGAGATCGCCGTGCCGCTGGAGGCGGGCGACGAGCAGAACACCGGGATCGCGCGGTTCAGCTCGCTGCAGCTCGTGCGCGAACGGCTCGCCGACGCGCTCGAGGAGCTGCCGGGGCCGTCCGTCGTGATCGGCGGCGACTGCGCCGTCTCGGACGCGGCGGTGCGGCATGCGGCCGGGCGGCATCCGGAGGTCGCCGTCGTCTGGTTCGACGCCCACCCGGACCTTAACACCGGCGCGAGCTCCCCGTCGGGCGCGTATGCGGGCATGGTGCTGCGCTCGGTCGTCGATCACGGGATCGTGGCGCCGACGCGGGTCGTGCTGGCGGGAGCGCGTTCCTGGGATCCCGAGGAGGAGAGCTTCGCGCGGGCATCCTCGATCGCGACGATCGCGGCCGACGCCGTGGACGCCGAGCCGCTCGTCGCGGCGGTCGAGGCGACCGGCGCGGATGCGGTGTACCTGCACATCGACCTCGACGTGCTCGACCCGGGCGAGCTGCGCGGCCTGCTGGATCCCGAGCCGTTCGGGGTGCCGGCGACGCGGCTGGTCGCGGCGATCCGGGCGCTCGTGCAGCGTTTCCCGCTCGCGGGCGCGACGATCGCCGCCTACGCGCCGGCCGGGCCGGACGACCTCGCGGACGACGGCCCCACCATCCTGCGGATCATCGGCGCCCTCGGCTCGCGCGCCGCGAGCTGACGTCTTCCTCCTCGGGGCTGCACGCACCCCGCCGGACCGGGCAGGCTGTGCGTATGGCTGAAGCGGAGTACGACGTCATCGTCATCGGCGGCGGCGCGGTGGGCGAGAACGTCGCCGACCGTGCCGTGCAGGGCGGCCTGTCGGCCGTCATCGTGGAGTCCGAGCTCGTCGGGGGCGAGTGCTCCTACTGGGCGTGCATGCCGTCGAAGGCGCTGCTGCGCGCGGGCGCCGCGCTGCGGGCGGCGCGCGACGTGCGCGGAGCCGCGCAGTCGGTGACCGGCGGCGTCGACCCCTCGGAGGCGTTCGCCCGGCGCTCCGAGATCATCCACGACTGGGACGACAGCTCCCAGGTCGAGTGGGTCGAGGGTGCGCACATCGGGCTCGTGCGCGGTCACGCCCGGTTCACCGGCCCGAAGGCGCTGCGGGTGGAGGCCGCCGACGGCACGGTCACCGAGCTGACGGCGCGCCACGCCGTCGTCGTCAGCACCGGCAGCGATCCGCTGCTGCCGGACGTGCCCGGCCTCGCCGATGTGCGGCCGTGGACCAGCCGTGACGCGACGAGCGCGACGCGGGCGCCGGCGACGCTCGCGATCCTCGGCGGCGGCGTCGTCGCCTGCGAGATGGCGACCGCGTACGCATCGTTCGGCACGGCGGTCACCCTCGTCGTCCGCGGGCAGGCGCTGCTGACCGGCCAGGAGCCGTTCGCCGGCGAGCTCGTGCGCGCGTCGCTCGAGAAGGCGGGCGTGAGCATCCGGATGGGCGCGGAGGCGGCATCCGCCCGCCGCGATGACGACGGGGTCACCCTCTCGCTGACGGACGGCGGCTCGCTGACCGCCGAGGAGGTGCTCGTGGCGATCGGCCGCACGCCGCGCACGACCGACCTGGGCCTCGAGGCGATCGGACTCACTCCCGGCGACTGGATGCAGGTCGACGACACCCTGCGCGTGGTGTCGGCCGGCGCGGACGGGTTCGACTGGCTGTACTCCACGGGCGACGCGAACCACCGCGCGCTGCTCACCCACCAGGGCAAGTACCAGGCCCGGGCGTGCGGCGACGTCATCGTCGCGCGTGCGAAGGGCGAGCCGGTCGACGACGCCCCGTGGGGGCGGCACGTGGCGACGGCCGACCACGAGGCCGTGCCGCAGGTCACCTTCACCGACCCCGAGGTGGCGTCGGTGGGGCTGACCGCTGCGGCGGCCGAGAAGGCCGGATACCGCACGCGCGTCGTCGACTACGACCTGTCGTGGCTCGCGGGGGCCTCCGTGCACGCCGACCATTACGAGGGGAAGGCGCGGGCGATCGTCGACGAGGACCGCAAGGTGCTGCTCGGTGTGACCTTCGCCGGCCCGGACGTCTCGGAGATGCTGCAGGCCGCGACGATCGCGGTGGTCGGCCAGGTGCCGCTCGATCGGCTCTGGCACGCCGTTCCGGCGTACCCGACGCTCAACGAGGTGTGGCTGCGGTTCCTGGAGACCTACGGGCGCTGAGGCCGACGGACGCCGAGGCCGACGGAGGCCGGGCGGGTTCAGCTGACGAGCGTGCGCGCGTTCGCGTCGCCGGAGGTCCACGCGTAGACGCGGTGCTCGCGGTCGGCCTCGATCGGCAGCATCTCCTCGAGCCAGACCTCGACGGCGCGCGTCAGCGACTGGCCGCGCTCGCGCAGCAGCCAGGTGACGCAGACCCGCCCGGGCGCGCGGACGGGGCGGATGTCGTCGGCGCTCTGCGCCTCGACGAACACCTGCCCGCGGGCCTTGGCGGGGAGGGTCGCGAGCACGGTCTCCGCGATCGGGAGGTCGTCGGTCGTCACGCCGAGCAGCACGAGGTCGCCGACGACGGGGTTCCACGAGATGGAAGCCGGGAGCACGTCGGTGAGGAGCATCGTGCTGCCAGTATAGGCAAGCCTTACCTATGCCTTGCTGGGAACCGCGTCCCACTGCGGTGGATGCCGACGGTCCCAGTGCAGGCGCCGCTCCAGCTGCGCGCCGATCGCGAGCAGCACGTGCTCGCCCCCGGCCGGCCGATGAGCTGCACGCCGAGCGGGATGCCGTCCTCGGTCTGCGAGACCGGCAGCACGATCGCCGGCAGCCCGGTGGCGTTCACGAACGAGGTGTACGGGGTGAACCGGCACTGCTGCGCGAAGTTCTCCTCGGCGTCCTCGACGTCGTACCAGCCGAGCGGCCGCGGGGTCATCGCGAGCGCGGGCGTGAGCACGGCGTCGTACGCCGAGAGCTGTGTGATGAGCCGCCGCTCGTACTGCGCGACCCAGCGCAGCGCGCCCGCGAGCTCGGCGCCCGTCACAGCGCGTCCGCGGCGGATGAGCCAGGCGGTCAACGGTTCGACCGCGTCGAGCGCCTCGTCGGGCACCGGGATCGCGCCGGCGCCGCCCTGCCAGAGGGTCGTGAAGGCGGGCGCGTAGCCCTCCTCCGGCGCGAGGCGCAGCTCCTCGACGCCGTGGCCGAGGGCATCCAGCTCGCGCAGCGCCAGGTCCAGCGCGGAGCGCAGGGCGTCGTCGAGCGCGATGTCGTAGGCGAGCGACCACGGCGAGTCGATCGTCACCGCGAGCTGGTAGCGGCCCTCGCCGCGGACCGCCGCGTTGAGGTAGGCGCCGCCGTCCCACGCGGGCGCCTCGGTCGCCCAGGCGTACGGGCCGCCGTCGACCATGGCGTCCAGCAGCAGGGCCGCGTCGGAGACCGTGCGCGCGATCGGGCCGGGCACGACGAATCCGCCGAGGCTGTCGAAGCCGGCGCCGGCAGGGATCCGGCCGCGCGAGGGCTTGAGTCCGACGAGTCCGTTCGAGGCGGCCGGGATGCGGATGGATCCGCCGCCGTCGGACCCGGGCGCGACCGGAAGGAGGCCCGCCGCCACCGCCACGGCCGCTCCCCGCTCGAGCCGCCGGCGCCGAGCGTGGTGTCGTACGGGACGCGGGCCGGACGGTTCGCGAGCGGCTCGGTGTAGCTCGGGAGTCCGAACTCGGGGGTGTTGGTCTTGCCGAGGCTCACCGCGCCCGCGTCGTCGAGCACCCGGACCAGCTCGTCCGACTCGTCGGGCACGTTGTCGCGCAGGAGGCGCGATCCGAACCGGGCGGGCACGCCGGCGCGGCGCCAGAGGTCCTTGTCGCCGAGCGGGAGGCCCCACAGCGGCAGCGCCGTCGGGAGGCCGGCGACCTCGCGCGCACGATCGCGGGCGCGGTCGGCCGTGACCGTCACGAACGCGCCGAGGTCGGCATCCAGCCGCTCGATCCGCTCGAGATAGTGCTCGGTCAGCTCGAGCGGTGTCAGTTCGCCGCGCCGGAGCCGGTCCAGCTGCTCGAGGGCGGTGAGGTGATGCAGCTCGGATGCCACGGGTTCAGCCTACGAACCCCGCCCGCGCCGCCGCCGGGTTGACATCCCCGACGTGCCATGGTTCATTAGTCAAGTAATGAACCCCATAACCGAGGCGCGCGCCATCTTCCTGCAGATCGCAGAGCAGATCGAGAACGACATCCTCTCGGGCGCGCACCCGGAAGAGACCCAGGTCCCCTCGACGAACGAGTTCGCCGCCTTCCACCGCATCAACCCGGCGACCGCCGCGAAGGGCGTGAACCTGCTCGTCGACCGCGGGATCCTCTACAAGAAGAGAGGGATCGGCATGTTCGTCGCCGAGGGCGCCCGCGCCCGCATCATGGCCACGCGCCGCGAGGACTTCCGGGAGCAGTACGTGCTCCCCTGCTGGCGGAAGCCGACAAGCTCGGCATCAGCCCGACCCAGATCGCCGACATGATCCGAGGAGACAAGTGACCGACGACACCATCGTCCAGGCAGCCGGGCTGACCCGCCGATTCGGCGACGTGCTCGCCGTGGACGACGCGAGCTTCGAACTGCAGGCCGACCGCATCTACGGCCTGCTCGGACGCAACGGGGCGGGCAAGACCACGCTCATGCACCTGCTGACGGGGCAGGACTTCCCGAGCGCCGGCGCGCTCGAGGTCTTCGGTCACGCGCCGGCCGAGAACGCGCACGTGCTGCAGCAGCTGTGCTTCATCAAGGAGAGCCAGCGCTACCCCGACGACTTCCGCGTCAAGCACGTGCTGCGAAGCGCCCCGTGGTTCTTCGAGAACTGGGATGCCGACTTCGCCGAGCAGCTCGTCGACGACTTCCAGCTGCCGCTGAACCGGCGCATCAAGAAGGTCTCGCGCGGGCAACTGAGCGCCGTCGGCGTGATCGTCGGCCTCGCGAGCCGTGCCCCGCTGACCTTCTTCGACGAGCCGTACCTCGGTCTCGATGCCGTCGCTCGGCAGACCTTCTACGACCGGCTGCTCGCCGACTACGCCGAGCATCCCCGCACGGTCGTGCTCTCGACGCACCTGATCGACGAGGTCGCCGACCTGCTCGAGCACGTCCTCGTGATCGACCGGGGGCGCATCATCCTCGACGAGGGCGCGGACGAGCTCCGCGAGAGCGCGACCACCCTCGTCGGAGCGCGCGCGACGGTCGACGCCTTCGTCGGGGCGCGCGACGTGCTGCACCGCGACGGGATCGGCGGCCTCACCTCGGTGACCGTGACCGGCCTGACGGCCCCGGAGCGCCGAGAGGCGACCGCGTCCGGCATCGAGCTCGCGCCGGTCTCGCTGCAGCAGCTCGTCGTCCACCTCACCCGCTCGTCCGAGAAGGAGTTCGCATGACCGCCGTCGCCCTCGCCCCCGTCCGCCGCCGCGGAGCGAGCCGCATCCGGAGCGTCGCCCGCCTGTACTTCACCAACCCGATGACGATCGCCGTGACGCCGTTCATCGTGCTGGCGACAATCTTCCTGCTCAACATCGCGGTCTGGGGGATCATCGTGGTCGCGGCGCCCGGCGATCCGGATGCCGCCGACGGATTCAGCTACTCCGGCGCCAGCGCGTGGATCTTCTTCTACATGGCCGTCGTCGCGATCCAGGCGATGAACAACACGTTCCGGCTCGCGCTCGGCTTCGGCGCCACCCGCCGCGACTTCTATCTCGGCTCGACCCTGGTCTTCCTGCTGATGTCGGTGATCTTCACGGCGGCCATCACGATCCTCGGCCTGCTCGAGAACGCCACGAACGGATGGGGGCTCGGCGGGCACATTTTCACCCCCGTCTACTTCGGCTCCGGCTGGGCGGTGCGGATCCCCGTGATCCTCTGCCTGTTCCTCTTCTTCACCTTCACGGGGTCGGCATTCGGGGCCGTGTTCGTGCGGTGGGGACGCAACGGGCTGCTGATCTTCGGCGGCATCCTGCTGACGATCGTCGTGCTCATCGGACTCGTCATCGCGCTCCTGGACGCCGGTGCGCAATTCGGCGCCTGGCTCGGGGCCAACGCGCCGTTCGGGCTCGCGCTGTGGAGCCTCGTGCCGAGTGCCGTGTTCTGGATCGCGGGGTTCCTGATCCTGCGCGGCGCCACACCGAAGAACTAGGCCGCCGCGCCGTCCGGACCCGAGCCGGCACCGGGTTCGGTGCCGGCTCCCGCGCGTTCGTGGTGACGACCCACGGTGTCGTCCAGCTCCTGGAAGACGGTCACCTGCATCCCGTCGGGCGCCTCGGCCCGCGCGTTGAGGAGTTCCACGGGGTGCGGGTGGGCGGGGCGACCGGCGTCGCACCCGCGGCCTCGAGGTCGATCGCCGCGGCCACGGCATCCGTCACCTCGAAGGCGATCCGCACTCTGCCCGGGAACGGATGGGCCACCGGCCGGCCGACCTCGACCCGGTCGATGAACTCGATCTGGGCAGGGTTGGCGAGCTCGAGAGTCGCCGTCTCGATCGGCAGGATCGCGACGCGCGCCCCGCCCTCGGCCTCGTAGGCGTCCGCTTCGGGCAGGCCCAGCGCCTGCCGGTAGAAGGCGACGGCGGCATCGACGTCGTCGACCTCCAGCACGAGCCGCAGCTGTCGGGTGGTCATGGCGCTCTCCTCGCGTCTATCGCTTGAGGCTCTTCTGCAGCATGTAGGTGCCGAGCCAGCGGTCGAACTTGAAGCCGACCCTGCCCATGTGGCCGACCTCCGTGAATCCGAAGCGCTTGTGCATCGCGATCGACGCCTCGGCGCCGCGGTCGGCGATGACCGCGATGACCTCCTTCATGCCGGCCGTCTTCGAGCGCGTCAGCAGCTCGGCGAACAGCGCCGTGCCGAGACCCTTGCCGGTGGCGGCGGCGCGCAGGTAGATCGAGTCCTCCACCGTGTAGCGGTAGGCCGCCTTCGCCTTCCACGGCGAGACGTACGCGTACCCGAGCACCTGACCGCTCGGCGACACCGCGACGATCCACGGATACCCGCCCTGCTGGCCGTGCCGGAACTTGTCGCGGAACTCCTTCAGGGTCAGGGCGTCCTCGTCGAACGTGACCGTCGAGTTGGCGACGTAGTGGTTGTAGATCTCGCGCATGTCGGGCACGTCGGCGGCGGTCGCCTCGCGGATCTCGAACGAGAACTCCGGCTCCGGCTCCGGGGCCGGGCGGAGGTGGCGCGGCAGCTCGCGGCGCGGGTTGTACTCCTCCTCCAGCATGGGTTCGAGCCTACGGGCCCAGCCCCCAGTCCACAGGTGCGGCACCCCCTGCACGAACAGCGCGTTGGCGCGACTGAACGGCCTCGAGCCGAAGAAGCCGTTCGACGCGGAGAGCGGGCTCGGGTGCGCGGAGGCGATCACCGGGGTGTCGCCGAGCAGCGGGCGCAGGGTGCCGGCATCCCGGCCCCACAGGATCGCCACGAGCGGGGTGCCGCGCGCGACGAGGGCGCGGATGGCGTGCTCGGTCACGGCCTCCCAGCCCTTGCCGCGATGCGAGCCGCTCGCCCCCGCCTGCACGGTGAGCGAGCGGTTCAGCAGCAGCACTCCCTGCCGCGACCACGCGCTCAGGTCGCCGTGCTCGGGGGTCGGGATGCCGAGATCGTCACGCAGCTCGCGGTAGATGTTCTGCAGGCTCCGCGGCACCGGTCGCACGTGCGGCTCGACCGCGAAGCTGAGCCCGATCGGGTGCCCGACCGTCGGATACGGATCCTGCCCGACGATGAGCACGCGCACGTCGTCGAACGGCTGCTCGAACGCACGCAGCACCCGCGACCCCTCCGGCAGGTACCGGCGGCCCGCCGCGGTCTCCGCCCGCAGGAAGTCGCCCATGCGCGCGATGTCGCCCGCGACCGGCTCGAGGGCGCGCGCCCATCCGGGGTCGACGAGCTCGGCGAGCGGTCGTGCCACGCTCAGGCCTCCAGGGTGCCGACGACGATCCCCGGCGCGTCGTCCAGCACGCGCCAGACGTTGCCCGACCCCGCGATCCGCAGGCCGTCGTCGTTGACCACCAGCACGGTGCCCTCGTCGATCGCGACGCCGCCCTCGACGAGCCCCGCCTCCGTGGCCGCGACCAGCCGGGAGAGCGTGCCCCACTGCGCGGCGTGCACGTCGACCGCGAGGTCCACGAGCCCGATGCCCTCGGCGACGGTGACCTCGTCGAGGTCCTCCGCGGTCTCGGCCGGGCAGACCGGCACGCCGTCGAGGCGCCAGCCGCCCACGATGGCCCGGTCGGCCGCGATCATGGCGCCGGCCGAGTAGCCGAGGTAGGGCAGCCCGTCCGCCACCAGCAGCCGGATCTCGTCGATGAGCGGCTGCACCGCCGCGAGGTACGCAGGGGTCAGTCCGCCGCCCACCACCAGCCCGTCGATGTCGGAGAGCACCGAGCTGGCGAACGTCTCGCCCTCCGTCACGATCGACACGATCGGCTGCGCGGAGGCGACCCGCTCGAACACGGCGGCGAACCCGACCGCGGCGTCCTCCTCCTCCGGGTCGAGCTCGGCGGGGTTCACGATCAGCAGCCCGAGCCGCGGGACCATCCGGCCCGACCCGGCGGCGCGCGCCGCCGCCTCCGCCACGAACTCGGCGAGCACGTCGCCGAACGTCTCCGCGCGCCAACCGCCGCCGACCAGGTGGATGCTCACCCGGTCATCCTCTCGCGAGCAGGAGGTCGAGGGCCGACGCGAGCCCGGCGAGCGCGGCGATGTGACCGGCGTCGTCGATCCAGCGCACCTCGGCGTGCGGCAGGCGGCGTGCCAGCAGCTCCGCGTGCGCGGGCGGGATGACGCGGTCGCGCCGGCCCTGGACGAGCACGACGGGCGCGACGACCGCCTCGAGCTCGATGCCCCACGGCCGCACGAACGCGACGTCGTCGTCGACCTGGCCGACCGGTCCGAACGCCGGCGCCCGCTCGCCCAAGTCCTCGCCGAGCCCCGCCCACTCCCCGCGAGGGCGGCCCAGTCGGTGTCGACGAAGCTGCCGGGATCGAACTGCTCGGTCTCGGCGTGCGCGAGGCGGGCCGCGCGGCCGCGGACCGCGGCGCGCAGGCCTGAATCGTCGGCCATGCCGTCCCACCAGGCGGGCGTGTCCTCGAAGGGGGCGACGCACGCGACCACCGCCACCCCCGCGACCCGCTCGGGCGCGAGCGCGGCGACGGCGAGCGCGTGCGGACCGCCGCCCGAGCCGCCGAGCTGCAGCATCCGGTCGATGCCGAGCGCGTCGGCCACCGCGATCGCGTCGCGCGCGGCGTCGACGACCCGGCGGCCGGGCAGCGGATCGGCGCCGCCGTATCCGGGGCGGGTGAGGGCGATCATCCGGAGCCCGCGGTCGCGCGCGATCGTCAGGAGCGGCTCGTAGAGCGCGCCGGTGTGCGGCGACTCGTGGTGCCAGACCAGAACCGGGTCGCCGCCCCCGAGCCGGTCGCGACCGGCCCGGTGTCGTCGACCAGCACCGTGCGTGCGTCAGGGACGGCGACGCGCCGCAGCGGCCGGGCGGAGTCGACCTCGTCGTCGGGAGCCATGGGTCTAGTCTCCCCTCATGTCCGGCACCCCCGCGCAGCGCAGCACGGTCGGCGCGATCACCTTCCGGCTCGTCGGGTTCCTCTTCCTCGTCGAGCTGACCAGTGGCATCCTGCAGGGCTACTACGTGCCGCTCGTGACGCAGATCGCCGGCTCGCTGCACGTGACGACCGCCGACTACAACTGGACCGAGGCGGCGCAGCTGCTGGTCTCCGCCCTCGTCGTGCCCGTGCTCGCCAAGCTCGGCGACATGGTCGGCCACAAGAAGATCCTGCTGGTCTCGACGGCGGTCACGGCGCTCGCCAGCTGGGCGCTCGTGGCGAACGGAGGCTCGTTCGCGATCTTCCTCATCGCGTTCGCGGTGCAGGGCTTCTACGTCGTCTGGCTGCCGCTCGAGGTCGCCCTCATCTTCGACCGCGGGCGGCGCACCGGCACGGGCCCGTCGCAGACCCGTCGCGCGGCGGGCTTCCTCGTCGTCGCACTCGAGGCCGGGGCGATCATCGGCGCGCTCGCCTCGAGCAAGGTGTTCGCGGCGACCGGGCACTCCGTGCCGCTGACGCTCATCGTGCCGGCGGCGTGCGTGACGCTCGTCTTCGTCGCGATCCTGTTCGGCGTTCCCGAGTCGGAGCCCGTGCCGGGCCGCACGCTCGACGTGGGCGGGTTCGTCATCCTGACCCTCGCGCTGCTGTTCATCACGGGCGGGCTCACGTTCCTGCGGCTCAACGGGCCGGCGAGCTGGACGGTGTGGGTGCCGATCGCCGTCGGGCTGGCGCTGTTCCTGCCGTTCGGGCGGTGGGAGCTGCGGCACCGGGACCCCGCGATCGACCTGCGCGTGCTCAAGCAGCCGAATATGTGGCCGGTGCAGCTGACCGCGGGGCTGTTCGGGATCAGCGTGCTGGGCGCGCAGATCCCGCTGTCGGCGTTCGCCGCGGCTTCGCCCGCGAAGGTCGGCTACGGCCTCGGCCACGATCCGGATGTCGTGTCGTACCTCATCGGCGTCTATCTCGTCTCGCTCATCGTCGGCGCCGTGCTCTTCCCCGTGTTCTCCCGGATCGTGAGCCCGCGCGCCGCGCTCATCGTCGCGGCGTTCCTGGTCGCGATCGGGTACCTGCTGTTCCTGCCGATGCACGACGAGCTGTGGCAGGTGATCACGAACATGGTGGTCGCCGGCATCGGGTCGGGGGCGCTCGTCGCCTCGCTGCCGGCCGCCGCCGCGGCCGCCGCCCCGCGTGGGCAGTCCGGCATCGCCACCGGCCTCACCAACACGACGAAGACGGTCGGCGGCGCGTTCGCCTCCGCGGTGTTCGGGGTCATCCTGCACGCCGGGTTGTCGGGCGACGTGTCGAGCGGAACGGGGCTCGGCAGCTACATGGCGGTGTGGACGATCTGCGGGGTCGGCGCGCTGGTCGCCGCGGCGCTGCTGTTCGTGGTGCCGCGCCTCGCGTTCGCGGACCCCGAGGGCGTCTCGGCCCCGGAGGTCGCCGCCGAGGCGGTGGCGGCCCCGCGCGACTGACCCGGCCCGCGCGACGCACTCGGCCGCGCGCGACCGACCCGGCCCGCCAGGCCGCGAGCGCCCACGTCCGCATCATGCGGGCGCCGAACACCGTGCCGGCGTGATGCGAACGTCGGCGCTCGATGCGCGTCGCTCACCAGGTGCGGTGCACGCTCGCCTTCGGGCCGGCGACGAGCGAACGCGGCGGCACGTCGGAGGCGACGACCGCGCCGGCCGCGACCACGGCATCCCGGCCGATGCGCACGCCGGGAAGGATCGTGGCGCCCGCGCCGATCCAGACGTTCTCCTCGACCTCGATCGGGGCGCCGGTCAGCCAGTCCCGCCGATCCCCCGGGTCGACCGGGTGGCTGACCGTGATGAACGTCGCCTTCGGCCCGACCATCGTGCCCGCACCGAGCCGGATGCCGGCGTAGTCCAGGAACGTGCAGCCCTGGTTGACGAACACGCGCTCCGCGAGTTCGAGCCGCAGGCCGTGATCGGTGAAGAACGGCGGATAGATCGTGACCCGCGGCGGCAACGGGCGCCCGAGGATCTGCTCGAGCAGCTCGCCCTTGCCGGCCTCGTCGTCGAACGGCAGCACGTTCAGCCGCGACGTCAGGGCCGTGACCTCGAGCACCCGCCGGCTCATCGCGAGGAACTCGTCGCTCAGCGGCCGTGGATCGTCGGGCCCCGACTCGTCGTGGATGCGGAGGATCCGCCCCAGCGCCATCTCAGCCCTTCGGCACGAGCGGCGCCTTGATGACCTTGTACGGCGCCGCCTGCGCCACCGGCTTCACGATGATCTCGTCGAGGTTGACGTGGGCCGGCAGCTCGAGCGCGTGCACGATCACCTCCGCGATGTCGGCGGCGACGAGCGGGTTATCGACCCCGTCGTACACGCCGTCGGCACGGCGGCGGTCGCCCTTGAACCGCACGAGCGAGAAGTCGGTCTTGACCATGCCGGGCGCCACCTCGACGACCCGGATCGGCTCCCCCGCCAGCTCGAGCCGCAGCACCCGCATGAGCGCGTGCTGCGCGAACTTCGCCGCGTTGTAGCCGGCGCCGCCCTCGTACCCGATCGTGCCCGCGATCGAGGTGACGGCCAGGATGTCGGCGTGGCCGGGACGCCCGTCCTCGCCCGGTTCGCGCGCGGCCGCGCGGAGCGCCGGCAGCAGCGCCGCGATCATCCGCTGGGTTCCGAGCACGTTGGACTCGTACATCGCCCGCCAGTCGTCGACGTCCGCGTTCTCGACCGAGTCGAGGCCGAGCGCGCCCCGGCGTTGTTGACGAGCGCGTCGAGCCGTCCGCCGACGGCGGCGCGCACGGCATCCACCCCCGCCGGATCGGTCACGTCGGCGACCACCGGACGCAGGCCGATCTCGTCGGCCAGAGCGGCGAGCCGGTCGGCGCGACGCGCGACGCCGATCACCTCCCACCCGTGGGCGGCGAGAAGTCTGGACGTAGCCTCCCCGATTCCCGAGCTGGCTCCCGTGACGACGACCGATCGAGGCATGGCCTCTACGTTAGGGGGATGACCGACGCGGCCCCGGCCATCGAGCGTCCGGCTGCCCGCAGCACGCCCCGCGCCAAGGTGCGCGTGCCGTTCTGGGACAACGCGCGCTTCGTCACGGTCGCGCTCGTCGTCATGGGGCACGCCATCCAGCGCCAGACCTCCGACTCCGATGCGGCACTCGCGCTGTACCTGTTCGTGTACGCGTTCCACATGCCGGCGTTCGCGATCATCAGCGGCTACTTCTCGAAGGCATCGCCGCCCTCCTCACGCCAGATCCTCAAGATCCTGAGCGACATCGTCGTGCCCTACGTGATCTTCCAGTCGATCTGGAGCGCCGTGCAGTGGATCGTCGAGGGCAACACGAACGTCGATCTCGCGCAGCCGCACTGGACGCTGTGGTTCCTGCTCTCGCTCGCGGTGTTCCGGATCCTGATGCCCTATCTCGTGCTGCTGCGCTTCCCGCTCGCGTGGGCGGTGATCCTCTCGGTCGCGGTGGGCTACTCCCCCGGCGTCGACTCGACGTTCTCGCTCGCGCGGACGGTCGGCATCCTGCCCTTCTTCGTGCTCGGCTGGCAGCTGCGGCAGTGGAAGGTCGCGGACTGGTGGATGCGGCTGCGGGTGGGCGTCTGGCCGATCCGGCTCGCCGCGCTGGCCGTCTTCGCGACCTGGGCGGCGGCCGTGATCGTCAACCTCGTGCCGTTCCGCAACCTCAGCGTGCACTGGTTCTTCTACGACGACTCCTACCAGGGGCTCGACGCGCAGCAGTGGTGGGCCGGCTTCGTGCGGCTCGGGCTGCTCGCGCTCACCACGATCCTGTGCGCCGCGTTCTTCGCTCTGATCCCGCGGCGCCAGACGTTCTGGACCTCGTTCGGCCAGGCGACGATGTACGTCTACCTGCTGCACTCGTTCGTGCTCTACCCGATCCGCGAGTCGGGAGTGCTCAAGGACGACCACGCGTCGGCGACCTGGTTGCTCACGATGGTCTTCGCCTCGATCGCCCTCGCGATCGCGTTGTCGAGCCCCTGATCCGCCGGGTCTTCCGCCCGCTCGTCGAGCCCAAGCCGCACTGGCTGTTCATCAAGCTCGACGAGCCGGCGGGACCCTCCCGGGTCGATCCGATGGGGTCCCGCCGCCCCCGCTAGCCGCCTACTCGTACCCGCGCGAGACCCGCCTGGGCAGCACGAACACCAGGGCGAAGGCCACGACCGCGAACACGGCGCTCGTGAACAGGGCCCACGCCGCGCCCGTGCCGAACGCGTGGGCGACGTTGTGCTCGGCGATCGCCTTGAGCGCGGCCTTGAACGCGTCGGTGCCGGGGCCGTACTTGTGCACCGCGGCCTGCACCTGGTCGGCGGTCGGGCCGAGCGCCTTCTTGCCCGGGATGTTGCCGAACAGCACCGATCCGATGATCGCGATGCCGATCGCGGCCCCGATCCGCTGGGCGGTGCCGATGACCCCGGATGCCGCCCCGGCCTCCGGGCGATCCACGGTCGCGACGATGAACTGCGCGTTCGGGGCGATGAACAGGCCGGAGCCGAAGCCCGCGACCAGCAACGGTGCGAGCAGGTCCCAGTTGGTGATGTCCGCTGCGGGCACCCGCCACACGACGAGCCAGGTCGCGATGAGGCCGAGACTGACGAGCGCCGTCCCGATGATCAGCACGGTGCGGCCGAGCCGGGCGGCCAGACGGTTCGACTGCGCGGCGCCGACGATGCTGCCGATCGCGAACGGGATCGAGACGAACCCCGACTCGAGCGCGGTGTGGCCGAGACCCGCCTGCCAGAACAGCGAGATCGTGAAGAAGATGCTCGTGAACGCGGCGAAGTAGACCAGGGCGAGGAGGACGCCCCCGAGAACGCCGGATGCGAGAACAGGTGCGGCGGCACGAGCGGTGTCGTGCGCTTGCGACGCGCGACGCCGACCTCCCAGAGCGCGAACAGCACGAGGAGCACGACGCCGCCGGCGAGCGAGAGCCACGTCCAGAGCGGCCAGCCCTGATCCTGCCCCTGGATGAGCGGCACGAGGAGTGCCGTGAGCGCGCCGGCCACGAGCACGAAGCCGACGAGGTCGATGCCGCGGGCCTCCCGGCCCTCGGCGCCGGATGGCAGCAGGAAGAGCGCCGCGACCAGCGCGATGACGCCGAAGGGCAGGTTGACGAAGAAGATCGAGCGCCATCCGGTCTCGTCGCCGAGCCACTGGATCAGCAGGCCTCCGACGATCGGGCCGAGCGCACTGGACACCCCGATGACGGCTCCCATGATGGCGAAGGCACGCCCGCGGACGCGGCCGGGGAACATGAGCTGGATGAGCGCCGTGACCGGCGGGAAGAAGATGCCGCCGGCCAGGCCCTGCACCACGCGGGCCGTGATGAGCTCGCCGGAGGTCTGCGAGACGCCGGCGCCGAAGCTGGCGATCGTGAACAGGGCGATGCCGACGATGAACACGCCCTTGTGCCCGAAGCGGTCGCCGATGCGGCCGGCCGGGATGAGGGCGAGGCCGTAGGCGAGCGCGTAGCCCGACACGATCCACGAGAGGGTGGCCTCGTCGGCGTGGATGCTGGTGCGGATGACCGGCAGCGCGACATTGACGATGGTGGTGTCGAGCAGGGCCATCGAGGTGCCGAGCAGCACCACGGCGAAGGCGAGCCAGGTGCGCCGGCTGACGGCGGGTGCCTGGGGAGGGGCGGTCTGGGTCACGGGTGTTCCTCTCGGGACGAGCGGTCCTGGATGATCTCGGGCAGGTGGTCGATGGTGTCGCGCAGCCACTCGATGTCGGCGACGATGCGGGCCCGGCGGTGCCGCATCGCGTACTGCTCCGCGAGGTTGAGGTACTGCGAGATCGTGTCGAGGTGGGCCCGCTCGTCGGCCTCGAGAGCGACGAGCTTGGCGAGGCGGGCGTCGAGCAGCGAGCGCAGGTTGCCGAGCTTGTCGCCGGTCACGCGCGTGAAGGCCAGGTCGAACGGATCCGGGCGGAAGACGATCTCGCGCAGCGTGCCGATCAGCTGCGCGCCGAGCGAGATGCGCCCCTGCTCGGTGATCCGCCAGACCTGCCGCTCCGGGTATGCGCCCTCCCGCTCCGTCCGCACCGCCTCGATGAGCCCCTCCGCGGCGAGCCGCTTCAGCGCGCCGTAGAGACCGCCGACGGAGATGTCGGTCCACATGTCGATGTGCTCCTCCTCGGCGAGGAGACGCAGCTGGTGTCCATGCATCTCGCCGCGCTCGGAGAGCGCGCCGAGGATGAAGAGGCGGATGGATGACACGCGACTACTCTCGCGAAAGTAGTCGCGTGCTGTCAAGCGCGGAGACCGGGTCTGTGACGTCGTGTGTCGGGCTCGATTGCCCGTCCCGACCGGGCTGTTTACATTGGCACCCGAGACCCGAGGAGAGGACATCATGGCCGACGACTGGAAGTTCGAGACCAAGCAGATTCACTCCGGTGCTGCACCGGACCCCGTGACCAACGCGCGCGCGACGCCCATCTACAAGACCACCGCGTACGTCTTCAACAGCGCCGAGCACGCCAAGAACCTGTTCGCGCTCGCCGAGTTCGGCAACATCTACTCGCGCATCATGAACCCGACCAACGACGTCGCCGAGCAGCGCATCGCCGCGCTCGAGGGCGGCACCGCGGCGCTCACCACGGCATCCGGCTCGTCGGCGATCACCTACGCGGTGCTCAACATCGCCCAGTCCGGCGACCACATCGTCTCGTCGAGCTCGATCTACGGCGGCACGTACAACCTGTTCAAGTACACGCTGCACAAGCTCGGCATCGAGGTCACCTTCGTCGAGGACCAGGACGACGCAGAGGAGTGGCGGGCCGCGATCCGGCCCAACACCAAGCTGCTGTTCGCCGAGACCATCGGCAACCCGAAGATCAACATCCTCGACATCGAGAAGGTCGCGGAGGTCGCCCACGCGGCCGACCTGCCCCTCATCGTCGACAACACCATCGCGACGCCGTACCTGATCCGCCCGTTCGAGTTCGGCGCCGACATCGTGGTGCACTCGGCGACCAAGTTCCTGAGCGGTCACGGCACGGTCATCGCCGGCGCGATCGTCGACGGCGGCAAGTTCCCGTGGTCGGAGCATGTCGACAAGTTCCCCGGTCTCACCGAGCCCGACCCGTCGTACCACGGCGCGTCGTACACGACGGTGCTCGGCAATGGCATCGCCTACGTGATCAAGGCCCGCGTGCAGCTGCTGCGCGACACCGGTGCGGCGCTCTCGGCCGACAGCGCGTTCTCGCTCATCCAGGGCATCGAGACGCTGTCGCTGCGCATCGAGCGCCACGTGCAGAACACCCAGGCGATCGCGGAGTGGCTCGAGAACCACCCCGACGTGGCCTCGGTCAACTACTCGGGGCTGCCGTCGAGCCCGTGGTACGCGAGCGCCAACAAGTACGCCCCGAAGGGCGTCGGCGCGGTGCTCTCCTTCGAGCTCAAGGGCGGGGTGGATGCCGGCCGCGCCCTCGTCGAGAACGTCACGCTGTTCAGCCACCTGGCCAACATCGGCGACGTGCGCTCGCTGATCATCCACCCGGCGTCGACGACGCACTCGCAGCTCACCCCCGAGCAGCAGCTCACGACCGGCGTCACCCCCGGCCTCGTGCGCCTCTCGGTCGGGCTCGAGAACATCGACGACCTGAAGGCGGACCTCGAGGCGGGATTCGCTGCCGCACGCAGCGCGTCGGCCGCGAACGCCACGGCGTAACGCGTTCCCGCGAGCGGGTCGAGGAGCCGTAGGCGCTGCTCGGCCCGCTTCGTGCGTAATACCCGCGCCGCAGCCGGGAGAATGAGCACGTGGACTGGCAGACCCCGGAGGACGCGGTCCCGTCGGCGTTCGTCACCAACGCCGACCGGCGCGCGCTGTCCGCGCTGCCGCCGGCGACCGGCGCGTGGCGGATCGGCGACCCGGTGGGCGACCGGAGATTCGCCGACCTCGGCGAGGTCGCACTGGAACGCGGCGGCGCGGTCCCGTACGTGCAGCTCGCCTACGAGACCTGGGGGCAGTTGAACGCCGCCCGCGACAACGCGGTGCTCGTGCTGCACGCCCTCACCGGCGACAGCCACGTCGTGGGGCCGGCCGGCCCCGGCCACCCCACCGCCGGCTGGTGGTCGGGACTCGTGGGCGAGGGTCGCCCGCTCGACCCGGCCGACTGGTTCGTCGTCGCCCCCAACATGCTCGGCGGCTGCCAGGGGTCGACCGGTCCGGCCTCGATCGCTCCCGACGGCGAGGAGTGGGGCGCGCGGTTCCCGTACCTGACGATCCGGGATCAGGTTCAGGCGCAGCGGATGTTCGCCGACGTCCTCGGCATCGAGCGCTGGGCGCTCGTGATCGGCGGCTCGATGGGCGGGATGCAGGCCCTCGAGTGGGCGGTCGGGCATCCGGAGCGGGTCCAGCGGGTCGCGGTGCTCGCCGCTCCTCCCATCTCGAGCGCCGACCAGATCGCGCTCAACTCGGTGCAGAGCGAGGCGATCCGCATGGATCCGGGCTTCGACGGCGGCGCCTACTACGACGCCCCGGACGGCGCGGGACCGCACCGCGGACTGGGCCTCGCCCGCCGGATGGCGCTGTTGAACTACCGCTCCCCCACCGAGCTCAACGACCGGTTCGAGCGGTCGTGGCAGTCGGGGCTCAGCCCGCTCGGCGGCGGCGGCGTCTTCGCGGTGGAGAGCTACCTCGGATTCCACGGCAACAAGTTCACCCGGCGCTTCGACGCCAACAGCTACCTCTCGCTCGTCGACGCGATGAACTCCCACGACGTCGGCCGCGACCGCGGCGGCGTCGCCGCCGCCCTCTCGCGCGCCACGGCCCGGGCCCTCGTGCTCGGCATCGACAGCGATCGGCTGTTCCCCGTGCCGGGTCAGCAGGTCATCGCGCGGCACCTTCCGGGCAACATCGACGGTGATGCACCGGTCGTCATCTCGTCGCCGTACGGGCACGACGCCTTCCTCATCGAGGACGAACTCGTCGGCGCCGAACTGCGACGTCTGCTCGACGAGAGCTGAACACGCGCGGGCAGCCGCCCCGTTCGGGTGCCCGGGTACGCCAGAATCGGTCTGTCATGGACCTCATCGGCAAAGAGCGGGATCGTCTCCTGCAGCGCGCCGCCCGGGTCTGGGCGCTCAGCTTCACCTTCGTCTCGTTCGTGTGCATCGTGCTGCCGGGAGCGATCGACCGCGACACCCTGTTCGTCTGCCTGCCGCTGTACCTCGCGCTCGGGGTGTTCCAGATGCTCATGGGGTGGATGCGGCCGGTGCCGTGGGCGCTCCTGTCCGCTGCCGCCGGCATCGGCATCCTGGTCGTCGCCGCCCTCCTGCCGAGCGCGCCGCCGTCGGTCGCCGGCGAGTCGGCCCTGCTCGAACTGGGCGCCGCCGCCCTTCCGGCGATCGCGCTCGTGCTGCTGACCTCGTGGTGGCGGATCCTGCTGCTGATCGTCGCGTTCCTCGGCGTCGTCGTCGCGGTCGAGCTCGGCGTGCCCGAGCTCGGCACCGGCCTGCGCTCGGGGGCCCTCGTGGTCGTCGGCTGGGTGCTGGCCTCTCTCGTCGGCGCGTGGATCCTCGCCGCCGTCCCGCAGGCCGGCAAGCGCATCGCGAGCATCGGCCGCGCCCACCGCGCGGAGCGCCAGGCGAGCGAGCTCGAGGCGCAGCGCCGGCAGGGCGCCCGGCTGCTGCACGACACCGTGCTCGCGACCCTGACCCTGCTCGCCCACTCCGGCGTCGGGGTCTCGCCCGACGCCCTGCGTCAGCAGGCGAGCGAGGACGCCCAGCTGCTCCGGCAGCTGCGGCTCGGCGCCAACTCGAACGTGCCCGAGCGGGTCAGCACGACGACCTCCCCGTGCCCGTCGCCGACGAGCCGGTGCTCGGCACCACCCTCGAGTCGGTGAAGCAGCGCTTCGGGCGCATGGGACTGCAGGTCAGCTGGCACGGTACCGGGCAGGTCCTACTGCCGAGCCACACGCTCGACGCGTTCCTCCTCGCGCTGGCCGAGTGCCTCGAGAACGTGCGCCGGCACTCGGGCGTGACCGAGGCCCACGTGACGATCACCGACGACGACACGATCGTGCGCGCCCTCGTCACCGACGCCGGCGTCGGATTCGACATCGCCGACATCGATGAGGCCAAGCTCGGCTTCACCGAATCGGTGGTCGGCCGCCTGCGGGAGGTGGGCGGCAATGCGCGCCTGTTCTCCGCTCCGGGATCGGGCACGACCGTCGTGCTCGAGGTGCCGCGCACGGAGGTGAGCGCCTCGTGACCTTCTCGCAGCCCGAGGAGAACACCCTCGGCGCCATCGTCGGCAATGCGCGCCGCCGGGTGACGAACACGGCGCGCCGGATCGGCCGGGCGAGCGCCCACCGCGGAACGCTCGGCACGGCCTTCCTGGGGCTCGGGGCCGCCATCATCGTCGGACTGCGCGCCGTCTACGGGATCGGGTGGTTCGCGGCGCTCTGGGGCAGCTATCCGTTGCCCGCCTTCGCGGTCGCGGCCTGGCTCGTGCTGATCGCCGTCATCGTGCTCGCGGTCGTGGCGCTGCGGGCGATCGGCGATCAACTGCCCGACTGGATGTTCGCGGTCTTCCTGTTCGGCGTCGCCGCGGCGACCGCCCTCGACATCACGGCGGTCTGGGATCTCCACGACATCGGCCGCAACGCCCAGGCGGGGCTGGCCGCCGGCATGGCGCTGCTGCTGCTCGTGGCGCAGCGCGGCCGGGCCGAGCTCGTGGTGTCGACGAGCGTGCTCGGCGTCGGCATCGCGATCGCCATGTTCCTCGACGCGCCGACCGACCGGCCGGTCGACGCCGCCTGGATCGCCCCCAGATCACCGGCCTCGCGATCGCCGTGCTCCCCACGATCATCGGCGTGGTGGTGGTGGAGACCTTCCGGCGGCTCGTGCAGCTCGAACTCGACCGGGTGCTCGTGCAGAGCACCGTGCAGGCGCCGCGCTTCGCGGTCGGCATGCTCGCATCCGAGGAGCTGGCCCGTCTCGATCTCGCCGCCGAGGAGCTGCTGGTCTCGGTCGCCGACCGCAAGGTCGTGCTGCCGCTGATCCCCAAGAATGCGTCGATCGCGGCTCAGCTGGCGACCGAGCTGCGCCTGCACCTCATCGAGGGCCGGCGCGAGACCTGGCTCTACCACGCCGTCAGCGAGTCGGAGATGCTCGGCAAGTCGGTCACCCTCATCGACAAGTCCGCGCTGGCCGGGCTGCTCGACCCCTCCCAGCGCGATGGCCTGCTCTCGACCGCCTGGCTGCTCGTGAGCGAGAACCTCAAGCCGAGCCAGGGCCGATCGCTCACGATCCAGCTCGGGCCGGTGGCTCCGGGAGGCGAGGTGCCCGACCACAAGATCCTCGTGCCGATCACGATCACCTCCACGGGGATCGCTCGGAATCGTGTCGACTCGGGCGTCTGGGACGCCCTGAGCCGGGTCGGGCGTTACTCTGACTCCACCCAGGACGCGAGCCTGCGCGTCGACATCCAGTGTCTGGTCGACAATCCCGCCGACCAGGAGATCCGCAGTGAGGAGCGATCGTGACACCCATCCGCGTCGCCATCGTCGATGACCACAAGATGCTTCTGGGTGCGCTCACGGAGTGGATCCGCAGCGCCGCGAGCGACATCTCCATGGTGGCCGCGGTCACCACCTGGCCGGAGCTGCTCACGCATCCGGAGTTCCCGGTCGACGTCGTGCTCCTCGACCTCGACCTCAAGGACAACATCCCGGTCGCGCTCAAGATCTCGACGCTGAAGACCACGGGCGTGCGCACGGTGCTCATGAGCACCTACTCGGAGCCGAACGTCGTTCGCGAGGCCCTCGCGGCCGGGGCGCTCGGCTACCTGGTCAAGAGCGAGGACGCGGTCATGATCGTCGAGGCGATCCGGGCGGCGTCGCAGGGCGAGAGCTTCATCTCCGCCGAACTCGACCTCGCGCTGAACGCGGGCGACATCGGCGGCGCGCCGAAGCTGAGCGCCCAGGAGCGCCGCGTGATGGCGTTGTACGGCGGCGGCGAGCCGGTCAAGTCGGTCGCCTACCAGCTCGGCATCTCCGAGGAGACCGCCAAGAGCTATCTCAAGCGGATCCGCGAGAAGTACCGCGTCGCGGGCATCGATGTCGGCACCAAGGTCGCGTTGCGCAAGCGCGCGATCCAGGACGGCATCCTGATCCAGGACGCGCCCACCGGGGCGTTCTAGGACTCCAGCGCGCGCTCGAGGCGCTCGACCTTGCCGGTGAGCTCGCCCGTGCGCCCCGGCCGGATGTCGGCCTTCAGCACGAGCGACACGCGCGTGCCGTAGGCGCCCACGGCCTCGGTGGCG
Source organism: Pseudolysinimonas kribbensis (assembly GCF_030161895.1). GTDB lineage: Bacteria > Actinomycetota > Actinomycetes > Actinomycetales > Microbacteriaceae > Pseudolysinimonas > Pseudolysinimonas kribbensis. Next base: position 481,159 of record NZ_BSVB01000001.1, read on the forward strand.
CGGCGGACGACGTCGAAGACCTCGTCCCACTCCCCTCGACCGTCGTGAACATCGCGTCGGTGCGGTTCGGCAGGCCCGACTCGCGGACGACCCGCACGGCTGCGGCCACCGCGTCGTGCACGGAGCCGTCCTCCTCGGCGGCGGGGCCGCCGGAGGGGGCGACGGAGAAGGCGACGAGCATCAGGACTCCCTTTCGCGAGATGGGCCGAACGGCCAGACGTCCGGCAGCCACTGCCCATCCTCGTCCTGGGTGAGGGTCGGCGCAGCAGCCGCACGAGCAACGCCAGCGCCCAGGCGAACAGCACGAGCAGCAGCAGGTTGCGGGCCGTGAGCACCGCGAGGATCAGCGGCTGCAGGCGCAGGACGTCGTCGTAGAAGAACGGGTAGACGAGCTGGGTGAGCGCCGCCGTCACCAGGGTGAGCAGCGCGGGGCCGGTGAACGGCATCCCGCGCCCGGTCGCCCGCACCGCGAGCCCGAGCACGATCGGCACCGCGAGCCAGCCGATGTACTGCGGCGACCCGACCTTGTTGGCGACGATGAGCGCCGTCGTGAAGCCGAGCGTCAGGGCGGGCAGCAGGTCGGCTGCGGACGTCCCGCGACGGGCGATCAGGATGCCGAGCACGAGCACGGCCCCCACGGCCACCACCAGCAGGGGCGTCGCGAGCGCGGCGGTGGCCGGGACGCCCGCGCCCTGCACCTGGTAGGTCAGGATCGTCGTGTCGTAGTAGACCGACACCGGCCCGCCCGGATGGGCGGCCGCGATCCACAGCCAGGGCGTCGCGAGGCCCGCCTCGATCTGCAGCCCCCGGCCGGACTGGGCCGTCACGAACGAGAACACGTGCGCCCCGCCGCCGAGCAGCAGTGCTCCCGCCACGACCACCGCGGAGAGCACGAGCGCGCCGAGTGCGACGTCGACCCGGCGCCGGAGCGCGACGACGGCCGCCGCGACGAGCGCGGCGGGCCACACCTTGATCCAGGCCCCGACGGCGAGCAGCACCCCGGCCGCGCGCGGCGCCCGCACCAGCAGCAGAACGCCGACGAGAGCCGCCGCCGTCGCGAACGAGTCGATGCGGGTCAGCGCGATCGGCCCGAGCAGCAGCAGGAGCGCCAGCCACCACCAAGCGGCGAGCGCGCCGCGTCGGTCGCGGCCGAAGCCGGTGACGAACGCGAACGCGACGGCATCCACGACGAAGACGAGGCTGAGCCAGGTGGGGGCGATCCGGTCCGGCCCGAACAGGTTCGACGCGATCATCGGCGGCAGGGCGAGGATCGGGTACACCCACGACGTCTGGATGCCCACCCAGACGTGCCGCGACAGCCCCTGTTCGATCCATGCCGGGTAGATCGCGCGCACGTCGCCGATGCCGGTGCCGTTCGGGAAGCCGAGCGCGACCGCCCCGACGACGAGGTGCACGACGACGAACGCGATCCAGAGCGGCACCGGATGCGTCAGCAGGCGATGCGCCCGCCGGCCGGCGCCGCGCCTCATGCGGCGAGCAGACCGGCGATGACGCGGGGCAGCTCGGCGGCGAGGTCGAGCACCGTGAGCGGTCCGCCGGCGCTCGCGCGCTCCGCCGCGAGGCCGTGCAGCACGGCGCCCGTCGCGGCGAGCGGGGCGATGGTCTCCGGCTCGTCGGCGATGCGCTTCGCGTGGGTCGCGAGCAGCGCACCCAGGATGCCGGCGAGCGCGTCCCCGGCGCCCGCCGTCGCGAGCCAGCTCGGGGCGTTCCGCACCCGCAGCATGCCGCCGTCGGGCGTGGCGACGTGCGTCGTGTGCCCTTGAGCAGCACGGTCGCGCCGAGCGACGCGGCGGCCGCCCGTGCGGCGCCCTCCGGGTCGGCGCGAACCTGCTCGACGGGACGACCCACCGCCTTGGCGAGCTCGCCGGCGTGCGGCGTGAGCAGCGCAGGGCCTGCGGCACGGTCGTGCAGGTCGAGTGCGCCGGCGTCGATGACGACCGGCACCTCTTGCGCGAGCGCGGCCTTCAGCCATCCGGCGGTGCGCTCGTCGCGCTGCGCGGCGTCCTGCCCCGAGCCGAGCACCCACGCCTGCACGCGGCCGTCGACGGTGACCGCCTCGGGCCGGCGCGCGAGCACCAGCCGGGTCGGCCGCCCGGTGCCGAGATAGCGGATCATGCCGACGCCCGTGCGGGCCGCCGCCTCGACGCCGAGCACGGCCGCGCCCGGGTACTGCGCCGATCCGGTGACGAAGCCGACGACGCCGCGGGTGTACTTGTCGTCGTCGGGACCGGGGACGGCGATCCAGCGGGCGGCCTGCTCGGGGCCGAACAGGTCGTCCATGCAGCCACGATAGTTTGGCGGGGTGGCCATCAGCATCCCCGGCAAGGTCGTCGTCTTCGACTACGGGGAGGTGATCTCGCGCACCCCGGCCCCCGGCGCCCAGGCCGAGCTCGCCGCGCTCGCGGGCACCGACCTCGCGACGCTGCAGGAGGCCTGGCTGCGCCACCGGCACGAGCTCGACCACGGCACGCTCGGCGTCGTCGAGTACTGGCAGACGATGGCGCGCGAGCTCGGGACGGAATGGGGCATCCGGCGCATCCACGAGCTCTGGGCGCGCGACTTCGCGAGCTGGTTCACGCTCGAGCCGGAGACGGGCGATCTCATCGGCGAGCTCCACGACGGCGGCACCCGGATCGCGCTGCTCTCCAACGCCGGCTTCGACTACGGCGACCCGTTCCGGTTCTGGCCGCTCGGTTCGCTCATGGAGCGGGTGTTCGTGAGCGCCGAGCTGGGGCTGCTGAAGCCCGACCCGGAGATCTACCGCCGCGTGATGGACGAGCTGGGCGTCGGGCCGTCGGGCACGGTCTTCGTCGACAATAAGGCGGAGAACGTCGACGCGGCCGCCGCGCTCGGCATCACCGCGCACCATTTCACCGGCGCCCCCGGCCTCCGGACCTTCCTCGAGGGCCTCGCGGAGGCGGCGGCGTGACCGTGCTGTTCGACCCGTTCCCCGTGCGCGACGTGACGGCGCGCAACCGCATCTGGGTCGCCCCGATGTGCCAGTACCAGTGCCATGCGCTCGACGGGGTGCCGACGGACTGGCACCTCATGCACCTCGGCCAGTTCGCGCTCGGCGGCGTCGGGCTCGTGCTCACCGAGGCCACCGCGGTCGAGGCGATCGGCCGCATCAGCCCGCGCGACACGGGCATCTGGAACGACGAGCAGGTCGCCGCGTGGCGCCGCGTCGTCGACTTCGTGCACGCGCAGGGGGTGCCCATCGGCATCCAGCTCGCGCATGCCGGGCGCAAGGCCTCGACCTGGGCGCCGTGGGGCGAGGACGGTCGGCGCGGCCACGTGCCCGAGGCGGATGGCGGCTGGCCCGCGGTCGCGCCCTCGCCGCTGCCGTTCGGCACGCTGCCGGCGCCGCGCCAACTCACGCCCGACGAGGTGGCCGCGCTGCCCGTGACGTTCGCCGACGCGGCCGAGCGGGCGATCGCCGCCGGGTTCGACCTCGTCGAGGTGCACGCCGCGCACGGCTACCTCCTGCACCAGTTCCTCTCGCCGCTCAGCAACCGGCGCGACGACGCCTACGGCGGCTCGGCCGAGAACCGCGCGCGCCTGCTCGTCGAGGTGGTCCGCGCCATCCGGGAGCGCGTGGGCGACCGGATGCCGGTGCTCGTGCGCTTCTCGGCGAGCGACTGGGCGCCCGGCGGTCTCGATCCCGAGGAGGTCGGCCGCATCGCGGGATGGGCGCGGGGGCCGGCGCCGACCTGGCCGACGTGTCCTCCGGCGGACTCGTCGCCGACCAGCGGATCGAGTCGGCCCCCGGCTACCAGGTGCCGTTCGCGACGACCGTGCGGCGGATCGGCGGGCTGCCGGTCGGCGCCGTCGGACTGCTCACCGATGCGCACCAGGTGGCCGGGATCGTCGACTCGGGCGCCGCCGATGTCGTGCTGCTCGCCCGGGAGCTGTTGCGCGACCCGCATTTCGCGCTGCGCGCTGCGCGCGAGCTCGGCGTCGACCTCGCGTGGCCGGGGGTGTATGAGCGGGCGAAGCTCTCGCCGCGCTAGCGTCGCGTCGCGTCGTTGATCTGACCGACGAGCTCCTCGATGATGTCCTCGAGGAAGAGCACGCCGAGGGTCGTCCCGTGCTCGTCGAACGAGCGCGCCAGGTGCGCTCCCGAGCGCCGCATCATCGCGAGCGCGTCCTCGAGGTCCATGTCGCGGAACACCGAGATCAGCTGCCGGATCCGCTTCGGCGGCACCGGCTCGTCGAATTCGCCGTTGTCGAGGTCGATGACGTCCTTGAGGTGCAGGTAGCCGGTCGGCTCGCCGGCCTCGTCGACGAGCGGGTAGCGGCTGAACCCGTGCTGGGCGACGGCCCGCTCGACGTCGACGGGGGTCGCGTCCTCGGGGAGGGTGACGAGCTGTTCGAGCGGGAGGGCGACATCCCGCACCGACTTGGTCGTGAACTCGAACGCGTTGCCGAGCGCTCCGGTCGCATCGGTCAGCACGCCCTCCCGGGTGGAGGTCGCGACGATCGTCGCGACCTCGTCGACCGTGTAGGCGCTGGTCGCCTCGCTCTTGGGCTGGACGCCGAACAGACGCACGACGCCGTTCGCGATCGCGTTCAGCGCCCACACGATCGGCCGGAAGACCGTCGCCCACGCGACCAGCGGCACGGCGAGCACGAGCGCGGCCCGGTCGGGGATCGAGAACGAGATGTTCTTGGGGATGGTCTCGCCGAACACGACGTGCAGGAACGAGACGAGCAGCAGGGTCACGATGAAGGCGATGGTCCCGTTGACCTCATCGGCCCAGCCGGTCAGCTGCAGCGGCACCTCGAGCAGCCCGTGGATCGCCGGCTCCGAAACGTTGAGGATAAGCAGCGACGCGATCGTGATGCCGAGCTGCGTCGAGGCGAGCATGAGCGTCGCGTGCTCCATCGCCCAGAGCGCCGTCTTGGCGAACCGCGAGCCGGCGTCCGCCCTCGGCTCGATCTGCGAGCGACGCGCGGCGATGATCGCGAACTCCGCCGCGACGAAGAAGGCGTTGACGACGAGCAGCACGACGAGCCAGACGAGGCCCCACCAGTTGGCCGGGTTCACCGCCGCTCCCCTGCTCCTGCGCGGCGGTGCCGCCGTCGGCCTCCGGATCGGGCGTGAACCGGATGCGGTCGATCCGCCGTCCGTCCATGCGCTCGACGCGGAACACCCCCGCCGGCACCGTCACGGCGTCGCCCACCCGGGCGACGCGGCCCAGTTCGCTCATGAGCCAGCCGGCGACGGTCTCGTAGGGACCGTCCTCCGGCACGCTCACGCCCGCGCGCTCCTGCAGCTCGTCGGGGCGGAGGGCACCGGGGAAGGTGATCCAGTCGCGACTGCGCACGACATCCGGGCGACTGCGGTCGTGCTCGTCGGACACCTCGCCGACGAGTTCCTCGACGAGGTCCTCGAGGGTCGCGACGCCCGCCGTGCCGCCGTACTCGTCGACGACGATGGCCATCTGGTAGCCGCGGCCGCGCAGCTCGCCGAGCAGGGTGTCGAGACGCATGGTCTCCGGCACCCGGAGGGCGTCGTTCGCCAGCGCCGACACCGGCACCTCGGCACGACGCTCGCGCGGCACCGCGACGGCCTGTTTGATGTGCACGAGGCCCGTGACGTCGTCGATGTCGTCGTCGATGACCGGGAAGCGCGAGAACCCGGTGCGGCGCGCGAGCTCGACGACGGCCTGCGCGCTCGCGGAGCGGTCGATGCTGGCGACCCGCGGTCGGGGCGTCATGACGTCGGAGGCGTCGTGGTCGGAGAACGCGAGCGTGCGCGCGAGGAGGGTCGCGGTGTCGCGGTCGAGCGCGCCCTCGCTCGCCGATCGGCGCACGAGTGTGCGCAGCTCCTCAGCCGTCCGTGCGGAGCTCAGCTCCTCCTTGGGCTCGATGCCCACAGCCCGCAGCACGCCGTTCGCCGACCGGTTCAGCACCCACACGAACGGCTTGAACACGGTCGAGAACCCCAGCTGGAACGGGATGACGATCTTCGCCACCTGCCGCGTCACGGAAAGGGCGAGGTTCTTCGGAACCAGCTCGCCGATGATCATCGACAGCAGCGTCGCGATCGCGACGGCGACGATCGACGCGACCGGCAGCACCGCCCCGGACGGCAGACCCAGGCCCCGGATGGCGGGCGTCAGGAACGACCCGAACGCCGGCTCCAGCGTGAACCCGGTCAGCAGCGTGGTGAGCGTGATGCCGAGCTGCGCGCTCGAGAGATGCGTCGAGGTGTGCCGCAGACCCCGGATGACGGGCCCGAGCATCGTCTCCCCGCGCGCTTGGCGCGCCTCGAGATCCGCACGCTCGAGATTCACCAGGGTGAACTCGCTCGCCACGAAGAACCCCGTGCCGACCGTCAGCACCAGCCCGATCACGAGCAGCACGACGTCCCAGCTCATCGGAGGCCGCGTCGAGACGGAGGGTCGTCCATGATCCGGGCAGTCTACCGAGACTGCTCCTCCACGCCCGTGACGAGAATCCGAGAAATGCCATGTCGACCGTGCGGAGATAGACCATGATCCACGCCGTCTAACGATCGCCTGGAGCAGTGCTCGGGTGGTCGTCGGTGCCGGGGGTTCGTCGGGGCACTCTCGAAACGCCATGTGAATAGCGCCTCATAGTGAGGCGGGGTTCACATCGCGTTTGTAGAGGTACCTGTCCCTACAGGCCCGATTCCAATTCCCACCCCGCGCCCACACGCCGATCCAGGGCGCTCCGGCGGGTGGAGCTCAGTCGAGCCGGAACGGATCGTCGCGGGGACGGCCTCCTCGGCGACCCAGCGATGGTCGCCGTCGCCCTCATCCTCAACCGTGTCGTCGAGCCAGGGCTCCTCTGCGTTGCGTTCCGGCCATGGCCACGAGGGTCGGGGCCCGCGGCTGCGGCGCGCAGCGGAGTCGATGCGGTGCGGCCGCCGTGCGGGCGGCGCGTCGACGAGGTACGGCCAGCCGTAGTGGTGCTCCCAGCGCTCGCGCAGCGCATCGATCTCGCGCTCGAGGCGGTCCATGGCGCCGGGATGGAGCCGGTACATCCGGGATCCCCCTCCTGGCGGGTGATGACGAGATGCTCGTCCCGGAGGGTGCGCAGGTGGTGCGACACGGCCGTGCGGCCGATGCCGAAGTCGTGCATCGCCATGTCGGTGAGCTCGGCCACGGCGTGCTCGCCGGTGGCGAGCGTCTCGAACAGCAGCCGGCGAACGGGATCGGCCAGCATCGCGAACATGTGCATCCGCGCCACGCTAGGCGCAGCGGCGCAACGCTCGTCGCCCGCCCGCCGGAGTGGTGGACGATCGCGCGTCAGGCGCCCGCGGGGTACAGGCGCTCGTGAACGCCCTCCTCGCGCATCGTCCACAGCATGTCCGCGAGGAGCACAGGATCGGCATCCGGGAAGGGAGCCACCGGGCGGCCGGCCGCTCTCGCCTCGGCACGGGAGGCGTGGAAGGGCGTCCCCTCGATCGCCGCTCCGATGTAGAGCCGCCCCACGAAGACGCCGCGCGGGCCGACCTCGGCCTCCAGCGACTGGAGGTAGTTGCGCTGCGCGGCGAGCACGGGGCCCGGCCCGCTCATCCCCGGCAGACCCCGGACGGCGGCCATCCCCTGTGCCACCAACACTGCTCCCGCGCCGCGCTCCAGCATGGCGGGCAGGAACGCATGCACCATCGCGACCGGGGTGTACAGCGCCAGCGCCAGGTAGCTCGGGAAGGCATCCGGTGTCAGATCGGCGGCGGGGGTGAAGCCGGCGTTGGTGCCGCCCGGCTGGGACGCGAAGTACAGCACATCCGGATCGCCGACCTCGTCGCGGATGCGGCCGATCAGGTCGGGCAGGGCACCGGTGTCGCCGAGATCCGCGGTCAATGTCACCGCGCGACCGGGCAGGTCGGCGGCGATCCGGGCGAGGTTCTCCGCGCGACGGCCGACCAGCACCGCCGCGTACCCCTCACGGGTGAAGCGGGCCGCGACGGAGCGGCCGAGACCGGGTCCGGCACCCAGGATGACGATGGATGAAGCCATTGCTGCTCCTTCGAGACGTTAACTTGACCCTAGGATCAATTTGACGGTGTCGTCAAGTTGGTATCGTGCCGGTGTGTCCTCGTCACCGGCGCCCGCCTCCCCGCCCCGCCGCGCCGACGCGCTGCGCAACGAGGAGCTGATCCGGCGGGCCGCGATCGAGGCGTTCCACGGCCGCGGTCTCGACACGCCGCTCGAGCAGATCGCGGCGGCCGCCGGGGTCGCGAAGGGCACCATCTACCACCGGTTCGGAGGTCGCCAGGGGCTCGTCGACGCCGTGATCGGCGAACTCGTCGGCGCCGAGATGGACCGGATCGCCGAGGTCGCCGAGCGCACCGCCGACCCGTGGGAGGCGCTGGCCGGATACATCCGCGACCGCCGCGACCTGCACTACCGCGAGCCGGCCGCCGTCGACGCCCTCCTGGCCAGCCGGCTCGACTCAGCCGCGCTCCGCGGCCTCGCCGAGCGGGCGAGTCGTACGAGCGACGGTCTCATCCGCCGAGCACGGGATGCCGGTGTGCTCCGCGCCGACTTCACGACGCCGGACCTGTACCATGCCGACGTCGGCAACGGCCTCGCCCTGCGTCGCCTGCCGCTGCCTACGCCCGCGGACTACGAGCGCCGGACGCGCATCTTCCTCGACGGTCTGCGGCCTCCGGGTCACCACCCGACGGGGAGCGGCTTGCCCTCCTCGTAGCCCGCCGCGCTCTGGAGACCCACGGTCGCGCGCTCGTGGAACGTCTCGAGGTCGGTCGCCCCCGCGTAGGTGAACGAACTGCGCACCCCCGAGGTGATCATGTCGAGCAGGTCCTCGAGCGAGGGGCGCAGCGGGTCGAGGTAGATCTTGGAGCTCGAGATGCCCTCCGCGAAGAGCTCCTTGCGAGCCAGCTCGTAGGGATCGAGACGTCCGAAGCGATCGTGGACGGCCTTCGTGGATGCCATCCCCCAGCTCTGCTTGTACAGGCGCCCATCCGGCGCGGTCTCGAGCCGGCCCGGCGCCTCGATGGTGCCCGCGAACCAGGACCCGATCATGACCGAGGCGGCGCCGGCGGCGAGCGCGAGCGCGACGTCGCGCGGGTAGCGCACACCGCCGTCCGCCCAGACGTGCGCGCCGAGCTCGCGGGCGGCCTGCGCGGTCTCCAGCACCGCGGAGAACTGCGGACGTCCCACGGCGGTCATCATGCGCGTCGTGCACATGGCGCCCGGACCGACCCCGACCTTCAGGATCGTCGCACCCGCCCCGACGAGGTCGCGCACGCCGTCGGCGGTGACCACGTTGCCGGCCACGATCGGGATGCCGAGGCCGAGGCCGCTCACCGCGTCGAGCGCGCGCAGCATGCCCTCCTGATGCCCGTGCGCGGTGTCGACGACGAGCACGTCGACACCCGCGTCGGCGAGCGCCTTGGCCTTGCTCGCGACATCGCCGTTGATGCCGACGGCCGCCGCGACCCGCAGCCGGCTGCGGGCGTCGAGAGCAGGGTGGTAGAGCGTGCCGCGCAGTGCGCTGCGGGGGCTCGTCGTGCCGACGATGCGGCCGTGCCGCTCGACGAGCGCGAAATCGATGCCTGCGGCCGACATCCGGTCGAAGGCGGATCGGGGTCCACGTCCTCGTCGTCGAGTTCCGGGATCGCGCCGTGCACCAGGTCGCCGAGCCGGGCATCCGGCAGCGCCGTCGCCAGCCGGGTGGCGGGGACCGCGCCGTACTCCACCTCGTCCTCGCGCAGCACGATGCCGTGTCCCTCGGCGGCGGGCAGCAGGGCCAGGGCGTCGGCGACGGTCGCCGACGGCGGGAGGGTGAGCGGGGTGTCCCAGTGGACCGGCTGCTCCTTGACCCAGCGGATCGCGGCATCCAGCTCCTGCAGCGGCAGATCCTGCGGCAGCACGCCCAGACCGCCGCGGCGGGCGAGGGTCGCGGCGAGCCGCGGCCCGGTGACCGAGTTCATGTTGGCGGCCACGATCGGGATGGTGGCACCGGTGCCGTCGCCGGTCGACAGGTCGACGTCGAGGCGGCTCGAGACGCCCGATCGGGTGGGCACGAGGAAGACGTCGGAGTAGGTGAGGTCGTGCGGCGGTCGCTCACCCAGGAATCGCATGCCTCCACGGTATCCGGAAGAACTCAGGAACTTCCGGGGCGTGCCCCACTCGGGCGACGGCGGGATCCCGCCGGGATGGTTAAACTCGTACACGTTTGTCGACGCAGAAAGTAGGCGGTCAGCCGTGTCCACGCCCGTGACGGGAGTCGAGTCCGAGGACGGCAATTCCGGGGACTTCGGAGCCAATGAGTGGCTCGTCGATGAGCTCTACGAGCGCTACCTGAAGGACCGGAACTCCGTCGACAAGAGCTGGTGGCCCGTGCTCGAGTCGTACCACCCGGTCGACCCGACGCCCACGCAGTCGATCACCCTCCCGCCGGCGGCAGGGCCGGAGGCTCCCGCACCGGAGGCGGAGCCCGCACCGGAGGCGGCGGCACCCGCAGCACCGGCACCGACGGAGGCGCCCGCATCCGCGGCGACCCCGGCGTCGCCCGTCGCCCGCACCACCTCGGCGCCGGCGCGCCCGCAGCCGATCCCGGCCGACGCGCCGCAGACCGGCGCGACCCCGGTCATCACCGACGAGACGACGGCCGATCAGGACACGGTGACCCCGCTGCGCGGCGTGGCCAAGTCCATCGCCGCCAACATGGACATCAGCCTCACCGTGCCGACCGCGACGAGCGTGCGCACGATCCCGGCCAAGCTGATGATCGACAACCGGATCGTCATCAACAACCACCTGCGGCGCGCCCGCGGCGGCAAGGTGTCGTTCACGCACCTCATCGCGTGGGCGATGGTGAAGACGCTGCGCGAGTTCCCGAGCCAGAACGTCTACTACGACGAGGTCGATGGCAAGCCCAGCGTCGTCGTGCCGGCGCACATCAACCTCGGCATCGCGATCGACCTCCCGAAGCCCGACGGCAGCCGCTCGCTGCTCGTGCCGGGCATCAAGCGCACCGACACGATGGCGTTCAACGAGTTCCTCACCGCCTACGAGGACGTCGTGGCGCGCGCCCGGCAGAACAAGCTGACGGCGGCCGACTTCCAGGGCGTCACGATCTCGCTCACCAACCCGGGCGGCATCGGCACGGAGCACTCGGTGCCGCGCCTCATGAAGGGCCAGGGCTGCATCATCGGCGCCGGCGCCCTCGAGTATCCGGCCGCCTTCCAGGGCTCCTCGCCCAAGACGCTCGTCGAGCTCGGCATCGGCAAGACGATCACGCTCACGAGCACGTACGACCACCGCGTCATCCAGGGCGCCGGGTCGGGCGAGTTCCTCAAGAAGGTGCACGAGCTGCTCATCGGCGAGCGCGGCTTCTACGAGGACATCTTCTCGGCGCTGCGGATCCCCTACGACCCGATCCACTGGGCCGAGGACATCAACGTCGACCTCTCGGAGCGGGTCGACAAGACCGCGCGGGTGCAGGAGCTCATCGGCGCGTTCCGCGAGCGCGGCCACCTCATGGCCGACATCGATCCGCTGGAGTACCGGCAGCGCACGCATCCGGACCTCGAGATCACCAGCCACGGACTGACGTTCTGGGACCTCGACCGCGAGTTCGTCGTCGGGGGCTTCGCGGGCAAGCGCTCGATGCTGCTGCGCGACATCCTCGGCGTGCTGCGCGACGCGTACTGCCGCACCGTGGGCGTCGAGTACATGCACATCGAGGATCCGGAGCAGCGCCGCTGGTTCCAGGAGCGCCTCGAGCAGAAGTACGAGAAGCCGACCAAGGAGGAGCAGCTGCGCATCCTCGGCAAGCTCAACGAGGCCGAGGCGTTCGAGACCTTCCTGCAGACCAAGTACGTCGGACAGAAGCGGTTCAGCCTCGAAGGCGGCGAGTCGTTCATCGCGGCGCTCGACGCCACGCTGCAGGCGGCGGCGCATGCGGGCCTCATCGAGTCGGTGATCGGGATGGCGCACCGCGGTCGCCTGAACACGCTGACGAACATCGCCGGCAAGACCTACGGCCAGGTGTTCCGCGAGTTCGAGGGCACGCAGGACCCGAAGACGGTCCAGGGCTCCGGCGACGTGAAGTACCACCTCGGCACCGAGGGCACCTTCACGGCGCTCGACGGGGCCCAGATCCCGGTGTACATCGCGGCCAACCCGTCGCACCTCGAGACCGTCGACCCGGTCATGGAGGGCATCGTCCGCGCCAAGCAGGACCGGCATCCCATCGGGTCCTTCAACGTGCTGCCGATCATGGTGCACGGCGACGCGGCGATGGCCGGCCAGGGCATCGTCTACGAGGTGTTCCAGATGTCGCAGCTGCGGGCGTACCGCACGGGCGGCACGGTGCACCTGAACATCAACAACCAGGTGGGCTTCACGACGCAGCCCGGCGACGGACGCACCTCGGTGTACTCGACCGATGTCGCCAAGGTCATCCAGGCTCCCGTCTTCCACGTGAACGGCGACGACCCGGAGGCCGTCGTGCGCGTGTGCGAGCTGGCCATCGAGTACCGCGAGCGCTTCCACCGCGACGTCGTCGTCGACCTCATCTGCTACCGCCGTCGCGGGCACAACGAGGGCGACGACCCGTCGATGACGCAGCCGCTCATGTACAACCTCATCGAGGCCAAGCGCTCCACCCGCACCCTCTACATGGAGGCGCTCGTCGGTCGCGGCGACATCACGCAGGAGGAGGCGGACCAGGCGCACCAGGACTTCCAGGAGCGGCTGGAGCGCGCCTTCGCCGAGACGCACGCGGCGCAGACCGGCGCGATCCCGGTCGTCTCCGCCGACGGCGGCTCGACGACCGACATCGAGCGCCCGGCCTCGCAGCAGGACGACTCCGCGGGCGAGCCGGCGACGACCGGGGTGGCCGACCAGGTCATCCGGATGATCGGCGACGCGTTCGCGAACGTGCCGGAGGGCTTCAGCGTCCACCCGAAGCTCAAGCAGCTGCTGCAGAAGCGGGTCGACATGAGCCGCGGCGGCTCGATCGACTGGGCCTTCGGCGAGCTGCTCGCGCTCGGCTCCGTGCTGCTCGAGGGCACGCCGGTGCGTTTCGCCGGTCAGGACACCCGGCGCGGCACATTCGTGCAGCGCCACGCGGTGCTGCACGACCGCATCAACGGTCAGGAGTGGCTGCCGCTGGCGAACCTGTCCGACCACCAGGCCCGCCTGTGGATCTACGACTCGCTGCTGAGCGAGTACGGCGCGATGGGCTTCGAGTACGGCTACTCGGTCGAGCGGGCCGACGCGCTCGTGCTGTGGGAGGCCCAGTACGGCGACTTCGCCGACGGTGCGCAGACCATCATCGACACCTTCGTCTCGAGCGCGGAGCAGAAGTGGGGCCAGCGCTCGTCGGTCGTGCTGCTGCTGCCGCACGGCAACGAGGGCCAGGGCCCCGACCACTCGTCGGCACGCATCGAGCGCTACCTGCAGCTCGCCGCCGAGGACAACATGACGATCGCCCGGCCGTCGACGCCGGCGTCGTACTTCCACCTGCTGCGCCGTCAGGCGTACGCCCGGCCGCGCCGCCCGCTCGTCGTCTTCACGCCGAAGTCGATGCTGCGTCTGCGCGGTGCGACGAGCGATGTCGCGGCGTTCACGAGCGGACGCTTCGAGCCCGTGCTCGACGACGCGCGCGTCGCCGACAGGAGCGGGATCAAGCGCGTCGTGCTGCACTCCGGGAAGCTGCACTACGACCTGCTGGCCGAGCTCGAGAAGTCGAGCGAGCAGCGGGTGGCGCTCGTGCGCCTCGAGCAGCTCGCGCCCGCGCCCGTCGATCAGCTGGCCGCGGTGCTCGCCGGGTACCCGGATGCCGAGGTGCTCTGGGTGCAGGAGGAGCCGGAGAACCAGGGCGCCTGGCCGTTCATCGCGCAGCAGCTCGTGCCGCACCTGGACCGTCCGCTCCGGGTCGTCGCCCGGGCGGCGTCGGCGGCGACGGCGGCCGGGTCGAGCAAGCGCAGCGCCGCGGAGCTCGGCGAGCTGCTCGCGACGGCGACGAGCCTCTGAGCCGCTAGCGGGTGCTGATCGCCGCGAGCACCGCGGCCTTGAGCTCCTCGGGGGCCGTCTCCTGGCAGGCGGAGCGCATCTTGAGGGTCAGCGTGAGCCCGACGAGGTGCTCGGCCGAGCAGTCCTCGCAGTTCTCGAGGTGGTCGGTCACGTCCTGGAAGTCCTGCTCGCTCAGCTCCGAGTGCAGGTACTCCTCCAGTTCTGCCTTGGCCTTCTCACAGCCGCAGTCGGTCATCTCTTGCTCCTGGTGGCGGGTTCGGGCACCGTGAACCCACGGTCCCGTGCATAGTCGGCGAGGCGCTCCCGCAGGAGCCGGCGGCCACGATGCAGCCGACTCATCACGGTACCGACGGGGGTCTTCATGATGTCGGCGATCTCCTGGTAGGCGAAGCCCTCGACATCCGCGAGGTACACCGCCAGCCGGAAGTCCTCCGGGATGGACTGCAGCGCGTCCTTCACGTCGCTGTCCGGCAGGTGATCGATCGCCTCGGCCTCGGCGGAGCGGGTCGACCGACCCTGCGTGATCGACTCCGCGGACCCGAGCTGCCAGTCCTCGAGGTCGTCGATCGCGTTCTGGTACGGGTTGCGCTGATTCTTGCGATACCCGTTGATGAACGTGTTGGTCAGGATGCGGTACATCCAGGCCTTGAGGTTCGTGCCCTGCTCGAACTGCCCGAAGGCCGCGTACGCCTTGACGTAGGTCTCCTGCACGAGGTCGCCGGCATCCGTGGGGTTGCGGGTCATGCGCATCGCAGCCGCGTACAGCTGATCCATGAAAGGGATCGCCTGCTCCTCGAAGAGCGCTCGCAGCTGCTCGGGCGGCAGATCCGACCGACGACGTCCGCGGCGGCGATCGAGGTCGTCGACGGCGTCGAGCTCGGATTCGACCACGGTGAGGTCGTTCTCGGACGTGTCCTTCGGCTCGTCGCTCATCGCCTGGAAGTCTATGCCGGAGGCGGTGGAGGGACGTTCGAGCACGCTCGTGGGCACGGGGCGCCGCTCCTCTCGTCTCCACCGGGCGATCCCCGGACGTTACTGTGGACAACCGATGGGCCTGATGAGGTATTCCGACCGCGAGGAGCTTCCTCTCGACGGCGTGCGCGCGCGGGAGACCGAGAAGACCGGGCCGGGCACGTGGAGCGCGCCGACGGCCGTTGGTCCGCTGGCCGCGCGGCTGAGCCTGCCGGGCTCCAAGAGCCTCACCAACCGGGAGCTCGTGCTCGCGGCGCTGGCGGACGCGCCGTCGGTGCTGCGCCGCCCCCTGCACTCCCGCGACACCGCGCTCATGGTCGAGGCGCTGCGCTCGCTCGGGGCCGGCATCCACGAGCAGCAGGGCGACGGCGCATTCGGAGCCGACCTGCGCATCGCGCCCGGCGAGCTCGGCGGCGGGATCTCGATCGACGCGGGTCTGGCCGGCACGGTCATGCGGTTCATCCCGCCGGTCGCGGCGCTCGCGCTCGGCCCGGTCGCGCTGGACGGCGACCCCGCGGCCCGTCGACGCCCGATGCGCGCGACGATCCAGGCGCTGCGCGACCTCGGCGTCGACGTCGCCGACGACGGCCGGGGCTCGCTCCCTTCACCGTGCACGGCACGGGCGAGGTCGAGGGCGGCGAGGTCGCGATCGACGCCTCGGCCTCGAGTCAGTTCGTGTCGGGGCTGCTGCTGGCCGCCCCGCGGTTCGTGCGCGGCCTCACCCTGCGGCACACCGGCGAGCGGCTGCCGAGCATGCCGCACATCCAGATGACGATCGCGACCCTCGCGGCGCGCGGCGTCGTCGTCGAGTCGCCGGAGCCCGGCGTCTGGGTGGTGCCGCCGGCCCCGATCCGCGCGCTCGACGTGACGATCGAGCCGGACCTCTCGAACGCCGCCCCTTCCTCGCCGCCGCGATCGTCGCGGGCGGCAGCGTGACGGTGACCGGATGGCCGGCCTCGACCACGCAGGTCGGCGATGCGCTGCTCGAGCTGCTCCCCCGCTACGGCGCGACCGTGACCCGCCACGGCGACGCGGTCACCGTCACGGGCGGCCCCGCGATCCCAGGCGTCGACCTCGACCTGTCGGAGGGCGGCGAGCTCGCCCCCACCTTCGCGGGCCTCGCGGCGCTCGCGACGGGGCCGGGCCGGATCACCGGGATCGCGCACCTGCGCGGGCATGAGACCGACCGGCTCGCGGCGCTCGCCTCCGAGCTCGGCGCGCTGGGCGCGTCCGTCACGGAGCTCGACGACGGCCTCGCGATCGAGCCCGCCCCGCTCCACGGCGGCGCGTGGCGCAGCCACGAGGACCACCGCATGGCGACCACGGGCGCGCTCGTCGGCCTCGCCGTGCCGGGCGTCGAGATCGACGACATCGGCGCGACCGCGAAGACGCTGCCCGAGTTCCCGGAGCTCTGGCGCCGGATGCTGCGACCGGCATCCGGCATCGACCCGCTGATCTGGCCCGGCGTGTGAGCCCCGGACGATGAGACGCCCATGAGCTGGCTCAGCGACGACGACGAGGACGACGACGAGTTCGGCTACGACGAGTCGGACGTGCGCATCCGGCCGAACCCGAAGGGCAGCCGCCCGCGCACCAAGACACGCCCCGAGCACGAGGACGCGGTCGACGGCCGCGTGCTCTCCGTGGACCGCGGCCGCTACACCGTGATGGTCGGCGAGGACACCCCGGCCGAGCACGTGCTCACGACGACCCGCGCGCGCGAGCTGCGCAACGACGCGATCGTCACGGGCGACCGCGTCGATGTCGTCGGCGACACCTCGGGTGACGAGGGGACGCTGGCGCGGATCGTCCGCATCCAGCCCCGCACGACGTTGCTGCGCCGCAGCGCCGACGACACCGACACGGTGGAGCGGGTGATCGTCGCCAACGCCGATCAGCTCATGATCGTCATCGCGGCGGCCGACCCGGAGCCGCGCGCCCGGCTCGTCGACCGCTACCTCGTCGCCGCATACGACGCGGGCATCGCCCCCTCATCGTCGTCACGAAGACGGACCTCGCAGACCCCGGCCCCTTCCTGGCCAACTTCGCGGCGCTCGACGTGCCGGTGCTCCGCAGCGCGCCGGGCGCGTGGCCGATCGACGCGCTCGCGCCCGTGCTCGCCGGGCACACGACGGTCGCCGTCGGCCACTCCGGCGTCGGCAAGTCGACCCTCGTCAACGCGCTCGTGCCCGGCACGGATCGCGCGGTCGGCGTCGTCAACGCGGTCACCGGGCGGGGGCGGCACACCTCGTCGTCGACGGTGTCGCTGCGGGTGCCGACGGGCGGCTGGATCATCGACACGCCCGGCGTGCGCTCCTTCGGCCTCGGGCACGTCGACATCGCCAACGTGCTGCGCGCCTTCACCGACCTCGCGGCGGTCACGGCGGAGTGCCCGCGCGGCTGCACGCACCGGGAGGATGCCCCGGACTGCGCCCTCGACGAGGCGGTCGCCGACGGGCGGCTGCGCGCGGACCGCGTCGACGACTTCCGGCGGCTGCTGGCCTCCGTCACCGCCTGAGCAGCACCATCGTCTCGGCGTGCGCCGTCTGCGGGAACATGTCGAACACCCGCCCGGCGACCGGTCGGTACGACGGCAGCGCCGCGAGGTCGCGCGCGAGCGTGACGGCGTTGCAGCTGGAGTAGACGATCGCCGGCGCACCCGACGCCTCGAGCCAGGCGTCGAGCCGCTCCCCCAGGCCGCGGCGGGGCGGGTTCACGACGACGAGATCCGGCCGATCGCCTTGCCGCTGGGCCCAGTCCGTCGCATCGGCGACGACGAACCCGGTGTCCGGCACGCCCGCCGCACGCGCGCCGGCGATCGCGGGCTCGGAGACCTCGACGCCCGTCACCCGGCGCCCCGGGGCGGCGAGGTGCAGTGCGAAGCCGCCGACGCCGCAGTAGAGGTCCCAGACCGACGACGGCGCGATCCCGTCCGCCCAGGCGCGTGCCTGGTCGTACAGCGCCTGCGCGATCGCCGTGTTGGTCTGGAAGAAGCCGCCGGGCGGCAGCAGCAGCGTGCCGGCATCCATCCGCATCGCCAGGGCTCCGACCTCGGTGAGCACGATCTCCTCGGAGCCCTCGGCGAGCGCCGCATGCTGCGGCAACAGGTTCACCGAGATCACGTCCGCCTGCGGGAGCGCCTCCCGCAGCCACGGCAGGTGCTTGCGGATGCGGGCGAGCGCCTCGGTGGATCGCAGGACGAAGCGCACCATGAGCCGCCCGTCGGGCGAGACGGTCACCTGCACGTGCTTGAGCTCGCCGCGCCGGGTCGGCACGTCGTACGGCGGGATGCCGGCCAGCCCGATGAAGTCGGCCAGCACCGGGAACGCCGCGTGCAGCTCCGGGGCGCAGATGCCGCACGCACGCAGGTCGACGCCGTGGCGGTGCTCGTCGAGGATCCCGAGGGTCGGCGCGGTCGTCGTGCCGCCGACGACCATCTTGGCCTTGTTGCGGAACCCCGACTCGGCGCCGGCGTGCGGCGCCGCCCAGGCGATCGACGGCCACGCGGCGAGCAGCTCGCGCACCCCCGCGTCCTTCGCGGCGAGCTGCTGCGGGTACGGCACGCCCATGAGGGTGCAGGAGCGGCACACCCCCGCGTCGAAGTAGTCGCACTGCACGAAAGACGACGATAACGGCGGCCCGCTAGCGTGGCCGGGTGACCGATTCCGCCGCCGGACCGAATCTGGCCGACGACCTGGCGCTCGCGCTCGCGATCGCCGCCGACGCCGACCTCATCGCGATCGACCGGTATCGCGCCCAGGACCTCGACGTCCGGTTCAAACCCGACCGCACCCAGGTGACCGACGCCGACCGCCGGATCGAGCGGCTCGTGCGTGAACGACTCGCGGCCGCGCGGCCCGACGACGCGATCCTCGGAGAGGAGCTCGGCGGCGACAGCGCGCCCGGCGCTCCCCGCCGGCAGTGGATCGTCGACCCGATCGACGGCACCTCCAACTTCGTGCGCGGCGTGCCCGACTGGGGCCTGCTGCTGGCGCTCGTGGTCGACGGCGTGCCGATGCTCGGCGTCGCGAGCGCCCCCGCCCTCGAGCGGCGCTGGTGGGCGGCGAGCGGCCACGGCGCGTGGGTGCGGGAGGCGAAGGGCGAGCCGCGGCGCATCCGGGTGAGCGGGATCGACGCCCTGGCGGAGGCATCCCTGTCGTACAACAGCCTCAAGGGGTGGGACGAGGCGGGCCGGCTCGACCAGCTCGTCGCGCTCGGCCGGGCCGTCGGCCGCACCCGCGCCTACGGCGACCTGTGGTCGTATCTGCTGGTGGCCGAGGGGGCGGTGGATGTCGCGGGCGAGTTCGACCTGAAGCCCTGGGACACGGCGGCACTCGTGCCGATCCTGCGCGAGGCGGGCGGCACGGCGACGACAGCGTCGGGAGGCGACGACGTGCTCACGGACGGCAGTCTCCTGGTGAGCAATGGTCTGCTGCACGCCGCAGTGCTGCGCCTCATCGCGCCGTGAGGAACCCCCAGTATGCTCGGCGCATGATGCGGCGACCGCCCCTGCGCGCGGGACGGCGCGCCGCCCTGCTGGCGGCGTCTCTCGCGGTCGCGGCGCTCGGGATCGCCCTCGCCGGCTGCACGGCGACCGCCGGTCCGACCCACACCCCCACCGCCACCTCGACGCCGAGCGGCGGCAAGGCGAGCGCCTTCGCCATCAAGGTGGGCGACTGCCTCGACGACGCCGACATCCAGGGCACGACGACGACCGCCCCGATCGTGCCGTGCGACGGTCCGCACGACTCCGAGGCGTATGCGCGGTTCCTGCTCACCGACGCCGGGTACCCCGGCGAGGACAAGGTGAAGAGCGAGGCCGACGCCGGCTGCTCCGGTACGGCGTTCGCGAATTTCGTGGGCATCGCGAGCGCCGATTCGACGCTGCCGTACTCCTACTACTTCCCGACCGCCGACAGCTGGTCGACCGGCGACCGCGAGGTCATGTGCACGATCTACCAGGTCGACGGCGCCGGCAAGCCGATCACGACGACCGGCACGCTCAAGAACGCCGCGCGCTGACGCCGGCGGAGCCGAGCAGGAGCAGCAGCAGGAAGCGCATCGGCTCGAACGCCTCCACGCCGTGGCGCAGTCCGCTCTCGACGTGCAGGAGCCCGCCGGCGGGCAGCTCCACCCGCGTGCCGCGGACCTGCACCGCCCCGCGGCCCTCGATCACGTGGATGAGGAGGGGCGCCTGCGCCGAGTGGTCGCGCATGACGGCGCCGGTGTCCATCGCGACGCCGACGATCGCGACGTCGTCGCTCTTGAACAGCCGCCGGGAGCGCACGCCGCCGGCGTCGATCGGCAGGGCGCGTCGCAGCGTCGCCTGATCCGCGACGATCAGCTCGTGGATGGGGAACGCGGCCAGCGAGATCACGAATAAAACCTAGCACCGTGCTTTTTATCGGTACGCTGACGGTGTGCGCGACCTCGCGGATCGATCGGACGTCGAGGAGCTGGTCTCCGGCTTCTACCGGACCGCGTTCGCCGACGCGCTCATCGGCCCGATCTTCACCGAGATCGCCCGGATGGACCTCGAGCGCCACCTCCCGATCATGTGCGACTTCTGGGAGACGGTGCTGTTCGGCACGGGCGCGTACCGTCGCAACGCGCTCCAGGCGCACGTCGACCTCAACGCCCTGTCCCCCTGACGGCGACGCACTTCGGCCGCTGGCTCGCGCTGTGGTCGGCGGCGGTCGATGCGCGCTTCCGCGGGCCCGTCGCCGACCGGGCGCTCCTGCAGGCGGAGCGCATCGCCGGCTCGATGCAGCGTCGGCTCGCGGGCCGTTCCGGCAGCGCGTATGAGGCGCTCTCCCGCCGTGACGCCCGGACCGAACCGGTGCCGAGCAGAGCAGAGCCGGCGGGCGGATCCGCGGTGTTAGGTTCGACCGGATGACCGGCCGGAGCGACAGCTACCACGCCGCAATGGCGTCGCCCTCGCGGCGCTCCGTGCTCGACGTGCTGCTCGCCTCGGCCGATCCCCTGGATGCCGCGGCTGTCTCCGAGCGGGTGGGGCTGCATCTGACGACGACGCGGTTCCATCTCGACCAGCTCGTGGATGCCGGCCTCGCCCGGCGCCGGTCGAGCGTCGAGGGCCGCCGGGGCCGCCCCCGGATGCTGTATGCGCCCGCCGGCGCGCCGCGCGATCGGGATGCCCGCGAGCAGCTCATCCGGGTGCTCTCGGGGGCGCTCGGCGACCAGGCCGACGAGGAGTCGCTGCGCGCCGGGCGGCGCTGGGCGACCGCGTTCGACCCGCCGCGCCCCGACGACCCGGTGCCGGGCCTGGTGGAGGTGCTCGACCGTCTCGGCTTCGATCCCGAACCGGATGCCGCCGTCGACCCCGTCATCCGGCTGCCGTCGTGTCCGTTCCGGGAGGCCGCTCGCGATCATCCCGACGTGGTCTGCGCGGTGCACCGCGGCCTCATCGACCGGCTCATGGAGGGCACGACGCGCGACGCGCGGCTGCTGCCCTT
Source organism: Pseudolysinimonas kribbensis (assembly GCF_030161895.1). GTDB lineage: Bacteria > Actinomycetota > Actinomycetes > Actinomycetales > Microbacteriaceae > Pseudolysinimonas > Pseudolysinimonas kribbensis. The sequence goes on from NZ_BSVB01000001.1 coordinate 502,610, forward strand.
CGTCGAGCCGCAGCTCTGCCTGATCACGGTCGGGCCGGCCGCGGCCGGTTAGGCGGGCGTGGCCGGCGCCCCCAACGCGATCACGCCGAGCGCGAGCAGCACGATCACCTTGGCGCCTTCGAGTGCGATGTACCCGAGGTGAAGACGATGCCGGGGCCGGCCGTCGGAGATCCGTCCGCCCAGCACCCTGGCATCCATGCGCCGCCGCAGCACGCCGGCCTGGACGACCAGGATGACCGCCGCGGCGACGGCCAGCACGAGCCGAGGCCACGCCGCCGGCGGCCAGGGCACGACGCTCGTCACGAGCACCGCGAGCGCGAGCACCGCCTCCACGAGGTTGAGCACACGGAAGACCAGGCGGCCGATCCCGACCCCCAGCTCGGTCGTGATGCCGGGCGCCCGGAACTTCAGCGGCGCCTCCAGGAATGAGATCGCGAGCACCATCCCGAGCCAGCCGAAGACCACCGCGACCTGGATCGCCCCGGCCACACCCATACGTCACGTCCTCTGGATAAAAACGGCTACAGTCATTTTTATCACCGAAAGGCGGGCGGCATGACCTACGTGATCGCGGAACCCTGCGTCGATGTCATGGATCGCGCCTGCGTCGACGAATGCCCGGTCGACTGCATCTACGAGGGCGGCCGGTCGCTCTACATCCATCCCGACGAGTGCATCGACTGCGGCGCCTGCGAGCCCGTCTGCCCGGTCGAGGCGATCTTCTACGAGGACGACCTCCCGGATCGCTGGGCCGACTACCGGGTCGACAACGCCGTCTTCTTCACGGATGTCCTGCCGGGACAGGAGACCGCGCTCGGCTCCCCGGGCGGGGCGTCGAAGGTCGGCCCCCTCGGCGTCGACGCGCCGCTGGTCGCGGGGCGCCCGATCACCCCAGCGGCGCCGGAGTCCTCGCCGGCTCCTCCTCCGGTGCCAGGGCAGGATCCTCCTCGCTGAAATCCATCGTCGGCGGCCGGCGGGTGAAGAACCGCGTGAGGCCGAGCAGATAGATCAGGCCGACGACGACCCACGGGATGCCGATCCAGAAGGCGAGCGGCGCCAGGCTGGTCCACAGCCACGCGGTCATCGCGAATCCGATGATCGGCAGCACCAGGAACAGCCAGATCGCCCGGCCTCCCCGCTGCCGACGGTCGATCAGGAAGTGCTTGATCACGCTCAGGTTCACGAACGAGAACGCCATGAGGGCACCGAAGTTGATCATCTGGAACACCCAGTCCAGCGGCACGACGAGCGCGAGCAGTCCGAGGGCCGCGAGGATCAGGATCGTGATCCACGGCGTGCGGAAACGCGCCGAGACGCGGGCGAACACCGTGCGCGGCAGCATCCGGTCGCGTCCCATCGCGTAGAGGATGCGCGCGACGCTCGCCTGCGACGCCATGGCCGATGCGAAGCTGCCGGCCACGAACGCGGCCGTGAACAGACCGGAGAGCACGGCGCCGCCGACCCGCACCATGAGGTCGATCGAGGCGGTGTCATCGCTCAGGTGCTTGTAGTCGGGGAAGACCAGGCCGGCCACCCAGGCGGCGAGCGTGAAGATCAGACCGCCGATGAGCGTCGTCAGGATGATCGCGCGCGGGATCGAGCGCTTGGGCTCCTTGGCCTCCTCGCTCAGGGTCGACACCGCGTCGAATCCGAGGAAGGCCAGTGCGAGGATCGCGGCGCCGGCCGCGAGGTGCGGCACGTCCGCCGTCGCCGACCAGAACGGGTCGAGCAGCCCCGCGCCCCGCTGGTCTCCCGCGTACGACGCGAGCCCGGCGATGACGAACACGGCGACGAACAGGATCTGCGCGCCGACGAGGGCGAGGTTCACGCTCGTGACGATGGTGATGCCGATCAGGTTGAGCACCGTGACCACCACGATCGATCCGACGATCCATGCCCACTGGGGCACGGCCGGCACCACGGCGGAGAGGTACTGCCCGATCAGGATGTAGCTCAGCATCGGCAGCAGCAGATAGTCGAGCAGCAGCGCCCATCCGACGAGGAACCCGAGGTGCGAGCCGAACGCACCGCGCGTGTAGGTGTAGGCGGATCCGGCGACCGGATAGGCGCGCACGAGCTGGGCGTAGCTCGACGCCGTCGCGAGCATCGCGATCGTCGTCACGATGTACGAGCCGGCGAGATGGCCGTTGGTCGCGGCGGTCGCATAGCCGAAGCTCGTGAACACGGCCAGGGGCAGCATGTAGGCCAGGCCGAACACGAGGATGCGGCCCGTATTGAGCTTGCGGCTGAGGCGGATCGGGGCGTCGGCGGTGACGGTCACGGTGCGGCCTTTCGAGAGAACCAATGTGGTGCCGTCAAGGTACAGCATTGGTACACCGTTGGTATATAGCGGCTTTCCCGGCGGCGGGGTAGCGTCCGATCCGTGGATGCGATGACCGAATCCGAGATCGAGGCCCGTCGGTCCGCCCTGGATGCCCGCAACGCCCCGTGGACCCCGCGGACGCTCGCCGGGCAGCTCGACCACGTGGCCGATCGCCACCCCGACCGGCCGTACATCGTCGTGGGCGACCGCTCCCTCACCTACCGCGAGGTCGCCGAGCGCTCCCGCATCGTGGCCGCCGGCCTGCTGTCGCTCGGGCTGCGGCGCGGCGACCGGGTCGCGCTGCTCGTCGACAACCGCATCGAGTACCCGGAGATCAAGTTCGGCATCGCCCGGGCGGGCGCCGTCGCGGTACCCTCAACTACTCGTACAAGGCCGACGAGATCGGCGAGCGGCTCCGCCAGAGCGGTGCGTCGATCGTGATCGCCGTGGACGCCTCCGCCGCGACCGACTTCCTCGACGCCTTCGACCGGCTCGCACCCGGATGGGAGTCCGGGGTCGCCTCGACCACGATCCCCGACGTCCGGCACGTCGTCCTGGTGCGGGCCCACCCGGGCCGAGACGCTCTCGACCTCGGCCGGCTCGGCGACGGCGGCATCGCGCGCGACGAGGTGGATCGCCGGCTCGCCGAGATCGATCCGGATGACGTGTGCGACATCGTCTTCACGTCCGGCACGACGGGCCACGCCCTCGGCGCCGAGCTCACGCACGACATGGTGCTGCGCAGCGCCTACGGCTCCGCCTACCACCGCGCGTTCGCCGACGGCTGGCGGATCAGCTTCGCGCTGCCGCTCTACCACGTGTTCGGATACGTCGAGGGCATGCTCTCGGTGCTGTTCGTCGCCGGGGCGATCGCTCCGCTGCGCGTGTTCAACCCCAAGACCGTGCTCGAGGTCATCGAGCGCGAGCGCATCAACGAGGTGCTGTTCGTGCCCACGATGACGGTCGCCGTCGTGGACCACGCCGTGAAGGATCCGCACGACCTCAGCAGCCTCGAGTCGGTGTTCTCGGCGGCGGCCCCCGCGCCGGTCTGGCTGTGGGAGCGCGTGCTGTCCGATCTCGCCCCGCGCATGGTCTTCACGGGGTACGGGCAGACCGAGGTCTCGGCGGCGACCGCCCTGACGCTCCCGGGCGACGACATCGCGACCGTCTCGGCAGCGGTCGGCACCACGAAGCTCGGCGGCATCGCGACGGAGGGATCGGACCTGCCCGACGGTCGTCTGGCCGAGTACCGCACGGTCGATCCGTTCAGCGGCGAGGTGCTGCCGGCCGGCGAGACCGGGGAGCTCTCCGTGCGCGGCCCGCAGGTCACGCGCGGCTACTACGGCGATCCGGAGCGCACCGCGTACTCCGTCGACGCGGACGGCTGGCTGCGCACCGGCGACCTCGGTCACATCGACGAGCGCGGCTACCTGCGACTCGACGGCCGCAGCAGCGAGCTGTTCAAGGTCGGCGGCGAGCTCGTGGCTCCGCTCGAGGTGGAGCAGGCCCTCACCGGCATGGCCGGGGTCAGCCAGGCGTTCGTGGCGGGCATCCCGGATGAACGCTTCGGCGAGGTCGGCTGGGCCTGGGTGGTGCCGACCGAGGACGCCGAGCTCGACGAGCACGAGCTGCTGCGCGAGCTCCGCGGGCACCTCGCGCGGTTCAAGGTGCCGCGCGGCATCACCGTCACGGATGCCGCCTCACTGCCGGTGACGACGACCGGGAAGGTGCAGAAGTACCTGCTGGTGCGATCCCTGTCGCCGACCGGGTAGCGACGACGACTGACGGCGATCAGGAGCGCTGGTCGTGCTCCAGCCGGCGGATGCGGGCGTCGAGATAGTCGCGCTCCGGCGTCGAGCGCGTCCCGCGCGCGGCGGCGCGGTACTCGGCGATCGCCTCGCCGTCGTGGCCGTTCCGCTCGAGCAGATGAGCCCGCACCGCCGCCGCGCGCTGCGCATCCACGGGGCGGCCGCTCGCGAGGAGGCGGTCGACGCTCGCGAGGCCGGCATCCGGTCCGTGCACCATCGCCTCGGCCACGGCAGCGTTGAGGGTGACGACGGGATTGTTCGTCCGCCGCTCCAGCAGCCGGTACAGGACGAGGATCTGCTCCCAGTCGGTGGCCTCGGTGCTCGGCGCCTCGTCGTGGAGCGCGGCGATCGCCGCCTGCAGCGCGTACGGTCCCGCTCCACCGCCCGGGAGCGTCTCCTCGAGCAGCGCGACGCCCTCGTCGATGAGCCGCCGATCCCAGAGGGACCGGTTCTGCTCGTCCAGAGGGACCAGACGTCCGGCCGACGTGGTCCGCGCCGGCCGGCGCGCGTCGGTGAGCAGCAGGAGGGCGAGCATCCCGGAGACCTCGCCGTTCTCTGGGACCGCCGCGTGAAGCATGCGCGCGAGGTGGATGGCTTCGTCGGTGAGGTCGACGTCATGAATGCTGTCGCCGGCCGTGACCGTGTGGCCCTCCGTGAACATCACGTAGACCACGGCGAGCACGGCCTCGAGCCGGTCATTCGCTCCGAAAGGCGCCGGGAACGCCGCGCCGAGCTCACGGATGCGGGCCTTCGCGCGGCTGATCCGCTGCGCGACCGTGGCCTCCGGCAGGAGGTAGGCGTGGGCGATCTGCGCCGTTGTGAGGCCGGCCACCGCGCGCAAGGTCAGCGTGATCTGTGCGGACACGGTGAGCGCCGGGTGGCAGCACAGCTGCAGCACCTGCACGCTGTCGTCGGCATGCGAGACCGGTGCGTCGGCGAGCGGGTGGAGCAGGCCCGCCTCGCTGCGCTCCCGCTCCCGGCGGCTGCTCTCGCTGCGGATCTGATCGATCAGACGGCGCCGGGCGGCCGTGACGAGCCACGCCCGCGGATCGGACGGCCGCCCGGACGCCGGCCACTGCTGCACCGCCGCGATGAGGGACTCCTGCACCGCGTCCTCGCAGATGTCGAACTGACTCGCGCCGTAGCGGCGGAGCAGAGCGGCGAGGACCTGCGGCGCAAGCGAGCGCAGCAGGTCCTCGAGCGGCTCGGGTGTCACATGTCCGCCCCGGCGGAGAACATGACGGGACGGATCTCCAGGGCGAGCCCGGCGATGCCCGCGTCGGGGATCTGCAGTGCGAGCTCGACGGCGCGCTCCTTCGACTCGACGTCGACGAGGTAGTAGCCGCCCATGAACTCCTTCGACTCGGCGAACGGGCCGTCGACCACCTCCGGCGCGCCGCCCGTGCCCCGGACGACCGTCGACTGGCTCGGGTCGCCGAGCGCGTTGGTGCTCAGGAACTCGCCCGACTCGGTGATCGCGGCCATGAACCGCTGGTGGCCCTCGCCGATCGCGGCCGACTGCTCCTCGCTCAGCGCGGCGAGCACATCCGGATCGACCTGCATGAGGATGACGTACTTCATGATGGTTCCCTTCGTCAGTTCCGCCCCGCGATCGCGGCGGTCGCCGACAGGTCGGAGCCGAGCGCCGATTCTCGACACCCGGCGGAAAGCACGAAGCCGCCCAGGGGGCGGCTTCGGCTTCACACGACGCGCGACACGACCGAGGGTGGAGATGGGGGAATTGAACCCCCGTCCATCGCTGTGATTCTGCGCCTTCTCCGGGCGCAGTCCGTGGAGACGTTCTGCTCGGCTCCGACCTTTGTCACGAACACCTAGGTCGACGAGCCCAGTCTCAGTTCACGTCCCGCGAATCCCTGAGACGCAGATTCGCAGCAAGTCCTCTAGATGACGCCAGGATCCGGGTCGAGGACGAGCCCGGGCTGACGGACGTTATATGCCGGGCTGCTTACGCAGCGAGGGCAACGTCGGTGCGCTTGAGATTGGCACCTGTTGTTTGCAGAGATCGTTAACGAGATAACCCTGCATCCTCGGCCCGCTTCTCGCAGTTTCGCAGGCGATGTCGAAACCGATCATCCCCATGAGGCAGGCCGTGTCGCGCGCTGTGGAGTTGTGAACACGCGGTCGCCCGCGCAGCCTCCCAGTCTACGCCCCCAGCGCCTGCACCGCCCAGTCGAGCACGGTGCCGATGCCGAGCAGGCCCCGGCTGGCACACAGGTCGGCGCGGGGCGGGCGAAGCGCCGACGAGAATGGGGGAATGAGCTCTCGACGTCATTCGATCGCGGTCATCGCCGGCGACGGCATCGGGCAGGAGGTGGTGCCCGCCGCCTTGCAGACCCTTCGGCTGGTCGCCGAGCGCCACGACTTCGCTCTCGACGAGCGCGAATACGACTGGGGGTCGGATCACTACCGCGCTCACGGCCGGATGATGCCGGTCGACGGGATCGAGCAGCTCGCCCGGCACGACGCGATCTTCTTCGGGGCGGTCGGCGCGCCCGACATCCCGGACGTCGAGACGCTCTGGGGGCTGCTGATCCCGATGCGGCGCGAATTCGACCAGTACATCAACCTGCGTCCGGTGCGGACCCTGCCGGGCATCCCGGCGAGGGTGGTCGGCGGCGATGACATCGACCTCGTCATCGTGCGCGAGAACGTCGAGGGCGAGTACTCGTCGGTCGGCGGCCGCCTCTACCCGGGCACGCCGTACGCCGCGGCCGTGCAGGAGGCGTTCTTCAGCCACCGCGGCGTCACGCGGGCCGCCGAGTACGCCGCCACCCTCGCCGAGAGCCGCCGCCGCCGCGTGACCTCGGCGACCAAGTCGAACGGCATCATCCACACCATGCCGTTCTGGGACGAGGTCGTCGCGGAAGTCATGCAGCGGCATCCGGATGTCACGCTCGAGAAGGTGCTCATCGACGCGCTCGCGGCCAAGCTCGTGCTCGCGCCGGCCTCGTTCGACGTGATCGTGGCGTCGAACCTGTTCGGCGACATCCTCTCGGATCTCGCGGGCGCGCTGGCCGGATCGATCGGCGTCGCGCCCAGCGCCAACCTCAACCCCGAGCGCCGCCATCCGTCGATGTTCGAGCCGGTGCACGGCTCGGCGCCCGACATCGCCGGCCAGGGACTCGCCGACCCCATCGGCCAGCTCTGGGCGGGCGCGATGATGCTCGAGCACCTCGGCGAGCAGGCGGCGGCCGACGAGGTCGTCGCGGCGTTCGAGGGATGCCTGCGTGATGGGATCGCGACGCCGGACATCGGGGGACGGCCTCCACGACGGAGTTCGCGGACGCGGTGGCGGCGCGGTTCGGGGAGCTGGGCTGAGCGCTCTCCCTCCCTCCCCACCTGGCCGGGCCGCATCTTCTCCACAGAATGAGCGTTCCAGCTTTCGAAGGTGTGTTCGATTTGGACAATGGATGCATGTCGGCCCCGGATCTCTTGACCGCGATGCGCAGCGCGCTCGGGCTGGTCGAGGGCGCGCCGACCTCGGCGTGGCCACAGACGTCAGATGCCGACCTCAGAGAGCTGATTGCGGCCACCGCTCGGCTCCAGTCGGCAGTGCAGCGTCACGCCGCGCTCGGCGCCGGCGAAGTCGCCCGCCGCTCACGACCTGAGCTCGGGCTCACCGGCTTCGCCCAGCGCGCCGGCCACCGCACGGTGGAGGAGTTCCTGAAGGCGGAGACCGGGGTCACCGGCCGCGATGCGGCGACGAATGTGCGGGTCGGGCTGCTCGACGGCGTCCTCGGGGATGCATTGCGCAGCGGTCGGGTGGCCGTCCCCGCCGCCGACGCGATCCGGGCCGGTCTGGGATTTCCGGGCGACCTCCCGGCAGACGTGCTGGACCAGGCGGCCGCTCGGCTCTGCGACGAGGCCACCTCGCTGGACCCTGACCGGCTGCAACGTCGTGCGCGGGAGCTCCGCGATGAGCTCGACGAGGCCGGGATCGGCGACCGCGAGAAGGCGCGACGCGGCGCACGATCGCTGCGGCTCGTGAAGCAGCCCGACGGCATGACCCGGATCGCGTGGCTGCTCGATCCGGAGTCCGCGGCGATCGTGACGAGCGTCTACGATCGCGCGACCTCACCGCGCCGCGGCGGTCCCCGCTTCGTCGATCCGGCGGCGCGCGAGCGGGCGACGCGACTCGCCGACGACGACCGCAGCACCGAGCAGCTCGCCTCCGACGCCTTCACCGAGCTGTTGCGCCAAGCCGGATCGATCGACCAGCAGGTCCTGCTCGGGGGCGAGGAGCCCGCGGTGCGCGTCCTGGTCTCGGGCGACGCTCTGACCACGGGGCATGGGCACGGCGTCCTGGAGGGCGGAGAGACCGTGGCGCTGCCCACCGTGCGGCGCCTGGCGTGCGCGGGTGGCGTCGTCCCGATCATCCTCGACGGCGCCGGCCGGGTGCTCGACCTCGGTCGCAAGAACCGGCTGTTCAGCCGTGCCCAGCGCCGCGCCCTCTCAGTGCGCGACGGCGGGTGCATGTGGCCCGGCTGCGATCGGCCGCCTTCCTGGACGGAGGCCCATCACATCCGGCGATGGGCCGACGGCGGGCGCACCGACCTCGCCGACGGCATCAGCCTGTGTCGCCACCATCATCTGCGATTGCACGACGAGGGATGGAGCATCACCCGCAGAGCGGGACGGTACTGGCTGAACCCGCCGCCGGGCTCTGGCAGGACCGGCGCGATGCTCGAGACGAAGTCGCGCGCCGTTCGGGAGTTTCTCGCCGCCGGGTGAGGCGAGCGCTACTCCCCAGATGCGCGCGCGACGACATCGCGCGCTCCGCCTCGCGGCGGTCCTGGCGCTCTCGCAGCGCCTGGCGCTTGTCGTACTCGCGCTTGCCCTTCGCGACCGCGATCTCGACCTTCGCCCGGCCGTCGCTGAAGTAGATCTGCAGCGGCACGAGCGTGTAGCCGCCCTGGGCGGTCTTCTGGCTGATCTTGATGATCTGCTGCTTGTGCAGCAGCAGCTTGCGCTTGCGGCGGGGGTGTGGTTGGTCCAGGTGCCCTCGGTGTACTCCGGGATGTGCACCGAATCCAGCCACGCCTCGCCACCGTCGATGAACGCGTAGCCGTCCACGAGCGACGCGCGGCCCTGCCGCAGCGACTTCACCTCGGTGCCGGTGAGCACGATGCCGGCCTCGTAGGTGTCCTCGATGAGGTAGTCGTGGCGCGCGCGACGATTCGTCGCGACCACGCCGTTGCCGCGATCCTTCTTCGCCATGACTGCACCTCCTCGACGATGGGCGAGCCCACCATCCTAGCCCGAGGCGCGGCTAGACCTTGAGGTAGCGACGGATCGCGACGGAGGCCGAGAATGCCGCGAGCAGCGCCCCGACCACGATCAGGATCGGCGCGACCAGCAGCGCGTCGCCGAGTCCGACGCTGATGGTGAAGCCCGGGATGGCCGGCGCGAGGTACCCCTGCACGAAGAACTGCACGATCGCGATCACGGCCCCCGCGGCGAGCACCGCGCCGATGAGCGCCGCGAGCACCCTCCAGGATGAACGGCGTCTGGATGAAGCGGTTCGACGCCCCGACCAGGCGCATGATGCCCAGCTCCCGCCGGCGCGAGAACGCGCTCAACCGGATCGTCGTCGAGATGAGCAGGACGGCGGCGACGAGCATGAGGGCGGCGATCCCGATCGCGGTCAGACTGCCCGCGTTCATGATCGCGAAGATCGGTTCGAGCAGAGATCGCTGGTCCGCGACGGACTCCACCCCCGGCATCCCCTTGATCTGGTCGATCACCACCTCGGACTGATCCGGGTCCTTCAGATTGATGCGATAGGTCTCGGGCAGCAGGTCCGGTGTCGCGAGTTGGGCGGCCGGCATCCCCTTGAACTGCTGCTGGAAGTTGTCGTACTCCTGCTTGTGCGTCTGGAAGTACGCGTGCTTGATGTACGGCTTGAGCGTCGGGCCGGTCAGCTGCGCGCCGACCGCGTCGATCTGGTCCTTGCTGGCCTCGGTGAGAGCGCACTTGGCCGCCTGGTCGACGTCGGTGCAGAAGTACACGGTCACCTGCGCGCGGTCGTACCAGTACCCCTTGGTCTGGGCGATCTGGAACTGCAGCAGGATCGCGGCGCCGAAGAAGGTCAGCGAGATGAACGTGACGAGGATGACGGAGACCACCATCGAGAGGTTGCGGCGGAATCCGCTGCCGACCTCACCCAGGACGAGCCCGAGCCTCATGCGCTGCGCTCCCGCTCGGCCGCGAGCGGATCCACGAGGGGCGGCGGGGCGGCATCCGGCTCGGGCTGCTGCGGCCGGCGGACCGGCATCGCCGCCTGCTGAACGGCAGGAGCAGGTCGAGTCGCCGGGGGTGCCGGCGTCTGCGGGGCGGGGTCAGGCTCTGCGGGTCGAGGAGCGACCGGCGCAGCCGGACGCGTCTCGGAACCCTCAGAGGACCGATCCGGAGACGCGACGCGCTCCGCCACCGGCTCGGGTGCGAGCGCCGCCGGCGCGGCGGCCGCCACCCCGCTGTCGACCTCGGCATCCACCGCGACGGTCGGCATGAGACCGGTCGCCGCCGACGGTCCGCGCGGACCGAGGCTCTCCGCGAGCGCGAACTCCTGCACCGGCACGGCCTGGGTCTGGTATCCGCCGGCGCGCTCGTCGCGCACGATGTGCCCGCTCACGAGCTCGATGACGCGGCGCTTCATCTGATCGACGATCGACGAGTCGTGCGTGGCCATCAGCACGGTGGTGCCGTTCGCGTTGATCGTCGCGAGCAGCGTCATGATGCCCATGCTCGTCGCGGGGTCGAGGTTGCCCGTCGGCTCATCCGCGAGCAGGATCGCCGGCTTGTTGACGATCGCACGGGCGATCGCGACGCGCTGCTGCTCACCGCCGGAGAGCTCGTGCGGGAAGCGGGTCTGCTTGCCGGCGAGGCCCACCATCTTGAGCACGTCGGGCACGGCCTCCTGGATGAAGCCCCGGCTCTTGCCGATCACCTGCAGCGTGAAGGCCACGTTGTCGAACACCGTCTTGGTGGGCAGCAGGCGGAAATCCTGGAACACGACGCCGAGATTGCGCCGGAAGTAGGGCACCTTGCGGTTCGGCAGCGTGTTCAGCTGCTGTCCGAGCACGTGGATCTGTCCGCGCGTGGGCCGTTCCTCCTTCAGCACGAGGCGGAGGAAGCTGGACTTCCCGGATCCCGACGCGCCGACCAGGAAGACGAATTCCCCTTCAACACCTCGAGGGTCACCCCGTCGAGGGCCGGCCGCGACGTCCCGGCGTAGGTCTTGGTGACCTGATCGAAACGAATCATGGCGCCGCCAGGCTGGGCACCCGAGCGCGGCGCACAGGGTTGCGACACTCGGCGGGTCGGTTCTTGCAGGATTAGCGTGAGCGCATGCCTTCTGCCGCCGCTGGAACCTGGTCCCCCGCCGAGCTGACCGAGATCGACACCGAGGACGAGCTGCGCATCGCCTCGCGCCGCGTCGACGGATCCCTGCGACGCGAGGTGATCATCTGGATGGTGCGGGTCGGCGACGACATGTTCGTGCGCGCCGCGCACGGCCCCGAGACGGGCTGGAACCGGCGCGCGCACGAAGCCGGCGCCGGCCACGTCCGGATCGGCACGGCGGTGGATCGCGATGTGCTGTTCGAGCCGGCCGACCCGGCGCTCGCGGGTGCGGTCTCGGATGCGTTCGAGGCCAAGTACGACGGCCGGCATCCGCGGGAGGACGTCGACCCGGTCGTCTCGGCCGAGTCGCTGCCGACGACGCTGCGCATCGTGCCGGCGTGACCGGACCGTCGCATCCCGCGATCGATCTGCTGCGGGTCGCCCGCGACGTCGAGCTCGCGGTCGCCCGCGTGCTCGAGCCGCACGGCCTGACGCTGCGCAAGTACGGCATCCTGCGCGACCTCGGCGAGGTGCCCGGGCTGTCCACGAGCGAACTGGCGCGCCGGCAGCGGACCACCGTCGACGACCTGCGCGTGCTGCTGCGTTCGCTGACGGACGCCGGCCTCGTCAAGCAGGCGGCCTCCGGCTCCGGGCACGAACCCCTCATCGCGCTCTCCGCGGCCGGATCGAGGGCGCTGACGAGCGTGGACACCGGCCTCTCGACCCTCGACGCGGAGCTGTTCGCCGGTCCCGAGCGGTCCGAACTCGCCGCCGCGGTCATCGCGGTGGTCAGCGAGCCGGTGCGCGCACCGCAGGACTGACGCCGCGCGTCGGGCGCGTCGCCTACGGTGGGCGCATGACGACCTGGAGCCAGTCGCAGCTGACGACGCTGCACGACGTGCAGGAGATCCGGATCACGCCCGCCGACGAGAGCTCGCCGGGCCGCCTCATCTGGGTGCTCGAGACGGGCGGACGGGTGTTCGTGCGCTCGTGGAAGGGCCCGGACAAGGCCTGGTACCGCGACACGCTCGCCTGCGGCGGGGCTCACGTCTCCGGACAGGACATCGAGATCGAGGCGGACGTCACCGCCGTGCGCTCGACCGACGCCGACGACGCGGTCGACGCGGAGTTCCTGCGCAAGTACGGCGACCCGTACGCGATCGAGATGACGCAGTCACCGGCCCGCGAGACGACGCTGGAGCTGCTGCCGCTCGATTCCCGGCTCTAGTCGACCTCGCGCTTGCGCCACCGGATGCCGGCGGAGATGAACCCGTCGAGCTCGCCGTCGAAGACGACCGCCGGGTTGCCGACCTCGTAGCCGGTGCGGAGGTCCTTGACGAGCTGCTGCCCGTACAGGAAGTAGGACCGCATCTGGTCGCCCCAGCTCGCGGTGATCGTGCCCGCGAGCTCCTTCTTCTTGGCCGCCTCCTCCTCGCGCTGCAGCAGCATGAGGCGGGTCTGGAGCACGCGCATCGCGACCGCGCGGTTCTGGATCTGCGACTTCTCGTTCTGCATCGACACGACGATCCCGGTCGGGATGTGCGTGATGCGCACCGCCGAGTCGGTCGTGTTCACGCTCTGCCCCCAGGGCCGGACGAGCGGAAGACGTCGACGCGGATATCGCCCTCCGGCACCTCGACCTCCTGCGCCTCCTCCATCACCGGGATCACCTCGACCGCGGCGAAGCTCGTCTGGCGCTTGTCGGCGGAGCCGAAGGGACTGATGCGCGCGAGGCGGTGCGTCCCGGCCTCGACGCTCAGGGTGCCGAAGGCGTAGGGCGCGTCGATCTCGAACGTCGCCGACTTGATGCCCGCGCCCTCGGCGTACGAGGTGTCGAGCACCTTGACCGGGTACTTGTGCTTCTCCGCCCAGCGCAGGTACATGCGCATGAGCATCTCGGCGAAGTCGGTGGCGTCGTCGCCGCCGGCGCCGGAGCGGATCGTGACGACGGCGCCGCGCTCGTCGTACTCGCCGTCGAGAAGGGTCTGGATCTCGAGGTCGCCGATCGTCTGCTCCAGGGACGCGAGCTCCTGCTTGGCCTCGGTCGCGCTGTCCTCGTCCTCGGCCTCGTTCGCGAGCTGCACGAGCACCTCGAGGTCGTCGAGCCGACGCTCGACCGACATGATGCGGGCGAGCTCGGACTGCCGATGGCTCAGCGCGCTCGTGACCTTCTGCGCGTTCTCCGGGTCGTCCCAGAGATCCGGGGCGCCGGCCTGCTCGTTGAGCTCCGCGATCTGCCGTTCGAGCCTGTCGACGCCGACGACCGCGCGGATGTCGGAGAAGGTCTGGCGCAGGGCGCCGATCCGGTCGCTGAGGTCGAGCTCGATCATGGCGGGGTCAACCCTACCGGCGCCCCGGTCACAGGCCCTGGCCGGAGGACCCCGGGTCGCGCGTAGGGTGACGAGAGCGATGAGCAGCTCCCCCGAGTCCCGGTTCCGGTGGAGCGCGGTGATCCTGGTCGCGGTTCTGCCGAGCACGCTGTTCTCGACCGGTGAGGGCGCGATCCTGCCGATCATCCCGGTCGTCTCCCACAGCCTCGGCGCCTCGCTCGCGATCGCCGGCCTCATCTCGACGATGCTGCTCGTCGGCCAGCTCGTCGGCGATATCCCGAGCGGGCAGGTGATCGCGCACATCGGCGAACGCAACGCGATGATCGGCGCGTCGGTGCTGGCGGTGCTGGGCCTGATCACCTGCTACTTCGCCCCCAACCCCTGGGTGCTCGGCGCGGGGATCTTCGTCATCGGACTCGCCACCGCGGTGTTCCTGCTCGCGCGCCACGCCTTCATGACGACGTTCGTGCCGCCGAAGTACCGGGCACGGGCGCTCTCGACGATCGGCGGCAGCCAGCGGCTCGGCTACCTGGTCGGTCCGTTCCTCACGGCCGGGCTGCTGCAGCTGACCCACGACCCGGCCGCGTCGTTCTGGATCCAGGTGGTCGGCTGCCTGGCGGCGGCGGTGTGCCTGATCGTCCTGCGCGATCCCGAGGCCCAGATGCGCGCGGGCGGGCGGGAGACCCGCGGCGAGCGCGAGGTGGAGCGCGAGGCCCGAGGGCTGTTCCGGATGCTGCGCAGCCGCCGCCGCACGCTGCTCACCCTCGGCGTCGCCGTGTCGACCATCACGGGCCTGCGCACCGGCCGGCAGGTGGTGATCCCGCTCTGGGCGGTCAGCATCGGACTCGACGAGACGACGACCGCCGTCGTCATCGGCACCGCCAACGTCGTCGACTTCCTCCTGTTCTACCTCGGCGGATCGATCATGGATCGGTTCGGCCGCCTCTGGGTCGCCCTGCCGGTCTCGTTCGGGCTCGGCGCGGGTTTCGTGCTGCTGTCGCTCACGCACGACCTGCCGGGGAGCGAGCTGTGGTACATCGGCGTCGCGCTGCTGCTGTCCGTCGCGAACGGACTCGGGGCGGGGATCATGATGACGCTCGGCGCGGACCTCGCCGACCCGAGGGATCCGGCCCCGTTCCTCGGCGCATGGCGGTTCACCAGCGACACCGGCGGCGCGGCGACGCCGCTGGCCATCTCGGCGGTGACGGCGGTCTTCGGGCTCCCGATCGCGGTCGCGCTGCTCGGGGTGGTCGGGCTCGTCGGGGGCGTGATGATGCGGGTGTTTCTGCCCCGCGTGCATCCGCAGGCCTCGACGCGGGGGACCCCGCGCGGGCCCGCACCGGGGCCGCCGCGGGGATCGGCGCCGGCCGAGGAGGCGTGAGCCTGCCGCGTCGCGTTGTGCGCGGGGCCCGTGCACGGGATACTCTCGATTAGATTGTGGAAAGTAAATTCCGCATAGTGGAATCGAGGGAACGCGATGGCGGTCGGGTCGGCAGATCTCCCGAAGCTGCGCGAAGCGCTTCCGCTCGATGCCGTGCTCACCGAGGCCCCGCAGCTCGAGCCGTACCGCCGCGACCGCGCGCTCGATCCGGACGCCGGCACGCCGCTGGCCGTCGTGCTCCCGCGCACCACCGCCGAGGTGCAGGCCGCCGTGCGCTGGGCCGCCGAGCATCGCGTGCCGATCGTGCCGCGCGGCGCCGGCACCGGCCTGTCCGGCGGCTCGACCGCGCTCGACGGATGCCTCGTGATCGGCACCGAGCGCATGCGCGCGATCGAGATCGACGAGCGCACCCGCACCGTGGTCGTGCAGCCGGGTCTGCTCAACGCGGAGCTGAAGGCCGCCGTCGCCGAGCGCGGGCTCTGGTACCCGCCGGATCCGGCATCCTTCGAGATCTGCTCCATCGGCGGCAACATCGCGACGAACGCCGGAGGCCTGTGCTGCGTCAAGTACGGCGTCACCGCCGACTACGTGCTCGGACTCGAGGTCGTGCTCGCCGACGGGCGCGCGGTGCGACTCGGCCGCGGCCTCGTCAAGGACGTCGCCGGCCTGTCGCTGCTGCAGCTGTTCGTGGGCAGCGAGGGCACGCTCGGCATCGTGACCGAGGTCACGCTGCGCCTGCTGCCGACGCCGCCGACGCATCGCACCGTCGCCGCGTGGTTCCGCAGCACCGAGGATGCGGCGGAGGCGATCGCCGAGATCGCCGCCGCCGTGCGCCCGAGCATGCTCGAGTACATGGACCGCGCGGCGGTGAACGCCGTCGAGGACCAGCTCGCGCTCGGCCTGAACCGCGAGGCGGCGGGCTTCGTGCTCGCCGGCACCGACGACGCCGGTCCGGATGCCCGCGAGCTGACCACGATCCTCGCCATCCTGCGCGCGCACGACCCGATCTCGGTCGAGGAGACCACCCCGGAGCGCGGCGAGCGGCTCGCGAGCGCGCGCCGTGCGGCGATCCCGGCGGTGGAGGCGAAGGGCCGGCTGCTGCTCGAGGACGTCGGCGTCGCCATCCCGCGACTGCCCGAACTCATCCACGGCGTCGAGGCGATCGCCCGCGCCAACGACGTGACGATCGCGTTCATCGCGCACGCGGGCGACGGCAACACCCACCCGCTCGTGGTGTTCGACCCCGACGACCCCGCGGAGGGGCGCGGGCGAACCGCGCCTACGGCGAGATCATGACGCTCGCGATCTCGCTCGGCGGCACGATCACGGGCGAGCACGGCGTCGGCAAGCTCAAGCGCCCCTGGCTCGTCGACCAGATCGGACCCGACGCACTCGACCTGGGGCAACGCATCAAACGGGCGCTCGACCCCGACGGCATCCTGAACCCCGGCAGCATCTACGAGGAGCACCACGCATGACCGACACCGCCACCGGCACCGACCGCGTCAGCGTGGGAGGCCTGCGCATCGCGCGCGAGCTGCACGACTTCGTGCGGGAGGAGGCGCTGGCCGGCGCGAGCCTCGACGAGGCGACCTTCTGGGCGGGAGTGGAGTCGATCGTCACCGAGCTCATGCCGCGCAATCGCGCCCTGCTCGCCGAGCGCGACCGGCTGCAGGCCGACCTCGACGGCTGGTACCGCGCGCACACCGGAACGCCCTGGGATGCCGAGGCCTACCGTGCGCACCTGACGGAGATCGGCTACCTCGTGCCCGAGCCCGCCGAGGTCACCGTCACGACCGACGGCGTCGACCCGGAGATCGCCGAGCTCGCCGGGCCGCAGCTCGTGGTGCCCGTGACCAACGCGCGCTACGCGCTCAACGCCGCGAACGCGCGCTGGGGTTCGCTGTACGACGCGCTGTACGGCACCGACGCGCTGCCGGGTCGTGCCGCGCTCGGCGGCTACGACCGCGAACGCGGGGCGCAGGTGATCGTCGAGGTGCGGCGCCTGCTCGACGAGCTCTTCCCGCTCGTGAGCGGGTCGCACGGGGACGCGACCGGGTACACGGTGGTCGACGGAAGGCTCGTGGTCGCGCTTCCGGCCGGGCCGGGCGCGCTCGCCGCGGCCGATGGGTTCGCCGGGTGGCGGGGAGACCCGGCGCGGCCGGATGCCGTGCTGCTGCGGCGTCACGGCATCCACTGGGAGCTGCAGTTCGACCCGGCCTCGCCGATCGGCGCGGAGGACGCCGCCGGGTTGAGCGACGTGCTCGCCGAGGCGGCGCTCACCACGATCATCGACTTCGAGGACTCGGTCGCCGTCGTCGACGCCGCCGACAAGGTGCTCGCGTACCGCAACTGGCTGGGGCTGAATCGCGGCGACCTCGAGGACACGTTCGACAAGGGCGGCCGCACGATCACCCGGCGTCTCGCCGAGGATCGCGCCTACACCGCGCCGGACGGCTCGCCGTTCACCCTGCCCGGGCGCTCCCTCCTCTTCGTGCGCGACAGCGGGCATCTCATGACGAGCGACGCGGTCCGGTGGGGACCGGATGACGCCGAGATCGGCGAGGGCATCCTCGACGCGATCCTGACGGCGCTCTGCGCGCTGCCCGGCATCGACGCCGCGAACCCGAAGCGCAACGGCACCGCGGGTTCCGTCTACATCGTCAAGCCGAAACAGCACGGCCCCGCCGAGGTCGCCTTCACGGTCGATCTCTTCGCCCGCGTCGAGCGGCTGCTCGGACTGCCCGCCCGCACGCTCAAGCTCGGCCTGATGGACGAGGAGCGGCGCACCTCGGTCAACCTGAAGGCCTGCATCGCCGAGGCGACCGACCGGCTGGTCTTCATCAACACGGGGTTCCTCGACCGCTCGGGCGATGAGATCCACACCTCGATGGAGGCCGGGGCGATCGTGCGCAAGGCCGAGCTCAAGGCCCAGCCGTGGATTCTCGCCTACGAGGATCAGAACGTCGACATCGGCCTCGAGACGGGGTTGCCGGGTCATGCGCAGATCGGCAAGGGGATGTGGGCGATGCCCGATCTGATGGCCGACATGCTCGAGCAGAAGATCGGCCACCCGCGCGCCGGCGCGTCCACGGCCTGGGTGCCCTCGCCCACCGCCGCGACGCTGCACGCGCTGCATTATCTGCGCGTCGATGTGCGCGCCCGCCAGCAGGAGCTCGCCGGCCACCGGCGCGGCACCCTCGATCAGCTGCTGACGATCCCGCTCGGCGACCCGTCGTCGTGGGACGCGGCGGCGCGGCAGGAGGAGGTCGACAACAACGTGCAGTCGCTCCTCGGCTACGTCGTGCGCTGGATCGATCAGGGGATCGGCTGCTCGAAGGTGCCGGACATCCACGACGTCGCCCTCATGGAGGACCGTGCGACGCTGCGCATCTCGAGCCAGCTGCTCGCGAACTGGCTGCGACACGACATCGTCTCGGAACAGCAGGTGCGGGAGTCGCTCGCGCGCATGGCCGCGGTCGTCGACGAGCAGAACGCCGGCGATCCGGACTACCGCCCGATGGCGCCGGCGTTCGACGGGATCGCGTTCCAGGCCGCCTGCGACCTCATCTTCGAGGGCGCCCGGCAGCCCAACGGCTACACCGAGCCGATCCTGCACCGCCGACGCCGCGAGGCGAAGGCACGCGGCTGATCCCGATCGCACCGGGACGAGAGGAAGACATGCAGCAGTACATCCAGACCAGCGCCGTGAGCCACGAGCTCGCGCTGCACATCGTCGCGCTCGCGATCGAGGAGGGCGCCCGGGCCGGGCTGCCGGTCGCGGTCGCCGTCGCCGACCCGGCGATGGCGCTCGTCGCCTACGCGCGCGCCGACGGCACGACGCCGCACAGCGCGGAGACCGGCCGCCGCAAGGCGCAGACCTCGGCGTCGACGCGACGTGCGAGCGGCTGGATGCCGGACCCGCTCGCCGCGATCCTCCCGGCCGGATCGGGCAACCTGCTCACGAACATCAAGGGCGGACTGCCACTGCGCTTCGACGGCCGGTTCGTCGGGGGTTCGGGGTGGCCGGCGGCACTCCCGATCAGGATGCCGAGATCGCTCGCGCCGTGCTCGCCGCGATCGGTGCCGACCCCGTCGACTGACGTACTCAGCGGCGGGCGCTCGCGGCTCACCGCAGCACCGCGCGTGCCGTCGCGGTCGTCCGGATCCGGATGCCGTCCGGCACGAACGGGATCGGCACCGGCGGCTGCCACGTCGCCGACAGGGTGACCACAGCGCTCCTCCCGTCGGGCGTCGTCGCCCGCTCGAGGCGCAGGTCGCGGAACTCGTCGGACGGCTCGGCCGCGAGATAGGCGGCGACCGACGCCCGCACCTGGTCCGGGGTCAGGTCGGGGCGGAATCCGCCGGCGATCCGGTGCACCTCGTCGAGCCGGAACGACTCGGCGCCGACGAGAGCCGCGCCGTCGGCGAGGGTGTAGAGCCGCTTGCGGTCGAGGTAGAGGCCGGTCGCCGCCGCCACGACCAGCACGAAGACGAGGGCGACCAGCCCGAAGACGAGGATCAACGGCAGGGTCGACCCGTCGTCGTGATGGGCGCGGCGCGTGGCGAGTGCGTGCCGCCTCATCCGGCGCCCCAGAATCGCGACACCTGCTCGGTCGCAGTCGCCGCGACCGGGATCTGCAGTGGCAGCACCGTCCCGAGCGCGGGCGGAATGAGCGGCAGCGCGACGGACGCGTCGATCCGTACGGTGACGAAGCCGCGACGCGTGAGGCAGCGGCCGGGATGCGGCGTGCAGGTGATCCGGACGCGGGCGTCGTCGGCATCCAGCCCGTAGTCGCCGAGCGTGACGGCGATCGCCGTACCGGCCGCCGCCTCGGCGGAAGCCTCGTCCGGCGACTGGACGAAGACGCGCGAGGCCTGGCGCGCCGCCCCTCCACCCCGAGCGCCGCGCCCTGCACCGCGGCGAGCGCGATCACGAGATACACCAGCGGCACGAGCAGCAGCAGCCCGACCGTGAGGAATTCGATCGACGCCGACCCGGCGTCGCCGTGCGGGCGCTCAGCCCAGCGTCTCGCGCGCCGCATGCCCCGCGACCTCCAGCCCCTCGCCGATGCCGAGCAGGCCGAGCACCGGCAGCGTCGTGCGCACGGTGACCGTGACCGCCGGATGCCCGCGCCACTCCCCGGTCGTCACGCGCACGTCGCGCGCGTACTCGCCTCCGATCGCCATGGAGATGAGCTCGCGGGTGCGCACGGCCCCGTCCGCCGGCCGGTTGTCGGCGAGCGCCCCGAACCTCGCGCCCTCCGCGGCCGCGTCGAGCGCCGTGTTGCGCACCAGCAACGCGACGCCGAGCTGCAGCACCCCGAGGGTGAGCACGGTGAGCAGAGCCGCGACCATCACGAATTCCGCGGGCGCCGATCCCGCATCCCGCGCGGTCCGCATCAGAATCCGGTGACACGCGCGAGCGCCGCCTGGAACACCTGCCCCAGCGCGGGCCCGGCGATCCCCCAGATCAGGATCACGAGGCCGGTATGACGTAAAATAGGGTCATGCCGATGACAGCCGCGATCTACGCCAGGCAATCGCTCGACAAGACGGGTGAAGGGCAAGCTGTCGAGCGCCAACTCAGCGAATGCCGACGCCTCGCCACCTCGCGAAAGATCCGCGTCGTGCACGAGTTCATCGACAACGACGTCTCCGCTTCCAAGGGGATTCGACCGGAGTACACGCGGATGCTGTCGCTGATCAGTGCCGGCGAGATCGACACGATCATCACGTGGCACACGGACCGCCTCTATCGCAGGGTTCGCGACCTGGTCGACCTGGTCGAGGTCGCCGAGAAGCACGCGCTACAGATCCTCACGGTGAAGGCTGGAGAGATCGACCTCACCACTCCCGCCGGACGAATGGCAGCAGGGATGCTGGGCCACGTTGCCCGTTACGAGGTGGAGCAGAAGGGCGCTCGTCAAGCCGCTTCAAACGTTCAGCGTGCACGTAACGGCGTTTGGCAATTCAGCAACCGGCCCTACGGCTATGAGCGCACCATGGACGGTGTGCAGGTCGTCGCCGAGGAGGCAGGGATCATTCGCGAGGCTTACGACCGGTTCCTGGCCGGAGAATCGCTATACGGCATCGTCGACAACTTCAACGAGCGCAACATCGCAACCACGACCGATCGACCATGGAGCATCAGCACCCTAAGTGCCCGGCTTTCGAACCCGGCCTATGCGGGGCTGAGGTTCTATCGCGGCGAGGAAGTCGCTGTCGGCGATTGGGAACCGATCGTCCCACGCGAGACGTGGGAAGCGTTCAAGGCCAGCAAGCGCCAACGCCGCAAGCCTGATAGCTGGTCGAACCGCACCAAGTACCTCCTCTCGGGCCTCGCTCTCTGTGGCGTTTGCGGGGGTCGATTGATGGCACGGCCCGACTACGTTCGCGGTCCCAGTCGCGCCCGGAGGGTCGTCTACGCATGCTCAAGCAAATGGTGCGTGCAGCGAGATCAGACTCGGGTGGATGAGCTCGTCGAGGAAGTCCTCGTCGCGCGGCTGAGCCAGCCCGACGCATCCCGTCTGCTGAAGCCCAAGGTCGAGGTGGCCCCCTGCATGAACGCGCCGATGACCTCAGGCGCCGGCGGGACGATCTGGCGGCGGCACTCTCGGAGGGTCTTCTGTCCCTTGCAGCGGTGAGAACGGAGTCTCGGAAACTGACGGACCAGCTCAATGCGGTGGAGAAGAGCATCGCCGAGGCGGACGACTCGAGCGGTCTGGATGAACTCCTCGCAGCCAGTGACGTTCGGGCCGTGTGGGGCGGCCTTTCGTTGTCGAAGCGTCGAGCCACGATCGACACGTTGATGACCGTGGCAGTGGCTAGACAGAAGAACACCCGGGTCTTCGATCCGGCAGATGTTCAGATCGAATGGAGACGCGAGCGTGAGTCGTGATTGAAGAACTGAGCCGCGTTCCGTTCGCCCGTTGAGGGACATCTGAGAGGAGTCGAACCGATGATTGCGGTGGAAGAGAAGCGTGAAGTGCGCGCGGGAGAGCCCGGGGCGCCATTCGCTCTATGGGAAATCTGGAGCCGATCCGACGATCAACGACCGGTTGAAGAATCATTCCCCGAAGATGGCGCCGCCGACGAGGCTCTGGCGGAACGAACGGTCGGCGGTATCTACCTCGAACCAGCGACGTTGCGGATTGTCGTACGACCCCGACGAGAGCTGCCAAAGGCCGACCTTAGAAAGATGATCGACTGGGCTCGCCTTCACCGCGACGGGACCGACCTTGACCTCGGCATGAGCACGGCTGAGGTGATGACCAGCGACGATCCGATCGAGGTCGCCGTACTCACCTCGAAGCGCCGAGTCGTGCGTTGCAGAGTCGAGGGATGCGACACATTCCTTGGCTGGCACAACGAAGACCGTCGCAATCTCGACAAGTGCGAGGCACATGTCGCATGCGACCGAAGCACGCCAGCTTTCCGATGCAGATTGATTAGACGCGACGGCCAGTGGGTGCCCGACTACGGCCTCCGAGCAGGCATGCGCGACAACCCGATAGAGAACGTCGAGGAGCTCGCTTTCGCTCTGCTCGACATTGCAAGTCGTGCACGCGAACTGAACAACGAAGAGCTGGTGCTCTAGCCTCGTGAGTCGCAAGAAGAACTGGAAGAACGTCTCGCCGTCGCCAGCTACGGCACGGAGCGACGACTACGTCTCCGTCTATTGCAAGGGCGGCCATGCCGACCCTCACAAGAAGTGGCGCATCGCCACGTTCTTGCCGGAGATCCGCAACGAGGAACTGCACTGGTTCATCTCAACTAGCGCCTACCACGACCCCGCCGAGGAGACCACGGTGCCGATCTCCGGCGTGACGACCCAATACCTCAAGGGTGCTGAATGGGTATCTCACTCCGATGCAGAGGGCGACCCAATGACGTTCTATTCAGAGGACTTTCGCATTCGCTGGGTGCTTGCATGCCCGGAGTGCGGTCGCCGCTCAATCGTCGCGCAGACGGACAAATACACCAACCGGTTTGCGGCTCTGGTCGGGCTCGGCATTCGCGAAGTCGAACTGACACATTTCGTCGGCGGCGGCTAGCGATCTATCGAACATAGGTGCTAAAGTCGGAAGCACTCGGCGTTGGACCATCAAGGTTGGCTCCCCGGTGCTCATCACAAGCCTCCTAGCAGAGGGCAATTTGCTCATTGCTACGGAGGCTTTTCCGTGTCCTGGACCGTCGAGCGTGCCAAGGTCGCCGCTCTCTCCCGAGATCGTCAACCCGACGACCCCGATCTCATCAACGCCCGCCGAAACCTGAAGGCGGCACGCCTCGAGGACTACGTCACCAAAGTCGTAGCCGACGCTCCCCCGCTCACTCCCGAACAGCGCGACCGCATCGCGACACTCCTTCGCGGCGCCGCATGACCGACACAAGAGCGACCGGGATCCACGACACGGTCGAAGAGCTCATCCGATACGCCTCGCTCCGATTCGCCGCTGCCGACATCGAGTTCAGGCCGTCGAAGATGTCCAAGCTGATTCGTCGCGCCTACCGCGCCGGGATCGCGCGTGACGCCGTCGACCAATATCTCGAGGCGTTCGTGGGGCGACGAATCGATACCACCGCGGGCGCTGCTTGGCGCGGTTTCGAGCTCTTCGTTCAAGGTCACGCCGATCCCACCGCCGCTCACGCCCTACAGAGCATTGCCCCCGGCGTCCGCTGGTCCGATGACCCGTACTGGGCCGACGGCCGCTTCAACAACGACGACAACTGAACAGAGGGACACAACCCATGTCCGCAATCAAGGCAGAAGGCCGCCCGACTTCCGATCGAACGGCCTTCAACACAACCCGATCCATTCTCCCATGCCCCGTCGGTTCGACCGTCGAAACCCAACTCGACGACGCTCTCTGGAAGCTCGTCGGTGGCGAGCTTGACCTCCACGATCTGACCCCTGCGCTCGCCGGCTTCTATGTCGTCGGCCACAGCGACGGCTACAGGTCCGGCGCAACTTACATTGACGACGGCCTCCGCTTCGAACGCGACGCCTGGTACTGGGTAGCCAACA
Source organism: Pseudolysinimonas kribbensis (assembly GCF_030161895.1). GTDB lineage: Bacteria > Actinomycetota > Actinomycetes > Actinomycetales > Microbacteriaceae > Pseudolysinimonas > Pseudolysinimonas kribbensis. Next base: position 526,842 of record NZ_BSVB01000001.1, read on the forward strand.
ACCCCGGGAAGCGATTCGGCGATTTCTACGCACACATCTCCGACCGCCTCTGGACGGAGGCATCCGCGTGAACACGCCCACCACCTTCAACGCCCAGTGGCTCATGAATCAGGAGTTCGACCCGCTGAAGTACGTCGTACCCGGCCTGATCCCAGAGGGATTGAGCATCCTCGCGTCGACCCCGAAGATCGGCAAGTCGTGGATGGTGCTCGGCCTCGCGCTCGGAATCTCCACGGGAGCTGAGGCGTTCGGCACGATCCCGCTCGGTCCGCGCCGTCCGGTCCGATACTTCGCGCTCGAAGACGGCGCTCGCCGCCTGCAGTCCCGCTTGCGCAGCCTCGGAGCGTCCGACCTCAGCCACATGCTCGAGTTCACGACACAGATCCCGCAAGGCGAAGTGATCAAGTCGATCCGCGACTACGTGACCAACTACGCGGGCCTGGATCCAGTCGTCATCCTGGACACCCTCGGCCGCGTCATGCCGCCCGCCGGCAACAGCAACGCCTACTCGCACGACTACGCGACCCTGAGCGCTCTCAAGAGCATCGTCGATGAAGTTCCCGGGTCGTCTCTGCTCATCGTCCACCACACGCGCAAGAGCGGCGGGGAAGACTTCCTCGACGCTGTCTCCGGCACCCAAGGGATCGCTGGAGCCGCCGACACCGTGCTTGTCCTCAAGCGCAATCGCCACGACCAGACGGCGACGCTGCAGGTCACCAGCCGAGACGCGGCCGAGGGCGAGTATGCCCTGAGCCTGGATGAACGGGGCCGATGGACGCTTGATGGGGCCTCGCTCGAGGAGTCGGCCGACGCAGCGCGCCTACAACGCGTTACAGCAGGGGTCAGCGATCGGATGGCAGATGTCATTTCGGCGATCGAGCGCTTCCCTGAGGGGATCCGCCCTCGCGAATTGGCGACGATCACCGGCATGGGCAACGACGAGCTCGGCAAGTACCTGCGGCGCGCAGATGACTCCGGCCGCGTCACCAAGCTCTCACGGGGTCTCTACGCCCCTGTCCGAAGTGTCCGAGTGTCCGAAACAGACATCCCATTCGGACATTCGGACGATTCGGACACGCGCCTTGAGGTGGTCGCGTGAGCAAAGCAGACGACACCTACGCGCGACTCCTCAAGGCAATGGACGATCTCCAACCGCTCTGCATCAACGACCAACGCTTCATCGACGACGACACCCGCCCCGACACTGTCCGAGGCCTCTGCGCTCAATGCCCGCTCAACAGCTCATGCGCCGAATACGCCCGCACAGCACGACCGCGAGGTGGCATCTGGGCAGGCAGGAGGTGGGGACGCTCATGATCCGCGACAACGGAATCCGCTGCGACCGGCACGTCGGCCACCTCCTCCTCCCACGCTGCTACGCCTGCATGGGGATGCAAGCCGAACGGAGCGCACTCCACGCATGGCGTGACACACCTGGGGTGACCCGATGAGGCCGGCGGAGACCTACGTCTTCGGCGACTACGTGATCCTCCACGGCCGAACCGCCGCAGTGCTCCTCAAGTACGCAGGCCTCGAACGGTGGAGCCTCGACAACCGCGGCGTAGACCCGTTCATCGACATGCAACTCACGGCGCTAACCAAGGCCGCCATCGCCTGGCGGTCCTCTCTCGGAACTTCGACCCCGGACCCACCGGAACCGACGCCAGACTTGAAGCAAGCTGCAACACCATGGCTGTCAACGACCCAAGCGGGCAACCTGCTCGGAGTCAGCGACCGGGCAATCCGGAAAGCCATCGACAAGGGACGTCTCCGCGCAACGCGAACCCCCGCCAACACCTTGCTGATCGCCCGCGAGGACTTCGAGCACTACCGCGCCATGCGCGCGAACAACTGAACAGGAGCACCATGTCTAACCTCGCAACGGCCGGCCTCAACATCGAGGCTTACGACGCCCGCTACCGTGCTGAAGCCAGGGTTGGGGACGCCAAGTCCGCCCTAAGGGAATACACGAATGCAGTACTCCACGGTGACACGATCTACGCCGACGCTGTGCGCAAGCGCGCCTTGAAGCAGGGCTGGGCGTTCGGCCCTCTCGACGGCGTAGCGCAGAGGATCGACAACGACTTCCATGCCGTGATCGTTCAGTTCAACGTCACCCTCGCGCAGGTTCGAGACCAACTAGCCGCGAACCAGATCACAGCGCAGTACGCCACCCAGCAGATCCAAGCCAAAGCCGCGGAGCTCGATACCGACGTAGACGGGATCGTGCAGCAGGCTGACACCTTCACGAACGCCGCCCAGCAGATGTTCGATGCTGCGGTCGGCCGGCTCACTGCCAACACTGGAGACACAAACCAGCAGCTCCTCAACGAGATGCGCATCGGTCGTGCGTGGGAGCGCCTCAAGGCAGAGTTCAATGCTGACCCCAGCCTCACGGCATTCACGATCACCCAGCGGATCTCTCGAGGCGACATCAACGAGGTGGCCGCGGTCCTGACCGAACTACCCAGCTACCTCGCCGCAAGTGGTCGAGGCCGGGACGTCGATACTTGGATGGACGCTATCTACGGCAACCTCCGCGACGCCGACCCCGTCATTGCTGCTGCTGCCCGCGACCTCAAGCAGGCGCAGCGACTCCAGCTCATCGTCGCTCAGGACGCACGAACCGTCCGTTCGCTGCTCGCCGACAGCGGCCTCGCTGCACGCAGCCTCGACTCTCGGCCAGGCGCCGCATCCGGCTACGTGAACCCGACCAGCGTCGACTACGCGCGATGATCGCGCCCACGCTGCATACAAGAACAAGCGCCATTCCATTCGTCGCTACGAGATCTTCGAGCGCGATGGATGGCAATGCTGGCTATGCGAGTTGACGATCGACCCATCGCTCAAGGTTCCAAACAAGCTCGCCGCGACGGTAGATCATCTGCTTCCGCGGTCGATGGGTGGAACCGATGACCCAAGCAACCTCGCTACCGCGCACCTGTCCTGCAACTCGTCTCGAGGAGCAAGCCTCACCTGGTGAACACATGTTCGACCAAGGGTGGGGAGGAGCCTTCGCGCGATTCAGCTCGGGTACCGCCGGGGAGGGCTCTAACGGGTGCGGCGATGCGGAGACCCTGGTTTTACATGCGACTGGAAGGAGCATTCGAATGTCAGATGACATCCCTGAGGTGTTGAAGGCTCGTGGTCGCGGTCTCTGGAGCTCGATCATGAGCGACTTGGAGGGCGACGTTCACGATCGTGAGTTGGTGCTCGAGACGTGTCGGACGCTGGATGTGATCGATGGTCTGGCCGCTGCTGTGGCTCGCGATGGGGAGACGGTGACGGGTTCGCGGGGCCAGACGGTGGTGCATCCTGCGGTGCCTGAGTTGCGGCAGCAGCAGACGTCTTTTGCGCGTCTGCTTGCTCAGCTCAACCTTGACGCCGAGGAGGTAGGTGCGGTGCTCTCTGCCCGTCAGGCGTCGGCGAAGCGGGCTGCTCAGGCGTCATGGCGGTCGAGGAAGGCTGTTCAGGGTGCTGCGTAAGCGTGTGCCAGAGGAGAACGGAACGGTGCCGTTTGAGCTGCTAGATCGCTCAGACCTTGTGTGGGACTCGTTGAGGGCGACGAGCGAGTGGCTGCGTCTTCATGGCCTATCTACGCCGAAGGACTTGTCGATGGGGCCGGCGACTCGGTTTGAGGCCGCGTGTGATGCGTTCGCGATTTCACAAGGCTGGTTCAAGACGTACGGCACGCCCTACAAGAGTCCGGATTGGAACAAGCTGCGCGAGGCGGGCGTCCCGAGATTCGGTCGCCCAAATAGCCACGATGAGAAATGGAGTTGGATGAGATGACGGATTGGTTGACTGATTTGTCGGGTAATGATCTGACGGAGTTCATCAAGGGCGCTATGGAGACACAGGCGCGTGCGTTGCGTTTTTGGTTGGCGGTCTTGACTGAGGATGCGGCGATGTCGAAGCAGACGTTTTCGGACGTATTGGCGGATCCCATGGGGCCGATTCCGTCGATGTCGTTGCTGATTGTGAAGTTGATGGATCGGGTGTCATTGGAGTTTTCGGATGAGCAGCGCGCCGTATTGGTGGAGCAGTTGCGTGTAGAGCTTTTGGACTTGTCGGTGTAGTCGAGTAGTAGGAGTTTGCCGTCCTTCGGGGCGGCTTTTTTGTTGCCCGGCTTCGTCCGGCTATAACTGAATACACAACTGAACAGAGGCCCGCAAAATGGCGGAAAGAGTCGAGACGATACGTCTCACCGCAACAGTTTCCAACTACCTCGCCGGCATGGAGCAGGCGCGAAAGGCGACGTCGGCGACGGCAACGGCCTCGCAGAAGCTCGCACAGCAGGGGCAGGCGATGACGTCGCTCGGTCATTCGTTGCTGCTGTTTGGGACGGCTGTCGCTGCTGGTGTTGCGGTGGCGATCAAGTCGTTCGCCGATTTCGACGCGCAGATGTCTCAGGTGAAGACCCTGTCCCACGCGACCAGCGACGACATGGCGAAGCTGTCCGAAGCGGCGTTGACGTTGGGTCAGAGCATCGGTATTAGCGCGTCGCAGGCGGCGGATGCGGAGATCGAGCTCGTCAAGGCTGGCGTGTCCGTGAAGGACATCATGGGCGGCGCGCTGCAGGGCGCGTTGCAGCTTGCGGCGGCGGGTCAGATCGATGTGGCGGATGCGACGGAGATCGCGACTATCGCGTTGACGCAGTTCAAGTTGAAGGGCTCCGACGTTCCGCACGTCGCTGACCTGTTGACGGCCGGCGCGGATAAGGCCCTCGGTGGAGTTCAGGATCTGGGTGAGGCGCTGAAGTCCGGCGGTCTGGTCGCGTCGCAGTTCGGTGTGTCGCTGGATGAGACGATCGGGACGCTTTCGGCGTTCGCTAATGCGGGTCTGATTGGCGAGACCGCTGGTACGGATCTGCGGCAGGCGCTTCTGAAGTTGGCGAACCCGTCTGCCGAGGCATCGGATTTGATGAAGCAGTACGGCATCAACGTGTACAACGCGTCGGGCAAGTTCGTTGGTCTGGCGGGGCTGGCCGGTCAGTTGCAGGACAAGCTGGGCGGTTTGACGGATGCGCAGCGGAACAGTGCTGAGGCGACGATCTTCGGCAGCCGCGCGATCAACGGCGCGAATGTGCTGTATGCGGAGGGGCAGAAGGGTATCCAGAAGTGGACTGACGAGGTCAACGATTCGGGGTTCGCTGCGCAGCAGGCCAAGGGCAAGATGGACAACCTCAATGGGGATCTGTCGAAGCTGGGGGCTGCGTTCCAGACGAACCTGATCCGTACGGGTGCGACCGCGAACGACGTGCTGCGCGACTCGGTGCAGATCCTCACGGGTCTGGTGCGCGCGTACGGTGCGTTGCCGGCAGGCGTGCAGGGTACGGTCCTCGCGGTTGGTGCCGTTGTCGCGGCGCTCGCGCTCATGGCTGGCGCGGTGTTCACAATCATTCCGAAGCTCGCCGACTTCAAAGACGCCCTCGAATTCCTCCACGTATCGATGAAAACGGTCGGGCTGATGAGCGCAGCAACTGGCATCGCAATCACTGGCCTGGTGGCCATCGTCGGTCTCTGGGCGCAGGTGCAGGCCAAGAATCAGGCGCAAATCGACGACATTACGTTGAGCCTGAATGAGCAGACGTCGGCGATCACGAAGAACACGCGCGCGATTGTTGCGAAGAATTTGCAGGATTCGGGCGCGTTCACCGCAGCGAAGAAGCTCGGTATCGGGATCGATACCCTCACGTCGGCTGCGCTGGGGAACGCGTCCGCGCTGACGAAGGTCAATAAGGAACTCGACTATTACCGAGCGACGTCTGATGGCACGCCGTACAACAGATACGGCCGCGACATCGACACTGTTTCGGATGCGTTGGGGCAGCAGTCGGGCAACGTCAAGCAGGCTGTAACGAACAGCAAGGAACTGAAGAAGGCTACTGAGGAAAACGCGGACGGTACTAAGGATGCCGCGTCTGCGTATCTGGACGCCGCGAATCAGGTCGCGTCGCTTGACGATCAGATCACGCAACTCACCGACACCATCAACAAGGCGAACGGTGTCGGTCAGGATGCGGTGTCGGCGAACGCCGACTACCAGAAGGCCCTCGCCGACTCCACGAAGGCCGTGAACGACTACGTTGCGGCGCACGGCCGGGGTGCTGCAGCGTTGGATGAGTCGACTGCTGCCGGGTCTGCGAACGCAGAAGTCTTGGCCGACCTGGCGAAGAAGGGTCAGGACGCGGCCGACGCTCAGCTCAAACTTGATGGCAACACGGACGACTACGTGAAGCGTCTGAAGCAGACTCGCGCTGACGTCATCCAGCGGGCCTTGGACTTCGGAGCTACGGCGGCGCAGGCGCAGGAGATTGCAGACAAGGTCGCGGCGATCCCGTCAGACAAGGAAATCAAGGTCATCGCGGACACGTCGCAGCCGTCTGCTGCGCTGCGGCAGTTGATTCAGCTGGCGTTGAACACGAAAGATGTCATCGCCAAGGTAGGCATGCCGGGTAAGACTGTCGCGCGCGCTACGGGCGGAATTCTGCCCGGTCCGCCGTCGACGCGGGACAACATGCTCATCCATGCGGCTTCTGGTGAGTTCGTTACGAACGCTCGGGCGACGGCTAAGCCGGCGAACCGTGCGGCGCTCGAGTACATGAACGCGGGCGGCACGATCTCGGGCTATTCGTCGGGAGGGTACGTCTCAGCGCCCCGCTACTCGGCACCTCTCGCTCATACGCCCGAGGTTTCGGGGCCGGTCGTTCCGGTGAATATCAGCGTCAACGGTCCGACTGACCTGGCTCAAGCCGCGGCGATGGCCGGCAACTCGGTCGCCGTGCGTGTGCGCGGCGCGATGAAGGGATTCTGAAATGGGCAACGGATATCCGAGGATTCAGCCAGACGCGATGAGCCAGTTCGCGGCTGACCTGAAAGCGCTCTTCGCTAGGGTGAAGATCCTCGAGCAACCCACCGGCGGACAGACATACAACACCGTCCAGAAGCTCAAACAACTCGTCGACAACCTCGCAGCCCAGGTCGCCGGCCTTGCGAGCTCGGGGGTCGTCTGGGCGGGGCCGGTCGACGACCCAACCGGCATCGGTCTATCGACTTCCGGCCGTGTGACGGCGGCGGCCGGCATTACCTCAGCCGGGGTGCAGGCAAACGACCTCTCGTCGGCAGGCGGCGGGTCTCGTGCTGTCTACGTCAATAACACGTCGAAGCAGCTCGGGTTCCTCACGTCATCGCGCCGCTTCAAGCAGGACATCACGCGCGCGTCCACCACCCTTGAGGTACTTCGAGCGATCCACGTCTACTACTTCCGCTACCGGGAGGCCGTTGAGCAGCACCCCGACGACGCCTATCTCTGGATCGGTGCGATGGCCGAAGATCTCGACGCGGCCGGCTTCACCCAGCTCGTCGACTATGAGGATGGCGAACCGTTTGGGTTGCAGCAGCAGCTCATGTGGGTCATACCGTTCATGTACGCCGAGCTGCTGGATGAAGCCATGCAGGATCACGAGGCACGACTCAAGGCATTGGAGAACAGATGACTGCACAGGACGAGCTCGTGAGGTTGCACGCAGCGCTGGCCGGCTTCGCCGAAGTACAAGCAGAGCTCACGGAGCGGCTGGTCGCATTCGAGAAGCTGCATGGCTTCGCCGACGACCCGCAGACGATCTACGAGATGGAAGCACACGCCGCGGCCCAATCGACAGCCCAGCTAGTCGGGGCACTCTCCGCGGTCGGCAACGCGGTCCTGTTCCTCCTGAATGCGGAGCGGGAGCGCCTGTCATGACCAAGGCGCACATGAAGCAGCAATCGCGCTGATCTCCACCGTCGCGGCGGTAGAGCCTGATCTTCCGCAGCTCTACAACATGGCCAAGATGATGATCCCGGCTGTCACGGCAGATGAGCTAGTGGATGGCGCTTGCCTTGCGATCTCGTTCGCATCGGCAGAACTGGCCGTCGCGACGGGCAGGACGTTGGAGGAGGTCTCGACAAGCTGGGCAACTAGTTCGCCGGCCTGCGGAGCGGGCATCCGATTGACGACAACACGTCCGGTCGGGTGACGCTGATCGGTTCCCACCCCACGGCTGCGAGGCGGGCGAGGTCTTCGTTGGCCACCCTCTCACGGTCGGCGGTATGCACGGGTCGGATGTTCGAGCCGATCGTCTCGTAGCGGTACTCGTAGTCAGGCATGCGAGAGTCACAGGCCGCGAAGCAAAGAAGGCAAGAACCCGACGAGGGCATCAGAACGTGCTCGGCCAGCAGGCAGGGTCAGCTCTTGATCGTCAAGGGTGACCTTGATCACAACCCTGCCGGGCCACGAAGTGCTGCCCAACTCGTGAACGTACGGCCCGTGTCCCCCAGAGATGGAGACTCTTGAAATGGCAGACCTCCCTTGAGCCCACACCTCAGCGTTGACGTCGTCGGAGGTGGTGCCTTTGCCTCGAGCCGTAACGACCTTGGTCTCAGTGAAGACCAGAAGTTCAAATTCGAAGCTGCTCTCTCCGTAGTCGACACGGCTCGTTAGGTACTTGATCTCGTTGTCATCGATCAGGAGCAACAGCTGTGTCAAGAGCCTCAAGTACCATGCCGGTGCCTCGACTCCGTCATAGATTCCGCGCCAGCTGTCGTTCTCGTTGACGATGGCTCGATTCAGGTCATCTGCTAGCGCCCTTTGGCGAGGAGCTTCTGCCATGCCGCGACAATAGCGCCGCTGAGTCACTGTCGCGGGGTAATGTCCCCAACATGGCGGATATTCAACAAGAGATGCTCAAGGAACTGAAAGAGATCTCCTTCCTTCTTGGGGACCTCAACGCGATCAGGAACGGCGAGTTCGACCCGCCGAGGGGCTCGGGTTCCACCGGGCGCGAGATCGGATCGCAGCCGACGATCAAGGACGTTCTCTCTCGTCTCGACGACATCGCAGGCCTCTTGGAGTATCAGAACGGCCTTCTTGGCGACTTGCTAGACCGGGCCACCTAACTGGCCAGGTCGAATGAATTCTTGACAGCAGGCGCACCGCCACGACCAGGCGCCGTCGTCGAGCTCCATTGGCTCGAGGCATGAGGGGCAGTTCGGCGCTACGCCGTCGCTGAGATCATCCACGGGATGCCTCTACTTGGCCTGCAGGATGACGTCGAGACCCTGGTCGGGGTGGTAGCTCCACGACGCCCGCACCTGACCCCATGAGTCGCTCTGCCGGCCATCGAGAGCGCGAGTGGCTTCCATCTCGTCAAGAGTGGCGTCGGGAACCTTGAGGGCCTTGAGGACGCAGAGCTCGTCGTCGATGCTCAGACCGTCGATGTCGTCGTTGCCTTGATTGTCGAGAGCAAGCGACTTACCGCCGTCACCGACCGAGATCCCAGTGCTATGAGCCCCCAAGCCGCATTTGCTGAGAGCTTGAACGAAGAGCGAACGCTTCTCGGGCTGGACGCCGGATGTCTCGGCACCATGGTTGGCTGCGCTGGCAATTCCTTGCACTGCGAGCGTCCCGCCGATCCCGACGCAAAGCGCGACCACTATCGCGACTATCGCGAATGGGTTGGTGAGCGCCGCGACGAGTGAAGAAGTAACCGGCGTCTCATCTGCAGGCATCCGGTCCTGATCTACTTCATTCATGAGGGTTCCTTCCTGACTGCGCAGATTCTGGCATCGACCGACTGCCGTTCCTATCCCCAGGGGTAGGGGCCTCGAGCGACGGAATCTCGTTGCCGCCTGTGTCCGCCTTGCCGGGGATGATCTGGGTCAACTGCTGGCCACGTGCCCATGCGTTCCAGGCGCGGTAGACGATGTAGATCGCTTCGGCTACGTCGGGCTTCCGACGTTGGCCTGTCGCTGCTCGGTGGAAGATGTCGAGTAATACCCGTCGCGGATCGCCTCGGCCGTCCAGACGCATGTCCGCGATCGATTGCGCGAACTCGGACGCGGCACCCTCGTCGACCTTGCCCATCTCGTAGAGGCAGTAAGTCCACACGGACGGCTGAATGTTGATCTCGCGATAGGTGCGTCGCGCGATTGAGAGTGCGCTACTCACCCTCGGGTTCTTCTCGACCCACGCGATAACGTCGGCGTTTGAGAGCGACGGCACATTGGCTGCCATGGCGGTCCGCAGGTAGCCGTTCTCTCGCGCATCTGCGAGACGCGCGACGGCTGCCAGAAGCGTTGGGTCCTGCGCATAGCCGGCGAAGCGGAGCGCATCCCCACCCGATCGCTTAGCGCCCGTGTCGATGACTCCCCGCGCCTGTGGGTTGAGACCCTTCACGACAAGGACGGTGATCGTGACGCCGGATTCGATGACGGCCTCGCAACGGTGCTGTCCGTCGATGAGTCGCCCATCCCAGTCGAATTGGATCGCCTGGCCGGACGTCTGCCAGTTGCCCTCGCGCATGTCGCGGGCGTACTGGAGCACCTTGTGGCGTCGGAGGTTTCGGTTTCCAAGGTTCCGCCCGAGCCACCTTTCGGCGAGCTCTGGGGTGAGCTGGACGAGTTCGTGCGTGATTCTGTTCTGGCGATTCGTCTTTTCGGTGGTCATGCAATCGAGACTGGCTTCTGGTATCCGAATCGCCATTGCCCTGTTTCATTCCAAGTTGACAGTCCTGCCGTCATCATCGTGATGAGCACCCACCCGGGGACGTCGCCCCTCTCGTCCCGCAGGAAACGGATCAGTCGCGCGCGCATCGGGCCATCGTGCTCGCTGAAACGCTGCCGTGAACGGCATTGTCCACAGGGCCGACGGTTCGGCGGCGGAACCAATCGGAGAGATAGTTGACATGTGAGCAATCTGATCGAGTCCCCGCACGACCACACGGATATCGCGATCGAGCCGATGGAATCACCGGCCGCCGAGACCGAGCGCATCATCCGCACCGGGACGATCTGGTTGGCCGCGGCGCTCCTCGTGCCGGCGGTGGGACTGGGCCCCCTGCTGGCCTCCGGATGGCGCCCGACCGACCTCCCGGTGTGGGGGGCGACGATGTTCTGGGCCGGAATCGTCGCCGCCGCGGTCGGCACGGCATCCCTGATCTGGGCCGGATGCCCGACGCTCGGCTTCCCGCTCGTGCAGGCCCACAAGCAGAAGCAGTACTGCATCCGCGCCGGCATCGTGCTGTTCGCCAGCGGTGCCACGCTCGTCGGCTTCGCGCTCCTGGTGTCGCCGGCCTAGCGGCCCGCTGCGCCTAGCGCTGGAGCTCCTCGAGCACCTCGACGCTTCCGCCGAACGCGAGATTCGGGCTCCCCTTGGCCGCCTCGACCGCGGCCTCGAGGAGTCGAACCGCACCATCGAGGCACCGCGCACCACGCCATCCGAATCGCCGACGCCGCCCGCCGTCACGAGCCGGCCCCCGCGGTCCGGATGCCGTAGTCCTCGCCGAGGGCCTCGTTCCAGGCGCGCCACGCAGCCCGGTTCTCCGCGACGCGGTCGGCGGGCACCGGATCGGGGCCCGCGCGGTAGATGAAGATGAACGACGCCATGGGCGAGACCCTATGGCAGCCAAGCGTCGGGTCTGGTCACAGATCGTCACGCCGAGTGACGTCGGACGACGTCGGCGTCTCAGAACCCCATCCGCAGCACGAGCACGCCCGGCCAGATCGCGATCAGCACCGTGACGGGCAGGATGCCGAACACGAGCGGCACCATCATCGCCACCTCGTTGCGCCCCGCCGCCTCGAGCAGCCCGCGCTTCGCCTCGTCGCGGGCGTCCTGCGCCTCGGCGCGCAGCACGTCGACGAGGGGGCTGCCGCGATCGAGCGCCGCCACGAGCTGATCGACCGTGCGGGTGAAGGGCGGCAGGCCGATGGCCGCCGCGCGCCGGGTCAGGGCCTCGGCGAGCGGAACCCCCGCGTTGACCTCGGTCACGACCACCGTGAGCTCGCGGGCGAGCTCGCCAGAGCCGACCCGCGCGACCCGTCGCAGCGCCTCGAGCACCCCTCCCCCGCGGCCAGCGACAGGGTCAGCAACTCGACGATCGTCGGGTACTCGTGGGTCATCCGTCGCAGCCGCGCTCGGGCCGCCCGCGCGAGCAGCTGCTCCGGCGCGAGCAGGCCAACCGCCGCCGCCGCGATGCCGACCGCGACCGCCGCGACGAGCGGGATCGCCGTTGCTCGCACCAGCCCCGCGACCAGCGCCGCGCCCACGGCCGACCCGATCGCGAGCCCGACCAGCTGCCGGGACCGGAACCGCGCGACCGGCGTCGTCCATCCGGCCTGGCGCAGCCGGCGCTCGATCGCCTCATCACCGCCCAGCACGCCGGAGAGCCCGCCGAGCAGACCGGCCGCTCCAGGCCGGAGCAGCTCGCCGATCACCGACACCGGCACCGCGGGCCGGCACGTCGCCAGGTCGCGGGCTTCCGGCGAGACGGCGGCGACGTAGGGCGCGATCCGGGTCGAGAGCCGCGGGGCGCCGACGCGCGGGACGAGCGCGACGAGGGTCCAGAGTCCGACGCCGAGCACGATCCCGACGGGCACGGCCAGGGCGATCCAGGGGGTCACGCGAACCACCTCTGCTCCTCGGGCAGGCGGCCCAGCACGAGCATCAACCGGTAGGCAACGATCGTCACGATCAGGCCGGCGGCGAGCAGCAGCATCCCACCCGCCGAGTTGTAGGCACTCGCGGCCTCCGGGCGCGAGGCGATGAGCAGGAGGACGACCCACGGCGCGGCAACGCCGAGTCGCGCGGCGATGATCACCCACCACTGCCGGGCCTCGGCCTCCGAGCGCACCGCCGCGTCCGCGCGCAACGACGCGGCGAGCGAGCGCAGCACGGATGGCAGCTCCGTTCCCCCGACCTCGCGCGCGAGCCGGATCGTCTCGACGACGCGATCGCCGACCGGGTCGGCCAGCGCGTGCTTCAGGTCGTCGAGGGCGGGGCCCATGACCCCGGTCGCCTGCACCCGCAGCTCGAACTCGCCGAAGGCGGCGCGGGTCTCGGGCGTTCCCGCCCCGGCGAGCGCGCCGACCGCGGCGGCCAACGGCGTGCCCGCGCGGAGGCTGGCGACGAGGTGATCGACGAGGTCGGGCCAGGCGGCACGCACCGCGCGACGCCGGTGCCGGGCGCGGCGGGAGACGGCGGCCGTGGGCAGCACGCCCGCGAGCAGTCCGACCGCACCGCCGAGCCCCCAGACCCCGCTCATCGCGATGACGAGTGCCGCGACCGCGACACCCAGCAGGACGCTCAGCGCGACCAGCACCGCCACGGGCACGCGCGGCATCCCGGCCTGCACCAGCAGCACCGCGAGACCGCGCTCCGGATGCCGCGACCGCCGTGGCGACCGCGCCCGGTCCCGCGGCCACAGCCAGGGCGAAGCCACCAGGAGCGCGCCCGCGCCGAGCAGCAGCCCCGCGCCGGCGGCGAGCGGACTCACGCGCCGCCTCCCGGGCCGCTGCCCGCGTCGCCGCCCGCGCGCCCGCAGAGGATGACGGCCGGGTCGACGCCGCCCCGGGCGAACTTGGCCGTGCGCGGCGGCAGCTTCCCCGTGGCGCCCAACTCCCCGCCGTCGATCTCGAACAGCGGCACGATCTCGGGCCCGTCGGCGCCGACGTCACCGGTGACCGCGGCGATCTCGCGCACCCGGCGACGGCCGCCGCGCTCGAGCTCGGCGTGCACGACGACGTCGATCGACCCCGCGACGGTCGGCACGACGAACGCCGCGTCGATGTTGCGGCCCGCGAGCAGCGGCAGAGTGCCGAGCTTGCGCAGCGCCTCGGCCGCGCTGTTGGCGTGCAGCGAGCACATGCCCGGGAGCCCTGTGTCACTATTACGGCTATGCAGCAGACAAGCCCTCGCCGACTGGACCGGCCCGCGTTTCCTAAGCGCGACATCGGAGGTTCGAATCCTCCCGAGGGCACGCTATGAGCGCCGCGATCTACGCGCGCATTTCCGAGGATCGTGCCGCCAACGCCGCGGGCGTGGATCGACAACTCGCGGAGTGCAGGCAGCTAGCTGAGCGTCGTGGCCTCGGGTCACCCGTCGAGTTCGTGGACAACGACATCAGCGCCATGAGCGGCAAGCGCCGCCCCGCGTTCGAGGCGCTCTTGGCCGCGATCGAATCGGGCGAGGTTGACTCCGTGATCGCCTGGCACACCGACCGGCTCTACCGCCTCCCTCGCGACCTCGAGCCGTTGATCAAGCTCGCCGACTCCCGCCCGGTGTCCTTCGTGACTGTGAACGCGGGCGACATCGACCTGAACACCGCCACGGGGCGCATGGTCGCGCGCATCCTCGCCTCCGTCTCGGCTCAGGAGATTGAGCACCGCACCGAGCGTCAGGTGGCGAAGAACGCGCAGCAGCTACGGGAAGGCGTGCCCCTCAGGGGCAACCGCCCGTTCGGTTTCGAGGTCGACCGACTCGCCATCCGCGAATCAGAGGCCGCGCTCATCCGCGAGGCCTACGCCACGATCGCGGAGGGCGGCACGCTGTACTCGATCCAGCGCGCGCTCAATCAGTCGGGGATCCGCACGCCGCGCGGCAACACATGGTCCTACGCGACGATCCGGCAACTCCTTCTGCGCGAGCGCAACGCGGGCAGGCTCATCGCCGGTAAGGGTGTCGCTCACCGCGTCATCCGCGACGACCTCTCGCAGATCGTCAGCCCGGAGCAGTTCGAGGCCGTGCGCCTCATCCTCAGCGACCCGAAACGGGAGACAGCGCCGGGCCCGAAGGTCACAAAGCACTTCCTCTCGGGAGTCGCCATTTGCGGCGTATGCGGCGCCGGCATGCGATCGGCCGTCTCATCGAGCCGGGGACGTCGGCAGGAGAGCTATAAGTGCGGGACCAAGGCGAGCGGTCGCGGGCACGGTCAGCGGCACGCGTCAATCGCTCGGCACGTCGTGGAGGCCGCGATCCCTGGGGCCGTCTGGGGCGCACTCGTGGAGCTGGTGCAGGGCGGCGGCGACGTCGCCGAGAAGGAGGCCGCGGAGCTGGGTCCGCTCCGCGCGAGGCGCGCGAGCCTTGAGGCCGACCGCGCCGAGCTGCAGAAGATCGAGAACATCCGCGGCGTCGACCTCTCCGCGTTCGCAGCGCAGATGCAAGCCGTCGCTGACGAGATAGACGGCATCACCGAGCGCGTAACCGCGATCCTTCGCGCGAACACCACTGAGCACGCCCTGGCCCCCGTGCGCGAATTCGTCGCGGCGATCGAGCGGGCCGCGGAGGATCGGCGCACGCTGACTCTTGACGAGCACGTTGTGCTCCTAGGCGTCCGGCGCGAGTTTGAAGAGGCCTGGCACGGGCTCTCGGTCGAGCAGAAACGCGACCTGACGCGGGCGACCGTTGATGTCGTCGTGAGCCCCGTGGACGTCTCTATCCGGCGCTCGTTCTCCGTCGCTCCCTCCGCTGACGACCCCACGGCTTCCGTGCTCGTGGAGCGCGTCGACAATCCCGAGCGTCCCGAGCGCCTATCGATCACCCCGAAGAGAAGAGAGAAAGCATGAGCACCACGCCCGTACTTACTGACGAGTTCACCGTCGAAATCCGCAAGACACGCCCCGAGTTCAGGCCGTTCCTCGGCGGCTACGCGGACCTCTTCGAGGCACGGCAGATCGCAGCCTCCCTGATCGCCTCGCAGGGCGTCGAGGCGCGTGTGACCGATGGCGACGGGCGGGTGTGGGCATGAGCGCCGCCGACGAGCGGAGCGAGCGCGAGCTACGCGCGAAGGCCGTTGAGATTCACAAGCTCGAAACCGCGTTCGGCGATGAGGACGCGGCACGCGCGGCCTATGAGGCCGAGATGGAGCGCCGGCACGGACCTCGCACCGGCGCCGAGTAACGCACCACGAGAAGCGCCCCGGCTCGCGCTGGGGGCGTTTCCGCGCTCACTCGTCCGGGTCGTCGTCGGTGGGCTCGCCGAGCAGGAGCGCGCCGGCTACCTCGTGCATCCGGCCAGCCTCTATCTCGCGCTTTACGGCCATGCGCGCGGCGTCCGTCGTGGGCTTGAGCCCCTCGGCTACGAGTCGACGCTGGAACTCGGTGCGCATCACAGCCCCTCCGGTCGCGAGCAGGTTGCGCAGCGCCATCACGAGTGTGTCGTCGCCCGCACCCTCGACCGGCACGAGCACGGCGGACGGCGCGACCTGCTTGAAGGCGGCGTGGATTGGCTTGGTGGGCGCCCCGCTCTTGTCCTTCTGAGTGAGCAGCTTGCGCCGGTCCTGCCCCTTCGAGTCGAGCCGCCAGCAGAGCACTCGATCTACGCCGGCGAAGAGGGCGGTTGACCCGCGCATGACCTCGGGCTCGCCCTTCCGCGAGTGGTGCAGCACGAGCACCGAACAGCCGTCGGCCGCCTCCTTGATCCGCCCGAGGGCCGCGACGTACGCGCCCATCTCGGCCGACGAGTTCTCGTCCGCGCCGTTGATAGATCGGCTAAGCGTGTCGATGACGACCAGATCGAAGCCCTCGACGGCGACGTACTCGGCGAGCGCGAGCGCGCTGGCCTCGTGCAGCAGATTGACCACCCGCGGATATGCGACGAAGCCGGCCGGCGTGGTCGGAAGGCCTCGATGGCTCGCCCATGCGACCTCCCGCTTGTGCAGGGTCGCCGCGCCCTCCATGGCCACGTAGAGCACCCGGCCGGGCGGGACCTCGCGGCCGAGCCAGGGAGCCCCGTGGGCGATCGAGAGCCCCCAGTCGAGCGCGAGGAACGACTTGCCGGTGTACGAGTCGCCGAAGAGGATCGCCAGCTCGCCGCGCCCGAGCACTCCGGCCACCAGCTCGCTCGTCTCGGTGCCTGCGACGAGGGCTTCGAGCGTGCCCACCGCGGAAGGGTCGAAGAGCCCGAAGCCTCCCTGGGCCTCAAGGAGGGCGCGGGCTCCGTCCATGCGTGCGCGCTGCCGACCGGCCTCGATCGTCGCTTGTGCGCTCTGGTATTCGGCGTCGCCGAACGCGTCGGCCAGTTCGACGGCGCGGGCGATGATGTCGGCCCGGCTGCCGCGCTCCGCGTCCGCAACCTCGGCGCGCGTCATCAGTTCTGCGTACGCCGCCGCCGCCTCGTGGGCTGCCTTGAGTTCGGCGTCGGCCTGGTCGTGGGCGGCCTCGGCGGCCGGCCGCGCCGACGGGTTGGCGTCCCAGAGAGCCAGGCGTGCGGCCAGCTCGTCGTGCTCCGCCTTCGCTACTCGCCGGTCGATCGAGCCGACCGCGAGGCGCGCGTCGATGCCCTCGTGAGCGCGCTGCCGGGCGGCGGCCCGAATCTCCCCAGCGCGGCCAAGGAGGCGGGCTGCAGCCTGATCGTCAGAGGCCATGTGTCCGCGCGCCTCCATCCGCGTGGCGACCGCTTCGGCCCGCTCGATGTCGGTGCGCGGTCCGAGCGCCGCGAGACGGCGGAGGATAGACGCCTCTTCGGCGGACGTCGGGCCTTCCGAGTCGCACTCCCACTCGGAGCCGGCAGGCAGCATGTCGGCCATGAGGTCGGCGATAGCGGACGCCACGAGCGCCTCGGCCTCAGCCTGATCCGCCATGCTCCGACTGTCGGCGCGAGGGCCGTCGAGCACGATGTCTTCCGGGTCGAGGTCAGATTCGGTGGTCGGGTTCACGGCGGGGGTCCTAACGGGAAGAGACCAGCACCCGGCGCGAGTGCTCCACTACTCGCAGGGGTGCTGGTCCCGGCTTCTGGACGGCCCTCGAAGGTGGAGCTTCGGACCGTGATTCCACGCTGACAGGTCGGCGGTCTATTCGCAAGAAATCGCCTTCTGACCGGGCATTCTCTGCATGTTGCTATATGCAGATAATACGAAACTGGCGGTTTCTGGCGTTCCGAGGCCAAAACCGAACAGACCGAACATGGGCTGTTGTTCGCCCTGTTCGCCGCTCGTCGGGCCGTTCGGTCAAAACCCCCGTGATCACGGGCATTTTCAGGGGTGAACACGGCTCCGCCGCACCGAACAACAGACCCCCTCTTTAAAGAGGGGGCATGTTCGTTTCGGCTGTTCGGGGCAGATCCATAATTTGAGGCATGGTTGACGGCCGCAGAGAGGTGCTTCTCGACACCGACGGTGCCTACCGCACCCTCTGGAACATCCCGGGGAAGAACGACCACGGCTGGGACACTCAGCGCATCGGCGATTGCGTCATCCTGCTCAAGCCCGACCTGCGCAACGGCTACTACCGACGTGCGGTTCAGGGCTGGGTCAACGGCTACTGCGTCGGATTCCTCGGCAACACTGAGGCCGCCTACTACCAACCCGAGATTCTTCGCCTCGCGTACGCCGGTATCGACCTCGTGTGCAAGGGCAGGTTGCTCAGTCATAGCGGCGATCGGCGAGCCCTCTATGAGCACCTCACCAAAGCCCAGCTTGAGCGCTGGGTAGACCGGCAGCTCCATCGAGTCGCCGACAAATAGGGCCACCGGGGCCTTCTTGAAGCTGGACGTTTCCTGGGTGTAACCTGAGAGCAACCTCAATCGAGGCCAGCGCTCCTCTCCTGGCGCGGCGGCCCCGGCGCAGTTGCTGACACTCTCGCGCCGGGGGCCGTCTCTCTCGCTCGAAAGGCGCCCCTCGTGCTCTCCGAAGCTCTCGCCCGCGTGGTCGAGCTGCAGGCCGCGCTCGCGCGTATCGACGCCGCGCTCGACGACGCCGGCATGGTCTGGCTGGCCACCTCCGTCCCCGGGGACTCCCTCGACGTCGCCTACACCTCGGGCCGCGAGCGGCTCGAAGCCATGCGGGCCGCGCTGCAGGGCGAGCTTGCGCTCGTGCGCATGGGGGCGCCTCTGTGAAGGCTCGAAAGTGCGCGAGCTGTGGCGCCTCAATCGCGCACCGGGTCGCTAGCGCTCAATACTGCGAGGCGTGCGCCGAGAGGCGGAATCATGCGAGCCAGGCGGCGACCGAGAGACGCAAGGGGCTCGGCGTGTTCCGTGCTGGCCCCGTGGTATTCGACTGGGACGGCCTCGTGTCCGTTGCTCGATGCGAGTCGTGCTTTGACTGGGTTCGCTTCAAGATCGGCGGCCCGAACGGCGCGGCGGCAGTGGCGCATGCGCGTATTGCGCACGGCTTCACCGGCCACGCGATGCCGCTGGCAGAGCGCAGCGCGCACAACGCGTGCACAGCGTGCGGCCTGCGCCCGCGCCGCGGCCGACGAGACGGGCTGTGCTCCGTCTGCCACCTCGTTCAGGTTCGAGAGCGTGCGGCGCGCGTGCGGGCCGAGAGGGCTGCAGCATGAGCGGCGACCGCCCGCGCCTCTGGATCGAAGAGGCTAGCCCGGCCTTCGGCTGGGCGCTCGTCGTCTGCGAACACTGCGACCGTAGATGGTTCCCGGTGATGGAGCCGCGCGCGTTCGCCGAGCGACACGCGTGGGAGCACACCAACGCCGCGGGGCTGCCCGTGCGCGTCTGGGACGAGGCGGAGCTGGTCTGTGCCGAGCCGGGCTGCCGGCGTCGAGCCGTGTATGCGGACGCGCTCTGTCGGGCGTGTCACGTCCGCGTGAGGCGGGCAGCGGCATGAGCAAGGGGTCGAGTCGAGGGAGCGGATGGGAGCGGCTACGGCTCGCGTGTCTCGAGCGCGACGGCTGGGTGTGCACCTACTGCGGCAAGGCGCTCGAAGGAGACGACGCCACCGCTGATCACGTCACCCCGAGGGAGGCGGGTGGCAGGGACGAGATGACGAACCTCGTAGCGGCATGCCGCACTTGCAACGGCCGTAAGAGCGACCGCGAACTGATGCGCGTCGACTGGTTCAACACGCGATGGCTGGCAGCGAGAGCATGACGTTCCTTCACGCTCTCCGAGCTCACCCCCGCCCCCAACTCTCTTTTGCACGCAAAGCCCTCAACACTTCAACAGAACGGATCGAAACCGTGACGAACTCCCCCGACGCCACCATGGTCGACGCCACCGAGGCCATGATCGAGGCTGCCGACTCATGGCTCACCCCACTGGACGCTCCGGCCGTCGCTCAGCTCCGCATCCTCGCCCGCCAGCTCGACACCGAGGCCACGGCGGCGCTCGCTACGAGCTACGGCACGGCCTACCGGGCCCTGATCCGCCGCGCTCCCTTGCCTGCCGGAGGCGACGAGTTGGAAGCCCTCCTGCGGGAGGCGACGGATTGAATCCCTTATCCGCGATCGATCGTGGACGCCGTTGCCTCGCCTCTCAAGTACTTGAAGATGTGATCGGCTACGTCGTTGGCTACGGCGAGTTTGGACGAGGCGTCGTTCCCCTCTCGCAAGCGCTGCACGGAGAAGCGTACGTACTCGGCGACAAGAGCCTCCCCGGACCGAAGCTTCGATATCAGGCGGCTGGCGGCCCGGTTCAAGTCCACCGTCTCGCGCCAACGGTCTGCCGACGAGTAGTTCGCCAGCGTATCGACGAACGCAATCGCAGCGTCATAGCGCTCGGCTTCAACCTGCCGCAGGCGCTTCTTTTCGCGCTCGTGCCGCTGCGCACGCGACTGCAGCAGGTTCGGGAGTGCCCCAACGAATGCGCCGACCACCGCCGAGCCGGCGCTGACTACCGCAATCCAGAACGGGTTCATGCTCGAACCGTAGTGGGGCGGATCGGTCGATGACAGGCCCCGTCGCCGCGTGGCCTCCCTCACGATTTACTCGCTCCCTCGCCGCCTCCTTCCCCTCGCTCTACGACCGCTACGCGCGCGTCGTCGCGGTGGTCTGGCGGGTGGCGTTCGGGTACGAGCCCGAGGGGTGGCAGACCGCGCTACTCCGCGCCCTCCTTGAGCAGTTCCCCGCGGGCCATCCGCGCGCCGGCCAACTCCGCTACCGACAGGTGCTCGTCAGCCTCGGCCGCCAGAACGGCAAGACCGAGGTCGCGGCCATCCTCGGCCTCATCGGCCTGCTCCGCTCGGTAGATGCCGTAGTGGTCGGGATCGCGTCGACCGTCGAGCAGGCCAACCTCATCTATAAGCGCACCCTCGAGGCGATCACCCGCAACGGCTCCCTTGCCACGCGGTTCCGAGTGTCCGGCACGCGCGGCATCCGATCGAACGCGGGCAGCGGCGAGTACCGCCTCAAGCCGAGCAAGTCGGCAGCGCTGCAAGGCATCCCGCTCGACCTGGGGCTCGTGGATGAGCTGCATCTGCTCCGCGCCGAGGTCTGGGCCGACCTTGTGAACGGAACCGGCGCGCGCCCTAACGCGCTCGTCGTCGGCGTGACGACTGCGGGCGACGCTAGCTCCACGATGCTCCTTCGCCTCTACAAGCTCGCCGCCGAGGCCATCGCGGCCGACCCGAACGGCAACCGCTTCGGTGCGTTCGTCTGGGAGGCGCCGAACGACGCGATCCCCGAGGGCGACGCCGAGTTCCTGACCTGGCTCAAGCACGCCAATCCATCGCTCGCGTCCGGGCGACGTGACGCCGAGGTTGCCATCGCCGACGCCCGCTCCCTGCCGCCCGCCGACGTCCTCCGCTACCTCGGCAACAGGTTCCTGTCGGGCGTCGCGTCACCCTTCATCGAGCCGACCAAATGGGCCGCGCAGACCCGCCCAGCGGGAGCCGATTGGCCGCAGGGTGTACGACCCGTGTTCACCTTCGAGCGCACCCCAGACTGGGCGTTCGGTTCCATCGTCGCAACCGGCAAGGACGACGCGGGCCGCATCCACTCCGAGCTGGTCGCCTCCCTCGTCGCGCCGACGCTTGAACGGTTTGTCGCGGCGGCGGTTGCGCTGAACCGTCACACCCCGCAGGCGTTCGCCATGGACCGCTATGCGCTCGGCGACCTTGCAACCGAGCTCAAGCGGCGCGGCATGCCGGTGCGCATCGGGACTCATGCCGACGCCATCAACGCCGCGAGCATGCTCTACGCGAAGATCGCGCGCCGCGAGTTCGAGCACGCGGGCGACGCGCTCCTTACTCAGCAGATCCCGCACGCGATCCGCAAGAACATCGGCGACAGCTATCGGATCGCCCGCGCGGGCAGCGCCGTCGCAATCGATGCCGTGCTCGCCACCGCGCTCGGTGTGCTGGTCGCCGAGACGACCGCCGACGCCGGATTGCAGGTCTTCTAAGGCGAGCATCTGTGTGAACTCTGGATGTTCACTCAACGTGCGTTGAATGGTTCCTATGGGACTTCGGAGCTGGCTCGGGCTGGCCGCTCCGCAGTCCCGTACCGGGTCAGACACTGGCGGCGGCGTGCTCCTCCGAGCCGCGCCGCCGCTAGTGCGACCGTCACCTCGGGCCAGGCGCTCGGGCTGTCCACCGTCTACCGGGCCGTCTCCATCCGCACCACCGCGGCCCGCCAGCTCTCCATTGACGTGCATCGCGGCGGCACGATCATCGACTCCCCCGCGATCATCCGTCGGCCCGACGTCGACTCGTCGTTGCCGGTCTTCATCGAGCGGACCGTCGTCAGCCTGAACTTGACCGGCAATGCGTTCTGGCGCATTCGTCGGAACTCGATCGGCCAGGTCGTGACCCTCGAGGCGCTGAATCCGCACGACGTGCAGATTGACGTGACCGCCTCCGGCCGCGTCACGGGCTACGGGTATCAGGGCCAGGCGCTCGGCGTCGAGGACGTCAAGCACCTCGCCCGCCTCCGCGTGCCCGGCACGCCCTACGGCCTCGGGCCGATCCAGGCCGCGCAGGCCGAGCTACGCGGCGCGATCGACCTCCGCGACTACGCGGCCAACTGGATCGCCAGCGGCGACGTACCGAGCGGCATCCTCCGGTCCGATCAGCAGCTCACGCCCGAGCAAGCCACCGACGTCCGCACCCGCTGGGAGACGACTCGCGGCGGCAAGCGCGGCGTCGCAGTGCTCGGCAGCGGGATGAGCTACACCCCGATCTTCCTCAGCCCCGCCGACGCCCAGTTCATCGAGTCTCAGAACTTCACGACGACGCAGATCGCCCGCCTCTTCGGCGTGCCCGCCTCCCTCATGCTCGCCAGCACGGAGGGCGCGCCGACCACCTACCAGAACGTCGCGCAGGACTGGCTCGGCTTCGTCCGCTTCGGCCTCATGGAGGACCTCAGCGAGATTGAGGACGCGCTCACCGACCTCCTGCCGCGCGGCCAGTTCGCCCGCTTCAACCTCGAGGTGCTGCTCCGCTCCGACACCACCACCCGCTACGCCACCTACAAGGTCGCGCTCGAGGCGGGCTTCATGACGGTCGCCGAGGTCCGCGCCATCGAGAACCTGCCGCCCCTCGCGGGCGCTCCCACCGCCGATCCTCAAGGAGCCGCCGCCGCATGACCGCGCCCGACCTCACCAAACCGCAGCAGCGCTCCTTCGAGGCGCGCGCCGCACTCAGCGACGCCACTGACGGCGAGCGGATAGTCGCCGGCATCGCGGTGCCTTTCGGCGACCCGATCCTCGTGCAGTCGTGGGGCGACGCATGGCGCGAGCAGTTCACCAAGGCAACCGTCTTCGACGGCGCCGAGCGGGCATTGCTCGCATGGCGTCACGGCGATGTGATCGGCAAGCTCACGACCGCCGAGAGCGAGGACGACGGCCTCCGCATCGAGGCGCGCATCTCCCAGACCGCGCTCGGCGACGAGGCGTACACGCTCGCCCGTGACGGCGTGATCGACCGCTTCTCGATCGGCTTCGTTCCCGTCGAGTACAGCACCGAGGCGCAAGCCGACGGGACTGACCTCGTGACGTACACGCGGGTCCAGCTCCTCGAGGTGAGCCTCGTCCCCTGGCCCGCCTACGACGCCGCCGAGGTGTCCGAGGTCCGCAGCAGCAACCCCACCGCAACTCCCCCGCTCGAAAGGAGCACCCCCGCAGTGACTGACGCCATCGTCACCCCCGCCGACCTCGCCGAGGTCCGCACGTCGATCGAGGACCTGACTCGTTCCGTCGCCACCCTCTCCGTCCGCGATCGTGAGCCCGCGGCTCCCGACACCCGCTCGGCGGGCGAGGTGCTCCGCGCGATCGTCTCGGGCGACGAGGCGACCGTGCGCGCCTACAACGCGCTCTATGAGCGTCGGGACTACGCGGGCGGCACGACCGCGGACGCCGTGGTCAAGCCGGGATGGGTCGGCGACCTGACGCGCATCTTCGACGCCAGCTCGGGCGTCCTCGCGGCCTCCTTCTCGACCGGCACGCTCCCCGCGACCGGCAACTCGATCGAGTTCGCCGAGCTGTCCACGAACACGCTCTCGGTCGCCGAGCAGGCCGCCGAGGGCGACGACATCGCCGCGGGCAAGGTCACGATCGATACGCGCACCGCGCCGGTGAAGACCTACGCCGGATCGACCACGCTGACCCGTCAGGAGGTCGAGCGCTCGACGGTCGGCGTGCTCGACACGTCGCTCAACGGCCTCGCCATCGCGGCCGGCGCGCGCCGCAAGGCGTACCTGCGTGCAGCGTTCGCGGCGCTGGTGACCGCCAATGCGGCCATCGCTGACAACGGCGGCGTGGTCGTGCTGGGCGCGACCCTGGCGGCCGCGACCGCGGACAACTGGGAGAGCGCTCTCATCGACGCTGCGATCAAGTTCGAGGCGCTCAACCTCCCGGTCGAGCGGATGATCGTCTCGGGCTCGGTGTTCAAGAAGCTCCGCGGCCTCACCGTCGCGGGCGAGCGCGTGTTCCAGACCGCCAAGGACAACGCGAGCGGCACCCTCGACCTCCCGGGCCTCTCGGGAGACTTCGCGGGGCTGCCGGTGCTGCTGGACTCGGGCCAGTCGGGCGATAGCGCCGTGTTCACCAACTCGCTCGCCATCCGGCAGTACAACTCGCCGCTCGTGTCGCTCTCGGACGAGGCGATTTCGAACCTCTCCAAGAGCTTCGCGGTCTACGCGTACGGCGCTACCGCGGCCGAGATTCCCGCGGCCGTCGTGCCGGTCAAGCTCGCCGCGAACTGACGATGACCGCCGAAGACCTCTCGCAGTACGTGGGCGCGAACGCGGACGACGCCGCGTTCGTCGCCTCGTGCTGGGCGCGAGCTGACGCGCTGGTGACGGCGTACGTCGGCTCCGCCGAGGTCCCCTCGGCGATCCTCGACGGCGCGACGCTCGACGTGGGCGCTGAGCTGTACCACCGGCGAAACGCGCCGAGCGGCATCACTCAGTTCGCCACGGCCGGCGATGCATCGCCGATCAGGCTGGCGCGGGATCCGATGACCTCGGCCTACCCCGTGCTGGCCCGCTGGGTCGGGGTGGGGGTGGCGTGATGGGTGCTATCGCCACCTCCCGCGCCGAGCTGGTCGCCGCGCTCGCCCCGGTCGGAGTGACCGTAACCGACCACGTACCCGAGCAGCTCAACCCGCCCGCCCTCATGGTCGTGCACGGGTCCCCACTGATCGAGGTCGGCGACACCTTCGGCCTCCACCTCCTTCGGCTTGAGGTCTGGATCGTCTCCAAGCTCGGCGCGAACGCGCGCATGACCGACGACCTCGACGCCCTCATCGAGGCGACCATCGCAGCGACCGTCGTCGACGGCTGGTCCGTCGAGAACGTCGCACAGCCGTTCTCATACACAGTCGGCGCTCGCACCTTCCTGGCCTCGACGGTCACCCTCACCACCGACATCTCACTCACCTAAGGAGCAACACAGACATGGGCAGTACACGCATCAAGGGCACCAAGCTCAAGCTGACCATCGGGACCCCCGGCGTCGACTACTGGGGCGACCTGTCGAGCTGGAAGATCAGCAACGATGACGCCGACAAGGACGTCACCACCTTTGAGGACGCCGCCGCCGGCGGGTCCAAGCAGTTCAAGCTGACCGGCACGGCGATCCAGTCGACCGCCTCCGGCTCCTTCTGGCGCTACGTCTGGGAGAACACCGGCGTCGACGCGGCGTTCACCATTGCCCCGCACGGCAACGAGACCGCGACCGCGGATCAGCCGCACGTCATCGGCACGCTCACCATCGGCGCGAAGCCCGACCTCGGTGGCGACGCCGGCAATGGCGCGTACACCTTCGACTTCGAGTTCCTGGTCGTCGGCACGCCGACGCTCGACTCGGGATCCGAAGAGTGAGCGCGGCCTCGGCTCTCGGGCCGAGGTCTCACCCCGTCCTCACCTTGACCGTGGACGGAGGCGAGGCCTCGAGCTGGATGGGCGAACTCACCTCCGCCGTGGTCGAGCCCGACAAGGGTGGCACGCTCATCACGAGCGCCTACGACGGCGACGACGCTGAGCCGTGGTTCCTCAAGGGCTCGGCCGTGCAGTCGTCGGCCTCGGACTCGCTGTGGCGGTTCACCTGGAACCACACCGGCGAGGTCGTCGGCTTCACGCTCGCGCCGAACGGCAACGCCGACGCGACTGCGGACGAGCCGATCCTCCGCGGCTCCCTCACGGTCGGCCCGCGCCCCGCGCTCGGTGGCGCGGCCAGCGACAAGACGTTCGTCTTTGATTTCGACTGGCAGCTAACCGGCCCACCGCTCCTTGACGACGGGAGCGACTCGTGACGGACTCCGTGACCTACGTCTCGGGCGGCGTTCGCGTCCGCGTCGAGGGGCTGCGCACGACCGTCTCCCGCCTCAACAAGGCCGGCGCGGATGCAGACGACATGAAAGACCTCATGCACGGCATCGGCGAGCTCGTCGTGCACGCCGCGCACGTCCCCGACCGCAGCGGCGCCCTCGCTGGCACCGTCCGCGCCGGACGAGGCAAGACCAAAGCTGTCGTCCGGGCGGGCGGCGCGAAAGCTCCCTACGCCGGCGTCATCCACTACGGCTGGCCGGCCCGCAACATCGCGCCGCACCCGTTCCTGACCGATGCGCTCTCCCGCGAACACGAGCAGATCTTCGACGCGCTGGAACGCGGTATCGACGCGCTGCTCGCCAAGAACTCCCTCAGCTGACCGCACCCCCTCAACAAAGGAGCACCCCCGCATGACCGCACTCAACATCAACTCCCTCACCCTCGGCGAGGTCGCAAAGGTCGAAGAGCTCTCCGGCCAGGCCTTCGGCGCGATCGCCCAGGAGGACAAGCCCAAGGGCCTCGCCCTCGCCGCGCTCGCCTTCGTCGCCAAGCGCCGCTCGGACCCCAAGTACTCGTGGAATGACGCGCAGGGCCTCACCTTCGCTGAGTTCGGCGAGCTGATCACGCTGGGCGACGACGAGAACGAAGAGGGCGACCTGCTCGCCGCTGTGACCGGGGAGCCGGCCCCAAAGCCCGGCGCGCCAGCGCGCAGAAGATCTAGCCGGGTTCGTCGTTCATCTCGGGATGGCGCCCAGTGACTACTGGCGCCTGACCGTGATGGAACGCGACGCGATCCTCGAAGCCCACAACCGCAAGAACAGGAGCTAGCTCGTGGCCAAGAACACCGTCATTGTCTCGGTGCTCGCCGACGCCAAGAACTTCTCCAAGGGCTTCGATGACGCGGCCAAGTCCGCGGGCGGCCTCGGCGGCATCGTCAAGGGCGTCGGCGTGGCGGCCGGCGCCGCCCTCGTCGCGGCGGCCGCGGGCGCAACGGCCGTCATCGCCTCCGCGATCAAGGCCGCGGGCGAGTCCGAGAAGGTCGCCGCTCAGACGGCCGCCGTCGTCAAGTCGACGGGCGCGGCAGCGGGGCAGTCGGTCGAGCAGATCGGCGCCCTCGCCACCAAGCTCTCCCGGCTCTCTGGCGTGGACGACGAGGTGGTGCAGTCCGGAGAGAACATCCTCTTGACGTTCACCAACATCAAGGGCACGACCTTCGACGCGGCCACCAAGAGCG
The DNA here is from genome assembly GCF_030161895.1 of Pseudolysinimonas kribbensis. Classification (GTDB taxonomy): domain Bacteria; phylum Actinomycetota; class Actinomycetes; order Actinomycetales; family Microbacteriaceae; genus Pseudolysinimonas; species Pseudolysinimonas kribbensis. The sequence continues at coordinate 554,325 of NZ_BSVB01000001.1, forward strand.
CGCTCGACATGTCGGTTGCCATGGGCACCGACCTCAACTCGGCGGCCCTGCAAGTTGGCAAGGCGCTCAACGATCCGGTCGCGGGCATGTCGAAGCTGTCCAAGGTCGGCGTGACCTTCACTCAGGCGCAGAAGGATGCGGCGGCCTCGATGGTCGCCACAGGCGACGTGGCGGGCGCCCAGGCGATCATCCTCGGCGAGCTGACCAAGGAGTTCGGAGGCTCGGCCGAGGCCTTCGGCAACACCTTCGAGGGCTCGCTCGGCAAGGCCAGGACCTCCCTCGGGAACCTCCAAGAGGCCCTAGGCGCGGCGTTCCTCCCCATCGCCACGACGGTGCTGAGCAAGGTGGCCGGGCTTCTGGATCGCGTGGGGGATTCGCCCGCCTTCGCGGCGGCGCTCACAGCGGTCACCGGCTTCATCTCGGGTCTGCTCTCCGGCGACTCGGCGATCGGCGGATTCATCGCCAAGGCCGTCGACCTGGCGTCCAACCTCTCGCCCGTCGGCCTCGTGCTCAAGGCGCTCGCCCCGATCCTGCCCGGCCTTGCCGGCGCGTTCGGTCAGCTGGCCAGCACTCTCGGCGGGGCGCTCGCACAGGTGCTGCCAACGATCACCAACCTGTCCCAGACCCTCGTCTCCGTGCTCTCCGGGGTCTTCGCTTCGGTGCTGCCGGTCATCGTCGGCTTGATCGGCCAGCTCGCGGGAGTGTTCACCGCACTCATGCCCGCGATCCTGCCCATCGTGCAGACGCTCGGCGGGATACTCACGGCGGTCATCAAGGCACTCGGCCCGATCATCACCACCATCGCCACGACGCTCGGCGGCGTGCTCGGCTCGGTGCTCAAGGCCATCACGCCCGTGCTCGTTCTCGTGGCGCAGGTGTTCGGTCAGATCCTCAAGGCGCTCGCCCCGGTCATCCCGCCGATCCTCTCGCTCATCCAGGCCGTGCTCGCTCTCGTCGCGCCGATCTTGACGCTGATCGGCTCGGCGCTCGGGCCGGTCATCGAACTACTCGTCACGTTGCTCAAGCCGATCCTCAGCCTGATCGCGCCCCTCGTGAAGCTCCTTGCGCCCGCGATTCAGTTCGTCGCCGACGCGCTCTCGGTCGTCATCGACTGGATCGCCAAGGGAATCACGTGGTTCGTGGCGCTCGTCACGGGCTCCAAGACCGCTTCGGCGCAGTTCACGGCCGCATTCAACGGCGTCGGCAAGTTCTTCGGCGACCTGTGGAACGGCGTCATCAGCTTCTTCGCCAACGGGATCGCCAACATCGTCGGCTTCTTCACGGGACTGCCCGGCAAGATCGGCAGTGCCATCAGCGGGCTCGCGGGGATGCTCGGCAGCGTCGGCCGCAACATGATCCAGGGCTTGATCAATGGCGCGAGTTCGATGCTCGGCTCCCTCAGCTCCTTCGTCTCGGGCCTCGTCTCGAAGTACATCGTCAATCCCGTCAAGAGCCTGCTCGGTATCCACTCCCCCTCGACCGTGTTCCGCGACATCGGCGGCTACACGCTGCAGGGGCTGCAGATCGGCCTGAGCGACACGGAGGGCGTCCGCGGCGCCATCGACTCCCTCGGGCGCGAACTCGCCGACACTACGCTTCCCGCTCCGCGCGTCAGCTCGGCGACGGTCCGCCCCTCGCAGCAGGCCGCCTCGGATGCGTCGAGTGCCGCAATCGTCTCGCAGATGACGGCCGCCGACCGTGCGTTCTTCCGCGAGCTGTTCGCGGAGTTTGCGGGCTCGCTCGCGGTCACTGATGGCGTAATCGCGTCGGCCGCCAGCGCGGCGCAGGCACGACTCGTGAAAGCGGGCGCGCGCTAGATCCGGCACACGTGAAATGATCATCTCGTGTCGCTGCCCAACGACGCTCTACGGGCTGTCACCCGGAAGAGAACTGAAAACCCGAAGACTGTGCTCGCGTTCTACGCAACAGTGCTCGGGATTCTGCTCGCGGCCGGAGTAGCGGCGGCGAGCGTCATGCTGGCGACGGGCGAAGGCGTAGTTTATGTGCCCTGGATCCTCGGGTTCTGCGGCGTGGTGTTTCTTCTGATCGTCGGTGGGGTCTTCTGGGTCGGTAAAACGGACCCTTCCAAGCTAATGCTGGGTCAGGTGACGGGTGAGGAGTACGCGGAAATCCAGAGGGTGCAGCTGGGCGACAGTTCAACTGGGGAACGGATAGCTCCATTGTTGGTTGCAGATCCCATAACCATCGAAGTCCTATCGGAGGATGCGGTCGGCGGCGAAGCGGGTGAACATTGAGCGACCCTCAGGTTTACATGATCGTTGTCGAGGGCATCGATAACACACAGCGGGCCTTGATGCACAACTGGATCAAGGCGAATGCCGAGGCTTGGTGGCACCAGCTCGCAGATGTTTGGGTAGTGATCGGGCACGATGCGGGCTATTGGAGAGATGGGCTGACGAGCTTTGCATTGCCGGTGAAGACCAAGTTGCTCGTGATAGCCGTCAAGGAAACTCCCGGGGGTCGATGGGCCTCTAAGTGGGTGGAAGGGACAGAATGGTTCGGAGCGAACCTCCCCGCGCAAAGAGGGCGCTCGACAAGAGCTGATCCGCTGCTACTCGCCGGGACGCCGGATTTCGCCGCAGCCCTCGCAGCGCCACGACCAAGCCCCATCGTCCAGCTCCATCTGCTCTAAAACGGTCCTGCACGTGGGCATTCACCATCGTGGCCGCCCGCTGCACTGCCGGCCCGAAGTGGCCGTCATCCCAAAGAGCGGAAGCCGCCGACCAGACGATCGGATGCAACAGATCAGCCGAGATTGATGGCGCTGAGGTACCGAGTCGGCTCCGGGTTTCCGCGTCCGTCTGCAGGCGTCCTAGGGCGTACTTCGCTTGCTTGATGCCCGGATCAAGGAGGTAGTACGTCCCATGCAGGCCGACCAGCTGCGGGAGAGTCTTCATCCCCATGACCCTTGCCACCACCCGGCTTGCTTGGTCTTCTGCGGCAAGGACCTTGTCCATAGCGGGAATGGCACTGGTGAGCTGAGTATCGTGTGAGCCCAGTCTTCGCGCGTCCTCCGCGAGCTTGATCCATGCTGCAAGCGTCTGCATCGCCCATTCGGTGTCCACTGCACAAAATTAGCCGTCGGGAGCCGGCGCGAAGCGCCGTGATCTATTGCGAATTCAGGCAGCCCGGAGTTCAACGCGATCAGCAGATCGAGCGCCTCCGCCTCGCGCACCTCGCCGACGATGAGCCGGTCGGGCCGCATCCGGAGCGCCTCCTTGATGAGCCGTCGCAGGCTCACCTCTCCCGTGCCCTCGAGCGAGGCCTGCCGGCATTGCAGCGCGACCCAGTCGGGCGCCGCGAGGGAGAGCTCGAACGTCTCCTCCACCGTGACGATGCGCTCCTCCGGTCGCGCCGAGGCGAGCAGCGCACCGATCAGGGTCGTCTTGCCGCTCTGGGTGGCGCCCGAGACGAGGATGTTCTGCCCGGTCCGCACGCACAGGTGGAGGAACTCCGCGGCCCGCGGAGTGAGCGAGCCGAGCCGGACCAGCTCGCGCAGGTCGCGCATCCCGCGCCGGAAGCGCCGGATGTTGACCGCCCAGTGCCGCCGCGTGATGTCGGGGATCGCGACGTGCAGGCGCGACCCGTCGGGCAGCGACGCGTCGACGAACGGCGTGCTCAGATCGACCCGCCGGCCGGTGGATTGCAGCATCCGCTCGACGAGGTCGCGCACCTGCACCTCGGTGAGGGTGAGCGGCACCCGCTCGGAGACGCCGTCGCGAGCGACGAAGATGCGGTCGGGTGTGTTGATCCACAGCTCCTCGACCTCGGGATCGTCGAGATACGGTGCGAGCTCGCCGAACCCGACCAGCCGCGCGAGCACCGCCCCCGTGACCCGGCTCTCGTCGTCGAGCATCGGCGCGGACCCGCCGAGCGCCTGCTCGCTGTAGCGACGCACCTCGTCGCGCACCACGTCATCCGCCCGCGCCCCCGCCGCCCCGAGGTCGAGCCCGTCACGGCGGACGCGCTCGCGCACCCGCCGCGTGATGAGGCCGACCGCGTCCGTCACCGCGCCAGTCTGCGCAGCCCGATGCCGTCGTGTCGCCGATTGTCCACAGCGCCCTCGGCCTGCGAGGATCGGAGGGAGCTGAAGGAGGACCCATGCTGGTCGTCGTAGGAGTCATCATCATCGCCACGGCGATCGTCGGCGGGGTGCTCCTGGTGGGAGCCTTCGTCGCCATGGTCCGCGGGCGCTGATCGGGCGCCGATCTGATCTAGTCGCGCGCGGGAGCCCGCGGGTCGAAGGAACAGGCCGCGGTCGCCGTCGCCACATCGTCGGCTGCGCCGCGGAAGCCGTCCTGGAACGGCAGGAGTCCCGCCGCGTCGGCGCGGCGGAGATAGCGCGCCGGCGAGGGCACCGGCCCCGGATCGACGCCGTGCGCCCGCAGACACGGCCAATAGGTCGTCACCTGGTACTCGAACAGCCGCAGCAGCGCGCTTCTCCCTGCCGCCGAATCGGCGTCGACGAACGCCGCCGGCAGCAGGCACATGTCGAAGGCGCCGAGCACGCGGTCGCGATCGAGCGGGGTGGCATCCGGCCGTCCGGGAGCCCGTGTGTCGACACGCGCGCCGCTCGCCGCCGGCACGATCTCGACATCGCCCAGCAGCTCACCGTGATAGTCCTGCGCCCCGGCGCGCAGGTTGCCGAACGCGAACGCGCCGCTGGCCTGAAGGCAGCGGTAGAGCACCGCCGGCTCGGTCGGCAGGGGCGGCGACGCCGACGACGGCGCCGGTGCCGGATGCGACGCGAGGACGATCGCCGCGCCCGACGCGACGATCGATGCGACCACGAGGCCCCAGACGCGGCGCGCACGCATCACGGCCTCGACGCGTCCGGGTCCACGGCCTCCAGCGGGCACTGCGCCGCGACGCGGAGGATCTCGGGCAGCGGCCGATCGCCCTCCATCGCGGCGGCCGCGAGCGCGTCGACGGGTACGGTTCCCCGGCCGCGGCGGGCGGGGGACCTCGCCCGGGTCGATGCGATGCGCGCGCAGGCACGGCCACAGCACAGCGACGTCGTACTGATACTGCCGCATGACGTCGGCCGGGAAGCGGATCGCCGCCGAATCCGTCGCGAACCGATAGGGCCCCAGGCACCGGTCCAGGCGTTCGAGGACCGCCGCGCGCTCGACCGGGGTCGCCTCCGCATGGCCCGCCAGGGGTGCCGCATCCGGCTGCTGCATGCCGACGGTCGGCCGGATGCGGTGGTCGCGCACGCGGACCGAGACCAGCAGGTTGCCATAGGCGGCACCGCCGCTCATGACGAAGCAGTACGAGAAGGCGACACCCTCGAGGTCGGCGGGCAGCGGGCATCGGCGCGCGCCGGTGCGGCGCGCGGAAGCGCCACGACGACGACCCCGGCGCAGACGATCGCGGCGACGAGCGCGAGCCAGCCGAGTCGGAGCGCCCTTCCCGGTCGTCGCGTCACCCTCTCATCCTGCGCCGTGCGCCGTCGATCGCCCAGAGTGCACCCGCAGCTAGGGTCGGCACATGGACGACGCGCCCATGGAAGACCCTGCTGGGCACGAGCCGGCGCAGGACGAGGGCACCTCGCGTCGCGGGTTCCTGCGTGCCGCCGGCATCGGCGCAGCCGGACTCGGGGTCGGCGCAGCGGCCGGTGCGGCGGGGATGGCCGCGACCCGGAATCCCGCGAACGCACGGTTGCGCGCACCCGTGCCCGCCATCCCGAACCGCGCGGACGGCCCCAGATTCGACCACCTCGTGGTCGTCATGTTCGAGAACCGCTCGTTCGACAACCTGCTCGGCTACCTCTACTCCGACGACACCGTGCCGGTGCCGGCCGGTCAGCGCTTCGAGGGGGTCGCGGGCAAGGCGCTGTCGAACCGCACGGCGGACGGCCTCGAGATCCCGGTGCACGGCTACCTCGGACCCACCGACCAGGTGATGCGCAGCCCCGACCCCGACCCGGGCGAGGAGTACCCGTTCGTCAACACGCAGCTGTTCGGCACGGTCGATCCCCCGGCGAACGCGCACCACCGCATCCCGGAGCTCGAGCCGCCGTTCAACGCCCCGCTCGATCACCGGCCCGCCACGATGAGCGGCTTCTTGCAGGACTACGTCGACAAGTGGCGCGCCGACCATGGCGGGCGTGAGCCCGAGCCCGACCAGGTGCGCCAGGTCATGGGCTCGTTCGCCCCCGAGATGCTGCCGGTGTTCTCCACGCTCGCGCGCGAATTCGCGGTCTACGACCACTGGCACTGCGCCGTGCCGTCGCAGACCTTCCCCAACCGCTCCTTCTTCCACGCGTCGACCTCGCACGGCTTCGTCACGAACGGCTTCAACCCCGGAGCCGGCAAGTGGGTCGACGCGGAGCTCAACCACGGCGACACCGTCTTCAACCGGCTCGAGCAGGCCGGCATCCCGTGGCGGGTGTACTTCGACGAGCGCCAGCTCATCTCGCTGACAGGTCTGCTGCACGCACCGCAGCTGGAGAGGTTCTGGAAGACCAACTTCCGCACGATGGATCGCTTCTACGAGGACGTGCGGGCCGGCACCCTCCCCGCCTACAGCTTCATCGAGCCGCGCCTGCTCTACGACCACAACGACATGCACCCGCCGGTCGGGCCCGAGACACGGGTGGATGTCGACGGCACCCTCATCGAGGGCGGCGGCATCTCCGACGTGCGGGCCGGCGACGCGCTGCTGCACCAGATCTACACGGCGATCCGCGAGAGCTCGTCGGCGACCGGGTCGAACGCGCTGAACACGACGCTGTTCATCACGTTCGACGAGCACGGCGGCACCTACGACCACGTGCCGCCCCCGCCGCGACACCGCCCGGGGCCCTGCCCGAGAACACCGAGATGGGATTCCGCTTCGACCGGCTCGGCGTGCGGGTGCCGGCGATCGTCGTCTCGGCCTACACGGCGCGTGGGCGCGTCATCAACGAGACCATGCACCACGGGTCGCTGGTGCGCACGCTGTGCGAGCGGTTCCGGATGACGGGGCTCACCGCCCGCGATCGGCACGCGCCGCCGATGACCAACGCGTTCACGCTCGACGCGCCCCGCGATCCGTCGACCTGGCCGACGACGTTTCCGCTGTACACGCCGCCGAACCCGGAGTCGATCGACCCGACCGCGGATGGCGACGACGACCGGCCGCTCGCGCCGCCCGGCATCGGGCTGCTCGCCCTGCTGCTGGCGAAGTACGCGCCGAACGAGCCGATCCCCCGCACCTACCGCGAGGCGTACGCGGCCGTGCACCGGCACGGCGAGGGGCTGTTCGGGCCATAACGGCGCCCTAGGCTGTCGTCACCGCGGGAGTGGTGAAACCGGTAGACACGCAGGATTTAGGTTCCTGTGCCTTCGGGCGTGTGGGTTCGAGTCCCACCTTCCGCACGCAGCGCCCCACCACTGCACCCGAGAGGAGCCCGCATGAGCAGCCCCACCACTCCCGCCGCCGCCGGTTGGTATCCCGACGGCATGGGCGGTCAGCGCTACTGGGACGGCGCGCGGTGGACCGAGCACCACGCTCCCGCGCCGGCGCCGGTCGTCGTCGTGCGGCAGCCCTCCAACGGGTTCGCCGTGGCGGCGCTCGTGCTCGGCATCGTGGGATTCGTGCTGATGGGGATCCCGTTGTTCATCGGGTGGTTCCTCGGCGGGATCCCCGACATCCTCGCGGTCATCCTCGGCATCGTCGGGATCGTCAAGGCGCGTGAGCTGGGCAACCGCGGCCTCGCGCTCGCGATCGTCGGACTGTGCCTCGGCGGCGTGAGTCTGCTCTCGGTGTTCCTCGGTGCCGGGTCGGTCTGGTGACTCGGCGCTCCGCGACTCAGCGCTCCGGCGCGGTGGAGCGCCGCGCCTGCGCCGTGTAGTCGTAGGTGCGCAGCAGGTGCCACGGCCCGCCGTCGACGCCCTCCCGCACATCGAAGACGAGCGCGCGCCGCTGGTCGTCGACCGCTTGGAAGCGCCAGCCGCGCCACGCCGGCAACGGATGCGTGATCGCCGGATGCCAGGTGAGCTCGAAGATGTCGTCCGCGTCGAGCGGCGTCGGGGTGTCGTTCACCCGATAGCGCCGGCCCTCCCAGACGAGGCGCACCGGCATCCCGTTCACGGTCCAGACCGTCAGCTCCATGGCCCGCTCCTCTCGCGTATTCGAACACATGTTCGAGTGTTAACGAGGATGCAAGCCCGGCCGGCACAGTTCAAGCCCGGGCGGCGTGTCGCGCGCCCCATAGTGTGAGACCGTCATGACGCAGCAGCTCGAAGATCTGCTCGGCCAGGCCGGACCGATCCTGTTCTATGCGGCGGTCTGGGGCCTGGTGTTCGCCGGCACGGCACTCTTCGTCGGGATCGTGCTGCCGTTCCTCACCGGCGACTCGCTGCTCTTCGCGGCCGGGATCGTCGCCGGACTGCTGCCGGATCGCATCTCGATCTGGATCCTCGCCGTCGGGGTCGGTATCGCCGCGGTGCTGGGCGACCAGGTGGGATTCGTGCTCGGGCGCCACCTCGGCCGTCCGTACCTGACGCGGCGGAAGGGGCGCTGGACGCGCGTCGCCGTCGCGAAGACCGAACGGTTCTACCAGCTGTTCGGCTGGTGGTCCGTCGTGATCGGCCGGTACATCCCCTGGGGTCGGGTCTTCGTGCCGCCGGTGGCGGGCATCGGCGGGATGGCGTACTGGCGCTTCCTGACCGCCAACGCCGTCGGAGCCGTGAGCTGGGGTGTGCTCATCACGGTGATCGGGTACTTCGCGGCGTCGACCCCCGCGGTCCGGCCGATCTCGTACGCGGTCGCCGGCGTCGTGATCCTCGCGTCGATCGTGGCCGGCATCCGGGCCTGGGTGCTCGAGCGGCGCCGCCGGGACTCCGCTGAGAGCACGCCGGAATCGCCCGAGGAGTCGGCGATCTGAGCACCGCTCTGGGACGATGGGGACGTGCCGTCTGCAATCGAGGATTACGCGCTCATCGGCGACTGTCACACCGCCGCACTCGTCGGGCGTGACGGCTCCATCGACTGGCTCTGTCTTCCGCGGTTCGACTCGTCGTCGACCTTCGGAGCCCTGCTCGGCACGTCCGACCACGGCTGCTGGAGCCTGCGTCCCGTCGGCGCCGAGACCTGCACGAGCCGCGGTTATCGCGCGGGCACGTTCATCCTCGAGAGCCGGTGGGAGACGCCGACCGGCACCGTCGAGGTGATCGACCTCATGCCGATGGGGGATCGCCGACCCGACGTGATCCGGCGGGTGCGCGGCGTCTCCGGAACGGTCCGGATGCGGCAGGAGCTGCGCATCCGGTTCGGCTACGCCGACGCGCTGCCCTGGGTGCGCAAGGTCGACGAGCAGGATGAGGAGGGTCACGCGAGCCGCGCTCTCGTCGCGGTCGCCGGTCCGGACTCGGTCGTCGTGCGCGGGCCGCGCCTCGAACCCGAGGACCACATGCACTCGGGCGAGTTCGACGTCGCCGAGGGCGAGACCGTCGACATCGTGATGACCTGGTTCCCCTCGCACCGGGAGCCGCCGCGGCCGGTCTCCGTCGACGGTCAGATCGCCGACACCGAGACCTGGTGGCGCGAGTGGCGCACCGATCCCGAGATCGACGACCGCGACATCCCGGAGTATCACGACGCCGTCGAGCGATCGCTGCTCGTGTTGCGCGCGCTGACCGACGAGGACACCGGCGGCATCGTGGCCGCCGCGACGACGAGCCTGCCCGAGAACGTCGGCGGCGAGCGCAATTGGGACTACCGCTACGTCTGGCTGCGCGACGCATCGCTCACGCTCGACGCCCTCATGCGGCACGGCGGCTTCCGTGCGGAGGTGCATCACTGGCGCGACTGGCTGCTGCGTGCGATCGCGGGAGACCCGGGCGATCTGCAGATCGTCTACGGCATCGCGGGCGAGCGCCGCCTGGCGGAGTGGGAGGTCGGCACCCTCCCCGGCTACCGCGGCTCCACGCCCGTGCGGGTCGGCAACGCCGCCTACCTGCAATTCCAGGGCGACATCTTCGGCGAGGTCATGCTCGCACTGGATCTCGCCCGCCGGGTCGGCATCGAGGACGACCGCTTCTCCTGGGCGCTGCAGGTGGCGATCCTCGAGTACCTCGAGTCGGCTCTCGATCGGCCCGACCACGGCATCTGGGAGATGCGCGGGCCCGAGCGGATGTTCACGCAGTCGCGCGCCATGATGTGGGCCGCATTCGATCGCGGCGTCGCGGGGGTCCGCGAGCACGGGCTGGAGGGTCCGGCCGAGAAGTGGGCCGGGCTGCGGGACCACCTGCGCAACGAGATCGAGGAGCAGGGCTTCGACAAGGACCGCAACGCGTACGTGCAGTACTACGGCAGCACCGAGGTCGACGCCTCGCTACTCACCCTCTCGGCCATCGGCTACGTCGCCGCCGACCATCCGCGCATGCTGGGCACGGTCGCCGCGATCGAGCACGACCTCATGCGCGACGGGCTGCTGCGCCGGTACCGCACCGAGGCCGACACCGACGGCGTCTCCGGAGACGAGCACCCCTTCCTCGCCTGCTCGTTCTGGCTCGTACAGCAGTACGCGGCATCCGGGCGGCTCGACGAGGCGACCGCGCTCATGGACCGGCTGGTCGCGCTGCGCAACGACGTCGGCCTGCTCTCGGAGCAGTACGACGTGACGAGCGGCGCGCAGACCGGCAACACTCCCCAGGCCCTGTCGCACCTCGCGCTGCTCCGGTCGGCCGACGCGATCGCGACGGCGCGCACGGGGCGCCCGTCCGTGCCGGGTCTTTAGCGAGCTCCCAGGGACTACTGTGGGCGGAATGCTCTCGACCGTCGCGCACCTGCCCTCGGCCCTGATCCCGTGGCTCGATCCGAGCCATCTGCTCACGACGGTCGGCCCGTGGGCGCTGGTCATCGTCTGCGGGTTCGTGTTCGCCGAGACCGGCCTGCTGGTCGGGTTCATCCTCCCGGGCGACACCCTGCTCGTGATCTCGGGCGTGCTGAGCTTTCCGGGCGCCCACAAGGTCATGCCGTTCAACATCGCGATCGTGGCGCTGCTCATCGTCGTCGCGGCGTTCCTCGGCGGCGAACTCGGCTATCTCATCGGGCGCAAGGCGGGCCCGCCCATCTTCGAGCGCAAGGAGAGCGGTCTCTTCAGCCGCAAGAACGTCGAACGCACCAACGCGTTCTTCGAGCGCTTCGGCGGGGTCGCGGTGATCGTCGCCCGGTTCGTGCCGATCGTGCGCACCTTCGCGCCGGTCGCCGCGGGCGTCGGCCACATGCCGTGGCGGCGCTACTCGCTCTACAACGCGATCGGGGCGGTGCTCTGGGGCGCAGGGCTGACGGTGCTCGGGTATCTGCTGAACTACATCCCGCCGCTGCGCGACTTCGTCACCAACTACATCGACGTGATCCTGGTCTGCGCCGCGCTGATCGCGATCGTGCCGACGACGTACCACGCCATCCGGTCGGGGATCGCCGCCCGCCGCGCCCGCCGCGCCGGCGTCAAGCCCCTCGACGAGACGCAGGCGAGGCTCGACGCGTCGGTGTGGGAGCGGCGTCGTCGCGACGAGGCCGGCCCCCGCTAACCGGCGATCGTCAGCGCGAGCAGCGCGACGTTCAGCCCCACGAGCAGCACGGCGGCCACGCCCGCGAGCGCGGTCGTCCACCAGCGGTTGGCGTTCTCGCCGAGCAGCCCGCGCTGCGCCGTGAGCCAGACCAGCGGCACGAGTGCGAACGGGATGCCGAACGACAACGCGACCTGACTCAGCACGAGCGCGAGGGTGGGGTCGACGCCGAGCACCAGCAGAAGGAGCGCCGGCAGGAGCGTGATCCCCCGGCGCAGCAGCAACGGGATCCGGCGCCGCAACAGGCCCGCCATGATCTCGGCGCCCGCGTAGGCGCCGACCGACGTCGACGCGAGCCCGGATGCCAGCAGCCCCACCGCGAACAGGGTCGCCACGACCGGTCCGAGCGCGTCGCCGATCGCCTGCCAGGCGCCGGGGATGGTGCTGGTGCCCTCGACGCCCCGCAGCGTCGACGCCGACAGCAGCAGGATGACGACGTTCACGGTTCCGGCGACGGCGAGCGCGATGCTGACATCGATGCGCGTGGCGACGAGCACCCGTCGACGCTGCGCGGGCGGCACCAGGCCGAACCGGTCGCGCGTCAGTGCGGAGTGCGCGTAGATCGCGTGCGGCATGACCGTGGCACCGACGATCGACGCGGCGAGCAGCACCGAACCCGTGCCCTCGAAGTGCGGGAGCAGCCCCGCGGTCGCCTGCGCACCGTCGATCGGCGCCGCGACGATGCCGGCGCAGAAGCCGACCGCGATGACGACGACCATCCCGGTGACGACCCGCTCGAACGTCGTCGACCCGCGGCGATCGTGCAGCGCGAGCAGCACCATCGACACCACGCCCGTGATCACCCCACCGAGCACGAGCGGCAGGCCGAACAGCAGCTGGAGGGCGATCGCTCCGCCGAGCACCTCGGCGATGTCGGTCGCCATGGCGACGAGCTCCGCCTGCACCCAGAAGGCGACCCGGGCGACCGGATGCCGCATCCGCTCCCCCAGCAGCCCCGGCAGGCTCCGCCCCGTCGACAGCCCGAGCTTGGCCGACAGGTACTGCACGAGCCACGCCGTCGCGTTCGCGACCACGACCACCCACACGAGCAGGTAGCCGAAGCGGGCGCCGGCCGTCACGTTGCTCGCGACATTGCCCGGATCGAGGTACGCGACCCCGGCGACCATCGCCGGCCCCAGCAGGGTGACGAGCCGGGCCGGTCGCACAGCGCCGGACGCGGTCACCCGTACCGGCGGCGCAGGAACTCGACGAGCTGCCCGAACGCGCGCGCCCGGTGGCTCACGGCGTTCTTCTCGGCCATCGTCATCTGGGCGGAGCTGCGCTGCTCGCCCTCGCCGGCGAAGACCGGGTCGTAGCCGTGCCCGTTCTCACCCACGGGCGCGGTCAGCACCCGGCCCGGCCACTCGCCGCGTTCGAGGTGCTCGAACCCGCCGTCCGCGAGCGCGGCGACGCAGACGAAGCGTGCGGTGCGGTCGCTGACGCCCTCGAGGCTCGCGAGCAGGTGCGCGTTGTTAGCGGCGTCGCTCTTCTCGCCGCCGGCGAGCTGCGAGTAGCGGGCGGAGAAGATGCCCGGGGCGCCGCCCAGCGCGTCGACGGCGATCCCCGAATCGTCGGCCAGCGCCGGCAGCCCGGTGAACGCCGCGGCGGCGCGGGCCTTGATGAGCGCGTTCGCCTCGAACGTGTCGCCGTCCTCGACCGGCGCCGGCCCGTCGTACCCGACCAGCTCGTGCGGCCCGAGCCGGTCGCCCAGGATGCGCCGGAGCTCGGCGAGCTTGCCCGCGTTGTGCGTGGCGAGCACGAAGGTGGTCACGGAAGGCCCAGGGCGGTCCGCTGGATGCGCGCGAGCTCGGCCGTTCCCGACACCGCCAGGTCGAGCAGCGCGTTCAGCTCGGTGCGGTCGAACGGCGCGTGCTCGGCGGTGCCCTGCACCTCGATGAAGGCGCCCGAGCCGGTGACGACGACGTTCATGTCGGTCTCGGCGCGCACGTCCTCCTCGTAGGGGAGGTCGAGCCGCGGCTCGCCGTCGATGATGCCGACGCTCACGGCGCTCACGGAATCCCGGAGGGCGAGCGCCTTCTTGCCGATGAACCCGCGCTCCCGGCCCCACTCGACGGCGTCGTGGAGCGCCACGTACGCGCCGGTGATCGCGGCGGTGCGGGTGCCGCCATCCGCCTGCAGCACGTCGCAGTCGATCACGAGGGTGTTCTCGCCGAGCGCCTTGGTGTCGATGATGCCGCGCAGGCTGCGCCCGATGAGGCGGGAGATCTCGTGGGTGCGGCCGCCGACCCGGCCCTTGACCGACTCGCGGTCCATGCGGTCGTTCGTCGAACGGGGCAGCATCGCGTACTCCGCGGTGACCCAGCCGGTGCCCTTGCCCATGAGCCAGCGCGGCACGCCGTTCGTGAAGCTCGCAGTGCACAGCACGCGCGTGCGGCCGAACGAGATGAGGGCGCTGCCCTCGGCCTGCTCGCTCCAGCCCCGCTCGATGGTCACGGGGCGAAGCTGGTCGGCGGTGCGGCCGTCGGCTCGGGTCATGGGGGCTCCTCGGGGTCGGGTTCAGGGCTGCGGGATGACGATGGCGCCGGTCTCGAACGTCTCGACGTGGCGCACCTCGGGGCCGAGGAAGCGCGCGGCGAGACGCTTGAACCCGGCCTCATCGGAGCCCGTGGACTCGAAGCGGTGCTGCGCCTCGCCGGCCGAGCGCGCGATCCCGTGGGTCACCAGCTCGCGGTAGACGTCGGCCGCGGTCTCGTCGGCGCTCGACACGAGGCGCACATCGGCACCCATCACATACTGGATGGCCGCCGACATGAGCGGGTAGTGGGTGCAGCCGAGCACCAGGGTGTCGACGCCGGCGTCGCGCAGCGGCGCGAGGTACTCCTCGGCGACGGCGAACAGCTCGGGACCGCTCGTCACGCCCGCCTCCACGAATTCGACGAAGCGCGGGCACGCCTGCTCGAACAGCTCGAGGCCGGGGGCCGCGGCGAACGCGTCCTCGTAGGCGCGGCTCTGGATCGTGCCGTCGGTGCCGATCACGCCGACCCGGCCGTTGCGGGTGGCGCGGACCGCGGCCCGCACGGCCGGCCGAATGACCTCGACGACCGGGATGCCGGCGGCGGCCTCGTAGCGCTCGCGGGCGTCGTGCAGCATGGCCGCGCTCGCGGTGTTGCAGGCGATGACGAGCGCCTTCACCCCGCGATCGACGAGGTCGTCGAGCACGGCGAGTGCGTACGCGCGCACCTCGGCGATGGACTTGGGGCCGTAGGGCGAGTGCGCGGTGTCGCCGACGTAGAGGATCGACTCGTGCGGCAGCTGATCGATGACCGCGCGCGCGACGGTCAGCCCGCCGACCCCGGAGTCGAACACCCCGATCGGTGCGTCGATGCCGGCCACGTCATCAGCCTACTGAGCGGGTCGGGCAGCGGCCGACGGCCGCATATCCAGAGCGTCACTAGGCTCGATCGCGTGACCAGCTCCCTGCTGACGGACCGGTACGAGCTGACGATGATCGACGCGGCACTGCGCGACGGGCGGGGTCACGAGCGCAGCGTCTTCGAACTCTTCGCGCGCCGGCTTCCGACCGGCCGGCGCTATGGCGTCGTCGCCGGCACGGGCCGGTTCCTCGAGCTGCTGCAGGAGTTCCGGTTCTCAGGCGACGACCTCGCGTTCCTGAAGCGCGAACGGGTCGTGCACGACGACACGCTCGACTGGCTCGAGGGCTACCGCTTCTCGGGCGACGTGCGCGGCTACGCGGAGGGCGAGCTCTACTTCCCCGGATCGCCGATCCTCGTCGTCGAGGGCGGTTTCGCCGAGGCGGTCGTACTCGAGACGCTCGCGCTGTCGGTGTTCAACTACGACTCGGCCGTCGCCTCCGCGGCGGCGCGCATGGTGCAGGCGGCCGAGGGGCGGCCGCTGTCCGAGATGGGATCGCGGCGCACCGGCGAGCGGTCAGCGATCGCCGCCGCGCGCGCCGCGTACATCGCCGGGTTCGCGGCCACCTCCAACCTCGAGGCCGGACGCGAGTGGGGCATCCCGACGATGGGGACCGCAGCGCACGCGTTCACGCTCCTGTACGAGAACGAGCGGGACGCCTTCCGGGCGCAGGTCGCCGCCATGGGAGCGGGCACGACGCTCCTCGTCGACACCTATGACATCCCGACCGGCGTCGAGAACGCGGTCGCCGCCGCCGGCACGCAGCTCGGTGCGGTGCGCATCGACTCCGGCGACCTCGGCATCATCGTCGACCAGGTGCGCGCCCAGCTCGACCGCCTCGGTGCGACGAACACCCGGATCGTGGTCACCAACGACCTCGACGAGCACGCGATCGCGGGGCTGCGCTCGGCCGCCGTGGACAGCTACGGCGTGGGCACGTCGCTCGTGACCGGCTCGGGGGCGCCCGCCGCGGGGATGGTCTACAAGCTCGTCGCGCACCTCGGCGACGACGGCGGGTGGCTGCAGGTGGGCAAGACCTCCGAGGGCAAGGCGACCGTCGGCGGTCGCAAGCAGCCGGTGCGCGCGCTGCACGACGGCGCCGCGACCGGGGAGGACATCTACGTCGAGGACCCGCCGATCGACGCCGCAGCGGGACGCCCGCTGCTCGTCGACCTCGTGCGCGGGGGCGAGGCGGATGCGACCCGCCTCGGCCACGACGGCGTGCTCCGCGCGCGCGCCCACCACGCGGCCGCGATCGCGGAGCTTCCCGTCGAGGCGCTCTCCTCGCCCGCGGCGAGCCCGCGCTCCCCACCCGCTACCTCTGACCCGCGCTTCGCGCCCGTCGCGCCCGTCGCGCGCGCGTCGCTCCCCTCATCGACCCCAATTGGTCTGCGTGAGCGCCGTCACGCCCCCGATCGCGCACAATGAACGGCTCAACGCCGCAACACCGGGATGCGTTCGAGCCGGACCATCGAGCGATCCAGCCATCCCCTCCCGCGCAGCCGCTGGCCGATGCGCGC
The DNA here is from genome assembly GCF_030161895.1 of Pseudolysinimonas kribbensis. GTDB lineage: Bacteria > Actinomycetota > Actinomycetes > Actinomycetales > Microbacteriaceae > Pseudolysinimonas > Pseudolysinimonas kribbensis. Next base: position 570,820 of record NZ_BSVB01000001.1, read on the forward strand.
GACGGTCTCCCGCGTGCGGTCGAAGAGGTCGTCCGCGGTGACGTGGGCCAGCACCACGCCGTGGTCGGCGATCCGCTCGTGGCGATGCACATCGGCCCGATGCTGCGTCCGTTCGCGGTGATGATCGCCATCGTACTCGGCACCCACGCCGAACTCCGGCCAGAAGAGGTCGATGAGCACGCCGCGGAGCTCGGCGTTGAGCTCGGGTTCCGGGAGCCCGGCGCAGCCCGCGACTACGCGGAGCAACGACTCCGGGCGCGACCACGCGCCGGCGCGTGCGAGGCTCAGGGCACGCCGCAGGTCGGTCACCCCGGGCACATGCCGACGCCGATCCACCGCCGCGATGAGATCGGGCCGGGTGGCCAGCGGCCGCACGTCCCTGTTGGGCAGCCCGGTGATCAGGAAGTCGGCTGCGGCCACGAGGTCCGGCGTCGACAGCACCCCCGCGAGCGAACACCAGGTGTCGGCGGGAGAAAGCACTCGCAAGCCGGCGCACTGCGTGATGGATACGAGGTCGGGGTCGTGGCGATGTCCGACGACTCCGCGACCGCGCGCCTGAGGGCGCTCGAGCGGCGACGATATGTGCAGGCGCTGGTCGCCGATCCACGGCAGCGGGATGCCCCACAACCGTGCCGCCGTGGTCGACGAGAATGCGGCGCGAGTGGCCATCTTCGTTGCGTACGCGCGGCACAGCGCATCGTGGCCGTCGACGCGGCCGACGACGCGGACGCCGTGAAACGGTGAGGTCAGCTGCTCCGATCGCAGGAGCTCACGGCCGAGCCCGAGCTCGAGTGCGTCGCGGACCCGGAAGGTCTCGGCCGGCCATCGCGTCATCCGGCGATGATGACGTCGTCTCGGCCGCCTCTGACGCCCGCTCAGGGTTGAGTGTGCGCAATCGGGAGTGTGCTCAGCCTGAGGAGGACCAATTAGGGGAGACGCCGCGCGGGCGGCGCGAGACGCGGGGCGGGCGAGACGCTGGGCGCGGGAGGCGGCGCGGGTTACTTCATGCGCTCGTAGATCGCCTTGCAGTCGGGGCAGACCGGGAACTTCTCGGGATCGCGGCCCGGCACCCACACCTTGCCGCAGAGGGCGCGCACCGGCTTGCCGGTGACCGCCGACTCCACGATCTTCTCCTTCTGCACGTAGTGGGCGAAGCGGTCGTGGTCGCCGTCCTCGGTGAGCTCGTCGTTCAGGAGCTCCTCGAGCTCGCGGTCGAGCACATCGGTGCCGCCGCCGGCGGTGTCCGGGGACTGCGGGTCGCTCATGCGCCCTAGTTTCGCATGGTGAAGGCGAGGAGTTCCGGCCCGCGTCGGTCGAAACCGCGCCCCCCGCCCCGGATGCCGAGCGCCAGCGTCGCCCCCCGAACACGACGCCCGCGAGCAGCGACACCCAGTTCCACGCGCCGGGCACGCCCGCGAGCCACAGCCCCGCGGCCGCGAACGCGGGCAGCGCCGTCACCAGGACGAGCAGCAGCGACAGCGCCTGCGCCGCCCCGCCCGCGCCATCCGCCGTCTGGGGATGACGGAACGCCCCGTCACCGGGCCGCGGCGCCGCGTACGGCAGCTGCGCCGACACCCCGCTGCCGACGCCGACACTGCCGAGCAGCAGCGCGAGATTCACCCCGACCACGGCGGGCAGGATCGTCCAGTCTCCGTGCCCCCAGGCGGTGAGCGGCGCGCCGACGAGCACGAGCAGGGCCCCGAGGACGAGCGGGGGCCACATCCGGCCGATCCGGTCGTGCACGCCGCGCGTGCTGGCGGCGAGGTGCTGCCAGAGCGCCGTGTGGTCGTACGCGACGTCGTTGTGCGACGTCGACCAGGCCAGCACGATGACCATCACGGGCAGCGGCACGAGCACGCCCGCCGGGAAGGGCACACCGCCGACCCACATCGCGAGGAGCATGAGGATCGGGATGGCGGGCAGCGTCGCGACGACCGTGCGGTAGCGCGGGTCGCGGGCCCAGTACGTGAAGCTGCGCGCCGTGATCGCGCCGGCGGGGGTCGACGGCGTGCGGCCGAACCACCCGGGCGCATGGCGGGCCACCGCGACCCGCCGCTGCGGCCAGGTCGCGCGCTGCTGGAGCACGACGACGAGCGACCACACCGCGGCCAGCACGACGATCGTGCCGACCCCGATCAGGATCGCACTGCCGACCCGGTCGCCCTGCCCGAGCAGGCGGTACGAGGGCGCCGCCCAGAGCGCCCCGAAGGGTGAGCCGGCCATCGCGTCGATCGCGGGCGACGAGTCGATGGGACGGATGACGCTCAGCGCGATCCGCACCCCGGGCGCGATCCGGTCCGGCACCAGCAGGAACGCGCGCGTCAGGATCACCGCGACGGCGGGCACGATCGCCGCCACCATGAGCACGACGGCCACGGCGCGCACCCAGCGGCCCAGCCGCCGGCGCGAGCGCAGTGCGGCGCCGATCGCCGCGCCGATCCGCAGGCTGAGAAGCGTCTGCACCACCAGCAGCACGGCGCAGCCGAGGGTGAGCGCGGCATCCGCACCCCGCCAGACGCCGAGCGGGGCGAGCACGACCGCGATCACGAGCACGGCGGGACCGATGAGCGTGAACGCCGCGAGCACGGGGATGAGCACGGCGCGCGGCATCCGATACCCGATGAAGCCGCGCGCGGGCATGAGCTCTCGGCGCGCCAGGATGATCGGCACGAGCAGCGCCGCCAGCGAGCCGACCGCGCCGAGCCCGATGATGGAGCGGGCCATGAACTGCGGGCCGCTGCCCTGCAGCATCCGGATGCCGGCGAACGCGAGCGCCACCACCAGGATCGCGACGAGCAGGCCCACGACCCGCACCGCCACGTCGCGGCGAGCGCCCCGGAACAGGTTCGCGACGAGCCGCAGTCTCAGTCGGAGAAGCTCTGCAACCACTCCATGCCCTCCACCGCGGTCGCCCCGCCGGCGAGTTCGACGAACCGGTCCTCGAGTGTGGTGCCGTCGAGCACCTCGGACATCGGGCCGGCGGCGAGCAGTCGCCCCTCGGCGATGATCGCGACGTTGTCGCAGACGCGCTCGATGAGATCCATGCTGTGGCTGGAGAGCAGGACCGTGCCGCCGACCTGGGCGAACTTCTTGAGCACGTCGATCACGAGCTGCGCCGACACCGGGTCGACGGACTCGAACGGCTCGTCGAGCACCAGCAAGCGGGGGCTGTGGATCATCGCCGCCGCGATCGCGATCTTCTTGACCATGCCGGCGGAGAAGTCGGAGACGAAGCGCCGGGATGCCGACTCCAGTCCGAAGGCCTGCACGAGGTCCGCCGCGCGGCGAGCGACGGTCGCGCGGTCGAGGCCGTGCAGCGCACCCGCGTGGTGCAGGAACTCGGTGCCCGTGAGACGGTCGAAGAGGCGGAGGCGATCGGGGAGCACGCCGAGCGAGCTCTTCGCGGTCGCGGGGTCGGTCCACACGTCGGCGCCGTCGATGAGCACGGTGCCCGAGTCGGGGCGCAGCAGGCCCGTCACCATCGCGAGGGTCGTCGTCTTGCCGGCGCCGTTCGGGCCGACGAAACCGTAGAAGCAGCCGCGCGGCACGTCGAGGTCGACCCCGTCGACGGCGGTCACGGAGCCGAAGTGCTTGGTCAGCCCGCGGATCGCCAGGGCGAGGTCACCGGCAGGCTCGCCGAGCGGGGCGAGGGTCGGGGCCGCGCGCGGCGCGGGCTCCGGCTCGAACACCGGCATCGCCTCGAGCTCCGGCTCGGGCGCAGGCTCCGATCGCGGCGCGAGCTCCGGCTCGGCTGATGCGCTGTCCGCCTCGGTCGCGAGAGAGGTCGGCGACAGGGGCGAGCTCGGTCCGCTCCTCGGTGCCGGGCTCCTCGGTCACCACGGTCGCGGCGGCGGCGCGGCCGATCGTTCCGGATCGCGCGGTCGACCGCGACGACCCGGCCGCCGGCGAGGACGCGGCGCGAACGGGGGTGCGCCCCGACGAGGCCTTGCCCGGCTTGCCCGACCTGCCCGAGGCTTTGGCCGACGGGACCGTGTCCGACGAGGACGCGGCGGGGGCGGTCTTCGCGGTCGGCGGACGGCGACCGGCGGAGCCGCTGCGGGCGGTCGATGCACGCCCCGTCCGGCCCGGCGAGGCCGGTGTCGGCTCGTCGGGCTGGGCATCCACGGGTCCACCCTATCCGGCAGGTGAGGACCCGTCGGGTGGGGGTTTGCCGTATTACAAAACGGGAACGCTTAGGCAACGTCCAGGGGTTCGTTATCGACCGGAAGGTAAACTCATCACGGCACATCGGGGTGTCATCGCCGTTCCGACGCACTCCGTCCGGGCGGCGTTTCCATGAGATCACCTCCGAGGAGAGACCCCATCATGACCACGCAGATCGTCATCCTGGCCGCCGGAATGGGCAGCCGTCTGGGCCGCTCCCTGCCCAAGCCGCTCACCGAGCTGAACGACGGCCGCACGATCATGCAGCAGCAGCACGACAACATCCGTCAGGCCTTCGGCCGCGACGCCAGGATCACGGTCGTCGTGGGCTACAAGTACGAGCACATCGTCGAGGCCTTCCCCGACGACGACTTCGTCTACAACGAGCAGTACGACGAGACCAACACGTCGAAGTCGCTGCTGCGTGCCCTCACCGCCTCCAAGGACGGCGGCGTGCTCTGGATGAACGGCGACGTCGTGTTCGATCCCGAGGTGCTCGTGCGCGCCGGCGACCTGGTCGCGCGCGACGAGAGCTTCGTGACGGTCAACACCGCGAAGGTCTCCGATGAGGAGGTCAAGTACACGGTGGATGCCGCCGGGTCGATCCGGGAGCTCTCGAAGACCGTCGAGGGCGGCCTCGGCGAGGCGGTCGGCATCAACTACGTGTCGAGCCGCGACAAGGCGGCGCTGCTGCGTCACCTGCACCGGGTCGGCGCCCAGGACTACTTCGAGCGCGGGATCGAGCTCGCCATCGCCCAGGACCGTCTGAAGTTCCAGCCGGTCGACATCTCCGACCTCTACGCCGTCGAGATCGACTTCGCCGAGGACCTGGAGCGCGCGAACCTCTTCGTCTGACTCACGACTCCTTCAGCGGGCACCACGCGCCCGCTGGATAGGGTGATCGCGTGACCACGACGACCGCCGCGCCCTCCCCGGCGCAGCGGCGTTCCGCGGCCGAGCGCTACTGGCGCTCGCTGTGGCTGCTGACCGTGCGCGACCTGCGCGTGCGGTACACGACGTCGTTCCTCGGGTACCTGTGGTCGATCATCGACCCGCTACTCATGGCCTGCATCTACTACTTCGTGTTCGTGCTCGTCTTCCGCCGGCAGGGGACGCTCGGCGAGGAGCCGTACATCGTCTTCCTCGTCTCCGGCCTGCTGCCCTGGATGTGGTTCAGCAACGCGGTGACCGACTGCACCAAGGCGTTCACCCGCGAGGCGAAGCTGCTGCGCTCGACCACCATCCCGCGCACGATCTGGGTGGCGCGCATGGTGCTGTCCAAGGGCATCGAGTTCGTCATCAGCATCCCGGTGCTGATCCTGTTCGCCGTCGTGTTCGGCGCGGCGTTCCACTGGCAGACGGTGCTCTGGCTGCTCGCGGTCGTCCTGCAGGCGGCCCTGCTGATGGGGATCGGACTCATCGTGGCGCCCCTCGTCGTGTTCTTCCGCGACCTGGAGCGCGCCATCCGGCTCGTCCTGCGCCTGCTGTTCTACGCGACGCCCATCGTCTACAGCTTCGATCAGCTCGACCACCTCGGCGCGATCAAGACGGTCGCCGCCTTCAACCCGCTGAGCGGGATCATGGGCCTGTATCGCAGCGCGTTCTTCCCGCAGGATCTCGACTGGTTCTCGGTCGGCGCGAGCGCCCTCGTCGCGATCGTGCTGCTCGTCGTCGGGGTGTTCGTGTTCCGCGGCAGCATCCGCACGGTGCTCAAGGAGATCTGATGGCGAGCCCGTACCCCGCGGAGGGCACCATCCGCGTCGACGACATCGGCATCCGGTTCAAACGCAACCGGAGCGGTCGGCGCAGCTTCAAGGACCTGTTCGCCGACCGGTCACGGCGCGCGAAACCGGGTGAGTTCTGGGCCATGCGGCACGTGTCGTTCGAGGTGGCGCCGGGCGAGGCGATCGGCGTGGTCGGCCGCAACGGTCAGGGCAAGTCGACGCTGCTCAAGCTCGTCGCGCGGGTGATGCTGCCCGACGAGGGCCGCATCGAGGTCGAGGGCGGCGTGGCACCGCTCATCGAGATCACGGGCGGCTTCGTCAACGACCTCAGCGTGCGCGACAACGTCTACCTGACCGCGGGACTGCACGGGATGTCGAAACGCGAGATCGACGCGGCGTTCGACGAGATCATCGACTTCGCCGAGATCGCCGACTTCGCCGACACCCCGTACAAGCACCTGTCGAGCGGCATGAAGGTGCGGATCGCGTTCTCGGTCATCGCGCGGCTCGAGGAGCCCATCCTGCTGGTCGACGAGGTCCTGGCGGTCGGCGACAAGGCGTTCCGCGAGAAGTGCTACCGCCGCATCGACGAGATGCTCGTCGGCGGGCGCACGCTGTTCTTCGTCTCCCACAACGAGAAGGACCTGCTGCGCTTCTGCCGGCGCGGCCTCTACCTCGACCGCGGCGAGCTGAAGCTGGACGCTCCCATCCAGGAGGTCATCGACCGGTACAACGCCGACTACCTTGTGAAGGGTGCCTGAGCCCGACCCCGGCGACCTCGAGCCGATCACGCTGCACCCGCGAGTGGTGCAGGCGCTCGACCGGGTGCTCGCGCTGCAGCGACCGGTCGTGCTGGCGCACATCCGCTCGATCCGGGCGCGGCGGCCCGCGGCATCCCCCGCGGAGCTCATCACCTCGCTCGAGCGGCGTTACCTCGCCGCAGTGACCGGCGGTGGCGCGGCCGTCGGCGCCACCGCGGCGATCCCCGCGGTCGGCACCGCCGCATCGCTTGCGATCTCCGGCGCCGAGACGCTCGGCTTCCTCGAGGCGAGCGCTCTGTTCGCGCAGTCGGTGACCGAGGTGCACGGCATCGCGATCACCGACCCCGAGCGCGCCCGCACCCTCGTCATGGCGATGATGCTCGGCACCGGGGGCCAGGATCTGGTCCGCCAGCTCGCCGGCCAGGCCGCCGGCGGTGAGAACCGCACCCGGTTCTGGGGGAACTGGTCGGCAAGCAGTTGCCGCGGGTGGCCGTCGACCGGATCGGCGAGAAGATCCGCCACGCATTCCTGCGGCGGTTCGCGGTGACGCAGGGCGGCACCCTCGTCGGACGGGCACTGCCGTTCGGCATCGGCGCCGTCGTCGGCGGCACGGGCAACCACCTGCTCGGCCGCAAGGTCGTGCAGTCGGCGCGGTCGGCGTTCGGCCCTGCGCCGGCCACCTTCCCGGAGGAGCTCGCCGTCATACTGCGCGCGTCCCGGCCTCGACGGGTCGGGGTGCCGGATGCGCTGCGCCGCTTGCCGAAGCGCCTGCCGTTGCCATCGCGGGCGGCGGATCACCCCCGCGGGACCGCCACTCGGCCTGAGTCGCGCCCCGTCGTTACGCCGGCATTACGGGCGATGGATAGCGTCGCGCCATGCCACGGCGTCCCCTCGTCGCGCTGGCCGTCAGCGCCGCGCTCGTCCTGAGCGCGCTGTCCGCGTGCGCACCGGCCTCCTCTCGAACCGCGCCGCCCGACGGAGCCCCGGAGCACGCGCGGTTCGGTGCGCCCGCCAAGCCGGACGGCCGCACGCTGCAGCTGCAGGATGACGTGGTCACCGTCGGCGGCGGACGCAACGCCGTGTGGGGCGCGAGCTCCGACGGCACCACCTGGACTCTCGACGGCAACGCCCCCGGCATGGACAAGCTGGCCGTCGACAAGATCCTGCTCGCCACCGGCTACGCGACCGGTCGCGTCGTGCAGATCACCCGGCACGGCGACAAGACCGACGTGGTGCTCGCCCCGATCGCACTGACCGACCTCGTGAAGAACGGCGAGGTGCGCTTCGACCAGGACGTCAAGCCCGACCAGCTGCAGGTGCAGGGCTTCGACGGCGGCACGGTGCAGGACGCGAAACCGCGGGCGGACGGCAGCATCGCCCCGACCGCGTACGTGCGCCGCGCCGACCGGCCCGATCCCGCGGATCCGCTCGCCGACAAGCCGCTGCCCGTGCCCGCGAAGGAGTTCTCGCATGAGACCGAGGACTGGAAGCTCTCCGGCGGGACAGCACGCGACGGCCTCCACTTCTCGGTCGAGACCGAGGCAGCCGGACTCAAGGTGTTCGGCACCGCGACCCTGCTGTTCGACGCGCTGCACATCAACCTCGGCACCGTGATCGCGAACTCGATCGCAGGAGGTGCGACCGGACGGGTCTCCGGCATCCAGGGCGTGCGGGTCGACCTCCAGGCCGGATCGCAGAACAAGGGCGGCAGCACGATCAAGAAGGAGTTCAAGCTGCCCTTCGAGATCCCGGTGCAGACGCTCATCGGCGGGGTGCCGGTGTTCGCCAAGTTCACGACCGCGGTCACCGTCGACGCGGGCCTCGTCGGCACGGATGCGACCATCACCGGCGCGGGCGAATGGCACCTCGGTGCGCCCCTGTCGATGTCGATCAACGGCCAGGCGGTGAACTCCGACACATCGCAGGACCTCAAGGTCGTGCACAGCATCATGGACTCGATCAGCGGCATCGCCCTCGGCGGCGCGGTGTTCAACCTCGGGTTCAAGGTGACGATGATGACCGGGATCGGCGCCCCTACTTCGGCGCCGGTGTCTTCGCGTCGTTCATCGTCACCGTCGGCATCGGGATCGGCTCCGCGCTCGGGTCGCCGTTCGCGCTGTGCAGATCGGCGAGCTACGACATGGCGCTCGGCACCGGCTACGGCATCGTGACCGAGCCGAACATCCTGACGGCCCTCCTCGAGCGCGTGCCCCATGTGAAGGACGTTCTGCCCGACAAGGACCTGACCCGCCAGGCGACGAAGTCGATCCTGCACCGGAAGCAGACGATGCCCGACGACGCCGTGTGCAACGGCGGCGCCGACGACTGAGGCCCCTCCCCGGACGGGCGGTGCGGTGGCCTCCACAGACCTCGCGCCGCGGTCGGATGCCGCTCCTAGCTTTCGGGATGTGGAGCCCTACCGTGTGCCGTTCCTCTTCGATCGGAGCCGCGCGCCTGCCTACCGCCTGGTCAACATCGGCGCGGAGCGCCTGCGCGGTGTGACGGTGGCCCTGGTCGACTCGGGTGTGATGTCGCCCGTGATGCCCGGCGCCCTCGAACCGACCCAGGCGATCGAGCTGCAGATACGCGGCGAGCACTTGGAGCTGAATGCGACCCTCCTGGTGCGCTGGCTGCGGCCGAGCGGCGACGAGTACCTCTGGCGGGTGTGCTTCTGACTACGCCTTCGACCGTCGCTCGCGCTCCCGCACATAGTCGGCGGCGGCGTAGCTGACCCGCGAGGGCGGCAGCTGGTCGACGGTCATCCCGCGCAGGAACTCGCCCGGATCAACGCCGAGCACCCCGGCGAGGCGCACGAGCGTCTCCAGGTTGGGGTTGCCCATCCCCCGCTCGATGCGGCCGTAGTGGGCGACGTTGATGCCGGCGAGGTTCGCGGCATCCATTTGCGTGATGCCCACGCGCTGCCGTTCCGCCAGCACTCGCTCGCCCAGCAGGCGAGCGGCGTCGAAGGCGGCGGGCATGCGTCATGCCTATCGGCCGTGTCGGATGGTTGCGAGATGCTAGAAACGTGATTGTTTAATGCATCACGCTCGAAAGCACAGACGATCGGAGGAACGGAATCGCCATGGATGTCCGTTCGATGATCGAGACGTACTTCTCGAGCGCTCGCCAGATCCTCGCGACCCCCGGCGCCAAGCCGGAGTCTTCGCTCTATCCCGGGTTCCACGCACTGTTAGAACAGACAGCTCTGTTCCTGGGCGAGCCGACCGTTTCGTTCGTCTCGCAAGCGGACGCCGAGTCGATCGGCATCCCGGACTGGCGGGTGAGCAAGGCGGGCGAACTGCTGGGCTGGATCGAGTTGAAGTCACCACACAAGCGCCTTGATGCACTGAGCGGACACGATCTGGAGCAGAAGGGGCGGTTTGTCGACGGGCTGAGCAACCTCATCCTGACCAACGGGTGGCAATGGCAGCACTACCAAGATGGTCGCCTAGTGACATCGGTAACGGCTGGCTCTCCGGAGAGCTTCGAGGCGACTGCGCTGCCGACGGCACTGGATGAGTCGGACACGCAACGGTTCCAAGATCTCTTCGCCGGATTTCTCGCGTCGACACTCGTCGATTACACGTCCGTCGGCGCGGCGGTCTCCGCCCTCGCGGTCAGAGCTCGTGCGATCCGCAACGGACTTACCGAGATCGGCGAAGCGGGGGCGGGTCCAAACCTCTTGGAGCTTCGTGACAGCTTCAGGAGCCTGGTCTTCCGGAATGGCCAGACCTTCGACTGGCCGCGCTTCGTCGACAGTTACGTGCAGATCGCAGTGTTCGGAGCACTTCTCTGGCGGCTGGAGTCAAAAAAGCCGATCTCGCTTCTGCTCCAGGTGGGTCTGAAGCAAGGTGTTCACCCGCTGCTCTACCAGTGCCTGAAAATCCTCTGGTCGGCGGATTCGCGACCCGAGATCCTCGAGCCGGTGCTCGAGGGTCTCGTGCAGACCATCAACCTCATCCCGCCTTCACTCTTCGAGCCGCCTGCTGCGGAAAGGGAATACCAACGGGTCCCGGATCCGATCGTCCACGCCTACGAGCCATTCTTCGCCGTATACGACTCAAAGGGCAGGGAGGCAGCGGGGGTCTACTACACCCCGATCGAGGTCGTCCAGCAGATTGTGTCAGGGGTCGAATCGATTCTGATCGGAACTCTGGGACGTAACGATGGGCTGCTCGATCCGGGCGCCAAGTTCGTCGATCCAGCCACGGGAACGGGTACCTTCCTTCTCGGCCTCGCCGAGGCAGTTGGCGACATCGCTCGGTCACAAGGGCTTCCTCCCGATGCTGTCATCCATGATCTCGTCACAAAGAGAGTCGCCGCATTCGAGATCCTGCCCGGCCCCTACACGATCGCGCATCAGCGAATGGAAACCTTGCTCGAGTCCTACGGGGCCCCCGCGGACGAGAAGCTGCCCATCTATCTCACGGACACGCTGGCCGCACCGGAGACCGGAATGCTCTTCGACTCTGACTTCGGAGTTGCAGCGAGTGAGCTGCTGAAAGAACGGAGTCGAGCGGACGACGTCAAGACCTCCGATGAGGTTCTGATCGTCCTGGGCAACCCTCCTTACGAACGCCTCCCGAAGGCAGCAGCACTCGAGCCGTTCGCCGTCAAGCTCTGGGAAACTCTCGTCGCTGCCACGCCTCTCGACCACCGCCAAGACCTGAAGAGTGCGCGGGATCTCTTTGTCGCGTTCTGGTTGTGGTCCATGTGGCTTCTCCAGCCGCCCGCGATCCGCACCTCCGGAGCACAGTCACCGACCATCGACGCGAAGACCGCTGATGGCATCATCGCGTTCGTCACGAACCGGACGTGGATCCAAGGACGCTCTCTCCGTGGTCTCCGGTCGATCGCGGCGGCAGGTGCCCGCGAAATGTGGATCCTGGATCTGGGCGGGGACACTCGTGGCGCAGATGGTGCCAATGACTTCGGCGGCGGCGACGCGAACGTATTCGACATCCAGACCGGCGTCGCCATCGTGTGGCTTGTATTCGATCGCGAATATCAGGGTCAACCTGTTGTCCGCTATCGACGCCTGTTCGGCAACCGGGCAGCCAAGTACCGTGCTCTTCGTCGGACTTTCGATCCCGCGGACTTCGACGTCGTCGACGGCCGACCCGAAGACCGGTTGACCCCGGTCATGTGGGACTCCGTGCAGCTGTCGGAGGCTCCCCTGCTTTCTCAGTTGTGGGCCGACGAAGCCGAGACGGGATTCCAGACTGCGCGCGACAAGTCGGCATACTCTCCCATTGGGGTCGATGCGGCCGATGTCTATGCGGAAACCGTGTCGTCCCCTGGTAAAGCTGCCCTTCGCACCGGCCGGCTGGCGGAGTGGGCCGCGCTGAATAAGGATGTTCGCGCCGCTGGGTGGTCGACTGCGCAGAGCAGACGCGCCAATCGCCATGCACCCGACCCGAGCCAGCTCAGGGTCAGTCGCCTACGCGAAGTTCAGTACCGACCACTTGACCGCCGCTGGCTGTACGACGATCCTTCATGGGTCGACTGGTATCGCGAAGACCTCCACGGAATCTATCGGGACGGGCCGGTGGCGACCCTTGTCACCAACCCTCGCGGTCATGGGGCAGGTCCGGCTGCGGTCCACACCTCGGTGATGCCTGAACAACACTCCTTCAACAATCGCGGGGAAAGGGCGTCTGGGCTCTGTGGCACCCGGCCGACACCGCCGCCGCGTTCGAGGATCCCGACCCGAGATCAATCGTGGGGGACCGTCGGGTGGGGTTCAGTCGCAGCGTTCTGGACTGGCTAGATCAGATCGGACGCCAGTATCGATTTGACGACGCATATGCCTACATTCTCGCCATCCTCACCGCGTCCGATTACACGGCACGCAACTGGCGCGCGCTTGACTCGGAGGAGCCGCGCGTTCCGCTCACGTTGGACGTCGAGCTGTTCGATCTCGGCGCCAGCATCGGCCAACGGGCGCGTCGAGCGTGGGACCTCGAAGCGCCCTTCTCGGGAACTTCGTGGGGCGGAAACACCTCCGCTGAGCCCTTCGGCCGAGCCATTTGGAGGGATGACCAATTGACCTTCGCCAATGGTCGTGTGCTCGCGCGTGTACCGGAGGAAGCCTGGAACTGGAAGGTCAGTGGGTTCCGAGTTCTTGAGAACTGGGCCCGGGCGCGAGCCGGTTGGAGGATGACCACGGCTCACGCAAAGAGCGCGCAGGCCGTGGTGGACTCGATCGTGGAGCTCATCGCGGTGAGCGAGGCTGCGAACGCAATTCTCCGGCGGTTTCCACCGACAACCACCTGAGAGCACCAGCCTGCCGTCGCGCTTGACTAGGGCGCCATACCTCGCTCTCTTCGATCGAGCGTGCGCTGTCCAGATCAGAACTCCGTTGCCCCCTGCTCACTCAACTTGCTCCACAGAGCGCATCGCTCGCATCCACTCACAACGTCGCCGAGACCTTGCATGTGCAGCACATGTACCGTGGCACCATGACGGTCATGCTGCAGGTGCGGAACCTCCCCGACGACGTGCACGCGCGGCTGAAGGAGCGTGCGGCCGAGGCGCGGATGTCGCTGTCCGACTACGTCGCGATGGAGCTCGCGAAGCTCGTCGAGTTCAAGACGAACGACCAGCTACTGGCCGAGTTTCATGCACGGCACCCAGACATCAAGCCACTATCGCGAGAAGAGATTGTCGCGAACCTTCACGCGGCACAGGCGGAGCGGGATGCCGAGCTCGACGCCCGATTCGAGCCATGAGCCGAGTCGTCGACTCATCCGTCGTCGTCGACGCGGCAGTGTCCCCGCGCGTCCTTCTCGGTCAGGAACTGCACGCTCCCAGCGTTCTCGACTACGAAGTGGTCAACGCGTTGCGCCGGCATGTGCGCCGAGGAGAGCTCCGGGGAGAGGAGGCCACCGACTTTGTCGGCATCATGAGCCGATGGACGCTCCGTCGACATGACGCGACACGGCTTATCTCGCGCGCGTGGGTGCTGCGCGGGAACTTCAGCGCGTACGACGCGAGCTATGTCGCGCTGGCGGAGCTCCTCGGCGTTCCGCTGTGGACCCACGATCTGCGGCTGGCACACGCGGCGCAGCGATACTGCGACATCGTGACCGACTGAGCTCACCCGCCCGACGGCATCCCCTCGGGGTCGTCCTCGTCGAGCTCGTCGGCGTCCACGTCGTTCGCGTCGGGGTCGCCGGCGTGCTCGGCCGCGAAGCGGTTCCACTCCGTCATGAGGCGCTCGATCGCGGCGTGGAATCGGGCCGTCGCGGCGCCAGGCGTGACGTCGCCGAAGTGGTGCTGGGACCAGCGGTCCAGCGTGGCGCGGGCATCCGGATCCGCGAGGGCGCGGTCGATCACCGTGATCACGTCGCCGGCCGCATCCGCGGTCAGCCACTCGGCGGAGCCGAGGTAGCCGCCGAGATCGAGCTCGGCATCCGGTGACACCGGGCGCGTGACGACGATGGGCTTGCCGGTCGCGAGGCGGTCGTAGACCATCGCGGAGACATCCGTGATCGCCACGTCGGCCGCGCCGAGCTGCCAGCCGAGGACGGGGCCGTCGTCGTAGACGTGCTGCGCCTTCGGGTCGCGGGCGTTCGCGGCGGCGATCGCGGCGATGATGCGCCTGTTCGCCTCGCCGTACTCGCGCGAGACGACCCCGGATCGCGGGTGCGGCCGGTAGATGAGGCGATGCGCGGGTGAGGCGAGCAGCGCCTCGCTCAGCGCGACGCCGTGCGTGAGCGCCGAACCGTACTCCGCCGCCGGGCGATCGCCCTCCCAGGTCGGCGAGTAGAGCACGACGGTGCGCTCGTCGGGCGTGTACGGCAGCTCGCCCGAGAGGTGGTCGGTCTGCGGACGGCCGATCGCGATGGCCTTCTTCTCGAGGTCGAAGTCCCACAGCTTGCGACGCAGCCGGTCGAGCGCGGCATCCCCCGCCACGAAGGCGTAGTCGTACGCCTTGAACTGGTTCGTGGTCATGTACATCTTGTCGGACTCGCCGTGGTTGATGAACACGTGCCACATGCGGCCGTACCGGAACATCTGGAAGTTCTTGGCGTTCTGGTTGACGTAGAGCACGATCCGCACGTCCTGCGTCGCGAGGAACTGCTCGATGTCGGTGACGGCGCGGCAGTAGACCACCGGCACCGGCGACTCCTCCGCGATCGCGAGCGTCGCGCTCGGGCTGCGGGTGAGGATCGCGACCGGATGCGTCGCGGCCAGCTCGGCGAGGGCGCGTACCACTGGCGCACCTGGTAGAGATTCACCCGGGTGTCGGCGAAATACACCACGATCCGGATGCTGCCCGGCTTCGGCGCGGCCGGCGGGTTCGCGGCGAGTGCACGCCGGTTCGCCCGCGAACGGATCGCGTTGCCGACGATCTTGCGGGCCGACCTGAGGTCGCTCAGCACCGACATCCGCATCCCCTCCGCCGACCGGGCCTCTTATCGATCAGCCGCCCCATCGTGCCAGACTCGACCTTTGAATATGGCGAGCTTCACGTTCGCAGCCGGCAACGCGACGAAGCTCCTCCGGCTGCCCCTCTACGCGCTGGGTGCGGCCGCGTCGCTCGTGGTGCCGAGGAATCCCCGGCTGTGGGTGTTCGGTTCCGGCACCGGTCCCGGCGAGGGCGCACTCCCCTGTATCACGCCGCCCGCGCGCGGCTGCCGGCGGACGTGCGGCTGGTCTGGCTCGCCTCCACCGATGCCGAGCTCGCCGGCGCGCGCGACCTCGGGCTCGACGTGGAGCGCAAGCGCGGGTGGCGGGGATTCCGCCTCACCCTCCGCGCCCGTGTCGCGGTGGTGACCCACGGCTTCGGCGACGTGAACCGCTACGGCACCCGCGGGGCCCTCACGGTGCAGCTGTGGCACGGCATCCCGCTCAAGAAGCTGCACCTCGACTCCCCGGCCACCCTGCGGCTCCCGCTGCTGCCCGACCATCCGCTGGTCCGGAACGTCATGCGACGGGCCTACCGGTTCGCGGGCCGGGGCATCGGGCTGTTCCCGGTCGCGTCGGAGCTGGTGGCCGAGCGCATCCGCAGCGCATTCGGGGTGCGGCCCGAGCGGGTCGTCGTCACGGGCGACCCCCGCGACGATGCCTTGCTGACAGGATCGGCCGACGAGAGGACCCAGACCGCCCGCGATCGGATCGCTCGGGCCGTGGGCCCCCTTCCCGAGGGCGCGCAGCTCGTGCTGTACGCGCCCACCTGGCGCGACGGGGCGGCCGACCCGGGCGCGCCGACCCCGGACGAGTGGACCGCGATCGCGGCATGGGCGGAGCGCTCCAACGCGGTCCTGCTGGTGAGGGCGCACCCGCTCGGGGCGGGCGACTACGCACGGGGACCTGCGGTCTCGCACCGGGTGCGGCTGCTCTCCCCGCCCTGCTGCCCGAGATCACGCCGGCCCTCGCGGCCATCGACGGGCTCGTGACCGACTACTCCTCAATCGCCTACGACTACGCCTTGGTCGGCGGGCGGATCGTGTTCTTCGCCCCCGACGTCGAGCTGTACGCCCAGAGCCGCGGGCTGTATCAGAACTATCGCGACGTCACCGGCGGCGCGTATGTCACGACCTGGCAGAACGTGCTCGACCGGCTCGACGCGCCGGCCGACGCGGCGCGCGTGCGCTGGCTGCGCGACGAGCACGTCGACCGGCTCGACGGCCGCGCGACCGAGCGCGTGCTCGCCGAGCTGCTGCGCCGGGTGGACGTACCCGGAGCGGACGCGCACGGGATCGACGAGGGCGCTCCGGCCACGCCGCGCCCGGTCGTCACGGCCATCGCCTTCCACGGCGATCGCCTGAGCGTGCGGGTCAAGCCCGGCGACTCGGCGTGGACGGGCGGGACGCTCTCGCTCGAGGGGCCCGCTCGCGCGTCGTCGGCTCCGAGGGCTCATTCCGACTGCTCGCCGAGCGCTGGGGGTCGGAACCGCTCGCCCTGCCGTCGGGCGAGTACTGGCTCGGCATCGCGGCCGCGCGGGCCGGTTCGATCACGGCTGAGGGCGCCGCCGCTCCGATCAGCACGCGGGTGCACGTCGAGGCCGAGTTGCCCGACGAGCTGCGGCATCCGTTGTTCCGCGCCTCGGTGCACGCTCGCGCCGGCGGCCTGGTGCTGCGCATCGAGCCTCCGCTCGAGGACGACGAGCGCGGCGCGGCGGCACAGAAGCGGCTCGAGCGCGCCTACCGCCGAGATCGGCGCCCGCTCGAGGACGCCGTCTTCCTCGAGAGCTTCTACGGGCAGAGCACCGCCGACAACCCCGGCGGCATCGCCGACGCCCTCGCGGCGACGCGGCCCGGCACCAGGCGCTACTGGAGCGTGATCGACCGCTCCGTTCCGGTGCCTTCGGGCGCGAGCGCACTGGTCGAGGGCTCGCGCGAGTGGTGGCAGGCGCGGGCGACCGCGCGCGTGCTCATCGTCAACGACTGGTTGCGCAAGCGGTACCGTCGGCACCGGGATCAGCACGTGCTGCAGACCTGGCACGGCACCATGCTCAAGCGCCTCGCACTCGACCGGGCGCGTAGCGGCATCCGCGGACTGCGCACCCGGCTCGCCGTCCAGCGCGAACGACGGCGCTGGGATGCCCTGCTCGCCCAGAACGCGTACAGCGCCGAGATCTTCCGCTCGGCATATGCGATGCCGGGCCCGATCTGGCAGACCGGCTATCCCCGCAATGACATCTTCGCGTCGCCCGACCGGGCGGCGACCGTGCGCACGCTGCTGGGGATCCCGGCCGGCGCGCGCGTCGTGCTCTACGCCCCGACCTGGCGCGACGATCGCACCGAGATGGTCGACTACGTCGACCTGGCGCGCTTCGCCGACGAGCTCGGCCCGGGCCACGTGCTGCTGGTGCGCGGCCACTCGCGCACCCTCCGCTACGGCCAGGACGTGGTCGGCGAGCGGCTGCTCGACGTGACGAGCTACCCGAGCATGGCCGACCTGCTGCTGGTCGCCGACGTTCTCGTGACCGACTACTCGTCGTCGATGTTCGACTTCGCCGCGACGGGCAAGCCGATGGTGTTCTTCACCCCGGACCTCGCCCACTACAGCGAGGACCTCCGCGGCTTCTACTTCGACCTGCTCGCCGAGGCGCCGGGACCGGTCGTCGCGACCCGCGAGGAGCTGCACGTCGCGCTCGCCGCCGCCGAGCGCGGCGCCCCCGACTACGCCGCCCGTCGCGCCGAGTGGCGCGAGCGGTTCACGCCCCTCGACGACGGCCAGGCGGGCGCACGAGTGGTCGAGCGCCTGATCGCGGAGGGCTGGCTCCCCGCTCGCGAGTGACCAGTTTTGCCGCTCCGCGGCAGTGACGCGTGCACAATTCGGTCATTCGCGGGTCAGGACTCGGTGCGCGAGGTGTCGACGGCATCCCGGGCCCCGCGGATCACGCCGACGATGAAGCCGACGCCCCAGCTCAGGTGCATCGTCGCCGTCGCGAGCGCGAAGCGCAGCCAGTCGACGAGGTCGCCGCCGCGCCGGAACGCCGCCGCGGCCAGCAGGCCGAGGTAGAGCACCGGCGGCACGTAGGCGAGCGCGAGCACCCAGCCCCACCAGCCGTGGAAGACACCGGTCGCGTGCAGCGGGATGAACACGATGGCGACCACGACGTTCGCGACGAGCACCGGCGGGGCGAAGAAGCGCAGCGGGTTGCGCCCGCCCAGGCGCCGCACGAGCTCCCCGCGCCAGATGCCGGTGGCGACGAACTGGCGAGCGAGCTTCGGCCACGTGCTGCGCGGCCAGTACGTCACGCGCAGCAGCGGGTCGAGCCACACCAGGTGGCCGGCCTCGCGCAGGCGGTAGTTCAGCTCCCAGTCCTCGCCGCGACGCAGACTCTCGTCGTATCCGCCGACTCCCCGGATGACGTCGCGCCGCATGATGCCCATGTACGCCGACTCCGCCGGGCCCTCGACGGCATGCTCGCCGTGGTACGCGCCGCCGCCGAGGCCGAACCGGCTGTTGTACGCGCGCGCGACCGCCGCCTGGAAGCCGGGCCTCCCGGTCGCGACCATGATGCCGCCGAGACTCGCCGCACCCGTGCGGGTGAGGTCGGCGACCCCGCGGAGGGTGTAGCCCTCGGAGAGCTGCGTGTGGGCGTCCACGCGGACGATCACCGGATGCCGGCTCGCCTCGATCGCGCGGTTCAGGCCGATCGGGATGTCCATCCCCGGGTTGTGCACCGTGCGGATCCGGTCGTCGGCCGCCGCGAGGCGGGCGACGATCTCGTCGGTGCCGTCGGTCGACGGGCCGACCGCGAGCACGATCTCCCACGGCCCGGGATAGTCCTGTGCGACGATGCTCGCCACCGCGGCTTCGAGGTAGTCCGCTTCGTTGAGCACCGGCATGACGTACGAGACGCCGGGAGGGTCGTCGGGCGTCGACGGCATGGGTCCTCGCTCTGTGCTCGTCCGAGAAGCTCGGGATCGGCTCCGACGCTATCAGGCGCACAAACAGCGGCGCGGGAGCCCGTCGACCGGGTCTCCCGCGCCGCCGGCGGTGCGTCGGGATCAGCTCGCGGTGAGCGTTCCGAGGGTGACGTCGACCGTGTGCGACGAGTCGTCGCGCTGGTACGTGACCGTCGCCTTCGTCTTCGGCGCGAGCGCCCGCACCTGCGCGGTGAGGTCGCTGCTCGAGGTGATCGGGATGCCGTTCAGCTGCGTCACGACGTCGCCCTTCTGCAGGCCGGCGGCTGCCGCCGCGCCGCCGTCGGTCACGCTCACGATGAGCGCACCGACCGTCGAGCTCTTGTCGGCGGTCGCGTCGGTGACGGAGGCGCCGAGCAGGCCGTGCGTCCCCTTGCCGGTCTTCTCGATCTCGCTCGCGATGCGCTGCGCGAGGCTCGCGGGGATCGCGAAGCCCACGCCGATCGATCCGGTCTGGCCGGACGTCGACGTGCTGCCGGTGCTGGCGATGGCGACGTTGATGCCGACGAGCTTGCCGCTGCTGTCGACGAGTGCGCCGCCCGAGTTGCCGGGGTTGATGGCGGCATCCGTCTGGATGACGGGAAGCGAGATCTCGGCCGACTGGGTCGATGGGGTGGCGTTGCCGTTGCCGCCGTTGCCGAAGTTCCAGAAGTTGAACGGGCCGGTGCCGCCGTTGTCGTTCGGACTCGACTTATCGCCGTTGCCGGTGTCGGGGGCCGCGGACGACTCGATCTGGATGCTGCGGTTCAGGGCGCTCACGATCCCGTCGGTGACCGTGTTCGACAGCCCGAGCGGAGCGCCGATCGCGACGACCCGATCGCCGACGTTGAGCCGCGACGAGTCGCCCCATTCGATGGGGGTGAGGCCGGTCGCGTTCTGCAGCTTGATGACGGCGAGGTCGACGATCGGGTCGGTGCCGATCACCTTCGCCTTGTACAGCTTGCCGTCGTAGGTGGTCACCTCGACCTTGCCGCTGCCCGAGTCGCCGTCGAGCGTCACGACGTGCGTGTTGGTCAGCACGTAGCCGTCGTCGCTCAGCACGACGCCGGATCCGGTGCCGGCCTCATCGCCCGCGGTCACGTTGATCGTCACCACCGACGGGCCGGCCTTCTTGGCGATCGCCGTCACGGCGTTGACGTCGCCGGAGTTGTTGATGGTGATCGTCTGCGGATCGCCGGAGGTGCTCTGCTGCTGCGACGGGCCGTTGTGATCGATCAGCGCCGAGACTCCCGCCGCCGATCCGCCACCGACGATCGCGCCGGCGATCAGAGCGATCACGACGGGGATCGCGATGGAACGCTTCTTGTCGGCGGTGGTGGGTGCTCCGACCGTGCCGGGCGCGGTGGCGACGGCTGGGGCGCCCGGACCGCCGGAAGCGCCGGCCGTGGGGCCTCCCGCGACGGGTGCCGTCGGGTAGGCCGCAGTCGGCTGGTAGGCGGGCTCGGGTGCGGCGGAACCGCGGTAGGTCGACGGAGACGGGGTGGCATCCGGGATCACCTCGGTCTCGGCCGCCGGGGTCTCGGCGGCCGGCGTCTCGGTGGCCGGGCTGTCGGTCGCCGAGTCGGCGGGAGCGCCCTGCGTCGTCATCGCCTCGGAAGCGGGGGTCGCGTCGGGAGCGGGGACCGCGCCGGACGGAGTCGACGGCGTCGGGTCCTGACCGTCGGCCGGAGTCTCGTCGGAATGCTGCGTGGGGTCGGACATCTCTGGGCTGCTCCTTTCGCGAGCGCTGCCAGCATCCAGTCCGTAGCTGAGTGTTGGATAAGGCAGCCCTGGGAGCCTACTTCCGTCAACCCATGGAAGCCCTCAGCATCCGGGACCACCGGGGTCGCTCGCGCAATCCCGGCTCACCAGCACCGTCGTGGCATCCCCGACGGTGATGTGGAGGTCGTTCGCCGGCGCCGTGATCACGCCGTCGATCGGCCGGAATGCGGACCCGTCGAAGCGGTATTCGGCGTGATAGTCGACGCGGAGTCGGATCGTGTAGTCGCCCTCCGCCGCGTAGACGTGGCTGGTCGGCGTCGGATCGAACTCGGGCAGCCGGAGTTGCTGCCACGTGCCACCCGGAGTCCCGCGGGCTGCCGCGGTGCCGTCGCCGTACGTCCAATGGAACGCGAACGCCGTGAAGCGGACCCCGGCGGGACGACCCAGCAGCGTGCCTCCGACGACCTGTGAGGGGGCGACCGCGTAGAAGTTGGTGTCGAGACCCGCGACCGTCCAGCCGTCGGGCTGCATGTTGTCCACGCTCGGCTGAGGGCGGAATGTCGCGATGTCGGAGATCGTGACGGCAGGCGTGCCGGGCTTAGGGAGCGAGGACGGAGGGGCTCTATATCCGCTAAAGCACCGGCCACCAACAGGGATCGCACACCCCGCAGCATGATTAGGGCGACTCGTACCCACCTTGTTCGCCCCACTACGTCGGGTTGGCTGATGGCCAGGAGACGACGTAACCGCTCCCAGCTGAGCACTGTCGCCTTTGGACGACGAACTCACGGCGCATGAACCGTCCCGGATGTCGGCCGGACTGCATTGGTTCGATCTGACCGTAGGCAAGAACCCAACGCTGAGTGCCGCGCTGGCCGCGATCGCGACAACCGAGAGGAACCTAATGGCAGAAGTTCGCGCCATCCCAAACCGATTCATCGCTGACAAGCAGACGCGAGCGCTTCCACTGAAGGGTCACAAGCGTCGGGTACACGGTCTCTCGGCCTGAAACTGATGTGTCATTCCCCTGAGCATCAACAATGAGCACCGCGGAGACGTCTAGACACGCATATATTTGCGCTCCCGTTGGCCGAGACCCCAACAGAGACGAAAGGTTCGCCGGGCGAACGTGTTCCACGATCGATTTGCCGACTTGGCGACGGCCACTTGACTTGAACTTGCTAATCGATTCCATCGAGGCCTTGAGCGCCTGCGCGGTTGCCACCTGAGACAAGCCGCGATCATTCGCAAGCGTCAATGACTCATCGACTGCGGCTTCATACGCGCGGTACGCCTTCTCCGCCGCCGCCAGCGCCTCGGCGTCGGTCCGGAACACCGGAGTCGCCGTGGGTTTCGGCGACGAGGTCGGATGCGGCGCCGGCGTGCATCCGACGAGGACCAGGGCGGCCGCACTCACCAGAGCGAGGGCCGCGATCCGCATAGAGGAACGGTACGGCAACCCCCGAACCGCCACCCCCGTCATCCACAGCCGACGGAGCGCGCGATCCGGCCTCCATCGACCCCGCCGGAGCCTGCAATCGGTGAGCACGCGCAACTAGATTGGCAGACGATGACCGTCACCGGAGCCTGGTCTCGCGCCGCACGCGGGGCGATGCTGCTCGACGACGCCGGACGGATGAGTCCCACCATCTTCGCCGAGATGTCGGCGTTGGCCGTGGCCACGGGCGCGATCAATCTGGGCCAGGGCTTCCCCGACGAGGATGGCCCGCGCGAGGTGCTCGACGCCGCGAAGCGGGCCATCGACGATGGCATCAACCAGTACCCGCCCGGCATCGGCATGCCGATCCTGCGCGAGGCGATCGCCGAGCACCAGCGTCGCTTCTACGACCAGGCGGTCGACCCCGACACCGAGGTGCTCGTGACGGCCGGCGCGACGGAGGCGATCGCCGCGTCGCTGCTCGCGCTGCTCGATCCGGGCGACGAGGTCGTCACCCTCGAGCCCTTCTACGACTCGTACGGCGCGATGATCGCCCTCGCCGGCGCGCGACACGTGGGCGTCCCGCTCCGCTGGCCCGAGTTCGCCCCCGACCACGACGACCTGCGTGCCGCCGTCACCGATCGCACGCGCGTCATCCTGATCAACAGCCCGCACAACCCGACCGGCACGGTGCTGGACCGCGCGACGCTGGAGCTGATCGTCGAGCTCGCCCATCGGCACGACGCGATCATCCTCACCGACGAGGTCTACGAGCACCTCACCTACGACGGCGCCCGGCACATCCCGATCTCGACGCTCCCCGGCGCCCGCGAGCGCACGGTCACGATCTCCAGCGGCGGCAAGACCTTCGCGACCACCGGCTGGAAGGTCGGGTGGATCGTCGCCCCGCCCGTCCTGCTCGGCCCCATCCTCGCGGTCAAGCAGTTCCTCACCTACGTCAGCGGTGCCCCCTTCCAGCCCGCGATCGCGACGGGCCTCCGGATGCCGGACTCCTTCTTCACCGGGACGGCGGCGACCCTGCAGGCCAAGCGCGATCTCCTGAGCGAGGGCTGCGCCGCGCCGGCTTCGGCGTCGCCCGCCCGCGGGGTTCGTACTTCGTCATCGCCGACGCGGCGCCGCTCGGGTACGACGACGCGGTCGACTTCTGCCGCACGCTGCCGGGGCTGGCGGGCCTGGTGGCGATCCCGGTCACCGCGTTCATCCGTCCGGACCGGCGCGACGGCTCGCGCTCGCTCGTCCGGTTCGCGTTCTGCAAACGCGTCGCCGTGCTCGAGGATGCCGTGGCGCGGCTCTCGAGCCTGCCCCAGGTGCCGCGGGTGACCGTCGGGTGACCGTGTTCTGGAAGGGGTGGAGGGACCCCGTGCTCGTCCTATGCTGGCGAGGACCCGACCCGAGGGGATTCACGCCGTGACGCTCAGGGGCCGAACGCGCGATCGCATCCTGGATGCCGCCAGCGACATCGTCGTCAACGACGGTGTCGCCGCCGCGACCCCGCGCGCCATCGCGAGTCGCGCGGAGCTCGACGAGGTCGAGATCCACGAGGTCTACGCCACGCACGAGGCGCTGCTCATGGATCTCCTGAATCGCGAGTACGAGGGCATCCGCCGCATCGTCGCCGACAACATCGAGCGCGACCCCGCGGGCGGGCTGCTGTCACGGATCTTCCGTTACTCTCTCGGCGCCCTGCACGAGCGCCCGCTCGCGCGGGCCCTGTACCTGCAGGACCCGCAGAGCCTGAACCAGATCATCCGAGCCACCCACGACACGGAGTTCTTCCCGAACATGGGCGCCGACCGGCCCTTCCTCGAGTCGCTCCAGCGCGCCGGCATGATCCGCGACGACGTCGAGGTCGGGGCGCTCACCTCGTTCCTGAGCGCGTACATGGCGGGCGTCGCCCTCATCGCACCCGGCACGGATGTGGACGAGGCGACCGCGGCCCTGTCGCTGCTGCTGGAGCGCGGGGTGGATGCCGAGGTGGCCGACACCGAGGCCGGCAAGCGCGCTCTCTTCGACCTGCTGGGTCGAAGCGCGGAGTCCTGAGACCGGCGGCGCTGCCTGCTGCCCCGCTGCGCACGGCTCGCTAGGCTGACGCGCACCAGCGCGAGGAGGCATCCGTGACCAGCAGCGAGCAGACCCCGGAACCCCGGCCGATCGGGGTTCGGACGACCACATCCTCGACGACGTCGCCGACCCGATCGGCACGGTCACGCGAGCGGTGTGGGGGCTGGTGCTCATCCGCGGCATCCTCGCCGTGATCTTCGGTCTCCTCGCGCTGTTCGCGCCCGTGCTCACGCTCTACGCGATCGTCTTCGTGTTCGCGGCGTACGCCCTCGTGGAGGGCGTCATCCAGATCGTGCACGCCATCCGGGTGCGCCATCGCGACCGCCGCTGGGGCTGGCTGCTCGCGACCGGCGTCATCGCCGTGATCGCCGGCATCGTCGCGTTCGTCTTCCCGGGCGCGGCCGGCCTCGTCTACGGCTCCTTCGGCCTCGCGCTCATCGCGTTCTACTCGGTGATGATGGGCATCGCGGGATTCCCGGCGGCGGCGAGCGCGACCGACGGCGGCCGCAAGGTGCTCGGCTACATCGTCGCGGGACTCAGCATCGTGCTGGGCGTCGTGCTGGCGATCATCCTCGTCGCGCAGCCGGTGCTCGCGATCATCAACCTGATCTGGGTCGTCGGAGTGTGGGCGATCATCATCGGTGTCACGCTGATCATCGCGGCCATCGGGGCGCGCACCCGCGCTACCGGGCGGCGGGCTCCGCGATCCGGAAGCGGCGCAGAGCCAGCGCAGGGTTGATCCGCCGCACCTCGGCGACCCGCGCGGGCGAGATCCATCCGACGGCGACCTCGCCGTCGCGCTCGCCGGCCGTCGCGACCTCCACCCCCATCGGGTCGACGATGAGACTGTTGCCCACCCCGACGGGGGCGCGTGGTCGGCCGCCGCGAGGTAGATCGTGTTCTCGATCGCGCGGGCCGTCGCGAGGGTGCGCCAGTGCGCCTCCTTGAGCGGGCCGCGCACCCACTCGCTGGGCATGACGACCAGGTCGGCACCGGCATCCACGAGCCGGCGGGTCACCTCGGGAAAGCGCACGTCGTAGCAGGTCTGCAGCCCGACGGTGAACCCGGCGAACGGGAAGGTCGCGGGCGCCTCGAGCGGTCCGGGCGCGAGCCAGTCGCTCTCGCGCGATCCGAACGCGTCGTAGAGGTGGAGCTTGCGGTAGGCGCCGACCAGCTGACCCTGCGGGTCGAGGGCGACGACGGTGTTCGCCACGCGCTCCAGGTCGCCGGTGAGCCGTTCGATCATCCCGGCGACCAGGTGGATGCCGAGCTCGCTCGCCAGCTCCGCCAGCGCCCGCACGAACGGACCGTGCAACGACTGGGCGTGCTCGACCGCCTCGGCGCCGGCCATCGTGCGGGAGAAGTAGGAGGAGTACTCCGGGAACACCACGAGAAGGGCACCGCGATTCGCCGCGTCCCCCGCGAGCCGCTCGATGCTCTCGAGGTTCGCCTGCTCGTCGGCGCCCGGCGCGAACTGGGCGACCGCGATCGCCACGGAGGCGGGCGTCGGCGCGGACATGCGCTCAGCCTAGGCGGCCACGGCCGGGCGATCCCCTTATGCGGCCGTTACGCCGCCGCCGCTAGCCTGACCGCGTGATCAGCACGCGCATCCTCGCTGCCGCGGTGGCCGTGCCCGCCGCGCTCGGGCTCGTCGCCTGCGCGGCGACCCCGACCGCCACAAGCTCGGAGGCCGCCGGGCCCGCCGCGTCGTCGTCCCGGCCGGCGGCCTCGGCATCCGGCACGCCCGCCGCGCCGAGCCCCGCGGCCGATTCCATCGGGCCGGCGGGCAACGCGCTCGACGCGGGCGGCATCCAGGACATCGAGGACGCGATCTCGAGCGGCAACACCGCGGCGCTCGAGCAGCGTTTCGCGCCGCAGGTGCGGATCGTGACGGCCGGCGGCGGGGAGCACCAGGCGACCACGGCGCAGGCCGTGACGGCGACCGGCGCCGTCGAGTCGGACCTCACCGCGACCTGGGACTGGACGCTCTCCCCGCCGACCTCGCCGGATTCCGGGCGAGCTCGTACGGGCCGCTGTTCCCGGCCGACGCGGTCATCGGACGGTCCTCGACCGGCGAGGTGATCTCGTTCACCGTCGTCGGCACCGCGATCACCGCCGTGCTCATGGCCCACTCGGTCGCGTCGCTCGGCGGATGACGCCGCCCGGTCGCCCTCAGTCGCCGGGCTGCACCCAGTCGAACGTGCGCTGCACCGCACGCCGCCAGGTCGCGAGTCGGGCCGCGCGCTCGTCGTCGCCGATCGAGGGCCGCCAGCGCCGGTCCTCCCGCCAGTTCGCGCGCAGCTCGTCGAGACCCGACCAGAATCCGGTCGCGAGGCCGGCGGCGTACGCGGCGCCCAGCGCGGTCGTCTCCGCGACCACCGGTCGCACGACGGGGATGCCGAGCAGGTCGGCCTGGAGTTGCATGAGCGTGTCGTTCGCCGTCATCCCGCCGTCGACCTTGAGTTCGGCGATCTCGGCGTGGACCGCGCGGGCGGCCACCTCGACGACCTCGACGCTCTGGAACGCCGTGGCCTCGAGCGCCGCACGCGCCAGGTGCGCCTTCGTGACGAACCGCGTGAGCCCGACGATGGCGCCGCGGGCATCGGGGCGCCAGTAGGGAGCGAACAGCCCCGAGAACGCCGGCACGATGTAGGCGCCCCCGGTGTCGGCAACGGTACGTGCGAGTTCCTCGACCTCGGCGGCGTCGTGGATGATGCCGAGGTTGTCGCGCAGCCACTGCACGAGCGACCCGGTCACCGCGATCGACCCCTCCAGCGCGTAGTGCGCGGGACCATCGCCGAGCCGGTACGCGACCGTCGTGAGCAGCCCGTCGGCCGAGTGCACGATGCGCTCCCCCGTGCCCACGATGAGGAAGTTGCCGGTGCCGTAGGTGTTCTTCGACTCGCCGGCGTCGAACGCGGCCTGCCCGAACGTCGCGGCCTGCTGGTCGCCGAGGATGCCGGTGATGGGCACCTCCCGCAGCAGGCTGGACGGCTCCGCGGTGCCGAACTCGCCGGACGAGCTGCGGATCTCGGGCAGCATCGACATCGGGATGCCGAACGCCGCAGCCAGCTCGGCATCCCACTGCAACGTCCGCAGATCCATGAGCAGGGTGCGGCTGGCGTTGGTCACGTCGGTCGCGTGCACGCCGCCGTCCGGGCCACCGGTCAGGTTCCAGAGCACCCAGGTGTCGGTCGTGCCGAACAGCAGCTCGCCGCGCTCGGCGCGTTCGCGGGCGCCGTCGACGTTCTCGAGGATCCAGGCGATCTTCGAGGCCGAGAAGTAGGTCGCGAGCGGCAGGCCGGTCTGCTCCCGGAAGCGGTCGACGCCCCCTCGGCCGCCAGGCGGTCGACGATCGGCTGCGTGCGGGTGTCCTGCCAGACGATCGCGTTGTACACGGGCTCGCCGGTCGCCCGGTCCCAGACCACCGCCGTCTCCCGCTGGTTGGTGATGCCGATCGCGACGACGTCGTGCCGCGTGGCGTCGGCCTTCGCGAGCGCCTGTCCGATGACCTCGCGCGTGTTGTTCCAGATCTCCGCCGCGTCATGCTCGACCCAGCCCGCCTCCGGCAGGATCTGCCGATGCTCCAGCTGGCCGCTCGCGGCGGCACGGCCGTCGTGATCGAACAGGATCGCCCGGGTGCTGGTGGTGCCCTGGTCGATCGCGATCACGTAGCGCATGGATCGAGGCTAGGGCGTGCGGGTCGGTCGGTCAGTCCGCGCCGAGCCCCTCGGCACCCTTCGTGCGCGCGAGCGTCTCCGCCACGTGGGACAGGTGCAGCCGCATGGCGCTCTCGGCGCGATCGGGGTCGTGCGCGGCGATCGCATCCACCAGGTCGGTGTGCTCGGCGAGGGACTCGTTGGCGCGCCCCGGGACGAGGATCGTCCGGAACTGGAACCGGACCATCTGGGCTCGCAGGTTCGCGATGAGCCGCTGCGCCGTCGCGTGGTGCGATGCGGTCTGGACCAGGCCGTGCAGGCGGGCGTTGCAGTCCGAGTAGGACAGCAGATCGTTCTGGCCGAGGAAGGTCCGCATCTGCGCGATCAGCGCGCGCATCTGCTCGATCTCCTCGGCGC
This sequence comes from Pseudolysinimonas kribbensis, assembly GCF_030161895.1. Lineage (GTDB taxonomy): Bacteria > Actinomycetota > Actinomycetes > Actinomycetales > Microbacteriaceae > Pseudolysinimonas > Pseudolysinimonas kribbensis. The sequence goes on from NZ_BSVB01000001.1 coordinate 599,152, forward strand.
TCGCGTTCTCTGCCGCATGGCGTGCCGCGAGCGCCTCGAGCACCGCCCGGGCCTGCGTCATCTCGACGGCCTCATCCTCGCTGACCGTGCGCACGCGGGCCCCGCGATTGAGCTCCTTGTCGACGAGCCCCTCATGGGCGAGGCGTGACAGCGCGGCCCGCACCAGCGCGCGGCTCGCGCCGAGCGATTCGACGAGGTCGGCCTCGACGAGCCGCTGTCCGGGATGGAGCCGGCCGGAGCGAAGCTGCTCCCGCAACAGCAGGTACGGATCCGCATCCTGCGCTCTTGTGCTTGCCATCTCGATCTCTCCGTCTAGCGATGTCGCGCCACGTCGCTGACCGGCGCTCGCATCGGGCGATGCTACTGGAGCCGCCGGTGTTTGAGGGCAACGTGTCCACCCGATACTATTGTGCACAATATTGGCCACACAAATGGGAGCGATCACATGCGCGTTACGATCCTCGGTCTCGGCGAAGCCGGGCGCATCTACGGGCAGGACCTCGCGAAGGCGGGGAACGAGGTCGTCGGGTTCGACGTCCGCGACGTCGCGCCGCTGGAGGGGATCACGACCGCCGGCAGCATCCCGGACGCCGTGGCCGGCTCCGACCTCGTCCTCAGCTTCACCACCGCGGCCGGCGCCGCGGCAGCCGCCGATGCGGCGGCCGGTCATCTCGCCGACGGCGCCGTGTTCGCCGACCTCAATGCGGCATCCCCGGCGCGCAAAGTGGACGTCGCATCCCGCCTGGGCCAGACGCGGTTCGCCGACGTCGCGGTTCTGGCGCCGGTCGCGCGGGCCGGAGCTCGTACTCCCGTGCTCGTCTCCGGCAGCGGGGCCGAACGCTACCTCGAGCTCCTGGGCCCGCTCGGAGGAGAGATCGAGGTGGTGTCGGCCACGGTCGGCGACGCGTCGAGTCGCAAGCTGATCCGGAGCGTCTTCATGAAGGCGCTCGCCACCTCGGTGCTCGAGTCTCTCGCCGCCGCGCGGATCGCCGGCTGCGAGGAATGGGCGCGCGGCCAGATCGTCGGCGAGATGGGCTCGAACGCCGAAGCACTCGTCGAGCGGCTCGTCACCGGCACGTATCAGCACGCCGAGCGTCGCCTGCATGAGATGGAGGACACCGCGTCCTATCTCGAGGAGCTCGGGGCGCATGCCGACATGACGCGCGGCTCCATCGCGTGGCTCGACGGGGTGCGGACGGGTTCACGCCGGTGAACCCGCGCATCGAGCGCGTGCACGCGTCGCTTCTGCGGGTGCCGCTCGATCGTCGGATGCGGGCCTACGGGTCCGACACCGTCTCCGTCCTCTTCGTCCGTGTCATCGACGTCGACGGCTCCGAGGGCACCGGCTTCACGTACACCCTCAACGAGGGTCTCGAGTCGGTGCGGACCATGGTCGACGCGACCATCGGACCCCTGACAATCGGCACGGACCCCGAGGACTGGGACGCCACCCGGAACTCGATCGCCCGACAGACCCGCCGCCTCGGGCCGGATGCCGCGGTGCCCGCGCTCTCCGCGGTCGACATCGCCATCTGGGACCTCCGCGCGCAGCGCGCCGGCCTCCCCTCTTCGCCCTCCTCGGCAGGAGCCGCACCGAGGTGCCCATGTACGGCTCGGGACGCAGCAGCAATCGGCTGTCGGTCGACGAGCTCGTCGCCGGCACGGTCTCGTACGTGGATGACGGGCTGACGGCCGTGAAGCTGCGCGTCGGAGCCCGCGAGCCGGATCAGGACGTATCGCGTGTCGCGGCGGTCCGCGCCGCTGTCGGGGACCGGATCGTCCTCATGGTCGACGCGAACGAGCAGATGACCCCGGCGGCCGCCACCGATCTCGCACGCGGCCTGGAGCCGCTCGCCCTCGCGTGGATCGAGGAGCCGTTCCCCGCGGAGGACGTCCTCGCCCACGCGGCCCTCCACGCCACCGGCGGCATCCCGGTCGCCGTGGGCGAGCACCTCGCCTCGGCGGCGCGCTTCGCCGAGTACGCGCGCGAACGGGCGGCCGGGATCTGGCAGCCCGACGCCGCGCTCGGCGGCGGGATCACGGGCATGCTGGAGGTCGCCGCCCTCGCACACGACCACGGGATCCCGCTCGCCTACCATTCGCTCCCGGAGTTGAACGTCCATCTCGCGATGGGCGACCCCGCCGCCGTCTGGGTCGAGCACTTCCCGATCCTCGACCCGCTCATCGCGGAGCCGCTGCCGGTCGTCGGCGGCGTCGTGACCGCGCCCGACCGGCCCGGCCACGGCATCCGGTGGGATGCCGAGGCCATCCGGGCTCTCACCTGATGCGCCCCTCGCGGGACGCTCGGCGCTAGTCCTGCCCGTCCAGCCGGCGCCACGGGGCCAGCTTGCGTTCGAGCAGCTTGAGCAGCTCGGTCACGATCACCGCGAGCACGACGATCACGGCGACACCGGCGAGGTAGCGCGGCGTCGCGAACACCTGGGCGTCCGCCTCGATCTGAAAGCCGATGCCGACCGTCGACGCGATGTACTCCCCCACGACGACACCGATCATGGCGCGCCCCACCGCAAGCCGCAGGCCGGTGACGAAGTACGGGATGACCGAGGGGAAGATCACGTCGCGGTAGACGCGCCAGCGCCCCGCTCCGAACGACCTCGCAGCGCGCAGCAGGCCGACGTCCGTCGCGCGCACCCCCTCGGTCAGGTTGATCATGATCGAGAAGGTGGACAGGATCACGACGATCGCGATCTTCGACTGGATCCCGAGGCCGAACCAGATCACCAGCAGCGGTGCGAGCACGAGCACCGGCGTCGCGTACAGCGCGCTGATGATCGGGTCGAGTGCGAAGTAGGCGTTCCGGCGGGTGCCGAGGAGGAATCCCACGGGGATCGCCAGGGCGATCGAGATCAGCATGCCCAGCACGAACTCGGTGCCGCTGACCGCCAGGTCGTTCCAGAGCGGGCCGGCCGCCAGGCTGAGGAACCCGCTCCAGATCTGGCTCGGGTAGCTGAAGAACAGCGGATTCCAGCCGATCGTGCGGCCCAGGATCTCCCAGACCAGGAGGATCACGATCACGGTCGCGACCGGAAGCCACCGCGAGCGCTGCTTGCTGATCCAGCTCTCCCGCGGGGCCCGCAAGCCGGTGCTCGAACGTTCCTCCGAGATGTGCATCGGTGTCGTCATGACCGCTCCTTCAGCTCAGAATGCGCCGCGACCTCGCCCTTGAGGAACTCCCAGAGCCGCGCGCGGTATTCGGCGTAGTGGATGCGCTCCCACGCGACCGGATCGCTCTTCTGCTCCACGAGCGAGATGTCCTCGGCCAGGCGCCCGGGCGTCGAACGCATCAGGAGGATGCGATCGGACAGCTGCAGCGCCTCGTCGAGATTGTGGGTGACGAACACGACGCACCGGCGCTCCTCGGCCACGAGGCCCCTGACCTCCTCGCGCAGGATCTCGGCGTTCTGCGCATCGAGAGCCGAGAACGGTTCGTCCATCAACAGGATCGACGGCTGCACCGCGAATGCCCGGGCGAGACCGACGCGCTGCTTCATGCCTCCGGACAGCTGATAGGGGTACATCCCGGCGGCGCGTCCGAGGCCGATCCGATCGAGGTAGTGGTGGGCGATCTCCTCCCGCTGCTTCATCCTGAGGTCACCGCGGCGGTAGTCCAGACCCAGCCGCACGTTCTCGGCGACGGTCTTCCAGGGCATGAGGGCGAAGTCCTGATAGACGACCGCTCGACTGTCGTCGCGCTTCGAGGCGTCGTGCCCCTCGATGACGACGCGGCCGTTCCCGGGGCGCAGCGCACCGTCGAGCAGCTGCAACAGGGTGCTCTTGCCGCACCCGCTGGCCCCGATCACGGAGACGAACTCGCCCTCCGCGATCGAACAGCTGACGTCGTCGAGGATCAGGGTCGATCCGTACCAGAAGGTCACATTCTCGACGCTGATGAGCGTCGCCGGTGTGGTCGCTCTGGCCGGAGCAGCGGTGAGAGCCGTTTCCATCGTCATCCCTTCGGCAGGTACTCGTCCGTGTAGACCGCGTCGATCGGGGTCGACTTCTGCTGCACGCCGTACTTGACCGCGTCGGCGATCCATCCCTTGAGGCCCGAGTCGTTGATCGCGCCGGTCTTCGTGTAGGCGAACGCCGCCTCGCCGTAGCTCTCCTTGGCCAGGGTCGGGGTCATGCCGGAGCCCTTCTCCAGGATGGCGATCGCCTGCGACTTGTGGTCGATGGCCCAGTTCGAGGCCTCGACGAGCGCCGCCATGAAGTCGCGGATGACGGTCTTCTTCTTCGCCATCTCGGTCGGCACCCCGGCGAAGGCCGCCGCGGACATGTTCGGCACGTACTTCTGCACGGTGCCCAGGTCGTTCAGCCCCTGCTGCCGGGCCTGGATCGTGTAGGGCGCGACGAGCAGGCCCACCTGCACCTGGCCGGCCTGCAGGGCAGCGAGGATGGCCTGCTGGGTTCCGACGGTGGCGTAGGTGAGCGAACCGGAGTCATATCCCGCCTTGTCCATGACCGCCTTCATCGTGGCCGTGTTGCCGTTGCTCGGCCCGGGGTCGCCCATCTTCTGCCCCTTGAGCTGCTTGAGGCTCTTGATGCTCTTCGCCGTGATGATGTGGTAATCCAGCTGGTCCATGAGGGCGCCGATCATCTTGATGTTGGCGCCCGCCGCGACCGCGGAGGTGACGTAGGCGCCCTGCACGATGCCCAGATCCTCCCGCCCGGAGACCAGGGCCGCCGCCGCGATGTCGCTCGTGCTGGCCTTGGTGATGTTCAGCTTGACGCCGTGCCGGGCGAAGATGCCCTTCTGCTCCCCGATCGTGACCGGGAGCAGCTCGGCGTCGTATTTCGTGGTCACGAGGTTGAGGGTCTGCACCTCGGGGGCACCGCCCGTATGGGTGGGTGCGGCGGGCGGGCTCGCCTGGCTGCAGGCGGAGACTCCGACCAGGAGCGCCGCAGCCGCGGCCACGGCGAGGGCGTGACGGGCACGCAGGCGGATCACGGTCATCGGGATGCCTTTCTCTAAACGGGTTGGCTCAGCTCTCGATGAGCCGGGCAGGATTGCCGCACAGCATGGTGCGCAGTGCGACGGGGTCGATGTCTTTCTCGATCAGGTTGTTCGCGAGCACTCGCAGGGCTTCGTGCGGGTGAGGGTGACGGATGCCGCCGGCATCCGAGGCGATCACGATGTTCTCCGGCCCCAGGTCGGTGATCATCCGCGCGGCGTCGTCCAGGCTCATCCGCTGGCTGTATCCGCCGACCACGGAGCTGGAGATCTCCACCAGCCCGCCGTTCTCGATCACGTGTCGGGCGACCCCGATGTCGACGGTCGGCGTCCACATGACGTGGGTCAGCAGGAGCTTGACCTTCTCGGTGCCGGTGTACCGGGCGAGCGCGACCACCTCCTCGGGCGAGAGGTGGGAGGTTCCGATGACGGCATCGTGCTGTTTCACGACCGCCACGACGTCCTTGGTGTCGTCGCTCAGTTCCCCGTCGTCGCCGAAGAGGGTGATCCCGGTCGCGCCACGCGGCGTGTGGATGCGCTGCCCCTTGTAGCCCCAGTTGCCGAGCTCGCCCATCAGGTCCGCGTGGAACCTGGCGTGGCTGCTCGGCATCCAGACGAGACGTCCGCCGAGGGCCAGGCAGCTGTCGACGGCCGCCGCGTTGAGACCGCCCACCGGGTAGTTGAGGCAGATTCCGCCGATGTAGCGGAAGTCGTCGACGATGCGATTGGTGAGGTAGGCGCGGCTGGCGGTGCTCTCGATGTGCGACTTCACGGCCATCCCGGCCATCCCCGCCGCACGCGCCGCGCGCGCCACGTCGAGGTCGTCACCGACACGGTCGATGACGTCAGGACCGCAATGGACATGCAGATCGATCGCGCCGTCCAACTCGAACACCCGGGGTCTCCTTCGACTCATCCTCACCCATTCTGGCGATAGGATTGTGACCAATCTAGCGGCCATCTTGCTCGTGTCAATCGGCGTACCGGCGTTGATCGTCGGTGATTCCGGCTCATGCTTGCAGATTGCGCGCAAAAATGTTCATAATCATGCGACCGAAGTGATCCACGTTGGGTGAACCGACGTGGCGATGGAGGACATATGGAAACCCACCCCACGCCGTCGGCTCGGGCCCGCGAGATCGTGGCCGGCGCCTACGACACGCACGTCCACGTCGCTCCGGACGTCGTTCCCCGCGTCATCGACGACCTCACCCTGGCCTACCGCTTCCTTGCGGTGGGCATGAAGGGCTTCGTCCTCAAATCGCACTACGTGCAGACGGGCGAGCGCGCCGCCGTCGTGCGTCGCGCGGTCCCCGGCGTCGACGCCCTCGGCGCGCTCTGCCTCAACGTTCCGGTCGGCGGCCTCAATCCGGTCGCGGTCGAGATCGCCGCGCGAAGCGGCGCCCGGATCGTGTGGTTCCCGACCATGGACAGCGTCAACCAGCGCGCGACGGTCGGGGAGATCCCCGCCGGCGCCAAGCCGCCGATGTGGCTGGCCCTGATGGAGGAGCTCAAGGCAGAGGGCATCGACCCCGACCCGGTGCTGGTGGTCGACGATCGGGGCGACCTCCTGCCGGCGGCACACGACGTGCTCACCCTCATCGCCAAGCACGACCTGACCCTCGCCACCGGGCATCTCTCGGCATCCGAGATCATGACGCTCGTGCCGGCGGCCGCCGCCGCGGGCGTCCGGCGGATCATCGTCACGCATCCGGAGTTCCCGTCGCAGCGGCTCGCCGTCGAGCAGCAGCTCGAGCTGGCGGCTCATGGCGCTCTCATGGAGCGCTGCTACACGACACCCGCGACCGGCAAGATCCCGTGGGACGAGATGATCGAGCACATCGTCGCCGTCGGCGCCGAGCACTCGATCCTCTCGAGCGACCTGGGGCAGCCGACGAATCCCCCGTCGAAGACGGCCTCGCCTTGATGGCGGATGACCTCATCGCACGGGGCATCTCGGAGGACGACGTGCACACCATGGCCGTGACCAACAGCGTCAGGTTGATGACACCCTCCACCGCGCCGGTCGGAGCGGTCCGATGAGCGGGCGGAGGATGCTCGTCGTCAGCGCGCACAGTGCCGACTTCGTCTGGCGGGCGGCGGGCGCCATCGCCCTGCACACGCGAGACGGAGGGGAGGCCCGGATCGTGTCGCTCTCCTACGGCGAGCGGGGCGAGTCCGGCGAACTGTGGAAGCAGCCGGGCCAGACGGAGGAGAACGTCAAGCGCGTGCGGCACGCCGAGGCCGAGACCGCGGCCACGGCGCTCGGCGCGTCCTTCGAGGCGATGGACCTCGGCGACTATCCGCTCCACGTCGATGATGCCGCCGTCGATCGCCTCGCCGAGCTGATGCGCGACTTCGCGCCCGACGTCGTGCTGACCCATCCCGACAAGGATCCGTTCAACCCGGATCATCCCGTCGCCTACACCGCGACCCAGCAGGCGCGCCTGCTCACCTCCGGCGCCGTCGTCTCGGCCGGGTTCCGCACCGCACCGCCCTCCGAGTTCCTCGTGTTCGAGCCCCACCAACCCGATCTCTGCGGCTTCGTCCCGACGGTGTTCGTCGACATCACACCGGTCATGGACCGCAAGCTCGAGGCGATGGAGGCCATGGGGGCCCAGCAGTACCTCCGCTCGTACTACACGGAACGGGCGGGTCATCGCGCGAATCACGCGCGCAAGGTCACCGGACGCCCGGAGATCAGGCAGGCGGAGGCGTTCCAGCGCATCATCCCGAACGTGGTGAGCGCGCTATGACCGCCCTGACCGACGAACTGGCGCAGTACGGGGTCTCGACCGTGTACGAGGCGGCAGGTCGCACCGGCCTCGTCGACGTCGAGCTGGTCCAGGTGATCCCCGGAACCCGTGCCGCCGGCCCGGCGCGCATCGCGCGGTGCGGTCAAGGCGACAACCGCGCGGTGCACGAGGCCATGGCATCCCTCCAGCCGGGCGACGTCCTCGTCATCTCCATGCCGGAGCCGCAGCCCGTCGGCGTCATCGGGGAGCTGCTCGCGACCCAGGCGAAGGTGCACGGCGCTGCCGCCGTGCTCGTCGATGCCGCGGCGCGCGACATCGACGAGCTCCGCGAGCTCGGGCTGCCGGTGTGGTCGCGATGGGTGCGATCCACCGGAGCGACGAAGACCGCGCGTGGCGCGATCGACGTGCAGATCGAGGTCGGCGGCGCGGTCGTGCGCCCGGGCGACCTGGTGATCCTCGATCGAGACGGCGCCGTCGTCGTGCCGATCGAGCGTGCCGACGAGGTCGCGGAGGCCTCGCGCGCACGGATGGAGCGCGAGAGCGCCCTGCGTCGGCGTCTGCAAGCCGGTGAGCTCAGCTACGACATCTACGGCATGCGAGAGGACGACGCGGCCGTCGGCTGACGCCAGCTCGCCCGACCGTCGGTCAGTCGGCGGGTGCGACCGGGTGCGGGGACGCCGGCAGGGTGATCCGCAGGGTGGTCCCCTCGCCGAGCGCGGACTCGGCCGACACCACGCCGCCGTGCGCCTGGACGATGCCGCGCACGATGGGCAGTCCGAGCCCGCTGCCCTGGACGGCGGCCTCCCGGGCGTTGGATGCACGGAAGAAGCGGTCGAACAGCGACGGCAGGTCGTCCGCGGGGATTCCCATGCCGGTGTCGACCACCGAGACGGCGACAGCGGGGCCACCGTTCACCCGTGCCGCGGGGTCGACGACGACCCTGACCGATCCGGATGCCGGGGTGAACTTGATCGCGTTGTCGAGAAGGTTGCCGATCGCGCGCTCGAGCTGGCTCGCGTCGCCGGGGACGGTGACCGGCCGGTCGCTCTCGATGTCGATCCGCACCTGGCGCGACGCCGCGAGGGGGCGCACCGACTCGACGGCCCGGCGGACGATCTCGTCCATCCGGACCGCGGGCGCCTCGCGGTGCGCACTCGCCGCCTCCAGACGGGTGAGCAGCAGCATGTCCTCCAGAAGCACGTGCAGACGGTTCGCGCTGCCCTCCGCGACACGGAGCATCTCGGTCGCGGCGGGAGGAAGCTCGCCCCCGTCGCCGTCGAGCACGAGCTCGAGGTATCCCGAGATCGATGTCAGCGGCGTGCGCATCTCGTGGTTCACCGTCGCGATCATGTCGCTCTTCGCCTTGTCCAGCTCCACCAGGCGGTCGACGACCTCCTCCCGCAGGCGCAACGTGCGAGCCAGGTTGGCCTGTCGGAACATGACCGGGATCGCCGCCAGACCGACCGTGAGCCCGGCCAGGATCAGGGCCAGCAGCGGCACCTCGGCCTGCGTCGCGTGCAGGAGCACCGCCAGGCCGGCGACGACCGCGAACGCGGGGAGGGGCAGGAAGCCGCCGCGCCGGGTGAGCGGTGGCACGACCGTCGGGGCGCGACCGATGTCGACGACCCACACGGCGCTGAAGGCCACCCCTGCGGTCCAGGCGATGTCCAGCGGCGTTCCCGCGGTGTACGCCCCTGTCCGGTCCATGAGCGCGTACCAGATGTCGGCTCCCGCGAAGAGCAGCAGCCCGATGACCAGGAACGGCGCCCGTGGCCCGACGCGGAGGACCGGTGAGGCGGCCACGCCGACGATCATCGCCACGAGCACGAGGTCGAACAGCGGATACAGGGCGCCGATGACGTCGCCGAGCGCGTTCTTGCCGCCGATCGCGTCGCCCAGAACGGGTCCGAGGATCACCGTCAGCACGGATGCCACGCCCAGCACGGCGAGCGCCACGTCGAGCACGACGGCACGGCCCGCCTTGCGCGACTGGCGCAGCACCGTGACGACGAACGCGGCTCCCATCAGCGGGTAATAGAGCAGGTAGCCGACATCGGCCGGCGAGGGGGATGCCAGATAACCGTCGGCATCGGCTGCCAGACCGTAGTAGACGTCGGCCCCGAAGTTGAAGGTGACGGCCGCCGTCGCGAGCACGACCTCCGCGCGCACGAACCTCGTCCGCACCGCGACCAGCCAGAAGGCGGCGACCGGGATGCCCTCGGCGATGTCCGACATCCAGGTGTCGATGACATCGGGGGCGGGATCGCCGGGCAGGGCGAGCGCGGCGAGATAGACGAGGTTCGCCGCGATGGTCAGCAGGATCGCGATGCGGATGGCACGATCCAGTCTCGTGACCGGCGCGAATCGTCGGCGGAACGAGAGGAACGTCTCGATCGGTGCGAGCGTCCGCATGCTCCCCGCGGTCGTCGCCGACCTCGTCGCCCCGCCCCCTGTCACGAAAATCTCCAGCAGCTGTCGTGTCCGGCTGTCCGCGACCCGTCCTGCACAGCGACGCGGTTCGGTCCCCCGCGAACCTGCTCCGACGCTACGCGGAGACGGTGTCGTGGCCAATACCCACAACAGGGGCTGCGCCGTCGGACGGCGCCGTGTTAGCGGCGGCGGTTGCGGACCTGCTCCTCGGGCCCCGCCAGCGTGGGCCCGCCTGACTTCTCCCGCACAGGAAGAAGGCCCCGGTCGTTCGACCGGGGCCTTCTTCTTCAGTTGCGGGGACAGGATTTGAACCTGCGACCTCTGGGTTATGAGCCCAGCGAGCTACCGAACTGCTCCACCCCGCGCTACGAGGGTCAAGCCTAGCAGGTGCTCAGGGGGCACGCTCACTTGCCCTGGGTGGCGGCGATCGCGTCCTTCACGTCCTGCTGCATCCGCTGGTCCGCCTCCGCCGCGGCCACGAGGTCGCCCTTGGCGTAGGCGTCGGTGCGCGCCTTGAGGTCGGTCTGGTACGCGTCGAGCGCCTTCTGCAGGGCGGGGTTGTCGACCACCGTCCCCCCGGTGCCGGGCGGAGTCGTCGAACCGCCGGTCCCACCCGATCCGCTCGAGCCACCCGCGCTCGAGTCGCCCGCAGCCGCGCCGGAGTCGCCTCCGAACAGCGTGTCGAGCGCCTTGTCCAGCGTGTCCTCGAACGCGATCTTGTCGCCGAACGCCACGAGGATCTTGCGCAGCACCGGATAGCTCGAGCCGAGACTGGACTGCACGTACACGGGCTCCACGTAGAGCAGGCCGCCGCCGACCGGCACGGTCAGCAGGTTGCCGCTCACGACCTTCGACTGCCCCTGTCGCAGCAGGTTGAGGGCCTGCGAGACGTCCGTATCGGAGTCGAAGGTGTTCTGCACCCGGCTCGGGCCGGGCACACTGCTCCCCTTGGGCAGGGTGAGGAGGGTCAGCTTGCCGTAATTCGGCCCCGGATCGGAGTCGGCGACGAGATAACCGGTCAGCACGCTGCGGCTCTCGGCCGACTGGGTCTTCGGGATGTAGGTCGAGTACAGACTGAACGCCGACGACTTCTGACCCGGGATCTGCATCGTCAGGTAGTAGGGCGGCTGCAGCGACGTGGAGCCGGACGGGTTCACCGGATCATCCGGCGTCGCCCACGCGTCGTTGCTCGCGTAGAACGTCGTCGAGTTGGTGACGTGGTACGTCTCGAGGATCTGGCGCTGCGCCTTGAACAGGTCCTCGGGGTAGCGCACGTGCGCGAGCAGGGCGGTCGACATGTCCTTCTTCGACTTCACCGTCGACGGGAAGACCTTCTGCCACGTCTTCAGCACCGGATCGTTCGGGTCCCACGCATACAGCGTCACCTTGCCGGTGTACGCGTCGACGGTCGCCTTGACGGAGTTGCGGATGTAGTTCACGTCGTCGACGGCGAGCGAGTTCGTCGACGTCTTGGAGTCGGCGATCATGTCCGACAGCGAGTGCGACGTCGAGTACGGGTAGTCGTTGCTCGTCGTGTAGCCGTCGACGATCCAGACGATCCGGCCGTTGACGACCGCCGGGTACGGGTCGCTGTCGAGCGTGAGGTAGGGCGCGACCTTGCTGACGCGCTTCTTGGGCGAGCGGTCGTACAGGATCTGCGACTGGTTCTGCACCGAGCTGGAGAACAGGATGTCGGTCGAGCCGAACTTGACCGCGTACGCGAGCCGCTTCACGAAGTTGTCGAGCTTGGGCCCGCCGTTGGCCGAGTACGTCGTGTTCGTGCCGTCGCTGGAGTCGGCACCGCCGCTGCCCGACGGGTAGTCGAACTCGATCGACTTGCCGTCGTCCTTCGACCCGACGATCGAGTACTGGGGCGACTGCTCGCCGAAGTAGACACGTGGCTGCATGAGGTCGAGGTCGCCCTTGGACGGGATGCCCTTCTGCAGGAACACCGGCTGCCCGTTCGCCGTCCGCTTGTTACCGGCCGCGGCGACGACACCGTACCCGTGCGTGTAGACGAGGGTGTCGTTGTACCAGGTCGACGAGCTCTGGTTCTTCTGGTCGAGCTCGCGCACCGCGATCACGGTGTCCTGCTTCTTGCCATCGATCGTGTAGCGGTCGACGTCGAGGTCCTTCTCGAACTGGTAGTACTGCCGGATCTGCTGCAGCTGGGCGAACGTCTTGGTGATGAGCGACGGGTCGAGGATCCGGATGCTGGCGGTCGTCTCGGCGTCGGAGCGCAGCTGGCCGGCCTTGACATCCGTCGTCGCGTCGTAGGTCTTGGTCTTGACGTCGTCGACGCCGTACGCGAGCCGGGTGGCGGAGATGTTGTCGCGGATGTATTGGGACTCATACTTGATCGGGCTCGGGTTGACCTGCAGGTTCTGGATGATCGCCGGGTAGATCGCCCCGATGACGATCGCCGAGACGATGAGCAGGGCGGTCCCGACCAGCGGCAGCCGCCAGCGGCCGATGAACGCCGTGATGAGGCACAGCACGGCGACCACGGCCGCGATCCCGGCGAGGATCACCCGCCCCGGGATGGTGGCGTTCACGTCGGTGTAGTCGGCACCGTTGATCGTGGGCGCGTCCGGTCCGAACGTGATCGTGTCGGTGACCGTCGAGTACTGGTCGAGCCAGATGCTGATCGCCTGCACGGCGAGGTAGACGAACGCGGTGATGGCGAGCTGCACCCGTGCGGCCCGTGCGACCCGCACCTCGCGCCCGCTGACTCGGATGCCGCCGTACAGATACGTGGTCGCGAGCGCCGCGAGCCCGGCGACGAGGATCACGGTCGACGCGTAGCCGAGCACGCCGTGCCAGAAGGGGAGCTCGAACACGTAGAACGACGAATCCAGCCCGAACTGCGGGTCCTTGGTGCCGAACGGGGTGCGGTTGAAGTACTCGAGCACCGCCGGCCACCGCGTCGCGGTCGACACGCCCATGAAGATGCCGAGCACGGCCGGGATGCCGATCATCGCCACCCGTCGCAGCGGTGCGATCACCTGCTGGTAGCGGTCGAGCTGCGAGCTGAGCTTGGTGTACATCGGCCGCATGCGGAACGCGACGACGATGCTGACGCCGACGCCGATCCCCATCGCGAGGAAGCCCACGATGAACATCAGGATCGTGGCGGTCCACTGGGTCGTGAGCACGTTGAGGTACCCGAGCTGCTGGTACCACAGCACGTCGGCGTACAGGCTCGAGAACGCGAAGAACGCGATCACGACCACGGCGATGACGACGGCCGAGATGGCGACGACCGCGCGGGTCCGGTTGCGCGGGGGCGGGCGGCCGACGCCGTCGTGGAGGTCACCCGGTCGAGTTTAGGGGCGACCCTGGAGACCCGCCTACTTCGCGGTGCAGGTGGGCAGGGAGCCGGCGTCGTGGGCCGCGATCGCCTTCACGTCGTCGAGCGCCTGGTGCAGGGTCGAGACCTTCAGGACCCGCAGGCCCGACGGCACGTGGCCGACGACCTCGTCGCAGTTGCCGGCGGGGGCCAGGAACCAGTCGGCGCCGGCATCCCGCGCGCCGTACATCTTCTGCCGGATGCCGCCGATGATGCCCACCGTGCCGTCGGCCGTGATCTCCCCCGTGCCGGCGATGTGCGCGCCGCCGGTCAGCTTGCCCGGCGTGAGCTTGTCGTAGATCCCGAGCGCCAGCATCATGCCGGCGCTGGGACCGCCGACGTCGGAGAGCTGGAAGCGCACGGTGTACGGGAACACGTACCGGACCCCGGTCAGGATGCCGATGGCCGGCTTCCCGCTCTGGGAGTTGACCTCGGGAGTGATCTGCACCTCGCGCGTCGCGCCGTCGCGCCGGATGCCGACCGCGAGCGGCGTCGTCGTGCCGTGCGCCCGGATGGCCTTCTGCAGCTGGGTCAGACCCGTCACGGGCTGGCCGGCGACCGAGACGACGTCGTCGCCCGCCTTCAGCACGCCCTCGGAGGGTGCCGGGAACGACCTGGCCGACCACGATCGTGGTGGTGTACCGCACGCCCAGAGCCGTGAAGGCCGCCGCGGTCGCGTCCTGCTGCGAGCTCGACATCTCGACCTTGTCCTGCTGGTCGGCCTGCTTGTCGGTCACCCCCGGCGCGTAGACCTCGTTCATCGGGACGACCGAGCGGGTGGGATCGAACCACGACGCCGCGATCGAGACCCAGTTGACCGGAGTCTGCGGGCTGCCGTCGACGTACACCGTGAGCATGTCGAGCGAGCCCGACGTGGGATACGTCCTCTGCCCCGACGGGATGCCGATGAGCGGTCTGGCGGCCGCCCCCGTACCGACCGCACCCAGCACGTCGTACACCGGCCCGGGCCGCTCGACGACGTACGACGACGGCGTGAGCCCGAGCGCCACCGTGCCGACGACCCCGAGGACGAGCAGGATCCAGCCGACCGTCCCGGGCGACGGCCGACGGCGCGTGCGCACAGCGGCGTCGTGTTCGGCGGGGTCGGTCATGTCGTTCTCGATGTGTTCGCTGTGGGCGCAGGGCGGCGAGGCATCAGCATAGGCGAACCACCGGTGCCGCCCGCTGCGTGCGGGCTAGCGTGGATCGCATGGCTGAGGAGGCGCCCCATGGCTGCTGACGACGAGGGGCCGTCGGAGGACGACTTCCGCGACATGCTGCGCGAGTTCCTGTCCGGCAACGGAGAGCTCGACCCGGCCAAGCTCGCGAGTGCCGCCGGCCTGCCGAACGATCCCGAGATGGTGCAGCGGCTCATCGGCCAGCTGCAGTCGGCACTGCAGAACAGCGGCGAGGGCATCAACTGGGGCCTCGCTCTCGAGCAGGCGCGCGGTCTCGCCCAGCGCTCCGCCGTGACCTCGACGCCCGCCGAGGTATCGGGTTTCGAGCAGGCGCTGCACGTCGCCGCGCTCTGGCTCGACGAGATCACGGCGATCGCGCAGCTGACGACCGAACCGGCGCTGCTCACCCGCGCCGGCTGGGCCGAGGCGACCATGCCGGTGTGGACCCAGCTCGCCGAGCCGGTCGCGCACTCGATCGCGGACGCCCTGACCGGTGTGCTGCGCGATCAGGCGCCCGAGGAGATGGCCGGCATGCTCGGCGACGCCGGGCAGGTCATGCGCAACATCGGCGGCACGCTCTTCGCGATGCAGCTCGGACAGGTGGTGGGACAGCTGTCGGGCGAGGTCGTCTCGGGCGGCGACGTCGGCATCCCGCTGCTGGACGGCGAACAGCGTCAGGCCGCGCTCGTGCCGCAGAACGTCGACGCGTTCGGTGCGGGGCTCGACGTCGACATCTCCGAGGTGCGGCTCTACCTCGCGGTGCGCGAGCTCGCGCATGCGCGGCTGTTCCGGCACGCGCGGTGGCTGCGGCTCGCGCTGCTGACCCAGATCACCGACTTCGCCCGCGGCATCCACATCGACACCGACCGGATCGCGGAGCTCGCCGAGAACTTCGACCCGCAGAACCCGGAGGAGCTGCGTGCCGCGGTGTCGAGCGGCGCGTTCATCCCCGAGAAGACCGAGGAGCAGAGGATCGCGCTCGGCCGGCTCGAGACGATGCTCGCGCTCATCGAGGGCTGGGTCGACGTGGTCACGCAGGCGGCGACGGCGCGGCTGCCGCGCAACGGCGCGATCGCCGAGATGGTGCGCCGACGCCGGGCGGCCGGGGGCCCTGCCGAGTCGGCGTTCGCGACGCTCGTCGGTCTCGAGCTGCGGCCCCGCCGGCTGCGTGAGGCGGCCGCGATGTGGCAGGCGGTGTCGGATGCCGTGGGCGCCGAGGGACGCGACGCGCTCTGGGCGCACCCCGACGTCATCCCGACCGACGCCGACATCGACGACCCCGCGGCGCTCGTCGCCCGGCTCACCGGCGGCGCGCCCGAGCCGGACGCGATCGACAAGGCGATCGAGGATCTGCTCGACGACACGACCGGCGACCGGCCGCACGAGGAGTAGCCCGGTCCGGCCGGCGGGTGTGGATCGTCTCGGCGGCGTCCGGCCGTGCTGCGGCATCCTCGCCGCATGGTGCTCAAGCTCGCGGCGGGCGTGCCGCTCGTCTGGCGGTCGCCGACCGGCATCCAGCTCGGGGCGACCCGGCCGCTGGCGGTGCTCGACGACGTGACGCCCGCGCACGAGAGGCTGCTCGCCGCGCTCGAGGCCGGCATCTCCGAGACCGGGTTCGCGATGATGGCCCGGGCGGCCGGCGCCGACGCCGACCGGCTGCTCGACCGCATCGCGCCCGCACTCGAGATGCCGCGCGCACCGGCGCCCCGGGTGGCGGTCTACGGCGAGGGCGACCTCGCCCAGGAGCTCGTGCGCCAGCTCGGCTGGTCCGACCAACCCGACCTCGTGCTGCTCGTCGCGGCGTGGGTGCTCGCCCCGTCGGAGCACGGCCCGTGGCTTCGACGCGACGTGCCCCACCTGCCGGTAGTCGTCGGCGACCGCATCACGGTGGGCCCGCTCGTCGTGCCCGGCCGGACCGCCTGCGTGCACTGCGTCGGGCTCGCCCGGCGGGATGCCGACCCGGCCTGGCCGGCGATCGCGACCCAACTGCACGGCCGGCCCGCCCCGGCGCTGACCCGCACCGCGATCGCGGAGGCCGCGGCCTTCGTCGCCCGGCACCTCGACGCCGGGAAGGGCGAGCCCGGCACCAGTTGGGAGCTCGACCCCCGCGACGGTGCGGTCAGCCTCGCGCGGTGGGAGCGGCATCCCGAGTGCTCGTGCGCAGCTCCGCCAGGAACCGACTGGGCTCGCGCGGACGACCGCGCAGTCCCTCCCGCGACCAGCTCAGCGCGAGACGTCGACGTGCCCGCGTGATGCCGACGTAGAGCAGCCGTCGCTCCTCGTCGATCGCGGCGAGGCCGTTCGCGTGGCTGATCGGCAGCAGCCCCTCGCTCAGTCCGACCAGGTGTACGGAGTCCCACTCGAGGCCCTTCGAGCCGTGCAGGGTCGAGAGGGTGACGGCGGCGATCGTCGGCTCGTGCTGCGCCGCCTGCCGATGCTGCAGCTCCTGCGCGAACTGCGCGAGCGTGGCGCCGTCGGCGGCCTGGTCGGCGAGCTCCACGATCGCGTTGAGGGCCTCCCATTTCTCCTGGGTCGCACCCCGCCCTCGGGCCGCTGGGAGGTCCAGCCGAGGTCGCGCACGACGTCGCTCACCGACTGGAACAGCGGCACGGCGGGGGCCTTCGTGTCGCGGGCCAGCTGCGCGAGCGCCACGATGGCGAGCTTGACGTCGGGCAGGTCGAAGAACTTGACGGCGCCCTGCTGGCGGGCGCCGACGCCGGCGTCGGCGAGCGCGGCCTGGAACAGCGCCGCCTGCGCGTTGACCCGGTACAGCACCGCGATGCGCTCGGGGCGCGTGCCGCCCGCGATCTCGGCGGCGATCGCGGCCGCGACCGCGCGCGCCTCCTCCCCGTCGGTGTCGTACGCGGTCGAGTTGCCGAAATCGGCCAGTGCGCCCGGGCGCGCACTGGCCGGTTTTGGCAACTGGGTCGCGGGGATGAGCTCCAGCGCGCCCGGACGGCCGCGCATCAAGCGGTTCGCGAGCGAGAGGATCGGCGGCGCCGAGCGGTAGTTGCGCTCGAGCCGCACGATGCGGGCGCCGTCCCACCGCGAGGCGAATTGCAGCAGGTACTCGCTCGTCGCGCCCGTGAACGAGTAGATCGTCTGGTTCGCGTCGCCGACCACGCACAGCTCCCGCCGGGTGCCGAGCCACTGCTCGAGCAGCTGCTGCTGCAGCGGCGACACGTCTTGATACTCGTCGACGACGAACACGCGGTACTGCTCGCGCACCTGCTCGGCGATCCACGGCTCCGACTCGAGCATCCCGGCGGTGGCGAGCAGCACGTCCTCGAAGTCGATCCGGCGTCCCTCGTCCTTGAGGCGCTCGTAGCGCTCGTGCAGGGCCGTCATCCGGTCCGCGGGAAGGGTGGCCGGCAGCGAGCGCGACTCGGCGGCGCGCGCGTAGGCCTCCAACGGCATCCGGGAGACCTTGCGCCACTCGATCTCCGCGGCCGCGTCGCGCAGGGCGGCGGTGTCGACCCGCAGTCGCAACTGCTCCGCGGCCTGCCCGAGCACCCGGCCCTTCGACTCCAGGATGCGCGGCAGCTGCCCGCCCACCGCCTGCGGCCAGAAGTGCGAGAGCTGCGCGAGCGCGGCCGAATGGAAGGTCCGCGCGTTCACCGCTCCCGCTCCGAGCTGGCGCAGCCGGGTGCGCAGCTCCCCGCGGCGCGCGTGGTGAAGGTCAGCGCCATGACGCGCGCGGGGTCGTAGGCGCCGGACTCGACGCCGTGTGCGATGCGGTGCGTGAGCGCCCTGGTCTTGCCCGTGCCGGCGCCCGCGAGGATGCAGACCGGCCCCAGCAGCGTCTCCGCGGCCGCTCGCTGCTCGTCGTCGAGGCCGGCGAGCGCGCTGGAGCCGAAAGCAGCTACCACTCGACGCCGTCGTCGATCGGGCCGCCGTACCAGTCCTCGAGGATCGCGCGTGCGATCGAGGTGCGTCCGGGCAGGCCGATCTCACCGAGCGAGGCGGTGAGCTCGTCGCGGGTGAACCAGCGCAACTCGAGGATCTCCTCGCCGTCGGCCTGTGGCTCCGGGCTCTCCCCGGGCGCGAGCCGGGCGCGGAAGCCGACCATGAGCGACGCCGGGAACGGCCACGGCTGGCTGCCGAGATACACCGGGTCGACGACGCGCAGGCCCGACTCCTCGTGCACCTCGCGGATCACCGCGGCCTCCAGTGACTCCCCGGTTCGACGAACCCCGCGAGCACCGAGAAGCGGTTCGACTTCCACATCGCATTCGAGCCGAGCAGGATCCGGTCGTCGTGATCGGTGATGCCCATGATGACGGCGGCGTCCGTGCGCGGGAAGATCTCGGTGCCCGTCTCGACATCGCGCCGGGTCCAGCCGCCCGCATCCGGGATGCTGGCGTTGCCGGTGCGCGGTGAGAAGCCGTAGGAGCGGTGCCAGTTCGCCAGGCCGAGCGCCTCGGTGAACAGCCCGGCATCGCGATCGGAGAGACGGGCTCCGAGCTCGCGCAGGTTGCCCCAGTGGCGCTGGTCGCCGGGGTCCTCGACCGCGTCCTCGTCGAGCACCACCGCCAGCACCGGCGCCCCGGCCGGAAGGCCGGGCGAGTCGTCGACCGCGCGCCCGAGGTAGAGCGCGAGGGCATGCGGCGGCACCTCGGTGCCCGGCAGGAGCGCGATCTCGGCCGGTCCGGCGAGCAGGGCCTCCCCGAGCGGAGCACGATGGCGCGCGCTTCCGGTTCGGCCAGCAGCGCCTCCACCCCGAACGTGCGCGAGAGGTGGTCACGGTCGATCGTGGCGCGGGACAGCGGCAGGTGCGCTGCGAACGACGACGGCTCGGATGCAGGGGGCACGACACTCCGGACTCTCGAGCTGGGGCGTGGCGTCCGCCGGTCGGGCGAGGACCGGACCTACCCTGACCCCATGGCCAGATCCGCTCTCACTCTAGCCGCGCTGGCGACCTCGGCCGTGGCCGGTCTCGACGTCGTCGGCGTGCAGGGATTCGGCTCGAGCGGAGGCGGCGACTTCGACGCCGCCCTGCTCACCGGGCGCGACGGGCGGCACTGGATCGTGCGCGTGCCGCGCAGCGAGCGTGCCGAGGCGGAGCAGTCGGCGGACCTGGTGGCGCTGCGCGCTCTGAGCACCGGCGTGCGTGCGCGGCTGCCGTTCTCGGTGTCGAGCTTCGCCGGCCAGGCACCCGTCGCGGGTACCCGGGCCGTGGTGTCGGAGTTCGTCTACGGCACGAAGGTGCCGCTCGCGTCGCTCGACGCGGAACTGGGGGCGTCGATCGGTCGCGCGATCGGCGCGATCCACGCTCTGCCGACGAGCGTCGTGACGGATGCCGGCCTCCCCGTGCACTCCGCGGCCGACGGTCATCGCGCGGCCCTCGCTCTCATCGATCGTGCCGGGGCGACCGGCCTCGTGCCGGCGGCTCTCCTGCAGCGCTGGCGCGAGGCGGGCACCGACGCCGGCCTCTGGCAGTACACGCCCGTCGTGATCAACGGATCGCTCGCCTCGGACGCGTTCCTCTCGGCCGAGGGCGCCGTGACCGGCGTGATCGACTGGCACGGCCTGCGCGTGGGAGATCCGGCCCTCGACCTGCAATGGCTCGTCGGGGCCGCCGAGGACACGGTGGATGCGGCGTTCGACGCCTACGCGGCCGCGCGCGGTCCGCTGGACCTCCGGCTCCGGCAGCGCGCGGCGCTGGTCGCGGAGCTCGAGGTCGCGCGCTGGCTGCTGCACGGCACCGAGGTGCGGGCGACCGACATCGTCGACGACGCGGTCGAGATGATGTCGCGCCTCGTCGACGACGTGCACGCCGACGCCTCCCACCCGATCAGCCCGGACACCGCGCCGATCCTGGGCCTCGACGAGGTGCGCGAGCTTCTCGACCGCACCGAGAACCGCCGCGTCGGCTGATCCCGCGCGCGTCGTCCGCGGCCTACGCCGGCGTCGGGGTGCCCGTCAGGCGACGGCGCACGATGCCGCCGCGCACCGAGAGCCAGATCGTCAGCGCGAACACGATGAACGCGAGCGGGACGTGCACGGCGACGAGACCGCGCGCCTGCTCGATCGCCTGGCCCATCCCGACCTGCACGACCAGCAGCACCGCGAGCACGATGGCTCCCCACATGAGGCTCTTCGCCGAGGCGCGCAGCGCGACGATCGCGACGATCGCCGTGACGACGGCGAGCAGGATCGCGATGTAGGCGACGATCGCGTGCACCGTGACCCACGGCTTGCCCGCCTCGCGCAGCGACATGAACAGCCCCGCGCTGATCGCCTGCAGGAAGATCGCGAGCGTCGTCAGCCCCGCGAGCATGTTGAAGACCCGGATGCCGGCCGGAGCCGTCTGAGTGTCAGCCATGCCCCGACGCTATCCCGCACGGGAGCACGCCGCATACTCCCGCGGGATGCTCCGGGGTCAGTGCTCGACGATGACCTGACCGCGCGAGACGATCCGCACGAGGCGCCGCGGATTGCGCACATTGACCCGGATCGACAGCTGGTGCCGCCGGGCGAGGATGATCGCGACGACGATCCCCGCGGCGGCGGGGACGAGCCCGGCCACCGCGAACGCGACCTGCGCGCCGAGGAGCTCCGCGATCCATCCCATGAGCGTCCCGCCGATCGCCTGACCGCCCGTTCCGATCATGATCCAGAACGACATCACGCGGCCGCGGATCGACAGGTTCGTCGAGAGCTGGGTCAGCGACTCGCCGGCGGTCATGAACAGGATGCGGCAGATGCCGATGCCGACCAGCAGCGGCAGGAACAGCACGTACCAGGGCGCGCTGCCGGCGCTCGCTGTGACGACGCCGTAGAGCACGATGAGCGGGATGATGGTGCGCAGCCGCAGCGACTTGCGGCGGGCCGAGAGCAGGGCGCCGCTGAGCGCGCCGACCGCGGCGAGCGAGGTGTACAGGCCGTAGCCCGCGGACCCGGTGTGCCAGACGTGGTCCGCGGATGCCGTGAACAGCACCGGGAGGTTCATGCCGAACGTCGCGACGAACACGACGAGCACCATCGGCCAGACGATCGTGGGCTTGCTGCGGATGTAGCGCACGGCCTCCCGGATCTGCCCGCGCTCGCGCGGTCGCGGGGTCGCGATCGTGAGGTCACGGGTGCGCATCCGGAACAGCGCCGCGATCGGCACGGTGGCGGTGACGGCGCAGATCGCGATCGACCATCCGGAGCCGACCGCCGCGATGAGCACGCCGCTGATCGCGGGGCCGAGGAATCCGCCGAGGTGGAAGATCGAGGCGTTCATGCTGATCGCCTGCGGCAGCCGGTGGGTGCCGACCAGCTCGCTCACGAACGCCGAGCGGGACGGGCCGTCGATCGTCATCGCGATGCCCACGATGAGGGCGCCGAGGTAGACCTCCCAGACCTGCACGGCGTCCGTGAGCACGAGGGCCGCGAGGGTGCCGTTGACCACCACCGAGACGCCCATCGTGACCTTGAGCACATGCCGGCGCGGCAGCCGGTCGGCCAGCACGCCCGCCCAGGGACCCAGCAGCAGCGCGGGCGCGAACTGGATCGTCACGGTGAGGCCGACGAGGCCGACGTTGTGGGTCAGCTGCAGCACCAGCCAGTCCATGGCGATGCGATTCATCCAGCCGCCGGTGTTCGCGAAGAACTGGCCGATGAGATACAGCCGGTAGTTGCGCTCGCGAAGCGCGCTGAACGTGTCGCGGAACGAGCGCGGCCCCGACTGCACGGGGATCGGTGCGGTGACGGTGGCGGGATCGACGCCGGGCACCGTGCTCATCGCTCCAGGCTAGGCTCGCGGCATCCATTGGAATGCGGAATCATGGCTATAAGTCGCATTGGATTCTCGAATAAGAGGTGGATGCCGTGTTCGATCCGGGCCTGCTGCGCACCTTCGTGGCCGTCGCGGAGACGCTGAGCTTCACCCGTGCCGGCGAGCTGCTCGAGCTCAGCCAGCCCACCGTGAGCCAGCAGGTGCGCAAGCTCGAGGTGGCGGCCGGACGTCAGCTCGTCTCGCGCGACACGCGCGCGGTCGCGCTCACCGACAACGGCGAGGCGATGCTGGGATTCGCCCGCAGCATCCTCGCGGCGCACGACGAGGCGGCGGCCTACTTCACCGGCTCTGCGATGCGGGGACGGCTGCGGTTCGGCTCCGCGGACGACCTCGCGATGACGCTGCCGCCGATCCTGCGCGACTTCCGGCAGCTCTACCCGCAGATCAACCTCGAGCTGACCGTCGGGCAATCGGCGTTCCTCGCCCGGCGCCTGCGGGCCGGACAGCTCGACCTCGTCTTCATCAAGGAGGAGCCCGACCTGCCCGACGGCCGCCTCGTACGCCGCGAACGACTGGTCTGGGCGGCGCACAAGGCGCTGCAGCTGGATGCCGGATCGCCGGTCCCGCTCATCGCCTACCCCGCGCCGTCGATCTCCCGCACCGCCGCCATCGCCGCACTCGAGGCGGCGGGCCGCAGCTGGCGGATCACGTGCAACGTCCGCGAGACGACCGGCACGCTCGCCGCGGCGCGAGCCGGCATCGGAGTGGCCGTGCTGCCGCAGAACATGGTGCCGGACGATCTGGTGGCGCTGGCCGACCTGCCGATGCTGGGCGAGGTCGACTTCACGCTGCTGGACAACCCGCGCGCGGCGCGGGAGCCGATCGAGGCGCTCGTGTCGGCGATCGTGGGCCGCGGGGTGCGCGCGCCGGCGTGAGCGGGGCGCGGCTAGTTGTAGTTCCTCGGGACGTTGTGATCGCGTGACGTGAGCGAAGGCCTCCGCGGAGGATGTGGGTTACCACACTCACGTCCCACAACGGAGGCCTTCGTGACTCACGCTAACGCGCCCTTCACGCCGGAGGGCAGGCTTCGGCTTGCTCGGTTGATCGTCGAGCAGGGATGGCCTGCTCGGCGTGCTGCGGAACGGTTTCAGTGCTCGCCGGCGACCGCGTCGAAATGGGCTGTCCGCTATCGGCGGGGTCAGCCGATGACCGACCGCAGCTCGCGCCCGAGACGGTCGCCGGGTCGTTGTTCGGTTCGGTTGGAGCGGCGGATCGTCGCTTTGAGGTTCACGAGACGGTGGGGTCCGCATCGGATCGGCTATCACCTCGGTGTTCCCCGATCGACGGTCGGGCGGGTGCTCGAGCGCTATCGGATGCCGCTGCTGCATCACGTGGATCAGAGCACCGGCCTGCCCGTTCGTCGGGAGCGTCTCACTCGTTATGAGAAGGTCGCACCCGGCGAGCTGGTCCATGTCGATATCAAGAAGCTCGGCCGCATCCCCGACGGCGGCGGCCATCGAGTCGTCGGTCGACAGCAGGGCAAGCGACACAACG
Source organism: Pseudolysinimonas kribbensis (assembly GCF_030161895.1). Taxonomy (GTDB): domain Bacteria; phylum Actinomycetota; class Actinomycetes; order Actinomycetales; family Microbacteriaceae; genus Pseudolysinimonas; species Pseudolysinimonas kribbensis. The sequence goes on from NZ_BSVB01000001.1 coordinate 623,114, forward strand.
ACGGGCACGGTCGAGGGGGTCGCGGCTATTCGTTCTTGCATCACGCGGTCGATGACCACTCCCGGCTGGCCTACTCCGAGATCCACACCGACGAACGCAAAGAAACAGCGGCCGGCTTCTGGATCCGAGCCGCCGCTTTCTTCGCCGCCGCCGGCATCCGCGTCCAGGCAGTGATGACCGACAACGGCTCTTGCTACCGGTCCAGAGCCTTCGCTGCCGCGCTCGGCGACATCAAGCATCGCCGGACGCGCCCTTATCGACCGCAAACCAACGGCAAGGTCGAGCGGTTCAACCGCACCCTCGCCACCGAATGGGCCTACGCCAAGCCCTACACCTCAGACGAAGCACGAGCCGCCGACTACGACCGCTGGCTGCACTTCTACAATCACCACCGACCCCACACCGGAATCGGCGGCCAAACCCCCGCAGCCCGCGTTCACAACCTCACGAGGAACTACAGCTAGTCGACGGCCGCGAGGGTCGCGCTGACGGTGCGGTCGATCGTGCACTGCCCGAGCACGCGCGTGCCGCGGTAGAGCACCGCACTCTGACCCGGCGCGACGCCGTCGAGCGGAACGTCCGGGCGCACGACCAGCTCCCCGCCGCGCAGCACGGCGGTCGCCGGGACCGGATCGCCGTGCGCGCGCACCTGCACGCCGCACGCGAAGCCGGCCTCGGCATCCACCGGCGGGATGCCCGCCCAGCTCACCCGGCGGCCCGCGAGCTCCGCGACGGCGAGCGCCTCGCGCGGGCCGACGACGACCTCGTTGCTCGACGGGCGCACCTCGAGCACGAAGCGCGGGCGGCCGTCCGGGGAGGGGATCCGCAGATCGAGGCCCTTGCGCTGCCCCACGGTGAAGGCGGCGGCGCCGGCGTGCGTTCCGATCCGCTCCCCGCCTGGTCCAGGATCGGGCCCTCCGATGCGCCGACGCGGTCCGCGAGCCAACCGCGGGTGTCGCCGTCGGGGATGAAGCAGATGTCGTGCGAGTCGGGCTTCTGCGCCACGGTGAGCCCGCGGGCGGCGGCCTCGGCGCGCACCTCGGCCTTCGAGGGCGTGGCGCCGAGCGGGAACATCGCGTGCGCGAGCTGCTCGGCGGTGAGCACGCCGAGCACGTAGGACTGGTCCTTGGCCCAGGCGGCGGCGCGGTGCAGCTCGCGGTTGCCGTCGGCGTCGGTGAGGATCGACGCGTAGTGCCCGGTGGCGACGGCGTCGAAGCCGAGTGCGAGGGCCTTCTCGAGCAGCGCCGCGAACTTGATGCGCTCGTTGCAGCGCAGGCAGGGGTTCGGCGTGCGGCCGGCGGCGTATTCGGCGACGAAGTCGTCGACGACGTCGAGCTGGAAGCGCTCGCTGAAGTCCCACACGTAGAACGGGATGCCGAGGTGCGTCGCGGCACGGCGCGCGTCCATCGAGTCCTCGATCGTGCAGCAGCCGCGGGCGCCCATCCGGAGCGTGCCGGGCTGCCGGCTGAGCGCGAGGTGCACGCCGACGACGTCGTGGCCGGCCTCGACGGCACGCGCCGCCGCGACGGCGCTGTCGACGCCGCCGCTCATCGCCGCAAGAACCCGCACCCCACCAGGGTAGGCGCTGCTCGCGAATGACCACTTTGTGCAGCGCCCGGCCGCGCACCCTTGCACAATTCGGTCATTCGCGAGTGGATGGGGCGATGGCGCATGTGCTGCAGCTGTCGGATCTCGTGGGGGCCGGGCGGCGGAGCCGGACCGCTCGGTTCGAGGGGGCGGACTTCGACGCCGGGACCTCGTTCTTCGCCGTCGACGACGATCCGGGGCAGGGCGTGGGGCTGCACTGGCATCCCTACTCCGAGACCTGGATCGTGCTCGAGGGTGAGGTGACCTTCCGCCTCGGCGACGGCTTCGGCGAGGAGGCCGACACCGACATCGCCGAGCAGCGCGCGACCCCGGGCACCGTCGTCGTCGCGCCGGCGCGGCAGCATCACGGATTCCGCAACACGGGCACGGGCATCCTGCGGATGGTGTGCATCCACGCGTCGCCGCGCATCATCCAGTACGACCTGGAGTGAGCCGCGCGTCGTTCAGAACCGCGTCGGGGCCCGGGATGCCGACCCCGCCTGCCGCGCCCGGGCCACGGCATCCGGCAGCGCCGCCACGAGTTCATCGACGTCGGCCTCTGTCGTCTCGTCGCCGACCGTGAAGCGCAGTGCTCCGCGAGCGACCTCCTCGGGCACCCCCATCGCGTGCAGCACGTGCGACGGCTCGCTCACCCCGCGGCGCAGGCCGAACCGGTGGAGACCGCGAACCCCGCGACGTCGAGCAGGAAGAGCAGGCTGTCGCCGTCGCAGCCGGGGAAGGTGAGGTGCGCATTGGACGGCAGCCGGCCGGCCGGATCCGGATCCCCGCGCAGCACCGCGTCGGGCACCGCGCTCCGGATGCCGTCGAGCAGCCGGTCGCGCACTCGCGCCATCCGCGCCGCGCGCTCCCCCAGGTTCGGCGAGCCGACGCCACCCACCGCCCGCGTCGCCGCAACCCCGAACGCCGCCGCACCCGCCGCGTCCTGCGTGCCGGAACGCGCGCGCTGCTGGGCGCCGCCGTGCAGCAACGGCTCGACCGTCGCCGTGCGCGCGAGATAGAGCGCGCCCACCCCCACGGGCCCGCCGATCTTGTGCGCGGCGAGGCTCAACGCCGCCACCCCGAGCTCGTGCACGTCGATCGGCAGCTGCCCGTATGCCGCGATCGCGTCGAGATGCACGGGCACGTCGTAGCGCGCTGCGAGCGCCGCGAGCTCGCGCACCGGTTGGATCGTGCCGACCTCGTTGTTGGCCCACAGCGACGTCACGAGCGCGACGTCGCCCGGGTTCGCGGCGAGCGCCCGCTTGAGCGCGTCGAGACGGATGCGGCCGAGGTCGTCGACGGGGATCCAGTCGAGCATCGCGCCCTCGTGCGCGGCGAGCCACTCGACGGAGTCGATCGTCGCGTGGTGCTCGGCCTCGGGCACGAGGATCCGCTGCTCCCGCGCGCGCGCCCAGTAGAGCCCCTTGATCGCGAGGTTGACGGCCTCGGTGCCGCCGCCGGTGAGCACGATCTCCGCGGGGTCCGCGCCGATCGACGCGGCCACGGCATCCCGCCCCGACTCGAGCAGTTCGCGCGCCGCCTGGCCGGGTCCGTGGATCGACGACGGGTTGCCGACCACGCGCAGCGCGTCGGTGTAGGCGGCGAGCACCTGGGGCGGCATGGGCGAGGTGGCCGCGTGGTCGAGATAGACCGCCATGCCCCCAACCTAGAGTCCGTAGTCTGGTGCGCATGCCGTCGGCCGATCCGCTCCGGGATCTCGGCGTGCGCCCCGTCGACGGCGGCGGCGAGCTGCGGGTGTGGAGTGCGAACGCCGGCGCCCTCGAACTGTGCGTGATCGACCCGGGAGACGGCGACCGGGTCGTGTGGTCGTCGCCGATGATCCGGGATGCCGACGACGTCTGGAGCATCACGAGCGCGGAGCTCGTGCCCGGCGCGTCGTACTCGGTGCGGGCGGACGGTCCCGCCGCCCCGGCGAACGCCTTCGACCCCGCCCGCCACCTGATCGACCCGTACGCGCGCGGCCTCCGCCGCACGACCGCGGGCTGGCGCGGCGAGGTGATGGACGGCGGGTTCGACTGGGGCGGGGTGGGCAAGCCCGGCATCGCGCTGGATCACACCGTGATCTACGAGGCGCACGTGAGGGGCCTCACGATGCGCAACCCCGACGTGCCCGAGCATTTGCGCGGCACGTATGCGGGGCTCGCGCATCCCTCGACGATCGGCTACCTGTGCGACCTCGGCGTCACGGCCGTCGAACTGCTGCCCGTGCATCAGCACGTGAGCGAGCAGCGGCTGCGCGCGATGGGCCTGACGAACTACTGGGGCTACAACACGCTCAACTTCTTCACCCCGCACGCGCAGTACGCGAGCCGCGCGGCGCAGGCCGAGGGCGCCGGCGGCGTGCTGCGCGAGTTCAAGGGCATGGTGCGGCTGCTGCACGAGGCCGGCCTCGAGGTGCTGCTCGACGTCGTCTACAACCACACCTCCGAGGAGGGCCGCGACGGCCCGACCACGAGCCTGCGCGGCCTCGACGACGCGAGCTACTACCGGCACGACGCCGACGGCGGCTACGTCGACACGACCGGATGCGGCAACACGCTCGACGTCTCGCGCCCCGCCGCCCAGCGCCTCGTGCTCGACTCGCTGCGCTACTGGGCGCGCGAGGTGCAGGTCGACGGCTTCCGGTTCGACCTCGCGGCGACCCTCGGGCGCGACGCCGCCGGCGACTTCGACCCGCGGCATCCGCTGCTCGAGGCCATCGTCGCCGACCCCGAGCTGCAGGACGTCAAGCTCATCGCCGAGCCCTGGGACGTCGGCCCCGGCGGCTGGCAGGTCGGCGCGTTCCCGCGGCGGTGGTCGGAGTGGAACGACGGCTACCGCGACCGGATGCGCAACTTCTGGCTGCGGGACGTCGCGGCCGCCCGCGACAACGGCCTGCCCTCGCAGGGCATCGGCCCGCTCGCGCGCCGCCTCGCCGGCTCCAACCACGTCTTCGCGCTGGAGCGCGGCCCGCTCGCGAGCGTCAACTTCATCACCGCGCACGACGGCTTCACCGCTGCCGACCTCGTCGCGTACGACGAGAAGCACAACCTCGGCAACGGCGAGGACGATCGTGACGGCACCAACGACAACAAGTCGTACAACCACGGCGTGGAGGGACCCACCGGCGACCCGGAGATCCTGGCGGCGCGGCGGAAGGCGATCCGGAATCTGCTCGGCACCCTGCTGCTCTCGGCCGGGGTGCCGATGCTCACGGCCGGCGACGAGTACGGCCGCAGCCAGAACGGCAACAACAACGCGTACTGCCAGGACTCGGAGCTCACGTGGCTCGACTGGTCCGGCCGGGCAGACTGGCAGCGGGACCTGCACGACGTGGTGCGGCAGCTGACGCGGCTGCGGCGCGAGAACCCGGCGCTGCGGCCGGTGCGCTTCGGACGCTGGGGCGAGACGACGCCGAGCGCCAGCCAGATGGACTGGTACAACAAGCAGGGCCTGTCGATGTCGCTGGAGGACTGGGACTCGCCGGCCGAGCGGACGCTGCAGTTCCTCGCCGCCTCGACGCCCGAGTTCGAGGACTTCAACCGCATCCTGCTCGTCGTGCACGGCCTCGAGACCACCGTGACCGTCACCCTCCCCGAGCACGAGGGCGTGGCGGGGTACACGCTGCTGTGGGATTCGTCACGCGACGACCTCGCCGACGCCGAGCTCGAGCACGGGCCGGGCGACGAGCTGGAGCTCGGGCCGACGTCGATGCTGCTGTTTCGCGCGCGCTAGGCGACTCAGCCCTCGATGCGGCGCAGCGCGCCGGGAATGCGGTCGGCGAGGAAGACATCATCGTCGACGCGCGAGAACCGGACGCCCTCCGCTCGGGCGCGAGCGGTGTCGATCGCGAACACCACGGGGCGCCCTCGACGAGCACCGACGCGGGCGGCGAGCTCGACGGTTCCCGACAGGTGCACCCGCTGCCGCGCCATGGGGCGCAGCCCGTCCCGGGCGACGACCTCCGCCGACTGCACCGGGGTCCCGTGATAGAGCACCGCCGGCACCGATTCCGTCTCCGGATGCTCGATCTGCTGCACGAGGGAGTGGCCGTACCGTGCGCGCACCCGGCCGTCGGCGATCTCGAAGCGCTGCTTGTCGCTGGTCGCGAGGATCTGGCGCAGGTCGGCCTCGGTGGCACCAGCCAGCTTCGGCACGGCGCGACCGATCGCGGCGAGCAACTCGTCGACGCCGGCCCAGCCATTCGCATCGAGAGCGATCCCGTACGCCTCCGGTTCATGCCGGAGGGCGTGCGAGACCGTCTTGCTCAGACGGACGAGGTCGACGCTCATGTCGAGGTCCACTTCGGCGCATCCAGCAGACCGACCCGGTCGTGCAACCACCCCTCGTGATACCCGCGAGCCGAGGAGAGCCAGTACGCGAACGTCGGCCATGACCCGCGATCCTCCCAACCGGAGCTTGCATAGGCATGGATGCGGAGCACCTGCTCGTCCGAACGATCGAGGTCGAAGCAGAAGAGATCGTCGCTGGCGGCGTTCTTCGCGAAGGGAACGAGCCGTCGTTCCGGATAGAGGGCCGCGAGCGTCTCCTGCCAAGCCATCGCGGCACCGCGGATCTCCGCCAGCCAGAAGATGGGCTGCAGATCCTCGAGTGGACGTCGCATGAGCGCGCCGAAGGTCGGCGATCGCCCTGCGAGGACCTTCCGATGCCTGAGCTGCGCCCACTGTCCGCGCCGGGTCTGCACCAGCCTCGGCGGGATCATCGGCGACCGTCGCGCGGGTCGCCCTGCGGATGCTGCGCGGCCCAGCTCGCGCCCTGCGACGCGACGCGATTGGTCACAGCCTCGCCCCAGGTCTGAGGGGTTCCGTGCCATCGATCGGCGAAGCGCAGATGTTGCGCCGGGGGAAGTGCTTCGTGATACTCGTGGACCTCGGCCACGATCTCGATGCCGGCATCGACGGCGGCGGCCAGGCGCGCGTTGTCCAGAGTCGTCATCCCACCGTCCGGCATTCTCACCACCAGAGCAGGCGGCCCCACCCATCCTTCGCGGCGCATGCTCTCGACGATGTCGCGCGAGTCAGGCATCGAACGCGTCATCTCGACCATCCCATCTCCGGTGCACGCTGAGCGCATCAGAGAGCCATTCGTCGAAGTCCTGCCAGTGCCCGCGCTCCTCCCATCCGGCGTCCGTGAAGGCGTGGATCATGTGGACCGTCGGGTCATCGTGGCGCTCCCCGATATCCCAGCAGAAGACGTCATCCGTCAGGCTGTTCTTCGCGAACGGGACCAGGCGACGTCCTGGGTACTGTTCGGATAGGACGGAGCTCCACCCTCGAGGAGTCCGTCGACCTCGACGAGCCATATCAGGGGAGAAATCTGAGGCAGCCCGCCGAGCACGACCTCGCGAAAGGAGTCGGGCGGGGCGAACCCGGAGGAGCGGCTGCCAAGACCGACCGCCAGCGTACGGCGCCGGCCGAGTCGCTGGTCATGGCTGTCCTGTCAATCGCGGGAGATCGAAGCTTCCGAACGGATTCTGCCCTGCCCACGTCGGTCCCTGTCGCTCGATCCGGGAGGTCGCGAAATCTCCCCACGTCGGTGCAGATCCGTCCAGACGGCCGAGCCGAACGAGCTGCTGCGGCGGGAGCGGATCAGCGAACTCGTGAACACGCGCCTGTATCGGAACCCCCGAGTGATGTGCTGCCAGCACCCTTGTGTTGTCGACAGAACTGATGGCTCCATCGGGCATCCGTACCGCGTCGACAGGTTTCCCAACCCAGCCATCGGTCTTCATACTCTTCACGATGTCCTCGAACGTATAGACCCTTCCACCTCGAATCTTCTCGAAGAAAACCGTCTTCTGGGTGAATCGCACGTCTCGGGGCGCCAAGGAGACGACGACACGACGCAGGCCGACGCTGCCCTCATCGGCGCGAGCGACGACGCGAAGAGCTGATGTGATCTCCCTGATAGATCGCGTTGCACCCACGAGGGAGGGAGCGATGCGGTCGGCCGCGCCGGCCAGCGCCACCGCTGCGGTCAGCCCACCGCCCACATGCGCGGCGAGACCGATGAGTGCGAGGACCTTGCCGCCCGGGATGAGGCCGATGGCGAGCATCGCGAGCTCACCCCAGGCGTTCTTGCCCTGCGCGATCGACATGAGCGCATCGAGCACGAGCAATGCCGTTGCCGCGGCGATGATCGCCCACACGATCGGTCCGCCGACGAAGATGGCCACGATACTGACGATGGTCAGCACGACCGTGGCAATCACGACGATCGCCTGCCATGCCGCGGAATCCTGGATCGCCTCCCACACCGACGACGGCTTGACCGCCCGACCCTTCGCGTCGCCGATCGCCTTCACCGCGATGTTCTCCGCCTCATCACGGGCGGCCTGAGCCTCCAACACCAAACGCTTCGCCGCCTCGATGCGCGCATTCGCCGACGCGATAGAGGCGCTCGCGGCGTCCATCGACGACTGGGTCTGCGTGACGTTGCGCGACATGGCCCGTAGCTGAGCGTCAGTGGGCATCGTCACGCCGGTCGGGGGTGGCACATCCTGGTACTTCTTCTGCAGCTTCTCCTGGCTCAGCTGCTGCGCATGCGCTGTCGACCACGACCGCTGCGCCTCGTCATACGCCGACTTCGCCGACTGCAGATCCGCGTGCGCCTCCCGCGCCAGCGCCAACCCACGATCCGCCTGCGCCTGCGCATCCTCCAGCGCCGACGCCCACCCACTCAACGCCGCCACGACCACCGAATACGAGTCGTCCGCCTTCTGGAGCTCCCCGGCATCCGATCCGTCTCGGACCGGAACACGTCCCCGGCCTCGCCGACCCACGCCTCCGCCGAGTGCGAACTGCGCATCCCCCGCATCACCGACGCAGCATTCGCCGCCACATACGCGATGTCGGTGTATCGCTGCGCGACCTGACGGATGCCGAACGCATCCCCGGCGTCGGGTCGACCTCGAGGTCGACGAGATACCAATCCGACGGGCGCGTCACGTGCCGATACAAGCATCGCGGCCGGCGGACGTCCCGAGTTATCCCCACCGCCCCACGCGCCGGATACCATCGAGCCGATGACCGACAGCTCGCAGCCCGTCGCCGGCTGGTATCCCGACCCGGAGAACGCGGCCGCCGAGCGGTGGTGGGACGGCACCGGATGGACCGATCACCGTCGACCGTCGACCGTCCCGCCGGTCGCGCCACCGGCGCCGGCCGCCGACCCGAACGCGTTCGCCGCACCGGGCGCGTCGCTCGCAGGAACGGCACCCGTTCCCACGCAGAGCGCCACGGTCTCCCCGTACGCGTCGCCGGCCGCCGCCGGGTACGGCGCGCAGGGCGACGGCGCCTCGGGTTACGCCGCCCCGGGCTATGCAGCCCCGGCCTACACGCCCGCGCAGCCCGCCAACACCCTCGCCGTAGTCGGTCTCGTCGTCGCGCTCGGCGGGCTCCTGTTCAGCTTCGGAGGACTGACGAGCCTCGCCGGCGGCATCATCTCGACCGTGGCGCTCGCACGCGCGTCGAAGATGCGTCGGCAGGGACTTCCCGGTCACCGGTGGGGCATGGCGCTCGCCGGCACCATCTGCGGGTACGCGCTCTTCGTCGTGATCGTGGCCCTCTTCATCGTGGGCATCTCGTTCCTGGTGAACAACCCGGAGTTCGGCAGCTACGACAGCACCCTCTCGTGAGCGGCACGCCCGCGACGGTCGCACCCGCGCCGCGGGCATCCGGTTCTCGGAGCACGAGTACGCGCACGATCCCGCCGCCGCGAGCTTCGGGCTCGAGGCCGCGGCGGCGCTCGGGGTCGAGCCCGAGCGCGTCTTCAAGACGCTCCTCGCCGAGGTCGATGGCTCGCTCGTGGTCGGGATCGTGCCGGTCACCACCATGCTCGACCTCAAGGCGCTCGCCGTCGCCGTGGGCGGCAAGCGCGCCGCGATGGCCGACCCGGCGCTCGCCCAGCGGCGCACGGGCTACGTCGTCGGCGGCATCAGCCCGATCGGCCAGAAGACCGCCGCGCCCACGGTGCTCGACGAGACGGCCGAACTGTGGGAGACCGTCTTCGTGAGCGGCGGTCGGCGCGGGTTCGATGTGGAGCTGGCGCCGGGCGACCTCGCGGGCGTCACCTCCGCGGTCCTCGCCGACATCTCGATGCGCCGGAGCTAGGCGACCAGCGCCTCCGCGTGCGCGTCGAGCACGGCCTCGAAGGCCGCTCGGTCGTGCGGAGCACCGAAGAGCGGGGAGCCGGGTTCGAGCAGGATGCCGCGGGCGAGCGGGCCGGCATCCACCGGATCGAAGCCGATGCGATCCACGAACGCGAGCACGGTCGCCAGGGCGGCATCGTCGTCCGACGCGGCCGCGACGGCGCGGCGGTCCGCAGCACCGGCCGGGCGGGCGTCCTCCTCGAGCTCGTGGTAGCCGAGGTGATTGAGGCTCTTGACGACCCGGGCACCCGGGAATGCGCGCTGCACGAGCACGCTCGTGCCGTACGGGGCGTCGGCGAGCTCGTCGATGCGGCCGTCGATCGGCTCCCAGTAGTTCATGACGTCGATGACGATCTTGCCGGCGAGCAGCGCGGGGTCCACAGCACGGAACTTGTGCATCGGCACCGCGAGCACGACGAGATCCGCGTCGCGCACGGCCTCGGCGGCCGTGGTGGGCACCGCACCCGGCACGAGCACCTCGACGATGAGCCGGATGCGCTCGGCGTCCCCCGACGCCGCGATGGCGACCTCGTCCCCCGCCGCGATCGCCGCGCGGGCGATCGACGTGCCGGCCTTCCCGGCGCCCAGAATCCCGATCTTCATGTCTTCGCATACAACAAGGGCGACGCCCCCGGCATTCCGTCCGCGAATGACCAAAGGGGCGGCGTCTCACCCTCCGTCGCGGCAAAAAGTAGTCATTCGCGAGTCAGGCCGCCGGGGTCGCGATGAGGCCGAGCTCCGCGGGAGACGCGAGAAGCGGGTGGGTCGGCACCACGCGCACGGTGTAGCCGAAGGCGCCCGGGCGCTCGAGCGTGATCGACCCGGCGTAGACGCTCGCGCCGTCGGACATCGTCTCGAACGCGAGCGGCAGGTGCCGCACCCCGGCGAGATCGTCGTCCTCCCGCGCATGCCCCGAGACCAGCTCGACCGACACGTCGCCGGGCGTGAGCTCGCCCAGCGCCACATAGGCGCGCACGTGCAGCTGCTCCCCCACCTGCGGGGTCGCGTCGACCCCTCCGGACTCGACGTGCGTCACGTGCACCTGCGGCCACGCCGCGGTGACCCGCTGCTTCCAGGCCGCGAGCTCCTGGCTGGCGTGTAGCCGGATGCCGAGATCGCCGCCTGGGCCCGTGACGCCGGCAGATACAGCCGCTCCACGTACTCGGTGACCATGCGATCCGCCGAGAGCGCGGGCGTGAGCGTCTGCAGGGTGTGCCGGATGCCGGCGACCCAGCGCGTCGGCACGCCGTCCGGGCCGCGGTCGTAGAAGCGCGGCGCGATCTGGTGCTCGATGAGGTCGTACAGCGACGCAGCCTCGAGCGCGTCGCGCTCCGCGGCATCCCCGCGCTGTCGGCCGACGGAATCGCCCAGCCGTTCTCATCATCGAAGTACTCGGCCCACCAGCCGTCGAGGATCGAGAGGTTCAGCGACCCGTTGAGCGCCGCCTTCATGCCGGAGGTGCCGCATGCCTCGAGGGGGCGCAGTGGATTGTTCAGCCAGACGTCCGTTCCGGGGTAGAGCAGTTGCGCCATCCCGATGTCGTAGTTCGGCAGGAAGACCATGCGCCCGCGCACGTCGCTCTCCATCGAGAACTCGACGAGGCGCTGGATGAGGCGCTTGCCCTCGTCGTCGGCCGGATGCGACTTGCCGGCGATCACGAGCTGCACGGGGCGGTCGGGATCGGTGAGCAGCCTCCGCAGCCGCTCCGGGTCGGTGAGCATGAGCGTGAGCCGCTTGTAGGTCGGCACCCGCCGCGCGAAGCCGATCGTGAGCACATCCGGGTCGAGCAGCCGCTGGATCCAGGTCGGCGTCGAGAGGCCGGGGTTCTCCTCCGACCATGCGGCGGCCTCGCGCCGGCGGGCGTCCTCCACGAGTTGCGCCCGCAGCCGCGAGCGCAGCGCCCACAGATCGGCGTCGCTGACCGCGCCCTCGCTGTAGTCGCCGCGCAGGCGCCACATCCGCGGATCGGTCCAGGTCGGTGCGTGCACGCCGTTGGTGATGGAGGTGATCGGCACGTCGTCCGCATCGAACCCCGGCCAGAGCGCGCCGAACATGTGCCGGCTCACCGCGCCGTGCAGCTTCGACACGCCGTTCGCGCGCTGCGCCAGTCGCAGGCCCATGACCGCCATGTTGAAGGTGCCGGGCGTGCCGCCCTCAGCGCCTGGGCTCATGGACTCCGGCTCGGCGCCGAGCGCCAGCACATCGGCCACCTCGAGCCCGGGCAGCAGGCCGGTGTCGAAGTAGCGCTCGACGAGCGCCGCGTCGAAGCGGTCGATGCCCGCCGGCACGGGAGTGTGGGTCGTGAAGATCGTGCCGGCGCGCACTGCCTGAAGCGCCTCGGCGAAGCTCAGGCCGTCGCCGACCAGGTCGCTGATGCGCTCGAGGCCGAGGAACCCGGCGTGCCCCTCGTTGGTGTGGAACACCTCGGCCGCGGGGATGCCCTGCAGCCGGGTGAAGGTCTTGACCGCGCGGGCGCCGCCGATCCCGAGCAGCAGCTCCTGCAGCAGCCGGTGCTCCCCGCCGCCGCCGTACAGCCGGTCGGTGACCCCGCGCAGCTCGTCGTCGTTCTCCTGCACGTCGGTATCGAGCAGCAGCAGGCAGACCCGGCCCACCTCGAGCTGCCAGATGCGCGCGGTGAGCGTGCGGTCGTCCGGCAGAGCCAGCTCCACCTGGGCGGCGGTGCCGTCCGGATGCCGCAGCACGCGCATCGGCAGGCCGTCCGGGTCGAGCACGGGGTAGCTCTCCTCCTGCCAGCCGTCGCGCGAGATGGCCTGGCGGAAGTAGCCGGCGCGGTAGAACAGCCCGACGCCGATGATCGGCACGCCGAGATCCGAGGCCGCCTTCAGGTGATCGCCGGCCAGGATGCCGAGACCGCCCGAATACTGCGGGAGCGCCGCGGCGATCCCGAACTCGGGCGAGAAGTAGGCGATGGTCTTCGGGGTGTCATCGCCGAGCGACTGGTACCAGCGCGGCTCGCGGATGTAGGCGTGCAGGTCGTCGCGCAGGGCGTTGGCGCGTCCGACGAAGCCCTCGTCGGCCGCGAGCTCCTCGAGCCGATCCGGTGGAACGGCGCCGAGCATGCCGATCGGGTCCTGACCCTGCGCGTCCCAGACCTGCGGCGCCACGTCGCGGAAGAGGTCCTGCGTCGGCCCGTGCCATGACCAGCGCAGATTGGTCGCGAGCTCGTCCAGAGCGCCGAGAGCCTCCGGCAGCACGGTGCGGACGGTGAATCGTCGGATGGCTTTCACCGGGTCCACGTTAGGTCACTCCCGAGGCGGCCGGATGACACGCCCGCCTACCCGAGCAGCACCTGGACGCATCCTCCGTGCCGCCTCGCCGCGACACGCCGACCCGCTAGCGTCGGAACGTGGCGACCCGCGTTGCACGTCCCCCGCGGATCGGTCGGATCCCGATCCGCGACTTCCGCCCGCTCCAGCCCGAGGCGCGCTGGCCCGCGAAGGCGGTCGTCGGCGAGGTCGTGCCGTTCGCGGCGACCGTCTTCCGCGAGGGGCACGGGCTGTTGTTCGTCGAGCTCGTGCTGACCGACCCGTCGGGCGCGGAGACGCGGCACCGCATGACCGAGCTCGAGCCGGGGCTGGACCGCTGGGGCGTCGAGGTGCGGATCGACACCGCCGGATCCTGGCGCTACCAGGTGCACGCGGCGAGCGACGACTGGGCGAGCTGGCTGCACGACGCCGACATCAAGATCCCGGCGGGGCAGGACGTGGAGCTCGTGCTCGCGATGGGCGCGCAGCTGCTCGGCCGGCCCGGCGGCCGGCTGCAGGTGCAGGCGCGCGACGCTCTCTCGGATGCCAAGCTCACCCCCGCCGCCCGTCTCTCGGTCGCGCACGACCCCCGCCTCGAGGCGGCGATCGCGGCCGACCCGATCGTCAGCCTCGACACCGTGACGCCGCCGCTCGAGCTGCGTGTCGAGCGACGCGCGGCCGGGGTCGGCGCCTGGTACGAGTTCTTCCCGCGCTCGGAGGGCGCGAAGCGCCCGAAGTCCGGCCCGCGCGCCGGGCGATGGGTCAGCGGCACGTTCCGCACGGCGGCGAAGCGCCTGCCGGCGATCGCGGCGATGGGGTTCGACGTCGTCTACCTGCCGCCGATCCACCCGATCGGGCGAACGTTCCGCAAGGGGCCGAACAACTCCCCCGAGGCCGGACCCGACGATCCGGGCAGCCCGTGGGCCATCGGGGCGGCCGAGGGCGGTCACGACGCGATCCATCCCGACCTCGGCACGCTCGCCGACTTCCAGGCGTTCCTCAAGGAGGCCGAGCGCACCGGGCTGGAGGTCGCCATCGACCTGGCGCTGCAGTGCTCGCCCGACCACCCCTGGGTGACCGAGCATCCGGAGTGGTTCACGCAGCGCCCCGACGGCACGATCGCGTACGCCGAGAACCCGCCCAAGAAGTACCAGGACATCTACCCGCTCAACTTCGACCGCGACCCCGAGGGCATCCGGGCCGAGGTGCGGCGGATCGTCGAGCTGTGGATCGAGCGCGGCGTGCGGATCTTCCGCGTCGACAACCCGCACACCAAGCCGCTCGACTTCTGGGAGTGGCTTCTCGGCGACATCGGCGACGCGCATCCGGATGCCGTCTTCCTCGCCGAGGCGTTCACCCGTCCGCCGATGCTGCACGCGCTCGCGGGCGCCGGGTTCCAGCAGTCGTACTCGTACTTCGCCTGGCGCAACACCCGGACGGAGCTCGAGGAGTTCCTGCAGGAGATCTCGGGCGAGGACGCCGACTACCTGCGGCCCAACCTGTTCGTGAACACCCCCGACATCCTCACCGAGTACCTGCAGTTCGGGGGCGTGCCGGCCTACAAGATCCGCGCGGCGATCGCCGCGACCGCCGCCCCGCTGTGGGGCGTCTACTCGGGCTTCGAGCTGTTCGAGGACGTCGCCCGCCCCGGCAGCGAGGAGAACATCGACAACGAGAAGTACGAGTACCGGCCCCGCGACTGGGCCGGGGCGGCCGCGAGCGGACGCACGCTCGCGCCCTACCTGAGCATGCTCAACGACGTGCGGCGCCGGCATCCGGCGCTCGCGCAGCTGCGAGGGCTGACCGTGCACCGCAGCGACGACGACGCCGTGCTCGTGTACTCCAAGCACCTCGACGGGCGCTTCACCGGGTCCGGGGCGCCCGACACCGTGATCGTGGTGGCCAACACCGACCCGCACTCGGTGCGCGAGACGATCGTGCACCTCGACCTCGCGGCGCTCGGCCTGGCTCCCGGCGAGCGCTTCGGCGTGCACGACGAGGTCAGCGGCGCCGACTGGATCTGGAGCGACACCGACTACGTGCGGCTCGACGCGTTCGCCGAGCCCGTGCACATCCTGGAGGTGCGCCGATGACCGCGCAGCGCGGGGATGCCGCCCCGCAGGACGGGAATGCCGCCGCGCCCGCGCTGCCCGCCCTGCATCCGGACCACATCGCGGCGCTCGTGCAGGGCCGGCACCCGCGCCCGCACGACGCGCTCGGACAGCACCCGCTCGACTCCGCCGACCCGACGGGCGGCTTCGTCGTGCGCGTCGTCCGGCCGCTCGCCGCATCGGTCACGATCGTGCGGGCCGACGGCACGCGAGTGGCGCTCGAGCACGTGCAGGACGGCCTCTGGCACGGCCTCCTCCCCGGTTCCGGCCAGGCCTACCGGGTCGAGGCGACGTACGCCGACGGCCCGGAATGGACCGCCGACGACCCCTACCGCTTCGTGCCGACGTTCGGCGAGATGGACCTCTTCCTCTTCGCGCAGGGACGGCACGAGCAGCTGTGGCAGGCGCTCGGCGCCCACCACCGCCCGCACGAGGGGATCGACGGCACGGCGTTCTCGGTGTGGGCGCCGCACGCCCAGGCGGTACGCGTCGTCGGCGACGTCAACGGCTGGGACGGCACCCGGCACGCCATGCGCCGGCTCGACGAGAACGGCGTGTGGGAGCTCTTCGTGCCGGGGCTCGAGCCGGGCGGCATCTACAAGTTCGAGCTGCTCACGGCCGACGGCCGGTGGGTGACCCGCGCCGACCCCATGGCGCGCTTCACCGAGACGCCGCCGCAGACCGGCTCCAAGATCGAGGTGTCGGGTTTCACCTGGTCGGACGCGGCGTGGATGGCGAAGCGGGCCGCGAGCGACCCGCACGCCGGGCCGATCAGCGTCTACGAGATCCACCTGGGCTCCTGGCGCCCCGGGCTCGGCTACCGGGAGGCCGCCGACGAGCTCATCGAGTACCTCGCGCAGACCGGGTTCACCCACGTCGAGTTCCTGCCGCTGGCCGAGCACCCGTTCGGCGGATCGTGGGGCTACCAGGTGACGGGGTACTACGCGCCGACCAGCCGGTTCGGGCATCCGGACGACCTCAGGTACCTCATCGACCGGCTGCACGTCGCCGGCTACGGCGTGATCATGGACTGGGTGCCGGGGCACTTCCCCAAGGACGAGTGGGCGCTCGCCCGGTTCGACGGCGAGCCGCTGTACGAGCACTCCGACCCGCGGCTCGGCGACCAGCCCGACTGGGGCACGCACGTCTTCAACTTCGGCGACTCGCAGGTGCGCAACTTCCTCGTCGCCAACGCGCTGTTCTGGCTCGAGGAGTTCCACATCGACGGACTCCGGGTCGACGCGGTCGCCTCGATGCTCTACCTCGACTACTCCCGCGCCGAGGGGCAGTGGGTGCCCAACCGGTACGGCGGGCGCGAGAACCTGGAGGCGATCAGCTTCCTGCAGGAGGCGAACGCGACGGCGTACAAGCGCAATCCCGGCATCATGATGATCGCCGAGGAGTCGACCTCGTGGCCGGGCGTGACCAAGCCCACCGACCAGGGCGGCCTCGGCTTCGGGCTCAAGTGGAACATGGGCTGGATGCACGACTCGCTGCAGTACATGCACGAGGACCCGATGTGGCGCTCCCACCACCAGAGCGAGCTGACCTTCTCGTTCGTGTACGCGTTCAGTGAGAGCTTCCTGCTGCCGATCAGCCACGACGAGGTCGTGCACGGCAAGGGCTCGCTGCTCGGCAAGATGCCGGGCGACCAGTGGCAGAAGCTCGCCAACGTGCGCGCGTACCTCGCCTACATGTGGGCGCATCCGGGCAAGCAGCTGCTGTTCATGGGGTCGGAGTTCGGCCAGCCCTCCGAGTGGAGCGAGCAGCGCGGGCTCGACTGGTGGATCCTCGACCAGCCGGCGCACCAGGGGCTGCTGCGGCTCGTCGGGCAGCTCAACCGGATCTACCGCGAGCAGCCGGCGCTCTGGGAGCGCGATTTCTCCGACGCCGGGTTCGAGTTCGTCGCGAGCGACCCGCAGAACGACGTGCTCGCCTTCCTGCGGCGCTCGGCATCCGGCGACGAGGTCGCGTGCCTCATCAACTTCAGCGGCGCGCCGGTGGGCCCGTACCGGGTCGGGATGCCGTCGGCCGGCCGGTGGGACGAGATCCTCAACACCGACGCGGCTGAGTTCGGCGGCTCCGGGGTCGGCAACCTCGGCGGCGTCGACGTCGAAGACGTTCCCTGGGGCGGACGCCCGGCGTCGGTGGAGCTCACGCTGCCGCCGCTCGCGGCCCTCTGGCTGAAGCGGGCCTGACGCGGGCGTCAGTACAGCAGCGTCGTCAGCCGACGGCGCGCCGCCACCACGCGCGGATCCTCGGCGCCCGCGATCTCGAAGTACTGCAGGAGCCGACGGCGCACGACATCCTTGCCATCCTGCGGCAGCGCCGGGAACAGGTCCAGGAGCCGGTCGAACGCGTCGTCGAGGTGACCGCCGCTCACGTCGAGGTCGGCGACGGCGAGCTGGGCATCGACGTCGCCGCCGCGGTCGGCGGCCGCCGACCGCACGAGGGCGGCATCCACCCCGTCCAGGCGCTGCAGCAGGGAGGCCTGAGCCAGCCCCGCGACGGCGAGCTCGTCACGCGGATTCTGCGCGATGGCCGCCTCGTACTCCGCGAGGGCGGTCGCGTAGTCGCCGCGCGAGATGGCGTCGAACGCCTCCTGATGGTGGGGCGGCAACGGCTCCTCGACCGGTTCCGGCGCCGGGGCGTCGGGATCGGCGTCGGCGGCCGGGCTCAGCACGCCGGTCACGCCGTTCTGCGCCGCGAGCTGAAGCAGCTCGTCGAGGACCTGCCGCACCTCGGGTTCCGCGGGCATGCCGAGGAACAGATTCACGGGTCGACCGGCGACCACGGCGGCGACCGCCGGCACCTCGCGGACCTGGAACGCCTGGGCGAGTTGCGGGTTCACGGAGCCGTCGACCGTCGCGAGCGCGAGGCGGCCGCCGTAGGACCGCACGAGCCCGCTCAGGGCGGGCTGGAGTCCCGCCGCATAGAACTCGACGACGACCGGCACGCGGGCCGAGAGGTCGACGACGCGCTGGAACGAGGCGTCGCCCGCTTCGAAGACGAGCTCATCGGATGCCGCACCGTCCGCCGGTGCTGCTCCGGGCTCCGGGGCGGGGGCGTTCGCACGACGCACGAGCGCGGACAGGTCGACAGCCCCGCGCAGGTTCGGACCGGGAGGGACGTTGCTCACGCGATCGATCCTGACACGATCAGGGCACCTCGCTCGCGGCGATGAGCCCCTGGGCGAATCCGAGCAGCTGGATCTTCTTGCCCTTGGCGCTCACCGGCGGCACGTAGAACAGCAGTTGCAGCCCGTAGGTCGCGGTGATGCCCTTGAGGGACTGCGACTTGCCGGAGAGCGTCTTCACCTGGCCCGACGGGTTCACGGCCGCGCCCGTCTCCGTCGGCTTGACCGTCTCGATGTCGTGATCCTCCACCGCGACGATCTGGCCGGAGTCGTTCGTGCCGAACGCAACCGTGTCACCGGAGCCCGCCGTGTTGGTGTAGACGATGGTCGCGGTCGCCGGCAGGCTCGACTTCTTGCTGGCCTTGTAGGCGGCGCCGATCGCCGCCGCGAGCTTGTCGCCGGTGGCCTGGAAGTCGTCGGCGTACTTGCTCTTGTCGCCGTTGATCAGTGTGTCGCCGTACGCCTCGGCGAGCTGATCGGGTCGCAGGATGCCGATCTTGTTGTCGGCCGCCTGACGCTGGGCCCCGACCGTCGCGGGCGCCACGGCGGGCACGTCGAGCTCCAGCGTGGTCGCGTAGGTGATCTTGTAGTTCTCGCGCGGCGAGTTCTGCACAAGCATCATGCCGACCGGGGCCGCTTTCGCATCGGTCGCGCTCTCCACGACCGCGAACACGGCGCGCGGCCAGGTCTTCGTCTGCTGCGGCAGCGCGATCGAGACCTTGCCGGTCGGCAGCGCCGGGAGCGCCGGGGTGTCGGCACTGGCGCCGCGGATCGTGTAGTTCGCGGAGCGCAGGGCGAGCGCGGGCCCGTCCATCCGGGTCGCGAGCAGGGTGGCGTCGCGCGCGCTGTCGGCGTCCGCCACGGTGTGCTCGGCGCGATCCAGGATGTGGTCCAGCTGCGGTCCGGTGACGGCGGTGGGCTGCAGCTTGGGTCCCACCGGGGTCGGGCTGGCCGTGACCGCCGGCGTGACGGCGCTCGTGCAGCCGGCGAGCAGCAGCGACGCGGCGCCGGCCGCGACGAGCCCCAGGGCCGCGCTGCGGCGACGGCCGCGCTGGGGCGCTTCGATCGCCTTCCGATCGGCCCCGCGGCGCAGCTGGGGCGGGCGCGGGTTGCGCGGCGTCCGCGGGGTCTTGCGGCGGGGTCCGCGGCGGCGGCGAGCGTGGACGAGTGCCCAGATGAACGCGAGCAGGCCGAGCAGCAGCACGCCGATCCCGCCGATCACCAGGGGCGTCGACCACGGGGCCGAGTTGTCGAGCGGCCAGGTGATGCTGATCCTGGCGGGCGCCGCGCTCTTGCCGTTGGAGGCGACGAGCAGCGCGACATCGCTCGGGGCATCGATCTTGCGGGTGATCTCGGTCGACCCGGTCGACTCCTGGACCCAGAGGTCCGACCCCGCGGGCGACGGAGCCGTCCGATGCTGACCGGTCACGCTCTGCTGGGTGAACGCGAGCCGCTTCGCGCTCCAGCCGACGTCGGCGAACGACGTCGTGCCGATCCATGCCCGCACGTCGTTCCGGCGGCCCGCCGCGAGAAAGACGGTCTTGCTGCCCGCGATCGTGACCGTCTGGGTTCCCGGATGGGCGTGCAGGCTCGCCGGCTCGACGAGGGTCAGCGGCGCGTCGCCACGGACGGTCACCTCATGGGTGACCGACGAGGGCCCGGCCAGGAAGGTGCGCTGGGCGAGGCCGTAGCCGACCGTGGCGGCGGCGACCACGAAGAGAACGATCGCGATCACGAATCGCACGTAGGAGCTCCTCTCGTGCTGCCGGGTTCACGCATTGACGCGACCCGTCCGGGGCCGTTCGGGCCGGCCGGTAACCCGCCCAAGGGCACGCGGGGCAGGGGACGAAGACGTTCCAGGATACCGGAGCGCCCGGCCAACGTCTGGGAGGACTCTGGGCAGGTGCGGGGGCGGGCCCTCCGCGGGCGTCCCCGAACGGGGGTCGTCAGGTGACCGGGCGTCGTTACACTCGGATGGTTCCCCCAAGCGATCAAGGAGCGAAGCGGTGGCAGACGACGCATTCGGGACCGAGCTCCGAGGGTACAAAAAGGACGAGGTCGACGAGACGGTCAGCCGGCTCCGGCGGGACCTCATCAAGGCGAACGCCGACAAGGCGGAGCAGACCAAGGAGCTCAAGCGCCTCCAGGCCGTCGCCGAAGACCTGCAGGCGGAGCTCGACGAGGTCGGCTCCCCCACCTATTCGGGCCTCGGGACCAAGCTCGAGAACACGCTCCGTATCGCCGAGGAGCAGTCGACCCGCCTCATCAGCCAGGCCGACATCGACGCCGAGAAGATGCGCGCCGCCGTGCAGGCGGAGGTCGCCCAGCTCCGGCAGGAGGCCGCCGAGCACGCCGAGAGCGTCGTCGGCGAGGCGAACGAGCACGTCGAGCGGGTGCGCGCGGACGCCGCGGCCGACGCCGAGCAGCTGCTGACCCGCGCGCGCGACGAGGCCGCGACGCTGCTGCAGGACGCTCAGCGCGAGGCCGCGTCGATCCGCGGGGCCGCGGCGACCGAGGTCGCGGACGCGAAGGCGACCGGCGCGCGCGAGGGCGCCGCCATCCGCGCGGAGGCCGAGCGCGAGGCGGCGGAGCTGCGCGTCGCCGCCCAGCGCGAGGTCGCGGCCGCCCGGGAGGAGGCCGCCGCCCTCTCCCGTGACACCGAGCGCGCCCGCGCGGAGTTCGTCGCCGAGGAGCAGCGCCGTCGCGCCGACCTCGAGCGCGAGCTCGAGGAGGGTCGCACCAACCTGGAGCGCGAGACCCGCGAGGCACGGCTCGCACTCGAACAGGACACTGCGGCCGCCAACGCGGCGCTCGATGCCGAGACCGAGAAGGCGCGCGCCGACCTCACCGCCCGCACGGCTCAGGCGAAGGTCGAGCATGACGCCGCCGTCAAGCAGGCCAAGGCCGAGCACGAGGCGACGGTGAGCCGCTCGCGCGCCGAGCTCGAGGCGGAGATCACCGGCCGCCGTGCCGAGCTCGAGGCCGAGCTCACCGCGCGACGCACCGAGGTCGAGAACGAGCTCGCCGCCAAGCTGGCGGGCATCGACGAGGAGGTCACCGCCAAGCGCACGGCGATCGATGCCGAGGTCGCGGCGCAGCGCAGCTCGCTCGAGTCGGACCTGACCGGCGCCCGCGCGGCGCACGACGCCGAGCTGGCGGGCGAGAAGGCGGCGTGGAAGGCCGAGCGCAAGGGCGCGAAGGACACGCTGGCCGCCGAGGTCTCCGGTGCGCGATCGGCGCTGGAGGCGGAGCTCGCCCAGGCGCGCAGCGTCCACGCGGCGCAGCTGGAGAAGGAGCGCGCCGACCACGATCGCGAGCTGGCACGGCAGCGCGCCGAGATCGAGCACGAGCTCGAGAACCACCGCGCGCGCATCCAGCACGAGACGGACGCCCAGGCGGCGACCCTCGCGGCCGCGGCCGAGCAGGCCCGCTCGGACCTCGAGGTCGAGCTGAGCGCCCGGCGCGACACCGCCGAGAAGGAGTACGCCGCCACGCACGCGGAGGCGGCGAAGGCGACGGAGGAGTATCTGCGTCAGGCCAAGGCGCAGCTCGAGGCCGCGCAGAAGGACGCTGCGGACAAGCGCGCCGAGGCCGATCGGATCGCGGCCGACTCGAAGAAGAAGAACGCCGAGTCGATCGAGAAGGCGCGCCAGAGCGCGAAGCAGACGCTCGCCGACGCGGACGCCAGGGCCAAGGCGCAGCTGGCCGAGGCTCAGGAGCGCTCCGCACAGCTGCTCGGCGATGCCGAGGAGCGGCTCGGGCAGATCCGGGTCGAGCGCGAGTCGGTGGCCGGCTACCTGCAGAGCCTGCGCGGGATGCTCGCCCAGGCCGAGCGCGCCGCCGCCGATCACGGCTTCCCGATGGAGCAGGCCGACGAGCCCGCCGCCGCGAACGCCGGCGAGCCGGCCGGATCGGCCGACGACGAGGCCGCCGATGCCGGCGACGTCGACGAGGAGACCCTCGAGCGCGAGCACGCGTCCTGAGCCGCGCCGCGCCGCGCGGTGACGACGGAGCGCTCCGGTAGCCTTCGAGCGTGAAGATCCAGAACGCCTTCCGCCTCGGCCTGTTCGGCGGGCTCGGCGTCCTCGTGGCGATCGTCATCGGCGGGGCCCTGACGTCGCTGGCGACGATCCTCACCTATGTCGGCGCGGCCCTCTTCCTCGCGCTCGGCATCGATCCGGCGGTGTCGTTCCTGCAGCGGCACAAGTTCCCGCGCACCGCCGCGATCGTCACGGTGCTGGTCGTCATCCTGGGTGTCTTCACCGGCCTGGTCTTCGCACTCATCCCGGTGCTGAGCGACCAGATCAGCAATCTGATCGGGCAGATCCCGACGATCACCAAGGCTTTCAACAACGGGCAGATCGAGACGTGGTGGAACGGCACGATCCCCTGGCTGGAGTACTCGGCGGTCCTGCAGAACGTGCAGGACTTCTTCAACAAGAACGTGTCGTCGATCACGGGCGGCGTGCTGCAGACCGTCACGACGATCGGCTCCGGCGTGTTCGGGGTGATCATCGTCGCGATCCTGACCCTGTACTTCGTGGCTTCGCTGTCGAGCATCAAGCGCGGCCTTTACCAGTTCGTGCCGGCCACCAAGCGCGAGACGTTCATCGACATCTCGGAGCAGATCAGCAAGGCCGTGGGGCGCTACGTGATCGGGCAGGTCGGGCTGGGCCTCTGCAACGGCGTGCTGAGCTTCATCTTCCTGCTCATCATGTCGCTGACCACCGGGGTGAAGTACTACGCACTGCTCGCCTTCATCGCGTTCCTCTTCTCGCTCATCCCGCTCGTCGGAACGCTCGTCGGATCGATCATCATCACGTTCTCGGCGTGGCTGTTCAGCGACTTCAACATCTGGGCGCTCATCATCTGCGGGATCTACTACCTGATCTACATGCAGGTGGAGGCATACGTGCTGAGCCCGAACATCATGAACCGCGCGGTCAAGGTGCCGGGTGTCGTCGTCGTGATCGCAGCTCTGGCCGGCGGCACGCTCCTCGGGATCCTGGGTGCCCTCATCGCTATTCCGGTGGCGGCGGCGATCCTCCTCATCGTGAAGCAGGTCATCGTGCCCCGGCAGAACGCCCTCTGAATCCGCTGAGCGCTCGGGTCGGCTCAGCCCCGTTGCACGGCCAGGCCGGAGGCCTCCCACTCGACGATGCCGCCCTCGATGTTGGCGGCGTCGTAGCCCTGCTGCTCGAGGAACAGCGTCACGCGCGCGCTGCGCGCGCCCGAGTGGCACAGGACATACAGGGGCCTTCCGGCAGCTCGGCGAGGTGCTCCTGCAGCGAGCTCATCGGCAGCATCACCGCGCCGGCCACGCTCACCTGGGCGACCTCGTACGGCTCCCGCACGTCGATCAGCGCAGCGTGGTCGAGCCGGGCGAACTCGGCCGGTGTGATGCTCTTCATCGCCGTGGTCTCCATTCCGTGGGCAGGGGCAGGGCGGCGGGGTTGACGCGGGCGACGATCTCGGCGAGCACCCGGGCGGTCTGCTTCTCGCCGACCCAGAGGTGCTTGCCGCCATCGACGGCGACCACGTCGGCGTCGGGCACGACGGCGAACCGGGCGGCGGCCTCCGCCGGCCGCAGGTAGTCGTCGAACTCCGGGATGACGGCCACCAGCCGCTTGCCGCTGCCCTGCCAGGCGGCGAGCTCGGTCCCGGTCGTGCGATGCAGCGGCGGCGAGAGCAGGATCGCGCCGACGATCGGCTGCTCGAGGCCCCACTTGAGAGCGACCTCCGTTCCGAACGACCAGCCGAGCAGCCACGGCTGCGGGAGCGCGCGGGCCGCCACCAGGTCCATCGCGGCGGCGAGGTCGGCGCGCTCCGCGATCCCGTGCCCGAACTCGCCGTCGCTGCGACCGCGCGGCGACGCGACGCCGCGGAAGTTGAAGCGCAGCACCGCGATCCGGGCGAGCTCGGGCAGCCGGGCCGCCGCCTTGCGGATGATGTGCGAGTCCATGAACCCGCCGTGCGTCGGCAGCGGATGCAGGCACACGAGCGTCGCGACCGGGTCCGCATCGAGGGGCAGCGCGAGCTCGCCGACCAGGGTGAGGCCGTCGCTCGTGTGCAGCTCGACGTTCTCGCGGCAGGCCGGCAGCTCGACGCCCGACCGGATCGCGATGGCGGCCTCGGCGGCGTCGCTCACGTGCGGATCCTCCAGCAGTGCGCGTGCCAATGCCGGCGGCCGGCCAGGTCGTCATCGGCGCCCATGATGCCGTCGGCGCGCCAGGTTACGACGTGCGCGGTCCCGACCTCGATGTCGCCCCCGCACCCGGGGCAGACGTACACCTTCACCGCGGACGATGCCGACTGCGGTTGCACGTTCCACGCACCGTCGCGGCGCGTCTCGACGCGCAGCCGGCCGGCCAGGGCACGCTCGAGATCGAGCGGCTCCGGCTCAGGCGCGTGGAAGCGGCGGCGGGGCACCATCCCAGCCTACGTAAGCGTCAGCTCCGGCCGCGTCAATACCAGTTGGAGGACTGCCAGTGCGCGAGCGCGGCGCACGGGGTGCCGTACCGGCCGGAGATGTAGCCGAGGCCCCAGGTGATCTGCGTCGCCGCCTCGCTCTGCCAGTTCGGGCCGGCGCTCGCCATCTTCGAGCCCGGCAGCGCCTGCGGAATGCCGTACGCCCCCGAGACGGGGTTGCCGGCGTAGACGTTCCAGTGCGACTCGTGGTTCCAGAGCGTGACGAGACACGAGTACTGGTCGTCGCCCATGCCACGGGCCTTCAGCATCCCGTACGCGATCGCCTGCGCCGTGCCCGGATCGGGGGCGGCGGCGCGCGGGACGCCCAGCCGCGGCGCGGCGGCGACGCGGGGCGGCTCGGGCTTGGTCACCGAGAACCCGTCGCGGGTGACGGCCGCCACCGTGACGGCGGACAGCGCGAACGTCTGACCGTGGTGCGGCCGCGGCGGGTCGGCGGTCGCGGCGACCGCCGGCATCCGGGGCTGGGCGAGCGTGAGCGCGATCAGCCCGAACGAGACCGTCACGGCCAGCAGCGACAGCGCGTAGCGCGCACGGCCCTGCTTCTGCGCCCGCACCGCGTGGCGGCGCGGCGAATAGTGCACCGCTTCGCTCGATGAACCGCCCACAGTCGTCCGATTGTAATCGACGACCCTCCGCGGGCCGCTCAGGGTGTGCGCACCGCCAGGATCACGGCGATGGTGGCATCCAGCAGCGCGTCCACCTGGGCCTCGGCGTATCCCCCGCGCTGGGAGTGGAACGCGACCTGCCGCAGGTCGTCGACACCGAGGGTCGACCCCGTCTGGAAGAACCGCCGGATGCGGTCCATCGTGATGTCGACCTCCCGCACGGAGTAGCCGGCCGTGAGCCAGTTGAGCCGGCGGAACCGATGACCGCGCGGGCGCGAGATGCGGGACAGGATGACCTCGGCACTCCCGCGGGCCCGCAGATACCAGGCCTGGTCGCCCGCGCTCTCGACGGCGGATTGCCGCTCGCGTGTCGCGAACGCGTCCTCCAGGCGCTCGAGGGCGGCATCCACGACGTCGGGCTGGTACCCGCGACGCCGCATCGAGAAGGCGGTCGTGCGGATCCGCTCGGAGTCGAGGCCGGCCTGGCCCGCCGGGGCGGAATACGCGCGCCGCGCCAGCTCCAGGAACTCCTCCACCTCGGCCGTGTCGTAGCCGCGGCCCTTGGACACACGGGGGAAGGTCGAGCTCACCGGGCGATCCTACCGACAGGTAGTGTGCGAACCATGGAGCAGCGCAGGCTTCGTGCGCGGTGCGTGATCGCGGGCGGCGGCCCCGGCGGCATGATGCTCGGGATCGGGCTGGCGCGCGCCGGCGTCGACGTGGTGGTGCTCGAGAAGCACGCCGACTTCCTGCGCGACTTCCGCGGCGACACCGTGCACCCCTCGACGCTCGACATCATCGACCAGCTCGGCATCCGCGACGGGTTCGAGGCGATCCGGCACCACAGCGTCTCGGG
The DNA here is from genome assembly GCF_030161895.1 of Pseudolysinimonas kribbensis. Classification (GTDB taxonomy): domain Bacteria; phylum Actinomycetota; class Actinomycetes; order Actinomycetales; family Microbacteriaceae; genus Pseudolysinimonas; species Pseudolysinimonas kribbensis. The sequence goes on from NZ_BSVB01000001.1 coordinate 649,334, forward strand.
ACTCGACATCGTGCTCGACGGCACCCGCCTGCACCCGATCGACTTCGCGAGTCTGCGGGGCCCGAACCGCGAGATCGCGCTCATGCCGCAGTGGGATCTGCTCAACCTCCTCGCCGAGCACGGGCGCACGCTGCCGGGCTTCCGGCTGCTCATGTCGACGGAGGCGGTGGCGCTGCAGCGCGACGACACCGGCCGCACGACGGGGCTCGTCGCCCGCGACGACCGGGGCGAGCTGCGGATCGACGCCGATCTCACCGTGCTCGCCGACGGGCGCGACGATCGGCTGCGGGCGGAGGCGGGCCTGACGCCGCGAGAGTTCGGCGTGCCGATCGACGTGCTCTGGTTCCGGCTCGATCTACCCGCGGGCGAGGTGCCGCCCGACACGCTCGCCTACGTGACGCCGCGCACGATGCTTGTGACCATCCCGCGCACCGGCTACTACCAGTGCGGCCTGCTGATCCCGAAGGGCGCCTTCGACGACGTGCGTGCGGCCGGCCTGGGCGCGTTGCGCGACCGGATCACCGGGGCGGCGCCCTTCCTGCGCGGCTCCGCCGAGGCGATCACCGAGTGGAGCCAGGTCAAGCTGCTCGCCGTGCAGATCGATCGGCTCGAGTGCTGGTGGACCCCGGCCTGCTCGCGATCGGCGACGCCGCGCACGCGATGTCGCCCGCGTTCGGGGTCGGGATCAACTACGCGATCCAGGATGCCGTGGCCGCGGCGAACGCGCTCGCCGCTCCCCTGCGCGACGGCTCCGACCTCGCCCCGCACCTCGCCGCGCTGCAGCGGCGACGACTTCCCCGGTCACCCACATGCAGGCCCTGCAGCTGCGGGCGCACCGGCTCATCGCGGGACGCTCGGCCGCGATCCTGCACACCGCCGCGCTGGTACGAGCGCGCGATGCTCGCCCTGGCGCTCCCGATCGCCCGGCGCGCGGCCGCGAGGATCGTCGGGCGGGGGTTCCGGCCGGAGCGACTCGACGACGTGCCGCCGACCCGGTCGGATCAGCGCAGTCCGGCGACGCCCAGCACGTAGTAGATCGCGTACGCAACGGCCGCGCTCGGCAGGATCGAGTCGAGCCGGTCGAGGAAGCCGCCGTGCCCCGGCAGCCAGCTGGAGATGTCCTTGACTCCCAGATCGCGCTTGATGAGCGACTCCGTGAGGTCGCCCGCGGTGCCGACGAGCGCGAGCAGCACGCCCATGACGACTCCGACCCAGATCGCCACGTGCAGCATGAGCGGCGCGAGGATCGCGCCGGCGATGATCGCCACCACGATGGATCCCGCGAACCCCTCCCAGGTCTTGCCGGGACTGATGTTCGGGGCGAGCTTGTGCCTGCCGAGCCAGATCCCGGTTCCCCAGGCGCCCGTGTCGGTCGCGACCACGATGATCATGCACGCGAGCGTCCAGTACTGGCCGCCCACGGAGCTCGCGTGCGGCCCGGATGACGCGGTCAGCACGATGTAGAAGCCCGCCATGAAGGTCACGTACACCTGCACGAAGACGCCCGCGCCGATGTCGAGCAGCACGTTGCGCCCGCCCGTGCGGTGCGTCGGCAGGAGCAGTTCGACCAGCCGCCACAGCGTCACGATGACGATCGCGGCGAGCACGCCCAGCCAGAGGCCCTGCACCGAGACGCCGAGTCCGTAGGGGTGCGTCACGTCGCGCCAGAAGGCGAAGCCGTCGGGGTCCGGCGGCGCCGCCGCGTAGAAGGCGACCGGCATGACGAGGATGCCGACCACGACCGACACGACGCGGGGCGTCATCCGGCCCCCACCCGGATCGCGGTCGACAGCTCCCACGCGGTGAAGCCGGCCAGCACGGCGCCGAAGATGACGAACAGCCAGTTGAGGATGATGAGCGAGACGATCAGCGCCCCGCCGAGCAGGATGCCGATGCCGATCGCCGCCGGCAGGTTGCGTCCGCTGCGGCGGTTGATCGCCTCGTTGGCGGCATCCAGCTGGGCGCGGGCCTCCCGCAGCCCGGCCTCGATGTCGGCTCGGGGGCGTGACGCCGATCGGCTCGCGGCGCCGGGGTCGGCTCGTCGGGCGGGATCGCCATCAGACCTCGAGCAGCTCGGCTTCCTTGTGCTTGAGCGCCTCGTCGATCGCGTCGACGTGCGTCTTCGTGATCGCGTCGAGCTCCTTCTCCGCGCGGGCGATCTCGTCCTCGCCGACCTCCTTCTGGCCGTCGAGGTCGTCCTTGGCCTTCCGGCGCAGGTTGCGCAGCACGACCTTCGCGTCCTCGCCCTTGGAGCGCACGAGCTTGACGAACTCCCTGCGCCGGTCCTCGGTCAGCTCGGGCATCGTCACCCGGATGATCGTGCCGTCATTGGTCGGCGTGGCGCCGAGGTTCGGGAAGGCCACGATCGCCTTCTCGATCTCCTTGAGCGCGGTCTTGTCGTACGGCGTGATGATGAGGGTGCGCGCCTCGGGGTTCTGCAGGCCCGCCAGCTGGTTCAGCGGCGTGGGCGTGCCGTAGTAGTCGACGGGGATCTTCTGGAAGAGGGCGGGATTGGCGCGCCCCGTGCGCACGGTCGCGAAGTCGTCCTTGGCGACCTCCACGGCACGGTCCATCTTCTCGCGGGCCTCGGCGAGCACGTCACTGATCACGTCGATCTCCTCACGGGAACATACGTCGATCCAGCTTAGCCGGGTGGCCGAGCGGCGCGGGTCAGGCGGGATCGGCCGCGGCATCCGGCACCGGACCGGTCGCCGGCGCGGCATCCGGGGCGGCCACGGCCGCGTCGCCGGCTCGTGCGCGGAGGAATCCGACGGTCACGAGCACCGCGGCGATCGCCGTGACCACGGCGCCGGCGATCAGGGCGCCCTCCTGGAACCCGGCGGACTGGGCGGCGGTCCACGACGACGTGATGTCGCCGCCGACCAGGGCCGCGAGCACGGTGCCCGCGACCGCGATGCCGACGCCGGTGGTGACCTCGGAGGCCGTGTCGACGAGCGCCGCCCCGATCGTCGTGCGGTTCGCGGGCAGCCCGCGCAGCACGTTGGTGCCCGCGACCACGCCGACCACCCGGAGACCGGCCGCGACCAGGGCGAGCGCGAGGGCGACCCAGACGTAGCCGAGGGAGCCAAGCACCGTCCAGACGGCGAGTCCGACCACGACCGCGCCGGCGCTGATCCAGGCGGCGCGCCCGAGCCCCACCCGCCGCACGAACGGGCTCACGATCGCGCCGCCCGCGATCAGCACGATCACCTGCGGCAGCATCCCGAGCGAGGCGGCGGCGGGCGACCACCCCCACGCGAGCTGCAGCTGCAGCGTGACGAGGAAGCCGAGCGCCGCGATCGCGAGACCGGCGGCCGCCTTGAAGGCGAGCCCGCTGGAGACCAGCGGACGGGCGATGAGGCGCAGGTCGAGCAGCGGGTGGCGCGCGGTCCGCTGGCGGACGGCGAACGATGCGCCGGCGACGACCGCGGCCGCGGCGACGGCCCACGGCATCCACGATCCGGCGCCCTCGTCGACGAACAGCGTCGGGGCGACCAGCGCGAGGACGACGGTGCCGGTGCCGAGCGCCGCGCCCGCGAGGTCAAGCGGCACGCGGTGCAGGTCCGTCGCGACGTCGGGCGCGATCCCGGTCAGGATGCCGGCGAACGCGAGCAACGCGATCGGCACGTTGACCAGCAGCAGCACCTGCCACGGCGCGACGGCGAGCAGGAGGCCGCCGGCGGTCGGCCCGACAGCGAGACCGATGAGACCGACGGTGGAGATGAGGTTGATGGCGCGCACCCGGGTGCCGTCGTCGCCGAACAGCCGGAAGGCCAGAGCCATCGATCCCGGGGTCGTCATCGCCGCCGCGACCCCCATGGCCACCCGGATGGCGATGAGCTCACCGATGGAGCTCACGAACAGCGTGCCGAGGCTCACGACCGCGAGCAGCAGGAGGCCGACGAGCATCACGCGCCGGCGGCCGAACCGGTCGGCGATGGCGCCGAACAGCAGCATGAGGCCGCCGAAGACGACGGCGTAGGAGCCCGTCACCCATTGCAGGGAGGTCGTGTTGGCGTGCAGGTCGCGCCCGATGGTCGGCAGCGCCACGTTGAGGATCGAGTTGTCGAGCATCTCGAAGAGGAAGACGGCGGAGAGCCCTGCCAGCGCGATCCACGCATCGCGCAAGGATCGGGGGAGCGCCGGGTGGCGGCGGTCGGTGTGGTCATGCGATTACTTTACACACTAAAGTTAGTCGCACAAGGAAATGAGGTCGGGAATGCCCCGGACAGCAGAGCGCGGCGGCCCGCGCACGCGCGAGCGCATCGCCCGGATCGCGTCGCGGCTGTTCCTGGAACGCGGCTTCGACGCCGTCACCGTCGCCGAGGTCGCCCGCGAGGCCGGCGTCTCGAGCGTCACGGTGTTCAATCACTTCCCGCGCAAGGAGGACCTCTTCCTCGACCGCGCCGTGGACGCCTCCGACGTGCTGCTCGGCGCCGTGCGCGACCGAGACCCGGGCACCGATGTCCTCGCCGCCCTCCACGCCGCAGCCGACGACCTCGTCGCGCGCCGGCATGCGCTCTCGGGCCTCGCGCCGCTCGCGGCGCCGTTCTTCCGGACCGTCGCGGCATCCCCCGCCCTCATCTCGCGGGCGCGTGAGCTGGGCTTCGACCTCGAGCGCACCCTCGCCAAGGAGCTGGAGCGCGATCCGGGCTTCGACGGCGACGCGACCCTGCTCGCCGCGCTATTCATCGCCGGCTACCGCACCGTGCTCGTCGAGACCGCGCGACGCGTGCTCGCGGGCGACCCGGAGGAGGAGCTCGCGACCGACCACGGCCGGCGCCTCGCCCGCCTCTTCGCCGCGCTGACCGCCGGCGTCACCACCCGCGAATGACCACTTTGTGCGGGGCGCTGCACGAGCAACCTGCACAAAATGGTCATTCGGGAGCCGTCGTGAAGTCGATGAGCTGCTCCACCCGCCCGAGCAGCGCGGGCTCCAGGTCGGTGTAGCTGCGCACCCGGCCGAGGATCCGCTGCCAGGCACGGGCGATGTCGGCCTGGTCGGCGTGCGGCCAGCCGAGCGCCTCGCAGATGCCGTGCTTCCATTCCGTGCTCCGTGGGATCTCCGGCCAGCGCTGCAGGCCGAGGCGCTCGGGCCGCACCGACTGCCAGACGTCGACGTAGGGATGTCCGACGACGAGCACGTGCGCGCCGCTCGCGGCCTCGGCGATCCGGCTCTCCTTCGACCCCGGCACGAGATGGTCGACGAGAACGCCGATGCGGCGCTCGGGCCCGGGGCGCACCTCGGCGAGCCGGTCGGCGAGATGGTCGACGCCCTCGAGGTACTCGACCACGACGCCCTCGGCGCGCAGATCGTCGCCCCACACCTTCTCGACGAGCTCGGCATCATGCCGGCCCTCGACCCAGATGCGATGGGCGCGTGCCACCCGGGCGCGCTGCTCCGGCGCGGCCCGCGAACCGGATGCCGTGCGGGCCCCGGCGGTCGGCGTCGCGATGCGGGGAGCCCGCAGCCGCACCGGGCGCCCCTCGACGAGGAACCCGGCGCCGAGCGGGAAGGAGCGCCGTGCCCCGCGCCGGTCCTCGAGCTCCACGACGCCCTTCACGACCCCGAGGACGGCGCCGACGAACCCCTCCCGGCCGCCGGGCTCGGGCAGCTCCACGACCAGGCCCGGATCGGCATCCACCTCGGGGACGACCGGGCGGCCGGCGCGGCGCCAGTCGCCCGCGAGCACGTCGCCGCCGTAGCGGTCGTCGCTCACGATGTGAGCGCTGCGGAGTACAGGCCGAACGCCGTGAACCAGCCGGCGACCGTGAGCACGAGCGTCGTCGCGGCGGCCCACCACGAGCGCCGGCGGAACAGGAACAGCACGATCGTCGCCGCCGTGCCGGCCACGCCGAGGAGGAAGATCACGAGGGCCGCGACGAACTGCACGCCCCCGCCTGCGCGGTACCGCAGACCCCGTCCGGGCAGGGCGCCAGGATCGACAGGCTCACGAACGCGAAGACGGTGCCGATCCAGTACGCGAGGTAGGCGACGACGAGCAGGACGACCGACAGCGCGACGTCCCACGGCGCCCGGCGCCGCACGGCTCCGGCACTCAGAATGTGCGCGGTCGAGCTCACGCCGTCACCAGCGTGCCGCCGGCGTCGCCGCCGCGGAGCGCCGTGGTGACGTTGCCGGCCGGCTCCATGCCGAAGACGTACATCGGCATCCGGTTGTCCATGCACAGGCTGAACGCGGTCGAGTCCACGACCTTGAGACCCTGGATGAGCGCGTCCTGGTAGGTGACGCGATCGAGCTTCCGCGCGTTCGGGTCGGTGCGCGGGTCGGCGGAGTAGACGCCGTCGACACCGTTCTTCGCGACGAGCACGGCGTCCGCCTCGATCTCGAGCGCGCGCTGGGCGCTCACGGTGTCGGTGGAGAAGTACGGGAGGCCGGCACCGGCGCCGAAGATGACGACGCGGCCCTTCTCGAGGTGGCGCTCGGCACGCAGCGGGATGTAGGGCTCGGCCACCTGCGACATCGTGATCGCGGACTGGACGCGCACCGGGGCGCCGGCCTTCTCGAGGAAGTCCTGCAGGGCGAGGGCGTTCATGACCGTGCCGAGCATGCCCATGTAGTCGGCGCGCCCGCGGTCCATGCCGCGCTGGCTGAGCTCCGCGCCGCGGAAGAAGTTGCCGCCGCCCACGACGACCGCGACCTCGACGCCCTCCGGGTCGTGCTCGTCCTTCGGAACGACGGCGGCGATCTCCTGCGCGATGCCGGAGACGACATCGGGATTGACGCCGAGCGATCCCCCGCCGAACGCCTCTCCGGAGAGCTTGAGAAGGACGCGGCGGCGGCGGTCGGTCATGGGGGCTCCTCGCGGGGTCGGCTCGGTCCAGGGTAACCGGTGGGGCGGGGTACGTAGATGCCGGCGGAGCTCGCTTCGCCGCCACCTCCGCCGAACTCGGGCCGCGGAAGCCGTTCGCGCAGCACCGGTGGACGACGGGCCGCCGCTACCCGAGTTGCGCGACCGTCGGACGACGAAAGGCCCGGGATCGCTCCCGGGCCTTTCGTGCAATGCGCTGTGCGATGCGTTAGGCGCCGACCTTGAACCGGGCGAAGCCCTGGATCGTCAGTCCGGCATCCGCGACGACCTTGCCGACGCTCTGCTTGTTGTCGCGGGCGTACTCCTGCTCGAGCAGGGCGACCTGCTTGTAGAAGGCGCCGAGGCGACCCTCGACGATCTTCGGCAGGGCCGCGTCGGGCTTGCCCTCGTTGCGGCTGATCTCCTCGACGATGCGGCGCTCGTTCTCGACTTCGGCCGGCGGCACGTCGGCCTTGGCGAGGTACTGCGGGTCGGCGAACGAGATGTGCTGGGCGATGCTGCGCGCGGTCGCCGCGTCGTCGCCCTGGTAGGCGACGACGACGCCGACCTGCGGCGGCAGGTCCTGGCTCGTCTTGTGCAGGTAGATCGCGTAGTGGTCACCCGTGAGGCGGGCGACCCGACGCAGCTCGATCTTCTCGCCGATGATCGCGGCCTCGTCGTCGATCAGGGTCGCGACGGTGCCGGTGCCGGCCGGGGCGGCGAGCGCCCCGTCGACGGTCTCGGCGCCGGAGTCCGCGAGCGCCTGCCCGACCTGCTCGGCGAGCGCGATGAACTTCTCGTTCTTCGCGACGAAGTCGGTCTCGCAGGCGAGCTCGAACAGGGTCGCGGCGGTCGCCGACTCGACGACCGACACGAGACCCTCGCTCGTCGAGCGGTCGGCGCGCTTCGCGTTGCCCTTCGCGCCCTTGAGCCGCAGGATCTCGACGGCCTTCTCGACGTCGCCTTCCGCCTCGACGAGGGCGTTCTTCGTGTCGACCATGCCCGTGCCGAGTCGCTCGCGCAGGGCCTTGACGTCTTCCAGACTGAAGTTGGCCATGGATGCTTCCTTACTGATGTCAGATGAACTCAGGATGCCGGGCGCTCGGCCCGCATCTCCGTTCGCGCGGGCGGGTTACTTCTCGGCGGCCGCGGTGGGCTCGGCGTCGGCGGACTCGGCGCTCTCGGCGTCGGCCTCGGCGCTCGCCTTCGCGGCGGCCTTCTTCTGGGCCGGCGTCTGCTTCTCGGCCTCGGTGGCCTCGGCCTCGAGGCGGGCCTCGGCGGCCTCCTCCGACTCCGGCGCGTGCTCGACGACCAGCGACGCGTCCTCGACCGGCGCGGTCAGCGCGAGGTCGGCATCCGCGTCGTTCTCCTCCACCGGCACCTCGGCGGCGACGATCTCGGCGATCTTGGCCTCGGCATCCGGGCCCTGGTCCACGGCTTCGATGCGCTCGGCCTCCGACTGCGGGTTCTCCGAGGCGTGCAGCAGCTCGGCCTCCCACTCGGCCAGCGGCTCGACGGCCGAGACGTTGCCCTCGGCCGCGGGCGCCTGGTGGCGCTGCACGAGCCCCTCGGCGGCGGCGTCGGCGATGATCCGCGTCAGCAGCGCGACCGAGCGGATCGCGTCGTCGTTGCCCGGGATCGGGTACTGCAGCTCGTCGGGGTCGGCGTTGGTGTCGAGGATGCCGATGATCGGGATCCCGAGCTTGGTCGCCTCGTCGACCGCGAGGTGCTCGCGCTTCGAGTCGATCACCCAGATCGCCGACGGCGTCTTGGTGAGGTTGCGGATGCCGCCGAGCGTCTTGTGCAGCTTGTCGAGCTCGCGCTTCTTGATGAGGAGCTCCTTCTTGGTGAAGCCCTTCGTCGTGTCGTCGAAGTCGATCTCCTCGAGCTCCTTCATGCGCGCGAGGCGCTTGGAGACCGTCTGGAAGTTGGTGAGCAGACCGCCGAGCCAGCGCTGGTTGACGTAGGGCTGGCCGACGCGCTGCGCCTGCTCGGCGACCGTCTCCTGCGCCTGCTTCTTGGTGCCGACGAACAGCACCGAGCCGCCGTGGGCGACCGTCTCCTTGACGAAGTCGTACGCCTTGTCGATGTAGGCCAGCGACTGCTGCAGGTCGATGATGTGGATGCCGGAGCGCTCGGTCAGGATGAAGCGCTTGACCTTCGGATTCCAGCGGCGGGTCTGGTGTCCGAAGTGCACGCCGCTGTCGAGCAGCTGGCGGATGGTGACGACGGCCATGGCCGTTCTCCTTCTTCTGCCGGCTCCGCTCGCGCAGCGGCCGGCGTCTTCTCGGTTGTGTCGATCGGCGACGGTGGTCGCGATCCCTGGTGCCGGGCGCGCATCCGCCTGCTCGCTGTACTGCGGGAAGGACCGAATGGATGCGGTGGCCGAATGGCACGCGAAGTCACCCCGCCGGGGCGGAGTGCAGGGCAAGTGTAGCCTCCTTCCCCGGCGTCGCGCATGTCGGCTGTGCACCAGATGCCGTGGCCGGCCCCCGCACGCCGGTGCACACCGCGAGGGTGGCGACATGCGATCCCGTGCCGCACCCCGCGTCCCGCGGTTCGTGGCGGTCGCGCTCATGGCAGTGGCGCTGGTGGCCGGGGGTGGCGCGTGCGCCTCGTCGGCAGCGTTCGCGGCGGACGCGGCGCCCGTGGCCGACGTGCTTCAGGAGAACGCCGCCGCGCGCTGGGCCTGGCCGGTCGCACCGCCGCATCCCGTCGTGCGCGGGTATCTCGCACCCCCGACGCCGTACGGGGCGGGGCATCGCGGGATCGACATCCGGGCGCCCGACGGCGCACCCCTGCTCGCACCCGACGACGGCATCGTGCACTTCGCAGGGTTCGTCGTCGACCGACCGGTGCTGTCGATCCAGCACGCCGGCGGGGTCCTGTCGAGCTTCGAGCCGGTGTCGACGACGCTCCACGCGGGCGACGTCGTGCACCGCGGCCGGGTGATCGGCACGGTGCTGGCGGGGCACTGCACATCGGGAACGTGCCTGCATCTGGGGGCGAGGGTCGACGGGCAGTACGTGAATCCACTGCTGTTCCTCGGCGGGGTGCCGCCGGCGGTGCTGTACCCGACGCGCGGTGGATGAGAGCGGGAGTCCGGCTCGTCGAGTTCAGCTCAGCTCACGCGCGCGGGTGCGCCGTCGCGTACGCGCTCCGGAGGCGCTCGGCGGAGACGTGCGTGTAGATCTGCGTGGTGGCCAGGCTCGCATGGCCGAGCAGCTCCTGCACGGCGCGCAGGTCGGCGCCGCCGTCGAGCAGGTGGGTCGCGGCCGTGTGCCGGAACGTGTGCGGCCCGGCGGGGCCGGATCCGGGCAGGTCCGCGAGGAGCGACGCGACGAGCTGGTACACGGTGCGCGGCGTGAGAGGGCGCCCGCGGGCGCCGAGGAACAGGGCGTCCTGGAACAGGGTGTCGATGCCGTCCGCCAGGAGGGCCGCACGGCCGTGCTCGAGGTAGCGGTCGAGGGCGTGCGCCGCCGGCACGCCGAACGGCACGACACGCTCCTTGCCGCCCTTGCCGAGCACCCGCACGGTCAGCCGGGTGCGATCCACGTCGCCGAGGCGCAGGCCGGTCAGCTCGCTCACCCGGATCGCGCTCGCGTACAGCAGCTCGATGATCGCCAGGTCGCGCACGGCGACGGGGTCGCTGCCGGATGCCCGCCCCTCGAGCTCGGCGAACAGCCCGTCGAGCTGCGGGCGGGTCAGCACGCGCGGCAGGTGCTTGTCGCTCTTCGGGGAGCGCAGCCGCAGCCCGGCGTCGGCGTTCGCGACGCCTGTGCGCGCGAGCCACGCGGTGAAGCCGCGGACCGCCGCCGTGCGCCGCGCCAGGCTCGACTTCGCGAGCCGTTCGCTCGCCTTCCACTGCCAATCCCGCAGCAGCTCGAGGTCGATAGCACCGGTGTCGGCGACGCCCGCCTCCTCGGCGAACGCGGCGAGATCGAGCAGGTCGCCGCGGTAGGCCCGGGCGGTCTGGGGGCTGAGCCCGCGCTCGAGCGTGAGCTGACGCACGAAGGCGTCGATCGCGGCGTCGATCCTCACGGGTCCATGGTCGCGCGCGGGCGGCTCCCGCCGAGGCGCGACACGGCCTGCGGGTCACGCCTCGGCGGTCCCGCCGCTTCTCTCGACGTCGCCGAGGTTGAAGGTCGAGCGCTTATTGGAGAAGGCCTCGCGCCGCTCGTGGGGCGTCATGGCGGCGAGCCGTTCGAGCACGACACCCGAGAACCCGGCAACCTGCGGCGGATCGCCGACCGGCACGATCGAGTGCACGACGGCGTGCGGGTACACGTCGACGAGGTTGATCGACTGGCCGCCGTCGACCCCGAGCAGAGTGTCGAACGGGCCGCTGGCGTCGATCGTGTAGCAGGTGGCGGCGGCGACCGAGACGGGGATGCCCGCGAACGTGCCGCTCATCGCATGGTGCAGGTGACCTCCGAGGATCGCCCGCACGTCGGTGCCGCTGATCACCTCCGCGAGCCGCTGCTGCTCCTCGAGCTCGAGGATCGCCATGATCTCGACCGGGCTCGGCAGCGGCGGGTGATGCAGGGCGAGCAGCGTGCCGTGGGCGGCCGGCACCGCCAGCACCGTCGTCAGCCAGTCGAGCTGCTCATCGGTGAGCTCGCCGTGGTGGTAGCCGGGCACGGTCGTGTCGAGCGAGACGATGCGGAGCCCGCCGATGTCGTGCACGCGGTCCTGCGGCGCGGTCGTCGGTTCCTCGCCGAACAGGATGGACGCGTACGGCTCGCGCTCGTCGTGGTTGCCCATGACCCACACGAGCTGTGCCCCGAGACGCGCGGCGACGGGCTCGAGCTGACCCTTCAGCCGGTGGTACGCCTCCGGCTCGCCCAGGTCGGCGAGGTCGCCGGTGATGACGATCGCCTCCGGTCGTCGCCCCGACCGCTCGAGCTGCTCGAGCGCCCGGGCGAGGTGCGCGTCGGTGTCGACGGCTCCGTAGAGCGGCCGCGGGCCGCCCAGGTAGTGCGGGTCGCTGACGTGCGCGATCGTGTGGATCGGCGGCGCGTACTGTCCGAGCTGGATGCGGGTGCCGGCTGCCATGCCCCCACTCTCGCAGCAGTCGCCGACGTTGCCGAGGTATCAGGCGGGCTCCGGTACGGTGCGGATCCACCCCGACGGACGGCGGCGCACCAGTCCCTCCAGCTCGAGCAGTCCGAGCTCGGCACGCACGCGATCCGGTGCGAGCCCCGAGATGATGGCGATCCGCTCCGACTCCCGACCGCTTCGCGTGCTCATGGCGTCGAGCAGGCGCAGCCGCGTCGCATCGAGGGGCGAGGGCGCGTCCGCCGCACCTCCGTCGGCATCGACGCCCGAGCCGATCGGCTCCTCCTCGCCGAGCAGCTGCGCCATCTCGGACGGCGTCGTCACGCACAGCGCCTCGCTCTCGCGCAGCAGGCGATGGCATCCGGCGGACGCCGAGCTGGTGACCGGCCCCGGCACGACGCCGACCGGCCGGCCGAGCTGCGCCGCGTGGTTGGCGGTGTTGATGGAGCCCGAGCGCCAGCCCGCCTCCACGACGACCGTCGCCTGCGTCGCCGCCGCGATCAGCCGGTTGCGCTGGAGAAAGCGCCATTTGGATGGCGCGACGCCGCACGGCACCTCGGCGGCGACGGCGCCGCGCTCGACGATCTTCTGCAGCAGCTGGTCGTGGCCCGCCGGGTAGAACCGGTCGACGCCGCCCGCGAGGAACGCGACCGTCGTGCCCCGGGAGGCGAGGGCCGCGCGGTGCGCCGCCCCGTCGATGCCGTAGGCGGCGCCCGAGACGATCGCGACGCGGCGGTCGACGAGGCCGGCGGCGGCCTCCATGGTCACGTGCTCGCCGTAGGCCGTCGCGGCCCGGGCGCCGACGAGGGCGATCGATCGGTCGAGCGCACGCAGGTGTGCCCGGTCGCCGCGCACCCAGAGGGCGAACGGAGCGTGCTCTCCGAGGTCGTCGAGTCCGCGCGGCCAGTCGTCGTCTCCCGGGACCACGAGGGCGGCGGCGAACCGCGCCGCCTGCCGCAGTGCAAGCTGCACCGCGCCGGCGCCGACCCGTCCGCGCCAGCGCTGGAGCGCGGCATCCGGGATCCGCGGCTCACCCGGCGCGGGTTCTTCACGCACCCGGGCCACGAGGGCGGCCATCGCCCGCTCGGCCCCGAGCTCGGCGACGAGCCGACCGGCATCACCGTCACCCGGCTCGGCCACGAGGCTCCAGGCCGCGCGCGCGAACCGCTCCCCCACCGCGGCGCGATCCGGCGCGTCCGCCACCGCACGCACGAGCGGGGCGACCGACGCCTCCGGCAGTTCGAGGATCGTCATTCGGCCATCGCCTTCCGCAGGTAGAGGGCCCGGCCGATCTGGTCGGCGGCGGGGCGATCCACCCCGTCGAGATCGCAGATCGTCCAGGCGAGCTTGAGCACGCGGTCGTAACCGCGCATCGTGAGGGCGCCGCGCACGAGTGCGCGGTCGAGCGCGGCCGTGGCGCCGCGCACCGGTGCGCCCGCGGGCGAGCGCAGCCACGGGCCGGAGACGTGCGCGTTGAGACGCCACGGAGTGCCTGCGAGCCGTTCCGCGGCCACGGCACGGGCCGCGACCACGCGCTCCCGTGCGGCGACACTCGTGCGCGGGCGCGTCGGCGCGGCGCGCAGCTGGGCCGCGGTGATCCGGCGCACGACGAGCTGGATGTCGATGCGGTCGAGGAGCGGCCCGCTCAGCCGGCCGAGGTAGCGCCGCCGCGCGAATGGCGAGCAGGTGCAGGCCCGATCGTCGACGCCCGACAGGCCGCACGGGCACGGATTGGCGGCGAGCACGAGCTGGAAGCGCGCGGGATAGCGGGCCGTCGCGTTCACCAGCGAGATCGCGACGACGCCCGACTCGAGCGGCTGGCGCAGAGCGTCGAGCGCAGCCGCGGGGAACTCGGGTGCCTCGTCGAGGAAGAGCACGCCGTGCGCCGCGCGCACCACCGCGCCGGGGCGGATCCAGCCGCTGCCGCCGCCGATCATCGAGACGGCGCTCGCGGTGTGGTGCGGCGCCTCGAACGGCGGTCGTACGCGCAGCCGCGATCCGACCGGGGCGCCGCCGAGCGAACGGATCGACGCCACCTCGAGCGCCTCCGCCGCCGGCAGGTCGGGCAGGAGCCCCGGCAGGCGGGAGGCCAGCATCGTCTTGCCCGCGCCCGGCGGTCCGAGCAGGAACAGGTGATGCCCGCCGGCTGCGGCGATCTGCGCGGCCTCCACCGCATCCTCGTTGCCGACGATGTCGCCGAGGTCGCCGGCGTCGTCGTCGGGGTCGACGGCGACCGGGCCGGGGATGGGGTCGCACTCCACCGGCTCGAGCTCGGCGCCGTGCCAGATCGCGGCGTCGCGCAGCGACGCGACGCCGACGACGCGCACGCCCTCGACCAGCCGCGCCTCGTCCGCGTTGCCCGCCGGCACGACGACGGTGTCGTAGCCGGCGCGCGAGGCCGCGAGCACCGCCGGCAGGGCTCCGGGTATTGGGCGCAGGCGACCGTCGAGCGCGAGCTCGCCCAGGTGCACGACGCGATCGACGGAAACGGCCGGCACCTTGCCGTCGGCGGCGAGGGCGGCCATCGCGATGGCCAAATCGAAGGCGGCACCGTGCTTGGGCAGCGCCGCGGGCGAGAGGTTCACGGTCAGCTTGCGCGCCGTGATGGCGAGCCCGGAGTTGTGCGCCGCCGCCCGCACGCGGTCGCGGGCCTCGCCGAGGGCGGCATCCGGGAGCCCGATCAGGATGAAGGCGGGCAGGTTGCTCGAGATGTCGGCCTCGATCTGCACGATGGCGCCGTCGATCCCGAGCAGGGCCACGGCATGGGAGCGTGCGAGCGGCATCAGTCCGCGCCCATCAGAAGATGCCCCGGAGGTGCTCGATCACGGCGGGGCGATCACGCGGGGCGATGACCGCGACTGCGTCGATGCGCACACGGGGGTGCGCACCCGCGAGCTCCGGATGAGCGTCGCACCACTCCCCTGCCAGTCGCCGCAGCCGCGCCAGCTTGGCCGCGGTGATCGCCTCGAACGGATGCCCGAACGCGACCCCGGCGCGGGTCTTGACCTCCGCGACGACGACCTCGCGCGACGCGGGGTCCTGCAGCACGAGGTCGAGCTCGCCCGACGGGCCGCGCCAGTTGCGGTCGAGCACCCGCAGCCCACGGCGCGTGAGGTGATCGGCGGCGATGCTCTCGCCCCGCGCTCCCAGAACATCCTTCGCGGCCATGTCGACGATGGTCGCGGGCCGGCGCGCAGCGGCGGATCGAAACCGCAGCGGGCGGGGACGGGTCCGCGCGCGGACGGCGTGTGGAGGGACTACTCGTCGAGCGCGAGCTCCTTCGGCAGCTCGAGGTCCTTGTCGCCGCGCACCTCGAGGTTGAAGTCCTTGTAGGTGATGACGCGCACGCTCTTCACGAACCGGTCGGAGCGGTACACGTCCCACACCCACACGTCGCTCATCGTGAGCTCGAAGTAGAAGTCGTGCTCGGTGTCCTTGCGCTCCACCGTCACGTCGTTCGCGAGGTAGAAGCGGCGCTCGGTCTCCACCACATAGCGGAACTGGCTCACGACATCGCGGTACTCGCGGTACAGGGCCAGTTCGACCTCGCGGTCGTAGTCCTCGATCTCGTCGTCGTCCATCGAGGGGAGTCTAGGCGCTGACGCCGAGGGCGTCCGGGTCGGCGGTCGCGTGCTCGGGATGCCGGCGCGACCGGGCGGATCAGGCGAGCAGGCCGTCCAGCAGCGACGGTGTCCGCAGCCACGAGACGCGGTGCAGCGGCGTCGGCCCGAGCCGGTCGATCGCCGCGTAGTGCTCGGCGCTCGCGTACCCCTTGTTGCCGGTCCAGCCGTAGCCGGGGTGGGTGCCGTCGGCGGCGATCATGACGCGGTCGCGATGCACTTTCGCGAGCACCGACGCCGCCGCGACCACCGCGCAGTCACGGTCCGCCTTGACCCGCATCGTCACGGGCGGACGCGCGCCCCCGAACACCGCCGCACCCCGGGCGATCGGCTCGGCGCGATCGAGCACCGGGGAGAGCCAGTCGTGCGATCCGTCGAGGAGGATCACGGCATCCTGCATCACGAGTCCGCCCGCGAGCAGGCCGGCGAACGCGCGCATCGCGGCGATGCCGAGCGCGACGATGATGCCCACCTCCTCGATCTCGTCGTTGGAGGCGAGGCCGACGGCGTGCGCCGTGCTCCAGGTCTGGACGATCGGATGCAGGCGCTCACGGGTCGGTTCGGGCAGCATCTTCGAGTCGCGCAGCCCCTCCGGGATGCGCCGCCCGTGCCCGTCGAAGACGCTCAGGCCCACGCCGACGGGCCCGGCGATCGCGCCGCGGCCGACCTCGTCGACGCCGATGACCATCGACGCGCCCTCGCGCAGCAGTCGCCGCTCGAGTCGAAGGGTCGGATCGGCGACCGTCATCCGCCGCTCGTGGTGGTCGTCGTGGGCGTGGGCGAGGGGGTCGGGGCGGGCTCGGTGCCCTTGGCGCCCGGCTTGCCGACGTCCGCGAAGGTCAGGGGGTAGTCGTCGAGCCAGGTCCAGCGGTCGATCGGCCAGGTGATCAGGATCGCGCGGCCGACCACGTCATCCATCGGCACGAAGCCCTTGCCCGGCTTGTCACGGTTGTAGCGGGAGTCGGCGGAGTCGTACCGGTTGTCGCCCATGACCCAGAGCGAGTTCTTCGGCACCGTGACGTCGAAGGAGTCCTTGGAGACGGCGGTGATGCCGGTCGGGAGCTTGACGTACGGCTCGTCGAGCGGACTGCCGTTGACGCTGATCTGACCGAACGCGTTGCAGCACGTCACGTGATCGCCGGGCAGGCCGATGACGCGCTTGATGAGGTGGTCGTTCGAGTCGGGGGCGGTCAGGCCGACGATCGAGAGCAGCCAGTCGAAGAACCCGGCGACCGGATTGGTGTCGACCGGCGGCGTGGGGGCAGCCAGCCACCCGGGTCCTTGAAGACGACGACGTCGCCGCGCTGCAGGGGGAATGCCGAGGGCTGGAGCTCGTTGACGATGATCCGGTCGTTGACGTCGAGGGTGTCCTCCATCGACGGCGACGGGATGTAGAACGACCGGATCAGGAACGTCTTGATCAGGAACGAGATGATGATCGCGGCGAGCAGGATGATGAGCACGTCGCGGAGGAAGCGCCAGACGCCGCCCTTGCGCGGGGCACGGGCGGGGGCGTCATCCCGGTCGCGGGGATCGGCGACCGCGGTGTCGTTGAGCGTCATGTCTCCCTCGGGGTCGTCGCAATCCTATGCAGCGCGAACCCGGGAGAACGTCGCGGCGCGCGCAGCCCGAAGCGGCGCGCCGGAGCTGGCAGCGACGGCCGTTTCCGGCTGTCGCAGCGGCGGCGGCGCCGACGCCCGTCTCGGACGTAGGAATCCGGCAGCGAGGCGCCTCAGGCGTCCCGCTTCTCCTTGATCTTCGCCTTCTTGCCGCGCAGCTCGCGCAGGTAGTACAGCTTCGCGCGGCGCACGTCGCCGCGGGTGACGATCTCGATGTGATCGATGATCGGCGAGTGCACGGGGAACGTGCGCTCGACGCCGACCTGGAAGCTCACCTTGCGGACCGTGAAGGTCTCGCGGATGCCCTCGCCCGAGCGGCCGATGACGACGCCCTGGAAGACCTGGATACGGGAGCGGCTGCCCTCGACGATGTTCACGTGCACCTTGACGGTGTCGCCGGGGCGGAAGTCGGGGATGTCGGACTTGAGATGGGCCGCATCGACGGAGTCGAGGATGTGCATGGCGCTATCGCTCTCTGCGCGCGCCGCGGGTCGCACGCTGTTCGGTGTGAAGAATCGGAAATGGCGGCCCGAGCGTCAGATGCGGCTCCCCCAGGGCAGAGCCCGCCGGGCACAAGGGTCCATCATGCCAGACTCTGCCCCCGACCGTAAACTCGTGCCTCGTGATCGAACTGCGCACCCCGGCCGAGATCGAGCGGATGAGGGTCGCCGGTGAGTTCGTCGGCAGGGTGCTCGAGGCCACCCGCGATGCCGCGGACGTCGGCGTCAACCTGCTCGAGCTCGACGCGCTCGCGCACGACATGATCCGCCGCGAGGGCGCCGAGAGCTGCTACATCGACTACCACCCGTCGTTCGGCGCGTCGCCGTTCGGCAAGGTGATCTGCCTCTCTGTCAACGACGCGGTCCTGCACGGACTGCCGCACGACTACGTGCTGCGGGATGGCGACATCCTCTCCTCGACTTCGCCGCGTCGGTCGACGGCTGGGTCTCCGACTCGGCCCTGTCGATCGTCGTCGGAACCCCGCGGCAGCAGGACCTGGACCTCATCGCGACCACGGAGAAGGCGCTGAAGGC
The DNA here is from genome assembly GCF_030161895.1 of Pseudolysinimonas kribbensis. GTDB lineage: Bacteria > Actinomycetota > Actinomycetes > Actinomycetales > Microbacteriaceae > Pseudolysinimonas > Pseudolysinimonas kribbensis. The sequence goes on from NZ_BSVB01000001.1 coordinate 667,477, forward strand.
CGGCATCGCCGCCGCGACCGTCGGCAACAAGGTCGGCGACATCTCCGCGGCGATCGGCGACGTCGCCCACGGCGCCCGGCTCAAGGTGAACACGGACTTCGGCGGGCACGGGGTGGGTCGGATCATGCACGGCGACCCGCACATCCCGAACGACGGGCGCGCGCATCGCGGCCTGCCGCTGCGTGCCGGGCTCGTGTTCGCGATCGAGCCGTGGTTCATGCTCGGCACCGACAAGATCTACACCGACGACGACGGCTGGACCCTCCGCTCTCGCGACGGGTCCCGCGGCGCGCACGCGGAGCACACGGTCGCCGTGACGGACGACGGCCCGATCGTGCTGTCGGCGCGGGCGGGTCGGGCCGGCTAGAGCTCCGGATCGTCGAGCAGCTCCGGCCGCATCCGCCGCGTGCGCTCGAGCTGCTGCTCCCGGCGCCAGGCGTCGACCGCGCCGTGGTTGCCGCCGAGCAGCACGGCAGGCGTCTCGAGGCCGCGCCAGATGGCGGGCTTGGTGTAGCTCGGGTACTCGAGCAGGCCGTCCTCGTGGCTCTCCTCGACGAGGCTCTCGGGGTTGCCGACGACGCCCGGCACGAGCCGTCCGACGGCCTCGATCATCGCCATGGCCGCGACCTCGCCCCCGTTCAGCACGTAGTCACCGAGGCTCAGCTCGAGCACCTCGTGCTCGAGCGCCGCCCACTCGACGACGCGTTGATCGATGCCCTCGTAGCGTCCGCAGCAGAAGACGAGGTGCTCGCGATCGGCGAGTTCCCGCGCGAGCGGCTGCCGGAACAGTCGGCCGGCCGGCGTCGGCACCACGACCGTGGACACCGGGGTCAGGATGGCGTCGAGCGCCTCGCCCCACGGCTCCGGCTTCATGACCATGCCGGCGCCACCGCCGGACGGCGTGTCGTCCACGGTGCGGTGCCGGTCGTGGGTGAAGTCGCGCAGGTCGTGCACGACGACCTCGAGCAACCCGTCGCTGCGCGCCCGCCCGAGCAGCGACACGTCGAGCACGGAGAAGAACTCCGGGAAGATCGTGACGATGTCGATCCGCACCCGTCGAGCGTAGCGACGGGGCGGCGGCGCCGACCTGATGTCGAAGAATGCGCCGCGATCGGCACCACAGCTCGACTATGCGCGTGAGGGGCCGAAAACGGCGCTCCTCCACACGGCCCACGACGTGGGCGAGTACCCGGAACGCGCAGCCCGCCCGACCTCGCGATGCGACGGATCGCACTCTCGGGCATGGACATCACCGAATACCTGCGCCACACCGAAGGCGTCGCATCGCGTCGCCGCCTGCTCGCCAGCGGTTTCACGGATCGGAGGATCGCCGCCGCCGTGCGGGCCGCACGCATCCACCGCGTGCGGCCCGGATGGTTCGCGCTTCCGGGCGTTCCCGCCCGACTCCGCGCTGCCGTCGCCGCCGGCGGACGGGTTTCCTGCGCATCGGCACTCGCACTGCGCGGCGTGTGGATCCTCGACGAGAACGGACTCCACGTCTCCGTTCCCGACGGCTCGCACCGACGGTCACGCCCGGGGTGCCGCATCCACCACCGCGTTCTGCGAGGCAGCGGGACGCCGAGTCTGGTCGAGTCCCCGATCGAGGCGCTCGAGCAGCTCTCCCATTGCGCGAGCCCGCTCGAGACCGTGATCGCCGTGGACTCAGCGCTCGAAAAGGGTCTCATCGTGCCCAGCCAACTGGAGCCGGTTTTCGGCCGGAGTCGCCGCGGTCGATGGGTCCGCGAGCATGCGGACGGGCGCAGCCAATCCGGCACCGAGACCATCGTCCGATTGGCCCTCCGCCGTCGGCGGGTGCGACTGCGACCACAGGTGACGGTGCCCGGTGTCGGCCGGGTCGACATCGTGGTGGGCGACCGTCTGGTGATCGAGCTGGACAGCCGGACATGGCACGACAATCCGGAGGCGTACGAGCAGGATCGCCGTCGGGACCTCGCCCTCGTGGTGCTCGGATTCGTCGTCGTCCGGCTCAGCTACCGGCGTGTCATCGAGGACTGGGATGCGGTGGAGGCGGATCTGCTGACGCTCATCCGGCGCGGCGAACACCGATGGCGAGGGTCGCGCGCTGAAGGTGACGTCGGAACGGGCAGCTCGACCGCCTCACCGGCGTGAGTTGCCGCTCGCGGCGTATTCTTCGACGCCGAGCGCGGATCGGCGACGGCGCGCGGCCAGGCGACGGCGCGCGGCCAGGCGGCGTCGCGAGCGACTAATCCGCGGCCGGAGGGGTGGGCTCGACGGGAGCGGGCTCCGGGCTCGGAGCTGCGGTGCCCTGCGTCGTGGCGGCGGGCTCCGGGTCGTCGTCAGGCAGGTCCTCGAAGAGTCCGGCCGGCGGCGTGAGGGTCACGGTGCCCGCCTCGATGTCGACGGCCGGTACGATCGCCGCGACGAACGGCACGAGCACCTCACCCTCGCCGACGGCGATCGCGAGCAGGTCCTGGGCCGGGAGGTGGTCGACACGGGCGACGAGGCCCACTTCGACGCCGTCGCGCAGCGCCCGCAGCCCGACGAGCTGGTGGTCGTACCAGGCGTCCTGCTCCTCCGGCAGCTCCGTCTCGTCGTGGTCGACCCAGAGGATCGCCTTCACGAGCGTCTCGGCGGCCGTGCGGTCGTCGACCCCTGCGAAGAACGCGACCGGATGCCCGTTGTACACGCGCAGCTCCCGCAGCTCCAGCGTCTTGCCGTGCCACTCCGACGACGTCGGAACCTGCAGGGCGAACGTGGCGCCCGGCTGGAACCGGCGCTCGGGATCGTCGGTGTAGAGCTCGAGTTTGAGCGCACCCTTCAGCCCGTGGGCCTTCACCAGGCGCGCGACGCGCAGCTGGGTCGTTCCGGGCCGCGGGGCCTTGGCGCGGGCGCTCACGCCTCGTCGGTGTCGACGACGTCGACACGCACGCGGCGGCCATCGGCCAGCGCGGTCACGAGGGTGCGCAGAGCCTTGGCGGTGCGCCCCGCGCGGCCGATCACACGGCCGAGGTCGTCGGGGTGCACCCGCACCTCGAGCAGCTCGCCGCGCGAGGTCTCGGACGAGTCGACCCGGACGTCGTCCGGGTGGTCGACGATCCCCTTGACGAGGTGCTCGAGGGCGGATGCCAGCACGACGCTGCTACTCCTTGTCGCCGGAGCCCTCGGCGTCGTCGACGGCCGCTTCGGCGTCGGTGACTGCCTCGGACTCGGGGTCACCTCGGGCTCGGCCGCGTCGGCCGCGGCTTCGGCCCGCTCGGCCGGGGTCTCGACGGCTGCGGTCGACTCGTCGGCGGCGACGTCGTCGCCGGTCGCCCCGGCGGCATCCGCGTCGGCCGCGGGCGCCTCCTCGGCGACGGGGGCGGCGGCGGGCGCCTCCTCGGCCTTCGGCGCCGGCTTGTCGGCCTTGGGCTTGAGCACCGGCTTCTTCTTCTCGTCGGCCTGGAACTCGACCTTGGCCGAGCGGCCCTGGACGGTGGACTTCGCGTCCTTCTCGCCCTTGAAGGTGCCCCAGTCGCCGGTGAGCTTGAGCAGCGCGGTGACCTGCTCGGTCGGCTGCGCGCCGACGCTGAGCCAGTACTGGGCGCGCTCCGAGTTCACCTCGATGAACGACGGGTCCTCGGTCGGGTGGTACTTGCCGATCTCCTCGATGACGCGTCCGTCGCGCTTGGTGCGCGAGTCGGCGACGACGATGCGGTAGTACGGCGCACGGATCTTGCCGAGCCGCTTGAGGCGGATCTTGACAGCCACGGTTCTCCTGATGTGTAGGCGTTGGATGAGTTCGAACTGCAGCCGTGCGCGTGGGGCACACGCGGCAGAAAGCTCTGAATGGGTTCCCGCGCCGGATAGAGGGTCGAGCGGTAGGACCGAGGAGCTATTCTGGCAGATTTTCGACGGAGGCGGGAACCGGCACTCGTCCGTCGGCGCTGCGACGCCGTGAGAGCGCGACGCCCGCGAGCGCGAGAACGCCCCCGGCGATCGCCAGCCAGGTCGGCAGCTCGCCGAACACGACGAGCGCGAGCACGATCGTGATGACCGGCACGACGTACGTCGAGATGCCGAGGCGCCCCGCGGGCATCCGCTGCAGGGCGTACGCCCAGGTCGAGAAGCCGATCCCGGTCGGCACGATGCCCAGGTACAGGATGCCGAGGTCGGCCGCCACGGAAGCGCGGGACAGCTCATGCGCGAGCTGACCCGCGAAGGGCAGGCACGCGACCAGGCCGATCGCGCATCCGAGGAACGTGACCTGCCCGGCGGGGAGCCGTCGGATCGCGGGCTTCTGCACCAGCACCCCGATCGCGTACGTGACGGCCGCCACGAGCGCCCACAGCACTCCCACGACGTCGACGGGATGGCCGGCCCGTGCCGAGAGCGAGGTGCCCAGCCCGATGAGCACGACGCCGCAGAACGCGACGCCCGTGCCGATCAGCAACCATCGGGGCACGCCCTCGCCGAGGAACGCGCCGCCGCCGAGCGCGATGAGGATGGGGCCGATGCCCACGAGCATCGCCGACGTGCCGGCGTCGAGGGTGTGCTCGGAGATGTTGAGCGCGACGTTGTACGCCCCGAACCACGCGACCCCGTACACGACGATCTGCACCCATTCGCGGGCGGTGGGGCGCGTCCAGCGCCGCTGCACGAGCGCGACGATGCCGAGCGCGAGCGTGCCGACCGCGAGGCGGCCGAGGGCGAGCGCTCCCCCGCCGAGATGCGGCGCGACTCCGCGGATGACGACGAACGCGCTCGCCCAGGCGAGCAGCGTCACGCCGACGGCGACGAGGGTCAACACGCGTTCGCGGGACACGCGTTCGACCCTAGGGCTCGCGTGCGACACGAACGCGCGGGTCACTCCCCGGAAGCTCCTGCGCCAGGCGAGCAGCTGCCGTGCCGCCTCGAGGTCGTGGTCCGGGCCGTCGGCGTCGGTCTGGAACAGCCGCACGCCCAGCTCGTACTGACGCTCGAGCACCGCGGTATCCACGTGTCCGCCGGTCCGGGTCATGACGCCGGTCGAGAGCTCGATCTCGTCCATGTCGCGTCCGACCGCGGCGCAGTGCTCGCGCAGGATGCCGAGCTTGCGCTCGAGGGTCTCCGGGTTCGAGAAGCTGTGCCAGATGTCGGCATGCTCCGCGACGATCCGGAGCGTCTTCTTCTCGCCTCCCCCGCCGATGAGGATCGGGATACGGCGCACCGGCGCCGGGTTGAGCTTCTGCCAGCGCGCCCGGATGCGCGGAAGGTCGGCGGCGAGCGCGTCCAGACGCGACCCCACCGTGCCGAATTCGTAGCCGTACTCGGCGAAGTCGCGCTCGAACCAGCCCGACCCGGTGCCGAAGATGAACCGGCCGTCGCTGATGTGGTCGATCGTGCGGGCCATGTCGGCCTGCAGGTCGGGGTTGCGGTACAGGTTGCAGTTCACGAGCGGCCCGAGTTCGACGCGGGAGGTCTGCTCCGCGATCGCGGCCAGCATCGTCCATGCCTCGAAGTGCAGCCCGTCGGGGTCGCCGCTCAGCGGAAAGAAGTGGTCCCAGTTGAGGACGATGTCGACGCCGAGGTCCTCGAGACGCTGCACCGTCTCGCGGATGCCCGCGTAGGTGGAGTGCTGATTGGTGACCTGGACGGCGATGCGGATGTTGTCGGATGGCACCTGTCGAGCCTACGGAGGCGGCGGCCTCACACGCTGGCGGTCGGCACGGCCCGGTCCTCCCGCCGGAGCAGCATCAGCACGGCGGGCAGGAACGTGGCCAGCAGCGCGGCGAGCTGCACCGCCCCCGCGATCGGGCCGCCCACGAAGTTGGCGACCGCGGCGATCAGGGCGGCCACGGGCACCCAGATCGCGACCCGGTGCGCCCGGCGCAATCCGATCATCAGGATGATCGGCCCGAGTGAGAAGCCGACGAGGAATCCGATGAGCAGGATCGCGGTGAGCGGGTCGCCGTCGTCGGCGCGCATGACCGCCGTGGCGGCGCCATCCCCAACGCCCGGCCCCGCGAGGTCCGCGAAGAGGCCGAAGAAGAGCGAGAGGTGTGCCGCACCGATGCCGAACCCGAGCGCGGTCACGGCGCCGCCGATCGTCGTGAGCACCCAGCCGCGCTCCCGCACCTGCATCGTGAGGACCGCGACACCCGCCGCCCACGCCAGCGGCCCGAACACCGCCAGCAGGCCGCACAGCAGCCAGAGCGATGGCTCGTCGTGCGCGGCCGAGGTGGGCGAGGAGGCGCCCGCCTGCAGCATCCACTGCAGGAGCGTCGTCGCGATGAGGCTGGCCAGGCCGAGGAGGATGCCGACGGCGGCGAGCCGCCGCCAGGTGAGCTGCGAGGTCATGGGGTTCCCTTTCGATACGAGCCGACGACCGCCGGCTCCTCAGGGTGGCGAGCGGCGGGATGCGGCCGCGTCGTCCGACCGGGCGAATCCCGGGCGCGGAGGTCGCCCGATCGGGCGACGCCGGACGGCCATGGCCGTCACTAGAGTGACGCCATGCGCTCGCGGCTGGGCCGATGGGCACGAGTGCGGATCGCCGGTCTGCCGCTCGTCGACGTGGTCGTCTCCGCCGTGCTCACGATCACGGCCGTCGTCGGGATCCTGACCGGCGAGGTCGACGAGGACCCCTGGCGCTGACGCTCCCGGTGGCCGTGGCGACGACGGTCGGGCTGCTGTGGCGCACGCGCCTGCCGGTGCTCACCGCGGGGCTCCTGCTCGGCGCGGACCTCGTGCAGGGTCTGCTCGCACACCCGTCCGGATCGATCTGGTCGCTCATCGCGCTGATCCTCGCGATGTACTCCATCGCCGCCGGCTACCGCGAGGGGACCGCCGCGCTGATCGGGCTCGGCTTCATCGGCGTCCTGCTCATCGAGGAGCGGATCGACAACGGCCCGGACTACCTGTTCATCGCCGTCGTGTTCGGGGGCACCTGGCTGCTCGGGCGCGCCAGCCGGCTCTGGCGGGGGCGCGTGACCCGGGCCGAGCGGGAGCGGGAGCACCTGGCGGCGCTCGCGGCGGCGGAGGAGCGGGTGCGGATCGCGCGCGAGCTGCACGACATCCTCGGCCACACCCTCGGCATGATCACGGTGCAGGCGGAGGCCGCCGACGCCGCGCTCGATCGCGATCCCTCCCGGGCACGGGAGCCCGTGCGCGCGATCGCCGAGAACGCCCGCCGGTCGCTGCACGAGATCCGGGATGTGCTCCACCTGGTCCGCGACGACGGTCTCGACACGGTCACCTCGGGGATCGACGGCATCCGGACGCTCGTCGCGGACGCCGAGCGGGCCGGCGTCGACGTCGCGCTCGACACCGTGGACGCCGAGGGCGTGCCGTCGGTGGTGCAGCGTGCCGCCTATCGCATCGTGCAGGAGGCCATGGCCAACGCCGTCAAGCACGCTCCCGGCTCCGCCGTGCGGGTGCGCCTCGAACGCGGACCCGACGAACTGGTCGTCGAGGTCGTCAACGGGCTCGGCCGGCCCGCGCCCGCGTCGCGGGACGGCGCCGGGCTGGCGGGCATCCGCGAGCGCGCCGACGCGCTGCGCGGCACCCTCGAGGCGGCGCCCTACCAGGGCGGGTTCCGGGTCCGTGTGCGGTTCCCGCTCACGAACGAGGAGCCCGCATGACGCGCGTGGTCATCGCCGACGACCAGGAGCTCATCCGCACCGGCTTCCGCCTCATCCTCGATCTCGAGCCCGACGTCGAGGTGGTCGGGGAGGCCGCCGACGGCGAGGAGGTCCTCCGCCGCGTCGCGGCGACGCATCCGGACGTCGTGCTCATGGACATCCGGATGCCCGGTCTCGACGGCATCGAGGCGACGCGCCGCATCGCGGCGGCCGGATCGTCGACGCGGGTGCTCATCATGACCACGTTCGACCTCGACGAGTACGTGTTCGCCGCGCTGCGGGCCGGCGCGAGCGGCTTCCTGTTGAAGGACACCCCGCGCGGGCAGCTGATCGACGCCGTGCACACCGTGGCCCGCGGCGAGGCCTTGCTGTCACCGAGCGTGACGACCCGGCTGATCGAGCGATTCGTGGCGCGAGCCGACCGGGAGGCCACCGGCCCGATCGCCGCGCTGACCGCTCGGGAGAGGGACGTGCTGCGCGCGATCGCGGACGGCCTGACCAATCACGAGATCGCCCGGCGTCTGATCGTCAGCGACGCGACCGTCAAGACCCACGTCGCGCGGATCCTCGCCAAGCTCGGCGTGCGCGACCGGGTCCAGGCGGTCGTTCTCGCGTACGAGAGCGGGTTCCTGAGGGTCGGCTCGCGCTGAACTCAGCGCCGGCCGAGCATCTTCTGCAGTGCGGCCAGCTCCTCCTCGGAGGGCGCGCCGCCCGCGGGCGTCTTCGTGCCGCCGAGACCGAAGCCCGACCCGCCGGATGCCGATGCGCCCGGCGCCTTGCCCCCGGCCGCGAGCGCCGCGTTCTCCGCCGCGCGCTTGGCCGGATTGCCCGACTTCGACTTCTTCGCCGCCTGCTGCTTGCGCTTGCCCGCGTATGACGCCCCCGGGATCGGGCCCATGCCGGGCACCTGCGGCACGCCGCCCTTCGCGACCGTCTTCATCATCTTGGCCGCCTGCTCGAAGCGGGTGACGAGGGCGTTCACGTCGGTCACCGTCATGCCGGAGCCCTTCGCGATCCGCAGCCGGCGCGATCCGTTGAGCAGCTTCGTGTTCGTCCGCTCGGCCTTCGTCATCGAGCGGATGATCGCCTCGGTGCGGGTGATCTCGCGCTCGTCAAAGTTCTCGAGCTGCTCCCGCATGCCGCGCGCCCCGGGCAGCATGCCCAGCATCCCCTTGATGGAGCCCATGTTCTTGAGCTGCTGCATCTGCTGCAGGAAGTCGTCGAGCGTGAACGAGTCGGTCGCGAACTTCTCGGCGGTCCGCCGCGCCTCGTCCTCGTCGAACGCGGACTGCGCCTGCTCGATCAGGGTCAGGATGTCGCCGAGATCGAGAATTCGGCTCGCCATGCGATCCGGATAGAACGGTTCGAAGTCGTCGAGCCCCTCGCCGGTGGACGCGAACATGATCGGCCGGCCGGTGACCGAGGCGACCGAGAGGGCGGCACCGCCGCGCGCGTCGCCGTCGAGCTTGGAGAGCACGACGCCGGTGAATTCCACGCCCTCCTGGAACGCCCGGGCGGTCTGCACCGCGTCCTGACCGATCATCGCGTCGATGACGAAGAGAACCTCGTCGGGATCGACGGCCTTGCGGATGTCGGACGCCTGCTTCATGAGTTCGGCGTCGATGCCGAGCCGGCCGGCCGTGTCGACGATGACGGTGTCGTGCTGGCTGCGCTCGGCCTCCTTGACGCCGTCCTTGGCGACCTTCACCGGGTTGCCCACGCCGTTGCCGGGCTCCGGAGCCCACACCGGCACGCCCGCCTGCTCGCCGACGACCTGGAGCTGCGTCACCGCGTTCGGGCGCTGGAGGTCCGCCGCGATGAGCATCGGGGTGTGGCCCTCCTTCTTGAGCCACTTCGCGAGCTTGCCGGCGAGCGTCGTCTTTCCCGCGCCCTGCAGGCCCGCGAGCATGATGACGGTCGGCGGCTTCTTGGCGAACTCGAGCCGGCGCTGCTGACCGCCCAGGATGCCGATGAGCTCCTCATTGACGATCTGAACGACCTGCTGGGCCGGGTTCAGCGCCTTGCTGACCTCGTCGCTCAGCGCGCGCTCGCGCACCCGCCCGGTGAAGTCCTTGACGACCTCGAGGGCGACGTCCGCGTCGAGCAGCGCGCGGCGGATCTCGCGCACCGTGCCGTCGACGTCGGCGGGGCTGAGCTTGCCCTTGGTGCGGAGGTTGCGGAAGGTCGCGGTGAGGCGATCCGAGAGCGATCCGAAGGTGGCCATGAGGATTCCAGCCTAACCGCGGAGGGCTCGATGGGTACTGTGGGCGCGTGCCGCTGATCCTGCCGTTCGAGGGCGTCTGGCCCGACATCCACGAGTCCGCGTTCATCGCCCCGAACGCCACGATCATCGGACGGGTTCGCATCGCGGCCCGTGCGAGCGTCTGGTACGGCGCGGTGATCCGCGCCGACCTCGACGAGGTCGAGCTCGGCGAGGGCAGCAACCTGCAGGACAACTCGGTGATCCACGTGGATGCCGGCGTGCCGACCCGCATCGGCCGCGACGTGGGCATCGGGCACGCCGCGATCATCCACGGCGCCACCGTGCACGACGGCGCGCTCGTCGGCATGGGCGCCCGGCTGCTGAACGGCTCGGTCACGGGTGCGGGGGCGCTCATCGCCGCGGGCGCCGTGGTGCTGGAGGGGCAGGAGATCCCGCCCAACGCGATCGCGGCCGGCGTGCCCGCGAAGGTGCGCGGGGAGATCAGCGACCCCGGGGTCCGGGAGCGGGTCGACCGCAACGCCGGCGCGTATCGCGAACTCGCGGCGCGACACGGGGCGCTGCAGGCATGAGCTGGAAGCCCCTCTGGTCGGAGTACGACCGACTGCTCTTCCACCCGTTCGGGGTGGGCGCCATCCTGAGCCTGACCGTCACCGTCGTGGCGACCTGGATCTGGGCCAGCCCGGTGCTCGCCGCGTTCGAGATCCTCATCGTGCTCGCCGCGGTCGTCTACCTGGCGATGTACCTGCTCATCCCACGGGTGACCATCGCCGACGAGACGTTGAGATACCGGTCGATCGTCGGCGTGACCCGGTCGTGGCCGCTGAAGAACGCCACGTCCGCCGCCCTCGTCGCCGACCTTGTCGCGGATTGGGGCAGCCGGGCCGCGCGCCCCGATGCGATCGACCGCGGATACGGCCGCAACCTCTTCGTCTTCGGCGCGGACGGCCGCCGACTCTTTCGCCTGATGGGGAGCGGATGGTCGATGGCGCAGCTCGAGCAGATCGCCGCGGCGCTTCCCGCAGCCGAGGTGGATGACATCGCCCAGCGACTCGACGACGCCGCGCTCGAGAAGCGGCATCCCCGCTCGCTGCGGTGGGCCGAGCTGCACCCGATGGCGTACTCGCTGCCGATCGCGCTGTTGTTCGTCGTGCTCATCTTCGTGATCGGCTACTTCGCCATCGGACCGGGGTCGCCCGGATTCTTTCCGGGCTCTGCCGGCTGAACGATCCGGGCGCCGCCCTCAGCTCGTGAACTCGCTCAGCGTGAACTCGGCTCCCCACGGGTCGCGGATCCGCGCCGAGCGCACCCACATGCCGTCGTAGCGGCCCAGCACCTCGTCGCCGAGCCCCTCCGCCGTCTCGGCGGCGGCGTCCCGGTCGTCGACGGAGAAGCTCACGTGCCAGTGCGGGCCCTCGTCCGCCTCGGCCTCGACGGCGCCGGCGACCGCGTCGGCGAAGCCCTCGGGCGCGTCCGCCTGACGCTCCCGGATGCCGGGGTCGACGGTCGCCTCGAGGTGGTCGCCGTAGCCGGGGAGCCGCAGCACGTGGTGCGCATCGGGACCCATGTCCGCGACCTCCCACCCGAACACACAGCCGTAGTAGGCGAGCCCAGCATCGAGATCGGTCGTTTGGAGGTCACTGAAGTTCCACGAGTTCGCCGCGTTGTTGACCTGCGACCCGCGTCGCATGCCGGCCTGCCACAGCCCGAACTCGGCACCCTGGGGATCGCGTACCGATGCCCAGCGTCCGGCGGGCCCGGCATCCTGGGGCGGGTGGAGAACCGTGCCGCCCGCGTCCGACGCCGCGCCCGCCACGACGTCCGCGTCGTCGACCGCGATGTAGGTGAGCCAGCGCGGCGCGCCGTCGGCCGTCGCGATCGAGCCGGTGTCCTTGCCGCCGAGGGAGGCGAGCAGGAAGCGTGCGGGAGCGCCCGGGGGCAGCCGGTCCTCGAACGCCCAGCCGAGCAGACCGCCGTAGAAGCGGACGGCCGCATCGACGTCGGTCGCCTGGTATTCGATCCAGCTCGGGACGCCCTGCGGGTAGGTGTGCGGGTTGTCGGGGTTCCCTCGGCCATGTGTCGACGCTAGGCCGGACCCCCGACGCGAGTGGGAACGATCGGCGCGGATCAGGCGCGCAGCGCGGCGAGCAGAGCGCCCGCGACCTCCGGGCGGATCGGGTAGCCGGCGCTGAACGAGAGCCGGGTCGCGACGCCGCCGAAGCGCTCACGCAGGGTGCTCGCGACCTCCGCCGGCGAGCCGACCGCGGCGAACGCGGCGAGCATGTCGTCGTCGACCGCGCCGGCCATCTCCGCCCACTCCCCGCGCCGCGACGCCGCGTGCAGGCGCTCGTGCACGGCCTCCCAGCCGTGCAGGCGCATGACCGCGAGGTACTCCGGGGTCGAGCCGTAGAACGCGATCTGGCGGCGCGTCGCCTCGATCGCGGCGTCGAGCTCGGCGGTCGTCTCGCCGACGGCGATGAAGGCCGGGATGCTGAGGCCGAATCCCGCCGGCAACGCCCCGTCGAGCGCCCGGCCCGCCGACGTCGCCCCCGCCGCGAGCGCGGGCAGCGTCACCTCGCGCAGGTAGCGCTCGGTCGTGAAGGTGTGGGCGAGCAGCCCGTCGGCGATCGCGCCCGCCGTCTCGGTCATCCCGGCACCGACCGCGGCGACCCACACCGGGGGCGGCCCGAACGGGTTGGGTCCGGGCGAGAAGAACGGGGTCATGAGAGTGTGGCGGTAGTGCTCGCCCTCGAAGCGCAGGCGCTCACCCGTCGCCCAGGCACCCCAGATCGCCCGCAGCGCCGCGACGTACTCGCGCATCCGGGCCGCGGGGGCCGACCACGGCATCGAGAAGCGGCGCTCGATGTGCGTCTTGATCTGCGATCCGAGGCCGAGCACGAACCGGCCCTGCGACACGAGCTGCAGGTCGTTCGCGGTCTCGGCCACGACCATCGGGCTGCGGGCGAACGCGACCGCGATGCCCGTCATGAGCGTGACCCGCTCGGTGCGCATCGCGGCGGCCGTGAGCGAGACGAACGGATCGTGCCGGGTCTCGGCGGCGAAGATGCCGTCATAGCCGACCGCCTCGAGGTCGGCGGCGCCCGCAGCGAAGGTGCGGGGATCGGTTCCGGGATCTCCCCGGCGTCGAGCAGGAACGGGGCCGTCACCTGCGCGAGCCTAACCGAGCCGGTAGATCGCTCCTCGACCTCCGCGCCGACGCCGGGGCGAGCGACGGCGACGGGCAGCAACGAGACCACGGATGCCGCCGGCGAAGAGAGGCCGCGACGCTCGCGCTCCTCAGCAGGGGGCCATTGCGACGACGCCCGCGGTCAACGTCGATGTGCCTCCGAGCAGATGCACTGCGGACACACCGAGCTGGGCGATCGCCTGAGAGGTTCCAGCGGGTATGCAATCGTGGTGAACCGTATACATCGGCTCATCCACCGAACCCGCCCACGCTCCACCGGCGAGCGCATCGGGAAAGTTCTCTCCGGTCGCGATGAACGCGGCACTTGCCGACGTGAAATAGGCGGCGTTGATATTCACCGAGGCCGCGTACCGATCCGCGCCTCCCAGTCGGACGACGTTGCTTGCACCGAGAATCCGGACGAGTTGAGCCTCGATGCCGGTCGACACGCTCGCAGGGCCTCCTGTGATCACGACCTTCGTGGTTCCGAGGTTCTGGAACATCTGCAACGTCTCCTCCGGGAGGGCGGAGGAGGGCCCGTCGACGAGGAGGAGCGGCGCGTCGACCGTGTGCGCCGCCGGACCAGCACTCAGCGCATCCGGGAAGTTCAGGCCGTTCGTGATGAAGACGGTCGGCGCCCCGGAGGGCCAGGACGACGTCACGACGGACCGAGACGCAGCAAACCGATCGACGCCGTCCCGGCGAACGATCTGTGCCGACGGCAGCAGGGACGCCACCCGGCTGAGGACCGCCGGCGAGACGGAGTTGACGCCGCCGAGCACGACGACCTTCGTCGGATCCAGGCTCACCAGGGTCTGTGCAACGTCGGAAGGCAGCGAGGTGGGCGTCGTCAGGAGAATCGGAGCGTTGTCGCGCATCGCTGATGGCCCGGCTCCGAGGGCATCCGGGTAGTTGAGGCCATTGGTGAGGTAGACGGTCGACGCACCGGTCGGGTAGGCCGATTTGGCGATGAGGTCCGCATTCACGAAACGGTCCGCTCCGCTCACTCGGGTCTCGGTGACGTTCCTGAAGGACCCGGTCACGGTCGCCGACGTCGACCAGGTTCCCCATCGGGTCGTTATCGAGTAGGTGTGCGTCCCCGCGGTCAACCCGGACAGCGGGAACTGGAAACCGTTGTGCGGTGCCGTCACCATCGTCGGAGCGCCCCCATCGAACGAGACCGATGCCGCCAGCGGGGTCGTCGCGTGCCCATCGTTCGATTCGGTCATCAGTACGGTGGCGATCCCGTTCGGCGCCGGGGTGGTGACGGTCGGCGTCGGCACCGTGACCGCGGGCTCCCAATCCGGGAACCGTTGGGCGACCGATTCGTAACCCCCAGGACTTCGCAGCTCGAACGCCGCGGAAGCGTAGCCCGACGCGCTGCAATCCTCGCCGATCGAACCCGACATGATCGCGATGGCGCTGAACCCTTCGAGCACCGCGCCGCCGCTGTCGCCCTCCTTGCTGCAGAGGTCGTTCGAGATCATCTCGCTGACGAGGTTGCCCGAGACGTTGACGTACTCGTCAACCGCGGCGATGTGCCCGCACGTCCAGCCCGTGCGGATTCCGGACTTGCATACGACCGCTCCAACGATGGGAGTCGCTTCGTCGAAGACGGGGATCGGCGTCGACGCGAGCGGTGCCCCGCTCCCGTTTCCCCACGTGAGCGCCGCCGGCTTCTGCGTGATGCCGGGATCCGTGCTGAGAAGCCCGGCGTCGAAGCCGCCGCCGAACTGGTTTCCGTTGGCGACCGGGGTCCCGACCGCCGCGCCGAGTCGGCTGTCGGCGAAGTCACCCGCCCGGGGCATGCTCAGCGTGGAGATGGGACCGGTGGCGCCCGAGATGTCGGCAAAACAGTGGCCTGCGGACAGGATCTGGCGTCCCCCGGTCGAGACCTGATATCCCACGAAGCCGACAGAGCACAGGTTGTAAAGGCTGCCGTCCTGCGTCCACGCCCAGCCCGACCCGTCGTTCACGTCCGCCGTGGTGCGGAACAGGCGGGTATCGGCGTGCCGGTCGGGCGCAGGCCCGTCATCAACCACGGCCCCGGTCGCACGGACCGTCGCGACGTCGGCCCCTGATCCGAGGCTGACCACGAGAGAGGTGCCGACCATTCGGGCATTGCGGACATCGACGCCGGACGCCTTCAACTCGGAAACGATCTTCGCCGCATCAGCGCCGGCCGCCGCTGCTGCGAGATACGCAGCAGGACTCATGGACAGGTCGTGACGTACCGCGGTCACGACTCCTCCGGGAGGAGTGCAGCCTGCGCGACGAAATCGGAAGCACGATAGCTGCCCAGATGGTCGATCTTCGGAGCGTCATGAGCCGGCGCGGCTGCTGCCGTCCATGGCGCCACGATGGTGATGCCGGCGGCAGCGAGGGCGGAGGCGAAAATAGCAATGCAACGCTTCATGGGATTCCCTCGCTGTACGGCCGCCGGACTCAGTTCATCCGCATACTACGCGCCGGCGAGGATCTCTCGGAGACGTCGGGGCGTCCCGCTGGGCGGCGCGGGACGGAGCAACGGCGTGCGGGCGGCGGCTCGCCGTCCGCTTCATCCCACTCCGGCAGCGTCGGCATCACCCCACCAGCTGCTGCGCGAAGGCCGACGGGCTGAAGCCGGTGAGGTCGCCGATGCCCTCGCCCTGGCCGATGAGCTTGATCGGGATGCCCGTCTTCTCCTGCACGGCGAGCACGAACCCGCCCTTCGCCGACCCGTCGAGCTTGGTCAGTACGAGGCCCGTCACGCCGGCGTGCTGCACGAACGCCTCGGCCTGGTTCAGGCCGTTCTGACCGGTCGTCGCGTCGAGCACGAGCAGCACCTCGGCGACCGGCTCGAGCTTCTCGACGACCCGGCGCACCTTGCCGAGCTCGTCCATGAGCCCGCTCTTGGTCTGCAACCGGCCCGCGGTGTCGATGAGCACGATCTCGATGCCGTCGCGCTGCGCCTTCTCGACCGTCTGGAACGCGACGGATGCCGGATCCTGCCCCGCCTGCTGCGGTCGCACCACTTGCGCCCCGGCCCGCTCTGCCCACGTCGCGAGCTGCTCGACCGCCGCCGCCCGGAACGTGTCGGCGGCGCCGACGACGACGGTGCGGCCGTAGTTGGTGAGGAACTTCGCGAATTTGCCGATCGTCGTCGTCTTGCCCACGCCGTTGACCCCGACGACCAGCACGACCGCGGGGCGGGCACTCAGCGTGAGGGTCGGGTCGAGGCGGGCCAGACGCTCCTCGATCGTCTCGCGCAGCATCCGCTGCAGATCCTTCGGGTCGGTCGTGCGGAACCGGGCGACCTTGCCGCGCAGCTCCTCGACGATCTGGTCGGTGACGTCGGGGCCGAAGTCGGCGCCGATGAGCGCGTCCTCGAGGTCGGTCCACGTCTCGTCGTCGATCGTGCGCCGCGCGAACATCCCGCGCAGGGCGCCGCCGAGCGAGAACGAAGCCATGGATTCAGCCTAGAGTGCGGCTCCGGGCGATCCGGCGCTCGGCAGGATGGGGCGATGCGGATCACCGACACGAGCGACCTGTGGTGGAAGAGCGCCGTGATCTACTGCCTCGACGTCGAGAAGTTCATGGACTGGGACGGCGACGGCGTCGGCGACTTCGCCGGCCTCGCGCATCGCATGGACTACCTGCACGAGCTCGGGGTGACCTGCCTGTGGCTCATGCCTTTCTACCCGACCCCGAACCGCGACGACGGGTACGACATCTCCGACTTCTTCGGCGTCGACCCGCGCCTGGGCGACCTCGGCGACCTGGTCGAGGTGATGCGCCTCGCCAAGGATCGCGGCATCCGGGTCATCGTCGACCTCGTCGTGAACCACACCTCCGACGAGCACCCGTGGTTCCGGTCGGCGCGGGCCGACCGCACCTCTCCGCACCGCGACTATTACGTGTGGCGGGACCGCCCGCCGCGGAACTCCCCGGAGCCCGTCTTCCCGGACGTGGAGACGAGCGTGTGGCAGCTCGACGAGCAGACGGGCCAGTACTACCTGCACAACTTCTACCGGTTCCAGCCCGACTTGAACGTCACGAACCCGGCGGTGCGCGACGAGGTGGTCAAGATCATGGGGTTCTGGCTGCAGCTCGGGGTCTCGGGGTTCCGGGTCGACGCGGTGCCGTTCCTGGTCGAGATGGATCGCGGCGACGGCGACCCGCGCGAGCTCGAGACGCCGATGGACTTCCTCAAGTCGCTGCGCGCGTTCCTGGAGCGCCGCGAGGGCGAGGCGGTCATGCTCGGCGAGGCCAATCTGCCGCGCCCGGCGCAGAAGCAGTACTTCGGCGGTCCGGACGGGGACGGGCTGACGATGCAGTTCGACTTCATCTCGATGCAGAGCATGTACCTCTCGCTCGCCCGCAAGGATCCGCGCCCGCTGCAGAAGGCCCTGACCTCCCGGCCGGCGACCGCGACGCAGTCGCAGTGGGCGAACTTCGTGCGCAACCACGACGAGCTCACCCTCGACAAGCTGAGCGACGAGGAGCGCGAGGAGGTCTTCGACGCGTTCGCGCCCGAGGAGCGCATGCGGGTCTACGGCCGCGGCATCATCCGCCGGCTGCCGTCGATGCTGCTGGGCGATCCGCGTCGCATCCGGATGGTGTACAGCCTGCTGTTCTCGCTGCCCGGCACCCCGGTGCTGTTCTACGGCGAGGAGATCGGGATGGGCGAGGACCTGGCCGCCGGCGGGCGGGCCGCGGTGCGCACGCCGATGCAGTGGACCGAGGGGAGAACGGCGGGTTCTCGTCCGCCCCCGCCGGCGACCTCGTCGCCCGCGTCGTGCGCGGGGGCTTCGCGCCGGAGCACGTCAACGCCTCCGCGCAACGGCACGACCCCGAGTCGCTACTGCAGTTCGTGCGGCTGCTCATCGCGCGTTACCGCTCCTCGCCCGAGATGGGCTGGGGCCGGTTCGAGCTGATTCGGCATCGGACCCGCAGCGTCATGGTGCACTCGCTGCGCGACGAGGAGGGACGGATGATCGCCATCCACAACTTCAGCGACGAGCCCGCGACCGTGCGCTTCACGATCGACGACATCGGCGACGGATGCCGGCTCGTCGACCTGCTCGTCGACGGCCGGGTCATCGATGCCGGCGCCGACGGCGGGGTCGAGATCGCCCTCGACGGGTACGGCCACCGCTGGCTGCGCGTGCTGGAGCCCGGGTCGCTGCGGCTCGGCTGACGCGGGAGCTCCCGCGGGCGCGTTCCGTCAGACGCGCTCCGGCAGACTGAGGGGTGACCTATGCGTTCATCCGCCACGGCCAGACCGACTGGAATCGCGACGACAAGCTGCAGGGCTCGAGCGACATCCCCTTGAACGAGGCCGGGCGCGGCCAGGCGCACGAGGCGGCACGCGTGCTCGCGGAATCGAGTGCGTCGGGGTCGGGACCGTGGACGGCGGTCGTCAGCTCACCCCTGTCGCGGGCGCGCGAGACCGCCCGGATCATCGCCGCGGATCTCGGGGTGGAGCTGGGCCCGAGCTATCCGGATCTCATCGAGCGCGATTACGGCGCCCTCGAGGGCACGTCCTCGAGCGCCGCGGTCGCGCAGCATCCGCACCGCGACTACCCCGGCGCCGAGACGCTCGACGATGTCGCCCGGCGCGGGCGGCGCGCGGTCGACGCGATCGACGCCGACTACGGGGATGCCGAGGTCGTCATCGTGGCGCACGGCACGCTGATCCGGTACACGCTCGCGTCGCTCGCGGGGCATCCGATCGAGGGGATCCGCAACGGCACCATCTCGACCATCGAGCGCGACGACCACGGCGGCTGGGTGGTGCTGACCGTCAACGGCAACCCGTGCGAGGCGGCCGACGACGAGGGCCGGCACTGGCCCGGGATGGCGGGCTGAGTCAGGCGCTCGCGGGCTCGGCGTCGCGGCTCGCGACCCGCTGCCCGACGACGGCGCTCACGCCGTCCTGACGCATCGAGACGCCGTAGAGCGCGTCGGCGATCTCCATCGTGCGTTTCTGGTGCGTGATGACAATGAGCTGCGAGCTCTCGCGGAGCTCCTCCATGACGGTCAGGAGCCGGCCGAGGTTGGCGTCGTCGAGCGCCGCCTCGACCTCGTCCATGATATAGAACGGGCTCGGCCGCGCCTCGAAGATCGCGATGAGCAGCGCCACCGCCGCGAGCGAGCGCTCGCCGCCGGACAGCAGCGACAGCCGTTCGATCTTCTTGCCGGCGGGCTTGACGCTCACCTCGATGCCCGTCGCAAGCAGATTCTCGGAGTCGGTCAGCGTGAGCGAGCCCGAGCCGCCGGGGAACAGGATCGGGAACACCCGGTCGAACGCGTCGCGCGTGTCGGCGAAGGCGCTCGCGAAGATGTCCTGCATCTTGCCGTCGATCTCCTCGATGATCGTCAGCAGGTCGGCGCGGGTCTTCGAGAGGTCCTCCAGCTGCTCCGTGAGGAACTTGTGGCGCTGCTCGAGCGCCGCGAACTCCTCCAGAGCGAGCGGGTTGACCCGGCCGAGCTGCGCGTACGTGCGCTCGGCCCGCGCGAGCCGCGCCTGCTGCCGCGCCCGGTCGAACGGCTCCGTGCGCACGTCGGCCGCGTCGGGCTCGACCTCCCCGCGGACGAAACTTCAGGAGACGCGCCGGCATCCGGGCCATCTGCGACGGAATCGCCGACGGTCTCCTCGACTTTTGACGGAAAAGCGTCGGCGGCGGCGTCGGCGGCGGCGGCGTTGGCGCCAGCGTCGGCGGCGGACGCGGCGGCGGCACTAGGCGCGAGGGCGGAGGGCGCGGGGGCACGGGGGGCGTCGACGGGGACCGGGACCTCGGGGCCGTACTCGGCGACGAGGACGTCCTCGACGAGGCCGAGCTCCTCGGCGGCGCGCTCCAGCAGGGTCGAGAGGTGCAGCTTCTTCTCGTAGGCCTGCATCTCGAGCCCGTGCACGTTGTCGTTGAGCGCGGCGAGCCGGTCGCGCAACCCGGCCTCGGTACGGCGCAGCTCCACGAGCTCCTCGTTCTGCTTCGCGCGATCGGCCTCGGCGACGGCGAGCTCGACCCGCGCCTGGGCGAGCGAGCGATCGGCGACGTCGAGCACGGCCGGCAGCGCGGCGACGACCTCCTCGGCGGCCGCCACCTGGTGCTGGCGCAGCACGGCGAGCCGGGCCGCCTCCTCGGCGGCGGCGCGCTCCGCCTCCAGCTGGCGACGCAGCGCCTCGACCTGCGCCAGCTGTGCCCGCACGCGCTCGCGCGCGGTCTCGAGCTGGACCCGAGCCTGTACCTCGGACGACCGGGCGGCCTCGAGCTCGGCGAGCATGCCGTCGCGGGCGCTCACGTCGAGCATCGGGCGGGGCGTCGCGGCGTGCCCGTCGCGCTCCGACACGGCGTGCGCGACGCCCTGATCGGCCTCGGCGACCGCCTCCTCCAGCACGCGCACGGCCTGCGCCAGACGCTCGCCCTCGGCCGTCGCGGCCTCGAACGCGACGCGCGAACGGCCGAGCGCCTCGCTGCGCTGCGCGAGCCGGACGTCGAACTCCTTGAGCGCGGCCGCCGCCTGCGCCTGATCGATCTGCGCGAGGTCGAGCGCCTCGCGCTTCCCGGTCAGGGCGAATCGCTGCCGCTCGATCGAGGTCGTGACCTCGACGAGGCGGGCCTGGGCGGCATCCCGTTCGGCGACGAGTTCGACCTTGCTGCGCCCGGCGCCCGAGCCGCCGCGCAGCACGTGCTCGGTGAGCACGTCGCCCTCGCGCGTGATGACCGTCGATCCGGATGCCAGGGCCGGCCACGCCGCGCGCGCCGCGTCGAGATCGTCCGCGACGACGATCCCGGCCAGCAGCCCGCGGATCCCGCTCGGCGCCTGCACGAGGTCGGCCGCGGCCTCGACGCCCGCGGGGAGGAGCCGGATGCCGCGGCATCCGGGGCATCCGCGATGACGATCTCGACCCGCCCGGCGTCGCTGGAGCGCGCCTGCCGCAGCGCGGCGACGCCCGCGTCGAGCGAGTCGGCGAGCACGGCGTCGGCGAGCGAGCCGAGCGCCGCAGCGATCGCCGCCTCGTACCCCGGCCGGATCGTGAGGTGCTCCGCCACGAGACCCCGGATGCCGGTGGCGCCCGCGATCGACGCCGACCCGTCCTTCTGGTCGAGGGCGAGCGAGAGCGCGCCGGTGCGGGCGGCGAGCGCGTCCCGCTCGCGCTCGGCGGTGTGCAGCTCGTCGCGCAGCGACTCGACGTCCGCCTGCAGCGCGGTCACCGCGGACTCCGCCGCCGTCACCGCCTCGTTCAGGTCGATGTCGCGGTCGACCGCGCTGCCGTCGTCCTCGACCTCCATGAGCTCGATCCGCGCCTGCTCGCGTCGCGCCTCCGACGCCTCGAGCGCCGCGCGCTGGCGGTCGAGCTCGCCGCGGGTGGCGGCGGCGCGCGACTCCGCCGCGTCGACCGCGCCCTTCAGGCGCCCCTGCTCGAGGTCGTGCTGCGAGACGAGCGCGCTCTGCGCGCTGATCTCCTCGTCGAGGGCGTCGAGCGCGGCCCGCACGGTCGCGGTCGCGGCGCTCGCGGTGCCGAGCGCGGTCTCCGACTCGGCGACCCCGGCCTGCAGGCGCGCGGCCTCCTCCCGGGCGTCCTCGATCATCCGGGGCGAGACGGTCGCCGACATGCCGGGCAGCTCCGCCTGCTGCGCGAGCAGCGAGAGTCGCTGCTGGGCGAGCGTGTAGAGCGATCGGAGGTGATCCTGCACCTGCTCGAGCCCGAACGCGACGCGCCGGGCGCCGTCGACGGCATCGCCCGTCATGGAGGCCTCGAGGCGCTCCTGCCGCAGCCGCGACTGGTCGAGCTGCTCCTGCAGCACGAGCCGCTCGGTCTTGCGCTCCGACTCGCTGCGGCTCACATCGGTGATCGCGGCCCGCAGCTCGACGACCTCATCGGCCAGCAGACGCGCGCGGGCGTCGCGCACGATCGCCGCGATGGTCTGCGCCTCGCGGGCGATCTCCGCCTGGTGCCCGAGCGGCTTCAGCTGGCGCCGGATCTCCCCGCGAGATCGCTGAGCCGCGTGAGGTTGGCCTGCATCGCCTCGAGCTTGCGCAGGGTGCGCTCCTTGCGGCGGCGGTGCTTCAGGATGCCGGCGGCCTCCTCGATGAACCCCCGGCGCTCCTCGGGGGTCGCGTGCAGCACCTGATCGAGCTGGCCCTGGCCGACGATCACGTGCATCTCGCGCCCGAGGCCGGAGTCGGAGAGGAGCTCCTGCACGTCGAGCAGGCGCACCTGCTCGCCGTTGATGGCGTATTCGCTGCCTCCGTTGCGGAACAGCGTGCGCGAGATCGTGACCTCGCTGTACTCGATCGGCAGCGCCCCGTCGGCGTTGTCGATCGTGAGGATCACCTCGGCACGGCCGAGCGGACCGCGCGTCGCGGTGCCGGCGAAGATGACGTCCTCCATCTTGCCGCCGCGCAGGGTCTTGGCCCCCTGCTCGCCCATGACCCAGGCGAGGGCGTCGACGACGTTCGACTTGCCGGAGCCGTTCGGCCCGACGACGCAGGTCACGCCCGGCTCGAACGCGAACGTGGTGGGCTGCGCGAAGGACTTGAACCCCTTCAGGGTCAGGCTCTTCAGGTACACGCGGCTCCCGTCGTCGGTGACTCAGGGTACCCGCGCGCACGGGTCGAGCAGGCGCGCCCCGCGGCTCCGGACCCGCTCTAGGAGCCCTTCGGAGTGCAGGACTGCCAGCGCGGAGAGGACTGCACGTGCTTCGCGAGGCTCTGGATCGCGTCGCCGTAGTCGCCGGCGAGCGCCTTCGACGCGATCTCACCCGCCTCCTGCACCTTCTGGGCGCGGGTCGATTCGCCCCGGAGCGTCGTCAGATCGGCCTTCAGGGCATCCGGGAGCGGGCGCAGGCCCCGCAGGTGCTCGGCGCGGGACTCGACGGCCTTGCCGTAGTCGCCGGCGAGCGCGCGGCTGCGGATGGCCTTCAGGTCCTTGAGCCTCTCGGCCTTCGAATCGGCCGCCTTGGCCGCCTTCAGGTCGGTGCGCAGCGCCTTCGGCAGCGTCAACCAGTCGTGCACGAGGTGCTGAGCGAACGAGCACGACCCGGACGAGGTCGGCGTCGGCGCGGGCGGGGGCGTCGCGGCGTTCGCAGCGGCGGCTCCGCCGAGCACGAGCGCGGCGGCCGTGGAGATCGAGGCGGCGGCGAGGACGAGTGCTTTTCTCATGCCGCCATGCTGCGCGACCGGCGTATCGACCGCGTCGGGCCCGTGTTCGGGCCGCGTAAACCGCCCGGCATCGCGAATCGCGGGCGGTGGAGGCGAGCCGGATACGGTGGATGCCATGGAGGGGTGGGGAGAGTTCGCCGTCGCCGCGGCCGGCGCGACCGGTGCGCTCGCGGGGCTCGTGATCGTCGCGATCTCGGTCAACGTGACGCGGATCGCGGCCTCCAAGCCGCTCGTCGCCGGCGCCGCGGGCACGATCGCCTCGCTCGTGCAGGGTGTCGTCGCGTCGCTGCTCGTGCTGATCCCGGAGCAGAGCCGTGCCGCGCTCGCGACCGAGCTGCTCGTCTCGACGCTGATCGCCGCCGCGTTCTACGTGCGCGCCATCGCCATCGACGTGGGCGCCTACCGCCGTCGCGACGGCATGACGGGCCCGATCCTCGCGATGGTCATCGCGCTCAGCGTCGTGCAGTACGCGCCGTTCCTCATCGCCTGCGGGATGCTGTTCGCCGACCTCCCGACCGGGCTGTTCGCGGTCGCCGGGGGCGTCATCCTGCTGGTCGCCGTGTCGATGCTCAACGCCTGGCTGCTGCTCATCGAGGTGGTGCGCGGGAACGAGTGACGCCGTGACATTCGTCATGCCCGGATCGTGACGGCGGCCCTACCGGCCGGAGGCCCGCGACGGGGATCGTTGAGGTCATGAACGACTCCCCCGCCATCGCGCTGCACGGGTTGCGCAAGCGCTTCGGCCAGCTCACCGCCGTCGACGGCGTGACGCTCGAGATCGGCCGCGGCGAGGTCGTGGCGCTTCTCGGGCCGAACGGCGCCGGCAAGTCCACCACGATCGACCTCGCCCTCGGCCTGTCGAACCCCGACGAGGGCGACGCCCGGCTCTTCGGCGGCACCCCGCGGCAGGCGATCGTCGCCGGCCGCGTGGGCGCCATGCTGCAGGGCGGGGCGCTGCTGCCGACCCTCACCGTGCGGCAGAGCATCGAGCTCGTCGCCGCCGCGCACCGGCACCCGCTGCCGGTCGACGAGGCGATGGAGCGGGCGAAGGTCACCGACATCGCCCGGCAGCGGGTCGCCAAGCTCTCGGGTGGGCAGATGCAGCGGGCGCGGTTCGCGGTCGCCGTCGTGTCGAACCCCGACCTGCTGATCCTCGACGAGCCGACCGCCGCGATGGACGTCGAGGCCCGGCACGTGTTCTGGGAGTCGATGCGCGCGTTCACCGAGGAGGGTCGCACGGTCGTGTTCGCGACCCATTACCTCGACGAGGCGGACTCCTTCGCCGACCGCATCGTCATCCTGAACCGCGGTCGCCTGGTCGCCGACGGCACCCCCGCCGAAGTCAAGGCGGTCGTGAGCGGCCGCGTCGTCAGCTTCGCGCTGGATGCCGCCCCCGCCGGCCTGCACGATCGGCTCGCGACGCTCCCCGGCGTGCGCGACGTCGAGCGCCGCGGCGAACGGATCAGCATCCAGACCGCCGACTCCGACGCGACGCTGCGCGCCGTGCTCGCCGACTATCCCGCCGCCCACGACGTCGAGGTCATCTCGCGCACGATGGACGACGCGTTCCTCGCCCTGACCCACGATGCCGCCGAGCCGGCGCTGCAGGAGGCCCTCCGATGAGAATCCGCTACCTGGCGCTCGAGGTGCTGCGCCAGCTCAAGAACACCCGCAACCTCGTCTTCACGTTCGCCCTGCCCGTCGTGATGCTGCTGATCTTCGGCAGCGTGTACGGCTCGGGCGGTCAGGTCGACGACAGCACGCACCTGCCGTGGCTCGCCGTCACGACGATCCAGATGGGCGGCTACGGCGCCATGATGTCGGCGCTCGCGCAGGCGTTCACCATCGTGAACGAGCGCTCGCTCGGCTGGAACCGTCAGCTGCGCATCACGCCGCTGAGCGGCGCCGGCTACCTCACCACCAAGGTCGCCGCCTCGCTCGCGGTCGCCGCGATGTCGATCGTGCTGACCTTCGGCGTCTCGCTCATCGTGTTCCACACGCCGCTGGGGGTGGGCGGCTGGCTGATGGCGGGCCTCGGCCTCTGGCTGGGCGTGGTGCCGTTCGCGCTCATCGCGATCCTGATCGGGCAGTTCGCCAAGCCGGAGTTCGCGCAGCCGCTGTTCATGGTCACGTTCTTCGGGCTCGCGATCTTCGGCGGCCTGTGGGTGCCGCTGTCGATCATGCCGGACTGGGTGTCGAACGTCGCCCAGATCGTGCCCTCCTACTGGCTCAACCGCCTGGGCCAGATGGGCGCCCTCGGCTCCGGCGACGCCCTCGCCCCGGCCGTCGTGCTGATGGTCTGGACGATCGCGCTCGGCGCCCTCATCGTGTGGCGCTACCGCCGCGACGCCGCCCGCGCGTAGGAGCGCTCTACCCTTGGGCACCATGACGACCACCCCCGCCGCGCCCGCCGCGCGGCCAGGGGCGGTCGCGCGTCTGCGGGCCCCTGGCGCCCGGCGCTGGTACTTCGGGGCGAGCTTCGGCCTGCTCTACCAGGCCATCGAGGTCACGACCGTGTGGACCGCGGGGTCCGGCTCCGTCGGCATGCGCGCGCTCGCCACCGTCCTGCTCTTCGTGGTCTACGCGCTCTATCTCGTGCTGCCGCCGCTGCTCTGGCCGGAGCGGACGAGGGTGCGCATCGCGGCGGTCGTCGGGTACTGGGCGCTCACGTGCGTGCTGTTCCCGGTCATCGGCCCGTACACGATCTGGACCTGGACCCTCATCGTCGTCGTGGTCGGATTCACGTGGATCCCGCGGATCGGCTCACTCCTGATGCTGCTGGCCGTGGTCGGCGCGCAGCTGCTCGTGGGGTGGTCGGTCGACTGGATCAACGGCCTGCTCTACACCCCTACATCACGCTCTCGGTGGGCGTGGTGATGATCTTCTTCGGGCAGCTGATCCAGCGCAACGCCCTCCTGCGCCAGGCGCAGCACGAGGTCGCCCGCCTCGCCGTGAGCGAGGAACGGGCCCGGCTCGCGCGCGATCTGCACGACTCGCTGGGGCATTCGCTGACCGTTGTCGCCGTCAAGTCGGAGCTCGCGCGCAAGCTGGTGAGCCGCGACCCGGTCCGTGCCGAGGCCGAGATCGCCGACATCGAGCGGCTCGCCCGGGAGGGGCTCGCCGATCTGCGCGCCGCGGTCGCCGGCTACCGCGACGTCGACCTCGAGGCCGAGCTGGCCTCGGCACGCACGGCGCTGGCCGCCGCGGGGATCACGGCCCACCTCCCCGACGACGCCGCCGTCGTGCGCCCCGAACTGCGCGCGCTCTTCGGGTGGGTCGTGCGCGAGGGGTGACCAACGTCATCCGGCACTCGGCGGCGACGGCGTGCTGGATCGAGCTCGCGGCACGGAGGGTCGTGGTGCGCGACGACGGCGCGGGCGCCCCCGCGACATCGCGGTCCCGCCATCCGGTCCGGGCAACGGCCTGCGCAATCTGCGCGAACGCGCCGAGGCTGCCGGGGCGAGGCTCATGAGCGGGCCGGCGCCCGACGGGGGTTACGCGCTCGAGGTGGCGGCGTGAGCATCCGGGTGCTGGTCGCCGACGACCAGGCGCTGGTGCGCGGGGCCCTCGCCTCGCTGCTCGCACTCGAGGACGACATCGAGGTGGTCGCCGAAGTGGGCCGTGGCGACGAGGTGGTGGATGCCGCGCGGGCCCATCGCGCCGAGGTCGCCCTCCTCGACGTGGAGATGCCCGGCCTCGACGGCATCGCCGCCGCGCGCGCTCTCGTCGCGGCCTATCCGGCGTGCCGCGCGCTCATCGTGACGACCTTCGGCCGGCCCGGGTACCTGCGGCTCGCGCTCGAGGCGGGGGCGTACGGATTCGTCGTGAAGGACACCCCGTCCGACGCACTCGCCGCCGCGGTGCGCCGGGTCGCGGCCGGGTTCCGCGTGGTCGACCCGGCGCTCGCCGCCGAGTCGCTGGCCTCCGGGCCGTCGCCGCTCAGCCGCCGCGAGACCGACGTGCTGCTGGCGCTGCGCGACGACGGCACCGCGGGAGCGGTGGCCCGGCGCCTGCACCTGTCGGAGGGGACCGTGCGCAACCACCTCTCATCGGCGATCGGCAAGACCGGTGCGCGCAACGCGGGGAAGCCGTGCGGATCGCGGCCGAGAACGGCTGGCTGCTGGGCTGACGCCTGTGTAGTCTGGCGGGCTGCCCGCCGGGCGGCGTGAGGATGCGCGCCATGGTCGAACTGGTCGACGTGCCGGTGCCCGAGGGCCCCGGCGCCCCGGGATGGGACGAGTTCGTCGCGTTCACCGAGATCGAGAACGCGACCCAGGTCGCGGTCTACGGCACGGCCGACGTCGCGATCACGGCCGAACGCTGGCTGCCGCAGTTCCGCGACCCGGAGCAGGAGGTGCTGTTCATCGCGGCACGGGACGGCGACGAGGTCGTCGGCCGGATCGCCGTGACCCGCACCCACGAGGCGCCCGAGGCCGGCTTCGTGGAGCTCCAGGTGCGTCCCGGGAAACAGCACCGGGGCGTCGGCACCGCCCTCGCGGACCGGCTCGACGGGCTCGCCGCCGAGCTCGGGCTCGCCAAGCTCATCACGTATGTCCCGAGCGCCCCGGGCCCGGACGCCGGGCGACTCGTCGCGCCCACGGGCGCGGGTTCGGTGTCGCGGCAGGACCGCGGCACGCGCTTCCTGCTCGCGCGGGGCTGGCGGCTCGAGCAGGTCGAGCGCGGCAGCCGGCTCCCGCTGCCCGCGGACGGTGATCGCCTGAGCGCGCTGCGTGCGGACGCCGAGCGGCACGCCGTCGGCTACCGCGTGCTGACCTGGGTGGGCGTCACCCCCGCGGCGCTTCGCGCGGCGATGGCCGAGCTCAACGAGCGGATGTCGACCGACATCCCGACGGCGGGGCTCGAGGAGCCGCCGGAGACCTGGGATGCGGAGCGCGTGCTCGAGTACGAGACGCGGCAGACGGCGGAGCACGCCCTCCTCGTCAGTGCGGCGGAGCACATCGCGACCGGACGGCTGGCGGGCGTGACCCGGATCTGGCTGCCGCACGGCGCGGGCGCCGGCCAGCAGGGCACCACCGTCGTCCGCGGAGAGGACCGGGGTCATCGCCTCGGGTTGCTGCTGAAGGTCGCCAACCTGGAGGCGCTCGACGAGCGGTTTCCGGGTCGCCCGTCGGTCGTGACGTGGAACGCGGAGGAGAACCACCACATGCTGCGCGTCAACGAGGCCATCGGCTTCGTGCCGATGGGCTACGACGGCGCCTGGCGGAAGGACCTGCCGTGAGGATCGACGACGGCCGTGACGGCGCCGACTACGTCGAGGTCAACCGCGCCAACTGGGACGACCGCGCCCGCGCGCATGACTGGGCGGGCGGGTACGACCTCCAGCGCTTCGTCGACGACCCGACGCTGCTCTCCGGGGTCGTGGAATTCGACCGGCCCCTCCTCGGCGAGATCGCCGGGATCGAGGCCGTGCACCTGCAGTGCCACATCGGCACCGACACGCTCTCGCTGGCACGGCTCGGCGCCCGGATGACGGGGCTCGACCTCTCTCCGGCCTCTCTCGGGATCGCGCGGCGGCTCGCAGCGGACGCGGGAGCCGACATCCGGTACCTGGAGTCGAACGTGTACGACGCGCTCGACGTGCTCGGCACCGGCTCGTTCGACCTCGTCTACACCGGCATCGGCGCGCTCTGCTGGCTGCCGTCGATCGATCGCTGGGCGGCGACCGTGGCGGGCCTGCTGCGCGCCGGAGGCCGGCTGCTGCTCCGGGACGCGCATCCGGTGCTCCTGTCGATCGGCGAGGAGCACCCCGAGCGCCTCGAGATCGGCCTGCCGTACTTCGAGACCCCCAACCCGACGTGTGGGACGAGCAACTCAGCTACGTTCCGACCGAGCGCCCGCTGGAGGCGACGGTGTCGTACCAGTGGAACCACGGGATCGGCGAGCTGGTCACGGCGCTGCTCCAGCACGGCATGGAGCTCACGGCACTCGTGGAGCACCGCACCGTGCCGTGGCCCGCTCTGTCCGAGCTCATGGAGCCGGACGAGGTGAGCGGCGAGTGGCGGCTGCGCGAGCATCCGGAGCGGTTGCCGCTCACGTTCACGATCGCCGCTCGCAAGCGCTAACGTCCGCGAACGCGCTGGCACCGCGGGCAGAAGTGCGATCCGCGGTTCATGAAGCTCTCCCGCACGATCGGCGTGCCGCAGCGCGGGCACGGCAGCCCCTGCCGTCCGTACGCGTTGAGCGAGTGCGAGAAGTAGCCCGAGGCGCCGTTGACGTTGACGTATTGCGCGTCGAAGCTCGTGCCCCCTCGGCGAGCGCCTTTCCGAGCACGAGACGCACCTCGGCGAGCAGCGTCGTCGCGCGCGGCCGGGAGAGGGTCGCCGTCGGCTGCTCGTAGTGCACACGCGCCGCCCAGAGCGCCTCGTCGGCGTAGATATTGCCGATGCCGCTGATCAGCGTCTGGTCGAGCAGCGCGCGCTTGATCGTCGTCTGCTTGCGCCGGAGCGCCGCGAGGAACGCCCGGTCGTCGAACAGCGGGTCGAGGGGTCGCGCGCGATGTGCCGCACGTGCGACGGCACCAGCTGCTCCGGATGATCGCGGGCCGGCACGAGCTCGTCGAGCGCCATCGACCCGAAGATCCGCTGGTCGACGAAGTCCACGCGGAGCGCTCCGGGATGCCCGGCGCCCTCCCCGAGCGGGGAGTCCAGGTCGAGCACGACGCGGGTGAGACGGTCGCGTTCGTGGTCGGGCGAGCGCAGGAGGACCTGGCCCGACATCCCGAGATGGATGGTCAGAGCCTCCGGGGCGCCCTCCAGCGGGACCCAGAGGAACTTTCCGCGACGCTGCGGCGCCCGCAGTCGCGCGCCCGTCGCGCGTTCGACGAAGTCCTCGACGGGCCCCGGATGCCGGCGCAGCGACCGCTCGTCGAGAACCTCGACACGGCGCACCGTCGCGCCCGTGACCGCCGGCTCGAGGCCCGCGCGCACGACCTCGACCTCGGGGAGCTCCGGCACTCGGCGTCGCCCCTAGGACTGCTCGGGCGCGGGCGCCTGCAGCGACTCGAACGCCGCGAACGCCGCCTGCACCTCGGCGGTCTTCTTGCTCGTCCCCTCGCCGGACGCGATGGCCGGGCCGGTGCCGAGGGCGACCTCGGCGCGGAAGCGCTTGGAGTGGTCCGGGCCGGAGTCGGTCACGGTGTACACGGGGAGTCCGCGGCCGAGCCGGGCGGCGAGTTCCTGCAGGCTCGTCTTGGGGTCCATGGCGGCGCCGAAGCGCTCCGGCTCGTGGAGCAGGGGTTCGACCAGCCGGAGCACGAAGTCGGTCGCAGCGGCGTCCCCGACGGAGAGGTAGGCGGCGCCGATGACGGCTTCGAGCGCGTCGGCGAGGATCGACGCCTTCTGCCGTCCGCCCGTCATCTCCTCGCCGCGGCCGAGGCGGATGTGGGCGCCGAGGCCGATCCGCCGTGCGATGTCGGCGAGCGCGACGCTCGAGACGAGCGAGGCGCGACGCTTGGCGAGGTCGCCCTCGTCGAGCTCCGGATTGTCGAGGTAGAGCTTGACCGTCACCGCCTGGCCGAGGATCGCGTCGCCCAGGAACTCGAGGCGCTCGTTGTGGGCGACCCGCCCGTGCTCGTACGCGAACGAGCGGTGCGTGAGCGCCAGCTCGAGCAGGTCGGGAGAGATCTCGATCTGCAGCTCTCGTCGGAGGTCGTCGATGCTGGCCTCCGGGAACCCCGGCTCAGACGTCGGCGACCTTGCGGCCCTTGTACTCGAGGTACAGCGGGGTGCCTGCCGAGTCCTCCACGACCTTCGCGCGGTGCGGGAGGCTGTAGACGGTCTTGCCGTTCTCGACGGTCTTGACCAGCTTCGGCGCCTCGGCCTTCCACTGCGACCGGCGCGAGCGCGTGTTGGAGCGCGACTGCTTGCGCTTGGGAACGGCCATGGATCTCTCTTCTCTGCTTCTGAAGTCCGGTTTACTCGCCGGACCGGTCCGTGCGGAAGCCCTCGAGCGCGGCCCAGCGCGGGTCCGTCGCACCCTGCTGCTCGTCCGGCAGGCCCGAGCGCTTCTCCCCTGTGACGGGGTCGAGACCCGGGCAGTCCGGCCGGCAGACCGGCTGGAACGGCAGCGACAGCACCACCGCATCCCGCACGACGGGTTCGAGATCCACGTGGTCGTCTCGAACCGCGAAGTCGAAGGCTTCGTCTGGAGAATACGCGAAAAGCTCCTGGAATTCGACCTGGACGGGCAGGGTGAGGGCGTCGAGGCACCGCACGCACTCGCCGCTCGCGGTCGTGGTGACCTCGCCCGTGACGAGGATCCCCTCGTGCAGACCCTCGAGCCGCACGTCGATCTCGACCGATGTGCCGGCGCTCACGTGGGCGATGCCCTCGCCCAGCTGCTCGGGCGCGGGGAAGGCGAGAGTGCGCTCGCGCATCTCCCCGGCCGGTGCACGAGGTCGTGGACGGCGAGGTCGAAGGGGTCGGGGCGGGCACCAGACGAGGGTACCCGCGTCCCTTCCCACGCGCTCGATTGCCGGAATCGAACGACCAGTAGGGTGCCCCGAGTGACCAATATCACGGTGCTCGCGGGCGGAGTCGGCGGATCGCGCTTCCTGCGCGGCGTGCGCGGGGCGCTGCGCGGGGTGCCGGATGCCCGCATCACCGCCGTCGTGAACACCGGCGACGACATGTGGCTGGCCGGCCTGCGCATCGCCCCGGACCTCGACACGATCACCTACGCCCTGGCCGGCGTGAACGACGAGGAGCGCGGCTGGGGCCGGGTCGGCGAGAGCTCGCGGGTCGCCGACGAGCTGGCGGCGTTCGGCGTCGGCTGGCCGTGGTTCACGCTCGGCGACCTCGACCTCGGCACCCACATCGCGCGCACCGCGTTCCTGCGCGAGGGCCTGCCGCTGAGCGAGGCGACGCGGCGGATCACGGCGCGCTGGGGCTCGGCGCCGGCCCGGTCGAGGTCGAGCTGCTGCCGGCCACCGACGAGGAGGTCGAGACGCACGTCATCACCGACGACGGCGAGCTGCACTTCGAGGAGTGGTGGACGCGGCTGCGGGCCGCCGTGCCGGCGCGCGCGTTCGTGCAGACGGGGGTCGGGGCGGCGTCCCCGGCGCCCGGCGTGCTCGAGGCGATCGGCACCGCGGACGTGGTGCTGCTCGCGCCCTCGAACCCGGTCGTGTCGATCGGCACGATCCTCGGCATCCCGGGCATCCGCGACGCGGTGGCCGCGACCCGGGCGCCCGTCGTGGGCGTCTCGCCGATCATCGGCGGTGCCGTCGTGCGCGGCATGGCCGACGCGTGCCTGACCGCGATCGGGGTCGAGACGGATGCCGCGGCCGTCGCCCGGCACTACGGCGCGCGACGCGTGGACGGTGCGGGGGCGGGCGGGCTGCTGGACGGCTGGCTCGTGGACGACGCCGACGCCGCCTCGGTCGGACCGCTCACGGCCGACGGCATCCCGACCCGGGCGCTGCCGCTGCGGATGCGCGACGAGGCGACGTCCGCGGCGATCGCCCACGCCGCGATGGAGCTGGCGCTCGGCGGCCGCTAAGCGTCGAGAACGACCTCGCGATCGGTGTCTCAGCGCCCGGAGCGGCGTGAGCGACCGATCCCGGCGTCATCGTCGACGAGGTCGCCCGGGCCCGCCAGGGCGGCGGACGTGCGGCGGCCCAGACCGGGAGTCGCGGCCAGGTGCTCGGCGGTGTCGATGTCGAGCGGCAGGGTGCTGCCGGCGGCCGGGACGATCTCGGCGACCCCGAGCTCGCGATGGCGTCGCGCGGAGTCGGCCCCGAAGGCGTGCCGCAGCTCGACCCCGGCGCGCGCCGTGACGAGGGTCGTGCCGGTGCGCTCGCGATCCGCGACGAAGCCGGTCGGCACGGCCTCCGCGCGGTGCAGGGCGTCGTCGAGGTCCCCGGAGCGCAGCGACGGCAGGTCGCCGAGCAGCACCGCGCGCGGTGCGTCCGGATCGGCGGCCCGCAGGCCGGTCGCGATCGCGGCGGCGAGACCCGCGGGCGCCGGCTCGGCCACGAGATCCGCCGCCGTCTCGAGCGAGAGATCGGAGGTGACGACGAGCACCCGGTCCACGCGGCGGGCGGCAAGCGCCGCGTCGATCGTGTCGAGCGCGATCGCGCGCACCAGGCCGGGATCGGCGCCGAGCCGCGACTTGCCGACGGACGCGGGCTTCACCGGCACGATGACGGTCCACATGAAGGGGGACGCTACTCGCTAAGCTGGCGATGGTCCTCCGGCGGGTCTCGCCGGATGCGCCGGCCGCATCTCGGCCGGCCCGGCTCCTCGCAGGTCCTCTGCGCGTTCGCCCGCATCCCTTCGGAGACCCCATGCACGTGCGCCCCCTCGCCCTCGTCGCCGTCCTCGCCGGCGGCGCCCTCCTCTCCGGCTGCGCCCAGGGCGCCGCCGCCGCACCGGTGCCGACCGCCTCGTCGGCCGCCGCCGCCGTCACGGTGCAGAACTGCGACACGAGCGTCACCTTCGATCACCCGCCGAAGCGGGTGATCTCGATCAAGTCGACGTCGACCGAGATGATGCTCGCCCTCGGCGTCGGCGACCGGATCGTCGGCACCGCCTACCAGGACGGCCCGGTGCCCGCGAGATGGGCGGCCACCATGCGCGGCGTGCCGTCGCTGTCGGACTTCATGCCCAGCGAGGAGGCCGTGCTCGCGAAGAAGCCCGACCTGGTCTATTCGGGCTGGGAGTCGGCGTTCTCGGCCGACCAGGCCGGCACCCGGGGCGAGCTCGCGTCGCTCGGCGTCGCGAGCTACGTGCAGCCGGCCGCATGCCGCTCGACGCCGGTCGCGAAGCTGACCTTCGCCGAGGTGTTCCGCGAGATCGATCAGGCCGGGCGCATCTTCGGGGTCGAAGCCCGCGCGAAGCAGGTGGTGGCGACGCAGCAGGAGCAGCTCGCCGGCATCCACCGCGACCCCCGCGGTCTCACCGCGCTCTGGTACTCCTCCGGCGACGCCTCGCCGTACGTCGGCGCCGGCACCGGCGCCCCCGAGCTCGTGATGAAGACCGCGGGGCTGAGGAACATCGCGGGAGACGTGCCGCAGACGTGGACGACGCTCGGCTGGGAGTCGATCGTCGCGGACGACCCCGACGTGATCATCCTGATCGATGCCGACTGGAACACCGCCGCCGCGAAGATCCACCGGCTCGAGAGCGACCCCGCGACCGCACGGCTGAGCGCGGTGCAGAACCACCGCTTCATCACCATCCCCTTCGCCGAGAGCGAGGCCGGCGTGCGCAGCATCGACGCGGCGCGCTCGGTCGCGGCGCAGCTGGCGCACCTGCACGTCGGGTGAGCGCGCGGGCGGTCGTCGCGGCGGTGGTGCTGAGCGCCCTGCTGCTCGCGTCGCTGGCCGCGGCCACCGCGATCGGATCGTCGGGGCTCGCGGTCGGCGACGTCGCGCGCGCGGTGCTCGCCCACCTCGGCATCGGCACGAACCCGCTCGGCCCGATCGACGACGGCATCGTGTGGGAGCTGCGCCTGCCGCGCGTGCTGACCGCGGCGGCCGTGGGAGCGGGCCTGGCCCTGGTCGGCGCCATCATGCAGGCCCTCACAGCCAACCAGCTCGCCGATCCGTACCTGCTCGGCCTGTCCTCCGGAGCCTCGCTCGGGGCGGTGAGCGTGCTGCTGCTCGGGGTCTCGCTGCTGCTGCCGCTCGCCGCGTTCCTCGGCGCGATCGCGGCGCTGGCCATCACGCTCGCGCTCGCGGGCGCGCTCGGACGCATCACGCCGAGCCGCACGGTGCTCGCCGGCGTCGCGGTGTCGGCGCTCGGCACGGCGCTCACGAGTTTCGTCATCTTCTGGACCGCGCGCGGCGACGCGTACCAGGACGTGCTCAACTGGCTGCTCGGCTCGGTCGCGGGGGCGCGCTGGCCGCAGGTCGCGGTCGCCGTCGGCGGCTTCGTCGTGCTCGGCATCCCGCTCATCGCGAACGGCCGGGTGCTCGACGCGTTCGCGTTCGGCGACCGGATGGCGGCCTCCCTGGGGGTGAACGTCACGGCCGTGCGCTGGACGCTGCTCGGCGCATCGGCGGTGCTCACCGGGATTCTGGTGAGCGTGAGCGGGTCGATCGGCTTCGTCGGCCTCGTGCTCCCGCACGCGGTGCGCCTCATCGCCGGGCCGCGGCACGGCCGGCTGCTGCCGCTCGTGGCGCTCGTCGGCGCGATCTATCTCGTCTGGGCCGACACCGCCGCGCGCACGCTGCTCGCGCCGCGCGAACTGCCGGTCGGCATCGTCACGGCGCTCGTCGGGGCTCCGGTGTTCGCCCTCCTGCTGGCCCGGCGCCGGGGTGGCGCATGAGCTGGATGCGCGATGCCGACGCGTCCGGGGGCGCCGGACTCGACGTCCGCGGCCTGATCGTGCGCGTCGGACGCAAGGAGCTCGTCCACGGCGCCGCGTTCACCGCGCCCCCGGGCGCCATCACGGCGCTTCTCGGACCCAACGGAGCCGGCAAGTCGACGATCCTGCGCGCCATCGCGGGGGTCGAGAGTCCCGCCGCCGGCGCGCTCGCCTTCGGCGGCGAGGACCTGCTCGGCCTGCGGAGACGGGAGCGCGC
The DNA here is from genome assembly GCF_030161895.1 of Pseudolysinimonas kribbensis. Lineage (GTDB taxonomy): Bacteria > Actinomycetota > Actinomycetes > Actinomycetales > Microbacteriaceae > Pseudolysinimonas > Pseudolysinimonas kribbensis. The sequence goes on from NZ_BSVB01000001.1 coordinate 703,158, forward strand.
TCGGCGCGTGGCGTTCGTCGAGCAGGACGTCGCGACCGACCTGCCCATCGATGTGCGCGACGTCGTCGCGCTCGGCCGCACCCCGTACGAGCCGCGTTGGGGTGGGCGCGACCTCGGCGCGCCCACCGCGATCGACGCCGCCCTGGTCGCCGCCCGCGCGGAAGGGTTCGCCGAGCGCCGGTTCGCCTCGCTCTCCGGCGGCGAGCGGCAGCGCGTGATGCTCGCGCGGGCGCTGGCGCAGGAGCCGCGTCTGCTGCTGCTGGACGAGCCGACGAACCACCTCGACGTCGCGGCGCAGCTCGAGCTGCTCGTGCTGCTGCGCGAACATACCTCGCGCGGCATGACCATCGTGACGGCGCTGCACGACCTGTCGCTCGCGGCCGATCAGGCGGATGCCGTGGTCGTCATCGCCGATGGACGCGTCGTCGCGAGCGGCCCGGCTCGCACGACCCTCACCCCGGAGCTCATCCGCGACGTCTACGGCGTGACCGCGAGCTGGACCGAGAACCCGGTCACGGGACGACCGATGCTCGCCCTGGGGCATCCCGCGGCCTGAGACGCGCCTCGGGTCACTCCTCGTCGCCGCGGACGCGCGCGACGAGCGACGGCGGCAGCAGCACCGCGCGGACGCGGTCGCGCCCGCTCGTGCTCGCGCCGATGGCCTTGACGACGCTGCGCAGATCCTCGACTCGGATGGGCCCCGGGGCGCGCGCGTACGCCGTCGTCTCCACACCGCGCCGGAGACCGTCGATCCGGGCGGCGCTCGAGGCGAGCGTGACCGTGAGCCGCTCCGCGAACTCCCGGGGCGTCTGGGTGTCCGGCGCCGCCCACCCGTTGTCGCGCGCCGTGTCGCGCAGTTCGGCCCACGCGTTGCCGGCGGGATCCCGTCCGCGCGCCACCGCCCGCATCCGCCGCGCCCGTTGCGCCGCCCGGATCGCGGCCGGGGTGAACAGCAGCGCGATGGCCACGAGGAGCACGATCAGCACGATCCACGGGGTGGCGTCGGCCCGGTCGGTCGCGGTCGCGGCGCCGGCCGAGGCCGACGGGGCCGCGGACGCCCCGCCGGGGTCCGACGCCGAGCTCGACGGGCCGGCGCTCGCCGTCGCTCCCGGTGACGCGGTGCCGCCGCCCTGATTGATGGCGTCGTCGACGGCCTGCGGGTCGGAGTAGGTGGGCAGCACGCCCCGGCCCGGCGTCGGCTCGAACCGCAGCCAGCCGATGCCGGCGAAGTACAGCTCCGGCCAGGCGTGCAGGTCGTGCGAGCTCACCTGGAACACCCGCTTGTCGTTCACCGACGCCGGCGTGCCGGGCTGGAATCCCACGACGACCCTGGCGGGGATGCCGAGCGTGCGCGCCATGATCGCCATCGCCGACGAGAAGTGCACGCAGTACCCCGCCTTCTTCTGCAGGAACTGGGCGATGATGTCGGCACCGGAGCCGTCGTAGTGCTGGTCGACCGGCGCGGTCTCCGAGTAGGTGAACCCGCCGTCGCTCTGGAAGTAGTCCTGCAGCGCCACCGCCTTGTCGTACTCGGTGGTCGCGTTCGCGGTCACTCGTAGCGCGGTCTGCGCGATGATCGCCGGCATCCCGGTCGGCACCGAGACGTCGAGCGGCATGCCGACGGGGCTGGGCGTCGCGGCGCGCAGCTGCGCGAGGTCCGGCTTCAGGTCGAGGAAGCTGGCGGTGTAGTGCTGCCCGCTCGCGCTCGTCGACCTGCTGCGCACGGTGAGCCCGCCCGCGACCCACTTCCAGTCGTCGTCGACCCCGGTGATCCTGGAGGCCGGATACGGCACCGGCAGCCAGCGTCCGCTGATGTCGTCCACCTGCACCGACGCCTTCAGCGTGCGGCGCTTGACCGCGGAGGTCAGCCCGGTCGGCGCGGGGAACTTGGCGACGTCGTGCGTGCGTGCGGGATCGATGTCGGCGGGCTCCCACTGCCGGCCGTCGAACTTGTCGAGCGTCGCCAGGCGCAGGTAGACCCCCTGCGTGCTGCTCGTCGTATACGTCAGGGCCGGCACGTCACCGCCCTGGCGCAGGTCGTCGCCCAGGTTGATGAGCGGATTGACCGCTCCATCGATGCCGGGACCGCCGGTGCCCGGATCGTCGGCGACGGGCGGCAGCACGAAGGGCAGCAGGAGCGAGCCCGCGACGACGATCGCGCCCGTCACGAGCACCGCGGCGGGGGTCGCACGACGCTGGCCGCGGCGCAGCAGCACGAGGAACACGATCGCCGTCAGCACGAACCAGACCGGCTCCGCGACGCCGGAGCGGATCGCGACGGGCACGCCGAGCAGCGCGAGCAGGGCGCCGCCGTCAGCGCGGGCGCCCGGCGCACGACGATGTCGGCGAACAGGGCGCAGCCGGAGGTCAGCAGCGCGAGGAGGAAGACGATCCCGAGCTCGGGGGTGGCGGGCAGCGCCTGCTCCGCGATCGAGAGCCAGGCCTGCTCGCCGAGACGGCTGAATCGCGTGAGGACATCGGGGGTCGGGATGACGCCGAGCAGCGCCTTGTCGGCCGCGTACCCGAGGGTGAGGGCGAGCAGACTCGCGAGCGCCGCGACGACGGTGGGCAGCCACGGCCGGCGCGAGAGCCGCCGCGTGACGTTCGCCGCGACGAGCACGAGCACGATGAACAGTGCTCCGACGAGGTACCACGAGAGTCCCTGCAACGTCGGGCGGAGCCCCGCGTACGCGAGCAGCAGCGCGAGACCGGTCAGCCCGGCCGACACACCCTCGCCGCGTGGACGCCGCGGCCCGCCGGATGGCCGTCGGCGGCCCGGCGAGGCGGCGGCCCCGGTGGTGCCGGGCGGCGCAGGTCAGTGAGCGCCATCGACCGCTCCCCGGAAGGCGGCTGAGGCGAACAACCCCTGCACCGCGAGGTCGCGCCAGATGTCGGCCGGCCGGTCGTGCGCGGCGACCGGCACGCAGGTCCAGCCGGCCTCCGTCAGGCGCTCGGCGAGCTCCGGCCGGGGACCGACCGCGAAGGCGATCGCGACGTCGGCGCCGCGCCGACGTCGCACGAGCCAGTCGGCGGTGACGTCCTCGGCGTCCGCGATGACCGCGAACAACGGGCCGGACGGTCCGCCCGGGGCGGAGAGCTCGCCCGGGGGCGGGGCGAGCAGCCGGACGCCCGCGAGGCTCGTCAGGAAGCCGTCGATCCGCCGGCCGCCCTCCCAGCGCTCGCCGATCTGCTCGAGCTGTGCCCTGGCCGTCTCCTCGATCTCGACGCGGAATCCGGCCTCCTCGAGGTGGATGCCGAGCGACGCCGTCATGCGCACGACCCACTCGAAGGCGTCGGACTCGAGGGTCTCGGTCCAGGCGCGACCGGCATCCGGATGCCCGTCCGGATAGCCGCCGATGCGGGTGTCGACGACGATGTGCGCGTCCGGGCGGCTGCGGTGCTCCTCCTGACGCACCATGAGCTCGCCGTGCCGGGCGGACGCGCGCCAGTGCACCCGGCGCAGCGCGTCGCCCGCACGGTACTCGCGCGTCGTGAGGTCGTCGTCGTTGCCCGCCACCCGGCGCTGGATCAGGCGTGCGGTGCCCTCCCCGTCGGCGGGGGCCGGCCCGCCGTCCGGCAGCCGGTCCACGGTCGGGATCACGACCAGCCGGTCCTGCTCGCCGACCGCGGCGACCCGTGCCACCATCCCGAAGGCGTCGCGCTGCTCGACGACCAGCGGCCCGATCGCGTAGACCCCGCGTCGCGCCGGGTGCAGCCGGTAGTCCGCGATGCGCACCCGCTGCTCCGTGGTTCCGGCCGGGATCGGGGCGAGCTGCCGGGGCGCCGGATCGTCCTCCTGCCACGGGATCGCGTCGTTCCACACCACCGACGGGCTCGGTGCGCTCCCGGTGTTGCGGATCCGCATCCGCACGTCGACCGGATCGCCGGCGGCGACCACGGGGGTGCGAAGGTGCGGAGCACGTCGAGCCGGGGCCGGCGCAGGCGCACGACGACGAGCCCGATCGCGGGCAGCAGGAACGCCGCTCCGGCGAGGACCAGCAGCTCCCGCCGGCCGCCCCAGTAGGCCAGCAGGAGCGCGACGACCCCGATCAGGAGCGTGACCGCCCCGCGTACGGTCGGGCGCAGCTGCGCCTTCCGACGCAGGTTGCGCGCCGTCCGCTCGGTCTCCGGGCCACTGCTCTCCGCCGCACGGCGACGGGCCAGCCACTCCTCGGTCGAGACGGTGGCCGCAGCGCGGTCCTCGAGGTCGGTCACCGCACTAGGCCGTTCCGGCGGCTCCGAGCGGCACCGGGGTCGCGGCCACGATGCGCGCGGTGATGTCGGGCGTGGCTCCGGCACCGAAGGATCCGCCCCCGCCGACCGTGGCGCGAGCCGGCATGAGCCGGTGGGCGAGCACCGCCACCGCGAGGGCGTCGATGTCGTCCGGCAGCACGAAGTCTCGGCCGTCGAGGGCTGCGCGCGCCTTGGCGGCGCGCACGAGCTGCAGGGTCGCGCGCGGACTGGCGCCGAGCCGCAGCTCGCGGTCGGCCCGGGTCGCCGCGGCGATGGCGACGGCGTACTGCTCGACCGCCGGGCTCACGAAGACCTGCCGCACGGTCTGCATCATCTGCCGCAGCCGCTCATTGGTCACGACCGGGCGCAGGCGGTCGATCGGGCTTCCGCTCTCGCGGGTGCGCAGCATCGCGACCTCGTTCGCCGGATCCGGGTAGCCCATCGAGATCCGGGCCATGAAGCGGTCGCGCTGCGCCTCCGGGAGCGCGTACGTGCCCTCCATCTCGACCGGGTTCTGCGTCGCGATGACCGTGAAGGGGTCGGGCAGGTCGTAACTGCGTCCGTCGACCGAGACCTGGCGCTCCTCCATCGACTCGAGGAGGGCGGACTGGGTCTTGGGCGAGGCGCGGTTGATCTCGTCGCCGATGACGATGTTGGCGAACACCGGGCCCGGCTTGAACTCGAAGGCGCGCTCGGCCTGGTTGTACACGCTGACGCCCGTGATGTCGGCCGGGAGCAGATCCGGGGTGAACTGGATGCGGGAGACCGTGCAGTCGACGCTGCGGGCCAGAGCCCTGGCCAGCATCGTCTTGCCGACGCCGGGCACGTCCTCGACGAGCAGGTGCCCCTCGGCGAGCAGCACGGTCGTCGCGATCTCGATCGCCTCGCGCTTGCCGTCGATCACCGTCTCGATCGCGGCCATGACGGCGCGGGCGTCCATGAGGAACTCCGCGGCGGGCAGGGATTCGACCTCCGGCTTCGTCGCCGAGCGGTCCGGGGCTTCCGTAGCGTCCATCCCCATGGAGTCTGCCACGGGCGCGCGCCGGTCGGCTGGGATCATGAGAGGAACACGGAACGGCGGACCGGACGGTTCAGGTGGATGACGGCACCACGGGGGTGTTCCAGACCTCGCGTCCGTCGTGCCCGGGGTCTCGCGAAGGCGCTCCGGCGCTAGTCGCCGCGCTCGTCACGAGCGGCGCGGACGCCGGCCTCGTAGCCCTCGCGCCACGCCTCCTCCGAGCCGACGCGGAACATGTCCGCGGCGCCGAGCCGGACGATCGCGCGGGCGCCGGGCAGGTCGAGACCGCCGACCAGGTGGGCGAGGCCGCGGACGATCGCCAGCGGCATCCGGCTCGTCTTGCCCTTGACCAGGTCGGCGGCCGAGGCGATCTCGTCGGCGATCGCGGCCGCGGTCACCTGCAGAGCCCGGCCGTTGTCGTCGACACCGCCGCGCAGGTCGTCGAGCACGTGGATGCCCGCCGCCCCGATCGCGAGGTCGGTCTGCCCGTCGCGCCAGGGCCTGCCGAACGTGTCGCTGATCACCACCCCGATCCGCAGCCCGGTCCGCTCACGGACCCTCACGGCGATCGCCTGCGCGGAGGCGTCGGGGTCCTCGGGCAGCAGCAGCACGTATCCGTCGGGCACGTTGCTGCCGTCGACCCCGGCGGCCGCCATGACGAGACCGAGCGGGTTCTCCACGATGCGGGTGATGCGGCCGTCCGGCGTCGTGCGCGAGGCGACGACCCGCACCGTCTGGCTCGTGATCGCGTCCTCACGATCCCGCGCCGCGACGAGCCGGCCCTCGGCCTTGCTGACGACCTTGCTGGTGACGGCGAGGATGTCGCCGTCCTCGAGCGCGCCGTCCACGGCATCCGCGATGAGGGCCGCGAGATCGTCGCCCGGCACGACCTCGGGCAGGCCTTCGACGCCGATGACGTTGAGCACGGGTCCAGTCTGGCGTAGCCTGCACAGGTGAAGTTCTCCGGTTCGCCCTCGCGCTGAGCCGATTCACCCTGGCCACTCCTCCGGGAGGCGGCATCCCGTCTCAGCGTTCCGCTTCGAGACCCGGGAGAACCGCATGCCGTCCATCCAGCCCGTCATCACCCTGTCGCACGTCGGCCTCACCTGGCCCGACGGCACGGTCGCCCTCGACGACGTCTCCGGGGCGTTCGGCGCCGGCCGCACCGGACTGGTCGGCGCGAACGGGGCCGGCAAGTCGACCCTGCTGCGCCTCATCGCGGGCGAGCTGACCCCGACCTCCGGCGCCGTCACGACCGTCGGCGATGTCGCGGCGCTGCCGCAGACCCTCACCCTGCGCACCGGCACGACTGTCGCCGAGCTGCTCGGCATCGCGCGGCAGCTCGCGGCCGTGCGCGCCATCGAGTCCGGCGACGTCGACGTGCGGCACTTCGAGGCGATCGGCGACGACTGGGATGCCGAGGCACGGGCGAGCGCCGTGCTGACCGAGGTCGGCCTCCCCGCGTCCGCACTCGAGCGCCGCGTCGCCGAGATCTCCGGCGGCGAGGCGATGCTCGTGGCGATCGCAGGGCTGCGCCTGCGTCGCGCGCCGATCACCCTGCTCGACGAGCCGACCAACAACCTCGACCGCGACGCCCGCTCGCGGGTCGCGGACCTCGTGCGCGGCTGGTCGGGTGCGCTCGTCGTCGTGAGTCACGACGTCGCGCTGCTCGAGCTCATGGACGACACCGCCGAGCTGTACCGCAACGCGCTGACGACGTTCGGCGGCCCGTACAGCGCCTGGCGCGCGGCGCTCGACCAGGAGCAGGCGGCCGCGGCGCAGGCCGTGCGCGCGGCGGAGCAGACCTTCCGCGTGGAGCGCCGCCAGCGGATCGAGTCGCAGCTCAAGCTCGCCCAGCGCGAGCGGACCGCGAACAAGGCGGAGCGCGAGAAGCGGGTGCCGAAGATCGTCGCGCACGGCCGGCGGATGCAGGCGCAGGTCTCGGCCGGCCGCCTGCGCGGGGAGATGGAGTCGATCGAGCACGCCGCCCGGCTCGCGCTCGACGCGGCCGAGGAGCGGGTGCGCGACGACGACGGCATCCGGGTCGACCTGCGCGACCCCGGCGTGGCGCGCGGACGGCGGATCGCGGAGCTCGTCGGCACGGATCGCTCGTACGTGATCCAGGGTCCCGAGCGGGTCGCGCTGATCGGGCCGAACGGGATCGGCAAGACCACGCTGCTCGAGGGGATGCTGGGCATCGCCGGGGCCGAGCGCACGGTCGGGGGCGCCCGCGGCATCCTGCACACGGATCGCGTCGCCTACCTCGCGCAGCGGCTGGACGGCCTCGACGAGAGCGCGACCGTGCTCGAGTCGGTGCGGGCGGCCGCGCCGAGCGTGCCGCCGGGCGAGATCCGCAACCGGCTCGCGCGCTTCCTGCTGCGCGGGGATGCCGTCGGGCGCCGGATCGCGACACTGTCCGGCGGCGAGCGGTTCCGGGTCGCGCTCGCGCGGCTGCTGCTGGCCGATCCGCCGCCGCAGCTGCTCGTGCTCGACGAGCCGACGAACAACCTCGACCTGCCGAGCGTCGACCAGCTCGTGTCGGCCCTGCGCGGCTACCGCGGCGCCGTGCTCGTCGTCTCGCACGACGACGCGTTCCTGTCCCGGCTCGGACTCGACGCGACCCTCGCGCTCGACGCCGCCGGCCGCCTCACCCTCGTCGATTAGCCAAAAAGCCCAGTGCGCGCGGTCACGCACTGGGCGTTTTTGGCTACGGGGCTAGGCCGTGAGCGCGGGGACGACCTCGCGGCCGAAGGTCTCGAGGAACTCGCGCTGATTCCGGCCGACGTTGTGGAGGTAGACGCGATCGAAGCCGAGATCGAGGAAGGACTGGATGTGGGCGCGGTGCGCGTCGGGATCCGCCGAGATCAGGAGCTTGCCCGCGAAGTCCTCCGGGCGCACCATGCGCGCGAGCTGCTCGAACTCGAACGGCGACCGCACGTCGGACTTGCCGAACGGCATCGCGGCGAGCGGCCACTCCGTCATCGCGTTGCGGGCGGCCTCCTCGTCAGTCGCCGCCCAGCTCAGGTGCAGCCGCAGCACCTTCGTGCCGCCGCTGCGGCCGGCATCCCGGCGCCCGTCGTCGAAGCGCTGCAGGAGGGTCGCGAGCCGTTCGCGCGGCGCCTCCTCCGTCACGATCCCGTCGACGGTGCGCCCGGCCCGGCGTGCGGTAACCGGCCCCGCCGTGCCGATCAGGATCTCCGGTGCACGCTCGGGCATCGTCCAGAGCCGGGTCGCCTCGAGCCGGAAGAACGCGCCCTCGTGCTTGACGTCCTTGCCCGCGAGCGAGCCGGCGAACAGCTTCTTGATGACGTCGACGGCTTCGAACATGCGGTTGATCCGCTCGGGCGCCTCGGGCCAGTACTGCCCGACCACGTGCTCGTTGAGCGCCTCACCGCTGCCGATGCCCAGCCAGTGCCGGCCCGGGTACATGGCCGCGAGCGTCGCCGACGCCTGCGCGACGACGGCCGGATGCCATCGGAACGTGGGCGCGGTGACCCCGGTCCCGAGGTCTCCCGCGGTCACCTGCCCTAGCGCCGAGAGCACGTTCCACACGAACGACGCCTGCCCCTGCTGCGGTGTCCAGGGCTGGAAGTGGTCGGCCGCCATGACGCCGGAGAATCCGTGCGCCTCGGCGTGCTGGGCGAGCTCGATCGCCTCGGTCGGATGGAACTGCTCCAGCATCGCGGCGTACCCGATCGACGCGGCGCGGGAGGCGGTCATCCCGCCATCCTGCCGCGCACGAGGCGCCATCCGCCCCGTGGGGTCACGCCTCGTCCTCGCGCAGCTCCCACGGGATCTCGTCCGGCGCGAGCTGGATCGGCTCGGCCGGCGGTGCGCCGAAGGGGATCGGCACGCCGTAGGGCGGCGACACGATGGGTCGCGCCATGGGGGGCGGCTCGACGTCGGGCGCCCGCCGGGTCGACTGCTCGATGAGCGCATCCGGATCATCGTCGTGGTTCGCGGCCATCCGCACCTCCGCACCCATTCTGCGCTCGCTACCGTGGGGCGATGACCACCGCCGCGCCCCTGCCCTCCCGCGATGTCCGCCCCGGGATCTGGTGCCAGCTCGGGGATGCCGTCGCGACGCGCATCGCCGCCCGTTCGGGCGCCGCGTGGGTCTGCCTCGACGCCCAGCACGGGCTGTTCGATCGCGCCGCGATCGCCGCGACGCTCGCGGCGCGCGACGACGACTGGGCGCCCGTCGCGATCCGCACGACCGCCGTCGATGCGGCGGAGATCGGGTATGCGCTCGACGCCGGCGCGGACTGGGTGATCGTGCCCCTCGTCGAGACGGTGGAGCAGGTGCGCCGAGCCGTGGCCGCCGCCTACTACCCGCCGCTCGGCCGGCGCAGCTGGGGTCCGCTCACACCGGTGTGGGACCGACCGGCGCCCGACCCGGCGGCCGCGAACGCGGCGGGCCGGCTGTGGATCATGATCGAGACCGCCGAGGGCCTCGACGCTCTCGACGAGCTGTTCGCGGTGCCGGGCGTGAGCGGGGTGCTCGTGGGCCCCAACGACCTCGCGCTGTCGCTCGGCCTCGATCAGGATGCCATGCTCGCCGACACGCGTCCGGAGGCTCCCGTGCAGCGCATCCTCGCGGCCGCGACGCGCGCCGGGATCGTCGCCGCCGCGTTCGGCGGCACCCCCGAGCGCGGTGCGCGCCTGCTCGCGCAGGGCTACGGGTACGTCATCGTCGGCACGGATGCCGCCGCTCTCGCCACGGGGGTGCGGGGGCTGCTGGCTCAGTCGCGCGCCGAGGCGAGGTAGTCGGCGACGGCACGCGGCACGTAGGGCGCCACGTCGCCGCCGAGCGAGGCCACCTGCCGCACGAGCGAGCTCGAGACGTGGGCGTGGGCGGGATCCGGCAGCATGAAGACGGTCTCGACCCCCGCGAGGTTGCGGTTGACGATCGCCATGGGCGTCTCGTAGGCGACGTCGACCTGCGACCGGATGCCCTTCACGAGCGCGGTCGCGCCGACATCCGTCGCGTAGTCCACGAGCAGGCCGACGCTCCAGCTGGTGACGATGATCTGACCCGCCACCTCCGCCTCCGCGAGCGCGTCCTGGATGAGCGACACGCGCTTGGCGATCGGCAGCAGCGCCGTCTTGCCCGGGTTGTGCACGACGAGCACGTGGATCTCGTCCCACAGCCGTGCGGCACGCGCGATGACGTCGAGGTGGCCGAGCGTGACCGGGTCGAACGAGCCGGGCACGACCGCGATGCGCGTCATGGTCCGAGCCTATCCGGCGCGATCACCAGGCCGTCCAGCCTCCGTCGACCGCGAGCACGTGGCCGGTGATCGAGCCGCTCCGCGGGGCGAGCAGGAAGCAGGTGGCCGCCGCGACCTCCTCGACGGTGGCCAGACGCCCGCCGGGGATGCGCGAGAGCACCTCGGCGCGGAACTCCGGCCGCGCGAGGTTCGCGCGGGTGAATTCGGTCTCGACGAAGGTGGGCGCGACCGCGTTGACCGTGATGCCCGCCGGCGCCCATTCGACGGCGAGCCCGCGGACCATCCCGTTGACCGCGTGCTTGCTCGCGGCGTACGGCACCCGATCCGGGAAGCCGACCGAGCCGAGCTGCGAGGACATCGCGACGATGCGACCGCCGCCGTGCGCGGTCAGCACCGGATGCAGTGCGCGGCATGCCACGAACGCGGCGCGCACGTTCACCGCGAAGATGGCGTCGAAGTCGTCCATCGGGTACCCGGCGGCCGGCGCCGGGCGGTTCATCCCGGCCGACAGCACCGCCCCCACAGCGGCTCGGCCGCGTCGGCCTGGGCGATCGCCTCCTCCATGGCCGCGTCGTCGGTCGCATCCGCGGCATGGGTCCGGGCACGACCTCCGGCGTCGACGATGCGCGCCGCGACGCCGTCGAGCTCGCCGCGGGTGCGTGCGACCAGTGTGACGAGCGCGCCCCGCGCGGCCGCCTCCTCGGCGACGCCGGCCCCGATGCCGCGACCCCCGCCGGTCACGAGCACATGACGTCCGTCGAGTTCCCCGCTCATGCCGCGCCTCCGGTGCTCGTCCGTTCGATCAGTTCGACCGGCAGGACCTCGCGGCGCGGCGGCAGCGACGGGTCCTCGATGCGCCCCGCCAGCAGGTCCACCGCGCGCTGGGCCATCCGCGCGGTGGGCTGTCGCACGGTGGTCAGCCCGACGATGGCCCACCCGGCGGCGGCGATGTCGTCGAATCCCGCGACCGCGACATCCCGGGGCACCCGCAGGCCGAGCTCGCGTGCGGCGTTGAGCGCGGCGAGCGCGATCGTGTCGTTGTGCCCGACGATCGCCGTCGGTCGCTCGCCGCGCGACAGCATCGCGTCCGCGGCGACGCGCGCGGTCGACGCGGCGAAGCCGGCCGGGGTGGTCTGCACGGTGAGCCCGAGCTCCCGGGCCCGCGCCGCGAACCCCTCGCCCCGCTGCCGCGCCGTCGACGTGCCGGGATCCCCCTCGAGCACACCCACGGTGCGATGGCCGCGGCGATGCAGCAGCTCGGCCATGAGGGCGGCTCCCCCGCGTTGTCGCTCTCCACGGTATCGACCGCGATCGGCAGGGTGCGATGGGCGAGCACGACCGGGAACCCGGATGCCACGAGCTCGCGCACGGCCGACGAGTCGTCCGTCGCAGCGGTGACGATGATGCCGTCGACGCGCTGCCGCAGCAGCGACTCGATCGCCGTCGCCTCGCCCTCGGCGCCCCCGCTCGCCGCGTTCTGCAGCAGCATCCGCCCGCCCCGCGCGCCGAGCGCGGCGCCGAGCGCCTCGAGGAACTCGGGATAGAAGGGGTTCAGGATGTCGGAGACCACCACTCCGACCGTCCCGGTGCGGCGCGTCACGAGACCTCGCGCGACGTCGTTTGGCCGGTAGCCGAGGTCACGGGAGGCCGCGAGCACCCGCTCGCGTGCGGCCGCCGAGACGACGCCCCCGTTGAGCGCCCGCGAGACGGTGGCCTGCGACAGCCCCGTGGCGCGCGCGACGTCGACGCTCGTGACGGGGTGCGGGCTCACGCGCGCACCGGTGCGGGTTGGTGGTCGGTCCAGCGCAGCGACGTGCCGCGCACGCGGGCGGTGCGCACATCGCCCGCTCGGGCGTGTCCCTCGAAGAGCTCGACGCGGGCCGCCCGGCCGCAGATCTCGCCGAGCAGGGCGCTCGACTCCGGGTCGGTGACCTCCTGGTAGGTCACGGTCTTCAGGTACTTGCCCACCCAGAGCCCGCCCGTGTAGCGCGCGGCTCCGCGCGTCGGGAGCACGTGATTGGTGCCGATCACCTTGTCACCGTACGAGACGGTCGTGCCCTCCCCCAGGAACAGCGCGCCGTACTGGTGCATGCGCTGCAGCGCCTCACGCGGGTCGCTCATCAGCACCTCGACGTGCTCGAACGCGAGGTCGTCGGCGAGCACCCAGGCGTCGTCGCGGCTCGTCACCACGAGGACCCGGCCGAAGTCGCGCCAGGCGGGTTCGGCCATGTCGCGCGTCGGCATCCCGGGCAGCAGCTCCTCGACGAGCTGGAGCGTTCGCCGCGCGACCTCCTCGTCGGTCGAGATGAGCACGGCCGGCGACTCGGGACCGTGCTCGGCCTGCGAGAGCAGGTCCACGGCGGCGATGAAGGGGTCCGTCGTCTGGTCCGCGAGCACCAGGATCTCGGTCGGGCCGGCGAACAGGTCGATCCCGACCGTGCCGTAGAGCTGCTTCTTCGCCTCGGCGACGTAGGCGTTGCCGGGCCCCGCGATGAGGTCGACGGCCGCCATGCTCTCGGTGCCGAGCGCCATCGACGCCACCGCCTGCACCCCGCCGACCAGGTGGATCTCGTCGGCGCCCGCGAGCGACATCGCGGCGATCGTCGCGGCGGGGATCTCGCCCCGGATCGGCGGCGTGCAGGCGACGACGCGCGGCACGCCGGCGACCTTCGCGGTCACGATCGTCATGTGCGCCGAGGCCGTGAGCGGATACCGGCCCCCGGGGATGTAGGCGCCGGCGGCCTGCACCGGGATGCTCTTCTGCCCGAGTCGCACCCCCGGAAGCGTCTCGAGCTCGAAGTCGGTGAGCGACGCGCGCTGGGCCTCGGCGAAGCGGCGCACCTGCGCCTGCACGAACCGGATGTCGTCGACGACCTGCTGCGGGACGCTCGCCACGATCTCGGCGATCCGCGCATCGCTCAGGCGGAACGACTCCGGCGTCCACCCGTCGAAGCGCTCGGAGTACTCGCGCACGGCCGCGTCGCCGCGCTCGCGCACGTCGGCGATGATCCCGCGGACGGTGTCGCGCACCCCCTCGTCGTCGCTCGGGGCGAGCTTGCCGCTCGCGTCCTTCAGGGTCGTGTACTCGACGGTCATGCCGTCACTGTATACGTATCCAATGGATACGTATACAGCACACGCGACGACTCGCGCCCGCGCCTCACCCCTTCGCGAGGAACGCCCGCTCGGCCTCGTCGAGGCGACGGGCGAGGGCCGCACGCAGTGCGACGTGCCCGGTGAGGTCGGGGTCCCGTTCGAGCACCGCCTGGACGGCATCCCGGGCATCGGCGATGAGGTCGCCGTCGCGCGCCACCCGCAGCAGCTGCAGGGACGAGCGCCCGCCCGATTGAGCGCGACCCAGCACGTCGCCCTCGCGGCGCAGCTCGAGGTCGGTCTGCGCGAGCTCGAACCCGTCGAGGGTGGCGGCGACCGCGTCGACCCGCTCGCGGGCCGGGGTGCCGGGCTCGGCGTCGGTGACGAACAGGGCGAGGCCGGGAACCCCGCCGCGGCCGACCCGCCCGCGCAGCTGGTGCAGCTGCGCGACGCCGAAACGATCGGCATCCAGCACGACCATCGTCGAGGCGTTCGGGACGTCGACGCCCACCTCGATGACCGTGGTCGCGACCAGCACGTCGATGTCGCCGGCGGCGAAGGCGCGCATGGTGGCGTCCTTCTCGTCGGAGCTCATGCGGCCGTGCAGCGGCTCGATGCGGCGACCCTCGAGCTCCGGATGCCGGCGCAGCATCGCGAGCGTGGACGTCACGTTCGCCGGAGGGCGAGGCGCCTCGCCCTCCGGCTCGGGTGCGACCTCGTCACCCTCCTCGACGGCCTTCGCGTCGATCGCCGGCACGACGACGAAACCCTGCCGCCCCTGGCCGAGCTCCTCCGAGAGCCGCTGCCAGATCCGCCCCTCCCAGCCCGGGTGGTCGGCCAACGGCACCACGAACGACTCGATGGGTGCGCGGCCCGCGGGCAGCTCGCGGATCGTGGAGACGTCGAGATCGCCGAACACCGTCATCGCCACGGTGCGCGGGATCGGCGTCGCGGTCAGCACGAGCACGTGCGGCGACTGCCCCTTGAGCCGCAGCGCCTCGCGCTGGTCGACGCCGAACCGGTGCTGCTCGTCGACGACGACGAGGCCGAGATCGGCGAACTGCACCCGGTCGCCGAGCAGCGCGTGCGTGCCGACGACGATCGCGGCGCCCCCGCTCGCGGCGGCGAGCAGCGCGCGGCGGCGGTCCGCCGCGGGCATCGAGCCGGTGAGCAGGATCGGCCGAAGGCGCGCCGCGAGATCCGGGCCGAGGGCGCCCACGAGCGAGCGCAGATGCTGGCCGGCGAGCACCTCCGTCGGAGCGAGGAACGCGGACTGACCTCCCGAATCGGCGACGGCGAGCATCGCGCGCAGCGCGACGAGCGTCTTGCCCGAGCCGACCTCGCCCTGCACGAGCCGGTTCATCGGGGTGCCGGACGCGAGGTCGCGCTCGATCTCGGCACCCACCGCGAGCTGGTCGCCCGTGAGCGCGAACGGCAGGCGTTCCTCGAACTCCGCGGAGCGCGATCCGGGCCGCCGCTCGGCCGTCGACTCGGCGTGCCGCTCCGCGCGATCGCGCAGCAGAGCCGCCTGCAGCACGAACGCCTCCTGGAAGCGCAGCGCCTCCTGGGCGGCATGCCAGTCGGCGTCGGTCGCCGGCCGGTGCACGAGCTCGAGCGCGCGCCGGAACGGGATGAGTCCCCGCGCCTCGGAGGCATCCGGCGGCACCGGGTCGTCCAGCACCGCCGGCAGGGTGTCGAGGGCGACGCCGATCGCCTTGGCGAGCTGCCAGCTCGCGAGCGTCGAGATCGCGGGGTAGATGGGGATGGGGGTCTCCGCCCAGCCCGCGGCGCGGTCGATCGCCGCGCCGGCATCGCCGCCGTCCCCGTCTCCGAAGAGCTCGTAGTCGGGATGCGCGAGCTGGCGCGCGCCGCGGTACGCGCCCACCTTGCCCGCGAAGATGCCGCGCACCCCCGGTCGCAGATCGTTCTTGCGCCACGCCTGGTTGAAGAACGTGAGAGTCAGGATGCCGCGCCCGTCGCTGATCGACACCTCCAGGAGCGACCCGCGCCGGTTGCGCATCGGCCGCTCCGAGACCGACCGCACCTCGGCGACGATCGTGACCGCCTCGTCGATCGTCAGTTCGTCCAGCGCTGTCAGCTCTCCGCGCCGGGCGTAGCGCCGCGGGTAGTGGGCCAGCAGCTCGCCCACCGTCGCGTAGCCGAACGCCTTCTGCACCGCCTGCGCGGTGCGGCCGCCCAGCACGGTGGTGAGCCTCGCGTCCAGCGCGGCGGGCATGCCGGGCGTCGAGCTCAGAGCCATCCGCGCCGTTTGAACACGATGTACAGGATGAGCATGAACAGTGCCATGATCCCGAGCGCCATCGGGTAGCCGAACACCCAGCCGAGTTCGGGCATGTTGCGGAAGTTCATGCCGTAGATGCCGGCGATGAGCGAGGGGGCGAACAGGATGGCGGCCCATCCCGCGATGCGCCGCGACTCGATCGCCTGCTGGTTGCTCGCCTCGCTGAGCGCGCGCGCCTCCTCCGTCTGGCGCTGACCGACGAGCGAGGTGTTCACCGCGAGGATGTCGCGCAGCAGCACGCGGAACTCCTCGATGCGCTCCTTGGCCTGGGTCACGTGGTCGGCGACGTCGCGCAGGTACTGCTCGAGCACCTCGCCCACGTAGCCGTCCGCGAAGCCCGTGGAGAGGGTCTGGATGATCGCGCTGAGCGGTGAGACGGCTCGCTCGAACTCGATCACCTCGCGATTGAGCTCGTAGATGCGACGGGACACCCGGGGGTCGCCGTCGAACACCTGCGTCTCGATCTCGTCGATGTCGTTGGCGAGCCCTGCGACGACCGGGCCGTAGCCGTCCACGACGGCGTCGAGGATGCCGTAGAGCACCGCCTCGGTGCCCTCCTTGAGCGTGTCGGGCGAGGTCTCCATCCGGCGGCGGACCCCCGCGAGGTCGGGGCTCTCGCTGTGCCGCACGGTGATCAGGAAGTTCGTGCCCGCGAAGACGTGCAGCTCGCCGAAGACGACCTCCTCGGCCGCGTCGTCGTAGTGCGCGGCCTTCAGCACCATGAACAGCGTGTCGCCGTAGCGCTCGAGCTTGGGGCGCTGATGACCCTGGGCCGCGTCCTCGATCGCGAGCTCGTGCAGGCCGAACGCGGACTTCAGCTCGGCGAGCTCCGCGGCATCCGGGCGGTACAGGCCGATCCAGGCCAGCGCCGTGGGATGGGCGCCGAGCATGTCGAAGGTCTCGTGCAGCGACGAGGGCGACGCGATGCGCGCGCCGTTCTCGTACACCGCGTTGGTGACGACCCCCGAGCGCCGCGCTCCGGCGCGCTCCGAGGAGGTGTCGGCCATCGTCACGCCCCGATGCTAGTCGGCCCCCGGGCCCCGCCCGCGAATGACCACTTTGTGCAGCTCCTCCGCCGCGCGCGTCGCGAAATCCGGTCATTCGCGGGCAGAGTGTGGGGGTGACGCGGATCATCGCTGGGTATGCGGGGTCGCTGCGGTTGAGCGTGCCGCGATTCGGCACCCGGCCGACGAGCGATCGGGTGCGGGAGGCGATCTTCTCTGCGCTCCAGGCCCGCGACGTGCTCGAGGGGCGCGCGTGCTCGATCTCTACGCGGGCTCCGGAGCCCTCGGGCTCGAGGCGGCATCGCGCGGGGCGGCGCACGTGACGCTCGTCGATCGGGCGGCCGCCGCCAGCCGCGTGCTGCACGACAACGCCGCCCGCGTGCGCCGGGCGGCACCGCGTGACGCGCAGCCGGAGGTCGTCGTGTCGAGCCGGCCCGTGCTGTCGTTCCTCGGTGCCGGTGGTGGCACCTGGGACGTCGTCTTCCTCGATCCGCCGTACGACCTCGGCGCAGCGGAGCTGCGGCACGACCTCGAGGCGCTCGTCGCGCAGCTGGCGCCGGATGCCGTGGTCGTGGTCGAGCGCTCCGGCCGGGACCGGCCGCCGGAATGGCCGGGCGGCCTCGAGCTCGAACGACGCCGCGACTACGGCGAGACCGCGCTGTTCTGGCTCGTTCCCGGGCCCGGGGATCAGCCGGCGGCGCCGTCCCAGTCGGCGTAGGGGTCCCATCCCCCGCGCCCGTCGAAAGGGCGGCCGTCGACGAGCAGGCCGGCGCCCTCGACGACCCGTCCGATCGGCGCGAAGCCCGGCGGCAGCACCGCATCGGGCGGGAACGTGGCGAGCAGCGCATGGTCCTCGCCGCCCGAGAGGGCGACCCGCGGATCGATCCCGGTGCCGGCGATCGCGGCGATCGCGGCCGGATCGAGGTCGAGGGCGACGCCCGACGCCGCGGCGATGCGACGGGCGTCGATCGCCAGCCCGTCGCTCACGTCGAGCATGGCGGTCGCTCGGGCGCGGGCCGCCGCGGGACCGGCTGCGATCGGAGGCGACGGGGCGAGCTGCGCGTCGACCGGCCCCGGCGCTGCGGCGCGCAGCCGGGCCGCGGCAGCGGCATCCGGGATGCCGTCGGCGTCCACGCCGCGCTCGAACAGCAGGAGCAGACCGGTGGCCGCGAGGCCGAGGCGTCCCGCGAGCGCGACGACGTCGCCGGGGCGCGCGCCGGAGCGCAGCACCGGCTCCCGGCTCTGCAGGTCGCCGAACGCGGTCACCGCGATCGTCAGCGTCCCGGACGCGGAGAGGTCGCCGCCGACCACGCCGCACCCCGGCGCGAGTGCGGCGCACGCATCGCGGAGCCCGTCGGCGAACGCCTCCAGGTCGGACACCGGCGTCTCGGGCGGTGCGACCAGCGCGACGACGAGCGCGGTCGGAACCGCACCCATGGCGGCGACATCGGCGAGGTTCGTCGCGGCGGCCTTCCAGCCGAGGTCGTGCGGCGACGACCACGCACGCCGGAAGTCGGGGCCGTGCACCATCGTGTCGGTCGTGACCACGTAGCGGCCGTCGGGAGCCCGCAGCACCGCCGCGTCGTCGCCCGGCCCGAGGAGGGCGGCATCGGCCTCCGGCAGCCGGGGGAAGATGCGCGCGAGGGTCGCGGCCTCCCCTGCCTCGCCGAGGGTCTGCCCGTGGTCTCCGAGCGCGGGCGGCATCACGCCTGACCGGCGTGGACGAACGCCCGCACCAGGGCGACGATCACCGTCTCGATCGCGGGCGCCGTGAGCACGACCACGACGCACGCGATCGCGAGCACGATCAGCCAGCCGACGACGATGAGCAGCACCTGTTGTCCGGTCCGCGGGGGCGTCTCGTCGCGGGCCGACCCGTCCAGCAGCGCGGCGAGGCCGTCCTCGGCGAGGTCGGATTCCGCGAGTGCCGCCTCAGGGTGCTCCATGGCGCCCACGCTAGCCTGATCGGCGATGAAGGCACGGGCTCTCGCGGCGGCGATCGGAATCGCGGCAGCCGCGCTGCTCGCGGGGTGCGCACCGACCGTGACGCTGCATCCGGCGCCACCGCACGCGAACGATCGGCACTGCGCCGATGTCATGGTGCACCTGCCCGACACGCTCGACAGTCAGAACGGCGTGCTCGTGCATCGCGAGACGGACGCGCAGTCGACGGCGGCGTGGGGCGACCCGACGTCGGTGATCCTGAGCTGCGGCGTTCGTGTACCGGGTCCGTCGGCGCTGCCCTGCGTGCAGGACACGGGCGGGGTGTACTGGCTGCGGCAGAAGAACGCGAAGACCAAGATCTGGACCTTCACGACGTTCGGCCGCGACCCCGCGGCGCAGCTCACGATCTCGACGAGGCTCTCGCCCGGCGTCGTGCTCGATCAGCTCGGCAACCAGATCGCCGCCGCGCTGCCGAAGACCGGCCACGTGTGCTCCTCGACCGAGGACACCGTGACCGGCGGCGGCACCTCGAGCGACACCCCGACGCCCTCGCCGACCCCGACGGGGTGACCGGCCTCAGCGGAGCGCGCCGATGCCGAGCGCGATGAGCTCGTCGATGAGCTCGGGATAGCTGAGCCCCGACGCGAGCCAGCAGCTCGGGAACATCGAGATCGGCGTGAAGCCCGGCATCGTGTTGATCTCGTTCACGACGAACCCGGTGCCCGTGAAGAAGAAGTCCACCCGGGCGAGCCCGGCACCCCGATCGCCTCGAACGCGCGCGCCGCGATCTGTTGCATCCGCTCCAGCTCCTGCTCGCGCAGGTCGGCGGGGCAGATGAGCCGGATGCCGTCGGCGCCCCGGTACTTGGCGTCGAAGTCGTAGAAATCCCGCCCGGTGATCGCGATCTCGCCGGCGACGCTCACCCGCGGCGGCGATCCGTCGCGCCCCTCCAGCACCCCGCACTCGAGCTCGCGCCCGACGACGGCCTGCTCGACGAGCACGCGGCTGTCCTCGGCGAAGGCGACCTCGAGCGCGGCGTCGAGCTGCGGCCAGTCGGTCACGCGGGTCACCCCGACGCTCGACCCGGCGCGCGCCGGCTTGACGAACACCGGAAGCCCCAGCCCCTCCATGCGACGGCGCCACAGCTCCGGATGCCGCGCCAGCTCCGCGCGCGTCACCGTGGCCCAGGGCGCGACCTCGATCCCCGCGCCCTCGAGCACCGTCTTGGTGAAGTGCTTGTCCATGCCCAGCGCTGACGCGAGCACGCCGTTGCCGACGTACGGCATCCCGACCAGCTCGAACGCGCCCTGGATGGTGCCGTCCTCGCCGAACGGCCCGTGCAGGATCGGGAAGGCGACGTCGATCTCACCGAGTGAGCGGACCGCACCGCCCTCCTGGACGGTCAGCTCCCGCGAGGCCGCCGACTCGGGCAGTCGCACCCGCGTGCCGTTGTCGGCGAGCCGCGGCAGCTCGTCGAGCGAGAACGCCGCGACCTCGTCGGCGGCGCGCAGCGTCATGGCCCCGTCGGGCGTGATCCCGACCGGCACGACCTCGTACCGCTCGGGATCCATCGCTCCGAGCACCCCGCCGGCCGTCGCGCAGCTGATGGCGTGCTCGCTGGAGCGACCCCCGAAGAAGAGCGCGACGCGGGTCCGGGGCGGGGTCGGCACGGGGCTCCCTACTCGCCCTGCGGCGTGTCGTCGGTGGTGAGGTGCGGAGCGATGTCGCGCGGATTCAGCGTACCGGCGAGCACCTGCGCGACCTGGCTGACGATCGGCATCCCGATGCCCCGCGCCTCGGCCAGCTCGAGCACCGGTGCGACCGACGAGAGCCCCTCCGCGGTCTGGTTCATCTGCTGGATGACCTCGCGGAAGGCGTAGCCCTGGCCGAGCAGCCGGCCCGCGGTGTTGTTGCGCGACAGCGGCGACTCGCACGTCGCGATGAGGTCGCCGAGGCCGGCGAGACCCGTCATCGTCTCCGGCAGGGCGCCGTGGGCGACCGCGAAGTCCGTCATCTCGACGAGACCCCGCGTGATGATCGAGGCCTTGGTGTTCTCGCCGTAGCCGACGCCGTCGACGATGCCGATCGCGACCGCGATCAGATTCTTGAGCACGCCGCCGAACTCGGTGCCGGTGACGTCGGTGTTGACGAAGCTGCGGAAGTACGGGTTAGTGGCGGCGCGCGCGATCTCCTCGGCCGTCTCGAGGCTGCGCGACGCGACGACGGCGGCGGTCGGCTGCTCCTTGGCGATCTCGAGGGCGAGGTTCGGACCCGAGACGACGGCGATGCGGTCCGGATCGCCGCCCAGCTCCTGCAGGATCACCTCGCTCATCCGGTGCCGGGTCTGCATCTCGAGCCCCTTCATGAGCGAGACGACGATCGCCCCGTCGGGGATCAGCTCGCGCACCGCACGCAGGTTCTCGCGCAGGGTCTGGCTCGGCACGCTCAGGTAGACCTGCTCGGCCCCGAACATGACCTCCTCGAGGCGCGGGCTCGCGACGATGCCGCGGGGCAGGTTGATCCCGGGCAGGTAGTCGGAGTTGCGGCGCGACTCCCGGATCTCCCGCGCGAGCTCGGGACGACGTGCCCAGAGCGCGACGCTCGAGCCCCCGTCGGCGAGCACCTTCGCGAACGTCGTGCCCCACGATCCGGCGCCCAGAACGGCGACGCGGCGCATCCCGGGCGGCGGCAGCTGCAGCGGCTGCGTCATCGTCACCTGGACATTCTGCCCCGCGCGAGTCGAGGAGCAGGCTCAGCTCGGGCTGATCGTGCCCGTCGTGTTCTCGCGGCCGAACTCCGACTGCCCGTGCGCGGCCGGATCCCAGCGCTCGGCCGGTGCGGTCTCGCCGCGCTGCTGCTCGGCCAGCTCCGTGATCGCGGCCATGATCGCATCCGTGGTCGCATTGATCGCCGAGCCGACGAGCGGGCCGCCGAGCCACGCGCTCAGGTCGACGGGGTCGCCGAACACCACGTCGACGGTCGTGCGCGGGAAGAATCTGAGCTTGTGCTGCCAGCGCGGCGCGATCTTCTGATCCCCCAGTGCGAGCACGGGATGACGGGGGCGCCGGTCTGCAGCGCCAGCCGGGCGGCGCCGGTCTTGCCGCGCATCGGCCAGAGCTCGGGGTCGCGGGTGAGGGTGCCCTCCGGGTACAGCACGATGCCGCCGTCCTCGGCGAGCAGCGCGCGCGCGCGGCGAGCGGGTCGGCGCCGCCGCGCTTGCCGCGCAGCACGGGCACCATGTGGGTCGCCCGCATGAACCAGCCCACCACCGGCACCCGGAAGATGCTCTCCTTCGCGAGGAAGTGCGGGAAGCGCCGCCCCTCCAGACCGCGACGCCGACGACGATCGGGTCGACATCGGAGAAGTGGTTCGGAACGACGATGAACGGCCCGGTCGATGGGATCTTCTCCGCGCCGGTGACCCGCGTGCCGATCAGCAGCCGGGCGAGCGGGACGGCGACCAGCTGAGCCACCCTCCATCCGATGTTCCAGCGGTCAGAGGTCGACGCCACTCACGCCTCCAGGGTGAAGTCCGCGCCGAGCGCCTCGAGCTTCTCGACGAAGTGCTCGTAGCCGCGACTGATGATGCCGATGTTGCTCACGCGCGAACGCCCCTGCGCTGCGAGGGCGGCGATGAGGTAGCTGAAGCCGCCGCGGAGGTCCGGCACCCGCACCTCGGCGCCGTGCAGCGGGTCGGGCCCGTGACGACGGCGGCCTGCTCGAGCTTGCGCCGCGGCACGCGCCGGGTGACCGACTCGAGGCCGTCGCGGTGCACGACGATGTCCGCGCCCATGTCGTTCAGCGCATCCGTGAAGCCGAAGCGGTTCTCGTACACCGTCTCGTGCACGACCGAGACGCCCTCGGCCTGGGTGAGCGCGACGATGAGCGGCTGCTGCCAGTCCGTCATGAACCCGGGGTGCACGTCGGTCTCGACCTGCACGGGCTTGAGCGCTCCGCCCGGATGCCAGAACCGGATGCCGTCCTCGCGCACGTCGAACGCGCCGCCGACCTTGCGGAAGACGTTGAGGAACGTCATCAGGTCCTGCTGCTTCGCGCCGCCGACGAAGATGTCGCCGCGGGTCACGAGCGCCGCCGCCGCCCAGCTGGCGGCCTCGTTGCGATCCGAGATCGCCCGGTGCGTGTAGCCCGAGAGCTGGTCGACGCCCTCGATGAAGATCGTGCGGTTCGCCTCGGTCCAGATGATGGCGCCCATCTTCTGCAGCACCGCGATGAGGTCCATGATCTCGGGCTCGATGGCGGCGTTCTTCAGCTCCGTGACGCCCTTGGCCTTGACGGCGGTGAGCAGCACCTGCTCGGTGGCGCCGACGCTCGGGAACGGCAGCTCGATGTTCGCACCGCGCAGCCCGTCCGGTGCGGTGATCCGGATGCCCTCGTACGACTTGTCGACGATCGCGCCGAACGCGCGCAGGGCATCCATGTGGAAGTCGATGGGCCGATCGCCGATGCGGCAGCCGCCGAGGTCCGGGATGAGGGCCTCGCCCAGGCGGTGCAGGAGCGGCCCGCAGAACAGGATCGGGATGCGGCTGCTGCCGGCGAGCGCATCGATCGTCTCGAAGTGACTGCGCGCCACGTTGACCGGGTCGAGCAGCAGCTCGCCGGGCGCCGGGCTCGTGACGGCCACCCCGTAGGCGTCGAGCATGCGCGAGACCACGTCGACGTCGCTGATCTCGGGCACGTCCTGCAGCAGGCTCGGCGTGTCACCGAGCAGGGAGGCGACCATCGCCTTGGTGGCGAGGTTCTTGGCGCCGCGTACCTCGATGCGCCCGCGCAACGGCTTGCCGCCCTCGATGACGATCGAGTCCGCTTTGAGTCCCACGCGCTCTCCCGCCTTCTGGGCGTCCTTGGCGAGCCCCGCCGTGACCGTATCCACCTCGCGAGTGTAGCCCGCGACCCCTGAGGATCGCGGGGTCGCCCAGCCGCCTCAGCGCACGGGCAGCGTCGTCGGGCGCCAGGCCTCGCGACGCGCCTCGAACGCCGTGATGGCGTCCTCGTCGCGCAGCGTGAGGCCGATGTCGTCGAGGCCCTCGAGCAGGCGCCAGCGGGTGTAGTCGTCGATCTCGAACGGGATGACGAGGTCGCCGACCGCGATCGTGCGGGCCTCCAGGTCGACCGTGGCATCCCGCCCCGGCTCGGCCTCGAGCGCCTGCCAGATGCGCTCGATCTCGGCCTCCGACACCACGCCGGTGAGCAAGCCCTGCTTGCCGGAGTTGCCGCGGAAGATGTCGCCGAACCGCGGCGCGATGACCGCGCGGAAGCCGTAGTCGCGCAGCGCCCACACGGCGTGCTCACGGCTCGAGCCGATGCCGAAGTCCTGGCCCGCGATGAGGATCTTCGCACCCTGGTACGCCGCCCGGTTGAGGATGAACTCCGGGTCCTGACGCCAGTTGACGAACAACGCGTCGTCGTAGCCGGTCTTGGTGACCCGCTTGAGGTAGACGGCCGGGATGATCTGATCGGTGTCGACGTTGCTGTAGCGGAACGGCACCGCGACGCCCGTGATCTGCGTGACCTTCTCCATTACGCCAGCACCTCCGCCTGGATGTCGGACGGCGCCGACAACGTGCCCCGGATCGCCGTGGCCGCCGCGACGACCGGCGACACCAGGTGGGTGCGCCCGCCCTTGCCCTGCCGGCCCTCGAAGTTGCGGTTGCTCGTGGAGGCGCAGCGCTCCCCCGGCGCGAGCTGGTCGGGGTTCATGCCGAGGCACATCGAGCAGCCGGCGAAGCGCCACTCGCCGCCGAACTCCTCGACGATCTTGTCGATGCCCTCGGCCTCGGCCTCGAGCCGCACCCGCGCGGAGCCGGGCACGACCATGACGCGCACGTGCTCCGCCTTCTTGCGGCCCTTGATGAGCTCGGCGAACGCGCGCAGATCGTCCAGCCGGCTGTTGGTGCAGGAGCCCATGAAGACCGCGTCGACGCGGATGTCCTTCATCGCCGTGCCGGCCTCGAGGTCCATATACTCCAGCGCGCGCTCGGCGGCGGCGCGGTTGTTGGGGTCGGCGTACTCGTCGGGCGAGGGCACCGTGCCGTTCAGCGGCACGCCCTGGCCGGGGTTGGTGCCCCACGTCACGAACGGCTCGAGCTCGTTCGCGTCCAGGAACACCTCGGCGTCGAACACGGCGTCGTCGTCGGTGCGCAGCGTCTCCCAGTAGGCGACTGCCGCATCCCAGTCCTCGCCCCGCGGCGCGTTCGGGCGCCCCTTCAGGTAGTCGTAGGTGGTCTGGTCGGGTGCGACCATGCCCGCCCGGGCGCCCGCCTCGATTGACATGTTGCAGATCGTCATCCGGCCGTCCATCGACAGGTTCCGGATGGCGCTGCCGCGGTACTCGAGCACGTAGCCCTGCCCGCCGCCGGTGCCGATCTTCGCGATGACCGCGAGGATGATGTCCTTCGCCGTCACGCCGGGCCGCAGTTCGCCCTCGACCGTGATCGCCATGGTCTTGAACGGCGTGAGCGGCAGCGTCTGGGTGGCGAGCACGTGCTCGACCTCGCTCGTGCCGATGCCGAACGCCATCGCCCCGAACGCGCCGTGCGTCGACGTGTGCGAATCGCCGCAGACCACGGTGATGCCCGGCATGGTGAGCCCGAGCTGCGGGCCGACGACGTGCACGATGCCCTGCTCGATGTCGCCGAGCGGATGCAGCCGGATGCCGAACTCCTCGCAGTTGCGCCGCAGGGTCTCGATCTGCGTGCGGCTCGTGACGTCGGCGATGGGCCGGTCGATCGCGAGCGTCGGCGTGTTGTGGTCCTCGGTCGCGATCGTGAGGTCGGGGCGCCGCACCGGCCGGCCCTCCGCGCGCAGGCCGTCGAAGGCCTGCGGGCTCGTCACCTCGTGGACGAGGTGGAGGTCGATGTAGACGAGGTCCGGCTCGCCGTTGTCGCCCTTGCTGACCAGGTGGTCCGACCAGACCTTCTCCGCCAGGGTCCTGCCGCTCATGGCTCTACTCCGTTGTTCCGTGCTACTCCGGGTGATCCGGCCCACGGTCGACTCCGCGACGAGGAGGCCGGGTGCTAGGCCTCGTCGCGGCGACGAAGGAGGAGCTGATGACGCATCACCAGCAGGGTACCACCGCGGCGGAAGGCGACTCCGCTGCGCCCGTGCCGCTGCGCCCCGTACCGCTGCGCCTCGTGCCGCTCAATCCGCTCCCGCTCTCCGCCCCGACCCGACCCGGTCGAAAGTGCAGGAACCGGTCGCGCGCCGCGACCTCTGCGTGACCGACGCGCCGGTTCCGTCCTGAACTTTTGACAGCCGCGGGGGATGCCGGCGACCTGGGGCGGGGGATGCCGGCGACCTGGGGCGGGGGATGCCGGCGACCTGGGGCTGGATGCCGGCGACCCGGGGCTGCGAGTGGCGGGGCAGCTAGGGGCGGATGCGGGCGGGCGGGGGGCTCAGCGGCGGGCGAGCGCGATGGGATAGTCCCCGAGGGCGACGACGCTGCCGGCGACCGCGAGCAGCCCGTCGGCGGGCACGACCGTCGCCTCGCCGTCGGGCGGGGTCACCGCGACGCCGTTCGTCGAGCGGAGGTCGAGCACGCGCACGCGGTCGCCCTCCGGCACGATCGCGGCGTGCGTCTTCGACACCGATCGGCCCGGGTCGTCGACCCTGACCGGGACGGCGGCGGGCCGGGCGGACGGCGCCGAGGGGTTGCGGCCGAGCACGACGCCGTCGTTCCCGAGCTCGTGCTCCGTGCCGTCGGCCAGACGCACGAACCACGCGCCGGGCGTCGCCGCCGCCGACGGAGCGGGCACCGACACGACGGGCGCCGACGCCGCGGTCGGTGCGGTCACCGGTGCCACGGGCGGCTGCACGGGGATGCCGGCCCCGCCCAGGCGGACGGTCTCCGATGCGGTCGTCACGGGGACGGCATCCGGAGCGGGCTCGCGCGGCGGCGGCAGCAGCCCGGGCGGCGGGGTGATGAGGAACGGCTCGTCGGTCATCGGCGCTCCCCTCTCCGACCGTCCCACCCTATCCGGCATGGGGACCGCTGCCCATGTCGTCCGGGAGCGGGAGGGGATGGGATGGAGGGCGGCCTCGCCGACGGCTCATGCGAGGATCGTTCCGGTCTGCGAGGGAGGGCGCGCGTGCGACTCAAGCTGACACTGCGACGCGGCGGCGGTCACGATGCGGACATCGTCGTCACCACGGACGCCGGAGCGAGCATCGCCGAGGTCGCTGCCGCGATCGAGCGGGTCGATCCGGCGCACGCCGGCACGCCCGCGACCGCACCCGCGGGCGTGCGTACGCTGCGCGCCGAGCTGCCCGGCACCGGGACCCCTGTGGTGCTGCCCCCGGACGCCCCGGTCGGCGAGGCCTGGATCGGCTCCGGCGCCAGCATCGAGATCGTGGACGGCGCCGTGCGCCCGACCGCGGCGCCGAACCGTCCGCCGGTCGCGCGGGTGCGGATCCTGAGCGGCGGGCAGGCGGGCCGCAGCATCGACCTGGCCCCGGGCACCGTCGTCATCGGCCGCGACCCGGACTGCGACATCGTGCTCGCGGACGACCCGTTGGTGTCGAAGCGGCACGCACGCCTCGAGCTCGGATCGTCGGTCGAGGTCATCGATCTCGGCTCGGCCAACGGCGTGCTCGTCGACGGCGGTCTCTCCGGTCGCCTCGTCGTCGAGGACGCGGTCACCGCGGTGATCGGCGACACCGAGCTCGAGATCAGCCGCCTCGGCGGCGGCGAGGTCGCCTCGACCGCCGGCCCCGTGTTCTTCAACCGCTCCCCCGTCGTCGAGCCGCGGTACGCCGGGCAGGCGTACACCGGGCCCGCCGTGCCGGAGGAGGTCGTCAACCCGCCGTTCCCGTACGTCGCGATGGTCGCCCCGCTCGGCATGGGCGCCGTGATGTTCGTGGTGAGCCAGAACCCCACCTCGCTCATCTACGTCGCGCTGTCGCCGATCCTCATGATCGGCAACTACGTGAGCCAGCTCTTCACCCGGCGCGGCAAGCAGAAGCGCGACAAGGCGCGCTTCGACGAGCACCTGACGAAGCTCACGGCCGACATGGAGACCGAGCGCGTCCGCGAGCGCGACCAGCGCCTGCGCGAGGCCCCCGCGACCGCCGAGGTGCTCGATGCGGCGACCCGCCGGGGCCCGCTGCTCTGGACCCGGCGGCCGGAGCACTGGTCGTTCCTCAACGTGCGGCTGGGGATCGGGAGGATGTCCTCCCGCAACTCGATCCAGGAGGACCGCAAGCCGACGGCGCTGCCGGATTACCAGGAGCGCTTCGACGAGGTGCTCGCGGCCAATCGCGAGGTCGCCGACGTGCCCATCGTGGACAACCTGCACGATGCGGGTGCGCTCGGCATCGCCGGCGACGGGGCCGCGGCGGCCGAGGCCGCCAACGCGATCCTCGTGCAGCTGACCGGGCTGCACTCGCCGTCCGAGGTCGTGGTGGCCGCCGCCATCACCCCCGCCTGGTCGGCGCAGCTGGACTGGCTCAAGTGGCTGCCGCACACGGCATCCCCGCAGAGTCCGCTCGACGGCGTGCAGCTCGCCGACAGCCCGGCGAGCGCCGCCCAGCTCGTCTCGAGCGTCGAGGGTCTCATCGCGTCGCGCCTCGCGAAGCTCGAGGCCCGGCGCCGCGGGGCGGCCGAGCAGGACGAGCTCGCGCTCGAGCGCGGGGCGAAGGTCGGGCACGAGACGGGGCAGGGCACCGAGTCGCCGATCCCCGCCGTCATCCTGGTCATCTCCGACGACGTGCCGGTCGACCGCGGCCGGCTCGTGCAGCTCGCCGAGCAGGCGGCCGACGCGGGCGTGTTCCCGATCTGGATGGCGCGCGACGTCGAGGCGCTGCCCGCCGTGTGCCGCACGTTCGTCGCCCTCGACGGCGACACCGCGCGCGTCGGGCTGGTGCGGCTCGGGGAGACCATCGAAGGCGTGAACGCAGAGCGCGTCACCGGGACGGCGGCGCTCGACTACGCGCGCCGGCTCGCGCCGGTCATCGATGCGGGAGCGGTGGTCGCCGACTCGAGCGACCTGCCGCGCACCGTCTCCCTCGTGACGCTCCTCGGCCACGAGCTCGTCGAGTCCAGCGACGCCGTCATCGACCGCTGGCGGCAGAACGAGTCGATCCACGACCGCACTCCCGGCCTCGTGCCCCGTAAGCGCCGCCCCGGCAAGCTGCGCGCGATCATCGGCTCCGCGGGCGTCGACGCCATGCACCTCGACCTGCGCACACAGGGTCCGCACGCCCTCGTCGGCGGCACGACCGGCGCCGGCAAGTCGGAGTTCCTGCAGGCCTGGGTGCTCGGCATGGCCGCCGAGTACAGCCCCGACCGGGTGACCTTCCTCTTCGTCGACTACAAGGGCGGCTCGGCGTTCGCCGACTGCGTGACGCTGCCGCACTGCGTGGGGCTCGTGACCGACCTGAGCCCGCACCTCGTGCGGCGCGCGCTCACCAGCCTGCGCGCCGAGCTGCACCACCGCGAGCACCTGCTCAACCGCAAGAAGGCCAAGGACCTGCTCGAACTCGAGCGCCGCGGCGACCCCGACAGCCCGCCCGCGCTCGTGCTCGTCATCGACGAGTTCGCGGCGCTCGCGGGTGAGGTGCCGGAGTTCGTCGACGGTGTCGTCGACATCGCCCAGCGCGGTCGCTCGCTCGGCATCCACCTGATCATGGCGACGCAGCGGCCGGCGGGCGTCATCAAGGACAACCTGCGCGCGAACACCAACATGCGGGTGGCGCTGCGCATGGCCGACGAGTCCGACAGCGAGGATGTCGTCGGCACGAAGGACGCGGGCGGCTTCGACCCCGGCCTGCCCGGGCGCGGCCTGGCCAAGACGGGCCCCGGCCGCCTCACGATGTTCCAGTCCGCCTACGCCGGCGGCTGGACGAGCCGCGAACCGGAGCAGGCCAACGTCGAGATCACGGAGCTGCGCTTCGGCGGCGAGGTGCGCTGGGAGGAGCCGCGCCGCGAGGCCCCGGAGGAGGAGCGCGACCTCGGCCCGACCGACCAGCAGCGGCTCGTCGCGCGGATGATCCAGGCGGCGGGCGCCGCGGCCATCCCGGCGCCCCGGCGTCCGTGGCTCGACGAGCTCGCCTCGGTGTACGACCTGGCGCGGCTGCATCAGCGCACCGACGCCGAGCTCCTGCTCGGGGTCACCGACCTGCCGGACCTGCAGGTGCAGCAGCCCGTCTACTTCACGCCGGACGTCGACGGCCACCTCGCGATCTACGGCACGGGCGGCTCGGGCAAGTCGACGGTGCTGCGCACCCTCGCCGCCGCGGGGGCGATCACGCCGCGCGGCGGGCCGGTGCAGGTCTATGCGCTCGACTTCGGCTCGGGCAGCCTCCGGATGCTCGAGAACCTCCCGCACGTAGGCGCCGTGATCCCCGGCGAGGACGCGGAGCGCGTCGTGCGGCTGTTCCGGATGCTGAAGAACGAGCTCGAGGAGCGCGGGCCGTTGTTCGCGGGCAGCAACGCCGCGAACATCACCGAGTACCGCACGCTCTCCGGCGAGGCCGGGCGCCCGCGCATCCTGCTGCTCATCGACGGGTTCCCCAACTTCCGCGAGGACTTCGAGATCCCCGCCGGGAGATCGCAGTGGTACGACGTCTTCCGCGACATCCTGGGCGACGGGCGTCAGCTCGGCATCCACGTGGCGCTCACGGCCGACCGGCCGGGCGCGGTGCCGACCTCGATCTCGTCGAGCATCCAGCGCCGCGTGGTGCTGCGGCTGGCCGACGACAGCTACGGGATGCTGGACGTGCCGAACGACATCCTCTCCCCGCATCGGCGCCCGGGCGGGCCATCGTCGATCGCGAGGAGACCCAGATCGCGGTGCTCGGCGGCAGCCCGATCGTCGCCGATCAGTCCGCCGCGATGAAGGAGCTCGGCGAGGCCATGCGCCGAGCCGGCGTCACGCCCGCACCCGGCATCGGCTCGCTCCCCGCCGAGTACACGGCGGCGCAACTGCCGGCGACGCTCGGCGGCAGCCCGGTGCTCGGCATCAGCGACCTCGATCTCGGCCCGTACCCGTTCGAGCCGAGCGGCACGGTGCTCGTCGCGGGGCCGCCGGCCTCCGGGCGCACGACGTCGCTCATCTCGATCGCGCAGGCGCTCGAGCGCTTCGATCCGGAGACCCGGCTGTACTACATCGGGTCCAGGCGCTCTCCGGTCGCGGCGGCGCTCGAGTGGGTCGAGACGGCGACGAGGCCCGAGGAGGCGGCCGAGCTCGCCCGCGCGCTCGCGCAGGCCATGACCGACGACGACACCGAGGGGCGGATCGCGGTCGTGATCGAGTCGCTCGGCGAGTTCCTGCAGTCGTCGGCGGACGGGCCCATCGTCGAGCTGGCCAAGGCGGCGAAGAAGTCGGAGCACCTCGTGGTCGCCGAGGCCGAGACCTCCGCGTGGGGATCGTCCTGGCCGCTCATGGGCGAGTTCAAGAACGGGCGCCGCGGCCTGCTGCTGCAGCCCGACTCGATCGACGGCGACATCCTGCTGAAGACGGCCCTGCCCCGGCTGCAGAAGAACGAGTTCCCGCCGGGGCGGGGCGTCTACATCGCGCGGGGCAGGTTCGCGCGGGTGCAGCTGCCGCTGCCCTCCTGACCTGCCCGGAAGCCGGTGACGGGGCCGATGGGGAGTCCTCCCCATTCCGAGCCCTTCTCATCCGGGTTAGCGTCGAAGGCATCAAGACGCGGTCGATTCCCGGCCCGACTCCACTACCGAAAGGGATACCCCTCATGGCCAACATGAACGTCACCTACGGGGAGATGACCGACGCGGCGAACCGCCTCATCTCCGGCAAGGACGACATCACCGCGAAGCTTCACGAGCTGCAGACGCTGGTGAACAACCTCGTCAACGGCGGCTTCGTGACCGACTCCGCCTCGGGCGCGTTCCACTCGTCGTACGAGCAGTTCACCAAGGGCACCACCGACGCCGTCAACGGCCTGGACGGCATGAGCCAGTTCCTGACCAAGGCGGCCGACGCCCTCCAGAACGTCGACCAGCAGCTCGCCAAGGGCATCGGCGGCTGAGCCGCGCGCGGGGGCGCCGGCATCCGTCGCCCCCGCACCCGTCCGCCACGTCACTGCACCACCCAGAAAGGAAACGTCGCATGGCCGGCCCCGACCTCTCCGTCGACCTCCCGCTGCTGAAGCAGCTCAAGAAGGACCTCGACGCGATCGTCAAGGAGTTCACCGACGCCGACGACTTCAGCGACGACGTCGCCGACGCCACCGGCCACGACGCCCTCCACGACAGCGTGCGCGACTTCGCGCACAAGTGGAACGACAAGCGCAAGAAGATGACCGCCAACGTCGACGCGTTGCAGAAGCAGATCAGCGCGATCACCGACGGCTTCACCACCGTCGACAGCAAACTCGCCAAGGCCCTCGAGGACGCCCACACCGAGCAGCAGAAGCAGAAGATCGGAGGCGCGAAATGAGCGACACCGAGTACAAGCCGCTGAAGGGCGACCCGGACCTGCTGCGCACCAAGGCGCTCCACTACAAGCACATCGGCGAGGCCATCGCGCGCTCCGTGATCACGCTGCGCAAGATCCACGACGAAGACACGATGAAGAGCAAGGCCGTCGACGCCGTCCGCAGTTCCGCGCACGACGTCGCCGACGACATCGACAAGGCCCACGACCGCTATCAGCAGACCGCGGATGCCCTGCTCGAGTACGCGTCGTCGCTGCGCACCGCTCAGGAGGACGCGAACCGCGCCATCCCCGACATCGAGCAGAAGCAGCAGGACGCCGACCACGCGCACACCGCCGCGCGGACCGCCCAGCAGGACGCCGACGACGCGAGCGACGCCGACAAGTCCGACAAGACCACGGCCGCCTCCCAGGCGTCGGATGCGGCCGGGGATGCCGACGGCGCCCTGCGCGCCGCCCAGCAGAAGTGGCACGACGCCGAGAACCTCAAGAACACCGCGGCGGACAAGGCCATCGGGCTCATCAAGGAGGTCGTCTCCGGCAAGAAAGAGCACGGCCTGAAGGACTCCTGGTGGGACAACTGGGGCAGCAAGATCCTGAACGTCGTCAAGTTCATCTGCGACGTGGCCGGATTCCTGTCGATCTTCCTCGGCTGGATCCCGATCTTCGGCCAGATCCTGCTCGTGCTCGCCGCAATCGGCGCGCTCATCACGCTGGTCGAGTCGATCGTCGCCGCGGTGCAGGGCAACGGCTCCTGGTGGGCCGTGCTGGGCGCCGCCGCCATGTGCGTGCTGACGATCTTCGGCGGCAAGCTGTTCGCGATGGCCGCCAAGGAGCTCAAGGGCTCGATGATCCTGTCCACCGGCCTGAAGGGCTCGAAGGAGCTGCGCGAGCTGCAGGGCGTCACCAAGGGCAGCAAGGAGTTCATGAGCTTCAAGGCGGCGCGCAAGGCGGTGCGCAAGCCGCTCACCGACGCCTTCCGACAGCCCTTCCGCCGCTCGGGTAACGACTTCGCCATCATGAGCAAGTTCCAGAAGGGCGAGTACACGTTCACCCAGGCCATGGGCAAGGCGGCCAAGAACGCGTTCCCCAAGCCCTCCTTCGACTGGAAGGGTGCGGCGGGGCTCAACAAGGATCTGCTCTCGGCCGCGCACATGGCGAAGGACTCGCGCGTCGTCGTCACGACCGGCATGAAGGCCAAGGCCGTCGCCCTCACCGGCTTCCAGATGTACACGACCGAGAACAAGATCATGGGCCTCGGCAAGGACCTCGGCGCGCACGATCCGATCACCCTGATCAAGGACGGCGCCGGCTTCGCCGGCGGCAGCTACAGCAAGGTGCCCGAGCTCGCGGGCAACGTCAAGGACTTCGTCGGGAAGATGTGATCATGCCCGCCGCAGCCCTTCGCGACATCGCCGACTTCCGCCTCGGGCTCCCCGAGGAGTGGTATCCGATGCCGCTCGACGACAGCGGCCGCAGCTGGCCGGGCGAGCTCGCCGCCTCCCTGACCGACGATCCGGATGCGGCGACCCGCCTGACCGGCGAGCTCGAGTCGGCCCGCGCGGCCTTCGTGGGCATGGACGACCCGCTCATCCGCGCCGCCGTCTGGGTCGGCGAGCCCGAGAGCGGGCACGCGGACGCGGCGATGGTGTTCGCGATGGCCGAGCTCGACGAGATCGGGATGCCGGACCAGTACGAGCGCTTCCTCGCCTCGTACGCGAACCGCACCACGGACGGCGAGTTCTACTACAACGTGAGCACCTGGCGGTCCGCGGTGCCGGCCGGCGAGGTCGTCGCCTCGCACAACCTGGTGGCGCATCCGGAGGCGGACGACGCGGAAGGCTCGCTGCTCGAGGAGCGCGTCGTCATCGCGGTCTATCCGCCCGGGGCGGCGCAGGCCGTGCAGTTCATCTTCTCGGCGCAGGGGCTGGGCTCCTTCGAGAACATGCCGGAGCAGACCCAGTCGATCGTGCTGAATCTCCACGTGCGGCTGGAGGGCGAGGCATGAGCGAGAAGGAATCCGCCGCCGACGTGCGATCGGTTCCCGCGCCGGGCGGCGGCTACACGCTGATCCTGCCCGGTGCCTGGTTCGCGTTCGCACTCGGCGACGAGGAGGACGTGAAGCGTCGCGTGACGGCCCTCGTGCGCAAGCAGATGGGCCGCGCCGACCGGCTGGCCCGTCAGCGCCGTGAGGTGACGGAACAGGTGCACGAGACCGCGCGCCGCGCGCGGGAGGCCGGCTGCGCGTCGATGTACCTGGCGCTGGAGATCCTGCCCGACGTGCCCTTCCCGGCCGCCATTCTCGGCGGCGACGTCGCGTGGCCGCCCACCGCGACGGATCGCGCCCTCGGCATCGAGGAGGCGCTGCGAACCGGATTCCCGGACGCCGAGGTCGTCGCCCATCGGATGGGGCCCGCGGCGCGCACCATCGAGTTCGGCACGCAGGAGATCGGCTCGCAGTCGACGCCGACGATGCGCGCGCAGTTCCGCATCCCATACCCGGACGCGTCGCGCCTGCTGGAGTTCACCATCTCGACCCCGATGATGGCCGACCCGGAGCTGTGGGCCGCGCTCTTCGATCAGATCGTCGACTCGCTCACCTGGGCCGAGCCGATCGCCGTTCTCGATGACGCGCCGGCCGTCTGACGCCGAGCTGGCCGAGCGGCGCGCCCGCGTGGCCGCGTCGAACCGGCGGTCCGGGGCGACCCTCTCGATCACGGGGGCCGTGGCGGCGCTGCTCGCGCTCATCGCGCTCGTGGGCGGGACGCTCCTCGGTGCGGACTTCGCCCGCATCGCGACCGGCATCCTGCTGCTGGTCGCCGCCGGATGCCTCGTGCTCGGGGAGCAGTTGCGCCGCGGCCGCTGGGGCGCGAATCCGGCTCCTCCCGCGACGGCGCTCCCCACCGCATCGATCGTCACCCGCTTCCGGCTGCTGCCGATGGGCTGGCACCTGCTCTGGCTGGTGCTGGGAGCGCTCGTCTCGATCGCGCTGCTCGTGCTGCCCGCCATCGCCTTCTCCGACGTCGATCTCGCGGCCGTCTGGATCGTCTACGGCGCCGTCGGGGTCGGTGCGGTGGCCGGGGGCGCGGTCTCGCTGCTGAAGAAGGCGGTCTGGCGCTCGGGCGCCTCGCGTCATCCGCACGGCGGCGACCCGGCGCGCGGGCGCGTCTTCTGGCGCTGGATCGGCTACCGCTGGCGTCTCGACATCTGGGCGGCGGGGATCGGCGGGTTCCTGTTCGGCCTGATCCCCACCACCCTGCCGGACGTGGACGACAGCGCGACCGGCGCCGGAACGGCCCTGCTGGTCATGCTGATCGCCGGAGCGGTGCTCGTCGCCGTCGGCATCGTCGCGAGCACCCAGTTCTGGCGGTCGGGCGAGTCGCTCGGATCCGGCGAGAGCCTCGTCTGACGTCTCTCCCGGGACGCAATCGGCGGTTCCCTCAGTCGCGCGGTCGGCGGGCGGCCCGGCTGACACCGGTCTGAACCCGCTCGGCGACGCGGGTGCCGATCCGCCGTCCCGTCGCGGCCGCCTGACGGCCGACGTCGGCAGCCTGCTCGGTGACCCCGGGCGGCAGCGCCTGCGTCGCGGTCGCGACGACGCGCGTGCCCCAGCGCCGGGCCGCCGCGACCCGGTAGCGGCTCACCAGGCGGCGACGGCGACCGGCCGCGGTGCCCGCGGCATCCAGCACCTCGTCGACCTCGCTCCACAGTGCCGCCACCTGCTCGTCGCTCACGGCGGCGCCCGCGAACACCGCGTCGTCGGTGCGCTCGGCGAGCGCCGTGACGGTCGGCGTCGTCGCCGGTGCCAGCTCGTCCGCCGCCATGAGCCGCGTCGCGCGCAGAGCGGGCTGCGGGTAGCCGAGCTCGCTCAGGCGGTCGACGAGCTCGTCCCACGCTCCGCCGGCCGCCCGGTCGCCGCCGGGAGCCCGCCGACGCCGGCCCCGGCGCTGCTTGAGCAACCCGATCACGAGCATCGGCAGGAAGACGATCGCCGCCGGGGTCACGAGGCCGAGGGCGAGCCCGATCACCCAGCCGGGCAGCGCGAACAGCCCCTCGTCCCTCTTGTGCGAGTCGGTGATCTGCACGGGCGTCACGAGGTCGTCGTGGTCGTTCTGGGTGCGCGGCGGCTGACGCACCTGCGGCTGCGGCACCGACTGCGGCTTCGGCTGCTGCTGCTGCGGGACGTCGGTGTCGGTCGGGGTCGGGAAGAACGGGATCCATCCGACTCCTGGAAGTCGACCTCGACCCAGGCCGTCACGTCGTCGCCGGTGACGGTGACCGGGCCGCCCGACGACGGCACCTTGGGGGCGAAGCCCATCACGACGCGCGCGGGATCGTTCATGCTGCGGGCCATGAGCGCCATGAGGGACGCGTACTGCTCCTGGTCGCCGACCATGTGGGCCGAGGAGATCATCTCCTCCATGCGGTCGGCGCCCTCGCCCGCCCGCGACGGCGACTGGTCGGAGGCCGTGCCATGGCTCAGGAATCCGTGGGACTTCAGGTACTTCTCGATCGCGCGCAGCTTGTCGATCGGCGAATGCGCGTCCTTGGTGATGTCGCTCGCCTTGGCGCCCACGGGGTCCGGGATGTCGGAGACCGGCGGCAGCTGGATCGACGCCACCGGCGTGTGCTGCAGCGACGCGTCCGAGGGCAGGCGCTGGTCCCGCGCGGTCAGGCGGTACCGCTGACCCTTCCGGAGGCTCGAGGTGAGCACCGTCGTGCCGGTCGCGGCGTTGTAGCGCACGTCCTCGAGGCTCGCCGCCGGCGACCCCGAGAACGTCAGCGCGCCCGTGTAGCCGGTCGACGGCACCCAGACGTCCGAGTAGCCGAGCACCGAGACATCCAGCGCCGTCGCGCCCTTCGTGATGCCGGGAGTGGGTCGGGGAAGTCGCGGCCGATGAGCCGGAACTCGCCCGACCCATCGGTGGACTGCTCGGCGCCCGCGACGCCCCAGACGACGCCGTCGTAGGTGTCCATCGTGGCGATCCGCAGCTTCTGGCCCGAGTGCAGGCCGGAGACCCGGAACAGGTCGGTGTCGTGCAGGTCCTTCGTGTAGTGACGGAACCCCGCGAGCGGCGCCGGATAGTCGAGTGGCTCGAACGGCGGCTGCACCTGCTCGCGCAGCACGAACCGGTGCGCGGACGCGGGCGCGAGCACCGCCCCCGCCCGCGCCGATCGCGATCGCGCCGGCCACCAGGATCGCGGTGCCGGCCAGCTTGCGCCGCAGCAGCATCCGGTTCCCGCCGACGGCCACGCCGCCGCCGAACGGGCGCCGCCATCCCAGCCAGATGAGCGAGATGGCGGCGAAGGCGACACCGCGCACCGCCGCGAAATACGGCTCGTCGGTGCCGAGCAGCACGCCCGCCGCGTAGACGATCGTCGGCCCGACGAGCACCGGCGCGAGCCGGGCCACGGTGCGCCGGCCGGTGATGAGCCACCGGGCGGCGAGTGTCGCGGCGACGAGCATGACGAGCCACGCGGCCACGTAGGCGACGACGTCGATGTAGAACGGCAGGCTCACCGGCGGGCGGAGCGTCACGACGTCCGCCCAGCCGAACACGGCGCCGAGGGCCAGACCCGAGAGGGTCTGCAGCGTCGGCAGCACGACGCCGAGCGCGATCGTCGGCATGCTGAACGCGCTGCCGAACAGGAAGTAGCCGACGATCGCCACGGCGACCGTCGTGAGCGCCCCGAGCCGGTAGCGTGCGGCGAGCACCGCGACGGCGCCGCCGACGAGGAGCCCGCCCGCGCCGGCCAGCAGGTAGCCGAGATCGCGGAACGCCGGCCCGAAGCCGAGCAGGCCGATGACCGTGAGCACGGCGATCACCGCCAGATCGGTCCAGGTGCGGGCGGTGATCGCTCGCGGCGCGGCGCGCTCGGCCCGGCCGGTGGCGCGGGTCGCAGCAGGCGCGACGGCGCTGCGGGGCGTGCTCGCCCGGGTCTCGCCCGACTCCGCGCCCGCCGCGCTCACGAGAGCCTCCGCACGAGCCGTCCGAGGTCGTCGAGGGCGCCCACGGTGCCGATGCGCAGGCCGCGGATCACGTCGAGGCGGGTGGCGCCGCCGGGGTCGGCCCGGAACCCCAGCGTCTGCACCTCGCTCCCGAACAGGCGCTGCACCCCCGGATCCCTCCCACGGGCGTGCGCGATCCCCCGATCACGATGACGACGCTCGGGTCGGGCAGCTGCGCGGTGACGTCGCGGGCCATCTCCCGCACCGTGCGGAACGCGCTCGAGACCCGCTCCAGCCGGCAGCTGTCGTCGAGCATCGTCGTGACCGTGCGAGTGCGCAGCTCGCGCGCCTCGCTCACGACACTCACCCGGTTGCCGTCGCGCAGCACCTGCCCCGCGAGCGATGCCATGATCGAGACGCCGAGCTCGAACTCGTCGTCGGAGGCCCAATGCGTCTTCGCGTCGTCGAACACGATCGTCAGCCGCGAGCGGCGGGTCTCCTCGAACTGGCGCACCATGAGCTGCCCGGTGCGCGCGGTCGTGCGCCAGTGCACGTTGCGCAGCGGATCGCCCGGCTGGTAGGGCCGCAGCGCGTGGAACGAGATGTCGCTGTTGACGACCGTCTTGGTCGTCTCGCCCTCGAGGTCGCGGATGAGGCCGGCCGCCGACGGAGCCAGCGGCGTCGTGACCGGATGCACGAACAGCTCGACGGGGTCGGTCCAGCGCAGCGCCCGCCGCAGCAGTCCCAGCTGGTCGCCGCGCACCGAGACGGCGGGGCCCGCGACGATCACGGCGCGGCGGTTGGTGGGGATCGCGAACAGCTCCTCGTGCTCGGCTCCGGGCTGCAGCGGTCCGATCACGAACTCGGCCAGCCCGGCGCCGACCGGCAGCTCCATCCGCGAGGGCGCCGAGCGCTTCTGACCTGCGTTCGCGACGACCATCCGGCCGAGCGCGCGATCGCCCGCGGTGACGCGACGCGGCGTGAGCTCGATCAGCACGTCATAGCTGCCGCGGCCGAACACGAAGGCGGCCGCGAGGATGAGCCCGGCCGCCAGCGTGATCGCGAGGTAGACGAACTCCTGCCAGCCCAGGACGAACCCGACGACGGCGCTGCCTGCCGCGGCCGCGAGCACGAGCCAGCCCAGGCCGCTGACGATCGCCAGCCGCGGCGCGAGCACCGTGCGGGCCCGACGTCCGGCGTAGGCGGAGATCCGGCCGGCCGTGCGCAGCCGGTCTCCGGCCGCCCGGGCCCGCGCCGTCCACGGCGACGCACGCCCGAGCGGCGCGGGATCGGCGGCGGCGGTCATGCGGCGCGGTAGGCCGGGGGCTCGATCTCGGCGACGATGCGCGTGATGACGTCGATGCCGGTCGTGCCGGCGAACTCCGCCTCGGGGTCGACGATGACGCGGTGCGCGAGCACCGGCACCGCGAGCTCGCGCACGTCGTCGGGCGTCGCGTAGGCGCGGCCCTTCGACAGGGCCCAGGTCTTGATCGCGCGCGCGAGCGCCATGGCGCCGCGCATGCTGACGCCGAGCGTGACGTCCTCTCGCGTGCGGGTGGCCCCGACGATGCGGTTCACGTACTCCATGACGCTCGACTCGACGTGCACCTCGGCGACGAGCTGGCTCATGCTCGAGATCGAGGCGGCCGCGATGATCGGCTGCACCCGGTTGGCGCGGGCCCGGTCGCCGGGATCGAGCAGCAGCGAGAGCGCGGTGGCGTCATCCGGGTAGCCGAGCGAGGTCTTGATGAGGAACCGGTCGAGCTGCGCCTCCGGCAGCGTGTACGTGCCCGCCTGCTCGATCGGGTTCTGCGTCGCGATCACCATGAACGGCGAGCCCACGGGATAGCCCACGCCGTCCACCGTGACGACGCCCTCCTCCATGACCTCCAGGAGCGCGGACTGCGTCTTCGGCGATGCGCGGTTGATCTCGTCGGCGAGCACGATCGACGCGAAGATCGGGCCCTTGTGGAACTCGAACACGCCCTTGGACTGGTCGTAGATCGTGACGCCGGTGACATCCGAGGGCAGCAGGTCGGGCGTGAACTGGATGCGCGAGTGCGTGCCGTCGATCGTGTTCGCGAGCGACTTGGCGAGCACCGTCTTGCCGGTGCCCGGGAAGTCCTCCAGCAGCACGTGCCCGTCGCTCAGCAGCGCGGTGAGCACGAGCCGGATGACGTGCTGCTTGCCGAGGATCGCCTTGTCGATGTTGTCGACGAGCTTGCCGAACGCGTCGGCGAACCAGGTCGCCTGCTCCTGGGTGACGGGCATGTGTGCGGTCTCCTTATCCCCAGGCACCGGAGTGCGTGGCGTCCATGTTGATTCCGTTGCCGGAGATGTGCACCCAGATCTCGTCGTGCTCACCCACCGTGCCGAACGTGTAGTCGAGTACGACGGATCCGCTGCCGCTCATGTGCGCGGAGAACGACGGAGACTCCGAGTGACCGGAGCTCTGGCCCGCATCGCGGTCCCAGATCACCAGCGTGTAGGTGCCCGACGGGAAGTCCTGGTAGTTGACCTTCACCTTGTAGCAGTTGACGGGACAGCCCGAGTAGCCGTTGTACTCCGGCCCCTTCACCGTCTGGGCCGCGGGCTTCTTGTCACTCGGCGAGACCGTGTTCGACTTGGCGGAGTCATGGGTGGAGCCGCCCGCGACGGCGCGCACGACCATCGTGTAGTTCGAGCCGAAGTTGCCGTTGAACTGCCACCCGGAACTGTGCACCCCTTGTCGTCGCCGTTGATGATCACGTGGTAGGTCACCGGGGTGCCGTAGGTGGTCGCGGCGCCCCAGGTGGCCGTGATCGTCTTGTCGCCGTCGGCGCCGGTCTTCAGGCGCGGGCTGCTCGGGGCACCCACGCCGGGCATCGCGGCCTTCGACGCGACGCTCGGCTTGCTGGTCAACCCGCCCTTGTTGGTGGCCGTCACCGTGAAGGTGTAGTTGCTTCCGACGGCCAGCCTCGCGGTCGCGCTCGTCGTCGTCGACTGGCCGGTCGCACCGCTGTTCGAGCGCCAGGTGTACGTCGTGATGTCGCGCCCGTTGCCGGTGGCTCCCGACCAGGTGAGCTTCACGTGGCCCGAGCCGTCGTTCGTCGGGGTGGCCGTGACCGTCGTCGGCGGCGTCGGTGTGCCGAACGGGATCGCCACGGTGCTCTGCGCGGAGGGTGCCGTCGCCCAGGATGTTCCGCGCGAACACCGTGAACTGGTAATGGCCGCCGTTCACCAGGCCCGTGACGGTCGCCCGCGTGCTCCCGGTGCCCACGGACTCCTCGCCGGACTTGCCGCCGTCGGAGCCGATCCATCGGATCGTGTAGTCCAGGAGCGGCTCGCCGTTGGTCGCCGGGATCTTCCACTCGATCGTGACCTCGTGATCCTTCTCGCTCAGCACATTCGGCGCGGGCTGGATCTGGCTCGGCACGTCGCGCACGGTCACCAGCAGCCGGCCCGTCACGTCGCGACTCGCGTCACCGGTCGCATCCCGCACCGTGTACGTGATGCTCACCACTCCGATGAACGAGGCGTCGGGCCTGACCGTCACGTGGCCATCGGGCGTGAACGACACGGCGGCGGAGGTCTGCGCCGAGTTGTCGACGGTGGCGCGGGTCAGCTGCAGCGGCTTGCCCTGATCGGCGAACGGGTTGTAGTCGTTGGCCAGGACGTCGATCGGTGCGGTGGCCTTGGCGCGCTGCGCCTTGACGTCGTCCTCGATCGCCTGAGCGCGCGGCCGCGTCGAGGGCACCGTGACGACGTGCACGGTGCCGGGCACCGTGAAGGAGCGGAAGGCGATGGTGAAGTGCAGGTCGGCGGTCGTGCCGACGCGGGTGCCGAGCGGTGACGACACGCTGAGCGTCGCGCCGGACAGGTCGCCGTGGATGAAATCGGTGCCGCCCGTCAGGGCGCCGTAGCGGAACTGCGAGACCACCGACCGGTTCGGATGGGCGGTCGCGGCCCGCAGGTCCACCTCCTGGCCGGCTCGCCCGCCTCGATCTGCACCGTCATGGCGGTGAACGAGGGCGCGACGTCCGACTGGTCCGGATTGCCGACCGTCAGCGGCATCGTGATGAGCGTGACGCGGCCGGTCGGCTGGGTCGCGGTCGGTCCGTCGGTGACCTGGAACGTGATCGCGGTCTGGCCCCGGAAGCCCTTGCGCGGTGCGTAGCGCAGGGTGTTCTTGTCGACGACCAGCTTCGACCCGTCGCTGCCCGTCGCCGCCACCTGGTCCGGGTGCGCGAGGGTCACCGGGTTCCCCGAGGGCACGACGAGGATGTCCTTCAGATCCCACTGCTTCGAGCCGTCCTGCGGGACGACCGGGTGCGTGCCGGGCTTGAGGTACGGCGGCGGGCTGTAGTCCGACCCGACCCGGGGCGGCACGATGATGAACGCCTCGGCGCTGAGCTTCGGATCGTCGGGATCGACGACCCTGTAGGCGATGGCGACGCGGTGATCCTGGGCGTGCACGGTCACCCTCTGGCCGGCGACGTCGGCGAGTCCGGCGTTCGGCCCGACCGTGCTGACCTTGAGCACGTCGTTCTCGCCGTTCGGGTTCTGAATCAGGCGCGACACGTCGACCGTGTACTGGGCCTTCTTGCCGAGGTCCTCGGACGAGATGTACCGGTCCTCGGCCGTCGGCGGTTGCAGCGGCGCCTTCTTGTCGACGCGCACGATGATGAACGCGTCGTCCTCGCCGCCCTGGCCGTTGGTGATGCGGTAGCCGACGTTGTAGGAGCCCTGGGTCTTGGGCGCGACGATGAGCACCCGCGCCCCCTCGGTGTGCGCCTTCAGGTGCTTGTCGATGTGGGTGAGCTTCTTCTCCAGCGTGATCGGGTACCCGTTGGGGTCGGAGTCGTTCAGCAGCGGCTGGACGGCGATCGTCTTGCCGGGTCGCACGGAGACGGTGTCGTCGACCGCGTTCGGCGGCTGCGACTCGGCCGCCCGCGGGATCACGCCGATCCGCACCTCGCCGACCGCGGTCTTGCCGAGGGCGTCCTGCACCGAATAGCGGAAGCTGTCGGTGCCCGCCGAGGTCGGGTACGCCTCGTAGGTGAAGTGGTCGCTCGCGCTTTCGACGATGCGGCCGAGCTGCGGCGCGCTCGTGTAGCCGACCAG
Source organism: Pseudolysinimonas kribbensis (assembly GCF_030161895.1). Taxonomy (GTDB): domain Bacteria; phylum Actinomycetota; class Actinomycetes; order Actinomycetales; family Microbacteriaceae; genus Pseudolysinimonas; species Pseudolysinimonas kribbensis. Next base: position 746,447 of record NZ_BSVB01000001.1, read on the forward strand.
GGTCACCGAGTCGCCGTCGGGGTCGATGCCGTTCAACGGCACGTCGATGCGGACCTTCGCGCCCGCGAACGTGCGCGCGGTCTGCGGATCGGGCACCGGTGCGCGGTCGCCCTTGACATCCGGGGCCGTCACCGTGAGATCGACCGTCGCGTCGGCGGCCTCGCCGTACTGATCGGCGACCCGGTAGACGACCGAATAGACCCCCGGCTTCTTGGGCGCCTGGTAGCGCAGGGTGTCGCCGGAGACGAACACGACACCGTCGCCGGCCGCGTGCGTGTCGACCAGCCGGGGCTGCAGGGTCAGTTGCGCCTGGTCGGGGCTCGAGTCGTTGTCGAGCACATCGACCGTGGCGATGTCACCCGCGCGCACGGTGGCGTGGTCGTCGACGGCGATCGGCGGCTGCCGGTCGACGACGGGCGGTACCGGCACGATCGTCACGCCCGCGACCGCGCTCGCGTCGCCGTCGGAGACGGTGTAGGTGAACTGCGTCTGCGTGGTGAGGGACGCCGAGTCGCTGATCCGCACGATCGTGTTGTTCAGCACCTCGACCTTGACGCCCGGATCGAGGGCGGACGTGTCGATCGACTGCACCGCGAGCACCTTGCCGGTGGGCGACACGTCGTTGTCGAGCACGCTCACCTCGCTCGACTGGCCCTGGCGCAGGTAGGCGGTGTCGGTGACGGCGACCGGCGGGATCGCGTCCTGCGGCCGCTGCGCGAAGTCGGCCCGCACGATGCCGACCGAGGTGCTCGGCCCCGCCCCGAGCTCGTACTCGAAGTAGACGGTGCCGGGACGGCTCGATGTCACGTCGACCGTGCCCTGGTCGAGGTTGGGGGTGACCGTGGCGCCGCCCGGCACGTCCTTGACGCCCAGCAGCTGGAGCGGCTGCCCCGAGGGCGAGGTGTCGTTCTGCAGCGGGGAGATCTTGATCGTGTCGCCGGCGAAGCCCTGACCGAAGTCGGGCGTTCCCACCGGGTCGAGCGAGCCGGCGGGCTTGACGGCGACCGTGAGCTGGCCCGTGGTCGAGGCGCGCCCGTCCGAGACCGTGAAGTTCACCGTCTTGAGGCCCACCTGGCCGCTCGTGGACTGGAAGGTGAGCGTGCCATCCGGCGTGAAGCGCACCTGGTCCTGCGACGCGGGCGCGGCGTTCTGCAGCAGGATGTCGTCGCCGTCGGGGTCGCGGAAGTCCTGCAGCACGTTGTAGGTGATCGTCTGGCCGTCCTCGACGCTCACGGCGGCCTTGCGATGCGAGACGGGGGCCGAGTTGCGATCCGGCGGCACGACGTGGACGTCGACGGTCGTGTCCGCCGTGCCGTTGGGCCGGCCGTCGCTCACGGTGTAGCGGAACGACGCGCTGCCGGCCGCATCCGCCGCGGGGGTGAACTGCAGCGCGCGACCGCCGTCGATCGGATCCAGGTGGCCGAGCGAGTCGGGGATCGCCGTGAAGTCGGTGATGACCAGCACGTCGCCGTCGGGATCGGTGTCGTTGTCGAGCACGGGCAGCACCGTGGTGCGCCCCGCACGCACGCCGAACGTGTCGGGCGTCGCGGTCGGCGGGTGGTTGACGTTCGTGCGCTTGGCGAGCGTGTCCTCGAACGACTCGACGCTCGACTTCGTCTTGTCGATCTGGTCGTTCTGCTGCTCCTTGGGCGGTGTGACCTCGTCCCAGTTGTCGACGAGATGCAGCGAGTCGGCCATGACCCAGACGTTGCCGGTGTCGAGGTTGTTCAGGGCGACCACGTGGCCGTTGACCCGGAAGGCGAGCTCGTCGCCCGAGGTCTTCTGGTGGATCGTCGCCTTCTGCGGCTGCCGCCCGTCGCACGCCAGCAGATAGCGCTGCGAGGCGCCCCACGCGCCGTGGGCGCAGCCATCGACCCAGACCGGGGCGATCGCCCCGTTGCCGGAGGACGAGTCGGGGATGCCGGCCATGATCCGCGTGACCGTGCCGCCGCCGAGCGGCACCTCCATGAGCTCGTCGCGCCCCTCGAGCACCGCATATCCGTGCGCCGCGCTCGCCTGCTGCAGCTTGAGCGCGGGAGCCGGCAGCTCGACGGTCGGGCCGCCGACGACCAGGAGCTTCTTCGCCCCGGGCTCGAGCACGACCGCCTTCTCGCCCACCGACGAGATCTGATTGTCGACCGGGATGTCGGCCCCGGCCGTCGTCGGACGCGCCCCCGGCCGCGGCACGGTGACGATCTCGTGGTTCTTCGGCGAGGTCGCGACGACGACGCCCGTCGGCGTGACGGTCGCGTGCCCGCCCGCGCCCAGCTTGATGTCGGGGTGCCGGGTGGCGGGGTCGAAGCTCAGCTGGTTGCTCACGTCGATCGACCACAGCGCACCGTTGGAGGGGTCCACGATCGCGAGGGTCGAGCCGCCGAGCGCGACCTCCGCGTTCTTCGGCAGGTCGGCGCGCTGGCCGAGCGTCGTGTAGGCGGGATCGATCCGCTCGAGCGTGTGGGCCGTGCGGTTGATCAGGAAGACGTCGCGGCCGGACTGGACGACATCCATCGACGCGGTCGTCGCCTGCACCGACGCGTCGAGCTCGTCGATCTGCCTGTTGAGCCGGCCGGCGAGCTCCTGCTGGGAGTTCGTCACCCAGACGTCGCGCTGGGTGAGGTCGACGTCGCTCACCGGGAAGCCGTGGTACAGCGCCGCCACGGTGAGCGGCACCCCGGCCGCCACCGCGATCACGGCGGTCGAGCCGATCGCCTTGCGGGCGCGGCTCCAGCCGCGCAACCAGCGCAACACTCGCAACCCCCGGGTCTCATCGGACGTACTCTCGGGCCGTCCCTGAACGACGCTCGACGCTAACACGGCCCTCGAAGGGGGCGAATGGGGAGCACTCCCCACGCGGGCGCCGAGACCGCGTCGGGGCTAGTCCGACTCGGAACCGGCGTCGTCGAGCAGCGGCAGGTCGTCGACCGAGACGAGGTGGCTCGCGATCGCGTATTCGACGAGCCGCGCCCGGCGGCCGGTCGCCAGCCGGCCCGGGCCGCCGCGGAGCCCCGGCACCCCGAGCTTGTCGAGCTTGTCGCAGACGTTGTCGAGCTTGCGATTGAAGGTGGTCATCGACCACCCCAGCCGCTTCGCGGCGTCGGCGGATGCGGGGATCGCCCCACGACCCGGAACCGACTGGGTGAGCACGCCCTCCGCGAGCGCGAGCACGAGCTGGCGCTGCGTGCGGGTGAGCGTCACGGGCATGACGGTCGTCGCGCTCGAGAGCGCCGCTCCCGAGGTGCTCGTGTTGAACCAGTCGGCCTCGGTGCGGATCGTGAAGTCGTAGGTGGTCGACCCGGCGCTGAACATGACGTGCATGACCGGGAAGACGATGGGCAGCCGCGCGCCCGGCGCGAGCCAGGCCTGCACCTGGCCGGTGCCGTCGCTCACCGTCGCGGAGAGCAGGCTGCCCACGTTGGAGAGCCACCACATGTCGTACTCGACGGCGAGGCGGAGGAAGTGCCGGTGCAGGTAGGGGTTCTCGTCGATGCTGAGGTCGCCCTCGCGCCCGATCGTGAACTCGTCGCCGGGCTGCACGACGTACTCCTCGCCGATGAAGTCGACGGTGAGCGTGCCGATGGCCGGAGCGCTGGTCACGGATAGCACCCCGTCGTCGCCTCGGAGGTGCGGCCGTCCGGTGCGATCGTGTCGAGCCTGACGCAGACCCGCTGGTTCGGGGTGAGGCCGGTCCGCACGACCACCGGCGTGCGCACCGAGGTCTTCGCGTCCGCGTTCTCGCCCGGCGCCCACTGGTAGCCCGCCGCGTTCTTCACCGGCGCGAACGTGAAGGTGACCGCCGTGCCGTCGGCGCTCGCCGTCGCGCGGACGAATCGCGGCGCCTCGGGCGCGCCGCCGATGACGGCGCTCGAGCCGGAGGCGGTCGGGCTCGGGGTCGGATCGACGGCCTGACCCCCGTGAGCACGATCGACGTCGTCACCGCGGCGGCGACCACGACGAGGGCGACGGCGGCGAGGACGACGCGCAGGCGCGGGACGCGGCGGCCCGGCCGCGGTTCGACGGGCGCCGCGGTCGACGGATCGGGAGCCGGCGCGGCCGGCTCGGGGCGCGGGCGGATGACGGTGTGCTCGGGAGCGGACGACGCGGACGCGGGCGCCTCGGCGGCGGGCGCCTCGGGCGACACGACGGCGAGACCCCGGACCCGGGTGGGCGCGAGCTCCGCGGCGGCGACGGCCGCGGCCGGATGCCCGGCGCCGGCCGACGTCGGCGCCGGCGCGGCGGGCTGCGCGTGAATGGTCGCCACGCCGCGCACCCGGGTCTCGGGGGCCTCGTCGGTCGGGGCGACGGCATCCGGCTCGTCATCCCCGCCGATGGAGGGGAGCTCGATGCTCGTCGGTGCGTAGCCGAGCTCGAGCTCGACCCTCTGCAGGGCCCGGGCGAACTCGACCGCGGACTGGTAGCGGTCGACGCGACGCACGGCCATGCCCTTGGTCAGCACCGCGACGAGCGAGGCGGGCACGTCGTCCCGGTCGAGCCGGGTGACGGCCCCGCGCTCGATGCGGCCGATGAGGTCGAGCGTGCCGTTGGACCGGCCGGGCACCTCGAACGGGGTGCGGCCGGCGAGCAGGGTCCAGATCGTGGCGGCGAGCGAGAAGACGTCGGAGCGCACGTCGGGATCCGGATCGTCGTCGAACATCTCGGGCGGCGACCACGGCACGCTCATGCCGATCGACTGCCCGGTGCCGCCGGTCTCGTCGCCGCGCGGGATGCCGGCCGTCATGGTGTGGATCGGCAGCTCCTCCACCGCGGACGAGATGCCGAAGTCGGTGAGCGCCGGCCAGCCGTACTCGTTGGTGAGCACGTTGGCCGGCTTGATGTCGCGATGCAGGATGCCGGCCGCGTGCGCCGTCGCGACCGCGCTCGAGAGCCGCACCCCGGTGCGCAGCGCATCGGCGACCGAGAACCGCTCCCTCTTGTACTGCTCGCTGAGGCTCGGGCCGGCGCAGTACTCCATGACGAAGTACGGGCGCTCATCGGGCGTGATGTCGGCGGAGTAGATGGTGACGATGTACGGGTGCGCCGAGAGCTGCGCCATGAGGTTCGCCTCGTCGACGAAAGCGCGGCGCGCCGCGGGCGTGAGCTCCTCCGCGAGCAGCACCTTCACGGCGACGGGGCGACGCGGCAGCCGCTGCAGGTAGAGGAAGACGTCGGAGAAGCCGCCGGCGCCGAGCAGGCGCTGGTACTCGTAGCCCTGCAACTCCGGGGCGGCCGAGGCGGTCCGCCTCATGCGGCGTCCCCCGCGCCCGTGTCCGCGCGCTCGACGCGCAGTTTCGACTCGCCCAGGTCGATGACCGTGCCCGGGATCACCGGAGTCGGCTCGTCGGCGCGCAGCAGTTGGGGCTGCTTGCCGGGCAGCACGACCGAGGTGCCGTTGCGGGAGCGCAGGTCGGTCACGACGACCGTGTCGCCCTCGAGCGCCACACGCACGTGGCTGCGGGAGACGTCGGGGTCGCCCTCGATCGTGACGAGGCGCGGCATCCGGCCGTCGACGACGCGGGCGGTCGGGGCACGACCCAGGATGAGCTCCCCGACGAGGGCCTCTCGATGGCCGTCGGGCAGGACCAGCGCGTAGCGGTGCGCGGCGGCGGCAGGGGCGATCTCGTCCGGCGCGGGTCGGGTGCGGGTCGCGCGACCCCGCAGGTCTCCGCTCAGCACCGTCTCGCCGTCGTGGTCGCCGTCGTCGTCGATTTCGTCGTCGGCCGATGCGCCGGCGCCGGACTCGTCGTGGGGCGGCGCGGCCGGCGCGGAGGCAGAGGCGGGCGCGGGCGTCGGCGGGTCGGCCTCCTCGTCGACCGGCTCGGGGCGCACCGCCGCGGCCTCGACCGGCCGCACGATCGTCGCCTCGAACAGGCGGTCGTAGCCGAGTCCCCCTCGTCGGGCTCGACCATCGTGTGCTCGTCGACGGCCGGGATGAGCGCGGGGGCGGGCGAAGGGGCAGGACCGGGGGCCGGCGCGGGGCTCGGATGCGCGGCAGCTGCGGGCGACGGCGCGCGGTCGGACGCGGGCCGGGCCGCGGACTCCCCACGTCGATCCGGACACCGAGCACGGCGCCGCGCTCGAGCGGGAGGGCGGCCCCGGTCGACGCGACGGGAGCGACGAGCGAGGCCGAGGCGGCATCCACCTCGTGCTCCATCCAGGTGCGGGCGCCCCGCCCGGTGAGCTCGTCGACCGCGTCGCCCGCACCGGCGACCCGCACCACGGCGTGGCCGCGGATCACCGCGTGCCGCGGGCGTCCCGCCTCGTCGGTCAGCACGAGGGCGAAGTCGGGGGCGACCGAGACGCCCGAACCCGCGAGCACGTCGAGCACCGGCTGCACCGGGTCGCTCGCCGAGAGCGCCGCGAGCAGCTCCTCGGCACGCTCCGCCGCGTGCGCGACGAGCAGCGCGCCGGCCGGCCCGACGACCGCGAGCCATGCCCCGGACGGATCCGCGACCACCCGCGCGGTCATCCGATGCCCCGCGGCAGGGTGTCCTCGAGCTGGCGGGGGCGCTCGCGCGTGCCCGTGCCAACCCGGGTGGCGTCGTCGCCGCCGCCGGTCTCGACGACGATCGCGCTCACGTTGTCGCGCCCGCCGGAGGCGAGCGCCGCCTCGACCACGGCATCCGCGAGCGAACCGCCGTCGTCGCCGGTGTGCGCCGCGAAGATGTGCTCCATGCGCTCGAGCGGCAGCTCCTTCGTGAGGCCGTCGGAGCAGATGAGGAAGGACTGCCCGTCGACGTACGGCAGCAGCCAGACGTCGACCTCGACCTCCTCGAACGGGCCGATCGCCCGTGTGATCGTGTTGCGCTCCGGATGCCGATCGGCCTCGAGCGGCGAGAGCTCGCCCGCTTCGATCAGCTCCTGCACGACCGAGTGATCCACCGTCAGCTGCGTGAGGGTGCGGCCGCTCCAGCTGTAGACGCGGGAGTCGCCGACGTTGACGATCGTCCAGTGCTTCTCGCCCTCGGCCGAGACGCTGACGGCCATGCCGGTGAGCGTCGTGCCCGAGACGGTCTCCGCCCCGAGCGCGTGCACGGCGGCGTTGGCCGCGTGCACGGCCTCGACGATCGCGGCCGCCGCGGTGGGCCGACCCGCCGGGATCGCGGCGTCGATGACCTCGATCGTCGTGCGGCTCGCGACGTCGCCGCGACTGTGCCCGCCCATGCCATCGGCGACCAGGTAGACGGGGTAGCGGGCGAGCACGCTGTCCTCGTTGACCTCGCGCACCCGGCCGAGGTCGGTGCGGACGCTCACCAGGGGCTCGGCGTCCCGGGGGCGCGGCGCGGCGGGGTCATCGTTTCATTGAACACCGGATCGGGCGGCGGCGGGGTGGGGAGCGCTCCCCATGGCCGTGTCAGCACTCGATGCGCACCGTGTAGCGGCCGAGCTCGAGGTCGGCCGGCAGCGAGACGAGCAGGCCGCCCTCGGCCGGCACGGGGGCGCGTCCCCCGGCGAGCACGAGCGTCGTGCCGTTCGTCGAATGCAGGTCGCGCACGCGCACGCCGGCCGGGTCGGGCGTGAGCAGGACGTGGGTCTTCGAGACGGTCTTCTGCGGGTCGGCGACCGTGACCGGGTGGGCATCCGGCGCCTCGTCCGGCTGCGAGGGATCCCTCCCGACGATCACGGCGCGGTCGAGGGCGATCTCCTCGCCGCCCGGCAACACGAGACGCCAGGCCGCCGGCGCGGCGGGAGCCGGCGGCGATGCCGCCGCGGGCGGCGCACCGGGCCCGGGCGCGGCCGCAGGAGCCGGCGGCAGGATCACGGGCGGCACGGCGGCATCCACCCGGGGGACCCGGCGTGTGGCGGATTCGAGCCGTGGCTGGTCCGGCGGCGGCGTCCCCGCCCCGCCCGGACGGGCGCCGGGCAGGAGGAACGGGTTCTCGCTCATGTCGCCGGCTCGAGCAGGGCGAGGTCATCCGCCGTGATCAGGCGCGTGGCCACCGCGTACTCGACGAGGCGCAGCCGACGGTTCGTCGCGAGACTGTCCCGGCCACCGCGCAGGCCGCTCACGCCGATGCGGTCGAGCTTCTCGCAGACGTTGTCGAGCTTGCGGTTGAACGCCGTGAGGGTCCAGCCGAGACGCGCAGCCGCCTCCGCCGAGCCCGGGATCTCGCCGCGGCCGGTCGACCCGCCACGCAGCAGCGGCTCGGCGAGCGCGACGACGAGCTGGCGCTGGCTGTGGGTGAGCGGCACGTGGCCGATGGTCTCGTCCGCGGAGCCGACGGTGCGCGGGGTGGGCAGCACGGGCGGGCCGAAGAACGCCGCGTCGCTCGAGATCTCGAGCTCGTAGCTCGTCGACCCGGCCCCGAACACGACCTGCACGCGGTCGAACACGAGCGGGAGCCGGGCGCCCGGCGCGAGCGTGGCCTGCACCTGGCCGCTGCCGTCGGTGAGGGTCGCCGACAGCAACGTGCCGACGTTCTCGAGCCACCAGAGGCCGACCTCGGAGCGCAGGCGCAGGAACTGGCGGTGCAGGTACGGGTTGTCGTCGACGTTGAGGTCGGCGTCGCGGCCGATCGAGAACGCGGTGCCCGGTCGCACCTCCGCGCTCCGGTCGCCGTAGCGCACCCGCAGCGCGGTGAGGGGCGGTGGCACGGTCTCGCCGCTCAGCCCGCCGCGGGAGGCCGTCCCGGCCGGCAGCGCCGACGCGGGGCCGCTCATGCCGTCTCCCGCACCGTCATCATGACGCCGCCACCGAGGTCGATGACCGTGTCGGGCAGCACGACCGCGGGCTCCCCCGCGCGCAGCCGCCGCGGTGCCGCACCCGGCATGGTGACGCTCGTTCCGTTCTTGGAATCCAGGTCGGTCACGACGACGGCGCCGCCGGCCACCTCGATGCGGGCGTGCGTGCGCGAGATGTCCTTGTCGCCGGCCGCCACGACGACGAGCCGGGGCGGACCGCCCGATGCGTCGTGTCCGGGGTCGCTCGGCGAGCGCCCGACCAGGACCGGACGGGTGAGCGGCTCGACGTCGCCGCCCGGCAGCTCGAGGGCGAGCACCGGTCCGGATGCCGCGGCCACCGCCGGCGGCTCGGCCGGCTCGTGCTCCTCCAGCTCGTCCACGAGCACCGTGCGCCCGTCGTGGTCGCCGGGGCGTGCGGGGTCGGGATTCGGGATGCGCACCGAGTCACCCGAGATCGTGCGGTAGACCGTGTCGCCGAAGAGGAACGCGTAGGGCTCGTCCTCGACGGCAGGCGCGCCGGCGGCAGCCGCCGCGGGAGCGGCGACCGCGGCGATGGGGGCGACGGGAGCCGTGGCGGGCGACGCCGCACGCTCCTCGCGCGCCGGCACCAGCGTCGTATGCGCGTCGGCCTCGTCGAACCGCTCGGCGGCCCGGCCGACGACACCCGAAACCGCCGGACCGCCCGGCAGCAGGGTCCAGCTCGACCCCGGCACCCTCAGTCGCAGCTCGTCGACGCCCTCGAGCACGCGCTCGGTCCACGTCGTGACGCCCGCGCCCGAGAGCCTCTCGGCCCCGGCATCCACCTCGGCCGCGCCGCGGAGCACGATGCGCGCGATGCCGCCGGCCGCATCGATCAGGGCGAAGTCGGGCGCCGCGGCGATCCCGCCGCTCACCAGGCGCTCGAGCGCCGCCCGGAACCCGTCCGGTCCCGCGAGTCGCGCCGTCAGGTCGCCGATCTGCGCGGGGTCGCCGACGGCGAGCACCGCATCCCCGACCGTCGCAACGGTCCATTCCCCGTCCCGGGGTTCGTCCTCAGGATCATGAATGCCTCCTCGGCCTCGTGTCCTCGAGCTCGGTCCCCAGCATCCGGTCGAGAGTCTGCTCGTCCACGGGCGGCTCCGCCAGTCCCGCGAACTCGGGGCGTACGATCACCGCGCTGACGTTGTCGTGGCCGCCTGCCCGCACCGCCGCCTCCACCAGGTCGTGGGCATCGGCACCATCGGCGAGCATCCCGGCGATCGCCGCGTCGTCGAGCTCGCGGGTGAGCCCGTCGGAGCACAGCAGCAGGGCCGGCTCGTCGCCCGGCAGTCGCAGGTCGAGCACCCGCACGTCGGGCAGGGCCGTGTCGTGGGGCCCGAGCGCGCGCGTCACCACATTGCGATCCGGATGCCGCTGCGCCTGCTCCGCATCGATGATCCCGGCATCCTGCAGCTCCTGCACGAGCGAGTGATCGCTCGTCAGCCGGTGCAGCACGCGGCCGTCCCAGCCGTAGACCCGTGAGTCTCCGACGTGCACGACCATCCACGCCGCAGGGTCGACGAGGACGACGGCGGCGAGAGTCGTGCCGGCCATGCTCTGCCCGCCGACCCGGCGCACGTCGGCGTTCGCTCGCCGCACGGCCTCCCGCACCTCGGACGTCGTCGCCGGCCGGTCGGCGGGCAGCACCGCGCGCAGCGCGGCGACGGCGGCCGCGCTGGCCCGGTCGCCGAGCGCGTGACCGCCCATGCCGTCGGCGACGGCGAACACCGGCGCTTCTGCGAGCACCGCGTCCTCGTTGACGGCACGAACCGTCCCGCGATCGGAGGCGACGCTCACGCGCAGCACCAGCTCGCCGTCGGCGACGGTCAGCCGCTGCTCGGTCGCGCGGGCGCTCATCGCGCTCCGCCGCCGGGCTCGCCGGTCCTCGGCACGGCGGCCAGGCCCCGCGCCGCCATCCGCCGCGCCCAGCCGGTCAGCGACGACAGCCGGTACCGGCGCAGCACACGGCGCCCCCGGGACAGGCGGTGCTCGGTCGACTGGATGACGGCGAGCGCCTCCGCCCACACCGCGTCGGCCTCGGCGGCGGTCGCCGGGCGGGCCGCGAACACGAGCTCGTCGGTGCGCCGGGCCAGGGGCTCGAGCGTCGCCGTGGCCGTCGCGGTTCCCACGGCATCGGGCGCGCGTCCCGCGGCCGGCAGCTCCCGCAGCCGCGCGTCGAGCGCTCCCGCGACCCGTGCCCGGGTGCCCGGTGGAGGCGGCCCGATGCCGAGCTCGTCGAGCCGATCGACGAGCTCCGACCACGCCCCGGCGGCGGCGTCCGGGGCGCGGGCCGCCGCGCGTCGGCGCCGCATCCTGCGCGCCTTGAACAGGGCGACGACGAGGGCCGGCAGGAGCACGATCGCCAGGGGGATCAGCACGCCGAGTCCCGCCGCGACCACCCAACCGGGCAGGCCGAACAGCGACACGTCCTTCTTGTCGCCGTCGTCGATCTTGACGTTGGTGACCAGGTCGTTCTCGTCGCTGTTGCTGCGCGGCGGCTGGCGCACCTGCGGCTGCGGCTCGGTCTGGGGCTTCGGGTTAAGCGCCTGCGGCACATCGGTCTGGGTCGGCGTCGGGTAGAACGGCACCCAGCCGACGCCCTGGAACGCCACCTCGACCCACGCGCTCACGTCGTGGCCGGTGATCTTGCGCGGCGTCGCGGGGTCGGCGCCGTCGGGCACCTTCGGGGCGAAGCCGAACACCACGCGGGCGGGGTAGTGCAGGCTGCGCGCCATGAGCGCCATCGCGGAGGCGTACTGCTCGTCGTCGCCGACCATGACGTTGCCCGAGAACAGTTGCTCCATGCGGTCGGCGCCGTGCCCGGCGAGCGACGCGACCGTGTCCGACGACGTGCCGTGCGAGAGGTACCCCTTGGTGTGCAGGGTCTGCTCGATGTTGCGCAGCTGCCCGATCGCGCTCTTCGCGGAAGCCGCGAACTCGGTCGCCTTCGCTGCCACGACATCCGGGATGTCGGTGACCGGCCCCAGCTGCACGTTCGCGGTCGGCACGCTGCGCAGCTGGTCGTCGTCGGGCGCAGCCCGCTGCGTCTGCGCCGTGATCCGCACGGCGTCGCCCCGGGCGAGGCCACCGAGCAGCACCGTGCCCCCCGTCGCGGCGTTGTAGCGCAGGCTCTGCCGCGCGGCGTCGCCGAGCCCGGCGCCGCCGGGGCCCGTCACGGTCAGGGCCTGCGTGTAGCCCGGCGTCGGGATCCACACGTCGTCGTAGTCGCCGACCGTGATCGTCAGGGTCTGCCGACCCCCGGCCGCACGAGCGGCGGAGCCGGATAGGCGCCGCCCACGAGCTCGAAGCTGCCGGATCCGCCGCTCGCGACCTGCGCACCCGCGACGTCCCAGACGTGGCCGTCGTAGCCGTCCATCGTGGCGAGCCGCAGCCGCTCATCCGGTTTCAGCCCGCGCACCGTGAAGATGGTCCGGTTCGCGTCGATCTTGGAGTAGCGCCGGAACCCCGACAGCGGGCTTGCGACGTCGATCGGCTGGAACGGGGGCTCGACCTTCTCGCGCAACACGAAGCGGTCCTGCGGCGGCGGCACGAGCACCGAGCCGCTCACGGCCCCGAGCACGACGGCCGCGCCGATGACGATCGCGGTGCCCGTGACGCGGCGCCCGAGGGTGCCGCGTCGCCGCTCGACCCGGATCTGCTCACCCGTCGTGCCCCGCCATCCCAGCCAGACCAGCGCGATGGCGGCGAACAGCACGCCCCGCACGCCCGGGTAGTAGGGCTGCTGGGTGCCCAGCAGCACGCTCCCGACGTAGAGCGCGGCCGGCCCGAGCACCAGCAGCGACGCGCGTGCCGCGGTGCGCCGGCGCGGCAGCCAGCGGGCGGCGAGGGTGGAGCCGACGAGCCCGACGACCCAGGCCGAGGCGTAGGGCACGACCGTGACGTAGTCGGGCAGGTCGACGGGCGCCCGCAGCGTCAGGATGTCCGCCCAGCCCCACACGGCGCCCACGCCGAGACTCTGCACGCTCGTCAGCGTCGGCACGACGGCGGCGAGCGCCTGCTCCGGCACGGCGAGCGCGCTGCCGAACAGCAGGTACGCGACCAGCGCGAGCGCGACGGTCAGCAGCACGCCGAACCGGAGCGCTCGGGCGGCGAGCGCGGCGCCCGCGCCGACGACGAGCCCGCCCGCGCCGGCGAGGAGCCAGCCGAGATCGTGATAGCTCGAGGCGAGCCCGACCACGCCGATCATCGCGAGCAGCAGCGGTACCACGACGTCGACCCAGGTGCGGAACGACATCGGCGCGCGGCTCACGAGATCCTCCGCAGCAGCTTCGGCAGGTCGCCGAGCTCGGTGACCGTCAGCACCCGCAGCCGCGACACGACCTGCAGTCGCGGCTCGCCCCCGCGCTCGACCCGGATCGCGACGAGGTCGGTGTCCGGCGGGAAGGCGGTCTCGATGGCGCGCAGCTCCGCCACCGGGGTGCGCGATCCGGTGACGAACACGACGACCGCGGGTGCCGGCAGCAGGGCCGTCGCCGCGCGGGCGAAGTCGCGCGGGGTCGCATAGCGCTGCACGGGCGCGAGCCGGCAGCTGTCGTCGAGCAGTGCGCCGACGGTCGCGGTGCGCAGCTCGGCCTCCTCGCCGAGGATGCGCGAGCGGGTGCCGTCGCGGATCGTCTGCACCGCCACGGACGCGGCGACCGACACGCCCAGCTCGAACTCGGCATCCGGATCGTCGGAGTCGGGATCGGCGTATGCGCGCCGCTCGGCGTGGTGCAGCAGCACGAGGTCGCTGCGCCGGGTCTCCTCGAACTGGCGCACCATGATGACGCCCGTGCGCGCCGTCGTGCGCCAGTGGATGTAGCGGCGATCGTCGCCCGGCACGTAGGGGCGCAGCGCGTGGAAGGCCAGGTCGTTGCTCGTGAGGGTCGGCGTGGTGCGGCCCTCGAGGTCCTTGACCAGCCCCGCGGCCGACGGCGCCAGCAGTGCGGTGCGCGGATGCACGAACAGCTCGATCGGATCCGCCCACCGCACGCGGCGGCGCAGCAGCCCCAGCTGATCCCCGCGCACCGCGATCGCGGGACCGGCGACGATCACGGCGCGGTGCGCGGTGGGCACGGCGAACAGCTCCTCGTGCTCCGCGCCGGGGGCGAGCGCCGGGATGTCGAACTCGGCCCGTCCGCGCCCCACCGGCAGCTCGAGCCGGCCCGCACTCGCGCGCCGCGACCCGGCGTTGGCGACCAGCAGCCGTCCGAACGCGCGCTCCCCGCGACCACCCGGCGGGGCGAGAGCTCGATCGTCACGCGATAGCTCGCGCGGCCGATGAGGAACAGCGCCGCGACGAGGAGCCCGCACACCAGGGTCAGGGCGAGGTAGCTGAGCTCGGCCCAGCCGAGCACCGCGCTCGCGACCCCCGCCGCGACCGCGGCGAGCGCGACGATCGCGCCCAGCGGGCTGACGATCCCGGCCACCGGTGCGCACGCCGCGGCGACCCGCCCGGCGGCGAGCCGGGCGAGTCCGAGGAGCGAACGCAGCGCGGTCATGCGGTGGCGTTACCGGGCCCGCAGCTCGGGCGGCGCGATACCGTCGACCACGCCCGCGACGACCTTCTCGGCGCTCTGGCCGGCGAACGCGGCCTCCGGATCGAGCACGAGACGGTGGGCGAGCACCGGCACGGCGAGCTCCCGCACGTCCTCCGGGGTGACGTAGGCGCGCCCGGCCGCGAGCGCCCACGTCTTCGCAGCGCGGGCGAGCGCGAGCGCTCCGCGCATGCTGACGCCGAGCTGCACGTCACGGTGCTCACGGGTAGCCGCGGCGATCCGCGCCAGGTGGTCCATGACCGCGGGATCGGTGTAGACGCCGTCGGTCAGCCGCGCCATCTCGGCGATCGAGCGGGCCGCGATGATCGGTACGACCTTCGCGGCGCGGGCCCGGTTGGCCGAGTCGAGCAGCAGCGCGACCGTCGTGTCGTGGTCGGGGTAGCCGAGCGAGGTCTTGACGAGGAAGCGGTCGAGCTGCGCCTCCGGCAGCGTGTACGTGCCCGCCTGCTCGACCGGGTTCTGCGTCGCGATGACCATGAACGGCGAGCCCACCGCGTGGCCGGTGCCGTCGACGGTGACGACCCCTCCTCCATGACCTCGAGCAGCGCCGACTGGGTCTTCGGCGATGCGCGGTTGATCTCGTCGGCGAGCACGATCGAGGCGAAGATCGGTCCCGGGTGGAACTCGAACAGGCCCTTCGCCTGGTCGTAGATCGAGACACCCGTCACATCCGAGGGCAGCAGATCCGGCGTGAACTGGATGCGCGAGGTCGTGCCGTCGATCGTGTTGGCCAGCGCCTTCGCGAGCACGGTCTTGCCGGTGCCGGGCACGTCCTCGAGCAGGATGTGGCCGTCGCTCAGCAGCGCCGTGAGCACGAGCCGGATGGCGTCGCGCTTGCCGAGGATCGCCTGGTCGATGTTGGCGACGAGCTTCTCGAACGCATCGGCGAACCAGCCGGCCTGCTCGGTGGTCACGGTGACGGCCTCGGTGGGCGGCACGGCGGCGGTCGCCGCGGGCGTCGCGTTCGCCGCGGGCTGGGCGGTATCGGTCATCGGGTCTCTCCGGATCGGTGGGGCACGGGCGGCAGGGGGCGGTCGTCGGTCAGCACGGCGGGGCGCTCCCCCAGTTCTCGGTGTAGGTCTGGCCCTTGTAGGTGAACTGGAAGTTCTGGCCCAGGTCGCCGGCGGTGTTGCGGGCCGCCCACGCGTTGGAGGCCGCCGAGCCGGTCCCGGGGCTCGTCGTCACCGTCGACTGGAAGTCGGGCCCGAACCGCACGAGCGACGAGTCCGGCGAGCTCGTCCACGTCACGCCGAGGCGGTTGCCCCCGCTGAGCGCCCCGCCGTAGCAGAGGTGGATCGAGAACGGGTTCACGAGCGTCACCGAGGCCGAGGCGCTCGCCGTCTGTCCCGCGCTCGTCTCGGTGATGGTCACGTGGTAGGTCGTGCCGTAGCTGCCGGCGAAGCTCGTGCTGCCCGGCGCCGACACCGCGCCGCCGACCCCGTCGCCCGAGAGCGTGTAGGTGATGGGCTCGGTGCTCGCGCCCGGCCCCCAGTTGTAGACGACGCTCGATCCGCTCTGCGTCGCGCTGATGGTGGGTGCGCGGGGCGTCGGCACGGCGCTGCCCGTCGACGTCTTCGGGGCGCTCTGCAGGCCGCCGCTGTTCTTCGACTGGATCGTGTAGGTGTAGTGCGTGCCGACGTGGCCCGGCAGGGTCACCGTCGCGACCGCTCCCACGTCGCGCTGCGTGCCGTCCGAGAGCACGATGTGGTACCCCGCGATGTCGCGGCCGTTGCCCTGCGCCCCGTCCCAGCTGAGCACCACGTTGCCCGAGCCGTCGGAGGTCGCCGCGATCGTCGCGGTCGTCGGGGCGGAGGGCGCGCCGAACGGCTTCGCCGTCGCGCTCGCGTCGGAGATCTCCCCGTCGCCGAGCGCGTTGTGGGCCGTGACGTGGAAGGTGTAGCCGTCGCCGTTCGTCAGACCGGAGAACCGGTGCGTCGCGTCCGATCCGGGCACCGTCGTCGTCGCGGGGCATCCGGGTCCGGAGCACGCGATCGTGTAATGGTCGATCGGCTCGCCGTTGGTCGCGGGCGGCTGCCACTGCACCGTCACCGCGGAGTCGCCCTCGACGAAGGTGGGCGCCGCGGGCTTGCCCGGCACATCGCGGACCGTGTACTGCAGCCGGCCGGTGACGTCGCGCGACGGGTCCCTCGTCGCATCGCGCACCGTGTACAGCACGCTCACGACGCCGATGAACGACGTGTCGGGCCGGACCGTGATGTCGCCGTCCTTCGTGAACGAGATCGAGGCGCCGGACTGCGCCGCGTTCTCGATCTGCGCGCCGGTCAGCGTGAGCGGCTGGCCGGGGAACGGGTTCGTGTCGTTGCGCAGCACGTTCACCGTGTCGGTCCTGCCGCGCTGGCCCTTGGCGTCGTCCTCGTTCGCCTGGGTGCGCGGGCGGTTCGACGACACGACGCTCACCTGCACCGTGGCCGGCACGGTGAAGCCGCGGTAGTGGATGACCACATGCAGCGTCGCCCGCGCGCCCGGCTGGGTGCCGAGCGGCGCCGAGACACCGAGGCGGGATCCGTCG
This sequence comes from Pseudolysinimonas kribbensis, assembly GCF_030161895.1. Taxonomy (GTDB): domain Bacteria; phylum Actinomycetota; class Actinomycetes; order Actinomycetales; family Microbacteriaceae; genus Pseudolysinimonas; species Pseudolysinimonas kribbensis. The sequence goes on from NZ_BSVB01000001.1 coordinate 763,229, forward strand.
AGCGTCGCCGTCACGTCGCCGGTCTGGCCGGTGAGGCCCGTGTAGGTGAACTGCCCCTTGTCGACCTTGGGGCTCGGCTGCTCGGTCGCGTCGCGCAGGTCGTGCACCTGCGGCGCCTCGCCGGGCTGCACCTGCACCGTGAGACCGGCGAAGGTCGGCGGCTCGTCGAGCCGGTCGGGGTCGCCGACCGTGATCGGGAAACTGATGAGGTTCTGGTGGCCGTTCGGATCGGTCGCCGAGGTGCCGTCGGTGACCCGGAACGAGATCGTCGTCTGCCCGCGGAACCCGGTGCGCGGCGTGAACCGGATCGCGTCGTCGCCCACCGCGATCGGCGAGCCGTCGGAGTTGGGCGCCTGGATGTCGCCGGTGTCGATCAGGATCGCCTTCTGCTTCGACGGCACGATCAGCAGCTGCGCCAGGGTCCACTGCTTGGGCGTGTTCATGTCGACGTACTGCGGCAGCACCTTCGGGTTCAGGTGGGGCGGCGGCACGACCGCGCCGACCTGCTTCGGCGGCACGACGATGAACGCGGTCGCGGTGAGGTCGTCATCCGGATTCGTGACGGTGTAGGCGACGGCGATGCGACGGTCCGCGGGCCGCACCGTGACCGTCTGGGTCGCCTGGTCGACCGTGCCGAGCCCCGCGTTCGCGCCCGCGAGCGCGATCGTGAGATCTCCGTCGCGGCCGGCGGGGTTCGCGATCGAGCCGGCGAGCTTCACCGGCACGCTCGACTTGTTCACCATCGAGGTGGCCGGCACGTGGATGTCCTCGGCCGTCGGGTAGACCGGCGGCGCGTCGGGCGTGACCTTCACCTGCACGAAGGCGGTGTCCTGGCCGCCGTGCCCGTTGCCGATCGCGTAGCGCAGCGAGTACGTTCCGGTCGTCTTCGGCGCGACGATGACGATCTTCGCGTGATCGACGGTCGCGCTCAGGTGGCTGTCGACGGCGCTGATGCCGGTGAGCGAGAGCGGGTACCCGCTCGGGTCGGAATCGTTGAGCAGCGGCTGCACGGTCGCGGTGCGGCCGGGCTTCATCGTGACGGCGTCGTCCACGGCGTTCGGCGCGCCGGCGGTGTCGGGGCGCGGGATGACGGCGATGTCGATCGTGCCGATGCCCTTGTGCCCGTACGGATCCTCGACCGTGTAGGTGAACTCGTCCGTGCCCGCGGCGGTGTCGAAGGCGCGGTACTCGAATCCGGTCGTCGAGCCGCCGGTGATCGTGCCCAGCTGCGGGGGCTCTGCACGCCGTCGATGACGACCGAGTCGCCGTCGGGGTCGACCCCGTCCAGCGGCACGGTGATCGGCACCTCGGCGCCGGCGAAGACGCGCGCGATCAGGGGCGCCGGTGCCGGGTCCTGGTCGGTCTTGGCATCCGGAGCCGTCACGATGAACGCGACCCGCGCCGTCGCCGTCTCGCCGTACTGATCGGTGACGCGGTAGACGACGCTGTACTCCCCGGGGTCGTGCCCGCCTGGTAGCGCACCTTGCCGTCGCCGACGAACGCGAGCCCGTCGCCCTTGTCGCTCGTGTCGACCAGGTCGGGCTCGAGGATCAGCTGCGCCTGATCGGGGTGGAAGTCGTTCGCGAGCACGTCGGCGCTCACGATGTCGCCGGCCCGCACGAGCACCTTGTCGTCGACGGCCACGGGCGGCTGGCGATTGACGATCGGCGGCACCGGCACGATCGTGACGCCGGCGGTCGAGGTCTGCTCGCCGTCCGAGACCGTGTAGCGGAACTGCGTCTGCGTCGCGAGCGCGGCCGAGCTGGAGATGCGGATGACCGCGTTGCTCAGCACCTCCACGCTCACGGCCGGGTCGGTCTGCGAGGTGTCGACGGACTGCACCGCGAGCACCTTGCCGTCGGGTGAGACGTCGTTGAGCAGCACCTTGACGCTCGTCGGCTGCCCGGCGCGCAGGAAGGCGGTGTCCTTGACCGCGATCGGCGGCGAGGGGTGGTCGGGGTCGGGCAGCACGTCGACCCGCACGAGCCCGACGCTCGAGGCCGCGCCGTCGGCCAGCTGGTACTTGAAGTAGTACGTGCCGACGGTGGCCGAGGTGAAGCTGATGGTGCCCTTCTGCAGGTTGGGCACGACCTGCACCCCGCCGGGCGTCTCGCTGACCCCGAGCAGATCGAGCGCGCCGCCGTCGGGCGAGACGTCGTTGACCAGCGGCGAGATCTCGATCTGCTTGCCCCGGAACGCCTGGGCGAAGTCGGGCGTGCCCACCGGGCCGAGCTTGCCGGCCGGCTGCACGTCGACCTCGAGCGTGCCCTTGGTCTGGAGCCGTCCGTCGCTCACGACGAACTGCACCTCCTTGGCGCCGGTCTGGCCGCCGAGGCTCTGGAAGGTGAGGAAGCCGTCGGGGGTGAACCGCACCTGGTCGGAGCTGGTCGGCGTGGCGGAGTCGAGGTAGATGTCGTCGCCGTCCGGGTCGCGCCAGTCGGCCAGCACGTTGTAGCTGATCGTGCCGCCCGTCTCGACGCTGATCGCCGCGTCGCGCACCGCGACCGGCGCCGTGTTCACGGTCTCCGGCACGATCCGCAGCGTCACAGCGGCCTCGGCCACCCCGCCGCGGCCATCATCGACCGTGTAATGGAACGACGCCGCGCTCGCCCCCGCCGCGGGCGTGAACTGCAGCGCCCGGCCGCTGTCGATCACGTCGATCTCGCCCTGCGTGGCGGGGATCGGGGTGAAGCGCGGGATCGTCAGCACGTCGCCGTCGGGGTCGGTGTCGTTGTCGAGAACCGCGAGCACGGTCGTGCGTCCGGGCCGGACGCCGAGATCGTCGTCGCGCGCGACGGGCGGGCGGTTGATCGCGCTGCGCTGGGCGAGCGTGTCCTGGAACGACTGCGTGCTGGCCTTGTGATGGCCCTTGTCGCTGTCGTCCTGCTGGGGCGGCGTGACCTGCTGCCAGTTGTCGACGAGCCGCATCTGATCGTCGAGCAGCCAGACGTTGCCGGTGTCGAGATCATTGAGCGCGACCACGTCGCGATTGACCCGGAACTCGAGACGCTTGCCCTGCGTCGCCTGATCGATGTCCTCGGCGCGCGGCTTCGCGCCGTCGCAGGCGAGCAGGTAGCGCTGCGCGCCCGCCCAGGCGCCGTGGACGCATCCCGCGACGACGACCGGCCGGGTGATCCCGCTCGGGTCGCCGACCGGACGCGCGAGCTTCGCCGAGACGCTGCGCACGGATCCGTCGCCCAGCTGCGCGATGAGCAGCCGGTCGCCGCTCGCGAGGGCGACCTCGTCGGAGTCGCCGGTCAGCTGCAGCTGCTGCGCCGCGACAGGCAGCAGGATGGTCGTGCCGTCGTCGCGCTCGAGGCTGCGGCTGCCCGGCGCGAACACGACCGCCCGGTCGCCGGCCGGGGCGAGCTGGGCGTTCCTCGGCACCGCGATGCCGCGCTGGGTGGCCGGGCCACCGGGTGTGTCGATGCGGAAGATCTCCTGGTCCTTCGGGCTGATCGCGACGACCGCTCCGGATGCCGTCACGACGGCCTGCCCGCCCGCGCCGAGCTTGAGGGCCGGCCGCTGCGACGGGTCGAAGGTCAGCCCGTTCGCCACGTCGATCGCCCAGAGCCTGCCGTCGGGCGAGGTGATCGCGAGGGTGTCGCCGCCCAGCGCGACGTGGGACCCGGCCGGCATCTTGGCGGGCTCCACGAGCTCGGTGTAGGCGGGATCGATGCGCGAGATGTCGCCCCGGCTCGGATCGAACAGGAACACGCTCGAGCCGTTCTGGGCGACATCCAGGTCCGACGAGGCGCCGCTCACGGCGCCGTCGAGCTCCTCGATCTGCCGGTCGAGACGCCCGCCCTGCAGCGAATGGCCGTTGGTGACCCACACGTCCTTCGCGTCGAGCGTGACGTCGGTGACCGGGAAGCCCTGATGCATGACCGCGAACGCGATGGGGATCGCGGCGAGGCCCGCGACCACGATCCCGGACCAGACGCCCCTCTTGTGGCGGACGACGGACTTGACGAGCGACACGCCGCCGACCTCCGAATGCCTCCGCCGATGGCCCCCGATGGGTGGTCGCCGCGGGGCCGACTCACCGTAACATGAGCGATTCACGCGTGACGCGGTCGATCCTCAGGCTCAGGGCCGGGTGCAGATCCTCTCGGGCGCCGAGGTGCGGCCGGAGCGCCCGAGCGCGACGTCGATGCAGACCCGGCTGCCGGGCACCACGCCGGTCACGACGACGCGGGTGTGGGGCGTCACCTGCCGGTCGTCGGGCGACTCGGAGCGGGCCCAGTAGTAGACGTCGCCCTTCTCGGGCGAGGGGTTGGTCCAGGTGAAGGTGACCTCCGTGCCGTCGGGCGAGACCGCGGCCGCGCCCTTCGTGGGCTGAGGAAGTCCGGGGCCGATCGCGGAGCCGCCCGTCGGCGAGCTGCCGGGTCCCGCGGCGGTCTCGTGCGGGAGCCCCGCGATCAGCACGGCGACGACGACGGCGCCCACGGCGAGGACGGCGAGGATTCCGACGACGATCCCGACGATGCGCGCGCGGCGCCGCGGGAGGTCCGCCACCCCCGACGGCGCGGGTGCCGCGGGCGCAACGGCCGTCGGAGGCGGCGCGGGCGGCGTGGATGGTGCGGGCGGTGCGGCGGGCTGCGCGATCACGGTCGGCATCGCGCGCACCCGGGTGGCGTTCTCGTCGCCGTCGCCACCGTCGTCATCCGGATCGCTGCGCCGCGAGGAGCCTCCGCGCCCGGCAGCTCGATGCCGGTCGGGGCGTAGCCGAGCTCGAGCTCGACGCGCTGCAGCGCCCGGGCGAGTTCGAGGGCGCTCGGCCAGCGATCCTCGCGACGGGGCGCCATGCCCCGGGCGAGCGCGGCGAGCAGCGAGACCGGCACGTCGGTGCGCGACATGGGCGTGACCTCGCCGCGCTCGATGCGCGAGATGAGGTCGAGCTGGCCGTTCGGGCCGCCGCGGATCTCGAACGGCGTCCGGCCGGCGAGCACCGTGTAGAGCGTCGCGGCGAGCGAGAACACGTCCGAGCGCACATCCGGGTCCGGCACGTCGACGAACATCTCGGGCGGCGACCACGGAACGCTGAGCCCGATCGTGCCCGTGCCCCCGGTCGCGTCGAAGCCTCCGCCCGCCACGGAACCGGCACCGGCCGGCCCGACCGTTCCCGCGCCGGCGCCGCCGGGTCCGAACGCCGTCGCGATCCCGAAGTCGGTCAGGGCCGGCCAGCCGTAGTCGTTGGTGAGCACGTTCGCGGGCTTGATGTCGCGGTGCAGGATGCCGGCGCCGTGCAGCGTCGCGACGGCCCCCGCGATCCGGATGCCGGTGCGCAGCGTGTCGGCGATCGACAGCGGCTGCCGCTTGTACCGCTCGGCGAGGCTCGGGCGCGAGCAGTACTCCATGACGAGATAGGGACGCCCGTCGCGAGCGATCCCGGCCTGATGGATGGTGACGATGTAGGGGTGCGTCGAGAGCGCCGCCATGAGGTTGGCCTCGCGCACGAACGCGGTGCGCACGGCATCGGTGAGCACCCCCGTGAGCACCTTCACGGCGACCTGTCGCCGCGGCAGCTCCTGCTGATAGAGGAACACGTCGGAGAACCCGCCGAGCCCGAGCACCCGGACGGCCGTGTAGCCGTCGAGCTCGGGAGGGGCGGCGGGGTCGCGCTGCACCCGGTCAGGGTAGCGGAGCAGTCCGGATGCCACCCCCGAGCGCCTACGTTCACATCAGGCGGGCACGTGCTATCGCGCCAGAATGATGCGAACGTAGGCGCTCACGGGCTGCGGCGCTCACCGGGTTGGGGCGCTCACGGGGCTGGGGCGCTCACGGGGTTGGGGCGTCACTCTGTCGCCGCGCGAGCACCCGCATCCGGACCACCGATGCGACGACCGCGAGCGCCATCGCGAGCACGATGACCCCGAGCGAGACGACGGTCGGGATCTCGGGCGCCCACGCGAAGCCGCGCCCGCCGTTCAGGAACGGCAGCTCGTTCTCGTGCAGCGCGTGCAGGAAGAGCTTGACCCCGATGAACGCCAGCACGACCGCGATGCCGTATTTGAGGTACACGAGCCGCTCGACGAGGCCGCCGAGCAGGAAGTAGAGCTGCCGCAGCCCCATGAGCGCGAACACGTTCGCGGCGAAGACGAGGAACGGGTCCTGCGTGATCCCGAAGATGGCCGGGATCGAATCGAGAGCGAAGACCAGGTCGGTCGTGCCGAGCGCGATGAACACGATCAGGGCGGGGGTGAACATCCGGCGCCCGTCGATGCGGGTGCGCAGCCGCGCGCCCTCGAAGCGCTCCGTGACCGGGATGCGCCGCCGGAGCCAGCGGATCAGCCGGCCCTCGCTCTCCTTCTCGTCCTCGTGGCCGGTGACCGCCTGGCTGATCGCCGTGTACACGAGGAACAGGCCGAAGAGATAGAAGATCCAGCTGAAGTGCTCGATGAGCTGCGCGCCGACCAGGATGAAGATGCCCCGGAACACCAGCGCCAGCACGATGCCGACCATCAGGATCTCCTGCTGGTACCGGCGCGGCACCGCGAAGCGGCTCATGATCAGGAGGAAGACGAACAGGTTGTCGACCGAGAGGCTGTACTCGGTCAGCCATCCTGCGACGAACTGGCCGGCCTGCTCCGCGTCGCCGATCGCCCAGAGCACCGCCGCGAACACGAGCGCGGCCGCGACGTAGGCGCCGATCCAGAGCGCCGACTCGCGCGTGGACGGGATGTGCGGGCGCCGAAAGGCGAGGAACACGTCGACGGCGAGCACGAGCAGCAGCACGACCAGCGCGCCGACCTCGAACCACCACGGGATCTGCATGGGAGGACCTTTCGGGAACGTCGAACGACCCGAACGTCTCTCCCGCGTCCGCCCTGCCGGGCGGCCGATCGCGACCGGGATGACGCCTTCGGCACCCGTGATGACGGCCGCGACGAGGTGGGATACTCCCCTTCGCTGCGCGTCAGTCTAGGGGGCGCTGTATGTAGGACCCCGGTCGCGGCCCGACTGTGGACAAGCGCGTGACGACGGCCGCCCATCCGCCGGTGGTTGCATCGCGCGGAGGGCGGCCGTCGGGTGTCGGGCATTCCCTGGCTGCCCTGCGAGGGGATCCGTGGTGAGCGGACCCTCGTCCCCCCTATGTAGATGCCACGCTACGACGGTCCCCGCGTCGCCGCCGACCCCCGAAGAGGGGCGATCGCGATGAGGGATCTCTCAGGCGCTGACGGGAGCGACGAGCGTCGGGTCGGCGGGGTCGACGGTGCGCGAGTTGTTGACGCGGCGGTCGACCTCGTACTCGGTCACCTCGCGCGCCATCCGCTCGGAGGCGGTCGTGATGCGGACGATCGTCTCGTCCATGGCGGGGGCGTCGAGGGGGCGGGGTTGAGCCAGTCGGCCCAGTCGTCCGCCGGGAGGAAGACGGGCATCCGGTCGTGGACCGCGCCGGAGGTGTCGCGCGCCTCGCGCGTCACGATCGCGGTCGACACGATCCACTCGTCGTCGACCTTGCGCACCGCGACGATGCCGGCCGCCGCGAGCAGGTCGTCGGGGCCGTGCAGGAAGTGCGGGATCTTGAGCCCGTCGCGCTCGGACCACTCGTAGTAGCCCCGCATCGGCACGAGGCAGCGCGAGCTCGCGAACGCGCGCTTCCACAGCCCGTTGGTCGCGAGCGTCTCGATGCGCGCGTTGAAGTTCGGGCGCTTCGAGTCCTTCAGAAACGCGGGGTGGAAGTCCCACACGGCGGGCTCGACGGTGCGGGTGACCTCACCGGAGTCCTTGTCGCGGCGCTCGCGCACGATCGGCACGGTGTCGGTGGGCGCGATCGAATACGAGACGCTCCAGTCGCGGTAGTCGTTGCCGTCGAGCACGAACTCCTCGATGAGGTCGTTCGTCTCCTTGTCCATCGCGAACCGGCCGCACATGCGGCCATTGTCGCGCGGACCGCCGACGTGCGCGGGGTGGGCCGCGTCGTCAGTCGCGGAAGAACTCGGACGCCCGCCGGGTCCAGAGCAGGATGATGCCGATCAGCGCGAGAACACCCGACACGACGCCGCTCCACACGTTGCCGGAGCCCAGATTCTGCACGATGGCGAAGATCGCGAACGCCAGGTCGAGCACGAGCACGACGGTCGTGATGCCGCGGGCGATCTGCCCGCCGCGCAGCAGGCTGATGCCGACGAGGATCGTCAGGATGCCGAGCACGAGCGGGATGATCGGCAGGAACGCCAGCAGCGGAACGCCGGCGAGCGCGACGCCGGCCAATCCGAGCACCCCGGCGAGGATCTCGAGGACGCCGTTGATCACCACGAGGACCGCGACGAGCGTCACGCCTCCGGGTCGCCTGCCTGCCATCGGGCACCCCTTTCGCCGGGGTACGGATCCGGCTCAGCGCCCAAGCTAGCGGCGTCGTATCCGCCGCGCGAGGCCGGCCTGCATCACGACCGCTCCTTCTCCGACCCGCCGGATGCCTCCCCGCGCCGAGTCAGCAGGATGCCGATCACCCCGCCGATCGCCGCGAGCGCGATCGAGACGGGCACGAACAACAGGGTCCAGAGCCCGTCCGTCCCGCCCGGGAGCGTGATCGCCGTGGGAAGCATGCCGCGACCCTACGCCCCTGGCGCGAGCGGGTTAGCCTCGGAGCCATGGCCGACGACACCCCCATCTCGTACGAAGCCCTGCGGCCCGGCACCCGCGTCGTCTCGGCGCACGGCGCCGAGCTCGGCACGGTCGCCCACGTGCTCGCCGACGACCACCTCGACTTCTTCGACGGCATCGTGCTGCACACGCCGCACGGCATCCGGTTCGTCGGCCGCGACAGCATCGACGCGATCACCGCCGCGAAGGTCACCACGACGATCGCGGACGACGACGCGGCCCACCTCCCGAAACCCGACGGCGAGCCGATCTACGAGGTCGAGGCGCTCCAGGCGACCGGCACGTCGCTGACCGCGCGTCTCGCGCGGCTGTTCGGCCGCGAGCACTGGACCCGCACGGAGTAGCCGCCGCTACTGCGCGAGCTCGGCCGGCGGCGCCTCGGGATCCGGGGCGCGATCGCGCGATGCCAGGTCACGAGGAACGCCCCGCCGACGACGAGCACGAACCCCACGATCGTCCACACCGTGACCAGCTCGTGCAGCACGAGGGCCCCCGCGATGATCGCCACGGCCGGATTCACGTAGGTGATCGTCGTCATCCGCACCGGCCCGATCTCGCCGACGAGCGCGAACATGATGAGGAACGCGACCGCGCTGCACACCACGCCCAGCAGGATGATGCTCACGACGACGGGCGGCGACGGCAGTTGCGCCGGGAAGCCGCCGGTCAGCGCCACGACGGGCAGGTACACGATCGCGGTGAGGGTGAGCGAGACGCTCACGACGCCGAGGCCGGGCAGGTCCGACATCCACTTGGACAGGATCGCCGGGCCGAACGCGTAGCCGACGACCGTGACGACGATCTCGAGCACGCCCACCAGGTCGGAGCCCGCGACGTCGAGCCCGACGAGCGCCGCGACGCCGAGCATGCCGACCAGGATGCCGAGCCAGTTGAGCAGGGTGAGCCGCGCCGGTCGCCCGAACAGGAAGGCGACGCCGACCCCCACGAGCGGCACGGCGGCCAGCAGCAGCCCGGATGTCGAGCTCGGCAGTCGCTGCTCCGCCGCGCTGAGGAAGAACCACGGAAGCACGATCTCGAGGGCCGTGTAGGCCAGCAGCGGCCGCCAGCGCTTCAGCACGACCAGCACCTGCCGCCGGGCGAAGGCGAGCGGCAGCAGGAAGAGGGCGCCGATGGCGGTGCGGCCGAGCACGACCATCGCCGGATCGAGTTCGCCGACCGAGATCTTGATGAGCAGATACGGGATGCCCCACGCGATCCCGAGGGCGGCGAACAGGACGATGCCGCGGCGGGTCACCGGCTCAGCGTAGGGCCGGCCGGCGACACCGCGCCGAGTCGTCGGATCGGTGAGGGTGCGAACCCTCAGCACGGCATCCGGATCGGCGGGCGACGCCGATCACAGAACAAGCCCGGCAGAACCGGGCTTGTCAGGAAGTGGTGACCCCAGCGGGATTCGAACCCGCGTTACCGCCGTGAGAGGGCGGCGTACTAGGCCACTATACGATGGGGCCGTCACGACAACTCGACCGAGTATACAGGTCGCGCGGGCCGCTCAGGCCAGCACCCGGAGGGCCCCCGGCACGAGCTCGATGTCGACCGGCGTCGGCCCCAGCCGCTCGCCGTCGCCGTACGCGATGATGCCCGGAGCCTCGATCCGGATGCGGCGCGCGCGCTCCATCCGCACGACCGGCAGCGTCGTGTGGCGGCCCGAGAACACCTTCGGGAACAGCCGCAGGAACTTCACCCTCGTCAGCGGCTGCACGATCATCACGTCGAGCAGGCCGTCGTCCAGCAGCGCGTCGGGCGTCACCTTCATGCCGCCGCCGAGGGAGACGCCGTTGCCCAGGGAGACGAGCGAGCCGTCGGTCTCGATCACGCGGCCGTCGAGCGTCAGCCGGTACGGAATCGGCTTCAGCCGGGCGAGCTCGACGAGGATCGAGATCGTGTAGCGGCTCGGACCCTTCGGGTGGTGCATCGTGTTCGCACGCTCGTTGACGATCGCGTCGAAGCCGGCGCTGATCGCGCACGCCACCCAGCGCTCGTCGGGGATGCCATCCGGGTCGGTCCAGCGCACCCTGGCGGCGTCGATGGTGCGGGGATCGCGGCTCAGCGCGTCGCCGAGCGCACGGATCGCGGCCTCGGCGTTCTCGTACGGGATGCCGAGCGAGCGCGCCATGTCGTTGCCGGTCCCGGCGGGCACGATCCCGAGCGGCACCCGCTTGCCCGCGAGGATGTTGACGCCGAGGTGCACCATCCCGTCGCCGCCCACGACGACGAGAGCGTCCGGGCGCTTCGCGACGGCCGCCCGGGCCGACGCCGCGAGCGACTCCCAGTCCGGTTCCTGCAGCGAGGTGACCTCGTGCCCCGACGCGCGGAGCGTCTGCACGAGGGCCGGACCGACCTCCCGGCGCTTGCCGAACGATGCCGAGGGATTGATGGCGACGACGACCCGTTTCGGCTTCGTCGTCGGCATGGCACGAGTATGGAGCACGTGGACCGCCCGCCGCTCCCCTGCGGATCCGCCGCACCGCGGCCTCCGTCGCGGGGGCGCCCGCCGTGATCGAGGTGCTCGGCCTCGGCGGGGTGCTCGCGCAACCCGGTGGGCGGACGCTGCGCGCGGCCCGGGCACCCGGCACGGCGGTCGCGCGCGCCTGGACCTGGGATGCCGCCGACCGCTGGTCGCGGGTGTGGTGGCCGCAGGGCGTGGCGCTCGGCGAGCACCACGGCGCCCCCGTCGCGCTCGTGAGCTGGTTCGCGCAGGAGCGGCGCGGCATCCGGCGCGGCGCACGCGTGAGCGTCGTCGACCTGCGCGATGCGCGTCGACCGCGCTACCGGCACGTGCTGCTCGTCGCGATCGGCGCGGACGGCGCGCTCGAGACGGTGCCGATCCACGCGGGCGGGATCGCGTGGCTGCCCGGCGCGGACGGCGGGCTCCTCTACGCCGCCGCCACGTTCGGCGGCATCCGGGAGTTCCGGCTCGCCGACCTGGCCCGCGCGCACGGGCCGTTCGAGCACGGCCTCGTGCTGCCGCAGTCGGCCGAGCTCATCGCGCAGGGCGAGCGGCACGAACGGCTGCGCTACTCATTCGTCTCCGCCGTCGAGGGGGCCCGCGAGCTCGTCGCCGGCGAGTACCGCCCCGACGACCGCGGCCGGATCGCCCGGCTGCGCGTGGGCGAGGAGCACGCCGAGATCGTGGACGTCGTCACGCCCGGCATCGCGGCGATGCAGGGCGTCGCACTCCGGGACGGCATGTGGTCGGTGAGCTCCGGCAACGGCCCGAACGCGCGCGGCGACCTGTGGCACGGCCCGCGCGACGCCCTCGTGCGCCGCGCGGGCGCACTGCCGCCCGGCCCCGAGGACCTCGCGCTCGACGCCCGTGGCCGGCTCTGGGGCGCCAGCGAGTTCCCGCGCAAGCGCTGGCTCTACGAACTCGGCCTTCGCGACGACTGACGGCCGAGACGGCCGTCAGCGCTGGCGCCGCCGCGGCGGCCAGAAATGGCCCCCGCTCTGAGCGAAGCGCGCGCGCAGCAGCTGCGCGTTGAGCGCCACCACGATCGTCGACACCGACATCACGGCGGCCCCGACCGCGGGCGGCATGACGAACCCGACGCCCGCGAGCACCCCCGCCGCGAGCGGGATGCCGAGCACGTTGTACCCGGTCGCCCACGCGAGGTTCTGCTGCATCTTGCGGTACGCGGCGCGGCTGAGCGCGACCGTGTCGAGCACGGCGCGCGGGTCGTCGGACGCGAGCACGACCCCCGCCGACGCGATCGCCACATCGGTGCCGGCGCCGATCGCGATCCCGACGTCGGCCCGCGCGAGGGCCGGGGCATCGTTCACCCCGTCGCCGACCATGGCGACCTTCGCACCGGCGGACTGCAGACGCGCCACGACGTCGGCCTTCTGCCCCGGCAGCACCTCGGCGTTGACCTCGTCGATCCCCAGCCGGGCTGCGACCGCGTCGGCCACCCGGTGCGCGTCGCCGGTCAGCATCGCGACCCGCATGCCGGCCCGATGCAGCCCGGCGACGGCGTCGGCGGACTCGGGGCGCACGGCGTCGCCGAGCGCGAGCACCGCGACGACGCGATCGCCGTCGAGGACGTGCACGAGCGTCGCCCCGTCGGCGCCGAGTTCGCGCGACGCGTGCACGAGCTCGGGGTCGAGCAGGATGCCGCGCTCGGTCGCGACCCGCGGCCCGGCGACCGCGACCACCCGGCCGTCGATCGTGGCCTCGGCTCCGCGGCCCTCGAGCGCCCGGAACCCGCTCGATCGCGGCACCCGCACCTTCCGCTCGAGCGCCGCGGCCTCGATCGCGCGGGCGAGCGGATGCTCCGATCGCCGCTCGACCGCGGCCGCCAGCCCCAGCGCATCCGCCTCGTCCGCGCCGGGCGCCACGGCGATGCCGCGCAGCACGGGGCGCCCCTCGGTGAGCGTGCCGGTCTTGTCGAAGAGCACGACATCCACCGACCGCGCCGTCTCGAGCGCCTCGCGGGAGCGCACCAGGATGCCGCGGCGCGCCCCGATCGCGGTCGTCAGCTGCACCACGAGCGGGATCGCGAGCCCCAGCGCGTGCGGGCACGCGATGACGAGCACGGTCACGACGCGCTCGAGCACGAACGCCGGGTCCTCCGGACGCAGCAGCGCCCACACGACGAGGGTGACGAGCGCTGCGCCGAGCGCGACGTAGAACAGGATGGCGGCCGCGCGATCGGCGAGCAGCTGCGCGGGCGAGCGGCTGGCCTGCGCCTCGGAGACCAGCCGCATCACGCCGGCGAGCGCCGTGTCGTCGCCGACCCGGCTGATCCGGACCGTCAGGGCGCCGCCGCGCACGATCGAACCGCCGACGACCGTGTCGCCCGGGCGCTTCGTCACAGCGGCCGACTCCCCGTGAGGAGCGACTCGTCGGCCTCCGACTCGCCCTCGGTCACCTCGCCGTCGGCGGGCACCGAGCCCCGGGCCGCACCACCACGAGGTCGCCGACCGCGAGGTCCGCACGGGCGACGCGCGTGCCATCCGGGCGCTCGGCGTCGTCGGGCAGCAGCTTCGCGAGCGCGCCGAGCGCGTTCTGCGCGCCCATGACGGCGCTCATCTCGATCCAGTGACCGAGAAGCATGACGTCGATGAGGGTCGCGAGCTCCCACCAGAAGTCCATGCCCCGCACCCCGAGCAGCACGGCGACCGAGTAGCCGAACGCGACGAGGATCGCGAGCGAGATGAGCGTCATCATGCCGGGCGTGCGCACGCGCAGCTCGGCGATCGCACCGGTCAGGAAGACGCGACCGCCGATCGCGAACACGGCGGCGCCGAAGATCGCGGAGATCCAGATCGAGCCGGCGAAGCGGGGACCCGGCAGGTGCAGGATCTCCTGCAGCCCGGTCGAGAAGACCAGGGTCGGGATCGTCAGCGCGAGGCAGACCCAGAACAGCCGCCGGAACGCGTTCGGGTCGTGGGCGCTGTGGTCGTGACCGCCGTGGCCGTCGTGGGCGGCGTGCTCGTGACCGCTGTGACCCTCGTGCATCTCGTGGTCGTGCTCCGCGTGCGCTGCTTCCGCGAGCGCCCCCGTTTGCATCATCCGAGCGTCTTCGCCCGTGCCGGCGTGATGCGGAGATGGGCGCTCGGGCGCCGCCGCCGTCTCGTGGTCCATCATGCGCTCCTGTTCTGCTGCAGTTCGAACACGGTGAGCAGTTCGTCGACCGCGTCGTCGCGACGCGATCCGCCCTCCTCGAACATCTCGGTCACGTGGGTGCGCAGGTGGTTCTCGACCAGCAGCTTGTTGAGGCTGCGCAGCGACTTCTGCACCGCGAGGGTCTGCGTGATGATGTCGACGCAGTAGGCCTCGTCCTCGATCATGCGCTGGATGCCGCGCAACTGTCCCTCGATGATGCGGGCGCGATGCAGGGCGCGCTTCTTGATGTCGTCGATCACCCGATCAGTCTACATACCCCAGGGGGTACCGGAATGATGAGCCGATCAATACGTTGGCATGAACATGACGACATTCGGCATCATCGGCGCAGGCAACATCGGCACGGCGGTCGCGACCGCGGTCATCGGACTCGGGCACGAGGTCGTGATCGCGAACTCGCGCGGCCCCGAGACGCTCGCGGAGCTGGTGGCGAAGCTCGGCCCGAAGGCGCGTGCGGCGACCGCACAGGAGGCGGCGGAGGCCGCGGAGGTCGCCGTCGTCTCGGTGCCGCTGCGGGCGATCCACGACATCCCGGTCGAGCCGCTCGCCGGCAAGATCGTGCTCGAGTCCAACAACTACTACCCGCAGCGCGACGGCGTCGTCGACTCCCTCGAGGCGGGCGAGACGACCACGAGCGGCCTGCTGCAGGAGCACCTGCCGACCTCGAAGGTCGTCAAGGCGTTCAATCACATCGGCTCCGCCGACATCACGAGCGACGGAGCCCCGGCCGGAGCGCCGAACCGCCGCGCGCTCGCGCTGGCGAGCGACTTCCCCGACGCGGCGGCATTCGTCGCGAAGCTCTACGACGACCTCGGCTTCGACGCC
The DNA here is from genome assembly GCF_030161895.1 of Pseudolysinimonas kribbensis. Taxonomy (GTDB): domain Bacteria; phylum Actinomycetota; class Actinomycetes; order Actinomycetales; family Microbacteriaceae; genus Pseudolysinimonas; species Pseudolysinimonas kribbensis. The sequence continues at coordinate 778,308 of NZ_BSVB01000001.1, forward strand.
GTCGACACGAGCCCGCTGAGCGAGTCGTGGCGCGTGGAGCGGGACCGCCCGGCATACGGGGTGCGTCAGAGCAAGCAGGAGCTGGAGGCCAACCTGGCGAGGGCTCCCCGCACGGTCTGACCCGCCGTCCGGCGTTGCCGCGGAGGGCGGCGGGTGTTTATGATTCAGTCGGAATCTAATTCAGGCTGAAAGGAATTCCGATGGGCACCCCGTCGCTCCCCCGCGGCTTCAATCGCAGCGCCGTGCTGTCCGCGCTCATCTCGGCTCGCGAACTCGACCGGCCCCGGCTGGTCAGCGCCACCGGGCTGAGCCAGGCGACCGTCTTCCGGGTCGTCGAGGACCTCGTCGACGAGGGTCTCGTGCTGGAGGGCGACCCGCGCGAACGCTCCGGGCCGGGGCGAACCGCCACCCGGCTGCACCTCAATGCCCGGCAGGCGATCGTCGCCGGCGTCGACCTCGGCGGCACGAACTGCCGCATCGTGCTGGCGGACGCGCTGGGCGGCACCCTCGGCCGGCGGCACCTCATGACGCCCTCCGAGCTGTCCGGGCCGGAGCTCGCCGACTGGCTCGCCGGCCACATCTTCGACCTCGCGGTGCGGCACGGCGGCGGCGTGGAGCTCGGGGCCGTCGCGGTCGGTCTGCCGGGCGCCGTGGCGGGCGACAAGGAGCGCGTGGTCGGCTCCGTCAACCTGCCGCAGATCATCGGCACCGACTTCATCGACGGTCTCGTCGAGGCGACCGGCGTGCCCACCTCGTTCGACAACGACTCCAACCTGGCCCTGCTCGGCGAGCTGCAGTACGGCTCCGGCACCCTGGGCGAGACGGTGGCGCTGCTCGTGCTCGGCACCGGCCTCAGCGCCGCGATCTCGATCGACGGCAGGGTGCTGTCGGGTCGCGACGGCGAGCTCGGCGAGTTCGGGCGCCTGCCGCTGCCGGACTCCCCGCACCGCGTGCGCGACCTCGTCTCGGGCGCGGGACTCGTCGCCTACGCCCGTGAGCAGGGCACGCCCGTCTCGAGCGCGCGCGAGATCTTCGCCGATCCGCGCCGGCACCGCGCGACCGTCGACCGGGTGCATGCGACTCTGCAGCACCTGCTCTCGGTCGTCGCGCTCGCCTACGAACCGCAGTCGATCCTCGTCACGGGCGGCCTCTCCGACTCGTTCGACGACACCCTGCTCGCCCGTCTGGGGGCGCAGGTGGAGGCGAGCGTCGGCGTCCGCGCCTCGGTGCGCCGCTCGAGCCTCGACGACTCGGCCGGCCTGCTCGGCGCGATGTCGCTCGCCCTGTCGAGCCTGTACCTCGAGCTCGGCGTGAACCGCGACGACGTGACGACGATCACGAGCGACGGCGACCACATCCTGCACGTCTTCGAGACCTACGCGCCCGCCCGCGACACGCGGCTCGCGGCGGCCGGATGAGCGGCCTGCTGGTCCGCGGCGCCCACATCGTCACGCCGGACGGCGTGCTCGACGACGGCTGGCTGCTCGCGGGCGACCGCATCGAGGCGCTCGGGATCGGCGCCCCGCCGGATGCCGACGCCGAGGTCGTCGACCTCGCGGGCGGCTGGCTCGTGCCCGGCTTCGTCGACGTGCACTGCCACGGCGGTGGGGGCCGATCGCTGTACGCGGGTGCGCAGGATGACGTGCGGGTCGCCGCGGGCGTGCACCGGGGCGCGGGCACGACCACCCTGCTCGCCTCGATCGGCAGCATGCCCCTGCCCCGGATGCTCGAGGCGGCCCGCGCGATCGCCGCCGTGATCGACGACGGGTCGGCGCCGCAGCTCGCGGGCATCCACTTCGAGGGACCGTTCCTCTCCCCGCCCGGCGGGGCGCGCACCCGCCGTCGGCGCTGCGCGACCCGGAGGAGACGGTGTTCGCGCACCTGCTCGAGGCCGCCGGCGGATACACCCGTCTCGTGACGATCGCGCCCGAGCTGCCCGGCGCGCTCGAGCTCATCTCCCGGCACGACGAGGTGCGGTTCGCGCTCGGGCACACGGATGCCGACGGCGACGCCTTCGCCGCCGGCATCGACGCCGGCGCCCGTCACGTCACCCACCTCTACAACGCGATGCCGCCCCTCGAGCACCGCCGGCCCGGTCCCGTCGCGCGCGCTCTGCTCGACGAGCGGGTCTCGGTGGAGCTCATCGTCGACGGCATCCACCTCGCACCCGACGCGGTGCGTCTCGCGATCCGCGCCGCCGGGCCGGAGCGCGTGACCTTCGTGACCGACGCGTCAGCCGCCGCGGGGCTGGGCGACGGGCACTACGACGTCGCCGGCCGCGAGATCGACGTGGTCGACGGCGCCGCCCGCCTGACCGGCACCACGACCCTGGCGGGCTCCACGCTCACCCTCGCCGCCGCCGTGGAAAGGGCGGTGTCGCAGCTCGGGGTGCCGATCGCGGACGCGGTGCGCATGGCATCGACGACCCCCGCCGACCGGATGGGCTGGACCGATCGAGGTCGGCTCGTCGCCGGCGCCCGGGCGCATCTGCTCGCCCTGGACGACCGGGGCCGGTTGCTGCGGGTGCTCGCCGCGGGCTGAGCGGCGGACGGTCGCCGGACCCGGCGCGATCAGGGCGTCGTCGGGGCGTCGCGGCGCGATCGGGAGAGCACGGGCGCCACGGCGCCGGCCGCGACGACGAGCACCACGGCGATGAGCAGCGCGGTCCGGATGCCGACGCCGCCCGCCACGAACCCGATGAGCGGCGGCCCGACCAGCGATCCCGCGTAACCGATCGCGGCGACCACGGCGATGCGACCGGTCGCGCCTTGGGCCTCGTCGCCCGCGGCCGACATCCCGATCGGGAAGCCGAGCGAGACGCCCAGCCCCCAGAGCGCGGCCCCCACGAAGGCGACCACGGGATTCGGCACGAGGATGAACAGCAGCAGCCCGGCGATCGCGACCGCCGCCGTGAGCTGCACGGTGCGCACCCGCCCGAGCCGGGAGAGCAGCAGCACCCCCGTGAGCCGGGTCACCACGACGGCGATCGTGAACACGTCGACCGCGAGCGCCGCGACGCCCGGTCCGCTGCCGTGCCCGTCGACCATCGCGAGGGCGATCCAGTCGTTGGCGGCGCCGTTGGCGAACGACATGCCCACGACGACCAGGCCGATGAGCAGGGTGCCGCCCTCGAACCAGGGCGAGCGCCGGCGCGCCGGGGACGCCGGATGGCCCCCGGCCGGGCGTGCGGCTCGGTGCCGAGGTGCCGCGTCGCGAACACCGTCGTGACGGCCATGGCCGCGACGACCACCGGGATCTGCACGGAGGGCGAGATCCCGAGGGCGGCGGCGAGCGCGCCGATGCTCGCGCCGACGGCCGCGCCGATCGAGTAGAGCGCGTGGAACCACGGCATCACGGGTCGGCGAAGCGCCCGCTCGATGGCCGCACCCTCGACGTTCATCGTGACGTTGCAGGTGCCGTTGCCGAGACCGAGCAGGATGAGCCCCGCCATCGCGAGCGGATAGTCGGGCAGCACGCCTCCGCTGACCCCGGCGAGCAGCAGCCCGCCCATCGCGACGCCGAGCGATGCGCGGATGACGGCGCGCGGCGAGTAGCGCACGGCGATCCGGCTGGCCACCGCGAACCCGGCGACCGAGCCGATCGAGATCCCCAGCGCGAGCACGCCCATCGCGAGGGTCGTGGCCTCCAGCCCGTCGCGCACGCTCGGCAGGCGCGAGAGCCAGCTGGCGACGCCGACGCCCGCCAGCCCGAAGACGACGAGCACCGAGGTGCGCCAGCGCCGGATCGCCGCGAGGTCGGGCGCGGTGAGCGTGCTCACGACGCCGCGCGATGCACGGTGCGCCCGGCGACGACGGTCTGGGCGACGGCGAGGTCGTCGGTGCGGTGCAGCACGACCAGATCGGCGGCCGCCCCGACCGCGAGGTCGCCGGCGCCGTCGGCGTCGAGCCCGAGGAGTCGCGCGGGGTGCCGGCTGGCCAGCTCCACGGCCCGGGCGAGCGGCACGATGCCCCGTCGCGCCACATTCGCGATGCTGTCGCGCAGGGTGCTGGCAGATCCGGCGAGCAGTTCGGAGCCGGCGATGTGCAGCCGCCCGCTCGGCTCGAGCACCACGTCGGTGTGGTGCCGTCCGCTGTAGCGGCCCGCGGGCATCCGGGCGAGCGACCCCACGTCGCTCACGAGGATCGCCTTGTCGCCCTTCGCCCGGATCATCGTCGTCAGGGTACTGGCCGGCAGGTGGAACCCGTCGCCGATGAGCCCGGCCCAGAGCCGGTCGTCGGCGAGCTGGGCCCAGAGGTGGTTGGGATGCCGCCGCAGCATCGGCGCCGCACCGTTGCCGAGGTGGGTCGACATCGTCGCCCCCGCGTCGGCCGCCGCCTGCACCTGCTCCTCGGTCGGGGCACCGTGGCCGATCGCCGCGATGATCCCCTCGCGCACGAGCGCCTGCACGAGGTCGAGGGCGCCGGGTGACTCCGGCGCGAACGTCACCATCCGGATCCGACCGCGCGCGGCCTCCTGCCACCGGCGCACCTCGTCGGGGTCGGCCGGCCGCACGGCGGCGGGGTCGTGCACCCCGCGCGGGCCGTCCTCACCGGAGATGAAGGGCCCTTCGACGTGGATGCCGGCGACCGCCCGCGCGACGTCCGGGTCCGCGTCGCAGGCATCCGCGATCGCCCGAACCGCCGCCGTGATGTGCTCCTCCGACGCCGTGCCGACGGTCGGCAGGAACCGGGTGACGCCCTCGCGCTGCAGCGCGCGCACGACGCCCGCGACGGTCTCCGGCGACGGATCGCCGCGGTTCAGGTCGAGGTCGGCGATGCCGTTGACCTGTAGGTCGACGAGACCGGGGACGATCCAGACATCGGGCACATCGTGCTCGCTCGCGGGTTCGATCGCCGTGACGACGCCGCCGGCCGCGCGCACACGTACCGGTTCGCCGGTGGCGAGGTGCCCGCTCCACTCGTCCACTCAGCCCTCCGCATCGGCGGCGGCGAGCACCGCGCGGAGGTAGGCCAGGTTGCCGGCCGTGCGCGCGGCGAGCGGCTCGTCGGTGGAGAAGTCCTCCACCGTGAGCCAGCCGTCGTAGCCGACCCGTCGCAGGGAGCGCACAAGGTCGAGCAGGTCGCACTGCCCCTCGCGCAGCGGAACCGGGCCCGGCGCCCAGCGCTTCGTGCCGGCGAGCGCGCCCTCGCCCTCCTCGCCGACGACCCGCCAGCGGGCGTTCTTGAGGTGGACGTGCGCGAGGTGCGACCCGAGCATCTGGAAGCCCGCGAGCGTGTCCTCCCCGCCCTCCGAGACGAGGTTGCCGGAGTCGTGGATGACGCCGACGTGCGCCGGGTCGACGTCCTCGAGCAGGCGCACGGCCGCCGAGGCCGACGAGACGACCGTGCGCGGATGCAGCTCGATGAGCGCCAGCACGCCGTGCGCGGCCGCGCGGTCGGCGAGCCACCGGACGTGCTCGCGCGTCTCGTCGAACAGGTCGGGGTAGGAGCGACCGCTCGGCTCGCCCTCACCCGATGCCGCGGTGCCGAGCGGGAGCATGGTCACGCGCACCCGCTCCGCGCCGAGCCGCGCCGTCGCCGCGAGCATGCGCTCGACGCCGTCGTGGTCGTCGCAGCGCTGGTAGCCCCCGAGCCCCGAGAACGCGAGGCCGGCATCCCGGGTCACCCGCTCGATCTCGTCGAGGCGCTCCTCGAGCCCGGTGAAGGGCCAGGTGCTGCGGTTGCCGGCCCAGAAGCCGGGCTCCGGCGCCTCCCGCTGGTCGGTGATGCGCCACTCGACGCCGTCCCAGCCCTGCTCGGCGAGCGCGCGCGCCGCCTGCCGGGGGTCCACTCCGGGGTGGATGCCGTGAAGACCGAGAACCTCATGCCCGCCCCGTCCTGACCTCGGTGTCGTCGTAGCGCCCGTTCATCACGTCCTCCAGCCGCACGGGCGCGCCGAGCGTCGCGGAGAGGTACACCGCCCGCACCGTCGCGAGCACGATCGCCGCCTCGTCGATGCGCACACCCGGCCGTCCGCCTTCCCGGATGGCCCGCAGCACATCGGCGTATTGGCGCACGTGCCCCGCCGCCACGTCGCGCGCGTCGCCGCCGCTCGCGATGTCGTCGTGGCGTCCGGCTCCGAGCGCCGCGAGCGCCCGCTCCGACTGGTCGCCGTCCGCATCCGTCGCGGGCGAGCCGTCGGGCTCGCGCTCGGCGTGCAGGTAGAGCAGCTGATCGTCGTCGATGATCGCCGAGCCGGCCGACCCCATGACCTGCACCCGGGATGCCAGGCCGGGGCTCGCCGCGGTGGACGCGTGCATGACCGCGAGGGCTCCGCTCTCGAATTCGATCGTCGCCACCATCGTGTCCTCCACCTCGACGCGCTCGTGCGCGAGGAGCGCGGTGCGGGCCGAGATCTCGACCGGGCGCCCGAGCAGCGCCAGCAGCACGTCGAGCGTGTGCACGCCCTGGTTCATGAGCGCGCCGCCGCCGTCCATCGCCCACGTGCCACGCCAGTCGCCCGAGTCGTAGTAGGCCTGGGTGCGCCAGCGCGGCGAGGTCGCGATGGCGGAGGTCACGACGCCGAGCCGGCCGTCGTCGATCGCCGCGCGCACCGCCCGCGTCGCGTCGTCGAAACGGTGCTGGCTGATGACGGAGCCCACGACGCCGCGGCCGGCCGCGGCCGTCGCCTCGGCGACGATCTCCCGCGCGCGGTGCATGTCGACGTCGAGCGGCTTCTCGATGATGACGTGCCGTCCGGCCCGCAACGCGGCGAGACCCTGCTCGGCGTGCAGCCCCGTCGGGGTGCCCACGACGACGAGCTGCACGCGCGGATCGGCGAGTGCCTCGTCGAGTCGGTCGTACTCCGTCGGGCGCGCGCCGCCCTCCCGTTGGATCCCGTCCGCGAACTCCCGGCGAGCGTCGACCACCGGGTCGACGAGGGCGACGAGCTCCAGCTCGTCGAAGGCGCGGATCGCCTGCACGTGCGTGCGGCCGATGACCCCGCACCCCACGAGGGCGACACCCATCCGCTCCGCCAGCGTGCCGGCCGTCGATTCCGTCGTCATGCGAGGTGTCCTTCCACTCGGTCGATCAGAGCCGTGAACGCGCGGGCCGCCACGCCGAATCCCGCCGGCCCGGTGAAGCCCCCAGCCGGCCCGCGACCGCGAGGTGCGGCTCGAGCGCCGCCACGCCGTCGAAGCCCGACGTCGTCAGGGCGGCGATGGTCTCGGGCAGCTGCGCGTCGCCCGCGCCGGCGGGCACGCTGGCGCCGTCCGCGAGCGCGTCCTTCACGTGCAGGTAGGCGATGTGCGCCACGAGCAACGGGAACGCCTCGTCGAAGGGCCGACGGCCGACGCGTACGAAGTTGCCGCCATCCCACGCCACCCGCAGCCGCTCCGAGCCGACCGACTCGACGACATCCAGCACCCGCTCGGGCTGGTCGCCGTAGAGGCCCGACTCGTTCTCGAGCAGCAGCACGACGTCGCCGCGCCGCGCGACCTCGACCAGCGCGGCCAGCCGCCGAAGCACCTCGTCGCGCACCGACTCCGGATCGCGATGCCCGTACTGGAAGGAGAAGACCCGCACGAAGGGGGCGCCGAGTGCGTGCGCGGCCGCGACCGCGCGCTCGAGCCGCTCGACCTCGTCCTCCACGGGCGTGTCGATGTCGACCTTGCCCACCGGCGACGAGACCGCGGAGACGGCCATGCCCGCATCCCGCACGAGTCCCGCGAGCTCGGCGAGCCGATCCGCGTCGAGCTCGACGATGTTGACGTCCCATGCCGAGCGCACGTCGATGAGCCGCGCCCCCACCGCCGCGAGCACGGCGAGCTGCACGCACGGCTCGGGGTCGATCTCGTCGCCGAAGCCCGAGAGCCGCCAGCCGCTCATGCCGCGTTCCGTTCCGCGGGGTCCAGCAGCGCCGCCGACTCGGCGTCGAGATAGAGGGTGCAGGCGGGATGCCCGCGCAGCACCGTGCTCGGCGTCCCGGCCGAGACGGGCTCGCGCAGCGTCGCCCGCACCGCGCGCGCCTTGAGCGCGCCGGGCACCATGCAGAACAGCCGCCGTCCCGCGACGAGCGGCGGGATCGTGACGGTGAGCGCGTGGGTCGGCACCTCGTCGAGAGCCGCGAAGCACTCGTCGGCCACCTGCTGGCGGCGGCTCTCGAGATCGAGCTCAACGAGCTTCACCGCGGCCGGATCCGCGAGATCGGCATCCGGCGGATCGTTGAACGCGAGATGTGCGGTGACCCCGATGCCCAGGCACACGAGGTCCATCGGCGCCTCGGTGACCAGCGCGCCGTAGCGGGCGGCCTCGGCATCCGGGTCGTCGCCGGGATCGATGACGTGCACGGCGCCGAACGGCACACGGTCGAACAGCGCCCGCGACAGCCAGGCGCCGAACCGCTCGGGCGCACCGTGCCGCAGCCCGACGTACTCGTCCATGTGGAACGCGGTGACCCGGTTCCAGTCGATGCCCGGAGCGGCGACCAGCGCCTCCAGCGTCTCGGTCTGGCTCGGTGCCGCGGCGAACATGGCCCGCACCGATGCCTGCCGCTCGAGCAGGCGACGCAGCTCGGCGGCGACATCCGCGCCCGCCCGGATGCCGAGCGCCCGTCGGTCGTCGAGGGTCTCGACGCGCAGCACTAGCCCTTCACCGCGCCCGCCGACATGCCGGAGACGAGGTTGCGCTGCACGAGCACGAAGAAGATGACGACCGGCAGGGAGAAGATCACCGACGCCGCGATGAGGCCTCCGTAGTCGGTGCCCTCGTTCGTGCTGAACGACACGAGCCAGACCGGCAGGGTGTACTTCGACTGGTCCTCGAGCATCACGTAGGCGGTGATGTAGTCGTTCCACGCATTGATGAAGGCGAACACGCTCGTCGAGATGAGCCCCGGCAGCACGAGCGGCAGGTAGATCGAGCGCAGGATGCGCCAGGTGCTGGCTCCGTCGACCTTGGCCGCCTCCTCGATCTCGTCCGGCAGTGCGAGGAAGAAGCTGCGCAGCACCCAGATGCTGAACGGCAGCACGGTCGCGACATAGGCGAGCACGATGCCGGCGTAGTTGTTCAGCAGGCCGAGGCTCTTGAACGACAAGAACAGCGGGATCAGCAGCGCCGTGCCCGGGATCATCTGCACGCAGATGATCGTGATCAGGATCGCCCGGCGTCCGAAGAACCGGAACTTGGTCAGCGCCGCGGATGCCAGGAAGCCGAGCGCGATCGACACGACGACCGTCGCGAGCGTCACCCCGAGGCTGTTGAGCAGCGACGAGATGAACCCGGCCTTCGTGAAGGCGTCGATGTAGTTCTGGATGCTCGGCGGCGAGGGCAGGAACGCGGGGGTCGTCGAGAGGATGTCCGCGGGTGCCTTGAACGACGTGTTCAGCATCCAGTAGATCGGGAAGATCCAGATCACGCACAGGACGTAGACGAGCAGGTGCGAGCCCGGGTTCTTGGCGCGGCGGCGTCGCCGGCGCACCTCCCCGCGCGCGGTCCCGCCGACGACCTCGGCGGTGCCCGCGGCGGTGGCGGGCTGGGCGGTCGTGGTCACAGCTTCTCTCCCGAGTGGACGAGGCGGCGGATGTAGAAGAACGTGATCACCATGAGCATCAGGGCCGTCACGATCGCGATGGCGGAGCCCTGCCCGAACGAGTTCGAGGCGAAGGCCTTCTGGAACGACCAGATGCTGAGGGTGGTGGTCTTGCCGTTCGGCCCGCCCTGGGTGAGGATCCAGAGCTGGTTGAACGTGTTGAAGTGCCAGATCACCTGGAGGATCGCGACCAGGTAGAGCACGGGCCGCAGGAACGGCAGGGTCACCGACCGGTAGATGCGCCATCCCGTCGCGCCGTCGAGCATCGCCGCCTCGTAGTAGTCGGACGAGATCTGCGACTGCCCCGCGTAGAGGGTGAGCGCCACGAACGGCACCGCCTGCCACACGATCAGGATGAACACGATCGCGAACGCCTGGAACGGCTCGCTCGTCCAGCTGTGCTCCGTGTAGTCCCCGAACACGCCGAGCCGGGTGATCACCCAGTTGAAGACGCCGTACAGCGGCTGGAAGAGCCACTGCCAGACGAGGGTGGACGACACCGTGGGCAACGCCCACGCGAGGATCAGGATGAAACTCAGCAGCATCCGGGTGAACCCGCCGACCCGGGTCATGAGCTGCGCCATCGCCATGCCGATCACCATGCAGGCTACGCACAGGCCGAGGGTGAACACGAGCGTGCGGCCGATGACCGGCAGGAAGTCGGAGTCGGTGAAGATCGCCGTGTAGTTGGCGATCCCGATCCACTCGTTCTGACCCGTGAACAGGGCGTGCAGGCCGAAGTCCTGGAACGAGTTGAGCACGAGCCGCACGAGGGGATACCCGAGGATCACCGCGAGCACGACCATCGCGGGCGCCATCAGGATCACGGGGGCGACCCAGCGGCGGCGGCGGGCGGACCCGCGGGGCGGATGCGAGCCGCGGCCCGCATCCGCCCCGGTCGGGGCGATCCCTCGCGCGTTCATCTGCGAGGTGTCCGACGACATGTCGTCTTCCTTCGATCGGTCGCTGCTACTGGTTGGCGTTGAGCGCCTTGGTGAGGTGGGCGCTGAACGTCTGGGCCGACTGCTCGGGCGTGCTCGTGCCCGCCGCGACCTCGGAGAAGAAGGCGAGCACCGACTGGTCGGTCTCGATGGTCGCCCAGCCCGGCGCCGCCGGCGTCGAGTAGCTCTTCTTGCCCGCGGTGTAGAACGCCCGCAGCACCGGCGACACCTCCGGCGTCGCCTCGTCGAGCAGCTTCGTCGTCACCGGCATGTGTCCGTCGAGCTTCACCAGCTGATCGATCTGCACCGACCTCGACGTGATGAGCGCGATGAACTTCTTCGCCAGGGCGAGGTTCTTGCTCTTCGCCGCGATCCCGAGGTCCGAGCCGCCGAGGTAGGTCGGCGAAGCCTTGCCGGGGTGGTTCTCACTCGGCAGCGCGAAGGTGCCGACCTTGCCCTTGAGCGCCGGGTAGGTCGAGAGGATCGTCGCCACCGAGTTGCCGTTGCCGAAGATGACCGAGGTCTTGCCCGTGCCGAACACGGCGTTCGGATCGGGGGTGTCCAGCGGCGCCGTGCGCGACGCGGTCGTCGAGTACTTGTTCTGGAACGCCTTGAACTGCGACAGGCCCTTCTGGGCGGCCGGGCTCGTCAGGCCCGACGTCCAGGTTCCGCCCTTCTCGGTCGCGATCGAACCGCCGGCGTCGCTCACGAAGGTGAAGCCGCCGTACCAGTACGTGCCGGTCAGGTACACGGGTGAGAAGTCGGGGGCGGAGTCGGTCGCGGCGACCTTGTCGAGGTCGGCCGTGAACTCGTCCCAGCTGGTCGGCGGGGCCGTGATGCCGGCCTTGCTCCACAGGTCCGTGTTGTAGATGACGCCGCGGGCCCCCGCGTAGAACGGAGCGGCGTACATCTTGCCGTCCACCGTCGCCGGCCCCTCGAGACCGGTGAGGAACGTGCTGCCGCCCGCCAGCTTGCTCTTCTCGGCGGTCTGGTCCGCGAGGGCGCCGTTCGCGGCGAACAGCGGGACGTCGGTGTTGCCGATCTCGACGACGTCCGGCGGGGTGTCGGTCGCGAGGGCGGTCGTCATCTTCGTGTTGATGTCGTCCCACTGCTGGATCGAGATCTTGAGCTTCGCGCCGGTCTTGGCCTCGAACTTCTGCTCGAGCTGCTTCTGCGACGCGGGCGTCAGCGTGTTCTGCATGAGCCAGACGTCGAGCGTGGTGCTCGAGCCGCCGTCACCTCCGCCGCCGGAGCCGCTGCTGCACGCGGTCAGGGCCAGGGCCGCCGCGAGGCCGACGGCACCGGCCGCCAGGTAGTGCTTCCTCCACATGTTTCCTCCTTGAAAAGTGATCGCGGTGCAGGGGCTCCGAAGGCGGTGACCCGCTCGACTGCCCGATAGTTATTAAGGAGTATTCGTTAAGGCTCTTTCTTGGTCAAGCACCAATCTTGACAAGAACGGGGAGCCCAGTGGATGCCGCACGAGTCGCGTCCGCCGTCAGCGGCAGGAACAAACGCCCGTGATCACAGCGGATATCAGGGATCGCAGTGCGCGCCGGATGAGCTACACCGGGCGACAGCGGACCCCGCTTGCTCTTGGCAGAGGTTGCAGAATGTGTGCGTATTCTGCAACCCGGACGAGGTCAGGAGATCCCGGTTCGCTCCGCAGCCGGGGCGGCCTCGGTGATCGCGGAGGCCATCCGCGCCTGGAACTCGGCCTCGCGCGCGAGGGAGATCCCGTGGACCACGGCGCCCCGCACGACCGCATCGCTGCCGAGGCTGCTCGCCGCGAGCCGAGGACGCAGCGGCGACAGCTCGCCGATGCGATCCATGAGTCCCACGCCCAGCAGGTCGAGGTTCTGGCCGACGCCGCCGCCCAGCACGACGAGCTCCGGGTCGAGGAACGAGCACAGGCTGACCAGCAGGCGGGCGAGCAGCTCGGTCTGACCGCGCACGACGCCGAGGGCGAGCGCCGACCCCGCCCGTGCCTCCTTGTAGACCCGCGCCGGGGTGATCGTTCCCGTCATCCCGGCGTCTTTCGCGGCGGAGACGAGGGCATCGGCTCCGAGAGCCTCCTCGAGGATGCCCCGGTTGCGGTCCTCGGGCGTGGCCCCCTCGACGTCGAGGAGCGGCAGGAAGGCGACCTCGCCGGCGGCACCCGTCGCCCCCGGAACACCTCGCCGTCGATCACCATGCCCAGACCCACGCCGGTTCCGATGTGCAGGAAGGCGAAGGGGCTCACCCCTTGGCCGGCGCCCTCCGTGTACTCGCTCAGGGCGGCGAGATTGATGTTGTTCTCGATCGTGATGGGCAGGCCGAGGCGCTTCTCGAGCTCCTCGGCCAGCCGGGGGCGCTGCCATCCCGGCAGCTGCGCCGCGTAGGCGACGCGGCCGGCCTGTGCCCGGTAGACGCCGGGCGACGCGATGACCGCCGTCGTCATGCCCGAGAGCTCGAGACCGGCGTCCTTCGCCACCTGCGACGCGCCCTCCACCACCGCATCCACGAGCGACTTGGAGCTGCGCGCGGTGTTGCGATGCTCCACCTTGCCGAGCTGGCGACCGAGAAGATCGGTCACGACGATGCGCACCCAGTCGTACCCGAGGTCGACCGCGAGCACCGCGCCGGCGGTGGGATCCGCCTCGTAGATGAGCGCGGGCCGGCCGGCCGGCTCGTCGGACTGGCCGCTCGGCCGCACGAGACCCGCCTGCTCGAGGTTGGCGAGCGTCGCGAAGACCGTCGGCTGCGACAGGCCGGAGTCGCGCGCCAGCTGCGGGCGGGTGGCGGGTCCGTTGCTGTACAGCCAGTCGAGGAGGTAGCGCTGATTCATCGTGCGCAGGATCGACGGCGCGATGGCCGCGGACGGCGCTGCGGTCCGGCGTGACTCGGCCACGGCTCTCCTTCTCTCCCCCGCTTCGGCGTTCCCACGCTCTGGATCGGAGGCGCCGGGGGCGCCCGGTCCCTTGACGAAATAAGGAACCTTAATGAATAATCCTATACACGAAGCCATGTCGGCTCCACCCGTTCGGCGCCGGCCGGTGCCGAACGCGGGGTCTCACCCGGTCTCCACCCCGGGTCGGGGCGATTCTTCCGCAACCCACCCATGAAAGGCATCGCCTCATGACAGATGTCGCCGCCCCCTCCGTCTCGTCGCCCTCGCGCCTGCGCATCGGCGTGCTCGGCTCCGGCGGGATCGCGACGATCCCCGAAGGGGTGCTGCCGAACCTGCACCACATCGCCGACAAGGTGCAGGTGGTGTCGATCGCCGACGTGATGGTGGAGCGTGCGCAGCGCGCCGCGGCGACGTACGGCATCCCGAACGTGTACGCGACCCTCGACGAGCTGCTCGCCGGCGAGGAGGTCGACGCCGTCATCAACCTGACGCCGATCCCGGCGCACGCGCAGACCGCGCTGACGATCGTCGGCGCCGGCAAGCACCTCGTGGTCGAGAAGCCGATCGCGACCACGCTCGAGGACGCCGACCGGATCATCGAGACCGCGAAGCAGAACGGGGTGACGGTGATCGTCGCACCGCCGGACATGCTCTACCGCCCCTATCGCGAGGCGCAGCGGCTGGTGCGTCAGGGGGCCATCGGCCGGGTCGCCTTCGCCCGGGTGCGCAGCTCGCACCAGGGTCCGGGCGGCGGCCCCGAGGGCTGGCCCTTCGACCCCAGCTGGTTCTACCAGGAGGGCTCCGGTCCGCTGTTCGACATGGGCGTATACGGCATCCACGAGATCACCGGCATCCTCGGGCCCGCCCGCCGCGTGAGCGCCTTCGCGGGCATCACCGACCCGATCCGCACCGTGCGCGGCGACAACGAGTACACCGGTCTCGAGATGCCGGTCACGACGCCGGACATGAACCTGTTCATGCTCGACTTCGGCGATTCGACCTTCGCCGTCATCGACGGCTCGTACAACGTGCACGCGTCGCTGAGCCCCAAGGTGGAGCTCTTCGGCCGGCAGGGTGCGATGGGCATCATCAATCCGTCGGGACCCGATCTGCAGCTGTACCGCACCGACGTCGCGCCCGGCATGGACGGCTGGGTGCAGCCGAAGAGCGACGGCTGGCTCGCCGATCCGCGACGCGACGCGCTTCGCCGCGCGCTGCTCGTCGACCACCTCGCCGACGTCGTGCTGCACGGCGCCGAACCGGTGCTCACCGCCGAGCACGCCCGGCACGCCCTCGAGATCATGATCGCCGTCGGCACGTCGGCTCGCGAGGGTCGCGTCGTCGAGCTCACCACCACGTTCTGACCCCGCAGACAATAAGGAGAATCATGTCGTCAGCCGTCCGCTTCGGAGTCGTCGGACTCGACCACTGGTACTCGGCGATCCCGCTCGCCGAGGCCATCGCCGCGAAGGACGACGCCGAGCTCGTCGGCATCGCCGACCGCGACATCGACCGGGCGAAGGAGGTCGCCGCCAAGACCGGCTCGCCGGCCGTGACCGACGACCTGCACGCCCTCATCGCCGACGACTCGATCGACGTGATCGCGAGCTTCGTGAGCGTCGACCAGAACCCCGACATCGTGGTCGCCGCCGCGCAGGCGGGCAAGCACATCGTCTCGGTCAAGCCGCTCGCACGCACCCTGCCCGAGGCCGATCGGATCGTCGACGCGGTGAACGCCGCCGGCGTCGTCTTCATGCCGGGCGAGTCCCGCTCGCGCGAGGCCGCACAGAACCAGCTGCTCAAGGAATGGGTGTCGGGCGGCCGCCTCGGGCGGATCACGTCGGCGCAGTTCAGCCTGAGCGGCTCGCTGCCGATGGGCTGGCCGGGCGGGGATCCCGACGGCGGCTGGTGGGCCGACCCCGACCGCGCCCCCGGCGGCGGCTGGATCGACCACAGCCTCTACCAGATCGACCGGATGCGGTGGCTGCTGGGCGAGGAGGTCGACGAGGTGAGCGGCCGTGTGGCGAACCTGCTGCACACCGACCTCGGCGTCGAGGACTACGGCCACGCCATCCTGCGCTTCGGCAACGGCGTCATGGCCTCCATCGAGGACACCTGGAGCGCCCCGGCCGGCGGCTGGCGCATCTCGACGAGCATCGTCGGCACCCAGGGGATCGTCTACCTCGACACGACCACCGGCATGATCGGCCTGCGCGAGTTCGGCACGGGCGACGACTCGTGGCAGCAGCTGCCGTCGCCGCCCGACCACACGGTCGGCATCGACGCGATCCTCGCGGCCGTGCGCGACCCTCCTCGGCGCTGTCGACGGTCGAGGACGCGTGGGAGAACCTCTCCGTGTGCGTCTCGTTCTACGAGGCCGCGCGCACGGGCACGGTGCAGAAGCCGAAGCACCGCGACCGCTGAGCCGACCCGGCTAGGGTCGCATCGTGAAGGTCACCAAGTACGAACACGCCACCCTCGTCATCTCGTCCGCCGACAAGCAGGTGGTCATCGATCCCGGCATGTTCCTGACCCCGCCGGACTTCGCGAACACCGTGGCCGTCGTGATCACCCACGAGCACGCCGACCACTGGACCGAGGACAACCTCGCACGCATCCTCGAGATCAGCCCCGACGCCCGGATCTACGGACCGCAGGGCGTCGCGGCGGCCGCGAGCGGGTTCGAGGTGCACGTCGTGCGAGCCGGTGACGTCGTCGAGGTCGAGCCGTTCACGCTGCGCTTCTTCGGCGAGAAGCACGCCGTCATCCACTCCTCGCTGCCGGTGATCGACAACGTGGGCGTGCTCGTGAACGACGAGCTCTACTATCCCGGCGACTCGTTCACCGTGCCCGAGGGCGTCGAGGTCGGCACGCTCGCGGCGCCGGCCGGCGCGCCGTGGCTCAAGGTCGGCGAGGTCATGGACTACGTGCTCGCCGTCAAGCCGAAGCGCGCCTTCTACGCGCACGACATGACCCTCTCCGTCGCCGGCAAGGGCATGCACGCCGCCCGCCTGCAATGGGCCACCGAGCAGAACGGCGGCACGTGGACCCCGCTCGAGGTCGGGGAGTCGATCGACCTGTAGCTCAGTCCTCGGCGGGTGCGGCGATCCCGTCGGCGTCGGCCGGCGGGGTCCTCTGCCTGCGCACCGCGCGCACGACCATCTGCGCGGCGGCCGCGAGGATGAGGATCGCGAACAGGATCGTCGACGTCTGAGGCGAGAGCAGCAATGCGAGCGCGCTGCCACCGAACGACGCGAGAGCGGCGGGGATGCCGACGAGCAGCGCGGTCCGCACCCAGAGCAGGTGTGCCCGCACGTTCGCCGTCGACCCGATCACCGCGGCCGGGAGCAGCGCGAGCAGCGAGGTGCCCTTCGCGAGCAGGTCGCTCGCGCCGAACACCGCCACGAGCACCGGCACGACGATGACGCCGCCGCCGATGCCGAACAGCCCCGACGCGATGCCCATCACGAGCCCGAGCACCAGCAGCCCCACGATCGAGTACCAGGTGTAGGCGATCGCAGCGCCGCGCTCCGGCACCTCGAAGAACAGCCGGGCCGCGACCAGCAGGAGCAGCGCGATGAAGAGCCAGCGGAGCCAGCCGACCGGCAGCGCCCGGAGCAGCCGGGTGCCGATGAGCGATCCCGCGACCCCGCCGGCGGCGACGACCAGCCCCGCGATGACGTCGACGTGCCCGGCCAGGCCGTAGGCGACCGCGCCGACGACGGAGGTGGGCACGACCGCGGCGAGCGACGTCGCCGCCGCCTGACGCTGATCTATACGGCCGAGGGTGAGGAGCAGGGGCACCATGATGATGCCGCCGCCGACCCCGAACATCCCGGAGAGGACGCCGCCGAGGATCCCCACGACGAGCAGAGCGGAGATGCGGCGGGGGTTCATCACCGCCATTCAACCGGATGCGGCACGCGCCGCGCTCCGCAGCCGGAGGCCGCTCAGCCCTTCAGGGTCAGGTGGATCAGGATGCGCGCGGGCGCCGCCTCGGTCGCCCCGGACACGACGAGCCGCAACCAGTTGCCGAAGACGGTGAGCGGCAGCTCGGCGAGCGCCTCGGATCCCCGGAGCGCGACCGGCGCCCCTCGGCGGATCCAGGTGATCCCGTCCGGCGAGACCTCGGCCGCGACGGAGAGGTCAGGATGCCCGCCCTCCGCCTGGAGGAAGAACACGGCTTCGCTCGCCCATCCGGCCTCGTAGGGCAGGGTCGCGTGGTCGCCGCTGATCCGCACCCGGCGGGTGAGGACGGAGGTGTTGGTGGTCAGCATGGTCCTGCCTTCGATGGGGAGAACGGATATCGGCGGCGTCGGTCACTCGGTCGAGTAGACGACCGAGTCGAGGAAGAGATGGACGGAGCGGTCCGTGTCGGTCTCGACGAAGAAGACCGGATTGATGAGGTTGTCGATCGACTTGTACCCCTTGGTCAGGGTCGGCTGCAGCCCGCGCATGTCGAACACGCGGTCCATCGACTGGAGCTCGATGTACTCCCGCTTCTTCACGTCCACCGTGAGGCGCAGGTACAGCCAGTTCACCTTGTCGGGGCTCTCGTTGTAGAGCAGGTCCTGCTCGCCTCCGGGCACCCACTGGTACCCGTCGCCGGAGCCGTCGGCGAAACGACGTCCGTACCACTGGTTGTCGACGCCGGGCACGCACCAGCCCTTCTCCACGCCGAAGCTCCAGTCCGTCGGCGTGACGCCGTCGGCGACCCGGTAGTACTGCCACTTCTTCACCAGATTGCCGCCGAGCGAGTTCACGTAGCGCACCCCCGGCATGTAGCGGTACTCCGAGTCCTGCACGTCGAAGAAGAACCCGAAGGCCCGGATGTCCTCCTCGCCGAGCCCCACCCTGTCCTGGGTCGGGGTGTACGAGTACCAGGTCTCGATCTGGATCTTCGACGGGTCGCCGAAACGGGACAGCCGCTTGATCGCGTGCCCCATGCTGCCGGGCCGCGGCGGCTCGGTGTGCGGACCGCCCGTCGGCGCGGTCGAGAGCTTGAGCGAGTAGGTGCCCTCCATGGAGCCGTGCGACGAGGCGAACCGCATCGACGCCGAGCTCAGCATCGTCGGCGCCCAGCTCGAGAGGTCGACGACCGAGTCGAACGACTCGTAGTCGTCGTAGACGAAGTTGGGCGTGAGGTCCATCCAGCCGTTGAACCCGGTGTCGAAATCGTCGTAGGTGATGACGCGCTCGAGCGGGTTGTACTTCTCGAGACCGCGTTCGTAGCTCAGGAACTTCTGCATGCTCTCTCCTCAGGTCCTATGCCGGGATCCGGCAGTTGTCGAAGTCGACGATGGCGCCCTGGTCGATCAGGGTGCGGCGGAGCAGGGCGACATCCCCGTCGGGGATGGCGTGGCCGGTGCGGAAGGCCAGCGCTGCGGCCGTGCCCGCGCCCTGCCCCATGGCCATGCACGTGGCCATGACCCGTGCCGAGCCGAATCCGGGTCCGTCGGCGCTCAGACAGCGACCGGCGGTGATGAGGTTGACGCTGCCCTGGGGGATGAGGCAGCCGAGCGGGATGTTGTACTCCTGCCGCGGGATCACGAAATCGAGCTGGTCGTTGCCGTCGGTCTCGTGGATGTCGATGACGTGCGCGCCCTTCGCGATGGTGTCTGGGAACGCCTTGGGGTTCAGGATGTCGTCCCTCGTCAGCTCGTGGCGGCCGACGATGTGGTACGTCTCGCGCACCCCGGTCTGGATGCCCGACTTCGCGAGCCAGGCGTGCTCGAACTCCGGGAAGTTCTCGCGCAGCACGTCGATGATCAGGTGCAGGTTCTCGCGCATGCTGCACTCGGTGCGGGTGAACCATTCGGGATCGCTGGCGTCCGTCGGCTCGCGCAGGAGGTTGATGCTGACCATGCCCTCGTGGAAGAACTTGTTGATCCAGGGGCCGCCGAAGATGGGGATGCGGCCCTGCTCGTGCAGCTCGGCCAGCTTGTCCCGGATGACGTCGGAGATCGGCAGCACCCCGTTGACCGCGTCGCCGAACGTGTAGGCCAGGGCGTCGGTGTCGACCCCGCCCAGCTGGAACCACAGGGATGCCGGCTGCAGCACGTCTCCCTTGACCGTCGGCAGGCCGGCGGCCCGCACGATGTCGGCGTCGCCGGTGCAGTCGATGAACACGGCGCCCTCGTACGCCACCCGGCCGGCCTTGTTCTGCAGTACGACGTGGGTGACGCGGCCGTCCTCGACGACGCAGTCGGAGATCCAGGAGTGGTAGAGCAGGGTGACGCCGCTGTCGAGGAGCAGTCGCTGCGCCGCGAGCTTCAGGACCTCGTCGTTGACGGGGTAGTTGCCGCTGTCGAGCGAGACGTTGGCGCCGTCGAGCTCCGCCGCCATCCTCATGAGCTCGAGGGGGATCCCGCCGATGTGCTGCTTGCTGTTGATGCGGAACTCGCTGATCGGCGTCACGAGCGCGCTCGTCGACATGCCGCCGATGAACCCGTAGCGCTCGATCAGGAGCGTCCGGGCGCCGTTGCGCGCGGCGGCCGCCGCCGCGATGAGACCCGCGGGACCCCCGCCGCAGACGATGACGTCGTAGCTGCCGGCGACCGGGATGTCCCGGCTCTTCTCCGTGATGAACACGCGCTCTCTGATTCCCTGGTCGATGCGGGCGGGGCGTCGTGGCGCGGGGCGGCGATCCGCCGCCCCGCGCCACGCTCGATTCAGTTGGTGAGGTAGACCCCGCTCCAGTCGATGAACTCCGACGGCGGGATCTTCAGACCCTTGACGGTCTTCAGGGCCGCGACGTTCGACGTGGACTGGAACAGCGGGATCGCCGGAACGTCCTTCGCCATGATGTTCACGACCTTCTGGTACAGGTCCTTGCGCTCCCCTGCATCGGTCGCCTGCTGCGCCTTGGTCATGAGCGCGTCGAGGTCCGGGTTGCAGTACCCGAGCCGCTTCGCGGCGCAGCTGTACAGGCGGTTCAGCGTGTAGTCGGCATCCCCGGTGATCGTCTGGTTGGGCTGGAGGTCCATGTCCCACTTCAGAGCGGTGAAGTCGGCGAGCCAGCTCGTGCCGTCCTCCGCACGCGGCTGGACGGTGATGCCCACCGACTTCCAGGCGGAGACGAACGCCGTCGCCAGGTCGTTCAGCCCGGAGTTGGCCGTGCTGAAGATGACGTCGGTGCTGAAGCCGTTCGGGTACCCGGCGTCGGCGAGGAGCTTCTTCGCGTCCTCCGGGTCGTACTTCGGCATCCCCTCGGCCGGCAGGCAGCCGAAGGCCGCCGACGGGCAGAAGGAGTCCATCGTCGACGCGGTTTCGCCGTACAGGCTCTTCACGATCGTCGGCAGGTCGAGCGCCTCCCACATGGCCTTGCGGACGCGCACGTCGTCGAGCGGCTTGTGCTGGTTCTCGAACCACAGGAAGTAGTACGTCAGACCGGACCTCTGGGTGAAGGTGACGTTCGACATCCCCTTGACCGTGGGGATCTGGTCGTTGGTGACGTCGTTCAGCACCTGCACCTGCCCGTTGGACAACGCGGTGATCTTCGCGTTGGTGTCGGTGATCAGCTTGAAGGTCACCGTCTTGAGCTTCGCCTTGGTGCCCCAGTAGCTCTTGTTCCGCGTGAGCGTGACGTGGTCGTTCGGCACGTAGTCGCTGAGCACGAACGCGCCGGTGCCGACCGGCTTGCTCCACGCGGCGTCGTCCGTCGCGGCCCCCTCGCCGATGTAGACGAGCGCGAGGATGCCGACGAGGGTTCCCGTCGGCGCCTTGGTGTGGACCGTGAACGTGCCGGCGGAGTCGTCCGCCTCGTAGGAGGTGATCACGGAGAGGGCGGCCGCGAGCGCCTGCTTCTGGGCGATGTAGCGGTCGAAGCTGTTCTTCACGTTCGTGGCGGTGAAGTCGGCGCCGTCGCTGAACTTCACGTTCTTACGCAGCTTGAACACCAGGGTGGTCGGGTCGGTCCAGTCCCACGATGTCGCCAGCTGCGGCTCCGGGACGGACTTGTCGTTGAGCTTGACCAGCGCCTGCAGGACGTTGGACATCACCTGGTTCGTGCCCATCTCGAGCGGGTTCTTCGTCACATCGGTGCTCGGCACCGCGTAGTTGGGGACGAAGGTGAGGTTCTGCTTGGCGTCGGGGAGGGCCGCGCCCGACGTATACGGGGTGCCGCCGGAGCTGCACCCGGTGAGGGCGAGGGCGACGGCCGCGGTCGCGGCCGCGAGCCCCAGCAGCCCCTTGCGGAATGGGGATGTCATTGCGATCTCCTTTGATTTCTTGACGGTGGTGCGTTGGGGTGTCCGCCCGGGTGACCGGGAGGAGTTCATGACGCCGGATCCAGCCACGGGCGCACCACCGGGACGGCGGCCAGCAACGCCTTCGTGTACTCGTCCTGCGGGTCCTCGAACAGCTCGCGTGTTCCGTTCTGCTCGACGACCACGCCCTTGTTGAGCACGAGCACGCGATCGCACAGGTGCTCGATCACGGAGAGGTCGTGCGAGATGAAGAGGTAGGCGAGCCCGAATTCGGTCTGCAGGTCGTCCAGCAGATTCAGCACCTGCGCCTGCACGGACACGTCCAGGGCGGAGACCGCCTCGTCGCAGATGATGAGCTTCGGCCGCAGCGCGAGGGCGCGGGCGATGCCGATGCGCTGACGCTGACCACCCGAGAACTGGTGGGGGTAGCGACTGGCGTAGTCGGGGTTCATCCCGACGCGCTCCATCAGCTCCTTCGCCTCCGCGGTCCAGCGATTGCTCGGCACGATGCCGCGGTGCACGCGCCATGCCTCGGCGATGAGGTCCCGCACGGTCAGCCGCGGGTTCAGTGAGGCGTAAGGGTCCTGGAAGACCATCTGCATGTCCCGGCGCACGCCCTTCATGCGCCGCGAGGAGTACCCGGAGATGCTCCTGCCCTCGAATTCGATGTCGCCGTCGCTGGGCTTGACGAGGCCGATGACGGTGCGCGCGATGGTCGACTTGCCCGAACCGGACTCCCCGACCAGTCCGACCGTCTCACCGGCCCGCACATCGAAGCTGACGTCGCTGACCGCGAGGTTCTCGCCGATCGATCGCATGAGGACCGAGGAGCGGATCGGATAGGCGACCTTGAGGTGCGTCACCCGCAGCAGGGGCGGATCGCCCGCGGTGTCAGCCATGCGCGAGCACCTCCTCCGAGCGGTGGCACGCCGCCTCATGCCCCGGAAGCCAGCCGACCGGCTGCCGCAGCGGCGGCTCCACCGTCCGGCAGATGTCGGTGGCGAAGGGGCAGCGTGGGTGGAAGCTGCATCCCGCGGGCAGCGCGAGCAGATTGGGCGGGGAGCCGACGATCGGGGTGAGCCGCTTGCCGATGTCGCTGGTGCTCGGAATCGAGTCCAGCAGGCCGCGGGTGTAGGGATGCGCCGGGTGGTCGTAGACCTCGCGGATCGTCCCGGTCTCCACGATCCGGCCGGCGTACATGATCGCCGTCCGCTCCGCGACGTCGGCGACGACACCGAGGTCGTGGCTGATGAGGATCATCGCCATCCCGGTCTCGGCCTGCAGGTCGGCGAGCAGATTCATGATCTGCTTCTGGACGGTGACGTCGAGGGCCGTCGTCGGCTCGTCGGCGATCAGCAGCCTCGGGCCGAGGGCGATCGCCATCGCGATCATGATCCGCTGGCGCTGTCCGCCGGAGAACTGATGCGGGTAGTCGCGGATCCGCTTCTCGGCGTTCGGGATGCCGACGTGCTTGAGCAGGTCGAGCGCCCGCGCCCAGGCCTCCTTCTTGCCCATGCCCTGTCGGCGCCGGAAGGGCTCGGCGACCTGGTAGCCGATCGAGAAGACGGGGTTCAGCGAGCTCAGCGGGTCCTGGAAGATCATCGCGATCTCGGTCGCGCAGAGCTCGCGCACCTGCTTGACCGGCTCGTGCGCCAGGTCGCGGCCCCGGTAGATGATCCGGCCGCCCGCGATCGAGCCGGCGGGCTTGGGCAGCAGGGCCATGATCGCCTGGGCCGTGACCGACTTGCCCGAACCGGACTCCCCAGCACGGCGAGCGTCTCCCCCGCGTGCACGTCGAAGCTCACGCCGTCCAGCGCCCGCACGACCCCGGCCGACGTGGAGAACTCCACCTGCAGGTTCTGCACGCTCAGCAACGGCTCGGTGCCCGAGCCGGGCTCGACCGCCGCGGTGCGCGTCATCGTCATCAGGCGCTCCTCAGCCTCGGGTCGAAGCGGTCGCGGAGGGCGTCGCCGAGGATGCCGGTGGCGAGCACCAGGATCAGCAGGGCGACGCCGGGGAGGGTGGAGATCCACCAGGCGGTCGTGAGGTACTGGGTGCCGTTGGAGATCGTGCTGCCGAGGCTCGGGGTGCCGAGCGGCACGCCGACCCCGAGGAACGACAGGGCCGCCTCCGCGAGGATCACCTGCCCGAACTCGACGGTCGCGATCACGAGGATCGGCGCCACGCAGCCCGGCAGCAGGGTGCGGAAGATCAGGTGGGCGTGACCGGCGCCGAGGGTGCGCGCCGCCTCCACGTACTCGCGCCCTTTGAGGCTCATCACCTGACTGCGCGTGACGCGGGCGAAGACCACCCAGTTCGCGATGGACAGCACGATGATCACGTTCAGGACCCCTGGCCGAGAACGGAGGCGATCAGGATCGCCAGGAGGATCGACGGGAACGCGAGCTGGACATCCGCGATGCGCATGAGGACCGTGTCGAACCAGCCCCCGAAGTACCCGGCCAGCAGACCGAGCAGCACCCCGACGACGCCTGCGATGAGCAGCGTGGCCGCCCCGACCAGCAGCGAGATCCGCGTGCCGTCCATCATCTCGGCGAACAGGTCGGAGCCGACCTGGTCGGTGCCGAGGATCGCGACCGACCCGTTGGAGACGACCGTCCCCGGCGGCTTCAGGCGCACGAGGAGGTCGGTGTGCAGCGGGTCGTAGTGGTACAGGATCGGCACGAGAACGGCCCCGATCGCCATGATCGCGATGACGAGCAGCGGGATCACGATCCGCGCCACGACCGCGCCGCGCGAGCGACGCCGGCCGGCTTGCACCGTCTGCACGGCGATGGTGGGGGGCAACGTGGTCACGAGACGAGCCTCATTCTCGGATCGAGGTAGGCGTAGAGCAGGTCGACGAGCAGGTTGATGAGGACGAAGGCGACGGCGATGATGATGACGCAGGCCTGGGCGACGTTGTAGTCGCGGGTCTGGATGGACGTGACCAGCAGCCGTCCGACCCCGGGAACGAGAAGACGGTCTCGGTGATGACGGCACCGCCCAGCAGGGTGCCGAATTCGAGGCCGACGACCGTGACGATCGGGATGGTGGCGTTGCGGATCGCGTGCGGGAAGATCACCGTGCGCTCGGCCAGGCCCTTCGCCCGCGCCGTCTGGATGTAGCCCTCGCCGACGACCTCGAGCAGACCGCTGCGCGTCAGCCGGGTCAGGATCGCGATGAACGGCAGCGCGAGCACGATCGCGGGCAGGATGAGGCTCTGGGCGTTGGTGAGTCCGGCGCTCGGCAGCCACTTCAGCGTCCGGGAGAAGATCAGCAGCAGGACGACGCCGACCCAGAACCCCGGAAGGGCCTGCACCACGAGCGACGAGGTCGTGACCGCCCGATCGGCGAGGCCGTTGACCCGCAGCGCCGCGATGAGCCCCAGCGGGAAGCTCACCACGAGCGCGAGCGCGCAGGCGAGCACGGCGAGCAGCGCGGTGTTCGGCAGGACCTGCCCGATGAGGAACATCGCGGGGACGCTCTGCAGATAGGAGTTCCCGAAGTCGCCCACCACGGCCTTGCCGAGGTACTGCAGGTACTGCAGGATCAGCGGCTGATCCAGCCCCATGTCGTGACGCAGCGCGGCCAGCTGCTGCGGGGTGGCGGTCTCTCCGGCGATGAGCAGGGCGGGATCCGCGGGGACCATGCGCACGACGATGAAGACCACCGTGGCGACGCCCCAGAGGACGAAGACGGCGAGCAGCAGGCGCCGCAACACGTAGCCGAGCACGCACATCTCCCGTCCGGATCCGCTTCGATCCTGTTGCGGTGGAGGCCCGGGTCGACCTCGAAAACATTATCGCTCATGCACCCTCGCCGATCCTCCGAGAAATGTCAAGCGCTCGCGCTATCCCTGTGTTTACAGGGCAACACGCGTCTTGCTCGTCCTGGCGGCGCGCCGACCGGCAGTCTTTGACAGGAGTGAACGAGAACGCTAACTTTGCGACAGCACGGGCCGCGCGATGGAGCGCCGGCCCCGACGATCCAAGGAGTCATCTCGTGTCCATCGACACCGCGAGCGTCGCAGCCGGCGTCCGCGAGGGGATGCGCAGCACCGATCTGCGCCTCTCGAAATACAACCCGTTGTCCCGGATCCTGACCTTCGACGACTTCAACGACGGAGTCCACGGCTGGGTCGAGCTCGGCGGCAACTACGACGGACGCGGATCCCTCGAGTCGCTCGACCGCCACTTCCGGGACTTCCGCCCACCGCAGCTGTCGAACGCGAACTTCTTCGACGTCGGCACGCACGGCGGCATGACCGGCACGTACTCGATGAAGCTCGCCACCCGCCGGCGTCCGGGCCACACCTCGACGGCGATCCGGCGGCTGACGATGAGTGGGCGCGGCCTGCTGCAGATCGAGGCCTACGTCGCCTGGAAGGTGGAGGCGAACCTCGGCGGCGGCGAGGAGGCCAACAGCTACGGCGACATCACGTGGGATGCGAACTCGCATCCCTCCGAAGCGCAGTTCGGCGCCTTCACCGTCGCGACCGACCTCTGCAGCGAGGGGGTGCGCTATCACAACGTGATGCGCTTCCAGAACACCGACTGGGACGGCCACATCGTCCAGAAGTGGATGTACCCGGTCGTCGCCGAGCCGACTCCTCACGAGCGCTTCGAGGGCAAGCACGACTACGACACCTACACCGACTTCACCGCGCCGGACCCGGACGACTGGCGGTACCTCAGCGACGTGCGGCAGGAGGCCTGCTACAACGAGGTCCCGACCAAGATCAACTGGCACTACGTGCGCTTCGTGGTCGACACCCGCACCCGCTCGAACGTCGAGCTGCAGTTCAACAGCGACGTGTACGACCTGCGCGACGTGCCGGTGCCGCCCTACGCCGAGAAGTACGAGTCGCTGGAGAACCTCCTGAACTTCTACTTCTCGGTGCGCACCCTCGGACCGCACCGCAACTTCCTCTTCCTCGACTCCGTCGTCATCTCGGCAGATTGGTGAGCACGACCATGCGTCAATCGCAGAGCGCCGTCATCGAACGCGGTGCCGAGCTCGAGCAGGTGCTCGAGACCGAGCCCTTCGAGACGGCCTGGGCCGGGGAGGCCCGCTGGTACGTCCAGTTCCTCCGCCCCGCCCCCGGCAGCACGGTCGAGATGCGCGTCCAGATCTCACC
The DNA here is from genome assembly GCF_030161895.1 of Pseudolysinimonas kribbensis. Taxonomy (GTDB): domain Bacteria; phylum Actinomycetota; class Actinomycetes; order Actinomycetales; family Microbacteriaceae; genus Pseudolysinimonas; species Pseudolysinimonas kribbensis. Next base: position 805,014 of record NZ_BSVB01000001.1, read on the forward strand.
GGACGGCATCAACTGGATCGATCACGAGTCCGTCTCGGCAGTACAATCCGAGGCGGTCGGCCTCCTGTCCATCCCCGTCGAGCGGTTCGGGCATTGGCTTCGTCTGCGCGTCGAGCAGAAGGCCGGTCAGGAATCCCCGCTGCTGCGGATCTACCTGGAGCTCAAGGAGTAGGCGGAGGCGGCGATGGTGGCGAGGAGCAGGGGGCAGCGTCGTCGCACGCTCCAGGACGTCGCAGAGGCCGTCGGCCTCTCCGCCAACACGGTCTCCCGCGCCCTCAACGACATGCCCGGCGTCAGCGCCGCCACGCGTGCCCGCATCAAGGCCGAGGCCGAGCGGATCGGCTACGTGCCCAACGTGCACGCCCGCTCGCTCGTGCTCGGCTCGCCGAAGACGATCGGCGTCGTCGTCACCGACATCGCCAATCCCTACTTCAACGACCTCGTCAGCGAGATCGAGGACCAGGCGTTCACCGCCGGATACAACCTGCTGCTCCTGCTGTCCGACGAGGACCCCGAGCGCGAACGGCTCGCCATCGAGACCGCGCTGCGCGCCGGCGTCGACGGGGTCATCGGCGTGCCCGTGCAGGGGCGGGCGAACCCGTGGACCGCGCTCACGCGCGCCGGGATCCCCCTCGTCCTGACCACCCGGGAGATCCCGGAGCTCGGGGTGGATTTCTTCTCCAACGACAACGAGGCCGGCGGCCGGATGACGACCAACGCCGTCCTCGAGCGCGGAGCCCGGGATCCGCTGCTGATCGAGGAGGATCTGCAGATCTCGACCGTCGAGCACCGGATCAACGGCTTCCGCCAGGCGCTCGAGGAGCACGGCATCCCGTTCGATTCGCGCCGCAACGAGCTGATCCCCTCCCGCCGCAACGCGCGCTCCGCCATGCACTGGCGGGCCGAGGACGGCTACCGCGTCGTGCGCGACCTGCTGGACGGCGGCCGGATGCCCGACGCCTTCGTCGTCGGCAACGACTACCTGGCGCTCGGGCTGTACAGCGCGCTGCGCGAGCGCGGCATCCGGATCCCCGAGGACGTCCTCGTCATGGGCTGGGGCGACTACGCCTTCGCCCGGTTCCTCGATCCGCCGCTGTCGACGCTGCGGCTGCCCTCCATCGAGGTCGCCCGACGGGCGACGGCACGCCTGTTCGCCCTGCTCGACAACAGCGTGGCCGGCGACGAGCCGGTGACCGAGTTCATCCAGCCGGAGCTCGTGCTCCGGGCGTCCACGAACCGCTGAATCCGCCCGACGAGGAGTCGACCGTGTCCAACAAGGCCGCCGTGATGCCCGAGATCGGGCGCATCGAGATCCGGGATGTCGGCGAGCCCGCGCCGGGGCCGCGCCAGGCCGTCGTGCAGATCCAGGCCGTCGGCGTGTGCGGCTCCGACACCGCGTATTACACGGTCGGGTACATCGGGGATTACGTGGTCGACGGGCCGATCATCCTCGGCCACGAGGTCGCGGGCGAGATCGTGGCGGTGGGTGCGGAGGTGACCCGGGTGAAGGCCGGCGACCGGGTCGCCATCGAGCCGGGCGAGCCGTGCCGGAATTGCCGGGAGTGCATGGCCGGCCGCTACCACCTCTGCCCCCGCCTGAAGTTCCTCGCCACGCCGCCGTACGACGGCGCGCTCGTGCAGCGCATCGCCCTCGACGAGCGCCAGCTCTTCGCGATCCCCGACTCGATGACCTACGAGGAGGCCGCTCTGTGCGAGCCGCTCTCGGTCGGCATCTGGGCGTGCCATCGCGCGGGTCTGGCGCCCGGCGATCACGTGCTGGTCAGTGGCGCCGGCCCGGTCGGCGTGCTCGCGGCCCAGGTCGCGCGCGCCTTCGGCGCCGCCTCGGTGACGGTCGTCGACGTGTCGGAATTCCGCCTTGGCCTGGCCCGCGAGCTCGGTTTCGCGGCGGAGCGCGCCGGCGAGGGCACCCGGGCCGATTTCGACGTCCTGCTGGAGTGCTCGGGCGCCCCCACCGCCCTCGCCGACGGGCTCGGCAGGCTGGGCACGAACGGCCGCGCCGCGATGGTCGGCATGCCGAAACAGTCCGTCGAGCTGCCCCTGTCGAAATTGAACGTGAACGAGTTGACGATCGGCCTGGTGAACCGTTACGCGCACACGTGGCCGACGGCGATCTCCTCGTCGCCGGCGGCCGGGTCGACGTCGCCTCGATCGTGACGCACCGCTTCGGGCTCGACGACACGGCGGAGGCGCTGACGCTCGCCAAGCACGTGCCCGACTCGATGAAGGCGATCATCGATCCGCAGCGGGTCGGGCCGGCCTGATCCGTCTCGACGGCCCCGGCGGTCGTCGGGTCAGTCGTCGCCGGGATGGATGACGACCTTCATCGCGTCGGGCGTCCCGGCGGCCAGCCGGAACGCCTCCGCCGCGCGAGCCATGCCGAATCCGTGCGACACGATCCCGTCGAGCTCGATCCGTGCCGTCGATGCGAGCTCGACGGCGAGAAGCCAGGTGAACTGGTAGCGGTTCGCGCGCGCGACGCTGATCTCGCGCGCATCGTCCCGGGGCACCGTCACGGTGTCGTCCGACGCGCTCACGCAGACGGTCACGGCCCGGCCGCCGTCGGCCAGACGCTCGATGGACCGGAGGAGCGTGGCGACGCTCCCGGAGCACTCGAGGAGGACGTCGACCTCCGATCCCGCTCCGCCGTCCTCCACCTCGAAACCGCGCGAGGAGGCGATGTCGAGCCGGGTCGCGGATCCGTCCGCAAGGCGCACCGTGTCGGCACCGAGCGCGCGAGCCGCCTCCGCGGCGAGAAGACCCATCGGCCCGGCACCGGTGACGAGCACGCGATCGCCGGCACGCAGAGCCGCGCGCTCGACGGCGCGGAGGGCCACGGCGAGCGGCTCGATGAGGACCCCGTCGTCGAAGGAGATCAGATCGGGCAGCCGGTGCAGCTGCCATTCGTCGATCGCCGCGTACCGCACCAGGAAGCCGTCGTCCAGCGGCGGGATGAAGAAGGCGAGCTGCGCGCACAGGCGGGGGCATCCGCGTCGGCACGCGGCGCACCGGCGGCACGGAGCGCCGGGCTCGATCGCGACCCGGTCTCCGAGGCCCACCATCGTCACGCCCGCACCGACCCCGACGACCTCGCCGGTCGCCTCATGACCGAGGACCGCGCCCCAGCCGGGACTCCGGTCCCACGTCCCTTCGAAGCGGGCCACGTCGAGCTCGCTCACGCCGACGCTGCGGATCCGGACGATCGCCTCGCCCTCGCCGGGCAGCGGGACGGGGCGGTTCCGGAGCTCGACCACGCCGGCGGACGTCAGGACTGCGGCGGTGTTCGGCATGCGCTCCCTCGGGTTCGTCCCCTGCAGCGTAGGAAGCCACGGCTTCAAGGTCAACGTTTCTTGTAATTTTTCACGTGAAGAATAGGCTGATACCTCAAACACTACGATCGCGGTCGAGCAGGGAGCTTCGAGGGAACATGACGCAGACGTCCACGGCCGACGACCTGAGGGCGGCGATCCGGAGCTCCGACCCGGTGCTGTGCAAGTACAACCCGCTGTCGCGGATCCTGACCGTCGACGATTTCAACAACGGCACCAACGGCTGGGTGGAACTGAGCGGCAACTACGACGGCACGGGCGCCCTCGATTCGATCGATCCGCAGTTCATCGACATGCGGCCGCCGCAGCTGTCGAACGCGAACTTCTTCGACGTCGGAACCCACGGCGCGATGACGGGGACGTACTCCTCAAGCTCGCCACCCGTCCGGAGACCGGCCACACCGCGGTCGGGATCCGCCGTCTCACGATGAGCGGTCGCGGCCGGGTGCAGATCGAGGCGTATCTGACCTACAAGTCCGAGGCGACCCTCGGCGGCGGCGTCGAGAACAACACCTTCGGCGACATCACCTTCGACGGCAATCAGCATCCGTCCGAGGCGCAGTTCGGCGCCTTCACCGTTGCGACGGACATCTGCGGCGACGGCGGCATCCGGTACCACAACGTCATGCGTTTCCAGAACACGGATGCCGACCATCACCTGGTCCGCCGCTGGATGTACCCGGTCGTGCCCGAGCCGACCCCGCACGAGCGGCTCGGCGAGGCGCACCCCTACGGTCCGCTCAGCGACTTCACGGCCCCGGACCCCGCGGACTGGCACGCCGTCGGTGCCGAGCAGGGCACCTGCTACAACGAGGTGCCCACGAAGACGAACTGGCACTACCTGCGGTTCCTGCTCGACACCGAGACTCGTTCGAACGTCGAGCTCCAGTTCAACGACACAGTCATCGACCTGCGCGACGTGCCGGTGCCGGCCTATCCCGACCGCTGGCACGCGCTCGACAACCTGCTCAACTTCTACTTCTCGGTGCGCACGCTCAGTCCCACGCGCAACCTCCTGTTCCTCGACTCCGTCGTCATCTCGGCGGACTGGTGAGTCCGGCGGTGCGCGCCGGTCGTGCTGCGCATCCGGTTCGAGCGCGCCCGGCGACCGATCCGGGCCAGGATGGCCCTAGCCGCTCATCCCGGCCCGAGAGGACCCCCGTGCCCCGACAGAAACGCCCGACGCTCACCGACCTCGCCGACGCGGTGGGGCTGTCGGTGAACACGGTGTCCCGCGCCCTCACGCAGAAGGACGGGGTATCCAGCCGGACGCGCGAAGCGGTCGCCCGCGAGGCCGAGCGGATCGGCTACGTGTCGCCCTCCCGCGCGGCGCGGGGAGCTCCAAGGTCGTCGCGCTGACCGTCACGAGCTCGATCAACGTCTTCATCCTGCGCCTGATCCCCGCCGTCGAGACCGCCCTGCGGGCACAGGGCTACGACATGGTCCTGCACATCACCGAGGAGTCCGCGGACGTCGAGAACGCGGTGATCGCAGGGATGCTCGAGGCCGAGCCGGCCGGCGCGATCGTGATCCCGGTGCAGGGCGACGCGAGCGGTTGGACCGACGCCGGCGAGCTGCCGTTCCCCGTGGTCGCCGTGGCCCGCGAGATCCCCGGTCGCGATGGCGACTTCGTCGCGATGGACCAGCACGCGGCGATGTACGCGGCCACCCGGCATGCGCTCGCGCAGGGTGCGCGATCGCTGTACTTCTTCGACGAGGACATCGACACGATGACCAACCGCATCCGGGTCGAGAGCTTCGAGTCGGCGGTGCGCGCGGTCCCCGAGGCGTCCGGCCACGTCGTGCCGATGCCGACGCGACGGTTCGAGAACCGCACCAGCCCATGGCAGCTGGAGGAGGCCTACCGCGCCGTCTCAGCGCTGCTGGAGAGCGACGCCGCCCCCGACGCGATGCTGTTCGAAGACGACTACCACGCCGTCGGCGCCCTGCGGGCGCTCGCGGAGCGCGGGGTGCGGGTGCCCGACGACGTGCTCGTCATCGGCTACAGCGACCATCCGTACACGGCGTACCTGCAGCCCTCCCTCACGACCGTCGACGTGCCATTCGACCTGATCGCGGAGGCCGCCGTCTCCCTCCTGCTGCGACGCATCGCCGGCGACCGCACGCCGCCGCTGCGCCGGCTCATCCCCGGGGAGCTGGTCGTGCGCGAGTCGTCGGTGCGGCAGATCGTGGACCCGACTCCGACGATGTGATGCGGCCCGCGACCGGCGTCGCCGCCGGTCAGTGGCCGCGGATGGTCGCGGCGGCGCGGAGGGCGCCCCGGATGTAGGCGTTCGCGTGCGCAGCGAGGTCGTCGCCGTCGTCCCAGAGGTTGCGCCAGATGCCGAGGATCCCGGTCAGGTCCGCCGACACCACGGCCGACGAGAACGACTCGAAGACGATCGGTCCGTCATACCGCGCCGCGTCGAGTGCATGGAAGAAGGAGTCGAAGTCGACCGTGCCCGTGCCGAGATAGCCCCGGTGGCTCTCCCCGATGTGCACGTAGTCGAGCCGGTCGCCGGCCGTGAAGACCGGGCTGAACATGTCCGGCTCCTCGATGTTCATGTGGTAGGTGTCGAGGTGGATGCCTACGGGCGCCTCGATGCCGTCGACGTACCGCACTGCCTGGACCGCGGTGTTCACGATGTTCGTCTCGTAGCGGTTGACGATCTCGATCGAGAGCCGCACGCCGCGCGCCGCCGCGGCCCGCGCCACGCGCCCGAGAGCCGCCTGGCCGTTCGCGACCTCCTCGGGCTCGGCGGCGCGGAAGCGCTTGGCCAACGGGCCGTAGATGACGCCGCACAGCCGCGTGCCGCCGATCCCGGCCACGACGTCGACCACCTCGGACAGGAACGACTCCCCCGCCGCGGCGACGCGGGGATCGGCGGAGCTGACGTTGCGATCCTCGGGCAGACCGAGCGATGCGGTCGCCTGCAGGCCGTGCTCGGCCAGCAGCGCGCGGGTGAGATCGACATCCCATTCGCCCGGGTCGAAGACCGGGAACTCGATGAGGTCGAATCCGGCTCGTGCGGCGCCCGTGATCGCGCGCTCGATCCCTGCGGCGTCGAACCGCCCGGTGAAGACGAGACCGTGGACTCCGATGGATGACATGACGCTCCTCTGCGACGGGATGCTGCGTCCCACATTAGGGCTAATGCGTGGCGCGATATAAGGGCTGGCGGAGCCGGACGGTAGCGCTAATGTTGATCTCATGACCGAGATCGACGCGCCCGCGACCTACGCCGAGCCCGCGCGCGCGGTGCCGGTGCTCGCGCAGGTGGACGTGCTCGTCGTCGGCGGCGGCCCCTCCGGTGTCGCGGCCGCGGTCGGCGCCGCGCGCACCGGGGCACGGACCCTCCTCGTCGAGCAGGGCGCGGCGTTTGGCGGCATGTGGACCTCGGGCCTCGTGATCACCCTGGCGGGATACAACTCCTGGCTGATGCCGGATCGCGTGCGCTGCGTGGCAGGAGTCGGCGGCGACTGGCTCGCCCGTGCCGAGGCGATCGGCGGAGCGCTGAACCACGACGGCTTCGCCCTCAGCTCCGATCCCGAGAAGATGAAGCTCGTCGCCGACCGGCTCCTCCAGGACGCCGGGGTCGAGGTGCTCCTGCATGTGCTCGCGACCTCTCCCATCGTCGAGGACGGCGCGGTGCGCGGGTGCATCATCGAGACCGTCGAGGGCAGACGGGCGATCCGCGCCGCGGTCACGGTCGACGGGACGGGGAACGGGGACATCGTCTCCCGATCGGGAGACGACTGGACCCAGGGCGAGACCCTCCAGCCGATGACCATGTCCATGCGGATCGGGAACGTCCAGCCGGTCGAGGCGGTCGACCATCTCGCGCCGCGACAGATCCCCATCGGGCCCGACGCCGGTCCGCTCATGGAGCCCGCGCTGAGCGAGTACGCGTCGGTCCGCGCCGACGTGCCCGTCGACATCCCCGCGATGCGCGAGATCCGGCGCCGTGGCGGGCTGCCGGTCTTCGGCGGACCCTGGTTCGGCGGCCTCGAGAAGGACGTGGTGTGGGTCAACACCACGCGCATCGTCGGCGACGCCACCGATATCCACGACTTCACGCGCGCCGAGATGCAGGGCCGCCGCGACAGCTTCGCGCTGTTCGAGTACTTCCGCGATCACGTCGACGGCTTCGCCGAGGGCGCCTGCTGCAGACCAGCCCGCAGATCGGCATCCGCGAGACCCGCCGGCTGATCGGCGAGTACACGATGACGGGCGACGACATCCGCGACGGGGTGGAGTTCGACGACGCCGTCGCGCTGGGCTGCTGGCCGATCGACGTGCACCCCGCCGAGGGGAGGTCGGGTCGCACTCGATGTTCGTCCCCGCACCGTACGGGATCCCCTACCGCGCTCTCGTGCCGGCCACCACGGACGGCCTGCTCGCGGCCGGCCGCTGCATCTCCGTCGACCGCGAGGCGCTCGGCTCGGTGCGGGTCGGGGCCACCTGCACCGCGACCGGGCACGCCGCCGGTACCGCGGCCGCCCTGAGCGCGCGGCACGGCATCCACCCGCGCGAGCTCGACGTCACCGAGTTGCAGGCGGTGCTGCGCGACCAGGGCGCGCTCGTGACGACGAGGACCTCGTCCCGCGTGCGGTCGCTCAGCCGTCGTGACCGAACAATCGTCGGGCATCTGCTAGCTCGGTGGCCCCCACGCCTGATCGACGCCGCGTGCCGCCACGAGCCGCCGGAAGGACTCGAAGCCGGCCGGGTCGGCCCGGATCGCCGCGGGCGGACGGTCGCGCTGGATCGCCTCGGCCGCGAGCAGGCCGGCGATCTCGCCGGTGACCCACTCGACCGGGTGGACGCGGTAGCAGCCGTTGGTGATGTGGGTGGCGCCGATCGTCTTGCCGGCTGCGACCAGGTTGGCGACGCGGACCGGGATGAGCGCGCCCAGCGGCACGGTGAACGGGTGCGTGGCGATGTCGACGTATCCGGTGCCGTCGACGGCCGGGTGCAGATCGATCCGGTAGTGCCCGAGCGCCACGGCATCCGGATAGACGACCGCGCCGCGATCTCCGCGCACCTGCACCGACAGATCCTGCTCGCGAGGCGTCGCGAGGGCGTCGATGCGGCGGGCCTCGCGGACGTACGGTGCCTGCGCCAGGCCGTCGTCGGTGCCGGTCACGTCGGGGCGCGGACGCAGCCCCGGCCAGCCGGCGCCCCCGTCCGGTCGGGGCGCCTCGGTCTGCAGCCAGTAGAGCAGGCTGAGCGTCAGGCTCTTCGCCGCCGCCCGATGCCGGCCGGCATCCACGTCGTCGATCGGGCCCGCGACGTAGTCGTTCATCGGCCAGTTGAGAACGGTGACGTCGCTGACGCCGTGGTGATCGCCGACCAGATGGTGCCGGTCGAACACCCGCCGGTACGTCCACAGCTCGGGCCGGAAGACGGCGGCCTCCATGTCGGAGTCCGCCTCGTCCGGGTTCGGCGTGAAGCGGGCGGTCATGGTCGCCCCGGTGCGCGGGTTCGGATAGCGCCAGTCGAGCATCGGCCCCGGCCACCCCGGGATGCGCAGTGCGCGCCAGGAGTCGTAATCCTCGGGACGGTCGATCGTCCACTCGCCCGCCACGTGCTCCACGGCGAGGCAGTGCGTCGCGGCCTGCATCCGTTCCGGCAGGGCCCGAGCGGGCGCGTGGGGCTCGCCCGTCATCGCCGCGGACTCCGCTCCGCGCCGGTGCTCCACGCCGGCCGCCTCCAGGAGCGTTCCCGTCTCGGAGGCCTCGACCACCATCCGCGGCTCGACCCGCAGGAGGTCGCCGTCGCGCAGGCGGAGGGTGACGGCCGCGATCCGGTCGCCGTCGACCTCGGCGTCGGCGATCGAGGACTCGCGCTCGACCCGGAGCACGCCGCGCGCGATCCACGGCCGGAGCATCGCCTCGATCACCCGCACCGCGAGCCGGGGCTCGATGCTCAACGGGCTCACCCATGCCGAGCCGGGGTTGAGAGCGGGATCGTCGCGGACGGCGGTGCGGAGGGGGTACGTACGGCGGAACTCCGCGCGCAATCCCCGGCGGAAGGCCCGGTACGTCGCGGAGGACCCGGTCCGCTCGATCCACCGGTGCTCGTCGAGCGGCACCGCCTGCGAGGTCGCCTGACCCCGAGCCAGCGGAACTCGTCGGCGATGAGCACCGTGCGTCCGGCCGCACACGCCGACAGCGCCGCGGCGACCCCGCCGAGACCGCCGCCCACGACGAGCACCTCCGGAGCCACCGCCCGCTCAGCCATCCCGACCGCGCCTCACCGGTGCCCGTTGCGGGTGGCGGTCAGGCTGAACTCGTACCGATCGCCGCGATACAACGAGCGCGCCCACTCGACGGATCGGCCCCGTGCGTCCTGGCCCACCCGTCGCACGTTCAAGACGGGAGCCCCGACGGCGATCCCGAGCAGGTCCGCCTCCTGGGCGGTGGCCACGGAGCTGGCGATCGTCTGCCGCGCGACCACGACCTCGATCCCGTACGCCGACCGCAGGAGCTCGTACAGCCCCGCCGAGACGTCGCGGGTGAGCAGGTCCGGCAACAGCTCGGCGGGCAACCGGACGTCCTCGACGCACATCGGCACCTCGTCGGCCAGACGCAGCCGCTCGATCCGGTAGACCAGTGCGCCGGGACGCAGGCCGAGACGCTCCGCCACGTCGCCGTCGGCCAGCTCCGGACCGGCGTGCAGGAGGCGGCTTCCCGGCGTCATGCCGCGGGCGCGCATGTCCTCGCTGAACCCGAACAGCGCCGTGCCCTTGTCGATCTTCGCGTCCGAGACGAACGTGCCCGACCCGCGCACGGAGTAGATCGATCCCGCGGCGGCGAGGGTGGTCAGCACCTGGCGCAGCGTCGTGCGGCTCATGCCGAGCTCGGCCGCGAGGTCGACCTCCCGGGGCAGCATCTCGTGGGGTCGCATCGTCTCGACCCGGCGGACGAGGTGGGTGTAGGCGCGGGATGCCTTGGTGCCGTCGGTCATCGGAACTCCTGCCGTGGAGGCAGGGCGGCCGCGAATCGCGCCGTCAGCCGGACGGGGTCGGAGATGGCGGTGCCGACGACGACGGCATGCGCGCCGAGGGCGACGGCGCGCTCCACCTCGGTCACGCGGGTGTAGCGCCCCTCCGCCACCACGGGGATCCCGGCCGCGTGCACGAGCGCTGCGACGAGGTCGATGTCGGGCGTATCGGGCACCTCGAGATCTCGAACCGTGTAGCCGGCGAGCGTCGTGCTCACGATGTCGGCGCCGCAGCCGGCCGCGTAGATCCCGGCCTCGACGCTGTCCACATCGGCCATGAACACGGCGCCCGCGGTGTGGGCGGCGTCCACGAGTTCGGGGAGGGTCGCGCCCCCTCCCGCGGCCGCACGGTGCCGTCCGCCGCGACGATCGCGGCCCCCGCCGCGATGAGCGCGCGCACATCGGCGACCGTGGGGGTGATGTACACGTCGCTCCCGGCGCTCGCGCGTTTGACGAGTCCGACGAGGGGAAGGCCGCAGTCGCGGGCGGCGCGCACGTGGGCGATGCTCTCGACGCGGGCGGCGACGGCACCGCCGACCCGCACCGCCTCGACCATGAGCCGCATGGCGGCCGGATCGCGGAACGGACTGTCGGGGGACGCCGCCTGACACGAGGCGATGAGCCCGCCGCGGATGGTCTCCAGCACGGTCGTCACCCCCGGCCCCTTTCTCCGGCCACGACGATCCCGCCGGCGTCGATGATGAAGCGGCTCACCAGGTCGCCGTACGGATGCCGGGAGCGGCCGGCCAGCAGCACGGCACCATCGAGCGCGTCGCCCCGCGGCTCGACGAGCCGGCAGCCCGCCGGCAGTCCGTCGGCGAGGGCGTCGGTCAACGCCGGGCCCGCGGCGGCGAGGCCCCGATCAGGCACACCTCCGCGGCTGCGGCATCGGCCCGGCGCAGCGCGATGGTCGCCGACCGGGCGAGCTCGGCCCCCGCGTCGGCCAGGATCCGCACGGCGCAGACATCGCCCGACCGGGCCGTCTCGGCGACCACGCGGGCGAACGACGCGACCTCGTCGACCGACGGCGGCGCGTCGGCCACGCGACGGCGAAGGTCCTCCCCCAGCATGCGGCGCGCCGCGTTCAGCAGCGCGGACTCCCGGCCGGGTGCGGCCCCGGTCTCCTCCTCGAGGAGGGCATCGCGCAGGGCCGACCGGCCGATCGCGTAGCCGGACCCCCGGTCGCCGAGCTCGTGACCGAGGCCGTCCACGCTGACCGCTCTGCGCCCGTCGCCGTACAGCACGACGGCTCCCGTGCCGGCGGCGATGACCGCCCCCGCTCCGCCGCCGAATGCGCCGAGGTGCGCGGTGACCGCGTCATCGGCCAGCACCACCGTGCCGCGGTAGCCGGCCGCGGCGAGGGCGTCGACGATGCGCGCTCGGTCGTCGCCCATCCGGTGATAGCCGCTGAGACCGACGCCGATCTCGTGCGCGCCGACGGCCGCCACGGCACCGACCGCGGCCAGCAGGGTGGACGCGACGGCATCCGACCAGTAGCCGCCCGCCTGCCCATGTCGCGAGGCGCCGGCCTCGATCGCGACCGAGCGGCTTCCGGACTGGCCGATGTCGACCCCGACGATCGCCATGGTCTGTCAGTCCGCGCGCGTCAGCCGGGCGTCGATCTGCTCGATCGTCGCCACCGCGGCGCGACCGTCGGCTGCGGTGACGGGCGACGGCATCCCGTCGCGGACGGATCGGATGAACTCCTGCAGCTCGGTCCGCAGGTTGAAGGCGCCCGCTCCCGACGGGCTCGGCCAGAACCGCGTGTCGCGGAACGACACCTCCCCGTCGCGCGAGGCCAGCAGCAGGTCGGAGTGACTGAGGTCGATCTCGATCAGTCCCCGCTCGCCGACGATCTTCACTCCGGCGTCGGCGCGCGAGGGACGGGAGTGCGGCAGCAGCCAGCTCTCGTTCATCGTGACGAGCCCCCGCCCGAGAGACGCAGCGTGGAGTGCACCACATCGGCCTGCTGCGAGAACCGCGACGCGGCGACCGCGGAGAGGACCTCGAGCTCCTGCCCGGTGAGGAACCGCACGAGGTCGACGTCGTGGATGCCGAGGAACCAGTGCACCCCCGTGCGGTCCCAGATGCCCTCCCCCACGGCCTGCGACGTGCACCGCCACACCTGGAGGTCCCAGACGTCGCCGATCGCACCGGCGTCGATCAGCTCCTTCGCCCGGATCACCCGCGGGTCGAAGCGGAGCACGTGGCCGATCATGAGCGTCGTGCGGTCGGTCACGCGCGCCGCGATGCGGTCGCACGCATCGGTGCTGAGCGCCATCGGCTTCTCGAGCAGCACGTGCGCGCCCGCGTCGAGGGCGGCGATGGTCGGCTGCTCGTGGAGATGGTCCGGCAGGCAGATGCTGAGGGCGTCGACGTGCGGAAGGAGCTCATCGAGCGTGTCGTACACCGGCACGCCGAGCGTCTCGTGCGCCCATCGCCGGTTGTCGGGGAGGAGGTCGGCCACCCCTGCGAGTTCCACCTCGGCCAGACCCGCGAGGGTCTGCGCGTGCAGCTTGCCTTGGACACCCGCTCCGAGAACACCGATCCGCATGTCGCGCTCCTTCTGCCGTCGACGCCCATTCATGCGCAATAAGGCCGCTCCTGTCAAGGATATGTACACACATGGATGATTCCTGCCCGTGACCCGCCGGAGCGCCCTGGCTAGGCTCGCAGCGTGAGGCGAAGGGGGCGCGCGGCGCCGTCGCCGCCCTCGTCCTGGTCGGGGCGGCCGTCGCGCTCGGACTCACCCAGGGATGGATCGCCGGACCGGCCCCCGCGCGCATCCCCGCGCCCGGCGCGGCACTCGCGAGCGCATCGACGACGCGCTCCGACATCCGCGCGCTCTTCGACGACCGGCGAAGCGGTATCGAGGTGCATGGCACGGGCACGGTCTCGCGCATCCTGCCCGACGACACCGCGGGGTCACGGCACGAGCGGTTCATCCTCACGCTGCCCGACGGGCTCACGATCCTCGTCGCATACGACATCGACATCGCGCCACGGCTGAACGGACTGCGCGTCGGCGACGCGGTCGCGTTCCTCGGGCAGTACGAGTGGAACGCCGAAGGCGGCACCGTGCACTGGACTCACCACGATCCGTCCGGGCGGCACGAGACCGGATGGCTCGAGTGGAACGATCGCACCTACGGGTGACCTGGATCGCGCTCGGCCTGCGCGTCGATCAGTCGTGTGGCTGGGGTGCCTGGACTCGAACCAAGAACAACTGAACCAGAATCAGCCGTGTTGCCAATTACACCACACCCCAATGCGGCGGCACGTCGCGCTCGAAAGCGCCGGGCCGAGGAGCAACTCTACCGTACGGACGAGGCCCGTCAGGCGCCCGGCCGGGTCAGGCGGTAGACGCTGTCGATGTGCAGCCGCTGCACCGCGTCGACGCGGTACCCGGCCCCGACGAGGCGCTCGATGTCGGGCGGGAGGCCGTGACCCGCTGTGTTCTCGATCGCGATCACCTCGCGACCCAGATCCGGCAGCGCCTGGTCGAGCGGGCGCACGACGTCCCACAGCTGGGTCCGCCGGTCGAACGGTGTGACCAGCTCGACGTCGCGCAGCCCGGTGAAGCGCTGCGGGAACAGGCGGTAGGCGAGTCGCGGGTCGATCGACGGTTTCGTGCCCTCGTCGAAGATGACGGCGTCGCCCCGGTGGCCGAGGTCGCCGGCCGCCTCCGCGGCCTGCTCGAAGTCGGCTCCCTCGGACTGCCCGTACGGCCCGCGTTGCGCGAGGTAGACCGGGGCGGAGACGCCGGCCGCGATGCCCAGCACCGCGGCACCGGCGGCGAGACGCAGCTCCCGTCCGCGCACCGACTCCGCGATGCGCACGGCGCCGAGCCCGATCAGCAGCGCGACGGCAGGGGCGGCGAAGGAGAGATAGCGTGTCGTGTAGACCGGCACGACGGGGTCGGCCAGCAGCAGGATCGCGGTGGGCAGCGCCATCCAGGTCAGCCCGAGCAGCACGGCCCGCCGTCCGCGCCGCCGGCGCAGCGACAGCACGACGCCGGCGAGGATGATCGCCCAGCCGACGACGGCAGGCCAGGGTTTGAGGAACCACTGGGTCACGAGCACGCCGCCGACGCTCACGACGCTGCGGTGGGCGAGGAAGGCGATCTGGTGCCGCTCGGACATGGCGAGCAGGGCGATGGGCGACGCGACGACGACGGCCGCGGCGCCGGCCCAGAGCCATGAGCGGATGAGGTCACGTCGCAGCACCAGCACCATGACCCCGACGACGAGCACGAGCAGCACGGCGTAGAGGAACATCCAGGCGGTGGCTCCGATCGCGACGCCGAGCAGGACCCAGGCGCGACGGCGGTGCCGGCCGCGCAGCAGCCGGACGACGAGCACCGCGATCCACACCGCCGCCGCCGCCGCGAACGCGTAGGAGCGGGCATCGGTGGCCAGGTAGGTGATCCGTGGCAGGGCGACGGCGGCGATGCCCGCGGCGACCCCGAGCCGGATGCCGCCGAGCCGCTCGCCGAGGACCACGACCCCGGCGACGAGGAATGCGACCGCGACCGCGCTCGGCGTGCGCGTGGCGAGCTCCGAGGTGCCGACCAGGCGGATCCAGACGTGCAGGAGTGCGTAGTAGGTGGTGTGCACCGCGTCGACGTGGGCCGCCATCGCGAACAGGCCGGGCAGGGAGCGCTCGGCCGACATGATGCTCGCCGCCTCGTCGCCCCAGTACGACGGCACCCCCGATCCGGCCCAGCCGATCAGCCCGCCCACGAGACCGAGAGACGCCGCGCGCGCCGCGGTCGACCTCCGCAGGACGGCACGCGCCGCGGCCCATCGCGAACGCGCCGGCCGCGCCGCGGGCGGCCGGACGGTCTGCGTGCCGAGGGTCGTCATGTCGCCCATGCTCCCCGGCACGCATGGGGAACCGGCCCGGATCGCGGCCGCGCGGGGTGAGAGGACTTTCAGGTCGCATCGATCCGGCGCCAAGTCTCCTCCCCGTAGGCTCGGATCCGACCTCAGGAGGTGCGTCGTGGTGCGTGCACTGGTCGTGGATGACGAACCGGAGATGGCGGCGCTCATCGCGCGCGGACTCCGCGGCGAGGAGTACCAGGTCGACATCGCCGACAACGGCATCGACGCCCTCTCGCTGGCGCGCGATACCGACGGGTACGACGTCGCCGTGCTCGATGTCATGCTGCCCGGGATGTCGGGGTTCGAGCTGTGCCGCCGGCTCAAGGAGGCGGTGCCGGGGATCGGCATCCTGCTGCTGACGGCGCGCGACGCGGTCGACGACCGGGTGCGCGGGCTCGACGCGGGGGCCGACGACTACCTCACGAAGCCGTTCCATCTCGCCGAACTCGCGGCGCGCCTGCGCGCCCTCCGGCGGCGCGGCCGGCTCGGCGCGGCCCGCGTCGAGGTGGGCGACACCGTGCTCGACCTCGCGCGGCAGCTGGTCTGGGTCGGCGAGCGCAAACTCCGGCTCAGCCGGACCGAGTTCGATCTGCTGCGGATGCTCGCCGAGCGCCCCGGCGAGGTGTTCGAGCGCGGGGCCATCCTCGGCGAGATCTGGGGGTCGGCGCGATACGACCCGAACATCGTCGACCAGTACGTGAGCTATGTGCGCCGCAAGCTCGATGCCGGCGGATCGGCGCTGAAGATCGTCACCGTGCGCGGCGTCGGATTCCGGCTCGAGGCGGTCGACCCGGCCGCAGCCGAGCCGCCGGCGGCCGGGCGTCCCGCGGCGCGCGCGCCCGCCGAGGACGCCGCCGCGACCCTCGGCATGAGGCTCTCCCGCCTCAGCATCCGCACCCGGATCACGGGCGGCAGCGTCGTCATCGCCCTCGCGATCTCGGTCGTCGCGGGGGTCGTGATCTTCGATCGGGTGCGCTCGATCGTCGACGAGGGCGAGCACGACCTGCTCGCGAGCATCGAGGCGCCGTACCGCACCGCCCTGCTCACGGAGCCCACGGAGGGCCTGGACGGGCCGGGCCGCGGCGAGCACATCGCCGTCGTCGACCCGACCGGTGCGCGCAAGGTCGACAGCCTCCCCCATGCGCTGCGGGACAGAATGGGCTCCCTGGTGGCGCTGCCCGACGGGTACCACATGGTGGCCGTCGGCGGCGTCCGCTACCTCGTGCGCGTCGCCTCCGTCACCAACTCCACCGGCACCTGGCACCTGGTGGCCGCCCGCAATGCCCAGGAGCAGACGACCGTGCTCACCCAGGTCTCCTGGCTGCTCATCATCGCGATCGCGATCATCAACGTCGGGTTCGGGGCGGCATCCTGGCTCATCGGCACGCTCGCCCTGCGGCCCGTCACCCGGCTGCGGCGCAGCGCGGTGCGGCTGGCGGCGCAGCCGGGCGACGAGCTGCTGCCGGTCGGTGCGGCCGACGACGAGATCACCGGGCTGGCGCGGTCGCTCAACGAGCTGATCGAGCAGCTGCGGGCGTCGGCGGAGCGCGAACGACAACTGGTCTCGGATGCCAGCCACGAGCTGCGCACGCCCCTCGCGATCCTGCAGACCCAGCTCGAGCTCGCCCAGGCGGGCGACGACGAGCGGGAGCTGCGGCGCGACCTCGCGTCGGCCCAGGCGACACTCGGCCGGCTGAGCACGCTCGCGACCTCGCTGCTCGAGCTGTCGCGGATCGAGGCGCAGTCCACGCCGGGCCGCGCGGACTACGCCGATCTCGCTCTCGAGCTCGCCGACGCCGCCGACCGGGCGCGCCTGCGCATCGGCGACCGCGCGATCGAGGTTGTCGCGCACGCGGATCCGGGCGCCGACGAGACGGCCGTCGCCGTGCCGATCGAGGACTTCGGGCGAGCCGTGGACAACCTCACGGGCAATGCGATCGCGGCGGCCGGCGATCGGCCCGCGCGCATCGAGCTCGCCCTGCGTCGCCGCGCCTCGGGCGCCGTGCTGTCGGTGCGGGACGACGCCGGCGGCATGGACCCGGACTTCGCCGACCGCGCACTCGTGCGCTTCGCCCGGGCGGCGCCGCGCCGCGACGGGGCAGGGCTCGGTCTCACGATCGTGGCCGGGATCGCCCGGCTGAGCGGGGGCGACGTCGCGCTCCACAACGACCCGGGCCGCGGGCTCGAGGTCGAGGTGCGGTTCCCCTGGGCCACGCAGCGGTTCGAGTGACTCGCGAGTGCCGCTACGGCACTACGCCGTCCGCAGGTGGCGCTGGAAGCGGTCGAGGCGCGCGAGCGTGGAGGCCTTGTCGAGGATCTCCATCGACTCGAACAGCGGCGGGCTGACCCGGCGTCCCGAGATCGCGGTGCGCAGCGGGCCGAAGGCGGTGCGCGGGTTCAACCCCGCGCCGCCCTCCTCGACCGGCACAGTGAGCGCCGCCCGCAGCGCCGCCTCGATCGCGGCCGCCGAGAAGTCGTCGAGGGGCTCCAGGGCGGCGACGGCGGCATCCAGTACGAGGCGCGCCTGGTCGGCGTCCTTCGGGAGCGCGTCGTCGTCGTAGTGGATCTCGTCGTCGGGCGTGAACAGGAAGCCGAGCATCCCGCGCGCCTCGCCGAGCACGTTGACGCGCTCCTGGACGAGCGGCGCCGCCTCGCGCAGGATCGCTGCCTGCTGCGGCGTCGGCGGGTCGGCGACGAGCCCCTCGAGGTAGGGCACGATGCGTCCGGCGAAGTCGGCCGGCTCGAGCATCCGGATGTGGTCGCCGTCGATCGCGTCGGCCTTCTTCTGGTCGAACCGCGCCGGGTTGGCGTTCACGTCGCGGATGTCGAACGCGGCGACCAGCTCCTCGCGCGAGAACACGTCGCGGTCCGCGGCGATCGACCAGCCGAGCAGCGCGAGGTAGTTCAGCAGCCCCTCGGGGATGAAGCCGCGATCGCGGTGGTGGAACAGGTTGGACTCCGGATCGCGCTTCGACAGCTTCTTCGACCCCTCGCCCAGCACGAGCGGCATGTGCCCGAAGCGCGGCACGAACGTCGTGATGCCGATGTCGATGAGGGCGAGATAGAGCGCGATCTGACGCGGGGTCGACGACAGGATGTCCTCGCCGCGGATGACGTCGGTCACCCCCATGAGAGCGTCGTCGACCGGGTTCGTGAGCGTGTACAGCGGCGCGCCGTTCGGCCGCACCAGCACGAAGTCGGGGAAGCTGCCCGCCCGGAACGTCACCGGCCCGCGGATGAGGTCGTCGAAGCTCAGGTCGACGTCGGGCACCCGCAGCCGCAGCGAGGGCTCGCGACCCTCGGCGCGGAAGGCGGCGCGCTGCTCGTCGGTCAGATCGCGCTCGTGATTGTCGTAGCCCTGCCGGGGGTCGCGGCCGGCGGCGCGATTGCGGGCCTCCATCTCCTCCGGGGTGACGAAGCTCTCGTAGAGGTGGCCGGCATCCCGCAGCGCCCGGATGACGTCCTGATAGACCCGCCCGCGCTGCGACTGGCGGTAGGGCTCGTGCGGGCCGCCGACCTCGGGGCCCTCGTCCCAGTCCAGGCCGAGCCAGCGCAGCGCGTCGAGCAGCTGCAGATAGCTCTCCTCGCTGTCGCGCTCGGCATCCGTGTCCTCGATCCGGAAGACGAACGTGCCGCCCGTGTGCCGGGCGTACGCCCAGTTGAACAGGGCCGTGCGCACCATGCCGACGTGCGGCGTGCCCGTCGGCGAGGGCAGAAGCGCACCCGGATGTCGGATCCGGTCGCGGTGGTGAAGGGGAGGTCGGCCATCGCCTCCGAGCCTACCGACGCAGCCGGTCCGTCAGCCGAGCGCGAGCGCCGCTGAGGCGGCGATGGCGAGCAGGATGCCGGCGAGCTGCAGCCGGCTGAGCCGCTCGCGCAGCACCACGAGGGCCAGCAGCACCGTGCCGAGCGGATAGAGCGAGTTGAGCACGCCCATGACGGCGAGCTCCCCGAGGTGCAGACCGATGACGAGCAGGATGGTCGCGACCACGAGGAGCAGCCCCGCGAGCAGGGCGTGCAGAACCGACCGGGCGTCGCGCAGGCCGGCCAGCTCGGAGGGGCCGCGGCGTGCGCGCCGGAACGCGAGCACGATCGTGAACACGACGAACGCCGCCGCGAGCTCGACGAGCAGCGGCTCGAGTCCCGACGCCGCGCTCGTGCGGTCCATCGCGATGATGTACCCGGCGTACGCGAGCCCGGCGATCGTCCCGAGCACGATCGCACGCCGGGTGAGCCGGGCGCCGTCGCGCTGCCGGGGCACCGCGAGCAGCAGGGCGGCGCCGACGACCGCGACGAGGGCGACGTAGCCGACGGGACGGAACCGCTCGCCGAGCGCGATGCCGACGACCGCGGGCACCACCGCGTAGATCATCGCGACCCCCGGCGAGACGACGCTCATCGGGCCGATGGCGAGGCCCGCGTAGAACGACCAGGTGCCGATCGCGCCGAGCACCCCGGCGACGGCGGCCAGGGCGGCGTCCTCGAGGGTCCAGACCGGCCGGTCGACGAGCACCGCGATCGCGGCCCCCACCACGGCGACCGCGGAGCCGAGCGTGCTCGCCAGAAGCGCCGGCATCCGGCGGGCGGCGAGACCGCCGAAGAAGTCGGAGGCGCCGTAGACGACCGCGCTCACGAGGCCCAGGATGGCGACCACGGCGGCGACGTCAGTGCGCGGCGACGAACGGCACGAGCAGCGCCAGGAGCAGGATGACGACCCAGCCGATCGCGCCCGCGGCGAGCGCCCGCGGCCCGGTCCGCACGAGCCGCTCGAGCCGCAGCGACGCGCCGATGCCGAACAGGGCGGTCGCGAGCAGAGCCGATTGCACGGTGGAGGCGACATCGAGCACGACCGGCGGCACCGGCGCGAAGGTGCGGATCAGCACCAGGGCCAGGAACCCGACGATGAACAGCGGGACGATCGGCGGCAGCGGCCCGCGCACGTCGTCGCCCGCGGCGCGCATCCGGCGGCGGGTCGCGACGGACGCGATGGCGACCATCGGCGCGAGCATGAGCACGCGGGTGAGCTTGACGACGATCGCGGCCGCCAGGGCGTACGTTCCCGCGGCGCCCGCCGTGGCGACCACCTGGCCCACGTCGTGCACGCTCGCGCCGACCCAGTCGCCGTAGATGCGGCCGTGGCCGAGCCCGAAGGGCAGAGCGAGCGCGGGCAGCACGGCGATCGCGGCCGTCCCGAACAGCGTGACCATCGCGACGGGAGCGCCGCCGTCGGCCGGGTCGGAGCGCCGTGCCGCGCTCATCGCCCCCACGGCGGAGACGCCGCAGATCGAGAAGCCCGCGGCGAGCAGCACGGGCTCGTCGCCGGGCAGCCGGAACGCGCGGCCGAGCAGGTACATCACGACGAAGCCGACGGCCACGAGCGCGATGATCAGCAGGATCGCGGCCCAGCCGAGCCGCCCGATGTCGACGAGGCTCAGCTGCAGCCCGAGCACGACGATCCCGATGCGCAGCACGCGTCGCGCCGCCAGGGCCAGGCCGGCCTTCAGCGCCCCGTCGAGTGCGCGCCGGGCGGGCGGGATGCATCCGACGATCACGCCCAGCACGAGCGACACCGTCAACCACGGCGCCCACGGCAGCAGGTCGTGCACGAGCCAGCCGATCGCGGCGGCGACCCCGGCGAGCAGGAGTCCCGGGACCCAGGCGATGCGGCTCGGGGCCGGCGCCCCCGCTTCCTCGGCACTCATCGCGATCCGAGCCTAGTGCTCGCCGTTCGGGCCGAGCACCGTGCGGTCGGCCGGCCAGCTCACGGCAGCTCCTCGCGGATGACGTCCGGATCCAGCGGGATCAGCTCGGCCGCGGCCGCCCCGGCGAGAGGCTGCTCACGCCGCCCGCGTCCGGCGCGGAAGCCCACCGTGGCGAGCACGGCGAAGACGAGGGCGAGTGCGATGAAGGCGAGCGCGGCATAGCCGAGCGTGGCGACCGCGACCCCGGCGAGGGCTCCGCCGACGGCTCCGGACGCGCTCATGATGAGGTCGGAGCGACCCTGCACGCTCGTGCGGCGTTCCGGCGCCGCCGACTCCGACACGAGGGCGGCGGCCGCGACGGTCGAGGCGCTCCAGCCGAGTCCGAGCAGCACGAGCCCGAGCATGACGAGCGCCTCGCTCCGGGCGCCCGCCCCGACGCAGACGAGGCTCAGCAGCAGCAGCCCCTGCCCGACCAGGATCGCCCGTTCGCGGCCGACCCGGTCGGCGAGGATGCCGAACACGGGTGACAGTCCGTACATCCCGGCGACGTGCAGGCTGATGGTGAATCCGATGACGACGAGCCCGCCCCCGAGCTCCTGGATGTGCACGGGCGTCATCGACATGACCGACACCATCGTCGCGTGGCTCGCGGCCAGCGCCACGATGCCCGTCGTGACACCGTTGCGATCCGGCGGCGAGCCGGCGGCGGCAGGGCCGGCGGCCGCCGCGGCCCGCGCCGCGAACCGCAGCGGATCGGGCCGGATGCCGATGACGTACACGACGGCGGCGAGCAGCTGGGCGAGCAGCGTCACGAGGAACGGCCCCGCGAGCGGTGGCAGCCCGATCCCCTGGCCGAACCGGTCGGCCGGGTCGATGAGGTTCGGCCCGAGCACGGCCCCGACGGTCGTGGCCCACACGACGATCGCGAGATCGCGGGCACGGCTGCGCGGGTCGGAGAGGTCGGTGGCCGCGAATCGCGACTGCAGGTTGACGGCCGTGCCGACGCCGATGAGCACCATGGCGATGAACAGGGGCGCGACCGAGCCGAGCACCGCCGCCAGCACGCCGAGCGCGGCCCCTGCGGCGGCGACGACGCCGCCCGTCGTGAGGGCCGGCGCTCGACCGTGGCGGCGCGCGAGTGCGGCCAGCGGCAGGGCGGCCGCGGCGGCACCCAGGGTCGTCAACGTGGCGGCCATCCCGGCCCAGGCGTCGGAACCGGTGACGTGCGCGATGAGCAACGATCCGGCGGAGAGCGTGCCGCCCATGCCGACGCCGGCCATCGCCTGGCCGATGATCAGCGAGACGCGCACCCGCCGATGCAGCCGCGCGCGGTCGACGCGCTCGCTCATGCGCCGGCCATGCTCAGCCGTCGCGGTTCCGCGCCGGGTTGCTCAGGCGCCCGATGCCCTCGATGTCGATGTCGACCACCTGGCCGTCGACGAAGCCGCCGAGCCCCGACGGTGTGCCGGTCATGATGATGTCGCCGGGCAACAGCGTCCAGACGTCGGAGATGTACTCGATGAGCTCCGGCAGCTTGTGCAGCAGGTCCTTCGTGTTGCCGTGCCGGCGGGGCTCCCCGTCGACGTAGGTCTGGATCTCCAGATTCGTCGGGTCGAGCTCCGTCTCGATCCAGGGCCCGATCGGCGCGAACGTGTCGTAGCCCTTGGCGCGGGCCCACTGCCCGTCGGCGAACATCTGGTCACGCGCCGAGACGTCGTTGCCGATCGTGTAGCCGAACACGTAGTCGGCCCAGTTCTCGGCCTTGACCTGCTTCGCGATCCGGCCGACGACCATGACCAGCTCGCCCTCGTGGGTGATGCGGCCCTCGACCGGCGGGATCTGGATGGGGTCGCCCGGACCGACCACGGCGGTGTTCGGCTTGAGGAAGATCAGGGGCGTGTCGGGCGCGTCCACGTTGGCCATGTCGTTGCGGTGCTCGGCGTAGTTGAGGCCGACGCACACGACCTTCGAGCGCGGGATCACCGGGGCCAGCAGCCGGACGTCGGCGAGCGCGACCCGCTCTCCCGTCGTGTCGAACCCGGCGAAGATGGGGTCGCTGCGCAGCACGACGACCTCCTCGCCGTCGACGATGCCGTACCGGGGGTCCTCGCCCTCCGTGGCGAATCGGGCGACCTTCACGCTCCGAGCCTAGCCTTGCCTCCGTGCCCGATCTGCTGATCACCGGGCCCGACGACGGGCCGACGCTGATGCTGGCCCATGGGGCGGGGGCGGCGATGGACTCGCGATGGATGGATGACATGGCCGCCCGCCTCTCGGCCCGCGGCATCCGGGTCGTGCGCTTCGAGTTCGCCTACATGGCCGCCCGCCGCTCCGGCTCGCGTCCCCCCGTCCCCCGCGCGGACCGCGTGCTCGGCGAGTACCGCGTCGCGTGGGAGCAGGCCGGGCGTCCCGCGCTCATCGGCGGCAAGTCCTACGGCGGGCGCGTGGCCTCGATGGTGGCGGACTCGCTCCGACCCGACGGCCTCCGCGGGCTGGTGTGCCTCGGCTACCCGTTCCACCCGCCGGGCCGGCCCGAGCAGCTGCGCACGGCGCACCTCGAGCACCTCGCGACCCCCGCCCTCATCTGCCAGGGCGAGCGCGACCCGATGGGCACCACCGCCGACGTCGCGGGCTACGCGCTCGCGCCGACGATCACGATCTCGTGGGCGCCCGACGGCGACCACGACCTCCGCCCGCGCAAGGCGTCGGGCCATACCCCGGCCGAGAACCTCGACGCCGCCGCCGCCGCGGTCGCCGCCTTCGCCCGCCGCCACCCGTCAGGTCCGTTCCCCCTCCTCCCTCCCCCGTCCATCTGACGCAACTGACCAGTCCTAAGCGGTGAAGCGGGGCATTCGCGTCAGGTCGATCGACGCGGGATGCCGGTAGCCGCACTGGTTCAGACGACGCACGAGGCGCGCGACGAGGACCCCGGCGCGTGGAAGAGCTCGTGACGACGGACACGCACCACCATCCAGCCGTCGTCGACGAGGGCCTCGTGACGGTCGGCGTCCGAATCCCACACGTCGTCATGCCATTGGCCGTCGTATTCGATGACGATGCGATACAGCGGCCAGCACAGATCGGGCACCACCAACCGGCCGATCGAGAGGACGATCGGCCGGTTGAGCTCGGGCTCGGGCAGTCCCGCCGCGACGATGAGCAGCCGCAGGAAGGTCTCCGGCCGCGACCAGCTGCCGATCCGGATGGACGGCAGGGCCGACCGCGCCGCCCGGACCCCCGGCGATCCGGTCCGCTGCGCAACCGCCGCCGCCAGGTCCTCGACCCCGCACAGCGGCGGTCGACGGAGGGTGCCGGAGACCAGACGATCGCCGACGGCGACGAGATCGACGATGGAGAGCCGGCGACCCAGGTCGACCCAGACCAGTGCGGCGTGGAGCGCCGGGATGCCACGGATCCGACCGACCGCACCGTCGCCTCGTTCCACGCCGACCACGCCGGGGCGCCGCATGGCGCGTTGCGGCCGCAGCGAGGAGACGTGCAGACGCGGGTCCCGCTCGAGCCGCAGGGGCAGAGGCGCACCCATGAGCAGTGCCGCAGTCGGCCCGGTGAACGCCTGCGTGGACGACATGAGCGGCATCAGGGCTCGGCATCGATCTTCGAGGGTCTCCAAGCGGTGGGCTCTGCCGCCGTGATGCGGACGGACGAGGTCCCGCGCGTCGACGCGATGACGCGAGATCCCCGCGGATCGCGCCCGCCCCACGCGGAATGCGGAGCCGTCGAAGGGGCCGGGCAGATCGCGCCGACGTGTCATGCCGGCATCCTGGGCTCCTCGCGGAGCGCCCGGGGCCGCCTCACGTCGGCTGTCTGACGCGAATGCCCGGGTCCCCTGGGGAGGACTGGGCATTCGCGTCAGATGGATGGACCGCGCTACGCGTCGAGGCGGGTCAGCCACCCGTGCCGGTCCGCGGCGCGGCCGTATTGGATGTCGAGGAGCTCCGCGCGCAGCTGCATCGACACGCGCTCCCCGGCCGGCTCCGTCATCCAGATGCCGAAGTCGGGGCTCTTGATCTCGCCGATGGGGGTGATCACGGCGGCCGTGCCGCACGCGAACGCCTCGACGATCTCGCCCGACGCCGCGCCGTCGCGCCACTCGTCGATCGACACCCGGCGCTGCTCGACGGCGTAGCCGCGGTCCACCGCGAGCTGCAGCACCGAGTCGAGCGTGATGCCCTCGAGGATCGAGTCGGAGTCGGGCGTGATGAGCTTCTGGTCGCGCGTGACGAGCACGATGTTCATGCCGCCGAGCTCCTCGAGGTACTTCCCTCCTGGGCGTCGAGGAAGAGCACCTGCTGGCAGCCGTTCTCGTACGCCTCCTGCTGCGGCAGGAGCGACGCGGCGTAGTTGCCGCCGGTCTTGGCCGCGCCGAGCCCGCCGTGCCCCGCGCGCGTGAACGTGGTCGAGAGCCAGATCGAGAGCGGCTCCGGCCCCGACGTGAAGTACGCGCCGGCGGGCGAGGCGATGAGGTTGAAGTTGACCTTCTTGGCGGCGCGCACGCCGAGGAACGCCTCCTTGGCCCACATGAACGGTCGCAGGTACAGCGAGGTCTCCGGCTCGGCCGGCACCCAGTCGCCGTCGACGGCGATGAGCTGCTTGAGGGCGTCGATGAAGTACTCGGTCGGCAGCTCCGGCAGCGCGAGGCGCCGGGCCGAGCGCTGCATCCGCGCCGCGTTCTGCTCCGGGCGGAAGCTCCAGATCGACCCGTCGGCGTGCCGGTACGCCTTGAGCCCCTCGAAGATCTCCTGGGCGTAGTGCAGCACCGCGGCCGCCGGCTGGATCGAGATGGGGCCGTACGGCATGACGCGGGGCCGGTGCCACCCGCCCTGCTCCGACCAGCACACGTCGACCATGTGGTCGGTGAAGTAATTGCCGAACCCGGGGCCTTCAGGATCTCGGCGCGCTCCTCGGCCGACTTCGCCCCGTCGTTGCGGGTGACCTGCCAGAGCAGGTCCTGGTTCGCCATCGGGAGCAGGTTGATCGCCATGGGTGCGCCTTTCGTCCTATCTACAGTCTGGAGCGGATCGCGTCGCCGACGTCGCCCGTCGAGCGCGGGGCGCCGGCGCGATCCGCGAGGTCGGTCGCGACCGCGGCCTCGATCCGGCGGGCCGGCTCCGGCATCCCGAGATGATCCAGGAGCAGGACGGTCGACAGGATCGCGGCCGTGGGGTCGGCCTTCTGCTGCCCCGCGATGTCGGGAGCCGATCCGTGCACGGGCTCGAACATCGAGGGGAACGCGCCGTCGGGGTTGATGTTGCCCGAGGCCGCCAGTCCGATGCCGCCGCTGATAGCGCCCGCCAGGTCGGTGAGGATGTCGCCGAAGAGATTGTCCGTGACGATCACGTCGAACCTAGCAGGGTCGGTGACGAGGAAGATCGTGGCCGCGTCGACGTGCAGGTAGTCCCATTCGACATCCGGATGCCGCTCGGCCTCGGCGCGCACGAGCCGCGTCCAGAGGGCCCCGGCGTTGGTGAGCACGTTCGTCTTGTGCACGAGCGTGAGCCGCTTGCGGCGCCTCTCGGCGACCTCGAACGCGTAACGCACGAGGCGCTCCACGCCGTAGGCGGTGTTGAGGCTCACCTCGGTCGCGATCTCAGCGGGCGTGCCGATCCGGATGGCGCCGCCGTTGCCGACGTACGGCCCCTCGGTGCCCTCCCGCACCACCACGAAGTCCACGTCGCCCGGCCGGACCAGCGGGCTCACGACACCCGGGAAGACGCGGGTCGGCCGGAGGTTGACGTAGTGATCGAAGGCGAACCGCAGCCTCAGCAGCAGGCCGCGCTCGATGATCCCGCCCGCGAGCCGCGGGTCGCGCGGATCGCCGCCGACCGCGCCGAGCAGGATCGCGTCGTGCGCCGCGAGGGCGGCGAGGTCGTCGTCGGAGAGGATCTCGCCCGACTCGAGGTAGTGGGTCGCACCGAACGGGTAATTGGTCGTCGTGATCGCCGCGTCGGCGCCGAGCGCGGCCCGCAGGGTCTCGACGGCCTCCGGCACCACCTCGCGACCGATCCCGTCGCCCGGGATCACGGCCAGGTCGATGCTGCGGGTCACGTCGCGGGGCTCCATTCGCATACGGGCCGAGTGAATGTCCAGGCGACATCCAGGGTGCCGGGCGGCCCCGGATTTCCGGGGCTCGCGAGAGGGTCCCAGCCTATCCCGCGCCGTCCCCGGCCTCGGAGATGAGACAGGCCTCACCAACCGGGCTTAGCGTCAGGCCGTACCCGGGAACACTCCCGGAACGAGATAGGAGCTGACCATGGTGGTAGGTGGAGTCCTGCTGTTCGTCGTCGGCGCGATCCTCGCGTTCGGCGTCTCCTTCGCGGTGCCGGGCGTGAGCATGCCCATCATCGGGGGATCCTCATGGTGGCCGGCGTCGTGCTGTTCATCGTCGGCCTGGTCGCGATGATGCGCCGCCGAGGAGCCACGACCGTCGAGCGCACCGCCGTCGACCCGGCCACGGGCAACTCGGTGCGGAGTTCGTCGACCGACGTCGACCCGCCGGTCTGAGCGGACGAGCGGGTCGAGGAGCCGCGGTGTTCCTCGACCCGCTCGCTCCTGGACCGCCCTATGCCTCGACGATGTCGATCTCGCGCACGTCGTCCGCGTCGATGGCGCCGCGCACGCGCTCGAGCACGTCGTCGGGCACCGGCGAGTCGACCGTCACGATCGTCAGAGCCTGCCCGCCAGCGCTGCGCCGGGCGATCTGCATGCCGGCGATGTTGACGCCCGCCTCGCCGAACTCGCGCCCGTAGGCCGCGACGATCCCCGGCCGGTCGGTGTAGAGCATGACGACGTGGTGCTCCGCGATCGGCACCTCGATGTCGTACCCGTTCAGGCCGATGATCTTCTCGACCATCTTGGTACCCGACAGGGTGCCCGACACCTCGACGGTCGTGCCGTCGGAGAGCACGCCGCGAAGCGTGGTCGTGTTGCGGTAGTCCCTGCTGTCCTCGGCGGTCGACAGGCTCGACGCGATGCCGCGCTGCTCGGCGAGCAGCGGCGCGTTCACGTACGACACGTTCTCGGTCACCTGGTTCGTGAAGTAGCCCTTGAGCGCCGCGAGCCGGTAGACGCTCACGTCGTAGGCGGCGAGTTCGCCGCGCACGTCGATCTCGAGGTCGGTGAGCGCGCCGTGTCCGGCCACCGCGGCGAGGATCTGGCCGAGCTTCTCGACGAGCGCGATGCCCGGGCGTACGAACGGGTCGATCGCGCCGCCGGCGACGTTGACGGCATCCGGCACCAGCTCGCCGCCGAGGGCGAGCCGCACCGAACGCGCGACCGAGACGCCTGCCTTCTCCTGCGCTTCGTCGGTGGAGGCGCCGAGGTGCGGGGTGACGACGATGTTCGGGGCCGCGGTGAGCACGTCGTCGGCCGGGGGCTCGCTGGAGAAGACGTCGATGCCCGCGCCGGCGATCTGACCGTCGCGCAGCGCCTGGGCGAGAGCCGCCTCGTCGATCAGGCCGCCGCGGGCCACGTTGACGATGTACGCCGTCGACTTCATCGCGGCCAGCTGCGGCCCGGCGATCATGCCCGTCGTCTCGGGCGTCTTCGGCATGTGGATCGTGATGAAGTCGGACTCCGCGAGCACCTCGTCGAGGCTCACGAGCCGCACCCCGAGCTGCTGCGCGCGCGCCGCGGTGACGTACGGGTCGTAGGCGATGACCTCCATGCCGAATGCCTGCATGCGCTCGGTGATGAGGGCGCCGATGCGGCCGAGACCGATGATGCCGAGGGTCTTCTCGAACAGCTCCGTGCCGGTGTACTTGGAGCGCTTCCACTCCCCCGCCGCGAGACTCGCGTGCGCGGCCGGGATGTGGCGGGCGAGACTCAGGATGTGCCCGATGGTCAGCTCGGCGGCGCTGATGATGTTGGAGGTCGGCGCGTTCACGACCATGACGCCGGCCTCGGTCGCCGCCTTGATGTCGACGTTGTCGAGCCCGACGCCCGCGCGCGCGATGACCTTCAACTGCGGGTTCGCGGCGATCGCCTCCGCATCCATGCGGGTCGCCGATCGGATGAGCACGGCATCCGCCCCCGCGAGCGCCGCGAGCAGCGCCGGGCGGTCGGTGCCGTCGACCGACCGGATCTCGAAGTCGGGCCCGAGGGCTTCGACGGTGGCGGGAGACAGTTCTTCGGCGATCAGCACGACCGGCTTGGCCACGGAGGATCCTCTACGTAGGCGAAAGGGGTGACGCCAGCCTACCGGGGCGCGCGGGGTGCCCGGACCGCCGGGCGGGTCCCGTCCGGCGGGCGACTGAGCCGCGCCTCAGAGCAGGAACGGGGCGAGCGCGATCCCGGCGATGGTGAGCGCGTTCGCGGCGCAGAGCCCCGCGCCCAGCAGGATGGTGCGCAGCACGGGGTGCGCGCTCGGCCGAGGAGCAGCCCCCGACGTAGAGCGCGACCGGGATCGCGACCGCCACGATGAGCAGCCACCACGGCGTGCGTCCGCCGACCTGTGCGGGGTACTCGACGAGATCGGAGACCGCCCAGAACAGCGGACCGGCGTACAGGATCGCGAAGGCGACCGCGATGATCCAGGTCGCCGTGCGACCGGCCGGGGCGGCGGCCGTGTTCTGCTCGTCGCTCATCCGGCCAGCCCCAGGAGCACGGGCCACGGCAGCAGCAGGCCGACGCCGAGCGCGAACCACCCGGCCCGCAACGCCGGCCGATCGCGGGTGAGCGCGATCACCGCCGCGAACCAGATCGGGGCGGCCACCATCGCCGTGAACTCGCCGAACTGCCACACGACCTCGGGAAAGAGGTCGGCCGACGGCGCTGCGGTCAGCTGCACCGAATAGATCCAGCCCACCGTGATGGCCAGGTACAGGATGCCGAACACGACCGCCAGCGCGGCGCCCGGCACGTCGCGCGGCGTCGCCGGCGGCTCGAACTCCTGGTCCTCGTCGTCGCCGGCCGACTCCAGCGTCGACTCCTCGGCCGGGTCGGGTGCCGCGAGCCGCGGACGTCGGCGGCCCTGCTCCTCGTCGCCGGCCCAGGTGAGCGCCTCGTCGTCGACGTCGCCGCCCTCGGGCGTCGGGTCGGTCGGACTGGCCACGTCCCTATCGTTCCACTCCCGCGCCCGACCGGCTCACGCCCGCACGGCCGCCAGCGCCAGCTCGACCGATGCGTCGAAGGTCGACTCCCGCTGATCGGAGGTCATGCTCTCCTCCGGACCGATCACGTAATCGCTGACGGTGCAGATGGCGAGCGCCTCGACGCCCTCCGCAGCCGCGACGTCGTAGAGTCCCGCGGCCTCCATCTCGATCCCGAGCGTGCCGATCGCGGCGAGCGCCTGCCCGAGCTCCGGGCGCGGATGGTAGAAGGCGTCGGAGCTGAAGACCGGCCCGACGTGCACCCGCGCCCCCGACACGGCCGCGGCGTCGGCGGCGGCCCGCAGCAACGGGTACGCCGGCGCGTGGCTCAGCCCGACGCCGGGCACACGGAAACCGCTCATCGCGCTGTCGGTGTGCGCACTCGAGGCGATCACGACATCCCCGAGCCGCGCGGTCTCCGGCTGCAGCGAGCCCATCGTGCCCACTCGCACGATGCGCCGCACCCCGTAGAACCGGGCGAGCTCGGTCGCATAGATCGCGAGCGACGGCATGCCCATGCCCGAGGCGAGCACCGAGACCGGCTCGCCGCGGTAGCCGCCGGTGAACCCCAGGATGCCGCGCACCTCGGTCACGAGCCGCGGCTCGTCGAAGAAGCGCTCCGCGATGCGGCGGGCGCGGCGCGGGTCGCCGGGCATGAGCACGTGGGGGGCGATGTCGCCCGGTTCGGCGGCGATGTGCGGGGTGGCCATGGGGTCACGCTACTTCGGTGCGAGAGGATCGAGCCATGGCGGTCGTCGTGCTGGTGGGCGAGGGGATGCCGCCCGCGCGGCGCGCACCGCCCTCGACCGGGAGCCCGGCTTCGAGGTGATCGCCGCCTCGCCCGCGCCCCGCGACTCCGGCACCGCGGCGTTCGTCGAGGGACGCACCTTCGACCTGCTGCTGGAGGCCGACCTCGTGCTCGACGCGAGCGGGGATGCCGCCACCCGCTACCTGGCCAACGACGCGGCGGCCGTGCGCGGCATCCCGCTCGTCTGGGTCGACACCGCGGCCGGCGAGGTCGGCGCCGCCTTCGACGAGCGCGGCGTCGACTACCGCGATCTGCACGCGCCCGACGCGCCGGTCGCCCCCACCGACGCACCGGCCGACGTTCTCGGCGGGTCGGCGGCCGAACTCGCGGCGGCCGTGCTGGCCGATCCCGGGATGGCGGGCACGGTTCGCGCCTGGGACGGCGCGACGCTGCAGCAGCGGCGCTACGCCCGCGACAGCGCCGTCGCGCGACCCGGGTCGCTCGAGGAGCGCACGACGATCCCCGAGCCGGACGACGCGAGCTCGATCTCCGCACCCGCGCTCGCCAAGCTGCTGGCCGGCGCGACGACGCTCGGCATCCACGAGCCGGTCCCGACCCTGCTCGACGTGCGCGAGGCGCCCGAGGTGTCGTTCGTCTCGCTGCCGGGCGCGGTGCACATCCCGATGGGCGAGCTGCCGGCGCGCATCGGCGAGCTCGACCCGACCGCGCCGCTCGTCGTGTTCTGCCACCACGGCGTCCGCTCGTCGCGCGCGCTCGGCCTGCTGCAGAGGGCCGGCTTCACCCGCGCGCGGCACCTCACCGGCGGGATCGACGCGTGGGCGGTGCAGGTCGACCCGTCCCTGCCGCGCTATTGAACAAGCCGCCCGGGGCGACCTCGTCGTACCGGTCCCAGACCAGGTCGACGAGGACATCCGGCGGCTCCTCGTCGGCCGCGAGCAGCGGCGCGGTCACGAGGTCCGCGGCGCCGCTCCGGGCGAGCTCGGCGAAGTACCCCGGGGCGAGCAGATAGCTCGCGACGAGCACCCGGCCGCCATCGGCGCGCGCCGCCGCCGCGGCATCCGAGACCGCCTGAGCGAGCGCGGGCGAGGCCGCCGAGATGAACCCCGGCCGCACGGCGACCCCGAGCCGGCGGTCCAGCGAGGCGGCGACCGCACGACAGTCCTCGACCGCGCGCCGGTCGCTGGAGCCGGCGCAGGCGAGCACGACGCGATCGCCCGATGCGAGACCCGCGGCGATCAGCCGGGATGCCAGGAGCCGCACGAGGCGATCGTCCGGCCCTAGGGCGCGAGCCACCCGCACCGGCCGATCCGCGCCGCGGGCGCTCCGGGCGAGATCCACGTGCACGTGGTACCCGGCGGAGAGCAGCAGCGGCACGACGACCGCGGGGCGGTCCCGCTGCAGGGCGGCGAGGACGTCATCGACATCGGGGCGCTGCACGTCGACGAATCCGCCGAGGACGGTGACGTCCGGGCGACGGCGCGCCAGGGCCGCGACGAACGTCGCCACCGCCCGCTGCCCCGACGGCGACGACGTGCCGTGCGAGATCGCCAGCAGGGCGGGGGCGCTCACATGCTCACCTCGACCCACCCGTCGGCGATGCGCACGGGATAGGTCGGCAGCCGCGGGGCGTCCGTGCTCAGACACTCACCGGTACGGAGGTCGTAGATCTCCTTGTGCAGCGGGGAGGCGAGCGTCGGGCGATCGCCGCGCGACCCGACGATGCCGCGCGCCATGACCGGCGCGCCCGACGTCGGATCGCGATGCCCGACCGCGTAGACGACACCGTCGGTGAGCACGAGGGCGATCGGCTCCCCGTCGAGCAGGACCGCCTCCCCGTAGTCGGGCTCCAGCTCGTCGGCCCTGCAGGCCCGCATCCAGTCCGTCATGACCCGAGGGTAGAGACGCCGGGTTTCGTCCGCTGTGCACGCGTGTTTCGGGGTCGTGACGTGATCCTCACGACCGGAGGCCGCGCCGGTGCGGGCCGGTTGATCTGGCGGTTACATCGCGGCAACTGCCGCGAAACGGCCGCTCCCTATCGTCGCCGTGAGACCGGGGAGGAATCGCCATATGGATCGATCCGGCGGACGACGCATCGTGATCGTCGGCGCGGGGCCCGCGGGCCACCGGCTGGCCGATGCGCTCGCGGCGCGAGCGGGAGAGGAGGCGCGCATCCTGCTGATCGGCGAGGAGGAGCATCCGCCCTACGACCGGGTCGCGCTCAGCCGCCGGCTGAGCGGTCCGGTCGACCTGGCGCTCCGGCCCGCCGCCGCCTGGGATCACCGGCTCACCGTGCTGCGCGGGCGCCGAGTCGTCGCCGTCGACGCGGAGTCGCGCACCGTCCGGCTCGACGACGCGGCGGAGGAGAGCTACGACGAGCTCGTGCTGGCGACCGGCTCGCGGGCGACGATCCCCGACATCCCGGGCGCGGAGCAGGCCCGGGTGTACCGCACCATCGACGACGTGGACCACCTCCGCGAGGAGATCGGCCGGCTGAGAGCCGCGCTCGGGCGACCGCCGCGGGTCGTGGTCGCCGGCGGCGGCCTGCTCGGACTGGAGGCCGCGGGCGGGGCGGCCATGCTCGGCGCGGATGCGACCATCGTCCACTCCGGCCGGTGGCTGATGTCGTCGCAGCTCGACGAGGGCGGCGGTCAGGCACTCGGTCGGCTGATCGCCTCGCGCGGGATCGCGCTGCGGCTCGGCGTCCGCCCGGTCGCGATCCACGAGGCCGCCGCCGCCCGCCGCGTACTGCTGACCGACGGCTCCGAGCTCGAGGCCGAGCTCGTCGTCTTCGCGATCGGGATCACGCCCCGGGACGAGCTGGCGCGGGCCATCGGCGCCGCACCCGGCCCCCGGGGCGGCGTCGCGATCGGCGACGACTGCCGCACCAGCGTCGAGCACATCTGGGCGATCGGCGAGGTCGCCAGTCATCGGGATCGCAGCTACGGCCTGGTCGCCCCCGCGAACGCGATGGCCGAGGTCGTCGCGGACCGACTGCTCGGCGGCACCGCCGAGCTCGGCGAGATCGACGAGGCGACCCGGCTCAAGCTGGCCGGCATCGAGGTCGCGAGCTTCGGCGATGCGACCGCGCGCACGTCCGGCGCCCTCGAGGTGGTCTTCGCCGACCCGGCCCGCGGGCTCTATCAGAAGGTCGTCACGACCGGCGACGCGCGCACGCTGCTCGGGGGATCTTCATCGGCGATGCGGCGCCCTACGCGGCGCTGCGACCCTCCTCGGGCGCGAACTCGACCACGAGCCGAGCGCCTACCTCTCGGCGGCGGGAGCCCCCGCGGTCGATACCCGGCTGCCGGATGACGCCCTGCTGTGCTCCTGCAACAACGTCACGGTGGGCACCGTCCGCGACGCGATCGGCGGCGGGGACGGCGCCGACCCGTGCCACGAACTCGGGCCCCTCAAGACCTGCACGCGAGCCGGCACCCAGTGCGGCTCCTGCGTGCCGCTGCTGTCCAAGCTGCTGGGTCAGGAGCTCGCGGCCGCCGGCCTGGAGGTCTCGCGGGCCATCTGCGAGCACATCCCGCTGTCCCGGCGCGAGCTGTTCGAATCGGTCAGGGTGCTCGGCCTGCGCTCGTTCGACGAGATCATCGGGCGGCTCGGGTCCGGGACGGGATGCGACCTCTGCAAGCCCGCCGTCGCCTCGGTGCTCGCGAGCCAGCACCAGGAGTACATCCTGGACGGCGGTCGCGCCGCCCTGCAGGACACCAACGACCGGGCCCTGGCCAACATGCAGCGCGACGGCAGCTACTCGGTGGTGCCGCGCATCCCCGGCGGCGAGGTCACCCCGCAGAAGCTCGCCGTCATCGCCGAGGTCGCCGCCGACTTCGGGCTGTACACGAAGATCACCGGCGCCCAGCGCATCGACCTATTCGGCGCGAGCCTCGACCAGCTGCCCGACATCTGGCGCCGGCTCGTCGAGGCGGGCTTCGAGTCGGGTCACGCCTACGGAAAGGCGCTGCGCAACGTGAAGAGCTGCGTCGGGTCGACCTGGTGCCGCTTCGGGGTGCAGGACTCCGTCGCGATGGCGATCCGGATCGAGCTGCGCTACCGCGGGCTGCGTTCCCCGCACAAGCTGAAGATCGGCGTCTCGGGGTGCGCGCGCGAGTGCGCGGAGGCGCGCGGCAAGGACGTCGGCGTGATCGCCACCGAGTCGGGCTGGAACATGTACGTCGGCGGCAACGGCGGCTTCCAGCCGGCGCATGCGCAGCTGCTGGCGAGCGATCTCGACGACGAGACGCTCCTGCGCTACATCGACCGCTACCTCATGTACTACATCCGCACAGCCGATCGGCTCCAGCGTACGGCGCGCTGGATGGAGGATCTGCCCGGCGGCGTCGATCACGTGCGCGAGGTGGTGGTCGACGACAGTCTCGGCCTGGCCGAGGAACTCGAGGCCGGCATGGCCCGCCATGTCGGCACCTACGAGGACGAGTGGGCCGCGACCCTGGCCGACCCCGAGCGCCTCCGGCGCTTCCGGAGCTTCATCAACGACCCCGATGCACCCGACGTGGGCCTGCCACGCGTCGAGGAGCGCGAACAGCACCGGCCGGCGCGCGAGGACGAGCTCTCCGACGGCCGGGTCCTGCTCGGCAGCCGGATCGCCGTGCGAGAGGGCGCCTGATGGATCCGGCGGCGGGGCGGGTCTGGATCGTCGGCGGCGGCCCCGGCTCGAGCGATCTGCTGACCGTCGCCGCGGCCCGCGCACTGCGGGAGGCCGACGTCGTGCTCTATGACCGGCTCGGACCGGTGGATGAACTGCCGTCACTCGCCCCCGGGGCCCGCCTCATCGACGTCGGCAAGCGGCCCGGTCATCATCCGATCCCGCAGGAACGGATCGAGGCACTCCTTGTGGAGCACGCCCGCGCCGGCCGCCGGGTCGTGCGGCTCAAGGGCGGCGACCCATACGTGCTGGGCCGCGGCGCCGAGGAGGTGCTCGCCTGCCGGGCCGCCGGGGTCGAGGTCGAGGTCGTCCCGGGCGTCAGCAGCGCGTTCGCCGTGCCCGCCGAGGCCGGCATCCCGCTCACGCATCGCGAGGTCAGCCGGATGTTCACCGTCGTCTCCGGGCACGAGCCGCTCTCCGACGACGACCTGGCCCGGCTGGCCGGTCTCTCGGGCACGATCGTGGTGCTCATGGGCGTGGCGACCCTGCCGTCCACGGTGTACGGCCTGCTACGCCAGGGCGCCCCTCCCGCGCTGCCGATCGCGATCCTGGAGCGCGGCTACCGGCCGGACCGCCGCGTCACGGCGGGCACGCTCGCGACGATCGTGGTGACCGCGGCCGTCGCCGGCGTCCGCTCACCGGCCGTGATCGTCATCGGCGAGGTCGTGCGGCTCATGCACGTCGCACCCGACGCGCACGACGAGCACCTCGACCTGATCCGCGCCATGGCGGCGTCGGGATGACGGATCCCGTCGAGGGCCCCGTAACCGCCTTCCGCGCCGACCAGCTGGTCGGGTTCCGGATCGGCGTGACCTCCGACCGGCGCTCACACGACCTCATCGACGCCTTCGAGCGGCGGGGCGCGATCGTCCAGCACGCGCCGACCCTGCGCATCGCCAATGCGGAGGAGGACGGTCCGATCATCGACGACACCCGGGCGATCATCGAGGCGGAGCCCGAGCTGCTGCTGGCCAGCACGGGCTACGGCGTCCGGCGCTGGTTCGAGGTCGCGGACGCCGCCGGGCTCGGCGACGCCCTCGTCGGTGCGCTTGCCGATGCGGCGGTGCTCGTGCGCGGCCCGAAGGCGCGCGGCGGCATCCGGGCGGCCGGGCTCGACGACAGCGGGATGAGCGAGATCGAGACGACCGAGTCGCTGGTCGACAAGGCGCTCGCCGAGCATCCGGCCGGCCTCACGGTGGCGTACCAG
Organism: Pseudolysinimonas kribbensis; assembly: GCF_030161895.1. Taxonomy (GTDB): domain Bacteria; phylum Actinomycetota; class Actinomycetes; order Actinomycetales; family Microbacteriaceae; genus Pseudolysinimonas; species Pseudolysinimonas kribbensis. Next base: position 841,704 of record NZ_BSVB01000001.1, read on the forward strand.
GTGCACGGCTACACCGATGAGGCGCAGCTCGACCGACTGCGCAAGCGATTCCGGCTGCTGACGGTCGCGCCGTACCGCTGGGCGACGATCGGGAGGTCGGACGAGCGCGTGCAGCGCATCGTCGAGGCGGTCGCGACCCGGCAGCTGGACGCGATCACGTTCACGAGCGCTCCCGCCGTCGACGGCTTCCTGTCTGCGGCGGAGGGTCTCGGCGCGCTGGATCCCGTGCTCGCCGCCCTGCGCGGCGACGTTCTCGCCGCCGCTGTGGGACCGGTGACCGCCGCACCGCTCCTCGCGGCAGGGATCCGGCCGCTCCAGCCCGAACGGTTCCGGATGGGGGCCCTCATCCGGCAGGTCTGCGAGCACCTCGAAACGGCGCGGATCGTGCGCGTCAGCACCGGGGCGGGCGAGCTGGAGCTGCGCGGACAGGCGGTGACGCTCGCCGGTCGCACCCATCGGCTAGCGCCCACGCTGCTCGCCCTGCTGCGAGAGCTCGTGCGGGCGCCCGGCGCGGTGGTCACTCGCACGCAGCTGGCGGCGGCGCTGCCGGGCGATCCGGACGACCATGCCGTCGAGGTGGCGCTGAGCCGGCTGCGGGCGACCCTCGGGGCTCCGGAGCTCGTGGCCACCGTGGTCAAGCGCGGGTATCGCCTCGCCGTCTGACGTCGCCGGGATCCTCTCGAGGTCATCCCCCGCCGCATCGAGCAGCGACTGGATCCGGTCGTGGCAGGTGCCGCATCCCGTGCCGGCCCGCGTCCGGGCACCGACGGCCTGGATCGTGTCCGCTCCGTCGGCCGCCGCGTCGAGGATCGCGCCGCCGGTCACGCCGTTGCAGGTGCAGACCCGCTCGTCGGCCGACGGCGCCGTCGACACGGTCGGTGCCCCCTGCGCCTCGAGCGCGAGGAGGCTGAGGGGGTGGCGGCGAGCGCCCCGCCGCGCTCGAACAGCAGCGACAGTTCCGCGCCGAGCCGCGGCAGGCCGGCGCACACGAACCCGGTCAGCACGTCGCCGCGGATCACGAGCTTCGCGTAGGCGCGACGGGCCGGGTCCGACCACGTCGCGACGTCGACGTCGTCGTGCTCCCACGCCTCCGGGCCCACCTCGCCGGCTCCGCTCACGTTCACGCCCTCGGCCTTGAGCATCACGACGGCGCGGGATTCGCGGGGCAGGAGCCCGGCGCGAGGAGCTCCGGTCGCCTCCGCCGCGAGTGTCGCGGCGAGCCAGTCGGCCTGCCGCCATCCGGGCCCGATGAGGCCGGACGGCGCACCGGGCACGGTCCGATCCGTGGCATCGGCCGGGCGGGACGCGAGCTGCGCGCAGTCGCCGATCGCGTGGATGTCGGGGTCGGCCCAGCTGCGCAGTTCCTCGTCGACGAGGATGCCGCCCGAGACCGGCAGCCCGGCCGCGATTGCGAGCTCCGAGCGCGCCGTCACGCCGCAGGAGAGCACCAGGAGATCGCCGTCCAGCTGCGACCCGTCGGCGCAGACCAGCGCCTCGAAGCGCCGCTCGTCGTCCGAGGAGAGCAGCAGGGACTCGGCGCGGCGGTGCGCGTGCATGTGGACGCCCGCGGTGCGAGCGGCCGCGGCGAGCACCCGCCCGGCCCCGGCATCGAGGTTGCGCTCCATGGGCACGGCCGCGTGATAGACGACGTCGACCGACGCGCCCTCCTCCCGCGCGGCGAGGGCGAACTCCATGCCGAGCACCCCCGCGCCGAGCACCACGATGCGACGCCCGGCCTCCACCGCGTCGCGCACGAGCTCCGCGTCGCGCAGGTCGCGCAGCACCGCGACGCCGGGCGGCATCGCCCTCCGCGCGGTCCAGCTCGGCGGCGCGCGCGACCGCGGCGCCGCGGGGCCGGCGTGCCCGCTCCAGGCCGGCGAGCGTGGGCACGTTCGCCCTCGCTCCGGTGGCGAGCACCAGCCGGTCGTAGCCGACCTCGGCGCCGCCCTCCAGCAGCACGATCTGCCGGCGGCGGTCGACGGCGACCGCCGCCGCCCCCAGCCGGACGTCGGCCCCGTGCTCCCGGGCCGAGGCGGCATCCGGCAGGTCGAGGCGCTCGCGCTCGGTGCGTCCGACGGCGTACTCGGCGACGAGCACCCGGTTGTAGGCGGCGTGCGGCTCGGCGCCCACGAGGGTCAGCACCACCCGGCCGGCACCGACCGCCGGGAGCATGCCCTCGGCGAAGCGCGCCCCGACCGGGCCCGCACCGACGACCACCACCCGCATCGCCCCGCTCATGAAACGCTCACCGGTTCCACCCGCACGGTGGTGCGCTTGAGCTCCGGCATGCCGGAGAGCGGGTCGGTCGCGGCGACCGTCACGAGGTTCGCGCTCTCGTCGTGCGGGAAGTGGAAGGGCAGGAACACGGTGTCGAGCCGGATGTCGGCGGTCACGTTCACGCGGCAGACCACCGCCGCCAGAGCGCCGCGCACGGATGCCAGGCCGCCGTCGACGAGCCCGAGCCGGGCGGCGGTGGCGGGATGCACCTCGAGCCGCGCCCCGGGCGCCGCCGCCCGCAGCTCCGGTACCCGCCGCGACTGCGTGCCCGACTGGTAGTGCTCGAGTAGTCGACCGGTGACGAGGGCGATCGTGCCGTCGGCGACCGGCTCGGCAGCGCGCGGCCGCACGACGACCAGGCGAGCCCGTCCGTCGGAGTGGGCGAACCGGTCCAGGAACATCCGCGGTGTGCCCGCCGAGCCGACCGGGAAGGGCCAGTAGGCGGCCACCTCCGTGTCGAGGAGCTCGTGGCTGAGACCGGAGTAGTCGGCCGGCCCTCCCCGGGAGGCGCGGGCCAGCTCGTCGAACACCACGGCCGGGTCGACGGGGAACTCCGACGGCGAGCCCAGGCGCCGGGCCAGCTCGGCCAGGATCCAGAGTTCACTGCGCACGAGCGGGGGCGGGGCGAGCGCCGCTCGGCGCCGGATGACACGGCCCTCGAGCGAGGTCATGGTGCCCTCCTCCTCGGCCCATTGCGGCACGGGCAGCACGACATCGGCGAGCTCGGCCGTCTCGGAGAGGAAGAAGTCGCACACCACCAGCAGCTCGAGGCGCTCGAGGGCGGCGCGGACGCGCCCGGCATCCGGGGCCGAGACCACGACGTTCGAGCCGTGCACGAGCAGGCAGCGCACCCGGCCGGGCCGCCCGATCTCGTCGAGCAGCTGCACCGCGGGCACGCCGGGGCCCGGGATGGACCCGGGGTCCACCCCCACACCTCGGCGACCATCGCTCGCGCGACCGGATCGGAGATGGAGCGGTAGCCGGGCAGCTGATCGGCCTTCTGGCCGTGCTCCCGGCCGCCCTGCCCGTTGCCCTGCCCGGTCAGCGTCCCGTAGCCGCTCGCCGGCGACCCGACCAGCCCGAGAGCGAGCGCCAGGTTGATCGCGGCGGTCGCCGTGTCGGTGCCGTCGACGTGCTGCTCGACACCGCGGCCCGTGAGGATGTAGGTGCGTCCGCCCGCGAGCCGCCGGGCGACTCGGCGGATATCGTCAGCCGGAACGCCGGTGCGGGCCTGCACGGCCTCCGGCCACCACGCGTTCACGCTGCGCCGGACCTCCTCGAAGCCGGTCGTGCGGTCGCGCAGATAACCCTCGTCGGCCAAGCCCTCCTGGATCACGACGTGCAGCAGCCCGAGCAGCAGGACGAGGTCGGTGCCCGGCACAGGCTGCAGGTGGATGCCGCACCCGTCGGCCGTGAGCCGGGCGGTCGCCGAACGCCGCGGATCGACCACGACGAGTCCCCCGGCCGCGCGGGTGTGCGCGAGGTGCGCGACGAAGGGCGGCATGGTCTCGGCCACGTTGCTGCCGAGCAGGAGGATCGTCTCCGCGTCGTCGAGATCCGTCACCGGGAACGGCAGCCCGCGGTCGACGCCGAAGGCGCGATTGCCGGCCGCCGCGGCGGACGACATGCAGAACCTGCCGTTGTAGTCGATGCGGCTGGTGCCGAGGGCGAGCCGGGCGAACTTACCGAGCAGGTACGCCTTCTCGTTGGTCAGGCCTCCCCCGCCGAAGACCGCGACCGAGTCGGCCCCGTGCTCACGCCGCGACGCCGCCAGGCATCCGGCGATCCGGTCGAGGGCGGTGTCCCAGTCGGTCGGAACCAGACGCCCGCTCTCGTCGCGCATGAGGGGCTCGACGACGCGGTCGCGCGCGACGAGGAGCTCGGCGGAGGTCCAGCCCTTCTTGCACAGCCCTCCGCGATTGGTGGGGAAGTCGCGCCCGACGACCACGGGCGCCGCCGGCGCGGCCCGGGGCTCGAGCGACATGGCGCACTGGAACGCGCAGTAGGGGCAGTGCGTCGCGGCTGCCGGCATCGCACCTCCCGGGACGTCGCCGGCCGGAACCGGGGCTCTCATGCCCGCCCGCTGCGCAGGTACAACGCGGCCGTGGCGATCATGAGCACCAGGTAGGCGATGCCGATGCCGGCGATCGCGGTCGCATATCCCCCGGTGGCGGTCGTGGACAGGCCGAGCAGCTGCGGGATGACGAAGCCGCCGTAGGCACCGACCGCGGAGATGATCCCGAGCGCCGCCGCGGTCCGGCGCTGGGTGCCGACATCGCCGGATCGGTGACTCGCGTCCTCCACGCCGGCCCGCGCCGCGAACACGGTCGGGATCATCCGGTACACGGAGCCGTTGCCGATCCCGGTCGCGACGAACAGCAGCAGGAAGCAGCCGAGGAACTCCCCGAAGGTCCCGCGGCCGAGCACGAGGATGAGGCCGCCGGCGCCGAGTGCCATGATCGCGAACGCGATCACCGTGATGAGCGCGCCCCCGAACCGGTCCGCGAGGCGGCCCCGAACGGCCGCGCGACCGAGCCGACCAGCGCGCCGAGGAAGGCGAGTGAGATCGCCGTGCTGCCGACCTCGATGCTCGAGAACCGCGGGAACTGGTCGACGATGAGTTTCGGGAAGACGCCGGCGAACCCGATGAAGGAGCCGAACGTGCCGATGTAGAGCAGTGCCAGCACCCAGAGGTGCGGCTCGCGCACGGCGCGCAACGAGGCCGCGAGGTCCGCTCTGGTGTGCGAGAGATTGTCCATGAAGCGCCAGGCGCCGACCACGGCGACGACGATCAGCGGCACCCAGATCCATCCGGCGAGCGGCAGATTCACAGCGGTGCCGGCGCCGATCGTGACGGCCACGGGCACCACGAACTGCGCCGCCGACGCCCCCACGTTGCCGCCCGCGGCGTTGAGGCCGAGCGCGAAGCCCTTCTCCTTCTGCGGGAAGAAGAAGGTGATGTTGGCCATCGAGCTGGCGAAGTTGCCGCCGCCGAAGCCGGAGAGCGCTGCGACGAACAGCATGACGCCGAACGGCGTCGCCGGACTCGAGACGCACACCGCCAGCGCGACCGTCGGGATCAGCAGGAGCGCCGCCGAGATCATCGTCCAGTTGCGGCCGCCGATCCGGGGCACCAGGAACGTGTACGGCAGCCGCAGCGTCGCCCCGACGAGGCTCGGCATCGAGATCAGCCAGAAGACCTGACCGGCGTCGAACGCGAAGCCCGCCGCCGGCAGCTGCACCACGACGATGCTCCACAGCTGCCAGACGATGAAGCCGAGGAACTCGGCGAAGATCGACCACGCGAGGTTGCGACGGGCGATCGTACGGCCCCCGGCAGCCCACTGCGCGGGGTCCTCGGCGCGCCAACCGTCGATCCACCGCCCCGGCCGATGCACGAGCCCCGCGGCGTCGGCGTCCCGGGGTGGAATCCTCTCGGCCGGGGGCGGTGCCGGCGTGGCTTCCGTCGTCGTCATCCCGAGGCTCCTCACTCGTGCGGACGACGCGGCGCGTCGTCACGACCGACGCTAGGAGAGCCGTGTTTCCATCGATCGGCGAAGCCGTCACCGCGCCGTCACGAGGTGATCACCGAGGTCGACGGCCCGTGCGAGCAGGAGGAAACACGGTCGTCACACGCGAGCGGTCCGACCCGGGCGGGACGTCACCCGCGGTAGAGGCCCTCCGCGTAGGCGGCGCCGTAGTACTCGTCGAGCGCCTCCAGCGCCTCGCCGGGACGCTCGAGCGCCTGCGCGATGACGGCGCGGCGGGCGGCGGCCTGCGGTTGCCACGATTCCGGATGCCAGGCCTCCGACCGCAGCAGCGCCTTCGAGCAGTGGAAGAACACCTCGTCGATCTCGACCAGGGTCGCCAGCCGCGGAACGTGGCCGCGCACCTCCATGTCGGACAGGAACGGCGCATCGCGCACGACCGTCGCCGTGCCGTTGACCCGGAGCGTGTCGCCCCGGCCCGGGATGACGAAGATCAGGCCGATGTGGGGGTCGGCCAGCAGATTGTGGAAGCCGTCGGCACGCCGGTTGCCGGGACGCTCGGGGATCGCGACGGTGCGCTCGTCGAGCACCCGGACGAACCCGGCCGGGTCGCCCTTCGGCGACACGTCGACGCCGCCGTCGGCACCCCGGGTGGCGATGAACACGAGCGGCGAGGCGCCGATCCACTCGCGGTCCAGATCGTGCAGGCGCTCGCGCACCTTCTCGGCGACCCGCGGGATCGGCGTTCCCACGATCTCCTCGAGCTCGGCGGCGGTGCGCACGGCAACTCCCCGATCGTCCATGTTCGCGACTCTACCCAGCCGTGCCGGCCTGGTGGCCCCGGCTCCCGCGGACGTAGGCTGACGGCCATGGCTCTCGTCACACGCGGGTTCGGAGGCCATCGGCGCGAACCCGATCCCGACCTCCCCCGGGCCAGACCCTCGTCGCCGATTGGCCCGTCCTGTCGGCGGGGCCGACCCCGCGGATCGACACGGCCGACTGGTCGTTCACGGTCGCGACGGAGACGGGCAGCAGGACATGGGGCTGGGACGAGTTCCTCGCCCTCGGCGTCGAGGACGTGACCGTCGACATCCACTGCGTCACCCACTGGTCGAAGCTCGGCATGGCCTGGCGCGGCGTGCCGCTCGACGCGATCTTCGCCGAGGTCGAGACGCAGTACGACTACGTCATGGCGCAGAGCTTCGGCGGATACACGACCAACGTGCCCCTGGACGAGCTGCTCGACGGGCAGTCCTGGATCGCGATCGAGGCCGACGGCGAGCCCCTGTCCCCCGAGCACGGCGGACCGGCCCGGCTGCTGGTGCCGCACCTGTACTTCTGGAAGAGCGCGAAATGGATCGCGGGGCTGCGCGCCATGCCCGACGACGGTCCCGGATTCTGGGAGCAGAACGGCTATCACCTGCACGGCGACCCGTGGCGCGAGGAGCGCTATTCGTGACGGCCGCGTGGCATGTGGCCACCGTCGTGGCCGCACGCCCCGAGACGGCGTCGGCGCGCCGGATCGAGCTCGAGGTGCCGGGGTGGCCGGGCAACGACGCGGGACAGCACCTCGACGTGCGGTTGACGGCGCCCGACGGATACCAGGCCAGCCGGTCGTACTCGATCGCCTCCGCCGGGCCCTCGACCCGGGTCGAGCTCGCGGTCGATCGGCTCCCCGACGGCGAGGTGTCGCCGTTCCTCGTCGACGAGCTCGCGGTCGGCGATCAGCTCGAGGTGCACGGCCCGCTCGGCGGCTACTTCGTGTGGCGACCGGGCTCGGAGCCGGAGCGGCCCGTCCAGCTCATCGCCGGAGGGTCGGGGGTCGTGCCGCTGCTCGCGATGGTGCGCGCTCACGCCGGCTCCGGCGATCCCACGCCCTTCCGGCTGCTGTACTCCGTGCGCACGCCGGACGACGTCTTCTATCGCAATGAGCTGCAGCAGGCCGCCGACGGCTCCCCGCTGGAGCTCGACCTCGTCTACACCCGCACCTCTCCGCCCGGCGCGACACGTCCGGCCGGCCGGCTGACCCGCGAGACGCTCACCGAGTCGGTCGAGCCCGCCCAGCGCCGCCCGCGGGTCTTCATCTGCGGCTCGACCGGCTTCGTCGAGCAGGTGGCCGTCTGGCTCCAGGAGCTCGGGCACGCCGCCGCCGACATCCGCACCGAGCGATTCGGAGGCACCTGATGAGTCACGTGGACGGCAACGCCCTCGCCGGGGTCATGGCGGACGCGCTCGGCGCCGACGTCACGACGATGCGGGTGGGATGCGCGCACTGCGGCACCGTCTCGATCATCGCGGAGACGATGGTCACCTTCGACGGCCCGGGACCTGTCGCGCATTGCCCGACCTGCGCGGCGATCCTGCTGCGGGTGGTGAGCGCCGACGACGGGGTCACAGTCGACGTCCGCGGCATCCGGACCCTGACGATGCCGCGTCCGGACGAGCGGGTCGAGTAGCGCCGACGGCGCGTCTCGACCCGCTCCGGGATCAGCGCGCGGCCGAGCCCTCCGTGTAGTCGGCGTCCGACTGCTTCCAGGCGAAGAGGGCCCGCAGCTCGCGGCCGGTGGCCTCGATCGGGTGCGCGGCCTCCTTCTCGCGGAGCTCGAGGAACTCCTTCCCGCCGTTGTCCTGGTCAGCGATGAACCGCTTCGCGAAGGTGCCGTCCTGGATGTCGGAGAGCACGTCCTTCATGTGGTTCTTGACCGCCGAGTCGACGATGCGCGGGCCGGAGACGTAGTCGCCGTACTCGGCCGTGTCGGAGATCGACCAGCGCTGCTTGGCGATGCCGCCCTCCCACATGAGGTCGACGATGAGCTTCAGCTCGTGCAGCACCTCGAAGTAGGCGATCTGCGGCTGGTAGCCCGCCTCGACGAGGGTCTCGAAGCCGGCCTGCACGAGGTGGCTCATGCCGCCGCACAGCACGGCCTGCTCGCCGAACAGGTCGGTCTCGGTCTCCTCGGTGAAGGTCGTCTTGATGCCGCCGGCCCGCAGGCCGCCGATGCCCTTCGCGTACGACCAGGCGAGGTCCCACGCGTGGCCGGTCGCGTCCTTCTCGACCGCCGCGATGATCGGCACGCCGCGGCCGGCCTCGTACTCGCGGCGCACGGTGTGGCCGGGGCCCTTCGGGGCGACCATGATCACGTCGACGCCCTCGGGCGCCTCGATGTAGCCGAACCGGATGTTGAAGCCGTGGCCGAACAGGATCGCGTTGCCGGGCTCCAGGTTGTCCTTGATGTCGGCGGCGAACAGCCCGCGCTGGTGCTGGTCGGGCGCGAGGATGACGATGACGTCGCCCCACTTCGCGGCCTCGGCGGCGGTGAGCACCTCGAAGCCCGCCTCCTGGGCTTTGGCGACCGACTTCGAGTCGGGCTTCAGGCCGATCTTGACCTCGACGCCCGAGTCGCGCAGGTTCAGGGCGTGGGCGTGGCCCTGCGAGCCGTAGCCGATCACGGCGACCTTGCGGCCCTGGATGAGCGACAGGTCGGCGTCCTTGTCGTAGAAGATCTCGGTGGGCATGCTGCTTCCTTCTGTGTAGGGGATTCCGGTCAGTTCTTGAAGATGCGCTCGGTGATGCTCTTCGAGCCGCGCCCGATCGCGAGCAGGCCCGACTGGGCCAGTTCCCGGATGCCGTAGGGCTCGAGCACGCGCAGGAACGCCTGCACCTTGCCGCTGTCGCCCGTCACCTCGATGACGAGGGCGTCGGTGGCGACGTCGACGACGCGGGCGCGGAACAGGGTCACGGCCTCGAGCACCTGCGAGCGGGTCGGGTTGTCGACCCTGACCTTGACGAGCAGGTGCTCGCGCTGCACGGCCTGGCCCGGCTCGAGCTCGACGATCTTGATCACGTTGATGAGCTTGTTCAGCTGCTTGGTCACCTGCTCGAGGGGCTGGTCCTCGACGTCGACCACGACGGTGATGCGCGAGAGACCGCCGACCTCGGTCGGCCCGACCGCGAGCGACGTGATGTTGAAGCCGCGACGCGCGAACAGCCCCGCGACGCGGGTGAGCAGACCCGGCTTGTCCTCGACGAGGAGCGAGAGCACATGCTGACTCATCGGCTGTCCCTACTCCTCTTCCCAGGCGGGGGCGTGGTCCCGTGCGTACTGCACCGAGGAGTTGCCGACGCCCTGCGGCACCATCGGCCACACCATGGCGTCGCGGCTGACGACGAAGTCGATCACGACCGGGCGGTCGTTGGTCTCGAGCGCGAGCTTAATCGCCGCGTCGACCTCCTCCTTCTCCGTGACCCGGATGCCGAGGGCGCCGTACGCCTCGGCCAGCTTCACGAAGTCGGGGATGCGCACGGTGTCGTGCCCCGTGTTCAGGTCGGTGAACGAGTGACGCCCGTCGTAGAACAGGGTCTGCCACTGCCGCACCATGCCGAGCGACGAGTTGTTGATGATCGCGACCTTGATCGGGATGTCGTTGATCGTGCAGGTGGCGAGCTCCTGATTGGTCATCTGGAAGCATCCGTCGCCGTCGATCGCCCAGACCACGCGGTCCGGCTGGGCGACCTTCGCCCCCATGGCGGCGGGCACGGAATAGCCCATCGTGCCCGCGCCGCCCGAGTTGAGCCAGGCGTGCGGCCGCTCGTAGTCGATGAACTGCGCCGCCCACATCTGGTGCTGGCCCACGCCCGCGACGTACACGCCCTCCGGTCCGGTGAGCTCGCCGATCCGCTGGATGACCCCTGGGGCGCGAGCAGGCCATCGTCGGGCTCGGTGTAGCCCAGCGGATAGTCGCCGCGCAGGCCGTCGAGCCTGGTCCACCACTCTGCTAGGTCGGGCTTGCCGAGGCCGGTCGTCGCATCGAGCAGCTCGACGAGCACCTCCTTGGCATCCCCCACGATCGGCACGTCGGCCTGGCGGATCTTGCCGATCTCGGCGGGGTCGATGTCGATGTGCACGATCTTCGCGTGCGGCGCGAAGTCGGCGACGCGGCCGGTCACGCGGTCGTCGAACCGGGCGCCGATCGCCACGATGAGATCGCTCTCCTGCAGCGCGAGGACGGCGGGCACCGACCCGTGCATGCCGGGCATCCCGAGGTGCTCGCGACGTGAGTCCGGGAAGACGCCGCGCGCCATGAGCGTCGTCACGACCGGCGCGCCGGTCAGGTCGACGAGCCGCGCGAGCTCGTCCTGCGCCTCCGCACGCAGCACGCCGCCGCCCACGTAGAGCACCGGACGGCTCGAGGTCGAGAGGAGCTCGGCCGCGGCGATGATCTGCTTGCCGTGCGCCTTCGTCACCGGGCGGTAGCCGGGCAGGTCGGTCTTCGGCGGCCAGATGAACGGGGCCGAGTTCTGCTGCGCGTCCTTCGTGACGTCGACGAGCACCGGCCCCGGTCGTCCCGTGGTCGCGATCTGGTAGGCCTCGGCGATCGCGGCCGGCACCTCCTCGGGTGTCTTGACGAGGATCGAGTGCTTCGTGATCGGCATCGTGATGCCCACGATGTCGACCTCCTGGAACGCGTCGGTGCCCATGACCGTCGAGAACACCTGCCCGGTGATCGCGATGAGCGGCACGGAGTCCATGTAGGCGTCGGCGATCGCGGTGACGAGGTTCGTCGCGCCGGGCCCGGAGGTCGCGATGCACACGCCGACCCGGCCGGACGCGACGGCATAGCCCTCGGCCGCGTGGCCGGCGCCCTGCTCGTGCCGGGTGAGGATGTGGCGGATCGCCGTCGACGACATGAGCTCGTCGTAGAACGGCATGATGGCGCCGCCCGGGATGCCGAAGACGTCGGTGACGCCCAGCTTCTCGAGGCTCGCCAGGATGGCGCCGGATCCCGTGAGGATGGGCGCAGCGGCGTTGCGGGCGGGCGGGGTGTCGGTGATGGACATAGTGATTCCTAGGGTGTGACCGTCGGTGGGAATCAGGAGGAGAGCCGCGCGAATGACGTCGTCATCCTGATCAGAATGCCGACGCTCACTGTGATGCGAGCGTCGCCCACGCCAGGACTGGTTGTGCCACCCGGGTGTCTATCGTCCGCCCATGCTATCCGATGCCGGCGGGGGCGACCGACGCGTCGGCGTCGATGCCGGGCCGGATGACGGGAAGCCCCATGGCGGACGCGGCGGCGATCATCCGGGCGTCGTACGTGACGAGCGCGTGGGCTTCGACGCGGAGCGCGGCGGCGACGTGGATCGCGTCGAGAGAGCGCGCGGCCCGGTCCGGAAGGAGACCGGCCGCCTTGAACTCCCAGCCCGGATGCTCGTAGAGAGCGAACCGATCAATGACCTGCGTGGCGTCCTCCTGCCGGATCTCCCACCTGGCCGCCCCGCGGCGGAGTTCGGTCTCGAGAAGGGACGAGCTGACGGCCTCGATCTGCGGGTCGTCCACCCACCGGGCGACATCTGCGCTGTGCGCTTCCGGGTGCAGCAGCTTCATGGCGGCGGACGTGTCGAAATAGACCCGGCGCGTCAACGCTAAAACCTCTCCGCGCGGAGCTCGTCGAGGACCTCCTGCGAGCTCGGACCGTCGGGAGAGTTGTGCCGGAACGGCATCGGTGTGCCCTTCGGCACGGTCGCCGGTCGGTCGGGAGCCGGCTTCGGCCGCGGCGCGTTCCGCGGGATCAGCTCCGCGACCTCGACCCCGTCGTTCGTGATGATGAACGACTCACCGGCGGCGACGGCGCGCAGCACCTCGCCGCTGCGGTTGCGCATCTCGCGCTGGCTGATCACCTGGGCCACGCGCACACCGTAGCACGCGTAGCACGAGCGTTCCGCGTCAGCCCGTGACGGCGCCCTCCGCGGCGGAGCGCACGAGCTTGGAGTACTTCGCGAGAACGCCGCGGGTGTAGCGCGGAGGCAGGGGTGCCCATCCGGAGCGGCGGCTCTCCAGCTCGGACTCGTCGACCAGCAGGTCGATCGTCCGGGCCGCGATGTCGACCCGGATCCGGTCGCCGTCGCGCACGAACGCGATCGGGCCGGCGTCCACCGCCTCGGGGGCGATGTGGCCGATGCAGAGGCCGGTCGTCCCGCCCGAGAACCGGCCGTCGGTCAGCAGCAGCACGTCCTTGCCGAGCCCCGCGCCCTTGATCGCCGCGGTGATGGCGAGCATCTCGCGCATCCCGGGTCCGCCCTTCGGGCCCTCGTACCGGATCACCACCACCTCGCCGTGCGTGATCTCGCCGGCCGCAAGGGCGTCGAGCGCCTCCCGCTCGCGCTCGAAGACGTGCGCGGGCCCTCGAACGTCGCGGCGTCGAAGCCGGCGGTCTTGACGACCGCGCCCTCCGGCGCCATCGAGCCCTTCAGGATCGTGAGGCCGCCGGTCGCGTGGATCGGGTCCTCGAGGGTGTGCAGCACCGTGCCGTCGAGCTTCGGCGGGTTGATGTCGGCGAGGTTCTCGGCCATCGTCTTGCCGGTCACGGTGAGGCAGTCGCCGTGCAGCAGTCCGGCATCCAGCAGCGCCTTCATGAGCACCGGGATGCCGCCGCGCCGGTCGACGTCGTTCATCACGTACCGGCCGAACGGCTTGAGGTCGCCGATGTGCGGCACCTTCGAACCGATCCGGTTGAAGTCGTCGAGGTCGAGCTCGACGCCCGCCTCGTGCGCGATCGCCAACAGGTGCAGCACGATGTTGGTCGAGCCGCCGAGCGCCATGCCGACCGCGATGGCGTTCTCGAACGCCTCCTTGGTCAGGATCTGGCGCGCCGTGATGCCCTTCTTGAGCATGCCCACGACCGCCTCGCCCGAGCGGTGGGCGTAGTAGTCGCGGCGACCGTCCGCGGCCGCGGGGCTCGCGCTGCCCGGCAGGCTGAGTCCGAGCGCCTCGGCGACCGACGCCATCGTGTTGGCCGTGTACATGCCGCCGCAGGCGCCCATGCCGGGGGCGAACGCGCACTCGATCGCGTGGGCGTCCTCCTCGCTCATGAGGCCGGCCTGCACGGCTCCGACCGCGGCGAACGAGTCGATGATCGTGATGTCCTGCTCGCTGCCGTCCGACAGCCGCACCCAGCCGGGGGCGATCGACCCGGCGTAGAGGAAGACCGAGGCGAGGTCGAGCCGGGCCGCGGCCATGAGCATGCCGGGGATGGACTTGTCGCAGCCGGCGAGCAGCACCGAGCCGTCGAGGCGTTCGGCCTGCATGACGGTCTCGACCGAGTCGGCGATGACCTCGCGGCTCACGAGCGAGAAGTGCATGCCCTCGTGACCCATCGAGATGCCGTCGGAGACGGAGACGGTGCCGAACTGCAGCGGGTAGCCGCCGCCGGAGTGCACGCCCTCCTTCGCGGCCTGCGCGAGCCGCGCGAGGCTGAGGTTGCAGGGGGTGATCTCGTTCCACGAGCTGGCGATGCCGATCTGCGGCTTGGACCAGTCCTCGTCGCCCATGCCGACGGCACGGAGCATGCCGCGGGAGGTCATGGCCTCGATGCCGTCGGTGACCGTCCGGCTGCGGGGCTTCCAGTCGGGCGCGCTCTCGGCGCGTTCTGCATCCGGCATGCAACGAGGTTACTGCGCCCGGAGGGCCCTCCGTGCCCGCGGCATCGACCCGGGCGGCGGGATCGATCCTCCCTGTCGTTTCTCCGGAGTTCTCGCCTCGCCGGCCCGTCGAACGCCCGTGATCGCGGGATGCCGCTTCGACAACTCCGGAGAAAAGAGGTGGGTCCGGAGCGATGCGCGCGTGCGGGCGGATCAGTGCTCGTGCGCGTCGGTCCGCAGTTCGGCCAGCCGGGCGATCGCGTGCGCGACCTCCTCCGGGCCCGCCACTCGGAACGCCGCGACCGTGGGGCCCGCGCCGCTCTTGACCCCGACGTCTCCGGGCAGCAGCGCCGCGAATGCGTCCTCATCGGTCACGTCGTCGCCCGCGTACAGGACGCGGTCGGCTCGTGTGTAGCGGCGGAGGTGCTCGATCGCCTCGCCCTTGGTGGTGGAGCGCACCGCGAACTCCAGCACGTTCTTGCCGTGGCGCACCGTGAGCCCCTCGAGCTCGGCCCGGGTCTCCTCCATCGCCACGAGATGCGCGCGGCGCGAGTCCGCCTGGCTCGCGAGACGGGTGTGCAGCGCGAAGCCGGCCGGCTTCTGCTCGAGCCAGACCCGGTCGATGCCCGACGCGACGTCCTCCAGAACCTCCCGCAGCACCTCGACCCGTTCGAGCTCGGCGGCGTCGAGCGCGACGGCATCACCCGGTTCGTCGAGGCGCAGCTCGATCCCGTGCGAACCCACGAGCAGCACGCGGTCGGGCACCTCGGCGACCTCGATGAGACTCGAGAGCGAGCGACCGCTGACGAGCGCGACGCGCACGCCGGGCATCCCGGCCAGCCGGAGCACGGCATCCTGCGCCTCGGGAACGGCCCGGGCGCGCGCGGGATCGTCGACCACCGGTGCGAGGGTGCCGTCGAAGTCGAGCGCGACGAGGATCCGCGGCGCCGCCGCGAAGGCGCGCAGCGCGTCGACGAGCGGATCGGGCAGCCCGGTCATCCCGCTCAGCTCCGTGGTCGGCGCTCGAGGGTCCACTCGAGCTCGCCGAGGCCCTCCGACGGGCCGTCGGAGTGCCGGGCGAGGGTGCGCAGGAACTCCCGCGACCAGTGCGCGACGTCGTTCTCGCGCACCCGCTTGCGCAGGGCGCGCATCCGGCGTCGGCGCTCGGGCCGCGGCATCTCGATGGCGCGCACGATCGCGTCCTTCATCCCGTCGATGTCGTGCGGATTGATCAGCACCGCCTGCCGCAGCTCGTCCGAGGCCCCCGTGAACTCGGAGAGCACGAGCACGCCGTCGTCGTCGAACCGGGCGGCCACGTACTCCTTCGCGACCAGGTTCATGCCGTCGCGCAGCGCGGTGACCAGCATCACGTCGGCGGCGAGGTAGAGCGCCGCCATCTCCTCGCGCGGGAAGCCGTGGTGCAGGTAGCTCACCGGCTCGTGGCCCAGCACCCCGAAGTCGCCGTTGATGCGGCCGACCGTCAGCTCGATCTCGTCGCGGAGCTGCCGGTAGGTCTCGACCCGCTCGCGACTGGGGCTCGCGACCTGCACGAGCATGACGTCCTCGGCCACGAGCCTGCCGTCTCCGAGCAGCTCGTGATAGGCCTTGAGCCGGTGGCCGATGCCCTTCGTGTAGTCGAGCCGGTCGACCCCGAGCATGATCGTCGTCGGGTTGCCGAGGTCCTGCCGGATCTGCGCGGCGCGGGCCTGCACCTCGGGTCGGCGCGCCAGCTGCTCGAAGGCCTGGGCGTCGATGGAGATGGGGAACGCCTTGGCGACGACCCGGCGGGAGGGGTGCTCGCCGCGTGCCGGGATGTCGATGTACGGGCTCTTGGTGGTGTAGCCCAGCAGCCGCCGCACGGCGCGCGAGAAGTTGCCGGCATCCGCGACCCGCTGGAACCCGATCACGTCGGCGCCCATGAGCCCCTCGACGATCTGGGTGCGCCAGGGCAGCTGACTGAAGATGCCGTATGCCGGGAAGGGGATGTGGTTGAAGAAGCCGATCGTGAGGTCCGGCCGCAGCTGGCGCAGCATCCGGGGCACCAGCTGCAGCTGATAGTCCTGCACCCACACGGTGCCGCCGTGCGCCGTGATGCCGGCGACCGCGTTCGCGAAGCGCTGGTTGACGCTCACGTAGCTGTCCCACCAGATGCGGTGGTAGCTCGGCGGGGCGATCACGTCGTGGTACAGCGGCCACAGCGTGTCGTTGCTGAAGCCCTCGTAGTAGCGCTCGATGTCGTCCTGACTGAGCGTCAGCGGCACGATCCGGATGCCGTCGCGATCGAACGGCTCGTGCTCGAGATCGGGCGCGCCCGCCCACCCCACCCAGGCCCCGTCCGCCTCGCGCATGATCGGCTCGAGCGCGGTGACGAGTCCGCCCGGGCCCTGGTTCCAGCGTTCGGTCCCGTCGTCGTCGACGACGCGATCGACCGGGAGGCGGTTGCTGACGACGACGAAGGCGTAGCTCTCGTCGACCATTATTCGACGGTATCAGCCGAGGTCGAGGGTGCTCTGTGCCGCGGCGACGAGCGGTGCCCCGTACGAGGCGCCGTGCGATGCGGCATGCACCGCAAGCGGGTGGAGCTGATGCAGCGGCACCCGTCGACGCCATCCGGGTCGCAACGGAGCCTCGGCCTCGTACCCGGCGAGCACCTGATCGAGCTCCGGCAGACCGAACAGCTGGAGCATGGCGAGGTCCGTCTCGCGATGGCCACCGTGCGCGGCGGGGTCGATGAGCACCACGCCGGTGCGGGTCCACACGACGTTGCCGTTCCAGAGATCGCCGTGCAGCCGCGCGGGCGGCTCGTCGTCGTCGAGGGCGCCGGATGCCACCCGGGCGCAGGCGAGCTCGACGACGGCGAGACCATCGGCGCCGAGGTGGCCGCGATCGCGCGCGCGTCGCGCGTAGGGCAGAACGCGCTGCTCGGCGTAGAAGGCGCCCCAGCTGTCGCTCGGGGTGCACGCGAGCTCCTGCCGGCCGATGTACCACGGCCCGGTGCCGGGCGCCCAGCCGAACGCGGGCGCGCCGGCCGCGTGAGTGCGGGCGAGTGCGGCGCCGAACGCCCGCGCCGCGTCTGCCGTCGGGCGGACCGGGGCCAGGCGATCCAGCGCGATCCAGGCCGGCCCCGCCCCGTGCACGAGGACCACGTCGGCGCCGCCCTGCGCCGCCGCCTCGGCAAGCCAGCGGAGGCCGGCGGCCTCGGCTTCGAACGAGCCGGCCGGGGCATCCGGTCGCTCTTTGCGGAAGGTGCTCACCCTGGCATCCTCACCCGGGCATCCTCGCCCGCGCCGAACCCGAAGGGGTTGCTGAGACTGTCGTTTCGCCCCCGCATCGACAAGCTAAGTTGATGCCCTGATGATTTCGATCGGGATGAGCACCTCCTGCGTCTACCCGCTGGGAATGGAGCAGGCGTTCCGCCTCGCTCGCCTCGCCGGCTATGACGGGGTGGAGGTCATGATCACCAACGACCCGACGACGCAGGACGCCGACGCCCTGCTGCGTCTGAGCGAGCGGTACTCGATGCCGATCCTCTCGGTGCACGCTCCCGTGCTGCTGCTGACGACCTTCGTCTACGGCCGCGACCCCCGCGTCAAGCTGGAGAAGTCGGCGGAGCACGCGGCGCGGCTCGGAGCGGGCAGCGTCGTGGTGCACCCGCCGTTCCGGTGGCAATCGGACTACGCCGACGAGTTCGAGCGCATCGTCGGCGAGACGTCGGAGGCGAACGGGGTCGACATCTGCGTGGAGAACATGTTCCCGTGGAAGGTCGGCGGCCGCGGGATCAAGGCCTACAAGCCGAGCTCCGACCCGCTCGACATGGACGTCGAGGCGATGACGCTGGACTTCTCGCACGCTTCGCTCGCGGGACGCGACTCGCTGCAGATGGCGATGGACATGGGCGATCGGCTCAAGCACGTGCACCTCTGCGACGGCACCCGATCGGCCGACGAGGGCCAGATCCTCGACGAGCACCTGCCCCCGGGCCGGGGCACCCAGCCGGTCGCCGAGACGCTGACCTGGCTCGCCGAGAACCACTGGTCGGGCAACGTCGTCGCCGAGGTGATCACCCGCAAGGAGAAGGAGCAGCAGCCCAAGCTCGACGTGCTGATCGAGACGGTCGCCTTCGCCAAGAAATACGTCGGCCAGGAGCACGCCGAGCGCGAGCCGCTGGAGAGCGGGCCGTCGCACATGATGAAGGCGCGCGCCGAGCGCCGGGCCGCGCGCCGCGAGTCGAAGCGGGCCTGAGCCGCGCCTGAGGCCCTCCTGAACGCGGGTGCGCCCGCAGCGACCGCCCCGCTAGCGTGGACGCCGTGCGCAAGTTCCTGCTCAGTCCGGGCATCTGGTCGTCGCTGTTCCCGGTGATCGGGATCGCCCGGGCCACCAAGGGGGCTCGCGCGACTGGCGGGTCGTGCTCATGTGGGTGAGCTGGGGCATCTCGGTCGCGCTCGCGGTGGGCACGGTTCTCGAGAAGTCACGACAGGCCGAGCTCGACGAGCTGGAGGAGCGGTACTGATGATGTGGTGGCCCTTCCCCGGTCCCGGTCCGTTCGGCGGGGGCCCGTCGCACGTCGGCGCCGCGATCCTCGGCGGCCTGGGCGTCGTCTTCGGCATGATCGTCGCGACGCTGCTGCTCGTCGCCCTCGTGGCGTTCCTGATCCTGCTGGTGCGTTTCCTCATCGTCGGCACGACGGCCGCCGAGCTCTACGTCGCGCGGCACCGCGAGGTCGGCACTCCGACCGCACCTGCACCTGCACCTTCTCCGGCGCCGACCGCTCCGGCCGCACCGACTCCGGATCCGGCTCCGGCTCCGGCTCCGGATGCCGCACCGGCCCGGGCGCCCCGCACCCGCACGACCACGACACCCGTCGCCCCTCGCACCCGCGCACCCCGTCCGCCGCGCACATGACGAGACGTGACGTCCCGATTCGCGGGCGTCACCCCGGTCGCGGATCATCGGAGGGATGAGCAAGCAGATCGGCTTCAACCTGTTCGAGATGAACACCGTCGGGCACATCTCGCACGGGCTGTGGGTGCATCCGGCCAACACCCGGCACCGCTTCAACGACCTCGACTTCTGGATCGAGGAGGCGAAGCTGCTCGAGGCGGGACTGTTCGACGCCGTCTTCCTCGCCGACGTCATCGGCGCGTACGACGGCTACCGCGGCGGCCCGGAGACGGCGCTGCGCGAGGCGGTGCAGATCCCGTCCAACGACCCGCTGCTGGTGATCCCGGCGATGGCCGCCGCGACGAAGCACCTCGCGTTCGCCGCGACGTTCTCGACCACCTACGAGCCGCCGTTCGCGTTCGCGCGCCGGGCATCCACCCTCGACCACCTGACGAAGGGCCGCTTCGGCTGGAACATCGTCACGTCGTACCTCCCCAACGCCGCGCGCAACTTCGGCCTGGCCGACGAGGTCGGCCACGACGATCGGTACGCGATCGCGGACGAGTATCTCGATGTGCTCTACAAGCTGTGGGAGGGGTCCTGGGATGACGACGCCGTCGTGCAGGACCGCGAGCACCGCGTCTACACCGACCCGTCGAAGGTGCGCGCGATCGACCACGCCGGCCCGTTCTACACGGTCGCGGGGCCGCACCTGACCGAGCCGAGCATCCAGCGCACGCCGGTGCTGTTCCAGGCCGGGAGCTCCGACCGCGGGCGCGAATTCGCGGGCAAGCACGCGGAGGGCGTGTTCGTGGGCGGGCGCGACCTGCAGGTGTATCGCGAGAACGTCGCCGACATCCGGCGACGCGCCAAGGCCTGGGGCCGCCAGGGTTCCGACATCAAGACCTACGCCAGCGCCGTCATCGTGCTCGGCAAGGACGAGGACGATGCGGCGCGCAAGGCCGACGAGTTCCGCCGGCTCTCGAGCGCCGAGGGCTACCTCGCCCACGCCGGCGGCGGGGCATCGACCTCGCGGCGTACCCGCGCGAGGCGAAGGTCATGGACATCCTGCGTGCCGAGAACAAGGCGGGCCGCGACAACGCCCAGTCCGGCCGCCGGCACTACGACGACGACACCACCGTCGGCCAGGCGCTCGACGCGGTCACCGCGTTCGACCGCGGCCCCTTCTTCGCGCAGGGCAACGCCGTGCAGGTCGCCGACGCGATCGAGGGCTGGGTGCGCGACACCGACCTCGACGGGTTCAACCTGCGGCAGTTCCTGACGCCCGGCACCGCCGAGGACTTCGTCGAGTACCTCGTGCCCGAGCTGCAGCGACGCGGCCTGTACCGCACCGAGTACGCCGAGTCGACGTTCCGCGAGCGCCTCTACGGCGCCGGCAACACCCGCCTGTTCGACCGGCACCCCGGCGCCCGCTACCGCGGCGGCGCCCACCTCGACGAGCCGGTCGAGTAGCGCGCGCGTATCGAGACCGCACGTCCGAAAGCCACCCCACATGACCTCCGACGCCGACCTCGACGCGCGGTTCGCCTCCGTCTTCGCCGAGATCGAGGCGGGCGCCGTCGAACGAGAGCGGGAGCGCCGGATGCCGGTGCGCGAGATCGGCTTGCTGCGCGACGCCGGCTGGGGACTGCTTCGCGTGCCGGAGTCGCACGGCGGTCTTGGCGCCACCATGACGCAGACCGTGCGGCAGATGATCGCTCTCGGCACCGCCGACTCCAACCTGCCCCAGGCGCTCCGCGGCCACCTCGCCTTCGTCGAGGGGCGGCGGCGCACCGCGGCGGCGGCGTCGCGCGACGAGTGGTTCCGGCTCATCACGACTGGTGTGCTCGTCGGCAATTCGCAGGCCGAGCGCGGCGCCACGACCGGCACGACCGCCGAGCTGCGGCCCGACGGCGACGGCTACCGGCTCACCGGCCGCAAGTACTACTCGACCGGCACGATCTTCTCCGACTGGACCATCACGAGCGCGACGCTCGACGGCGACCACGTCTCGGTGCTCGTCGAGCTCGGCGGCCCCGGGGTCGAGGCCCTCGATGACTGGGACGGCTTCGGGCAGCGCATGACCGGGTCGGGTACGACCGTCTTCGACGAGGTGCCGGTGCGCCCGGAGCACGTGCTACGGCTCGGCGACGAGGAGGCGGTCGCGCACGCGAGCGTCACCGGCCTGTTCCAGACAGTGCTGCTGTCGGCGCTCGCCGGCATCGCGCGTGCCGTGCTGCGGGATGCCGTGGCGTTCGTGCGTCCGCGCACCCGCACCTTCGGCATCCCCGGCGCCTCGAGCCCGCGCGAGGACCCGCTCGTCCAGGCGCTCGTGGGCCGGCTGACCTCGACCGCGTTCGCCGTCGAGAGCATCGTGCTCGCGGTCGCGGAACGGTTCGACGCGCTCGACAACGCGCTCGCGGCGGGCGACGACGATCCGGAGCTGCACACGGCGGCTCAGCTCGCGGCGTTCCGTGCGCAGCAGGTCGTGCTACCGCTCGTGCTCGCCGCGGCGACCGAGCTGTTCGAGGTCGGCGGCGCATCCGCGACCGGCGTCGACGCGGCGCTCGACCGGCACTGGCGCAACGCGCGCACCTTGGCGAGCCACAACCCGGCGATCCACAGGGCGCAGCAGCTCGGCGACTACGAACTCAACGGCGTGGTGCCGATGGCCGGGTGGGTCAGGAGCTCCTCGAGCGCCGCGCCGCGCGCTAACGGCGCAGCGCCTTGCGCGCGAGCCAGTTGCCGAAGAACTGCCCCAGCTGCACGATCACGATGATCACGGCGACGGTGATGTAGATGATCGTGTAGTTGTAGCGCTGCAGGCCGTAGCTCAGCGCGAACGAGCCGAGTCCGCCGCCGCCGATCACGCCCGCCTGGGCGGACATGTCGATGAGGCCGACATAGACGAACGTGAAGCCCAGGATGAGCGGGCCGAGACCTTCCGGGATCAGCACCGTCACGATGATCCGGAGCGGTGAGGCGCCCATGGCGCGCGCTGCCTCGATGACGCCGGGGTCGACCGCGACGAGGTTCTGCTCGACGATGCGGGCGACGGCGAAGGCCGCGCTCAGCGAGATGGCGAAGATCGCGCCGGGCACGCCGATGTAGGTGCCGAGCACGGCGACGGTGAGCGGGAAGATCGCGATGACGAAGATCACGAACGGGATCGGCCGCACGATGTTGACCAGCACGTTGACGATGATGTTGACGGCCCGGTTCTGCAGCAGGCCGTCGCGGCGCGTGACGTAGAGCACGACGCCCAGCACCAGGCCGAGGGCACCCGACACGACCAGCGAGATGAGCACCGTCAGGAGCGTCTCGCCGATCGACTGCACGAACAGCGGCAGGTCGTTCAGGAAGTCGTTCACGCCGCCGCCTCCTCGTCGTGGGCGATGCCCTGCGCCGCGAGCGCGGCGAGCGCGGCGTCGATGCGGGCGGGCTCGCCGGTCAGCTCGTACGTGAGGGCGCCGATCGTGCGCTCCTGCAGCTCGCTGATGCCGCCGAACACGATCTGGTTCTCGACGCCGTGCTCGGCGAACACCCGGGACAGCAGCCCGGTGAAGCCCTTCTGGTCGAGCACGGCGATGGTGACCAGCCGGCCGGGGTGAGCGGCGCGCAGGCGCTGCACGGTCTCCGGAGACGGCCGGTCGTGCAGCACCGTGGCGACGAACCGCGCCACGGTCGGGGTCGACGGATGCGCGAACACGTCGTACACGTCGCCGAGCTCGACGATGCGGCCGGCATCCATCACCGCCACCCGGTCGGCGATCGAGCGGATCGCCTCCATCTCGTGGGTGATGACCACGATCGTGACGCCGAGCTCGCGGTTCACCCGCTTGAGCAGCGCGAGCACGTCGGCCGTCGTCTCCGGGTCGAGCGCGCTCGTCGCCTCGTCGGCGAGCAGCAGCTTCGGATCGGTCGCGAGCGCGCGGGCGATCCCGACGCGCTGCTTCTGCCCGCCCGAGAGCTGTTCCGGATGCGCGTGGGCCTTCTCGAGCAGGCCCACGAAGTCGAGCAGCTGCGCCACCTTGCGATCGCGTTCCGGCTGCCCGACCCCGGCGAGCTTGAGCGGATAGGCGACGTTGCCGGCGACCGTGCGCGAGGAGAACAGGTTGAACTGCTGGAAGATCATCCCGATCTCGCGCCGCACGGCCCGCACCCGTCGCTCGGGCAGCGCTGTGAGCTCGTCGTCGCCCACGAGCACCGTGCCCGAGGTCG
The DNA here is from genome assembly GCF_030161895.1 of Pseudolysinimonas kribbensis. GTDB lineage: Bacteria > Actinomycetota > Actinomycetes > Actinomycetales > Microbacteriaceae > Pseudolysinimonas > Pseudolysinimonas kribbensis. Next base: position 864,990 of record NZ_BSVB01000001.1, read on the forward strand.
GCCGCTCGAGCGCGTTGATGAGCCGCACGAGCGTCGACTTGCCGGCGCCCGAGTAGCCGATCACGCCGAGGATCTCCCCTGGCGCACCTCCAGGGAGAGGTCCTCGACGGCGGTCACGACGCCGTTCGGGGTCGCGTACGTCTTGCTGACGTGGCGCAGCCGAACGAGGTCGCCCACTACTTGCCGACCCCCGCCGCCCGCGCGTCGGCCTCGGTCTTCTTCAGCTGCGCCTGCAGCTGCGCCGCTGTGGCGTCGCTGAACACGGCGACACCGCCGTCCGCCTCCTGCACCGCCTTCTCGACCGACGGGTCGTGGTAGAGCGCCGCGAGCTTCAGGTACAGCGGGTTCTTCGCGTCGGCCTTGCGGGCCGCGAAGAAGTTGACGTAGTTACGGGCCGCGGAGCTCGACGGATCGTCCTTGGCGATCCGGTCGCCGGTGGGCAGCTTGGCCGCCGTCGCGAAGTTGTTGTTGATGATGGCCGCGTCGACGGAACCCGACTGCAGCGCGCCGGCCGTCTGGGCGGCGTCGACGGTCGAGATCTCGACCTTCTTCGACACGACGTCGTTGATCGTCGAGAACGCCGTGCCGCCGTCCCTGAGCGTCACCAGACCGGCGGACTGCAGCACGAGCAGGCCGCGCGCCTGGTTCACCTGGTCATTGGGGATCGCGATCTTCGCGTTCGCGGGCAGGGCGGACACGCTCGAGTACCTGAGCGAGTACAGCGGCAACGGCACGGTGACCGTCGCACCGATCGGCTGCAGGTCCTGGTGGTTGGTGACGTTGTAGACGGCGAGGAACTCGACGTGCTGGAAGGAGTTGAGGTCGGTCTGCTTCTGCGCCAGCGCCGGGTTGGGCTGGCTGTAGTCGCTGAAGTTCACGAGCTTGACGGTGACGCCGAGCTTCTTCTTCGCGAGCGCGGAGTAGACCTGCCAGTAGGGCTGCGACGCGTCGCTCACCCCGATCGACACCGTGGTCGGCGTGCCCGCCGAGCGCGAGGCGCCGGCGGCGTCGGCCGGCTTGGCGATGTTCACGATGATCGCGACGACCACGGCGATGACGACGACGATCGCGACCGCGACGATCGCGATCAGGGGACCGCGGCGTGTGGAGCGCTGCGGGAGGTGGGGGCATCTGACGTACTGGACATGGCGGCCTGACTCCTCGGTGGGGGGATGACGAACCCCACCTTGGCCGCGCCGCCCACCGCACGCGAAATGCTGTTTCGCAACGTTGAGATCCGTTGCGAAATGCGTCGCCGGGGGCGTCATCCGGCGACACAGTGGGGCGCGACGATGCCGCCGCGCCCTAGGGTGCCGGGCGGCTCAGGGCACCGTGTAGCCGGCGGCGCGGAACAGCTCGTACCACTCCGCCCGGGTGAGCGGCAGGTCCGAGCCGAGGGCGGCATCCGAGACCCGCTGCGGCGTCGTCGTGCCGAGCACGACCTGCATCTTCGAGGGATGCCGCGTCAGCCACGCCACGGCGATGGCGATCGGCGGCACGTCGTAGTGCGCCGCGAGCCGGTCGATGGCGGCGTTGAGCTCCGGGTAGTCGTCGTTGCCGAGGAAGACCCCCGTGAAGAACTTCGCCTGGAACGGCGACCACGCCTGCAGGGTGATCCCGTTGATGCGGCAGTAGTCGACGATGCCGCCGCCGTCGAGGGTCACGGACTGCTCGAGCGCGTCCATGTTCATGGCGACGCCCTGCGCGATCGACGGGGCGTGGGTGATCGAGATCTGGATCTGGTTGGCGACGATGTCCTGCGTCACCGCGGTCTTCAGCAGGTCGATCTGGCGCGGGGTGTGGTTCGAGACGCCGAACGCGCGCACCTTGCCCGCCTTCTCGAGCTCGTCGAACGCACGCGCGACCTCCTCGGGCTCGACCAGGGCGTCGGGACGGTGCAGCAGCAGCACGTCGATGTAGTCGGTACCGAGCGCCTTCAGCGATCCCTCCGCCTCGGCGATGATCCGCTCGTAGGAGAAGTCGAAGTACGGGCCCTCCGGCACGATGCCGGTCTTGGTCTGGAGGACGATCTGCTCGCGCTCGGCGGGGCTGAGCTTCAGCGCCTGGGCGAACCGGGTCTCGCACTTGTGCAGCTCGCCGCCGTAGACGTCGGCGTGATCGAAGAAGTCGATGCCGGCATCCCGCGCGGCCGTGTAGAGGGTCCGGATCTCGTCGTCGGTCTTGTCGGGGATGCGCATCATGCCGGCGACGACGTTCACGGCGTCCCCGCCGCTTCGACCCAGGGGAACTCGCTTCATGTTCCGAGCCTACGGGGCGGAATCGGGCCCGCTCTGCGCGTTGTCCCGGTGCGCACGTCCCAGCTCGAAACCGACCCACCCGGCGACGGCGCAGAACCCGATCAGCACGAGAGCCATCGCGACCGGAACATACGGCACGAGGCTCGGCACGAACACGGTGCGGCTGAGCGGCGCATACGCGGCCCAGCCGTGGTCTGCGGGCGCGCCGCCCGGGCGGACCAGGAGGATCGCGGCCCCGATCAGCATCAGGACCGCTCCCGCGGCGGGCGTGATCAATCGCACGACGGTCGGCTTCACGGCGCGAGTGTAGCCATGCGCCGGAGGAGAAGTGGTACACCCCCGGGACTTGAACCCGGAACCCACTGATTAAGAGTCAGTTGCTCTGCCAATTGAGCTAGAGGTGCGCGACCCTGATTGACTGGGCCAGGGATCCACAATAACAGGAGGAGAACATGGCCGCATCACGGCTCGAGCCGGGCGACGCCGCCCCGGATTTCACCCTCGACGACCAGGACGGCTCCCCCTCGCGCTGGCCGGTCTCCGCGGCCGCAAGGTGATCCTCTACTTCTACCCGGAGGCCATGACGCCGGGCTGCACGACCGAGTCGTGCGACTTCCGCGACAGCCTCAACCCGCTCGCCGCGGCGGGCTACGCCGTGATCGGCGTCTCGCGCGACCTGCCGGCGAAGAACAAGAGGTTCGCCGAGAACGACCACCTCACATTCCCGCTGCTGAGCGACCCGGACCGCGCCGTGCACGAGGCGTACGCGGTCTGGGGCGAGAAGTCGATGTACGGCAAGACGGTCACCGGGGTGCTGCGCTCGACGTTCGTCATCGACGAGGAGGGACGCATCGAGCTGGCGCTGTACAACGTCAAGGCGACCGGCCACGTCGCGGCCCTGCGCAAGAAGCTCGGGCTCGCCGCGCAGCCGGTGGGTCAGATCGCGGTGTCGCCGCGGCGTCGTGTCGCGTTCACGATCGTCGGCGTGAACAGCAGGATGAACGCCACGATGGCGACGACGACCAGCGGCCAGCCGAGCAGCGGCTGCGCATCCGGTCCGACGAGCACGCCGATGCCGACCGCGATCTGGATGATCTGCCACACGATGGCGGCGGCGCGGATCCAGGCCTGACGACGCAGCGTTCCGATCACCATCGCGCCCAGCCAGACCGCGGCGATGACCACGATGACGGCCAGCGCGATCCCGCTGCCGACTCCGCCCGCATCGCCGGTGCCGACGGACACGATCGACAGCACCGCGAGCACGGCCACGAGCAGGAACTCGAGCGTCAGGAGTCCCGCCAGCACCCAGAGCAGCGCCGGTCGTTGCGGGGCATTCACAGAGTTGTCCTATTCGAAACTATTGATTCGGTGTTTCAAGTATGTAACGCTGTCTGCGGTTGATGTGACGCCTACAACGCGGTAGGTGAGTCCGCAGATCATTCCCCCACCTCTACGGATTCCCTATCAGCTGCGCGCGGCAGCAACCAGAATCCGGTGCCTCGCGCTCGCGTCAGAGCAACAAGAGGAGCACCCCACCATGGATTGGCGTGACAAGGCCGCGTGCCTCACTGCGGACCCCGAGCTGTTCTTCCCGGTCGGCAACACGGGGCCGGCGGTCGACCAGATCGACCAGGCGAAGTCGGTGTGCGCGCGGTGCTCCGTGACGGAGCAGTGCCTGCAGTACGCGCTCGAGACCAACCAGGACTCGGGCGTCTGGGGCGGCCTGAGCGAAGACGAGCGCCGTGCCCTCAAGCGTCGCGCCGCTCGCGCGCGCCGCGCCAGCTAGCGCGCCGCTCGCACAACCGATCGCCTTTTTGCCATCCGGTGTCGCCCGCGCGGGTGCGATCGGATGGCAAACGGATGATCGGTTCCCCGCGGCGGAAGGCGCGACGCCGCACCCGGCGCGTCAGGGCTTCTGCAGCCACAGGGTCGGCACCTCGATCGTGACCTCGGTGCCCTCCCCTCGAGGGTGTGCCAGTCGATCGTCCCGCCGAGCTCGCCCTGGATGAGCGTCCGCACGATCTGGGTGCCGAGCCCCGAGCCGACCTGACCCTCGGGCAGGCCGACGCCGTCGTCACGCACCTTGACGATGAGCTGGCGATCCTTGCGCTTGGCCGAGATCTCGACCGTGCCATCCCGGCCGGCGAGGCCGTGCTCCACGGCGTTGGTCACGAGCTCCGTGAGCGCGAGCGCCAGCGGCGTCGCGTACTCGCTCGGCAGCACGCCGAAGCTCCCCTTCTTCGTGGGATGCACGGTCGTGTTGTGGGTCGACGCGACCTCGGCGATGAGCAGCAGCACGCGGTCGAATACATCGTCGAAGTCGACGTTCTGGCTGAGCCCCTCGCTCAGGGTGTCGTGCACCACCGCGATCGCGGCGACCCGCCTCATGGCCTGGGTGAGCGCCTCCCGCGCGGTGTCGCTGTGCGCGCGCCGGCTCTGGATGCGCAGCAGCGACGCGACCGTCTGCAGGTTGTTCTTGACGCGGTGGTGGATCTCGCGGATCGTCGCGTCCTTGGTGATCAGCTCCTGCTCCTGATGCCGGACCTCGGTGACGTCGCGCACGAGCACGATCGCGCCGATCCGCTCCTCGTGGTGCCGGATCGGGATGGTGCGCAGGGTGACCGTCACGCCGCGCGCCTCGATGTCGGTGCGCCACGGCGCGCGGCCGGTGACCACGAGCGGCAACGACTCGTCGACGATGAGCCGTCCCTCGAGCAGCTGGGTGGTCACCTCGGCGAGGGACTCGCCCTCGAGCTCGCCCTGGAAGCCCATCCGGTTGAAGGCCGAGAGTCCGTTGGGGCTCGCGAACGTGACGACACCGTCGAGGTCAAGCCGGATGAGGCCGTCCGCGGCGCGGGCGCGCCGCGCCGGGGTCCGGATGGCGCGCCCGGGTCGGGGAAGTCGCCCGACGCGATCATCGCGAACAGATCGTTGGCGCACTGGTTGAAGGTCAGCTCCTGCCGGCTCGGCGTGCGCGCCTCGCTGAGGTTGCTGTGCCGCGTGAGCACGGCGATCGGCGTGTGCTGCGCGGCAGCGCCGCCGCCGGACGCCCGGCGGACGACCGGCACGGCCCGCACCCGCGTCGGCGTCTCCTCGTACCAGTCGGGCGCGGCGGTGTCGATGATCCCGCCCGTCGCGAACGCATCGGACACCTGCTGACGCCACTCCGGCTTGATCGGCTGACCCACGAAGTCGCGGTAGAAGAGGGTCGCGGCGGACGACGGGCGCGAGTGCGCCGCGGCGATGAAGCCGCCGTCGGAGGTCGGCAGCCACAGCACGATGTCGGCGAACGCGAGGTCGGCGATGAGCTGGGCATCGGCGACGAGCAGGTGCAGCCACTCGACGTCCGCCTCCGATCGACCCTGCGCGACGGCGAGTTCGGACAGGGTCGACATGCTGAAAAGACTAAGCCGTGCGTCTCGACTCCGACGGCCGGGCCCACGGTCGGCGCCGGCGCCCCGGTGAGGGCCGGACACCGCCGTCGCCCTCGGGCCGGACGCGCGCCGCCAGCTCGCGGATGGCGGCCGTCGCCGGCGACCGGGGTGCGGCATCCGGCAGCGGACGCCCGCTCAGCAATGCGGCGTCGAACGCGGCCGGATCCCAGGGCACCAGCAGCGGGTCGCGCACACCGCCGAAGCGGGCGAGGGTCTGCCGCACCTGTGCCCCAGGACCCAGCCCGATCGCGCCGGCGCGCACCTTGTTGACCACGGTGACCACGCGATCCGGGTCGACCAGCTCGAGCAGGTCGGCGTGCACGCGGAGATAGCGGGCGAGGCCGACCGGGTCGGCCGCCGCGACCGCGACCACCCGATCGGCGGCCCGCAGCGCGGCGATCGTCGCCGCATTGCGTCGCGGCGCGGCGAGGTCGCTGGAGAGCTCCTCGTCCTGCTCGAGGCTCGCCGCCGTGTCGACGATCGTCATCGGCGCCCACGCCCGCAGCGCCGTGAGCACCCCCTCGACGCGGTCGCCGCCGAGCTCGGGCCAGCGGCTCGCGCGGCCGATGCCGGTGAGCACCCGGAGCGCACCGGCGCCGTGCGGTTGCGCGATGCGGTCGAGCTCCGCGCCGGTCAGGCCGCCGGTCGGCGCGAGGCGGCAGGCGGCCGCGAAGCCGGGCGCCTCGTCCAGGAGCCCGAGCGCAGGCGCCACGGACGCGCCATGGGTATCGGCGTCGGCGAGCGCGACGGCCCCGCCGCCGGCGGCGAGCTCCGCGGCCAGCGCCACGGCGATGGACGTCCTCCCCGGCGCGCCGACCGGGCCCCACACCGCGACGACGGTGCCGCGATCCACGCGCCGTCCCGGGGGCGCAGCGTGGTGCGCTCGTCGACCTCGTCGGCGTCGTCCGCTCCGGATGCCGCCCCGCCCCCGCGCGGCAGGATCGCCTCCCAGCCCGCCGGGCCCTCGATCACGTCGAGCACCCCCAGTCCCGCGGCATGTCGCCGCTCCGAGGGCTCCGACGCGATCACCACGAGCCGCACGCCGAGCCGGTCGCACGCGTCGAGCAGCGGGCGCCCCAGGTACTGCGGTCCGGCGCCGCAGACCACCAGGTCGGGCGCCGTCGTCGCGAGGCGGCCGGCGAGCTCGTCGCCGCCCGAGCAGCGCGCGACGACCCGGTGTCCGTGCCGCGCCGCGTCGGCGGCGAGCGCCTCCTCCTCGGCGAGCGGCAGCGCGAGGGCGACGTCGCTCACGGCGCGTCCGAGAGGCCGAGGCCGGCGGGCACGATCGCCAGGTCGTCGCCGGCGGCGATCGCGGCGAGCACGCGGGCGACGCGGGAGCGCGGCAGGCGCACCTCGACGACGCTGCCCTCATGGTCCGCGGTCAGGGTCTGATCGCCGTCGAGCACCCGGACGACGGTGGCGTCGGAGACGATGACCGACGGCGGGGCGATGCCGTCGCCGTCGGGGTCGGCGCCGTCCGTCGTCACGGCGAGCGCCGTCACGGGAGCGGCCGACCACACGTCGACCCGGGCCCCCGCCTTCACCGCACCGCTGACCCGCGTCGCGAGCCGCAGCACGAGCGAGGTGTCGTCGGCGTCCGCGTGGCGGCCGACGGACGACGCCGGCACGAGCTCGCCCTGCGCGACCGGACGCGTGATCACCAGGCCGCCGTGCGGGATGTCGCCGACGCCGAGGTAGAGCGCGTCCGAGCCGTCGAGCGCCACGCCGCGCGCCACGAGGTCGGAGGCGTCGATGCGCTGCCCCGGCTCGAGCGGACCGGCCGCCGCGTACACCTCGGTGCGCCGGTCGACGGACGCGACGATCCCGACGGTGGCGGCGACCGAGGCCGCGACGAGCAGGAGCCCGATGAACAGCCGCGGGTCGGCGAACCGCCGGCGGCGGGTCGTGGAGGCGGGAGCGGGAGCGGACATGGCGACCATGCTCGCCCGCACAGCGCGGGCATCCCGGGAGTTATCCACACTCCGGTCACCGGCCTCCCCGGCGCCCATAATCGCTGTCATGACGGCATCCGACGGCGATCCCCGCGGGCTGGGACGGTTCCTGACCCTGGCCGACACCGCCGAGATCCTGAACATCTCGGCGAGCCAGGCGTATGCGCTGGTGCGCTCCGGAGAGCTGCCGGCGATCAAGGTCGGCACCAGCGGGCACTGGCGCATCGAGCGCGATCGCCTCGAGGACTACATCGCCGACAAGTACGAGGAGAACCGCCGCCGCGGGCTCTGGCACCAGGCGGAGTTCGCCGACGTGCCGGAGCTGTTCGCCGGGCGCGACTGAGACACCGCGTTCAGAACCGCAGCATCCGGATGCCTGCGAAGGGCAGGATCCGTACCGCACGCACCGCGCCCGGCCGGCGCGGTTCACCCGGGTCGTGCTCGGCCAGGTCGACGTGGTCGCGCCCGACCCGGTCGATGGTGCCGTGCAGCGCGCGGGAGGCGGTCGTGACGTCGACCGGGCAGCGCCGGCGGCACAGGTCGCGCAGCACGAACGACAGGCCGAGGCGCCGGGAGAGGGCGTCGGGGCGCTCGGGCGTCGGCTCGAGCGCCCCGGCGACGGGCGTCGCGCCCGCCAGCAGTCCCGCGATCGCGTCGAGGGGCACGAGGCACGACGCCGCCCGCGCGCCGGTCGCCGCACCGGAGACCCAGTCGCGGCCGATCGCCTCGACCCGCAGCTCCACACGCGTGCCCTCGACCAGCTCGACGACGATCTGCTGGCCGGAGAACGCCACGATCCGGTCGCGCAGGGTGAGCCGACCGAGGCGCAGCCGCTCCTCCTCGGCGGCGACGTCGAGCTCCTCGGCGCCGAGCTCCTGTTCCAGCTGACTCTCGAGGTCGGCGAAGAGGTCGTCCCAGCGCACCCCGCGACCGTGCCACCCGGAACGCCGGTCGGGAGGGATCTGTCCACAGGGGAGATCTGCCCATCGACAGCGCTTCGTGAGTCGTGCTTAGGTGTGGGCACCCCGGTCGGGGGACAAACGGGATCACCGGGGGTGACATGAGCACGGCGGCCGTTCAGCCCATCCGGGTCGAGGTAGCACCGAGGAGCCGGGGCCGGCTCGACACCGACGACTTCTTCGGTCAGCAACCCGCCTCCACGCGATCGCTGCCCGATCCGCAGCCGCTGCTCGAGAACCTCACCCGCTGCGTGATCGAGATCCTCGCCGGCGCGCGCGACCTCGAGCAGATCGCCCGCTGGGTCGACGACGACGTCTACCGGAGCCTGCTGAAGCGCGTGGTGCTCGCGGCCCGCGCCCGCCAGGTGCGCGGCCAGCCGGTGGCTCGCCCGGCGTTCCGTCTCGGATCGGTGCGCGTGTGCGAACCGCGCGACGGCGTCGTCGAGGCGGTCGTCGTCGTGCACAACCGGGCGCGCTCGCGCGCCGTCGCCATCCGGCTCGAGGGTCTCGACCGGCGCTGGCGCGCGACCGCGATCAGCGTGCTGTAGTCGCGGCGGCGCGGATCGGCGCCGTGCTGTAGTCGTGGCGGCGCGGATCGGCGCCGCCCACAGCGAACCGTCCGGAGAAGTGACGTGGCTCCGACCCGTCGTACGAGGGGCCGGAGCTTCACGGCTGGGATTCGGGCCCCGCGTCAGCGGCGCTTCTGCTGCGCGCGGCGCTCGGCGCGGTTCATGGGCGCCGCCTCGCCGTTGCCGGCACGCTGCCCGAACGCACCGCGCCCCGAGCCGGCCTGCTGACCGCCCGCGCGCTGGCCACCGGACTGGCCGCCGGACTGACCCCCTGCGGCGCCTGCTCCTCGGTCGGCGGCGCGACCGCGTCCTCGAACGAGGCCGCCTGGCGCTGCGCGCGCTCGGTCGCCCCGCGCTCGAGCCGGCCGCTCTGGTCGCGCACCTCCACCTCACCGGACGCGTCGTCCGACGGGGCCGAGTACGACAGCGCCTGCTGCTCGGCGGCACTGAGGCCGCGGGCCTCGACCGTGCCGTCCGGGCCGGTGACCTCGACATCCAGGTTGAAGAGGAAGCCGATCGACTCCTCGCGGATCGCGCCCATCATCGACTGGTAGAGCGAGAAACCCTCGCGCTGGTACTCGACGAGCGGATCGCGCTGCGCCATCGCGCGCAGTCCGATGCCGTCCTTGAGGTAGTCCATCTCGTACAGGTGGTCGCGCCAGCGACGGTCGATCACCGAGAGCACGACGCGCCGCTCCAGCTCGCGCATGGCCGGGGAGCCGAGCTGCTCCTCACGGCGGGCGTAGGCGAGCTTCGCATCGGAGATCACCTCGTCCTTGAGCGCCTTCGCGCTCAACCGGCCCTTCGTGCCGACCTCGCTGACGACCTCGTCCGGCGTGATCGACACCGGGTACAGGGTGCGCAGCTCGGTCCAGAGCGCGTCGAGGTCCCACTCGTCGCTCTGACCCTCGGCGGTGTGCTCCTCGATGACCTCGTCGACGACGTCGGTGAGGAAGCGCTGCACGCGCTCGTGCAGGTCGTCGCCCTCGAGGATGTGCCGGCGGTCGCCGTAGATGGCCTCGCGCTGGCGGTTGAGCACGTCGTCGTACTTGAGCACGTTCTTGCGGATCTCGGCGTTGCGCGCCTCGACCTGCGACTGGGCGGACCGGATGGCACGGCTCACCACCCGCGACTCGATCGCCAGGTCGTCGGGCACGTTGCCGCGCCCCATGAGGGCCTGCGCCGCGCCCGCGTTGAACAGGCGCATGAGGTCGTCCTCGAGGGACAGGTAGAACCGGCTCTCGCCGGGGTCGCCCTGACGCCCGGATCGGCCGCGCAGCTGGTTGTCGATGCGGCGCGATTCGTGCCGCTCGGTGCCGAGCACGTAGAGCCCGCCGACGTCGATGACCTTCTGCGCCTCGACCTCCACCTGCTTCTTGACCGTGGCGTACACGCTGTCCCACTCGGCCTCGTACTCCTCGGGCGTCTCGACGGGGCTGAGGCCCTTCTCGTGCAGCTGCGCCACGGCGAGGAACTCCGCATTGCCGCCGAGCATGATGTCGGTGCCGCGGCCGGCCATGTTGGTCGCGACCGTCACGGCGCCCAGGCGGCCGGCCTGCGCGACGATCGCGGCCTCCCGCGCATGGTTCTTCGCGTTCAGCACCTCGTGCTTGACCCCGCGCTTGGCCAGCAGCCGGGCGAGGTACTCGCTCTTCTCCACGCTCGTGGTGCCGACCAGCACCGGCTGGCCCTCGCGGTGGCGCCCGACGATGTCCTCGACGACCTGATCGAACTTGGCGGTCTCGTTCTTGTAGACGAGGTCGGACTGGTCCTTGCGGATCATCGGCTTGTTCGTCGGGATCGGCACGACGCCGAGCTTGTAGGTCGACATGAACTCCGCCGCCTCGGTCTCGGCGGTCCCGGTCATGCCGGAAAGCTTCGTGTAGAGGCGGAAGTAGTTCTGCAGGGTCACGGTCGCGAGGGTCTGGTTCTCGGCCTTGACCTCGACGCCCTCCTTGGCCTCGATCGCCTGGTGGATGCCCTCGTTGTAGCGGCGCCCGACCAGGATGCGGCCGGTGTGCTCGTCGACGATGAGCACCTCGCCGTTCATGACGACGTAGTCCTTGTCGCGCTTGAACAGCGCGCGGGCCTTGATCGAGTTGTTGAGGAACGAGATGAGCGGGGTGTTCGCCGACTCGTACAGATTCTCGATGCCGAGGTAGTCCTCGACCTTCTCGATGCCGGGCTCGAGCACGCCGACGGTGCGCTTCTTCTCGTCGACCTCGTAGTCCTCGCCGTCGACGAGGCGCCGGGCGATCGAGGCGAACTCGGTGAACCAGCGGTTCGCGTCGCCCGACGCCGGGCCCGAGATGATGAGCGGGGTGCGCGCCTCGTCGATGAGGATCGAGTCGACCTCGTCGACGATCGCGAACTGGTGGCCGCGCTGCACCATGTCGCTCGCCGACCACGCCATGTTGTCGCGCAGGTAGTCGAAGCCGAACTCGTTGTTCGTGCCGTAGGTGATGTCGGCCGCGTACTGCTCACGGCGCTCCGCCGGGTCCTGGTTGTTGAGGATGACGCCCGTCGTCATGCCGAGCGCCCGGTACACGCGCCCCATGAGCTCCGACTGGTAGCTCGCGAGATAGTCGTTGACCGTGATGACGTGCACGCCGCGGCTCGCGATCGCGTTGAGGTAGGCGGCGGTCGTCGCGACCAGCGTCTTGCCCTCACCGGTCTTCATCTCGGCGATGTTGCCGAGGTGCAGGGCCGCGCCGCCCATGAGCTGCACGTCGAAGTGACGCATGCCCAGCGTGCGCTTGGAGGCCTCCCGCACGGCGGCGAACGCCTCCGGCAGCAGCTCCTCGAGCGACTCGCCGTTGCCGTAGCGCTCGCGGAACTGCACCGTCTCGGCGGTGAGCTCCTCGTCGCTCAGCTCCTCGAACGACTCCTCCAGGTGATTGACCGCCGTCGCGTAGTTCTTCAGGCGACGCAGGGTGCGGCCCTCGCCGACGCGCAGGACCCTCTCGAGGGGATTGGCCAACGGGATCTCCAGACATCCGGGCACGCCGAGGAGGCGGCCGTTACCAGATGGTGACTCTACCAATGAGGAGCGGTCGCAACCTGAGGCGGGGCGTCACTCCTCCTGAAGCGAGATCACTCCGTAGTCCCAGCCGACCCGCCGGTAGACCACGCTGGGCCGGTCGGTGCGGGCGTCGACGAAGAGGAAGAAGTCGTGGCCGACCAGCTCCATGCGGTCGACGGCCTCCTCCTGCGTCATCCGCTCGGCCGGGAAGACCTTCTGCCGGATGACGACCGGGCTCCACGGCTCGTCCTCGTGCTCGTCCTCGAGCACGGCGATCGATCCGGTGGAGACGCGTTCGAGCACGTCGATGCTCGCCGGGACGACGTCGGCGACCCGCCCGTTGCCGGTCACCTCCCGCATCGAGGCGGGGCGGTGCTGCCCGCGATGGATCTTGCGGCGGTCCTTCGCCTGCCGGATGCGCTCGATCAGCTTCTCGAGGGCGAGATCGAATGCGGCGTACTTGTCCGCGGCGCCCGCCTCGGCGCGCACGATCGGTCCGGGGCCGATGAGGGTCAGCTCGACGCGGTCGTCGCCGTTCGCGCCGCTCGACTTCTCGTGGTGGCGGCAGACCCGGATCTCGAGGGCGAGCGCCCGTTCCGCGAGGGCGGAGACCTTGTCGGCCTTCTCGGTGGCGTAGTCCTCGAACCGGTCCGGGATCCCCACTCCACGACCGGTGATCGTGATGTCCATCGCAGCCTCCTTCGCTCTCGCGCTCTCGCGTGGGGACTGCCGATCAGGCGGTTCCACGCCTTTCGGGCCACGCTAGTCCGCGGGGCCCCCGTGTCACCCGGCGGGGCCTGAGGGGTTGCGATGAGTCGTCGCAGCATCGCCTCCGAACCCGGCGACACGCCGCGGCGTCGACGCGATGGCGGCGTAGGCGAGCACCTGCGCGCCCGCCTCGCGGAGGGCGTCGGCCGCGGCCATGAGGGTGGCGCCGGTCGTCACGACGTCGTCCACGAGCAGGAACCGGCGGCCGTCGAGAGGCCCTCGCGCGACGAAGACGCCCGCGAGGTGGCTGCCCCGCGCGGTCGCGCTCAGCGTCTTCTGGGCGGGATGCGGCCGTGCCGCGCGGAAGACCGGCGCGACCCGGAATCCGGCGGCCGCGAGGGTGCGGCGCACCGGGTCGTATCCGCGACGACGGCGAGCACGCCGCGTCGAGGGCACGGCGCAGAGCTCCAGCACGCCGTCGGCCGCGCCGCCCTCGACCGCCTCCGCGCGAGCCGCGGCGACCGCCGCGATCAGCGCCGGTGCCAGGCGCCCGGCGAGACCGGGACGGTCGCTCTTCATCGCGACGATCACCTCGCGCGCGATGCCCTCGTACCCCAGCCCGGCGAGCACCGCGGTGCCGTCGGCGAGCACCCGACGACGCGGCACGGGGGCGAGGGCTGCGATGCACGCGCCGCACAGGGCGCGATCGTCGGCACCGCATCCCGCGCATACGACCGGCAGGAGCAGCGCGGCGGCGTCGAGGAGCGCGGCGCGCAGCGGTGTCTCGGGCATGGCGGGACTCTGGCCGACCCGGCGGGCACCGCGGGGACGCCGGCGGAGATCGGTGGATGCCCTGCTACTGCTGCGTGCCGAGGAGGGTGAGCTTGGCGCCGGTCGCCTGCCAGTCGTCGCCCAGGCTCGGCTGATCGAGTTGACCGGACGCGAGCAGCACGCGCACCGCGTCGAAGCCCGATCCGGTCGCCCCCGCCGCGAGCGAGCGCGCCGCGCGCACGACACCGTGCGGCGTGGCCAGCCCGCCGAGCTCGTACTCGGTGATCTCGTCCAGTCCCGACGGCTCGCCGGAGATCACGGCGACGGAGCCGGCGTCGACCCAGGCGGCGTCGATGATCGGGCGCGAGGAGTCGACGGCCACCTCGAGCGGGGTGCCGAATCCGGTGGGCGCCCCATCCTTGTCGCGCTGGATGCCGAGCACGATGAGCCGCGACCCGGTGTCGGTGGCGAGACCGGCCAGCAGGCGGGTGCCGTCGCGCGAGACCGCGATCGAGACCAGGCGCCCGTCGACCGTGAGGGGGACGGCGTGCTGTCGGCCGTCGCCGCGGACGGCGATGAGCGATCCGGGATCGGCCTGCGCGCTCCAAACGTACCCTTCGGGATCCAGCGCGGGAGCCAGCAGGCCGCTGCGTGCGTCGACGACCGGATGCGCGTCCGGCGTCACCAGGCTCACCCCGCCTGTGCCGAGCACGGCCGCCGTGGTGCGGTCATGGCCGAGCGTCACCGCCGTCGGCGCGAGCGACTGCACATCTGCGCCGATCGAGGGCAGCGCGTTGACGCCGGTCGCACCGACGGCGCCGAAGACCTTGCCATCGGATCCGATGGCCTCGTAGGTGACGCTCGGCGACCCGTTGGCGGACGAGCCCTCCGTCGCGGGCACGGCGAGCCCGTTCGCGGTCATCGAGACCGCGTGCACGTCGAGGGCGCGCAGGCTCCAGGTGAGCTGTTGCAGCATCCGGGCCTGCTGGAGGGCGCCGGCATCGGCCACTCCCGAGCTGAGGTCGACGGTGATCTCACCCGAGTCCGCGATGGGCGGGCCGCCGAGCTGGGTGCCGGAGGGGAACGCCGACACGACGACGGGCGAGGCGAGCCACTTGGCCGGTCCCGCCAGCAGAGCCCCGACGATCCGCTGCAGGTTGCCGTCGCCGCCCAGGTCGGCGAACCAGCGGAGGTCGGGCACGAGGTAGTCGTAGCCCGGGTCGAAGAAGTAGAGGTCGTACGGCCGGGCGATCGAGCCGAGGTCGCGGGTGCGCAGCACCGTGCCGTCGGGCGCCCGGTCGATGCGCCACTGCCCCTTCTGCTTCACGAGATGGAATGACAGCTCCCGCTGAGCCGCGCTCTGCGCCGTGTACACCCCGGTCGCGTCGATCAGACCGACCACCTCGAGCCCGACCGAGAAGTCGGCGGCGGCGGCGGTCGGAGACAGGTCGGCCTCCGGCGCTACTGGGGTGTCGCTGATGAGGGTCCACGCCCCCGGCTTCCACGTCGACTGGAGGGAGCTCGTGAGGTACTCCTTGGCGACCTGATAGCCGCCCTGCGGTCCGCCACCGGCGCGCACGAAGCCGGCGACGATCTCGCTCGGTGTCATCCCCTTGTCCGGCCCGCTCACCGCCCGGATGGTGCCGTCCCCGCCCTGGTCCTGCTCGATGCGCTGGGTGCTCACGCCGCCCCCGGTGGGAATCGTGACGCAGCCGGCGAGGGCGACGAGCGCGACGAGCGCGGCGACGAGCCCGGTCGCCGGCCCCGCGATCCGGCGCCTCACGACGCGGCCTCGATCGTGTCGGCGGGCTCGGCGGGCGGCAGCTCGATGGGCGATCCGTGCACCACATCGCCGCGACGCCGCGGCAGGGTGAGACGGAAGCACGAGCCCTGCTCGGGCGCCGACCAGACCTCGAGAAGACCGCCGTGCACCGTCGCATCCTCCTGCGCGATCGCGAGACCCAGGCCGGTGCCGCCCATCGTGCGCTGGCGCGAGGGGTCGGCCCGCCAGAACCGGTCGAACACGCGCTGGGTCTCGGTGGCCGACATCCCGATGCCGTGATCGCGCACCGCGATCGCGACGGCGTCCGCGTCGCTGTCGACGTGCACGTCGATCGGCCGCCCCTCGCCGTGGTCGATCGCGTTGCCGAGCAGGTTCTGCAGGATGCGGCGGATGCGACGCGCGTCGACCTCGGCCTCGAAGTAGCCGCCCGGGGCGATGACGCGTACCGCCGTCCCGCGTTCCTGGGCGACCGGCTGCACCGACTCGACCGCGTCCTCGACGAGGCGCACGAGGTTGGTCGGCTCGATGTCGAGCTGCACGGCGCCGGCGTCGTACCTGCTCATCTCGAGCAGGTCGCCGAGGAGCACCTCGAAGCGCTGGGTCTGCGCGTGCAGCAGCTCGGCCGTGCGCTTGGTCGCCGGCGGGAACTCCTCGCGGTGGTCGTACAGCACGTCGCCCGCGAGCCGGATGGTCGTGAGCGGCGTGCGCAGCTCGTGCGAGACGTCGGAGACGAACCGCTGCTGCAGCCGCGACAGGTCGGCCAGCTGCGAGATCTGGTGCTGCAGGCTGTCAGCCATCCGGTTGAAGGACCGGGCGAGCGTCGCGAGCTCGTCGTCGCCGCGCTCGGGCAACCGCTCCTCGAGCTGGCCGGCGGCGAGCTTCTCGCTCGTGTCGGCGGCCTCGCGCACCGGACCCACGATGAGCCGCACGATGATGTACGCCACCGCGCCGATCAGGATGACGAGTGCCATCCCGCCGAGGGCGAGGGTGCCCTGCACGAAGTTCAGCGTGTTCTGCACGTCGCCGAGGTCGTAGACGAGGAACAGCTCGTAGCGTCCGGCGCCCGGGATGTCGACGAGCGACCCGGTGGTGACCCCCGGCGAGGTGGCGCCGGTCTTCGGGTCCACGAGCCCGATCGACTGCCACGACACCTTGTCGAGGCCGCCCGTGCGCACGGCCGCCCGCAGCGCGTCGCTCACCATGCCGTCGGAGAACGCCGGGCTCTGTCGATCCTCGAGCGCCGGGATGCCGCCCAGCCCGGGCGCCCGCTGCAGCGCGATGAGCGGGTGCGTCGAGACGCCCTGCACGATCACGTCGATCGCCCGATCCCCCGCGTCGTCGATGTCGGTGGGGTCGTCGGACGCGGAGGACTGGGTGAAGACGCTCTGCGCCGCAGTTGTCGCGCGACCGGCCTCGGCCACGATCTGCTCGCGGCGCTGATCGAAGAGGTTGCCGCGCACGCTCACGGCGATGTAGACCCCGATCGCGAGACTCGCGACCGTGGAGAGGAGGAGCGTGACGGCGACCGCGCGCACGCGCAGCGACCGGCGCCAGACGCGCACGAGGCGCTCCAGCCATCCCCGCCAGTCGAATCGCATGCCCAGACCTTAGGCCAGCAAGCCGAGCCCCGGGCCAGCACGCCGGCAGGCGGCGGCGCGCGTCAGGTCGCGACGCCGGCGCGGTACCCGACCCCGCGGACGGTGGTGACGATCTGAGGGTCGTCGGCGTCGGCCTCCACCTTGGCCCGGAGCCGCTGCACGTGCACGTTCACGAGCCGGGTGTCGGCCTTGTAGTGGTAGCCCCAGACCTGCTCGAGGAGCATCTCGCGGGTGAACACCTGCTGCGGCTTCGCGGCCAGCGCGAGGAGCAGCTGGAACTCGAGCGGCGTGAGGTTGATGCGCGTCGCGCCGCGGCGCACCTCGTGGCCGGCGACGTCGATGGAGAGGTCGCCGATCCGGATCGACTCGGGGGTCTCGGGCAGTGCGGGGCGCAACCGCGCGCGCACCCGGGCCACGAGCTCCTTGGGGTTGAAGGGCTTCACGACGTAGTCGTCGGCCCCGGATTCGAGCCCCTTGACGACGTCGGCGGTGTCGCCGCGCGCGGTCAGCATGATGACCGGCACGCCGCTCTCGGCGCGGATCTGGCGGCACACCTCGATGCCGTCCATGCCCGGCAGCATGACGTCGAGCAGCACGAGATCGGGCCGCCGCTCGCGGAAGGCGACGAGGGCGCTCGCGCCGTCGTCGGCGAACTCGGGCTCGAGCTCCTCACCGCGGAGCACGATGCCGATCATCTCCGCGATCGAGGGGTCGTCGTCCACCACCAGGATCCGTGCGTTCATCCACCTCGCCGATCTTTCGCACCAGGGTAACGTGAGCCATGCCCGCCTCGTGAGGGGAAGTCAACGGCAGGAGCGCAGTGACCGACGACCGGCAGTGGGAGCCCCCGGTCGCCTCCGCGAGCCCGCCCGCTCCGCCGCCGCCCCCGCACCCCTGCTCGCGCCGCCCGGACCGCCGGCCCTCGGCTGGACGCCGCCGCCGCGCCCGGGGCTCGTGCCGCTGCGACCGCTGACGCTCGGCGCCGTCATCGGGGGCGCGTTCGGCATCCTGCGCCGCAACGCCCTCGCCGTCTACGGTCCCGCGCTGCTCGTCTCGCTCGCCGTCGCCGTCGTGCAGGCGCTCGGCACGCTCTCCTCCTGTCCACCGTGTTCGCGGTCGGGTCCGACGACACGGCGTCCGCCGGCGCGCTCTTCGACGGGCTCGGCAGCGCGGTCGTGGGCTTCGCCGGCGGCAGCGTGCTCAACCTGGCGGCGACGCAGCTCGTGCTCGCCGTCGTGTCGCTCGCCGTCGCGGGCGCCACGGTCGGCGAACGCCGACGCGGCGGGGCGATCTGGCGCCGCACGACGGGTCGACGCGGAGCCGTGCTGGGGTGGGCGCTCCTGATCGCCGCGGCCACCGTCGTCGCGGTCGGAGGGGTCACGGGGGTCATCATCGGCATCGGCGTCGCGGGGGCGGCGTCGGCGCGGCCGTGGCCGTCCTGCTGACGGTGCTCGCGATCCCCGGCGGTCTCGTGCTCTGGTTCTGGCTGACGACCCGGCTCGCCTTCGTGCCCGCGACGCTCGTCGTCGAGCGGCTCCGGATGCGGTCGGCCGTGACGCGCGCCTGGCGGCTCACGCGCGGGGGCTTCTGGCGGGTGCTCGGCATCCGGTTGCTCGTCTCGGTCATGGTCGGCTTCGCGCAGGGACTGTTGATGCTCCCGCTGAACCTCCTCATCCAGTTCGCGATCCCGCTGCTGCTGCCCAACGGTCTCACCGAGGAGTCCGAGCGCACGGCGCTCATCGTGACGACCCTCGTGAGCCAGCTGGTCGGGGCCTTCATCACGGCGGTCGGCGTCGTGCTCACGACCGCGACGACCGCGCTGCTGTACGTCGACCTCCGGATGCGCCGCGAGGGGCTCGACCTCGAGCTCGCGCGCTACGTCGAGCACCCCCGGGCTCGCGGGCGGGTCTTCCCGACCCCTTCCGCCGGCCGGAGCGCGCATGATCGCCCCGTGGGTGCGGATCGACGTGCCGGTCGACCCGAGCGCCCCGGTCGCGCAGTATTGGCTCGAGCAGGAGCTGTCGAAGGCGCAGTACCAGGCCGGCAGGCCCGGGCTGTTCGAGCAGATCCTGCGGTCGTTCCTCGACTGGCTGCAGAGCATCGTCCCGACGTCGGGACCGCGCGGGTTCCCCGACGTCAGCGGGCTGGTGTCGGTCCTCGGGATCGCCGCGCTCGCCGCCATCCTCGTCATCGTGTTCGTGAAGTACGGCGCGCCGCGCCTCAACCGGCGCAGCAGGGCCGGCGGCGAGCTCTTCGGCGAGGACGACGATCGGGATGCCGACGCGCTGCGCCGCGATGCCGCGCGCGCCGCCGCCGCGGGCGACTACGCCACGGCGATCGCCGACATGTTCCGCGCTCTCGCCCGGAGGCTGGACGAGCGCGCCGTCGTCTCGAGCTTCCCCGGGACCACCGCCCGCGGTTTCGCGCGCGGCGCGGGCGAGGCGTTCCCGGTCGCGGCCGGGCGGCTGGGCGTCGGCGCGAGCGATTTCGAGAGCGTGCGCTACCTCGGCGCGGCCGGCACCGTCGAGCAGTGGGAGCGCATCCGGATGCTCGAGGCCGATTTGCGCGACGCGCGGCCCGAGCACGCCGAGTCGCTCCAGGAACTCGCGGAGACGGTGCGATGAGCACGGCGTCGGCCTCCGGCCCCGTGGTGATCGAGACCCCCACGCTGCGCCGCACCGGCCGGCGGGTCGGGCCCTGGATCGCGCTGGTGCTCGTGGCCGTCGTGGTCACCGGCGTGCTGTTCGCGGTCGCGTTGCAGCCGCAGTCGAGCACCGACGACCTCGCCGCCGACAACCCGGGCCCGAACGGCGCCGAGGCGGTCGTGCAGGTGCTCGAGCAGCACGGCGTGCACGTGACGATCACGCGCTCCTCGACCTCACCGAGGGCGCCGTGCGCGACCCGCTCGACACGACGGTGGTCGTCTACGACCCCCAGGAGCTTCTCAGCGCCGCCCAGCATCGCCGCCTGCGCGCCGCCGCCGGCGACCTCGTGCTCGTGGAGCCCGGCTTCGCGACCCTCGGCGATCTCGTGCCCGGTGTCGACGCCGCCGGCCGGACGACGGCGACGCTGCACGCCGACTGCGACCTGCCGGCGGTGCGCACGGCCGGCACGGTGAGCGGCGGCGGTCGGCTCTACGACGCACGGCACGCGGACGGCGCCACGTCGTGCCTGCGCGCGAAGGGCGGAGCCGGGATCGTGCAGCTGGAGGCGCACGGCGTGCGCACGACGGTCCTCGGTGTCGGCGCGGCCCTGCAGAACGGCACGGTCGTCCACGACGGCAACGCCGCCCTCGCCCTCAACCTGCTCGGCGGGCACCATGCCCTGATCTGGTACCTGCCCGGCTTCGACGACCTGGGCGGCGGCGGGCCGCCCGCGAGCCTGGCCGACCTCACGCCGCCGTGGGTCACCCCGCTCATGCTGCTGCTGCTCGTCACGGCGCTGGCCGCCGCGCTCTGGCGTGGACGCCGCCTCGGCCGGGTCGTCGTCGAGAACCTGCCCGTGACGGTGCGCGCGAGCGAGACCATGGAGGGGCGGGCGCGCCTGTACGAGCGCGCCGGCGCCCGCGTGCACGCGCTGGACGCGATCCGGATCGGCACCACGGCCCGGCTGGGCCGCCTGCTCGGGATGCCGCGCACCGCGACCGTGCACGAGATCGCGGATGCCGCGGCCGCCGTCACCGGACGACCGCGCCCCGAGGTCGCCGCGATCCTCGTCGACGCGCTGCCCGAGTCCGACGCGCGGCTCGTGGCGCTCTCCGACGCGCTGCAGAAGCTCGAGGACGACACCGCCGCGGCGGTGCGCCCGTGACCGACCCCACCGCCACCCGACCCGCCGTCCCCACCCAGGAGGTTCCCCTGATGACCGACGATCTGAGAGAGGCCTTCCTGCGCGTGCGCGGGGAGGTCGGCAAGGCCGTGGTCGGCCAGGACGGCGCCGTCACCGGGCTGCTCATCGCCCTGCTCGCCGGCGGGCACGTGCTGCTGGAGGGTGCCCGGCGTCGCGAAGACGCTGCTCATCCGGACGCTGTCGCGCACCCTGCAGCTCGAGACCAAGCGCGTGCAGTTCACGCCCGACCTCATGCCGGGCGACATCACCGGATCGGTCGTCTACGACCCGACCGCCGGCGAGCTCGTGTTCCGGGAGGGACCCGTGTTCACCAACCTGCTGCTCGCCGACGAGATCAACCGCACGCCGCCGAAGACCCAGTCGTCCCTGCTGGAGGCCATGGAGGAACGGCAGGTCTCGGCCGAGGGCGTGACGCGCAAGCTGCCCGTGCCGTTCCTCGTCGCGGCGACCCAGAATCCGATCGAGTACGAGGGCACCTACTCGCTGCCCGAGGCGCAGCTCGACCGCTTCCTCATGAAGCTGGTGCTCGACCTGCCGGCGCGCGACGCGGAGGTCGAGGTCGTCACCCGGCATGCGGGTGGCTTCGATCCGCGTGATCTCGAGGCCGCCGGCGTCGCGCCCGTGCTCGACGCGGCGACGCTCGCGCAGGCGCAGAACGCGGTCGCGGAGGTCACCGTCAGCCCCGACGTGCTCGGCTACATCGTCGACCTCGCGCGCGGCACCCGGCAGAGCCCGTCGGTGCGCCTCGGCGTGAGCCCGCGCGGGGCGACCGCCCTGCTCGCGGCGTCGCGGGCCTGGGCGTGGCTCAGCGGCTCGACGGGGGTGACGCCCGACCACGTGCAGACGATGGCGATCCCGGTGCTGCAGCACCGCATCCAGCTGCGGCCGGAGGCGGAGCTCGAGGGCGTCGGCGCGGACGCCGTGCTGCGCTCGATCGTGCAGCAGGTGCAGGTGCCGATCTAGCCATGGCGCAGGTCGACTGATGGCACTGTCGGGGTGGTTCGTCGCGCTGATCGCGGTCGGCGCGGTGCCCGTCGTGGTGCTCGACGGGTGGTACGGGCTGATCGCCTGGCTCGGCGTCGTCGTGCTGCTGGCCGCCGGGGATCTGGCTCTGGCCGGATCCCCGCGCAAGCTGCGGTTCGCGCGGCGCACCCCGGCGCGCATGCGGCTGGGCGAGACCGAGGAGGCCGTGCTGCTCATCGAGAACACCGGCGAGCGCACCGTGCGCGGCGTGCTGCGCGACGCGTGGCAGCCCTCGGCCGGCATCCGGCCGTCGCGGCGCCGGATCTCGCTGTCTCCCGGCGAGCGCCGCGTGCTGCGGGCGAGCCTGACGCCGGTGCGCCGCGGCGAGCGCACGGCGGCGCACGTGACGGTGCGCGCCTTCGGGCCGTTGCGGCTCGCGGCGCGGCAGGCGAGCATCCGGGTGCCGGGATCCGTGCGCGTGCTGCCGCCGTTCTCGTCGCGCCGCCACCTGCCGTCGCGGCTCGCCCGGCTGCGGGAGCTCGACGGCCGCACGAGCGTCATGGTGCGCGGGCAGGGCACCGAGTTCGACAGCCTGCGCGAGTACGTGCGCGGCGACGACGTGCGCTCGATCGACTGGCGCGCCACGGCGCGGCGCCGGGATCCCGCCACGGGCGGGGCGACCCTCGTCGTGCGCACCTGGCGGCCGGAGCGCGACCGCCGGGTCGTCATCGTCGTCGACTCCGGGCGCACCTCGGCGGCGCGGATCGCCGACGAGCCCCGGCTCGACACGGCGTTCGAGGCGAGCCTGCTGCTCGCCGCGCTCGCGACCCGCGCCGGCGATCGCGTCGACCTCATCGTCTACGACCGCCGGGTGCGCGGCCGGGTGCAGGGGGCGACCGGTGCCGACCTGCTCGCGAAGATGGTCGACGCGATGGCGCCGATCGAGCCGGAGCTGCTCGAGACCGACTGGGCGGCCGTGCCGGCGCTCGTGCGGCAGGCGACGTCGCAACGCGCGCTCGTGCTGCTGCTGACCTCGGCGCAGACGCCCGGGTCGTCGCGCTCGCTGCTCACGACGCTGCCGGAGCTCGCCCGCGACCACACGGTGCTGGTCGCTTCGGTCGCCGATCCCGACGTGCTGGAGGCGGCGCGCCAGCGCGGCGACCGAGCCCAGGTGTACCGCGCGGCCGCCGCCGAACGGGCGGCGCTGGATGCGACGCGGGTCGCCGGCGCCATCCGGCAGTTGGGCGCGGAGGTCGTCACGGGCTCCCCGCCGACCTCCCGCCCGCCGTCGCCGACGCCTACCTCGCCCTCAAAGCCGCCGGCCGCCTCTGAGAGCGGGGCGGCGGGTCGCCTGTGACGGGGGCCGCTCGGGGCGGTACGGAGTCCGCATCCTGCCGCTCCCCCGTCGAAACTTCAGGCGCACGTCGCGCGTGCGGTGCACGACCGGACCGGATCGCCGCCGTGTTCCTCCACTTTTGACGGAGGCAGGGGCACGGGCACACGGCACACGGCACACCGGGACGCGGGGACACGGGCGGGAGGGCCGAGGGGGCGGCGGCGCACAGCGGCGGGTCGGCAGCCGCGAGCAGGCGTCGCGGGGATAGCCTGCGTCCGTCCACGGAATTCTCAGGATTGGATGGTCATGGCCCAAGCCAGCGCTCCGGCGCCTTACACCCTCGTCTCCCGTCTGCTCGCCGAGCTGTTCGGCACGTACCTGCTCGTGTTCGGCGTCATCGGCGCCGCGCTGTTCTTCGCCAAGGACGGCGGACCGCTGGTCATCGCGCTCGCGGTCGGCCTCGCGGTGCTGACCGCTGCCTACGCCGTCGGCCACATCTCGGGCGGGCACTTCAACCCGGCCGTGTCGATCGGCGCCGCCGCCGCCGGCCGGATGCCGTGGCGCGACCTCGTGCCGTACATCATCGCCCAGCTCATCGGCGGCATCCTCGCGACCCTGACGCTCGGGCTGTTCGTGGTCGTCAGCGGCAAGACCGCCGACTTCGCCGCCGTCTCCAACGGCTTCGGCGGGGCGTCGCCGATGGGGCTCAACCTCGGTTCCGTCGTCATCGCCGAGATCGTCGCGACCGCGCTGTTCGTTTACATCATCCTGGGCGTGACGGCGCCGGGCGCCCACGTGACCGCCGGATTCGCGCCGCTCGCGATCGGCCTCGCGCTGACGCTCGTGCACCTCGTGATGATCCCGGTCGACAACTCGTCGGTGAACCCGGCGCGTTCGCTCGCGACCGCGATCCTCGGGGGTCGACCCCGCTCATCCAGCTCTGGGTGTTCTTCGTCGCGCCCCTGGTCGGCGGCCTCATCGCGGGCGTCACCTGGAAGTTCCTCTTCGCCGGACGCCGCACGGCGTAGCGGTACGACAGCGGATCACGGCGGCCCCCGGCGCGAACCGGGGGCCGCCGTCGTTCAGGCGGCGACGAGTTGCCGCGCTCCCGACTCGAACTCCCCCGCGTCGCCCGTCTGCCCCGCGCGGGCCGCGCGCCGGCCGACGACCCACTGGTAGGTGAGGAAGGCCGCGAGGGCCACGGTGCCGATCCCGATCTTCACGGGCCACGGCCAGGGCTGCCGGGTGACGAAGCCCTCGATGAGCCCGGAGACCAGCAGCGAGACCACGACCCCGCCGACGATCGTGAAGAGCGAGCGCCCGGCGGCGGCGAGCGCCCGGGCGCGGGTCATCGGGCCCGGCGCGATCCACGACCAGCCGATCATGAGCCCGGCGGCCGCCGCCGTGAAGATCGAGTACAGCTCGAGCTGGCCGTGCGGGGAGATGTAGAGGAAGAAGTCCGGCAGCCGGCCGAACTCGTTCATGACCGCTGCGGACTGGCCGAGATCCTGTGCGTTCTGGAAGAGCACCACGGGCACCCCGAGCAGCGTGATGCCCAGCGCGACGCACTTCGCCGCGACGAAGGCGTTGTTGGTCCACACCTGCCCGAAGAAGCCGCCCGTCGAGTTGTCGGAGTAGTACGAGACGAAGTCGTGCTCCGCGTAGCGCCGGAGCGCGGCATGCGAGCCGAGCGAGGCCACGAGGCGGGGGTCGCTCGACATCCAGAATCCGTAGATCCCGGCGAGCAGGAGGGTGAGCGCCGCGACGACGAGCGTGAGCCAGCGCACCCGGTAGAGGGCCGCGGGCAGCTGCAGCACGGCGTAGGCCGACAGACCGCGCAGCAGGTTGCCGGGCGTCCCGGTGAAGCGCAGTCGGGCCCGGGCCAGGGTCAGCCCCAGCCGGTCGCCCGGCACCGACTCCCCCACGCTCGTGCGGATCGCGGAGAGCTGCGCCGCCCCGGCCTGATAGTGCTCGATGAGCTCGTCGGCGCGCTCGCCGTCCAGGGCGCCGCGCGACAGCAGGTCGAGCCGCTCCCATTCGGCCGCGTTCGCGGCGGCGTAGGCGTCGAGGTCCATGGACTGTCAGGATACCGACATGACCTCGCGTTCCGACGTCGTGCCGCTGCCGCCGCAGCATGAGACCGACGCCGACGACACCGCGGACGACGAGGTCGTCACGGGTGAGGCGGTCGCGCTCGACCTGCGACCCGCGGGCTTCGCGCTGCGCGCCGGGGTGCCGCCATCGACATGCTCGTCTACTTCGCCGCCACGTACCTTCTGATCATCGCCGTCTCGTTCGCCCTCATCGGGGCGCCCGAGATCGAGAGCGCCGTGTACGCGACCGTGTTCCTCGTCACGGTCCTCGTGGGGCTGGTCATCGCGCCGATCACGGTGGAGACGATCACCCGCGGCCGCTCCGTCGGCAAGGTCGCGGTCGGCGCGCGCATCGTGCGCGACGACGGCGGCGCCATCGGCCTGCGCCACGCGCTCATCCGCGGGCTCTCCGGCGTCATCGAGATCTGGGGCACGCTCGGCGGGCTCGCCATCCTCCTCGGGCTGCTCACGCCGCGGGCGAAGCGCCTCGGCGACCTCATGGCCGGTACCTACTCCCAGTACGAGCGTGTGTCGCGTCGACCGCTGTCCCCGCCCTTGCTGCCGTGGGGGCTCGACGGCTGGGCCCGGGTCGCCGACGTCGCGCGGCTGCCCGAGGGCCTCGCCCGGCGGGTGGCGCAGTTCCTGCACGAGGCGACCCAGTACGAGCCGGGACGCCGGGCCGGGATCGCCGACGAACTCGCCCGCGAGGTGGTGCCCTATGTGGCGCCGCTGCCCGACGTCCCGCCGGAGGTGCTGCTCACCGCCGTCGCCGCCGTCCGCCGCGACCGCGAGGCACGGGCGCTCGCGCTGGAGGCCGACCGGTTGCGGCGGCTCGGGCCGGTGCTCGAGGGGGTGCCGCACGGGTTCCCCTCGCGGTAGGAGCCGACGCCGCGTCGAGGGGTGAGGTCTCGATGCGCGCCCTCCTCGACCCGCTCGGGAGTCAGTACCGGTAGTGCTCGGGCTTGTACGGCCCCTCGACCGGCACGCCGATGTACGACGCCTGCTCGGGCGTCAGCTCGGTGAGCTCCACCCCGAGCGCGGCGAGGTGCAGCCGGGCCACCTTCTCGTCGAGCACCTTCGGCAGCCGGTAGACGCCGACCGGGTACTCCTCGGGCTTCGTGTACAGCTCCAGCTGAGCGAGCACCTGGTTCGAGAACGAGTTGCTCATGACGAACGACGGATGCCCGGTCGCGTTGCCGAGGTTCATGAGCCGCCCCTCGCTCATCACCAGGATGCTGCGCCCGTTCGGCAGCCGCCACTCGTGCACCTGGGGCTTGATCTCGACCTTCTCGACGCCCGGCAGCGCGGCGAGCGCCGCCATGTCGATCTCGTCGTCGAAGTGCCCGACGTTGCCGACGACCGCGAGGTGCTTGAGGCCGAGCAGGTTCTCGACCGTGACGACGCCCTTGTTGCCGGTGCCCGTGATGAGGATGTCGACCTGGTCGACGACGCTCGACAGCTTCGCGACCTGGAATCCGTCCATCGCGGCCTGCAACGCGTTGATGGGGTCGATCTCGCTCACGATGACCCGCGCGCCCTGACCGCGGAGGGCCTCGGCGGCGCCCTTGCCGACATCCCCGTAGCCGGCCACGAACGCGACCTTGCCGCCGATCAGGACGTCGGTCGCCCGGTCGAGCCCGTCGGGCAGCGAGTGCCGGATGCCGTACTTGTTGTCGAACTTGGACTTCGTGACCGAGTCGTTGACGTTGATCGCCGGGAAGAGCAGCCGCCCCTCGGCCGCGAGCTCGTACAGCCGGTGCACGCCGGTCGTGGTCTCCTCGGTCACGCCCCGGATGCCGGACGCCATCCGCGTCCAGTACTGCGGGTCGCGCTCGAGCGAGCGCCGGAGCACGTCGAGGATGATCGTCCACTCCTCGTTGGCGTCGGCATCCGGAGCGGGCACCGCGCCCTCCGCCTCGTAGCGCACCCCCATGTGCACGAGCAGGGTCGCGTCGCCGCCGTCGTCGAGGATCATGTTGGGGCCGTCGAAGCCCTCGGCCGACCAGTCGAAGATGCGCTCCGCCGCCCACCAGTACTCCTGCAGCGACTCGCCCTTCCAGGCGAACACGGGGACGCCGGCCGGGGCCTGCACGCTGCCCGTCGGCCCGACGGCGACGGCGGCGGCCGCCTCGTCCTGGGTCGAGAAGATGTTGCAGCTGGCCCAGCGCACCTGCGCGCCGAGCGCGACGAGGGTCTCGATGAGCACGGCGGTCTGCACGGTCATGTGCAGGGATCCCGCGATCCGGGCGCCCTTCAGCGGCTGGAGCGGCCCGAACTCCTCGCGCAGCGACATGAGACCGGGCATCTCGTTCTCGGCGAGCCGGAGCTGATGGCGGCCCGCCTCGGCGAGGAGAGGTCGGCGACCTTGAAGGGGAGGGCCGTGTCGGTGCCGGATTCGAGAGTGCTCACGGCTCCATTGTCGCAGCGACGACCTGTATGCGCCGTCGTGTGACGGCGCTCGGCCGTCGCCGCGCTAGGCGCCCAGACCCAGCTCGTCGACGACGACGTGCCGCACGACCTGCCAGCCCTGCGGCGCCGAGAGCCGCTCCGCGTGCCGCGCGCACAGGTCGTAGCTGTGCGGCTCGTGCCGGATGCTCAGGGGCCGAGCACGGCGAGCGCGTCGGCGTAGTCGTAGGTCAGGGTCGCCACGGCCTCATCGCCGCAGGCGACCTTGCTGCACAGCCGGCCGTTCATCCTGACTCCTCGTCCGTGTCGTCACCGTACCGCCGGGCGACGACATCGTCGGCACGACGCGCACGCGCCCTTCTACACTGGGCGCATGGCGCGCTCGACCCGTCGGATGCCGCCGCGGGCGGCGGCCCGTGATCGGCACGGGCGCGGCATCCGCTCGTCGGTCGTCGGTCCGCATCTCGCCCCGCTGCGCACGCGGGTCGACTTCTTCGACGCCTGCATCGCCAGCGCCGTCGACTACCTGCGCGACCTCTGGCCCGATGAGCTCGAGCGGGTGCGCTTCGAGGTCGCAGCCGTGCCCACGGGCGAGCCGGGCGCCGACGGGGTCGACCGCTGGCGGGTCAGCCGCAAGGCGCGCACCGTCGTGCTCTACCGGCTTCCGATCGAGCGGATGGCGCACCTGCACCGCGACGACGAGTGGCATCGGCGCTCCTACATCGAGAGCTGCGTGTTCCGGGCGGTCGCCGAGCTGCTCGGCAAGGACCCGTGGGACATCGCGCCGGAGCGCTACCGGCACTTCTGACCGCGCACCGGCGCTGCGGCGCTCAGGGATGGATCGTGAGCGGCCCGGACACCGGGCGCGCCGGCGCGATCGTGAAGCCGGAGAGCGCGGCGGCTCCCGCGTAGCCGACCGAGGCCGTCATCCCGTCGGCGCCCTCGATGTCGTAGCTCGCGCCCGCCGTCACGGCGGCCGACGCCTGCCCGCCCGCGGGCACCGTGATCCGGATGTCGGCGGCGCCCCCGATCCCGTGCAGCGTGACGGTGCCGCCCGTTGCACCCGCGAACGCGATGCGCGGGTCGTCGCCCGGCGCGATGCTCACGAGGGTCGGTCCGCGGAGCACGGGAGCCGCGGCATCCCACGCGAAGTCGCTCGCCGGCGCGGCATCGACGCCCGCCGCAGGAGCCTTCCCCGCCGTCGAGATGCGCGCCGCGGCGACCACGGGCTGGTCGGAGGTGACGACGACCGTGTACTCGCCGTCCGGGATCGCGAGCGCGCCCGTGTCGACGTCGACGCCGGAGTCGAGTCCGACCTCCCGCACGTGCCCGGCGGCGACGTCGAGGTCGAACGAGGTGCCGGTGCCGTCCGACGACTCCGGCTGCAGGCTGACCTGCACCTTCGCGGCGGCCCGTCCGGGGTTGGCGACCCGGATCGTGGGGATCGCGTCGCTCCAGTCCTCCCGTCCGAGTGCCTGGGCCACCGCATCCGCCCCGAGCACGCGCACCCCGGGGATGCGCAGTTGCCGCGCCGGGTCGGCGGCCGCGCCGATCAGGTCCACGCCGCCCGGGTCGAGACCTCGGACCGTGCTCTGCTGCAACGACGCGACGACGCGGCCGCCGCGCGCCGTCACGTGCACGACCGGCGAGGCGAGGTCGGGCGCGAACCCCGCGAGCGAGAGCACGCGCTGCGACCCGGCGGCGACGGTGATCCCCGAGAGCCCCGGCGCGGTGACGGGCCCCTTCTCGCCGTAGAGCTCGAGCGCGACCGTCGCGTCGACCGCCGTGGGATTCGCGAGGGTGAGCAGGGTGGTGCGCCCGGTGGTCGTCGCGCCGCCGACCAGCCACGACGATCCGGTCGGCTCCACGCACGCGGCCGCCGCGAAGCCCGAGATGTCGTCGGTGCTCGCCGACTGCGACTGAGCGCCCGCGAGGAGTCCGCCCCCGCCGGCGATCTCCAACCGGGCGGGCGCGCTCGCGGTCCCTCCGGTGTCGGCGTCGCTGCGCCCGAGTGCGCTGGCACTCACCTGCGCGTCGGTCGCGCCGTCGCGACGGCGGGGCGCACCCAGCGAGGACGGCGATCCGGCGTTGCGGCCCTGCGTGTCGCCGAGGTGCAGGAGCGCGCCGGGGCAGACCCGCAGCTGGGGGCGGCCGCGGGCGTCACCGTCGTGGTCGGCGCGGCGTCGCTCCTGCTCGGCAGCGGCAGCAGCCCGGTCGCGACGATCACCGCGAGCGCGACGGCCGTCCCGGCCAGGCCGGTCACGACCCGCAGGCCCACCACCGCTGCGCGCCTCGCCCGCCCGCGAGCGCGGTCGGTCTCGGGCGCCGCGCGCTCGGCATCGCGGGCCGTCGCCTCCGCGTCGAGTGCGGCGGCCTCGCGGCCGGCGTCGCCCGCCGACAGGTCGGTCTGCTCGTCGTCAGCCATGATCGTCCTCGTCGAACGTGTCGGCCGGGTCCTCCCCGGGCAGGCTCGCCTCGTTGACCACGCGACGACGGCGACCGGTGGGGATGGCCAGCAGCAGCGCGAGCGCCACGATCACCCCCTGCGCGACGAGCACCGCGACGCCGAGCGGCGTCCGGGCCGGCGAGGACGTGTGCGCGAGGTGCAGGCCACCGAACCGCCAGAGCGTGCCGAGCGAGGTGCTGCCGACCGCCGTGAGCGTCGCATTCCCGTCCAGCGACTCCGAGGCGCGCTGCTGCAACGCCTGCTGCGCGGTCGTCGGCGCGGCCGGCGGCGGCGCCAGGACGACGAACTCGAGCTGCAGCCGCTGCAGCGGCGTGGACACGTCGGCGCCGCTCTGGGACGCCAGATTGCCGGCCAGGTCGGCGATCTCTCGGCCGGTGCGGCCGAGCCCCGTGCGGGTCGACCACAGGGTCGATTCGGCGTCGAGCGTCGTGCCCGCGCCGCGTTCGACCTCGGCCACGAGCGACCCGTCGGCGCGGGCAGTCAGCACGAGGGTGCCGAGCTGCGGATGCGGGCCCGTCGCGGCGACGACCAGCGCGGGCAGCATCCGGCCGTCGCTGCCCGCGACCGGCGCGCTGCCGTCGAGCGGCGCCGCGGCCAGCGGTGCGACCGCGAGCGCCGCGGCGAGCAGCCCCGCGATCCCGACTCCGACGCTCGCCCGGCCGAGCGCGTCGACGCCGACGACCACGGCCCCCACGAGGCCGAGCCAGTACAGGCTGAGGCCGGCACCCGGCCAGGGGTCACGACATCGCCGGCGCTGCTGGCGAGGGGCAGATGCACGGCGACGACGGCGGTCACGAGACCGGTGAGCGCGATGACCAGGGCCGGGATGGCACGGCGCGACCCCGGCAGGAACAGCGCCAGCAGGGCGAGCACCGCGACCGGGGCGAGCAGCACGGCCGGCAGCAGCAGCCCGAGCGCGGTGGGCAGGCCGAGTCCGGCGACCATGCCCTGCCAGCCGGTGCCCGCTGCCGGGTGCCCGAGCAGAAGCTCCCACCCGGTCGGCGCCGGCCAGGCGACGGTCGCCCCCGGGTCGGCGAGCAACGCGAGCGGCGTGCCCCGACGCAGCTGGGCGACGACGAGCGGGGCGAAGAGCGCCGCGGCGGGGATGACGATGCCGAGCAGCCGCACGACCCCCGGGGGCGCGCGACGGCCCATGCGACGATCGCGAGCACCAGCGCCGGGGCGAGCACCGGTGCCGCCGCGACGATCGCGGCGAACAGCAGCGAGGCGGTGGCGGATGCGCTCCACGATCGGGCCCCGTCGATCACGGCGAGCGCCAGCCACGGCAGGAGCAGGTGAGCGAGCAGCGCTGCGGGTCGCCCGTCGGCGAGCGCGACCAGCAGCGGCGGCGCGAGCGCCCACAGGGCCGCGGCGAGCACGGGGGCCAGCGACGTGCGCTCAGCCGGGTCGCGGCCCACCAGGCGCCGAGGGCGGCGAGGGGCAGCGCCGTGACCCAGAGCAGCACGAGCACGAGCGACGGGTTCCACGGCGTCAGGCTGCCGAGCAGGGCGAGCACGGCGCTGAAGGGATCGGAGGGGCCGGTGAGGTCGACACCCACCGGGCGCGGACCCCAGCCGATGCGCGCCCACATCGTGCCGACGTCGGCGAGCGGCCGGAGGGCGCCGCCCGTCAGCGCGTTCTGCCCGAGCAGCCGCCAGGAGATGACGACGCCCACGACCGCGGTCACGGCCGTCACGGCGAGGCCGCCGGAGAGGAAGGAGGCGCGCACGAGCTCGGGTCCGGCGGCCGCCGCTTCGCGGTCGCGCGCCGTCGCCCGGCGCTCCCGCAGCTCGTCCCGGGGCACGCGCAGAGCCGCGATGGCGGCCCACCCCGTGCGCCGGGCGCGGCGCAGCCGTCGCCGCGCGGCCGGCACACCGCCCGAGAACGCGGCGGCGAGGGCGGCCGCGAGCTCCCCGCCGACGGCGCCGGGACGCTTGGCCAGCAGCTGCCCGATCGAGCGCAGCACCGCCAGCGGCAGCAGCGAGAGCCAGTGGATGGGCAGCGCGCCGGGCGGCGCGTAGACCAGTCGCCGATGCAGCTGTGCGGTGCGCGCGATGCGGCGGCGCGCACTCCGGCCGCGCGGACGGCGGCGACCGAAGTCCTCCGGTGCCAGCGCGCGGGCGACCCGGGCGTCGGCGACGCGCACGACGCGGTGCCCCGCCAGGCGCGCCCGGACCGAGAGATCGAGCCCGGCGTCGGCGGTCGGCAGCCCGGGATCGAACCCGTCGAGCTGGGCCAGGACGCCGCGCCGCACCAGCATGCCCCGGCTCGTCACCCCCAGCACGTCGGCGTCGCCGTCGTGCTGGGCCTGGTCGAGCTCGTCCTCGACGAGCCGCACGGTGGCGCCGAGCGGCGTGACGCTCTCGCCGAAGGAGCGCAGCAGGTCGTGATCGTCGGCGTCGACCAGCTTCGGGCCGGCGATCGCGACCGAGGGCGCGACCTCGACGGCCGCCAGCAGCCGGGCGAGGGCATCCGGCTCGGGCGCCGTGTCGGCGCTCAGCAGCCACAGCCATTCGTCGGGACCGCCGTCCCCGGTGACGTAGCGCTGCGCGCTCGCGACGGAGGCGCCGAAGGACTGGGCGGGGGCACGGATGGCGCCGGCCGGCATCCGGTCGCGCGCCTCGTCGGTCGACCCCGCGTCGAGCCACACCGTGGCGTCGACCGGCCTGGTCTGCGCGCCGAGCGCCTCGATCGTGCGATCGAGCCACCGGGCGCCGTTGCGCACGACGACGATCGCGGTGACTCGGGGCTGCATCGGGTCGAGGCTAGGCGGCGATCGTGACCAGACGGTCATGACGCGCGCGCCGGGCCCAAAAGCGCCCCGTTCGGGGGCGCGGCGCGTTATGCGGAGCGGCTCCGGCGCAGCCGACGGCGCTCGCGCTCGGAGAGACCGCCCCAGATGCCGAAGCGCTCGTCGTTCTGCAGGGCGTACTCGAGGCACTGCGCCTTGACCTCGCACGTCGTGCAGATGCGCTTGGCGTCGCGGGTCGAGCCGCCCTTCTCCGGGAAGAACGCCTCGGGATCGGTCTGCGCGCACAGCGCGTCGGCCTGCCAGGCGAGGGCGTCGTCCTCCTCGACGACGACCGACGGCCGGATGGTCGGCATGCCCAGCCGGACCGGGTCGACGAACCAGTCCTCCGGGACGGACGGGCGGTACTCGCTCCTCGTCATGTCCCTCTCCCTCATCTCCGGCGACGATGCCCCCATGCGAACGCCGCTCATTGCAGTAATTACAGCCGTGTCATTCCCGGGAGTCAAGTCGCCGGATGATATTTCCTGCGCGCCGCGGCGTGTCGTCACGACGCGCCGGAAATCCCCTCGAACGGGGGTCCGCAGGGGTTGCGCGGGGTCAGTCGCGGTGGGCGAGCCGCGCCTCCCACGCGCTGCGCACCATGTCGTCGATCGTGTGCCGCATCGCCCACTCGAGGTCGCGCGCCGCGAGGTCGCCGCTGGCGACGATGCGAGCCGGATCGCCGGGGCGGCGCGGCCCGATCTCGGGGGTGAACACGATCCCCGTCACCCGCGACATGGCGGCCATGATCTCGGCCACCGAGACGCCGTCGCCGCTGCCGAGGTTGTAGGCGGGCTCGATCGGCTTCCCGTCGTCGAGTCGGCGCGCGGCCGCCACGTGCGAGTGGGCGAGATCGGCGACGTGCAGGTAATCTCGCACGTTCGTGCCGTCCGGCGTCGGGTAGTCGTCGCCGTTGACGATCGGCGTGCGCCCGGCCACGAGCGCGTCGAATACCTTCGGGAAGAGGTTGTGCGGGCTCGTGTCGTAGACCTCCGGATCGCCGGAGCCGACCACATTGAAGTAGCGCAGCGACGTATGCCGCAACCCGGCGGCGACACCCTGGTCGCGCAGCAGCCACTCCCCACGAGCTTCGTCTCGCCGTAGGGCGACTCGGGATTCTTCGGGGTGTCCTCGGTGACGAGATCGACGTCGGGGGTGCCGTAGACGGCGGCGCTGGAGGAGAACACGAGGCGATCGACGCCGCGTTCGGCCATCGCGGCGAGGAGGGTCGCCATCCCGGTCACGTTCTGCTCGTAGGTGTGCAGCGGTCGCTGCACCGAGACGCCCGCGTACTTGAAGCCGGCCACATGGATGACGCCCGTGACGTGATGCTGCTCGAGCACGTGCAGCACCTGGGCGCCGTCGAGCACGCTGCCCTGCACGAACGGCACGCCGGAGGGCACGAACTCGCGGTGCCCGCTCGACAGGTCATCGAGCACGACCGGCGGGAGGCCGGCCTCGAGCAGGGCCCGCACCACGTGCGCACCGATGTAGCCGGCACCGCCGGTCACGAGCCAGGTCATGGCGACCACGCTATCCGGCGCGATGACCGGTCCGCGCTCAGAGCCGGATCTCGGCCCCCGCCTCGGCCGACGCGTAGATCGCGGCCAGGATCCGGGTGATCTGGGCCCCGTGCGCGACGGGTGCGACGCTCTGCGCGCGGCCCTGGATCGTGTCGATGAAGTTCGCGATCTCGTTCGGGAATCCCGGGTCCATCTCGAAGGTCCGCGACGCGATCTGCGGGATCTGGTTCACGATCGAGCCGTAGCGCTCGGCCGCGATCTCGAGCTCCGGCTCCAGCTGCGCGCCGCCCTTGT
This sequence comes from Pseudolysinimonas kribbensis, assembly GCF_030161895.1. Lineage (GTDB taxonomy): Bacteria > Actinomycetota > Actinomycetes > Actinomycetales > Microbacteriaceae > Pseudolysinimonas > Pseudolysinimonas kribbensis. The sequence goes on from NZ_BSVB01000001.1 coordinate 899,769, forward strand.
CGCCGAAGACGGAGACGTCGATCGAGTCGCGCACAGCGTGCAGCGAGTAGCTGACCTCCAGGAGCATCGAGGCGCCGTTGTCGAACCGCACGAGGGCGTTCACCATGTCCTCGACGCTGTTGGTCGTCGGGTCGTAGTCGGAGACCGTGTAGCGCGGCAGGGTCGTCACGTTCGACCGGTTGCCCAGTCGCGTGTACGCGTTCGCGCTCACCGTCACGGCGGTCGGCGACCCCATGAGGTACCAGCACAGGTCGACGACGTGCACCCCGATGTCGATGAGCGGCCCGCCGCCCGAGATCGACTTGTCGGCGAACCAGCCGCCCGGATTGCCGGCCCGGCGGATCAGGCTGGCCCGGGCGTAGTAGACCTCGCCCAGGTCGCCGTTGTCGATGAACGTCTTGAGCACCTGCGCGTTCGGCGAGTGCCGGCGCACGAACCCGACCTGCAGGATCCGGTCGCTGCCCTCGACGACCCGCTGGAGCTCGGCGGCCTCCTCGGGCGTGCGGCTCATCGGCTTCTCGACGAGCACGTGCTTGCCCGCCTGGACGGCCGCGATCGCCCAGCGGGTGTGGCTGTCGTTCCAGGTGCAGATGCTCACGGCCTCGACCTCGGGATCGGCGAGCAGCTCGGCCGGGTCGGCGTAGGCCCGCCGGGCCCCGAATGCGTCCGCCGCGGCGCGGGCCCGGTCGAGGTTCATGTCGGCCACCGCGACGAGCTCGGCCTCGGGGTTGCGGGCGTAGGCGTCGAGATGGAACTGGGCGATGGTGCCGGTGCCGATCACGCCGATCTTCACACGTGCCATGGGGGTGTCTCCTCGTTGTGCGGGGTGCAGGATGCGCGGGATGCGGCCGGATGTCAGCTCGCCGCGAGCAGGCGACGAGCGTTGGCGAGACCGCGTTCGATGCCGAGCAGGCAGTCCTCGGCGCCCTCGAACTCGATCGAGGCATAGCCGGAATAGCCCGCCTCGCGGAGGGAGCGGGCCACCGAGACGAGGTCGAGGTCGCCGTTGCCGACGATCGCGCCGCGCAGGTACTTGCCCCCGCGACTGCGGAACCAGCCCTCCCGGGGTCGGTGCCGCGGATGTAGAAGTCCTTGAGGTGCACGATCATCGCGTACGGCAGATTCTGCGGCACGACCGCGGCCGGGTCCTCGTCGACGCACACGAAGTTGCCGACGTCCAGGGTGGTCTTGAAGTTCGGCTCGTCGACCCCGAGCACGATCCGGCGCACCCGCTCGGCCGCCTGCACGAAGAAGCCGTGATTCTCCAGGCTCGTCGTGATCCCGCGGGTCGCGGCGTACTGCGCGATCTGCTTCGACGCCGCGACGATCACGGGCAGCGCCGCCTCGAACATCGGGGTGTCGTCACCCGGCAGACCGGGATGCGCGGCGACGTCGTGCCGCATCCGCGCGATCCCGAGACGGGATGCCACGTCGACGTAGGCCGTGACGCGCGCGATCGCCGCGGGCACGTCCTCGCCCTCGGGCGACCAGAATCTCGCGCCGACGGCGAGGTTGGAGAGGGTGACGCCCGCCGCCTCGGCGGCCGCGCGGACGCGGTCGAGGCGGTCGGCATCCCACCCGATGCTGGGGATCGGCGAGTCGGCGTCGTCGGACAGGACCGCGAGCTCGAGGTGCTCCGCATCGCTCGCGGCGATCCAGTCGATGACGTCGAAGATGTCCATGGCGCCGGTGCTCAGGCGCTGATGGAAGCTGTAGGAGCTCACGCCCAGCGTGATGTCGGGGCTCATCCCGATCCCTTCAAGTCGACCTGCGTTAACGAACTGTGAACTTCCTAGACGATTTTCCGTTCTTGCGCTAGCTTGCCACCACAACCCCGGTACACCGATGTGCCGGACCCGACCGGGTGGGGAGTGGCGTGGGAAGTCCGAGTGCTCTGCGCAAGCTGAACGACCGGGCGGCGCTGTACGCGCTGCTCGAGTCCGGGCCGCTGACGCGCCTCGACCTCGAGCAGGCGATCAGCGTCTCGCGCCCCGCCGCCGCGGAGCTGCTGCGCCGGTTGGAGGAGTCCGGGCTCGCCCGGCGCGCAGGCTACCGTCCCGGTGGCCCCGGCCCGCAGGCGCAGCTCTGGAGCATCGCCGAGGGAGCCGCATACGCCGCGGGTCTGGACGTGAACGACACCGGCATCGACGCGGTGATCGCCGACCTCGGCGGCGCGCCCGTCGGCACGGGCAAGTCCCGGCTCGCACCGGGCGACGACCCGGCGGCCGCGGTGCGCGACCTCCTCGAGACCGTCGCGGCGGATGCCGGGCTCACCCGCGCCGACGTGCGACAGGTCGTGGTCGGCATCAGCGGCTCCGTCGACCCCGCGACCGGCCGGCTGAGCCATGCGGAGCACATCCCGGAGTGGAACGGCTTCGATGTGCGCGAACGCCTCACCCAGGTGCTCGAGGTGCCGGTCGCCGTCGAGAACGACGTGAAGCTCGTGCTGAGCGACGAGTCGATCCGCGGCCGCGCCGTCGGCTGCCGCGACGTGCTGCTGCTGTGGATCGGTCAGGGCGTCGCGATCGCGATCATCGCGGACGGACGCCTGCTGCGCGGCTCGCACGGCAGCGCGGGCGAGATGGGCGTGGTGCCGGTCTCGGCGGACGGACCCTTCGCGGGCGACCTCCTGGCCACGGTGGGGATCGCGGCGCTGGCGCGGGAGCACGGTCTCCCGGATGCCGACCCCGCCGGACTCGTGGCGCGAGCGGCGTCGCCCGACGCCGACCCGCCGCACGACGGCTTCCTCTCGGCGCTGGCCGACCTGGTGGTCGACGTGCTCGCCTCCCCGGTCGCGCTCGTGGACCCGGACCTCGTCATCCTGGCAGGCGACCACGGCCTCGCCGGCGGCGACGAGCTCGCCGCCCGGGTGCGCACCCGCCTGCACCAGCGGCTCGTGCACCGGCCGCGCATCGTCGCCGGAACCGGCTACGACAACTCCGTCCGTCAAGGGGCTCTCGACGAGTCCCTGCGACGGCTCCGGGAGAAGGTCTTCGCGGACGCCCGGCACCACCGGCCCGCCGACCCGATCCACCGCTCCACTGAATCGACCTCTCGTGCCGCAGACCTCCTCGGCACGGGCTCGGGAAAGGGACACCAATGAATCCATCACGTTCGACAAGGTGGCGCCGCCTCGGTGCCACCGTCGCGGCCGCGGCCGCGATCGCCCTGACCGTCGCCGGATGCTCCGGTGGCGGCGGATCCTCCGGCTCCGGGACCGCGCTGACCATCGCCAACGTGGGCGGCGCCACCTGGACCTGCGGGTTCAACCCGTTCAACCCCGCGGTCTTCCAGCAGGCGATCGGTTTCGTCTACGAGCCACTGATCTACCAGAACACCCTCAAGAACAGCGCGCCGACCCCCATGCTCGCCACGAAGTCCGAGTGGTCGAGCGACTTCAAGACGCTCACCTTCACGATCCGCAAGGGCGTCAAGTGGAGCGACGGCAAGCCCTTCAGCGCCGACGACGTCGCGTTCACCTTCAACCTGCTCAAGAAGAACAAGGGCCTCGACCTCCAGGCCATCTGGTCATCCGGCCTGCAGTCGGTCGAGACGTCCGGCTCCGACCAGGTGGTCATGAAGTTCGCCTCGCCGGCCGAGCCGTACTTCTACTACATCGCCGACCAGACCCCCATCGTCCCGAAGCACATCTGGACGACCGGCAAGGCCGCGAGCAACCCGGTCAACTTCGCCAACCAGAAGCCCATCGGCACCGGCCCCTACACGATGACCAACTGCACGCCGCAGAACATCCAGTACCAGGCCAATCCCGACTTCTGGAAGGGCGCCCCCGCGGTCAAGACGGTCAACTACCCGTCGTACACCGACAACTCGCCCGCCAACCAGGATCTCGCCACCGGCAAGGCGCAGTGGGGGTCAGTTCATCCCCTCGATCGACAAGTACTACGTGGCGCGCGACAAGGCCCACAACCACTACTGGCAGCCGCCCGTGGCGAACGTGAGCCTGGCGTTCAACCTCAAGCACCCCGTCTCCGGCAACCTCGCGGTGCGGCAGGCGATCGCCTACGCCGTGAACCGCGACAACGTGTCGAAGGTCGGTGAGGACGGCCAGCAGCCCGCGGGCAACCAGTCCGGGATCGTGCTGCCGACGTTCCAGAGCTGGCTGGACAAGGACCTCGCCAGCCAGCACGACTACACGACGAACCTCGACAAGGCCAAGCAGCTCCTGAGCTCGGCGGGGTACTCCTCGAGCAATCCGCTGAAGCTGTCCGTGCTCACGGTGAGCGGGTACACCGACTGGGACGCCTCGCTCCAGGAGATCAAGCAGCAGCTCGCGAAGGTCGACATCGACCTGACCGTGCAGGACGTCGCGGGGCAGACCTACGACTCCCGGATCTACAAGGGCGACTTCGACCTGGCGTATATCGCGGAGACGGGCGGCCCCGCGCCGTACTACGAGCTGCGGCAGATGCTGTACAGCGGCAACACCGCGCCGCTCGGGCAGAACGCCTCGACCAACTACATGCGGTTCTCCGACCCGGCCGTCGACGCGCTGTTCGAGCAGTACGCCGGCGCCGGCGAGGACGAGCAGCACCAGATCGTCGACAAGCTGCAGGAGGTCATGCTGACCCAGGTGCCCGTCATCCCGATCACGGAGTCGGTCAACTGGTTCCAGTACAACACCAAGTCCTTCTCGGGCTGGCCGACGGAGCAGGACCAGTACGCCCTGCCCTCGCCGTACTCGATCCCGGACGTCGAGCAGGTGCTGCTGCACCTGAAGCCCGTGAAGTAACCGCACCATCCCGGACGCTCGTCCCGGCGGCGCCGCACCCGCGGTCCGCCGGGACGGGCCCCGACCCGCCGCACGCCGGCGGCCATCCGCGACACGCTTGAGAGGACCGGCATGAGATACGTGCTGCGACGGCTCGTCCTGTTCGTGATCACGCTCTGGATCGCGCTGACGGTCAACTTCTTCATCCCCCGGCTCATGCCCGGCAATCCCGCCGAGGCGATGATGGCGCGGTTCCACGGCCGCGTGAACCCGTCCGCCCTCAAGGCGCTCGAGGTCGCCTTCGGCATCAACACCCAGCAACCGCTCGTGGTGCAGTACTTCGAGTACCTCGGCAACACCTTCACGGGACACTTCGGCGTCTCGCTCACCTTCTTCCCGCAGCAGGTCGGCACCGTGATCGCCACGGCGCTGCCGTGGACGCTCGGCCTGGTCGGGCTGACCACGGTCATCGCCTTCGTGGCGGGCACGCTGATCGGTCTGGTCGCGGGCTGGCGCCGCGGCGGTGCGCTCGACAGCGTGCTGCCCCCGGTCTTCGTCATCACCGGCGCGCTGCCGTTCTTCTGGGTCGGTCTGCTGCTGGTGCTGCTGTTCTCGGTGGTGCTCAACGTGCTGCCCAACGACGGCGCGTTCGAGGTCACGCTGATCCCCGGCTGGAACCCCGACTTCATCGGCAGCGTGCTCTCGCACGCGATCCTGCCGGCCGTGACGATCCTGGTCATCTCGATCGGCGGCTGGATCCTGACCATGCGCAACAACGTCGTGACGATCCTCGCCGACGACTACATCCGCATGGCCCGGGCGAAGGGCCTGTCGAACTCGACGATCATGTACAGCTATGCGGCGCGCAACGCGGTGCTGCCGAACCTCGCGGGCTTCGCGATGTCGCTCGGCTTCGTCGTCTCCGGCTCGATCCTCGTCGAGTACACCTTCAACTACCCCGGCATCGGCTACATGCTGCTGCAGGCCGTCAACAACCAGGACTACCCGCTCATGCAGGCGATGTTCGTCATGATCACCGTCACCGTGCTCATCGCGATCCTGGTCTGCGACTTCCTGACGGTGCTGCTCGATCCCCGCGCCCGGACGGAGGGCTGATCATGACCGCATTCCCGACCGACGCGACCACGAACCAGGCCGTCATCGCCCCGCGCAAGAAGGGGCGGCGCCCCAACAGCGCGGGCCTCGCGGTCTGGCGCGCGATCCGCGGCAACGGCAAGGCCATGGCCGGTGCCATCCTGCTGCTGATCTTCCTCATCGCGGCGATCTTCCCGAACCTCTTCACGCCCGTGACGAAGCCCAACGACCGGGCGTACGCCCTGAGCCTGCCGCCGAGCCCGGACCACCTGCTCGGCACGACCTCCTTCGGCCAGGACATCTGGAGCCAGCTGGTCTGGGGCACCCGCGAGACCCTCATCGTCGCGGTCGTCGCCGGGGCGCTGGCCAGCATCCTGTCGGTGTTCATCGGGGTGGCGGCCGCCTATCTCGGCGGCGCGGCCGACAACGTGCTGTCCCTGCTCATCGACGTGTTCCTGGTGATCCCGGCGTTCCCGCTCATCATCGTGATCGCCGCGTACGCCAACGGCGGCAACCTCTGGGTCATCATCGGGGTGCTCGTCGTGACCGGATGGTCGTACGGCGCCCGCCAGCTGCGGGCCCAGGCGCTGTCGCTGCGACGGCGCGACTTCCTCGAGTCGGCTCGGGTGCGGGGCGAGAACTGGCTCTACGTCGTGGTGTTCGAGATGCTGCCGACGATGATCTCGCTCATCGCGGCGAACTTCCTCGGCGCGGCGCTGTACGCGGTGCTCACCGCCGCCGGCCTGCAGTTCATCGGCCTCGGCTCACCCAGCTCGGTCAGCTGGGGCACGATGCTGCACTGGGCGCAGTCGGCCGAGGCGCTGCAGACCGGGCAGCAGTGGTGGATCATCGCGCCGGGGCTCTGCATCGCGCTGCTCGGGGCCGCGTTCGCCCTGCTCAACTACGCCTTCGACGAGATCTCGAACCCGGCCCTGCGGCCGGTGCGCCGGAACAGGAGGAACCGTGACGGACAGTGATGCCCCGCTGCTGGAGGTGAGAGGGCTCAGCGTCGTCTACGACACCCCCGCCGGCCCCGTGACCGCGGTCGACGACGTCGACCTGACGGTGGGTCGCGGCGAGTTCGTCGCGGTGGTCGGCGAATCCGGATGCGGCAAGTCGACCATGCTGTTCGGCATCGCCCAGCTGCTGAGCTCGCCCGCGCGGATCTCGTCGGGCGAGGTGATCTTCCGCGGCAGGAACCTCGTGACCATGAACGAGAAGCAGCTCGCGCCCGTGCGCTGGCAGAACATGTCGGTCGTCATGCAGTCGGCGATGAACGCGCTGAACCCGGTGAAGCGGATCGCGGCGCAGTACGCCGACACGATGCGCGAGCACGGCATCCGGGACAAGGCCGAGATCCGGCGCCGCTCGGAGGAGGTGCTCGGGCTCGTCGGCATCGACACGATCCACCTGACGAGCTATCCGCATCAGCTCTCGGGCGGCATGCGCCAGCGGGCGATGATCGCCATGGCGCTGCTGTTCTCGCCGGAACTCGTCATCATGGACGAGCCGACCTCGGCGCTCGACGTCGTCGCGCAGCGCTCGCTCATGCTCCAGATCAAGGAGCTGCAGCAGCGGCTCGGCTTCGCCGTGCTGTTCGTCACGCACGATATGTCGCTCGTGAGCCACTTCTCCGACCGGCTGCTCGTCATGTACGCGGGGCAGGAGGTCGAGCTCGGCGAGACGCGCACCGTGTTCGACACGCCGGCGCACCCGTACTCGAAGGGTCTGCTCGAGGCCTTCCCGTCGATCCGCGGGCCGAAGCTGCCGCTGGTCGGCATCCCGGGATCTCCGCCCGCCCTCTCGGCGATGCCGCACGGGTGCCGCTATGCGCCGCGCTGCCCGCTCGTCTACGCGGACTGCGTCGAGGTGGAGCCGGCGCTCTACGAGGCCGACGGGGTGAAGGCGCGCTGCCTGCTGTACTCGCCCGATCACCGTCCGGCGAACGCCACCGCGCCGAGGAGGCCCGACCGTGAGCACGCCCATCCTCGAGACGAAGGACCTCACGCGCGTCTTCCGCGTCGGCGGCTTCACGAGCCGGCGCGAGCTGCACGCCGTCGACGACGCGAACTTCGTCATCAACGGGTCGGAGATCGTCGCCCTCGTCGGCGAGAGCGGCAGCGGCAAGTCGACCATCGCGCGCCTGCTCGCACAGGTCTACAAGCCGACCTCCGGCGAGATCCTGTTCGAGGGCACTCCGCTGACGGCCCTGCGCAGCCGCTCCGATCAGATGCGCTACCGCGCGGCGGTGCCCATGGTGTTCCAGGACCCGTTCAGCTCGCTCAACCCGTCGTACCGGGTGTCGCACGGGATCGTGCGCGGGCTCAAGCTGCACCGCCCGGAGCTCGACGCCGAGGGCCGGCGCTCCGAGACCGAGCGGGTGGCGGAGGCGGTCGGCCTCAACCCGGCCCGCGAGGCGCTCGAGAAATACCCGTACGAGATGTCGGGAGGTCAGCGCCAGCGCATCGGGTTCGCGCAGGCGCTCGCGTACCGGCCGAAGGTGATCCTCGCCGACGAGCCGGTCTCCATGCTCGACATCTCCATCCGGATCGGCCTGCTCAACGTCATGGCGAAGCTGCGCGACGAGGAGCACGTCTCGCTCCTCTACATCACGCACGACATCGCGAGTGCGCGCTACGTCGCCGACCGGATGATGGTCATGTACGCGGGGCGGATCGTGGAGTCGGGTCCCGTCGACGACGTGCTGCAGGCGGCGCTGCACCCGTACACCCAGCTGCTCGTCGCTGCCGTGCCCGACCCGCGTGCGAAGCTGACGGTGACCGCGGAGCAGGCCGCGGGCGAGCCGCCCAAGGTCATCGATCCGAAGCCCGGATGCCGTTTCGCCGACCGCTGCCCGCTCGCCAAGGAGGTCTGCCGCGTGGTCACTCCCCCGCTGCTCGAGCTGAGACCCGGCCACCAGGTGGCCTGCCACGTCGCCGCCGAGAACGCCGGCCGCGAGGCCGAATCCGTGGGGGCCGCCGCATGATCGACATCCCCGAGCTCTCGGCGCGGCTCGCGGCCGCCGGCGACGACGCCGCCCTCGCGACGCTCGGCTTCCGCGACGACGACCGCGCCGACACCCGGCGCGCGATCGACGCGGCGCTGGCCGATCCGGATCGGCTCGCCGAGCTGCAGTCTATGGTCGAGCGCCTGCAGGCCAACATCGGCGCGATCGGCTCCGACGGGCCGAACCCCTCGACGTTCCCGCGGCCCGCAGCGACTGGCGGGGGTCGGGGTGCTCCCGCTGCTGGCCCTGCTCGCGGTCGCCGACGACGTGCGCGCCTTCCACCGCTCGCGCGGCATCCCGCCCGAGATCTCCGACCGCTCGCTCGCCGACCTGGGCCAGCAGGCCTGGGTGAACCGCCGCACCCTCGGCGCGTTCGGCCTGCACACCTACCTGTGGATGCCGGTCTGCTTCGGCGGCAACCTCTACTGGCTGGGCCGGCTGCAGTTCAACCTCGTCCGACGCGGCGACGCGTGGGCCATCTCGACCCACATCCCGGAGGTCGGACCGCTCACCCCCGAGTCGGTCGATGACGCGTTCCGGCAGGCGGTGGCGTTCTTCGGCCGGCACTTCGCCGACCACCCCACCACCGTGCTGCACTGCAGCTCGTGGCTGCTCGACCCGCAGCTGGCCGAGGTGCTCGCGCCCGAGTCGAACATGGTGAGGTTCCAGCAGCGCTGGACGCTCGAGGGCGAGGGCACGACGCCGACGAGGATGCCGTGTTCTTCACGTTCCGCCGGCGCAACGTGACCGACCGCTCGACCCTGCCGCGCGACACCACGCTGCAGCGCGCGATCATCGACAAGCTCGACGGCGGCGGCCACTGGCACAGCTGGAACGGCACCGTCGACGAGGCGCCCTATCGGTCCGGAGCCGGCGCGTGACGACGGTCGGCCTGATCGGTGCGGGAACCATCGCGCACGAGCACCTGCCGGGATGGCTCGCGCTCGGCTACGACGTCATCGTCCACTCGATCGACGACCAGGCTCCGGTGATCACGAGCCGGTACGGCGGGCGCGCCGTCGACTCCTCGACGAGCTCATCGCCGACGTCGACATCGTCGACGTCGCCACGCCCACCGACACGCATCGCGCGATGGTCGAGCGAGCCGCCGCCGCCGGCAAGCACGTCGTGTGCGAGAAGCCGCTGGCGATCTCGGTCGCCGACGCGGGCGCCGCGATCGCCGCGTGCGACGCGGCGGGGGTGCGGCTGTTCCCGGCGCACGTCGTGCGGTACTTCCCCGCGTATGCCGCGATGCGGGCGGCGGTCGCCGGCGGACGCCTCGGCACCCCGGCCGTCCAGCGCTTCTTCCGCATCGGCTCCGCGCCGCAGCGCCGGTGGTTCCGCGAGCCGGCGCGCTCCGGCGGCATCGCGATGGACCAGATGATCCACGACCTCGACCTGGCGCGCTGGACGGCCGGCGACGTCGCGACGGTCTACGCGACCCGGGTGGGCGACGACGCCGGCGACGGCCCTACCACCGTGCAGGCGGTGCTACGGCACCGCTCGGGCACCATCAGCCACGTCCACGGCGTGTGGGGGCGGCGACGCTCGGGTTCCACACCGGATTCTCGGTGGCCGGGCCGGGCGGCCTGCTCGAGCACGACTCGCTGCGGCATCCGGTGCTGCAATTCGACGGCATCGTCGCGGACGACGGCGACGACGGGTATCTGCCGCCGGTCGATGCCGCGACGAGCCCGTACACGGCCGAGCTCGCCGACTTCGCCCGAGCCATCCGCGACGGCGACGACGCACGGGTCACGGCCCGCGACGGTCTCGAGGCAGTGCGCATCGCGGCGGCCGTCAACCGCTCGCTCGACGAGGGCCGGGCGATCCCCCTGGAGGACGTGCGATGAAGGTCGGCATCATCTCGTTCGCCCACACTCACGCGTTCAGCTACGCCGCCATCCTGCGCGATCGCCCCGACGTCGAGCTGCTGACCACCGATCCGGATCACGCCGACCGTCCCGCGGGCGAGTCCGGCGGACGCCCGCTCGCCGAGACGCTCGGCGTGCCCTACGTCGACACGCTCGACGAGCTGCTGGCGTGGCGACCGGATGCCGTGGTCGTCTGCTCGGAGAACACCCGGCACGGGGAATACGCGGTGCGCGCGGCAGAGGCGGGCGCGCACGTGCTGTGCGAGAAGCCGCTGGCGACGACGCTCGACGACGCGCAGCGCATCATCGCCGCGTGCGATGCGGCCGGGGTGCGGCTCATGACGGCTTTCCCCGTGCGCTTCACGCCGGAGTACGCGCAGCTGCGGCACCGGATTCAGGGCGGCGGCTTCGGCAGGGTCATGAGCATCAGCGGCGCCAACAACGGCCAGCTGCCCGTGGAACGCGCGTGGTTCGCCGACCCGTCCCTCGCGGGCGGCGGTGCGGTCGCCGACCACACCGTGCACATCGCCGACCTGGTCTTCGGCCTGTTCCCGGATGCCGAGGCCGAGGAGGTCTACGCCGTCGCGAACCGCCTGCTGCGCCCGGACCGCGAGGCCGAGACCGCCGGGTTCGTCTCGATCCGCTACTCCAACGGCGTCACGGCCGTGATCGACTGCAGCTGGTCGGTGCCCGACCACTATCCGACCTGGGGCGGCCTGACGATGCGGGTGATCGCCGAGGGCGGCGTGGCCGAGCTGGCGCCATTCGCCCAGCGGGTGGACGGCTTCTCGGAAACGGATCGGGCTCCCCTCTGGCTCTCCTACGGCTCCGACCTCGACGCCGCGATGATCGACGAGTTCCTCGGCGCGATCACCGAAGGACGCCAGCCCGTGCCGAGCGGGCGCGACGGGCTGCGTGCGCTCGAGGTCGTGCTCGCGGCCTACGCGTCGATCGCGAGCGGTGCGCCGGTGGCGCCCACCCGGTCGAGCTGAGCCCGCTGCGGTCGGCGTCATGCGCGCAGCAGCTCACGGACCGCCCGCGACTTGGTGTGAAGGAGGGCGCCCGTCTTCCCGCTGCCGGGCGGGGGCTCGAGCCAATAGCGGCCTGCCCGGCGACTGATGGTCCACCCCTCGTCGTGCAACCGGAGGTGGTGATGTCGGCAGAGGAGGATCCCGTCTGCGAGATCGGTTCTGCCGCCGTCGCTCCATCGTCGGGTGTGATGCGCTTCGGTCCAGGACGGCGTCCGGTCGCAGCCCGGCCACATGCATCCACCGTCACGGGCGACCAATGCCCGGCGCTGATGCCGGGTGTAGAACCGCTGCTCGCGGCCCATGTCGAGCACCTGCCCCGCTGAATCGAGAATGATCGACACCGTGCCGCCCGCGCAGGCGAGGCGATGCACCGTCGTCAGGGAGACTGCTTCGCCCGAATCCAAGGTTCCGTGCCCGTCGCCGGAGGTGAGCGAGCTCGCCGCGACCAGGATCCGCACCGCAGGCTCGTCTCCGCCGACCAGCACGTCGTGGTCGGACGTGCCCGACTGCCGCAGCAGCTCCGTGAACGCATCGGAGGCGAGCTGCTCCGTCGTGCGTTCGTCGTCGGCGACGCGCGCCGCCTTCTCGCGCGCCGCCGGGTCGACGAACCGAGGACCGCCTCGTCGCGGCGATGTCGCGCGATCGTAGACGGTGGTCACGATCGCCGCCGATTCCGGATCGAGCAGCCACACGATGCGGGTCATGCCATCGGGCTGGCGCACGAGCCGCAAGGATCGCGCCGCACGACGGGCACGCTCACGATCCGCGATGCCGGCCTCGTCCAACTCGTCCCGCACCTCGCGAGCACGCCTGTGGAGCCGATCGGGGTCGAGCGCGTCCGCCTCGTCGCACAGTCGGTCGGATGCCTGTTCCAGCACCTCCGCCGGAAGGGTATCGGTCGGGGCGCCGAGCCCTGCGTGGATCGCATCCGCCGCCGCGACGCTGACCCGCCCGTCGCGCACGGCGTCGCCGAGGACGCCGCTGGATGTCGCGAGAACGCCCACGCGCACCGTCGCCGCCGCGTCCCGCCCCGAGATCCCGGTCTCGACCTTCAGGAACTCCTCGACCGTGCGGTGCCCGGCGCGCTGCGCGAACCCGCTCAGGCCGAGCTCCGGCCGGGAGCGCCGGGAGACCTCTCCCGTCGTCAGAGCGGCATGGCGTTCGACGATCCGCCGCAACGAGGTCTCAACGGTGACGAGGGCGCCCAGGTCGGCGTCGGATGCCGTCGACAGGTCCGTGCCCGGCGCGGCCTCCAGCACGGCGAGCGCACCGCGCATCGCCGTGAGAAGGGGGCCGTCGACATGCGTCAATAGTCCCGCAATCGAAGACACCTTCGAAAGCTAGAACGCCCATTCTGTAGAGAAGTCGACCGACTGCGGGTTGTGGAGGGGCACCGAAGCCTCACGTACGCATCCGCGGCCGACCCACAGATCGACGTCGCCTACGTGGAGCCGACCGGCGTCCCGCCCCCGACACCGCTGGTCGCAACGAACGTCAGCGCGTCACCGTCGAGCCGCACCGACGACTCCCCGTCGATATAGGCCGCCTGCCCGCGGCCGAGCGTCGGCCCGCCGTCGACCCGCGTCTCCCCCGCACGCACAACGCGATCGCCGCACCGCCGAGCGGCACCTCCGCCGCGACCCCGTCGACCACCGTCAGCACGAAATCGGGAACATCGGGCCGGAACACGCGCACCCCCGGCCGCGGCTCCTCCGGCCGCAGAAGCGGCACCCGCCGGGGCGTGAAGTCCAGCACCGAGACCAGCTCCGCCACGTCGACGTGCTTGGAGGTCAGCCCGCCGCGCAGCACGTTGTCCGACGCGGCCATGAGCTCGATCCCAAGACCATCCAGATATGCGTGGATGTTGCCCGCCGGCAAGTAGAGCGCCTCGCCCGGGCGCAGCACCGCGGTGTGCAGCAGGAGCGAGATCGCGATACCCGGATCGCCGGGGTTGGTCTCGGAGAGCCGGCGGACGGCATCCCACGACACGTCGTCGGCGACCGATGAGGTCTCGACCAGAGCCACCACCAGGTCGTCGACGTCGTCGCCGCGGGAGACGAGCCACTCGAACACCGGCCGGAGGTCGGCGTCGGTGCGCAGGCGGTCGAGCAGCGGCGCGATCCGCTCGTCGCCCGCGACCGGTTCGAGCAGCGTGCGGGTCTGGGCGACCGGCCGGAACCCGCACAGCGCCCGGAACGGATCCGACAGCGCGTAGATCAGCTCCGGCTTGTGGAACGGGTCCTTGTAGTTGCGCTCGGGCGCGTCGATCGGGATGCCGGCCGCCTCCTCGCGCGCGAATCCCGCGGCCGCCAGCTCCGGCGTCGGATGCGCCTGCAGTGAGAGCGGCCGTTCGGCGGCGAGCACCTTGAGCAGGAAGGGCAGCCGGCCGTGCACGACGTCCAGCAGCGTGCCGTCGCGCCCGACCAGCCGCGCCGGCGATCCGGGATGCGCGCCGAGCCAGAGCTCCGCCTCGGGGCGCCCGCTGGGCCTTCGACCCAGCAACTCGGCGATGGCACTGGGGAACCCCACGCGTAATCGCGCGGAGTGTTGGTGATCTCCACGAACACGTATTCGGCCTCCTAGGCATCGCTTGGAGCAACGTACCAACCGCGTTGGGCCGCATCCTGCGGGCCGCGTATCGTCCCGGACATGCCGTCGACCCTCACGCCCCTCGCCGCCGACTTCTACCAGTCGGAGTCGCTGTTGACCGACCAGGAGAAGGGCGTGCTCGCGCGCCTGCGTGAGTTCCTCGAGAGCAAGGTCAAGCCGATCGTCAACGACCACTGGGCGCGCGCCGAGTTCTTCCCGCGCTTCGTGGTCGACGGGCTCGCCGAGCTGCACATGTTCGGGATGCCGTGGGAGGAGACCCGCCCGTTCGAGAACTCGGCGGTCTTCCGCGGCTGGGTCGCTCTCGAACTCGCCCGCGTCGATGCGTCGGTCGCGACGCTCGTCGGCATGCAGAACGGCCTCGTGATGGGCGCTATCGGCGTCGGCGGGTCGGCGGAGCAGCGGGCCGAATGGCTACCGAGGTTCGCGAGCGCCGAGCTGCTGGGCTGCTTCGCGCTCACCGAGCCGCTGTCCGGGTCCGACAGCGCGCAGGGCCTGCGCACGGTCGCGACCCGCGACGGCGACGACTGGCTGATCTCCGGCAGCAAGCGCTGGATCGGCAACGGCACCATCGCGACCCACGCGATCGTCTGGGCGAAGTCGGCCGAGGACGGCCAGGTGAAGGGCTTCATCGTGCCGACCGACACTCCCGGGTGGACGGCCACCAAGATCGAGAACAAGCAGGCGCTGCGCATCGTGCAGAACGCCGACATCACGCTCGACGAGGTGCGCGTGCCGGAGGCGAACCGGCTGCAGAACGTCAACTCGTTCCGCGAGACGGCCGCGGTGCTGCGGCTCACCCGCGCCGAGGTCGCCTGGGCCACCGTCGGCAACGCGATGGGCGCGTACGAGACGGCCGTCGCATACGGCTCACAGCGGGTGCAGTTCGGCAAGACGATCGACTCGCACCAGCTCATCCAGGAGCACTACGCGAAGATGCTCGGCAACATCACCGCCTCGATCGCGATGTGCACCCGCGTCTCCGAGATGCTCGACGAGGGCATCCAGCGCGACGAGCATGCGGCGCTCGCGAAGGAGTATGCGGGTTCCCGGATGCGCGAGACGGTGGCGTGGGCGCGGGAGTCGATGGGCGGCAACGGCATTGTGCTCGACAACGACGTCATCCGATTCTTCGCGGATGCCGAGGCGATGTACTCCTACGAGGGCACACGCGAGATGAATACACTCATAGTCGGGCGCGCCATCACGGGAAAGGCCGCGTTCGTCTGAGCGCGGTCACCCGCAGGGCGTCAGCCCCCGCACGGCCTCCGTCAGCGACTTCGGCCCACCCAGGAGGGTCACCTTCGTCGCACCCAACGCGCGGATCTCGGCGAGCGTCGCCGTGGGCACGCACGTCGACGGCACGACCAGCAGCGGCGCCGGGCCCCGCGCTGCCCATGCGGCGCCCGTGAGCGCATCCGGGAAGTTGTCGCCCGTGGCCAGATAGACCGTGTCGGAGTGCGGGAACACGGCGGCGTTGACCGAGACGGATGCCGCATACCGGTCGGCCCCCGCCAGTCGTGTGGTGGGCGCGATCCGATTCAGTTGCCCCTCGATCGACGGGGACACCGAGGCGGTCCCCCGACGATGCGGATCCGCGCGGGACTCAGCGAGCGGATCAGCGTCGTCGTCGCGGCGTCGAGCCCGGCGGCTCGACCCGGCACGAGAAGCACGGCACCGCCCTCCGCGACGGCGGCCGGCGATGCCGAGAGCGCGTCGGGGAAGGTCTCGCCGGTCACCACGTAGAGCGACGCGACGGATGATACCGCGTGGGCCAGTACGTTGCGCGACACTTCGTACCGGTCGGCCCCGCCGATCCGGATCGTGTCGGGCACGAGGTCGCTCAGCCGGTCGAACACCGAGGGCGATACCGAGGCGGGGCCACCAGCCACGACGATGTGCTGCGGCGCGAGTCGGACGATCTCGGCGGCGACCTCGTCAGGAGCGCGTCCCGCGGGGTGAGCAGCACCGGCCCCCGGTCGTCGCGGCCGCGGCGGCGGCCGACAGCGCGTCGGGAGCCGTGAGGCCGGTGACGACGTAGACCGTCGAGGCGCCGTCGGGATACGAGCGCTGCGACACCTCCACGCTGCCCGCATATCGGTCGGCACCCGAGACACGATCGACCCGACCCACGGCGAGCCCCGCCAGATGATCGTGGTAGGTGGTGCCCTCGGGCGCCTTCGGGGTGAAGGTGCCGTTCTGTACCAGCGCGTAGGCGTTGGCTTCCGCCCCGTCGGATGAGTCGGTCCACCACCACGCCCACGGGGCGTAGCCGATGCCGTGCTGATCGGCCCAGTCCATGAAGGTCGTGAGGAACGATGTTCCGCCGTCGGTCTCGCCGAATTCCGTGGCGATGACGGGCACGTGGGCGGCGACGGGAGCGACCTCCGCATTCCAGCACGTGACGTCGTCGCAGCGCTGACCGGGATAGTTGTGCCAGCTCGCGACGAGTTGGTCGTCGCCGAACGACTGCGTAGCGGCCACCCAGCCGCGGAGATCGTTGGAGTAGTCGAGGCCGCCGAGCAGGATGGGCTGCGCCGCATCCGCAGCCCGGATGGTCTGGACGATCTGCCTCATCCCCACCGCGGTGAAGGTGGACGTGCCGATCGGTTGGGTGTCGGCGGAGGACGGCATCGCACAGCCGCCATCCGCCCAGCAGCTCCAAGAGAGCACCGCAGACTGGCGCGAGTACGGCTCATTGAAGGCGTCGAACATGACCGAGGGCACCTTCGAGTACGCGCCGGCCACCTGCCTCCAGAACTCGATCGACTGCGGATCGGCCATCGCGCGCTGCCCGTCGGAGTCGACGCCGACGGGCGCCGACCAGTGCAGGTCGAACACGACCACGAGGCCTGCTGCGTTGAGGATGTCGACCCAGCTCCGCACGGCAGCCTGATAGCCCGCGGCTGTGCCGAAGCGCGGCGAACCGTCGGTGCCGAGCCAGCAATCCTGGTTCAGCGGCAGGCGCACCGCGGTGACGCCCCAGGACACCATGGCCTGTGCCGCGGCCGTCGAGCGACCTCCCGAAGCATCGGCCCAGCCCTGTTGACACGCGTACTCGAAGCTCGGCCAGTTGACGGCGTGCGCGACCCAGCGGGCTCCCGTCCGGCTGTCGACGAGCGAGTTCCCGACCACCTCGGGGATCGGCGCGGTCGACGTGGATGCCGGGGCGCCGCCGGAGCCACGCCCACGTGCGCGGGGTAGTACCCGAAGTCCTGCACGAAGTAGGTGGTCGATCCGTCGGCCGACTGCCAGTAGCCGATGCCGATGTCGGTCCAGTCGCCGAGCATGTTCTGGAGGTGCCCCGGCGACTTCGCCCAGCCCGCGCTGACGACGTTCTGGTAGGTGAAGCCGGCCGCGATGTTCTCGCCGCCGGAGGTGGCGCCCGACGGCATCTGCGTGAAGAACGAGGCGTTGTGGACGAACCCGGGCCCGCCCTGCGAGGTCGGGACCGACATCCGCTGCGCCCAGGCGGCGGCGACGCGGTCGATGTCGACGTTCTCGACGAGCGGGGCCTTGCCGTTGGCTGCGCGCAGCGCGTTGGTATCGGCCAGGATCCGGGCGACCGCCGTCGGCGCGTCGACCATCCCGGCAGCCGCGGCGGGCGTCGCCATGGTCGCCGCGAGGAGCGCGCCGGCCACGATCAGCGTTCCGAACGCGAGCAGGCCCGCGCGGCCACGCCCTCTCAGCATGTGAGCCCCCCAGCGTCACACGGACCGTCGGAACCCCCGCTCCGGCTGGGCCCAGGCTAACCCTGGGGGTGCCGCACGGTACCCCCAGCAGGGGCGCGCACCGGTGCCCGAGAGGTGTGCCATCAGTAGCCTTGCGTCATGCCCGAGGTCTCGCTGTATCGCCGCCTCCTCGCCACCCTCGGCTTCTTCACCCTCGCCGCCGGCGACTTCTGGCGATTCCTGCTGAGCTGGTGGGGGTGGGGCGCGATCGTCGCGGTGCTCCTCGTGCTCGCCGTGATCGAGCTGGTGCGGGAGCGGTTCGACGTCCGCCGGATGCCCGTGACCCTCCTCGCGTTCCTCGCGCTGATCCTGGTCTCGGTCGCCTGGTCGGCCTACCAGGGCTGGACGGCGGTCGCGGTCGTCGCCACCCTCGTCACCACGACCTTCGGTATCTTTCTCGGTGCCGCGTTCGACCTGCGCACGCTGTTGCGCTGCCTCGGGTCCGCCCTGCGCTGGATCCTCGCCCTCTCCCTCGTGTTCGAGCTCGTCGTCTCGCTCGTCATCCGCCGGCACGTTCTGCCGCTGTTCCCGGCCCCCGGGATCGACTACGCCGACGTGCACAGGATCCCGGCCGCGTTCTACTGGTCGCGCGACCTGCTGCTCTCGGGCGGGCGCATCCAGGGGATCGTCGGCAACGCCAATCTGCTGGCGTTCGCCGCGCTCCTCGCGCTCCTCGTGTTCGCGATCCAGTTCGCCGCCCGCTCCGCGTCGCGCTTCTGGCTGGGGTTCTGGATCATCATCGCGATCGGCGTGCTCGCGCTCACCCGGTCGGGCACGGTGCTCGTCGCCGCGGCGGCGGTGCTCCTCGTGGGGGCGTTCCTCATCATCCTGCGGCGCACGACCGGGCGAGCCCGACGAGTGACCTACCTCGGGGGGCGACCGCGGTCGTCCTCGGCGGGGCCGTGGCGGTGCTGGCCCACGGGCCACTCCTCGAGGTGCTCGGCAAGTCGGACACGCTCACCGGCCGCACCCACATCTGGCAGACCGTCCTGCACTACGCAGCGCAGCGCCCGGCCGCCGGGTGGGGGTGGATCAGCTACTGGGTGCCGACCATTCCCCCTTCGACGATCCCGCCTTCACGATCAAGGGCGTGCAGTACTCGCAGGCGCACGACGCGTGGCTTGACGTCCTCCTCCAGCTCGGGGTCATCGGCCTCGTCGTCTTCGGTCTGTTCGTGCTCGCCACGTTGGTGCGTTCGTGGGCGCTCGCCATCCGCAGCCGCCCGGTCGGCGACGTCGTCGATGTCTTCCTCTCCTGGTGCTCGTGCTGCTGCTCGTCCACAGCATCGCCGAGAGCCGGATGCTCATCGAGATCGGGTTCGCCCTGCTCGTCATCTGCAGCGTGCTCACCGCTCGCCACGAGTCCGCTCGGACCGCGCCGCGCGATCCCGTGCCGGTGGGCCGATGAGCACCCGCGCGGAGTCTCATCCCCTCGTCGAGCTCTTGGCGTCGCCGCGGATGGCCCAGGCTCTGGCGACGACGGGCATCGCGCTCGCCGCGCTGGTCTTCCCGTTGCAGCAGCTCATCGGATGGCCGGGGCTCATCGCCGCGCTCGTCACATTGCTCGGGCTGATGGGCACCTCCTTCGTCGCCCGACGTGAGCACCTCGAGTGGCGGGGCCTGTTGCCGATCTCGCTGCTCGCCTATCTCGTCTGGGCGACCTGCTCCCTTGTCTGGAGCCAGTATCAGTGGGCGACCGTCGGCGGACTCGCCTACCTGCTCGCGTTCACCCTCGTCGGGCTCTACATCGCGTTGTCGCGCGACACCATTCAGATCGTGCGTGCCTTCGGCGATGTCCTCCGCGTCGTGCTCGTCGGCTCGCTCGTGCTCGAGGTGCTGTCGGGCATCGTGATCAACGCGCCGATTCCGGCGCTCGGGGCCAAAGGCGGCATCGCCCTCCTCCAGCCGATCGCGGCCCTGACCTCGGCGCGCGACCAGCTCGGACTGCTCGCCGTCGTCGCCGCGATCACTTTCGCCACCGAGCTGCGAACCCAGTCCGTGCGCCGCGGCATCTCGATCCTGTCGCTCACCGTCGCGACGGCATGCATCGTCTTCACGTTCTCGCCGATCGTCGCGGGGGCGACGGTCGTGGTCGCGGTCGCTGCGGCGCTCATCTACGTCGTGCGTCGTGTTCCGGTCGAGCGCCGGCGGATGCTGCAGCTCATCATCCTGGGCCTGACCATCGTCGCCCTCATCGCAGCCTGGTTCCTACGCGGACCCATCGTCCGGCTGTTCAACGCATCGGGGGTGCTCAACTTCCGCCTCGAGCTGTGGCAGCGCATCGTCGCCGCCATGGGCACGCAGGGCACCGCGCTGCAGGGCACAGGATGGATCGGCCAGTGGCAGACCCAGATCGCACCCTTCAGCACGCTCGACAGCGCCTCGCGACCGACCAACACCGCGCTGAACGCATTCGTCGACGTGTGGTTCCAGCTCGGCATCATCGGCCTCGTGCTCTTCGCCGGGATGGTCGGCCTGACCTTCTCCCGCTCCTGGCTTCTCGCCGGACGCCGTCGCAGTGTCGTCTACGCGTGGCCGGCTGCCATCATGATCGCGCTCGGCGTGCTGTCGCTGGCCGAGAGCTCGATCCTCACCGAGTTCGCGTGGATGTGCTTCGTGATCTGCTGTCTGAAGGCTTCGCAGGAGCTGTCCTGGCGCACCGCGCTGCGTCGGCCGACCACCTAAAGAGCCGGCTGCAGCAGATCGCGAACCATGTCGAGCGACCCCTGGCTCGCGAAACGCGCGTAATCCCCTGTCGCGGCGATCCGGATGACGCCGGGGGCCGCAGGAGCCGGGCCGGCCGCAGCTCCGCGCGCGCCGCCTCGAACCGCGCCTTGCCCTCGGCGCCACGCACACGCTCCGGATCGGCGCCAGCCGCCGCCAGCCGCGCCGCCAGGGCGGCGGAGCGAAGGGCCAGCGTCCGGGTGCGCTCCCCGCGGGGCTCGAGCACGCGACGGATCCGACGCGTGAGCGTGGGTGCGGACACTCCGATGACGTTGGCTCCGTGAAGGCGGTAGCCGACGAGGCGCTCGGGCGTCCGCCGCACCCCGCCGAACGCCGCCGCCCAGATCGCGAGCCATTCGTCGTGGAGCCACTCGGGCGGGATCGGCAGGGCGCTCTCGATGAGAGAACGGCGCACCGCGACGGTTGCACCCGTCACGATGTTGCGACGAAGGAGTACGCCGAACGCGTCCCCCGCGTCCACTCTCTGCAACTCCGATTGATGCACGGGAAGCGTGCCGAAGAGCGTCTCGGGCTGCACCGCCCCCTCGCCGTCGATGAGGTCTGCGTCCCCGAAGACCAGGGAGGCGGCGCGATCGGCGAGCGCGTCGAGCGCGACGGCGATGCGGTCGGAGCGCCAGACATCGTCCTGATCGGCCAACACCACAATTTCGCCCGACACCGCATCGAGCACCCGCGCGAAGTTGCCGGCCACGCCCAGGCGATCGCCCGGGCTCAGAATCCGCAGCATCGCGCTGCCGCCGTGCTCATCGACCATGCGCCGCACGAGGTCGAGAGTGCCGTCGCGCGATCCGTCATCGCCGACGACGACCTCGTCGGGCGCCCGCGATTGGTCGAGGATGCTGCGTACCTGCGCCTCGACGAATCGTGCGCCATCGAACGTCGCCATCGCGACCGAGACGCGGGTCATGCCCGCACCTCGGCGGCCGCGCGCCGCCCCGCGACGACTAGCAGGACGCACCCGGCCACGAATCCGGCGATCGCTCCGCCGCCGAACGCGACTCCAACCGCGGTGCCATGCGCGAGGGGCACGGGCATCAGGACGAAGGTCACGGCTACCGCGACAAGCCAGGCGATGGTCGTGAATCCGTGCCGACCGCGCGCCACGAGCGCAGCACCCACGACGATGAGTGCGGCGAGGCCCCTGAGCTTCCGACGATGAGGCCGAGGGTGACGGGATCGATGGCATAGGCCGGGCCGAAGATCCAGCGGATCACCGGCGGGCCGACGAGGGCGACCAGAGCCGCGATCGCGACGGCGGCGCCGAACACGAGACCGCTCCAGGGGAGCGCGCGGGCGGCACCGCGCTCGCGGAACAGGACGATGAGATAGCTCTGGAGTGCCAGCGCCGGGATCACCAGCGGCGCCCGCGTGAGCGTCAGGGCGAGAGCCAGCGGCGCGAAGTCGTGCGCGCGAATATCGGGGATGCCGATCCGGATCACCAGCACCGCGCCGCTCACCAGCATCCCGGTCGCCGCCGCGGTCGCGATCAGTCGCAGCCCGTTCCACCCCAGCCGCGCCGTCGTCACGTCCACCACGGCCGTGCGCAACCGCACGCGCACCAGGGGCACGACAAGCACGAGGGCGAGCGGGAAGGGCACCACGAGCGCCACCGCGAGCGGCCCGATCCCGCCCCCGGCGGCGAGCACGATCGCGACCCCCGCCAATCGCAGCGCGCCGTCGAGCCCGATCATCGCGGCGAGCGGTCGCCAGCTCTGCACACCGTAGAGCGCGCCGCAGACGACCGCCACGACGGCGTAGAAGGCGACACCGAGGGCGACCGCGACGACGACGACGACGCTCACGCCACCCGGCAGCAGCGCGCCCCAGAGCGACGCCGAGGCGAACACCACCACGGCTACGATGAGCGCGGAGACCAGCGCGAACGGCCACGGCCGGCGGCCCGGGGGACCACGAGCCCGGAGGCCGGGGTGGTCGCGCGGGACAGCTCCTGCTGCAATCCCCCGATGGCGCTGACGAGGAAGAACAGCACCGACCACAGCGCCGCGAACGCGGCGTAGACGCCGACACCGGTTCGGAGCGGAACGAGGGCACCGACCAGGTAGCCGCATCCTCCGGAGACCACGGTCGCGGCGAGGAGCAGGAGGGCGGGTCCGGCCAGGCGCGCGGCCACGGGGCTCACGCCGACGTCTCCCGCGGCTCAGCGGGCTGCGCCCGTGGCTCCACGGGCTGCGATGCCGGCAGGTCGCCCTCTTCCCGTCGGCGGCGGTTTGCCATGGAGCGGGCGGCGGTCGCGATTCCGGCGAAGCCGACCCCGGGGCCGACGTCTTTCAACTTGAGCGCCTGCTTCTCGACGAGGTGCCAGCTCACGACGGCGCAGGCTCCGGCTCCGACGAGGGAGAGGAACACGTAGGGAACATAGCCCCAGCGATTCACACCGGCATACGCCAGCACCTGCTCGATGATCCACCCGTAGAGGTAGACGCCGTAGGAGTAGTCGTTGCGCGCGCCCACCCGCTGGAACAATTTGGGCAGCCGCGCCGCGAGGAACAGGACGAAGTACGCCGTCGTGAAGTACCCGAGCGTGTTGAAGCCGCCGAAGCGCAGGGTGACGAGCGACACGAGGCCTGCGCCGGCCCCCAGCCAGTTCGAGTACGGAACCCGATCCGCATAGATGGCGAGGGTGGCGCCCAGGAAGAAGATGAGGCCGAAGTTCGTCGGCCAGTACGAACCCAGATACGGCACGATCCGGGCGGCCTCGGAGGAGCCGGTGCCCTCGCCGCTCAGCAGGTTGACGACCTGCAGCAGGAGGAAGCACGCCGCAATGATCGGCACGAGCACCTTCGCGCGCTTGAGCACCAGGAAGAAGAGGAGCCCGGCGATCAGCAGGTAGCACGTGAACTCGTACACGAGAGTCCAGATGGAGCCGTTGATCGGCCCGCCGTTGCCGGCCAGGCCGTACGGCGTCGTCGCCGACCAGATGTCCCAGATCTGGTACTGCCCGATGTTCAAGAGAGCGTTCGTATACAGGTAGGCCCACGGGCTTCCCGGGCCGAAGCCGAAGTAGGCCCCGAGCGCGTGCCCCTCGAGCATCCAGTAGATCGGACCGACGATGAAGGCGCCGACCAGGAGCACCGCCCAGAAGCCGGGGAAGATCCGGAGGAACCGGCGCCAGACGAACTGCAGCGCGTCGCTGGACTGGGCGCTCTTGGTCACCAGGTAGCCGCTGATCGCGAAGAAGCCGAGCACGGCCACTCCCCGAGCGACTGCTGCTGGCGGGTCATCGCGAGGAAGGGCGCCTCGCCCCACCCGCCCAGCGGGAACGCGTGGTCGAGGATGACGAACGCCGCCAGCACGAGTCGGATGATGCCGAGCGAGTTCCGGTGGCCGTTGAGCGCCTCGCGCAGCGACATCCGGGCCTCCTCTCCAACCGGCGGAGGGCCGGGACCCCATGAATTATAGTTGCAGATGGTGTGCCCGCTGCGGCCCCGGGACCTCTGAGGAGCAGGTACATGGCGACGGATCAGCTCGAACTGTCGATCGTCATGCCGTGCCTGAACGAGGCGGAGACGCTCGCGATCTGCGTCGACAAGGCGCGCTCCTATCTCGAGCGCTCCGGCGTCGCGGGCGAGGTGATCGTGGCGGACAACGGGTCCACCGATGGATCGCAGCGCATCGCCGCCGATCACGGCGCCCGCGTCATCGACATCCCGCGCAAGGGCTACGGCAGCGCGCTCATGGGAGGCATCGAGGCCGCCCGCGGCCGGTTCGTGATCATGGGCGACGCCGACGACAGCTACGACCTGGCGCACCTCGACCTGTTCGTCGAGGCGCTCCGCGCGGGCGACAAGCTCGTCATGGGCGACCGCTTCCGCGGCGGCATCGCGCCCAGGGCCATGCCGCCCCTTCACCGGTACCTGGGCAATCCGGTGCTCTCCTGGCTCGGCCGCGTGCTGTTCCGCAGCAGGATCCGCGACTTCCACTGCGGCCTCCGCGGCTTCGATCGCGACGCCATCCTCGACCTCGGGCTGCGCACCACCGGCATGGAGTTCGCGAGCGAGCTCGTGGTCAAGTCGACGCTCGCGGGGCTCCGCATCGGCGAGGTCCCCACGACGCTCAAGAAGGACGGGCGCAGCCGCCCGCCGCACCTGCGCAGCTGGCGCGACGGGTGGCGGCACCTGCGGTTCCTGCTGATCTTCAGCCCCAAGTGGCTGTTCCTGTACCCCGGGATGGTCGCCCTCATCCTCGGCGTGGTGGGCTCGCTGGCGCTCCTGTTCGGTCCGGTCGCCGTGGGCGGTGTGGGCCTGGACGTCTCGAGTCAGCTCTACCTCTCCGCGCTGGCGATCGTCGGGTACCAGGGCGTCGTGTTCTGGTTCCTCACCAAGGCGTACGGCCAGCGCGAGGGATTCGCTCTGCCGCGCAGCCGCCTCTTCTCGGCCATCGCCCAGCGCATCTCGGTCGAGAGCAGCGTGCTCGTCGGCGTGATCGCGTTCGTGGTGGGGCTGGGCATCGCCGTCGCGCAGTTCATCGCCTGGGCCGCGTCCGGTTTCGGCGCCCTCGACACGGCGCAGACCGTCCGGCTCGCGGTGCCGGGAGCGCTGCTGATGATCCTCGGCGCCCAGACCATCATGGCCGGCATGTTCCTCGGCATCCTCTCGATCGACCACAAGAGCTGATCCGTGGCGCGCGTTCTGGTCAACTTCATGTCGTACACCGGCACGAAGGGCGGTATGGAGACGTACGCGCGTGAGCTCTATCGGGAGTTCGGCCGCCGTGACACGGGCCACGAGTTCATCGGCTTCGGCAGCACCGAGTTCATGGAGCGCGACCACAGCTGGTTCCCCGGCGAGGTCATCTCCTCGGGGTTCAGCGGCGAGAACCGCTACGCGTGGGCGTTCGCCGAGCTGTTCATGGTGTCGCGTGCCGCCCGGCGGCGCGGAGCCGACCTCATCCACGCGCCGGCGACCCTCGGACCGTGGCGCTCGCGCATGCCCGCCGTCTACACGATGCACGACATGCTGTACTTCCGCGCGCCGGAGCTGATGGCGACGCCGTTCTACACCCGCCCCATGCGCTGGCTCGAGAAGCGGGCGGCGAGCAACGCGACCCTGATCCTCACCGACAGCGTCGCGTCGGCGGAGGACATCGGGCGCTACCTGAGGTTCCCGCGGGATGCCGTCGACGTCATCCCGCTCGCCGGCACGATGCCGGTGCAGGTCTCCGGCGATCCGGGACCGCGCGAGCGCGACCTGCTGCTGGCCGTGGGCAACCGGCTGCCCCACAAGAACTTCGCAGGCCTCGTGCGAGCCATGGCGACGATCCCGGTCGACCAGCGGCCCCGTCTGATCATCACCGGCAGCCGCGGCGACGACCCGCTGCGTCCCCTGGTCGACGATCTCGGGGTGGGGGACGCCGTCGAGCTGAAGGGCTGGGTCGACGAGACCGAGCTCCAGTGGCTGTACGAGCACGCCAGCGCGCTGATGGTGCCGAACTACTGCGACGGCTTCTGCCTGCCGGCGCTCGAGGCGATGCTGGTCGGGCTACCCGTGCTGATGTCCGACATCCCCGTCTATCACGAGGTGGGCGGCGAGGCCGTCGGCTACTTCGACCCGACGGACGACCGCTCGATCGCCGCGGCCATGCTGAAGGCGGCCGCGGAGCCCGACTGGCTCGCCGAGCTCTCGACCCTCGGCCGTGCCCGCACGGCCCTCTTCACATGGCAGAAGACCGCCGATGCGACCCTGAGCGCCTTCGATCGGGCGCTCGCCGATCCCCGTCGAGCCATGTCCGTGCGCCGTCGCGCCGTGCGATAGCATGCAGCACCCCCACAGTTGAGCAGGACGGCGCCGATGCCCCTTCGCAGCGATCCGTCGTCGGATCTCCCGCTCGACGACGCCGCCCGCGAGCTCTACCAGTCGATCGTCGACGGAGAGCACCGAGCCGGTGACCGCGGCAACGTCATGTTCTGCGTGTCGACCGACGAGCTGTCCGACGGTCGCGGCGACCTGTTCGTCGCGCTGAGTCTCGGGCGCGGGCTGCTCGCGGCCGGGTGGGGCGTCTCGCTGTGGCCGACGCCGCGGTTGGTCGACGAGTCGCCGGACGACGTCGACGTCGCGATCGTCATGATCGAGTCGTTCGTTCCCGGCATGATCCGTCCGCGCACCAAGGCGATCGCCTGGGTGCGCAACTGGGCGGACCATTGGGCGGAGCTGCCCTACCTCGACGAGTTCTCGCAGATCTGGTGCAGCTCCGAGGCGTCGGCGCAGCGCATGCGGCAGTGCTTCGACGGTCCCGTGCACGTCGTGCCGATCGCGACCGACACCGAGCTCTTCCGCCCGTCGGATGAGGACTCACGCGCCCCCGAGATCGTGGCGACGGCGAACTTCTGGGGGTGGAGCGGGGGCTGACGGCCGCCCTGGAGCACGTCGCCGAGCAGAACCCGGTCACCTGGTTCGGCGCCAACTCGCGGCACCTCCGGCTGAGCGGCCGCATCGACCACCGGGATGCCGTCGACTACTTCTCGCTGCCCGGCATCTACTCGCGGTGGCTCGTCGTCGTCGACGACGTCATCGACTCGGCGGCGCGCTACGGCAATCAGAACAGCCGGCTTTTCGACGCCCTCGCCTGCGGCGCGATGGTCGTGACGAACACCGGGAACGGCCTGGCCGAGCTGGGACTCGACGAGGTGCCGGTGTATCGCGACCCCGAGGATCTCGCGCGCATCGTGGGCGAGCTCGTGGCCGACCCCGCGGCGACGCGCGCACGGGCCGCACGACTGCGCGACGTGGTCGTGGCGCAGCACAGCGCTGTGGCGCGGGCGGAACTGGTGCGGCCCCTGCTGGAGACGGCCCTCGCGGAGTCGGTTCATCCCGGAAGGCGCTCGTCTCTCATCCGCTGGGTCACCCTGGAACGCGAGAAGCGAAGAGAGCTGGAGGTCGAGCGCGACGAGTGGCGCACGCGGTACTTCGACGTCGTCGACGACTACGGCCGCGTCCGTGCCGAGCTCGACGACATCCGCTCCTCGTCCTCGTATCGCATCACACGCCGGGTCATCGTCCCGGTCTTCGGACTGGCGCGACGGCTGGTCGGCCGGCGCTGACGCGGCCGCGCGTGCGTCACTGCGGCCTCGCGTGGAATCCGAAGCGGCTCAGGAGATGCCGAGCCGCTTGCCGAGATAGGGCATGATCGTGCGCGCGTACGTCCCCGAGATGTGGTTGACATCGGCGTAGACGACGACGCCGCCGATCACCGAGTAGCAGCGAGCGGCGTCGCAGAACGCGTCGCTCATGTCGACGCTCTTCACGGCGGACCCGAGCTGCTGGAGCGCCGCGTCCTCCGGTGTGGGCACGATGCCCTGTGAGCGCGGTACGGAGCACGGCGCCGTCTCTCCCACATGCGAGGCCAGGCACACCGGGATGCTCTCGCCCACTGTGCGAGGCCAATCCTTGATCACGTACACCGACTTGCCCTCGGCCAGGATCTGCTTCCAGGTCTCCACCACGTCGTTCGTGGTCAGGCTGTAGTGCTGCTGCGGCACGAGATAGCCGCTCGTGAAGTTCAGGAACAGCACCTTCGTGATGTCGGTGCGCGAGGCAAGCTCGTCACGCACCCGCTTGGTCCAGACCCGGCACGAGTACTGCTGCTGATCCTCCAGAGTCGGTCCCTCCACGGCGGGGATGGTCTGGAACAGGCCCGGACACCCGAACCGGGTGTAGCTGACGATCTTCCAGCCCTTCTGGGCGTAGTAGTCGCTCAGCGCCGAGATCATCGCCGCCGCGTGCGAGTCTCCGACGACCGCCATCGTCCCCTTGGTCGCCTTCGGATCGCCGAACACGCAGCTGGACCAGTCCTTGTCATACCAGGTGAGGCACCAGTGCGCCGTGTCGAGGTCCTTGCTGGCGGCGTTCAGGTCCACCGATGGCGTGAGCTTGAACGTGTTCGCACAATGACCGTCGCCGAGCAGCGCGTTCGCGCCGAAGCACCCGGAGCCATCGTTGACCTCGTGGGTGATGACCGCCTGATGCGCCACGAGCTGCTGGGCCGAGACGACGCGATCTCCAACCACCACCGAGCCGAACAGCAGGCCGCCGCACACCGCGAAGACGAATGCGGGGAGCACTCGGCGAGAGAAACGACGACTGAGTCGTACCGGATCCTCCACGAGGTACTTCGAGAGGGTGGCGAGCACGAGACTCGCCGCGAGGATGACGAGACCTTCGTACCAGTGCGGGCGGCGTCCCAGCACCAGTACGAGGGCGGTCACGATCGGCCAGTGCCACAGATACAGCGAGTAGGAGATGTCGCCGACGAACTGCGTCGGCCTCCAGGCGACCACGCCCGCCACGGGGCGCCACCGCGGCATGCCGCCCGTGATCACGAAAAGCGTGCCCACCACGGGGATCGCGGCGAGCCATCCCGGGAAGGGCATCTGGCCATTGAGCACGAACGCGGAGACGAGGATCACGAGGCCGCCGACGACGGTCAGCAGGCCCGACCCGATCACGGGCGTTGCGCGCAGCCGATGCAGCGCCTCGGGCCGTCGCGCGACAAGGGCGGCGAGGCACGCGCCGGCCGCGAATTCCCATGCACGGGTGAACGTCGAGAAGTACGCGAACGCGGGCGTGACGAACGTGAAGTAGATCGAGTAGGCGAGTGAGGCGATCACCACCGCGAACGCGAGGACGCCGAACCACGTCGCCGGGCGGACCCGGACGCGGAACACGCGCGTGAGAAGCAGCCCGGCGAGGATCAGGAGGATCGGCCACAGGACATAGAACTGCTCCTCGACCGAGAGCGTCCAATAGTGCTGGACCACCGTGGCCTGATTGTTCTGGGCCAGGTAGTCGACCGAGTCGAACCCGAGGAGCCAGTTGAGCACGTAGACCGACGCTCCGGCGACCTGGCGAAGCGTCTGCTCCCGCACGACGGCGGGAAGGACGGTGAACGCCGCCACGACGCACGCGGCGAGGACGAGGAACGCTGCCGGCAGCAGGCGGCGGATGCGGCGACCCCAGAAGGCGGTGATCCGGATCCGACCGTCGCGCTGGTACTCCCGCAGGAGGTGCGCCGTGATGAGGAAACCCGAGATGACGAAGAACACGTCGACGCCGATGAACCCGCCGCCGATCCTGCCGGGCCAGAGGTGGTAAGCGACGACAAGCAGGACGGCGAGCGCGCGGAGCGCCTGGACCTCGAGGAGGGTCTTCTCGCGCGGACGCGGGCGAGCCGCGGCGGGCCGCTCGGTGGTCGCAGCCTGGGTCGCCGTCATCGCACCGTCGTCTCTCGCACCGAGCGACCGGCCATCGATCGCAGCCCGTTGCGGAGCCGGACGAGTGCCCGGACCGTCGACGGGTGGTAGCGCACGAGATAGTCCTTGAGATAGCCGAGCCGGGTCCCGACCCGGCGGTAGGTGTCCGCGTGCAACCGGGCGTCCACCACCTCGTCGATGGCGTACCCCTGCACAGGTGCGCTGAGCTGGTCGAGTTTGTACTCGAGAAAGGTGTGACTGATCGCCGCGTACTCGGCATTGGCGACCGTGCGCGCGTGGTACCCGCCTTCACCGGCGACATACGCCGGGATCCGCTCCTGCACGTGCGCAAGGCCGCCATCCGCGTAGCCCTGGTCGGAGTAGTTGTCCCACGTCCACTCGATGCGGGTCAACGGCAGCAGAGCCTGCGGGCGGAAGACGTACATCGATCCCAGCGGCGCAAGCGGTGAGATCTCATCGAGCGGAATGTGCACGTCGAGCCGGGCGAGCAGTTCGGCCGCCCGATCCTTGTTGGTGAACCAGGCGCCGCCGAGCGTCGGGAACCCGATGTGCACGGTGGGAGGGAAGACGAGACCCAGCCCGCGCTCACGCTGGAACAGGCCCAGCAGGTTCGCCGCATAGCCCGGCGACTTGAGCAGATTATCCAGCTGCTGCGCTCGGAAGAAGTCGCCCACCGCCGCCTTCTCCTGCGTCGAGCGCTTGGAGTGGACCTTCACGATCAGGTCGTAGCGACCACCGATCAGGACGTCGCGCAGGCCGACGAAGAGGGCGCTGATGTCGCGGCCGTCGTTGGATCCAACGACCCGCACCTCGGTCCTGTCCCTCCGCACATCGTCGCGGCGATCGAGGATTCCCCGCAGAGTCTCGGCCTTCTCCTCGTCGCTCGTGGTGACGTACAGGTCATAGCTCGACGGCAGCATCTCCAGGCGGTCGAGCAGCTCGTCGGCGAGGTCGAGGTAGTAGACGTGCACGGCGGCGGCGATCCGGAACGGCTTCCGGGGATCGTAGCCGTCCATCCGGTCCGGAAGGATCTCGAGCAGCGACGCAGAGGTGTTGAGGATCTTCGGCGCTGCCGTGTGGGCGAGGTTCTGCAGGATCAGGTCGGCCGGATAGCCCTCCGCGGTCGCCGACTGGAGCAGCAAGCGCCCGATGATCGCCTCCCGATCGAGATAGAGCGGATCGTGGAAGAAGGGCCGGCGCTTGAGCACGGGGCAGCCGTCCGACAGCAGCTGCAGGGCGGCGTCGAACGCGGGGTGCGGGGTGGCCGCGTAGTTCTCGTGCGGGTAGGCGACTGCCCATGTGAACCCGGCCTCGGCGAAATAGGGGTGAATCGGGTCTCGTGCCGCGTGATCGAGTCGTCGTACGACACGACGCGCGGCATGTCGCGCCAGTAGCGCCGCCACGCATCGGAGGCGACCATGCGGCGCCGGACCGCGATCCAATGCGACTGGATGTGCACCGGCAGCGCGAGGCGTGGATTGCGCGGGTGAGACTCCACCGCGCCATGGTCGGTGATCCCCCAGAAATCGAGTTCGCGACCATCCATCTGCGTGAAGAGAGGCGCGAGATCGCGGACCGGCCCGAACCAGGTGTAGTTAACGAGCAGCACCTCGTCGTAGTCGGCGAGCCGATCCTCTCCGAAGGCGTCAAGAGCCTCCTTGTAGCCCCAGGCGTCGAACCCGACGTTCTCGCGCTGGAAGATCTCGTCGGTCACGGCTGCGAGTCGCCCGCGGCTCTCGGCGGTGATGATCCCGTTGACGATCGCGACGATGTGATCGGCGAAGGGCCGCAACCGCTCGAGCTTGTACGGGATGTAGTCGTCGACGACACCGCGCACGTCGTAGAAGAGGTAGAAGAGGACGCGTCGCCTTCCGGGCGGGAACGTCGTCTCAGTCCTCATAGATGCATGGTTCCAAAGAGAGGGGGCTGTGGCGACAGGAGGGCGCGCCGACGCCGATCGATAGTCTGATCGTACGCGAGGCGCACCTGCGGGATTGCTGCGCCGCCCGCCGCAAGCGATCAGGAGCACCATGTCTGCCACCACCGTCCTGGTGACTGGCGCTGCCGGATACGTCGGACGTCACGTCGTGAAAGCGCTGCTGGATCGCGGTGCGCAGGTCGTCGCCACCGTGCGACCCGGCTCGAGGGCCGACGTCGACCCGCGTGCGACGGTCGTCGCCGCCGACGTGCTCGATCCGGATTTCCGGCTGGCCGACCTCGGGAGCCCCGCACCCGCGACCGCCATCCATCTCGCCTGGCAGGACGGCTTCACCCACAATGCGCCGTCGCACCTGCTGCGGCTCACCGATCACTTCCGCTTCCTGACCGGGCTGGCCGACTCGGGCGTGGGACGGATCGCCGTTCTCGGCACGATGCACGAGGTCGGCTACTGGGAGGGAGCCATCCAGGCGGACACTCCGACGAACCCGCTCTCGCTCTACGGGGTCGCGAAGGACGCGCTCCGCCGTTCCACCGACATCGCGTTGCGAGACCGTGTCGAGCTGCAGTGGCTGCGCTGCTACTACATCTACGGCGATGACCGGAACAACCAGTCGATTTTCACGCGCATCCTCGAAGCCGTCGACCGGGGGCAGACGACGTTCCCGTTCACGTCGGGCAAGAACCTCTACGACTTCATCGACGTGGCCGAACTCGGCCGCCAGATCGCCGTGGCCGCCACTGCGCCCGGGGTGACCGGCACGATCAACTGCTGCACCGGCGATCCGATGTCGCTGGCCGACGCGGTGCAGGGCTTCATCGACACCAACCGGCTGCCGATCACGCTCGAGTTCGGCGCCTACCCGGATCGGCCGTACGACTCGCCCGGCACCTGGGGCGATGCCGGCGACATCCGCCGGATCATGGCCGAATTCGGCTAGCTGCAGTGCCCAGGCAGGTTGTTGAGTCTACTGATGGGCGGGAGCTTGCCGGTGGCGGGGGTCGTGGTGATTGTAGAAGTGCAGCCAGGCTGGGAGTGCGGCTCGGCGGGCTGATTCGTTTGTTGCAGTGGCGGCTGAAGGCCCAGCCGTCGGCGAGGGTTCGGTGGAACCGTTCGATCGTGCCGTTGGTTTGCGGGCGATAGGGACGGGTCTTTTCGCGGTGATGTGGAGGCCCATGCAAGCGTCGCGCCAGGCGTGGGATTTGTCGGCGGAGCCGTTGTCGGACAGCACCCTCTGGACCGTGATGCCGCGGTCGGCGAACCATGACACGGCTCGTTGGAGGACTCCGATCGCGGTGGCTGCGGTTTCGTTGTCGTGGATCTCGTCGTAGGCGGCGCAGGAGTGGTCCTCGATGACGGTGTGCACGAATACGTGCCGCATCAGCACACCGCGATGCTTGCTGCAGGCCTTGCCCGGAGTCGCCGCCCCGGTTCCGGTCGCCTTGCTGCTTGCCGACGACCCGCCAGCCGCCGCCATCGGGAATGATGCCGAGCTTCTTCACATCGACATGTATCAACGAACCTGGCAACTCGTGCTTGTAACGGCGGGCCCGTTCTCCGGCCTTCACATCGACATGCGAGAGCCGGTTCAGGCGGCAACGGACCAGCACCGCGTGAACGGTTGACGCCACATCCCGAGCCGTCCGGCAATCTGCACCGGACCCAGCCGCTTCCGGATCGACAGATGCACGATCTTCTTCCACCGGCTGCGGAGTCTTGTTCGGATGCGAATGCGGACGCGACGATCGGTCAGCCATCCCGTCAGCGCCGAGCTCGACATAGCGTTTGGCCCACTTCGCCGCGGTCGGATACGACACCCGGAAGAAGTCCGCCGCGACTGACCACCCCTC
Source organism: Pseudolysinimonas kribbensis (assembly GCF_030161895.1). Taxonomy (GTDB): domain Bacteria; phylum Actinomycetota; class Actinomycetes; order Actinomycetales; family Microbacteriaceae; genus Pseudolysinimonas; species Pseudolysinimonas kribbensis. Next base: position 933,605 of record NZ_BSVB01000001.1, read on the forward strand.
ATCAACGATCTGGCGAGCAAGACGAAGCCGATGACGCGGCGTCAGGGTCGCATCACCGTGAGACACGAGAACCTCCTGGGCCAGAGCGAGTAGTAGCCGCTCCACTTTGCCGAGGAGGTTCTCGTCACATCAGGGCATCCAGATCAAACAACGTCCCTGGGCACTACAGCGAGCTCCGTGCCTACCTGGCCCCGAAGGGGGTAGACAGGTTCGGCCTTCATGAAAAAATGAAGCCTTATGGTTGAGCCTGGACTCCCACTCTCACGTCGCACGCTGCTCGTCGGCGGAACCGCGGCCATCACAGGGACGGTCCTTGGCTTAGGAACGCTGGCGTCCCCCGCATTTGCGGCATCGGTAAGCGCGGCTGGTGTCATTGCGGCAGGCCGCTCGTACTTGAATATGACCCTGTCTCAGATGCGACCCCTTACGACGCCTCCCTGGTCCAACTACCCAGACGCGGATTGGTGCGCGTGGTACGTGTCCTGGTGCCTTCGAGGGCTCGGATATGGCGAACGCACGTACGCAACGGACTTCAATTTCCTTCCAGCCAGCGCATCGCCGCAGGTCGGAGACCTGGCGGTCTTCGGCACGTACCACATCGGTTTCGTGTCTCAGGTCAGCGGCGGAATCCGAATCCTCGACGGCAACCGGGTCTCGACAGGGGCCCCGCCAATGGGGACTCGCGTGAATGAAGGCAACAACTTCGATTCGCCGGTCTATCGCCGGCCTGCTTACTCGTCCAGCGAACCGCAACTGACAGGAGACGATGACGACATGAGCGTCCTTTACTTGACCACCTCCGCATCGACTGACGGGGTGATTCCCAGCGGATGGGCATTTCTCGACAGCGGCATTGGCCCGATCCGGCCCCTGACCGCCTACCAGCGACACAACCTGCTCTGGTTCGGAGGCTACGACGACAACGGCAACGCGGGCGGGGGCGCTCCCACCGGTTCCCAGGTCCCGTTGCGACTCGCCGCGGTGCCCGGCAACACGATCCGCCAGCTCGCTCAGAGTGTGGGCTGTGCGGAGTGGGCGGGCACGCCGCCAACGCTGGTCGTTACCGGTCGGGTCTTCTACGGGAGCGAGACACCGTTTTACCCCAAGGTCTCGATCGGGTAGCAACCTGCCCGGTTGGCGTAGGGTTTGACGCTTCGCGGCGATTGGGAACCCGAGCATCGCGCGCAACACCCTCAAGGATTTGCGACCAGGAGGACTCTCGCACTCGATGTGATCATTGTCCGCGTCAGAGTCGACGCTGTCGCCGCAGTGCGGGTGGTAGAGCTGGACCCAGGCCTGCGCCTGAGGCCAGGTGGCGAGTCATTGCAGTCGGCGTTGTGTTCGCCGGCGGCAGCGCGGAGCAATCGCGGTGGGCGGCAGCCCTGGCGAAGGCCCCGCCGTTGACGAAGATTTAGGCGTGCTGTGTGGTGTCCTCTCCGGGTATCGGCCTCGTCGGAGAGGTTTAGCCCGTCGCCAGGGAGACGGTGTCGGCCGTGTGGGCCTCGTGGTTTATCGCCGGTCTCGAACCGGTCCGAGCCCGAGAGTCGCTGCGACTCGTGCAGCGACCGGCCGAACACCGCCCGGCCGGGTCGACGCCGATCCGCTCACGAGGGGCACGGCGCCGTTCATGTGGGCCGGCAACCACGTCGTCCTAGAGCAATTACGGGAAGTTCGCTCCGCACCCGACCGGGGTACATTCCGCGGCTCAGGCCGCTCCCGGGTCGCGTCCGCCCAGCCCGTGACGCAGCAGGATGCGCACGCCGCTCGCCGATCCGCCCCGGATCGCCGCCGGCAGACGGGTGAGCGCGTGCAGTCGCGACGACCAGTGACGCCGGGCCGCCGCGGCCGCCCGGTTCCACCCGAGCGCGGCGAATCGTGAGGCCTCGGAGTCGAATAGCCGGCGCTCCTGCACGAAGCGGCTGCCATCCACCGCCTTCGCCGACGACACGCTCGCGCGATGCCGCCGATACTGGAACACCACGCGGTCGTCGAGCACGAGCGAACCCCCGTCCGCGACGATGTCCAGCAGCATGATGAGGTCCTGCACCACGTCGAGGTCGGGCTCGAATCCATATCGGCGCAGCTCCGACACCCGCCAGACGAGCGACGGGAAGTACGTCCAGTTGCCGCGCAGCAGGCTCGCCGCGAGCTCCTCCCCCGCGTAGACACGCGCTCCCGTGCCCCGGAACCGCAGCATCCACTTCAACCTGTCCGGCAGCGGCAGGTAGACGGAGCCGTCGCTGTCGATGACCTCGACGCCCGGTTGCACGATCGCCGCATCCGGATGCTCGCGCAGGAGCTCCGTGACACGTGCCACGAAGCCGGGCAGCATGATGTCGTCGCAACCGAAGAGCATGGAGAACTCGCCCTCCATGCGGGAGACGCACTCGATGTAATTACGACTGACGCCCAGGTTCTGCTCGTTGCGCACGTATTCGATCCGCGGATCGCCGAGGGAGCGCACCCACTCTCCGGGTGCCTCGTCGGGATACCGATCGTCGACGACGGTGAGACGCCAATCCGGGTCGGTCTGCGCGAGCACGCTCTCGACCGCCAGCCGGAGGTGATCCGGCCGGCCGTAGAACGGCAGGAGGATGTGGAACGTCACCGCGCCAGGCCGGCGAGCACCTCGTGCACCCGGTCGATCCCCTCGTGGACCGGGAAGTGGTGGTTGCCGATGAACAGTCCGTCGACGTGCACGCGGTCGGCCGCGGGCAGTGCCTCTGGCACGACGGCGTCGTAGTGGCGCATGACGGGATTGCGGGTGAAGTTGCCGGCGACGATCGGGCGGCACTCGACCCCCGCGGCGACGAGTGCCTCGACGACCTCGGGACGGCGGCCGGCGAGAGGGCCCTCGAGGATGAACGAGAAGCCGAACCAGCTGCTCTCTCCGGTCTCGCGCTGGATGCGCACGAACGGCGCATCCGCGAACCGGTCGACGAAATGGGCCGCGTTCTCGCGGCGACCGGCCACGAGGCCCGGGATCTTCTTGGCCTGCTCGATTCCGATGGCACCGCTCATCTCGAGCGGGCGCACGTTGTATCCGGGGAGCACGAAACGGAACAGGTCGTCGAACTCCTCGCCCGTCTTCGGGAACACGTGGTTGTCTTCGGGCAGCTCCCGCGTCCATCCGTGGGCGCGCAGCGACACGAGCTCCTGGTGCAGTTGCTCGTCGTCGGTGAGGACGACCCCACCCTCCATGGTGGAGATGTGGTGGGAGAAGAACGCGCTGAATGTGCCCATCAGCCCCGCCGTGCCCGCCCAGACGCCGTCGGCCCGCGCGCCCAGCGATTCGCAGTTGTCCTCGAGGATCACGAGCGAATGCCGGTCCGCGATCTCGCGCAGCCGGCCGAATGCGATCGGGTTGCCGAGCAGGTTGACCGCGAAGATCGCCTTGGTCGCCTGCGTCACCGCCGTCTCGACCAGGTCGAGGTCGATGTTGAGGGTGTCGAGGTCGACGTCGACGAAGCGCATCCGCAGCCCGTACTGCGCGAGGGGCGAGTAGGTGGTCGCCCAGGACACCGCGGGCACGAGCACCTCGTCGCCGGCGTTCAGGTCGATACGGGGGTCGAGCACCGCCGCCGCGACCGCGAGGAGGTTCGCGCTGGAACCCGAGTTGACCATGACGGCATGCCGAGCGCCGAACAGATCGGCGAAGTGGCGTTCGAACTGCCGCACCTTCGGGCCCATCGTGAAGCGGCCGCTGTCGACGGTCTGCCGGATCGCGTCGTACTCGGCGTCGTCCCACGAGGACGTCGCGAGCGGGAGGGCGGGGTGGGTCTCCCGAGCGGGGTCGGTCATCGCGAGGCCTTCCGTTCCGAGGCGAGGTACTGGGCGTAGGACTCGGCGTAGCCGGCCGGGAGCGGTGTGGGCGCCGTCCAGCCGAGGGCGGCCGCAGCCGATGAGTCGAGGAGGCGGCGGGCGACTCCGGAGGGCTTGGTCGAATCGAAGACGAGGTCTCCCGTGAACCCGGTCACCTCCGCAGCCAGCTCATAGTACTCGCGCACCGTGTGGTCGGCTCCGGCGCCCAGGTTCAGCGCCGCCGGCCATCCGGCGAGGCCTCCGATCTGGGTCACCAGCCAGTCTGCGAGGTCGCCCGCGTAGGTGAACTCGCGACGCGCCGTGCCGTCGCCCCACACCTCGATCGACGACGAGCCGTCGACGACCGCGGCGTGCGCCTTCGCGATCGCCGCGGGCACGAGGTGCGCGCGTCCCGCGGAGAAGTCGTCGCCGGGCCCGTACAGGTTGCTGGGGATGGCGACCCGGTAGGCGTATCCGTGCTGGGCGCTGAGGTAGGCGCAGCGGCGGCCCCCGACGATCTTCGCCAAGGCGTAGCTCTCGTTGGCCGGCTCCAGGGAGCCGGTGAGAGCCGCGTCCTCCCGGATCGGCTGCTCGGCGTCCGCCGGATAGATGGCTCCGCTCGAGACGTAGAGGAGTTCGGGCACGTCGGCGGCGACCGCGCCCGAGATCACCGCGTCGTCGATGCGGAGGTTCTCCGCGAGGAAGCGATCGGGTCCGGCGAGCTTGTCGGCGATGCCGGCGACGCGAGCGGCGGCGTGGATGACGGCATCCGGCCGCTCCTCGGCGAGCGCCGCCGCCGTGGCCGCCGCGTCGCACAGGTCGACGCGCTCGCGCGTGAAGGGCACGAGTTCGTCACCGGGACGCTGCCTCGCCCACGACCGCACGATGCTGGAGCCGAGCATCCCACCGGCCCCGGTGAGGACGACTCTCACCGGGTCGCGACGACGTCGACGTGGTGCGCGCCCTCGATCTCCAGGGCGGCACGGTCGGCGTCGACCATGATCTGCGCCAGGCGCGGCGTGTGGATCTTGGGCACCCAGTCCAGCAGCTCGGCCGCTTTCGTCGGGTCGCCGATGAGCGAGTCGACCTCCGTCGGCCGCAGGTAGCGCTCGTCGAAGCGCACGTACTTCTCCCAGTCCAGCCCGGCGTGCTCGAACGAGAACCGGAGGAAGTCGCGCACGGTGTAGGCCGCTCCCGTGGCGACCACGTAGTCGGTGGGCTCGTCGTGCTGCAGCATGCGCCACATGGCCTCGACGTACTCGGGGGCGTAGCCCCAGTCGCGCACGGCGTCGAGATTGCCGAGGTAGAGCTCGGACTGCACGCCGGCGGCGACGCGCGCGACCGCCCGGGTGATCTTGCGGGTGACGAACGTACCGCCACGGCGCGGCGACTCGTGATTGAAGAGGATGCCGTTGACCGCGAACAGCCCGTACGCCTCGCGGTAGTTGCGGGTGATCCAGTACGAGTAGACCTTCGCCACCCCGTAGGGCGAGCGCGGGTAGAAGGGCGTGAGCTCGTTCTGCGGCGGCGGTGTCGCCCCGAACATCTCTGAGCTCGACGCCTGGTAGAACCGCGGCGAGACCCCCGCCGCGCGAATCGCCTCGAGGAGACGGACGGTGCCGAGGCCGGTCGACTGCCCCGTGTACTCCGGCTCGTCGAAGCTCACCCGCACGTGCGACTGGGCTGCGAGGTTGTAGACCTCGTCGGGGTTGATCTCATGCAGAAGCGTCGTCAGGCGCGACCCGTCGGTGAGGTCGGCGAAGTGCAGGAAGAGGCGGTGGTCCTGCACGTGCGGATCCTGGTAGATGTGGTCGATCCGCTCGGTGTTGAACGTCGAGGCGCGGCGGATGAAGCCGTGCACCTCGTAGCCCTTGTCGAGCAGAAGCTCGGCGAGGTAGCTGCCGTCCTGGCCGGTGATGCCAGTGATCACGGCCTTCTTGCGGGGGTTTCGCTCATGTCTCTTCCGTTCGCGGGCACGTCGAGTCTAGATTCAGCGCGGATCGACCCGGTCGATCCACTCCTGCAGGGCGGCGACACCCGCGGTGAGATCGAACCGCGGCGCCCAGCCGAGCGCCTCCTCGGTCGGCGCGATCTCGCAGGCCGCGTGGCGCACATCGCCGTCCCGGAACTTTCCGGTCAGGTGCGGAGCCGGTGCCCCGTGGAACTCGGCGATCGAACGAGCCAGGTCGCTGATCGTCGTCGCCACTCCGGTGCCGATGTCGAGCGGCCCCGCGGGCGCATCGGCACGATCGAGCACCGACGCGATCGCGTCGGCGACGTCGTCGATGAGCACGAAGTCGCGGGTGATCGCGCCGTCCTCGTAGAGCGGGATGGACTCCCCGCGGCGCGCGAGCTGCGAGAACAGCGAGACGATCCCGGTGTAACTGTTCGTGAGCGACTGGCCCGGACCGTAGACGTTCTGCAGCCGGAAGACGGTCGTGATCACGTCGTGCGCGCCGGCCCACGCCATCAGCAGGTGCTCCTGCGCGAGCTTGGTGGCCCCGTACACGCTGGTCGGCGCGGGGGCGTGCGATCGGCGCGGCTGGGCAGGGGGTCGCGTCGGCGAAATCCCACTCGCCCGCCGCGAGCTGGGCGTGCGAGCGCTGGCCGGGCGAGAACAGCGAGCCGTCGGAGCGTCGCCACTGGCCCTCGCCGTACACGGCGCGACTGCTGGCGAGCACGACGTGCCCCGGGGTCCACCCGGCTCGCCCGAAGGCGTCGAGCATCGCCGTCGTTCCGACGACGTTGACCATGCCGTGACGGGTCGCCTCCGAGAGCGACTGCGCCGTGCCGGTCTCGGCGGCGAGGTGGATCACGACATCGGGACGGAAGCCCTCGAGCAGCCGGTCCCACTCCCCGGGTCGGTCACATCCCCGATCACCAGCTCCGCTCGCTGCGCGAGAGCCTCGGGCCGTCGCCGGCCCGCGTGCACCTGCGGGTGAAGGTTGTCGAAGGCGACCCAGCGATCGGCCCGGTCCGCCCAGCGTTCGGCGAGGGCGCAGCCGATGAAGCCGGCGCCGCCGGTCACCAGGACATTCGGGCTCGAACTCATGGTGCTCCCTTTCGCACGCCGGGGACGACGCGGTAGATCTGCATCTCGGTCGCGCCCTGGTCGACGTCGTCGAGCACCTTCAGGCACGACCGGGCGGGCGGAGCCTCGTCACTGACGACGTAGTCGACGTACTTCTGGGCGAACGCCGAGCACGCGTCGAAGTTACCGAGGATCTGATCGCGCTGGGGGTCCGCGAAGTCGGGCTCCCCGAGCCCCAGGTCCACCGCACATGGGCGAGCCGGTTCCAGACCTGCTCGTCGGTATCGCCGGGGTCGATCTCGTGCCACATCTTCTCGGGCGGATACGTCTGCACGCCGTCGAAACCCCGCACCCCGGTCTGCATGACGAGGGCCATGGTGAGATACGATCCGACTCCGACCCAGGTTCCGGGCTTCGCCTTCTCGACCGCATCCATCGCCTTGCCCACGTGGGTCGTGTTGAGGTCGTAGACGCCCCGGTAGAACGGATTGACGGCCGCCCCGATCACGAGCGACGCGACGAGGAGCGTCCCGGCGGCGACCGGGGCGGCACGCGGGACGAAGGTCAGGCACACCGTCGCGACGATCGCGACAGCGGCGACGGGCCAGAGTCGCGCGGCCTGGAGGACGGCGGGGCTCACGGCCGCCAGCTCCCGCCACAGCACCACCGTGAGGATCGCGACGGCGAGCCCCGAGATCCCCCGACGATCGCTAGCCGGCGCGATGGCATCTCGTCCACCCGCCGAACCACGAGCGCGAAGTACAGAGGTAGCAGCGCCGCGAACGCCACTCGGAGTCTCGCGACCGGCACCTTGTCGAGCAGGAGCAGACGAGCCACGGGATCCCAGCCGGGCACGAGCAGGAACGCGAGCACCACGAGCAGGACCGCGATCGCCGCGATGTCGAGGAAGTCGACCCGGCTCCCGCGGCGCACGGCGCGCACCACGAGGTAGATCAGTCCGGGCACGACGAACACCGCGAGCAGGATGGCGGTCGCCGACTCCGATGGATTCGGGCCCAGCGCGGTCGGCGCTCCGACCGTCGAGAAGGTCTGCCCCCACGGCGCGCCCGCGATCCCGAGCAGGGTCGGGTCCTGGTTCAGGAGCTGGCCGGTGGGGTCGGAACGGGCGCCGGGGTAGACGGTCGACTGCACGGCCGTGAGCACCGACGAGCGCGTCAGCGCCCAGGTCACGACGACGCCGATCGCCGCGGCCCCGGCGATCAGCAGGGGCGCGAGTCGCGTCACGGCGCGCCGCAGCCGGCCCTTCCGCCAGGGCCTCTCGTTGAGGACCAGCCCGACGAAGCAGAACACGAAGATCAGCACCGGCGGGGCCTGGAACGGCACGTACAGCCCGATCGCGGCCGTCACCGCGAGCCACCCGATCACCACCGCCCAGACGATCCGGGGCCAGAGGCGGTCGTCCCGCAGCATCCAGATCGTTCCGGCGAGTGCGAGAAGGGCCCACGCGGTCGGCCAGAGCGAGTTGGGTCCGTACCACCACTGGAAGATCGGCGAGAGCCACACCGCGGTCGCCACCAGGGCCGCGGTGAGCGGGCGACGCGGCATCAGCACGACGAGGAGCAGGTAGGCGCCGCTCACGAGTCCGAGGGCCGGGATCCACCACTGCCATGCCGAGCCGTGCTGCAGCCCGAGCAGGAGGTAGCCCCACATGTGCGGACGGAACAGGGTCGACCAGTCCGTGTTCGGCAGCTCCATGAGCACCGTCGCGTCCATGCCGCCGGGGAACGTCTCGTTGACCGAGGGAAAGCCCTGGCGGGATTGCGAGATGATCCAGCTCTGCTGCACCAGCCATTCGTCGGAGCGGATCAGCCGCGGACCGCCGAGGAGCGCGTTGGGGTCCGTGCCGGTGCCGAACGACATCCAGTAGGCGCCCGACGAGGTCCCGCTGATCTCGAGCACGATGAACAGCACCGAGCCGAGCACCGCGAGGAGGGGAACCACGTGACGACCCGCCAATTCGGCAGGCCCCAGGCGCGCGGCTCCACCCATCGGCGGTAGCCCTCGATCACTCGCCTCACCTCCTCGTCACCTCGTAGATCCAGACCCGGGAGGCCCCCTCCGACATGCGGCCGATCCGGGTGAGGCAGGTGGCATCCGGGGCGGCGGTGTCGCTCACGACGTAGTCGACGTGCCGCTGCGCAAAGGCCGAGCAGGGATCCAGGGTGTTCACGATCGTGTCTTGGCGGTACTGCTGCACCTTCGGCGCGCCCGGTCCCCACTGCCAGAAGACGTGGGCAAGTGCATTCCAGACCGAGTACTCCGAACGGTCGGGGTCGATCTGAGACCACATCTTCGCCGGCGGATACGTCTGCAGGCCGCTGTACCCCCGGACGCCGGTCTCCATCACGAGCGCCATCATCTCAGCGCCGCCCACACCGACCCAGGTGCCGGGATCTCGCGCGTCGATGCGATCGATGGCCTGGCCCGTGCGAGTGTCGTTCAGGTCGTACACGCCGACGTACGCGGGGTTCACGCCACCGCCGATCCCGACGCAGGTCACGAGCAGCAGAGCAGCGGCGACCGGAACGCCGCGACGCACGAAGACGAGGTAGCACGCGCCGGCGAAGGCCACCAGGACGACGGGCCAGAGCGGACCGGCCGCCAGCAGCTGCGGGCTGTGACGGAGGATCTCGCGCCCGACCCACGCGGTCGAGCCGACCACGAGGAGGGCACCCGCGAGCCCCGACAGGCTGAACCACCGGGACCGCTCCCGATCGACGTGGCGTACCACCAGGACGAAGAGGAGGGGCAGCAGCACGGCGAGGATCACGCGCCATCGCGTCGGCGTCACCCGGTCGAAGAGGAGCACCTTGCCGACGAAGTCCAGGCCTGGCACGAGGAGGTAGACCGCGACCACCACGCACATGGCGATCACGGCGACGGCAAGCCAGTCGATCCGACGGTCGCGTCGGAACCCGCGCACGACCAGCACAACCAAACCCGGGATGACGAAGGCCGCGAACAGCGGGACCGTGGCGGCGATCGAGGCGCTCGATCCGAGCACGGTGTTCAGGGAATCGTCGTTGAGCGACTGCCCGAACACCGCGCCGAGGGAGCCCGCGAGGCCGGGGTCGGCGGCGGGCAGCTGGCCGGATGGCACGGAGCGCTGTCCGGGGTAGAAGGTCCCGGTGGCGGCCGCGAAGGTCGCGGCCCGCGTCGCGACCCAGGCGGCCAGCACCCCGGCCGCGACGACCGCCGCGATCGCCAGAGGGATGAGCCGGCGGCCGATGGCGAGGAAGCTCTCGCGCGTCTCGGACCGGTGCTGGGCGATCGCGCCGATCGCGAACGCGACGACCACCGCGACGCACGGCACGATGAACGGCACGTACAGCCCCATGGCCGTCGTCACGGCGGACCAGCCGATGATCGCCGCCCAGACCCAGCCGCCGTGGCGTTTCGAGGTCGCGAGCGTCCACCGGATCGCGGCCATCGCAAGGAGCGCCCAGGCGGCGGGCCAGAGCACATTGGGCCCCCAGTCCCACTGGAACGTCGGGCAGAAGAACACCGCGCCGGCGATGAGAGCCGCGCTCAGAGGTCGGCGGGGCAGGAACGTGATGATGGCGAGGTACGCCCCCACGACGAGCGCGAGTGCGGGGACCCACCAGAACCAGGCGATGCCCGTGTCGAGGCCGAACAGCAGGTAACCCCACTCGTGAGGACGGAACACCGTCGACCAGTCGCGGGTGGGCAGCTCCTGGAGGACCGTGGCATCCATGCCCCCGGGGAAGACCGGATTGACGACGGGGAACCCCGAGTGCGCCTGGGAGACCGTCCACCCCTGGTTGTCGAGCCATTCGTCGGAGCGGATCAGCCGCGGCGTGCCGAGCAGCAGGCGAGGATCGTGCCCCGTTCCGAAGGTGCGGAAGTGGATGCCGGACGACGTGCCGCTGATGCGCAGCAGGATCAGCACGGCGGTCGCGAGCGCTGCGAGCGCGGGGAACCACGCGAGAACCCGCCAGTTGGGCAGCCCGTCGGATCGCGGCTCGACCCACCGCGTCCACCGCGTGCGGACGCTCTCCTTCACCGTCGCCGTCGCAGGCGGCGGCTCACCTTGGAGAGGACGACCCGGGGACCGCCGTGACGCAGGTAGTGCAGCACCAGTCCGGCGTCGTGCCGCAGACCGCTTCGGGACCGGCGGCGCCGCGCCCGCTGCGCGGACGCGCTGACGACACCGCCACGGTCGCGCGCGGGATGGGGCTCAGCGACGAACCGCACGAGGGGTTCGAGCACGCGGTCCCAGGTGTAGTCCGAGCGCACCCGCTCGATGTTCGCGCGGGCGAGGGCGCGGAACGCATCGTCGAACAGGACTTTCTCGAGCGCGTCGGCGAGCACCGCGTCGTCCTCCGCGGGGACGACGACCCCGAGTTCCTCGCGCTCCACCAGCTCCGCGAAGTGGTCGCCGGCGGTCACGACCATGGGCAATCCGGCCCACAGGTAGTCGAGGATCCGGGTGCGGAACGAGAACGTGGTCTCGACGTGCGCGAAGTGGGTGCTCACCCCCGCGTCGGCCTCGAGCAGGTAGTTCTGCCGATCCGCGTAGGCGACCCAGGCGTCGTTGAAGAACACGTTGCGGTCGAGCACGCCCAGCTGCTGCGCGAGCTCCCGCGACGACGCGACGATGTCCATCTCGGGCACATCGGGGTTCGGATGCCGGGTGCCCTGGAAGAACAGGCGCACGTTCGGGCGCCGGGTCGCGAGGTCGGCGACCGCACGGATCAGGGTGGCGGGGTCGAACCAGTTGTAGAGCCCGCCGCCCCAGAGCACGACCGCATCGTCGGCGCCGATGCCCTGCCGCACGCCCTTCAGCACCTGTTCGCGATGCGCGGGGCGCTCCGGGGACAGCCCGAAGGGCACGACGTCGACGAGGCCGCGCAGATCGGGATCGCCCTCGTAGGTCGAGGGTTCACCCGGCCCAGCCCGGCGAGCTGGCCCAGGAAGAAGTGGCGCTGGCGCTCGGACGCGACAAGGAAGAAGTCCCCGCGCTCGAGCTGCTGGTTGAGCACGTCTGTGGCGTCCTCGACCGCCTTGGCCCAGTTGACGGAGCCGAGCTCGCGTCCCTGTTCGAGCTGCTCGAGGTGCATCGGATCGTAGATGTCGACGACGACGACCTTGTCGGTGGTGCGCAGCGGCTCGAAGACGGCCATCGCCTGGCCCTGGAAGACGATGACGTCGGCCCAGCGCTCGTAGCGGGCGAACGCCCGGTCGTCGCCGGCCAGCACGCGCGCGAGCTCGAACGGCGCCGGGACCCGCTCCAGACGGCTCATCGTGAGCAGCGTCACGTCGTTGTCGGCCGACAGGCGCTCGGCGATGTTCCAGGCCCGGATGGCAGGGCCGGCCAGAAGCGGACCGATCGGATCCCCGGTCACCACCAAAACGCGCGTCGCGGTCGGCGGTTCGGTGACGTCGAACGCACCGGCGATGTTCTCGTATCCGCGCAGGAAGTCGGGGTCCTGCAGCACCGGCTCGTCGGCGCTGCCGAACAGCCGCCAGATCGCGGCATCCGAGACCACGCGGCTCGCCTGGACGGCGTCGCGCGCGGCCTTCAGGCCGGGTAGCTCCTCGACGAACCGGTCGATGGCGTACAGCGGCACGAGACCCTGGCGCGGCACCGTCTCGGCGGCGTCGTCGGGACCGCCGCGGGTGAGCTCGAACTCGGCCGAGTCGAGGCCGGCCCGCGTGATGCCGCGGCGCACCGCGAGCGCCATGGCCGCGGGGAGCGCCTGGGCGAGCGTCTCGTCGGACGCGTTCTTGTACAGGGTGAAGAGCGCGTTGCGCTCGAGCAGGTACTGCTCCTTGTGCGCCCCGAACGAGGTCATGGACGCGTGGTGCTTGTGGAACGCCAGCGACTCCGGGACGTAGGCGAACCGCCATCCCCGCAGGTTCAGGCGCCAGCCGAAGTCCACGTCCTCGAAGAACATGAAGAAGCGCTCGTCGAAGCCCCCGAGCTCGTCGTAGGCCGAGCGGCGGACGAACATCGCCGATCCCGTGCCGAAGAGCACGTCCCGCGCCGCGTCCGGCCGGGTCGGCGCAGGCTCCGCCGTGAACGGCTTGTACCCCTGGCCGAACCAGGTCATCGCCGAGCCGATGTAGTCGACCAGCTTGCCGTCCCAGTCGAGCACCCGGCTCGCGACGGCACCGACTCGGGGCGAGCGGTCGAACTCCCGCATCGCGGCCGCGATCCAGTCCGGGTCCGGACGCGCGTCGTTGTTGAGGAAGGCGATCACACCGCCGGAGCTGCGGGCCACGCCGAGGTTGCATCCGCCGGCGAACCCGAGGTTGTCGGCCGACTCGACGAGCACGACGCCGGGGGCGCCGGCGCGCAGCCGTTCGAGACTGTCGTCACCGGATCCGTTCTCGACGACGACGATCTCGAGCCGCTCGGCCGGCCAATTCTGCTCGCGGAGCCGCGCGACCGCCTCGATCGTGTCGGCGGAACCGCGGAAGTTGACGAGGACGACCGAGACGACGTCGGGTCGTGCCTGTGGCATGGCGGCCCTTCGACGGCGGACAAAACGCGCCCCACTCTACCAAGGGGGCGCCCGACGTTCGCGGAGTGCCCGAGGCTATACTTGCCCGGCCCGCCACCTGGCCGAGAAGAGCTGATGACCACTGCCGAGGATCGCTACCGACTGCTCGACAAGCAACCCTTCGTCTCGACGGCATCGGTCACCTCGCTGGCCGGCACGATCCATTCGCTCCGCGAGATCCTGCGGCACCGCGAGATGCTCGGGCTGCTCGTGCGACGCGACCTCAAGTCGCGCTACAAGGACAGCGCCCTCGGCTTCGTCTGGACCCTGATCCGCCCGCTGACCCAGCTCGTCATCTATTACGTCGTCGTGGGCAAGTTCCTGCAGGCGGAGCGGGGCATCCCGGAGTTCGCGGTGTACATCTTCGCCGGACTCACGGCCTACAGCCTCTTCTCGGAGGTCATCGGCAGCGCCACCAGCTCGATCGTCGGCAACTCGGGCCTGATCAAGAAGGTCTACCTCCCGCGCGAGGTGTTCCCGATCGCGAGCGTCGGTTCGGCCCTGTTCAACTTCATCATGCAGCTCGCGATCCTGCTGCTGGCGACGGTGGTCACCTGGCACGTGCCGTTCGATGTCGACCTGCTGTACGCGATCCCGGGCATCCTCGTGCTCCTCGTCTACGGGCTCGCGTTCGGGCTGCTGCTCTCGGCGGTCAACGTCTACCTGCGCGACATCGGCTACCTCGTCGAGGTGCTCCTGCTCCTGCTCCTGTGGGCATCGCCGATCGTCTACGCGTGGCGGTTCGTGCGCGACGTGCTGGGCAACGGAGTGCTACTGGAGATCTACACCGACAACCCCGTCACGCTGTCGGTGCTCGCATTCCAGAAGGCCTTCTGGACCTCGAGTGACAGCACGCCCTACCCCGGCCTCCTGTTGATGCGTCTCGTCATCGCCTTCGTAGTCGGGCTCGTGCTGCTGGTCGTCTTCCAGCGCGTGTTCTCGCGGCTGCAGGGCAATTTCGCGCAGGAGCTGTGAGGCGACCCCGATGACTGATCCGGTGACCGCCGTCGAGCGCCCCGACATCGTGCGCACGAAGAACGTATCGAAGCGCTTCGTTGTGCGCAAGGACAACTCCCTCAAGGAGCGGCTGGTCACCCTCGGGCGTCTGGGACGCCGCCACCGCGAGGACTTCTGGGCGCTGCGGGACATCGATCTCACGATCCGGGCGGGAGCGACGGTCGGCCTGATCGGGCACAACGGCTCCGGCAAGAGCACGCTGCTCAAGGTGCTCGGCGGGATCATCGACCCGACGACCGGATCGGTGGAGCGTCGCGGGCGGATCGCCGCGTTGCTCGAACTGGGCGCCGGATTCCACCCGGATCTCACCGGCCGCGAGAACGTGTACCTGAACGCCTCGATACTGGGGCTCAGCCGCGCCGAGACCGACGCGCGACTCGACGACATCCTCGCGTTCGCGTCCATCGGCGAGTTCATCGACTCGCAGGTCAAGTTCTATTCCTCGGGGATGTACGTGCGCCTGGCATTCGCGGTGGCCGTGCACTCGGACCCGGATCTGCTCCTCGTCGACGAGGTGCTGAGCGTCGGTGATGAGGCGTTCCAACGCAAGTGCATGGACAAGATCCGGTCCTTCCAGGAGGAGGGACGAACGATCATCGTCGTCAGTCATTCGATGGCGCAGATCCAGGAGCTGTGCGACCGCGTCGTTCTGCTCAATCGCGGCGAGGTCGTGCACGACGGGGATCCGAGCGTGGCCGTGCGGCTCTTCCGCGACCTCCTCGAATCGCGCCGGCGAGAGGAGCTGGGTGTCGAGGGGCGCGGAGGCATCGTGGAGGTCTCCGCGATCGCACAGGGACGGCAGGCGGGCGATGCCGTACAGCCCGGCGACCGCCTCGTGGTGCGCGCCGTCATCGACGACCGCAGCGGCCTCGCCGACTGGATCTGTGCCGTGCAGATCGGCAGCGAGTTGGGGCAGATCGTCTATGCGACCACCTCCAAGCGCACGGGGACGCTCTTCGGACCGCTCGACGGCCGCCGCACGGTCCAGCTCGTGCTCGATGACCTGCGACTCGGCCCCGGAAAGTACTTCATCAACGTCTCGGTCATGGACTTCGCGGGACGACACCTGCACGACGCGAGCCAGGTGGCCGACTTCAACACCAGCGACGACGGCCTGTCCGTCGGTGTCGTCCACTCCACCCCCGAATTCCGCGAGGTCCCGTGAGCCCGGCCGCCGTGGGAGTCGTCACCGTCACCTACAACACCGGCGAGACGCTGCGCGCGTTCCTCTCGTCACTGGCCTCGGCGACCGGCCGCGAGGTCGACGTCGTCGTCGTGGACAACGCGTCGGCGGATCCGGAGCCGGCTCGCGCGATCGCGACCGAGCACGGGGCACGATTCCTGGTGCTCGACAGGAACGTCGGGTACGGCGCCGGCATCGAGGCCGGGATCGAGGAGCTCGACCCCGAGATCCCGTTCGTGCTCGCGTCGAATCCCGATGTGACGTTCACTCCCGGCGCCCTCGACGAGCTGCTCGATCGAGCCGCGGCCCACCCGGAGGGCGGTGCCTTCGGACCCAGGGTGCTCGAGGGCGACGGCGCCCTGTACCCCTCGGCGCGTCCGCTGCCCTCGTTACGGGTCGGGCTCGGACACGCCCTGTTCGTACGGATGTGGCCCGCCAACCCGTGGACGCGGGTCTATCGCGCGACGCCGGACGTGACGCGCGAGCGGGCGACCGGATGGCTCTCGGGTGCCTGCCTGCTTCTGCGCCGCTCCGCCTACGACGCCATCGGCGGATTCGACGCCGAGTATTTCATGTACTTCGAGGACGTCGATCTCGGCGCCCGGATGCAGAAGGCGCACTGGCAGAACGTCTACCTTCCGAGTGCCATCGTCACCCACACCGGCGCGCATTCGACGACGAACGACTCCCGCGCGATGGAGCGGGTGCATCACCAGAGCGCGTACCGCTATCTGTCGCGGAAGTACGCCTCGTGGTATCTGCTGCCGCTGCGAGCGGCGCTTCGAATCGGTCTCGAGGCGCGCAGCCGCTGGTTGAGCCGCTCGCACTGAGCCGCCGGCGTCCCGGCGCTCAGCTGTTGCAGCGCGCCAGCTGCTGCACCGTGGGCGCCAGCGAGTTCACGCCGCCGAGCAGCGTGACGGTGGTCGCGTGCATCGACACGATGTCCTGCGTGATGGATGCCGGGATGCAGTTGGTCGCGACCAGGAACAACGGCGCCCCTTCTTCGCCGCCAGGACCGCGCCTCCGAGCGCGTCGGGGAAGTTCAGCCCCGTCGCCAGATAGATCTGGGATGCGTTCGTGAACACCGCGTGGTTCGCCGCCTCCGACGCCTCGAATCGATCGGACCCGGTGGCGCGAGTGGTCGGCACGATCGCGTTGAGCGCGGTCTGGATCCCCGGCGTCACCGACACCGGTCCCCCGACGATCGTCACGCGCTGCACCCCGTGCGTCCGGATGAACTGCTCCGTCGCGGGGTCGAGCGTCGCCGCGCCGCCTGGCACGAGGATGACGGGGCGCCCGAGATAGCTGCCGACGCTGTCGGCGCTGAGCGCATCGGGGAAGTTGTCACCTGTCGCGATGTAGAGGTCCGGGATGGAGGTGCCGAACTTCGACGCCACGTTGCGAGAGACCTCGTACCGATCGGCTCCCGTGATCCGGGTGGTCGGCGCGATCGCGTTCAAGGACGACTCGACGGCCGCGTTCACCGAATTCGGTCCGCCCACGATCACGATCGACGACGGGTGCAGCCGGGAGATCTCGGCGGACGTCTCGGGCGGGAGGAAGGTACTCGCCGACAGGAGCAGCGGTCCGCCGGCTCTCGCCGCGAGCGGAGCGGCGCTCAGCGCGTCGGGGTAGTTGAGACCGCTCGCGATATAGACGACCGGCGCGCCGGTCGGGAACGCGGCGCGCGAGATCGCGACCGCCTGCGAGAACCGGTTGTCATCGGCCGTGCGCTGGGCGCTCGGGCACACGGGATTCGTGCCGCAGAACTGGGACACCGACGTTGTGCAGGCGAACGTGTTGTTGGCGCCGGCGCCGATGTTGACGGCACGGGCGCAGATCGAGTGGATGCCCGGTGAGACGCCCGACAGCGTCACGTCGAAGACGTGCTTGGTTCCGTAGTACGCGTACCGCTGCGCGAGAGCCGCGTCGGTCTTGTCGGCCACGTAGAGTCCCGCGTCGGCGCCGTCGACGTACAGGCGCACCGACAGGGAGACGTCGGAGTTGGCCCCGGTGTCCGGGTCGACCGCCCAGCCGTGCACCCCGATCGCGTTCTGCTTCGGCGTCGTCGCCGTGATCTCGCCGTACGGCGAGTTGTTGTTGGTGGGGGAGCCGAACCAGTCGCTCCAGTAGACCCAGAAGTTCCGGTTGCCATACGACGAGCATCCGTCGCCCGTCCCGTAGAGATTCGCGAGCGCCGCGGCGTTCGGTGTGTACGGCGTGTACAGGTAGAGCGCGTGGGTCGCCTGATTCTGGATGAAGACATTGCTGGCGCCGCAGGCGTGATTGGGGCTCCAGTACACGGCGGAGACCTTGCCGACCGGGTAGGAGAGATCCCAGCGCGTGTCGTAGATCGTGCCGGCGCCGGTGCCAGGCGGCATCGTGTATCGCTTGAACTGGTACGCCGCGGCGAACACCTGATTGAAGAAGCCGTAGTACTGGGAGTCGCACGCCGCCGTATCGGGACAGGCGTACCCCATGGCAATCCGATAACGCCCCGCGCTGGGGGCGGTACTGGTGACGAGCCCTTCCTCCTTCTGGAGGGTGACCAGGATGGTCTTCGGACTCACGCCGCACGCCTGCGCGACCTTGACGATGATCGTGGCGGCGCTCTCCGGGACCCCGCCGTTGTACTGGGAGCACATCGGTGTGGCCGGCACGGTTCGTGTCGTGTCGACGTAGTTCTTCAGACAGACGTACCCCGCCGCACACGAGGAGACCTTCGAGTTGAGGAAGTTCTGCACGTCCGCGATCGACATGGCGTTGCCGTCGTAGAAGTTCTGATCCGTCACGATGAAGCCCGGGTTGAACTGGCTCGCGACCGCCGCCTGAGCGGGAGCCGCGGACGTCAGCGGCGTCACCGGGACCAGCGCGATGACGGCTCCGGTCGCCAGTGCCGCGACCATCGTGACGAATCCGAACCCGCGTGCGCGCCGCCCCCGAGCGCGCCGCCGCTTCGTCCTGCCGTCTCCTACCGCCATGATCCCCGCCGATCGCATCCCCGCCCGACAGTACCCGGCGATCCCGACACCTGCGGCGCGGAGCGCGGCGCGTCAATCCACTCGAGCGCTCCTCAGTCCAGCGGCGATGCTCGCTGCAGCTCCCGGTAGAACTCGATCTTCTCCCCCGACTGGCCCCAGTGCTGATTGGTCTCCTCGAGCACGAACTCGAGTTCGACCGGGAGCTTGACGAGACGGCGACCGGAGTGACGTGCGAAGTGGGTGAACCAGATGTCGTCGAGCATCCAGTAGCGCGCCGGGATCTTCGTGAAGAAGCGCAGGTCGGAGAACAGCCGCAGCGAGCAGACCATGCCACCCGGCCCGACGTGGTCGGCCTCCTCGCCGGGAGCCACCGGCGCTCGGTCGAAATAGTCGCCCAGTACCCTGAACGCCCAGAACGCGGCCACCTCGTCGGGCCGATAGGCCGCGAGAGCGATGGAGACGAAATCGTCGGGGATCTGCTCGTCATCGTCGAGGACGATCACGGGTGCATCACGCCCCCGGCGCTGCAGCCGGCGCGCCCAGTAGAAGCGGGCGATCGACCCCAGGTTGAACGGGCTCTTCGCGATGTCGACGGCATGGAGGAGCCCGCGGGCCGGAACGCATCGATGGCCTGGAGATATCGGCCGTGGTCCGATCGGCGGTTGTTCCAGAGATAGAGACGCACGCCGTCGGGATGGTCCTGCCGGTCGAGCTGCTCGAGCACGGCGCCGATCCGCTCCGGACGATTCCACAGGCACATGAGCACCGGGGTCTCATGCCCCGTCAACGACCACCTGGTGCCACGGGAGGTGAACATCCCGTGTCTGAGCGCAAGCCGGACCGTCGTGGCGGCGATGTGCTTCAGTCGCGCACGCACGCGTCGAGCCTAGAGTGTTCCACCGACTGCGGTGGGTCCGCGCGCGGGACGGACCCCGAACACCGCGGCCGCGCGGTCGACCACGGCGCAACTGAAACTCGGCGGCCCGTCCGCCCAGACGAACGCGACGCCTTCGGTCAGCCCCAGCGATCCGGCGAGGTCCTGATTGTCGACGGGGATGCCTCGGCCGACGTTGACCGGCAGCCATCCGGGCTCGAGGCCACGAGCCGCACGCGCCAGCGCTTCGCCGACATCGTCGACGTGCACGTAGTCGCGGACGAAACCGCGTGGACCGCGCAGTGGGACGGGCGGACCGGCGACGGCCGACTGGAGCCTGTTGACCAGTGAGTCCCGCATCCCGGGGCCGAACACGTTGAAGATCCGCAGCGCTGCGGCTGCGCGCAGGTCACCGCGTACGACGGCGGTCGAGAGCAGCTCCTCGGCGGCGATCTTCGACTCGGCGTAGGGTCCGACGCCGTCGAGGGCCGATGATTCGTCGACCGGACGCTCGTGGCGGTCGCCGTAGACGGCGGCCGACGACGCGAGCACGATGCCGGCACCGGCCCTCGCCGCCTCCTCGGCGAGCAGGCGGACGGCGTCGACGTTCACGCGGCGCATCGCGCCGGGATCCGTGCCTGCGCTCGTCATTCCGGCGAGTTGCACGACCACCTCCGGCCGTTTCGCCGTGAGCGCCTCACGCCAGGCTGCACGATCGGCCACGTCGAGCTCGGCATGAGAAGCGCGGATCCAGCTGACGCCCGGCGTCTGCGGCAGTCGGGCGCCGATGCGGCCGTCGGCGCCCGTCACGAGCACCCGAACCGTCATCGGATCGCGAAGCCCAGGACCCGGAGGGCGTCGACGATCTCCGCCCTGCTGATCTCGAACCGCTGTGCGCGCTCCAGCAGATCCGCGACGCCGAGCATGAATGCTGTCGGGTCGGTGACGACGTCGTCGGTGACGGCGAAGATCTTGGGATTCCGGGTCGGCGCGATGCGATCGGGCTCGTAACTCAGCTCTTCGTACATCTTCTCGCCCGGCCGCAGCCCGATGATCTCGATGTCGGCGGGGGATCGACGAGTCTCGACAGGCTCGCCGCCAGGTCCATGATCCGCACCGGCTCGCCCATGTCGAGCACGAAGATGTCGCCGCTGGCGCCGATGAACGCGGACTGGATCACGAGCTGCGCCGCTTCGTCGAGCGTCATGAAGAACCGGGTGACCTCGGGATCCGTCACCGTCAGGGGAGCGCGGCGCGCGAGCTGGCTCCGAAAGGTCTGCATGACGCTTCCGTTGCTCTCGATGACATTTCCGAACCGCACCGCGGTCAACGAAGTGGCGGACGAATGGCGCGCGAGGTCCGTCATGGCGATCTCGCCGATGCGTTTGGTCGCGCCCATGACATTCACCGGATTGACGGCTTTGTCGGTCGAGACATAGACGACGTGCCGTACGCCGGCCTCGACCGCCGTGCGCATGACGGCGACGCTGCCCCCGATGTTGTTGTTGATGGCCTCGACCGGGTCACGCTGCATCATCGGCACGTGCTTGTAGGCGGCTGCGTGGAACACCACCGTCGGCCGCATCTCGGCGAAGACGGCCTTCAGGCGTGCGGAGCTCTTGACGTCCGCGACATGATAGGAGATCCGCGGATCGTCGGCGAACTCCTGCTCGAGAAAGAACATCCCGTTCTCCCACCAGTCGACACAGACGATCGCATCGGGATCCATGGTCGCGATCTGACGCACGAGCGTCGAGCCGATCGATCCGGCCGCACCCGTGACGAGCACACGCTGTCCGCGGAGGAAGGCGGCCGACTCGAGGAGGTCGTGCTTGACCGGCTTACGTCCGACGAGGTCGAGGACGTCGACATCCGTCAAGTCGGAGAGATCGACCTGCTCCTTGGCCAGGGTGCGGTACGTGCGCGGCACGATCGCGATCTCGACGTGATCCGAATCGACGGAGTCGAGGAACGACCGCAGCACTCCCGCATCGACGGATGGGATGGCGAAGTACACCATCCCGACCTCGTGCTGCGCGATGACCCGCGACGCGTCGGCGAGCGTGCCGAGCACTTCGTCGTCGACGACGGCGTCATCGAGGAATCCGACGACCTCGCCGCCGGATTCGCGGATGCTCCGCGCGAGAGAGGTGCCAGCCGTGCCCCTCCCGACGATGAGAATCCGCTGGGCCACGCTCACCGACCGCCCAGCAGCCCTTCGAGGTAGAGCCCGTAGCCGCTCTTGGCGAGCGGCGACGCCAGGGCGGCGAGCTGCTCGTCATCGATCCAGCGGTTGCGCCAGGCGATCTCCTCGATGCAGCCGATCTTGAAGCCCTGGCGGTCCTCGATCACACGCACGTACTCCGACGCCTGCATCATCGATTCGAAGGTGCCCGTGTCGAGCCACGCGGTGCCCCTGTCGAGCACCTGCACCCGCAGGCGTCCGGCCTGGAGGTAACGCTCGTTGACGGTCGAGATCTCGATCTCGCCGCGCGCGCTGGGCTCGACCGTCTTCGCGATCCCGACGACCTCGTTGTCGTAGAAGTACAGGCCGGGCACGGCGTATTGGCTCTTGGGATGCTCCGGCTTCTCCTCGATCGAGAGCGCCGTGAACTGGTCGTCGAATTCGACGACCCCGTACCGCTCCGGATCGGCCACCTGGTACGCGAAGATCAGTCCCCCGCTGAGGTCGAGGTTGCCGCGCAGCGATGAGCCGAGACCGGCGCCGTGGAAGATGTTGTCGCCGAGCACCAGGGCCACGGAGTCCTCACCGATGAAGTCCTCGCCGATGATGAATGCCTGGGCGAGACCGTCGGGTGAGGGCTGGACGGCGTACTGCACCTCGATGCCCAGCCGGGACCCATCCCCGAGGAGACCGCGGAACTGCTCGTGATGCTCGGGGGTCGTGATGATCAGGATGTCGCGGATGCCCGCCATCATGAGGGTCGACAACGGGTAGTAGACCATCGGCTTGTCGTAGATGGGCATCAACTGCTTGGAGATGGCCTGCGTGATCGGCCACAGTCGGCTGCCGGTGCCTCCGGCGAGAATGATGCCCTTCACCGACTCAGGTCCTCGTAGTAGGCGCGCACGGCGGCGAAGTCGGGGAGCAGGCCGGCGGCGACCGCCTGCTCGAGCCCGGGTGCCTCGGTGTCCTTCGGCGACAGGAGCGGCTCACCGGCCTCAGGCGGAAAGACGAGGCCGATCGTCTCGTCGAGGGGTTCACCCCGTGCTCAGCCGTCGGACTGTAGGTGTCGCTCACGAGGTAGCTCACGGTCGCGTCGTCGGTCAGGGCGACGAAGCAGTGCCCGAGACCCTCGGCCACGTAGATGGCCCGGCGGTCGACGTCATCCAGCAGCACGCTGTCCCACCGCCCGAACGTCGGCGAGCCGACCCGGATGTCGATGGCGTAGTCGAGGACCGCGCCGCGGGTGGCGGTCACGTACTTGGCCTGACCGCGCGGGACGTCGGCGAAGTGGATGCCGCGCACCGATCCCCGACGGGACACCGAGGTGTTGCCCTGCCGGAGGTCCAGCGAGTGCCCGACCGCCTCCGCCAGTCGATCGAACCGGTACCACTCGAGGAAGACCCCCGGTCGTCACGGTGCTGTACCGGGGTGATCTCGTAGGCGTCCGGGATCGAGAGCTCTCGGATCTGCACCCGGCGATCCTAGCAACGGCCTCCCGATAGACTTCCGGGCGGCCCCCGCCCTGGAAAGAGAGCATCCCGTCGTGAAGATCCTCGTCACCGGCGGAGCCGGATTCATCGGCTCCAACTTCGTCCGACGCACCCTCGAAGACGCGTATCCCGGGTTCGAGGGAGCCGAGGTCGTCGTGTACGACGCGCTCACCTACTCGGGCAATCTCGCGAATCTCGCGCCCGTGGCCGACAGCCCGCGCTACACGTTCGTCCAGGCCGACATCCGCGACGCCGGTGCCCTCGACGACGTGCTGCCCGGCATCGACACGGTCGTCCACTTCGCCGCCGAGTCGCACGTCGATCGCTCCGTGCGCGACTCCGGCATCTTCGTCGAGACGAACGTGCTCGGCACCCAACGGCTGCTGGATGCGAGCCTGCGGGCCGGCATCCGGAGATTCGTGCACGTGAGCACCGACGAGGTGTACGGCTCGATCGCCGAGGGCTCCTGGGCCGAGGACCGCCCGCTCGAGCCGAACTCCCCGTACTCCGCGAGCAAGGCCGGCAGCGACCTGCTCGCCCGCAGCTACTTCCGCACACACGGCATGAACCTCTCGATCACGCGCTGCTCGAACAACTACGGGCCCTACCACTTCCCCGAGAAGCTGATCCCGCTGTTCGTCACGAACCTCATCGACGGCGCGCACGTGCCGCTCTACGGCACGGGAGAGAACATCCGCGACTGGCTGCACGTCGACGACCACACCCGCGGGATCGCGCTGGTCACGGCTCGCGGGCGGGCCGGTGAGACCTACAACATCGGCGGCGGCACTGAGCTCAGCAACCGAGACCTGACGCAGAAGCTGCTCGAGGCGACCGGACGCGACTGGTCGTATGTCGATCAGGTGGAGGACCGCAAGGGCCACGACCTGCGCTATTCCGTCGACATCTCGAAGATCCGCGCCGAGCTCGGCTACGAGCCGCAGGTGGCGTTCGAGCAGGGGCTCGCCGACGTGGTGCAGTGGTACCGCGACAACCGTGCGTGGTGGGAGCCGCTCAAGGCCCGCGCGGCTCTGCGATGAGCGCATGATCCCGTTGCGGGTGATCGTCGACGAGATCGTGAACGGCACGGCCGGTGTCGCGCGCTATGCCGAGGAGCTCACCCGCGCCGTCGTCGCGACGCGTCCGCCCGGCACCGAGGTGACCGGCATCGTCGCGTCGTCGCCGGAGGCGGACCGGCTGCTCGCCGAGCGCCTGCCCGGGCTGCCGCTGCGCAAGAGCGCCCTCGCCCGCCGGGAACTCGCCGCCGCCTGGCAGCGCGGGATCACGGTCCTGCCGGGGACGGGCATGGTGCACGCGACGAGCCTGCTCGCTCCGCTGCGACGACACGACCGCGCGGCGGATCCCGCATCCCAGATCGCCGTGACGATCCACGACGCGATCGCCTGGACCCAGCCGGACCTGCTCCCGGCACGCACCGTCTCGTGGACGCGCGCCATGGCCCGGCGCGCCGAGCGGTATGCCGATGCCGTCGTCGTCCCCACTCACGCCGTCGCCGCGGACCTCGACGAGGAGCTCGGACTCGGAGACCGGCTGCGCGTCATCGGCGGGGCACCGAGCACGACCCTGAGCCGCCCGGTCGACGCGTCCGCACGGCGCGGCGCCCTCGGACTGCCCGCGCGCTACGTGCTCGCGGTCACCGGGTGGGAGCCGCGCACGGGTCTGGCGGCACTGCTGACGGCGATGAGCCGCATCCGCGACCGCGACCTGGTCGTGGTGGGCGCCGCCGCCGCCCACGACGAGGTGCTGGCCGCGGCCACCGAGGCGGGAGCGGTCGAGCGCGTGCACGTGCTCGATCGGCTCGGCGACGACGACCTCGGGGCCGTGCTCGACGGCGCGGAGGTCTTCGTGCAGCCCAGCCTCGCCGAGGGCTTCAGCCTCGCGATGATCGACGCGTTCGCGTTCGGACTGCCCGTCGTGCTCTCCGACGCCCCGGCGCTCGTGGAGGTGGCCGCGGATGCCGGCCTCGTCGTCGAGCGCGGCGACGCCGGGCGCTTCCCGGCCCGCCTCGCCGACGCGCTGCGCGGGGTGCTCGACGACGACGCCCTGCGCGAGCGGCTCGCGGTCGCCGCCGCGGACCGCGCCCGCCTGTTCAGCTGGCGCGACGCCGGCGAGAAGGTCTGGCAGCTGCACGCCGACCTGTAACGCCGCGTCGCCCGTTCAGCCGCGGCCGGCGGAGCAGGTCCGCTGCTGCGCCGACTGCCCCGAGATCGACGACGGCAGCTTGACGGGCGTCTGCCCTGCGGCGCCGGTGGGCGTCGGGCTGGGACTCGCCGAGGCGTTCTTCGACGGGGAGGTCGGCGGCGCCGGGTTCTCGACCGCGGCGCCGCCGAGGCCGCCCGCCGCGACGGCCCTGTCGTCCGCGAGAGCCTGGGTGAGCACGGCGGCGTCGTCGGCCAGCGGCCTCGTCACGCTCTGCCCGTTGATGTAGGTGGGCGCGGAGGGTACTGCACGAACGCGATCCGCTCCAACGGGATGCTCTTGAGTGCGAGCGCCATCGAGACGAGGGTGCCGGTCTGGCCGAGCTGCGTGCTGAGCTGCATGTTCTTGGCGGCGGCATCGGCGAGGCCGAGCACCTTGTTCGGGTCGCCCAGGGTGTTCCCGCTCGTGATCTGCCGCACGAGCGCCGACAGGAAGACCTGCTGATTGCTGATCCGCTGCAGGTCGCTGCCGGTCGAGAGCCCGTGTCGCGTCCGGAGGAACGACAGCGCGGTCTGACCCTGCAGCGTGTTCGCCCCCGCGGGCAGCTTGAGCCCGGTGTACGGGTCGTCGATCGGCGCCGCGAGGCACACCGTCACGCCGCCCACGGCGTCGCTCATCGCGACGACCCCGTCGAACTGCACGAGAGCCGCGTACGGGATGGTCAGGCCCGTCAGCTGCTGCACGGCGGCCACCACGCAGCTGAGCCCTCCGCGCGAGAGGGCCGTGTTGAAGCGGGCCTGCTGCACCGCGGGGACGGTCGTGCCATCCGGCTTGCGGCACGCGGGCTGACCCACGTAGAGGTCACGGGGAATGCTGACCGCCGTCGCCGACTGCGACTTCGTCGAGAGGTGGATGAGGATCGTGACGTCGTTGAGCGCCTCGCCGCGTTCCCCGTACGCGGGGTTCCCATCGCCCGAATCGCTGCCCACCAGGAGCACGTTCGCGCTGCCCGTGAACGGTCCCACCTGGATCGGCTTGCCGTCGGGTCCGATGATCTGGATCGTGTTGGAGCCGACCTCGGCCAGCACGTGGGCCGCACGCCCCGCGAACGCGGCCCCGGCGAAGGCGGCACCGCCGGTCGCGACGAGAGCCACGATCGCGAGCAGGGCGACGCCCGCCCGCGACGCGGGTCGCACCCGCACCAGCCGGCTGAGCCGCACCGTGTCGAGCGTGCAGACGACCCAGAGCAGCCCGTAGAGGCCCAGCACGGCCGCGAGCGCCCAGAGCACGATCGGGTTCGCGAGCACGAGGAGCAGTTGCCCGCGCAGCACGAGCGCGGCGACGATCGTCGCCGCGAGCAGGATCCAGAACAGGATCGACAGCCCCATCGCGAACCGGCCGAACCGCCGGTTGCCTGCGAGGGTCTGCGCCGACCCGGGCACGAGGATGTTGAGCCCCACGAGCCACCAGGCCCGCTTGCTCATGACCTCGGGCGACGCGGGATCCGCCGCGCGGAGCGCGTTCTGGCTCACCGGTCGGGCTGCAGCTTCGCGTTCTTCAGCGCCTCGCTCTTCTGGGCGACGAGGCGCTCGAGGTCGGCGGCGTAGGCGGCGAGGCGGGCGGTGAGGGCGGCATCTCCGGATGCCAGGATCCGCGCCGCGAGGATCCCCGCGTTGCGGGCGCCCCCGATCGACACCGTCGCGACGGGGATGCCTGCCGGCATCTGCACGATCGACAGCAGCGAGTCGAGGCCGTCGAGCTTCGCGAGCGGCACCGGCACCCCGATGACCGGCAGCGTCGTGACCGAGGCGAGCATGCCGGGCAGGTGGGCCGCTCCCCGGCGCCGGCGATGATGACCCGGATGCCGCGGCCCGCGGCCTCGGAGCCGAAGTCGATCATCTTCCGCGGCGTCCGGTGCGCCGAGACGACCTCGACCTCGTGCGCGATGCCGAAGTCGTCGAGCGCGGCGGCGGCGTCGGCCATGACGCTCCAGTCGGAGTCGGAGCCCATGACGACACTGACCTGCGGAGCGAGGCCTCGCGACGACGGGTCGAGGGGCTCGAGCCGGCCGGCGTGCGATCGAGGGGGCGGTCACGCCCCTCAGGGTACGGGTCAGCCCTGGAAGAACGCGGCAGCCGCGCGCGCCCGGGCGAGCGCGTCGTCCAGCTCGTCGCCGGTCGCCGTGACGTGCCCCACCTTGCGCCCCGGCCGCGACGTCTTGGCGTAGGAGTGCAGCTTCACCTCGGGCCGGTCGGCCATGGCACCCGGGTAGCGCTCCGGCATCGTCTGCCCCTCGGGGCCGCCGAGCACGTTGATCATGACGCTCCACGGCGCGGTCGGCGACGGGTCGCCGAGCGGCAGGTCGAGCACCGCCCGCAGGTGCTGCTCGAACTGGCTCGTGACGGCGCCGTCGATCGACCAGTGGCCGGTGTTGTGCGGGCGCATCGCGAGCTCGTTGACGGCGAGGCCGCCCTCCGCGGTCTCGAACAGCTCCACGGCGAGCACCCCCGTGACGTCGAGCCGCTCGGCGATCCGGGTCGCCAGGCGGCGCGCCCTCTCGGGCAGCTCGCCCGCCCGCGGTGCCGGGGCGAAGACCTCGGCGCACACCCCGTCGCGCTGCACCGTCTCCACGAGGGGCCACGCCCGCACCTCGCCGGACGGGCGGCGCGCGACGAGCTGCGAGAGCTCGCGGCGGAAGTCGACCAGTTCCTCGGCGAGCAGCGTGCCGCCGGTCGCGAACCAGTCGTCCGCGCCGTCGGCAGCATCGACGACGCGCACGCCCTTGCCGTCGTAGCCGCCGCGCGGGTCTTCACGACGGCGCGGCCGCCGTGATCGGCGAGGAACGCGCCGAGCTGCTCCGCGTCGGCGACCTCCGCCCAGTCCGGCACGCGTGCGTCGATCGCCGTGAGCCGGCGGCGCATGACGAGCTTGTCCTGCGCCACCGCCAGCGCATCCGGTGCGGGACGAACGACGACGCCGTCCGCGACGAGGGCGGCGAGAACGTCCTGCGGCACGTGCTCGTGATCGAAGGTGACCACGTCGACATCGCGGGCGAATGCGAGCACGGTCGCGGCATCCGTGTAGTCGCCGACGGCCGTGGCAGCGATCGCGGCCGAGCTGTTCTCGGCCTCGGCGAGCACCCGGATGTCGATCCCGAGCGCGATCGCCGGCGGCACCATCATGCGGGCGAGCTGGCCGCCCCCGATCACCCCGACGCGCACGCGCTCCTCCTGACGTCGTTAAACTGCGCGGACATCCCCATCATCCCGGATCGAGACCCCTGCCCCATGCGCACCCTGTTCGGCCAGTTCGCGCGCTTCGGCGTCGTCGGAGCCGTCGGCTTCCTGGTCAACCTCGGCGTCTTCAACCTGCTGCTCTTCACGGTCTTCGACCCGAAGCGGGTCGCGTACGGCGAGCTCTATGCGAACGTCATCGCGACGCTCGTCGCGATCGTCGTCAACTGGATCGGCAACCGGCACTGGACCTTCCGCGCCCACCGGGGCCGCCAGCTCCTGCGCGAGGGCGTGGAGTTCGGCCTCGTGAGTCTCGGCGGGCTGCTCATCGGGCTCGCCTGCCTCTGGATCTCGCACCGCGTGCTGGGGTTCGAGAGCAAGCTCGCCGACAACATCGCGAACAACGTCGTCGGCCTCGGGCTCGGCACGATCTTCCGGTTCACGTTCTACCGGCTGTGGGTGTTCAGCCCCCGCCGGGGCGACCCGGCGCCCGCCGTGTTCCCGCCCGTCGGCGCCGACGACCCCGATCCGGCTCCCGCCACCGGGGAGCCCGCTGCCTGACTCCTGCAGGCCCCCGGTCTCCAGAAACCGATCGCCGGTTTGCCATCGGATCGAGGCCGCGCGGGCCTGATCGGATGGCGAGGGGTCGATCGGTTCGCCCGCGCTACGACGACGCCGGGCGCACGTGCACGACATCGCCCGCGGCGACGCTCTCATCGCCGGATGCCGTGCGCACGACGAGGCGGGCATCCGGCGCGATCGCGACCGCCCGCCCCCGGAACTCGGAGCCGCCGGGCAGCTCCACCCGCACCTCGCGGCCGAGGGTGCCGCACGCGGCGGTGACGGCCAAGCGCAGCCCCGACGCCTCCGCACCCCGCTCGAGCAGCCCGCCGACGAGCTCGGTGATCCGCGCCAGGTAACCCGCGAGCAGCCGGTCGTCGAGGTCCGGCCCGTCCGCGGCCCCCGCCAGCACGAGCGAGGTCGCGGTGGGGACGGGCAGCTCGTCCGCGCGCAGCCGTACGTTCACGCCGGCACCCATGACGACGCCCTGCGCCGTCAGCCGACCGAGCACCCCGCACACCTTGCGCTCACCCACGAGTACGTCGTTCGGCCACTTCACGTTCACGTCGGAGTGCGGCAGCAGCGCCGCCACGGAGTCGCGCATCGCGAGTCCCGCGGCGAGCGGCAGCCACGCCGCCTCACCGGGCGGCGGCGACGGCAGGAGCACCGAGATCGCCAGGCCCCGGCCGGCCGGAGTGCTCCATCCGCGATCGCGCCGCCCGCGGCCCGCGGTCTGGTGCGCAGTGACGAGCGCCGTGTACGGCGGCAGAGCTTCGACGGCCGCCCGGTCGGCGAGTTC
The DNA here is from genome assembly GCF_030161895.1 of Pseudolysinimonas kribbensis. Classification (GTDB taxonomy): domain Bacteria; phylum Actinomycetota; class Actinomycetes; order Actinomycetales; family Microbacteriaceae; genus Pseudolysinimonas; species Pseudolysinimonas kribbensis. The sequence goes on from NZ_BSVB01000001.1 coordinate 963,471, forward strand.
ATCGTTGGTCGACCCGGCCTCGTCGAGCACGATGAGCTCGGGCGCACAATGACGGGCGCGGCTGAGGTTCACCGGCCGGGGCCGACGGCAGCTCGGCCCAATCCGCGGACACGCCAGCCGGCGTCTGCCCAGACCGTCGCGTCGAGAGCATTGCGTCCGTCGACGAGGAGGGCGCGGCGCACAAGCGCCCGTGCCGCGCGAGGATCGAGGTCGCGGAATTGGACCCACTCCGTGAGGAGGACGACCGCGTCGGCGTCGCGCATCGTCTCCTCCGCGGATTCCCGGTAGTCCACAGTGAGCTCCGGATGAGCGCGACGAGCCGATGCGATGGCGCGCGGGTCCGTCGCCGTCACATGGGCGCCCGCCTCCACGAGTCGACGCACGACCTCGAGCGCCGGCGAGTCGCGCACATCGTCGGATTCGGGCTTGAACGCGATGCCGAGCACGGCGATCCTCGCACCGTTCAGGTCGCCGAGCTCCTCGGCGAGGACGTCGACGACCCGCTGACGGCGGCGCGAATTGATCCGATCGACCTCTCGGAGGAAGGAGGTGGCCTCGCCGGAGCCGAGCTCCTCGGAGCGCGCGATGAACGCCCGAAGGTCCTTCGGCAGGCACCCCCGCCGAAACCGACGCCGGCGTCGAGGAAGCGCCGACCGATCCGCGCGTCCTGCCCGATGGCGTCGGCCAGCGCCACAACGTCCGCATCCACCGTCTCGGCGACCTCGGCCATCGCGTTGATGAACGAGATCTTCGTCGCCAGGAAGGCGTTCGCCGCGACCTTCACGAGTTCCGCCGTGCGCAAGTCCGTGACCATGCGGGGAACGCCGTGCGCGAGAGCGTCGGCGTAGACGGCATCGAGCATCCGCACCGACTCCTCGTCACCCGTTCCGACCCCGTAGACGATCCGATCCGGCCTGAGCGTGTCCTGAATGGCATGGCCCTCGCGGAGGAATTCGGGATTCCAGGCGACCCGGGCGCCGCTCGGCGAGATCGCGGTCGCGAGGCGATCCGCCGTTCCCACCGGCACCGTGGACTTGCCGACGAACAGCGATCCCGCCACAACGTGCGGCAGGGCCGCGTCCACGGCGGCGTCCACGTATTGCAAGTCGGCGGCCCCGGTCGCGCTCTGGGGTGTGCCGACCGCGACGAAGTGCACCTCAGCCGGATGGATCTGCGCCATGTCGGTCGAGAACGTCAGGCGGCCCGTGGCCATCACCTGGGTGAGGAACTCATCAAGACCGGGCTCGAAGAATGGTGCTCGACCCGCGGAGAGTCTCGCGACCTTCTCACCGTCGACATCGACGCCGATCACCTGGTGACCCAGCGAGGCCATGGCGACCGCATGGACCGCACCGAGGTAGCCGCATCCGATGACGGAGATGATCACGATCGTCCATCATGCCGTGAGTCGTTCCCATACGCTGAACGGATCATGGTCCCCGGATCGGCTCCCGCCCGTACCGTCGTGATCATCCCCACCTTCGACGAGATCGAGAATCTCGAGGGGGCGGTCGCGGCGGTCTTCACAGCCGACCCGCATGTCGCCATCCTCGTCGTCGACGACGACAGCCCGGATGGCACCGGCGCCCTGGCCGACCGGCTCGCCGCCGCCGATCCCCGGGTCACGGTGCTGCACCGCACCGAGCGCGCCGGGCTCGGCCAGGCCTACCTCGCGGGCTTCCGCACCGCGCTCGCCGCCGGCCACGAGGTGCTGGTCGAGATGGATGCCGACGGCTCGCACCCGGCATCGGCCCTCCCCGCGCTCCTCGCCCGCCTCGATGCCGCCGACCGCCCCGGCGTCGTGATCGGCTCGCGCTGGGTCGCCGGGGGCGAGGTCGTGGACTGGCCCGCCCGCCGGCGGTGGCTGAGCGAGGGGCGAACGCGTACGCGCGGATCGCCCTGCGCATCCGGGTGCGCGACTCGACCGCCGGCTACCGCGCGTACCGCGCCGAGACCCTCCGCGCCATCCCGCTGGACGACGTGCACTCGCACGGCTACTGCTTCCAGATCGACATGACGCTGCGCACGCTCGATGCCGGCTTCGGTGTCGCCGAGGTGCCGATCACGTTCCGCGATCGGCTGCGCGGCACCTCGAAGATGAGCTCGGGCATCGTCGCGGAGGCGATGCTGCGGGTGACGCAGTGGGGCCTGCGCCGCTGGTTCCGGCCCCGATCCTTGTCGAGAACCTCCAACGGATCGGCCGCAGAGCGCTCGCTAGGCTGACCGGGTGACCCCCGACGCCACCCCGACGCCCGACCTGTCCAGCACCGCGGGCCGGATCGCCGACCTCAAGGTCCGGTACCACGAGGCCGTGACGGCGAGCGGCGAGGCCGCGATCGAGAAGCAGCACAAGCGGGGCAAGAAGACCGCCCGCGAGCGCATCGAGGAGCTGCTCGACCAGGGCAGCTTCGTCGAGCTCGACGAGTTCGTGCGGCACCGCACCCACGCCTTCGGCATGGAGCGCAACCGCCCATACGGCGACGCGGTCGTGACCGGAACGGGCACCATCCACGGCCGCCAGGTCGCCGTCTACGCACAGGACTTCACCATCTTCGGCGGCTCGCTCGGCGAGGTCGCCGGCGAGAAGATCATCAAGGTCATGGAGCTGGCCCTCAAGACCGGCGTGCCGATCATCGGCATGCTCGACTCGGGCGGGGCGCGCATCCAGGAGGGCGTCGTCGCGCTCGGCAAGTACGGCGAGATCTTCCGGCTGAACACGAAGGCCTCGGGCGTCATCCCGCAGATCTCGATCATCATGGGCCCGGCCGCGGGCGGTGCCGTCTACTCCCCGCGCTCACCGACTTCGTGATCATGGTCGACAAGACCAGCCACATGTTCGTCACGGGCCCGGATGTCATCAAGACCGTGACGGGCGAGGACGTCGGCTTCGAGGAGCTCGGCGGGGCCCTCACCCACAACAAGACCTCCGGGGTCGCCCACTATCTCGCCTCGGACGAGAACGACGCGCTCGACTACGCGCGCACCCTCGTGTCGTTCCTGCCCGACAACAACCTCGTCGACCCGCCGCACTACGAGACCGAGGTCGAGCTCGAGATCACCGATGCCGACCAGCGGCTCAACCAGATCATCCCCGACTCGCCGAACCAGCCGTACGACGTGCACGAGGTCATCGAGCACCTCGTCGACGACGCCGACTTCCTCGAGGTGCAGCCGCTGTACGCGCCGAACATCGTCATCGGGTTCGCGCGCATCGAGGGCCGCTCGGTCGGGATCATCGCCAACCAGCCGCAGGCGATGGCCGGCACCCTCAACATCGAGGCAGGTGAGAAGGCGTCGCGCTTCGTGCGCTTCTGCGACGCGTTCTCGATCCCGATCCTGACCCTCGTCGACGTGCCCGGCTACCTGCCCGGCACCGACCAGGAGTGGACGGGCGTCATCCGGCGCGGGGCGAAGCTGCTGTACGCCTACGCGGAGGCGACCGTGCCGCTCGTGACCGTCATCACCCGCAAGGCCTACGGCGGCGCGTACATCGTCATGGGATCCAAGCAGCTCGGGGCCGACCTCAACTACGCCTGGCCGACCGCCGAGATCGCGGTGATGGGCGGTCAGGGCGCGGTCAACATCCTGTACCGCAACGAGATCAAGCAGGCGGAGGCGGCGGGCGAGGACATCGCGGCCGTGCGCTCCCGGCTCGCGAACGAGTACCTCTACAACGTCGCGTCGCCGTTCCTCGCGGCGGAGCGCGGCGAGCTCGACGGCGTGATCGAGCCGGCGGCCACGCGCATCGTGGTGGTCAAGGCGCTGCGGGCGCTGCGCACCAAGCGCGCGGAACAGCCACCCAAGAAGCACGGGAACATCCCGCTGTGAGCGCGCATCCGTACCCGCCGCCCGGGACGGGCGTCGGCGCTGGCGTCGCGGCGGACGTCCGAAAGGACGTCCGCTTACAGCTCCAGCGCGCCCAAGAAGCACGGGAACATCCCGCTGTGAGCGCACGCATCGGTCCCGCTGTGAGCGCACGATGACGATCCCGCAGGACGATCCGGATGCCGTCGACTACGCGGCGCGGATCCGTGTGACATCCGGATCGCCGACCCCCGTGGAGGTCGCGGCGGTCACCGCCGTCGTCGCCGCGGCCCTCGAGCAGCTGGCCGAGGAGGACCGGCGGCGCGAGGATGAGACGCCCACCCCTGGGAACTCAGCCGGCGCGGGGTACGGCGCCCGCTGAACCGCGGAGACTGGCGGCATCCCATCCGCTGACAACGGTTTCCGTCGACTTTGCGACGGATCCGGTTGTCCAGATGCCGGTCGGCCGTCCATCTGCACGGTCCCCGGGCACCCTGTCCCCCGGTTTCGCCGACTTCCCCGGAATTCCGGGCGACGTGTCCCCCGAAATGATGACTGCACAGGATTTCCCGGATCGCGCATAGTGGTCATGTCAGGCGTGCCTCTCAGTGCACGCCGCCATTCATCGGCTGACAAGGGTAAGCGAGCCGATGACGTGGGGGCGGGTCAGGGCGATATTCGGGTTGTCGCCCTGACCCGGAACGTCACGAGGGCCGGTGCGAGAGCACCGGCCCTCGTCGCGTGCCCGGGTATCTCGCGCCGGCCGCGCGCCGATACGATCTGTTCTACCCCCGCCTGCCGCGTCCTCTCGGACTCCCCTGAAGAAGGTGCACGTGACCGTCGACGCCGCATCCGCCCCTCTGCCGAGAGCCTCCGCCGTGCGTCGCAGCGGCTGGCGGCTGCGCGCCGGCCACGCCCTGTACCGCCTGGCGACCCGGCTGCACTGGGCGGAGCCCGAGCTCAACGGGCTGCGAGCCGTCGTCCGGCCGGGCGACGCGGTGCTCGACATCGGAGCGGCCCTCGGCATGTACACCGTGCCGCTCGCCGACATCGTGGGCCGCGACGGCCGCGTCTTCGCCTTCGAGCCCCAGCGCCGCGGCGTCCTCACGGTGCGGCTCCTGCGCGTCCTCACCGGCGCGCGGCAGGGCACCACCCGTCGCGTCGCGCTCGGCCCGAACGCCGGCGACGGGCACATCGCCGTCCCGTTCCGGCGAGGGTTCCCGATCTTCGGTCACGGCCACATCGCGGAAGGGGCCGACGACGGGCAGCACCGGCTGCACCAGAGCCGCACGCACATCGACACGGTCGACGCGTGGTGCGCCGCCCACGGCATCGACCGCGTCGCCTTCATCAAGGTCGACGTCGAGGGCTTCGAGCCCTCGGTCATCGAGGGCGCGCGCCGGATCATCGACCGCGACCGTCCGAGCCTGCTGCTGGAGATCGAGGACCGGCATCTGGTGCGCTACGGGCGCGACGCCGCCGGATTCCTCGCCGAGCTGCACGAGCGCTGGCCGGAGTACCGGATGCACACCTGGGACGGTGCGCACTGGATCGAGACCGGGACGGTCGACCCCGCCACTCGCAACTACCTCTTCGCGACCGAGGCCGCGCTCGCCGGCTGACCCTCGTCCGCGGGCACGGTGCGCGGGATCTCGAGCCACAGCGCGACCGACTCGTCGTCGTCGTCTTCGAGGCCGAGGGCGCGCGCGTGCTCGTCGGGGCTGCGCAGGCCCACGACGGTGACCGCGACATCCGAGCCCTCGGGCACGGTGCGGGCGATGATCCGGTCGGCATCGGTGTCGCGGATCGCGGCGGCCAGCCGGTCGAGCACCCGATGGAGGTCGTCGCCGCTCAGGTCGTCGATGCCGCCCTCGTCGAGCAGCGCGACTGTGGCACCGCGCCGCCGTGCCCGCATCGCCTGCTCCCGCACGGCGTCGTTGAGCAGCCGCCGCCCGCGGATCTCGTCGCGGATGGCCCCCTCCAGGTGCAGGCACTCCTCGCGCTGCTCGGGGGTCAGGTCGCCGCCGGAGCGTTCGATCGTCTCGAGCATGTGCAGCGCCATCCGGCCCGTGCGGTCCAGGCGGAACTGCCGCTCCATGACGTGCGCCTCCTGCGCGGCCTGCCAGTCGGCGGTCTCGCGTTCGGCGAGCGCGAACCGCCGGGTCTCCCGGGCCGCGCGGGTGAGCGCGGAGCTGATGACGTGCGCGACCGTGACCCAGCTCGCGCTGCCGATGACGCCGAAGGTGACGAGGCCGAGCGGCCCGGCCCAGAGCGCGGTGTGGGCGGCGAGGAACGCAATCCCGCCCCACGCCCATCCGGGTCGCAGCCGGGTGCAGACGATCGTCATCAGGGCGCCGTCGCCCGCGATGTACCAGGTGGCGTAGCCGGTGCCCCGCAGATCGCCGAGGTCGACCTGGCTGCTCACGAGGAGCGTGATGGCGATGAGCGTCGACATGCTGAAGGCGGCGAGCCAGACCGGCATCCGGTTGGGGCCGATCGGCAGCAGGGTGAGCGCGACCGCGATGCCGAACAGCACCATCGCGACGATCACGGGGTAGGGCGAGCTCACCCGGTCGAGGGCGTACACGCCGAGCACGAGCACGTAGGCGCAGAACAGCCCGGCGATGCCGACGATGATCCAGCGGGGCACTCCGACGTTCACGCGGCCTCCCCGGAGTCGATCGCCGCGCTGGCCGGCGCGTCCTCTGCGGGCCAGCGCAGCAGGATCGTCGTGCCCTCGCCGGGTCGAGAGCGCACCTCGGCGCGTCCGCCGGCGTTCGCGAGCCGCTCGATGATCGACACGCGCAACCCGAGCCGTTCCCGAGAGACCCGGGAGGGATCGAATCCGTTGCCGTCGTCGGTGACCTCGACGTACAGGGCGCCGTCCCGGTCGGTGATGCGCACCCGACGGCGCGCCCCGTCCCCCGCATGGATGATGCTGTTCACTGCGGCCTGCACCGCGGCCGCATGCATCGCCTCCCCGGCGACGCTCGGGATCGCCCGTGGGCCGAGGCGGGCGACGGAGATCGCGAAGGGCGCGCTGAGCTGCTTGACGGCATCCCGGATGCCGTCGGCGACGAGCGCGATGCGCACGGCGGAACCGTCGTCGGGGGTCACCAGCGCCGCCTCGCGCAGGTGCGCGATCGCCGCCGACGCCATGCCGGCGGCGAAGGTCTGCGCGCTCGCGGTATCGGCGCGCGCCGCGGTCAGCAAGGTGGTGAGCACGCTGTCGTGCACGATCGCGTCGATGCGCACCCGTTCAGCCTCCGTCGCATGCTCCCGGACGGCGCGCGCGTAGCGGTCGAGCGCGAGCGCCTGCGCCGTGTCGACGTGGGAGGCGGCGGAGCGCAGCATCGTGATCAGGATGAGGATCGCCCCGCCGAGCATCACGGAGTAGACCGAGTCGAGCGCCGCTTTGAGCGGCGAGAGCGCACCGCCGGATTCGGTGAGCCGGAGTCCCGCGTAGAGCGCGGGGATGGCGATCAGGTACACGGTCGCCGACGGCACGGTGAGGCCGATGGCGGCCATGCCCGTGGCGACGGTCATGAGGTAGTAGATCCACGGGCTGTCGGTGCTCGGATGCACGACCACGAAGGGCCAGGTCAGCACGACCAGCAGATAGACGGCGGCGAAGGCGACGTTCGCGACCTGCACGTGCCGGCGCAGGATCGCGGCGAGCAGGGCCGCGAGCAGCGACAGCACGAGCAGGCTCACGACGGCCCAGGTCCAGCCCGGACGCGTGTCGCCGGCCTGGGCGGCGAGCACCGGCGCCGACTGCAGGAAGAACACCAGGCCGATGGCGGCCGCGGAGCGCGAGATCGCGGCATCGACGCGCGCCAGGCTGAGCGGGGCGCGGACCTGGCGAGCGGGCGGGGGACGGCGCGAGCCGGGCTAGCGTCCATCGCCGTCGACGTCGAGCCCCGGCAGGATGCCGTCCTCGACGGCCCGGCGCAGCAGGTCGACCTTCGTGGGGGCGGGGCGCCCGACCTCGACGTACTTCACACGGATGCGGTCGAGATACTCGCGTGCGGTCGAGTAGCCGATGCCCAGCTGCTCGGCGGCGAGCTTGAGCGGCAGGCCGGACGCGTACAGATGCAGGATCTCGCGCTCCCGCCGGCCGAGCTGTGCCTTCGCGAAGTCGCGGTCGGCATCGATCGCCGTCGCCCACTCGAGGTTGTTGAGCACGTCACCGCGTGCGACCGTCGCGGCGGCGGCGATCACGGTCTTCGTGGCGGCCGACTTCGGGATGACGCCGGCGGCGCCGGCGGCGAGCGCCTCGCGCACGAGCGCGACCCGGTCGGCGATCGAGTGGACCAGCACGGCCGAGCCGGCGGCCTGGACGCGCTTGACGTTCTCGGTCACGCTCGACCCGTCGCCGAGGGAGAGGTCGAGCACCGTGACATCGACCTCGCGACCGTGCAGCCCGTTGATGAGCTCGTCGACGGTCGCCGCGGTCTCGACCACGTCGAAGCCGTCGTCGGCGAAGGCGGCGCGCAGTCCCAGCTGGACCGACTCGTGGTCGTCGACGATCGCGACGCGCACGGTGTCATGAGCTGCGGGGCGCTCGAGGGTCGGTGCGCTCATGCTGTTCTCCGGGTTTCCGAGGGGCGAACGGACCCCCGCCTCATGGTACCCCGCAGGGTCCCCGGGCACCCCGAATTCAGGCGTGTCCTTCGCGGACGAAACGACCGACGGCTTCGACGTGGTGGGTGTTGGGGAACAGGTCGAAGGCGCGCAGCGGCCCGAGCGTGTACCCGAGCCCCGCGAGCGTGCCCGCATCGCGGGCGAAGGCCACCGGATCGCACGCCACGTACACGATCTGCGCGGGCCGCACCTCGGCGAGCGCCTCGAGCACGGCGCGGCCGGCACCGGACCTGGGCGGATCGAGGATGACCGTCGCGTCGGCCAGGCGAGCGCGCTCGGCGGCCCCGGCATCCGCGAGCCCGCGCACCCAGCGCTCGACACGCGCGGTCTCGGCGCGTGCACCGACCCACTCGGCGAGGTTGCCGGCCGCATGCTCGGTCGCGCGCGCGTCGGACTCGACGCTCGTGATCCGCAGTGCCGGCCCGGCCAGGTCGCCGAGCGCGGCCGCGAGAAGCCCGACGCCGCCGTAGAGGTCGAGGTTGGCGGCCCGTGGGTCGAACAGGTCGGGATCGACAGCGTCGCGCACTGCGGCCGAGAGCGTCTCGGGCGCCGCGGCGTGCACCTGCCAGAACCCTCCGTCGTCGAGCCGGAACTCCCGGCCGCCGACGCGCTCGCGGATCGCGGTCGGCGCCTGCCGGCCGATGACGAGCCGCGCCTCACCCTCGCTCGGTGCGAGCACGTCGACCGTGTCGGCGCCCGCGAACGGCTCGCGGATCGGGGCGATCTCCTCGATCGCCGCGGTGACCAGCGGCAGGCCGGCGGTGCGGATGACGCGATGCGACCGGGCGGCGTACGGGCCGACCGTGCCATCGGCATCCACGTGCAGCCGCACCCGCGTGCGCCAGCGCGTGCCGTCGGCCTCGCCGGGAAGCGCCTCGACCTCGGTCGGCCGCTCGATCCCGGCGAAGCGCTGCAGCGCCTCGGCGAGCACCGCCGCCTTGAGCTCGCGCTGGTGCTCGTTCGCGATGTGGCCGAACTCGGCGCCGCCGGCGCGGTCGTCGGGGTCGCGCTCGAGCGCCGCCTCGGGCCAGACGTGCGGGCGCCGGTGCGGGCTCGGCTCGATCACCCGCACGGTCTCCGCCCGCCAGAACGACGGTTTCGAGTCGTCGGTGATGCGGGCGAGCACCCGCTCGCCCGGGATCGCGTCGGCGACGAACACGACGCGCCCGTCGAGCCGCGCCACGCTCACACCGCCGTGGGCGATGCGCTGCGGCTCCAGCTCGACCTCGAGCCCCGGCGACTGCGCTTTCTCGGAAGACCGGCTCACCCCTCGACAATAGGGAGCGTGACCCGGCTCTACCTGGCATCCACCTCGCCCGCCCGCCTCGCTACCCTGCGCGCGGTCGGCATCGAGCCCGTGACGATGGCGCCGGAGGTGGACGAGGACGCCGCGGTCGCCGCCGCCTCCCTCGACCACGGCCCGCTCGACGCGCTCGCGACCGTCGCCCTGCTCGGCCGGCTGAAGGCCGAGGCGGTCGCCGCGCGGGTCGGCGACGGCCTCGTGCTCGGTGGCGACTCGGCGTTCGACCTCGGCGGGGTCGTCTACGGCAAGCCGCACCGGCCGGAGGCGGCGCGGGAGCGATGGATGGCGCAGCGCGGCCAGTCCGGCATCCTCTATTCCGGCCACACGCTCATCGATGCCGCCGACGGCCGCAGCGCATCCGGCGTCGCCTCCGCCACCGTGCGCTTCGCCGACGACATCACCGACGACGAGATCGACGCGTACGTCGCGACGGGCGAACCGCTCGAGGTCGCGGGCGCGTTCACGATCGACTCGAAGGGCGCCGGGTTCATCCGCGAGGTCGACGGCGACCCGCATGCCGTCGTCGGGCTGAGCGTGCAGCTGCTGCGCACCCTGGTGCGGCGTCTCGGCTACGAGTGGCCCTCGCTCTGGAACCGGTGAACAAGCCCCGCGGGCCCGTTCTGTCGAGCTCCGACAAGGGAGCCCGCTCCGGGCCCCATAGGCTGGGTTCTCATGGCGCGCATCACGAAGGTCCTGATCGCGAATCGGGGCGAGATCGCGGTGCGGGTCATCCGCGCCGCCCGGGATGCGGGGATCGCATCGGTGGCCGTCTACGCGGACCAGGACCGCGACGCCCGCCACGTCAAGCTCGCCGACGAGGCGTACGCCCTCGAGGGCGCCACGAGCGCCGAGACCTACCTGGTGGTCGACAAGCTGCTGTCGGTCGCGCGCCGCTCGGGTGCCGACGCCGTGCATCCGGGCTACGGCTTCCTCGCCGAGAACGCCGACTTCGCCCGCGCCGTGATCGCGGCGGGCATCACCTGGATCGGACCCTCGCCCGACTCGATCGAGCGCCTCGGCGACAAGGTCAGCGCGCGGCACGTGGCCGAGAAGGTCGGCGCCCCGCTCGCGCCCGGCACGCTCAACCCCGTGAAGAACGCGGCCGAGATCACCCGGTTCGCCAAGAAGGTCGGCCTGCCGGTCGCCATCAAGGCGGCGTTCGGCGGCGGCGGCCGCGGCCTCAAGGTCGCCCGCACCCTGGAGGAGATCCCCGAGCTGTTCGACTCGGCGGTGCGCGAGGCGACTGCGGCGTTCGGCCGCGGCGAGTGCTTCGTCGAGAAGTACCTCGACGAGCCCCGGCACGTCGAGACCCAGTGCCTCGCCGACGCGAAGGGCAACGTCGTGGTCGTCTCGACGCGCGACTGCTCGCTGCAGCGCCGGCACCAGAAGCTCGTCGAGGAGGCGCCGGCGCCGTTCCTCACCGACAAGCAGCGCAAGCTGTTGTACACGGCGTCCAAGGCGATCCTCAAGGAGGTCGGCTACCTCGGCGCCGGCACCTGCGAGTTCCTGATCGGCAAGGACGGCACGGTCTCGTTCCTCGAGGTCAACACGCGCCTGCAGGTCGAGCACCCGGTCTCGGAGGAGGTGACCGGGATCGACCTCGTGCGCGAGCAGTTCCGGATCGCCGAGGGCGGCACGCTGGACTACCCCGACCCGGAGCCGACCGGGCATTCGATCGAGTTCCGCATCAACGGCGAGGACCCGGGCCGCAACTTCCTGCCGACGCCCGGCCCCGTGCAGGTGCTGCGGTTCCCCGGCGGCCCGGGCGTGCGCGTCGACTCCGGCGTCACCACCGGCGACGTCATCTCGGGCGCCTTCGACTCGCTGCTCGCCAAGCTCATCGTCACCGGATCCGACCGCAAGGACGCCATCGAGCGCTCCCGCCGCGCGCTCGACGAGTTCGAGGTGTCGGGACTGCCCACGGTGCTGCCGTTCCACCGGGCGATCGTGCGCGATCCGGCCTTCGTCGCGGCCGACGGCCACTTCGGCGTCTACACCCGCTGGATCGAGACCGAGTTCGACAACCGTATCGAGCCGTGGGGCGGGATGCTGCCCGAGGGCGCTCCGGCCGACGAGCGTCATGAGGTGGTCGTCGAGGTCGACGGCAAGCGCATCGGCGTCTCGCTGCCGGCCAGGCTGCTGCCGGGCGGTGCGCGCGGCGGCGGGGCGGGGCGGGCATCCACCCCGATCCCGAAGCGACGCGGCGGGGGCACCGTCGGCGCCGCCGCCACCGGGGATGCGGTGAAGGCGCCCATGCAGGCGACCGTCGTGAAGCTCGCCGTCGCCGACGGCGACAAGGTCGTCAAGGGCGACCTGGTGCTCGTGCTCGAGGCCATGAAGATGGAGCAGCCGATCACGGCCCACAAGGACGGCACGATCGCGAAGCTCGCCGCGACGGTCGGCTCCACCGTCTCCGCCGGGCACCAGCTCCTCGCGATCGAGGGCTGACCCCTCGCGCGTCGCGTGCGCGCTCCGCGCCCCCGTTCTCCACATCAGACCGCCGTTTCGCCATCGGATCGCATCCGCGCGGGAGCGATCCGATGGCGAAAGCGCGATCGGTTCGGTCAGTGCGCCCCGACCGAACGCAGGAGCGCGGCGAGTGAGGCGGGATTCCGCGCCTCGCGCCAGCCCCACCGCACGAAGGCCCGGCACTGCCGACGCAGCTCGTCCTCTCGCCGTTTCTCGTCGTAGACCACCTCGTCAGCGCTGCGCCCATCGCGGAATGCCGGGTCGAGATACTTCTGACGTCCGTCGAATTCACCGATGAGGCCGAACTCGGGCCACCAGAAGTCGACGAGCCAACAGCCGCCCGCGGATCGCGGAAACGGCTGCTGCAGGATCGCGGACGGCAGGCCGATGCGATCGATCGTCACGCGGCTGGCGGATTCGCCCGCCGAGCCGCTGCGGCCATCCGCGAAGTCGACCACATGCCGGGCGCGTACCTCTCCGTGCCGAAACGGCACACGGGCGAGCTCGCTCTCCAGGTCGGGAGCTCCTGTCCGAACAGCCAGTTGGGCTCGGGTTCGAGGGTTGAGGGCTGCATCCGCGACGGCGACCGCGCGCGAGAGATCGCCGTCACGTGCCACATCGACGACGGTGCGGGCGAGCCCCGTGACCAGCATCCCGTCGATCGTCACGACCTCGCCCCGCGGCTCGATGCGCCGGCGGATGTTCGAGGTCGACCCGGCGCGGCCCTCCGTCAGCACGTCGAACCTCGAAGCTCGCGGCCCGATCCAGGGCAGCCCCCAGGCGGCGGCCGCGGCACCGTGAGCGAGCACGATGCCGGGATGCGTCGCGCAGATCGCGCGGATGCGCATCCCATATCGCTCTTCGGCGTCGAGCGAGGTCCAGTCATCCTGCGGCAGATATGCCCCGCGGACGACTCGAACGAGTTCGCCGGCCTTCGCACGCTCGGCGAGTCGGCGGCGCGCGCTCTCCGTGCGGGCGTCACGAGCGAGAAGGAGTCGCCAGCGCCATTCCGACGGGACCATGTCGAGCATCGCGACAGCGTCACGCAGGCGCCGCGGGGCTTCGGATCCGCCCCGCTCCGTCGGTGGATGATCGGATGCCGGAGCCAGTGGGGACGAGACCCCTCGCGACCGATGCCGCATTCGCCATCCGGTGGTACCCGCGCGGGATCGAGCGGATGGCGAAACGTCGATCGGATGCGCCGGGGGCCCGCGCACGAACCCGGCCGCAGCGCGGCGTCAGCTCACGATGTGCATCGCGCGGGCCGCGTCGGTGACCGAGCCCGACAGCGACGGGTAGACGCTGAACGCCGAGGCGAGCTGGTCGACCGTGAGGCGGTGCTCGACGGCGAGCGCGATCGGCAGGATGAGGTCCGACGCCTTGGGAGCCACCACGACGCCGCCGATGACGGTGCCGGATCCGGTGCGGGCGAACAGCTTCACGAATCCGTCGCGCAGTCCCATCATCTTCGCGCGCGGATTGGACGCGAGCGGCAGCTTGTAGACCTCGCCCTGCGCGATCCCCTCCTCGATCTGGCGCTGCGACCAGCCGACCGTGGCGACCTCGGGCTGGGTGAAGATGTTCGACGTCACGTTGCGCAGCTCGGTCGGCGTCACCGCATCGCCCATCGCGTGGAACACCGCCGTGCGGCCCTGCATCGAGGCGACGGAAGCCAGCGGCAGGAAGTCGCTGCAGTCGCCCGCCGCGTACACCGACGGCATCGAGGTGCGCGCGACCCGGTTGACGCGGATGTGGCCCGACTCCAGCAGCTGAACCCCGGCCTCCTCGAGGCCGATGTGCTCGGTGTTCGGCACCGCGCCGACCGCCATGAGGCAGTGCGAGCCCTCGACCGTGCGGCCGTCGGTGAGCGTCACGACGACCCCGTCTCCGGAGCGCTCGACCTTGGCGGCGCGGCTCTTGGAGAGAACGTCCATGCCGTTGCGGGTGAACACGTTCTCGATCACCCGCGCGGCGTCGCTGTCCTCGCCGGGCAGCACCTGCTCGCGGCTCGACACGAGCGAGACCCCGGCGCCCAGCGCGCGGTAGGCCGACGCGAACTCGGCGCCCGTGACGCCCGAGCCGACCACGATGAGATGCTCGGGCACCTCCTCGAGCGTGTAGAGCTGCTTCCAGGTCAGGATGCGCTCGCCATCCGGCTTGGCCGACGGCAGCTCCCGCGGCCGGGCGCCCACCGCGACGACGAGCGTGTCGGCGTCGATCTCGTCGAAGTCGGTCCGCTTTTTGCCCGATCCGGTCGAGACCAGGATGCGGGTGGGCCCGTCGAGGCGGCCGTCGCCCGTGACGATCCGCACGCCCGCCTTGATGAGCTGCGACTTCATGTCCTCGGACTGCTGCCGGGCCAGCAGCAGGAGGCGCTGGTTCACCTGGGCGAGGTTCACGGTGATGTCCGGCCGCACGGCGCGCCCCGACGCGTTGTGCACGAAGAACTGCACCCCGAGATCGGCCGCCTCGCCCACCGCGGCCGCCGCATCGGCCGTCGCGATGAGCGTCTTCGAGGGCACGACATCGGTCAGCACGGCCGCGCCGCCGACCCCGTCGCGCTCGACGAGCGTGACCTCCGCGCCGAGCTGGGCGCCGGTCAGGGCGGCCTCGTAGCCGCCGGGCCCGCCCCCGAGGATGGCGATGCGTTGCGTCCGCTCGAACTCGTAGGGCATGCGGCTATTCTTCCGCAATGAGCACCCCCGCCACCGGGCACAACCCCTTGGACGATCCCGCGGCCGACCCCTTCGAGATCGCCCGGCAGGCCGCAGCCCAGCTCGCCGAGGCGACCGGCGTCCCGAGGCACGACATCGCGCTCACCCTCGGCAGCGGCTGGGCCCAGGCCGCCGACCTCATCGGCGAGACGACGGCGACCGTGCCGGCCACCGAGATCGTCGGATTCTCGAAGCCCGCGCTCACCGGCCACGTCGGCACCCTGCGCAGCGTGCTGCTGCCGAACGGCAAGCGGGCCCTGATCATCGGTGCCCGCACCCATTTCTACGAGGGCCACGGCGTGCGGCGGGTGGTGCATTCGGTGCGCACCGCGGCCGCGGCGGGCGCGACGACCATGATCCTGACCAACGGAGCCGGCGGCATCCGGAGCACCTGGGGTCCGGGCACCCCGGTGCTCATCAGCGACCACATCAACCTCACCGCCGCCTCGCCGCTCGAGGGCGCCACGTTCATCGACCTGACGGACCTCTACTCGCGCCGGCTGCGCGACCTGGCCCGCACCGTGGATCCGTCGCTCGACGAGGGCGTGTACGTGCAGTTCCGGGGTCCGCACTACGAGACGCCCGCCGAGGTCCAGATGGCGAAGACGGTCGGCGGCCACATCGTCGGCATGTCGACCGCGCTCGAGGCGATCGCCGCGCGCGAGGCCCGCATGGAGATCCTCGGCTTCTCGCTCATCACGAATCCGGCGGCGGGCATCTCCGACGAGCCGCTGGACCACGCGGAGGTGCTGCAGGCGGGCCGGGATGCCGAGCCCGTGATCTCGGCCCTTCTCGCGAGGGTCGTGGCGCAGCTGTGACCCTCGACCAGGCGGAGGACGGCGGCGCGGTCGAGGAGGCACGCGCCTGGATCGCCCAGGACCCGGATGCCCAGACGCGGGACGAGCTGCAGGCGCTGCTCGACGCGGCGGCCTCCGATCCCGCGGCCGCCGCGGAGCTCGAGGAGCGCTTCGCGGGGCGGCTGGACTTCGGCACCGCCGGCCTCCGGGGCGAGCTCGGCGCCGGACCGACCCGGATGAACCGCGTGCTCGTGGCCCAGGCGGCCGCCGGACTCGCCGCCTACCTGCGCGCGCGCCAGGAGCATCCGACCGTCGTGATCGGCTACGACGGACGCACCAACTCGGGCGTCTTCGCGCGCGATTCGGCCGCCCTGCTGCAGGGCGCGGGCGTTCACGCCACCCTGCTGCCGCGCGAGCTGCCGACGCCGGTGCTCGCCTTCGCCGTGCGGCACCTCGACGCGAGCGCCGGCATCATGGTCACTGCCAGCCACAACCCGGCCCGCGACAACGGCTACAAGGTGTACCTCGGGGGTCTGGACCACGGGTCGCAGATCGTGCCGCCGGCCGACGCGGCGATCCAGGCGGAGATCCTGAGGGTCGCCGCCGGCTCGATCGCCGACCTGCCCCGCGACGAGGACTACACGATCGCGAGCGAGGACCTCGTCGCGGAGTACGTGCGCCGCACGGCCGCCCCGGCCGAGCACACGGCGGTGCCGCCGTACGTCTACACGGCGATGCACGGCGTCGGATGGCAGACCGCGTCGGCGGTGTTCGCGGCCGCCGGGTTCCCGCCGCCGGTGTCCGTGCGCGCGCAGCAGGACCCCGACCCGGCCTTCCCCACCGTGTCCTTCCCCAACCCGGAGGAGCCCGGGGCGCTCGACCTCGCGGTGGCGACCGCACGCGACGCGGGAGCGCAGCTGATCATCGCGAACGACCCGGACGCCGACCGGCTCGCGGTCGGCATCCCGGACTCGTCCGCCGACACCGGGTGGCGCCGGCTGGCGGGCAACGAGGTCGGCTGGCTGCTGGGATGGCAGGCCGCGCGCCGCGTGGATGCGCTCACCCCCGACGGCGGCGACGGCACGTTGGCGGCGTCGCTGGTCAGCTCCCCGCGCTCGGCGAGGTCGCGCGGCAGACCGGGCTGGACTACGAGGAGACGCTCACCGGGTTCAAGTGGATCTCGCGCGTCGCACGGCTCGTGTTCGGCTACGAGGAGGCCCTCGGCTACCTCGTCGACCCCGACAAGGTGCGCGACAAGGACGGTATCTCCGCGGCCGTCGCGGTGCTCGACCTCGCGGCATCACTGCGCGCAGAGGGCCGCACGCTCGCCGACGAGCTGCTCGCGTTCGCCGCGGAGTTCGGCGGGTACGCGTCGGGGCAGATCTCGATCCGGGTGCAGGAGCTCGACGACGAGATCGGGCGCATGATGGCGCGGCTGCGGGAGCGTCCGCCGGCGGAGGTGGGCGGCATCCGGGTCGAGCGCATCGACGACTTCGCCGACGGATTCGCCCCGTTCCCGCCGAACGACATCCTGCGGCTGCACCTGGAGGGCGGGGCCCGCGTGATCGTGCGGCCGAGCGGCACCGAGCCGAAGCTCAAGTGCTACCTCGACGCCTGGTCGACCGAGGGGAGGCCGCGGAGCGGATCGCACGGGCGGAGGCCGTGGTGGCGGTGCTGGACTCCGGGATGCGGTCGCTGCTCGCCTGAAGCCGGCGCGACGGCGCGGCGGCGAGGTCGAGCTCGTAGAACTGGCCGACGAGGTCGGCGCCGTAGCTGTGGTGGCGCTCCTCGGCGAACAGCCGGAAGCCGCGGGCGAGGTAGAGCGATCGTGCGGCGGCGAGCACGTCGTTGGTCCACAGCCACATGCGCCGGTAGCCGGCGGAGCGCGCGAAGTCGAGGCAGGTGTCGATGAGCGCACCGCCGACCCCGTGGCCGCGGGCGTGCTCGTCGACCAGCAGGATCCGCAGCTGCGCGTCGCCGTCGGCGCCGCGGACGCAGAGCACGCACCCGACCCGGCGGCCGTCCAGCTCCGCGATCCAGCCCGCCTGGTCGCCGGATGGCGTCCCCTCGCCGAAGTCGGCGACGATCCGGGCGACGGAGGCCTCGAATCCCTGGTCCCAGCCGAACTCGGCCGCGTACTGCTCGCCGTGCGCCCGCACCATCCAGCCCAGGTCGCCCGGGCGGTCGGCAGGACGGATGATGACGTCGCTCATCGCTCCCCTTCCACTGAAACACTCGTTTCAGTATGCTGAGGGCATGGCGGCACCGCAACCCGATCCGGAGTCCGCGCGCCGGGGCGAGCTGCGCGAGCTCTCCTACCGGTACGTGCTCGAGCACGGGCTGATCGGCCTCTCGCTGCGCCCGCTGGCGACGGCGATCGGCAGCAGCCCGCGCGTGCTCCTGTTCCTGTTCGGCTCGAAGGAAGGGCTCATCCGGGAGATCCTCGCGCGAGCCCGGGCGGACGAACTCGGGGCGCTCGGCGCGAACGGACCGACCTCGGTCGCCGCCGTCTGGGCCTGGCTGAGCGACCCCGGGCATCGCCGGCTGATGGCGCTCTGGACGCAGTGCTACGCGCTGTCGATCGCGGAGCCCGACGGACTGTGGGCCGGATGGGCGGCGCGCACCGTCGACGACTGGCTCGCCCTGATCATCCCGGAGCGCGATCCGATCGCCGCCACTCTCCAGCTCGCCGTGCTGCGCGGGCTGCTGCTCGACCTGCTGGCCACCGGCGATCTCGGGCGCACCGGGTCCGCCGCCGCGCTCTACGCGACCGGCTATCCGGCCGGCGTCTGAGCCCCGAGCGCGGCGCGCACCTCGGCCGCCGTCGTCGCCGCGGCGATGCGCTCGACGGCACCCCGTGCGTTGAAGGCGTTGGCGATCGCCGCGAGCATCGGCAGGTGCCGCTCCGGCGAGGCGGCGGCGAGCGCGAGCACGACGCGCACCGGGTCGTTGTGCGGATGCCCGAACGCGACCGGCTGCGCGAGCGTCACCACCGCGAGGCCGTCGGCCTGCACCTCCACGTCGCTGCGCGCATGCGCGAGCGCGAGCCCGGGCGCGATGACGATGTACGGACCCCGCTCCTGCACCATGTGGACCATCGCCGCGGTGTACCCGGGGCGCGCCGCACCGATCCGGGTCAGCACGGAGCCCGCGAGCTCGATCGCCCCACGCCAATCGGCGACCGTGGCTCCGAGCTCGACCGCGTCGTCGGGCAGGGCGGGCAGTTCCATCAGCGGCCGAACCCCGCCCCGATCCGCTCGACGAGCTCCTCGCGATCCTCGAGCGGGAGGAACGCGACCTCGGCGGCGTTCAGCTGGAAGGCCTCGACGTCGGTGATGTCGTAGCCGAAGGCGTCGGCCAGCAGGGCGAGCTCGCGGGTGAGCGTCGTCGCGCTCATGAGCCGGTTGTCGGTGTTGACCGTGACCCGGAAGCCGAGCTGGTACAGCAGGTCGAACGGGTGGTCGCCCATCGTGGAGCCCCACTGCGCGATCGCTCCGGTCTGCAGGTTCGAGCTCGGGCTGGTCTCGAGCGCGATGCCCCGGTCGCGCACCCACTGCGCGAGCGGGCCCATCGTGACCTCGAGCCCGGCCTCGCCGTCGGAGATCTCGACATCCTCGGCGATGCGCACCCCGTGACCGAGCCGCAGCGCGCGGCCGTCGAGGAGTGCGGAGCGGATGCTGTCGAGACCGTCCGCCTCGCCCGCGTGGATCGTGACCGGCATCCACTCGGATGCCAACAGGTCGAACGCCGCGCGGTTGCGGCTCGGCGGGAACCCGGCCTCCGGTCCCGCGGTGTCGAACCCGACGACCCCGTGCCCGCGGTGGCGCAGCGCGAGTTCCGCGATCTCGCGCCCGCGGTCGTTCTGCCGCATCGCGCTCACGAGCTGGCCGGCCCGGATGAAGCCGCCCGCGGCATCCACCGCGTCGACGGCCTCGTCGATCCCGTGCTGCACGGCCTCGACCGCCGCGTCGAGCGAGAGCCCGCGCGTCAGGTGCTGCTCCGGCGCCCAGCGGATCTCGCCGTAGATGACGCCGTCGGCGTGGAGGTCCTCGACGAACTCGCGCGCCACGCGGGTGAGGCCCTCGGCCGTCTGCATGACGGCGAGCGTGACGTCGAAGGTCCTGAGGTACTCGACGAGCGAGCCCGAGTCGCTCTGCGCGGCGAACCAGGCGCCGAGTGCGGCGGCGTCCGGGGCGGGAGCCTCGAAGCCGATCGCATCGGCGAGCTCGAGGATCGTCTGGGGCCGCAGACCGCCGTCGAGGTGGTCGTGCAGGGAGATCTTGGGCAGCTCACGGAGGGGCACGCGGCTGCCGGGCAGCGCGGCGTCGTCGCTGGCGTCGCTCATGCCCTCAACCTATCGCGCCGACCCCGATGATCCGCTCGGAGATCCGGCCCGCCGCGACCCGCGCGTGCTCGATCACGTCGTCGATGCCGTGGGCGCTCAGCGAGGTGGAGACATACGGCACCGTGAGGACGGCGCGCGCGACGCCGAGACGGTCGCGCACCGCGACGGCGACGTCGGTGATGCCCGGTTGCACGGGGTCGGCGCGGCGCAGCATCCCGTCCCGCGTGGCCGCCGCGACCTCCTGGATCGAGTCGCGCGTCGTACTGCGCCCGCACGTCCGCGTCGCCCAGGGCCACGAGCACGGTGCCGGTCGCGCTCTCCAGCGGGAACAGGGCGCCGACCCGCACCCGGTAGCCGAAGTCGGCCGGGCTCTCCGCCTGCGCGACGACCCGCACCGCCGCCATGTCGAGCACGCTCAGGTTGCACGACTGCCGCAGCCGATCCGCGAGCTCGCGCATCGCGGGTGTCGCGGCGACCAGCAGCCCGCGCATCGCCGGCTGCCGGTGCGCGAGATCGAACGCCGCCATCGAGAGCGTGTAGCGGCCCGAGTCCTCGTCGCGCACGAGCCAGCCGCGCGCCTCGAGCGCGACCAGCACCCGGAACAGCTGGCCGACCGTGCGGCCGGTGCCCTCCGCGATCTCGTTCTGGGCGAGCGGGTGCGGGCTCGAGGCGACGAGCTCGAGCACGTCGAACGCCTTGTCGAGGGCCGGGACGGCGTAGTCGGCGGACACCGTGTCAGCCCCTCGTCGCCGTGTCGGCGATCACCGGTCCGCGCCCATCGCGGCGAGCATCCGGCGCGCGATCTCGCGGTCGATCTCGTCGGGCACGGGCTGGGCGCCGTCGCGCAGCGAGCCCGGGTCGCGCGCGACGCGCTCGAGCGAGAGCGACTGCAGCAGGAATCCGAGGTCCATGGCCTCGAGCGAGTTGCCCTTGGGCTCGCGCCCGGCGAGGTTCATCATGCGCCCGTCCGCGAGCAGCACGACGTGCCGGCCGTCGGGCAGGTCCACGCGCTCGATCGCGTCGTCGAGGCGCTCCACCCCGCTCGCGCCGGCCTTCAGCGCGGCGACGTCGATCTCCCACGGGAAGTGGCCGCAGTTGGCGAGCACGGCGCCATCGGCCACGACCTCGAAGAAGGCGGGGGTCAGGATGTCGGCGTGGCCGGTCGCGGTGATGAAGACCTCGCCCCAGCGGGCGAACTCGCCGTTCAGCGCCTCGGTGCCCCCGACCCTGAACCCGTCGAGCGCCGCCTCGAACGCCTTCAGCTCGTCGACCTCGACCACGGCGACCTTGCCGCCGAGCTGTCGCAGGTAGTGCGCCACCCCGCGGCCGCACCATCCGTAGCCCGCGACGACGAACCGGCGGCCCGGCACCATGAGGTTGGTCAGGCGCATGAAGCTCTCGACCACCGACTGGCCGACCGCGTGCTTGTTCTCGCCGATCGCCTTGAGCAGCGAGTCGTTGATGACGATGACCGGGAACGGCACGCGGCCGGCGAGCTCGCCGCGCAGCCGGTCGCCGCCCGAGGTCGTCTCCTCGGTGCCGCCGACCAGGCGCTCGAGCGCGTCCCCGCCGCGCGAGATCGCACCGGCCGCGAGGTCGGCGCCGTTGTCGAGCAGGATGTCGGGCTCGGCATCCAGCACGGCCGCGACGTTCGCGTGGTGCTGCTGCATCGTGTCGTCGCGGGCGCCGAACACGGTCATGCCCAGGCCGCGGAGGAACGCGACGACGTCGTCCTGGGTCGAGCCGTGGTTGCCGGTCGCCACGAGCTCCGCTCCGCCGGCGGCGAGCGTCTCGAGCAGCACGGCCGTCTTCGGCTCCAGGTGCAGCGACATGCCGATGCGATGCCCGGCGAACGGGCGGTCGGCGGCGAACGCCTCGCGGGCGGCGGCGAGCAGGGGCATCCGGGAGCGGATCCAGCGCACGCGGTCGGCGCCGCGATCGGCGAGGTCGGTGTCGGCACGGGTCGGCGTCATGCGGGCAGTCTCGCATATATGAACCTGACTTTCATATACGCAGATCGCGCTAGGCTGGAGCGATGCCGACCAAGATCATCCTCGACTGCGACCCCGGCCACGACGACGCGATCGCCCTGCTGCTCGCGTGGGGCTCCTCCGAGATCGATCTCGTCGCCGTGACGACGGTCGGGGGCAACCAGACGATCGAGAAGGTGACCCGCAACGCGCTGTCGATCGCGCGGATCGCGGGCATCGCCGGCATCCCGTTCGCGCGAGGGGCGGCGCACCCGCTGCTGCGTCCCGTCGAGGTCGCGGGCGAGATCCACGGCGACTCCGGACTCGACGGCCCCGTCCTGCCGGAGCCGACGCTCGAGCTCGACCCGCGGCACGCCGCCCAGCTCATCATCGACACGGTCATGGCCGCCGAGCCCGGCGAGATCACGCTCGTGCCCACCGGCCCGCTCACCAACATCGCCCTCGCGCTGCGGCTCGAGCCGGCCATCGTCGACCGGGTGCGCGAGGTCGTGCTCATGGGCGGCGGCGCGCACCTGGGCAACTGGAGCGCGGTGGCCGAGTTCAACATCGTCGTCGACCCGGAGGCCGCGGCGATCGTCTTCGAGGCGGGCTGGCCCGTGACGATGGTCGGCCTCGACCTCACCCACCAGGCGCTCGCGACCGACGACGTCGTGGCGGCGATCCGTGCGATCGGCACCGGACCGGCGCGCTTCGCCGACGAGGTCATGGACTTCTTCGCCTCCAGCTACAAGGAGGTGCAGGGCTTCGAGCACCCGCCCGTGCACGACCCGTGCGCGGTCGCCTACGTGATCGACCCGACGATCGTGCGGGCGGTGCCGGCGCCCATCGTCGTCGAGATGCGCGGCGAGCACACGCTCGGCATGACCGTCGTCGACCTGCGCGGGCCCGCGCCGGCGGGCACTCGCACGAAGGTCGCGCTCGAGCTCGACCACGCCCGCTTCTGGGCTCTCGTCATCGACGCGATCCGCAACCTCGGCGACCCCGCTCTCTCGTGAGGTGGCACTTTTCGTCGGGTGACGGGCGTCCGATCCGACGAAAACTGTCACCTCACGAGCCGTGCACAGAGTCGGGTGCGTGGGGAAGTGCACAGTGGGCAGGGAAGGGGATGTCGGGCTGGGGGCGAGGCGCAGAGTCTCGGGATGCGACCCGCGCCGCTGCCCCCGGAACTGGGACCCGTGTGGAGCGTCAGTGCCGCGAGGGCGCGGGGCGTGCATCCGGAGCGCCTTCGCCGCCAGGATCTCCAGACGCCGTTCCGAGGTGTCAGGACCACGTCGAGCATCGACGACGTGCGGCGCAGATGCCTCGCCTATCGGGAGCTCGCGCCGCCCGACGCCTTCTTCTCCCACGCGACGGCCGCCGAGCTCTGGGGGCTGCCGGTCGCGCGCGGCGGGCTCGCGATCCACGTCGCCCGCCCGACTGATCGTCGCGGCGCCCGCATGGCAGGCGTGATCAGCCACCATCTCCAGATCGACCCCGGGACCTCGTGGACCTCGATGGCCTCCGCGTCACGAGCCCCGCGCGCACCTGGTGCGATCTCGCGACGATCCTCGACCTCGAGCACCTGGTTGCGGCCGGCGATCGGGTGCTGTGGCGTCGCGACCCGCTCGCCGGCCTCGCGGAGGTGCGAGCGGTCGCGCGACGGCATCCCGGACGGCGCGGGCGGCGGAATCGTCACGCCGCGCTCCCCTCCTCAGCGATCGCTCAGACTCGCCGGCGGAGAGCGTCATCCGGATGCGCATCCTGTCCGCGGGCCTGCCGGCGCCCGTCGTCAATCCGGTCATCCGCTCGCGGTCGGGGGCATTCGTCGCCCGGGTTGACCTCTGCTGGCCGCAATACCGGATGGTGCTCGAATACGAGGGCGACCAGCATCGCACCGATGCCGCGCAGTGGCATCGCGACCTGCAACGGGTTCCCCGCCTCGAGGAGGAGGGATGGCACGTGACGCGCGCAGCCGACCCCGACCTGGCCGATACGACCCGCATCATCCGGAACCTCGAGCGCCTCATGCGCACCCGCACGACCACGTGAGGGGGCAGCTGATGTCGCCGAGCGAGGGCGAGAGGCGACGAAAGGTGTCACCTCGCGAGAGGGTTACGGGATGCGGGCCGCGATGAGCGGGCCGCCGTCGTCGACGGGGTCGCCCGGGGCGCCGACGCGGTAGGCGCCGGCGAGCGCCTCGAGGGCGCGGGCGAAGCGCTCCGGCTCGTCGGCGCTCAGGGTGAAGAGCGGGTCGCCCGCCGCGACCGCGTCGCCCGGCTTGACGTGCAGGTCGATGCCGGCGGCGTGCTGCACCGGGTCCTGTTTGCGCGCACGACCGGCGCCGAGCCGCCACGCCGCGATCCCGAACGGGAGCGCCGGCATCGCGACGACGACGCCGGCGCGGTCGGCGCGCACCGTCTCGGACTCCTCGCGATCG
This sequence comes from Pseudolysinimonas kribbensis, assembly GCF_030161895.1. Taxonomy (GTDB): domain Bacteria; phylum Actinomycetota; class Actinomycetes; order Actinomycetales; family Microbacteriaceae; genus Pseudolysinimonas; species Pseudolysinimonas kribbensis. The sequence continues at coordinate 987,954 of NZ_BSVB01000001.1, forward strand.
GCAGCGGGGCATCCGGATCGCCGCCCTGCGCCGCGATCATCGCGCGCCAGGCGTCCATCGCCCGCCCATCGCCCAGCGCCGCCTCGACGTCGGCATCCGGCACTCCCGCGAGCTCGAGCATCTCGCGCGCGAGCGCGACGGTCAGCTCGACGACGTCGGCCGGTCCGCCGCCCGCGAGCACCTCGACCGATTCGCGCACCTCGTTGGCGTTGCCGATCGCGCGGCCGAGCGGCACGTTCATGTTGGTGAGCAGGGCCCGGATGGCGACCCCGGCATCCTGCCCCAGCGCCACCATCGTCTCGGCCAGCTCGCGCGCCCGAGCCGGATCCTGCATGAAGGCGCCCGAGCCGAACTTCACGTCGAGCAGGAGGGCCCCGGTGCCCTCGGCGATCTTCTTCGACATGATCGACGACGCGATGAGCGGGATCGCCTCCACCGTGCCGGTGATGTCGCGCAGTGCGTAGAGCTTGCCGTCGGCGGGCGCGAGCCCGGATCCGGCGGCCGAGATCACGGCGCCCACCGATTCGAGCTGCGCCATGAACTCGTCGTTCGTGAGGTTCGCCCGCCAGCCCGGGATGCTCTCGAGCTTGTCGAGCGTGCCACCGGTGTGGCCGAGCCCCCGGCCGCTCAGCTGCGGCACCGCGACGCCGAACGACGCGACGAGCGGCGCCAACGGCAGCGTGATCTTGTCGCCGACGCCCCCGGTCGAGTGCTTGTCGGTGGTTCGCTTCGACAGACCGGAGAAGTCGAGCCGCTCGCCGCTGGCGATCATCGCCATCGTGAGGTCGCGGATCTCGTCGCGCGACATCCCGTTGAGGAAGATCGCCATCGTCATGGCCGACATCTGCTCGTCGGCGACGTAGCCCCGGGTGTACGCGTCGACGAGCCAGCCGAGCTGCGCGGTGCTCAGCGAGCCGCGATCGCGCTTCGTCTTGATCAGGTCGACGACGTCGAACTGCTCGACCATCTAATGCTCCTCGCGGTACTTCTCGAGCGTGCGGGGACCGAACGCGTCCGGGATGACCTCGTCGATGGTCCGGATGCCCGACACGGTCTCCAGCAGCATGCCCTCGGCCGAGTGCTCGAACAGGAGCTGCCGGCAGCGGCCGCACGGCATGAGCGTCGCGCCGTCCCCATCGACGCACGTGAACGCGACGAGCTTGCCGCCGCCGGTCATGTGCAGGGACGAGACGAGGGCGCACTCGGCGCACAGGGTCAGACCGTACGACGCGTTCTCGACGTTGCAGCCTGAGATGACGCGACCGTCGTCGACGAGCGCCGCCGCGCCGACCGGGAAGCGCGAGTAGGGCACGTACGCGTGGGTGGCGGCCTCGTTCGCCGCGGCACGGAGGCCGTCCCAGTCGATGGCGCCGTCGTCGATGGGACTCACGATTTGATGTACGGCGTGCCGTCGGCCGCCGGGGCCCTCGACTGCCCCACCAGCCCGGCGACCGCGACGATCGTGACGACGTACGGCAGCATCAACAGGAACTCGCTCGGCACGGGCGAGCCGATGATGCCGAGCGTGGATTGCAGATTCTCCGCGAAGCCGAACAGCAGCCCGGCCAGCGCCGCCTTGATCGGATGCCACTGGCCGAAGATCACGGCGGCCAGCGCGATGAAGCCCGCACCCTGCGTGATGTCCTTGTCGAACTTCGACACCGAGTCGAGCGTGTAGAAGGCCCCGCCGATCCCGGCCACCGCACCAGCGACGGTGACGGTCCAGAATCGCGTGCGGTTGACGTTGATGCCCACCGTGTCGGCCGCCTGCGGGTGCTCGCCCACCGAGCGGACGCGCAGACCCCAGCGGGTCTTGAACAGCGCGTACCAGACCACGAACACCGCGATGTACATGATGTAGATGATGATCGTGTGCTGGAAGAACACCGGCCCGATGATGGGGATCTGGGAGAGCCCCGGGATATCGATGGTGTCGAACTTGGTGGTGTGGTTGAGGCTCGGCACCTGCGCGAACACCTTCGTGTAGAAGAAGTTCGTGAGGCCGCCGACCAGCACGTTGAGCACGACGCCGACGATGACCTGGTCGACCCAGTAGCGCAGGGCGAACACCGCCAGCACCCACGAGACGAGCACCCCCGCGACGATCGCCGCGACGAGCCCCGCCCACGGCGAGTGCGTCGCCGAGCCGACGAGCGCGGCCGAGAAGGCGCCGAACAGCAGCTGCCCGTCGATGGCGACGTTGACCACGCCCGCGCGCTCGCCCAGGACGCCGCCGAGCGAGCCGAACACGAGCGGCGTCGCGAGAGCCAGCCCGCCGACCAGCAGACCCGGGATCGGGATGCCGCGCAGATCCGCGCCCGCCCAGGTGAGGAACAGGAACAGGAACAGGACCGTGAACACGGCGCTCAGCCAGAGCGGCGAGCGCCCGCGCGACGAGAACGCGACGAGCAGGTGCGTGAGAATCGCGACGACCACGAGCAGGATCGCCACGGTGACGACGGTCGCGACCGTCGGCAGCACCACGGTGGGGATCTGGAAGAAGTCGGTGCTGGTCGAGAGCCGGAACGAGCTCTGCCCCCGGCGCGGGATCCCGAACGCGAAGACGAGGGCGGCGATCGCGAAGACGTCGAGGATGATCGGCACCTTGAGGCTGCGCACGATCACCTTCTCGTGCACGATCGGCGCCGCGGACGGGGTCAGCGTGGCGGTCGTCACTTGACGTTCCCTTCGGCGACGGCTGCGGGCGTTCGCCGCACCCTCCGGGTGGACCCGGGTTTCGGCAGCCGGAACACGGCCCGCACGAGCGGCGGCGCCGCGATGAACAGCACGACCACCGACTGGATGACGTCGACGATGTCGATCGGGATCTGCTGCAGCGCCTGCATGGTGTAACCGCCCGCCTGCAGCGCGCCGAACAGCAGGCCGCTGAAGAAGACGCCCCACGGCCGCGAGCGACCGAGAAGCGCGACCGTGATCGCGCTGAACCCGATGCCGGCATCGACGCCCGAGTTGAAGCCCGTGGTCGTCGTGCCGAGCACCTGATCGGCGCCGGCGAGGCCGACGAGGGCGCCGGAGAAGATCATCGCGAGGGTGTACACCCACTTGACGTTGATGCCCGCCGTGCGCGCGGCCCGCGGGTTCTCGCCCACGGCCCGGAAGCGGAATCCGGTGCTCGACCGGCTGAACAGGTACCAGACGGCCACCGTCGCCACGATCGAGAGGAGGAATCCGATGTTCACCGTGTACGAGGTCGCGGGCCCGCCGAGCGCGGTGATGAGATCGCTGAGCTTGGGGTAGGTCGCGTTGGGCAGATCGCCCGGTGAGACCGGGCTGTTCGAGCCGTGCGCCTGCAGCAGACCCTGCGTGCGCAGGCCGTACGCCACGAGGTAGAACGCGACGTAGTTGAGCATGATCGTGACGATCACCTCGTGGGCGCCCGTCGTCGCCTTCAGCACGCCCGCGATCGCCCCCCACAGCGCGCCGCCGACAAGACCGCCGATCGTGGCGACGAGGAAGGCGATGACCGGCGGCATCGGGAACGACCATGCGATCCAGCCCGCGACCGCGGCGCCGATGATGAGCTGCCCGCGGCCGCCGATGTTGAACATGCCGACGCGGAAGGCGAGAGCAACGCCGAGGCCCGCCGCGATGAGCGGTGTGGCGAAGGTCAGCGTGCTCATGAGCGGCGCGATCTGCACGAGGAACCCGGTGCGCTGGAAGTTCCAGATCGACCCCTGGAACAGCGACACGTACGCGCCGCTGACCGCGTTCCAGACCGCCACGAACAGATCGCTCGGGCGGGCGAAGAAGTAGCCGGCGGCGGCCTGGACGCCGGAGTCCGTCGCCGCGATGAGCACCGCCGCGACGACGAGGGCGAGCACGATCGCCAGCACCGTGAGCACCGCCCCGCCCGACATGATCTCGCGGAGCAGGTTGTTGCCGAACGGCGCCTCCGGATCGCGCCGGGCGTTGGGCTGCTGGCCCGGCTCGATCGTGTCGAGCTTCGACGACTGCGAGTGGATCGGCTCGGCCCCGCCGGCCGATCCCGTGCCGACGTCGGTCATGCGGCCACCTCCGCCGGCTTCTCGCCGGCCATCATGAGGCCGAGCACCTCGCGCGACGTGTCGCCGGGCACGATGCCCACGATCGAGCCGCGGTACATCACGGCGATCCGGTCGGCGAGGGTCACGACCTCGTCGAGTTCGGTCGAGACGACGACCACCGGGATGCCGGAGTCGCGGGTCTGCACGATCCGGGTGTGCACGAACTCGATCGAACCCACGTCGAGCCCGCGTGTCGGCTGCGACACCACGAGCAGCCGCAGCTCGCGGCTCAGCTCGCGCGCGAGCACGACCTTCTGCTGGTTGCCGCCGCTCAGGCGCCCGACGTGCGTGGTGACGCCCTGGGCGCGGATGTCGAACTCGGCGATCTTCTCCTCGGCGAACCTCTCGAGCTCGGTGAGCTGCAGGGTGCCGCCGCGCACGAACGGGGCACCGGTCGACCGGTCGAGCATGAGGTTCTCGGCGATCGTGAACTCGGCGACGAGGCCGTCGTCGGTGCGGTCCTCGGGCACGAAGCCGACGCCCGCATCGAGCACCCCGCCCACGCTGCGGCCCAGGAGCTCGCGGCCGTCGAGCCGGATGGAGCCCTCGACCCTGTTCTGCACGCCGAGGATCGCCTCGACGAGCTCTGTCTGCCCGTTGCCCTGCACCCCGGCGATCGCCAGCACCTCGCCGGCGTGGACGGTGAACCCGACGTGGGAGACCACGACCTGGTCCGCCGCATCGATGACCGTCAGGTCGTGCACGACGAACGCCTCGGCTCCGATCTTCGGTGGGTCCTTGTGGATCGACAGGTCCACGGCACGACCGACCATCATCGACGCCAACTCGGCGTTGCTCGCCGTGGGCTGCGCCTCTCCGACGACCTTCCCGAGCCGGATCACCGTGATCCGGTCGGCGACCTCGCGCACCTCGCGCAGCTTGTGCGTGATGAACACGATCGCGACACCCGTGTCGCGGAGCTGGCGCATGATCGCCATGAGCTCGTCGGTCTCCTGCGGGGTCAGCACCGCGGTGGGCTCGTCGAACACGAGCACCTTCGCGTCGCGCGAGAGTGCCTTGATGATCTCGACCCGCTGCTGGACGCCGACCGGCAGCTCCTCGACGACCGCGTCGGGGTCGACGTCGAAGCCGAACCGCTCGGAGATCTCGCGCACCTTGGCGCGCGCCGCCGCGAGGTCGAGGCGCCCGCCGAGTCGCGTCGGCTCGTGGCCGAGCATGACGTTCTCGGCGACGGTGAAGACGGGGATGAGCATGAAGTGCTGGTGCACCATGCCGATGCCGGCGTTCATCGCGTCGCCCGGGCCGGAGAAGTGCTGGACGTCGTCGTCGAGCAGGATCTCGCCCTCATCGGCCTGGTAGAGCCCGTAGAGCACGTTCATGAGGGTCGACTTGCCCGCTCCGTTCTCGCCGAGCAGGCAGTGGATCTCTCCGGGCTCGACCGTCAGGTCGATGTGGTCGTTCGCGGTGAGAGCGCCGAACCGCTTGGTGATGCCGCGGAGTTCGAGCTTCATGGGAGCCAATCTATGTGCGCCGGCAGCGCTGCCGGAATGGCGACGGGGAGGCCGGTTCGACCGGCCTCCCCGTCGGTGATGCCGTTACTGCTGAGGCGAGGACTTCGAGGTCGCCTTGATGGAGCCGTCCTCGATGCCGGCCTCGATCTTCTTGAGCTCGCCCGCCAGCCCCGGGTCGACCTTCGACTCGAAGTTGTGGAACGGCGCCAGCTTCACGCCGCCGTTCTTCAGGGTGCCCACGTACGGCGTGTTGTCGAAGTCGCCGTTCTTGGCGGCCTTCACGACCGCCTCGACGCCTGCGTCGACGCCCTTCTGCACCGACGTCAGGATGATGTCGTCCACCGTCTTGTCGGTGTTGAACACGTCCGCGTCGACGCCGATCAGGACAGAACCCTTGTTCTGGTCCTTGATGGCCTCGGCGGCGCTCTGGTAGATCGGACCGCCGACCGGCATGAGCACGTCGGCGTTCTGGTCGAGCAGACCCTGCGCGGCCGTCTTCGCCTCGACACCGGCCGCGAAGCCTCCGGTGAAGACGCCGGTCTGCGTGTCGACGTTCCAGCCGACGACCTTGACGTCCTTGCCCTTCTGCTGGTTGAAGTACTTCACGCCCTCGGCGAAGCCGTCCATGAAGATCGTCACCGGCGGGATCTGGAGGCCGCCGAAGGTGCCGACGACGCCGGTCTTCGAGTAGCTGGCCGCCGCGTAGCCGCCGAGGAACGCCGCCTGGACGGTGTCGAACAGGATCGGCTTGCCGTTGTCGACGTCGACCTTGCCGTCGCCCGTGGGCTTGCCGTCCTTGTCCTTGGCGCCCTCGTTGTCGAGGCCGTCGTCCACGATCGCGAACTTGACGTCGGGGTTCGCCTTGGCGGCGGCGTCGGTCGCCTGCGACAGGTTGAAGCCGACCGTGACGATCAGGTTGCAGTTCGCACTCAGCAGGCTGTTGATGTTCGGCGTGTAGTCGTCCGCGCTGTTCGACTGGACGTGCTTCTCCTTGATGCCGAGGCTCTTCGCCGACGACTCGAGGCCCTGCAGACCCAGCTGGTTGAACGAGTGGTCGTCGAAGCCGCCATCGTCCGAGACCATGCACGGCAGGAAGCTCGACTTGGCGTCCGTCGAGCCGCCGTTGCCGGTCGGAGCCGCCGAACAGCCGACGAGGGTCAACGCGCTCACGGCGAGAGCCGTGAGACCGCCCAGCGCGGCCTTCCGCGTGGTGAGTGTCACTGTGTCCTCCAGGTTCTCTACCGGGCAAGGGGCCCGGCGAATGAGGACACGTTACTCAATATGACGTTCGGCACCAGCGTGTTGTGGCCGACCGCATCCCAACAGTTACAAAAGAGGGCGCCCGCTGTCGGATCGCCTGATCAGAGCACTTCGCTCCGGCCGCTGAGCTTGAGGGCGTCGACGACGCTCTTGACGCGTTGCGCATGCTCGGTGGTGGTGACCAGCAACGCGTCCGGCGTATCGACGACCACGATGTCGCGCACGCCGATGAGCGAGATCACCCGCTTCGACTGGGTCACGACGATGCCGCTGGCGTGATCGGAGAGCACGGTCGCGCCGTCCCCGATGATCGCGAGCTCGTTGCTGCGGCCCCCGGAGCGGAGTTTGGAGATCGAGGCGAAGTCGCCCACGTCGTCCCAGTCGAAGTCGCCCGGGATGACGGCGAGCCGGCCGGCCCTCGCCGCCGGCTCCGCGACGGAGTAGTCGATCGCGATCTTCTCCAGGCCCGGCCAGATCCGGTCGACGGCGGGCCCGCGGGTGGCCGGATCGTCCCAGGCGGCCGCGAGCTCCTCGAGCCCGTCGACGAGAGCCGGGTGCTCGATGCGCATCTGCTCGAGCAGCACGTCGGCGCGGGAGATGAACATGCTCGCGTTCCAGAGGTAGCCGCCGTCGTCGAGATAGCGCCGCGCGGTCTCGAGATCGGGCTTCTCGACGAAGCTGACGACCTCGCGCGCGTCGTGCGCCCCTCGATCTGCATGGGCGACCCGCAGTGGATGTAGCCGAAGCCGATCGCCGGCTCGGTGGGCGTGATGCCGACCAGCGCGATCCAGCCGGCGTCGGCCGCCGCGACCGCCTGGGTCACCGCGCGGCGGAACCCGCGCACGTCGTCGATGACGTGATCGGCCGCGAACGAGCCGATGATGACATCCGGCTCGCGCCGCTTCAGGATCGCCGCGGCGAGTCCGATGGCGGCCGACGAGTCCTTGGGCTCGCTCTCGAGCACCACGTTGGCGTCGCGCAGCTCGGGCAGCTGCGCCTCCACGGCGGCGCGATGCGCACGGCCGGTGACGACCATGATCCGCTGCTCGCCGCTCAGCGGGGCCAGTCGATCCCAGGTGCCGCGCAGCAGCGTCGACCCCGATCCGGTGAGGTCGTGCAGGAACTTCGGCGCATCCGCCCGCGACAGCGGCCAGAGCCGCGACCCGATGCCGCCGGCGGGGATGACGGAGTAGAACCGCCGCAGGGTCTGCGCCATGGCGACCACCCTATGCGCGGCACCCGCGGCACTGTCTTGATGTCGAGACAGTTAGGCACGCCTTGCCTGCGGGTGGATCGGCGCGGGCGTAGGGTGAGGAACGTCCGATCGCGAGCGTTTGGCGTGCCACCCGCCCCGTCGCCGAGGTACGAGGAGGAGCCCGTGTCGAGCCAGGTCGTCAGACCCGGAGCCGAGGCGGCCGAGCGGATCCGGGGTCCCCGGCGCCCGGCCGGAACGCTGTACCGGGGCCGCGAGGGCATGTGGTCGTGGGTGCTGCACCGGATCACCGGCGTCGCGATCTTCTTCTTCCTCTTGGTGCACATCCTCGACACCGCGCTCGTGCGGATCAGCCCCGACGCGTACAACGCCGTCATCGGCACCTACAAGCAGCCGATCATGGGCCTCGGCGAGGCAGCGTTGGTCGGCGCCATCGGGCTGCACGCCCTCAACGGGCTGCGCATCATCCTGATCGACTTCTGGAAGCTCGGACCGCGCTGGCAGCGGGTCATGTACTGGATCGTGCTGGTGCTCTGGGTGATCCTGCTGGCCGGATTCCTGCCGCGTCAGTTCGTCAACATCGCCCTCGAGTTCCAGGGGATGCCGAACGCATGACCACCCAGACCATCGAGCCGCCGCGCTCAGCCCGCGCCGCCCGCCGCACCACCAACTGGGAGAAGTGGGGCTGGATCTACATGCGGGCGTCGGGCGTCGTGCTCGTCGTGCTGATCTTCGGCCACCTCTTCACCAACCTGTTCCTCGGCCAGGGGTGCGCGCGATCGACTTCGCGTTCGTCGCCGGCAAGTGGGCCAACCCGTTCTGGATCGTGTGGGACCTGCTGCTGCTGTGGCTCGCCCTCATCCACGGTTCCAACGGCATGCGCACGCTCATCAACGACTACACCCGACGTCGGTTCCGGATCGTGCTGCTCGTGCTGCTCGTCGCCGTGACCGTCGTCCTGCTCATCCTGGGGACCCTCGTGCTGACCACCTTCGACCCGTGCCTCGACGCCTCGGTGGCGTCCCAGATCCCGCAGTGCAAGGCGAGCTGAGCGTGGAATTCGAAGACGGGGACGTCATCGACGGCGTCCACTACCACCGGTTCGACGTCGTGATCGTGGGAGCCGGCGGTGCCGGCATGCGCGCCGCGATCGAGGCCGGGCCGAAGGCCCGCACCGCCGTCATCACCAAGCTCTACCCGACCCGCTCCCACACGGGCGCGGCGCAGGGCGGCATGGCCGCCGCCCTCGCGAACGTCGAGGAGGACAGCTGGGAGTGGCACACCTTCGACACGGTCAAGGGCGGCGACTACCTGGTCGACCAGGATGCCGCCGAGATCCTCGCGAAGGAGGCCATCGACGCGGTCCTCGATCTCGAGAACATGGGCCTGCCGTTCAACCGCACGCCCGAGGGAAAGATCGACCAGCGGCGCTTCGGCGGCCACACGCGCGACCACGGCAAGGCGCCCGTGCGCCGTGCCTGCTACGCCGCCGACCGCACCGGCCACATGATCCTGCAGACCCTGTTCCAGAACTGCGTCAAGCTCGGCGTCAACTTCTTCAACGAGTACTACGCGCTCGACCTGATCATGAACGACGGCAAGCCGGCCGGGATCGTCGCCTACGAGCTGGCGTCGGGTGAGATCCACATCTTCCAGGCGAAGTCGATCATCTTCGCCACCGGCGGCTTCGGCAAGATCTACAAGACCACCTCCAACGCCCACACCCTGACGGGCGACGGTGTCGGCATCATCTGGCGCAAGGGCCTGCCGCTGGAGGACATGGAGTTCTTCCAGTTCCACCCGACCGGATTGGCGGGGCTCGGCATCCTGCTCACCGAGGGGCGCGCGGCGAGGGCGCGATCCTGCGCAACGCCTCCGGCGAGCGGTTCATGGAGCGCTACGCCCCCACGATCAAAGACCTGGCACCGCGCGACATCGTCTCGCGCTGCATGGTGCAGGAGGTCGCGGAGGGCCGCGGCGCCGGTCCGAACAAGGACTACGTGCTGCTGGACTGCACGCACCTGGGCGCCGAGGTGCTGGAGACCAAGCTGCCCGACATCACCGAGTTCGCGCGCACCTACCTCGGTGTCGACCCGGTCTACGAGCCCGTGCCGGTCATGCCGACCGCGCACTACGCGATGGGCGGCATCCCGACCAACGTCAAGGGCGAGGTGCTGAGCGACAACGACACGATCGTGCCCGGCCTCTATGCGGCCGGCGAATGCGCGTGCGTCTCCGTGCACGGCTCCAACCGCCTCGGCACCAACTCGCTGCTCGACATCAACGTGTTCGGCAAGCGGTCGGGCAACAACGCGGTCGAGTACGCGAAGACCGCGGAGTTCGTGCCGCTGCCCGAGAACCCGGCCGCGTTCGTGACGGGACTCGTCGACCAGGTGCGCACGGCATCCGGCACCGAACGCATCGGCGCCCTGCGCAAGGAGCTGCAGGACGAGATGGATCGCAACGCCCAGGTGTTCCGCACCGACGAGTCGCTCGCGAAGGTCACCGAGACCATCCACGAGCTGCGCCAGCGGTACCAGAACATCTCGATCCAGGACAAGGGGCACCGGTACAACACCGACCTGCTCGAGGCCATCGAGCTCGGCTTCCTGCTCGACCTCGCCGAGGTCGTCGTGTACTCGGCCCGCAACCGCAAGGAGAGCCGCGGCGGCCACCAGCGCGACGACTACCCCAAGCGCGACGACGAGACGTACATGAAGCACACGATGGCCTACCTCACGGGCGACCCGCACTCGGCCGACGCCGCCGACCACATCTCGCTCGGCTGGAAGCCGGTCGTCATCACGAACTACCAGCCCATGGAACGGAAGTACTGACATGCGGGTCACGAACTACCAGGCTGGTCACCAAGTGGAACGGAAGTACTAGTCATGGCAACCGCCGTCGCCGAAGGATCGTCCGCCGCGCAGGCGCCCGCGCCCATCCAGGCCTTCACGGTCACGCTGATCATCCGCCGGTTCGACCCGGAGAAGGACGCCGAGCCGTACTGGCAGGACTTCGACGTGGAGCTGTACGCCACCGACCGCGTGCTCGACGCCCTGCACAAGATCAAGTGGGAGCAGGACGGCTCGCTGAGCTTCCGGCGCTCCTGCGCGCACGGGGTGTGCGGCTCGGACGCGATGCGCATCAACGGGCGCAACCGGCTCGCGTGCAAGACCCTGATCAAGGACCTCGACATCAGCAAGCCGATCTACGTCGAGGCGATCAAGGGCCTGCCGCTCGAGAAGGACCTCATCGTCGACATGGAGCCGTTCTTCGAGTCGTACCGCGAGATCCAGCCGTTCCTCATCGCGAGCGACAAGCCCGAGAAGGAGCGGATCCAGTCGGCCGCCCAGCGCGAGCGATTCGACGACACCACCAAATGCATCCTGTGCGCGGCGTGCACCTCGTCGTGCCCCGTGTTCTGGACCGACGGCCAGTACTTCGGCCCGGCCGCGATCGTCAACGCGCACCGCTTCATCTTCGACAGCCGCGACGAGGGCGCCCAGGTGCGCCTGGACATCCTCAACGACAAGGAGGGCGTGTGGCGCTGCCGCACGACCTTCAACTGCACCGAGGCGTGCCCGCGCGGCATCCAGGTCACGAAGGCGATCGCCGAGGTCAAGAACGCGATCATGCGGGGATCGGCCGACATCCCCGTCTCCGACCTCGCCCCCACGCCGCAGCGCGCGTAACGCCCGCGCAGCCCTGCACAGCTCGAAGCGCCCGGCCGCTGGCGCGCCGGAAGATGAGTATGGCCGGTGCTCGCAGCGGCTGGGAATCACCACGGGCACCGGCCTGTCGCCCCAATTAGTTGGACGTCACATGGGGCGGAGACCTCGCGGCCTCACCAGAAGAGACGGCGCAGGTGCCCGGCTATGACGCGACTTCCGCGAATATTTTCAGTCGAGCAGCGAAACAGAGATTCCGAGGGGCGCGAGGTCGAGCGACAGCGGCACGTTGATCCCGAGAGTGCTGAGCAGACCGCCCACCAGGCCGCCGAGCGACTGACTGAGCTTCGCGGAGTCGGTTCCCTGCGGCAGGCCGCGCAGGTGCAGCGACCAGGTGCCGTCCTGGGCGATGACCGTGGTGTAGACGGCGCCGGCGACCTGCGCGGAGACCGTGGCGCCGGGGGTTCCCTTCCCGGACAGGTCGAGGTTCATCGTCACGGGCGCCGGCCCGGAGCCGCCGAGTACGCCACCGACCGTCTGCCCGACACCGCCGACCACGCCGTCGACCGTCTGCCCGACACCGCCGACCGTGTCGCCGAGGGTCTGGCCGAGTCCGCCGCCCACCAGGCCGCCCACGGCGTCACCGAGGCCGCCGACGGTACCGCCGAGAGTGCCCCCGACGCCGTCCACGACCTGCGAGACCGTGTCACCCACGCCGCCGAGGGCTGAGCCCGAGCCGACGACGGGAGCGAGCAGGCTGCCGTCCGAGCGGGCACCGGAGCCCGTGCCGACTGCCGGCGCCGAGAGGAGTTCCTCGCCTGCTGCGGATCGAGCACCTGCGAGGCGCTCGGCGGGGTGATGGTGTGCGGATCCGGCGCGGACGCGCTCACCCCGGCGGCGAGTCCCCCGCCGAGCACGGCGGCGACCGCGAGCGAACCGACCAGAGCGGACGTGCCCGCCGCGAACGAGAGGCCGCCGACGACGGCGGGGCCCGCGACGGTGGACCCCGCCGTGGCGACCGCGCCCACCGTGTTGACGGCGGCGGGCAGAGCCGGGATGGTCGCGGCGGCCGCCGTCGCCGGCGCCGGAGCGGACATCGCCGCGAGGAGCCCCCGCCGATCGCGCCGCCCAGGATGAGCGGCAAAAGGATGAACGCCAGGTGCGAACCGACCTCCTCCACCTCCTCCGAGACGATGGCGCACTTCGTGCAGGTGAGCAGGTGCTCCTCGACGCGGCGGCGGTCGCGCTCCCCGAGACCGTTGCGGCTGTGCTCGCCCAGCTTGCCCATGACGAACTGGCATTCGCCGGAGGCCTGGGCGTCGTTGATGTGCGCCTGCAGCCACGCCTTCCGGAGCCCCTCGCGGGCACGGTACGAGAGCGCGGCCACACCGTTGGCGGTCATGCCCATGAGGGGCGCGACCTCGTGCGGGTCCATGCCCTCGACCTCGGTGTACCAGAGCACCGTCTGCCAGCGTTCGGGGAGGCTGCGGAACGCACGCGCCGTGAGCGTGCGGTCGAGGGCCCAAGCGGCCGGGTCATCCGGGATCCGCTCGTCCTCGAAGTCGTCGATCAGGTCGACCTGGATGTCGCGCGACTGCTGGGCGCCCCAGGTCGCCGCGAGGTTGCGGATCGTCGTATAGAGGTAGGGGCGGAAGGCGCCATCAGGCCCGCCGCCCGCCAGCACACGTTGGAAGATCCTCGCGTAGGCCTCGCTGACGAGGTCATCCGCGTCGATCGACGACGTGCACTGACGGGCGACGCGAGCAGCCGAGCGGTAGTGGCGTTGCCACAATTCGCCGAAGGCGCGCGTATCCCCCGATCGCGCGCTCTCGATCAGCTCCGCATCCGAAGTGGTGAGCTTCGATTCCTGGCTGCTCATCCCCTGATCCATTCCCGGGCCTCTCTCCCTGTGGGAATCGAAGACGGCCGAGCGGCGGAAGATGCTGCCCCTCAGTGACGTCCTCATTGATAGAGACGCCCGATTCATTTCACTATGACGCCGGAATCACCCGGTCCTCACCCCCATTCGGGGGCGGCCGGACCCCTCCGGCACGCAGTCCACCCATGGTGACACCCTCCGGGCGCGAGCGCACGGGTGAGTTCGGTCGAGATCCGGGCTCAGCGGTGCGCGATCGCGGATTCCGCGGCGGTGCGCGCCTGCTGCGCCGTCACGGCCGCGAGCGCCGCGTGCACAGCGGCGCGGGCCGGCGGGGCGACCGAGAGGCTCGTCGCCCCCATGCCCGCGAACAGCACGGCGAGACGGGGATCGGAGGCCGCCTCGCCGCACACGGAGACCTGCAGGCCGGCGGCCCGGGCATCCCGGATCGCCCGGAAGGCCAGCTCCAGCACCCGGGGATCGCCCGCGTCGGTCGCGCGCGAGCGCGTGCGGACGACACCCAGCACCTGCGCCGTCAGATCGTTGGTGCCGACCGAGACGAAGTCGACGACGTGTTCGAGGAGCGAGATCTCGCGGGCGAGCGACGGGAGCTCCACGACGACGCCCACCGACCGGATGCCGACGCTCCGGGCGAGGTCGGCGAACCAGGCCGCCTCCGCGGCGTCGCGCACCATGGGAGCCATGACGTGCAGATCGCCCTGCGACTGCGCGTCGGCGAGCGCCGCGAGCTGCTCGCGCAACAGCCGCTCGTCGGCGCGCGGCCCGCGCACGCCGGCCGGCAGGAACGCGAGCGGCTTGTCCTCGCTCGGATCCCACGTGCGGATCACGACGGGCCGCCCGCCCGCCGCGTGCAGGACGGCCGCGTAGGCCGCCGCCTGCTCGGTGCGTGCCGGAGCCGTGCCGGCCTCGAGCCATAGCAGCTCGCTGCGGAACAGGCCCACCCCTCGGCGCCCTGCGCCACCGCGACCACCACCTCGTCGGCTCCGCCCGCGTTGGCGAGCACCGGGAGGGGCGTTCCGTCGGCCAGGGCGGCCGGGCCGCGGTGCGGGATCGTGCGGGGAGCGGTCGCCGGGCCGGCGTCGCGCGCGACCGTTGCGGCCGCGGCATCCACCCGCAGCATCTCGCCGTCGCGCGCGTCGATCGGGCCGACGCCGAGCACGGCCGGGATCCCGCGCGCTCGCGCGATGATCGCCGTGTGCCCCGTGTACCCGCCCCGCGCGCACACCAGCCCGAGCACCCGGGACGGGTCGAGCAGCACCGCGTCGGCCGGCGCGAGATCGTCGGCCAGCAGGATGTACGGTGCGTCGGAGTCGGGAAGGGTCGGCAGATCGACGCCGCGCACCCGGGCGACGAGGCGTCGCCCGACGTCGAGCAGATCCGTCACCCGGTCCGCGGCGGGCGGCCCGGCGGCGGCGAGGCGCTCCGCGATCGCGTGCACGGCGCGGGTGACGGCCTCCCCGCCTCGGCACCCGCGGCGAGGTGCGCATCGATCTCCGCACGGAGCATCGGGTCGCGGGCCATCGCGGCACCCGCCTCGACGATGCCCCGCCCGGGTCCGCGCGCCATCGCGACACGACGCCGCAGCTCCTCGGCGACCGCGTCCACGGCGGCGGCGACACGCGATGCGGCATCGCCCTGGACCGCGCGCGGCGTGGATGCCGGTAACGGCATCCACCGCACCGGACCGACGGCGACGCCCTCGCCGATGCCGATCCCGTTCCACGTCATCTGGATGCCTGCCGTACGCGAGCCTAGCCCGCCCTGACCCCGCCCTAGGCTGAGCGCATGGCCCGCAGGACCCGGACCGCGTCGCAGCAGGATCGTCCCCGTGGCGACCGCCCGCCCCGCCCCGCCGCTGCCCCGGCGAAGGCGCCCGGCCCGCTGATGGCGCGCGTGCACCGCATCGTGGATCGGGTGCAGACCTGGAAGCCCGTCCGCGTGTTCCGGCGCTACAGCGACCGGCGCGGGCGCTCCTCGCGGCGGGGTTGTCCTTCCAGGCGGTGTTCGCCGTGTTCGCGGCGATCTGGGTCGCGTTCTCGATCGCCGGGCTCGCGCTCGAGGCGAATCCGGCGCTGCGCAACGCGCTGTTCGACCTCATCGGCACCGCGGTGCCGGGCCTCATCGACCGGGCCGGGTCGGATGGGGCGATCAGCGAGAAAGCCCTGCTGTCCACGCCCGCCCTCAGCTGGACCGGCGCGATCGCCCTGGCCGGCACGCTCTTCACCGCGGTCGGCTGGCTCGGCTCCGCCCGGGACGCGGTGCGCGACCTGGCGGGCCTCGCCGCACCGGCCACCAACTTCGCCCTGCTGAAGCTGAAGGACCTGGGACTCGCGATCGCGTTCGGCGCAGCCCTCATCGTCTCGGCGACCCTGTCGGTCTTCAGCACCGCCGCGATGGATGCCACCCTCGACCTCCTGGACGTGGACCGCCGCTCGCTCGGCGCGATTCTCGCGGCGCGCGCCGTCGGCCTGCTGCTCATGTTCGCGCTCGACGCCTGCGTGCTCGCGGCGCTGTACCGGGTCCTGGCCGGGGTGCCCATCCCGCGCGGGCCGCTCTGGCAGGGGGCGCTGCTCGGCGCGCTCGCATTGGGCGTGCTCAAGGTGCTCGGCTCGAGCCTGCTCGGCGGCGCGACCCGCAATCCGCTGCTGGCGTCGTTCGCCGTCATCGTCGGGCTGCTCATCTGGTTCAACCTGATCTGTCAGGTCATCCTCATCGCGGCGTCCTGGGTCATCGTCACGGCGACCGACCGCGGTGTGCCGCTGGATCCCATCGGCGAGCGCCGTGCCCGCAACACCGAGGTGCGGCTGCGCATCGAGCTCGAGCGGCAGATCCGCCGCGAGGTCGAGGAGGCGCTGCCGCCCGGGGTGCGCTGGTTCGTGCGACGGCGGCACCGGCGGATCGAGGAGGGGCGGACGACGAGACGGGAGCCATCCCGACCGCGCCGACGCCCTCCGACCCCCGCGGATGACGGCGACCGACCTCGTCCTGTTCGACCTCGACGACACCCTGCTCGACCACGGCTCCGCCTCGCGCGCCGCAGGCTGCTCCGTCACCCGGTCGCTCCGGGAGATCCCCGCCCCTCGTCGTTGGCTAGCCTGGAGGCGTGGCCCGCCCCCTGCGCATCGCGTCCGTGAACGCCAACGGCATCCGTGCGGCGTATCGCAAGGGCATGGGTGAGTGGCTCGCGCGGCGCGACGTCGACATCCTGGCGGTCCAGGAGGTGCGGGCGAGCTCCGACGACGTGACCGCCCTGCTCGGCGACGAGTGGGCGCTGCTGCACGACCCCGCGACCGCGAAGGGCCGCGCCGGTGTCGCGATCGCGTCGCGACGGAAGGCGGAGATCCACCGCGTCGACCTCGCGATCGAGCAGGATCACGACACCGCAGGCCGCTGGCTCGAGGCCGACTACGACGTCGACGGCACGATCGTGACCGTCGTGTCGTGCTACGTGAACTCGGGCGAGGCCGACACCCCGAAGCAGGACGAGAAGTGGCGCTTCCTCGACGCGTTCGAGGCCCGGCTGCCGAAGCTGCGCGAGCACAACCCGCTCGCCGTCGTCGTGGGCGACCTCAACGTCGGGCACCGGACCCTCGACATCCGCAACTGGAAGGGCAACGTCAAGCGCGCGGGGTTCCTGCCGCGCGAGCGCGCCTACTTCGACCGCTTCGTCGGGGCGGA
Organism: Pseudolysinimonas kribbensis; assembly: GCF_030161895.1. Lineage (GTDB taxonomy): Bacteria > Actinomycetota > Actinomycetes > Actinomycetales > Microbacteriaceae > Pseudolysinimonas > Pseudolysinimonas kribbensis. The sequence continues at coordinate 1,005,209 of NZ_BSVB01000001.1, forward strand.
GGACGACCCGCGCTACAACGACGGCGCCGGGCTCGGCTACGTCGACATCCACCGGCGCTTCCACCCCGACGTGGAGGGCCCGTACACCTGGTGGTCGCAGCGCGGGCAGGCGTTCGACAACGACACCGGATGGCGCATCGACTACCAGCTCGCGACCCCCGACCTCGCCGCGAAGGCCGTGCGCTACGAGATCGACCGGGCCCCGAGCTACAGCGAGCGATGGTCGGACCACGCGCCCGTCGTCGTCGACTACCAGCTCTGACCTCCCGATCCGCGAAGGACCTCCTCATGACCAAGCCCGTGCTGTTCTCGGGCATGCAGCCGAGCGCCGACTCGCTGCACGCCGGCAACTACATCGGCGCCCTGCTGCAGTGGAAGACCATGCAGCGCGACCACGATGCCTTCTTCTGCGTCGTCGACCTGCACGCGATCACGGTGCCGCAGGAACCGGCGAAGCTCCGGGAGGCCACCCGGCGCACCGCCGCGCAGTACATCGCCGCCGGGATCGACCCGTCGGCATCCACCCTGTTCGTGCAGTCGCACGTGCCGGCGCACTCCCAGCTCGCCTGGGTGCTCGACACCATCACCGGTGACGGCGAGGCGCGCCGGATGACGCAGTACAAGGACAAGGTCGCACGCCAGGGCTCGGACGCCGCCTCCATTGGCCTGCTCGTCTACCCGATGCTCATGGCCGCCGACGTGCTGCTCTACGACACCGAGATCGTGCCCGTCGGCGAGGATCAGCGCCAGCACCTCGAGCTCGCCCGCGACCTCGCGCAGCGGTTCAACCAGCGCTTCGGCGAGACCTTCGTGATCCCGGAGCTGTCGATCCTGCCCGAGACGGCCAAGATCCACGACCTGCAGAACCCCGAGGCCAAGATGTCGAAGTCGGGGCCGAACGACCGCGGCATCCTGTGGCTGCTCGACGAGCCGAGCGCGATCGCCAAGAAGGTGAAGTCGGCGGTCACCGACACCGACGGCGTCGTCGCGTACGACCCGGAGCGCAAGCCCGGCGTCTCGAACCTGCTCACCCTGCTGTCCTCGCTCGGCGGCACGGCGATCCCGGCGCTCGTCGACGAGTTCGCGGGTCGCGGCTACGGCGACCTCAAGAGCGCGACGGCGGATGCCGTGGTCGCGGCGTTCTCCCCGTGCGGGAGCGCGCGCTCGAACTGCTCGCCGACCCCGCGGAGCTGGACCGCGTGCTGCGCGTCAACGCGGACCGGGCCAACGAGGTGGCCGACGCGACCCTGGCACGGGTGTACGACCGCGTCGGATTCCTGTCACGCGCGTGAAGCCCGTCGAACTGCGCTCGGCCCGGCTCGTGCTCGACCAGCCGGTCGAGACCGACGTCGACGACATCGTGCGGTACTGCCGCGAGCGGGTGTTCGCGCTGTACCTGACGACGCCCTGGCCGTACCGCCGCACCGACGCGGAGCGGTTCGTGCGCGAGTACGTGCCCTCCGGCTGGGAGACCGAGCGCGAGTACACCTGGGCGCTGCGCCGCTCGGACGGCGGTCCTCTGCTCGGCGTGATCGGCTGGCGCAGCGCGCGCAGCGACGTGGGGTTCTGGCTCGGCGCCCCGCATCGCCGGCAGGGGTTCATGGGCGAGGCACTGGGGACGGTCGCGGACTGGCTGTTCGCGCGCGACGTTCCCGTCATCCGGTGGGAATGCGTCGTCGGCAACGCCGCCTCTGCCGCGACCGCGCGCGCGGCGGGCTTCCGCTTCACCGGCGAGGCGCCCGCCGACGTCATCGCTCGTGACGGCACCCGCCCGCCGGCCTGGCACGCGGAACTCACCCCCATCGCGCCCCGCATGCCGCGCCCCGGCTGGCCGATCTGACCCGCGCGCCGTTCCCCCGGCCCACCACGTGCCGGCATCCCCGCCCCGCCCCCGGTGCCCGGCCCGGCCCCGGTCAAAAGTTCAGGAGAATCGCCGCACATCGATCCGTTTCTGCCCGGATCGCGTGCGTCGTCCTGCACCTTTGACGCCGCGATGAATGCGGACGGCGTTCACGATCGCGCGGGCGACGAGTTCACGCTGAAAGACGATCTGCGCGTAGTCGAATCGGAGCGCCGAGTATCCCGCGGCGACAGCCGCCGCATCGCGGATGCGATCACGTGCGCGTGCCGGCGCCGAGCCGTGGAACTCGTCCCCGTCCGCCTCGACCACGACCCGTTCCTCGACGAGGAAGTCGACGCGGCCGACTCCGGTGATGACCGCCTGGAGGCGGAATCCGAGCCCGAGCTCGACCAACAGCATCCGGATCAGCGACTCGAGCCCCGACTCCGCGCGGGCATCCGCCATGGCGAGCGCGCGGTCGATCGTCGTCGAGCGTCCGGCGAGCTGGCCCGCCTGGACGAGATCCTGCCGGAGGGCACTGTCGATGGCCGCCACGAGCTCGCCGAATGGGATGCAGGACGCCGCCTGGGTGATCGCCTCGGCCGGGGACACCGCCGTGCGCGTGGCGGAGGAATCCGGCGTGCGCCAATGGCAGATGGCCGACGAAGGAGCACGTCGCGACCCGTGTGGAGCGAATTGGATGTGAACGACGTTCCTCTCGATCACCCACACGCCCAGCCGTCGCAGTTCCGAGACGCAGGCGAGCCGTCCCCCGGCAGCAACGGCCCGACGCGTCAGCGCATCCAGGCCGGGGAGGCAGAAGACGCCGTAACGAAGGCGAACGATCTCCCCGACGCGGACCGCGCTCCGGATCCATCGGTCGCTTCCACCGAACGCGACGATCTCAGCGCGAGTCACCACGACATCCCGTGAGAAACGACGGGCCAATCGCTCATCCATCCCGATGACGCTGCCGCCAGCACCGCGGCCATGCCTCCGTGGCGGGTGCATCGGTGGTGTCGACGCTGCCGACGCGGCAGTGGAGGAGTCGCGGGGCCAACGCGGGACGCGCGACACGGACCCTCGGGGGACGCCACGGCATCCGGGGGTCGCGGTCGGCCTGGCAGGAGGGCGCTCCCGCCCGCCCGAGGCCCGCTGCCCGTCAAAAGAGCAGGAACCCAACCGCGCGTCATGGCCAGATCCGACGGGACCCGCGACGAGCTCCTGGAGTTTCGACATGCCGCGGTGCGGACGGGGCGACGCGGGGCGGCGGGGTGACGCGGGCGGCGGCGCGACGTGGGGCGGCGGGGGCAGGAGGGGCCGCGGGCGTCAGGCGACGGGCTCGGCGATCGCGGGGCGCCGGCGCGGAGCGGTGAGCACCGCGCCGACCGAGGCGGCCACGACGAGCACGATCGCGATGGCGTCGGCGATCGTCAGCGCTTGCGCCAGGATGACGAAGCCGACCCCCGCCGCGATGCCCGGCGACATGCTCATGAGCACGCCGAACGGCGACGGATGCAGCCGGCGGAGCGCGACCTGTTCGACGCCGTACGGGATCGCCGATGACAGCACCGCGACGAGGAGGCCGAGCCCCAGGTTCACGGGGAGCACGATCCGCGCACCCGCCGTCGCGATCCCGGCCGGCAGGGTCAGCACCGCGGCGATCGCCATCGCCCAGGCGAGGCCGTCGAGCGGACGGGGAAGCGCCGCCCGGACTCCGCGGACGCGAGGATGTACGCCGCCCACGAGAGCGCCGACACCGCCGCGAACGCGACGCCGAGGGGGTCCAGCCGGTGCAGGTCGAGCCCCCAGAGCAGCACGACCCCGGCGACGCCGAGCCCCGCCCAGAGCCAGGCGATCGGCCGACGGGCCATGACCACCGACAGCACGAGCGGCCCGAGCACCTCGATCGTGACCGTCGTCGCGAGCGGGATGCGCGCGGCCGCCAGGTAGAACGACGTGTTCATCACCGCGATGACGAGCCCGAATCCCGCGATCACGCCCCACTCCGCGAGCCGTCGCGGCGGGCGCGGGCGGGCGACCAGCAGCAGGACGAGAGCGGAGAACGCGACGCGCAACGCGATGACGCCGAAGACGCCCACCGACGGGAAGATCCGCACGGCGATGGCCGCGCCGCCGTCCTGCACGATCAGCTCACCGAGCACCAGCATGCCCGCGCCGATCCGCGCGCGGGCGGAGACGTCGGGCGGCACGACCTCCAGCCTAGGAAGCGCCGCCGGCGACGAACGCCGCGAGCCGCCGGGCGGCCTCCGGCGCCGGATGCCGCGACCGCAGCAGCGCCGCCGCCACCCGACCCTGCGACAGGCCCAGGGTGCCGAGCGGAACGGCACCGGCCGCGACCGCGTCGACCGCTCCTCCGCCGTAGATCGCGGCGACCGGACCGGCGGCGACCCGGGTGCCGAGCGCGACGAGCACGCCGGCCTCGAACAGCTCGGCGATCGCCCCGGTCATGCCCGGGGTCGGGTTGCCGGCGCCGAAGCCGGCGATGACGATCGCGTGCGCGCCCCGATCGACCGCGGACCGCAGCTGGCCGTCGCCCGCGCCGGGGAACGCGCTCACGATCTCGACGACCGTCGCGTCGTAGCGCTCGTCGGGCGGGCCGAGCAGCGGCCGGTCGCGCCGGCCCCAGAGGTCGACGGTGCCGGAGGTCACGGTGCCGATCGGCCCGGCCTCCGGATCGGCGAAGGGCTGGGGAGCGAGCGTATGCACCTTGCGCACTCCCCGCCCGGCGAGCACGGCACCGCCGAAGGCCACGAGCACGCCGCGGCCGCGCGCGGTCGGCGCGGCCGCCACCGCCAGGGCGCCGGCCAGGTTCGCGGGGCCGTCGGCATCGGGATGATCGGCAGCGCGCTGGGCGCCCGTGAACACGACCGGCCGTGGGTCGTCGTGGGCGATGTCGAGCAGGAACGCCGTCTCCTCGAGCGTGTCCGTGCCGTGGGTGACGACGATGCCGTCGACCTCCGGGCGGTCGAGCTGGGCGCGGACGGCCTCCGCGATCGTCCGCTGGTCGGCCGGCGTGATCGCGAACGAGTTGCGGCGCAGCACGTCGACCGCCTCGACCTCCACACCCGCGGGCGCGAGGTCGGCGAGCAGGTCGGCCGCGGCGTCCCGCGCGACGGCTCCGGCGGATGCCTCGGCACCGGCCGCCGCACGCGACGCGATCGTGCCACCCGTGGCCAGCATGACGATCCGTGTCATGGCTCCATCGTGCCGGGAATACCGCTGCGCGCGCGCCGTTACACTCGGATGCAGAGCACGTGCTCCGGGGGCGGTGGAATTCCGCACCGGCGGTGAAAGTCCGCGAACCCGGCGTCGCTGGGCCGAGAGGTCCGGAGGACGCGGGGCCGATCCGGTGGAATTCCGGGACCGACGGTCAGAGTCCGGATGAGAGGAGCATGGCGGCGGCAGCCGTTTTCCGGTTGTCGCGGCATCCCGGACCGTCCTCTGAAGTGACGGAGACCGGGATGAGCAGCCAGGCGACAGCGAATGAGCACGAGCTCGCCGCGATGCGTCGCGCCCTCGAGCTCGCCGAGCTCGGCCCGCTGACCGGTGGCAATCCGCGCGTCGGGTGCGTGCTGCTGGATGCCGACGGCCGCACCGTCGCCGAGGGGTGGCACCGCGGTGCGGGCACCCCGCACGCCGAGATCGACGCACTCGCGAAGGTCGGCGGCGACGCCCGCGGGCTCACGGCCGTCGTCACGCTCGAGCCGTGCAACCACTGGGGCCGCACCGGGCCGTGCAGCATCGCCCTCATCGGCGCGGGCATCTCCCGCGTCGTCTACGGCGTCACCGACCCGGGCTCGCACTCGGCCGGCGGCGGCGCACGCCTGCGCGAGGCCGGCGTCGAGGTCGTCGGCGGTGTGCGCGCCGCGGAGGTCGAGGAGCTCCTCGAGTGCTGGCTGGCATCCGAACGCCGCGGGCGGCCGTGGGTGACGGTCAAGTGGGCCTCGACCCTCGACGGCCGCGCGGCGGCGGCCGACGGCACGAGCCGATGGATCACCGGCACCGCCGCCCGGCAGCGCGTGCACGAGGAGCGCGCGTCGAACGACGCCATCCTGGTGGGGACCGGCACGGTGCTCGCCGACGACCCGAGCCTCACGGCGCGCGGCGACGCGGGCGAACTGCTGTCGCATCAGCCCGTGCCCGTGGTGGTCGGGCGGCGCCCGATCCCGGATGACGCGGCATTGCGCCGGCATCCGGGGGCCTCATCGAGACCGGCAGCCGCGATCTCGCGGCGGTGCTCGCCGACCTGAACGCGCGCGGCCTGCGCCGCGTCTACGTCGAGGGGGCCCCACGATCGCCAGTGCGATCATCGCGGCGGGTCTCGCCGACGCGTACTCCCTCTATCTCGCCCCCGCCCTGCTCGGCGGCGGCCGGCTCGCGATCGGCGACCTCGGCATCCCGAGCATGGACGCCATCCGCCGGCTCCGCATCGACGGCGTCGAGCGGCTGGGCGACGACCTGCACCTGACCGCACGCGACGCAACCGAAGGGACCAGCTGATGTTCACGGGACTCATCGAGGAGGTCGGCGAGGTGCTGGCCTGGGAACCGGTCGGCGATTCGGCGCGCATCACGGTGCGCGCTCCGCTCACCGCCTCCGATGCGACGCACGGGGCGTCGATCTCGGTGTCGGGCGTCTGCCTCACCGTCGTCGACCGCGGACCGGACCGGTTCACCGCCGACGTCATGGCCGAGTCGATCCGGATGTCGACCCTCGGCGAGCGCCGCCCCGGTGACCGCGTCGACCTGGAGCGCGCCGCGCTCGTGACCGACCGGCTCGGCGGGCACATCGTGCAGGGCCACATCGACGGAACCGCCACGGTGCTCGCCGTCACGCCCGGCGACGCGTGGCAGGTCGTGCGGTTCACGCTCGACCCCGAGCACGCGCCTCTCGTCGCCCGCAAGGGCTCCATCGCGGTCGACGGCGTGAGCCTCACCGTGAGCGACGTCGCGGACGACTGGTTCGAGGTGTCGCTGATCCCCGAGACCCTCACCGCCACCACGCTCGGCGCACTGCGGCCGGGCGATCGGGTCAACATCGAGACCGACATCCTGGCGCGCCACGTGGCGCGGCTCCGGGAATTCGCCGATTCAGAGCAGCACAGGAAGGAGCGCTCGCATGAGCCTCGCCGACATCCCCACCGCCCTGCACGCCCTGCAGGCGGGCCGACCGGTCATCGTGGCCGACGACGAGGCCCGCGAGAACGAGGGCGACGTCGTCATGGCCGCCCAGTTCGCGAGCCAGGAGTGGATCGCCTGGGCCGTCCGGCATTCGTCCGGCTACCTGTGCGCCCCCATGCCGAACGACATCGCGGACCGGCTCGACCTGCCGCCGATGGTCGCGAAGAGCCAGGATTGGCGCGGCACCGCCTACACCGTGAGCGTCGACGCCGCCGATCGCCTGTCGACCGGCATCAGCGCGAGCGACCGCGCGCACACCCTGCGCGTGCTGGCCGATCCCGCGTCGACTCCCGCGAGCCTCATCCGGCCGGGCCATATCCTCCCGTTGCGCGCCGTCGACGGCGGCGTGCGCGAGCGCGACGGCCACACCGAGGCGACGGTCGACCTGCTCAAGCTGGCCGGACTCACCCCGGTCGGCGTCATCGGCGAGATCGTCGAGGACGAGGGCGAGATGATGCGCCTGCCGGGCCTCATCAAGCTCGGGGAGGAGCACGACATCCCGGTCATCACGATCGAGTCGCTGCTGCGCTTCATGGCGGAGCAGGACTGCGAGGCCGACCCGTCCGCGGTCATCGAGGTGCCGGAGTCGAGCCGCGTGAGCTTCGAGGTGGAGACGACCGTGCCCACCGAGCACGGGGCGTTCCGGGTGCGCGCCTACCGCGATCGCTCGACCGGCGCCGACCACGTCGCGTGGATCGCGCCCGGCCCGAACGGCGAGGCGCCGTCCGACGGGGCCCTCATCCGGGTGCACTCCGAGTGCCTGACCGGCGAGGCGTTCGGCTCGCTCAAGTGCGAGTGCGGGCCGCAGCTGCAGTCCGCGCTCGACACCATCCGCGCGGAGGGCGGCGTCGTCGTCTACCTGCGCGGGCACGAGGGCCGCGGGATCGGCCTCATCAACAAGCTGCGCGCGTACCGGCTGCAGGAGGAGGGCTACGACACGCTCGACGCCAACCTGGCGCTGGGCCTGCCCGCCGACGCCCGGGACTACGGGGCGGCCGTCGGCATCCTGAAGGATCTCGGCATCGGCACCGTCAAGCTGCTCAGCAACAACCCGGAGAAGGCGCGTCAGCTCGAGGAGCGCGGCGTGACCGTGACCGAGCTCGTGCCGCTCGTGGTGGGCGTCGGCGAGTTCAACGAGGGCTATCTCGACGCCAAGCGCGACCGCATGGGGCACGCGCTGCCGACGCACGAGGTGCTGGACCAGACGCTGGCGGATGCGGCGTTGCAGGACGCGGAGCTGCAGAGCCTGCAGGAGGGGAACTCATGAGCGGGGAGGGACGCCCGGAGCTCGAGCCGCTGGACGGCTCGGGACTGAGGATCGTGATCGTGTCGGGCCTGTGGCACAACACGATCGCCGACGGTCTGCTGCAGGGCGCGCGGCGGGTGCTCGCCGCCTCCGGCGCCGACGTCACCGAGGTGCCGGTGCCGGGGAGCTTCGAGCTGCCCGTCGTCGCGAAGGCGGCGCTCGATGCGGGGGCGGATGCCGTCGTCGCCCTCGGCGTCATCGTGCGCGGCGAGACCCCGCACTTCGATTTCGTGGCATCGGCCGCGACCGACGGCCTCACCCGCGTCGCACTCGACACCGGCAAGCCGGTGGGGTTCGGCGTGCTGACCGTCGACACCGAGCGGCAGGGTCTCGATCGGGCGGGTCTGCCCGACTCGAAGGAGGACGTCGGGGGCCGGGCTGCGGAGGCCGCGATCACCACCGTGCTCGGCATCCGGAAGCTGCAGCGCTCCCTAGGCTGAGCAGCGTGACGCTCAAGGGCATCGACCCCCTCCTCAGCGGCGAGCTGCTGCAGGCGCTCGACGAGCTCGGCCACGGCGATCTCGTGGTCGTCGCCGATCGCAACTTCCCGGCGCACACGCAGGGCGCGCCGGTCGTCCGGATCGATGCGGGCGTCGTCGACGCCATGCGCGCGATCCTGTCCGTCTTCCCGCTCGACACGTTCGTCGAGCAGCCGCTCGAGCGGATGGTGCCGGAGGACGGCACCGGCGCCGAGCCCGGATTCCCGTGGACGGTGCCGGCCGAGGTGATCGCCGTCGCGGCCGCGGCCGAACAGCGCTCGCTGACCTTCCGTGACATCCCGCGGATGGCGTTCTACGAGCGCGCGAAGCAGGCGCACCTCATCGTGCTCACCCGCGAGACGGCGCCCTACTGCGACTTCGTGTTGACCAAGGGCGTCGTCTAGCGGGTCGCCGGCGAAGCGGACCCGTCGCCGCGGAGGATCGACGTCATCTTCTTGCCCCGCGCCACCTCGTCGACCAGCTTGTCCAGGTAGCGGATCTTCTGCATCAGCGGGTCCTCGATGTCCTCCACCCGGTAGCCGCAGATCATGCCGGTGATGAGGAGGCGTTCGGGTTCATCGCGGGAGCGGCGGCGAAGAACCCCTCCATGTCGACCCCGTCGGAGACGGCTCGGCGCAGCCCGCTCTCGTCGTAGCCCGTGAGCCAGCAGATGACCTGATCCACCTCGGCGCGGCTGCGGCCCTTCCGCTCGACCTTGGCGACGTAGAGCGGGTAGATGGTGGCGAAGCTGAACTGGAAGATCCGGTGACCTGCCATGAGTCCTCTCCTGGGTGGTCCGCGCGCGATCGCTAGTCGAGGAAGAGCGCGCGCAGCCGACGGGTCGTGAAGGTGAGCCCGACGGCGATCATGACGAGGAAGTATCCGACGTGGATGAACACGGCCGGGCTCAGGATCCCGGTCGTGAGGCCGCGGAGCAGCTCCACCGCGTGCCAGAGCGGGAAGACCTCGATGACCCACTGCAGCGGCACCGGGTAGACCGACAACGGGTAGAACGTCGCCGAGAGCAGGAACATCGGCAGCAGCGCGAAGTTGATCCAGTCCATCTGCTGGAACGTCTTCAGGTAGCTCGTGATGCCCATCCCGAGGCTCGCGAAGCCGAACGCGATGAGCAGCACCGCGGGCAGCGCGAGCAGCACCGTCCACGACAGCGAGAGACCCAGCGCGCTCATGACGATCAGGAAGGCGACCGCGTACGCGCCGCCGCGCAGCAGCGCGAGCAGGATCTCGCCGAGCGCGACGTCGAGCGGGCCGAGGCTGGTCGCGAGCATGCCGTGATAGAGCCGAGCGAAGTGCATCTTGAAGAAGACGTTCCACGTCGAGTCGTAGATCGCACCGTTCATCGCCGAGACGCCGAGCAGGGCCGGGGCGATGTAGGCCGCGTACGGGATGTGGATGCCGCCGTAGGAGACCGGGCCGACGAACGATCCGAGGCCGACGCCGAGCGCGAGCAGGTAGAACACCGGCTCGACGAAGCCGGTCGCGACCACGATGTAGTTCGTGCTGCCGGTGGCGCGCAGACCGCGGTAGACGACCGCACGGGCGTTGCCCGAATAGAGGGCGCCCACCCCGCCGCGACGGCGGGTCGGCGCGATCGCCGGGCGGGTGGATGTCGAGGTCACTTGCGCAGCCTCCGATCCGTGATCCGCATGACGAGCAGCCCCGCGACGACCACGATCGCGACGAGGTACACGACGTGCACGAGGATCAGCCAGGCCGGCTCCTGTTGCCCGTACGACAGGTCGCGGGAGAGCTGGGTGCCGTGCCACAGCGGCGACAGCCAGCCGATCCACTGCAGGAAGACCGGCATGCTGGTCAGCGGGAAGACGGTGCCGCTGAACAGGGTCAGCGGCAGGATGATGACCCGGTTGACGATGTTGAACTGGCCGCGGTCCTCGGTGATCGACGAGGCGTAGGCGCCGATCGGCAGCCCGAACGCGAGCGCGGTCAGAATCGCGACCGGCAGCACGGCGAAGCCCCAGCCCGGCTGGATCGCGCCGAAGATCATCGCGATGACCAGGTAGATCGCGGCCGTGACGGCGATGCGGATGGTCGTGGAGACGAGATGGCCGAGCATGATCTGCCGGGGCGAGACGGGGCTGGCGTACATGCCCTCGTAGACCCGGTTCCACATGAAGCCGAGCAGCACGCCGAACATGTACTCCTCGGCGGCGACGCCGACAGCGCTCGCACACAGGAACGCCGGGATGACGTACTGGGCGTACGACACGCCCTCGATCCGCCCGCTCCCCCGCCGACGAGGGTGGCGAGGCCCACGCCGAACGCGAGCAGGTACAGCAGCGGCGACCCGATGGCCGTCGCGATCCACGCGACCCAGAAGCTCGGCAGCCGCCGCAGCTCGTGCTCGGCCACATACCACCAGCCGAACCGGCGGGGCGAGGTGGCACGCGGCGCCGTGATCGCGTGACCCTCCGCGACGGCCGTCATTCGATGAGCGACCTTCCGGTGAGCCGCAGGAAGACGTCCTCGAGGCTCGAGCGGCGCACGAGACTCGTGAGCGGCTGCAGTCCGCGGCGCTGCACCTCCTGCAGGGCCGCCTCGCCGTCGTGGGCGTAGACGAGCAGCCGGTCGGGCAGCACCTCCTGCCGGTCACCGAGGTCGTGCAGCGTCCGCGCCGCCTCCGCGCTGCGGTCGGTGCCGAAGCGCAGCTCGAGCACCTCGCGCGTCGAGTACTCGCGGATCAGGGCCGCCGGCGATCCCTCGGCCATGATGCGGCCCTTGTCGACGACGACGAGCCGCTCGCACAGCTGCTCGGCCTCGTCCATGTAGTGCGTCGTGAGCACGAGCGTCGTGCCCTGCTCGCGCAGCCGGTAGAGGCGATCCCACAGGATGTGCCGGGCCTGCGGGTCGAGCCCGGTCGTCGGCTCGTCGAGCAGCAGGATGCGGGGGTCGTTGATGAGGGCGCGCGCGATCGTGAGCCGGCGCTTCATGCCGCCGGAGAGGTCGTCGACCTTCGCCCTGGCGCGGTCCTCCAGCTGCGCGAAGGCGAGCAGCTCGTCGGCGCGCTTCGCGACCTGCGCGTGGCTCAGGCCGAAGTAGCGGCCGTAGACGAGGAGGTTCTCGCGCACCCTCAGGTCGGTGTCGAGGTTGTCCTGCTGCGGCACGACGCCCAGTTGCGCCCGGATGTCGGGGCCGCCCTCGTCGGGGTCGAGCCCCAGCACCTCCAGCGTGCCGCTCGTGCGCGCGCTGACGGCGCCGACCATCCGCATCGTGGTCGACTTGCCGGCCCCGTTGGGTCCGAGCAGGCCGAACGCCTCGCCGGGCGCGACCTCGAACGAGATCGCATCGACGGCGGCGGTGTCGCCGTACTTCTTCGTGAGGTCGACGGCGGCGATGACGGCGGCGGACATGACCCTCCAGCCTAGGCACCCGCCTCCGACATCCCAACCCCGAACCGCGGCCCCTCGATCCCCTCGCCCCTTTGCCATCCGATGGCCACCGCGCGAACGGCATCGGATGGCAAAGGGGTGATCGGTTGTCGTCCATCAGCGGCGGGCGGCGGCGACACTGTCAACCTGAGTTGACATTCGGCGAACGTCAACTAACGTTGACAACATGGACGTCGGCACGATTCACACGCTCGCCGGCGACGCCGGATCCGACGATCCGATCGTGGCGCTCCGCGCGGTGGCCCAGCTGCAGCGCGAGCTCGACCGGATCGAGGCGGTCACGGTGCGCCGGGCGCGCAACGCGAACGCATCCTGGCAACTCATCGCACTGTGCCTCGGCGTGAGCCGGCAAGCGGTGCACAAGAAGTACGGACGGGCATGACCGAGACCACTCATTCTGATGACCGACGACCGGGACGGTCGATGTTCGGGAGGCCGAAGGACGACGGGCCGAGGGCGAGCTTCCGCCAGCTGCTGCCCTACCTCACCGAGCATCGCGGCATCCTGGCGGTCGTCGTCGCGCTCAGCCTGGTCGGCGCGGCCACCTCGCTCGTGCAGCCGCTGCTCGTCAGCCAAGTGATCGGCATCGTGCAGAAGGGCGGCGCGCTCGGGTGGCTGGTGTGGGCGCTCGTCGCGCTCGTCGTCGTCTCGGCGCTCATCAGCGGCATCCAGCACTACCTGCTGCAGCGCGCGGGCACGAGCGTCGTGCTGTCGGCGCGCCGCCAGCTGGTGCGCCGGATGCTGCGCCTGCCGATCTCGGAGTTCGACCGCCGCCGCACCGGCGACCTCGTCTCGCGCGTGGGATCCGACACGACGCTGCTCTACGCCGTCATCACGCAGGGACTCGTGGATGCGATCGGCGGCGCCGTCGTGTTCGTCGGCGCGCTCATCGCGATGCTCGTCATCGACCCGGTGCTGCTCGGGCTGACCGTGCTGGTGATCGCGGTGTCGATCGTCGGCGTCGTCGCGCTCTCCTCCCGCGTGCGGGTCGCGAGCCGGCAGCAGCAGGAAAAGGTCGGCGACCTCGCGGCGGCGGTGGAGCGCGCGATCAGCGCGATCCGCACCGTGCGGGCGGCGAACGCCACCGAACGGGAGACCGTCGCGGTCGAGGAGGACGCGCGCGGGGCGTACCGGGCCGGCATCCGGGTCGCGAAGATCTCCGCGCTCGTCGTGCCGGTCGCGGGGATCGCGCTGCAGGTCTCGTTCCTCGTCGTGCTCGGCGTGGGCGGCTACCGGGTGGCGAGCGGGGCGATCACGATCGCGAACCTGGTCGCGTTCATCCTGTTCCTGTTCATGATGATCATGCCGCTGGGGCAGGCGTTCGGCGCGCTCAACTCCGTCAACCAGGCGCTCGGTGCGCTCGGCCGCATCCAGGAGATCATCACGACGCCGAGTGAGGACGAGGGCGACGCGGCGCTCGAGCCGGCCGCCCCCGGGTCGTCGGACGCGGCGATCGCCTTCGACGACGTGCGGTTCGGGTATCAGGTGCCCGAGGACGAGGACGGCACAGAGGTGCTGCACGGGGTCAGCTTCGAGGTGCCGCGCGGACAGCGCGTCGCCCTCGTCGGACCCTCCGGCGCGGGCAAGAGCACGATCCTCGCGCTCATCGAGCGCTTCTACGACCCGACCTCGGGCGTCGTGCGGGTCGGCGGCGCCGACGTACGGGGAATCGACCGGCTCGAGCTGCGCTCGCGGATCGGGTACGTCGAGCAGGATGCCCCGGTGCTGGCCGGCAGCATCCGCGACAACCTGCTGCTGGGCTCCCCGACGCGACCGACGACGACTGCCGCCGGGTGCTGCACGATGTCAATCTCGACGAGGTGCTCGCCCGCGATCCGAAGGGCTCGACGCGCCCGTCGGCGAGGACGGCGTCATGCTCTCCGGCGGCGAGCGTCAGCGCCTGGCGATCGCTCGGGCGCTCTTGCAACAGACGCCGATCCTGCTGCTCGATGAGGCGACCGCCTCGCTCGACGGGCTCAACGAGCAGCTGCTGCGGGATGCCATCGACGCCGTTGCGCAGGATCGCACCCTGCTCGTCATCGCCCACCGGCTCTCCACCGTCGTCGACTCGGACCGCATCGTCGTGCTCGACCACGGCCGCGTCGTCGGCGTCGGCACCCACTCGGAGCTCGTGGCATCCACCCCCTCTACCGCGACCTCGCGAAGCACCAACTCCTCGTCTGACTGGCCGAAAACGCATAGTGCGGGGGTCCCGCACTATGCGTTTTTGGCCAGTGGGGGCGGGATGTCACATCCGGGTGCGCTGCCTCGTCTCGTGCGTGACGACGCAACGGAGGAGGATGCGATGAAGGTGTTCGTGGCAGGTGGCACGGGAGTGGTCGGGCGGCGGCTGGTGCCGCAGCTGGTCGCGCGCGGCCACGAGGTGACGGCGACGACGACGAACCCGGCCAAGGTCGCCGGGATCGAAGCGCTGGGGGCGCGAGGCGTGGTCATGGACGGGCTGGATGCGGCATCCGTCGGCGAGGCCGTCGCGGCCGCCGAGCCCGACGCGATCGTGCATCAGATGACCGGCATCTCCGAGAAGCACGCGGGCAAGCCCGACCTGAAGCACATCGACCGCTGGTTCGGCCCCACCAACCGGCTGCGCACCGAGGGCACCGACCATCTGCTCGCCGCGGCCGCCGCGACGGGCGTGGCGCACGTCGTCGCCCAGAGCTATGGGTCGTGGAACGGCCTCCGCGAGGGCGGCTGGGTCAAGACCGAGGACGACCCGCTCGACCTGCACGAGGGCACCGCGGCGCACGCCAACTCGCTCGCCATCGCGCACCTCGAGAAGGCGGTGCTCGCCGTGGACGGCGCGGTGCTGCGCTACGGCGCGCTCTACGGCCCCGGCGCCAGCGACGATCAGGTGGAGCTGGTGCGCCGGCGGCAGTACCCGCTCGTCGGCAACGGCGAGGGCCGCAGCTCGTGGCTGCACCTGGACGACGCGGCGAGCGCGACGGTGCTCGCCCTCGAGCAGCGCGCCCGCGGGGTGTTCGACGTCGGCGACGACGAGCCCGCGGCCGCGAACGAGTGGCTACCCGCCCTCGCCCAGGCGGCCGGCGGCAAGCCGCCCATGCGCGTGCCGGTGTGGCTGGCCCGGATGCTCGCGGGCGAGGTGGCCGTCATCATGATGACGCAGGGCCGCGGCTTCTCGAACGCGAAGGCGAAGCGCGAGCTCGGCTGGACGCTGCGCTTTCCGTCGTGGCGGCAGGGATTCCGGGAGGGATTGGCATGAGCCGGACCGCGCAGGGACGCGCCGAGGAGTTCCAGGCGCTGCGCCCGCTGCTGTTCTCGATCTCCTATCGGCTGCTCGGCAGCGCGGCGGAGGCCGAGGATGCGGTGCAGGAGGCCTGGCTGCGGTACGACGCCGTCGAGGAGGATCCGGCATCCCCCAAGGCGTTCCTCTCCGCGGTCGTGACGCGCATTTCGATCGATCTGCTGCGCTCGGCGCGGATGCGGCGGGAGCAGTATGTCGGCACCTGGTTCCCCGAGCCGCTGCTCGAGGAGCCGTACCAGGACCCGGAGCACGCGACCGAACTGGCCGACACCCTCTCGATGGCCGCCCTGCTGCTGCTCGAGCGGCTCAGCCCGCTGGAGCGCGCCGTGTTCGTGCTGCGCGAGGTCTTCGGCTTCCCATTCGATGAGATCGCAGCGACGGTCGGGTCGTCCGAGGCGGCGTGCCGCCAGCTGGCATCCCGCGCCCGCCGGCACATGGAGGAGGGCCGGCCGCGGTTCGACGCCGACCGACGAGAGCGGGAGCGACTCGCGGAGCGCTTCTTCACGGCGCTGCACGACGGCGATGTCGAGAGCCTGCGCACGCTGCTCGCCGACGACGTGCACCTGGTCGCCGACAGCGGGGGCAAGGCGCCGCAGTGGGGCACCGGGATGTTCGGCGGGCGCAACGTGGTCAAGCTGCTGTCCGCGCTCATGCCGGACTTCCTGCGGATCGGTGGCGTCGTCGAGCCGCACGAGGTCAACGGTCAGCCGGGCGCGATCTTCCGCGATCGCGGCGGGCTCGTCATCACGACCTGGAGCCTCGACATCGCCGAGGGCCGCATCCAGACGATCCGCGCGGTCACCAACCCCGAGAAGCTCGGGCACATCGGGCCGGTCGCCGACAACTGGGCGATCGTGCGCCAGGTGAACGAGGGGCGCCGGCCCGGCAGTTAGCGGGCGTCGCCCGCGACCGCCGGAGCCGGGCGGTAGCGGAGGTCGACGGTGCGGCTGGGCACCGGCCCATCGAGCAGGAGATGCCGGATGCGACCGCCGAGGGCCTCGTAGAGGCGCACACCGTCTCCCAGCAGCACCGGCGCGATGTGGATGTCGATCTCGTCGATCAAGCCGAGGTCGAGCAGTTGCGCGCAGATGGACGGGGAGAAGACCTCGACGTTCTTCCCGCCGGCGGCGTCGAGCGCAATGCGGACCGCCTCGTCGACCGGGCAGGAGAGCACCGTGATGTCGTCGATCGGCTCCGCGTCGTCGGGATGATGCGTGAGCACGAAGATCGGCCCCTGCCAGGCCCCTCCGTAGGGGCGGGAGTCGCCGATGGCGCTGTCGAATCCGGAGCGTCCGGCGAGCACGGCGCCGGTGGTCTCGATGTACTCGCGATGCAGTCCCTCGCGAGTCGTCGCGCCCTCCATGAACGCCATGTCGTGCCCCGGACCTGCGACGTAGCCGTCGAGCGAGATGCAGAAGTGCATGAGCACCTTGCCCGCCGCGGTCTGGGGCGACAGCTCCACTAGCTCTGGTGCTCCATCACGACCGTGAGCACGAAGCCCACGAACAGCGCGACGGCCACCACGACGGAGGCGATGAGGACGATCCGAGCGGCCATGAGTCAATCCTGCCCCCGATCGGTGCCGGATGCCGCCACCACCACCCCGGCGCCCCGCAGCTCCTCGAGCGCCGCGGCACTCGATTCGGCGGCGACGCCCGCGACGAGGTCGGTCAGCACCCGCACCCGGCGGCCGGAGCGGAGGGCGTCGAGGGCGGAGGCGCGCACGCAGTAGTCGGTAGCGATCCCGGCGACGTCGACGTCGTCCACCCCGAGCCGGTCGAGCACGGCCGGGAAGCCGATGCCGTCGTCGTCGGTGCCCTCGAAGATCGAGTACGCGGGGCGGCCCTGGCCCTTGCGCACGTGCACGTCGACGAGCGTCGCGTCGAGCCCGGGGTCGTACTCGGCGCCGGGTGTGCCGGCGACGCAGTGCTCCGGCCAGGTCTCGACATAGTCCGGCGGGGCGTCCGAGGCGAAGTGGCCGCCGTTCGTGCCGTCGCCGTCGTGCCAGTCGCGGGAGGCGATGACGACGTCGTATCGCTCGGGATGCGCTCGCAGGTACGCGGAGATCCCCGCCGCGACGGCGTCGCCGCCGTCGACCCCGAGCGCCCCGCCCTCGGTGAAGTCGTTCTGCACGTCGATGATGAACAGCGCCCTGGTCACCCCTCCATCCAACCGCAGCCGGCGTCGGTCAGGTGTTCGACAGGTTGTCGCCGCAGCGGTAGACGGCCGTGGCGAGCGTGTCGAGGGCGCTCTTGGCCGCCGCGCTGATGCCCGGGCCCATGGCATAGAAGGTGAACACGAGCCGCGTGCCGTCCGAGGCGTCGATGAACCCGGAGAGGCTGTACTCGATGTCGATCCAGCCGGTCTTCGCGGTGACGTGCCCGCGGGCGATCGCGTTCGGGCCGGTGAACCGCGCCTGCAGTCCGCCGGAGCGCCCCGCCACGGGCAGCGCCGCCCGCACGACGTCGAGCCCCTGGGTTCCGGCCTGCACGATGCGCATGAGCTGTGTCAGGGTGCTCGCCGGCACGGCATTGCGCGGGCTCTCGCCCGACCCGTCGCGGATCGTGAGCCCGGTGCTCGGGATGCCGTACGGCGCGAGCGCCGCCGGGATGGCCTGCTGGAGCGATGCCGCCGATCCGTCGAGCCCCTGCTTCTTCGACACGATCCGCGCGAGCATCTCACCGAGCGTGTTGTCGCTCGGCAGCAGCAGTTGCGGCAGCAGGGTGCGCAGCGGCTGCGACACCACCTGCGCGAGGCGGGACGCACCGGCCGGCGCCGTGCCCGTGCCGGCGGCGACCGAGGGCGCGACGACGCCGCCGGGGTCGGCGGCGTGCAGGGCCTGCACGAAGGCGGCCCCGGCCCGGGCCACCGGGTCCGTGCTGCGCGGGCTCGTCTCGTACGCCGGGGTCTGGCGGTCGCCGTCGACCTGCAGCGCGGTGGTGTAGGACTGGTAGCCCTGCGTGCGCTCGCTCATCTTGACGTCGGGGTCCCACGCCGTGTCGGTCCAGTAGCTCGAATCGAGCACGACCGTCGTGATCGGAACACCCGGATGCGCGGCCGCGTAGGCGGTCAGCGCCTGGGCCGCGAGGGTGGAGAGCTTCGGCGCGCCGGCGTAGACGCTCTGCGCACCCGCCGGCGTGGCGCTGAGGGTCGCGTCACCGTGCCCGACGAGCACGACCGTCCCCGGCGCCCCGCCATCGACGACATCGGTCGGGATCCGGTAGTCGGGGCCGAGGACGTCGACGGCGGCGGCCGCGACGAGCACCTTGAGCAGGCTCGCGGTCGCGGTGGGTGTCGCGGCGTTGCGATCGAACAGCACCTCGCCGGAGTCGGCTCGCGCCACCTGGGCCTCGAGCGTCATGAGGCGCGGATCCGCCGCCGGACCGGCGATCGAGCACGTACGGAGCCGGCTCGCGGTCGCGGTCGCCGACGGCGTGGGGCGCGGCGGCGGGGTCGACACCCGAGGCGTCGGAGACGGCTCGGCGACGGCGAGCGTGCGACCGTACGCCATCCCGGCGAACACGGCACCGGTGCCGAGCAGCACGAACGCGAGCGCGGCGGCGCCCACGATCCAGGCGGCCGGATGGCGCCGGAACGCCGCCGCGATCCCGCCCCCTCGAGCCTGCCGGTCGTCGCTCACGCCGACACCCTACCCAGCCGGCGTGATCACTCCCCGGGGTAGCGCAGGCCGATCTGACGCCGGATTTCGTCCATCGTCTCCATGATCGCGACCGACTCCGCGGGCGGCAGCAGGTCGCCGGCGGCGTGCCCGTGCGCGACGAGCCGCTCGAGTTCGACGGCCTGGAACTGCATCCCGCGGCCCTCGACCTTCGACTCGTAGCTCTCCAGCACCGCGCCGTCGGACCCGATCACGCGGAACGACGTCGGCGTGTACCAGACCGGGTCGATCTCGATCCGCGCCTCGGTGCCGATGATCACCGCGCGGTTCGGACCGCGTGCGTCGAGCTCGGTGTGCAGCACCGCCATGCGCGCATCCGGATAGCCCAGGACGATGGCCGTCTGCTGGTCGACGCCGGTCGCGGTGGGGTCGGACATCGCCAGCACGCGATCCGGGGCGCCCAGCACGTCCCACGCGAACGACACCGGGTAGATGCCGAGGTCGAGCAGGGCGCCGCCGCCGAGGTCCGGGTTCTGCATGCGGCCGGCGGGGTCGGCGGAGGCCTTCTGGTCGTGGTCGGCGATGAGGCTGCGCAGCTCGCCGAGCGTGCCGGCGCCGATGATCTCGCGGATGCGGATCATGTGCGGCATCCAGCGCGTCCACATCGCCTCGAGCACGATGAGGCCCTCGACTCGGCGAGGTCGACGACCTGCTGCGCCTCGGCCGCATTGATCGTGTACGGCTTCTCGAGGAGCACGTGCTTGCCCGCCGCGAGCGCGAGCAGCGCCGCCGACGCGTGCGCCGAGTGCGGGGTCGCGACGTAGATCACGTCGACGTCGGGGTCGGCGACGAGCTCCTCATAGCTGCCGTGCGCGTTCGGGATGCCGTTGCGATCGGCGAATGCCCGCGCCTTGCCGAGATCCCGCGATCCGACCGCCGCGACCGGGGCGCCGATCAGCTGCAGGTCCTTCACGAACGACTGGGCGATACCGCCGGTGGCGAGGATGCCCCAGCGCAGGTGTTCCGTCATCCCGCCAGGCTACCGGCGCCCGGCCGGGCATCGCGGAGGGGGCGTGGCCGGCAGATGACCGGGGAGGACGCGGGGGCTGAGAACCCCACGTCCTCCCCGGAGCTGTGGGGGCGGCTAGCAGCTGACCCAGCGTGCCGCGGCTCGCGTGAAGCTCGACGGCTCGTTCGGGATACCGCCGTGCGACATGGCGAAGTAGATGCACACGTGCGCCGTGCTGCCCGTGTAGCTCGGGCGGTACAGGGAGAGCCGGTGGTCGATCGAGATCCACCACTTCGACGCGACCGTCGCGCCCGAGTTGCCGGAGCCGCCGGCGAGGTTGCCGTCGCAGCCGCGTGCCGGCACCCCGTCGCTGCGCGGCGTGCCGCTGTGGCCCCACGCGCTGTTCGGGTCGGTGCTCGGGTCCTCGGCGATCCAGAACAGCCGGTCCTCCATGCAGGAGTCGTACCGGAAGTTGCCCGAGGGGATCGGCGTGAGGCAGTTCTGCACGCGGATCGAGTTGTAGGTGGCCGAGAACGACTGGATGTCAGCGGTCGTCGTGCCGGTGATCATCCCCTGTCCGAGCGGGTCGGCCCGCCCGGGCGCGCTGCCGCCCCCGCCGCCGCCGCTCGGGCACGACTGACCGGCCGCCGCGCGCGCGGCGCGGCGCACCGACGCGCCCCGTCGCGGCTCGCGGCCGCCTGCGGCGTGATCACCACGGGCTTCGGCACCGGCTTCTGCGCCAGGTGCTCGGTGTCCGGGATGCTGCGCGCGGAGGCCAGCACGCTCGCCGTCTGCACCGTGACCGCGCTCGCGGCGTCGGCCGCGTCGGTCACCGGTGCCGCGGCAGCCGGATCGCTCGCCGCGACCGGCGCGATCGCCGCCGACTCGGCCGCGTACGCCGGCTCGAACAGCGATGGACCCGCGCCGCCGGCGAACGGCATCACGAGAATGAGTACGAGAGAGAAAACGGTGCCCAGAATCAGGGTCTTCTTCATGGTCCCCCCAGACCAAGCTCAGCTGAACACCGGCTCTCCCCCGGAGATGATTCCGATGTCTGTGTCGGACGCTACGCCCGCCTGCGGGTGGTGGCAACCCCGATGCGGGGGTCGCGACGGCTCGTGGGACCGCTTCGGAGCCCCGGGGTTCGCCGGCCTACGCCGGGTCGGGCCGGATGTTGTGGTTGCCGGCGAACACGTCGTCCGGGTCGTAGCGGCGTTTGATCGTCGCCAGCCGGCGCAGCGCGGCCGGGGGATAGATCGCGGCGACATCCTCGTCGGTGGCCGTCGACAGGAAGTTCCCGTAGGCGCCCACCACGAGCGGGCCGAGTCTCGCCCAGGTCGCGTCCAGTGCGCCACGAGCGGCCTCGACAACCGGCGGGGGCCCGCGAGGGTCGTGATCACCAAGAGCTCGGCGGCGCGATGCGCATAGGCGGTCGCGTCAGCGGGGACGCGCGCGACGGCACCGCCGAGACTCCGGACGCCGACGAATGGTCCTCCTGCCGACGAGGCGGTCTCCACCAGCGTGTCGAGCACCTCCTGCACCGATTCGGGGTCGACGAAGGCGCTCCGAGTGACCAGCCGGATGCCGAGGGGCGCCGTGGCGCCGTCGGCGAGGACCTCGGGGTACGGCGTGAGCGCGACGTCGTCGGCGATCACCGTGCCGAGAGCGCGGATCGGCGCGAGCGCGGTGGCGGCGCGTTCCGGATCATCACCGTCGAACACGACGCGGATGACGACCGGGGCATCCGGCCCGCCGGCGAAGGGGTTGGCCAGCTCGGCGGCCGAGGTGAGTTCGTCAGGGGCGTCGCGCAGATACTCCGCCCACCCCCGAAGCACCCGCGGAGCCTCCACGGCGGGAAAGGAGATCGCACCCGAGAAGACGTCGGTCGTCCTGTGCGCGACGAAGTCGAAGGCCACGACGATGCCGAAGTTGCCGCCACCACCGCGGATCGCCCAGAACAGGTCGGGGTTCTCATCGGCGCTCGCTCGCACGAGTCCGCCGTCCGCGACCACCACCTCGGCGGCGATCACGCTGTCCAGGGCGAGACCGTATCTGCGCACCTTCCAGCCGATTCCGCCCGACAGGGTCAGCCCGCCCACACCGACGCTCTTCGTGTCTCCGGACGAGATCGCCAGACCGAGCGGAGCCAGGTGCGCCGCGACCTGCCCCCACGTGGCGCCGCCGCCGATGCGCACGATGTTGCGCTCCCGGTCGAGCAGCCGCACCTCGGCCAGCCCGCCCAGCTCGATCACCACGCCGCCCTCGTTGGTGCCGAAGCCGGCGAACGAGTGGCCACCACCGCGGACGGACAGCGGCAGCGCGGCCTGGGTCGCGAAACGCACCGCCGCCTGCACATCGGCGACGTTCGCCGGGCGCAGGACATACGCGGGGCTCCCCGACGTCAGAACGGTCCGGCGCGCGGATTCGTACGCCGGCGCATCCGGTTCGATGATCTCGCCGAGGAAGTCACCGGCGAGGGTGTCGAGATGTGAATTCATGGGGATCCTCCGTGTCCGTTCGCAGGTCGACGATCAGGCACCGGCCGGGGCCGCCGGCTCGAGGTCGGTGACGGCGTCGCCGGTCGTCACGTCGAAGGGGACCGATACCTGGTCGTGTGCGATCACCCAGGTGCCGTCGACCTTCCGAAAGCCGAATGTGGCTCTGACCCACATCCCCGCTGTCGCCGAGCCGTTCTTCAGCGTGCCGCTCAGACGTCCGAAGCCGTGACCGAACGCCACATCGCCCCCGACTGTCAGGTGGAAGTCCCGAATCTCGTACGCGAGGTCGTCGAAGAACGCGAAGGCATTCGCCCAGTTCTTCATCTTCGCCTCCACCCCGAGATGCTGCAGGGGCGGGTCGATGTCGAACGACACGACGTCCGTCGCGTACAGGCCTCTCAGCCCCTCGGCATCCTTGGCGTGCAGGAAGTCGGCCAGGGCGTCGACCTGCTGTCGGATCCTGGTCGCATCCATGTCGTGTTCCGTGGCCATCCGGTCCATCCCTTCTTCGTGGTGCATCGTGTCGATTCCGATCTCGACCCCTCGGGCGGGTTCGCGCGCGCGGTTCAGAAGCCGGCGGCTGCCCGCAGCAGCAGAACGGTGCTGCGCCCGGGCTGCGGTTCGGCGTTGAGGACGAGGAGATGATTGATCGCGCTGGGAAAGCCGTAGGCGGCTTGCGCGCGCGCGTTCTCCAGCGGCAGGCAGTGCTCCTCCAGTCGCCGCAGCGCGGCACTCAGGTCCGTCACGATCTTCTGCGCACCCACGACCCAGATCCGGCGTGCGGCGCCTCCGGAGTACGAGGGCAGCTGACTTCCGCTGGCGGACGCGATCACCAGCGAGCCCTCCTCGGTGACCGCCGCAACACTTCCGAGAACGACATCGGGGGTGGCGAGCATGCGCCGGATGTCGTCGCCCTGCGTGGCTCGGTCCATCCTCAGTGCGAGCGGCTTGAGCGCGCGGTAGCGGCCGCCGGCCGTGACGTCCTCCTCGATCCCCGAGAGGCGGAGGGTCTCACTCGCGGCGGTGAACACGCTGGCACGTTCGGGGATCAGATCGCGGACGCGGGCTCGTGCCGCGTCAGCACCGTCGAGGATCTCCGGCGAGAAGCCGCGGGCCTGCAGAGCATCGGCCACGCGCTCCACCCGGTCGGCCGGCGCGGGCCGGGCGAAGGCCGCGGGGTGCGCCCGACCGGTCATGATCGTTCTGCCGTCGGGGCGCCGTGAGCCCGGAGCCCCGCCAGACGGCTCTCGATCTCCTCCACCGGCACAGCGCGCAGCGGCTGGTCGAACGCCCATCGATGTCCGGACGGGTCGAGGACCTCCCCGGTTCGCACCCCCAGAAGGCGTCCTCGACGTTGCGGCTTGGCGTCGCTCCGGCGGCCAGGGCACGTTGCATCGCCGCGTCGGTGTCCTCCACGCGCAGGCGGTAGGCCGCGGCCGATGTGCCGCTGGTCGCGGGGCTGGCCAGTTCGGTGCCCGGAACGGGCGCGGCCAGCGCGATCTGCAGACCGTGCAGGTCCAGCTCGGCGGTCGCGATGGTCCGGTCGGGAAGCCGGAGGATCCGGGTCACCCTGGCGCCCAGAGCCTGCTCGTACCAGCGGATGCCGCGATCCACGTCGTCGACGATCAGATGCAGGGCGAACGCCGGTGTGGTGCTGATCGCCTGTTCCATCGGGTGCTCCTCTGCCTGTTCGGATGACTCGCTACTTCGACGACACGGCGCCCGGGAATGTGAGGCCCGGGGAGGATCACCTCCAGCTGCCGAGCTTCTCCGGATTGCGGATGACCCAGAGGCGCTGGATGCGGTGGTCGGCGACATCGAACGCGTACACCGCGGCTGTCGTCCCGTGATCGAGGGCGACAAGGCCGGGCTGCCCGTTGACGGTCCGTTCGAGCAGGGTCAGGACGCCCGCACGGGTGGCCAGGCCTACCAGGAACTCGGCGATCCGATCGCCGCCCTCGATGGGGATCACGGACGCCCTGACGCGACCGCCACCGTCGGCCACGGCCGTCGCGGAGGGGTCGAGGATCGCGACCAGGGCGCCGATGTCCTTCGCCTCCCAGGCCCTCTTGAAGCTCCGCACCACGGCAGCACGTTCGCCGATGGACGCCGTGACCGGTCTCGCGTCCTTGATCCGACGGCGGGCCGAGGATGCCAGTTGGCGGCACGCGGCCGGCGTGCGCCCCACGATCTCCGCGATCTCGGTGAACGGGTAGCGGAAGACGTCGTGGAGGAGAAACGCCACGCGTTCGGCGGGGGTCAAGGAGTCGAGGATCACGAGAAGGGCCATGTCGACCGACTCGTCCAGCGTGATCCGGTCCGCCGGGTCGGCGGCCATCTCGGCGCCTCCGCTTCGCCACTGCACAGAATCGGGCAGCGGTTCGGGGAGCCACTCGCCGACGTACCCCTCGCGGCGCACGCGTGCGGAGCCGAGCAAGTCGAGGCACACCCGGCTCACGACCGTGTTCAGCCAGGCCCCCGGCGAATCGATGGCGTTCCGCTGTTCTGCGGCGAGGGCATACCAGCGGGTGTATGCCTCCTGGACGGCATCCTGGGCGTCGGCGAGGGAGCCCAGGAGCCGGTAGGCGAGATTGAGCAGCGCCCGCTCGTGGCCGAGGAGCGGCCCCCGGATACGTCCTCGTGCCTACCGCCTGCTGTGTCGTCCACCATGCCCTCCGCTTCTTCGACGAAGCAAGGGGCCGGAATGTGACATCAGCGGCCCGGCATCGCACGCGGCGCGGACTCTCATCGTGGAGCCACCTAAGGGAATCGAACCCTTGACCTATTCATTACGAGTGAATCGCTCTGCCGACTGAGCTAAGGTGGCGCGCCCCTGAGGGGCCCTGACGAGTGTAGCCGAGCCGGGCGGACCGTCTCACCGAGCCCGGCTCACCGATCGAGGAGGGTCGGCAGCAGCTCGGCGAGCTCGGCGAACGACTCGTGGATGCGATCCGCGATGCCCTCGGAGGAGTCGCGTTCCGCGGCGAAGCACATCCACGCGTGACGCATGGTGGCGATGCACACGAGAACGACGAGCCGCGCACGGCTGGAGCGGGCCTCGGGGGTCAGCTCAGGCTGCTCCATGGCCAGGCGACGGTCCACGACATCGGTGAGCTCGCCCTCGAAATGCCGGAACCGCTCCATGCGGATCGCCGAGATGTGCGGGTAGCGGTGGAAGACCTCCTTGCGCGCCGCCATGAGCTCGGCGTCGTGGAAGGCGTGCTCGGCGGCCGCGTCGAAGAGGTGGCCGAGGTCGGCGAGCAGGGGACCGCGCGAGGCGACGAACCGCTCGATCGTCTCGTCGTCCGGCATCTGCGGGCCCTCCCCGGCGAGGGCGGCCTCCTTGGACGGGAAGTAGTTGAAGAACGTGCGCGGCGAGACGTCGGCGATCCGGCTGATCTCGTCGACGGTCGTGGCCTCGAGGCCGCGCTCCCCCACGAGCTGGAGCGCGGCGAGCAGGATGGCGCGACGGGTCGCGAGGCGCTTGCGCTCGCGCAGGCCGGGTTCGACCGCCGTCTCGGACATGGTCCTATTCTTGCATCCAGTGCATTTTTGCGCCCGCTGGCGCGCTGGAGCTCAGAGCGAAGGCCATTTCTGGCCTTCGCCGCGACGCCAGCGCCGAGGCCCGTCTCGGGCCTCGGTCAACAGTGCGGGTCGCGGCTCGGCACCTTGTCGCTCACGAAGAAATCGTCGACCGCCGAATCCACGCAGCGGTTGCCCTTGTTGTAGCCGGTGTGCCCCTCGCCCGTGCGGGTGACGAGATGACCGTTCTGCAGCTCCTTCGCGAGGTTCTTCGCCCAGACGTACGGCGTCGCCGGGTCGTCGGTCGTGCCGACCACGATGATCGGCGCCGACCCGGCGGCGTGGATGGCGACGCGATCGCGCGAGCCGGGGAACGGCCACGTCGCGCACGACGTGCCGCCCCACGACATGACCGGGCCGAACAGGGGCGCCTGCGCGTCGAGCTGGGCGGCCTGGCGGCGCATGTCGGCCGGGTCGGAGTCGGTCTTGTAGTCCAGGCAGTTGATCGCCTGGAACGCCTCGGTCTCGTTCGACGAGTACGCCCCGCTCGAGTCCCGGTCGTTGTAGGAGTCCGCGAGCTGGAACGCGATCGAGGTGCCGCCCTGGCGCACGTCGTCGAAGAGCTGGTCGAGGTACTTCCAGTTGCTCTGGTCGTACAGCGGCAGGATGATCGCGGTGAACATGGTGTTCGCGCCGAGCATGCGGCCGTCCTCCCCGCGACCGGATGCTGCTGCAGCTGCTCGAGGAGCTGGTGCACCTGCGTCACCGCGCCGTTCACCGTGCCGTGGAACGGACATCCCTTACGACTCAGGCAGTCGCCGAGGTAGGCGCGGAAGGCGCTCTCGAAGCCCTTGGCCTGGGTGAGCGTGACGTCGAAGTCGCTCGTGGCCGGATCCAGCGCCCCGTCGAGCACGAGCCGGCCGGTCTTCCTCGGGTAGAGCTGCGCGTAGGTCGCACCGAGCAGCGTGCCGTAGGAGTAGCCGAGGTAGTTCAGCTTCTTGTCGCCCAGCACCGCGCGCAGCAGGTCGATGTCGCGCGCCGCACTGTCGGTGTCGACGTACTGGAGCAGCGCCCCGGTGTTCTTCAGGCAGGCCTGGCCGAACTGGCCGTTCTCCTTCTCGACCTGGGCGATCCACGCATCGGACCCGGGCGTGCCGGGCACGATCCCGTAGATGAAGTCGTCCAGCTCGCGCGAGCCGCCGCAGTCGACGGCGGACGACGCCCCGACGCCGCGGGGATCGAACCCGACGATGTCGAAGTGCTGCTCGAGGGTCGAGTCGACCGCATAGCTCAGGCTCTGCTTCACGAAGTCGACCCCCGATGCGCCCGGACCCCCGGGTTCACGAGGAGCGAGCCGATCGGCGTGCCCGATGCGACGTGCCGGATGAGCGCGAGCTTGATCGACGCCTTGCCGGGGTCCTTCCAATCCATCGGCGCGCGCGCGTCGGCGCACTGGAATCCGCCGGCGCACGCCTGCCAGTGCAGAACCTGCGAGTAGAAGGGCTGCAGCGCGGGTTCGACCTTCTCCCCCGTCGGCTTCGAGGTCGTCGAGTGCGGGCGCGCGGGTGGGAACAGCGTCGAGCATCCGCTCAGCAAAAGGGCCGCTGCGCAGACGGCGGCGAGGGCCGCGACACGGATCCGGGTGCCGCGGCGGGAAGTCATCACGGGCACATCCTGCCAGGGCGGGCGTGCGATCCGGCTGAGCCGTCGCTCAGGGTCGCCGCACGGCGGCACTCTGCCCTCAGGTCGCCGCACGGCGGCACTGCGCCCCTAGGGTCGCCGCACGGCGGCGACCAGCACCGCCTCCAGGGCGAGGGCGGGCGCGACGTTGCCCTGGATGCGCTCGCGCGCCGCGGCGATCGCATCGAGCGTGGCGAGCGTGCGCTCGGGCGTCGATGCCCGGGCGGCCGACTCGAGCTCGCCGAAGATCGCGAGGTTGACCGGTTCCGAGTCGACGTCGAGCTGCCGCAGCAGGATGTCGCGGTACAGCGACAGCAGGTCGACCAGGATGCGATCGAGCCCGTCGCGCAGGCTCCGCGTCGCGCGGCGCTTCTGGTCCTCCTCGAGCGCCTTGAGCTGGGCGCGCAACCCGGGCGGAACCGTGCCGCCGGGCTCGACGCCGAGCGAGCGCAGCGCGGCGGCGCGCTCCTCCTCGTCGCGTTCGGCGGTGATGGCCTTCGCGTCGGCGTCGGCGACCTCGAGCAGCTCCGCGGCCGCCAGCACCGCGCCGGAGACGCTCCGGATGCCGAGGGCGAGCTGGAGGGTGCGCGCCCGCCGCGCCCGGGCCTCGTCGCTCGTCGCGAGCCGGTGCGCCATGCCGATGTGCGACTGCGCCTCACGCGCGGCGCGCTCCGCGTCGGGGCGCGGCACGGCATCCCGGCGCTCGATGAGGTCGGCGACCTCGGCGACGCTCGGCACCCGCAGCCGCACGGTGCGCACGCGCGACCGGATCGTCGGCAGCAGGTCGGCCTCGCTCGGGGCGCACAGGATCCAGACCGTGCGCGGCGGCGGCTCCTCGAGCGCCTTCAGCAGCACGTTCGAGGTGCGCTCGGTCATGCGATCGGCATCCTCGATGATCATGACCCGGTAGCGGCCGACGCTCGGCGAGAACTGACTCGTCGACACCAGTCGGCGCACCTCCTCGATCGAGATGACGACGCGCTCGGTGCTCAGCACGCCGAGGTCGGGATGCGTGTGCGCCTCCACCTGGGCATCCGTGACCGCGTCGCCGCCCCCGCGCGAGAGCAGTGCGGCGGCGAAGGCGTACGCCAGCGTCGATCGGCCCGATCCCGGGGGCCCGTGATGAGCCAGCTGTGCGCGAGGGTGTCCTTGGTGTCGCCGGCGGGGGCCGCCGCCGCGGTGCGCATGGTCGCGATCGCCGCGGCCTGACCGGTCAGCTCATCCCACAGCGCCACGGCTCGAGGCTACCGGCCACCACCGGGAGCGGGTCGCGTCCGGCTCAGCCGACCAGCTCGGCGACGCGGGCGCGGATCGCAGCGGCGAGCTCCTCCACCGGGAGCGTCGCGTCGAGCACGAGGAAGCGCTCCGGCTCGGCGGCGGCGAGCGCGAGGTACGCGTCGCGCACCCGGCCGTGGAACTCGGCGGCCTCCGCCTCGAGCCGGTCGTACCGGGTGCGCGCGGCGTCGAGGCGCGTGCGTCCGATCGCGGGGTCCAGGTCGAGCAGCACGGTCAGGTCGGGCAGCAGGCCCTCGGTCGCCCAGAGCGACACGTTGCGGATCTCGCCGCCGTCGATCTCGCGTCCCGCGCCCTGGTAGGCGACCGACGAGTCGAGGTAGCGGTCCTGGATGACGACCTCGCCCCGCGCGAGCGCCGGCCGCACGAGCGTGGCCACGTGGTGGGCACGATCGGCGGCGTAGATGAGCGCCTCGGCGCGGGGCGCGATGTGGCCGCGCCGGTGCAGCACGATCTCGCGCAGCTCGTCGCCGAGCTCCGTGCCGCCCGGCTCGCGCGTGCGCACGACGGTGCGACCCGCCTCGGTGAGCCAGGTTTCGAGCAGTGCGGCCTGGGTCGACTTGCCCGCGCCGTCGCCGCCCTCGAACGTGACGAACAGACCGCCGCCGCCCGGCCGAGTGCGGCCCTGCGCCATCGGGGACCTACTTCTTCGCGACGGTGCGCCGGGCCGTGCCGCCCGTGCGCCGGGCGCCGGTCTTCGGCTTGGCCGGGCCCTTCGCCCGCTTGTCGGCGAGCAGCTGCACGGCGCGTTCGAAGTCGACGGACTCCACGTCTTCGCCCCGCGGGATCGTGGCGTTCGTCTCGCCGTCGGTCACATACGGTCCGAAGCGCCCGTCGCGGATGCGGATGGGCTTGCCGCTGACGGGATCGGCGTCGAACTCCTTGAGCGCGCTCGACGGCCGCCGAGCGCCGTACTTGGGTTGGGCGAACACCGCGAGCGCACCGGGAAGGTCGATCTCGAAGATCTGCTGCTCCGACTCGAGCGATCGGCTGTCGGTGCCCTTCTTGAGGTAGGGCCCGAACCGGCCGTTCTGCGCCGTGATCTCCTCGCCCGACTCGGGGTCGGCGCCGACGACACGCGGCAGGCTCAGCAGCATGAGCGCCGTGTCGAGATCGACGGTCGCCGGGTCCATCGACTTCAACAGGGATGCCGTGCGCGGCTTCGGCGCGTCCTTCTTGGCGGGCTTCTTCTTCGGCTTCGGCTTCACCTCGCCCGTGGCCGCATCGACGGTCTCGCCGCCGTCGGTGGGCTCCTCCGGGAGCAGCTCGGTCACGTACGGGCCGTAGCGGCCGTCCTTCGCGACGATGGTGCGGCCGTTCTCGGGGTTCTCGCCGAGCACACGGTCGCCGACCTCAGGCGCCTCGATGAGCTCGCGCGCCCGCGCCTCGGTCAGCTCGTCGGGCGCCATCTCGTCGGGCACGTTCACCCGGCGCGGGGTGTCCGATCCCTCGACGGGCACCTCGAGGTAGGGACCGTAGCGCCCGATGCGGAGGGTGATGTCGTCGGCGATGCGCACCGAGTTGATGTCGCGGGCGTCGATCTCGCCGAGGTTCTCGACGACGTTGCGCAGGCCCCGGTGCTTGTCGCTGCCGAAGTAGAACTCGGTCAGCCAGCCGACCCGCTCGGCCTCGCCGTCGGCGATCCGGTCGAGGTCCTCCTCCATCTCCGCGGTGAAGTCGTAGGCGACGAGGTCGGCGAAGTGGTCCTCCAGCAAGCGGACGACGCTGAACGCGATCCAGTTCGGCACGAGCGCGGTGCCGCGCGGCGTGACGTAACCGCGGTCGATGATCGTGGAGATGATGCTCGCGAACGTCGAGGGGCGGCCGATGCCGAGCTCCTCGAGCGTCTTCACGAGGCTCGCCTCGGTGTAGCGCGGCGGCGGGCTGGTCTCGTGGCCCTTCGCCTCGACCTCCTGGTCGTCGAGCTCCTGGCCCTCGGTCAGCGGCGGCAGGTCGTCGCCCTCGGCGTCCGCGGCCGCGTCGCCGCGCGTCTCGGCGTCCTCCCGCGTGGCGTCGGTGCCCTCCTCGTACGCGGAGAGGAACCCGCGGAATGTGATGACGGTGCCGGATGCCGTGAACTCGGCGGTGCCGGCATCCGCGGTCGCACCGTCGATCGTCACGGTCGCGGTCGACCCGCGCGCGTCCGCCATCTGCGATGCGACGGTGCGCTTCCAGATCAGGTCGTAGAGCTTGAAGTCGTTGCCCCGCAGCACGCCGGCGAGCTCCGAGGGCGTCTTGAACACGTCGCCGGCCGGCCGGATCGCCTCGTGCGCCTCCTGCGCGTTCTTCGACTTGCCGGAGTACATGCGCGGCTTCTCGGGCACCGTCTCGGCGCCGTAGAGCTTCGCCGCCTGGCTGCGCGCGGCATTGATCGCCTGCTGCGACAGGTTCGGCGAGTCGGTGCGCATGTAGGTGATGTGGCCGTTCTCGTACAGCCCCTGCGCCACGCTCATCGTCTGTCGCGCCGAGAACCGGAGCTTGCGGGCGGCCTCCTGCTGCAGCGTGGAGGTCGTGAACGGCGCCGCGGGGCGCCGCGTGTACGGCTTGGACTCGACGGACGCGACACTCCAGCGGGCGGTATCCGCACGCAGCGCCGCGGCGAGGCGCTCGGCGGAGGCCTCGTCGAGGGCGACCGCGTCGTTCTTCAGGACGCCGCGGTCGTCGAAGTCGCGACCGGTGGCGATCCGGCGCGCGTCGAGGCGGACGAGCTTGGCCTGGAACGACGGCCCCCGCCCGTGGCGGCGAGCCGGGCCACGAGATCCCAGTATCCGGCCGACACGAAGGCGAGCCGCTCGCGCTCCCGGTCCACGACCAGGCGGGTCGCCGCGGACTGCACGCGCCCCGCGGACAGGCCAGGCCCGACCTTGCGCCAGAGCACGGGCGAGACCTCGTAGCCGTAGATGCGGTCGAGCGCCCGGCGCGTCTCCTGGGCGTTCACGAGGTCCATGTCGATCTCGCGCGTGTTCTGCTCGGCGCGCTGGATGGCCTCCTTGGTGATCTCGTGGAACACCATGCGCTTGACGGGCACCTTGGGGTTCAGCACCTCGAGCAGATGCCACGCGATGGCCTCGCCCTCGCGGTCCTCATCCGTTGCGAGGTAGAGCTCGTCGGCGTCCTTGAGGGCCTTCTTGAGCTCGGAGACCGTCCTCTTCTTCTCGTCGCTGACGACGTAATAAGGAACGAAGCCGTTCTCGACGTCGATCGAGAACCTGCCCATGAGCCCCTTCTTGAGCTCCGGCGGCAGGTTCTTCGGTTCGATGAGGTCGCGGATGTGACCGACCGAGGCCTGCACCTCGTAGCCGTCGCCCAGGTACTGGGCGATGGTCTTGGCCTTCGCCGGTGACTCGACGATCACCAGCTTCTTGCTGTCGGGCACGGTCCACCTTCCATTCGTGCGACACCATACACAGTCGTTCGCGGGGGTCGCTGACGTGCGGTCGACGGGTCATCGTGGCGGACCGGCCGTCGCGCGGGCGGTGAGCGGGATGCCGCCCACGGCGCCGGCGACCTGCACCGTGAGCACGAGGCCGTCCGCGAGGCAGCTCTGCAGCCGCGCCCCGTCAGCCGCCGCGACCCGCGCAGCGACCGGGCACGGGTCGCCGGGAGCGGCTCCGGCCGCGACGTCCGCGGCCGCGAGGGCGGCGGCATCCGCGGCGGCGAGAACCCGCTGGCGAGCCGCGAGACCGGCGCCGAGACCGACGACCGCGCTCGCGACGAGGGCGAGTGCGGCGACGATCGCGACGGCCAGTACGGCCCCCGCCCCGTCATCCCGACTCACCCCGCGGCCCCCGGTCGATCGTCCAGGGCGCAACTCGTCGCCCCCACCGCCCCGAACATCGCCGCCGGCCCGGCTCCCGTCACGCGCACTCGCACGCACACCATCCCGTCGTGCGGCGAGCTCGACCAGGCGGCGCCGGGCAGCTGTTCGCGCAGATGCCGGCTGACGGCACCGGCAGGCTCCCCGCGGCCGAGGATCCGCGCCGCGTCGGCGGCCGCGTCCTCGGCGCGCACCTGGAGGGCCGCGACGCCCGTGCCCGCCAACGCCGCGACGAGCACGAGGATGACGGCCGGAAGGGCCACCGCGAACTCGGCCGCGACGGCACCGCTCTGCCGATCGGCCCGATGCCCGCGATCGAGATCAGCCCGCGACCGTGAGCGCACGGTGCACGAGATCCGTCAGCATGCCCTGCACGGCACCGGACTTGAGGATCACGACGAGCAGACCGGCGAAGCCGACAGCGGCCATGATCACGACGGCGTACTCGGCGGTCGCGGCGCCCGCGTCCCGACCGAGTCGCCGGACGCGCGCGGCCGGCATGGAGGAAAGGAACGGAGGGAGATTCGGGGCATGCGCTCCTGCTTTCGTTCGGGGCACGAACGGGTCGAGCCTGACGCCGTCGCCCGGTCCACGGCACGCCGGCCCGGCGATCGGGGGACGCGCCTCACAGTGCCGCCGCGGTGGACGAGAGGAGCGCGAGCAGGACCGGTGCGACGCCGAGCAGCACGAAGGCCGGCAGCACGCACAGGCCCAGCGGAGCGAGCAGCCGCGTCTCCAGCCGCGCGGCGCGCATCGCGGCCGCCGCACGCTCGCGGCGGCGCAGCTCCTCCGCCTCCGCCCGCAGCAGGGCGCCCGCCGGGACACCGGCCGCGCGACTGAACGCCAGCACCTCGGCGCCCGCCTCGCCCGGCGCCGGCAACCCGGCATCCGTCACCGACTCGGCGACGAGGGCGGTCGCGCGATCCGCGCTCGCACCGCCGCGCAGAGCGATCGCGAGCAGGTCCAGCGGCAGGCCCGGTGTCGGGTCGAGCCGGGACGCCCCGCGCACCATGCCGCCGATCCACCGGATGCCGAGCACGATCAGCCCGCCGCCGCCGGCGAGACAGACCCACCCCGGCACTGTCGTGACCAGGGCGCCCAGGGCGTTCACCCCCAGCAGCGCCGCGAGGCCGATGCCGACGAGCGGCAGGAGGAGCACGACCCGCGCGGTGGCCACCGGCCCCGCCAGCGCGACCTCCACCTCGCGTGCCGCCTGCGCCAGACCGCGCAGCGTCGCCGCCAGGTCGCGCAGGGTGGGCGCCAGCGGCGCGCCGGCGTCGGCGGCCACCCGCCACGCGGCGGCGACCGCCTGCCACCCGACGCGCTCGCTGCCCTGGACGGCGGTCGCGGCCGCGCCGATCCGCATCGCGAGCTCATGCCCGGCCGGGGCTCCGGCGGCGACCGATCGCGCGACCGCCCCACCGCCCGCGGCGACGTGCGTCCAGGCGGAGGACGGCGTCACGCCCGCATCGAGCAGCACCGCGAGCCGCTCGACATCGGACGCCGCCGCGGCGAAATCGGGGCGGCCCCTCGAGCGCGACCGCGTCATCCCGTCGACACCGCCAGCCGTCCGCGCCGGTCGAGCCGGAGCGTTCCCCGCGCCGTCAGCCGGCGACCCGACCCGGTGCGCTCGAGGTGCAGCACCGCGTCGATCGCACTGACGGCCTGGCGCGCGAGCGCCTCGGCACCGAGTCCGGCGAGCGCCCCGAGCGCCTCGAGCCGCGCCGGCACGTCGGCGAGCGAGTTCGCGTGCAGCGTGCCCGCGCCTCCGTCGTGCCCGGTGTTGAGCGCGCCCAGCAGCTCGCGCAGCTCCGCGCCCCGCACCTCGCCGACCACGAGCCGGTCCGGACGCATCCGCAGGGCCTCCCGCACGAGCCGCTCGAGCCCGATCGCGCCGGCGCCGTCGAGATTCGGCTGACGCGCCTCGAGCGCCACGACGTGCGGATGCCGCACCCGCAGCTCCGCGACGTCCTCGATCAGCACGATGCGCTCGTGCGGCGGCGCGAGCCCGAGCAGTGCGCCGAGCAGCGTCGTCTTGCCGCTGCCGCCGGCGCCCGTCACGAGGAGGTTGGCGCGGCCGCGCACCAGGTCCCGGATGCCGTCCAGCGGCACGTCGGCGAACATCCCGCCCTCGGCCAGCTCCCGCGCGCTCAACGGCCGCGTGCGCTGGAGGCGGATCGACAGGGCGGCGCCGCCCGGCGACACCGGCGGCAGCACCGCGTGCACGCGCACTCCGTCGCCGAGTCGCACGTCCATGGCCGGGGTCGCCTCGTCGACGTGCCTGCCCCCGAGCGAGACGAGACGCACCGCGAGCTCACGCGCCTCGTCGGGCGGCAGCCGCATCCCGTCGACGGCGGCCGCGCCCTGCCCGGCATCGCACCAGACCGATCCGTCGGGATTGACGAACACGTCGGTCACGCCGACGCGGGCGACGACCTCCGCCAGCACGCCGAACAACGCGACGTCGCGCGGCCCGCTCCCGACGGCAGCGGCATCCGGAGCGCGCGCGACGAAGACCACCCGACGAGGATGCGACGATCACCCGCACGCGAGACGACGCCGGCGACGCCCGGTGGAGAACGAACACCGGCGTCGCGTGGGGAGGTCTCGATACACGGCCACCGCGCGCTACTCGACCCGCTCGGTACGGGCCTCCGCGATCCCGACGATCGCCGCCAGGACCGCCGCCCGCGGCGGCGAATCCCGGCACGACCCGGCACGCATCGCGGCCGACGGAACGACCGATTAAAGAGAGGGGCGGCGCCCATTGGGGGAACAGGCGCCGCCACGGCAACGCTCGATTGGGGGAATCTTCGCGCTGCAAGACCGAGATTTGCGCTCGGATGCCCTCACTGTACTCCGAAAAGAGGACACCGCAACGGGGGTCATCTTTCATTTTCCGCAGGATTTCCTCAAGATCTGCACAAGGGCGGGTGCACCCCGGACGGGGGCCGCCCCGGAGCGGCTCTAGGATCGGATCGACAACAGCCCATCGCCGCGCGAAACCAGGCTCGAACGCGGATCGACGAGAAAGACGTCCGTCCATGGCATCGATCGACAACCTCCTCCACGAGTCCCGGCGCTTCGCGCCGGACCCCGTTCGCGGCCGGCGCGATCGCGAAGCCCGAGCTCTACGAAGCCGCCGCCGAGGACCGGCTGGGGTTCTGGGCCGACCAGGCCCGTGAGCTGCACTGGCACGAGCCGTTCACCCAGACGCTCGACTGGTCGGACAAGCCGTTCGCGCGATGGTTCGGCGACGGCAGGCTCAACGTCGCCTACAACTGCCTCGATCGTCACGTGGAGGCGGGCCTCGGCGACCGGGTCGCGTACCACTTCGAGGGCGAGCCGGGCGACACGCGCACCATCACGTACGCCGAGCTCACCGCCGACGTGAAGCGGGCGGCGAACGCGCTGAAGGACCTCGGCATCGGCAAGGGCGATCGCGTCGCGATCTACCTGCCGCTGATCCCGGAGGCCGTGGTCGCGATGCTCGCGTGCGCACGGCTCGGCGCCATCCACTCGGTCGTCTTCGGCGGCTTCAGCGCCGACTCGTTGCGCTCGCGCATCGACGACGCCCAGGCCAAGCTCGTCATCACGGCCGACGGCGGCAACCGCAAGGGCAAGGTCTTCCCGCTGAAGCCCACCGTCGACCAGGCGGTCGACGGTGCCGAGAGCGTCGAGCACGTGCTCGTCGTCAAGCGCGGCGGCAACGACATCGACTGGAACGACGAGCTCGACCTGTGGTGGCACGAGCGCATCGAGGCCGCCGACCCGGAGCACGAGGCCGAAGCGTTCGAAGCCGAGCACCCGCTCTTCATCCTCTACACCTCGGGCACGACCGGGCGTCCGAAGGGCATCGTGCACTCGAGCGCCGGCTACCTGACGGGCGTCGCCTACACGCACCGCAACGTGTTCGACCTCCACCCGGAGTCCGACGTCTTCTGGTGCACGGCCGACGTCGGCTGGATCACCGGCCACAGCTATGTCGTCTACGGCCCGCTCGCGAACGCCGCCACCGGTGTCATCTACGAGGGCACCCCCGACACGCCGCACCCGGGACGGTGGTGGGAGCTGATCCAGAAGTACGGCGTGAGCCTCTTCTATGCGGCGCCCACGGCGATCCGGTCGTTCATGAAGGCGGGGCGGCAGATCCCCGACGGGTTCGACCTCTCGAGCCTGCGCGTGCTCGGCAGCGTGGGTGAGCCCATCAACCCCGAGGCGTGGATGTGGTACCGCGACGTCATCGGCGGCGGGAAGACGCCGGTCGTCGACACGTGGTGGCAGACCGAGACGGGCGCGATCATGGTGAGCCCGCTGCCGGGGATCACCGCGGCGAAGCCGGGCAGTGCACAGGTGCCGCTGCCGGGCGTCTCGATCGACGTGGTCGATGACGACGGGAACGCCGTGCCGGACGGCCAGGGCGGCCTGCTCGTGATCACCGAGCCGTGGCCGTCGATGGCGCGCACGATCTGGGGCGACGACGACCGGTTCGTGGAGACCTACTGGGCGAAGTTCGCCGACCAGGGCTACTACTTCGCCGGCGACGGTGCTCGCAAGGACGAGGACGGCGACATCTGGCTGCTCGGTCGCGTCGACGACGTCATGAACGTGTCGGGTCACCGGCTCTCGACGGCGGAGATCGAGTCGTCGCTGGTCGCCCATCGGATCGTCGCGGAGTCCGCGGTGGTCGGCGCGGCCGACGAGACGACCGGTCAGGCCGTCGTCGCCTTCGTGATCCTGCGTGCGGAGCACGCCGCCGGGCAGACCCCGGAGGAGGCCGCCGAGCTGCTGCGGCAGCACGTCGCGACCTCGATCGGTGCGATCGCCCGGCCGCGGCAGGTGTTCATCGTCGCGGAGCTGCCCAAGACCCGCTCGGGCAAGATCATGCGGCGCCTGCTGCGCGACGTCGCCGAGCACCGCACGATCGGCGACACCACGACGCTCGCCGACAGCGATGTCATGCGCTCGATCTCGGATACCCTGCAGGCGGCACCGAAGACGGAGGACTGAGGTCCTCCGGTCCCTTTCGTTTCGCGAAAGAAGAAGAGGGCGACGGAGAGCAGGCGCGGCCGAGGTCAGGCGAATTCGAGCGTCAGCTCCACCTCGACGGGCGAGTCCAGCGGCAGCACCGCGACGCCCACCGCGCTGCGCGCGTGCCGGCCCTCGTCGCCGAAGACCTGGCCGAGAAGTTCCGATGCACCGTTCGCGACGCTCGGCTGCGCCGTGAACGACGGGTCGGATGCCACGAACACGACGACCTTGACGACGCGCGTCACGCGGTCCAGCGATCCGATCGCGGACGCCGCCGCGGCGAGCGCGTTGAGCGCCGCGATCCGCGCGAACGCGGCCGCCTCGTCGGCATCCACCTCACCGCCCACCTTGCCGGTCGCCGGGAGCGCCCCCTCGACGAACGGGAGCTGTCCCGCGGTGAAGACCAGGTTGCCCGACACGACGGCCGGAACGTACGCACCGGCCGGGGCCGCGACCGCCGGCAGCGCGAGGCCGAGCCCGTTCAGCGTCTCCTCGACGTTCATGCCTCGTCCCTCGGTCGCTTGAGGTAGGCGACGAGGCCGCCCTCGGGTCCGGTCACGACCTGCACGAGCTCCCACCCCTGGGCGCCCCAGTTGTTCAGGATCGCCGTCGTGTTGTGGATGATGAGCGGGGTCGTCATGTACTCCCACGTGGGCATCTTCTGGCTTCCGTTCAGCTAGGCCGAAAGGGCCATGGCGTACCCTCTAGCCTATGCCCGCCCAGAAAACGACGGCCACCGGTCTGCTCTCAGGCGTCCTGGGGATCCTCGGGTTCAGCGCCCTCGCCGGCGTCCTGGCCGCCGTCATGGTCGCTCCCGCGATCGCCGTCGGCGGGATCACCGCGAACAACACGGTGGGCATCTTCGACTCCCTGCCCGACTACATCACCCTGAGCCAGCAGCGCGAGGCGAACGAGATCGTCGCCAAGAACCCGGACGGCTCCGACTTCCACATCGCGTACGTCTTCGACCAGAACCGGCAGTCCGTCGCCC
This sequence comes from Pseudolysinimonas kribbensis, assembly GCF_030161895.1. Classification (GTDB taxonomy): domain Bacteria; phylum Actinomycetota; class Actinomycetes; order Actinomycetales; family Microbacteriaceae; genus Pseudolysinimonas; species Pseudolysinimonas kribbensis. The sequence goes on from NZ_BSVB01000001.1 coordinate 1,044,206, forward strand.
TCGACCAGATGAGCGACTACCTCAAGCAGGCGGCGATCGCCGGCGAGGATCGCCGGTTCTACCAGCACGGCGGCATCGACATCCCGTCGGTGGCGCGCGCGGCGATCGGTCAGGCGCAGGGCGATTCGGCATCCGGCGGCGCCTCGACCATCACCATGCAGCTCGTGCGCAACATCCGGTTCCAGGAGGCCTCGGCCGAGCCGCCGGGCAAGCAGCGCGATGCCGACATCAAGGCGGCGGTGTTCCCCGACCTCGGCCGCAAGGTCCAGGAGATGAAGCTCGCGATCGGCCTGGAGAAGAAGTACTCCAAGCAGGAGATCCTCGCCGCCTACCTCAACATCGTCGGCATGGGCGGCAACACCTACGGCGTCGAGGCGGCGTCGGAGCAGTACTACAGCACGACGGCGGCGAACCTGACGATCGCGCAGGCGGCGAGCCTCGTCGCGATCGTGCAGAACCCGTCGGCCAACGGCCTGTTCTCCGACAAGAACTACGCGGCGAACGAGGCCCGCCGCAACGTCATCCTCGGCTTCATGCGCTCGGAGGGATACATCACCCCGGCCCAGGCCGACGAGGCGATCAAGACCCCGGTCAAGAGCTATATCAAGCCCTCCGCACCGAAACAGGGCTGCTACAACGCGACCGCCGGGTTCCAGTTCGTCTGCCAGCTGGTCCAGGACAAGATCCACGCCGGCCAGGTGACGTCGCTCGGCCAGTCGCCGACCCAGCAGGAGGAGGCGTGGGCGCAGGGCGGGTACAAGGTCACCGTCTCGGTCACGCCCACACTGCAGACGGAGGCCAACGCCGTCCTGGCCAACTATGCGCCGCCGGGCACTCCGGGGTTCGCCCTCGGCGCGGCCGAGACCACGGTGCAGGTCGGCACCGGACGCATTCTGCTGATGGCGCAGAACAAGCCGTTCAACAACATCACCGACCCGGCGACGAAGGGCTTTTCGCAGCTCCAGCTCGCCATGCAGCCCTACAGCGCCATCGACTTCAACGTCGACCGCGCCACGTACCGCAACGGCGGCGGCGGATACCAGCCGGGATCGAGTTACAAGCCGTACACCCTCCTCAACTTCCTCGCGCAGGGTCACGGCGTGAACGAGACCTTCAACGCCAGCAAGCACACCTTCAAGTACTCGGAGTTCCCGGACACCTGCCCGGATGCCGGTGGCGGTCCCTCCTTCAACGTGCGCAACGACGAGGGCGAGGGCGGCGGGTACACCGTGGTGCGCGGTACCGCGCGCTCGGTGAACACCGTGTTCATGCAGATGGGTCAGAAGGTCGACCAGTGCGACACCCAGAAGATCGCGGAGTCGCTCGGCGTGCACAACGCGATGAACAGCTCGGACAAGAACAGCCCGTACTACAACACGACGACCCTCTCGACCCTCCCCTCCTGCATCATCGGGGGCTGCAGCAACAACGTGACGCCGCTCATGCAGGCGGCCGCCTACGCGGCGATCGCGAACCACGGCGTCTTCTGCACGCCGACACTGATCGATGACATCACGGACGCGCAGGGGATGACCTCGGTGGCGAGAAGCGCACCTGCGGGCAGGATCCGCTGATCACACCGGACGTCGCCGACACCGCCGCCTACGCGATGGCCGCGGTCTTCGCCGGCAACGGAACGGCGAAGGATGCCGCGCCGAAGGACGGCACTCCGTACATCGGCAAGACGGGCACCACCGACTCCTCGTGGCACACCTGGACGGTGGGTTCATCACCGCACGCGTCGACCGCTCTCTGGGTCGGCAACATCGTGGGCACACAGGCGCTGCGGAGCATCCGTATCGCGACCGGCGCCGGGCGGATTCAAGCGGCCGTGCTCCGCAACTACATCTTCAAGGCGACCGCCCGCGCGGTCGACGCCTACCCCGGCCTCGCGGGAGGCGAGTTCGCGCCGCCGGCACAGAACCTGCTCGACGGTGCCAAGGCGACCGTGCCGAGCGGCCTGATCGGGGGCTCCGTGCAGCAGGCGCAGGCGGCCCTCGACGCGGCGGGCCTCACCTATCAGGATGGCGGGCCGATCGACTCGGACCTCCCCGCCGGCGTGGTCGCCAATCTCGACCCGGGCGAGGGCGCCTCGGTCGTCCAGGGCGCCTTCGTGACCGTGTATACGAGCAACGGGCAGGCGACACCCGTGCCGAACGTCGTCGGTGAGAGTCAAGGCAACGCGGTCAACGACCTGCATGCGGCGGGCTTCAACAACATCACGCCGCCCGCCTGTCAGGTGGTTCCGCCCGGCGATCCGACGGAGAACAAGGTGACCGCGCAGAACCCCGCGGGCGGCTCGTCGGCGAACCCGTCGAAACCGGTGACGCTCACGATCGCGAAGTCGACCTGCTGATGCCCCGCGGCGCCCGCACCGCGGGGGTCGCCGCCGGCGCCCTCGTGGCCGCGGGGGCGGCCGCGCTCGCGTGGGGCGTGCTCGTCGAGCGCATCCGCTGGACCGTGCGCGAGGAGACCGTGCCGGTGCTGCCGCGCGGCAGCCGCCCGCTCACCGTGCTGCATCTGAGCGATCTGCACATGGCGCCGTGGCAGGAGGGCAAGCAGGAGTTCGTCCGCTCCCTCGTGCGCTACGAACCGGATCTCGTGATCGACACCGGCGACGACCTGGGGCACGTCGACGGGATCGAGGGCATCGTGCGGGCGTATGCGCCGTTCGCCGGCATCCCGGGCGTCTTCACGCACGGCTCGAACGACTACGTCGGGCCCATGCTCAAGAACCCGCTGGCCTACCTGATCCGGTCGACCGATCGGCGTCACAACCGCGGGGCGCGGCTCGACACCGCCCGGCTCGACGCGTTCCTCGGCGACGAACTGGGCTGGCTCGACCTCGCCAACCGGGCGCACGCGCTCGAGCTGCGCGGCATCCGGCTCGAGCTGTTCGGCACCGGGGACGCGCACTACCGCCGCGACGATGTGCGGCGCATGGCGAGCGAGGTCGCGCGGCTGGGTCGCGAGGTGCGCTGGTCGGAGGACACGGACGCCGAGACCGTGCGCCTCGGCGTGACGCACGCGCCCTACCGTCGCATCCTCGATGCGCTCGTCGACTCGGGGGCCGAGCTGCTGGTGGCCGGGCACACCCACGGCGGACAGGTGCGCATCCCGGGGTTGCCGGCCCTCACCGCCAACTGCGATCTGCCCCGCGATCAGGCGAGCGGTCTCTCGCAGTGGGTGCACGGTGACCGGATCGCCTACCTCGAGGTCTCCGCGGGGCTCGGCACATCGATCTACGCGCCCGTGCGATTCGCCTGCCCGCCGGAGGCGGTCGTGCTGACTCTCGTCGCCCGGGACTGACGGCTCGGGGCCGCCCCCGCATCGGCTATCCTTGACAGGTTGCCGGCAACGGCAGCGGGGTATGGCGCAGTTTGGTAGCGCGCGTCGTTCGGGACGACGAGGCCGCAGGTTCAAATCCTGTTACCCCGACGCAGCGAGAAGAGGGTCGCCTTCGGGCGGCCCTCTTCTCGTGTGCTCCGTATCGGTTCAGGATCGCCGGGTGGTTACCGGACGACGACGCCCTTCGAGCAGGTCTGCTGGTCGGCGCTCTGCCCCTGCACCGTGCTCGGCAGGGCGATCGAGGCGGGGCCGCTCGACGACGTGGGCGTGGGCGTGGCGGTGACCGTCGATCCCGGGGCCGGCGTCGCGGGCGCGGTCGCCCCGGGCGCGAGCTCCGCGCCGCGTCCGGTCTTGCCGGTCAGCTGCACCCGCAGATCCTGCTGGAGGGCCGTCGCGACCTGCTGGTCGGCGTACGACGACGGCACGACGCGGTTCGGGTACAGCGGGCTCGACCCGACGGGGTACTGGATCATCGCGATGTTCTGCAGCGGGATCGTCTTCAGCGCCAGCGCGATCGACACCATCGTGACGACGGGGCTCAGCGAGTCGGAGAGCTGCATGTTCTTCGCCGCCGCCTCCGCGAGTCCGTACAGCTTGACCGGATCCGTCAGCACGCCGCCGCTGCGCACCGTGCGCACGAGGGCCGACAGATAGACCTGCTGGTTGCTGATCCGGCCGAGGTCGCTGCCGTCGCCGACCCCGTGCCGGCTGCGCAGGAACGCGAGGGCCGTGGTGCCCGAGATGGTGTGGCTTCCGGCGGGGAGATCGAGCCCGACGAACGGGTCCTTGATGGGGCTCGCGACGCACACGGTCACGCCCCCGACGGCGTCCGCCATCGAGGCGACCCCGTTGAAGGTGATGGATGCCGCGTACGGGATCGTGATCCCCATGAGCTTCTCGATGGTCAGCACCGGACACGCCAGCCCCCGCGCGAGAGCGTCGAGTTGAGCATGGCGATGCTCGATGAGCCATACGTGCCGCCGTTCTTGGGGTTCGGGCACGCCGGCACCGGGATCATCAGGTCGCGCGGGAAGCTGACCACGAGCGCCGACTGATGATCCTGCGCGACGTGCACGAGGATCGTGACGTCGTTGTTGCCGGCACCCGACGACCCGGCGAGATCGGCCCGGTCCTGGTAGCCCGACTGCCCGCTGCGGGTGTCGGTGCCGACGAGCAGGAGGTTCAGGCCGCCCTTGATCGCCCCGACGCTCGGCGGCGCGGTCGCACCGTTGAGATGCGCGAGGTGGACGGTGTTGCTCCCGACGTCGCTGGCGAGCCGGCTGACCGCGATCGCACTGACCGAGACGACGGCGACCAGCACGACGGCGAGCGCCGAGGCCACGAGACCGATGATCGTGCGGACGAGGCTCGGACGCCGCTGACGACCATGGCGCGCCGACGGACCGGATCGCGCCAGCGGTCCGGACCGCGACCGCATCGCCCGGCGCTCGCTCATCCGACCATGGTCACAGACGACAGCCGCGAGCGCGGTGGGAACGTGCCGGTCATCAGCTGAAGTCCGAATCGGGGCCCGAGCCGTAGCTGAAGTCCAGCCGGGGACGCCAGCCGCGGTTGAAGGCACCGCCGCTCTCCTCCAGGTAGCACTGACCGCACAGCGACTCGTAGACGACCTCGCCCTGCTCGATCGCCACCTGATCGCCGTCGAAGACGAAGCGGCCGTCGACCTTGCGCGCGTTGAAGATCGCCTTGCGGCCGCACCGGCAGATGGTCTTCAGCTCCTCGAGGGAGTGGGCGATCTCGAGCAGCCGGCGGCTGCCGGGGAAGGCGATGGTCTGGAAGTCGGTCCGGATGCCGTACGCCAGGACCGGCACGTCCTCCTCGATCGCGATGCGCAGCAGGTCGTCGACCTGCTCCTCGCTGAGGAACTGCGCCTCGTCGATGAGCAGGCAGCTCACGTCGGAGCCCGTCGCGGCGATCACGCGGGTGCGCTCGCGCATGAAGGCCTCGGTGACGACCTCATCGGGGGCGATCGTGAAGTCGACCGCGCGGGTCACGCCGAGCCGCGAGATGATCGACGCCTCGCCCTTGGAGTCGATCGCCGGCTTCGCGAGCAGCACCTGGTGCCCGCGCTCCTCGTAGTTGTAGGCGGCCTGTAGCAGCGCGGTGCTCTTGCCGCTGTTCATCGCGCCGTAGCGGAAGTACAGCTTGGCCACTACTGGAGCAATCCGTCCTCGGCGGCCCGCCGCACCAGCTCGGCCTTCTTGCTCGCCGGCCGGCCGGCGCGCGCGTATTTCTCGCGCACGCGCCGCAGGTAGGTCTTCGCCGTCTCGTACTGCACACCCATCTGGGCCGCGACCTCCCCGTGCTGAGGCCCGAGACGTACAGCAGGAGCGCCTCCTGCTCACTCGGGCTGAGCTTGGGCCGCTCGACGACGAGCGTGAGCTGCCGATGATGGACGACCGCGGCATCCGGTGTCAGGCCGACGACGGCGCGGGCGACGTCCATGACGGCGCGCATGGGCACCGCCTTGGAGATGAAGTCGTCGGCGCCGGCGGCGAGCGCCCGCTCGCGGGCCTCTGCCGTCTCGACCCCGGACAGCACGATCACCTTCGCGCCGGCCGCCCGGCAGGTGCGCACCCGCGCCTCGATCGACACCGGCTCACGCAGCTGGAAGTCGAGCAGCACGAGATCGGTCGGGAAGTTCACGTCGTGCACGAGCTCGAGCCAGGTCGTCGCGAGCACGGCGACCTCGAACTCGGGGGCGTTTTCGGTGATCCAGGATCCGAGGCTGTCGAGGAGCACCTCGTGGTCGTCGACGATCGCCACCCGCACGCGCACCTCCGGATGGCGTGCGGACGCGTCGCGCTCCACCCCGGTCGCCGTCAGCACGACACCAGCCTAGATGGTGACCTCGTTCAGAACAGGGTGGGTTGCAGCGCGGCGGCCATCGCGGGCGACAGCTCGGCGGCGATGAGCCCGGCACTCGGCATCTCGTGGCCGGTGGCGTACTCCTCGGCTGCGAACCGCGGGGATGACCCGTCGGTGGTCGGCGTGCCGGTCGCGGGATCCATCGTCGGCCGTCGATCGAGCCCGTGCGCGCACAGCAGCGGCGTGATGCGTCGGGCGAGCCAGGCGCGGTACTCCTCGGCGGATACGAGCCGCCGCCGTACATCTCGCGGTAGCGCGGCAGCAGCTCCGGATGCTCGCGACCGAGCCAGCCCAGGTACCATTCGCGCGCCCCGGGGCGCAGGTGCAGCGCGGTGTAGGCGACCCGGGTCGCCCCGGCCTCCTCGATCATCCCGAGCAACCGATCGAGGTGCGCGATCGAGTCGGTGAGGTAGGGCAGAACCGGCATGACGAGCACCGAGACGTCGAACCCGGCGTCGGTGGCGGCGCGCACGGTCGCCAGGCGTGCCTCGGTCGTGGGGGTGCCCGGCTCGAGGCTCGCCCGCAGTTGCGGATCGGCGACGTCGATCGTCATCGCGAGCTGCACCGGCACGTGCTGCGCGGCCTCCTGCAACAACGGCAGGTCGCGCCGCAGCAGCGTGCCCTTGGTGAGGACGCTGAACGGCGTTCGCGATGCGGCGAGTGCGGCGACGATGCCCGGCATGAGCCGGTAGCGACCCTCCGCCCGTTGATAGGGGTCGGTGTTGGTGCCGAGCGCGACGTGGGGACGCTGCCAGCTCGGGCGGCCGAGTTCCCTCTGCAGAACCTCGGCGATGTTGATCTTGACGACGATCTGGGTGTCGAAATCGCGGCCGGCATCGAAATCGAGGAACGTGTGCGTATTTCTCGCGAAGCAGAAAACGCACTGATGGCTGCATCCCCGGTACGGATTGATCGTCCACCCGAACGGGAGCGCCTTCGACTCGCCGGGAACGTGGTTCAGGGCGCTCTTCGCGAGCACCTCATGGAAGGTGATGCCGGCGAACTCGGGGGTCTGCACGCTGCGCACGAGATTGTCGAGCCGGCCCATACCGGGCAGGGCGTCGCCGTCCACGACGCCGATCTGCTGCCCGCTCCACCGCATCCACTCATTCGAACATACCTTCGAATGACCGTCAAGCCGATTCGGTATTCGGATATCCGAAATGGGTCCGATATCCTGAATCCGTCCCAGCGCATTTTGACAGGAGAATTCCCGTGGCCCAGAAAGTCGTGGTCCAGCTCGTCGACGATATCGACGGCACTCCCATCGAGGCCGGCTCCGGCAGCACGATCAGTTTCGGTCTCGACGGCGCGAGCTACGAGATCGACCTCGCCGATCGCAACGCGGAGCGCCTGCGCGACGCGCTCGCCCCGTACGTCAAGGCGGGTCGCCGGGTCGGCGGACGTCGCAGCACCGGGCGCGGATCCGGGTCGTCGGCGCCGGCGAGCGAGGCGACCGCCATGCGCGAGTGGGCGCGCTCCCGCGGCATGAAGGTCTCCGAGCGCGGTCGCGTGGGATCCGACGTGGTCGAGGCGTACCGCGCGGCGCACTGACCTGACCGGTCGGGCGCGGGGGCTCAGGCGGGGATGCCGAGCTCGGCCGCCGTCTCGCGCATGACCTTCGTCGCCCTGGCCGGGTCGTCGGAGAGCCGGGTTCCGTAGGTCGGGATCAGCGTGCGTAGCTCCGGCTCCCAACCGGGGAGGCGGTCGCCGAAGCACCGCGCGAGCACGTCGAGCATGATCGGCACGGCGGTCGAGGCGCCGGGCGAGGCGCCCAGCAGCCCGGCGATCGAGCCGTCGGCGGACGCGACCACCTCGGTGCCGAACTGGATCACGGCCTTGCCGTCGGCGCCGCGCTTCATGACCTGGACGCGCTGCCCGGCGGTGATGAGCCGCCAGTCGTCTCCGTCCGCCTTCGGGAAGAAGTCGCGCAGCGACTCGACCTTGTGCGCCCGGCTCGCGAGCAGCTCGCGCACGAGGTAGAGCACGAGGTCGAGGTTCTTGAGGCCCGCGCCGATCATCGTGCCGAGGTTGTGCGGCCGGATCGACGCGAACAGGTCGAGCCACGAGCCCGCCTTCAGGAACTTCGGGCTGAAGCCGGCGTACGGGCCGAACAGCAGGCTCGGCGTGCCGTCGACGTAGCGGGTGTCGAGGTGCGGCACCGACATCGGCGGGCTGCCGACGGCCGCCTTGCCGTAGACCTTGGTCGAGTGCTTCGCGACGATCTCGGGGTCGTCGGTGCGGAAGAACTCTCCGCTGATCGGGAAGCCTCCGTACCCCCGGATCTCCTTGATGCCGGAGCGCTGCAACAGGTTCAGGGCCCCGCCGCCGGCGCCGACGAAGACGAAGCGGCCCTCGAGCGAGAAGGGCGCGCCGCCGACCTCGCGCCGGCCGGTGACCTGCCACACCCCGTCGCGGCGCTTGCGCAGGCCGGTGACCCGGTGCTCGTACCGCAGCTCGGCCCCCTTCGCGACGAGACCGTCGATGAGCAGCCGGGTGAGCGATCCGAAGTCGACGTCGGTGCCGACCTTCATGTACGTGGCGGCGATCGGCTGGCTCTTGGCCCGGCCCGGGATGAGCAGCGGCGCCCAGCGCCGGATCTGCGCCGCGTCCTCGCTGTACTCCATCCCCGCGAAGAGCGGGTGGTCCTTGAGGGCGTCGAAGCGCTTGCGCAGGTACGCGACGTTGTCCTCGCCCCAGACGAAGGTCATGTGCGGCACCGTGTTGATGAAGCGGTGCGGCTCCGGCAGCGTGCCGTCCTCGACCAGGGCCGACCAGAACTGACGGCTCACCTGGAACTGCTCGTTCACCTTGACCGCGTTGGTGATGTCGATCGAGCCGTCGGGCAGCTCCGGCGTGTAATTCAGCTCGCAGAGAGCGGAGTGACCGGTGCCGGCGTTGTTCCAGGGATTGGAGCTCTCGAGCGCCACGTCGCCGAGCCGCTCCAGGATCGCGATGCGCCAATCCGGCTGCAGGCGCTGCAGGAGCGAACCCAGGGTGGCGCTCATCACGCCGCCCCCGATCAGGACGACGTCGAACGCTTCGGGCACACCTCGATTCTAGGCGGGGCCGGCCGAGCCGTCCGGCTTCGGGGCGTCGCCCGCGAGCGACCCTCGAGGCGCCCGCCGATGCGTGATCGCGCCGAACGCGAGCGCGAGCAGTGCGCCCACGACGGCGCCGAGCGAGTTCGCGGCGATGTCGCCGACGCTCGCATACCGCGCCGGGAGCAGCGCCGCCTGTCCGACCTCGATCGCCACCGAGCTGGCGACGCACACCGCGAGCATGAGCAGCCGGCGGCCCGCACCCCGCCCGCCGAGCACCCCCAGCAGGAAGCCGAACGGCACGAACAGGATGACGTTGGCCGACGCCTCCACCACGGAGTAGTCGATCCACCCCCAGCCGCGCGCGCGCAGCAGCGCGAGGAGCGTCCCCAACGACCCGCGGGCGCCGCTGTCGACCGGAACCGGCCAGAAGGCGATCAGCGCCAGTGCCGCGAGGTAGACGACGAGGATCGCGAGGAGCACCCCATGGCGGCGCCCCGGCTTCGGCATCCCGACAGGCTATCGGCGCTCGGCCGCCGCTCCGCGCCGGCCGACCGACTACTTCGTCGAGCCCGCCAGCAACGCGCTCTCGAAGTAGCGCTGGAACGCGAAGAAGACGATGAGCGGGATGAGCATCGACGCGAACGCGCCCGACGACAGGATGTCGATGTTCGCCCCGAACTGTCTCAACTGCGATTGCAGGTAGACCGTCAGGGGCTGGGATTGCGAACTCGAGAAGATCAGCGCGACGAGCATGTCGTTCCAGGTCCAGAGGAACTGGAAGATCGCGAGGATGCCACGGCCGGCAGGCCGAGCGGCAGCACCACGCGCGTGAAGATGCGCCACTCGCTCGCCCCGTCCAGGCGCGACGCCTCGAGCAGCTCCGCCGGCACCTGACCGAAGAAGTTGCGCATGAGGAACACCGCGAACGGCAGTCCGAAGGCGGTGTGGAACAGCACGACGCCGATGACCGAGCCGAAGATGCCGAGCGAGCGGAATAGCCCGGCGACCGGGATGAACGCGACCTGCAGCGGCACGGCGAGCAGCACGATGATGCCGATCAGCACCCAGTCGCGTCCGCGGAACTCGATCCAGCTGAGGGCGTACCCCGCCAGTGAGCCGATGACCACGACCAGGATCGTCGTGGGCAGGGTGATCAGCAGCGAGTTGCCGAGCGCACCTAGGGCGGCCGTGTCGCTCACGAGGCTCGCGTAGTTCTCGAAGGTCAGCTGCGCCGGCTTCAGGAACGCGGTCCACCATCCGGAGCCCGCCGAGTCGGTCGAGGTGCGGAACGACGAGACGAGCAGACCGACCGTCGGCACGAGCCAGATGACCGCCACGATGATGAGCACGACGTGCACGACGCCGTGCCCGAGGAAGCCGAGGATGCGCTGCGCGAGCGTGCGCGGCGCCTTGACCGAACCCGTGTCGATCGTCATCGCTGGCTCCGGAATCGTCGGACGTTGAGGATGATCGCCGGCAGCACGAGCACGAGCAGGAAGATCGACAGCGCGCTGCCGAGGCCCTGGTCGTTGCCGCCGCCGAACGAGACGTTCCACATCTGGACCGCGATCACGTTGGCCGCCGGTTTCGACGTGCCGGGCGGGATCACATAGACCAGGTCGAAGATCTTCAGCACGTTGATGATGAGCGTCACGAGGATCACCACCAGCACGGGGGCGAGTTGCGGCACCGTGATGCGACTGAAGACCTGCCACTCGTTCGCGCCGTCGGTGCGGGCCGCCTCCAGCAGCGAGCGGTCGATCGCGGTCAGGCCGGAGCCGACCATCACCATGCAGAATCCGGCCCAGATCCAGACGTAGGACAGGATCACGACGACGTTGATGAGCTGCGGCCCGAGCCACGGCACCCCGTTGAACGGCTCCCGGAAGTTGGAGCTGGGCAGTTCGACCGTGTAGCTCGTGCCCGGATCGAGGCCGCTGAGCGTGAACCGGCCGTGGTCGTCGGTGAGCGCCGTCGCCGCCGCCTTCGTCGAGCCGGCCGGGAGCGCCTCGACCGTCACCCTGATGAGCGAGTTCTTGCCGTCGCCCAGCTGGTTGGGCGTTCCGCCGCCGCCGAGCACGAAGTCCGACCACACGGTGCCGGTGATCTGGGTCGCCTTCGCAGCAGGCGCCTTCGTCGCGACCGGGTCGCCCTTCTCGAAGGTGCCCGCCTGGATCGCCACCAGTGGGAAGTCCACCGTCTCGCCCGCCTGCACCGCGCTCTTCGACCGCACCGCGCCATCGGTCTTGACGATGTCGGCGTTCGGTCGCGGCTGCGCGCCGGGGTACGAGCTCGACGGCGCGAACGCGTCGTGCACCGTCACCGCGATGGCGTTCGCGACACCGACCTTCGGGTTCTCCTGGAACACCGAGCGGAAGATGACGCCGGCCGCGAGCATCGAGATCGCCATCGGCATGAAGACGATGAGCTTGAACGCGGTCTTCCACTTGACCCGCTCGCTCAGCACCGCGAACACGAGGCCGAGCACCGTGCACACGATCGGGGCGACGAGCACCCAGATGATGTTGTGCAGGATCGCGCCCAGGGTGTCGGCCTGCGTGAACATGTCCACGTAGTTCGCGCCCGCGTTGAAACTGCCGCGCGCGTCGAACAGCGACCGGATGGCGGTGTAGAAGATCGGATAGACGACGAGCGCGCCGAGCAGCACGATCGCCGGAGCGAGGAACGCCATCGCGAACTTACCCGCGCTGTTGCTGCTCGACCCCCGCCTCCGCACGGGATGGGGGCCCGCGGCCGCGGCGCCTTCGCGGCGACCGCGGCCGGGACCGTGTCGGCCATGGGTCAGCTCTTGTACGCGGCGGCCGCGGCGGCCTCGAGCTTCTGCTGGACGCCCGCGACGTCGGTCGGGTTCGCGTAGAAGCCGAGCAGGATCTGCCACTCGCCCTGACCCTCGGTGCCGCCGAACGCGCTCGGCGCCAGGTCGGACATGTCGAACTTCAGCACCTTCGCGCTGAGCAGCGCCTGCGCGATCTGCTTGCTCGTGGCATCCGGGTACTTGCCGGTGTCGGCCTTCTGGTTCGGCGAGGTGAAGCCGCCGAGCGGGATCCACGCGTTGGCCGCCTCCGGCATCGCGAGGAACTTCATGAGCGCCATCGTCGCCTTGTCGTCCTTGAACGCCACGGCGACATTGCCGCCGCCCACCACCGACGCGGGCGAGTCGTCGATCGACGGGAAGTCGTAGAACTTCGCCCCCGTGCCGACCTTGGTCTTGGTGTCGCTCGCGATGTTGGTCGCCACGAAGTCGCCCTCGTAGGTCGTCGCGGCCTTCGGGTTGGCGCCGAAGACCTCCGTCACCGCGTCGCCGAAGCTGCGTTGCGCACCGCCCGGCTCGATGTAGTCGGCGCTCCACAGGTCCTTGAGGATGTCCAGGGCCTTGGTCACCGACGGGTCGGTCCACGGGATCTCGTGGTTGGCGAGCTTGTCGTACATGTCACCGCCGGCGGTGCGCAGGTACACGTTCTCGAACCAGTCCGTGAGCGGCCACCCGACATCGGCGCCGATCGACAGGCCCGAGACGCCCGAGTCCTGCAGCGTCTGCATGTCCTTGGTGAACTGGTCCCAGGTCTTCGGCTCGTCGATGCCGGCGTTCTTGTACAGCTGCGTGTTGTACCAGACCGTCGACTTGTTGGAGCCCTTGAACCAGACGCCGTAGGGCTTGCCGTCGACTTTGCCGAGGTCCTGCCAGGTCTGCGAGTAGTTGGCGTCGACGGTCTTCGTCACGCTGCTCGGCAGCGTCTTGAGCGAGCCGTCCGCGGCGAGCTGCTTGAGCAGGCCCGGCTGCGGGATGAGCGACACGTTCGGCGGGTTGCCACCGGTGATCTGCGTGCCCAGCACGGTCGCGACGTTGTTGCCGAGGCTCTTGTAGTCGACCGTGGCGCCGGTCGCCTTCTCGAAGACCTTCAGCACGGCCTCGAAGTCCTTCTGCTCCGCGCCGCTCCAGTCGGCCGAGACGTTGAGCGTCTGGCCCTTCAGGTTCGGGAGGCCGAGGTCGTTCCCGCTCGTGCCGCCGCCCCCGCCTCCGCTGCTGCCGCCACCCGCGCATGCGGCCAGCAGCGTCGCGCTCGCGATCGCGGCGGTCGCGGCGATGATCCGGCGGAATGTCTTCGATGTCATTCGGGCCTCCCTGCCTCATTGCGCTCCAACGCCCGGATCGCGGACGCGGAGGTGCGTTTCGACACTACGTCGGTTTTCTGCGACGTGAGAGAGGGCTCTCAGGAAGCGCGGAGGTAACGAGGTGCGCGGCTCGTCAGGCGACCGTGCTCTGCGCCAGACGCGCGGCCGCGAGCTCCGCGAGCTGCACCGCGTTGAGGGCCGCGCCCTTGCGCAGGTTGTCGTTGGAGATGAAGAACGCGAGACCGCGACCACCGGGCGCACCCTCATCACGACGCAGCCGGCCGACGAGACTGGGGTCGGCGCCGGCGGCGTGGAGCGGGGTGGGCACCTCCTCGAAGCGCACTCCCGGCGCGCCCTCGAGCAGCTCGCGCGCGCGCTCGGGGCTCAGCGGCCGCGCGAACTCGGCGTTGATGCTCAGCGAGTGACCGGTGAAGACCGGCACGCGCACGCACGTGACGCTCACCGGCAGCCCCGGGATCTCGAGGATCTTGCGGCTCTCGTTGCGGAGCTTGTGCTCCTCCACCGTCTCGTTGTCACCGTCATCGACCAGGTCGCCGGCGAAGGGCACGACGTTGAATGCGATCGTCTCGGGGAAGGCGTGGTGCTCGGGGAACTCGACCGCCGAGCCGTCCCGCACGAGGCCGATGGCATCCTGACCCAGCGCCGCCGTCGCCTGCTCGAGCAGCTCGGCACCGCCCACGAGGCCCGCGCCGCTCACCGCCTGGTAGGTGCTGACGATGAGACGGGTGAGGCCGGCCTCCTCGTGCAGGGGCCTGAGCACCGGCATCGCGGCCATGGTCGTGCAGTTCGGGTTGGCGATGATGCCCTTGCGCGCCTCGTCCATCGCGTGCGGGTTGACCTCGCTCACGACGAGCGGCACGTCGGGGTCCATGCGCCAGGCGCTGGAGTTGTCGATGACCAGAACGCCCGCTGCGGCGAAGCGCGGGGCCTGCACGCGGCTCATGGTGGCGCCGGCGCTGAAGATCGCGATGTCGAGGCCGGTCGGGTCGGCCGTGGAGGCGTCCTCGACGACGATCGGCTCGCCGCGGAAGTCGAGGGTGCTGCCGGCACTGCGGGAGCTCGCGAAGAACCGCAGCTCACGGATCGGGAAATCGCGCTCCTCGAGGAGGCGGCGCACGACCGCGCCGACCTGGCCGGTGGCGCCGACGACGCCGAGGCGGACTCCGTCTGTGCTCATGGAACGATCGTACCGGCGCCATCCGGTTGCCGCCGTCGCCGCAGGGACCGGCGCCGCACCTCGGGGTTCAGCGGCCGGTGCCGGCGTACACGACGGCCTCGGCCTCGCCGTCGAGCTCGAACGCCGCGTGGACCACGCGCATCGCCTGCTGGAGAGTGTCGGCCCGGGTGACCACCGAGATGCGGATCTCGCTCGTGGAGATCATCTCGATGTTGATGCCGGCATCCGAGAGCGCGCGGAAGAGCTGCGCCGAGACACCCGCGCTCGAGCGCATGCCCGCCCCGACGACCGAGAGCTTGCCGATCTGATCGTCGAACAGCAGCGCGTCGAAGCCGACGGCGTTCTGCTCGGCGCGCAGCGATGCCAGCACCTTCTCGCCCTCGACCTTGGGCAGCGTGAACGAGATGTCGGTCAGCCCCGTCGAGGCGGCCGAGATGTTCTGCACGATCATGTCGATGTTCGCGCCCGTCTTGGCGACGATCGTGAAGATCTCCGCCGCCTTGCCCGGCACGTCGGGAACGCCCGCGACCGTGATCTTGGCCTCGCTCAGGTCTCCGGCGACGCCGGTGATGATGGGCTCCTCCACGGAGTCTCCTCCTTCGAGTTCACGACCCACGTGCCCTCGTGGTTGTTGAACGACGACCGCACGTGCATCGTCACGCCGTGCCGGCGCGCGTACTCCACGGCCCGGATGTGCAGCACCTTCGCCCCGGACGCCGCGAGCTCCAGCATCTCCTCGCTGGTGACGACGTCGAGCTTGTGGGCCCGGGGCACCACGCGCGGGTCGGCCGTGAAGACGCCGTCGACGTCGGTGTAGATCTCGCACACGTCGGCGCCGAGCGCGGCGGCGAGCGCCACCGCCGTCGTGTCGGAGCCGCCCCGGCCGAGTGTCGTGATGTCACGGCTGTCGCGGTTGAACCCCTGGAAGCCCGCGACGATCGCGATCGCGCCCTCGTCGAGCGCCTCGCGCAGGCGCACCGGGGTGACGTCGACGATCCGGGCGGCCCCGTGCTGCGCATCGGTGATCATGCCCGCCTGACTGCCCGTGTAGGAGCGCGCATCGACGCCCATCGACTTGATGGCCATCGCGAGCAGCGCCATCGAGATGCGCTCGCCGGTCGTGAGCAGCATGTCGAGCTCGCGTGGATCCGGGAACGGGGTGACCTCATGCGCCAGATCGACCAGCTCGTCGGTCGTGTCGCCCATCGCGCTGACGGCGACGACCACCGAGTTGCCCGCCTTGCGGGTTTCGACGATGCGCTTGGCGACGCGCTTGATGCTCTCGGCATCGGCGACCGAAGATCCGCCGAACTTCTGCACGATGAGGCTCATCTGGTCTCCGGGAAGGCGTGCGCGGAGCGCGGGAACGGAGTGCCAGCTTACCGGCGCGCCGATGCCACGATGTCCTCGATCAGCTCGGCCGTCTGCTGCCACGCCGCGACCGACCGCGTCGGGATGCCGAGCGCGACGACCGGGAAATCGTTGCCGTCCGGGTCGAGTCGGTCGCCGATGAAGAGCATGCCGGTGAACGGGATGCCGGTGAGCTCGGCGAGCCTGGCCATCCCGTACGCCTTGTCGATCCCGCGGCGGGTGATGTCGACGCTCGTCGAGCCCCCGGAGCGCACCTCGAGCTCCGGCAGGCGGGCCTGCACCGCCGCGCGGAGGGTGTTCTTCTTCGTGCCGCTCGGGTCCCAGGCCTTCTTCGCCTCGACCGGTGCGGCCTGCCCCAGCGCCGAGAACGTGATCTGCGAACCACGGTCCTCCAGGATCGGGCCCCACGTCTCGGACTCCCAGACGCCGAGGCGTCGGGCCTCCTCCTCGAGGGCCTGCAGCGCCGCCGCCTTCTCGACGTCGGTGAGGTTCTCGGCGTACTGCTGTGCCCAGGCGGCGCCGTCCCAGCGGAAGTACTGCGTTCCGCAGGTCGGCATGAGATGGAGCCGATGGAGCGCATCGCCCGCCGGCAGGTGGGTGAGCACCTGGTCGCGGAACTGCTCGAACCGGCCGCCCGAGATGATGCAGACCTCCGTGACGGCGAGCAGCTCGCCGAGCAGCGTCGCCATCCGGGGATCGATGGGCGACTTCGAGGGGGCGAGCGTGTCATCGAGGTCGAAGGCGACGAGGTGGACGGTCACGATCGTCCAGTATCCCAGGGCACGTGACCGGGATCCTTTGGCCGACGCCGACAAAGCGGCCCGGCGACCGGAACGCGGGTGGCTACCGTGAGCCCATGAGCGACGCCGACACGACGACCGACGCGAGGCCGGGCTGGGGTGAGGAGCGCAGCCTCACCGTGCGCTGGAACGACCCGGCCCCCGTGCTGGGCGTCGCGCGCACGATGACCGGGCTCTCCTACATGGAGGGCCTGCGCGACGGGATCTACCCGCCTCCGCCGATCGCGCAGCTGCTCGGGATGAGCATCGAGACGGTCGCGAGGGGCGAGGTGGTCTTCACGGTCGATCCGCACGAGAGCCAGTACAACCCGCTCGGCGTCGTGCACGGGGGCGTCGCCTGCACGGTGCTCGACACGGTCGTCGGCTGTGCCGTCCACACGACCCTCGAACTCGGGTGGTTCTACACGTCCATCGACCTCAACGTCAGCTACCTGCGTCCGTTCACCCTGGCGACGGGGCAGCTGCGGGTCACGGGCCGGGTGACCAAGCCCGGCAGGCGCGTCGCCTTCGCCGAGGCCGTCGCGGTGGATGCCGAGGGTCGCGAGATCGCGACCGCGACGAGCTCGCTGCTCGTGATGGCACCGGAGCGCGGCTAGATGTACCGGGCCATGACTTTGGTGCCGTTGCGGGTCTTGTGAAACGGGAGGACCTCCGGGCTTAGTGGAGATGTCTGACGTCTCTACGACCACACGGAGGTCCTTGTGTCTCACGCTAATGCGCATCTGACGTTTCACGGTCGGCTGCTGATCGTCCGCCGCCGCGAAGCTGGCTGGGCGCAAGCTCATATTGCTGCGGCGATGGGCTGCTCCCGCAAGACCGTCCGCTACTGGCTGGCCCGGTTCGCCGTTGAAGGCGACGCCGGGTTGCACGATCGCTCGACACGGCCTCGGACCTCGCCCAGTCGGTTGCCGGCGTCCGCGGAGGCGGTGATCGTCGAGCTGCGCACGACCGAGCAGCTCGGCCGCGACGAGATCGCCGCGCGCACGGGCATCGCACCTCGGACGGTGTCCCGGGTGATCGCCCGGCACGGTCTGCCGCCTCTGGCGGCGCTGGACCCGATGACCGGGCAGGTGATCCGCTCCTCGAAGCAGACCGCCATGCGCTACGAGCGGGAACGGCCCGGCGAGCTGGTCCACATGGACGTGAAGAAGCTCGGCCGCATCCCGGACGGCGGCGGCTGGAGAGCTCTGGGGCGCGGCGCGGGCGACCACAGAGACCGGAAGAACGGCACCGGTTACGACTACGTCCACTCCCTCGTCGACGATCACAGCCGCCTGGCCTACTCCGAGATCCACCCCGACGAACGTGGGCAGACCTGCGCCGCGTTCCTGGCCCGCGCCCTGGACCACTTCGCCGCTCACGGCATCACCCGTGTCGAGCGGCTGATGACCGACAACGCCTGGGCCTACCGCTGGTCACTACGGGAACTCTGCGCGGCCCGGAACATCCGGCAGGTGTTCATCCGACCGCACTGCCCTTGGCAAAACGGCAAGGTCGAGCGCTTCAACCGCACCCTGCAGACCGAGTGGGCCTACCGACAGCCCTTCACCTCGAACGACGAACGATCCGCCGCGCTTGACCCCTGGCTCGAGCACTACAACACTGA
Organism: Pseudolysinimonas kribbensis; assembly: GCF_030161895.1. GTDB lineage: Bacteria > Actinomycetota > Actinomycetes > Actinomycetales > Microbacteriaceae > Pseudolysinimonas > Pseudolysinimonas kribbensis. Next base: position 1,062,596 of record NZ_BSVB01000001.1, read on the forward strand.
ACGACGCCACTCAGCCCTCAACGGCCAACCCCCGATCAGCCGACTGACACCAAAGTGCTGACCCGGTACATCTAGAGCTCCCGCTGCTCCGGCAGGAGGTCGAGCCCGAACGCCTCCGCGACCGCACGGACGTCGGCGAGGTCGTCGGCGTCGAGCGGATACCCGGAATGGAACGGGATCACCCACTCGGCCGCGATGCAGTCGACCTCGACGCCGCCGATGCGGCCGCGCCCGGTCAGGCTGGCGCGCGGATAGGCGATGCCGATCAACGCCTCCGGCTCATCGCCGGCGAACTCGTACAGGTGCACGTCGACGGCTCCGTCGGGCGACGCGAAGACGGGATTGTGCTCCGGGTGACCCGGTTGCGCACGGTAGCCCAGCGCCACCAGGGCCGACTCCATCCGCTCCTCGCTCGCGATCGGGACCGCGAGGTCGAGGTCGCCGTGCTGCCGCGTCTGGCGGCCGAGGAGCGCGTCGACGCCCCAGCCGCCGTCGACGTGCACGCCGAGCCCGTCGAGGGCGGCGAGCACCCGCAGCACCTCGGCCTCGGTCACGCCTCGACGACGCGACGGCCCTCGAAGGCGCGCCCGAGCGTCACCTCGTCCGCATACTCGAGGTCTCCGCCGACCGGGAGGCCGGACGCGAGGCGCGTGACCGTCAGCCCCGGCTGCACGAGCAGACGCGACAGGTAGGTCGCGGTCGCCTCGCCCTCGAGGTTGGGGTCGGTCGCGATGATGACCTCGTCGACGCTGCCGTCGGCCAGCCGCTTCATCAGCTGCGCGAACCGGAGGTCGTTCGGGCCGATCCCGTCGATCGGGCTGAGCGCGCCGCCGAGCACGTGATAGAGCCCGCGGAACTCGCGCGTACGCTCGATGGCGGCCACGTCCTTCGCCTCCTCCACGACGCAGATGACGTTCTGCGCGCGTCGCGGGTCGCGGCAGATCGAGCAGGTCTCCTGCTCGGCGACGTTGCCGCAGATCGCGCAGAAGTGCACCTTGTCGCGCACCTCCATGAGGATCTGCGCGAGCCGCGTCGTGTCGAAGCTCTCGGTCTGCAGGATGTGGAACGCGATGCGCTGCGCCGACTTGGGTCCGATGCCGGGCAGGCGGCCGAGCTCGTCGATCAGCTCCTGGACGATGCCCTCGTACGCCACTAGCGGTCTTCCTCGGCGACCGGCGGCACGTCGTCGGGCGCGACGTCGAACGTGACCGGCGCGTCGCGCGGTGCGAGCTGCTGCTCCTCGATGAACTCCGCCTTGAGGAGCTCACGGACCACGGCCTCGCCGTAGCGGTTGCCGGACGTGGCCGGGCGGGATCCGGTGCGGCGCGCGCCCGCGTCGGCGGCAGCGGGCTCGGCGGAACGGGATGCCGTCGTCGACGCCGGGGCGGGACGCGGTGCGGCGGAGGGACCCGCCGGGGGCGCGGCCGCCGGCTCGTCGTCGTAGGACGCCGGGATCGACACGACCGCCCAGCCGTCGGCGTCGATCTGAGCCTTCGGGGGCGCGGACGCCTCGGGCTCCTGCACCTCCGGCTCCTGCACCTCAGGCTCCCGCACGTCCGTCTCCGAAGCGGCCTCCCGCGGCGTCGCGGTCTCGGGGGCGTCGGCCTCCCGGGCGTCGCCTTCCGGGACGTCGGGCGCCGTCGGCTCGGCAGCACGTGCCGAAGCCGCGTCGGCACCGTCCTCGACCCGCGGGAGGAACTTCACCCGGAGGCCGAGCACGTCGGCGATCGCGGAGCGCAAGTGCTCGCTGACGCTCTCGGTCGCGCCGGGGCGCGGTCGGAATCCCGCGACGTCGTTCTGACTGCGGAAGCCGAGCGTCAGGACGTCGTCGTCGAGCGCGCGCGGCGTCGCGGTGTAGACGACGAGCCAGGAACCGCGGCTCGCCCTCTGCACCACCTCGAGGATCTCGGGCCAGGCGTCGCGGAGCTGCTGCAGGGTCACCGGCGGCGGCTCCGCTTCGGAGACGACGCCCCGGGGCGCCTGCGCCGTGGAACCGGAGTCGGCGACCGCCTCCACGGGATCGCCATCGGGACGAGGGCTCTCGGCGGGATTCCGGGACGCGTCCGGCCGCGCCGGGCGCTCCTCGACCCGCGGTCGCTCACCTCCCGGCCGCTCGGCGCGCGGCTGCTCCGCGCCCTCGATGCCCACGCGGCGCTCGAGACGCTCCAGACGGGCGAGTGCGCCACGGTCCGTGTCATCGGCGGCCGGGACGAGCAGCCGCGCGATCATGAGCTCCAGATGCAGTCGCGGCGAGGTGGCGCCCGTCATCTCGGTCAGGGCCGTATTGGCGACGTCGGCGGCGCGCGACAACTCGGCGCCGCCGAACGCGGTGGCCTGCACGCCCATCCGGTCGATCTCGTCCTGCGGTACGCCGCGCAGCACCGCCCCCGCACCGTCGCGGGTCGCCGCCACGACGATGAGGTCGCGCAGGCGCTCGAGCAGGTCCTCGACGAACCGACGCGGATCCTGGCCCGTCTGGATGACGCGGTCGATCGCGCCGAACGCGGCGGGGGCGTCGGCGGCGCCGATGGCGTCGACCACCTCGTCGAGCAGCGCGGCGTGCGTGTAGCCGAGCAACCCGACGGCGCGCTCGTACTCGACGGTGCTGCCCTCGGAGCCGGCGATGAGCTGGTCGAGCAGCGAGAGCGTGTCGCGCACCGACCCTCCCCGGCGCGCACCACGAGCGGGAGCACGCCGGGCTGCACCTCGACGCTCTCCGACTCGCAGAGCCGCTGCAGGTATTCGAGCATCTGGGCCGGCGGCACGAGCCGGAACGGGTAGTGGTGCGTGCGCGAGCGGATGGTGCCGATGACCTTCTCGGGCTCGGTCGTCGCGAAGATGAACTTCACGTGCTCCGGCGGTTCTTCGACGATCTTCAGCAGTGCATTGAAGCCCTGCGGCGTCACCATGTGCGCCTCGTCGAGGATGAAGATCTTGTACCGGTCGCGCGCGGGCGCGAACACCGCCCTTTCGCGGAGGTCGCGGGCGTCGTCGACGCCGTTGTGCGACGCCGCGTCGATCTCCACGACATCCAGCGACCCGCCGCCGTCGCGCCCGAGCTCGACACACGAGGCGCAGACGCCGCACGGGGTGTCGGTCGGCCCCTGGGCGCAGTTGAGGCAGCGCGCGAGGATGCGTGCCGACGTCGTCTTGCCGCAGCCGCGCGGACCGGAGAACAGATAGGCGTGATTGACCCGGTCGGTGCGCAGCGCGGTGCGCAGCGGCTCGGTCACCTGGCTCTGCCCGATCAGCTCCGCGAACGTCTCCGGTCGGTAGCGACGGTAGAGGGCGGTGACCACCCCTCAGGCTAGTCGGGCGCGCCGACGGCGGCCGGGCGGGATCCCACGGGCAGCCGGCTCCGCAGACGCGCGAGATACGGACGCACGAGCCCGATGAACCAGCGCCAGGTCTCGTCGCGCACGAACAGGAAGTCGACGGCGATCATCGCGAGCGAGAAGGGCCACAGCCCGAGGAACAGGCCGATGCCCAGATGGACGCCGGTGACACCGATGAGCGCGACGATCCTCGTCGGGCGCCAGACCAGGAACACCGGGAACAGCAGCTGCAGGCCCATGGTGGCGTAGGTGAGGAGGTGGACCGGCACATCCCAGGCGGTCACGAGCTGGCTGAGCCACGGGTACGGGCGGAACACGTCGAGCACCAACGAGTAGTAGGTCGCGGTGCCGTTCTTCCACTCCAATCCCTGGAACTTCAGGAGCGCCGAGGTCGCGTACACGAGGAGGATCTGCCACAGACACAGCACCAGCGCCGTGTTGTGCAGCAGATTGCCGGCCCACGCCGGCGCCCAGGACGACGCGACCGCGGCCCTGCGCGGCCGCCGGCGCCTCAGCCAGGAGTCCAGCGACCAGTGCTGCGTCATGTCGGCGAACAGGGCGAACAGGAGGGTCACCCGCATGATCGTGTCGCCGCCGTTCGTCAGCAGGGTGCTGTTGACCTCGAGGCCGATCCAGAACAGCAGGAGGAAGGGTGCGACCCAGCGCGTCCTCCACCCGATGACGAAGAGCACGGCCAGCGCCGCCAGCAGGTAGTAGGCCACATCGAACACGACGACGTTGCTCTTGATGAAGATCGCCTCGAAGAACCACGGATACCCGCGGTTGTCGGCGACCGGGTCGATGAAGCGGGACCCCACGCCCCACAGGTACTGGCGATCGGCCCAGGAGCCGGCGAGAACGATGAGCACGATGACGCCGTAGGTGATGCGGAACATCGCCCAGCTGTACGACGCATGCTTGCTGCCCAGCACCCACGACAGCGTCGTGTCGAGTGTGCGGCCGATGAAACCCCGGGGCTCGCGCTCCGACGGTGTCGCCTCATCCCCGGCCGGCTGGTCGGTGTCCACCTCAGTGCTCATGGCGGCCTCCCGATCGCGCGACGAAGTCGCGGAAGGCGGCGAGCGAGTCGGCGTCGAGCTTCTGGTCGGCCTCCCGCCAGCCGAAGGCCCGCGTCTCCGCCGGGAACTGCCGGGCCGAGGAGGCGCGGTGCGCGAAATCGTTGGGCCGGTGGTAGACGATGCGCCAGCGCACGCGCTCCGCCTTCCGGCCGAAGTACGCGGTCGCGAGCAGGGTCGAGTACTGCACCATCACGTCGTCGTATTGCAGAAGGGATCGCACCGCAGCCGGGTTGTGCCCCAGCGAGTTCAGCTGCGCCGTGAGCTGCGGGTCCGTCCGCTCCGTGTACTGGTCGTCGCCGACGCGGCGGATGAAGGTGTTCAGCACCACCTCCTGCTGATCGCGATCGAGGGCGAGGAAGCGCGTGTTGTAGGCCCGGATGAGGTTCCAGGACTGCTTGACCGCCCGTGACGGCGACGGCTGACCGGCCACATCCGCCAGCTCGAGCTTCGTGGCCGAGAACCACCCGCTCTTCACGAGCCGGCCGGACCCGTCACGCCATTGCGCAGCGATCTCGAGCTCGATGTTGGTCTTCAGGATGTTCGGCGCGAAGACGTTCCAGCTCTGCGTGAAGTAGGGGCTGGCGGTCGACCGCAGCCCGGTGGTAACCCGCTTGAACGGGTCAGCCCCCGGATCGGAGAAGGACAGGCTCGTTGCGACGTAGACGCCGACGAGCACAACCGCGGCGCCCGCCGCGAAGCGGGCGCCGCGAGTGTGTGTCATCAGTGCTGCGAGGCCTTCCGGCGGGCCAGCACGGCGACGCCGGCACCAGCGAGAAGCATCAGCAGCGCCAGGCCGCCGAGCCACGTCACGTCGTCCGACCCGGTGACGGCGAGGCTGCCATCGGGGTCACCCGCCGTGTCGGCAGCGGTGTCCGCCGCCGTGTCGGCTGCCGTGTCGGCTGCGGTGTCCGCGTCCGTCGCGTCCGCGTCGACGTCGGTGTCACTCGGGGCATCCGCGTCGGTGTCAGCAGCGTCCGCGTCGGCGGCGGTCGCGTCGGTATCGGCATCCGCCGCCGCCGCGTCGGTGCCCAGCACCGAAGCGGAGGCCAGGTTGATCGTGCCGAGGGCCGTGCCCGGAAGCAGACCGATCGAGAGCGCGCGCACCGTGAACGAGCCCGCACCCAGATCGCCGACGGCCGGCTGGACGTTGACGGTCAGGCCGACGACCTCGTTCACCGCGGCGACGACCGGGCCCAACAGCCCATTGAGCGAACTCAGGATGGGACCGGTCGCCGTGTTGACCGTGCCGGAGAGCGTCCCCAGGAGGGTGTCGCCCGCCGTGCCGAGAGCGCTGGTCAGCAGACCCACGACCGTGTCGAGCAAGGGGTTCCCGGTCGTCACCGTCGGGTCGGCAACGGTTCCGCCGACCGTGAGGCCACCGCTGATGACGCCGCCGAGGAGAGTGGCGGTCAGGTTGCCGGAGATCGGGAGCGAGGCACTCGTGAGGTTCGTCACGAACTGCTGGACCACCGCCTGCGCGGCGGCGACGATGCCCGCGGTGATCTGCGGGGTGTAGTCGGCCAGGTTCGTGTTCGCCGGCAGGTTGTTGATGTCGATCCCCTGCGACTGCAGCAGCGCCTCGAGGTCCACGGCGATGGTGCCGTTGGCGAGGTCGATCGTCACGCCGTTGGTCGGGACCGTGGTGACCAGGTCGCTGACCGTGGGAAGCGTGACCGACACGGAGCCCGAGAGACTCGCCAGCCCCAGGGCGTCGAGATCCAGGCTGTTGTTCAGAGCGGTGTTGATCGTGGTCTGGAGATCCGAGAGGACCCCGTCGAGCTGATCCGACAGCGCACCCACGGCCGGCGACCCGAGCGAGAACCCGAGGTCACTGATCAGGTAGTGGCTGTCCGGCACTCCGCCGCCGACCTGCGATGCGGTCGCCGCGAGGTGTCCGGTGTTCAGCGAGAGGTCGCTGAGCACGTCGCTCGCCCCGTTGACCTGACCGATCAGGCCGTCGAGCGAGAGCGTCGCGTCGGCGAAGTCGGAGTCGGTGTTCGGGTCGATGGCAATGGCACCCTCGTCCGTCACGGCACCCGAGCCGGCCGTCGCCGTGCCGTCGTCCTGAGCGGTCGCCCGCTGCGCCACGGCGCCGAGCGTCAGGATCCCGTTGTCGCCGCCCAGGTTGCCGAGGTCGGTGCCGCCCAGCTGAAGTGGGACGTTGATGCTGTTCAGCAGCGTCGCCGAGATCGGCTGGTTCGCGTCCGGGTGGACGCCGTTCGGGTTATCCGCGCTCGCCGGCGTGATCTCGACGATGTTGGCCAGATCGGTGCCCGCGACCGTGCCGCTGAGGAACTGGCCGAGGCCTTGCGACACGGAAGGCGTGGCTGCGTTGGCGGCCAGGCCGCTCGCCCCCGCGATTCCGAGCGCCACGACGCCGACTCCGGCGAGCGCGGCTCGCCACTTCTTGCGCTCGGGCTTGCCGAGCAGGACTGAATTCGTCACCGATTTCCCCCAAGTGATTCGGATACACACGTGTCGCGCACCCCCAGACACGGCGCCAGACAATTCCTCACGCTAGGTGATACGTCGCCGAGAGTCCAGATGTTTTAAAGTATTCTTCAATAGTTAACTAAACTAACGATCGCTCGCATCCGATCGCACCATCAACCGAACACCGCGCCGGGTGGGCTAACCTTGAGCCGGCTCCCCGCGTGGCGCCATCCAGGCCAACTCCCCCAGGGCGGAGACGCAGCAAGGGTAACCGGGCTCTGGCGGGTGCGCGGGGGTCCTCTCTTCCGGGGAGACCAACCAGGAGGATTCGCCTAGTGGCCTATGGCGCACGCTTGGAAAGCGTGTTGGGTGCAAGCCCTCGGGGGTTCGAATCCCCCATCCTCCGCTCACGTCACCACGTGTCGGGTGCTCGCACAGCGCCCGCACCGGGGTTCGAATCCCCCATCCTCCGCTCACGTCACCACGTGTCGGGTGCTCGCACAGCGCCCGCACCGGGGTTCGAATCCCCCATCCTCCGCTCACGACGAAACGGGCCGATGACGTGGGGCCGTCGATGACGGAGCCCTCGGACGCCCCCGTCGTGCGGGTGCGCCCACGGACGGGGCTGCTCTGGACGGCGGTCCTGACCCTGCTTCTCGTGACCTCTCCCCTGTACGGGGCCCTCTACTGGTTCGCGATCCCGCACGGGCAGCTGCTCCCGACGCTGTCGGGGCACATCGTGATCGTGCTCGTCGGCATCGCGATCGGGATGCGGCAGCTCGCGGTGTTCGCCGAGGTCCGCGGCGGCCTGCTGCGGGGTAACGGCATCTTCAGTCCGCTGATCGAGGTCGAGGTGTCGCGCATCGCCTCCGTCGACCTGGTGGCCACCTATGTCGGGCTCCGGCCGAACCCGGTGCAGCAACTGCTGGTGCGCGATGCGTCCGGCCGTCGCCTGTTCCGGATGCGCGGCAACTTCTGGCCCGCCAGCGACCTCGTGCGGCTGGCGGCCGCCCTGCCCGTGCCGACCACCGTGACGGCGGAGCCGATCGACGTGAAGGACTTCTTCCGCCGGTATCCGGGCAGCGCGTACTGGTTCGAGAACCGGCCGGCCGTCACCGCGGTCGGGATCGTGCTCGGGCTCGCCGCCGTCGCCGCGGTCGCGGCGGGCGCGATCGCGCTGGCCGGCGAGCCGTTCGCGATCTGAGCGGTCAGACCGCGCCCGGCACCTCGACCGATCCGGTGTCGTCGCTGACGACACCGTGCCGCAGCGGCCGCACCAGTATCCAGAGCGAGGCGAGGGCGACCACCGACGTCGCCGCGATGACGATCCCGGTGTTCGCGGGCGTCACCCCGATCAGTCCGACCACGGGCGAGACCGCGCCGGCCAGGCCGAAGTTCGCCGCCCCCAGCAGCGAGGCCGCCGTCCCCGCTTCGCGTCCATGCCCGGCGAGGGCGAGCACCTGCACCGTGGGGAACGTGAGTCCTGCAGAGGTGACGAGCACGAAGAACGGGATCGCGACCGCCAGAAGCGGAGGATCGCCGAGCCCGTCGAGCACGAGCGCGCCCGCCGCCAGCAGGATCAGCGGCAGGCTGACGACCAGGATGCGTGACGGTGCCACCCGCCGCATGATGCGCGACGCCGACTGCGACGCCACGACGAGCCCGACGGAGTTGATCCCGAACACGAGCCCGAACTCCTGGGCGCTCAGGTGGTATCCGTCCTGGAAGATGAACGGCGATGCCGAGAGATAGGTGAAGACACCCGAGAAGGTCATGCCGCCGATGAACGCGACCCCGATGAAGACCCGATCATGGAAGAGGGCGGCATACCGCTGACGCGTCGTCGCGTGACCCGACATGTGACGCAACTCGGCGGGCAGCGTCTCGCGCACCAGGACGATCGCGGTCAGCAGGATCACGGCGCCGTACCCGGCGAGGCACCAGAACACGCCGCGCCAGTCGAGCACGGCCAGCAGCTGCGATCCGATGACGGGCGCCAGGATCGGCGCGAGCCCGCTCACGAGCGCGAGGCGGGACAGCATCCGGATCAGCGGCTGGCCCCCGAACAGATCGCGCACCATCGCCATCGCGACGACGCCGCCGCCCGCCGCGCCGACGCCCTGCACGACGCGGAGCGCGATGAGCAGCGGCACGCTCGGGGCGAGCGCGACCGCGACGCTCGCGACGACGTGCAACGCCGTCGCGAGCAGGAGCGGCACGCGGCGCCCGACCCGGTCGCTCAGCGGGCCGACGAGCAGCTGCCCGAGGCCGAAGCCGACGGTCGTCGCCGTGAGCGTGAGCTGGATCTGACTGTCGGGCGCGTGGAATTCCGCGGCGACCCGTGGAAACGAGGGCAGGTACAGGTCGATGGTGAAGGGCCCGAGGGCGACGAGTGCTCCGAGCGCGACGACGTAGAGGATCCGTCGGCCGCGCGAGAGCGCGTCGCCCGGGTGGGAGACCGTGGTCACGTGGTCCTTGCCGAGCGGAGAGGATGGCGATGGAGCCGTGCGGCTCGCGCCTACGCTACCGCTCCTGCAGGCCCCATTTCTGGCCGTAGCCGCCGTCGCTCTCGGGCGCGGACATCAGGTCGAGGAACGGCCGCGCATCGAACGCCTCCGGGCCGAGCACACCGACGCCCGACCAGACGCCGGTCGAGAGGAGCTCGAGTGCGATGACCGGGTTGAGCGCGGTCTGCCAGACGACGCACTGGCTCTCGTACTCGCGCATCGTCCACTCGTTGTCGGCGACGTGATAGAGGTACACCTCCCGCGGCGCGCCGTCGCGTCCGGTTCCCGTCACCCACACGCCCGCGCAGGTCTTGCCCGTCATGCGGGGGCCGATGGCGGCCGGATCCGGCAGCGCGGCCGCCACGACGTCGCGGGGGCGACCTCGACGGGCCCGTTCGCGCTGCGGACGCGCAGCGGGGCGACCGAGTCGAGGTGCAGGGTGTGCAGGGTCTTGAGCACGCCGATGAACTCGTCACCGAGCCCGTACTTGAAGGTCACGCGCTTCGCGTCGAGCCAGCGCGGCATGAGCAGCACCTCCTCGTGCTCGACGTTGACGCACTCCACCGCACCGATGCCCTCGGGGAAGTCGAAGATCTCGGGCTCCGAGAACGGTTCCGTCGTGTACCAGCCGGCCTCCTTCGTCCACACCACCGGTGGGTTCAGGCACTCCTCGATCGTGGTCCAGATCGAGAACGACGGCGCGAAGATCTCGTTGCCGGCCTCGTCGCGCACGACGAGATTCGCCCCGTCGCGCGTGCCGAGCTCGTCGATGCTCTCGAACAGGTGGTCCGCGGCGTAGCGGGCGAAGACATCCGAGAGCCCCGGCTCGACGCCCATGCCCACGAGGGCGAGGCAGCCCGCCTGCTCCCAGTCGGGCGCCTGCTCGAACTGGTCGTCGCCGAGCTTGACGCCGGTCTGCGCGTACGGGCTCTCCGGATGCGGCTCCGAGAGGCTCATCGCCATGTCGAGATAGTCGGCGCCGGCGGCGAGCGCCCCCGCGAACACCGTCGGCACGAACTTGGGCTCGACCGCGTTCATGACGTGGGTCGCCCGATGCTCCCGCGCCAGCGCGGCGACGCTCTCGGGGTCGGAGGCGTCGACCCTCGCGGCGACCAGCCGGGCCGCGGTCTCGGGGCCGTGCTTCGCCGCGATCCAGTCGATCGTGCGCTGCGAGCGGGCCGGGTCGTAGTCGCTCACGACGAGCAGCTCGAAGAAGTCGCGTCGTGCGGCGATCTTGGCGATCGCGTCGCCGACGCCGCCGGCGCCGACCAGGAGGATCCGCATGGGGGAGACGCTATCGGGCTGTGCCCTCCGCGTACACGGTCGGGGCGGGGCCCAGCTCCTCGAGCAGGCGCGACATCGCGACGTACGCACGGTTGCGGTAGGCGACGAGCTCCGCGGCGCCCCCGGCGGGCGGCTCCAGGAAGCCGGACCCGGTCTTCGAGACGCCGTAGTGTCCCGCGTCGATGACCTCCTGGAGCATGGCGGGGGTCGGGAAACGGTCCGGGTACGCGGCGCGCAGCTGCTGGAAGACCATGCCGTAGGTGTCGAGGCCGGCCATGTCGGCGATCGCGAACGGGCCGAAGAAGGGCAGCCGGAAGCCGAGGGTGCCGCGGATGATGGCATCCACGTCCTCGACCGACGCGACGCCTTCCTCGACGACGCGCGCGGCCTCGTTCAGGAGCGCGAACTGCAGCCGGTTCAGCACGAACCCGGTCTTGTCGGCGACGAGCGCCGACACCTTGCCGACCGAGTCGACGACGCCGCGCGCGAAGGCGACGGCCTCGGGCGAGGTCGTCGCGTGCGGGATGATCTCGACCGCGGGGATGAACGGCGAGGGGTTGCTGAAGTGCACCCCCAGGAAGCGCTCCGGTCCGCTCACGGCCTCCGCCATGGTGCCGATCGGGATGCTCGACGTGTTGCTGCCGATCACCGCATCCACCGGCGCGGCGGCGGAGACCCGGCGCAGCGTGTCGAGCTTGATGTCGAGCCGCTCGGGCACCGCCTCCTCGATGAAACGCACCCCCGCGACCGCGTCCTCGAGCTCGTGCGCGCTCAAGCGCTCCGCCATGACGTCCGCCGCGTCGGCGGGGAACAGGCCATCGGCCGCGAAGGCGCGGGCCTCGCCGATGAGGCGCTCCCGGTTGGATCGCGCGACCTCGAGCGTGACGTCCGAGATCCGGACCGGATGGCCGGCGAGCGCGACCACCTGGGCGATGCCGCCTCCCATGTAGCCGGAGCCGACAACGGCGTATGCCTCTTCGGGCATGTTCTTCTCCTTGAGCGATTCGATCAGAAGACGGGCTGCGCGACCCGGCTCGTTCCGGCGGCGTAGTCACCGGTCTCGGGCAGGATGCGACGGAGGTACTCGCGATTGGCGGCGCAGACGCTCAGCCCGTCGCCACCGTAGTGCTCGAGCCCGAAGCTGCCCTGGAACCCCGCGCCGATCGCCATCGCGACGACCTCGCGGTGGTTGACGATGCCGCTCTCCAGCGGCGCGGGGATCGCGAACACCGCCCCGGTGGACGGGTCCTCGTCGCGCTGGTAGCTCTTGGCCTGCCAGTAGTTGGCGTACGGGAGGGTGGCGGCGTACAGGTCGCGCCAGTGCTCCACCGGCCGGTGCAGGCGGATGAGGTTGCCGACGTCCGGGCACAGGCCGACCTCCGGCATCCCGATCTCCTCGACGAGCCGCACCGCCGACGCGGCCGTGCCGAGGTAGGTGTCCTCGTAGAGCTCGAGCGAGATCAGCAGGCCCACCTCGGCCGCGTGCCGCCCGAGTTCCTGAAGCCGGGCCACCGCGAGCGAGCGCACCTCCGGGTCGTCGGAGTCCTTCGGACCGTCGACGGTCCAGAACCACTGGGCCTTCTGCTGCGCGGCCGTCAGCGGCCGGTGCAGACCGAGGCAGACGACCTTCGCGCCGAGCCCCGCCGCTGCGTCGATCGTGCGGTGGTCGTACGCGAGGTTGGCCTCGCCGCTGTCCGGGTCGATCACGCTCTTGCGGGCGACCGGGATCACCGGCACGGTGAGCCCCTGCTCGCGCAGCACCTGCAGCAGCTCGTCGCGACGGGCCTCGGTCAGATCGCCCGGGCGTACCCAGCTGTCGATGAGGTCGACCCGGTCGAACCCCGCGCGGCGGGCCTGGCCGAGCACATCGGCCCACACCGTCGCATCGGCGTCGTGGGCGTTCGGGAACTGCAGCAGCACTGCCGAGAGGGGCCAGTCGGCGGCGTTCAGCGGCATCGTCACGTCCTTCGCACGGGTGTCCGGATTCGGGATCCACGCTACCGCGGCCCGGAGGCGCGGCCCGCCGGATGCCGGAGGGGCCTCCGCATTCGGCAGACCGCGCGGTCCGATCGCGGCCTACGCGCGACCGAGTTCGATCGCGGTCCAGGACACCGCGGGCACGGTGATCGTCAGGGTGTCGCCGTCCACCACGGCCGACCCGTTGCCGTGGGGCGCGACCCGCTCGGGCTGCTCGAGCGTGTTGCGGGCGTTGACGTCGTCGTCCGAGATCGTCTGCGCCGAGAGCACGTTCACCCCACCGAGCCCGCCGACGTCGATGCTCACGGTGGCGGAGTCGGTCTGCGATCGGTTGACCAGGAACACGGCGGTGCGCCCGGTCGCGTCGTCGTGCGTGGCGACCGCGTCGAGCTGCGGGACCTCGCCGTACAGGGCGGTCTCGTACGTCGGCGACTCGAGCTTGACCTCGAGCGCGCGCCCGCCCGCGAGCCTCGACGTGATCGCGAACGGGAAGAACGTCGTCTGACGCCAGGCCGGTCCGCCCGGCTCGGTCATGATCGGTGCGATGACGTTGACGAGCTGGGCCAGCGAGGCCGCGGTCACGCGATCGGCATGCTTGAGCAGCGAGATGAGCAGCCCGCCCACGACGACCGCGTCGGCGACCGAATAGACGTCCTCGAGGAGGCGGGGAGCCTTCGGCCAGGACTCGATGCCCTCGATCCGATCCACGTCGCGGTATCGGTCCTGGTACCAGACGTTCCACTCGTCGAACGAGATGTCGATCGTCTTCGTGCTGCGCTTGACCGCCTTGACGTGATCGGCCGTGTCGATCACCGTCTCGATGAAGCGGTCCATGTCGACGGGCGACGCGAGGAAGCTCCCGAGGTCGCCATCGCGCTCCTGGTAATAGGCATGGCACGAGATGAAGTCGACGTCGTCGTAGGCCTCCATCAGCACCTCCCGCTCCCAGGACCCGAAGGTCGGCATGTGCGCGTTCGAGGAGCCGCACACGACGAGCTCGACGCGCTCGTCCAGCTGGCGCAGGGCCTTGGAGACCTGGGAGGCGAGCTTGCCGTAGTCGGTGCCGGAGCGATGGCCGAGCTGCCACGGGCCGTCCATCTCGTTGCCGAGGCACCACATCCTGACATCGAACGGCTCGGTGCGGCCGTTCGCGATCCGACGATCGGACAGCGTCGATCCGGATGCCACGTTCGCGTATTCGAGCAGATCGAGGGCTTCCAGCGTGCCGCGGGTGCCCAGGTTCAGGGCGAGCATCAGCTCGCCGCCGACCTTGTCGAGCCACGCGCCGAACTCATGCAGTCCCACCTCGTTCGTCTCGGTGGAGTGCCAGGCGAGGTCGAGCCGCGTGGGGCGCTCCTCGCGCGGTCCCACGCTGTCCTCCCAGCGGAAGCCGGAGACGAAGTTGCCGCCGGGGTAGCGCACGGTCGAGACGCCGAGCTCGCGCACGAGGTCGATGACGTCCTGCCGGAAGCCGTCGGCATCCGCGCTCGGATGACCGGGCTCATAGAGCCCGTCGTAGACGCACCGGCCGAGGTGCTCGACGAAGGAGCCGAACAGGCGCCGGTTGATGGGACCGACCTCGAAATGGGGGTCGATGGTGAGACGGGCGGAGATCATCGCTGGCTTTCTGCTACGGACGGATGCGGGAGAGGGTCGGTCGGCTGGTGCGCGACTACTTGAGGCTGCCGATCGAGAGCCCGCCCCGCCAGTAGCGCTGGAGAGTCAGGAACGCGATCACGAGCGGGACCACCGAGATGAGCGAGCCCATCACGATGAGGCTCCAGAGGGAGTGCCCGCCGCCGTTGTTGCCCGAGGCAAGACCCTGCCAGACGCCGATCCCCACGGTGACCGGGTACAGGGTCTTGTCGCTGAGCATCACGAGCGGCAGGAAGTAGTTGTTCCACGTCGCGACCATCGACAGCAACAGGACCGTGACGATCGCGGGCCGCATGAGCGGCAGAGCCACCTGCAGGAAGGTGCGCAGCTCGCCCGCCCCGTCGACGCGGGCGGCATCGAGCAGCTCGTCGGGCACGGCGTCGCCGATGTAGACGCGCATCAGATAGACGCCGAACGGATTCAGCAGCGAGGGCAGGATGACCGCCCAGATCGTGTTGGTCAGTCCCGCGTCCGAGGCGAGGATGAACGTCGGGATCACCAGTGCCGTGAGCGGCACCATGACGGCTCCGAGGAGGAGCGAGAACATCAGGTTGCGACCGCGGAAGGCGAACTTCGCGAAGCCGTAGCCCGCGAGGATGGAGACGATCGTCGACCCGACGCCGCCGGCCACCGCGTACAGCGCGGAATTGCCGATCCAGTGCAGGTAGATGCTGCCGTCGTACGTGAAGAGGTCCTGCAGGTTCGCGAGGTAGCCGACGTTCTTGTCGAACCACATCGACCCCCGGTGCCTCCGAACAGCCCGGCCGCGTCCTTCGAGCTGTTGACGACCATCCAGTACACCGGGATGAGGAAGTAGACGACGAGGATCCCGAGGAAGATGTGCGCCGGCACGATCCCCGCCGGCGGCGGCCGCCGAGTCGGCGCCCGGATGCGGCGCCGCGTTCGAAGGCCCGTGTCGAGTCCAGGGCAGTGACCGTCATGAGAGGAAGCTCCCGCGCTTGCGAGTGAGGAACAGGAAGATGTACACGCAGACGAAGACGACGACGCCCAGGGCGAATGAGAGCGCCGAGGCGTAGTTGAACTGGGCGTACGAGAAGGCCGTGAAGTAGGCGTAGAGGTTCGGCGTGAAGTCCTGCGTGATGCCGCCGTTCGAGATCGTGCGCAGCACGCTCGGCTCGGTGAAGAACTGCAGGGTGCCGATGAGGGCGAAGACCAGGATCAGCAGCAGCGCGTTCGTGACGAGCGGCAGCTTGATCCGCAGGGCGATCTGGCGGGCGTTGGCACCGTCGATCCGCGCGGCCTCGTACAAGGTGGGGTCGATGCCCTGCAGCGCCGCGTAGATGATGATCATGTAGTAGCCGGCCCACTGCCACGTGACGATGTTCATGAGGCCGCCGAACACGTGCGAGGCGTCGAGCAGGAACGGTGCCTTCAGCCCGACCAGTCCGAACAGCTGCCCGAGCGGGCCGAACGTCGGGCTGTACAGGAAGCCCCACATGATGGCGCCGATGACGGCCGGGATGGCGTACGGCAGGAAGATCATCAACCGCGCGAATCGCGCGAAGCGGGTCGTGACCGCGTCGAGCACGAGCGCGATCGCGAGCGAGATGATCATCTGCACCGGGATCAGCACGAGCGAGAAGCCGACGACGAACGCGACACCGCCGAGGAACGACGGATCGGTGAACGCCTTGATGTAGTTGTCGAGCGGCGCGAACACCGTCCCGGTCGCCAGCCCCTTGGTGAACAGGCTGTTGTAGAACGCGTACAGCAGCGGGGCGACGAGGAAGACGAGGAAGACGAGGGTGAACGGCAGGATGAACATCCAGCCGGTGAGGGTGCGGCGCCGATTGGCCGCGCGCTGCGCGGGCGAGGTCGGCACCTGGGGAACTCGAGCGCGTCGCGTCGGCGCGAGCGCGGAGGCAGAGGTCATTCGGGAGGCCCTTCGAATGAGTGGATGCGGAAATCGGGTGGCCGGACCGGCCTGAACCGGCCCGGCCACCCCGGTCTCACTTGACCGTGAAGCCCTGCTGCTTGGCGTACTTGACCACGGCGTCCTGCACGGCCGCGGCGGCGCCCGCGCCGTCGATCTTGCCGCCGTTGATCGCCGTCAGCTGCTTCTGCAGCTGCGCGTAGTAGTACACCTGGAACGGGCTGTAGGTGAATCCCTTGTACCCGTTCTCGGCCGGGATGTAGACCTCGCCGTAGGCCTTCTGACCGCCGAAGAAGTCGAGCGGGTAGTCCGCGATCTCCTTCGACTTCAGCACGGTCTGGTTGAGCGGGAAGATCACGAGGTTCTTCCACCCGTTCTCGAGCGAGGCGGGATCGGCGTCCAGCCCGAGAGCGACCTCTGCGGCGAGCTTCTTGTCCTTCGCCTGGGTCGTCACGGCGAACGCCGAGCCGCCCCAGTTGACCGAGACCGGGTTGCTGGGATCCCACTGCGGCAGTGGCGCCACGGCGAACTGCCCCTTGTCGTTGCCCTTGCCGACGCCGGCGCCGGTCAGATAGCCCGGTGCCCACGCCGCGGAGACGTAGGTGGCGTACTTGCCGCCCACGACGCCCGAGATGTACTCGGCCGTGAACTGGTCAGCCGTTCCGACGAGGCCCTTCTTGACCAGGCCGGCCCAGTAGTCGAGCACCTGCTTGGATGCCGGGTCGTCGAGCTTGACGCCGACCTCCTTGGGCTTGGTCGGGTCGTACTGGAACGGATGGGCGCCCTTCTGGATCTGCAGCGCCATCATGACCGCGGGCACGTTGCCGCCGAGGTCGCCGAACAGCGGACCGCCGGCGTCCTTGACCTTCTGCGCGTCCGCGGCGTACTCGTCCCAGGTGGCCGGGGGCTTCGTGATGCCGTACTTCGCGAAGATGTCCTTGCGGTAGATGAGGCCCATCGGGCCGCCGTCGATGGGCGCCGCGTAGACCGCGTCGCCGACCGAGACGTCCTTCCAGGCGCCCGCGCTGAAGTTCTTCTTCACCTTGTTCGCGCCGTACTTGCTGATGTCGACGAGCGCGCCCTGGATGACGTAGTTGGCCAGGTGGTCGGCCTCGAGCATCACCACGTCGGGAGCGCCCTTCTTGGCCGAGACGGCGGTCTGGAACTTGTCGTACTCGTCGCCGCCCTGGCCGACGTTGTTCCAGCAGACCTGCACGTCGGTGTGGCTCTTGTTGAAGTTGTCGACGACCAGCTGCGTGTTGGGGTACCAGGCCCAGGCGGTCACCTTGGGCGCGTCCTTGTGGATGATCTTGTTGGTGCACTTCGCGTTCGCGTTCGCGTCGGCGCCGCCTCCGCCGCCTCCACTGCACGCCGCGAGCCCGGCGGCCATGACCAGAGCGGTCAGGCCGGCGATGAGAGCTCTCTTCTTCACTGTGATCGATTCCCTTCGAGGTGCGATGGACTTCGTTGTCGGACTGCACGGCCGCACGCGCGCCGGGCACCCCGTCGACGAGGGGGCGGCGCCAGGGGCACCGGATCCTCATCGACCCGTACAGCTCGACTGCCGAGCCGCTCTACAACGTTGTACGGTAAACGTTGTAGAAGCATCTTTGGACATCTCCGGCGCCCGTGTCAAGACACCGGCGACCGACCGTCAGATCGCGGGCGTCGATTCCCGATGGACGATGCGGAAGGCCGCCATGATCTCCCGCCGTTCCTGGTCGAGCCGTCCGGCGATCCGGTCGACGAGCAGCTCGATCGAGGTCTCGACGATCTCGGGCAACCCCGGATCGATCGTGGAGAGGCTCGGAATCGAGTACGCGGCGTCGTCGAGGTTGTCGAACCCGAGAACCGCGACGTCATCCGGAATGACGATGTGCGCCTCCTGCAGCGCACGCATCGCACCGAAGGCCAGGTTGTCGTTGAACGCGAAGAGCGCGTCGAAACGCGCGCCCGACGCGATCAGACGCCGCGTCACCTCGGCGCCATCGCGTCGGTGCCAGGGCAGCGCATAGCCGACCAGCTCCTCGCGGAACGGCTCCCCGGCCGCGTCCAGGGCCTCCCGGTATCCCCGCAGCCGGAGTCCGGCGGATCCGATCACCTCGCCCTCGTGGGCTCCGACGACCGCGATCCGGCGGCGGCCGAGACCGAGGAGGAACTCGGTGCCCGCTCGCGCCGCCTCCACGTTGTGCATCGTGACGTGGTCGGTCGGGCCGCCGAAGATGCGCTCCCCGAGCAGCACGAGCGGGTACGGCCGGCGCAGCAGCTCGGCGTCCTCCTGCTGCAGGCCGAGCGCGCTGAAGAGCAGGCCGTCCGTCATCTTGCGGCGGGCACCACTGAGCACGTCGAGCTCGCGCTGGCGGTCGCCGCCGGTCTGCTCGATCAAGACCGTGAGCCCGCGCTGCTCGGCGGCCGCGATCATCCGGTCGGCGAGCTCCGCGAAGTAGCTGCTGAGACTGAGCTCGGGCACGGCGAGGCCGATGAGGCCCGTGCGCCCCGAGCGCAGACTGCGCGCCGACGGGTTGGGCTGATAGGAGAGCTCGGCGATCGCCGCCTCGACCTTGGCCCGCGTCTCCGCCCGGATGTGCGGGTAGTCGTTGATGACGTTCGAGACCGTCTTGATCGAGACCCCGGCGAGCTGCGCCACATCGTGGAGCGTGGAGGCCATCGCCGCTCCTCACCGCGCGCGGGGTGCGCGTCGGCTCACTCTACAACGTTGTACTCACCCACCCGCCCCGTACGCGCGAGTTCCGAGAACCAACGTCCGCTGTCCTTCACGAGCCGGTTCTGGGTGTCGTAGTCGACGCGCACGATGCCGAAGCGCTTGGTGAATCCGAACGACCACTCGAAATTGTCCAGGAGCGACCAGACGAAGAATCCACGCAGATCCGCGCCGCGCTCCATGGCCCGATGCGCCGCGACGAAATGACGGTGCAGATAGGCGACGCGGGCGTCGTCGTGCACGGCGCCGTCCTCCACCCGATCGGGGAACGCGGCGCCGTTCTCGGTCACGGCGAGCGGGAGGCCGAACTCCTCGTGCGAGCGCACCAGCAGCTCCTCGAGGCCCGACGGGTCGATGTTCCACCCCATGGCGGTGAGCGGACCGGTCTCCGGCAGCCACTCGATCCCCTGCGTCGAGGGGAACACCGGTGAGCCGGGGCGCCGTCGGCGAGCCGTACCCGGCTCGTCGAGTAGTAGTTGATGCCGAGCAGATCGATCGGCTGGTGGATGAGCTCGAGATCGCCCGGGCGCACGAATCCGAAGTCGCTCACCGCGCGCTGATCGGCGAGCAGGTCCTCCGGATAGCGCCCGTGCAGCATCGGGTCGAGGAAGATCCGGTTGCCGACGGCATCCACCCGGCGCACCGCCTCGTCGCCGCCCTGCCCGCCGGGCTCGCCGTCGGCGGCGCGCACGACGTGCAGGTTGAGCGTCACGGCGACCGTCGGGTCGTTGGTGGCGGCGCGGCGGATCTCGGGCACCGCGAGCCCGTGCGCGAGATTGAGGTGATGGGCCGCCGCCAGCGAGGCCGCGGGGTCGGTGCGACCCGGAGCGTGGATGCCGGCCGCATATCCGAGGAACGCCGAGCACCACGGCTCGTTGAGCGTGATCCACCCCGCGACGCGATCGCCGAGCGCCTCGACCGTGCGCGCGCTGTACTCGGCGAAGCGCGCGGCGGTGTCGCGGTTCGTCCAGCCGCCGAGGTCCTCGAGCTCCTGCGGCAGGTCCCAGTGGTAGAGCGTCGCCCACGGCTGGATGCCGCGCGCCAGCAACCCGTCGACGAGCCGCGAGTAGAACGAGAGCCCCGCCTCGTTGACCCGGCCCGACCCGCCCGGCTGCACCCGCGGCCACGCGATCGAGAAGCGATAGGCGCCGGCGCCGAGCTCCGCCATGAGGTCGAGGTCGGCCTCCCAGCGGTGATAGTGGTCGTCGGCGACGTCGCCCGTGCGACCATCCTCGATGCGGCCAGGGGCGTGGCTGAAGGTGTCCCAGATCGACGGCGTGCGCCCGTCCTCCCGGACCGCTCCCTCGATCTGGTACGACGCGGTCGCCGTGCCGAACAGGAACCCGTCCGGGAATTCGGTGCCGGGCCGGTGGTAGCGGTCGTCGCCGGGGTCGCTCACGCGCCCCACTCTACGGAGGTGGGATCGGCGAGCACGGCACCGAGGGCGTGCTCCGCAGCGCCGACCAGCAGCCGGTCATCGCCGAGCCCGGCGGCCGCGAGCCGCACCCCGCCGGCCGCGACCGGCACGGCGAGCTCCTCGACGTGCCGGCGCAGGCCGTCGGGATCCGACTCGAGCAGGGTCGCCAGATACCCCCGAGCACGATGAGCTCCGGATCGAGCACGTTGACCGCGGTCGCCAGCGACGCGGCGAGCACCCGGCGCTGGCGGGCGAGCTCGTCGCGGATATCGGCGCGGTCGGTCGCGAGCAGGGCCGCCGCGAGCTCCGGCTCGGTGGCCGACGGCAGCCCGAGCGCGGCGAGCAGCCCGTCGCGCCCGACCTCCTCCTCGAGCACGCCCCGCGCGGAGGTGCGGTCGGCGGGATCGACGAAGCCGGCGGGGCTCTGCCCGAGTTCGCCCGCGAAGCCGCCGTGGCCGCCGAGCGGAGCGCCCCCGACGATGATGCCGCCGCCGATGCCGCTCGCGCCGCCGTTGAGATAGAGGAGGTCGTCGACGCCCCGACCGGCGCCGAAGAGGTGCTCGGCGAGCGCGCCGAGAGTCGCGTCGTTGCCGACCGCCACCGGCCGGGCGGTCGCGCGCTCGACGAGGTCGCGCAGCGGCGCGTCGGTCCAGCCCAGGTGCGGCGCCCAGCGCACGACGCCGTCGGCCTCGCTCACCAGCCCGGGGACCGCGAGGCCCACCCCCGCCACCCGGCGCCCGGGAATCCCCGCCACGACCCGTGCGGCGAGCGCCGCGGTCTCCTCCGGCGTCGGCACGTGCCCCAGCTCGTGGCGCTCGTGCGCCTCGACCCGCGCGCCGAGGCCGACGACCGCCGTGGTGATGGCATCGACCTCGGGGTTCACCGCGACCACGACGAGACGCGGGTCCGCCGCGACGACCGGCGACGGGCGGCCCACCCGGTTGGTGGCCTCCGGGGCGGCCTCCCGCACGAGGCCCCGCGCGGCGAGGTCGGAGACCAGCCCGCCGACCGTCGAGCGGTTCAGGCCGGTCTGGGCGGTGATCCACGCGCGGGGCACCGGACCCTCCCGATGCACCAGCCGGAGCACCGCGGCGAGGTTGCCCCGGCGGACGTCGTCGAGGCCGCTCGCACCGCTCGCCATCAGGTGAGCCGGCGGGTGCTGTCGCGCACGACGAGGCGCGACTCCAGGTCGACGTGGAGGTGATCCGGCTGGTCGCCGTCGCGCAGTCGGACCACGAGGCGCACCGCCTCGGCCGCCATCTCGGCGAGCGGCTGGCGCACGGTCGTGAGCGGCGGTCCGGCCCAGCGCGCGACGTTGACGTCGTCGTAGCCGACGACCGAGAGATCGTCCGGGATCCGGATGCCGCGCCGCCGCGCCGCCTCGTACACCCCGAGAGCCTGGGTGTCGCTGCTCGCGAAGATCGCCGTCGGCCGCCGCGGCAGGTCGAGCAGCTGCTCGCCGGCGCGCAGCCCCTCGTCGAAGTGGAAGCGATCCGTGCCGACGATGAAGTCCGCGCGCACGTCGAGTCCCGCCCCTCGAGCGCGGCCCGGTATCCCGACAGCCGCGCGGTCGAGCACATCATGTCCTCCGGGCCGCCGACGATCGCGATGTCGCGGTGACCGAGGTCGACGAGGTGCCGGGTCGCGCCGTACCCGCCGGACCAGTTGGCGGTGCCGATCGACGGCACGTCCGCCGCGGGGGCCCCCGAGGGGTCGACGACGACGAACGGGATGTTGCGCGCGCGCAGCTGATGGCGGTGATCCGGCGACAGGTCGGAGAAGACCAGGATGACGCCCATCGGCCGGCGGCGCATCGCCCCTCGATCCAGTCGGGGCTCGGCTTGTGCCGGTCGCCGCTGACCGTGATGAGCATGCTCAGGTCGAGATCGCGCGCCGTGCGCTCGACGCCCGCGATGATCTCGATCGCCCAGGCGCTGTCGATCTCGGAGAACACGACCTCGACCAGCGGCGCGACCGTGAGGGGCGTGTTGCGGCGGTTGTAGCCGTGGTCGCGCAGGAGCTCCTCGACCCGGCGCCGAGTGGCCTCCGAGACGCCGGCGCGGCCGTTCAGCACCTTGGAGACCGTCGAGATCGAGACGTCGGCGTCGTCCGCCACGCGCGAGAGGGTCGCCCGCGTCATCGCGGGACGTTCGACAGTATCGCCCGACATGGCGCAACTCTACTCAGGGGCCTGGTCACGCCCGGGGAGCGGTGATATGTTGCCGGAAACGACTTATCCACCACCTGTTTCATCCACGACGCTGTGATTCGGAGAATCCCATGGCCGACAAGCCCACCCCCGCCGACAAGTTCACCTTCGGTCTCTGGACCGTCGGATACAACGGCACCGATCCGTTCGGCGGGCCGACCCGGCCCCCGCTCGACACCGTGCACGCGGTCGAGAGGCTCGCCGAGCTCGGCGCGTACGGCCTGACCTTCCACGACGACGACCTGTTCGCCTTCGGCTCGACCGAGGACGCCCGCCGCACCGAGATCGACCGCCTCAAGGCCGCGCTGGCTGCCACGGGCCTCAAGGTGCCGATGATCACCACGAACCTGTTCTCGGCACCCGTGTTCAAGGACGGCGGATTCACCTCCAACGACCGCCAGGTGCGCCGGTACGCGCTGCGCAAGGTGCTGCGCAACCTCGACCTCGCCGCGGAGCTCGGCGCCGAGACCTTCGTCATGTGGGGCGGCCGCGAGGGCGCCGAGTACGACGCGGCCAAGGACGTGCGGTCGGCCCTCTCGCGGTACAAGGAGGCCGTCGACCTGCTGTCGGAGTACGTGCTCGACAAGAAGTACGGCATCCGGTTCGCGATCGAGCCGAAGCCCAACGAGCCCCGGGGCGACATCCTGCTGCCGACCGTCGGGCACGCGCTCGCGTTCATCAACTCGCTCGAGCACCCCGAGCTCGTCGGCCTCAACCCCGAGGTCGGGCACGAGCAGATGGCGGGCCTGAACTTCCAGGCCGGCATCGCTCAGGCGCTGTACCACGGCAAGCTCTTCCACATCGACCTGAACGGGCAGCGCTCGATCAAGTACGACCAGGACCTGGTATTCGGCCACGGCGATCTGCACAACGCGTTCGCGCTGGTCGACCTGCTCGAGAACGGCGGGGTGCTCGGCGAGCGCGCCTACGACGGGCCCCGGCACTTCGACTACAAGCCGAGCCGCACCGAGGACGAGACCGGCGTCTGGGACTCGGCCGCCGCGAACATGCGCATCTACCTCCTGCTCAAGGAGCGAGCGGCGGCGTTCCGCGCCGACCCCGAGGTGCAGGCCGCGCTCGAGGCGGCGAAGGTCGCCGAGCTCGCCAGCCCGACGCTGAACGCGGGCGAGAGCTACGACGACCTGCTCGCGGACCGATCGGCGTGGGAGGACTTCCAGCCGGACGCGTACTTCGGCGCCAAGGGCTTCGGCTTCGTGCGCCTGCAGCAGCTCGCGACCGAGCACCTGCTCGGCGCGCGCTGACTCGCGGCCGCACTCTTCCTAGCGCCCAATTGGGGGCTGCGATTCGTTCGCGGCCCCCAATTGGGCACAATCATTGAGGGACGGTGGACGCATGACGTACGTGGCGGGAGTCGACTCGTCGACGCAGAGCTGCAAGGTCGTGGTGCGGGATGCCGCGACCGGCGCGATCGTGCGCACCGGTCGCGCGACGCATCCGGAGGGCACCGAGGTCGACCCGGCCGCCTGGTGGGACGCCCTGCGGGCGGCGATCGCCGACGCGGGCGGCCTCGACGACGTCGCGGCGATCTCGATCGGCGGGCAGCAGCACGGCATGGTGGTGCTGGATGCCGAGGGCCGCGTCATCCGGAACGCCCTGCTCTGGAACGACACCCGCTCCGCCCCCGCCGCGCGCGACCTGATCGCGGAGTTCGGCGCGGCCGAGCTCGCCCGGCGCACCGGGAGCGTGCCGGTCGCGTCGTTCACGGCGACCAAGCTGCGCTGGCTGCGGGATGCCGAGCCCGAGAACGCGGCGCGGGTCGCCGCGGTCGCACTCCCCACGACTGGCTCACCTGGCGCCTGCTCGGGTACGGACCCGAAGGCGAGGCACCGCTCGGGCCGCGCCTCGACGCGCTCGTCACCGACCGCTCCGACGCGAGCGGCACGAGCTACTGGTCGCCGTCCGGTGACTACGACCGCGAACTGCTCATCGCGGCGCTCGGCCACGATGCGATCCTGCCGCGCGTGCTCGGGCCCGCGGAGCGGGCGGGCGAGACCGTCGCGACGGATGCCGCCCCGGCCGGGCTCGTCGTCGGCCCCGGTGCGGGCGACAACGCCGGCGCCGGGCTCGGGCTCGGCGCGAAGCCCGGCGACGTCGTCGTCTCGATCGGCACGAGCGGCACGGTCTTCGCGGTGACGACCGACCCGATCGCGGACGAGACCGGCGCCGCCGCCGGCTTCGCCGACGCGAGCGGCAACTTCCTGCCGCTCATCGCGACCCTCAACGCCGCTCGCGTGCTGGACGCCGCCGCGCGGCTGCTCGGCGTCGACCACGCCGGCCTCGGCGACCTCGCGCTCGCGGCCGAGCCGGGATCCGCCGGCCTCGTGGTCCAGCCGTGGTTCGAGGGCGAGCGCACTCCCAACCTGCCCGACGCGACTGCGACGCTGTTCGGCATGACTCTCGCGTCCACCACCCGCGAGAACCTGGCGCGCGCGGCGATCGAGGGGATGCTGTGCGGCCTCGCCGACGGCCTCGATGCCGTGCGCGCCCAGGGGGTCGTCGCCGAGCGGCTGCTGCTGATCGGGGGCGCCGCGCAGAACGCGGCGGTGGCCGCGATCGCCGCGCAGGTGTTCGACGCACCGATCGAGGTGCCGGAGCCGGGCGAGTACGTCGCGCTGGGGGCGGCGGTGCAGGCGGCGTGGGCGCTCACCGGAACGCGGCCCGAGTGGGACGTGCCGATCGCGGCGCGGCCCGCACCGGACACGCGGCCGGTGATCCGCGAGCAGTACGCCGCGCGCCGGCCCGCGTAGCCGAGCGTTCGAGCTCGGCGACTCAGCCGGGCGGGGCCGTCGAGTCGCGCACCACGAGCCGAGGGCGGACCGGGTCGGCGGGTGGCGGGGGTGCCGCGCGCAGCTGCGCCAGCAGCATCCCGACCGCCCGCTGCCCTGCGACGGCGAAGTCCTGCCGGATGGTCGTCAGGGGCGGCCGATAATGGGCCGAGTCCGGCACGTCGTCGAACCCGATCACGCTCACGTCCTGCGGCACGCGCCGGCCGGACTCGTGCAGGGCGTGCAGCAGCCCGAGCGCCGTCTGGTCGTTCGAGCAGAAGACGGCCGTCACGTCGGTCGTGCCGAGGACCTCGCACGCCGCCCGGTATCCCGAGTCGGCGGTCCATTCGCAGCGGATCACCGGCCGCGGGGCGAGGCCGTGGTCGGCGAGCTCCGCCAGATATCCGCGCATGCGGGCGTCCGCCTCGACCCACCCGACGGGTCCGGCCAGGTGCAGGATGCGGGTGTGCCCCAGCTCGATCAGGTGCCGGGTCGCGATGCGGGCCCCCTCGACCTGATCGAACGAGACGCTCAGGTCGTCGTGGCGGTCCGAGGCGACCATGACGAAGGGGATCGCGAGCGGGTGCGCCGTGAGCCGGTTGAAGACGCCGGCCTGCGGGCCGACGACGACGAGGGCCTCGACGGCCTGCGCGACCAGTCGATCGACGGCGTCGCGCACGGAGACGTCGTCGCTCAGGCAGGTCGCGATGGCGACCCGGTAGCCGGCGTCGCCCGCCGCGTCCTCGATCTCGTAGACCATCTTCTGCACGCCGTACGCCGCGGCGCGGGTCGCGACGAGCACGCCGATGACCTGGGATCGGCTCGTGACGAGGGCGCGCGCGGCCTGATTGGGGCGGTACCCGAGCTCGGTGATCGCGTCGAGCACGCGCTGCCGGGTCTGCGGCCGGATGCCGGCGGAGTGGTTGAGCACCCGGGAGACGGTCTGGTACGAGACGCCCGCGCAGCGCGCGACGTCGCGGATGTTCGGCGCCCGCGCGGGACCGATCGGTTGTCTGGTCACTCCCGTTCCCGGCCTCGTCGTCGGATGTGGTCGGTGACAGTCTGGCGGACGCCTCAGCCGCCGCGGCGGTGCAACCGGATCCGACGCGCGATCGTGACCGCGGCCGCGACGAGCGCCAGCGCCGCGGGCGCCACGAGATGCCAGCCGGCGAGCACGGCCAGACCGGCGGTGAGCACGACTCCGGCGCACGCCATCCACCAGCCCGGCGTCCACCGCGGCAGCAGCCGGACCGCGGCGACCATCCCCGCGAGGTACACCGCGACGAGCGAGCTCGTCTGCACGAGGACGAGCACCTGGAGATCGATGCGCAGGAGGAAGTACGCGGCCGTGTAGCCGAGGCACACCACGGCGACCAGGGCGACGCCCCGGCGCGGCACCGCGCCCGCCTCGGCACCGCGCGCGAACCAGCGCGGCAGGTGCCCGTCGCGGCCGAGCGACGCGGCGAGGTTGGCCATCGCCGGGACGTAGGCGTTGAGAACGCCGAGCACGACGATGACCGCGATCGCGGCGACGATCGCCGGCCCCACCCCGGCAGGGTGCGGGCGGTCAGATCCAGCAGCGGCACGGTGCTCGGCGCCGAACGCGCCGGCATCACGACGACGGTGGCCACCTGGAGCGCGAGATAGCTCACCCCGACCACGGCGACCGCGATGGCGGTGGCGAGGGGGATGACGCGGTGCGGCCGCCGGAACTCCGCAGCGAGGTGCGTCACGGCCTCCCATCCCGCGAACGCCCACACGAACAGGCTGATCACGACGCCGACGCCCGCCCACCCGTGCGGCAGGAGGGGAGTGAACGGGTGCGGGCGCGCGTGCGGGAGGGCGCTCGCGACGACGAGCACGACGACCGCGAGCAGCAGCGCGGTCAGCACGAGCTGCACCCGACCGCTGAACCGGAGACCGAAGACCGCGAGCACGATCGGCACGAGCAGGAAGGGCAGCCCGATCAGCGGAACCCACGCCGGGTCGATGCCGGTCACCGCCGTCAGATACGACCCGCCGAGCACGGCCACGACCGGCGCCCCCATGCCCGCCCCGAACAGGAACCAGTAGCCGGCCGCGCGCGCCGCGGTCGGCCCGAGGGCGAGCCGCACGAAGGTCGCGACCCCGCCGGCATCCGGATGCCGCGCCGCGAGCGCCGCGAACGCCCCGGCGAGCGGGATCGAGAGCACGAGCACGACGCCGACCCCGATGACGGAGCCCGGGCCGGCGGCCGCGGCGGCGAACCCGGGCAGCAGCAGGATGCCGGTGCCGAGCACCGCGGCGACGTACAGGGCGGACGCGGTCGGGAGCCCGAGCCGACCGGTGCCGGGATGCGCGGGGCGGTCGGTCACCCGTCCACTGTGCCGGGCGCCACCGACGCGCTCAGAGGCGGTCGAGCGCGCCGAGCACGTCGGCGAGCAGGTCGTCCTGCCCCTCGATGCCGACGGAGAGCCGGACGACGGAGTCGGGAACCTCCAGCGGGGTGCCCTTCACCGACGCGTGGGTCATCTCGGCCGGGTAGCAGACGAGCGACTCGACGCCGCCGAGCGATTCCGCGAGCTGGAACAGCGTCATCGTCTCGGCGAACCGGCGCGCGAGGGCCCCGTCGGCCAGCCGCACCGAGATCATCCCGCCGAAGTGGCGCATCTGCCGCGCCGCGAGCTCGTGGCCCGGGTGATCGGGCAGGCCCGGGTAGTAGACCTGCTCGAGCCGGGGGTGCCCGACGAGGTGCTCGGCCAGGTGCGCGGCGTTGGCCGAGTGCCGGTCCATGCGCACCGCGAGGGTCTTGATGCCGCGGACGGTGAGCCAGGCATCCATCGGCCCGGAGACCGCGCCCGCGCCGAACTGGACGAACCCGACCCGGTCGGCGATGCCCAGGCCGTCGAGCTGCGCTCCGGCCTTGACGATCACGGCGCCGCCCAGCACGTCGCTGTGACCGCCGAGGTATTTGGTGGTCGAGTGCACGACGATGTCCGCGCCGAGGGCGAGCGGCTGCTGCAGGTACGGGGTCGCGAACGTGTTGTCGACCACGACGATCGCGCCGGCCGCATGCGCGATCTCGGCCACCGCGGCGACATCTGTGATCTTCATCAGCGGATTGGACGGCGTCTCGACCCACACGACCTTCGTGGCGCCCGGGCGCAGGCCCGCCCGCACCTCGTCGAGGTCGCTCATCTCGACCGTGGACAGCTCCACGCCCCACGGCACGTGCACCCGGTCGACGAGGCGGTGCGTGCCGCCGTAGACGTCGTTGCCCATGAGCACGTGCGCACCGGGCAGCAGGATCGCGCGCAGCAGCGCGTCCTCGGCGGCGAGCCCCGACGAGAAGCTGAACGCGCGCTCGCCGCCCTCGAGCGCGGCGAGCAGGGACTGCAGCGAATCGCGCGTGGGGTTGGTGCCGCGCGTGTACTCGTAGCCGTCGCGGAATCCGCCGACGCCGTCCTGCACGTAGGTCGTCGAGAAGTAGATGGGCGGGATCACCGCGCCGGTCCTCGGGTCGAACTCCTGCCCGGCGTGGATGGCGGTGGTCGCGAAGTCGGACTGCTGCTGCTCGGGCACGGAAGGGTCTCTCTGCTGAAGGGGCGGCGGCTCAGTCGCTCAGGAACGCGAGCAGGTCGTGCCGCGTGATGACCCCGGCGGGCTTGCCCTCGCTCGTCACGAGCAGCGCGTCCGCCCGGGTGAGGGCGGCACGGGCCGCCTCCACCGAGTCGTTCATCCCGATCAAACCGAGCGCGGGGTTGACGAATTCCGCGAGCGCGTCGGTGAGCTGCGCGCGCCCGTCGAACACGGCCTCCACGAGGGAGCGCTCGTCGATGGATCCGACGACCTCGCCCATGACGACGGGCGGCTCCGCGGCCAGCACGGGCATCTGCGAGATGTTGTAGCGGCGCATCTTGTCGATCACGTGGCGCACCGTGTCGCTCGGGTGCACGTGCACGAGGCCCTCGTACTGCGCCTCCTTCGTGCCGATGACATCGGCGACCGTGCGACCCTCCTCGGGCGGCAGGAACCCGTAGGAGCGCATCCAGTGATCGTTGAAGACCTTGCCGAGGTAGCCGCGGCCGCCGTCCGGCAGCAGGATCACCATGACGTCGTCGGGCCCCAGGGCGCGGGCCGCCTTGAGTCCGGCCGACACGGCGAGTCCGCTCGAGCCGCCGACCAGCAGGCCCTCCTCGCGCGCGAGCCGGCGGGTCATGTCGAACGACTCCTGGTCGGAGCTCGCGATGATCTCGTCGACGACTCCAGGGTCGTAGGCCGCGGGCCAGAAGTCCTCGCCGACCCCCTCGACGAGATAGGGACGCCCGGTGCCGCCGGAATAGACGCTGCCCTCGGGGTCGGCCCCGATGATCCGGATCGCGGGGTTGCGCTCCTTGAGGAAGCGGCCGACCCCCGAGATCGTGCCGCCGGTGCCGACGCCGGCGACGAAGTGGGTGACGGTGCCGTCGGTGTCGCGCCAGATCTCCGGCGCAGTGGTCTCGTAGTGGCTGAGCGGCCCGTTCGGGTTGGAGTACTGGTCCGGCTTGAACGCACCGGGGATCTCGCGAACCAGCCGGTCGCTCACCGAGTAGTAGGAGTCGGGGCTGGAGGGCGCGACCGAGGTCGGGCAGACGACGATCTCGGCGCCGTAGGCGGTGAGCACGTTGCGCTTGTCCTCGCCGACCTTGTCGGGCAGCACGAAGATGCAGCGGTAGCCGCGCTGCTGCGCGACCAGCGCGAGGCCGATGCCGGTGTTGCCGGAGGTGGGCTCGACGATCGTGCCGCCGGGCCCGAGCAGACCCTTGGCCTCCGCGTCGTCGATGATGCGCGTCGCGATGCGGTCCTTGGACGAGCCGCCGGGGTTCAGGTACTCCACCTTCGCGAGCACGGTCGCCCGGATGCCCTCGGTCACCGAGTTGAGGCGCACGAGCGGCGTGTTGCCGACGAGGTCGAGCACGGTCTGGGCGTAATCCACCCGTCGAGCCTAATGACGGGGCGCTGAACGTTACGGGGGATCAGGCCCCTGCGGCGTCGCGGATCGGCACGGGGTCGGATGCGGTGAGCTGCTCCGCGAACAGGCGCGCATAGACGCCGTCGGCCGCGAGGAGCTCGCGGTGGGTGCCGCGTTCGACGATGCGGCCCCGGTCGACCACGAAGATGATGTCGGCGCCGACCACCGTCGAGAGCCGGTGGGCGATCGCGATCGTCGTGCGGCCGCGAGCCGCGGAGTCGAGCGCCGTCTGCACGATGCGCTCCGAGACCGTGTCGAGCGCGCTCGTCGCCTCGTCGAGGATCAGCACGGCCGGATCCTTGAGGAGCACGCGGGCGATCGCGACGCGCTGCTTCTCGCCGCCGGAGAGCCGGTAGCCGCGCTCGCCCACGACGGTGTCGTACCCGTCGGGGAACGAGACGATCGTGTCGTGGATGTTGGCGGCGCGCGCCGCGGCCTCCAGCTCCTCCTGGGTGGCGCCGGGCTTCGCGTACCGCAGGTTCTCGGCGATCGTCGCGTGGAACAGGTACGTCTCCTGGCTCACGATGCCCACCGACGAGATGAGCGACGCGTGCCGCAGCTCGCGCACGTCGTCGCCCGCGAACAGCACCCGGCCCTCCGACACGTCGTAGAGCCGCGGCGCCAGGTAGGACACGGTGGTCTTGCCCGCGCCGGACGGCCCGACGAACGCCGCGTACTGGCCCGGCTCGATGTGGAACGACACCCCGCGCAACGTCGCCGGACCGTCGACGGCGGCATCCGGATAGCGGAACACGACGTCCTGGAACTCGACGTTGCCCAGGCGGCCGGTCGCGACCTCACGTGCGCCCGGGGCATCCCGGATCGCCGGCACCAGGTCGAGGTACTCGAAGATGCGCGCGAACAGGGCCTGCGAGGTCTGCAGGTCCAGCGCCACCCGCAGCAGCCCCATGAGCGGGAACATGAGCCGCGCCTGGACGGTGGTGAAGGCGACGATCGTGCCCGCCGTGACCGGGACGTGCTGGAAGATCAGCCACGCCGCCACCAGGTAGATGACCGCCGGGATCACCGAGAGGAAGACGCTCACGAGCGCGAAGAACCACTGGCCGCTCATCGTCTGGCGCACCTGCAGCCGGATCTGATTGTCGTTCTCGTCGCTGTAGCGGCCGATCTCCGTCGGCTGCTGGTTGAAGCTCTTGGCGAGCAGGATGCCGGAGACGCTCAGCGTCTCCTGCGTGATCGCGGTCATCTGCGACAGCGACTCCTGGGTCTGCGTGGCGATGCGCGCGCGGATCTGCCCCACCCGGCGCTGCGCGATCACGAGGATCGGCAGCAGCACGACCGCGACGACGGTCATCTGCCAGCTGAGCACGAGCATGGCCACGAGCGCGGCGATCACCGTGACCGTATTGCCGATGACGCTCTGCACCGTGTTGCTGAGCACGCCCGCGACGCCGCCCACGTCGTTGGCGAGGCGGGACTGGATGACGCCCGTCTTCGTGCGGGTGAAGAAGCCCAGCTCCATCGCCTGCAGGTGCGAGAACAGCCGCACCCGCAAGGCGCCCATGACGCTGTTGCCGACCCGCGCCGTCAGGTAGGTCTGCCAGACGCCGAGCGCCGAGGAGGCGAGCCAGAGCAGGATCATCGCAGCGACGAGTGCGAGCAGCACCGGCACATCCGGTGCCCGGTCCCCGCCGTCGGGGAACAGCCCGAGGTCGAACGCCCGCTGCGTCAGCAGCGGCGGCGCGACGCTGAGGGCCGCCCCCACCAGCACGAGCACGACCATCGTCACGAGCCGCGCGCGGTACGGGCGGAACAGCTCCGCGATGCGCCGGAACAGGTGCGGGATCCGCGGGGCCCGGGCGTTCTCGGCCCGCTGCGACGCGGCATCCATACGCCCGAGAGCCCCGATGCGACCTCTGACGCCGCCGCCGCCTCGCATGCTCACCCGCTGAGAGTACGTCGGGCGATCATCCCCAGGCCCGGCGTTCGCCGAGGGCGTTCCCGACCCCGGCTATTAGAATCTCGAACCACCCGGGACGGACGCGCTGGGAACGGTCCGCCCCCTGCAGCACTCGCCTGTTCAGGAGTCGTCGTGCCCCCGTTCCCAGACCCGAAGGCCATCGAGGCCGATGTGTCCGCGGAGCTCGACCGCGGCGATCCCCGGGCCGCTCTCGCGCTCCTGCGCCCCGTCGCGTTCGGGCTCGCGGCCGAGTCGGGCGGCGGCTTCCGTGCGCTCGTCGGGCGGCTGCCGGCCGAGGTCTGGGAGCACGACCCGCTCATCGCGGCCGCGCTCGGCCACAGCTACCGCTCCTCCGACGCTCCCCGCGGCGCCGCCGGGCTCGCGTACTTCGCCGCGGCCGAAGACGCGGCGGCGGCCGACCCGGCCACCCCGGCGCAGACCGTCGCCGCGGTGCTCGTGAGCCACGCCGGCGGACTGCGTGCCGCCGGTCGCCTCGGTCAGGCCCGGGCGAAGCTCCAGCAGGCGCAGGCGATCATCGACGCCGGCCTCGACGGCCCCGTGCCGGGCGCCATGGAGATCCGGGTGCGGCACGCGCTCGAGAGCGGCGTGCTCGACCTGCACGGCGGCCGGTACGCGAGCGCGCGCGGGCACCTGCTGACCGCGCACGGGCTCGCGACCTATCTCGGGCGCGCCGAATCCGTGGAGTGCGTCGGTGCCCTCGCGCTCCTCGACTTCGTGCTCGGCGACATCGTCGCCGCCGAACGCTCCGCGCGCGAGAGCCGGGAGCTCGCCGCGGGCTCGACACTCGGGCGCAGCGGCTACGCGGTGCCCGCGATGGCGACCCTGCTGCTCGTCGACCTCGACCGCGGACTCGACGGCGCCGCCGAGGACGAGGCCGCGCTGGCGGAGGCGGCCGCGCACACCGAGTGGGAGCCGTACGCGGCGCTCGTCGCCGGCACCCGGCAGGCGATGCTCGGCCGTGCCGCCGAGGCGCTCGCCCTCCTCGCCGACGCGCGCCGCGGGTTCCTCGAGTGGGAGGTCGCCGGCTTCGGGCGCGACGTCGCGGAGCTCGTGCGGGCGTCCCAGCTCGCGAGGGTCGGCCGCGGCGACGAGGCCTGGGAGATCCTGTCGCGCCTGCGTCCGGGCGAACTGCACGTCATGTGCCCGGGAGTGCACCTCGCGTCGCACCTGCTCGCCGGGGGCGATCTGCACGGAGCGGGCCGCGCGCTCGCGGCCTGCGAGGCGCTCGGCGAGGCGCACGCCGTGCGCGGACTGCTGGAGGCCCGGCTGCTCCGCGGCGCGGTGGCCGCCGGACTCGGCGACCACGCGACGGCCGACCTCAACGTCGATCTCGCATTCATCGGGATGGCGCGCACCGGCTCGCGGGCGCCGCTGCGGATGGTGCCCGCCGGCGTTCTCGTCTCCCTCGCCGAGCGGGCGCTCCAGCGCGAGCACTCGGAGGAGGTGCACCGGCTCATCGAGCAGACGCGCCGGGCGACGGACGGGGCGCCGTCGGCGATCGAGCCGCTCAGCGTCCGGGAGCGGCTCGTCCTCGCCGAGGCGCAACGCGGCGCGACCGTCTCCGCGATCGCCGCGGCCATGTACATCTCGCCGAACACCGTCAAGACCCACCTGCGGCGGGTGTACCGCAAGCTCGGCGTCACGACCCGGGAGGAGGCCATCCGGCGCGCACGCACCCTCGGCCTTCACGAGATCACCCGCGATTCACCCGTCCCCCGAAATGACGACACGCGGGGTACATGATTAGATTCCTCTCGTTGCATCCGTGAGGCCGTCCCTGATCCCGGCCCTCGAGTACGACACCGGGCGGGATCACACGGCTGGTTACCGCGGATCCCGCCCAGCTCTGTGCTTTTTGGCGCGCCGCCGCTTCTGCGGCGCGCGTCGCTCCGCGACCTCGGTGAGCGCGGTCGCCGAGGTCGCTATGGTGCGGACCGCGGGGCGGGCGCCGGGTCGAGGGGTCGAGTAGCGCGGGACGCGCGTATCAAGACCCCTCGACGGCCGGATTCGCGGGGCGAGTAGCGCGGAACGCGCGTATCGAGACCTCCCCGCGCCGGACTGCCCCGACATGCGGAAGGCGCCGGCTCCCCGGAGGGAGTCGGCGCCTTCATGGTGCGGGTCGCGCTACTTGAGCGTGACGGTCGCGCCGGCCTCCTCGAGGACGGCCTTCGCCTTGTCCGCGGTCTCCTTGTTGGCGCCCTCGAGCACCGTCGACGGCGCGCCGTCGACGAGCGCCTTCGCCTCGCCGAGGCCGAGGCTCGTGAGGGTGCGCACCTCCTTGATGACCTGGATCTTCTTGTCGCCGGCGCTCTCGATGACGACGTCGAAGGAGTCCTTCTCCTCGACCTCCTCCGCGGCGCCACCGGCGCCACCGGCGGCCGGGGCCGCGGCGACCGCGACCGGGGCGGCGGCGGTGACCTCGAAGGTCTCCTCGAACTTCTTGACGAAGTCGCTGAGCTCGATGAGCGAGAGCTCCTTGAACGCGTCGAGCAGCTCGTCGGTGCTGAGCTTGGCCATGTCTGTCTCCTAGTTTCTCTGTGTCTACGCCGCGGCGATCAGGCCGCGGACTCCTGCTTGGCCCGCAGCGCGTCGACCGTGCGAACGGCCTGCGCGAGGGGGCATTGAACATGTACGCGGCCTGGAACAGCGAGGCCTTCATCGCGCCGGCCAGCTTGGCCAGCAGCACCTCGCGGCTCTCCAGGTCGGCGAGCTTCTCCACCTCGGACGCGGTGAGCGGGGCGCCGTCGAAATAGCCGCCCTTCACCACGAGGAGGGGTTCGCCTTGGCGAAGTCACGCAGCGCCTTCGCGACCGTGACGGTGTCACCGTGCACGAACGCGATGGCCGACGGGCCGGCGAGCTGGTCGTCGAAGACGGAGATGCCCGCCTCGTTGGCCGCGCGCTTGGTCAGCGTGTTCTTCACCACGGCGTAGCTCGCGTCCTCACGGAGAGTGCCGCGCAGCTCCTTGAGCTGCGCCACCGTGAGTCCGCGGTACTCGGTGAGCACGACCGCGTTCGAGTCGCGGAACTTGCCCGCGAGCTCGGCGACGGTGGCTTCCTTGGTCGCCATGGGACTCCTCTATCGTTGCTTGCGCCGACCGGAGTCCAACAAAAAAGCCCCGGCGCGCACGCGCACGAGGCTGATTCCCGAATGGGATGTCACTTCACGCACCTGCGCGGGCTCTCCTGAGAGACTTCGTCCGTCTCGCCCGTACGGGCACGACGGAGACCAGCGGTCTTCGGCCTCGACCACAGTAGACGAAGATCGCGCCGCCCGCAAAGCTCAGGCGGCCGGATGCCCGTCGTCCGGTGCCTTCGGCGGTCGCGGCTTGCGCACCGGCGGCTTCGATGCCGGGGGCTTGGAAGCGGGGGCTTGGACACCGCGGGCTTCGTCGCCGCGGGCTTCGTGCCGCCGGGCTTCGACGCCGCCGGCTTCTGCGACACCGGAGTCCGCCCCGCTCCCGCCGCCTTCTTCGCCGGAGGTTTCGGCGCGGCCTGCGCCTCGACGGGTTCCGGTTCAGCGGGCTCGGGTGTCATCGCCGGCAGGTCCTCGGCCTGCGGAACGACCCCGGCCTCCGGAACGGCCTGCGGTCGGGCCGCTCTCCTGAGCCTGTCGGGCAGCACGAGCGCCACGACGATGACGATCACCAGCACCACCAGCAGTCCGACCGCGAGCCCGATCCCGGTGTTGGGATCGCCTCCCGGGGCCGGCGGCGCGCCCGGCTTCGCGAGCTTCAGGTCGGCCACCTGCGTCGGAGCCGTCACGCCGGAACGCCCCGCGACGAGCGGGTCGGCGGTCTTCCCCGCCACGGCGAACCATGCCGCAGCGGCCGAATCGTGCACGAGCGCGGCGTTCGCCGGCACCTTCGCGAGCGCGTCCGCGAGCGCGGACGACGCCGTGAACTGCGCCAGGTCGGGGCCGTCGGTCTTGGGGTTGATCCACACGGCGGCCACGCCGACCGGCTTCGCCGAGATCGTGATCGCCACGATCCAGTAGTTGGTGAGCTGGATCGGGTGCGTGCTCGCGGGGTGCGCGTAGCGATCAGCGGTCCACTCCCACACGCGGGTGATGTCGCCCGTCTTCGTCGTGGAGTCGAAGTCGACTCCGGCGCCCTTCGTACCGGGACCGTAGAGCTGCTGCAACCGCGCCTGCAGCGAGCCGTCGGCGACGTAGTCGCTCACGACGACCGGCACGGAGCCGAGGCTCGCCCGGGCGGGAGCCGCCGGTCCGGCGAGCAGGAGCGCGACGGCGACCGGCGCGGCGAGCGCGAGCAGTGCCGGGCCGGCGAGCAGGCGGGCGAATCGTGACGCGGGCATCGGGTGCGCCTTCGGGTGGGGGAACCGGAGCACGGCCCATCCTGTCACTGCCGCCGCAGCGGCAGGCGCACCGCGAACCGGGTGTCGCCCGGACGGCTCACGGCCTGCACCGTGCCGCCGTGACCGTCGACGACCGCCGCGACGATCGCGAGCCCGAGTCCCGTGCTCCCGGCCGAGCGCGATCGGGAGCCATCCCCGCGGGCGAAGCGCTCGAACAGCACGGGCTGGAGACCCTCCGGGATGCCGGGGCCGTCATCCGCCACGCTCAGCACGGCCTCGTCGCCCTCCACGGTCAGCCCGATCTCGACGACCGTTCCGGCGGGGGTGTGCGTTCGCGCGTTGGCGAGCAGATTCGCGACCACCTGATGGAGCCGACCCGCGTCGCCGCGCACGACGACCGGCTCGGCCGGCGGATCGAGCAGCCGCCACTCGTGGTCGCCGCCGGCGACGTGCGCGTCGCTCACGGCGTCGACCACGATCGGCACGAGGTCGACGTCGCCGAGCACGAGTTCGCGTCCGGCGTCGAGGCGCGCAAGCAGCAGCAGGTCCTCGACGAGCGCGGTCATCCGGATCGACTCCGACTCGATCCGGCCGATCGAGCGCACGACGTCGTCCGGCAGCTCGTGGCCGCCGCGGCGGGTCAGCTCGGAGTAGCCGCGGATCGACGCGAGCGGCGTGCGCAGCTCGTGGCTCGCGTCGGCGACGAACTGCCGCACCCTGTTCTCGCTCTGCTCGCGCGACACGAGCGCGTCCTCCACGTGTCCCAGCATCCGGTTGAAGGCCGAGCCGACCCGACCCACCTCGGTCCGCGGATCGGTGTCGCGATCGGGCACGCGGTCGGCGAGCGCCACCTCGCCCTTGTCGAGGGGAGCTCCGCGACGCGCGTCGCGGTCTCGGCGACGCGTGCCAGCGGTCGCAACGCGGTACGGACGATGATCGCGGTCGCGGCCCCCGCCGCGAGCAGCGCGAGCACCGTCACGAGCAGGAAGATGAGCACGAGGTTCGCGGTCGTCGTGTCGACCTCGGACTGGCTCTGCCCGACGAGCAGCGTGCCGCGGAAGGGCTGCTGCGAGATCGTGCCGGCCACGGCGGTGTGAGCGACGCGGAAGGATCCCAGCGACCCGCCGAGATCGACCGTGACCGGGACGTCATCCGGCCCGGTGAGTGCGTCGAGCACCTTCTCCTGCGCGTCGCTGAGGGTGCTGAAGTCGCCGTTCTCGTCGGTGTACCTCGCGGTGATGACACCCTGCCCGTCCGCGACGAGGTAGTAGATGCTCCCGACCCGGCGACCGAGCCCCTCGCCGGCCCCCGAGGCGCCGATCGGACCGTTGGACGCGGCCCGCAACGAGATGCCCACCTGCTGGTCCAGACGCGTCAGCAGGTTCTGGTGCAGCGCGAGCACGCTCCCGACTCCCACCGCGGCGCTCACGAGGAGCAGCAGGCCCAGGATGCCCACCACGAGCCGTCGCTGCAGCGACCAGGGCGCGAGGCGGCGTACGGTCATCCTCCGAGTCTGCCGCCCCGGCTATGCAGACCCTGTGAGGCGGGCAAGACCGGGCTCAGACCTCCTGGCTGGGCGAGCGCCAGCTGAACTCCGGCTCGTACCCCAGCAGCCGCCGCGCCTTGTCGATCGAGAGCATCGTCTCGTGCTCGCCGAGCTCCTTGGTGACGGGCACGTCGGGGAACACCTCCGCCGCGAGGCTCGCGCTCGACCGGCTCATGACCGTGTCCGCGTTCGCGATGATGAACGTCTCGTAGCCCGGGGTGCGCACGTCGAGCGCCTTGCGGATCGCCTGGCCGGCATCCCGCGCGTCGATGTAGCCCCAGAGATTCCACTTGCGCTTCATCGCGTCGTCGTCGAACGACGGGAACGCCGCGTAGTCCTCCGGCAGCATGACGTTGGAGAACCGCATGCCGGTGACGCTGAGCTCCGGATCCCACCGGCAGAGCTCGATCGCCATCTTCTCCTCGAGGTGCTTGACCAGCGAGTACGTCGAGTTCGGCTGGGCGGGGTACTCCTCGTCCACCGGGATGTACGGCGGCGGCACGTCGAACGGCAGGCCGAGCACGGTCTCGCTCGAGGCGTGCACGATGCGCTTGATGCCGGCCTTGCGGGCGCCCTCGAAGACGTTGAAGCCGCTCAGGATGTTGTTGTGGAAGATCGCGGTGTTCGATCGCTGGCCGGGAGCCGGGATCGCGGCGAGGTGCACGACGGCGTCGAGCGACTCGTAGCGGTCGTCGACGCCCGAGAGCGCGTCGGCCACCTCGCCCGCGTTCGTCAGGTCGATCCGGATCACGTCGCCGGGGCCGCCGCCGGGCGGGGGCGCCTGGTCGAGGTTGAACACCTCGTTCCCCGCCTCCCGCAACACGCGCACGACCGTGCGTCCGAGCTTGCCGCTACCTCCGGTGACTGCGATCCGCATGGGGTCAGTCTGACAACCGAAAGGGCTTTCGGCGAATCGGTCGGGAGCCGCTAGGAATTCGCGGGCTTGATGAGGTAACCGACGCCGCGGACGGTGTGGATCATCGGCTGCCCGATCGAGTCGATCTTCTTGCGCAGGTAGGAGATGTAGATCTCGACGATGCTCGACCGACCGCCGAAGTCGTAGCTCCAGACCCGGTCGAGGATCTGCGCCTTGCTGAGGACACGGCGGGGATTGCGCATGAGGTAGCGCAGCAGCTCGAACTCGGTGGCCGTGAGCTCGATCGGGGTGTCGCCGCGCGAGACCTCGTAGCTCTCCTCGTTGAGGAGCAGGTCGCCGACGCGCAGCTCCGGGTCGACGGCGTCCGAGACGATGCGCGAGCTGCGCCGGATGAGCCCGCGCAGCCGCGCCACGACCTCCTCGAGGCTGAAGGGCTTCGTGACGTAGTCGTCTCCGCCGGCGGTGAGGCCGGCGATCCGGTCGTCGAGGGAGTCCTTCGCGGTCAGGAACAGCACCGGCACGTCGCCCTCGGACCGCAGCCGGTGCAGCACCTCCATGCCGTCCAGGTCGGGCATCATGACGTCGAGCACGACGACGTCCGGCTTGAACTGCCGTGCGATCGTGAGCGCCTGCTGGCCGCCGGTCGCCGTCTTGACGTCCCATCCCTCGTAGCGCAGCGCCATCTGCAGCAGGTCGCCGAGCGAGACCTCGTCGTCCACGACGAGGGCGCGCACCGGTGAGCCGTCGGCGCGGGTGAGGCGGGCGGGGGCGCGGCCTGAGGGGATGTCACCCCCTATCTCCTCTCCTGCTCCTATGAGCGCACTGAGAGTCCCCTTCGCGCACGCCGGGTGGCGGTGCGCGCGGACGACGGTCGTGAGGGTGAGACTGTGGGTATGTCGCTGCAGCAGCCCACGCTCTCGCTGTGGGACGAGCCGCCGCGGCACCACTCCGAGCGCGTCGTCGCCGACGCGAGGAATCGCGTCGCATGGCTCAAGGCGCGGGCGCACGGGGTGACGGCGACCGATGTCGCCCGGCTCACGGGCGACCACGCGGTGCGCGTTCTCGCGATCGAGAAGCTGCTGGGCACCGGCTTCTCGGGCAACGCGTACACGGCGCACGGACGACTGCGCGAGCCCGAGATCGGACACTGGGCGCGCCGGGTGTACGGCATGCAGCCCTCCACCGCGCTGTTCCACGCCGACGGGCAGCCGCTGCACCTCGCCACGCCCGACGGCCTGCGCGAGCAGGGCTCCCGGCTCGAGCTGTGCGAGATCAAGACCACGAACTCAGCGTGGCGCCGGATCCCCCGGCACTATCTGCGGCAGGTGTGGTGGCAGCAGTACGTGCTCGGTGCCGAACGCACGCTCGTCGTCTGGGAGCAGCACGACGCGTTCGTGCCGGTCGGCGCCGAGCCCGAGGTGCGGTGGGTCGATCGGGATGAGGACGAGATCCACCGGCTGGTCGTGCTGGCCGACCGACTGCTCGACGCGATGCAGCGTCGACGCTGAGCCCGCGCGCAGCCCGCCGACCGCGAGCGCGGCGCCGAACACGACCACCCATCCGAGCCCGATCGTCGTCGCCACGAGCTCGAGCCGACTGCCGAACCAGGAGTAGAAGTCGAACAGCGACATGAGCCCGCCGACCGCCGAGATGAGCCCGACGCCGATCGCGCAGATCAGCGAGAGGCGGCGGAGCGCCCGGTGGCCGTCGGCGAAGGCGCACTGCAGGATCGCGACGGCCGCGGCCGCGAACGCGAGCACCGCGACGCTCGTGTGCACGAAGTCCTGCCAGGTGAAGAACGGCCCGGGCACCGGCACCGGGCATCCGGCCGAGCAGGTCACCTGCGAGTCGATCAGGAAGAACCCGCACGCGATCCAGAGCGAGATGGCCGGCGCCCAGCGTCCGATGAGGCGCGCACGCGACCGGATGCTGCGGCCGGCCCACGCGACGAGCGAGCCGCCCGCCACGATGAGCAGCAGGAAGACCTCGAACGGCCGCGCCGTCGGCATGCCCGTCGCCCCCAGCTCGCTGACGTAGAGGTCGCGCGGCATCTGCAGCCGGATCACCCAGAGCAGCACGAGGGCCGCGGCGACGATCGCCGTGCCGGCGCCCGCGACGATCCGCTCGCGAGTTCCGAGCGTCATCCGGCGCTCGCGGGCAGCGGCCAGCGCTGCCGGCGACGCGAGACCCAGACGACGGCCGCGCCGACACCGCCGATGATCGCGGCGATCATGACGATGTAGAAGGCGACCGTCACGTATCCCTCCGGCGCGAGGCCGGGATCGAGGAACGGGTACGGGTACCAGGTGCGCTGCTGCGCGACGTCGTTGTAGGCGAGCGGGCCGCGGATCATCGTGTACAGCGCCCACACGATCGGGAACGAGACGACCCAGCCGATCGTCTTCCATTCCAGCCGCGGCCGGCCGGGCGCCAGCAGCCAGTCGGCGACGACCAGCAGCGGGCCGACGACGTGCAGGATCTCGTTCGACCAGGGCACCACCTGCCCCTCGGACACGTTCACCCCGCGCAGCAGCATGTTGTAGACGATCCCGGTGGTCGCCATGTACGCGGTCACGCACGCCCGCAGGATGCCGAACCACCGCGGGTCGTCGAGCCGGCGCAACAGGATGACCGCCCCGATGGCGAAGACCACGACGGTGCCGACGTTCGAGTCGATCGTGAAGTACGAGAAGAAGTTGACGAAGAGGTTCTCGATGTGCCGGATGCCGAGCCGGGTCCAGACCTCGTGACTGCGCATCAGCTGCGCCACGATCGCCGCGATGATCGCGAGCGCGCCGGCCAGGCGGACGACGATGAAGAGCGCTCGCATGGCTCGCATGCTATCGGGCGGCGACGGGCCGCGCGTCAGGGTCGGAGCACCAGCTCCCGCACGAAGTCGTCCTCGTACCGGTCGCCGACCAGGAACCGCTTGCTTCCGACGAGCGCGAACCCGCTCTTCTCGTAGAAGCGGTTCGCGCGCGCGTTCTCCTGGTTGACGCCGAGCCAGACCGCGGCGGCGCCCGCTCGCGTGCGGCGTCGAGGCTCGCGGCCATCAGCGCGGAGGCGACACCGGAGCCGTGCGCGTCGGCGAGCACGTAGACCTTGCTGAGCTCGATCGTGGGGCGCGTCGTGATCGCGGCCGCGACATCCGGATCGGTGGGCTCGCCGTCGATGAGCATGGTGTAGCCGACCGCCCGGCCGTCGAGCTCCGCGACGAACAGGTCCCGCGCGGCGTCGTCGAGGTAGCCCCGGAACGAGGCCTCGCTCAGGTTCCGGGCGATGAAGTCGGCCTTGGCCTCCTCGGTCGTATGCGGCGGGCACGCGAGAGGGAACGTCGCGGCGGCGACCGCCGCGAGGTCTGCCGCGTCGGCGGCGTAGGCGGTGCGGATGACCAGACTCACGCCCTCCACGCTAGCGGCCGGCGTGCCGCCGTCGCCGCGCGTCGACCCGGTCGGCGGAGCACCCTCACGCGGTCGAGCGCCCACGTTCGCATCACGCCGGCACGTGCACCCGCGCCGTGTGATGCGAACGTCGCGCGCGGCGTGACGGCGCCGGATACGACACGAGGGGCCCCGCCTCGGCGGAGCCCCTCGTGTCGTGTTGCTGCGGCGTCTACAGGGCCGCGACGTCGAGCGGGATGCCGGGTCCGAAGGTGGTCGAGAGCGACCCCTTCTGGATGTAGCGGCCCTTCGAGGCGCTCGGCTTGGCACGCTGGATCTCGTCCAGCGCCACCCGGAGGTTGTCGCCGAGCTGCTCGGCGGTGAACCCGGCCTTGCCGATGACGAAGTGCACGTTGGCGTGCTTGTCGACGCGGAACTCGATCTTGCCGCCCTTGATCTCCTCGACGGCCTTGGCCGCGTTCGGGGTCACCGTGCCGGTCTTCGGGTTGGGCATGAGCCCGCGCGGGCCGAGCACCTTGCCGAGACGCCCGACCTGGCCCATGAGCTCCGGGGTCGACACGGCCGCGTCGAAGGCGGTGTAGCCGCCGGCGACCTTCTCGATGAGCTCGGCGCCGCCGACCTCATCGGCGCCCGCGGCGATGGCCGCCTCGGCCGCCGGGCCGGTCGCGAACACGATGACGCGGGCGGTCTTGCCCGTGCCGTGCGGCAGGATGACGGTGCCGCGGACCATCTGGTCGGCCTTGCGCGGGTCGACGCCCAGCTTGAGCGCGACCTCGACGGTCGAGTCGAACTTCTTCGAGCCCGTCTCCTTGATGAGCGACACGGCCTCGGCGGGCTCGTAGTACTTGCCGGCCTCGATCTTCTCGGCGGCGGCGCGGTATGCCTTGCTCTTGACGCCCATGGTTACGCCTCCACCGTGATCCCCATCGACCGGGCGGTGCCCGCGATGATCTTCTCCGCCGCCTCGATGTCGTTGGCGTTGAGGTCGACCTGCTTCTGCTCGGCGATGGCGCGCACCTGCTCCTTGGAGAGCTTGGCGACCTTCACCGTGTGCGGGGTCGACGACCCCTTCTGCACGCCGGCGGCCTTCTTAATGAGCTCCGCGGCGGGCGGGGTCTTGAGGACGAACGTGAACGAGCGGTCCTCGTAGACGGTGATCTCGACCGGGATGACGTTGCCGCGCTGGTTCTCGGTGGCCGCGTTGTAGGCCTTGCAGAACTCCATGATGTTCACGCCGTGCTGACCGAGAGCCGGTCCGATCGGCGGAGCGGGGTTGGCCTGACCGGCCTGGATCTGGAGCTTGATCAGCCCCGTCACCTTCTTCTTGGGCGCCATGAGGCTGCCTTTCTCGTCGTGCACCGTGACGGCGCGCTTCCACGAACCAGGCGGTTCCTGGCAGTGGTGGGAGTCGCCGGCCTTGCGGCCAACCTGTCGATGATAGCCGACCGCGTCATCCGGTGCCGAGCGGGCCGGCCTCGCGCTAGACGGAGCGGCGGTAGACACGGAACGCCGAGGTGGCGAGCACGCCCATGATGATGCCGAGGCCGGCCAGCAGGCCGAGATGGCCCCACACCGACGCCCAGTCGGGCGAGGACTGCAGAGCCCCGCGCCCGGCGACCACGGCCCATTCGAACGGGTTGTAGCGCGCGATGTCGGCCACCCACGCCGGGGCGAGACGGGTGTCCATGATCGCCGAGCTCAGGAACATGAGCGGGAACGACAGGATCTGCGAGATGCCGATGAGGGCGGTCTGCTGCCGGGTGAGCAGCGCGACGGCGTCCGAGAGGGCGCCGAAGATCACCGTCAGGAGCACGGCGGCCAGTACGAGCACCAGGATGCCGGGCACGCCGCCATCGAACCGCGCGCCGGCCAGCCACGCGATCCCGAGCACGATGAGCGTCTGCACGACCGTGAGGAGCGCCTGGTACAGCAGCGTCGCGCCGATGAGCGCGCCGCGGCTGGTCGGCGAGGTGAGGAAGCGGTCCATGACCCCGCGATCCATGTCCTGGATGTAGGTCGTGCCGGTCCAGGCGCTGCCGAACAGCGCCATCATCATGACGATCCCGGGCGTGAGGAAGACGAGGTAGTCGCCTCCCCGCTGAAGCCGGGGATCTGCACGACCGACCGGAACAGCTGGCCGAACAGGAGCAG
The DNA here is from genome assembly GCF_030161895.1 of Pseudolysinimonas kribbensis. Taxonomy (GTDB): domain Bacteria; phylum Actinomycetota; class Actinomycetes; order Actinomycetales; family Microbacteriaceae; genus Pseudolysinimonas; species Pseudolysinimonas kribbensis. Next base: position 1,107,118 of record NZ_BSVB01000001.1, read on the forward strand.
CCAGATGATCGGCTGCACGAGGTTCATGACCAGATAGGCGGGCACGCGCGCGAACGCCCGGAGCTGGCGTCCGGTGAGCAGGACGGTGTGACTGAGGGATGCCGCCACGGCGGACGGGGCGAGTGCGCTCATGCGCGGACTCCTTCGGGGGTCGGGGTGGTGAGGCTGCGGCCGGTGTGCCGCAGGTAGACGTCGTCGAGGCTGGGCCGCGCGACGGTCGCCGAGGCGACCGCGATCCCCGCCTCCTCGAGGGCGGCGAGCACCCTCGGCAGGGCCGCGGCCCCGGACTCGGTCCGGCTGCGCAGCACGCGCCCGTCGGCGACGACCTCGGCGAGGCCGGGCAGCGCGGACACGAGCCGCACGGCGTCGTCGATGCCGCCCGCGTCGAGCTGGGGCGCCAGTTCGAGCACGACGGCGTCGCCGCGCAGGCCGTTCTTGAGCTCATCCGGCGTGCCCTCGGCCACGACCCGGCCGTGGTCGACGATCGCGAGCCGGGCGGCGAGCCGGTCGGCCTCCTCGAGGTAGTGGGTGGTCAGCAGCACGGTCATCTGCTCGACGCGGGCCATCGCCTCCAGCTCCGCCCACATGTCGGCCCGGGCCTCGGGGTCGAGCCCGGTGGTGGGCTCGTCGAGGAACAGCACCTGGGGGCGGTGCATGAGCCCGATCGCCACGTCGAGCTTGCGCGCCATGCCGCCGGAGTAGCTCTTCACGAGCCGGTCGGCGGCGGGGGCGAGCGAGAAGCGGTCGAGCAGCTCCGCCGCGCGCTCCCGGGCGGCCGGGCCGGGCATCCCCTGCAGGCGTCCGGCGAGCACGAGGTTCTCGCGCCCGGTGTCCATCGGGTCGGCGACCGGCTTCTGGGCGACGAAGCCCACGGCTCGCCGCACGCGCTCCGGATGCCGACGCACGTCGATCCCGGCGACCTCCGCGGTGCCGGCCTCGGCCTGCGACAGCGTGGTGAGGATCTTGACGGTCGTCGACTTGCCGGCGCCGTTCGGGCCGAGCAGGGCGAAGATCGTGCCGGCCTCGACCTCGAAGGTCAGGCCGTCGAGGGCGACGAGTCGCGGGGCACCGCGTCCCGCCGGGTAGGTCTTGCGCAGTCCGTCGGCCCGCAGGCCGATCCCGCGCGCGGGGTCCATCATGTCTCCGACTCCTCGGGGTTGGGAGTCGCGGTGCGGCGGTGATGCGCGGATACGATCGGGGTGGGCCTTGATCGTCGGTGCGCGCGTTGCGCTCGTGCCGGACTCAGGGTGTATCGGCGGCTCGGATGTTGCCGCATCCGGGCCGCCGCTTCTCGGTCAGGACGTGGGCCGCTCCGACCGGTTCGACCTGTCGCCCGCGGGGAAGTTCATCCGTGCGAGCAGCAGGAAGAAGACGAGGATCGTCGCCACGATCGCGAGCCACGACCAGGCGAAGCCGACCGTGAAGCTCAGCACGACGAAGAGCGCGAGCCCCGCGATCCAGACGACGACCGTGTAGATGCCGAAACGCGCGGCGGCCGCCGGGTCCCGGCTGAAGCGGTCCTCGACCGCCGCCTGGCGCCCCATCGCGAGCACCCACGGCTTGGTGCGGTTCGTCTGCGTGACCCCGCACCACACCAGACCGAGGATGCCGGCCAGGCCGAGCACGATCGACGCGATCAGGATGCCGAGGGCGCCCGGATGCACGATCGCGACGGCCGCCAGGCCGAGGCCGAGGCCGAGCGCGCCGCCCGACAGCCCCCACGCCGCCGCCCGGCCGGGCGGCAGGGCGAAATGCGCCGTGGTCTCCTGACGCAGGGCGTCGGTGACGATGACACCCGTCGCGATGGCGAACACGACCGCGATGGCGGCACCCGTGCCCCACGGGGCGTCGAGGACGCCGACCCCGCCGAACGTCAGCAGGACGACCGCGCCGGCCAGCACCAGGGCGAGGAGCACGGTGCGCACGACGAAGGCTGCCGACGGGCGCACGCGCTGCTGCCGCATGATGTCGGCGGCGCGCGCGAGGTCGGGGTGCGCGTGCGGTCCCATCGTCCCGTGGTCGGAGGCCGGGATCCGGTCCCCATCCGACACCGCCGCCACGAGATCGTCGATGTCGCCGATCTCGCGCATCGCGGTCGCGGCCGCCCGCGCCGGATCGACGCCGGCGTCCTGCAGTTCCTGGGCGCGCGCCGCGAGACTCGCCCGCAGCTCCTCCTTGAGGTCCTGCAGTTCGGGGTCACGGCGACCCCCGCGAATGCCTCGTCCAGCAGTCGGTGGATCGAGCCGTCGGCGCTCATCGGGTGCTCCTTGCAGTGGGAAGGTCGAGAAGGGTGTTGATGATCTGGTGGGTCGCCTGCCAGGCGACGACGTTGCGCCGGTAGACCGCGCGGCCGGCATCGGTGATCCGGTAGTACTTGCGGCGCCCGCCCTGGGTCTCGTCGCCCCAGTACGCCTCCACGAGGCCGTCGCGCTCCAGCCGGCGGAAGGTGGCGTACAGGGTGGCCTCCTTGATCTCGTACCGGCCGTCGGTGGCGTCGCGGATCGTCTTGTAGATCTCGAAGCCGTAGCGATCCGCGCCGCGCAGGACGCCCAGGACGATCGTGTCGGTGTGCCCGCGCAGCAGGTCGGCGGCGAAAGCGTCGACGACGCCGTCGGGACCTGATGTCGTGCGGTTCTCTGTCACGACAAGAACTATATCAGATCAAGTACTCAATGCAAGAGGGCCCGGCCGCAGTGATCACGACCGGGCCGGCCCTCCGCACTGGAGGGTCACACGGCGGGTGCGTCCACCTGCGGCAGCAGAACGAGCTTGCCGCCCGGGTGTCCGCCCGTGCTGCGCTCCACGGCCTCGCGCCACGCGCCGAGCGGATAGGTCGCCGCGATCGGGATGCGGAACTCGCCCGCGGCCGCGAGCGCCGCGTACTCCCGGAGCACGCCGTCGTCGGGCAGCCCGCCGCCGGCTCGGAGCTCGTCGAGGTTGACGCGCGCGCCCAGCGCCCGAGCCTCGTCGTGGTTGCTGATCGTGACGACGCGGGCGGGGTCGCCGCCCGCGAGGGCGATGAGGACCGGCAGCGTGCCCGCGCCGGGACGCGGGGTGTCCAGCACGAGGTCGACGTCGCCGCCGGCCAGCGCCCGCACCCGGTCGGCCATGCCCTCCCCGTACGGCGTCACGAGCGCACCCCGGCGGGCCAGGTCGCCGGCGAAGGTCGGTCCGGCGGTGGCGAGCACCCGCGCGCCCGCACGCAGCGCGATCTGCACGGCGGCGTAGCCGACCATTCCGCCCGCGCCGTGCACGAGCAGCGTCGTACCGGGCCCGAGGCCCATGAGGTCGAGGGTCCACCTCGCGGTGAGCACGACCATCGGCAGCGCGGCTGCCTGCACCGAGTCCAGGCCGTCCGGCACCGGATGCCACGACCGCAGGATGGCGACGTCCGCGGCGCCGGCACTCGGCTGACGCACGACGTCGGAGCTGCCGAACACCCGATCGCCGACCGCGACGTCGTCGACTCCCGCGCCGACGGCGTCGACGGTGCCGGCCACATCGCACCCGATGCCTCGCGGCAGGGGCCCGGGCGCGAAGCCGCGGCACAGCTCCGCGTCGGCGGGGTTGAGCCCGGCGGCGGCGACGCGCACGCGCACCAGCCCGGCGCCGGGGTCGGGCACCTCGATGCGATCCTCTCGCAGGACGTCGGCGGGCTCGCCGAACTGGTGGAACCGGATGGCGCGGGACGGGACGGCGGTCATAGAACTCCTCGGACGTACTGTTGCGACAGTGACTGACGCTACCACGTAGTGACAGCCGCTGACGCCACGATAGAATCCGGGGATGCCGAGAAGCGGGGCCGAGGCGCGTGCCCGTCTGCGCGAGGCCGCCCTCGAGCTCTACCGCGAGCGGGGTTACGACGCGACGACCACGGCGCAGATCGCGCGTCGCGCGGGCGTCACGGAGCGCACCTACTTCCGGCACTTCGCCGACAAGCGCGAGGTGCTCTTCGACGGCGAGACCGAGCTGCGGGAGGTCCTGACCGGGGCGGTCGCCGGCGCGCCGGGCGACGCCTCACCGCTCGAGCTCGTCGTCGGCGCCTACGTCGCGGCGGTGCCGCTGTTCGTCGCCGGCCGCGAGATCGCCCTGCGCCGCGCAGAACTCATCGCGACCGCACCCGCCCTGCAGGAGCGCGCGCACGCGAAGAGCGCCGCCCTCGCCGACGCCGTCGTCGCGGCGCTCGTCGCGCGCGGCGTGCCGGAGGGGACGGCCCGGCTGGCGGCGCGGGTCGGCGCCGCCGCGTTCGAGCGCGCGAGCCGGGACTGGTATCCGCAGCCGGAGCGCGATCTGGCCGCGCTCATCCGGAGCGCGGCGGACGAGGTCCGCGCGCTCTGACCGTCAGAGCTTGGTGACCTGGTCGAACGAGAGCTCGACCGGCGTCTCACGCTCGAACAGCGAGACGAGCACGGTGAGCTTGCCGCTCGCGGCCTGGATCTCGCTGATCGTGCCGGGCAGACCCGCGAACGAGCCCTCCTTGATCGTGATCGTCTCGCCGACCTCGAAGTCGATCTCGGCCGGGATGACGCGGGGCGCGGCCTTGCCGCCGCCGCCCTTCGCCGCCGCGCCGGCCTTGGCCGGGGCCTCGACGACCTGCACGAGGCTCTTCAGCATGTTGAAGGCCTCCTCGAACCGCAGCGGAGTCGGGTTGTGCGAGTTGCCGACGAATCCGGTGACGCCCGGTGTGTGGCGCACGACCGACCAGCTGTCCTCGTTGAGGTCCATGCGCACCAGCACGTAGCCGGGGATGCGCACGCGGTTCACCAGCTTGCGCTGGCCGTTCTTGATCTCGACCACGTCCTCCATCGGGACCTGGACCTCGAACACGTAGTCCTCCATCGCCATCGACTGGCGGCGGGACTCGATGTTCTGCTTCACGCGCTTCTCGAAGCCCGCGTAGGAGTGGATGACGTACCACTTGCCCGGCTTGGCGCGCAGCTCGCTGCGGAAGTCCTCGTAGGGGTCGAGCGCGACCTCGTCCTCCTCCTCGGACTCCTGCTCGTCGAGGGTCGCCTCGAAGGCGGCCTCGCTGTCGTTGTCCTCCTGGTCGTCGAGGTCGAGCGCGGAGTCGACGATCGCGTCGGCCTCGGCGTCGGTCGACTCCTCGAGGGCGTCGAGGATGCTGTCGAGGTTCGCCTCGGTCTCCTCGCCGTCGTCGGTCACGTGCACGGCGCGGTTCTCGGCGTTCTCGCTGCCGAATTCGTCGCGGTCCAGCACGTCGTCCTGCAGGAGGTCGTCGGTCTCGGACGACTGCTCGGCGGCCGAGGCCAGGTCGATGTCGTCGCGGTGGTTGTCGGTCACAGGTAGTGGATTCCTCTTGTATTGCTGCTCAGATGCCGCTGGCGGAGCCGTTGCCGAACACCCATGACACGAGCCAGCCGAAGCCGAAGTCGAGCCCGTAGACGAACACCATCATGACGACGACGAACACCAGGACGACCGCGGTGAAGCCGAACAGCTCGCGCCGCGTGGGGGCGACGACCTTGCGGAGCTCGGTGAAGACCTGACGGATGAAGAGGGCGATGCGCGCGAACGGGTTGCGTTGTTCGGCGCGCTCGCGCCGGGCGGTCGCGACGAGGTCCTCACTGGGCTCGTCGATCACCTTGCGTGCCACTCTCGTTCCTTTCGGTCCGGACCGCTCCCGATCATGCTGATCGGAGGCGATTCGCAGGGCGGACAGGACTCGAACCTGCAACCTGCGGTTTTGGAGACCGCTGCTCTACCAATTGAGCCACCGCCCTACGGAACCGGGATCCCGACCGTCGTCATGAGAAAAACGGCATGGCGAAGTCTGGGGTTCCGGCAACCTCGTCAAGTGTAGGGCATGGCACCCGTGGCCCCCGGATGGGGTGCGCGGCTCCGGCGTGAAGCCGCGTCATAACCGTGCCTGCCGCCGGTCTCTTCTCGTGACGGGGGACATCACCAGCCCCCGGCCGAGAAGACGGCGACAGGGAAGTCCAGGGGTTCCTCGTCGCGCACCCGCGTCCGTGGCACACCCGTGCCGTCCTCGCGCGTGAGCGACCCGACTCCGCCTTCCTCTTCGTCGAGGATCAGGAAGGTAACAGTCGTGTCCACTCGCACACACACGACGACGGGTCGGAGGATCCATCGCAGCCGGTTGGTCCGTGCCGGCGCCGTCGCCGCCACGATCGCCGTGTCGGGCGCTCTCGCGCTCGCCGCACCGATGTCGGCATCCGCCGACGATCACGCCGAGTCGTACGCCAAGGGCCAGTTCCTGTCCGGCACGATCCTCGGGAGCGACCTCGCCGCGCTCGTCAAGGCCCAGTACGCCGAGGCGCACAACGACGGCACGCAGGGCGACCAGACCTCGAAGGACCCGCTCAAGGTCACCGCCCTCAACGCCGTCACCGTCGGCGACGGCCAGCAGGCGCAGCTCCCGCTCGGCGACTTCGTCCAGCTCGGCACCGTCTCGCAGTTCGCGCAGGCCAGGAACGACGGCGTCTCGCTCGGTGCCAGCGGCGCCGTGACCGACGACGGCGGGATCGCCGCCGGCTCCGGGGGCTCGACCCCGACGGGGAACGCGACCTTCGATCTCTCGAAGCTCCTCGACTCGCAGTTCGCCTCGACGATCACCGACCTCCAGCTCCAGCTGGGCCAGGTCGCCGCCCAGGCCAACGGCGACGTCGGTCAGGCCAGCGGCGACTACAACCTCTCCGACGCGAAGCTGACGTTCACGAGCCCGGCACTGGCGGGGCTCAACGACCGCATCGACACGGCCGTCGACCAGGCCGGCAGCAGTCTCGGAGCCCTCATGGGCCAGAGCGGCGACCTGGCCGGCGTGGTCGGCAACCTCCTGCAGGGGTGGATCCGGTTCTGAACCTGCTGGGTGCGAACGCCACCGTCACGGCGACGGTCGACACCGGCAACCTCAAGGACGCCATCCAGCCGCTGCTCGAGAGCCAGTACGGAGACGGGTCGGTGACCATCGATCCCGCGACCGGTACGGTCACGATCGACCTGGCGAAGCTCCAGGGCGGCAACCTCAACGACCTGCCGCCGAACACCGAGCTGCTCACCGACCAGATCGTCAACGGCGTCCTCGACAGCATCACCTCGACCATCTCGACCCTCGCCGACCAGGTCGTCGACAAGGTCACCTCCAACCTGCACAGCGCGAAGGTGACCCTCGACGCGTCGACCACGGTCGACGTCGCGCAGGCGCCTCTCGTGCAGAACATCTGCAACGTGGTGCAGGTTCCCTCCGACGGCACGCTCGACAACGTCCTCGGCGGTGTGGGCGGCCTGCTGGGCGGCACGGGCATCCTCGGCGGCGTCACCGGGACGACGGGCGATCTGGTGAACCAGACGGTCTGCAACACGGTCTCCACGCTCACGGCGCCGTTGACCAGCTCTGCCCACGTGCACGTCGCGGGTTCGGTCGACCAGCTGATCAACGGGAGCGGGGCGGATGCGACCGTCGACGTCAGCCTCCTCGGACTCCCGAACACCAGCCTGTCGGCGGGCACCGTGGTCAGTGGCCTCGGCGACATCCTGAACGCCGACCTGTTCGGCCCCGACGGCACGGTCTCGAAGCTGACGACCGCGCTGAACGACACCGTCGTGCACCCGGCCGTGTCGGCCCTCGTCGGCCCCGGCACCGGCCCGGTGAGCGAGGCGCTGACCCAGCTGCTGTCGGTCAAGGTCAATGTGCAGGAGCTCAGCGACCCGAGCGCGAAGGGCATGGCGGCATCCGGCGGCAAGATGTTCACCGAGACCGCGGTGCGGGTCAGTGTGCGCGGCGGGCTGGATGGTCCGAACATCGCGACCGTGAACCTCGCATCGGCGACCGTCGGCCCGAACGTGACCGCGGTGGTGCCGCCGACCTGCACCAACGGCGATTGCACCCCGTGCACGGGCGCCGGCTGCGGCACCTGCACGACGAACTGCGGCCCGGGAGGACCGTCGGACAACCCGACCGCCTCCTCCATCGACCGCCTCGCGACGACCGGCCTGTCGATCGCCGCGCTCGTCGCCGCCATGCTCGCACTGCTGGCAGCGGGTGCCTACCTGGTGCGAGAGGGGTACAAGCGGCGTCAGCTGACTCCGGTCGGCTGACCCGGCCACTACCCCGGGCGAAGCCGGATCCGTCGGCCCCAAGAATTCAGACGGCTCCGGCTTCGCCGAGCAGGGCCGGGCGCTCGTCGTGGATCATTCCGCGGCGAGCGCCTGTTCCGTCTCCGCCCACGACGGCATCGAGCTCGAGGCCCCGGGTCGCGTGACCGCGATGGACGCCGCGACCGCCCCGCGCGCGCGGCGGCGTTCAGCGCCTCACCTGCCGCGAGGCGGGCGACCATGACGCCCGCGAAGGTGTCGCCGGCCGCGGTGGTGTCGACGGCATCCACCCGGCGCGCCGGCACCGTGGCGATGATCGCGCCCTCGCGGGCGATGAGGGCGCCGTCAGCGCCGCGGGTCATGACCACCGTGCGCGCGCGCCGGCTGAGCACGACGGCCGCCTGCTCCGGATCGTCGACGCCCGCCAGCTCGCAGGCCTCGGCCGCGTTCGGCACCAGGATGTCGGTCAGCTCGAGGAGGTCGCCCGGGTCGACGACGGGCGCCGGCGTCAGCACCGTCGTCGCACCTCCGGCACGGGCGTGGGAGAACGCCTCCCGGATGAGCCCGCGGGGTCGCTCGAACTGGGCGACCACGAAGCGCGGATCGGCGAGCAGGGTGCGGTCGACGGCATCGAGGGCCGCGATCGCGGCGTTGGCGCCGGGCACGACGACGATGCTGTTCTCGCCCCCGTCGAGCACCGAGATGTGCGCCGTACCGGTGGGCACCCCCGCGAGCGTCCGGAGCGCCGTCACATCGATCCCATCGGCGAGCAGCCGCTCGCGCACGGCCGCGCCGAACGGGTCGTCGCCCACCGCACCGACGAAGGCGACGTCGCCTCCCGCGCGGGCAGCGGCGACGGCCTGATTGAGGCCCTTGCCGCCGGGCACCGTCGTGAAGCCGGAGCCGAACATCGTCTCGCCGGGACGCGGCAGCCGGGGCTGGCGTACCACCAGGTCCATGTTGGCGCTGCCGAGAACCGCGATCGTGCTCACTCGACGACGGTACTGGAGGCCCTAGGCGTTCTCCTTGCGGAAGGTGCGCGTGCCGACCCACATCAGGATCACGAAGATCACGACGCTCCAGATCGACCCCCAGAGCGTCTCGATGCCCCATCCGCCCGTGAACGCGCCGCGGATCGCGTCGACGATGTGCTTGGTCGGCATGACGTCGCCGACCACCTGCAGCCACGTGGGCCCGAGACTCAGGGGCAGCAGGATGCCGCTCAGCAGCAGCACGGGCAACGCGATCGAGTTGACCACCGGCGCCAGCACGTCCTCGCTCTTCGTGATGAGCCCGAGCGTGTTGGAGGCCGCGGCGCACGATGCTCCGAGCAGGAGGGTCAGGAGCAGGCCGAACAGCATCCCGCCGAGTGAGGCGCGCAGCCCGAAGGCCCAGCCCAGCCCGATGAGCACGAGGCCCTGCGCGAACAGCTGCAGGACATCCCGCAGGATGCGGCCGAACAGGAGCGCCGTGCGGCTCGCCGGGGTCACGCGCTCGGCCTCGATCACGCCGGCGCGCCACTCGGCGACCAGGCCGAAGCCGGCGAACAGCGCTCCGAAGATCCCGAGCTGCACCAGCAGGCCCGGCACGAAGATCGTGTACGCGTTCTCGACGCCGAAGCTCGCGCTGAGCGGCTGCAGCAGCGGGCCGAACAGCACGAGGTAGAGCACGGGCTGCACGAGCCCGATGATGACCCAGGCCGGATTGCGCAGCGCGATCCGCAGCTGGCGGCGGAACACGATGCCGGTCGCGCGCAGGAACGACGGCGCACTCGGCAGAACCGTCGCGGGCGCGGCGGGGGCGGTCGGGGCGGTGGTGGTCATCAGGCGGCGTCCTCTCGCAGCGAGCGGCCGGTCAGGGTGAGGAACACGTCGTCGAGCGTCGGCCGGCGAACGTCGACGGAGACCAGTGCGACACCGGCGTCGTCGAGCTCGCGCACGAGCCCGGCCAGGTGCGATCCGGCGCCCGGCACGCGCAGCGAGACGGTCGTGCCGTCGACGTGGGCGCTCTCTCCGGGCACGAGAGCGGAGAGCGCCGTCGCGGCCGGGACGACCTGCGCGCGGTCGCCGACCACGAGCTCCACGAGGTCGCCCGCGACTTGCCGCTTGAGCGCGTCGGGCGTGTCGGCGGCGACGATCGTGCCCCGGTCGATCACGAGCACCCGATCGCACAGCGCGTCGGCCTCGTCGAGGTAGTGCGTCGTGAGGAACACCGTCATGCCGCGCCCGTTGCGCAGCTGCGAGATGTGGCTCCAGAGATTGGCGCGTGCCTGCGGATCCAGGCCCGTGGTGGGTTCGTCGAGGAACACGAGCTGCGGGTCGTGCACGAGGCCCATCGCGATGTCGAGGCGACGGCGCTGCCCGCCGCTCATGGCCTTGGGGGCGCGCTTCCACATGCCGTCGAGCTCGAGCTGGGCGAACAGCTCCTGGCCGCGGGCGGTCGCCTGCGCCTTCGGGATGCCGTAGAGCTGCCCGTGGTCGACGACCTCCTCGCCGGCCCGGGCCTCGGGTTGCGTCGATCCGGACTGCGACACGTAGCCGATCGACTGGCGCACGAGCCCGGGCTGGCTGGCGACGTCGTACCCGGCCACCGTCGCCGTGCCGGAGGTCGGCGTCAGGAGCGTGGTCAGCATCCGGAGCGTCGTCGTCTTGCCGGCCCCGTTGGGGCCGAGGAATCCGACGATCTCGCCGGCCTCCACGTCGAGGTCGACGCCGGCCACGGCGCGCACCTCGGTCTTGTCCCGCCCGGCGCGGGTCGGAAAGCTGCGCGCGAGCCCTCGAGCATGGATCACGATCGATCCCCTTTCGTTGGTCAAACTTGAGTATTCAAATTTGACCATGAACGGTCAACCCCGCATCGCGTCGAGCCGCTCCTGATATCTCCGGCGCTCCGCCGCCATGCGCCAGCCGGGGTCGTCGTCGGGCGGCTGCCAGGCGGTCGCGGCGTCCTCACCGACGAAGTACAGGGCCCCCGCCTGCACCGAATCGATGATCTGCGCGAGCCACGCGATCTGGGCGTCGACGATCCGAGCCTCGAGCCCCAGCTCGAGCGCGACGTGCGGCGGCGCGGTGGCCGCGACCGTGAGTTCGTCGATCTTCTCGTCGAAGGTCGGGCGGGCCGCGACGAGGGTGGCGTGGCGCGCACGCGCGGCCCGCAGGAAGTCCTCCCGCGGCAGGAAGGTGGCGAAGTTGAAGGCGACCCGCAGCGGCAGCAGATCGCCCGAGTCGCCGACGTTCTCGAGCGACTCCGTGACCAGGCGGGCCAGCTCGCGATCGCCCTCGTCGGTGATGGTGAAGACGGTGGCGGCCCGGTCGTCGCCGGATGTCGGCAGCTCGTGCTTCGCGATCAGACCCGCCGTGGCGAGCGTGGTGAGCATCGAGTAGACCGATCCGGGGTTCAGCTGGGCCCAGCGCTCGACGTCCCAGCTCAGCAGCTCACGGCGCAGCTGGTAGCCGTTCGCCGGGCCTCCGACCTTGACGACGCCCAGCACGAGGATGCGGGTCGTCAGGGCCGACATGCCGTCAGCCTAAATGATCAAATTAGATCAGCACCGAAGCCGACGAGAGTCGGCTCGGGCTGCAGCACCACGCCGAACTCCGACAGCACCCGGGTCTGCACGAAGTCGGCGAGCTGCACCACGTCGGCCGCGGGGCGCCGCCGCGGTTCACGATCGCGAGGGTGTGCTTGGCCGAGATGCCCGCGCGCGAGCCGGGCAGCGCGAAGCCGCGCGGGATGCCGGCGCGCTCGATGAGCCAGGCGGCGCTGAGCTTGACGTGGCGCTCCCCGCCGGCGGCGGGGGCGGGATCGCGCTGCCGAGCGGCAGCACCCGCTCGGGGTCCTCCGGCTCCTGGGGCCAGCGCGGGGCGTCGGCCGGCAGACTGCGCGCGAACGACTCGGTGACGATCGGATTGGTGAAGAAGGAGCCCGCGCTCACCGAGTCGGGGTCCGCGGCATCCAGCACCATGCCCTTCGACCGGCGCAGCTCGAGCACCGCGGCGCGCACCCGCTCCAGCGGCGCCCGGTCGCCGATCCGCACCTGCAGGGCGCTCGCCAGCTGCGCATAGGCGATCGGGCGCGAGAGGCCCGGATCGCCCGTGTCCAGCGCGAGCTCGAGCGCGACCACGACACCGGGCCGGCCCTCCTTGAACACGCTCGTGCGGTAGCCGAATCCCAGCTCGTCCGGCCCGAGTCGCTCCACCTGCCCCGTGCCCGGCTCGGCGACCTCGACCGCGACGATGCTCGCGGCGATCTCCTGCCCGTAGGCGCCGATGTTCTGGATCGGCGCGGCACCCGCCGACCCGGGGATTCCGCTCAGCGCCTCCACGCCCGCGCCGCCCCGCGCGATGGCGGCCTGCACCACGCCGTCCCAGGGCTCGCCCGCCTCCACCCGCAGCACGCCCGGTCGCGGCTCGGAGACGCCCCGCGTCGCGACCCGCAGGACCGTGCCCGCGATGCCGTCATCCGCCACGACCAGATTCGAGCCGCCGCCGAGCACCAGGTCGCCCTCCTCGAGCTCGGCGATCGCGGCGAGGAGCTCGTCGCGCGTCGTCGCCTCCACGAATCGGCCCGCGGGGCCGCCGACCCGGAGCGTGGTGAGGTCGGCGAGGTTCACGGGGCGACGCGGACCTGGGCCTTGCCGAGCACGGCCGACTCGCCGACGGTGACCGTGAGGTCGATGCGCGTGCCGGCGGGATCGCCGACGGAGCCGACCACGGCCCGCACGTGCACGTGCGCACCGTCGACCTCGTCGACCGGAACCATGCGTGTGAAGCGCACCTGATAGTCCAGGATGCGGCGGGGATCGCCGCCCAGCCAGTCGAGCACCGGCTGGATCGCGAGGCCCATCGTCAGCATCCCGTGCGCGATCACCCCCGGCAGGCCCATGCGCGTGGCGACGTCGTCGCGCAGGTGGATCGGGTTCAGGTCGCCGGACGCCCGGGCGTAGCGGGCCAGGGCCTCGCGCGTCAGGTGGACGTCGCTCTCGGCGATCAGCTCGCCGACCTCGAGCGCGCTCACGCGTCGGCTCCGACCATCAGAAGGGAGGTCGCCGTGACGACGTGGGCGCCGTCCGCGTCGGAGACGACGGTCTCGGCGGTGACCATCGTGTTGCCGCCGACCGAGCGGATGCCCGTGACGGTGAGCGCGGCGGTGAGCTCGTCGCCCGCGACGATCGGCCGGGTCTGCGTGAAGCGCTGCTCGCCATGCAGCACGCGCGAGAGCTCGATCCCGGCGTCCTCGTCGCCCATGAGCTGATCCCACGCCCCCTGCTGCACCACGACCGCGAAGGTGGGCGGAGCGACGAGATCGGTGTAGCCGGCGGCGCGCGCGGCCTCCACGTCGTGACTCAGCGGGCTGGTCGAGAAGACCGCGTCGGCGAACTGCCGCACCCGCTCCCGTTCGACGCGGTAGGGCGGGGCGGGTGGATAGCCGCGCCCCGCCAGGTCCGGATTCACAGGCACGGATCGAGCCTAGTTACCCCCGTGTCGCGGCATGGAAAAGGCCCGGTGACGTCTCCGTCACCGGGCCTTCTTCGTGGTCTCGGGGCCGCCTACTGGCAGCTGTCGCACTGGAGGTCGTCCATCGGATCGACCGGCACGCTGTACCCGCCCACGGTGTCGAGCTCGTTCATCTCGACCTCCCCTCTGTCTGCGGTCCGCGAGGCTGCTGCCTTGCGGGGTCTTCACTATATAACGGGAATTCCACGGATGTCATTCCACTAGATGTAGTGATCTCGGCGTGTCGCGCTGATTCCTCCATGATCGTCGGGGCCACCGACATCGGCCGCCCGGATCCCGGATGCTCGCTGGGCGTCGATTGCCGCACGGGGCCGCGCGCCCGATGCTGGAGCCATGGCAGCGCGACCCCGAGACGCACGCTCGCTCCGGGTCGTGGCCGAGGTGCCGCTCGGCGACGGGTATGCGCTGCGACTGGGGGTCGACGAGGAGGACCCGCGGCATCCGGTGCACCAGGTCGCCCGGCGTGACGGCGCCGAGGGCGAGCCGCTCGACGAGCCCGCGTTCATCGCCGCGCTGTTCGGCGCGATGGGCGTGCCGGGCGACGTCGCCAGCGCCTCCGTGCTGAGCGGCGAGCAGACCAACACCTCCATCGTGGTCGGCCTCGCGGACGGCTCCGAGCTCGTGGTCAAGCTGTTCCGCACCGTGCAGCACGGCGAGAACCCCGACGTCGAGCTGCAGTGCGTGCTGAGCGAGGCGGGCGCCGAGTTCGTGCCGCGGTTCGCGGGCGCACTCGTCGCCGAATGGCCGGATGCCGCGGGCGAGGTCGGGCGCGGACACCTCGCCATCGCGCAGGAGTTCGTGCGCGGCGCCACCGACGGCTGGGTGCTCGCGACACGGGCTGCCGCCGCGGCGGTCGACTTCGCCGATCAGGCTCGTGCCCTCGGGGCCACGACCGCCCGCATGCACGAGGTGCTCGCGGCGCGGCTGCCGACGGTGGGCGCGACTCCCGTCGAGGTCGCGACCCAGGCGGCGCTGTGGCGCACGCGGTTCGACGACGCGGCCGCGGCCGTCCCCGGGCTCGTCGCGGCGCAGGATGCGATCGAGTCCGCCTACGAGGCGGCCGCCGAGGTCCCCTGGCCGGCTCTGCAGCGCATCCACGGCGACCTGCATCTCGGCCAGCTGCTGCACCGCGACGAGCGCTGGATCGTGCTCGACTTCGAGGGCGAGCCGCTGCGCGGCCTCGCCGAGCGCACCGCTCCGGAGCCCGCATTGCGCGACGTCGCCGGCATGCTGCGCTCGTTCGACTACGCGGCGGCCGCCGACGGCGGGCACGCCGCCGGGTGGGGCGCGGCCGCCCGCGCCGCCTACCTCGACGGCTACCGGGATGCCGCAGGCGCCGCCGCGCTCGAGCCGGCGGCTCTGTTGCGGGCTTTCGAACTCGACAAGGCCGTGTACGAGGCGCTCTACGAGGCGCGGCACCGGCCGGACTGGCTCGGCATCCCGGTCGCGGCGATCGAGCGCCTCGTCGCGGGCTGACGCCGGCATCCCGAGCGCCCGCGTTCGCATCAAGCCGGCACGGGTGAAGGTGCCCGCGTGATGCGGACGTCGGCGCTCGGCGTCGCGTTCGACGTAGATTGCCGACATGGCACAGAACGATCCCTTCTCCCGGCTCCCGCAGGTCCCCGGCTTCGAGCTGACCAGCACCGACGTCACGGACGGGCAGCCCATGCCCGCCCCGCAGACCTCCGGCATGCTGGGCGTTCCGGGCGGCGAGGACCGCTCGCCGCAGCTGAGCTGGTCGGGCTTCCCCGCGGGCACCCGCAGCTTCGTCGTGCAGATGTACGACCCCGACGCGCCGACCATGTCGGGCTTCTGGCACTGGACGGTGGCCGACATCCCGGCGTCGGTCACGTCGCTCGAGACGGGAGCGCCGCTGCCCGAGGGCGCCGTCGCGCACCGCAACGACACCGGGCAGCCGGGGTACGTGGGCGCCGCGCCGCCGGCCGGACATGGGCCGCACCGCTACTTCCTCGTGGTGAGCGCGCTCGACACCGAGACGCTCGGCGTCCCGGCGGACGCGTCGCCCGCGTACGTCGGCTTCACCGTCCACGCGCACGTGCTCGCGCGTGCGGTGCTCGTGCCGACGTTCGAGGTGCGGTAGCTACTCGAGACGCTCGAGGGGTTCGCGGTGAGCTTCGCGGCCACGCCGCCGCGCACGATGCGCGCCGCCTGCGACGCGGGCTTGCGCTCGGCCTGATCGGCGGCGAGCCGCGCGAACTCGTGCGCGAGGTCGAGACGCGGGTACGCGGCGAGCACGGCGACGCGGTAGTCGAGCGGCAGGGCGTCGGGCCGCGCCCCGGCGATGTCGAGGCTCGTGGCCACGTCGAGCAGGCGCCCCTCGACCCCGCCGGCGGGCACCGGATCCGGGCTCATGTGGGCGACGATCGCGGCGGCGAGGTGGGCGCGACGGCCCCCATCCCATCCGGCCCCCGCCGCGAGCACGCTCGCGACCGCGCCCCCGCGTGCTCGAACGGCGTGCGGTGCGCGTCGAACGGCTCGAGCAGGGAGATGTCGTGCAGCACGGCCCCGACGTACAGCAGCTCCTCGTCGATCGGCCCGACCGCGTCGAGCTCGGCGAATCCGAGCGCCCAGCGCCACGACCGGATGCTGTGGTTCAGCAGCGACGGCGTGAGGTACGCGACCGCGACCGCGAGCGCCGCACGCGCCGCGGGGGTGTCGGGAGGGTCCGTCTCGGCATCCATGTCAGGCCTCGACCGCGGCGAGCTGGCCGCAGGCGCCGTCGATCTCCTTGCCGCGGGTGTCGCGCAGTGTGGTGGGGATGCCCGCCGCCTCGAGGTGCTCGATGAAGGCGACGGTGGTGCGGCGATCGGAGGCGGTCCAGATCGACCCGGGCGTCGGGTTCAGCGGGATCGGGTTGACGTGCACCCAGCCGCGCCCGCGCGCATTCAGCTTCTGGGCGAGCAGGTCGGCGCGCCAGGCGTGGTCGTTCATGTCCTTGATGAGCGCGTACTCGATGGAGACCCGGCGGCCGGTCGTCTCGAAGTACGCGCGCGCCGCGTCGAGCGCCTCATCGACCTTCCAGCGCGAGTTGACCGGGATGAGCTCGTCGCGAAGCTCGTCGTCCGGCGCGTGCAGCGAGAGCGCGAACGTGAGCGGCAGATCCTCGGCGGCGAGCTTCTTGATCGCCGGGACGAGGCCGACGGTCGAGACGGTGATGTGGCGGGCCGACATCCCGAGCCCCTCGGGCGCCGGGGCGACCATGCGCCGCACGGCCTTCATGAGCCGCGCGTAGTTGGCCAGCGGCTCCCCCATGCCCATGAAGACGATGTTCGTGACGCGCGGGGCGTCGTGGCCGCCGTCGGTGCGCAGCCCCCGAGCTCGCCCTCCTGGATCGCGCGGTTGGCCGCGACGACCTGGTCGACGATCTCGGCGGCGGAGAGGTTGCGGGTCAGCCCCGCCTGGCCGGTGGCGCAGAACGGGCAGTTCATGCCGCATCCGGCCTGGCTCGAGACGCACAGGGTGACGCGGCCCGGATAGCGCATGAGCACCGACTCGACGAGGGCCCCGTCGAACAGCTTCCAGAGGAACTTGATCGTCTCGCCACCGTCGGTGCGCAGGCGCCGCACCTCGGTCAGCAGCGGTGGCAGCATGGCGGCGACGAGCTCCTCGCGACCCTCGGCCGGCAGGTCGGTCATGAGCGCGGGGTCGGTCGTCGAGCGGGTGAAGTAGTGGGTCGAGAGCTGCGTCGCCCGGAACGCCGGCACCCCGAGCTCCTGCGCCCGCGCCTTGCGCCCGGCGAGGTCGAGGTCGGCGAGATGGGTCTCGGGCTGCGTGCGCCGGGGCGAGGCGAACTGCAGGAGCGGGCGCCCCTCGGTGTCGCGCGCCTGCGTCCAGCCCTCGGTCGCCGGCCGGATCTGGGGAGCACGCTCCGGCGCTGCGGCGGGACGGCTCGGCTCGGTCATCCCCCATTGTGTCGTGCCGACCCGGATGCCGCGGCCTCCACCCGGCCGCCCGCGCCCTGGCGTTCGACACGGCTCGCCCCGCGGGGTCGGGCTCGTCGTCGACGATGTTGTACGTGCCGTCGGGCCAGCCGAGCGCCTGGACGGTCGCACTCACGACGTCGTCGACGTGCACCCAGCAGCCCACCCCGGCAGCGAGCGCGCGCTCGCGGCGTCGGGGTACCACGTGCTCGGACCCCAGAGCATGCCGTAGCGCAGCACGGTCGCGTGCGGCAGGCGGGCGACCGCGCGCTCCATGTCGGCGACGACACCCGGGGTGATCGGCTCATCCTCGGTGGCCGCCGCCGCGCCGGGCTGCACGAGCCAGGCGATGCTCTGCACGAGCATCCGGTCGACGCCGGCCGCCTCCGCCGCCGCGACCAGGTTCGCCGTGCCCTCACGGCGCAGCCGGGCGTTCGCGTCGCGGTCGCCGGCGCCGAGGTCGGTGAGCTCGTGCAGGATCGCGTCGGGAGCGACCTCGGCGACCACCGCCGTCACCCGATCGGCGTCGAACGCGTCCATCACGACGCCGCGCGCGCCCCGGTCGTCCAGCAGCGCCAGGCTCTCCGGGCGGCGGGTGGTCGCGACGACCTCGTGGCCGGCCGCCACCAGGGCCGGAATGAGAGGACGCCCGATGACGCCGGTGCCGCCGGCGAGGAGGAGCCGCATCCCGCTCACGCCGCCGTCGTCCCCTGCGCCTGCGCCTGTGCGACCAGCCACTCCTCGAATGTCACCGTGCCGAGCCGCGCGCCGGGCTTCGGCAGGATCGTGCCGTCGCGCAGCGCGCGTCCGAACCCTCCCGGCAGCGGCACGGCGAGCACCGGCGTGCCCCGGCCGATGGCACGCAGGTAGCGGCGCACCATGTCGGGCATCGACTCGATCCGCGGACCGGCGAGCTCGCGGTCCAGACCCCGCGGGGCGCCCTCGGCGATCTCGACGATGACGGTGGCGACTTCGGCGGCCGCGATCGGCTGAGCACGCATCGACGGGCACACGACGAACGGCCCGACCTGCATGCGCTGGGCCATCTGCACGGCGAACTCGTGGAACTGGGCGGCCCGCAGCAGCGACCATCCGCCGCCCGAGGCCATCACGAGCTCCTCCTGCCGCGCCTTGCCCGCGTAGTAGCCGTGCGGCGCCTCCGGGACACCGATGATCGACAGCGCCACATGATGACGGACGCCGCGCTCGCGCTCGGCCGCGAGCAGCCGCGTCGTCGTCGCCTCGAAGAACGCGATCGCGGGCTTCGCGGCGCTCGTCGCGGTCGAGGCGACGTCGATGACGGCATCCACGCCCTCCAGTGCGGCGGCGAGACCCGTGCCCGCCATCAGGTCGACCCCGGTCGAACGGGCGAGCACCACCGGCTCGTGACCTCGCTCCCGCACGACGCGCGTCACGTGCGCGCCGACCATGCCGGTCCCCCGGCCACCGCGATCCTCATCGGCCGGCCTCCGTCACGCTCGCGTCCATGACCCGATCCTCCCCCGGCGCCGGCTCGGCGGCAGCAGGAGCAGCCCGAGCACGAGCGACAGGCCGAGGCTGACGACGTTGCCGATCCGGTCGAGCGCCGACCCCTGGAGGTGCAGCACGTGGTAGCCGAAGTGCAGCACGCCGAAGACGCTCCAGGCCAGTCCCACCACGCGACCCGGCGCCGCGGTGCGCGCGACGATCGCCGCGAGGCTCGCCGCGGCGAGGGCCAGGTAGAGCGATCCGACGTCGCGGATCAGGTGCTCGTCGTAGGCGCCCGCGGCATCCACCCAGTGCAGGCCGAATCCGGGGAAGGAGTCGTAGAAGGCGCGGGGCGCGATCTCGGCCCACAACCCGACGAAGAGCCCGAGCGCTACCGTGACCGCCAGCACGATGCGGCGGAATGATGTGTTCATGCCCATCACGACGACGCAGCACCCCGGAGTGTGAGGCCATGAGCGGGAACGCCGAGATCGACGGCGAGGTCCTCGGCGAGCGGCGGCATCTGCTGTCGCTGGCGTTCCGGATGCTCGGCACGATCGCCGAGGCCGAGGACGCGGTGCAGGAGACCTACGCACGGTGGTACCGGATGTCGCCCGCCGAGCGCGACGCCATCGAATCCCCCGTGGGCTGGCTCACCCGCGTCGCGAGCCGGGTCTGCCTCGACGTGCTCGGTTCGGCGCGCGCCCGTCGCGAGCGTTACGTCGGTCCCTGGCTGCCCGAGCCCGTGCCTCCGGGGACGTTCACGGAGTCGCTCGGCACCGCGTCGGCGGTCGTCGACCCGCTCGACCGGGTGAGCCTCGACGAGTCGGTCAGCACGGCGCTGCTCATCGTGCTCGAGACGATGACGCCCGCCGAGCGGGTGGCGTTCGTGCTGCACGACGTGTTCGCCATGCCGTTCGACGAGATCGCCGAGGTCGTCGGCCGGTCTCCAGCGGCGTGCCGGCAGCTGGCGGCGACCGCCCGCCGCCGGGTGAGCGACCATCGCCGTCAGCAGGTGCCGCGGGCGGAGCACGACCGGGTCGTGCGGGCGTTCGCGGCCGCGACGCAGCGCGGCGACCTCGCCGGCCTCGTGGCCGTGCTCGACCCGGATGCCGTGCTGCGCGCCGACGGCGGGGGCGTGGTGAGCGCCGCTCGCAATCCGGTGCTCGGGGCGGAGCGCGTCGCACGGTTCCTGCTCGGGCTCGGCGAGAAGTTCCCGCAGATCGAGGTGCTGCCGCAGGACACCCCCGACGGCCTCGGCTTCGTGATGTGGGACGAGGGCCGGATCGTCGCGGTCGTCACGGCCGCGGTCGCCGGCGGGCGCATCGCGGAGCTGCGCATGATGCGCAATCCCGAGAAGCTGACGCTCTGGAACGAGCTGCCGGCCTGAACCGCGCGCTCCCGCGCCTCCCGCCGGGAGGGATGGAGGAACGCCGCGGGAAAGAAACCGGGCGTCCCTCCCGCGGTCGGCGACCCCCGGTCGCGCCCCGCGGAGCCGTGACCCCAGACAGGGTCCCCCTGATTCCGGCTCACCCACGTGCTTACCGTCCGGCGTGCCCGCGCGCAACCTTTCGCGATGGAAAGTTCGCGAACATACAGGCCGTTCGCCGCCGCACCGAGCCGCTCAGCGCCGGCGGATGGTGCCCGTCGTGCCCGCCAGCGCGCGCAGCACCGCCGGGCGCAGCACGAACCACGCGGCCACCATGACCGCGACGGTGGCGGCGAACACGATCGCGCCGGCCCAGCTCGCGTCGTCGCGCACCGCGTACACGTGGTTGAGGTTGCGCAGCGCCCCCGTGGCGAGCACGAGGAACACGTGCACGACGATGAACGCCAGGAACAGCACCATGACGGCGACGTGGATGCGCCGCGCCACGCGGATCGGGAAGACGCGGTCGAGCGGGCGCAGGCGCACCGTGAATCCGGGTGTGAGCCGGATGCCGGTGAGGATCGCCGCCGGGGCGAGCACGAAGATCACCACCCCGTAGCTGATCAGCTGCAGGGCGTTGTAGTTGGTCCAGCCGTCGTCGGCCGGCCAGTGCAGCGACGCGTACTGCAGGAGAGCCGAGACGGCATTGGGCACGGCATCCCAGTGCACCGGGATCACGCGCACCCATTGGCCGGTCACGAACAGCAGCACGTAGAAGATCGCACCGTTCAGGATCAGCAGCGCGTCGAGGGCGAGGTGGAACCACACCTGCAGGCCGATCCGCACGGGCTGGCCCGCGGTGCGGATGCGACCGTCGTTGCGCCGGACCCAGAACGTGTCGGGGCGACCGGCGTACCGGATGCTCCAGCCGCTGCGCACGATGAACAGCAGCAGGAACGCGGTCAGGCCGTGCTGCCACGCCAGCCAGGCGGGGAAGCCGACCGGCGTCCAGTCCGGCAGCGCGGAGGTGCCCGGGAACGCCGTGAGGAAGGCATGACCGGCGTCCGAGTCGCGGATCGCCTGCGCCGCGACCACGACGAGCACCGCGGCGACCGCGGCGGCGGGCACGATCCAGAGCAGATGGAGCAGACGGCGCCGGGCGGGCGCCGCACCGGATGCGCTCACCGGTGCTCGATGTCCGGCGGTCGCTTCTGCAGGAAGGCCGCCATGCCCTCCTTCTGGTCGTGCAGCGCGAACATCGCGCCGAACGCGCGGCGCTCGAAGCGCAGGCCCTCGGCGAGGGTCGTCTCCTGCGCGACGTTGACGGCCTCTTTGGCGGCGTAGACGACCGGGAGCGAGCGGGAGGCGATCGCCTGCGCCACCTCGAGCGCGGTGGCGAGCAGCTGATCGGCGGGCACGACCCGGGCGACGAGGCCGGCGGCGAGCGCCTCGGCGGCGTCGATGCGGCGCCCGGTGAGCACCATGTCCATCGCGAGCGCCTTGCCGACGGCGCGCGTGAGACGCTGCGTGCCGCCGAGGCCCGGGATGACGCCGAGCGCGAGCTCCGGCTGGCCGAACTGGGCGGTGTCGGCCGCGATGATGAGGTCGCAGAGCATGGCGAGCTCGCAGCCGCCGCCGAGCGCGTAACCGGCGACCGCGGCGATGAGCGGCGTGCGCAGCGCCGGCACGCGCTGCCACTCGGCGAACTGGCCGTGCACGGCGAAGTGCGCGTAGTCGAGCGAGGCCATCTCGGCGATGTCGGCGCCGGCGGCGAACGCGCGATCCGACCCGGTGAGCACGATCGCGCCGATGCCGTCGTCGGCATCGAGTGTCTCGAGCTCGTCGACCAGGGCGGTGATGAGCCCGCTGTCGAGAGCGTTGAGCACCTCGGGCCGGTCGAGGGTGAGGAGCGCCACACGGCCGCGCCGCTCGACGCGGACGGGGGTCTCGCCGGGCATGCCGTCAGCCTACCGGCGAGCCGTCGCCCGTCCCGAGGTCCTGACCGAGGTCGAGCTCCGGGTCGACGGGCGCGAACGCAGCGGTCACGACGGCCGAGTCGACCTCGGCGAGCGAGGCGGGGTTCCAGCGCGGCGAGCGGTCCTTGTCGATGACCTGCGCCCGGATGCCTTCCGCGAAATCGGGCCAGCGCAGCGCATGCAGGCCCACGCGGTAGTCGCGCCGCAGCGCGTCGTCGAGCGTCGGCTCGGTGGCGGCGATCCGGAGCGCGCGCAGGGTCACGGCGAGCGCGGTGGGTGAGCGGGTCTCGATCACCGCCGCGGCGGTTCGGGCGGGCTCGTCGCCGGAACGCAGCCGCTCGAGGATCGCGGCGACGTCGTCGCCCGCATAGGCCTCGTCGATCCAGTCGCGCTGCGCGAGCAGCTCGGAGGCGGGCGGCGCCTCGGCGACGGCGGCGATCGCGGCATCCGCGTCCGTCGCCTCGAGGGCGGCGGCCACCTCGGCCAGGCGCACGGACGGCACGAACGCGTCCGCCATCCCGAGCGCGATCGCGTCGGCGCCCGAGAACATGCCGCCGGTGAGGGCGGCGTGGGTGCCGAGCTCCCCGGCGCGCGCGCGAGCAGCCGCGTGCCCCCGACATCCGGGACGAAGCCGATCCCGGTCTCGGGCATCCCGATGCGGGTGCGCTCGGTGACGACCCGGTGCGAGCCGTGGGCCGAGATGCCGACGCCGCCGCCCAGCACGATGCCGTCCATGAACGCGACGTAGGGCTTCGGATAGTGCGCGATGGCCGCGTTCATGCGGTACTCGGCGCGCCAGAACGCGGCCGCCGCGTCGGTGCCGTCGACGGCGGAGCGGTACATGCCGACGATGTCGCCGCCCGCGCAGAGGCCGCGCTCGCCCGCACCGCTCACGAGCACGGTCGCGACCGCGTCGTCGTCCGCCCAGTCGGCCAGGGTCGCCGACACCGCGTCGACCATCCCCGGTCGAGCGCGTTGATGACGCGCGGGCGATTGAGCGTGATGACGCCGAGCCGGCCGCGGCGCTCGACGAGCACCGTGGGGTCGGGCTCCGTGGCGTCGGAATCGCTCACGCGACGCGCTCCACGATGGTGGCGTTCGCCATCCCGCCGCCCTCGCACATGGTCTGCAGGCCGAAGCGCGCGCCGCGCTCGTCGAGCACGTCGAGCAGCGTGCCGAGCAGCTTGGTGCCGGAGGCGCCGAGCGGATGCCCGTTCGCGATCGCGCCGCCGTGCACGTTGACGCGCTCGGGGTCGGCGCCCGTCTCGCGCTGCCACGCCAGCACCACCGACGCGAACGCCTCGTTGACCTCGAACACGTCGATGTCGCCCAGCGCGATGCCCGCACCCTCGAGCACCTTGCGCGTCGCCGGGATGACGCCGGTGAGCATCAGCAGCGGATCGTCGCCCACCACCGAGAACGCGCGCACGACCGCACGCGGACGCATCCCGAGCCGCTCGGCCAGCCCGCGCTCCATGACGAGCGCGGCGGACGCGCCGTCGGAGATCTGGGAGGCGTTGCCGGCCGTGACGACCCAGCCGAGCTCCGGATGCCGAGCCGCGAGCTCCTCGGTGCGGAACGCGGGCGCGAGGCCGGCCAGCGACTCCACGGAGCTGCCCGGCCGGATGCCCTCGTCGCGCGTCGCGAGCTCGGCGGTGCGTCCGTCGCCGCGATCGACCGACGTCGGCACGATACCCGTCGGGGATGCCGCGACCGCCCGCGCGTGCGACCCGGCAGCATAGGCGTCGAGCTCCGTGCGCGTCAGCCGCCACCGCGCGGCGATCAGCTCGGCCGAGATCCCCTGGGGAACCAGGCCGCCGGCGTCGGCGAACCGTCTCGCGACGTCGGGACCTGTCGCGTCGGCGCCCTGCACCGCCGAGAACATCGGCACCCGTGACATCGACTCGACGCCCGCGGCGACCGCGACGTCGTACGCGCCGGCCATGACGCCCTGCGCCGCGAAGTGCAGCGCCTGCTGCGACGAGCCGCACTGCCGGTCGATGCTGACCGCCGGAACGGCCACCGGCCACCCGGCGGCGAGTACGGCGTTGCGCGCGACGTTCATCGACTGCTCGCCGGCCTGCGTGACGCAGCCGACGATGACGTCGTCGATCGTCGCCGGGTCGACGCCGGTCCGCTCCGCGAGCGCCCGCAGCACGTGCGCGAGCAGGTCGACCGGATGCCAGCCCGACAGCATCCCGCCCGCCTTGCCCTTGCCGATCGGCGTGCGGACGACGTCGACGATGACCGCTTCGCGCATGCCCCCATCCTCGTCCCCGCACCCGAGCGGGTCGAGGAGCGGCTGCCGAACTCGGGCGGGGGCTTCAGGACTTCGCCGCGAGGTGCTCCCGCATCGCCGGGATCACGGTCTCGCCGTAGACGCGCAGCGTCTCCTCCTTGGAGTCGTGCTGCAGGTACCCCGCGAAGTGGTCGACGCCGATCGCCTGCAGCTGCTTCAGCTTGGCGATGTGCTCGTCGGCCGTGCCGAGCAGGCAGAACCGGTCGACGATCTCGTCGGGCACGAAGTCGACATGGTCGTTCTCGGCCTTGCCGTGCGAGTTGTAGTCGTAGCCCGTGCGGCCTTTGATGTAGTCCACGAGCACCTCGGGAAAGTCGGCGTGCTCCCCGTACCGCATCACGACGTCGTGCACGTGGTTGCCGACCATGCCGCCGAACCAGCGGGTCTGGTCGCGCATGTGATCCCGGTCGTCGCCGATGTAGAACGGCGCGGCGACGCAGAACTTCACCGCATCCGGATCGCGCCCCGCGGCCTCGGCGGCCTCGCGCACCTTGCCGATCATCCATTTCGCCACGTCGATGTCAGCCAGCTGCAGGATGTAGCCGTCGCCGACCTCACCCGCGAGCTTGAGCGCCTGCGGCCCGTAGGCGGCGACCCACACCTCGACCTCGCTGCCGGTCGACCACGGGAAGCGCAGCGTCGCGTCGTGGTACTCGACGGCGCGGCTGTTGGCGAGCTCCCGGATGACGTGGATCGCCTCCCGCAGCTCGGCCAGCGTCGTCGGGTGGCCGTTCGTGACGCGCACGGCGGAGTCACCGCGCCCGATCCCGATCACGGTGCGGTTGCCGTACATCTCGTTGAGCGTCGCGAACACCGATGCCGTGACGGTCCAGTCGCGCGTCGCCGGGTTGGTGACGAACGGGCCCACCTTGATGCGCTGGGTCTCGGCGAGGATCCGGCTGTAGATGACGTACGGCTCCTGCCAGAGCAGGTGCGAGTCGAAGGTCCAGACGTTGCTGAACCCGTGCTGCTCCGCCAGCTTCGCGAGCGCGACGGCGCGCGAGGCGGGCGGGTCGGTCTGCAGGACGGCGCCGAACGTCATCGAGGAGCTGGCCATGGTCCCGTCCCTCAGATCAGGTACTGCGACAGGCCGCGCTTGATGTACCGGCCGTCGCCCTTGGAGCCGACGTAGCCGGTCTCGTCGACGATCACCTTGCCGCGCGAGAGCACGGTGTCGACGTGGCCGTCGATCTCGAAGCCCTCCCAGGCCGAGTAGTCCATGTTCATGTGGTGCGTGGCATCCACCCCGATCGTCGTGTGCCCGTTCGGGTCGTAGACGACGAGGTCGGCGTCGGCGCCGGGCTGGATGACGCCCTTGCGCCCGTACATGCCGAACATGCGCGCGGGGGTCGTCGACGTGATCTCGACGAAGCGCTCGAGCGTCAACCGGCCGTCGACGACGCCCTGGTAGAGCAGGTCCATGCGGTGCTCGACCGAGCCGATGCCGTTCGGGATCTTGGAGAAGTCGCCCAGCCCCATGTCCTTCTGCCCCTTCATGCAGAACGGGCAGTGGTCGGTCGAGACCATCTGGATGTCGTTGGTGCGCAGCGCCTGCCACATGTGGTCCTGGTGCCCGTCGGCCCGCGCGCGCAGCGGCGTCGAGCAGACCCATTTGGCCCCCTCGAAGTCGCCCCACTCGTCGCTCCGCGCGCCGAGCTGCTCCTCGAGCGAGAGGTAGAGGTACTGCGGGCAGGTCTCGCCGAACACGTTGAGACCGAAGTCGCGGGCGGCCGCGATCTGCGCGACCGCCTGCTTGGCGCTGACGTGCACGACGTAGAGCGGGACGCCGGTGAGGTGGGCGATCATGATCGCGCGGTGGGTGGCCTCCTCCTCCGCCTGCCACGGACGCGTGGTGCCGTGGAAGAACGGGGTCGTCTCGCCGCGGGCGAGGGCCTGCTGCACGAGCACGTCGATGATCCCGCCGTTCTCGGCGTGCATCATCATCATCGCGCCGTTCGACGCGCCCTTTTGGAACGCCCGCAGGATCTGGCCGTCGTCGCTCAGGAACACGCCCTTGTACGCCATGAAGAGCTTGAAGCTCGTGACGCCCTCGTCGATGAGCTCGTCCATCGCGGTGAGGCTGGCATCCTGCACGTCGCTCAGGATCTGGTGGAACCCGTAGTCGATCGCGCAGTTGCCGGCGGCCTTCTCGTGCCAGAGCCGGTACTGGTCGAGGACGTTCTGGTCGGGGTACTGCACGACGAAGTCGACGATCGTCGTCGTGCCGCCCCACGCCGCCGCGCGTGTTCCGGTCTCGAACGTGTCGGAGGCGTTGGTGCCGCCGAACGGCATCTCCATGTGCGTGTGCGCGTCGATGCCGCCCGGGAACACGTATTTTCCGGTCGCGTCGACCACCCGGTCGACGCTCGCGCGCAGGTCGCTGCCGAGCAGGCTCGAGCCGGGCTGCAGCACCGCCGCGATCTGCTCGCCGTCGACGAGCACGTCGGCCGCCCCGCGCCCGGTCGAGGAGACGACCGTGCCGCCGGCGATGAGGGTCGTGGCCATCAGGGCATCACCGTCCTCGTGTAGGACTCGGGCCGGCGGTCGCGGTAGAACTGCCAGTCGTCGCGCATCTGCCGCACCAGGTCGAGGTCGAGGTCGCGGATCAGCAGCTCCTCGTCGGTTCCGGAGCCGCGCTCGCCCACGAAGTTGCCGCGCGGGTCGATGACCTGGCTCGTGCCGTAGAAGTCGACGGCGAGCTCGCCGTACTCGTTGTCCTCCCGGCCGACGCGGTTCGGCTGCAGCACGAAGTAGCCGTTCGCGACCGCCGCGGCCGGGCCCTCCACCTCCCACAGCCGGTTGCTGAGCCCCGGCTTGGTCGCGTTCGGGTTGAACACCATGTGCGCCCCGCCGAGGCCGAGCTCGCGCCAGCCCTCCGGGAAGTGCCGGTCGTAGCAGATGTAGAGGCCGACCTTGCCGACGGCGGTGTCGAACACGGGGTAGCCGAGGTTGCCGGGGCGGAAGTAGAACTTCTCCCAGAACCGGTCGAGATGCGGGATGTGGTGCTTGCGGTACTTGCCGAGCACGCGTCCGTCGGCATCCACGATCACCGCCGTGTTGTAGTACACGCCGGTCATCTCCTCCTCGTATATCGGGAGGATCATGACCATGCCGAGCTCCTTCGCGAGCGCGGCGAAGCGCTGCACGATCGGACCGTCGGCGGGCTCGGCGTACGCGTAGTACTTCTTGTCCTCGGTGATGCCGAAGTACGGACCGTAGAACAGCTCCTGGAAGCAGATGACCTCCGCGCCCTGCGCCTTCGCATCGCGCGCGAACTGCTCGTGCTTGTCGAGCATCGAGGCCTTGTCGCCGGTCCAGGTG
Source organism: Pseudolysinimonas kribbensis (assembly GCF_030161895.1). GTDB lineage: Bacteria > Actinomycetota > Actinomycetes > Actinomycetales > Microbacteriaceae > Pseudolysinimonas > Pseudolysinimonas kribbensis. The sequence goes on from NZ_BSVB01000001.1 coordinate 1,135,080, forward strand.
GTCTGCGTGATGGCGGCTCTCATGGAAGGACGATAGTCCGGCGGGGTCCGCGGGTCACGTGAGCGCGCGCGTGACCTCCGAGCGCAGCGCCGGCAGCACATCCTCCCGGAACCACGGGTTGCGCCCCTGCCAGCGGAAGTTCAGCGGCGACGGGTGCACGAGCGGCAGCTGGTCGGGCAGGTAGTCGCGGAACGCCCGCACCGTCTCGGTGAGGTTCGCCTTGCGGCGTGCGCCGAGATAGTGCTGCTGCGCCGTCGTGCCGATGAGCAGGGTCAGCCGCACGTCGGACAGCTGCGCCAGCAGCGCCGGATGCCAGCGGTCGGCGAACCCGCGCCGCGGCGGCAGATCGCCGCTCGCCCCGCGCCCGGGGTAGTAGAAGTCCATGGGCAGGATGGCGATGCGCCCCGGATCGCGGAAGGTCGCCTCGTCCACGCCGAGCCACTCGACGAGGTTCACGCCGCTCGCGTCGTCGAACAGGATGCCGCTGGCCTGCGCTCGCGCGCCCGGGGCCTGACCGACGATGACGATCCGCGCCCCCGGTGCCGCCGCGAACAGCGGCCGCCAGCCCTGCGCGGTGAAGACGGCGTTCTCGGGATCGGCGATGACCGCCTCACGGACGGCGTCGATCGCCGCCTGGCCGGCTGCGGCATCCGTGCCCATACCGCGACGATAGCCTCGGAGGAGTGAGCACGCCCGTCTTGCGCCCGATCGAAGCGGGCGACATCGCGGCCCTCGTCGCGCTCAACACCGACGCGGCTCCGGCCGTCAACGTGGTCTCAGTCGACGAGTTCACCCGGCTCGCGGACGACAGCACGCTGGCGCTCGCGGTCGACGACGGCGAGCCGGCCGGTCTGCTGCTCGCCCTGCCGCCGGGGCTCGACTACGCGAGCGAGAACTACCGCTGGTTCTCGGAGCGCGCGAGCGCGGCCGGCACCGACTTCCTCTACGTCGACCGGATCGTGGTGGCGCCGCGCCTGCGCGGCACCGGCGTCGGTCGCCGGCTCTACGAGACGGTGTTCGCCACGGCGGCGGTGCGCGGCGTCGCCGAGGTGCTGTGCGAGGTCAACCTGCAGCCGCCGAACCCCGGTTCGATGCGCTTCCACCTCGGGCTCGGCTTCGCCGAGGTCGGCCGCCAGCACACGAAGGGCGGCGCCGTGGAGGTCGCGCTGCTCGCGCGCGCGACGGCGGCGGCGACATCGGCGTGAGCGACGCGGCAAGATCGAGGGCATGACCCGTCTCTTCAACGACCCCGCCGCGTTCGCCGACGAGCTGCGCGAGGGGTTCATCGATGCCAACGGCGACCTGGTGCGCGGCGTGACCGGCGGCGTGGTCCGCTCGACCGTGTCGCGGCCGGGCAGTTCGGCCGTCGTCATCGGGGGCGGCTCCGGTCATTACCCGGCGTTCGCGGGCCTGGTCGGCCCGGGGCTGGCCAGCGGCGCCGCGATGGGCAACCTGTTCGCCTCGCCCAGCGCCCACCAGGTGGAGTCGGTGGGCCGCGCGGCCGACCACGGCGGTGGCGTGCTGCTGACCTGCGGCAACTACGCGGGCGACGTGCTCAACTTCACGGCGGCGGCGGAGGCGATGCGCGCCGACGGGATCGACGTCCGGACCCTCTGGGTGACCGACGACATCTCGAGCGCCCCGGCATCCGAGCGCTCGAAGCGCCGCGGCATCGCGGGCGGCCTCGTCGTCTACAAGGTCGCCGGTGCGCTCGCCGAGGAGGGCGCGGCGCTCGCCGACGTCGTCGCGGCCGCGAGCCACGCCAACGACCGCACGCGCACGCTCGGGGTCGCGTTCTCGGGGTGCACCTTCCCGGGGGCGAGCGAGCCGCTGTTCACGGTGCCGGAGGGGCGCATGGCGGTCGGGATGGGCATCCACGGCGAGCCCGGCATCAGCGAGACCGACGTGCCGACCGCCGACGGGCTGGCCCGGATGCTCGTCGAGGCGCTGCTCGGCGAGCTGCCGGATGACGTGCCCGAGGCCCGGGGGCAGCGTGCGCTCGTGATCCTCAACGGCCTCGGCACCGTCAAGTACGAGGAGATGTTCGTCGTCTACCGCTCGGTCGCGCGGCTGCTCGCCGAGGCCGGCGTCGAGGTCGCGTTCTCGGAGGTCGGCGAGTTCTGCACGAGCTTCGACATGGCCGGCCTGTCGCTCACCATCACCTGGCTCGACGAGGGGCTCGAGCGGCTCTGGGCGGCGCCCGCGGTGACGCCCTCGTTCCGCACGGGGAGCCTCGAGGTGGAGCCGCTGAGCGATGAGGAGCTGGCGCAGGCCGACGAGGCGGCCACGGCGATCCCGCCCGCGAGCGCCGAGTCGCGGGATGCCGCCGCGACGGTGCTGGCGAGCCTGCGGGCCGCGAAGGACGTCATCGACGCGAACGCCGACGAGCTCGGCCGCATGGACGCGGTGGCCGGCGACGGCGACCACGGCATCGGCATGCAGCGCGGCGTGCACGCCGCCGTCGACGCCGCCGAGGATGCGGTGGCGCGCGGCGCGGGCGCGGGCACGACGCTCGGCATGGCGGCCGACGCCTGGTCGGACCGCGCCGGCGGCACCTCGGGCGTGCTCTGGGGACTCCTGCTCCGCACGCTCGCGCAGACCGTCGGCGACGAGGAGCGACCCGACACGACGACCGTCGTGAGCGGGGTCGCCGCCGCCGAGCAGCGGCTGCGGGAGACCGGCGGCGCGTCGGTCGGCGACAAGACGATGGTCGACGCGATCGTGCCGTTCGCCGGAGTCCTCGACCAGCGCCAGGGCGACGGTCTCGCCGTCGCGTGGGCCGCGGCCGCGGACGCGGCCACCGAGGCGGCCGCGGCGACCGCCGACCTCGTGCCCCACCTCGGGCGTTCCCGTGCGCATGGCGAGAAGTCGCTCGGCACGGCCGATCCCGGCGCACACTCGTTCGCATTGATCGTGACCGCGGTCGCCGCGGTTCTGGAGGAAGGCAACTGATGACGCAGCAGAAATGGCGGATCGTGGTCGGCAGCGACGACGCCGGCTTCGACTACAAGGAGATCCTCAAGAAGGATCTCGAGGGCAGCGACCTCGTCGAATCAGTCGTCGATGTGGGCGTGGACGCCGATGGGCACACCCCGTACCCGAAGGTCGCGGTCGAGGCGGCGGAGATGGTCGCGCGCGGCGAGGCCGATCGCGCGCTGCTGATCTGCGGCACCGGACTCGGGGTCGCGATCTCCGCGAACAAGGTCCCGGGCATCCGGGCGGTCACGGCGCACGACGGGTACTCCGTCGAGCGCGGCGTGCTGAGCAACAACGCGCAGGTGCTGTGCATGGGCCAGCGCGTCGTCGGCATCGAGCTCGCGCGCAAGCTCGCCCGCGAGTGGCTGACGTACCGCTTCGACGAGTCCAGCGCGAGCGCCGCGAAGGTCGCCGTCATCACCGAGTACGAGACCACCGGCCAGTGCTGACGGTCGAGCGCTGAGCCGATGACGCGGCCGATCGTCGGGGTGAGCCTCAAGGCCTACTTCTCGCTCGCCGACGCGCGTGCCTGGCTGATCGAGGCGGCCGGGGTCGTCCCGGGTTCCGTCGAGTTCTTCGTCGCGCCGAGCTACCTCGCGATCCCCGACGGGCTCGAGGCGTTCCCGGACGGCACGGCGGCCCAGGACGTCTCGGCTGAGGAACCCGGCCCCTTCACCGGCGAGGTGACCGCCGCCGAGCTCGAGGAGGCCGGCGTGCGGTACGCCGTGATCGGTCACGCCGAGCGGCGGCGGCTCTACGGCGACACCGACGAGGTGGTCGCGGCGAAGACGGCGGCCGCCCTGCGGCACGGCCTGGTGCCGGTGCTGTGCGTCGGCGAGACCGAGGACGGTCCGGATGCCGCGGCCGTCTCCGTCGCCCAGGTGCGCTCGGCGCTCGCCGGCGCGCCCCGGGGCGCGTGATCGTCGCGTACGAACCCGTGTGGGCGATCAGCGCGATGGATCCCGCGCCGGACGAGCACATCCGCGCGGTCGCGGCCGCCCTGCGTGCCGCTTCGCGCGACCCCGGCGACGCGGTGATCTACGGCGGCAGCGCCGGTCCCGGCCTGCTCGCCCGGCTCGGCGACGCCGTCGACGGCGTCTTCCTCGGTCGCCGCGCCCATGAGGTGCGCGCGCTGAAGACGGTGATCGAGGAGGCGGTCGCGCGCACCGGCTCCGCACCGGCATGATCGGAGGGTGAACGCCCCCGCAGCACCGACCTCATCGCCGGAGAGCCCGAGCGGCTCTGGACCGGCTCGCGCTGGGGCGAGGGGCCCGTCTGGCTGCCGGGGCTCGACGCCCTGCGCTGGAGCGACATCCCGAACAACCGCATCATGCAGTGGCATCGCGAGACGGGCGAGACGATCGTCTACGACGACGCCCCCGAGTTCACCAACGGCCGCACCCTCGACCTCGCCGGTCAGGTGGTGCAGTGCTCGCACGGCCGACGCCGGGTGGAGCGCGACGTCGACGGCGTGGTGACCTCGATCGTCGACGCCTTCGACGGGCGTCGCCTCAACTCGCCGAACGACGTCGTGGTCGCCTCGGACGGCGCGATCTGGTTCACGGACCCGCCCTACGGGATCCAGCCCGACGAGATCGAGGGCCACGCGGGAGTGCAGGAGTACGGCGGCTGCTTCGTCTTCCGCTTCGTCGAGGCGACCGGGGAGCTGACGCCCGTCATCACCGACATGGTGCGCCCGAACGGCCTCGCGTTCTCCCCCGACGAGTCGGTGCTCTACGTCGCCAACACGGGTGACGGTCAGGGCGATCGGGACTACGTGCGGGCGTTCGACGTCGTGGGCGCGGGGGTCGCGAACCCGCGCGAGCTCGGCGATCCGAGCGCGGCCGACGGCTTCCGGGTCGACGTCGAGGGTCGCATCTGGACGTCGTGGTCGCGGGGGCCGAGCGGCGGCGTCGCCGTGTGGGCGCCCGACGGCACCGAGCTCGCCCGGGTCGACGTCGGCGAGCGCACGGCGAACGTCGCGTTCGGCGGCCCCGACGGCGACGAGCTGTACATCACCGCGTCGACCAGCCTGTACCGGCTGCGCACGACCACGACGGCCGCCCCGCGGCCCGAACCCCTCGGCTGAGGGCTCAGTCGCGGGTCGTGCGGCTCCGGCTGTCCGCCTCGTCGGCGATGTGCACGCGGATGCCGCTCGCGCCGATCCGCTCGAGCTCCTGGGCGTCGGCGGAGGAGTCGGTCACGAGGTCGGTGATCGCCTCGACGCTCGCGACCGGGGCGAGCGTGACCCGGCCGATCTTCGACCCGTCGGCCACGACGATGACCCGCTCGGCCTGGGTCACCATCGCGAGGTTGGTGCGGGCCTCGGTCTCGTCGTAGGTCGTCGCACCTCCTGCCGCGCTCATCCCGTCGGTGCCGAGCACCGCGGTGCCGATGTTGATGGCGCTGAAGCTGCGCTCGGCGAGCACCCCGACGAGCTCGAACGAGTGCGGTCGCACGACCCCGCCGGTCATGATCAGCTGCAGCGTCTGGCGCGAGGCGACCTGGGTCGCGATCGTGAGCGAGTTCGTGACGATCGTGAAGTCGTGCCGGGTCGAGAGCACGCGAGCGACCTCGGCGGTGGTCGTGCCGCCGCTGAACGCGACCACGTGCCGGCCGGTGGGGATCAGCTGGGCCGCCTTGCGGGCGATCAGCCGCTTGGCCTCCCGGAACTGGGTGTCCTTGAGCCGCACCGGCAGCTCGACCTCGGTCTCGATGATCCGGGCGCCGCCGTGGGTCCGGCGCAGCAGCATCTGGTCCTCGAGCTCGGCCAGGTCGCGACGGATGGTGGCCGGCGAGACCTGCAGCGACTCCGAGAGCGCGGCGAGCGGCAGCGATCCGGAGGAGGTCAGCATGTCGAGGATCGACAGCATCCGCTCGGAGCGCTTCATCGATGTCGCGTACGGGCGGGGTTCCCGCTGCTGTCCCGCCATGGTCATGCGCTCAGTGTAAATGATCGCTTTTTAGCACGAGTGCTCATTCTGTTGCAGAAATCGATCAGGCGTCAGGAGGATGGCCCCATGACTCGTGTGGTGTTCATCGGAGCCGGCAGCGTCGTCTTCACCCGGCAGCTCGTGACCGACCTGGTCGGCTACCCGGATCTCGACGGCCTCGAACTGGTGCTGCACGACATCGACCCCGACCGCCTGGCGGTCGCCGAGGGCACCGCGCGGCAGGTGAACGACCGCGCCGGCACGCACCTCGTGGTCCGGCCGGAGGCCGATCGTCGCCGCGCGCTCGAGGGCGCGGACTTCGTGGTGAACATGGTGCAGGTCGGCGGGATCGACGGCACCAGGAAGGACCTCGAGATCCCCGCCCGGTACGGCCTGAAGCAGACGATCGGCGACACGACCGGGGTCGGCGGCGTGTTCCGCGCCCTGCGCACGTTCCCCTTCCTCTCGGGCCTCGCCGCCGACATGCGCGAGGTGTGCCCGGAGGCGATGCTCCTGAACTACACCAACCCGATGGCCATGAACATCTGGTGGCTGTCGGTGGCGGCACCCGAGCTGCGGGCGATCGGGCTCTGCCACAGCGTGTACTGGACCGCGCACGGCCTGAGCGCCCTCGTCGGCGCCCCGTTCGAGCGCGTGCGCTACCGCGCCGCCGGCGTCAACCATCAGGCCTGGCTGCTCGAGTGGACACTCGACGGCGAGGACCTCTACCCCCGGCTCCGCGAGCGGATCCTGGGCGATCCCGAGCTGCAGCGCCGGGTGCGGGTGGAGATGCTCGAACGGTTCGGCTACTACCCGACCGAGACGAGCGAGCACTCGTCGGAGTACCTGTCGTGGTTCCTGCGCTCGCCCGAGCAGATCGCGAAGTACCGCATCGAGCCGCTGCAGTACCTCGGCATCAGCGAGGGCAACGTGCAGGAGTTCGAGGACGCGAAGGCGTCGCTCGCGAAGGGCGAGGAGCTCGAGCTCGAGCACGGCGAGGGCGAGTACGCTCCCAAGATCATCAACGCGATCACCACCGGCACGAGCGTCGAGATCCACGGCAACCTCCCGAACCGCGGGCTCATCGACAACCTGCCCGGCGACGCCGTCGTCGAGGTGCCGGTCGTCGTCGACGGCCAGGGGCTGCACCCCCAGAACATGGGTTCGCTGCCCTGGGGGCCGGCCAGCCAGAACCTGAACTACATCTCGGTCGGACGCCTGGCCGTCGAGGCCGCCCGCATGGGCGATCCGCTGCTCGTGCGCCAGGCCGTGCTCGTCGACCCGAACGCGAGCTCGTCGGTCACGCCGGAGCAGATCTGGGCGATGTGCAACGACCTCGTCGCCGCCCACGGCGACCTGCTGCCGGAGCCGCTCCGGGTGAGCCTGCCCGCCACCTGGGCATGACCCTCGCCCGCACCGCCGACCTCGTCGCGGATGCCGTGGCACGCGGCGTCGCGGTGCCGAGCTTCAACGTCATCACCCTCGAGCACGCCGAGGCGATCGTCGCCGGCGCGCGGGCGGCGGGCGTTGACGTGCTGCTGCAGCTCAGTCAGAACGCGGTGCGGTACCACGGCTCGCTCGCGCCGATCGCGAGCGCCTGCCGGGCGCTCGCCGAGAACGCGGGGGTGCGGGTGGCGATCCATCTCGACCACATCGACGACGTCGCGCTCGCCGAGCAGGTCATCGCCGACGGGCCGCGCCTCGGCATCTCGTCGATCATGGTCGACGCCTCGACGCTGCCCTACGCCGACAACGTCGCGCTCACCCGCGACCTCGGTGCCCGCGCCGGCGCCGCCGGACTGTGGGTCGAGGCCGAGCTCGGCGAGGTGGGCGGCAAGGACGGGGCCCATGCGCCCGGCGTGCGCACCGACCCGGCCGAAGCGGCGGCGTTCGCGGCCGCGACCGGCATCGACGGCCTCGCGGTCGCGGTCGGCAGCTCGCACGCGATGACGGCCCGCACCGCCGACCTCGACCTCGACCTCGTCGGCCGGCTGGCGGGCGCGGTCGCCGCACCGCTCGTGCTGCACGGATCGTCGGGGGTGCCGGATGCGACGATCGCCGCGGCGGTCGGGGCCGGCATCCGGAAGGTCAACATCGGCACGGCGCTCAACGTGGCGTTCACGGGCGCGGTGCGCGAGACCCTCGCCGCGGATGCCGCGCTGACCGATCCCCGGAAGTACCTGCGCCCCGCCCGCGACGCGATGACCGACGCGGTCGCCGACCTCTGCCGCGTCGTCGGCGGCTGACCGCCCGGCTCAGAGGCCGAGCACGCGCGCCGCGTTGTCGTGGTAGACCGCGCGCAGCGTCGCGTCGTCCAGGTGCAGCGCCGAGACGTCCCAGCGGCCCTGCGGCGGGATCGGCGACTCCGGCGAGTACGGGAAGGACTCGTCGTCGGTCTCGAAGAACCGGAACGCGTGCCGGTAGGCGTCGGCCGAGATCGGGTAGACGTCGGTGCCGAAGAGCACCCGGTCCGGATGCCGCTCCAGCAGCCGCGCGACGCGTCGCGGCTGGCGGCCGAGCTCGGCCATCCGCCCGCCGGTGTCGACCGTGAAGTTCGGCGCGCGGTCCATGAGCCCCTCGACCCAGTCGAGGTCCTCGGCGGCGCAGCCGACGTGCGCGCCGATGTAGCGCGTGCCGGGCGTCGCGGTCACGAGGTTCGCGAGCCCCTCGACGATCCGCTCGAAGCCGGGGTAGACCTCCCGGTCGCCGAACCACCAGTCGCGCTCGTGCATGAGCTCGTCGAGCCGCTCGTTGTGCGCGTCGAGCGGGTCGAAGAACGCCTTCGGGTCGGCGACGTGGATGAGCACCGGCAGGCCCAGCTCCCCGGCTCGGCCGAGGATGGAGGCGACGCGCGGGTCGTCGGGCAGGACCTTGGAGCCGTCGGCGTCCGTCACCCACAGACCGAGGTTCTTCCACACCTTGACGCCGCGGGCACCGGCGGCCGCGCTCTGCTCGAGCTGGCGCAGCAGCGCGCGCTCGCCGTCGGGGTCGGCCAGGCGGTCCCAGTCGATCTGGCAGAAGGTCAGGAACCGGCCGGGGTGCGCGCGGTCGTAGCGGTCGAGGTTGGCGGTGAGCTCCGCATCCCACCGTCCGTCGAGGTTGACGATCGTCTGCACCTGGACGGCGTCCATCGCGGCGAGGAGGCCGGGCACGTCCTTCACCACCCAGTCGCCGTCGTGGCTCAGCCAGGTTCCGAGGTGGTTGTGCACGTCGATCGCCGGGTGGGCGGCGCGCTCCACGTGCGTCTGCGGAACCGTGAGCCGGCTCTTCGGAGTCCAGGACCGCAGGGGCAGTTCGGCCAGGGAACGCCACTCGGCATCGGTCAGCGACACGGGTCCGCACCTTTCGAAACACACTCATGCGCATTGAGCGGTTTGACCATTTTCTTGTCATCTGCGCAGTTACCCTGCACTATTTCACACACGCGGACCGCGTCGAACCCGTCCGAGGGAAATGAGCACATGAGTATCACCACTTCCGAGATCGCCAGCCAGCCGGCCCTCTGGGAGCGCGCGATCGCCGAGGCGGACGGCGCTCGCGAGCTGCTCGGTGCCCCCGGTGAGCGCGTGCTCTATCTCGGGTGCGGCACCTCGGCGTACATCGCCGAATCGCTCGCGATCCTCCGCGAGCAGGCCGGCGTCGGATACAGCGACGCCGCCTACGGGTCGGAATGGCGGCCAGGGCGCGAGTACGACCGCGTCGTCGTCGTCACCCGCTCGGGCACGACGAGCGAGATCCTCGACGCCCTCGCGCTCGTGCCGGCGGGCGTGCATCGCACCGCGATCACGGGAGTCGCCGACGCCCCGGTGCACGCGCTCGTCGACGACGCCCTCGTGCTCGACTACGCCGACGAGAAGTCCGTCGTGCAGACCCGGTTCCCCACCACGACCCTCATCGCGGCGCGCACCGTGTTCGGCGAGGACGTGTCGGCGCTGCCGGATGCGGCCCGGCGGGAGCTCGACCGCCTGCAGGACCTCGACGTCGCGGCGCTCGATCACTTCGTGTACCTCGGCTCCGGATGGGCGTACGGGCTCGCGCAGGAGGCCGCGCTCAAGATCCGCGAGGCCGCCCAGGCCTGGTCGGAGTCCTATCCCACCCTCGACTACCGGCACGGCCCGATCGCGGTGGCGCATCCGGGCTCGGTGGTCGCGATGTTCGGCACGCCGGTGCCCGACCTCGTGCAGGACGTCGAGGCGACCGGCGCGGTCGTGCGCACGAGCGCCGCGGATCCGCTGGTCCAGCTCGTCGCGGCGCACCGGCTCGCGGTCGATGTGGCCGCCTCGCGCGGGCTCGACCCCGACGAGCCGCGCGCGCTCACCCGGTCCGTCATCCTGCGGTAGCCGGCATGACCTCCGGTCCGCCGCGGGTGCTCGTCGCGGGAGATGCGAACGTCGACCTCGTGCTCCGCGGCGATGTCCGTCCCCGCTTCGGCCAGGTCGAGCAGCTCCTCGACGACGGCGCCCTCGTGCTCGGCAGCTCCGCGGGGATCGCGGCCTGCGGTCTCGCGCGGCTCGGCATCCCGACCGACCTGGTCGCCGTCATGGGCGATGATGCGTTCGGCCGGTTCGCCCGCGAGGAGCTCACGACCCGCGGCGTGGGCACGGAGGCCGTCCGCGTGCACGCCGAACTGGCCACCGGCCTGTCGGTGATCCTCTCCGCCCCCGAGGACCGCGCGATCCTCACGGCGATCGGCGCGCTCGGCGAGCTGACCGCCGACGACCTGCTGGCCGCCGCCGAGGGCCACGATCACGTGCACGTGGCCTCGTTCTATCTGCTGCCCCGGCTCATGCCCGGGCTCGGCGAGGTCTTCGCCGAGCTGCATCGTCGCGGCCTCACGACGAGCATCGACACCAACTGGGACCCCGCCGAGACCTGGGCGCACGTCGCCGAGGTGCTGCCGCACGCCGACATCCTGCTGCCCAACGCGCAGGAGCTGCGCGGCATCGCGGGGGCGCTCGGGGTCCGCGACGACGACGACCACGACCTCGGCCGCGCCGTGGCGGCGCTGGGGCCGGAGGTCGTGGTCAAGGACGGCGCCCGCGGCGGGTGGTCGGTCGGAGCCGGCGGGCAGGTCACGGCGGTGGCGGCGCGCCCGGTGAAGGTGGTCGACACGACGGGCGCGGGCGACAGCTTCGACGCGGGCTACCTGGCCGCGCGGCTGAGCGGCGTCTCCGATCCGCGCGAGCGGCTGCGCTGGGCCGTCGCCGCGGGGTCGCTGTCGACGCGCGGAGCGGGCGGCACGGGGGCGCAGGCGACCCGCGCCGAGGTGCTGCAGGCGTTGCGGGCGCTGCCGTGATCCTCGCGATCGCCCCGAGCCCGTCCCTCGACGTCACGTACGTGGTCGAGGAGCTCGTCGAGGGCGGCCACGTGCGTCCGCTCGAGGTGCACCGGGTGGCCGGCGGCAAGGCGATCAACGCGGCCCGAGCCGCCCGGGCGCTCGGCGCCGAGGTGCGCGTCGTCGCGCCGCTCGGCGGCACGTCGGGCGCGTTCATCGCCGAGGAGCTCGCGCACGCCGGCATCGCGCTGCACGCCGTTCCGACCGGGCCGACCCGCACGTGCGTCTCGGTCTTCGCGCGGGTGGACGGCACGATGACCGAGATCTACGAGCAGGCCCCGCCGATCGCCGACGCGTGGGCCGGGATGCTCACCGCGATCGGGGCGGAGCTCGCCACCGCCGGCCCCGTCCACGTGCTCCTGAGCGGCAGCGTGCCGCCGACCGGCGCTCCCGACCCGCTCGGGGACGTCGCGCGGCTGGTCGCGCAGGCCGGGGCGCGCTGGGCGGTCGACACCCACGGCGAGGCGCTGCGGCGCGCGATGGAGCTCGCCCCGGAGATCGTGAAGGTCAACAAGGCGGAGGCGGCGGAGGCGCTCGGAGCCGACGGCGACGCGCGTGCGCTCGCCCTGGCCCTGCACGAGCGCACCCGGGGGTCGCGATCGTGACCGACGGTCCGGCGGGCGTCGTCGCGGTCGACGGCGAGCACGCCATCCGGGCACTGCTGCCGGGTGTGCGCGGCGGCTTCCCCGTCGGCAGCGGAGACACGATGCTCGGAACCCTCGTCGCCTCCCTCGACGCGGGCGAGCCGCTCGAGGGTGCTCTCGCGGTCGCCACGGCCGCCGCCACCGCGAACGCGCTCGTGCCGGGCGCCGCCGTCTACCGCGAGGACGACCTGCGCCGGCTGCGCGCCCTCGTCGAGCTCAGCCCCGCCTGAGCCGCGTCAGCCCTTGACGGCCCCCGAGGCGATGCCCTCGAGCATGTTCCGCTGGAACACGACGAACAGCACGATCATCGGGATGCTCGCGAGGAACGACCCCGCCATGAGCACCGGGTAGTCGGTCAGGAACTGCCCCTGCAGCGTCGCGAGCCCCGCCGAGAGCGTCATCTGCTCCGGATCGTTGTTGACCACGAGCGGCCAGAGGAGGTCGTTCCACGACCAGATCGCGGTCAGGATACCGAGCGCCAGCATGCCGTTCTTGGCCAGCGGCAGCATGACGCGCCACCACACCTGGAACGGGTTGCAGCCGTCGAGCCGCGCCGCGTCATCCAGCTCTTCCGGCAGGGTGAGGAAGAACTGCCGCATCAGGAACGTGCCGAACGCGCTGAACATGCCGGGCAGCGCGAGCGCGATCACCGTGTTGAGCAGCCCGAGGTGCTGCATGATCTCGAACTGCGACAGCAGGAAGAGCTGCGACGGGATCATGAGCACCGACAGGAACAGCACGAAGATGACGTTGCGCCCCGGGAACTGCAGTCGCGCGAAGGCGTACCCGGCGGCCGCGCAGAACAGCACCTGGGACACCGTGCGCAGCACCGTCATGACCACCGTGTTCGTGAACTGCGCGGCGAACGGCAGGGTGCCGAACACGTCGCTGAAGTTGCTCCAGATCGGTGTCGCCGGCAGGGCGGTCGGTGGGACCGACGACGACTCGGCGTAGGTCTTCAGCGAGGTCGAGATCTCCCAGAAGAAGGGCACGACCATGAGGAGCGCGCCGGCGATCAGGATGACGTGCACGACCAGGTGCGACGGCCTGCGGCGCCGCTTCTTCGCGACCCTCTCGCCGGACGCCGCGAGGGCGCCCGTCCGCGGGACGACGGCTTCAGACATAGTGGACCCACCTCCGCTGCATCCGGAACTGGAAGAGCGTGATCACGAGGATCAGCGCGAGCAGCACGAACGCGATCGCGGACGCGTAGCCGCCCTGGCCCTGCAGGATCCCCTTCGAGTAGAAGAGATAGACCACGGTCTCCGATGCCGGGATCGCCGGGCTGTCCTTGCCGACCATCAGGTAGATGAGGTCGAACGCCTGCAGCGAGTTGATGATCGTGATGACCGTCACGAAGAACGTGGTCGGGGTCAGCAACGGCACGGTGATGCGCAGGAACTGCCGGATGCGCCCGGCCCCGTCGATGGCCGCCGCCTCGTAGTACTCCCCGGGATCGACTGCATGCCCGCCAGGAACAGCACCATGTTGTACCCGATGGAGCTCCAGATCGACACGACGCCGACCGCGTAGATCGCCGTCGACGAGTCGGAGAGCCAGTGCCCGCCGTCGATGCCGACCAGCCCGAGCCCCCAGTTCACCAGCCCGAAGTCGCCGTTGTACAGCAGCTTCCACACGAGGGCGACCGCGGCCGGGAGCGTCACGACGGGCAGGAAGTAGAGGGTGCGGTAGACGCTCACCCCGCGAAGGCCGCTGCTGCTGAGCAGGGCCGCCACGACCATCGAGATCGGGATGCCGATGAGGGTCATGACCGTGAAGATCAGCGTGTTGAGCAGCGACCGCAGCAACTCGGGATCCTGCACCACCTGGGTGTAGTTCTCGAGCCCGCTCCAGTCGTGTCCGCCGAACGTGCCCCACGTCGTGAACGAGAAGAAGAACGTCTGGATCGCCGGCCAGAGCGAGAAGACGCCGAGGCCGATCGCCGTCGGCGCTATGAGCAGATAGCCCCAGAGCGCGTCGCCGCGGTGCAGGGGCGAGCGATGGGCGCCCCGACGGGGCGGGGATGGTGTTCCCCGCCCCGTCGGGGTCGCGAGCTGAGCGGTCATCGGTGTGCGACGCGTCGCATCACTTCTCCGCCGCCAGCGCCTTGTCCATCTGCGCCGCGACCTTCTTGGCCGCCGCGGCGACGGTCTCGTCGCCGGTCCAGGCCTTGTTGAACTCCGCCGTCGCCGCGTCCTGCCAGATCGCCGAGTTCAGCGACGACGGGTACTGCGACGAGTTCTTCAGCGCGTCGACGAACACCTGCAGGTGGTAGTTCGGGAACGAGTCGACCCAACCGCCGGCCGCGCCCTTGTACGCGGGGATCACGATCCCGGCGGCCGCCTGCGCGGTCTCGGCCTTCTTGCTCCCGAGGAACTCGAGGAACTTGAACGCCTGGTCGGGATGCGCCGTCTTCGCCGCCATGACGTTCGCGAGGCCGTTGCTGACGCCGCCCGGCTTGTCGAGCTTCGGCATCGGCGCGACGTCGGCGTTCGCCTTGGCGTACGGCACGTCGGCGAACTCCGCCGCCGCCCAGGAGCCCTCGTAGATCATCGCGACCTTGCCGGAGGTGAACATCGAGTCGGGATCGGTGTCGGTCATCTGCTGGAGCGTGGGCGACACGTGGTACTTGTTGATCAGGTCGACCCAGACCTGCACGCCCTTGATCGCCTCGGGGGTGTCGTAGCCCGACTTCTTCTTGTCGGCCGAGATCACCGTGCCGCCGGTCTGCGGGATCGTGGAGTAGTAGCTCTGCTGCGCTGCCGGCTGTGCAGCGATGCCGTAGACCCCCTTCGCCGGATCGGTCAGCTTCTGCGCGGCGGCCACCATGTCATCCCAGGTCCAGTCGGCGGTGGGTGCTGCGACGCCGGCCTGCTGGAAGAGGGTCTTGTTGTACCAGAGCCCGATGGCGTCGATGTCCTTCGGGATGCCGTAGACGTCGCCCTTCCAGGTGTACGCCTTCGTCTGGATGTCGATGTAGTCGCTCATCGTGAGGCTCGAGCCCTTGAGCTTGTCCGACAGGTCCGCGATGACGCCGCCGTTGGCGTAGGTCGCGAAGTTGGACTCGTTCATCCAGAAGACGTCGGGCGCCGCTCCCCGTCGCGGCGGTCTTGAGCTTGGTCCAGTACTGCTCCCACGGGGTCAGCTGCACCTTGACCGTGATGTCGGGATTCTGCTGGTGGAACTCGTCGGCCAGCGTGCGCATGACCTTGGCCTGGGTGTCGTCCCAGACGGCGTAGCTGATCGTGACGGGTCCGGAGCCCGAGCCGCCACCGGAGCAGCCGGCGAGCACGAGGCCCGCCGCGACGGCGGCGGCGGCCGCCGAGAGCAGCCGCACCGAGCGGCGGGACGGTTTCTGGATGCGCATGCGTGTCTCCTAGGTGTCGCGGTGGTGCAGGGCGGGGATGAGGGCGCGGGCGTTGTCGCCGGCGACGCCGGCTGCGAGCTCCGGCGACAGGTCGAGAGCCGAGATGCGCCACCTGCCGTTGCCCGGCGGATCCTCGGCGTCGTACGGGAAGTACTCGTCGGCGGTCTCGAGGAAGCGGAAGTAGATCGCGTAGTCCTCGGCCGTCGGCGGGGAGACGTCGGTGCCGAGGACCACGCGACCGGGGTGATCCTCGATGAGCCTCCTGGTCCGACGCGGCTGACGTCCGAGCTCGGCGATGCGCGCGGCGGTGTCGACGGCGAAGTTCGGATAGGCGGTCAGCATCCGGTCGACCCAGTCGAGGTCCTCGGCGATGCAGCCGACGTGCGCGCCGACGATCGTGACGCCGGGGTTCGCGGCCACGGCGCCCTCCAGGGCATCGAGCAGGCGCGCCAGCGGCGGGAACCCGGGGCCCATGAACCGCCAGTCCGGATGCCGCAGCAGCTCCTCGAGGCGCTCGTTGCGCTCGTCGAGCGGCTCGAAGAACGCCGCCGGGTCGGCCGTGTGCACGGTCACCGGCAGGCCGGCCTCGGCGATCGCCGCCCACATCGGCTCGAGCCGCGGATCGTCGAGGAAGAACAGCTCGCCGCGCTCGTCGCGCAATCTCAGCCCGATGTCCTTCCAGAGCTTGACGCCCGTGGCACCACGGGCGGCGGAGTCGGCGAGCGATGCGGCGATGCGATCCGGCCAGCCCGGCGTCGTCGTCTCACGCCAGTCGACCCGCGCGTAGCTCACGAACCGGCCGGGGAACGCGCGGTCGTAGCGGTCGAGGTTGGCCTCGAGCTCGTCGACCCAGCACCCGTCGAGGTTCACGATCGTCGCGACGTTGGCGGCATCCATCAGATCGACGAGCGCCGGCACGTCCGCGACCCGCCACCGGCCGTCGTGCCAGCGGCCGAGATGGTTGTGCGCGTCGACCGCCGGGGTGCTCGAGCGGGGCACCTCGTGCTCGGCGAGTCGCACCGTCGGCCGCGGTCGGAAATCCCGCAGGCGCAGCTCGCCCAGCCCCTCGACGTCCACGATCCGCTCCCCTCGCCGGCGACCCCCGCCGTTGGTGTCGGACGGTAGATCACCCATTCGGACGGAGACAAGCAAATGCGCAGACGCTTTGCGCGGTTGGCGGTTTCCGCCGCTCATGTTTCCGTCATGTTGCGATCCGTGCAGATCGATTGAGCGTTTGAGCGCCAGGAGTGCGCATTCGCCCAACCTGTCGTGACAATGAGGAATCCCACCTCACAGGAGAGGCGATCACACATGAACTCGAGGACGAGAGCCCTGCGGATCGGTGCAGGCGTCACAGCGCTGGTGGCCGCGGGAGCGGCACTCACCGGATGCTCGTCGACCGCGTCGGGCGGCGGCGATGCGGACAAGACCACGGGAGTGACGATCAGCGTCGTGCTGGCCGTCGATCCGCCGCCGAAGGCCACGCTCGACCAGTTCACCAAGGACACCGGCATCACGGTCAAGTGGTCCAACGTCGACTGGGACAGCCTGCAGACGAAGATCGCCGCGGCCGCCACGGCGAAGACCTACTTCGCCGACGCGACCGACGTCGACTGGTCGCGCGTGGGCCAGCTGGCGAAGCTCAAGTGGTTCCACCCGATGCAGGACTACCTGAACGTGTCGAAGCTCAAGGGCGACATGCCCCAGCTCGCATCGTTCACCGACGACGGGCAGACGGTCGGCATCCCCTTCGACGCGTCCTACATGGTCACCACCGTCAACAAGAAGATGTTCGCCGACGCCGGCATCACGACCATGCCGACGACGATCGACGAGTACACGGCCGACCTCAAGAAGGTGCAGGCGGGCGGCGTGCAGTACCCGCTGAACATCCCCTTCGCGGCGTCCGAGGGACTGTCGACCTACTGGTACGAGACCACCGGCGCGTTCGGCGGCAAGGTCCTCGACGGGGCGGGCAAGCCGCAATTCACCTCGAAGAGCTCGCCGGGCTACAAGGCCGCCGAGTGGATGATCGGGGCGCTCAAGGACGGCCTGGTCGCCCCCGCCAACATCAACGTGAGCGACAGCCAGGGCATGCAGACGCTCATGGCCAAGGGCGCCGCCGCATCGATCTTCTCGGACTACTCCGGCAACGTCGGCTCGCTCTACAACGTGCCGTCGTCGTCGACGGTCACGGGCCAGGTCGAGTACATCCCGACGCCGGGCGTCGACGGCGTCGGCCCCAACCTGACGAACGCGGACGGCATCGGCATCCCGATGACCGCCAAGTACCCGAAGGCCGCCGCCACGTTCATCAAGTGGTTCACCTCGACGGATGCGCAGGCGGGCTTCGCCGGAGCCGACGGCCCGAGCAAGGTGCTGCCCAGCTACGCGCTCCCGTCGCGGCTCAGTGCGGTCGACGTGCTCAACAAGAAGGGCTCGCTCGACGGCGGCGACGTGCTCGCGACGCTCCTGAAGGACTCGAAGCCGGTGTTCCCCGACGGAGCTCCGTCGTGGTACCCCGAGTTCTCGCGCGCGGTGTACACCAACCTGCACGCCGCCGCGGCGGGCACCATGACCGTCGACCAGGCGATCAAGAAGATCGCCGACACCGCGAACCAGCTGGCCTCCGGTTCGTGAGCATCGGGCTCCACGCGGACGGCCGTTCCCTTCGCCCGGGGACGGCCG
This sequence comes from Pseudolysinimonas kribbensis, assembly GCF_030161895.1. Taxonomy (GTDB): domain Bacteria; phylum Actinomycetota; class Actinomycetes; order Actinomycetales; family Microbacteriaceae; genus Pseudolysinimonas; species Pseudolysinimonas kribbensis. Next base: position 1,153,023 of record NZ_BSVB01000001.1, read on the forward strand.
CCCCGCGGCGCTTCGCCGGAAGCGGCGGCCCGACCTCCTGCCGTACTTCCTCGTCTCGCCGCTCGCGCTGTTCATCGTCGCCCTGGCGCTGATCCCGGCGGCGTTCACGATCGGGGCGGCGTTCTTCCGGGTCGACGAGCTCGACCCGCCGACCCGATTCATCGGCCTCGGCAACTTCGTGCGGCTGTTCGGCGACGATGCGATCACCTCCAGCATCGGCAACACCCTGCTCTACGTGCTGATCGGCGTCGCGCTCTCGACCGTGCTCGGGATCGCGTTCGCCGTCGCGCTGCAGCGCCCGTTCCGCGGGCGCTCGGCCGTCGTGGCGATCCTGGTCCTGCCCTGGGCGCTTCCCGGCGTCGTCGAGGGCATCATCTGGGTGAGCATCTGGGACGGCAACACCGGTCTGCTCAACAGCGTGCTGACGTCGGCGCACCTCATCGACCACTACCAGGTGTTCCTCGGCCACAACCAGCTCCTCACGGTGTTCCTCACCGAGATCGTGCAGGTCTGGCAGATCACGCCGCTCTCCACGCTGCTGATCCTCGCCGGGCTGCAGAACATCCCGGCCGAGATCTACGAGTCGGCCTCCATCGACGGGGCGGGCCCCTGGGGCTCCTTCACGCGCCTGACGCTGCCGCTGGTGCGGCCGGGGATCACCGTGGCGATGGTGCAGGCGGTCATCGCCACGCTCAACGTCTTCGACCAGCCCTACGTGCTGAACGGGGCGGCCGCGACCGGATCGTCGGTCACGATGCAGACCTACTTCGTGACCTTCCAGAACCTCGACTTCGGCGAGGGCTACGCGCTCTCGCTGCTCATCACGATCGCGACGCTCGTCATCTCGTTCATCGTGCTCAAGCTCGTCTATCGACCGGTGGAGTTCTGATGCGCCGCACGCACTGGGGACGCTGGATCGGCGTCGCGTTCATCCTGCTGTGGACGCTCATCCCGATCTACTGGACTATCAACACGAGCCTGCAGACCGACGCGCAGGTCACGTCGCGCCCGGCCAACTACCTGCCGCCGACACCGACCCTGCAGAACTACGCCGCCCTGCTCACGGCCGACACCGACACGGCGCAGGCCATGCGCGCCTCGATCATGAACATCGTCATCGAGTGCCTCGCCGCCACGATCGTGACCGTGCTGCTGTCGACGCTCGCCGCCTACGCGTTCGCCCGTATGCGGTTCCGCGGACGGCAGGTGCTGTTCTACGCCGTGCTGGCGACCATGGCGTTCCCGGCGTATACGACGCTCATCCCGATCTACAAGATCATGAGCTGGCTCGGTCTCGTCAACACCTACACGGGCATCGTGCTGGTGTACGTATCCGGATTCCTGCCGCTGGCGACGTGGATCCTCTACAACTACATGTCGAGCCTGCCTCGGTCCATCGAGGAGGCGGCCACCGTCGACGGGGCGAGCCGGCTCAAGGTGCTCTGGCATGTGGTCGTGCCGCTCGCCCGGCCCGGCATCGTCTCCACCGCGATCATCACGTTCCTGTTCGCGTGGGGGCAGTTCCTGTTCCCGCTCGTGCTCTCCAGCGACCTGTCGACCGAGCCGCTCACCGTCGCGATCGCGGCGCTGCAGGGCCGGCATACGGTGCCGTTCTCGCTCATGAGCGCGGCGGGCGTGCTGGCCATCGCGATCCCGGCGGTCATCGCCCTGCTGCTGAACCGCTACATCGTGAGCGGTCTGCTCGCCGGCAGCGTGAAGTAGCCCCGCGGTCACCCGTTCCCGACCCCCGTCTCCCGGCCCGACCCCGTCTCCCACCCGGGGCCGCGACGCCGCGAGCGCGCGAGGCCGCGAGGCCGCGAGGCCGCGAGCGTCAAAAGTGCAGGAGCATCGCGGCGATCCGGTCCCGTACCGGGACGACACGTCGTCCGTCTCCTGCACTTTTGACGCGGGGACGGCGGCGGAAGGACGCGGACGGACGCGGCTGGACGCGGTAGGGCACGGCGGCGAAGGGGCGCACGTCCAGCGGCGAAGGGGCGCACGTCCAGCGGCGAAGGGACGCACGTCCAGCGGGCGCGCGTTGGGCGCGCGGGCGCGGCGCGGGATGCTCGCACGCGCGGGCGGGGCGCCCCGTAGGCTGGCCTCCGGGCGGGCCACGCCGACGTGGACGGATCGCGGAAGGGCGGGTCGATGCGCGAGTTCGCGATCTGGGCCGCCGGCCGCCTGCGGGAGCGCCCGCGCCGCATCCCCCGGCTCGAGAGCATCGCCCGCACGATCTACCGCCCGGTCGTCGAGCTGAAGGCCGAGGTCGTGCGCTCGGCCGAGCCGATCCCGTTCGCCGATCTCGACCGCGACGCATTCCGGCCGATCCGTCCGGGGCAGGGCTTCGGCCGCACGCTGGAGTGCGCGTGGCTGCGGATCAAGGGCGAGGCGCCCGCCGACGCACCGCCCGGCGCGGTGCTGCTGCTCGGCATCCGGGGCGAGGGTCTCGTGCTCGACGCCGGCGGCGAGGTGCTCGACGGCGTCTCGACGGTCTGGCAGCAGGGCGACCTGCCCCACGGCGGCGGCCGGTTCCGGCCGGTGCGCGGCGCCCCCACGAGCGGGCCCATCGAGCTGTACGCGGACATCGCCTACAACGGGTGGCTGCTCTACCCCTATGGCCGCGGCGTCTACGACGGGGCCCGGATCGCCGTGCGCGACGACACGGCGTTCGGCCTGTACTACGACTATCTGACGCTGCTCGTGCTGGCCGAGTCGACGCCGGATGCCGTGCTGGCCCGATCGCTGCGCGCGGCCCTCGACGCGGCGTGGTCGCGATTGCGCACCGGTGACGCCGCGGCGGCGCGCGGCGAGCTGGCCGGGCCGCTCGCGCAGGCCTCCGAGTCGGACTTCACCTACTCGGCCATCGGGCACGGCCACCTCGACCAGGCGTGGCTGTGGCCGATCCGCGAGACGAAGCGCAAGGCCGCGCGCACGTACGCGCGGCAGCTGAACAACGTCGCCGAGCATCCGGGGTACGTCTACGGCACGAGCCAGCCGCAGCAGCTGGCCTGGATGAAGGCCGAGCAGCCCGCGATCTACGCGCGACTGCAGCGCGCGGTCGCCGAGCGGCGGATCGAGCTGCAGGGCTCGTTCTGGGTCGAGACCGACACGAACCTGCCCGGGGGCGAGTCGCTCGTGCGGCAGGCGATCGTCGGCCGGCGCTTCCTGCAGGAGGAGTTCGGGCTCGGCGACGACGACCTGCGCCTGTGCTGGCTGCCCGACACGTTCGGGTATTCGGGGCGCTGCCGCAGATCCTGAAGAAGAGCGGCATGGACTGGTTCCAGACCATCAAGCTCGCCTGGAACCGGGTCAACGACTTCCCCCATCGCACCTTCCAGTGGAGGGGCATCGACGGCACCGGCGTGCTCGTGCACATGCCGCCGGAGGGCGACTACAACTCCCGTGGGGCGGCCGACGGACTGCTGAGGGGGCTGCGGCGCTACCCGGAGCGCGCGCTCGACACGGCTCTGCTCGTCTTCGGCTCCGGCGACGGCGGCGGCGGGCCCGGCGAGGTGCATCTCGAGGTGACCGGCCGCGAGCACAGCCTGCGCGGGCTGCCGAAGGTCGCGTACTCGAGTGCGGGCGACTTCTTCCGCGCCCTGGAGGAGAAGGACGTCGTCCCCTCCCACCAGGGCGAGCTCTACCTCGAGGCGCATCAGGGCACCTATACGACCCAGCGCCGCACGAAGCAGCACAACCGGCGCGTGGAGCGCATGCTGCACGAGGTGGAGGCGCTCGCCGCGATCGTGGGCGAGCCGACGCGCGAGGAGCTCGAACCGCACTGGCGCGACGTGCTCCTGCACCAGTTCCACGACATCCTGCCGGGGTCGGCGATCGAGCGGGTCAATCGCGAGGCGCGGGAGACCTACGCGCGGATCGAGGGCGAGCTCGACGGGATCGCGGAGCGACTCGTCGAGCGGCTGCCCGGCTCGGACGTCGGCTCGGACGCCGTCCCGACCGCCGTCAACCTCACGTCGTTCCCGCGGGTCGAGCACGTGCGCCAGGACGGCGTCTGGATGCGCGCCGAGGTCGCGCCGTACGCGGCCGCACCGCTGCTGCCCGCGCCTTCCGCTTCTCCGGAGCTCCGCACCACGGCCGACACGATCTCCAACGGACGGGTGACCCTCCGGTTCGGGAGCTCCGGGGACGTGACGTCGATGATCGACGCCGACGGCGGCGAGCACGCAGGACGGGGCCTCAACCGGCTGGTGCTGCACCGCGACCCGTACCAGTTCCCCTGGGACGCGTGGGACATCGGCCCCGGCTACCTGCGCCGCACGCCCGACGTGCTCGTGCCGCGCACCATCGAGTCGGGCGTCGACGGACCGACCGTGTGGCGCCGCCAGGTGTTCCGCTGGGGCCGCGGCGAGGTCGAGCAGCGCATCGTGCTCGAGGCGGGCGACGACCTCGTGCGGGTCGAGACCCGCGTCGACTGGCGCGAGAGCCACCGGATGCTGCGGGCCGAGTTCCGGCCGGCGCACTACGGCGACCAGGCGCGCTGCGAGATCCAGTTCGGGCATCTGCTGCGCCCGACGACCGAACGCGACGAGGTCGAGCGCGCGCAGTTCGAGATCTGCGCGCACAAGTGGCTCGCGGTGCAGGATGCCGAGGCCGGGTTCGCGGTGCTCAACGACGGCACCTATGGTCACCGCGCCAAGGCCGGGCTGCTGAGCCTGAACCTGCTGCGCGCCCCCACCTTCCCCGATCCCACCGCCGATCGCGGCGAGCACCGGTTCACGTACGCCTTCCGTGCATTCGCGCCCGGCGACACCGGCCTCACCGGTGTCATCGCCGACGGCTATCGCCTGAACAACCCGCTGCGGATCGCCGAGGGCGTCGCGTTCGACAGCGCGGTCGCGAGCTCCGATCCCGGCGTCGTCGTCGAGACGGTCAAGCCCGCCGAGTCGGGCGAGGGCGTCGTCGTGCGGCTGTACGAGGGACTCGGGCAGGCGAGAACCACGGCGCTCTCGGTCGGCATCCCGCACTCCCGCGCGACGTTCACCGACCTGCTCGAACGCCCGCTCGGCCCCGCCGACCTGCGACACCTCGAACTGGGCCCGTTCGAGATCGTGACCATCCACCTGGAGTGTTCATGAGCGCTGAGACCGCCGCCGTGCCCACCGACCGTCCCGCCGGCCCGTCGACGCGCACGCAGCACGTGGCGATCGTGATCGCGGGCTTCGGGCAGAACGTCATCCTCACCACGGTGACGACGTTCGTGCTGCTCTATCTCAGCCAGTACGCGGGCATCTCGACCGCCGGTCTCGCGGTGGTCACGACCATCATCACCGCGGCCAAGATCCTCGACGCGGTGAGCGATCCCGTCATGGGCAGCATCATCGACATGACGCGCACGCGGCTGGGCAAGCTGCGACCGTACATCCTGTTCTCGGCCCTGCCGGTCGCCGTGCTGTCGGGCCTGCTGTTCTCGGTTCCGGACCTCCCCGAGGCCGGGCAGCTCCTGTACTTCGCGATCGTCTACCTCGTCTGGGGTGTGCTCTACACGGTGTGCGACGTGCCGCTGTGGGGCCTCATCGGCTCGGCGTTCGAGGAGCCGGCGCAGCGCACCCGGGTGATCGCCAACGTGCGCGTGTTCGGCTCCATCTCCTCGGCCTCGCCACGCTCGGGATGCCGTGGCTCGCCCATGCGCTCTCCTTCGGCCCGAAGACCACCGGCGCCGGATGGTCGATCGCGGTCTTCTCGACCTCGATCGTCGGCATGGTCCTCTACGTGCTCGCCGGCGTCTTCGGCCGCGAACGCCGGACGACCGCCCAGACGCGCCTCACGTTCACCGGCCTGTTCCGTGCGCTGTTCCGCAACCGGCCGCTGCTCATGGTGCTGCTCGGCTCGGTGCTCGGGTTCGGCCGTTACATCGTGCAGGCCGGCGGCGCGCTGTTCGTCGTGATCGCCTACAACAGCGAGGGCCTGTTCACGATCGTCGGAGCCGCGATCATCGCGGGCCTGGTCATCGCGTCCTTCGCGACGCCCTTCCTGCTGCGGCTGATGAAGCCGCGCACGCTCGTGGTCGGCAGCTCGCTCGTGGGCACGGCCCTCTACATCGCGATGTGGTTCGTCGGCTACCGCAGCATCCCGGTGCTGATCGTCTTCATCTTCCTGACCGGTCTCACCCTCGGGGTGTTCGGCGTCGTGCAGACCACGATGATCGCGGATGCCGTCGACGACGCCGAGCGTCGCACGGGCATGCGCAACGACGGCATCTCGTTCGCGACGCTGACCTTCTCGGCCAAGATCATGAACGCGCTCTCGGTGCTCGTCTTCGGGCTGTTCATCGTGCTCGCGGGCTACGAGAAGGGGTGCACGTCACCGCGACGATGCAGAGCATCGTCTACGCGGGCATCACCCTCGTGCCGGCCGTGAGCTGCGTGCTGTCGGCGATCCCGTTCCTCTTCTACCGGCTCGGATCGACGCGGCCGTCCTGACGCGAGCCTGAACGTCGCGTGCGGGGCCGGGTGCGCGGCACGGGATGCGGCGCAGGCTGGCCTCATGGTGGGGCGCGCGGCGTGCATCCGGGGACATCGCGCTCGCACGCCCTGCGCTGAGGAGAAGGGAGAACCGGCATGTCCGACCCGAGAGACGACGACACGGGCGACGAGCCCGACGACATGCAGGAGAGGGAGGCCGTCGAGGAGACGGAGCAGACCGGCGAGGTGAATCCGTCCGGCCTCTGGCCGGAGGGCGATGAGGAGACCCGATCCCCGCTGTGAACCAGCTGAGCGCCACTCGGGGATAATCTTGCTGGCGTGATCGCCGGCGCCGACCTCCTTCGGGCGGTCGTCACGGTGGCTGGGGAGCTCATCCCGTCGACCACCACCGGCGTCCTGCTCGCGGATGCCGGCGACCGGCTCGAGATCGCGGCCACGAGCGACGACACCGCGACGGTGCTCGAGCTGCTCCAGGCCGGAGTGGGCGAGGGGCCGTGCGTCGACAGCTACCGGCGCGGTGACGTCGTGAGCGTGGACGACATCCGCGACGAGGCGGAGTGGCCGGTGTTCCGCGATGCCGCGCTCGCGCAGGGCGTGCTCGCCGTGCACTCCGTGCCGTTGCGGCTGCGGGAGGCGACGGTCGGATCGATGAACCTCTTCCGCAGCACCGCGGGCGCGTGGACGGATGCCGACACCTCAGCGGCACAGGCCCTCGCCGATCTGGCGACCATCGGCATCCTGCAGTCGCGCGAGGTCGACCGCGCCCACGAGCGCAGTGAGCAGCTGCAGCACGCCCTCGACAGCCGGGTGCTGATCGAGCAGGCCAAGGGTTTCGTCGCGGTCCGGCGCGACATGTCGCCCGCCGAGGCGTTCGACGTCATCCGCGCGCACGCGCGGCAGAGCCGGCAACCGCTCGGCGAGGTCGCCGAGCAGATCGTGTCACGGCGTCTCGAGCTCTGATCCCTTGGCATCGCCGTTCGGCTCGGGGACCACCTGCAGGCCGGTCGTCGAGTTCGCTGACATCATGAGCTGCTCGATCCAGCGCCGGTTGAGCGCCGGTGACCGGTTGCCGAAGTACTTGAACGAGATCGACGACGTCGGATTCAGCCACACGGCCGTGTGACCGCTGCCCAGGGCCACGTCGTCGGTCCAGGTGAACATGAACGACTCGCCCCGCCGCAGCTTGGCGCCGATGACCGCCTGCAGGTGCGCGAGGACCCGGTCGTCGAAGTCGACGGAGAGCGTCGCGTCGTAGGTGAATCTGCCCATCGCGGGCGCCTCCACGGACCACACCGGACAGCGACCGGGTCGGGGTCCAGGATCCGGTCGGCGACGCACCACGCGTCTGATTCCAGAATTACTGCAGAGCGGGTCCGCTCGCCAAATCGCCGAGGGTGCTTCGGACGGTCGGAGCGATCGCGGCCGACACCCGGTCGCCTCCCGCGTCCTTCGCCGCGTACATCGCCTGGTCGGCGAGCCGGATGAGCTGGTCGGTGCCGATCGGGGTCGAGGCGTCAGCGAGGGCGACCCCGATGCTCGCCGAGAGGGGAGGTGCGCCGGAATCGACTCGTAGCGCTCGGCGAGGCGGATGCGGATGCGCTCGGCGATCTCGGCCGCGGCATCCGGATCGGGCACCTCGGCGACCACCACGAACTCGTCGCCCCCGTAGCGGGCGACGACATGGTCACCGCGGACGATGGAGCGCAGTCGCGCGCCGACCTCGCGCAGCAGCCGGTCGCCCACCGCGTGCCCGTGACCGTCGTTCACGTGCTTGAAGCCGTCGAGGTCGACGAAGAAGATCGCGGTCAGACCGTCGACGCGCTCATGCAGCTGCAGCTGCTCCTCGAGGAAGCGCCGGTTCGGCAGGCTCGTCGTCTCGTCGTGGGTCGCGGCGTGCTCGAGAGCCCGCTGCAGTCGCAGGCTCGTGATGACCTGACCGGCCTGGCCGGAGAGCGCGCTGGCCAGTGGGGACGCCTGCTCGTCGAAACCACGGGGGTGCAGGAAGAAGCAGACGAAGACGCCGAGGACGTCGTCCTCGTGCCAGATGGGCGAGGCGATGATCGAGTGCACGCCGGCGGAGACGAAAGCCCGGCCGAGCGGCGCCGCGACGGCATAGGCCTCCTCGGCGCCCGCGATCTTGACGACCTCGCCGCGACGCAGGGCGGGGATCGAGAGCAGCTCGCCGACGTCCAGCTCGGCGAACGGATAGGTGCCCGCGACCTGGCGGAGCCGGCCGTCGTCGGAGAGGAACACCATCGATTCCTCGGCCGCGTAGGCGCGGGCCGCGGTCTCGGCGAGCAGCTGGCCGAGCTCCTCCTCGGTTGTCGCCGCCGAGAAGGCGATCGAGGCGTCGATGACGAGCTGGAGCCGGTTCTGGGTGCGGCGGACGAGGGCGTGCGTCTGCAGCAGGCCGTCCTCGACCGCCTGCCGGTGCGTCGCGTCGAACACGACGGCGATCCCTGCGCCGAGCGGGCCCTCGACGAGGACCGGGCGGCGCATCCCGTCGTCGTTCTTGAGGAAGACGATGTCGCCGGCCGCGAGGCCGCGCTGCGGATCGATCGAGTCGATGAAGTCGGTGAGCAGGCGGCCGGCGACCGAGACCGTGCCGGTCCACGCGCGGAAGACCTCGTTCGCGCCGACGATCGCGCCCTGGTCGTCGAGCTCGACGAGCCCGCACGGGACGGCATCCGGAACCACATCGCGCACGACGGAGCCGCCCTTCTCCCGATCGAATCGCCGACCACGATTTTAGGCGCGAGGGCGCGATTTCGAACCCATCGGTCCGGGGGATTGCTCACCGGCGGCGGATGGACTATGCGGCGCGCGGCGCTCGCCCGGGTCAGTGCACGGGCGTGCCCCCGGTGACGGCGACGACCTCCCCGCTCGTGTAGCTCGCGTCCTGCGAGGCAAGATACACGTACGTCGAGGCGATCTCGACGGGCTGGCCCGGACGCCCGTACGGGGCCCCTCGCCGAAGTGCTCGAGCTTCTCCGGCGGGTCGGACACCGGCTGCAGCGGCGTCCAGAACGGTCCGGGCGCGACGCCGTTGACCCGGATGCCGCGCTCGGCGAGCTGCTGCGCCATGCCCCGCACCCAGTTCGCGATGCCGGCCTTGGTCACCGCGTACTCGATGAGCGACGGCGAGGGCGTGAAGGCCTGCTCCGACGAGGTCGCGATGACCGACGCGCCGGGACCGAAATGCGGCACCGCCGCCTTGGTCAGCCAGAACAGTGAACTCAGGTTGGTGTCGACGAGCCGTCTCCAGACCGCGGTGTCGAAGTCCTCGATGCCGTCGACGGTGGGCATCTGCCCGGCGACCATCACCAGCAGGTCGAGCCCGCCGAGCGCCGCCGCGCCGTCCTCGACGAGGCGACGGCAGTACTCCTCGTCGGCCAGGTCGCCCGGCAGGCACTGCGCAGTGCGACCCTCGGCCCGCACGAGCTCGGCGACCTGCTGCGCGTCCTCCTCCTCGTCGGGCAGATAGCTCAGCACGACGTCCGCACCCTCCCGGCCGTAGGCGATCGCGACGGCCCGCCCGATGCCGGAGTCGGCTCCGGTGACGATCGCGCGGCGGCCGGTCAGCCTGCCGGTTCCGCGGTAGCTCTGCTCGCCGTGGTCGGGTGCCGGGTCCATCTCGGCGACCGAGCCCGGTCCGCTCTGCTTCGCCGCGGGGAAGGGCGGTGCGGGGTACTTCGTGGCGACATTGGTCGGGGCGTAGAGGTCGGTGGAGCTCATGTCGCGACGGTAGGTCGATCGGCGAGAGGCGGCACTGGTGTTCAGCCGATGATCAGGGCTCGCGCCAGTCGTGCGCGGTGAGGTGCGAGCCGGCCTGCGGGCCCATCTGCAGCATCCCGCCGTCGACCGCCCAGGATGCCCCGGTCACGTACGACGCCGCCGGCGAGGCGAGGAAGGCGACGACGGCCGCGATCTCGTCGACGTGCCCCGGTCGCCCGAGCGGCACGCCGGGGCGTTCGGTGCGGTACGGATCCTGCCCGCCGGACTGGCTCATCTCGGTGGCGATCTCGCCGGGGGCGACCGCGTTCGCGGTGATCCTCCCGGCCGAGCTCGAGGGCGAGCGTTTTCATGAGGCCGCCGAGCCCGTGCTTGGCGGCGTCGTAGGCAGCGGAGCCGACGCGGGGCTGGTGCTCGTGCACGCTCGTGATCGCGATGAGCCGGCCGCCGTTACCGGCATCCACCATCCGCCGCGCCGCCCGCTGCAGCACGACGAAGGCCCCGTCGAGGTCGGTCGCGATCGTGGTGCGCCACTCGTCCCAGGTCAGGTCGAAGAACGGCGTGCCGCCACCGGTTCCGGCGTTGTTCACGAAGACGTCGACGCCGCCGAGCTCGTCGATCAGACCGTCGATCACGTCGCCGCAGGCGGGAGCGTCGGCGACGTCGAGCCGGGTCACGACCGCACGGACGCCGCGGGCGCGCACCGCCTCGGCCGTCCCCTCGGCGCCGTCGCGGTCGCTGTGCCAGGTGATGCCGACATCGAGCCCGGCGTCGGCCAGGGCGATCGCGCTCGCCCGGCCGATGCCGGAGTCCGAAGCGGTGACGATGGCATGGTGCGGTGCGAAGTCGGCCATGCGGCACGGTAGGCATGCCGGTGCGGGCCGAGCCCGCGCGTTCAGGCGATGCGGAGCCGCACGCGGCCCGGTCAGCCCACGGCGTAGGTGCGGGTCTCGTCCAGCGGCTCGCCGGGGAGCGCGCCGGCCCGCAGGTGGCCCGGCACGCCGTGCGCGGAGGTGTGCGGCTCGGGGTCGGGACTGAGGCGCCCGCAGATCCGGCAGACCCAGCCTGGATCCTCCAGCTCCTCGACGACCTCGTACACGGGGTCGATGTCGCCGTCGCCGCGGCGCATGAGCATCCGGCGGGCGCGCCCGATGGGGCCCGACGGGATGGTGAGCTCGCGGTGCATCCCGCCCTCGGCGTCCCGCGGGATCAGCACCGTGACGTCGCCCGATCCGAACAGTCGCCCGGCGTCGCCGAGCCGGGCGACCCCGTGCGTGTGCTCGGTGATCTCGAGCGTGCCGCTCAGGCCCTGATCCCAGACCTCGCGCTGGCGGTACGGCTCGACCACCCCGTGCGCCAGCGGTCCGTGGCGCATGCGGACGAACGAGAGGCGGTGGCCGCGGAGGGCGACGACGACCCCGTCCGGCGCTCGGGTATCGCCGAGCAGCACGGCGAGCTCCGGGGCGGAATCCGCGGGCATGAGCAGCGCGACCCCGGTCGCGACGAAGCACGCATCGGTCATCAACGGTCCCCTTCCCAGCGACGGGTCGTCCGGTATCCACGGTAGGCAGGGGCGCGGATTCGGCGAGGGGCTTGCGCATCGCGACGCCGCGCGCTACCCCTTGCGGGGGACACGCGGCGGCGCACCATGGACGCATGACCCGCCGCCGATCCCCGTCCGGCCCGCCGGCCCATCCGCCGCCTGGTCCGCCGTCGCCCTCGCCGTCGCGGTGGGCGCGAGCACGGCGCTCACGGCGCGCGAACTCGTCGAACGCGGCCGTCGTCGTCGCCCCGATCCGCTCCCGACGCCCGCCCGCCGTGCCCCGGCGCCACCCGGAGCGCGCCGCCCCGGCGACGGGTGACACGCCCGCGATTGTGGCATCGTTCCCACAATCGCGGCAGGATGGACGTCGTGTCGGTACCCACGACGACGATGTCGATCCCGATCATCCCGCCCGGTCGCGTCGACGGCCGTCATCCGTTCCGTTCGCTGCTGCGGCTGCTCGCGATGCACCGGCGCCGGTTCGCGATCATCGTCGTCGCCTACGCCATCAAGGACTCGCCGAACTGGGTGCTGCCGGTGCTCACGGCGGCGATCATCGACACCGTCGTGCAGCACGGCGCGTTCCTGCGGCTCTCCGGCCTCTCGGTGCTCGCCGCGCTCGTCCTCCTGCAGAACTACCCGGTCGGCATCTTCTACAACGACCAGTGGAGTCGGGTCTACCGCCGGATCGGCGCCGACCTGCGCAACGCACTCGTCAACCGGCTGCAGAACCTCTCGATCGGATTCCACTCCCGGGCGAGCGCCTCGGTCATCCAGACCAAGGTCGTGCGCGACGTCGAGACGATCGAGCAGATGCTGCAGTCGTCGTTCCCGCCGGTCATGTCGGCGACCTTCGTGCTCATCGGCGCGATCACGATGACGGCCCTGCAGGTGCCCGCCTTCATCCTGGTGTTCGCCGTCACCGTGCCACTCGGCGGTGCGCTCGTCTGGTTCGTGCGCCGGCGGTCGAACCAGCGCAATGAGACCTTCCGGCGCACGGTCGAGCAGTTCTCCTCCCGAGTCGGCGAGATGGCGACGCTCATGCCCATCACCCGCGCGCACGGACTCGAGCGGCACGCGGCCCGCCGGGTCGCGGAGAGCGCCGAGGGGCTCCGTTCCGCCGGCTTCTCCTCGACCAGATCGCCGGCCGCTTCGGGGCGGTGTCGTGGCTCTCGTTCCAGCTGCTCGCCGTGTTCTGCCTGTTCGCGGCCGCGGCCTCCGCCCTCACCGGATTCCTCTCCATCACCCCCGGCCAGGTCGTGCTGCTCAGCAGCTACTTCACCCTGCTGACCCAGGCGGTCGTCTCGCTGCTCAACCTCATGCCGGTGCTGGCGCGGGGCCGCGAGTCGGTGCGGTCGATCTCGGAGGTGCTCGAGGATCCCGACGTCGAGCAGAACAGCGGCAAAGCGACCGTCGAGGCGGTGCAGGGCCGGCTGACGTTCGACCACCTGGGGTATCGCTACCCGTCCGACGGCCGCGCGGCGCTCGACGACATCCACCTCGACATCGCGCCGGGCGAGACGGTGGCGTTCGTCGGGCCGAGCGGCTCCGGCAAGTCGACCCTGCTGAACGCGGTGCTGGGATTCCTGCGACCGACGGCCGGCCGGATGCTGCTCGACGGGGTCGACATGCAGACGCTCGACCTGCGCACCTTCCGCGCGTTCGTCTCGGTCGTGCCGCAGGAACCGGTGCTGTTCGAGGGCACGATCCGCGAGAACGTCGTCTACGGCCTCGGTGATGTCGACGACGAGGCCGTGCTCGCCGCGCTGCGGGATGCCAACGCGCTCGAGATCGTGCAGGCGCTGCCCGAGGGCTGGGACGCCCGCATCGGCGAGCGCGGTGCGCGGCTCTCGGGCGGGCAGCGGCAGCGCTTCGCGATCGCCCGGGCGCTCGTGCGCGACCCGCGTGTGCTGCTGCTCGACGAGGCCACCTCGGCACTCGACTCGGAGTCGGAGTCGCTCGTCAAGGAGGCTCTGGATCGGCTCTTGGCCGGCCGCACGACCCTCATCGTCGCGCACCGGCTCTCGACCGTGCGCAGCGCCGATCGCATCGTCGTGCTCGACCGCGGCCGGGTCGCCGAGATCGGCACGCACGAGGAGCTCGTCGCGGCGGGAGGGATCTATGCGCGGCTCAGCCGGGCGCAGAAGCTGTAGCGGCGTCGCGCGCGACGACCACCACGTCGACGCCCGCGTCGCGCAGCGGCGCGAGCTCGGCCTCGGTCGCGTCGTCGTCGGTCACGAACTGGTCGAGCAGGTCGAGGCGGGCGAAGCGCAGGTGGGCCCGCGCGCGCAGCTTGGACGACTCGGCGACGAGCACCCTGCGGTGCGCGATGCGCGCCAGCACCGGCTTCAGCTCGGCGTCGCGCGATGTCGCGCAGAGCAGGCCGTCGCGGTCGATCGCCACGGCGCTCAGCACCGCGACGTCGACCGACAGGCGCTCGAGCGCCGCGACCGCGAGCGGACCGGTGAAGCTGCGGGTGCCGCGGTCGTAGTCGCCGCCGATGGCGACCAGATCGACGTCGTCACGCGCCGCCGTCGCCGCGACGACCGGCTCGGAGTGCGACACGATCGTCGTTCCGGCCGGCAGCATCCGGGCCAGCGGGGCGATGGTCGTTCCCGCATCGAGCGCGACGGTCGACGACGCCTCGACGTACGCGAGGACCGCCGCCGCGAGCCGGCCCTTGACCGCGCCGCCGCGACGGTCGCGCTCGGCGAACGGCAGCACGCGGCCGGCGGGCGCCGCGGCGCCGCCCGGCACGCGCCGGGCGAGGCCGTCGGCCTCGAGCTGGCGGAGGTCGCGGCGCAGCGTCATCTCCGAGACACCGAGCTCGTCGGCCACCTCGGCGATCGAGAGGTAACCGTCGTTCTGCAACCGCCGCAACAGCTCGTCGCGGCGGGCGGGGGCGTCCGTGTACCGCACGCGCTTATCCCACCAGGCCGCGCGACGAACTGTCAAGAATCGAACACACTTGACCTGTTTGTGGAGAAACGAACAAAATTGAGGACGTGCTCCCCGTGACCCGCGCCCTGGGCGTCGACGTCGGGACGACCAACACCAAGGTCGCCGTCGTCGAGATCGCGGGCTCGGAGGTGCGGGAGCTGCGCGTGCTGCGGCGACCGACCGCCGGCGACGGCGACGGGATCCGAACGGCGGTCCGCGGCCTGGTGCGCGATGCGGTCGAGACGCTCGGCGGCGCTCCCGTCGCGGCGATCGGCATCGCCTCGATGGCCGAGACGGGCGCCCTGCTCGACGCGGACGGGCGATCGATCGGCGCACTGCTGCGCTGGGATGCCGCGCGGCCCGGCGGAACCGTCGAGCCCGGCCTGAGCGAGCGCACCGGCGTGCCGCGCCCCGAGAAGTCGACCCGTGCGCTCGTGGCGGCGGCGCTGCCCGGCCGCCGCGGGGCCGTCTCGTGGGCCGGCGGCGCCGAGCTGGCCGCCCTCGCGCTGATCGGGCGGGCGGTGACCGACCCGACGCTCGCCCTGCGGACGATGCTCGCGACGCTGCCGAGACTCGGGGAGCCGGTGGCGTGGGACGCCGAGCTGCTCGCCGCGACGGGCCTGCCCGGCGAGGCGCTGCCGCGGATCCTGGTCGCGGGCGAGACCGTCGCGCTGGATCACGCCGCTGCACGCTCGCTCGGCCTGCCCGCCGGCATCCCCGTCGCGATCGCGGGCCACGACCATGCGGTGGCGACGTGGGCGGCGGGCATGCGCGAGCCCGGCGAGACGGGCGACTCCATCGGCACGGCGGAGGCCCTCGTGCGCATTGCCGCCGGCGAGATCGACCGCACCGCCGCGATCGCGGAGGGCATGAGCGTCGGACGCACGGTCGACGGCCGGTACGAGACGCTCGTCGGCGGCATCCCGGCGGCATCCCGGCTGCTCGCCGAGCTCGCCGGCCGCGTCGGCGGCGACGAGCCCGCCGACTCGTTCGCCGGTCCGATCATGCTGCCGACGCCGGCGGGCCGGCAGGCGCCGCGACCCGATGGCGCGGCCGTGCTGCGTGCGATCACCCCCGACGGCGCCGACGCCTCGATCCCCACGGACCCGGCGGTGGCCGCGCGCGCCGTGAGCGCCGGACTCGCCCTGCAGGCGCGCTGGATCGCCGCCGCACAGGACCGGGTGCTCGGCTCGCCCGCGACGCGCACCGTCGTGACCGGTGCCGCCCACGCCGTCGCCGGACCGTGGTGGGCGGCGAAGCGCCGGCTCTCCCCGCGCTCCTCGCGCGCACCACGGGGATCGCGGAGCCGGTCGCTGCGGGCGCCGCGCTGCTCGCGGCGGTGCGCGCCGGGCTGGGCGAGTCGGGCATCCGGCTGCCCGTCGACGTCGCCCCGCTCGACCTCGACCCCGGCGCCGACGACCTGCTCGCCGCGTTCGTCGCCGCCTCCCTCGACCACCACCTCACCCCGGAGACCTCATGACCCCCGCCCCCACGGCCGCCCCGACCCTCGAGGCGATCGCCCGCGCCAGCGGCACCTTCGCGATGACCGCGATGGACCAGCGCGAGAGCCTCGTCGCGATGTTCGACGCCGCCGGCCGCGGCCGGCCCGGCCACGATGCGATCGTCGCGTTCAAGCTCGAGGTGGCACGGGTGCTCGGGCCGCTGGCATCCGGGTTCCTCATCGACCGCGACTTCGGCTTCGACCGGGTGCGCGACGAGGCGCTGCTGCCCGCCTCGAGCGGACTCATCCTCGCCGCCGACGCCCTCACCCAGGACGTCGGCGGTCCGGTCGAGGAGACCGAGCTCGACGAGGTCGTGGCCGCGCCCGGATTCGACCTGCACGGCGTCGCCGCGCTCAAGCTGCTCGTGATCTGGCGCCGCGACGAGTGCCGGGTGCACCGGCACGAGGTCGTGGAGCGCTTCGTCGCCCTCTGCCGCGAGCGCGGGGTGCTCTCCGTGCTCGAACCGGTGGTGCGCGCGACCCCCGAGGAGACCGCCGCGGGCACCTGGGATCAGGAGGAGGCGATCCGCGAGGCGGCGCGCGAGCTCTCACCGCTCGGCCAGAGCCTGTACAAGGTGCAGGTGCCGCTCGGCGGCCGCGGCACCGCCGAGGAGCAGCTCGCCGCGAGCCGGCGGCTCGACGAGGCGATCACCGGGCCGTGGGTCGTGCTGTCGCAGGGCGTCACCCCCGGCGACTTCTCCGACGCCGTGCTGGCCGCGTGCCGCGCCGGGGCCAGCGGCTTCCTCGCCGGGCGGGCGCTGTGGAGCGACGTGCTCGGCGCCGACGACGTGCCCGGCGCGCTGCGCGCGATCTCCGCACCGCGGCTCGCGGCGCTCGGCGAGCTCGTCGACCGCGAGGGCCGCCCCTGGGATCAGGCATGAGCTCGCGCGGCGTCGACCTGCTCGCCTACGCCGACCGGCTCGGCGGCGACCTCGCCGGGCTGCGTGCCCTGCTCGACGGGCCGCTGGCCGAGTTCGCCGGGGTGCACATCCTGCCCTTCTTCACGCCCTTCGACGGCGCCGATGCCGGATTCGACCCCGTCGACCACGCGGCCGTCGACCTCCGGCTCGGCGGCTGGGACGACGTGCGCGCCATCGCCGAGCGCCGCGGCGTCACGGCCGACCTCATCGTGAACCACGTGTCGAGCGCGTCCGCGGAGTTCGCCGACTGGCTGCGGCACGGCGCCGACAGCGCCGCCGACGGGATGTTCCTGACCTACGACCGCGTCTTCCCCGACGGCGGCACCGAGGAAGAGATCACCGCGTTCTACCGCCCGCGCCCGGGCCTGCCGTTCACCGCGTACCGCGCCGCCGACGGGCGGCGCCGCCTGGTCTGGACCACCTTCCTGCCGAGCCAGATCGATCTCGACGTCGCGCATCCGGCGGCACGGGCCTACCTGCGCCGGGTGCTCGACGCGCTGCGGGAGGGCGGGGTGACGACGGTGCGCCTGGATGCCGTCGGCTACGCCGTCAAGACGCCCGGCACGGATTCGTTCATGACGCCGGCGACGCTCGAGTTCGTGCGGGAGATCGCGGCGATGGTGCGCGCGGCCGGCATGCGCGTGCTCGTGGAGGTGCACGCCCACTACACGCAGCAGCAGGCGATCGCGCCGCTCGTCGACCTCGTCTACGACTTCGCGCTGCCCGCCCTGCTGCTGCACTCGCTCGGCACCGGAACGGTCGACCGGATCGCCGACTGGCTCGCGATCCGCCCCGACAATGCGGTCACGGTGCTCGACACCCACGACGGCATCGGCGTCGTCGACGCGGGTCCCGGGGCCGGCCGGCCGGGGCTGCTCTCGACCGACGAGATGGCCGCCGTCTTCGCGCGCGCCGCCGAGGCCACGGACGGCCACTCGAGCGTCGCGTCGGTCGTGCCCGAGTGGGCCGCCATGCCGCACCAGATCAACGCGACGTTCCTCAGCGCGCTCGGCGGCGACGGGACCGCGTACCTGCTGTGCCGCGCGGTGCAGCTGTGGGTGCCGGGCGAACCGCAGCTCTACTACGTCGGCCTGCTCGGCGGACTCGACGACGCGGCCCTGTTCGAGCGGACGGGCAACGGGCGCGACGTGAACCGGCACGTGTACCCGGCCGACGAGATCGAGG
Organism: Pseudolysinimonas kribbensis; assembly: GCF_030161895.1. Lineage (GTDB taxonomy): Bacteria > Actinomycetota > Actinomycetes > Actinomycetales > Microbacteriaceae > Pseudolysinimonas > Pseudolysinimonas kribbensis. Next base: position 1,171,287 of record NZ_BSVB01000001.1, read on the forward strand.
CGGCACTGCAGACGCCCGTGACGCGCGCCCTCCTCGAGCTGGTGCGGATCCGGACGCGGCACGCCGCCTTCGACGGCGCGTTCGGCTACCGTGTGCGGGGCGACGGGCGGCTCGAGCTGACCCGCACGTCCGGCGGCGCGATGGCGCGGCTCACCGTGGCGACGCGCGAGCCGGCGTTCGAGATCGAGCTGCGCGACGCATCGGGCAGCCGCGTGATCAGCGGGATCGACGACCTGGCGGCGGAGGGGATGACGGCCGGATGACCGACCTCGTGCGCATCGAACGCGACGCCGCCGCGGTGCGCGTCGTCGCGCCCGCCTACACCCTCCGGCTGCGGCCGGGGCGCGCGCAGCTGCGCCTCGCCTCGCCCGACGGCCGCATCTGGTCTGACCTGTCCCTGCTCGCCTCGGTGGACCGCTCCGACGCGGTCGACGAGGCGTGGGAGATCCCGGATGCCGAGCTCGTCGAGACCGCGGACGGCGCGCGCGTGCGGTTCGCCGCGCGCAGCACGGCCTGGGCATCCCGCGTCGTCGAGATCGACTGCCTGCCCGGCGAGCTGCGCCTGCGCGTGCACGTCGAGGGCGACGGCCGCCTCGACGACGTGACGCTGCTCGGCGGCCGCGCCGTGCTGGCGAACGGCGCCGGGGGCGTCTTCCGGTCGAGCATCGAGGCGGGTGCGCTCTTCGTGCCGACGCCGACCGAGCCGGTGCAGGGCATCCGGAGCTCGGTATCCGGGGCGCGCATCGGCGTCGTCGGCGACGCCGAGCGGGGACGCCTGCACGCCGTCTTCTCGCCCGCGCCGCTGTGCCTCGCGCTCGGCCGCGACATCGCGCCGCAGGCGACCGCCCTGCCGGCGGGCGACTGGCTGGCGCTGTCGGTCGTCGCGCCGATCGAGCGGATGGGCTTCACCGCGCTCGGCTACGAGCCGCTCGACGGCGGGTTCCTGCTGCGGCTGTCGTACGAGGGGCGCACGGTCGTGCGCGGCGCCTGGACCAGCCCCGACCTGGTGCTGCGCCCCGCGGGCTCGCCGGTGGCGGCGTTGACCGACTATCGCGACGACGTCGCGGCGCACGGCTTCGCGGGCGACGCGCCGGCCGGTGCCGCCTGGCATCTCGAGCCCCTGTTCTGCGGCTGGGGTGCCCAGTGCGCGTACGCCGTCGATCTCGCGGCACACGGCATCGTGCCCGCCGAGGCGCCGCCGGGGTTCGTGCTGCCCGAGGAGCGGGCGCCGCCCCCGATCTCGCGCGCCAGGACCTGTACGACGGCTGGCTCGCGACGCTGGCCCGGCACGGCATCGACCCCGGCACGGTCGTGATCGACGACCGCTGGCAGGCCGCCTACGGCACGAACGAGCCGGACACGGCGAAGTGGCCCGACCTGCGCGCCTGGATCCGCGCGCAGCACGACGCCGGACGCCGCGTGCTGCTGTGGTTCAAGGCGTGGGATCCCGACGGCCTCGACCCCGAGCTCACGCTGCGCGATCCGTCGGGCCGGCCCGTGGCGACCGACCCCGGCAATCCCGCCTACCTCGCCGAGCTGCGCCGGCAGGTGCACCGGATGCTCGCGCCGGACGGTCTGGACGCCGACGGCTTCAAGGTCGACTTCACGCAGCGCGCGCCGTCGGGCCGGATGCTCGCGGCATCCCCCGGCAGCGGCGCCGACGACGGCGTGTGGGGGCTCGCCGCCCTGCACCGCCTGGTGGGCGCGCTGCACGCCGCCGCGCACGAGGCGAAGCCCGACGCGCTCGTCGTGACGCACACCATGCACCCGTCGTTCGCGCCGGTCACCGACATGATCCGGCTCAACGACGTGCTCGAGCGCGACGTCGCGGGCGCCCTCGTGCCGGTGCAGGATCAGCTGCGCTTCCGGCACGCCGTCGCACACGCCGTGCTGCCCGACCATCCGATCGACACCGACCAGTGGCCGATGCCGGACCGGGCGAGCTGGCTCGCCTACGCCGAGGCGCAGCCGGAGCTCGGCGTGCCCGCTCTGTACTACGTCGACTCGATCGACGGCAGCGGCGAGCGCGTGCAGCCGCGAGACCTCGACCGGATCGCGCGCAGCTGGCGCGCCTACCGCACCGGCCTTCGACGGAGGCGCGCATGACCGCCGTGGAGCTGGTCGCCCCCGGCGTGCATCGGGTGCGCGACAGTTGCGAGGTCTATGTCGTGCAGCGCGACGGCCACGCCATCGCGATCGACTTCGGCACCGGCGCCGTGCTCGACGCCCTGCCGGAACTCGGCATCGAGCGCCTCGACGCCGTGCTCATGACCCACCACCACCGGGACCAGGGGCAGGGGCTGCCGCGGGCGGTCGAGGCCGGCATCCCGATCATCGTGCCGCCGACCGAGCAGGACCTCTTCGGACGGGTCGACGAGATGTGGGCGACCCGCACCCTCGCCAACGACTACAACCTGCGGCAGGACCGGTTCTCGATCCTCGCGCCGGTGCCGGTCGCGGGCACCGCGGCGGTGTACCGCACGGTCGAGTACGGCGGGATCGCCGTGCGCGCGATCCCGACGCCCGGGCACACGATGGGCTCGGTCACCTACCTCGTCGAGCCGCAGGACGACCCGGGCGCCGGCCCGATCGCGTTCAGCGGCGACCTGATCGCCGCGCCGGGCCGCGTGTGGTCGCTCGCCGCGACGCAGTGGTCGTACACCGAGAACGAGGGTCCGGCGATGCTCGTGCTGAGCTCGATGCTGCTCGCCCGCGAGGCGCCGTCGCTCGTGCTGCCCTCGCACGGCGAGCCGATCGCGGACCCGGTGCCGGCGCTCGAGCTGCTGACCGAGCGCGCCCAGGCCTACGTCGACTCGCGCCGCCTGCAGCCGTGGGCCCTGCGCGACTGGCTCGACCACCCGTTCGTGCGCATCACCCAGCACCTGCTCGTCAACCGCGCGGCGAACTCGTGCAGCTACGTGCTGCTCGACGACGCCGGCGGGGCGCTGCTCATCGACTACGGCTACGACGTGTCGACCGGATGGCCGGCCGGCACCGACCGCGCCGCGCGGCTGCCGTGGCTCGCCTCGCTCCCCGCCCTGCGCCGGGACTTCGGTGTGGAGCGCGTCGAGGTCGCGCTCGCGACGCACTACCACGACGATCACGTCGCCGGGCTCAACCTGCTGCGCGAGGTGGAGGGCACCCAGGTCTGGCTGCCGGAGCACGTGGCGCCGATCCTGGCCGACCCGATGCGCACCGACCTGCCGTGCCAGTGGTTCGACCCGATCCCGGCCGATCGGGTGCTCGAGCTCGGCGGCACGGTCGAGTGGTCGGGATACCGGATCACGACCCACGATCTGCCCGGCCACACGCTGTACCAGGCCGCGTTCGAGTTCGAGGTCGACGGCGTGCGGGTGCTCGCGACCGGCGACCAGCAGACCGCGCTCGAGGGCCCGCTGGCGGCCCGCGAGATCCTGAACTACCAGTACCGCAACCGCTTCCGCACGACCGACTACGTCGACAGCGCCGCGCTGTACCGGCGGGTCGCGCCCGGTCTTCTCGTCACCGGCCACTGGCGCGGACGCTGGGTCGACGAGGGCTACCTCGATCAGCTCGCGGCCCAGGGCGCCGAGACCGCGGCGGTGCACGCCGAGCTGCTCGCCGACGAGGCGCCGCCGGCCGACGGCAACCTCGTGCTCCTGGAGCCGTTCCACCGGCAGTGGGTCACGGGCGACACCGTCGAATACGTGGCGATCGTGCACAATGCACGGGACAGCGAGGTGGCGGCCTCGGTGCAGCTCGCGCTCCCCGCGGGCTGGGAGGTGGTATCCCCTCCCGACGCGATGGCGATCCCGCCTCACCGTGAGGCGCGGTTCACGTTCTCGGTGCGGGTGGGCGACCCCGGGCGCCGGCAGCGGCTCGCGGCCGACGTCACCTTCGACGGCCGTCGCCTGGGCCAGCTGGCGGACGCGGTCGCCGACGTCGCTCCCCCTCCGTCTGAGGGCATCATGTTGACCCGTCCCGAATCGAATGGATAGTGTGGGATCGTTTCCACACTCGGGCGCCGCCGCCCGCCACCACCACCAGGAGCCGCTCCGTGTCCTCCGCCGCACCGCCCGTCCTCGGCCTGGACATCGGGGGCACGAAGCTCGCGGTCGCCGTGCTGACCGAGGACGGCACGACGTCCGCGTTCACGGTCGAGCCGACCGACAAGGATCGCGGCCCCGCCGACGTGATCGACCGCCTGTTCGCGATGGGTCATCGCGCGGTCGAGCAGGCCGGCCTCGGCCCGATCGGCGCGGTCGGCATCTCCTGCGGGGTCCGCTCGACGCGAGCACCGGGGTGCTCACCGGCCCGCTGCACCTGCCCGGCTGGGTCGACATCCCGATCGTCCGGATGGCCGAGCAGGCGTTCGGCGTGCCGGCCGCCCTCGAGAACGATGCGACCCTGGGCGCCCTCGCCGAGCACCGCTACGGCGCCGCCGTCGGCGCCCGCACGATGATCTACCTGACCGTCTCGACCGGCATCGGGGGCGGCGCCGTCGTCGAGGGCCGCCTGCACCGCGGGGCCGCGGGCAACGGCGGCGAGTTCGGCCACGTTCTCGTGCGCAGCGGCGGTCGGGTCTGCCTGTGCGGACGGCGCGGCTGCCTCGAGGCCTACGCCTCGGGATCGTCGATCGCCGTACGCGCCGCCGAGGCCGTCGCGGATCGCGGCGCGGGCTCCTCACTCGCCCGGATCGCCGAGCCCCGTGCCGAGGACGTCATCGCCGCCGCACAGGCCGGCGACCGGCTGGCCGGCGAGCTCTGGGCCGAGACCATCGACGTGCTGGCATCGGCGCTCACCGACCTCGTCAATGTCTTCGAGCCCGAGGTCGTCGTGCTCGGCGGCGGCGTCACCCGCTCCGGCGACGCCCTGCTGCTGCCGATCCGGGCCCGGGTCGCGCGCGACGCGATGCCGCCGGCCGCCGCGGCGGCCCGCATCGAGCTCGCCGGCCTCGGCGACGAGGTGTGCGCCGTCGGCGCGGGGGCGATCGCCCTCGACCTGCTCGACGCCCGCAGCAAGGAGACCGCACATGCCTGACACGCCTGCCCCCGCGAGCCGCGACTGGATGGCGGACCAGCTCGCCGACCACATCGCCACCGCCGAGGCGGCCGGCCCGCTGCTGCCGCAGGTGCGCGCGGTCGCCGACCTGCTGTGCGCGTCGTTCGCGAACCGCGGCATCCTGTACACCTTCGGCAACGGCGGCAGCGCCGCCGACGCCCAGCACCTGACCGGCGAGATCATCGGACACTACAAGCGCGACCGACGCCCGCTCGGCGCCGTCACCCTGAGCACCGATCCCACGACCATGACCTGCATCGCCAACGACTACTCCTACGACGACGTGTTCTCGCGCCAGGTGACCGGCCTCGCCCGCGCCGGCGACGTCGTCGCCGCCTTCACCACGAGCGGCCGCTCGGCGAACGTGCTCGGGGACTCCGCGCCGCCCGCGAGGCCGGCGCGACGACCGTGCTGTTCTCGGGCGGCGACGGCGGACCGGCACGCGAGCTCGCCGACCACGCCCTGATCGCCCCCTCGACGACGACCCCGCGCATCCAGGAGCTGCACACGTTCTGGCTGCACGTGATCTCCGAGCGGGTCGACGCGTGGGCGGCCGGCGATGAGGCCTTCGCATGAGCCGCGCCGCGGGCGGGACCACGCCCGACCGTGCCCCGGTCTCCAATGCGCCGGCCGGTCGCCAGCCGCGCGACCTGCCGGCGGCTCCCCGCCCGCATGCGACGCCGCAGCGTGTGCTGCACATGATCGGCAACGCGCACCTCGACCCGGTCTGGCTCTGGCCGTGGCAGGAGGGCTACGCGGAGGCCCGCGCCACGTTCCGCTCGGTGCTCGACCGCATGAACGAGTACCCGGACTTCGTCTTCACCTGCGACCAGATCGTGCTGCTCAGCTGGGTGGAGGAGCAGGACCCGGAGCTGTTCGAGGAGATCCGGGCCCGCGTCGCCGAGGGCCGCTGGGTCAACGCCGGCGGCTGGTGGGTGGAGCCGGATTGCAACATGCCGATGGGCGAGAGCTTCGTGCGGCAGGGGCTGTACGGCCAGCGCTACCTGATCTCGCGGTTCGGCATCCCGTCGACCGTCGGCATGAACGTCGACCCGTTCGGGCACAACGCGATGCTGCCGCAGATCCTGCGGGGCCAGGGCATGGACTCGTACACGTTCCTGCGCCCGGGGCCGCACGAGTCCGACCTGGCGCCGTCGCTGTTCTGGTGGCGGGCTCCGGACGGCAGCCGCGTGCTCGGCTACCGCATCCCCTTCGAGTACGGCAGCCCGCCCGGCTCGGTCGACGGGCAGACCGAGAAGGCGCTGCAGGCCCTCGACCGCCGGGTCGGCGACATGATGGTCTACTACGGCGTCGGCAATCACGGCGGCGGGCCGACCAGGGCCAACATCGAGTCGATCCATCGCTACGACCGGATGGGCTCGTTCGGAAGGATGACGATGTCCTCTCCCCGCAGGTACTTCGACGAGGTGCTCGCCCGCGGCGAGGCCTTCCTCGCCGAGCTGCCGGAGCGCGCCGACGACCTGCAGCACCACGCCCCGGGCTGCTACTCGGCGCACTCGGGCATCAAGGCCTGGCAGCGCCGGGCGCAGCACGCGGTGCTCACGGCCGAGCGCTGGGCGGCGATCACGGCGGTGACCGACGGGATCGCCTACCCGCGGGACGACCTCGAGCACGCCTGGAAGCAGATCCTGTTCAACCAGTTCCACGACGTGCTGCCGGGATCGGCGATCGAGTCGGCCTACGACGACGCGCGCGACCAGCTCGGCGAGGCGGTCGCGATCGCCAAGCGCATCACCGTGCTGGCGCACAACGTGATCGGCCGGCAGGTCGACGTGGCGTTCGTCGAGGGCACCCAGCCCGTGCTGGTGTTCAACCCGCACCCGTGGCCGGTGTCGACCGACGTGCCCATGAACTACGGCCCGCTCAAATGGGGCGCGCACGTCGTCGACGCCGACGACCGACCGGTCGCCAACCAGCGCACCCAGTCGGTCTCGACGACGGATGACGGCGCCCGCGGCGCGCTCGTCTTCCGCGCCGACGTGCCCGCCCTCGGGTACCGGCTCTACCGGCTGCGTCCCGGCGACGCGCCGACGGCGGTCGATGCGGCGGCTCCGGATGGCGGCCTCACCGTGAGCGAGACGGTGCTCGAGAACGCGCACGTGCGCATCGAGCTCGACCCCGCATCCGGCTCCATCCGCTCGTACCGCGACAAGGCCACCGGGCTCGACCTCATGACCGACGACGGCACGCACACCCAGGTGTGCGAGGACCCGACCGACACCTGGGGTCACCGCGTCGTCTCCTACGCCTGGCCGGGAGCGCCGATGGAGCTGCGGCGCATCATCGTGCGCGAGACCGGGCCGCTGCGCGCGCGCGTGCGCGTCGAGCGCCGCTGGCACGACTCGACGCTCGTCGAGGAGCTGGTGCTGTATGCGGATTCCCCGGTGCTGCGCGTCGACGTCACGCTCGACTGGCGCGAGCAGGCGCACCTGCTGAAGCTGCGCTTCCCGACCCGGCTCGACGACGCCCAGGCGCACTACGAGATCCCGTTCGGCGAGATCGAGCGACCGGTCGACGGCGCCGAGGAGCCCGCGCAGTCGTGGGTCGACCTGACCGGAACGATCGACGGCGCCCCCGCGGGCCTGACCGTGATCACGACGAACAAGCACGCCTATGACGTCTCCCCTGCTTCCCCCGCCTCCGGGCCCGGCTCCGAGACCGCGGGGCCGAGCATCGGCGTCACCGCGGTGCGCAGCCCCGTCTACTCCTGGCACGACCCGCGCCTGCTCGACCCGGAGGGCGTGTACACGTTCCAGGATCAGGGCGTGCAGCGCTTCAGCTACGAGCTCGTGCCGCACGCGGGCGACCGCCGCGCCGGGGAGCCGACCCGGCGGGCGGCACTGCTCGGGCAGCCCGTGCGCGCCATGCAGGAGTCGTCGCACCCGGGCACGCTGCCGGCCGAGCACTCGTTCGCGAGCGACGGAGCGGGCGCGGTCATGGTGACGGCGGTGAAGGGATCCGAGGATCCGGCGGCCGACGGTGGCACGGACGTCATCGTGCGAGCGGTGGAGACCCGCGGGACGACGGCGCTGTCGCACATCGAGCTGCCGTTCCTCGGCCGGGCGATTCAGGAGGAGTTCGGGCCGTACCGGCTGCGCACCTTCCGCGTGCCGCGCGACCCCGCGGCCCCGATCGTCGAGGTCGACCTCGTGGAGCGCCCCCTGGCCGAGTGAGCGCGTCGAGGAGCGCCCCCGGGGCGCGTATCGAGACCTCACGCCCGATGCACCGGGTCTCGATGCGCCGACGGCGGCTACTCGACCCGCTCGGCGCCGAGAGTGACCGCACGCGCCTGCAGCGGCAGCGCGAGATCCTCGCCGAACGCCCGCACGGCATCCCGCAGCCCACCGGGCGCGATCGGCCGGAAGCGGTAGCGCAGCGTTCCGTGGAACTCCTGCCGTGCCGCGAAGTTCGTGAAGTGCAGGTTGTTCATGACCCAGCTGTTGATGTGCCCCGCCGGCGCATCGAGGCGCCGGGCCCACCGACCCGTCTGGAAGCCGCCGAGCTGCACGAGCGGCGCATCGACCGAGCCCCAGAGCACCGCCGCGCCCCCGCCCCGCACGCCGACGGCGTGCTGGAGGAAGTACCAGTCCCGGCTCGTGTCGGGCAGCTGCTCGGTGTCCGCCGCGAACACGGCCCCCGCGGTCTCGACGAGGAACTCGGGGCCCGCGATCGCCCACGGGAACGCGACGAAGATGCTCTCCGGCTCGAGCCGCGCGGGCTTGTCGATGCGCACCGCCAGGTCGATGAGCGGACTGTCGCGATGCAGCGTCACGGTGTGCTCGGCCTCGAGCACACCCCGATCCGCGACGACCAGCGCAGCCGGGCCAGGTCGCCGGTCTCCACGATCTCCGCGTCGCCCGCGGTGCCGTGCACGCGCTCGAACCGCGGCCCCGGGTGAGCGGGGTGGAAGTCGCGTGGATCACGGAACATCGGATGCGCGCGTTCGGCATCCGGCACCACCTCGATCACGATCGCGCCGAGCCCGTGCGGCGCGGCGGCGTCGACGAGCTCGCGTCCGTCGGCGCGGTCGACGAGCGACGCGATCCCGCCGCGCACCGGATCCACCTCGACCCGGTACCGCCCGGTCTCCAGCAGCAGGCCGGGCGACGCGGCGGGTTCCGGCGCCGGGATCGGCAGCACCCGGACGCTCGATGCGGGCACGTCCGCGACGAGGGTCACGCGTCGGCGGCCGTCGACCTCCGCCTCGACGGGCTCCCGCCGATCGTGCGCGGTCGCGTTGACGACCAGGATCGCGTCGTGCGCCGGCAGGATGCCCTCCCCGGTGCCGATCGGCACGCCGTCGCCGGATGCCGCCACGCGGTGCATCGCCTCGATCGCGAGATCGCGCGCGAGGTCGTAGGCGCCGAACGCGAACGCGTCCTTGGCATTGCGATGGGAGAGCGTGAACGTCGAGAACGGCGCCCGGTAGGTCTCCCACGAGCCCCAGGTGTGCTCGCCGTAGAGGAGCAGCTGCTCGTCGACGCGCGCCGAGTCGGTCGCCAGCTCGGCGGCGTCGCGCACCCGCACCGGACCGCGCCGGTAGCCGAGCACCGTCGCCCGGCGGTCGGGGTGCTCGCCGCGGGAGGCCGCGAGCTCGAACGATGCCGCCGCCGCCCGGGCGAAGCGCCGCGCCTCGCGGTAGACCGCGACCTCGCGGGCCGTCGAGCCATGCCCGTGCGCCCACCAGTCGGCCCACTCGCCGCGCAGCACCGGCAGGTCCGCCGGCGCCTCCGAGAGGAGCGCGTCGAGCGCCTGATCGATCGTGGCCGTCGCCATCGGAAGCTCCGGATGCCGGGCGTTCCAGTGCCGCACGACGTCGAGGAACGCGATCCCGGGCCAGCGGTTGTCGTTGGCCGCATGCACCACCGCGGTGCCGAACGGGTAGTCGTCGCGCCCGGTGAGCCGGTCGACGAAGCCCCGGATGGCCGCCTCCGACCGCGCGAGGTCGCCGTCGACCACGCCCCACTCCTCGCCCACTCCGTAGTGGGTCGAGAGGAACACGGTCAGCAGCCGGCCCGACGGCGTCTCCCAGCGGAACAGGCTCGGCTGCTCGAGCGGTGCGCGTCCGTGGTCGGGGTTGAGCGCCATGACGAGGCGGTCGATGCCGGCGTCGAGCATCTGGTCGGCGGCGCCCCACGCGATCCCGTTGACGTCGCCGTGCTGCTCGGTGCGCACCGGGATGCCGACCCGCCGGAACGCGTCGAGCGCGCGGTAGGCGGCGGCGAACTCCGCGCCGTCCGGCAGCTGCGTCATGTTGAGGTAGCCCCCGGTCACCGCGACGTCGCCCGCGGCGACCCGCGCCCGGAGGCGCTCGACGTCGGGATCGCTCGCGGCGGCGAGGAAGTTCAGCACCGGCCGGGCGACCTCGAAGGTCCAGCGGAACCGGTCCGGGGCATCCGGTCCGGCGCCCGGGTGCGCGTCGGCGAGATCCAGGACCTCGCCGACGATCCGGGCGTGCGCGCCGTCGATGAGGCGGGGGCTGTTGGTGTAGCCGACGTCGTGGTGCGTGTGGCCCACGAGCAGGATGCGGGAGAGAGCGCTCATGCGAACAGCGAGCGGGCCGAGCGACGCCACCGGCGCCGCCCAGCCCGCTCACGGGTCCTACTTGTTGTTCTTCACCTGGTCGTAGGCGACCATCGCGGCCTTCTGCGCATCGGCGAGCGCCTGCTTCGGCGTCTTGTTGCCCAGCAGCACGCTCTGCACCGCGTTGTTCACCTCGGTCTGGATCTGCTGACCGGCCGGCGACGCCCCGAAGGAGTGGCCGTTGCCCACGATGTCGTAGTAGGTCGAGATCGCCTTGGCGAAGCCGGGGTTGTCCGGCGCCGGCGTGAACTCCTCGTGGAGCTTCTTGTCGGCGACGGGCGAGCCCGTGAACAGGCCGGTGTTGATCGCGCCCGGCTTCTTGGCGAGCGTGGCCTTGCGCGCCTCGCCGGCGGCCTGCCATCCGGCCATGCTCGTCAGGTCGAGCGCCCACGCGCACGCGGCGTCCTTGTTCTTGGCGTTGGCCGGGATCACGAAGGCGGTGCCGCTGGATGCCGTGAACGGCTTGCCGTCGGGGCCCTTGAACGGCACGGCGCCGATGTCGACCTTGTCGACGTAGGGCGTCAGCACGTTGACGTACCACTGGGCGTTGACCTGCGCGCCGACCTGGTCCTTCACGAACTGGTTGTTGTCGCCGAAGGTGTCGAAGGTGTCGCTGAAGCTCTTCACCTTGGCGTAGCCGCCCTGGGCGTCGGTGATCTGCTTGAGCACCTCGAGGCCCTTCTCGTTGCGCGGGTCGTCGAGGGTGGGCTTGCCGTTGCCGTCGGCCAGCTGTCCGCCCTCACCGAGCACCCACAGCAGCGCCTGGCCGCCCGCGACCGGGTCGAAGCCCAGCCGGGTCGGCTTGCCGCCCGACTCGGTGTACATCTTCTTGATCGCGGCGAGCAGCTTGTCGGGGTTCGAGGTGTCGATGTCGGCGTCGGTGACTCCCGCCGCCTTCATGACCCGCTCGTTCGTGATGATGGCCGGCGGCTGGTAGAACTGCGGCACCGCGTAGATCGCGCCCTTGTACGTGACGTAGTCCATGACCGACTTGTAGTAGTACGACGTCGGGTTCACGTTGTGTGCCGAGAAGCACTTGTCCAGCGGCTGGATGAGCCCTGCGCGGCGTACGTGGCGACGAAGTTCTGGTCCATCTGCACGACGTCGGGCACGTTGCCGCCCGCGACGCGGGTGGTGAACTTCTGGGCGTCGAAGGCGGTCTCGTCGATCTTGATGGTGACGCCCTTGAGCTGCTTCTTGGCGTAGTCGAGCCGCGACTGACCGACGTCGTCGGGGTTGTTGAAGCCCCACGCGTTGAGCGTGCCGCTGGGCTTGGTGCTGAACGAGCCCTTGTCACCGCCGGAGCCGGAGCCTCCGCCCGAGCAGCCGACCAGCAGCGTCGCCGACGTGGCGAGCGCCGCGGCGACCAGAACCGCCTGCCTCTTCTTCATCGAATGTCCCTTTCAGGTGGATGAGTGCGGCAGGACGGGACCGACCGCACTGTCGGGGGATCCGGATGTGGAATCCTTCCCACATCGGAAGGTAGCGGAGGTCAGCCCGCCGCACAAGCGTTTGACGGGCCTCCAACCGAGTGCCCAGCCGCGCGCACGCCCGCGGCGGCGGCGCGGGCGCGCGCGCGGGTCCGGCATCGATATGGAATCGATACCAGCACGCGCGCCCCGCGATGCCGCCGGAGCCCGTCAGCCCTTACGGCCCTGGGTCGCGACGCCCTCGATGAAGTACCGCTGACCGAACGCGAACAGCGCGAGCATCGGCAGCGTCACGAGCAGACTCGCCACCATCACGTACTGGTAATCGCCGTGGCCGCCGTTGGTGGGCGAGAACTTCGTCATGGCGTAGGCGATGCCGAGCGGAACCGTGAACTGGTCGGGCGTCCCGCCGTTCAGGTAGATGAGGCTCGCCTGCAGGTTGTTCCAGGCCGCCTGGAACTCGAACAGGAACACGATGACGAACGACGGCACCGCCAGCGGCATCGCGATCCGCCAGAACATCCGCCAGTAGCTCGCTCCGTCGAGCCGCGCCGCCTCGAAGAGCTCACGCGGCAGCCCGAGGAAGAACTGGCGCTGCAGGAAGATGTAGAACGCCGATCCGAAGAGGTTCATGCCGAACAGCGGCACCCACGTGCCGACCAGCCCAAGACCCTTCCAGATCAGGTACTGCGGCACCATCGTGACGGCGCCCGGCAGCATCATCGTGGCGAGCACGAGCCCGAACAGCAGGGTGCGCCCCGGGAACTTGAAGTACGCGAAGCCGAACGCCACGACCGAGCTCGACACCGCCACGAGCGTGGCAGCGATGAGCGCGATCAGGATGCTGTTGACCGCCCAGTTGATGAGCGGCAGCTGATTCCAGACCTCGACGTAGTTCTGCGGCACCCACGTCTTCGGGATGAGCGCGTTGTCGAAGACCTCGCCGCGCGGCTTGAAGCTCGCGGCGAGCAGCCAGACGAACGGATAGAGGAACAGGCACATGAAGCCGAGCAGGACGATCCAGAGGATCACCTTGCCGATCACCGTGCGCGGCCGGTACCACCGACTCGGCCGCAGGGTGCTGGATCGACGGGTGCCGCCCTCGAGGGCGGTGACGGCCGGAACGCGGGTCGTGGTGACGGACATCAGTTCTCGCTCTCGTAGTAGACCAGCCGGTTGCTCACCTTCACCTGGATCAGGCTGATGATCATGATGATCACGAAGAGCAGCCAGGCCATGGCGGCGGCGAATCCGAAGTTGAACTGCTGGAACGCCTGCTGGAACAGGTAGACGCCGTAGAACAGCGACGAGTCGGGCGAGTAGTTCGTCTGATCGCGCCAGAACAGCAGATAGGCCTGGTCGAAGACCTGCAATGCGGCGATCGTCAGGACGATGACGTTGAAGAACACCGCCGGCGAGATCATCGGCAGGGTGATGTTGAAGAACTGCCGGACCGGACCGGCTCCGTCGATCGAGGAGACCTCGTAGAGATCCTGCGGCACGTTCTTCAGCGCGGCCAGGAAGATGACCATGGTGCCGCTGACGCCCCAGAGCGTCATGATCACGATCGAGGGCTTCACCCAGTTCGGGTCGATGAGCCACTGCGGGCCCTCGATGCCGATGAGCGCGAGCGCCTTGTTGATGGCGCCCGTGTTGCCATTGAGCAGCAGCAGGAAGACCGAGGCCGTCGCCACCGCCGGCGTCATCTTGGGAAGGTAGTAGATCGTGCGGAAGATGCCCGCGCCGCGACCGACCCGGTTGAGCAGCATGGCCAGGAACAGGGCGAAGACGATCTCGGCCGGCACCGCCATGACGGCGTAGAACAGCGTGTTCGACAGCGAGGTCGCGACCTTGGGGTCGTTCAGCAGCTGCGTGTAGTTGTCGAAGCCGGCCGGATTGGCGACGCCGGTCGCGAGGTTGTAGTGCGTGAACGAGATCACGAGGCTGTAGATCATCGCCCCGAGGGTGAACACGAGGAACCCGACGATCCAGGGCGAGATGAAGAGGTAGCCCGCGATCGCCTCGCGCCGGTCGTACTTGCGGTGCCGGTAGCGACGCGGCTCGGCATCCGGGTCCGCGGTCGGCGCGGAGGTGGTATCCGCGGTGGTGGCGCTCATGGCGCACCCCCTCACATCGGTGTGTGGCTCGAAGTGTGGCAACGTTGCCACATGGCGGGAGCCTAAGCGGCCGACCGGCGGGGACGCAAGACGCTTGCGCTCCCGGGCGGTTTGCGGCAAGCGCCTGCATCCCGGCGCTAGGGTGAGCGAGGCCCGCCCCGAGCGGGCGCCGGAGTGACTCGAGGAGACGAGATGTCGTCGACCGTCGGCGATCAGCCGCCGCGCCGCGCGACGCTCCGTGACGTCGCACAGCTCGCCGGGGTGTCGCAGTCGACGACCTCCCGCGCGCTGAGCGGTGAGGGCTATGCGGGCGCCGACGTGCGCGAGCGGGTGCTCGCCGCAGCCGAGACGCTGGGCTACGTTCCGCACGCCATGGCCCGCAGCCTGCGCAAGCAGGACAGCCAGACGATCGGCGTGCTGGTCTCCGACCTGCAGAACCCGTTCTACGCCGACCTGGCCGCGGGGATCGCCGACGCGGCGCGGCGGGCCGGCTACACCATGATGCTCACCGACGACCAGGGCTCGGCGGAGGCGGAGATGCACGCCGCGCAGGCCTTCGTCGCGACGCGGGTCGCGGGCGTCATCCTCACGGCGCTCTCCGGAGACGTCGTCGAGTACCTGCTGCGCCAGCACGTTGCGGTCGTGGAGGCGGATCGGCAGTTCGCGGCGGGACGCTGCGACGCGGTCGTCATCGACAACGCGGGAGCCGCGCGGCGCATGACGGAGCATCTGCTCGAGCTCGGGCACCGCCGCATCGCGCTCTTCGTCGACGAGACCGCCTGGACCACCGGCAACGCGCGGTCCGAGGGATTCCGCGAGGCCCTCACCCACGGCGGCGTCGCCTGGGACGACGCGTTCGTCGTGCAGGCCGGGTGGGATGCTGCGCTGGCACGGACGGCGGCGATCGACGTGCTCGCGCGCCGCGACCATCCGACCGCGATCTTCGCCGTGAACAACCTGCTCGCGGAGGGCGTCTGGCGCGCCGCGAGCGACCTCGGGCTGCGGATCCCGGAGGACCTGAGCCTGGTGTCGTTCGACGACTCGCGCTGGATGAGCATGGTCACTCCCGGCATCACGGCGGTCGCGCAGGATGCCGTTGCGGTGGGCCGTGCGGCGGTGGGCCGGCTGCTCGAGCGGCTCGGCGACCGGGGCTGCCGCCGCAGACCGAGGTGGTCGACGCCCAGGTGATGGCACGAGGCTCGATGGCGGCGCCGCGCCGCAGCTGAGCTAGGCTGCCGCACGATGGCTGGCAACGATCCCACATCGGCGTCGGACGGCCCCCTCGGGGTCGCGATCCTCGGCTTCTGGCATGTGCACGCCGACGGGTACGCCCAGGAGGCGGCCGAACACCCCGGCACTCGCCTGGTCGCGGCCTGGGACCCCGACCCGGAGCGCGGGCGGGAGGGCGCCGCCCGCCTCGGCGTGCCCTACGAGCCCGAGCTCGCCGCGGTGCTCGCGCGCGACGACGTCGACGGCGTGAGCGTGACGACGGCGACGAGCGAGCATCCGGAGGTCATCGCAGCGGCCCTGGACGCCGGCGTCCACGTCTTCACCGAGAAGCTCCTCGCCGGAACCGAGCAGGAGGCCGCGGACCTTCTCAAGCGTGCCGCTGCACAGGGGGCGGCGCTCGTGGTGTCGCTCCCCGGCTCGCCGAGCCGACCACGCTCGCCGCCGCGCGGCTCCTCGACGAGGGCGCGCTGGGGCGCCTGACCTACGCCCGGTTCCGGATGGCGCACGACGGCTGGATCGGCGGCTGGCTCCCCGAGCGGTTCGGCGATCCGGCGACCGCGATCGGCGGCGCGCTCGCCGACCTCGGCTGCCACCCGGTCTATCTCGTGCAGCGGTTCCTCGGCGCCGAGCCCGAGCGCGTCGACGCCAGCTACGCCCGCGTGACCGGGCGCGGGGTGGAGGACAACGCGGTCGTGACGATGCGCTACCCGGACGGCGCGATCGGCGTCGCCGAGGCGAGCTTCGTGACGACCCCCGGCGCGGCGACGTTCGAGCTGCGCGGCACCGAGGAAGTCTCCTCTCGGGGTTCGGCAGCGAGGTGCTCCTCGGCAAGGGTCCGCGGCTGGGTGGCGACGCGTGGACGGCGGTGGCGCTGCCCGAGCCGGGCGAGGCGCCGTTCGCTCTGTGGGTGCGCGCGATGCGCGGCGCCGCGGCCGCCGAGGTCGAGGCCAATCAGCGCGCCGCGCTCGAGCTCACCCGCGTGGTCGTCCGCGCCAACACCGCCGCCCTCTGACCGGAATCGCCCCGAAGGGAACCCCATGACCCCGACCGCCCCCGTCCGCATCGGCCTCATCGGAGCGGGCGGCATCGCCGGCGCGCACGTCGCCGGCTACCTGCGCAATCCGGACTCCGTGGTGTTCGCCGCGGTGGCCGACCCGGTGCGCGAGAACGCGGAGCGACGCCGTGGCGACACCGAAGCGGAGATCTACGCCGACTACCGCGAGATGCTCGCCCGCGCGCCGATCGACGCCGTCGACATCTGCCTGCCCCACCACCTGCACCGCGACGCCATCGTGGCCGCCGCCGAGGCGGGCAAGCACGTGCTCTGCGAGAAGCCGCTGTGCCTGACCCCGAGGAGGCCGGCGACATCGCGGCGGCCGTGCAGGCCAACGGCGTCACCGTCATGTGCGCGCACAATCAGCTCTTCCTTCCCGCGGTCGCCGAGGCGCGGCGCCTGCTCGACGAGGGGCTGTTCGGCACCGTGTACGAGGTGCGCACGACCGACAGCTTCGTCAACGAGTTCACGCCCGAGAGCATGGGATGGCGCGCACACGCCGCGACGAGCGGCGGCGGCGAGCTCATCGACACCGGTTACCACCCGACGTACCTGCTGCTGCACCTGGCCGGCGGTTCGCCCGTCGACGTGGCGGCCGTGCTGAGCCGGCACCGGCTCGACTTCATGGAGGGCGAGGACTCGGCGCAGCTCCTCGTGCGCTTCGACAACGGCGTCGTCGGCAGCCTCGCGACGAGCTGGGCCTACCAGCCCAGCGGCAACACGGAGAAGTTCTCGGTCGTCGCCGAGAAGGGCTCGCTGTGGAGCGACGGCACCGTGCTCGAGTACCGGCTGCGGGGGAGGACCCGGTACGCATCGAATTCGAGCCCGTGCACGAGTTCGCGGCGGAGATCGCGCACTTCGCCCACAGCATCCGGACCGGATCGCGTCCCCTGCACACCCACGTCGAGGGCACCGAGGTGCTCGGCATCATCCTCGCCGCCTACGCGTCGGCGCGGGAGCGGGTCGTCGCGCCGGTGGAACACCTCGGAGCGGCAGCGGTCGCGCGGTAGCGGGGGCCCGGATGACGCGCGTGCGGCAGGCGGAGGTGGCCGTCTTCGGCGCCACGGCGGGCGGAGTCTGCGCCGCGGTCGCCGCGGCGGAGCACGGCGCACGCGTGCTGCTGCTCGAGCCCGGCGCCCACGTCGGCGGCATGACGAGCGGCGGCCTCGGCTACACCGACGTCGGGGATCTGCGGGTGCTCGGCGGCGCGGCCGCACGGTTCCGGAACGCGGTCGCCGAGCACTACGGCGTCGCTCCGGGCCGCTACGCGGGCCCCGAGCCGCAGGTCGCCGAGGCGATCCTGCTCGCGTGGCTCGACGCCGCAGGGGTGGAGCTGGTCACCGGCGCGCTCCTCACGGGTGTCGCGATGCGCGGCGACGCGATCGCCTCGGCGTCGTTCCGCGACCTGACGGTCGAGGCGGGTGTCTGGATCGACGCCGGCTACGAGGGCGATCTGCTCGCGGCGGCCGGCGTGCCGTACCGGGTCGGCCGCGAGGACCGCGCGCTGCACGGTGAGCGCTTCGCCGGCCGGCGCGAGGTCGTGCCCGGCATGCATTCGATGCCCGACGGCGTCTCCCCGTTCCGCGACGACGCCGCCGGGCTCGAGCCCGGCGTGCTGCTGCCGCAGGTGCGCGCCGAACCGATGGCCGACGTGGGCGCGGGCGACGGCGGCGTGATGTCGTACGGGTACCGGCTGTGCCTGTCGACGGCATCCGACCGCATCCCGTTCGACGAGCCGGCCGGTTATGACCCGGCGCGCTGGGAGCTCGGCCGCCGCATCCTCGCCGCCGAGCGGGCGCGCGGCGTCGAGCGCCCGGCCGGCCGGATGGTCGGTCTCGAGCCGAACCTGCCCGGTGGCAAGGCGGACGGCAACTCGCTCGGACCGTTCTCGCTCAGCGTGCTCGACGGCAGCGCGTGGCGGTATCCGGATGCCGACCAGCCCGAGCGGGACGGCATCCGGGAGCACCATCGCCGGCACGCCCTCGGCCTGCTGCACTTCCTGCGCACCGACCCCGCGGTGCCGCCGGACGTGCGCAGCGAGATCGACCGCTGGGGCCTCGCCGCCGACGAGTTCGCCGACACCGGCCACCTGCCGCACCAGCTCTACGTGCGCGAGGCGCGGCGGATGCAGGGGCGTCGCATCCTGACCGAGCACGATCTGCTCGGCGGCACGGTCTCCGACGACACGATCGCGCTCGGCTCGTACCACCTCGATGTGCGCGAGGTGCAGCGCGCGTGGCGCTGGGTGTACGAGCACCCGCGCCCGATCGCGCAGGTGGTGAGCGAGGGGTACTACTCCGTGCCGGTGCCGGTCTACGGCATCCCGTACGCGGCGCTGCTGCCGCCCGACGGGGTCGCGACCAACCTCCTCGTGTCCACCTGCGTCTCGGCGTCGCACGTCGCGTTCTCGTCGATCCGCATGGAGGTGCAGTACCAGATGCTCGGTCAGGCGGCGGGCACGGCGGCGGCGCTCGCGATCGCCGCGGACGTCGCACCCGACCGGATCGACGTGGGCACCCTGCGCGAGACGCTCGCGGCCGACGGCGCGGTGCTCGCCCTCTAGAGCGGGTCGGCGCCGCGCGCCGCTACTCGACCCGCTCGGGGGTGCGGGGCAGCCCCACGACCAGCAGCACCGGCGCG
This sequence comes from Pseudolysinimonas kribbensis, assembly GCF_030161895.1. Taxonomy (GTDB): domain Bacteria; phylum Actinomycetota; class Actinomycetes; order Actinomycetales; family Microbacteriaceae; genus Pseudolysinimonas; species Pseudolysinimonas kribbensis. Next base: position 1,190,402 of record NZ_BSVB01000001.1, read on the forward strand.
ATGAGCACCACCGCCCCCGCGACGAGCAGCGTCCCGCGGGCGCCGATCGCCTCGCCGAGCACCCCGCCCAGCAGGGCGCCCAGCGGGAACAGCCCCATGATCGCGACCCGCATGGTCGCGTTGACGCGGGACAGGATCCGGTCGGGGCAGATGCGCTGGCGCAGGCTCACGCTCGTGATCGCGTAGACGATCTGGCCGAGTTCGCCCGCCGCCATGCCGGCGACGGCGAACGCGAGCCCCCAGCCCGGGGTCGCGAGCACGATCAGGAGCGCGAGCGGTCCGGTCACCGCGAGCGAGACCCAGATCACGCGGACCGGGCCGAGGGTGCGGCTCGCCCGGGGGTGAGCGCCGCCCCCGCCATCGCCGCGAGTGCGCCGCCCGCCACCACGAGGCCGACGACCCAGGCCGGCTGATGCAGGTCGCGCACGAGGAAGACGACGGTCACGGCCGACGCGATCGCGAACGACAGGTTGCTCGCGGCGCTCGCGAGCGCGAGGGCGCGGAGGGTGCGGTCGCGGGCGACGTAGCGGACGCCCTCGGCGATCCGGTGGCCCAGGTGCCGCGGGGCCTCGGGCTCCGGCGCGGGCTCGTGCACCCGGATGCCGAGCAGGGTGGCCGCCGACACCGCGAAGGTGATCGCCTGCGCGAGCACCACCGACGCCGCTCCGATCAGTGTCACGAGGAGGCCGCCGAGCCCGGGGCCGGCGACCTGGCCGCTCGAGCGGAGGAACTCCATCGCCGAGTTGCCGGCGAGCACCCGGTCGCGGCCGACGACCACCGGCACGTAGCTCTGGTATCCCACGTCGAAGAAGACCCGCGCCAGGCCGACCAGGAGCGAGACCACGACGAGCTGCGCGATGGTCAGGATGCCGAGCCACGATGCGACCGGGATCGTCGCGTAGAGCACGGCGCGCGCGAGGTCGCTCGCCACGAGCACCGGACGGCGGCGGGCGCGGTCGAGCCACGCGCCGGCGGGCAGGCCGATGAGGGCGAACGCGATCGTCGAGGCGGCCGCGATCAGGCCGACCTCGAAGGCGGTCGCGTGCAGCGACACGACCGCGAGCAGCGGGATCGCCACCCCGCCGATCTGGCTGCCGAACTGACTCGTGGTCTGGCCGGCGAGCAGCAGCCGGAAGTCGCGCGAGGCGCGCAGGGAGGGCGCGGACGGGAGGGACATGACGTGCCTTTCGTGGAGAGGGATCCCCTCCACCGGCGCGGAAATCGTCGCTCGGGGGTTCGACGTTACGGGCGCCTGTGCATCGTGTCAAACTCCGGCGACGTCGCGGCGCGCGCGCTCGATGATGGCGACATGAGCGACAGCACGGACTGGCCGACAGAACGCAGCGCCGAGAACACCCCGCAGGACGAGGCGCGATCGGAGGAGCAGCACCACGATGCCGACACCGAGGAGGACACGGTCTCCGGCGGCGCTGCGGAGGAGCCCGAGTGAGCGACCGCGCGGTGGGCGACACGGGTGACGCACCGCTGGATGACGACGACCAGCTGTTGAAGGATCGCAGCTACTCCCCGGCGAGCGGTCGGGAGACCGAGGAGCTGCAGCGCGATCCTGCCGACAGCCCGGCGACCGACGACGTCGATCCGGATGCGGTGCAGACGCTTCCCGGCACCGGCGGTCCCGACGACGGGGGCGCGGTCGAGGCGCCGCCCGACACCACGATCCCCCGCGACACCGGGGCGCACTGAGCGCGCGGGAGCCGGACGCCGCCCTGAGTCTCTCCTCCACAGGGCGGCATCCGGCGATTGATCCACAGCCGAAAGCTCTCCTGACCAGGCAATTCGGGATGTCGGTGGCCCCTGCCATAGTCGAAGCATGGAGGCAGAGGCGGCGATCTCGGAGGCGATCCGGGTGCTCGCGGGAACAGCGGCGGAGCCGCTCGCGGTGCTCCCCGACGAGGGGTCTACCGCCGTGCGTCCGACGTCGAACGGCTCGGCAGGCTGGTGGATGCGCTCCGGCTGCAGGCCGCTGCCGAGCTCGCGGTGCGCGCCGACCATGTCTCCGACGGCTCCGCGACGCCGCGACTGACTCGACGGCTGGGGGTGGTGAGCGCGGCGCAGGTGCTGGAACGCGCGGCGCGAGTCTCTCAGCGGGAGGCGACGCGGCGCATCCGGCTGGGCACGCTCGTCTCACCTCGTATCACCCCGTTCAGCGCGGTCATCGAGCCGCCATTCCCCGCCGTAGCCGAAGCGCTGCGGGCGGGCGAGATCGGCGTGGATGCTGTGGCCGCCATTGTGCGCCCGCTCGCCGGGGCGGCGGACCGTATCGCACCCGAGATGCTGGCCGAGGCGGAGCGCCATCTGGTCTCCGAGGCGCGCACCGGCTTGCCCGATCTCGTCGCCGTCCAGGCGCAGATCATGGGGCAGGCCCTCGACGCCGATGGCGCCGAACCGCGCGAGGCCGAGCTGCGACGACGTCGGACATTCCGCATCGGGCGGGAGGTCGACGGCATGACTCCGTTCCACGGGCTCGCTGATCCGGTGGGCGCGGCCCTGCTGCGCGCCGCCATTGCCGAGCGGACGGCGCCGTCGCGCACGCCGCGGTTCGTGGCCGACGACGAACCCGCTGTCGAACGCGGCGCCGACCCGCTCCCGATCCGGGACGAACGCTCCCGGGAGCAGCGCGCCTACGACGTGCTGATGGGCCTGCTCACCGCGGGCGTGCGTGTCGACCGGGATGTCGCGACCAGCCTCCACGGGGTGGCGACCGTGCAGGTGGTCGTCACGGAGGCCGACCTCGAGGGCGGATCGGGTCTCGCCTGGCTCGACGATGTCACCGAGCCCGTGTCGGCACGCACCGCCGCGGAGATCGGCTGCGACGGGGGCATCGCGGTGACGGTCGTCGACGACCACGGACGCCCGCTGCGCCAGGGACGACGACAGCGATACTTCACCGCCGCCCAGCGAAGGGCACTGGCGGTGCGCGACGGCGGATGCGCCATGCCGCAGTGCACCGCTCCCCCGTCCTGGACTCACGCACATCACGTCGTGGAGTGGCAGCACGGGGGTGCGACGGACGTCGACAACGGCGTCCTTCTCTGCGCGTACCACCACCATCTCGTGCACGAGGGCGACTTCCGCCTGCGCATGCTCGAGGGACTGCCGCAACTGCTGGCACCGCCTTGGGTCGACCCGGAACAGCAGTGGAGACGCATCGGGCGCGCCCGATGGAAAGGGGCGCGACGGCGCGGGCCGCCTGAGCGTGCCGCCGCGCGCCTCGGTGCCGCGCGCTCGCGCCGCGCCCGTCGCCGCGCCCCGGTCGTCGGCCGTGGTCGCGTGCGAGCGTTGCAGGTACTGCTCGGGTGTCAGCCCGCCGCGGCCGCCGAGTGGGAACACGTGCCGCTCCCCACCCGGGTCACCGGCCAGTCGGAGGCGTCGTCCACCACGAACACCGGGGCGCCCGGGGGCGAGCCGCTCGGCGATGAAGCGGCGGTACGCGTCGGTCGGCCGCGACGTGCGGCATCACCCGTTCCAGCGGCAGCCGCAGAGCCGGCCGGATGCCGAGGCCGATCCAGGCCCGGCACGATCACGACGCGCGGGTCACGCGACACGGAACCGGCTCCCGCGCGTGCTGAGCGTCATCCCGTGCCCCGGTGCGTCGCCCGGTCGCACCGCCCCGTCGCGTACGGGCAGGGTGCCGTCGAAGAGCGCCGCCTCGACCCGCTCGTGATCACTGAACCACTCGAGGTGGCGGAGCCCCGGTGTGACGGCACCGACGTGCACCGACAGCTGCGGGGCGCAGTGCGCGGAGACGTCGACGCCGGCATCCGCGGCGAACGCGGCGAGCTCGCGCCAGGCGGTCGGGCCGCCGCAACGCGTCACATCCAGCTGGAGGCAGTCGACGGCGCCGGCGTCGAGCAGCGCCTCGGCGTCGCACCGGCGCCACACGTACTCCCCCGCCGCGACGTCGATCGGGGTCGCCGCACGCACCCGCGCGAGTCCGGCCGGGTCGTCGGAGCTCACGGGCTCCTCGAACCAGGCGACCCCGCGCGCCGCGAGCGCGCCGGCCACCTCGATCGCCTGGTCGACGTCGTAGCCGCCGTTGGCATCCACGAACACCGCCGCCCGGTCACCCACGCGGGCGACGACCTGATCGACCCGGGCGAGGTCGCGCTCGACCCGGGTGCCGCGATCCTGCCCGATCTTGATCTTGACGGCGCGCATGCCCCGCGCCATCCAGTCGTCGAGCTGCGCGTCGAGCTCGGACTCGTCGAACGTCGTGAACCCGCCGCTGCCGTACACCGGCACCGCGTCGCGCACCGGTCCGCCGAGTGCGGCGACGAGCGGGATGCCGTCACGTCGCGCCGCGAGATCCCATAGGGCGAGGTCGACCGCGGAGAGGGCGGTCGCGCCCACGCCCGGCCGCCCGACATTGCGCAGCGCCCGCCCCATCGCCTCGGCGGCCGCCACCGGGTCGGGATCGTCGAGCACGGGCGCGAGCACCTCCTCGATGAGCGCGCCGGCCGCCGCGGCACCGTACGTCCAGCCGGTGCCGACCATCCCCTCGCTCTCGCACTGCACCACGACGACCGTGGTCGAATCCCAGGCGAAGGTGCCATCGGCCTCCGGCCGCTCGGTGGGCACCCGGAAGACGCGGGTCAGCACAGAGACCGTCATCGGCTCAGCCGAGCTGCGAGATCTTGTCCTTGAACAGCGTCGTCGCGATCGCCACCTTGTGCGGCTGCCCGCGCAGGAACGCCGTCGCGAACTTCTTGGCCTGCTCGTACGCGATCGTGCCGGGCAGCGGCGGCTCGTTCGGATCGACGTCGACGTCGACGAGCGCGGGACCGTCGAAGGCCAGCGCGCCCCGGATCGCCGCCTCCAGTTCGCCCGCGTCGGTCACCTTCCGGCCGAACCCGCCGCACGCCTCCGCCCAGGCCGCGAAGTTCCCCTCCGGCTTCTCGAACCGCACCCCGTGCTCGGGATAGCCGAGCACCATCTGCTCCCAGAGGATCTGCCCGAGCGAGTTGTTGTTGTTGACGACGACGGTGATCGGCCAGCCGTGTTGGGCGGCGGTGAGGAACTCGGCCATGAGCATCGCGAACCCGCCGTCGCCGACGAACGCGATCACCTGCCGCTTCGGGAAGGCGTGCTGGACGGCGTTGGCGTAGGGCAGCCCCGGCGCCATCGTCGCGAGGTTGCCGGAGAGGTAGAACTCGCGCCCGCCGCGGATCGTCCAGTGCCGCGCGGCCCAGGTGGCGATCGTGCCGGAGTCGCAGGTCAGCACCGCGTCGTCCGTGGCAGCGTCGTCGATGACACCCATGAGGTACTGCGGCGCGATCGGGGAGCGGTCCTTGTTCTCCAGCGCCTCCATGTTGGAGCGCCAGTCGCCCATCGCCTTCTGGTACTTCTCCAGGTGCGCGCGGTCGTCCCGCCGGGTCAGCATCGGAGCGAGCGCGGCCAGGGTCTCCTTCGCGTCGCCGACGAGGCCGGCCTTGATCGGGAGGCGCGCGCCGATCCGCGCGGGATCGGCATCCACCTGCACGACCTTGACCGCGTCGGGCGCGGGCAGGTGCTTGGTGTACGGGAAGTTCGTGCCGACCATGAACAGCACGTCGCAGTCGTCCATGAGCTCGGCGCCCGGCTTCGTGCCGAGCAGCCCGATGCCGCCGACCGCGAACTCGCTGTCGTCGGGGATCGCCGCCTTGCCCGGCAGCGTCTTGACGATCGGGGCGCCCAGCAGGTCGGCGACGGCGAGCAGCTCCTCTCGCGCGTGCAGAGATCCGGCGCCCGCGAGGATCGCGGGCCGCTCCGCGGCGGAGAGCACCTCGGCCGCCGCGCGGAGATCCTGCTCGCGCGGGATGCCGATCGGATACGCGCGTGTGGCCGACGTGGCCGGCGGCGTCGCGGGGGCGACGTGCTGATACGGGTCGGCATCCGCATCGGCGACCTGCACGTCGTTCGGCACCGTCAGGTGCGCGACACCGCGGCGGGCGTACGCCGTGCGGATGGCGATGTCGACGACGCCCGGCAGCTGCGCGGGGTTGTCGACGACGAGGTTGTACTCGGCGACGTCCTCGTAGAGGTGCTCGAGGCCGACCTCCTGCTGATAGCCGGTGCCGAGCACGCTGGTCTCCTGCGAGCCGGTGATCGCGAGCACGGGCTGGTGGTCGAGCTTCGCGTCGTACAGGCCGTTCAACAGGTGGATGCCGCCCGGCCCCGACGTCGCCAGGCACACGCCGATCCGCCCCGTCGCCTTCGCGTGCGCCGCGGCCATGAAGGCCGCGGCCTCCTCGTGGTGCACGAGCACGAACCGGATCGTCTTCGACCTCCGCAGCCCCTCCATGATCCCGTTGATGCCGTCGCCGGGAAGGCCGAACACGGTGTCGACCCCCACTCGGACAGGCGCTCGATGAGGACTTCGGATGCGATGCGTGCCATTTCCCCAGCCTGCGCCCGTCTCGTGCCCATCGAGCGGGGTCGCGGAAAACCTTCAGCCACGAAACGACCTGGGAACTCGCCCGATGCCGTCGCGGCCGTCGAACGGCCTTCCTAACGTGGGAGCGTGCGGAGAAGATCGTGGTCCCGGAGCGGCACGCGCGAGGCCGTCCGTCTCGTCGAGGATGTCCGGCACGGCCGGTTCGAGCGCTCGCTCGCCGCGCTGACCGCCGCCGGCGCGCTCGTCACGGCGGGCGAGATCTACTTCGAGCACGACAAGGCGAGCTTCGGCAACCCGTGGATGTGGGTGCCGGTCGCGCTCGGACCCGTCGGCGCCGTCGCGGGCGTCGCCGGGGTCGCGAGCCGGCGGGCCGCCAAGATCGCGCTGCCGATCGCGGGGGCGGCGATCGTGGCGAACGGGCTGCAGGGCGTCTACCTGCACGCGCGCGGCATCCACCAGAAGCCCGGCGGGTTCCACAACCTCCGGTACAACCTCGAGATGGGGCCGCCCCTGCTCGCCCCGCTGCTGGTCACCATGGTGGGCGGGATGGCGATCCTGGCCGCCGTGCTGCGGCGCGAGAAGTGAGCGCGCTGCCCCTTCCGGAGCAGGACGGCGGCGGCCGCTACCCCGGGTTCCGCACCCTCGATCAGGGGCCGCACTGGGATGCCGTGACGCGCCGGACCGTGCAGCGCCGGCTCGATCCGCCCCGGCGCGTAGGCTTCTTCGACGACCACGAGCTCGCGACGTGCCGCGCCCTGGTCGACCGGCTGCTCGCGCAGGACGGCGAGCCGCGCATCCAGGTCGAGGTCATGATCGGCCAGCGGCTGGCCGCGGAGGAGACCGACGGCTGGCACTACGACGACATGCCGATCGACGCCGAGGCGTGGCGCCGGTCGATGGCCGGTCTCGACGACGACGCCCGGCTCATCGCCAACGCGGACTTCGCCGAGGCCACGGTGGCACAGCAGCGCGCCGTGCTCGGCGCCGTGCAGGACCTCCGGATGAGCCCGTGGCACGCGATGCCCGCGACGCACATCTGGGGCCTCTGGACCCGGTACGCCGCCACCGCCTTCTACGCGCATCCGTGGGCGTGGGACGAGATCGGCTTCTCGGGGCCCGCCTACCCGCGCGGCTACAAGAACATCGGCATCGGCAAACGGGAGCCCTTCGAGGTCGCCGACACGCGCGCCGACGAGGACCCGGTGGGCGCATGACCACCTGGACCGCGGAGGCCGCCGTGCGCGAGCGCAACGATTCCGCCTGGTTGCTCGACGAGCGCGGCGCCCTGCCGCACGGGCTGCGCCGCGACATGCGGCGGTTCGACGACGCCGACGAGGTCGACATCGCGATCGTCGGCGCCGGCGCGGGCGGCTCGACCCTGCTGCAGCGACTCGCCCGTGCCGGATGGCGGGGGTCGCCTTCGACGCCGGGCCGTTCTGGGATCCGGACGCCGACTGGGTGAGCGACGAGGCGGGATCGCACACGCTGTACTGGACCGACCCGCGCGTCATCAGCGGCTCGAGCCCCGTGCCGCTCGGCTCCAACAACTCGGGGCGCGGTGTCGGCGGATCGATGGTGCACTTCGCGGGCTACGCGCCGCGGTTCCACCCGAGCGACTTCCGCACCGCGTCGGTCGACGGGGTGGGAGCCGACTGGCCGCTCGACTACGCCGAGCTGCGCCCCTACTACGAGCGGATCGAGGCCGAGCTGCCGGTCGCGGGTGAGCACTGGCCGTGGGGCGATCCGCACGGCTATCCGCACCGACCGCATCCGGTCGGCGGCAACGGCGAGGTCATGCAGCGCGGCGGTCTCGCGGCCGGAATCGACGTGCGGGTCGGACCCGTGGCGATCCCGAACGGCCGCTTCGGCCACCGGCCGCACTGCATCTACCGCGGCTTCTGCCTGCAGGGCTGCAAGGTCAACGCGAAGGCGTCGCCGCTCATCACGCACCTGCCCGACGCCCTCGCGCACGGCGCCGAGGTGCGCGCCGACTCGATGGTGACGCGGATCGGCTACGACGAGCGCACCGGCCTCGCGACGGGCGTGCACTACGTGCGCGACGGGGTGGAGCGGTTCCAGCGCGCGGCGCTGGTGGCGATCGCCGGCTACTCGATCGAGACGCCGCGCCTGCTGCTGAACTCGACCTCGCCGCGGTTCCCCGATGGGCTCCTCAACGACCACGACCTCGTCGGGCGGTACGTCATGGTGCAGGGCGCCCCGCAGACCGCCGGCCGGTTCTCCGAGGAGATCCGCATGTGGAAGGCGCCGCCTCCCGAGGTCAGCACCGAGCAGTTCTACGAGACCGATCCGTCGAAGCCGTACCAGCGCGGCTTCTCGGTGCAGACCGTCTCGCCGCTGCCGATCACCTGGGCCGAGCACGTGGCGGCGCAGGGCCATTGGGGCGCCGACCTGCGGCGCTACATGAGCGACTACCCGCACTGGGCGGTGCTGGGGTCGCTGTGCGAGTTCCTCCCGCTGCCCGGCAACCGCGTGACCCTGGCGTCGATGACCGACCGGTTCGGGATGCCCGTGGCCGACTTCCACTACGACCAGTGCGACAACGACCGGCAGCTGCTGGCGGCCGCGCAGGAGGTCATGGAGCGGATCCTCGAGGGGGCCGGCGCGACCGAGACGATGACCATCCAGCGCTTCGCGCACCTGGTCGGCGGCGCGCGCATGGGCGCCACCGAGCGCGACGGCGTCGTCGATCGCGACGGCCGCAGCTTCGCGGTGCGCAACCTCATGATCAGCGACGGCAGCATCCTGCCGACCCAGGGCAGCGCCAACCCGGCTCTCACGATCATGGCGCTCGCGGCCCGGCAGGCCGAACGCCTGCTTCACCCCTGATCCGGGTCAGGCGGCTCCGCCGAGCACGGTGAGAGCCGTGCCCCACCCGAAGCCGAGACCCGGGAGGCCGCCCTCCGGCAGGTCGATCGTCCTCGGGTGGTGCAGGTGGCGGCTCCACCACGCCGTTCCCGCATCGTCGGGCACGCCGATCACGGTGGAGTCCACATGCACGTCGCGCACCCGGCGCGTCCAGCCCAGGTCGGCGAGGAGCAGGTGGTCGGCGGCGGCGCCGTAGGAATCCGCTGCATCGAGGGCGGGCCTCTGGCGGTCGACCGCACCGGACATCGGGTCGACGCCCTCGGCATCCCACTGCGACGGGTCGTCGAGCGCCTCGCTGCGGAACAGGGGCGCCGAGGGCTCCAGCAGCACGAGGCGCGGGCAGTCCGCAACGGTCGCGGCGAGCGCCGCCGCGTAGAAGGCGCCGTAGCCGATGCCGATCACGCCGGCGAACTCGATGTCGAGCCCCGACGCCTCCCGCGAGGTGGGATCCAGGCGGCTCAGGTAGTCGCGCACGTCGGCGAGCCAGACGTCGAGATCCGGTTCGCCCTCGTAGCGATCGCTCGCGCCGTAGCCGGGCCGGTCGATGCCGATGATGCGCAACCCGCTGCGGTTGCTCGCGAGTGGATCCGGATCGATCGCGCCGGTGCCGGGAGCCGCATGGCACAGCACCGCGACTTTGGTCGACGCGGGCTCGCCCAGGCCGCTGATGCCGAGCCGGTGGCCGGACGCCACCTCGAACGTCATATGGGTCATGCCTCCACGGTGCGCGCATCCGGGCCGGGAGGACGCGTCCTTGCGCTGACACGCAGCTTCGCGAAGATGCGCGATTGCTGGGCGTCGTTCCGGCCGGGTTGCCGCACGGCGAGGAACGAGGATCGTTGCGCCGGTCGCCGAAGGAGGTCCGCCATGGGCAGGTTGACCTACGACGGCACCATCGCCGTCGATTTCGACGATCGGGTCCTCGCCCACCTCCAGCTGGTCATCGGCAACAAGATGCGCCGGGGGAGTCGTTCCACTTCAGCTGGCGCGATGAGGCGTCCATCGGCGACGGCCGCACGATCATCTGGATCCACCCCCGCGTCTCGATGGTCTACAAGTTCTTCGGAGGACGGAGCCCGGCGATCAACCGGGCGTGGGTCGACGACCTGATGGCCACCGCGAACTCGGCAGCCGGGCTGCACCTCGTGCCCGAACCGCCGCACCGCCCCGACTCCGACGAGGTGACGTGAAGCGCATCGACATCTATTACGGCGGCCGCCACTACAGCGTCGGCGGGCGTGCGCTCGCCGACCTGCGCGCCGAGATCGATCAGATCCTGAGCCGCGGCAGCGGATGGATCGAGGTCAACTACGGCGAGGGCTCGATGGCGCCGGCGCAGCTCCTGATCGCGCCCGGCGTCGGCATCGCGCTGCTCCCGGTCGCCGGTGACGAGTCCGACGGCGAGGCGTAGACGCCGAGGTGTCGAGCGGGAGCGTCCGGTGCGCTTGCTAGCCTGCGGGCGATGGACACCGATCGAGCGCCCGGTGACGGTCTGCTCGTGAGAACGGAGCGCCTGCTTCTGCGGAGGTGGCGGGTGGGCGACGCGCCCGTGGAGCACGAGCTCTGGGGAGAGCGCGATCCCCGTGTTCCCGCTCACCGGCGGATCACCTCGGATGGTCACCCGACCCAGGAAGAACTCGAGGAGCGGACCCGGCGCGACCAGCCGCCGCCGTCGCTCGGCATACTGGCGGTGGAACGCAGAGGCCTCCAGGGCGCGATCGGATACTGCGGCCTCATCGCCAACGCGTACGGGCAGGATGACGAGCCGGAGCTGGCGTACGAGCTCTTGCGGCGGGCATGGGGCCATGGATATGCGACGGAGGCCGCCCGCGGCGTGATCGGCTGGGCACAGGCATCCGGGCACCGGCGGCTGTGGGCCACGGTCCGCGAGTGGAACACCGCGTCGCGCCGCGTCCTCGCGAAGCTCGGCTTCGTCGAGTCGGGTCGTGTCGAGCCCGACGAGCTGCACGGCGACTCGATCTTCACGACGAGGGCGATCGCCCCGCCGGACTGACCCCCGGCAGGCTGGGCGCCTCCGGGGAACCCGCGAGCGGTCGCCGGCGCTGCGGTGCACTGGGCTCATGAAGGCGCTCACCTGGCAGGCCCCCGCTCCGTCCGCACGATCGACGTTCCGGACCCCGAGATCCTGGAGCCGACCGACGCGATCGTCCGGATCACGTCGACGGCGATCTGCGGCTCCGATCTGCATCTGCTCGATGTGCTCGGACCGTTCCTCCACAAGGGCGACGTGCTCGGGCACGAGCCCATGGGCGTCGTGGTCGAGACCGGCAGCGCGGTGTCGAAGATCTCCATCGGCGACCGGGTCGTCATCCCGTTCGTGATCGCCTGCGGGGAGTGCTACCAGTGCCGGCGCGGCTTCACGACCCAGTGCGAGAGGACCCGCACGCCGGGTCAGGACACCGGCGCATCGCTGTACGGCTACACGGAGCTGTACGGCAGCGTGCCGGGCGGGCAGGCGGAGTACCTGCGGGTGCGGCTCGCCGACGCGAACGCGATGCGGATCACGACCGACCTCCCCGACGAGCGCTACCTGTTCCTGAGCGACATCCTGCCCACCGCGTGGCAGGGGTGCAGTACGCGAACGTTCCGGAGGGCGGCTCGCTCGCCGTGCTCGGCCTCGGCCCCGTCGGGCAGCTGGTCTCCCGCGTCGGCCGCCACCTCGGCTACGACGTGATCGCGGTGGACCCGGTGCCGGAGCGACGGGCCATGGCCGAGCGGCACGGCGTCGCGACCCTCGACCTCGGCGACCGGCTGCGCGACGAGATCCTGGATCGCACCGACGGCCGCGGACCGCACGGCGTCGTCGACGCGGTCGGCATGGAGGCGCACGGCAACCTGGTCGCCGCGTTCAGCCAGCACGCCGCCGGCATGCTGCCGGATGCCATGGCCAAGAAGCTCATGAAGACGGTCGGCGCCGATCGGCTGGCCGCGATGATGACCGCGTTCGACATCGTGCAACGCGGCGGCACGGTGTCCATCAGCGGCGTGTACGGCGGTGTCGGCGACCCGCTGCCGATGCTCAACCTGTTCGACAAGCAGATCTCGATCCACATGGGCCAGTGCAACGTGCAGCGCTGGATCCCGCAGCTGTGGCCGCTCGTCGAGGACCCGGCCGACCCTCTCGGCGTCACGGACCTCGTGACCCATCACGGCTCGCTCGACGAGGCGCCGGAGCTCTACCTCACCTTCCGCGACAAGGAGGACGGCTGCGTCAAGGTCGTGCTGCACCCCTAGGGCGGTGGCCGGTCGGGCCGGCTTCGGCTCCTGATCGGCTCAGACCGCCTCGAGGATCAGTGCCGAGCCCTGCCCGCCGCCGCCGCAGAGAGCCGCCGCGCCGATGCCGGAGGCCCCGGCTCGTGCAGCTGGCGCGCCAGGGTGCCCGCGAGCCGCGCTCCGGACGCCCCGATCGGATGCCCCAGCGCGATCGCGCCGCCGTGCACGTTGACGATGTCGGGATCGATCGCGAGCGCATCCACGGAGGCCAGTGCGACCGACGCGAACGCCTCGTTGATCTCCACACGGCCGAGCTCCGAGGCGTCGGCGCCGAGCTTCGTCAGCGCGGCCACGATCGCGTTCGAGGGCTGGTGATGCAGCTGGATGTCGGGCCCCGCCACGAGCGCGGAGCCCAGCACGCGCGCGATCGGCGTGGCGCCCGCCGCCGCCGCGGCATCCTCGCTCATGAGCACGAGCGCCGCAGCGCCGTCGGTCACCTGCGACGCGTTGCCCGCCGTGATCGTGCCCTCGGGGCGGAACGCGGGGCGGAGCCGGGCGAGCGTCTCGGGGGTGGTGTCGGGGCGCACGCCGTCGTCCTCGGCGAGGTTGGACCACGGCTCGATCTCGCCGGCGAGGAACTCGCGGGAGGCGGTGGCCCGCTGGTGCGAGCGGGCGGCCCAGGCATCCTGGGCGGCGCGGTCGAGGTGCAACCTGTCGTTGCCGGCCTCGGTCGACGCGCCCATCGAGACCTTCTCGAACGCGTCGGTGAGCCCGTCGTGGTGGAGCGTGTCGACGAGCTCGATGGCGCCGTAGCGGGTGCCGGCCCGGCCCGGGAAGGCGTGCGGGGCCAGCGACATCGACTCCATGCCGAGGGCGACCACGACGTCGGCGTCGCCGCGCTCGATGAGGTGCGCGGCCGCGATGACGGCCTCCAGCCCCGAGAGGCAGACGACGTTGAGCGTCATGGCAGGCACGTCGAACGGCACGCCGGCGCCGACGCCGGCCTGGCGCGCGGGGTTCTGGCCGGCGAGGCCCTGCAGCACCTGGCCGCCGATGACGCGCTGCACGGCATCCGGAGCCACTCCGGACCGCGCCAGCGCCGCCTTCACGGCGTGCGCGCCGAGCTCGGTCGCGGGCACCTTGGCGAACGCGCCCGTGTACTTCGCGAACGGGGTGCGGGCGTACCCGGTGATGACGGCGGCGGTCATGCGAGGTCCTCCTGGAAGGGTGCGCCGGTGAGCGTGCGGAGCTCGGCGGCGGTCTGATCGGGGGCGAGTCGGCGGAGCACGAGGCCGCCGGGGGCGACGTCGAAGACGGCGCGATCGGTGATGATCCGGTTCACGACGCCGACGCCGGTCAGGGGCAGGGTGCAGGTCTCGACGATCTTCGGCGTGCCGTCCTTGGCGACGTGCTCCGTGATGACGACGACGCGCGGGGTGCCGGCGACCAGGTCCATCGCGCCGCCCATGCCCTTCACGAGCTTGCCGGGGATCTGCCAGTTGGCGAGGTCGCCGTTGGCCGCCACCTGCAGCGCGCCGAGGATCGCGATCTGCACGTGCCCGCCGCGGATCATGCCGAACGACGTCGCCGAGTCGAAGATCGAGGCGCCCGGCAGCAGCGTGACGGTCTGCTTGCCCGCGTTGATGAGGTCGGGATCCTCGTCGCCCTCGACCGGGAACGGTCCGGTGCCGAGGATCCCGTTCTCGCTCTGCAGCGTGACCCGCACCCCCGGCGGCAGGTGGTTCGCCACCAGGGTCGGGATGCCGATCCCGAGGTTCACGTACTGGCCGTCCGCGAGCTCCTGGGCGGCGATCGCCGCCATCTCGTCACGACTCCACACGAAGGGTCCTCTGCTCGATCTGCTTGTCGGCGGGATCGGCCGCGACGATGTGCTGCACGTAGATGCCGGGGGTGTGGATGTCGTCCGGCCCCAGGTACTCCCCTCCGGCAGCACCTCGTCGGCCTCCGCGACCGTCACCCGCCCGGCGGTCGCGACGAGCGGGTTGAAGTTGCGCGCCGTGAGCCGGTAGCGGAGGTTCCCCTCGAGGTCGGCGCGATGCGCCCGCACGAGCGCGAGGTCGGCGACGATCCCGCGCTCGAGGATCGCCCGCACCCCGTCGAACTCGGCCTCCGGCTTGCCCTGCGCGATCGGCGTGCCCACCCCGGTCGGCGTGTAGAACGCCGGGATGCCCGCGCCCCCGCCCGCAGCCGCTCGGCGAGCGTGCCCTGCGGCACGAACTCGACCTCGAGCTCGCCGTCGAGGTACTGCTGCGCGAACAGCCGGTTCTCGCCGACGTACGACGAGAGCACCTTGGCGACCTGCTTGTTCTCCAGCAGCAGGCCGAGCCCCTTGCCGTCGACGCCCATGTTGTTGCTCACCACGGTCAGGTCGCGCACGCCCGTCTCGACGAGCGCCCGGATCAGCGTGCTCGGGTTGCCCGAGAGGCCGAAACCGCCGACCGCGACCGTCATGCCGTCGCGCGCGATCGCCTGGATGGCGTCCGCGGCGCGGGGACCAGCTTCGTCATCGCACTCCTTCGGGCCGACGACTCGACGCTAACCCCGCCGGCCGCACCCGGCTCCGGTTCGCCCGCGCGATGGCGCGACTGGGCAGTGTGTGCTCACAATATGAGCATGGCGGGGACCCAGCTCATCGGCCGCACGACCGCGATCCTGCGGCAGGTCGGAGCGAGCGCGTCCGCCGGCGTGAGCACGTCGGAGGTCGCGGCCGCGACCGGGCTTCCGCGCTCGACGGCGCAGCGCGTGCTCGCGGCCCTGGCCGCTGACGGGTTCGTCGACCGCGACACGGCGCGCGGCCGCTGGTACCTCGGCCCGGAGATGTTCCTGCTCGGCGCGGTCGCCGCCGAGCGCTACGACGTCACCGCCACCGCGCGCCCCGTCGTGCGGGCCCTGTCCGAGCGCACCGGCGAGAGCGCCTTCCTCTCCGCCCGGCGCGGCGACGAGACGGTCTGCCTGATCGCCCAGGAGGGCAGCTTCCCGCTGCGCTCGCACGTGCTGCACGAGGGCATCCGGTTCCCCCTCGGGGTGGCCTCCGCCGGCCTCGCGATCCTCGCCCACCTGCCGCCGGCCGAGTCGGACGCGTACACCCGCCGCGAGGGGCCGCGGCTCGAAGCGTCCTACGGGGCCGCGCACGCGATCCGGCCCCTGCTGGCGCGCATCGCCCAGACCCGGCGACTGGGCTACGCGGTCAATCCGGGCCTCATCGTCGCGGGCAGCTGGGGCCTCGGCGCCGCCGTCTTCGACCACGACGGCGCGCCCGCGTGGGCGATCAGCCTCAACGGCGTGGAGTCACGGCTCGCGGGCGAGCGCACCGCGCAGCTGGGCGTGCTGCTGCTCGAGGCGGCGCACACCCTCTCGAGACGCCTCGGCGACGCCCGACACGCCTAGCCTGCTCCACGCCCTCACCAGACGAACGGCACCAGGCGGTACCGGATTCTCGCGAGGTAGCGCCGGTACGGCTCGCCGATGCCGTCGGCCAGCATCCGCTCCTCCACGCGGATGCGGTTGACGAGTCCGGCGAGCGGGATCCCGACCGCGAGCGCGAGGGCGAGACCGTTGCCCAGCATCAGGCCGAACCCGACGAAGACGAGCGCCAGCCCCGTGTAGGACGGATGCCGCACGACCGCATAGGGCCCGCGATCCACGACCTGCTGCTCGTCGCGCACGCGCACCTCGACGGTGAACGACCGGCCGAGCACAACCACCGACCACCAGCGCAGGGCGAGTCCCGCCGCCATGAGGGCGGCGCCGATCACGAACAGCGGCAGCTGCCCGGGCAGGGTGAGCGTGGTGACGCGACCGGCGACGACGGCTCCCCCGCCGAGGCCGAGCACCAGCGCGACGACGAGCAGGATCAGGCTGCCGCGCTCGGGTCGCGTGCCCGACCCGGCGGAGTTGATCGACGAGCGGATCCGGATGACGACCTCGCCCAGCGCGAGCAACCCGACCAGCACATCGAAGACGATCCGAGGCGCGAGCTGGCTGTAGGCGATCGGGACCACGCGACGACGCTACGCCGCGGGAGCGCACGCGTCATCCGGGGTCAGTGTGCCCGTTCGCGCACGTCGAAGCCGAGCGCCGTCAGGACGCGCACGGCACCCGAGCGGCCGCCCTCGAAGTCGCCGGGCTCCAGGCGGGTGCCGGTGGCGTCCGCGTAGGCGGCCCCCAGGATCGCCTTGGGCGGGTAGGTGCGGTCGTCGACGACGAGGTCGTAGGTCGTGGTCGGCCCGAAGCCGGCCGTGCGCAGGAACTCCTCCGCGCCGAGGCGGTCGTAGTCGGCGAGCGCGGTGCGGACGTGGTCCGGCGTGACGGGCGTCCAGTCGATCGAGTGTGTCATCGCCTCTAGCGTCGCGCGGCGCGCATGCCGGACGCAAGGGCGGTGGCGGCGACCACGGCCCCCGCGGCGCCGATCGCGGCGGCGAGCCCGCGGTGCTGCTGCGCCCAGGTCTGCGGGGTGAGGGCCTTGGCCCGATCGTCGAAGGCGCCGTGCGCGCCGTGGTCGCCGGGCACCGGCTCCCACAGATTCGGCGGCAGCATCGGCTCGTGCAGCGACGGGTCCTCCTGCGCGAACCCGGACTTCAGCGCGAGCCGGTCGGCGAGCCGCGCCGAGAGGCGCGTGCCGAGGATCGTCGCGACCGTCGCCTCGCCCACCCAGGTGCGCCGGCGCGGTCGGTCGGCGACGTCGGCGAGGATCGCGGCGCACACCTCCGGCTGCAGGATCGGCGGCACCGGCTGCGGGTGGTGCCGCAGCAGGTTCTTCACCCAGTTGAACTGCACGGTGTTCATCGCGGGCATGTCGACCTGCGAGATCCGCACGTCGGACCCCCGGTGCTCCAGCTCGACCATCACCGACTCGCTGAGGCTCTTGATCGCGTGCTTCGACGCGCAGTACGCCGACTGCAGCGGGATGCCGCGGTGCGCCAGCGCCGACCCCACCTGGATCACGTGTCCGCTCCCCGCGGCTCCATGCGCCGCACGGCCGCGCGCGTGCCGTTCGCGAACCCGAGGAACACCACCCGGATGACCCGCTCGAAGTCGGCCGGCTCGATCTGGTCGAACGGGCCGAAGACCGACACCATCGCGTCGTTGACCCAGAGCTCGATCGGGCCGAGTTCGGCCTCGACGCGGTCGGCGGCCGCCTCCACGGCATCCGTGTCGGCGACATCGACGGTGACGCCGATCGCCCGCACGCCGCGTTCGCGCGCCTCGGAGGCCGCGGCCTCGACGCCGTCCGCTCCGCGGGCGAGCACCGCGACATCCCAGCCCCGGCCCGCGAGCTCCCGCACGATCGCCCGCCCGAGTCCCGCGCTGCCGCCCGTCACCACCGCCACACCTCTGCCCATGCTCCGAGCATTCGCCCGCGGGTGCGCTGCCGGGTCACCATCGCAGCCGCCTCTCAGCGGCGTCGGCGGCGGCCTGGCGACCGGCCGACGCACATCGCGGGGCGCTCCGCACGCCCCCGAAGGCCATCCCGCCCGACGAACCTCAGTGGCGCGCCTGGAGAATGCGTCGACGCAGGACGGTGAGCACGATGCCGCTCGCGAGCAGGCCGAGCGCAAGACCCGCCGGCACCGTGCTCACTCCCGTCGCTGCGAGCGTCCCGGTCTGAGTGGGCGACGACGATGGGCCGCCTGTCGTCGACGATCCGCCCGTCGCCGAACCGCCGGTGCCTCCGCTCCCGCCCGTGCCGTCGGTACCGCCACCGTCGCTCGAGGATCCTCCCGTGGTGTTCGTGCATCCGGCCGGACGGGTGACGAGGTTGGAGTGAAGATTCACCGCGCCGGTGCTGGCCAGCAGGCGTCCGGCGATGGTGGCGTCGGTGTCGGCGGTGATCGTGGCCCCGGCGAGGATCGTTCCGACGAAGGTCGAATCGCTGCCGAGCGTCGCTGAGCTCGGCACCACCCACCACACATTGCACGAGGTGGCACCACCGATCATCGAGACGACGCTGCTGCTGCCGGTGATCAGCGTGCTCGCGGCTCGGAGGATGAAGACGGAGTCGGCGTCGCCGTTCAACACCAGCGTGCCGGACAGGGAGAGCGCGGCGCCGTCGTAGACGCCCGGCACGAGCGTCAGCCCGGCGAGATCCACCGGCACGTTGCCGGTGGAGGCGCGGCTGGACGCGTCGCCGGTGGCGGTGGTCAGATCTGCCTGAGCCTGGACCGCGACGGGATCCGCGACGTGCGTCGTGCCCGCCGTGACGGTGCCGGGTCCGAAGCCCGTGACCGATGAGCCGGGGCTGAGATCGAGATCACCCGAGACGATCGTGGGCCCCGTGTTGGTGACGGTGGAGCCCGCCAGCACGGCAACCTGCTCGTTCGTCAGCATCCCGACGGGAGCCTCGGCCGCCATGGCCGAGCCGACCCCGGTGACCAACGCCAGGGCCGCGGCGAGCGGCACCGCCAGCGCGGCGATACGGAGTATGGACGTGGAGTTTCCTGCGGCCATGACGGCCTCATCTCGCATGGGCTGCGACGAACTCCAGCGCGAAAGGGTAGAACCCCCGTTCTACCTTCCCTTATTCCGAGGTATACACGCCAAGCGGCCGATTCCCTAGCGATCTCCCCGAACGGGGGCGCCGTTCGCCGGTATCTCTGCGGTTACACCTTGCTGCGCCGACGCGTGACCGCTCGCCGGAGCAGGCCGATGACGAGGGTGGCGACGAACAGGATGATGCCGATGATGGCCAGCCAGACGAGGCCCTTGATCGCGAACCCGACCACAGACAGGATCGCCCAGAGCACCAGCAGCACAATGACCAGGATCAGCATTCCTGCACGGTAGCCACGGCACCGGCGAGCACGCGTCATCCCACAGTCAACGCTCGGGCGAGGCGAGACTCGGTCACGAGAGCTGCAACGCCGCCCACAGCTCGGCCCGCCCCGCGAAATCGTCGAGGTCGAGTCCGATCGCCGACCCCAGCCCGGCCATGCGCGCCCGCAGGGTGTGCCGGTGGATGCCGAGCTCCTTCGCCGCCGGATCCCACGCCCCGTTGTGGCCCAGCCACACGCGCGCAGCGCCCAGCAGCTCGTCGACGTCGCCCGCCGGCCGATCGCGCAGCGGTTCGAGCAGCCGCCGGGAGGCCTCGCGGCCGCCCGAGCGGGCGAGCAGTCCGATCATCCCGTCGGCGGCCAGCTGGTCGAAGCGCTGGAGCGCGCCGGACCCCCATCGGCGACCGCGGCGGCCGCGCGCTCGGCCTCGGCCAGCGCCGCTCGCAGCTCGCCCCATCCCGCCGGACCGGACGCGCCTGCGATGGTGCGGTGCCGGCGCAGGACGGCGGCCAGGGCATCGAGCCGCGCGTCGGGGACGAGCAGCACGAGCCGATCCCCGTCGAGCGCGAAGAACGGGCCTCGCCCGCGTTCGGCGTCGAGTTCGAGCTCCTCCACGAGCAGCCGCCGTGCGGCGCCGGCAGGGGCGACGACGACCCGCACCGGCTCGGCGGGCAGAGGGCTGCCGAGCAGCTGGGCGCTGCGCGCCGCGACGTCGACGCTTCCCGCGAGCAGCAGGTCGAGCACGCCCGCGCGCAGGCTGCGGCGCGCGTCCTCGAGGGCGCGGCTCTGCTCGAGCGCGATCGAGGCGAGCGCGATGACGCTCGCGACGAGGTCGGCGCCGGCCTCGTCGAGCGGCGCGGGGTTGCCGATCGCGAGCACGCCGCGCAACCGGTCGCGACGGCCGAGGGTCTGCAGCGTGACCTCCCCGCCGGCCGTCGAGATCCGCCCGCCGCGCCGGGTTCCGGTGCTGAGCGCCCGCCGCACCGCGTGCTCCACGGCACCGCCCAGCTCCTCCGGGATGCGCCGCTCGGTCGGGATCGCGACCCGCTCCCCCGCGGCGTCGAACAGCGCCACCCACCCGTCGAGGCGATCCTCGAGCTCGTGCAGGATCGCGCTCAGCCCGTCGACGCGCAGCGCGGCCCGCGCGATCGCCCGTTGCGCGTCGAGCAGCCAGTCGAGCCGCTCACGCTGGTCGGCGGCGATCGTGTCGGCGACATGCCGGATGATCGCCATGAACGGCGTGCGATCGGCGACCTCGATCAGCGGGAAGTCCCGTCGGCGCGCCGCGTCGACGAGCGCCGGCGGCACCTCGTCGTGGATGACGGAGGTCGCGAACCCCAGCGCGCGCACCGACGCGCCGGCGAGGCGCTCGACGTAGGCGTCGGCGGCATCCCGCCCCGGATGCCGCCGGAAGTATCCGCCGTCGGTCAGCAGCAGCTGGCCGGGCTCGAGCCACGGGGTGGGGTCGGGCAGGTCGGAGCTGTGGGCCCAGGCCAGCGGCTCGTCGAGCACGGCGGCATCGATCGGCGGCACGATGAGCCGCAGGTGGAAGCGCGCGGTGTCCAGCAGCGTGCGCAGCGTCGCGGCCATGGGCACCCCTTTGCCAGTTCGTCGAGGATTATGCCCACGTTAGCCAGATCGGCATACCGGCGCAGCCGACCGGCGGAGGATGATCGAAGCGCGACGACGCCCCGAGGAGGCACCCGTGACCGACGTGATCCGCGACGTGAGCACCAACGCCGAGGTGAAGGCGCTCGACCGCGCGCACGTCTTCCACTCGTGGTCGGCGCAGGGCGCGCTCGACCCGATGGTCATCGCAGGCGGCCGCGGCTGCGAGGTCTGGGACTTCGACGGCAACCGCTGGCTCGACTTCTCCAGCCAGCTCGTCAACGTCAATATCGGGTACCAGCATCCGGCGGTGGTGGCGGGCATCAAGGAGCAGGCCGACCTCCTGACCACGATCGGCCCGTCGACCGCCAACGCGACCCGCTCGGAGGCGGCCCGCCGCATCCTGCAGCACGCGCCCGCCGGCTTCTCGAAGATCTTCTTCACCAACGGCGGCGCCGACGCCAACGAGAACGCGATGCGCATGGCGCGGCTGTTCACCGGCCGCGACAAGATCGTGTCGCACTACCGCAGCTACCACGGCAACACGGGCGCCGCGATCGTCGCGACCGGCGACTGGCGCCGGATGCCGAACGAGTACGCGCGCGGCCACGTGCACGTCTTCGGGCCCTACCTCTACCGCTCCGAGTTCTGGGCGACGACGCCCCAGGAGGAGTCGGCGCGCGCGCTGCACCATCTCGAGCGGGTCATCCAGGCGGAGGGCGCCGACACCATCGCCGGCATCCTGCTCGAGACCGTGCCCGGCACCGCGGGCATCCTGGTGCCGCCGCCCGGCTACCTCGCGGGCGTGCGCGAGCTGGCCGACCGGTACGGGATCGTGCTGATCCTCGACGAGGTCATGGCGGGCTTCGGCCGCACCGGGCACTGGCTCGCGCTCGACCACGACGGCGTGGTGCCCGACCTCATCACCTTCGCCAAGGGCGTCAACTCGGGGTACGTGCCGGTCGGCGGCGTCATGATCTCCGACCCGATCGCGCACCACTTCGACGAGCGCGTGTTCCCGGGCGGGCTCACCTACTCGGGGCATCCGCTCGCGGCCGCCAGCATCCTCGCCACGCTCGACGCGATGGAGGACGAGGGGATCGTCGACCACGCCGCGCAGATCGGGCGCGATCATCTCGGCCCGGGTCTCGCGACGTTGCAGCGCACGCACGACGTGATCGGCGAGGTCCGCGGCCTCGGCGCGTTCTGGGCGGTCGAGCTCGTCGCCGACCGCGCGACGCGGGCGCCGCTGCCGGCACCCGATATGGGGCGCCTCAAGAAGGCGCTGCTCGACGGCGGGCTCCTGCCGTTCGTCCAGGACAACCGGCTGCACATCGTGCCGCCGCTCGTCATCACTCCCGCCGAGGTCGACCGCGGCCTCGGCATCATCGACACCGCGCTCGGCGCGCTCTGACCGCTCCGGAGGAGACCATGACCGACACCCTTTCCCGCACGAGCACGGCATCCGTCGACCACTGGATCGACGGGGCCCCGCACCCTCGACCTCGGGTCGCACCGCCCCCGTCTACGACCCCGCGCTCGGCGCCGTGACCAAGCAGGTCGCGCTCGCCTCCGAGGAGGAGGTCGACGCGGCCGTGCTCTCGGCCGCCGCGGCGTTCCCGGGATGGCGCGACACGTCGATCGCGAAGCGGCAGGCCGTCATCTTCCGCTTCCGCGAGCTGCTCAACGAGCGCCGGGACGAGCTGGCCGAGATCATCACCTCGGAGCACGGCAAGGTGCTCTCCGACGCGGCCGGCGAGATCGCCCGCGGGCTCGAGATCGTCGAGCTGGCCTGCGGGTTCCCGCAGTTCCTCAAGGGCGAGCACTCCGAGAACGTGTCGACCAACGTCGACGTGTACTCGATCAAGCAGCCGCTCGGCGTCGTGGGCATCATCTCGCCCTTCAACTTCCCCGCGATGGTGCCGATGTGGTTCTTCCCCGTCGCGATCGCGGCCGGCAACACGGTCGTGCTGAAGCCCAGCGAGAAGGATCCGTCGGCGGCCAACTGGATCGCGGCGCTCTGGACCGAGGCCGGCCTGCCCGACGGCGTCTTCAACGTCGTGCACGGCGACAAGGTCGCGGTCGACGCGCTGCTGAACCATCCGGAGGTGCGTTCGATCTCGTTCGTGGGGTCGACGCCGATCGCGCAGTACATCTACGAGACCGCGGCGAAGACCGGCAAGCGCGTGCAGGCCCTCGGCGGCGCCAAGAACCACATGCTGGTGCTGCCGGATGCCGACCTCGACCTGGTCGCGGACTCCGCGGTCAACGCGGGCTTCGGCTCCGCGGGCGAGCGGTGCATGGCGGTGTCGGTCGTCGTCGCCGTCGACCCCGTCGCCGACGCCCTCATCGCGAAGGTCAGGGAGCGGATGGCGGGGCTGCGCGTCGGCGACGGTCGCAGGAACCCCGACATGGGGCCGCTCGTCACGGGCGAGCACCGCGACAAGGTCGCCGGCTACATCGACCTCGCGCTCGAGGACGGCGCCGACGTCGTCGTCGACGGCCGGGGCGTGGAGGCCGACGGCGCGCAGGACGGGTTCTGGCTCGGCCCCACGCTCATCGACAACGTGCCCACCTCATCCCGGGTCTACAGCGACGAGATCTTCGGACCGGTGCTGTCGGTCGTGCGCGTCGCCACCTTCGAGGAGGGCGTGGAGCTCATCAACACCGGTCGGTTCGGCAACGGCACCGCGATCTTCACGAACGACGGCGGCGCCGCGAGGCGCTTCCAGAACGAGATCCAGGTCGGCATGATCGGCATCAACGTGCCGATCCCCGTGCCGGTCGGCTACTTCAGCTTCGGCGGATGGAAGCAGTCGCTGTTCGGCGCGAGCAAGGCATACGGCCCGGCCGGCTTCGACTTCTTCACCCAGGAGAAGGCGATCACCCAACGCTGGCTCGACCCCTCCCACGGCGGCATCAACCTCGGCTTCCCCCAGAACGGATAGCGGGCGCGAGACGGCTCAGCGGCCGGCCGCGTAGCCCTGCGACCCACGGGGGTTCGCCGCGGCGAAGTACCCGCCCTCGGGGTGCGCGCCCACGGCCGACATGCGCCCGAGCGACCAGTCGCCCTCGCGCGTGACCACGTGGCCGCGGGCCTCGAGGTCGGCGATGACGTCGTCGCCGAGGCGATCCTCCACGGCGAGCCCGGCCGGGGTCCAGGTGCGCGGCTCGAACGAGCCGACGTGCGCGGTCGAGTGCGCACCGGGACCGTCGATCGCGGCCTGCGCGGGCCAGCCGCCGACGAGCCGGCGCAGCAGGTAGGTGAGCTGCCACTCGTCCTGCTGGTCGCCCCCGGCGTGCCGAGCGCCTCCACCGCGCGGCTCTCGCGCAGCAGGAGCGTGGGGCTCAGCGTCGTGCGGGGACGCATCCCCGGTCGCAGCGCCGTCGGCGACGCCGGGTCGAGCCAGGCCATCTGCAACCGGGTGCCGAGTGCGAAGCCGATTTCCGGCACCGTCGGCGACGACTGCAGCCAGCCGCCCGACGGCGTGACCGACACGATGTTGCCCCAGCGGTCGATCACGTCGAGGTGGCAGGTGTCGCCGCGCGGGGCGCCCTTGGACCGCAGGTCGACCGTGGGTTCCCCGGTGCCCGGCGGCCTGCCCGCGAGCTCGCCCTCCGTGCTGAGCGGCGGCATCCACGGGGTGCGCCCTTGCGGGCTGCCCGGCCGGTAGTCGCGTGCGGCCCGCTCGCCGATGAGCGCTCGGCGCTCGGCGAGGTAGCCGGGATCGAACAGGCCCCGGATGTCGCACCCGTCGCCGAACCACGCGTCGCGGTCCGCCATCGCGAGGGCCTCGACCTCGGCGATCGTGTGCACCCCGAGCGCCGTCGACGGGTCGAGCCGCTCATCGGGCAGGCCGTCGAGCATCGCGAGCATGAGCAGCTGCACGGGGCCCTGCGACCACGGGCCGGCCTTCGCGACCGTCGTGCCGCGGAACTGGTACGTCATCGCGGTGCCGGCGACCTCGGGCAGGAACGCGCGCAGGTCGTCGGCGGTGAGCACGCCGCGGTGCTCCCGGCCGTCGACCGGATGCCACGTCGGCTCGCCCGCGAATGCCCCGATCGCGTCGGCCACCTCGCCGTGCCAGTAGCCGAGCCCGTCGGCGGCGAGGCCCTCGAGCACGCGCGCGTACTCGGGATTGCGGGCGATCGAGTCCGGGGCCGGCGGCGCGCCCTCGACCAGCCAGCGCCGCGCCGACGTGGGCCAGTGCTCGACGAAGACCTCGCGCATCCGGCCGATCGTGGCCGCCACCCGGCCGAGCACCGGATGGCCGTCGCGGGCGTACCCGAGCGCGAAGGCGAGCAGGTCGCCCAGCTCCCAGGTGCCGTGCCGCTCGTGCAGGGCCAGCCAGGCGGCCACCGCACCGGGCACGGCGGGCGCGAGCACGCCCGCCCCGGGGACGCCGCCGAGTCCCTCGGCGCGGTAGTGCTCGATCGTCGCGGCGGCGGGCGCGGGGCCCTGCCCCTCGAGCACGCGCGGGGTCGGGTCGCCGGCCGTCGCGTAGAGGCCGACCAGGTCACCGCCCGCGCCGTTCAGGTGCGGCTCGACGACGTGCAGCACGAACCCGGCCGCGATCGCCGCGTCGAACGCCGTGCCGCCGCGCTCCAGCACGGCCTGCGCGCTGGCCGTCGCGAGCCAGTGCGTCGTCGCGGCCATGCCGAACGTGCCGTGCAGCTCGGGCCGGGTGGTGAACGGGGAAGGCGGCGTGAACGTCATCCCTCGCCACGATACGGCGCGGCGGGCACCGGCATCGCGCGCCCCCGGCGCTGGAGAAGGGCCACCCCGGCGACGATCAGCGCCGCGCCCACGGCGCCGACCGGCAGCGGACCGAACCCGAGGCCGGCGGCATCCGGCGGCATGCCGAGCCAGTCGGCGAACGAGGCGCCGAGCGGCCGGGTGAGCACGTACGCCCACCAGAACGCGAGGGTGGCCGGAGCGCGCAGGAGGAAGGCGATCCCGGGCATCGCGAACAGAGCCACGAACAGCACGCCCGATCCGAGCCAGCCCAGCCCGAAGCTCGTCGCGGTGAGGTCGCCGAGCGCCGTGCCGAGCGCGAAGGTGACGAGCACGGTGACCCAGTAGAAGAGCTCGCGCCGGCCCGTCGTGATCGAGTGGATCGACACGGTACCCTCGGCGAGCCGCCACGCGATCAGCACGACCGCGAGCGCGATGGCGAACGCGCCCGTCGAGATCGGGTAGGGCACCCCGACGACGATGTGCGTCGCATCGGCCACCATCGTGCCGAACACCGCGACGAGGCTCACGAAGAGCCAGTACCGCCACGGCACGTACCGCCGGGCGGTGATCTGGATCGCGAAGCAGGCCGCGAAGACCACGCCCGCGATCAGCACCACCGGCACGGGGTCGAACGTCTTCACGAAGAAATCGGAGATCGCCTCCCCCGCCCCGGTGCTCAGGAGCTTGATGACCCAGAACAGGACGGTCGGCTGCGGCACGCGGACGGCGTCGTCGTTCGTTCGCGGCACTGACCCATGCTCCCGGGCGATCCGGGAGTCCGCCCCGGCCGACCGGGGATCTGCGCGGCGCCGGCTGAAGAGGTTCTCAGTCGACCGGCGCGGGCACCGTGGCGATGAAGGAGCGGAACAGCGCGAGGCCCGCCTCGGTCAGCACCGACTCCGGGTGGAACTGCACGCCCTCGATCGGCAGCGACGTGTGCCGCAGCCCCATGACGGCGCCGTCGTTGGCGGCGCGGGCCGAGACCTCGAGCTCGCTCGGCAGCGACCCCTCCACGACGGCGAGCGAGTGATAGCGGGTGGCCGGGAACGACGCGACGCGACCGGTGAACACGCCGCGGGCGTCGTGCTCGATCGCGCTGGTCTTGCCGTGCATCGGGCGGGCCGCACGATCCACGATGCCGCCGAACGCGACGGCGATGGCCTGATGGCCGAGGCAGACGCCGAGCACGGGCTTCACCCCCGCGAGCGCCTGGACGAGCTCGACGTGGCCGGAGTCCTCCGGGGTTCCGGGCCCCGGCCCCAGCAGCACGAAGTCGTGCGCGCCGTCGCGCACCTGCTCGGGTGTCAGCTCGCCGCTGCGCACGACCTCCGTCTCGACGCCGGCGACCTCGAGGTACTGGTAGATGATGTGCGCGAAGCTGTCGAACGCGTCGACGAGCAGAGCCCTCACAGCAGGTCCCTCCCGGTCGTCGCGCGCGCCGGGGCGCCCATCTTGGCGAGGGTCTCGTTCCACTCCGACTGCGGCGACGAGTCGATCACGACACCCGCCGAGGCGCGCAGCGAGTACCCGTCGGGACCGGCGACGACCGTGCGGATGCTGAGGGCGAGATTGGCGAACCCGCCGACGCCGACGAGGCCGAAGACCCCCGCATAGAACCCGCGACGCGAGTTCTCGAGCTCCTCGATGATCTGGATCGCGCGGATCTTGGGCGCGCCCGTCATCGTGCCGGCGGGGAACGTCGCGCACACGACGTCCCAGACGTCGCGCCCGGACCGCAGCGTCGCCGACACCGTGCTCACGAGATGGAAGACGTGCGAGTAGGTCTCGACCGTCATCAGCTGGTCGACGGTCACCGATCCGGTCACCGCGACGCGGCCGAGATCGTTGCGGCACAGGTCGACGAGCATGACGTGCTCGGCGGCCTCCTTGTCGTCGGCGAGCAGCCACTCGCGGTTGCGCGCGTTCTGCTCCTCGTCGGCGCCGCGGCGCGCCGTGCCGGCGATCGGGCGCATGAGCAGCTCGTCACCGGAGACGCGCACGTGCAGCTCCGGACTGGCGCTCAGCACCGCGTATTCCCCGACCGGAATGAAGGCCATGTACGGCGAGGGGTTGTCGCGCCGCATCCGGGCGTAGACCGCCAGGTCGTCGCGCGCGCCGCGCACCCGGATCTCGTGACCGAGCTGCACCTGGTAGATGTCGCCGGCACGGATGTGCTCGAGCGCGACCTCGGCCATCTCGAGGTACTCGGCTTCACCGAGCGAGTCGGAGACGTCGGTGCCGGGCGCCGCGGGATCGGCGGGCAGCACGACCGGCGCAGCCGCCGCATCGCGCAGCGCGTCGGCGACCTCGTCGTAGCGCGAGCCCCAGAGCGGGGACTCGGTCGCGATGACCGTCGCCGTCGCGTGGACGAGGTCGAACGAGACGGTGCTCGCGTAGGCGGTGAGCACGACGTCGGGCAGATCGTCACTGCCCGGATGCTCGAACCGGAGGTTCTCGATCTCCGCGGCGACCTCGTAGCCGAGCACGACGCTGAAGCCGAAGTCGAAACGATCGGAGGCGGCGTCCTCGAGCGCGAAGGCGGCCTCGCAGGTGCGGGCGACATCCCACACCGTGACCCCGGCGCCGATCGGCAGCGCGTCGCCCTCCTCGCCGACCAGCCCGGCCGCGACGAGCCGCTCGCGCACGTGGGCGGAGATCGCGGCGTCGCCGTCGAGCTCCACGCGACGATCCCGCACCGAGATCTCGACGAGGCGCCCGACCTGGATGAGCGCGGCCCGGTTGTCGATGTCCGGCCCGCCGAGCGACTCGAACAGTGCGACCTCGCGCTCGCCGAAGCGCGAACGCAACGCGACGAAGGTGGCGAACGGATCGTCGACGGCGATCCGCTCCTCGCGCAGCCCCACCCGGACCGGCAGCGCGGTCGAGGTCCCGGACATGCCCGCCTCCCGTCGGCTCGCGCGTGGTCGCTGGTTCGTCTTCCAGCGTAGGGGTCGGCGGCGCGCGGTTTCGCGCCCGGTCAGGCGGCCGAGAGCTCCTCCACGCGTTCGTCCTGCTCGATCGCTGCGAGCTCGTCGCGGGTCGGCGGCGCGAGGCGGTCCTGGAAGAGCACGTGCACGAGCGCCGCGCGCAGCCGGAGCGACGGATGCAGCCGGCCGCGCCGATCCGGACGCACCGGCACGTCGGGCGCCGGCTCGACCGCGAGGAGCCGGAAGCGCTCGTAGCGATCGACGCTGCGGTGCAGCTCGACGTAGCGGCCGCCCGGCATCCGCACGATCCGTCCCGTCTCGAAGCCGTGCAGCGCGACCTCGCGGTCGCGCTTCTGCAGGGCGATGCAGATCCGCTCCGCCAGCACGAAGCCGACCACCGGTCCCGCCAGGAGAAGCACCTGGAAGAGATGCACCACGGTCTCGAGACTCATGCCGAACCGCACGGCGACGATGTCGGCGCTCGCCGCGCCCCACAGGGCGCCGTAGAAGGCCATGCCGGCGACGCCGATCCCGGTGCGGACGGGCGTGCTGCGCGGCCGCTCCAGCAGGCGGTGCTCGCGGCGATCGCCCACCGCCCACAGCTCGAGGAACGGGTACACGGCGAGCAGCAGCAGGAACAGCCCGACCACCGCGAGCGGCACGAGCACGGCGAGACTGACGGTGTAGCCGCCGACCTCGAACTCCCACCCGGGCGGCACCAGCCGCAGGGCACCGTCGAGGAAGCCGGTGTACCAGTCCGGCTGGCTGCCGGCCGAGGCGTCGCTCGGCGACGACGGGCCGTAGACCCAGATCGGCGCGATCGTGAACGTGGCGCCGACCAGCACGAGCACGGCCGCGACCGCCGCGCCGAGAGCCGCCGCGCGAGCCGCCCCCGTCGGCAGGATCGGCACGCCCACCACGACGTCGTCGCTGCGGCCCGGGCCGGCGAACTGCGTCGGACCGTGCCGCCACGCCATCCGGGCCCGCACGACGACCAGCGCGAGCAGCGCCGCCGAGGCGACGAGGTGGATCGGGTAGAGGTGCTCGATGATCGTGCCCGGGAATCCGCCGCCGAACAGCACCGACGAGGCCCAGGCGCCGAGCACCGGGATCGCGACGACGATCCCCTGCACGATGCGCAGGCCGGTGCCGGCCAGCAGGTCGTCGGGCAGCCCGTACCCCGACCATCCGGCCGCAAGCGTCACGACGAAGACCAGGACGAGCACCAGCCATGCCCACTGCCGCGGACGGCGGAACCCGCCCGTGAAGAACGTCGCGAGCAGCTGGGCGGTGACGGCGACGGGCAGCAGCAGGGCCGACCAGTGATGCACTTGCCGCAGCAGCAGCCCGCCCGGCGTGCCGAGCGACAGGTCGAGCACCGAGCGGTACGCGGTGGACATCGTGGCGCCGTCGAGCGGGGCGTATGCCCCGTGATACGTCACGAGCTGCGAACTCGGCACGTAGAAGAACATGAGCACGATGCCGCTGATGAACACGGTCGCGAGACTCGCCCCGGTGACCACGCCGAACAGGCTGGACCAGTGCGTCGGCACGACCCGTTCCTTCAGTTCGCTCACGACGTCCGCGGCGCGGCGTCCCGCCCGGGTGCGGCCGATCGCGGTCTCGAGCCGCCCGGTGATCGAAATCCCTCTCACACCAAGGAAGACGACGCAGCCCGGCGGAATGTGACATCCGGCACCTGCTGATCCGCCGTGACCCATGGGCGCGGGCCCCGGCAGGCCCTAACGTTCGCCCATGAGCGATGAGATCTTCACCGTGACGGCGACGATCACCGTCCGGGTCGGCGACGCCCAGGCCGTGCACGACCTCGCCGCCGCCGCGGGTGTGCGCGAGGGCGACGAGCGGGCGGAGTTGGAGGGCGCCGTCGCGGCGGGCCTCGCCGAGCTGCCGGCGCTCGTCACCCAGTACGGGTTCGAGGTGCTCGGCAGCGAGGCGCACGTCACGCAGACGGCGGCGCCGGTGGCCGAGGTGCCCTAGGAGCCCAGCAGGAAGCGGAGCCCGAGCAGGGCGACGCCGATCGCGAGGAGCGCGAAGACCGAGGTCACGACGATCAGGATCACGTCGCCACCCGCACCGCGCGTGGTCCTCCTCATCTCGCCAGCACCGTGCTCGCGACCGCTGCGGCCGCCGCCAGGTACCCGATGGTGATGATCGCGACCTCGCGGCGCCGGCTCAGCGGTACGTCGCGCCGGGTGCGTTGCGGGTCGGTGCTCACCTCTGTCGCCCCTTGTTCATGACGGATCCTCCTTGGCTGTCCCCCGTCACGTCGACGTTATGTCGGCACGATGAGGCGGCCCTCATCCACCGGGGATGAGGGCCGCTTCGGGTGCGGCAGGGGGCCGGTACCGGCCCTCCCCGCCCCGTGATCCCGGCAAGCTGGACGTCGCCTGCGGGTTGGAGAGTCCCGGGCTCAGGAGATCCTGCGGCGGTAGACCACCATCGCGATCGCGTAGGCCGCCACCAGCACGCCGACCGTCCACGCCATGGCGACCCCGATGTCCGGACCCACCGGCGCGCCGGCGAACAGGGCCCGGATGGTGTTCACGATCGAGGTGACTGGCTGGTACTCGGCGAACACCCGCACCGGCCCCGGCATCGACGACGTCGGCACGAACGCCGAGCTGATGAACGGCAGGAAGATCAGCGGGTAGGAGAACGCGCTCGCGCCGTCGACCGACTTCGCCGTGAGACCCGGGATGACGGCGAGCCAGGTCAGCGCGAGCGTGAACAGCACGACGATGCCCAGCACGGCGAGCCACTCGAGCACGCCGGCGCCCGAGCGGAACCCCATCAGGAGCGCAACCCCGACCACCAGGACGAGCGAGACCAGGATCGACACGACCGAGGTGACGACGTGCGCCCAGAGCACCGAGGACCGCGCGATCGGCATCGACTGGAACCGTTCGAAGATGCCGCCCTGCAGGTCGAGGAACAGCCGGTAGGCCGTGTACGAGATCCCCGATGCGATCGTGATGAGCAGGATGCCCGGCAGCAGGTAGGTGACGTAGCTGCCCTGCCCGACGCCGGACCCGGTGTCGATCGCCCCGCCGAACACGTAGACGAACAGCAGCAGGAACGCGATCGGCATGATCGCCGTCGTGATGATGGTGTCCGGGCTGCGCAGGATGTGCGTGAGCGACCGGCCGGTGAGCGTCGCGGTGTCCCGCAGGAAGCGCGTGGTCATGTCTCCTGTCCTTCCTTCTCGTGCTTCTCCCCCGTGAGGGCGAAGAAGACCTCCTCGAGGGTGGGCTGCTTCTCGACGTACTCCTTCGTCGCCGCGGGCAGCAGGGCGCGCAGCTCGGCGAGGGTGCCGTTCACGATGGTCCGGCCGTGGTGCAGGATCGCGACCCGGTCGGCGAGCTGCTCGGCCTCGTCGAGGTACTGGGTGGTGAGCAGCACGGTCGTGCCGTGCTCGGCGAGCTTCTCGATCGTGGCCCAGACCTCGTTGCGCGCCTCGGGGTCGAGGCCCGTGGTCGGCTCGTCGAGGAAGATCACCGACGGGGCGCCGATGAGGCTCATCGCGATGTCGAGCCGGCGGCGCATGCCACCCGAGTAGGTCACCACCCTGCGCGAGGCCGCCTCGGTGAGCGCGAAGCGCTCGAGCAGCTCGTCGGCGATGCGGCCGGCTTCCGGCTGATGCCGCAGGCGCGCCACCAGCACGAGGTTCTCGCGCCCCGTCAGCTTGTCGTCGACGGCCGCGAACTGCCCGGTGAGGCTGATCGCGGCCCGCACCTGGTCGGGGTGGATCGCGACATCGTGACCGTCGACGACGGCGGAGCCCGCGTCGGCGCGCAGCAGGGTGGAGAGGATCCGGATCGCCGTCGTCTTGCCCGCGCCGTTCGAGCCGAGCAGAGCGAAGATGCTGCCCCGTTCGACCTCGAAGTCGACGCCGCGCAGAACGTGCAGGTCCTTGAACGACTTCTCGAGCCCGCGCACCTGGATGGCGGCGCTCATCCGTCCTGCTCCCCCGCGGCCTTGTCGATCGCCTCGTTCAGCTTCTGCTGGTGCTTGGCCAGCCAGCCGCCGTCGGAGTAGTTCGCGACGAATGCGTCGACGAACTCGACGGGATCGCTCCCGACGATGCTCCGGATGGGCGTGCCGTCCGCCGCCGCCCGCTCGAACAGGTCGGCGAGGTCGTTCACCATCGCGACGATCTGCGGTCCGCTCGTGATGCCGCCCGAGTACATGAGGTACTTCTCGATGCCCTCGACCGCGGTGCGGTAGCCGCCGGGCAGGGCCTTGACGCGCGCCTTGTACTCGCGCCACTTCTTCTTGTCGGACAAATCGCCGACGACGAGCTCGATGATGTTCCTGGTCATGGTCATTCCCCTTCGGTGATGGTGGTCGTGCGGAGCTGTTCGAGCCGCTCGGCGAGGAAGCTCCAGGTCCTCCAGAAGTCGCCGAGGTACGCGCGACCGGCGGCGTTGAGTGAGTACACCTTGCGCGGCGGGCCCTTCTCGGACGGCACCTTCTGCACGTCGACGAGGTCGCGCTGCTCGAGCCGCACGAGGAGCGCGTAGATCGTGCCCTCCGCGATGTCGGCGAACCCCTGCTCGCGCAGCCACGCCGTGATCTCGTACCCGTAGGCGGCACGACTGGCGAGGATGGCGAGCACGATCCCCTCGAGCGTGCCCTTGAGCATCTCGGTCTCCTGCTTGCCCATGGACCCTCTCTCTCCACTGCGGAACCTCGCTGCTACTCAGCAGCGCTGGTATTCAGCGACGCTGAGTACCAGTACATAGTAGCGCTGAATAGCGCGCCCGCAAGAGGGTCCGCGGCGCGGCGCTGCCCGAACCCTCATTCCTCCTGGGAGAGCACGGCCTCGGGCGCAGAATCCCCCATCGTGGAGCGATGCGGCGAGTGCGATACGCGGGTGGGACGTTCGTGACGGGAGATCGCGAGGCCGGGGCGCTGATGCGCTACGCGGCCGCACTGGCCAACGTCGACCGCGCGGCGGGCCTGCGGGTTCCGGGGCTCGACGACGAGGGCCGCGTCGACGACTACGAACTGCTGGTGGGACCGGCCAGCCAGCTCCTCGTCGAGCCGGCGGACCACCTCGGCGAGCTTCCCGACCCGACCGAGCTGCTCGCCGAGATCGAGCGGCGCATCGACGGACTGCAGTGGCGACCGCCGGCCGAGAGCGACCTGCTCGACCTCGACCTCGACCTCTGATATCGGGTCGGACGGCGCGAGGTCGGCCGACGCCGGATCAGCTGACCGGGGTCACCTTGGCGGCCGGCTTCGGATTGTGGGCATGGTCGGCGAGGTTCATCCCCGCGGTCGAGTTGGCGCGCTGGGTCATCTGCTCGAGCAGCTCGCGGTCGAGTTCGACCTGCCGCGACCCGTTGAACTCGAACGCCAGCTCGAGCGACTCGTTGATCCAGATCGAGCGACGCCCGCTCCCCTCGCGCACCGGCTCCAGCCAGGTGATCGGGAACGGCTCCCGGCGGCGCAGCTTGGCGAACACCACCGCCTGCACGTGGGCGAGGAGCCGATCCTCGATCTCGATGTGCATCCCGCGTGCCCCGTAGATAAGACGTCCCATGGCACTGAGCGTGCCCTGCCGAGCGGCGCGCATCAAGAGCACGCCGCGAATGCGCTCTCGTGCCCGGCTCGAATGCTGACGGGACCCGCCCCTCCCCGTCAGCGCTCGACGACGCCGCCGCTGTGGATGGGGCGCACCTCGACCCCGCCGACGCCGCGGATCGCGGGATTGGTCGCGGCGATCTCCAGCGCCGCATCGAGGTCCGGCGCCTCGATCACGTACACGCCGACGACGATCGCCGGCGCATCGATGAAGGGACCCGGGGTGACGCCGCCCTCGCGGATGGAGACCGCGAGTTCGCGGGGCGTGAACGCGTACGCCGCGGTCATGGCGCCGGCGGCTTTGAGCTCGTCGGCGTGGCCGTTCGGCTCGGCGAGCTCGGCGGGGGTGGCATCCAGCGCGTGAGCCGAGTCATGGGCGTAGATGAGGACCGCAAAGAGCCGAAGGTCGTCTGCCATCGTCATGTCCCGAGCGTCGCACACGATGTGGACGCTGTCCACATTGTCTCAGTGGTCGGCGACGCCGGAGAGCACGCAGAGCGTCGGCGACGCCGCCACGAAGGACGACCGGATGCGCCAGTTCCGCTGCGCTCCCGCCTTCACCGGGACGGTGGTGGCCCCGACGCCGATCACCGTGGCGTTCTTCGACGTGAACAGAACCGTGATCCGGTAGTCGTGGCGCTCACCGGAGGTGTTGGCGATCCGTCCGGCCGCGGCCCACCCGCCCTCGACGGCCGCGCACGACCGCATCCGGACATCCGCGCGCAGTGCCGGGTCGTTCGGGATCGAGCTCGGCACCGCCGCGGATGTCGGCGTGGGGGATGGCGAGCGGGTGGCCGCGGGGCCGCCCGTGCAGCCGACCAGCGCGACCGCCAGGGCGATCGCGACCAGCCCGCTGCCGAGCAGCCTCATGCGGCGCACGCCGTCAGGCACTCCGCCGTCGACGGAGGATCAGCAGCACCAGGCCGAGACCCAGCAGACCGAGCCCCGACGCGATCCCGTACGCCGCGTCGGCGACCAGGCCGGTGGCGGCGAGGGCCGACGCGACCGGCGGGATGACCGGCGGGTCGACGATCACCTGGGTGGTCGAGGTCGCCGGGGCCACCGATCCGCCCGCCGTCACACCGGTCGCCGAGGCCGGGTTGTCGATCCGCGCCAGCTTCAGGTCGGCGGTCTGGACCGTGTAGCTCGCGGTGCAGTCCGTCGAGTCACCCGGTGCGAGCGCGGTCGTCGGGCAGGTCACGGTCGGTGCACCGCCCGTGCCGGTGAAGCCGGTCTCCTGCACGGTCAGCCCGGTGATCGACACGTTGCCGGTGTTCTCCACATGGAACGTGTAGTGCAGCACCTGTCCCGCGGCGGTCGCCTTCGGCGCATCGACGGTCTCCGTGAGCGTCAGCGCCGCGGTCTGCACGACGCTGACCGCTGCGCTCGACGTCGGCGGGGCGGTCAGCGTCGCGCCGCTCGGGTCGGTGCCATCCACGGTCGCGGTGTTGGTGATCGAGCCGGCGTCGAGATCCGCCTGGGTCACGAGGTAGCTCGCGGTGCAGTCCTCGGCGTCACCGGGCGCGAGCGTGATCGGGCCCGCCGGGCAGTCCACCGTGGGAGCCGTGCCGCTGCCGCTGAAGGCGGACTCCGTGACCGTGACGGCGCTCATCGTCACGTTGCCGTCGTTCACCACGTGGAAGGCGTAGCCCACGGAGTCGCCCACGGCTCCGACCGAGATGGGCGTGGCGGTCTTGGTGAGCGTCAGGCTGGGATTCTGCGTCACGGCCACCGTGAAGCTCGACGTGTCGCCCACCGCCCCGTTGGCGGGGTCGAGGGCACCGGCGGTCGCGGAGTTGTCGATCGAGCCCGCATCGAGGTCCGCCTGCGTCGGCGTGTAGGTGCCCGTACAGGTCTCGGAGGCACCCGCCGCGATGGTGGCGCTCGGGCAGGTCACCGCCGCACCCAGCATCGGGTCGGTGACCGTCACCCCGTGCAGGGCCTGATTGCCGTTGTTCTCGAGCAGGAACGAGTAGGTGATCGGCGTCGACGTGTCGCTGACGACCGTGGGTGTCGCGATCTTCTGCAGCGTGAAGTCGTGCACGGCCGCGGCGCTCACCGTGACCGCGTTCGAGGTGTTGCTGATGGTGCCGCCGCCCGCCGTGGTACCCGTGGCCGTGGCGACATCGATGAGGGATCCGTGGTCGAGGTCGGCCTGGGTCACGACGTAGGTCGCGACGAAGTGCGCGGTCTCGCCCGAGGGGATCGCGGCGGTCGTCGCGCCGGTGCACGACCCCTCACCCGAGACCGAGTCGCACGTGACGGTCGGGGGTGTGGCACCAGCGGGCGCGTCGGTGAACGCGTCGGCGACCGTCACGCTCGGCAGGTCCGCTCCGGCGTTGTTGGTCACGTCGAAGGTGTATTGCACCTGATCGCCCACCTGGGTGAACGTCGGCGTCGAGGTCGCCTTGACGATCTGCGGAACGTCGTTCGACACCGTCAGGCCGGTGCGCGGCGATTCGGCCGCGGCCATCAGGTCGTCCGTGGCGGTCGCGGGACCGGTGTCGCCCTTGTGCACGCTGGTTCCGACGGAGTTCCAGGCGATGGCCCCGTTGGTCGCGGCGGTCGTGGTGACCGAGTACGACACCGAGAAGCTCGTCGGGTACACGGTGGATCCGGGGACTCCGACGGTGCCGTCGTAGAAGAACCGGAGGGCGGTGACGTCCGACAGCTGGGCCGGGGTGTCGCCGACCAGGTGTCCGTGCAACCGGGGTTCGACGCGTCGGGGAGCACCTCGGGGCGGCACGGGTTGGACGAGGTCGAGTACTGCACCGTCATGCCGGCGGGGATGGCGAGCGGTCCCGTGGTGATCACGCCCGCGAACACTACCGGGAACTGCGAACCGCGGGTCGTGGTCGTCGTCGCCTCGGTGTCATCGCTCGCGGTCGGCAGGATGTCGTACATCACCGGATCGTGCAGGTTGGCCTGGCCGTTGTTGCGGAAGGTGACCGTATAGGTCGCGCTGCCGTTGCTGGGGCTCACTTTCCCGATGCCACCGACCGGTGCGGCGTCCAGGTCGCCCTGCACCGTCTTGTTGACGGTATAGCCCGGGAGGATCGGGGCGATCGAGAGAGGCGCGTTGTACGCGCAGTAGTTGGCGGGCGCACTGAGGTTGCCCAGCGTCGTGTCGCCGGTCGGCGGCTGCATGGGCGCCCGCTGGTACAGCGCGCTCACGTAGTTGTCCCAGAGGCATTCCGTGAGGGGCGCCCCGTAGCCGATCGACAGGTTGTTCTGGTACGCGCCGGCGCAACCGAGCGGGAGGGCCACGCTGAACGTGTTGGCGGACGGCCGGATCGAGTACTTCCCCGGGGTCGTGACGACACCGGCCGGGATCGTCCACTCCAGCAGGGTGCGACCGCTGCCGTTGTAGTCGGCCGTGGCCGCCGGCACGATGCTCGGCGACGTGAACGAATGCCCACCGGGACCGTTGAATGTGAAGGTCGTCGTCGTCCCGGTGATGTCGGCCGCGGTGACGCCCGAGGGCGCCAGGTAGTCGAAGTACACCGGTGCAGACTGCGCCTGGGCGAACTCCATCTGATTGGACAGGGTGCCGTTCGTGGTGCTGTTGAACGAGACGTTCTCGCTGCAGGTCGTGCCGGCCTGCTGCGCGGTGAGGCTGGGGTAGGCGACCGTGCCGCTCGTGGGCACCCCGCCGACGGTCTGCGCCGGGTCCGCCACGAGGATGTTGGCGCTGTGAATCTGCGCCGTCTTCACCTGATTCGTGGTGCCGGAGAAGTAGGCGGACGTCGTGGCGGTGTTGGTCAGGACGTGACCGGGGTGATCGATGCCGGCACGAAGCCCGCCATCGTGAAGCTCATGGTCGCCGCGGAGTTCGTGCCCTCCTGCGGGAAGGCCGGGAAGTCGACCTCCGAGACCGCCAGGGGCGATGCCGGCATCGTCCAGCCCGTCCCCGCCACGTAGCCGACCGTGGTGGTCGTGCCGTTCGAGTAGCGCAGGGTGATCGTCGCCCCGGCGGCCGGCGTGAACCCGCTCGCCGTGATCACCTTCGGGGCGAAGGCCGGTGTGGCGCAGGTCGCTCCGGGGGCCTTGCTCACGTAATAGGCGTTCGAGGCGCCGCTGGCCGTGTCGGCGCACGGCAGCGGGTCCTGGATCGCGTAGCTGAGACCTGCGTTGCTGACGGCCGGCCTGGACGAGAATGCGATGGTGAACGTCGTGTCACCGCCCGTGGCGTCCCAGTCGCCCGGGAACGTGTACCGCGACTGGGCGGAGCCGTCGAGCGCGAGATACTGCGGGCCGCCGTTGAAATAGGTGCCGGCTGCTGTGCCCTTGTTGCCGGTGAAGTCGATGTCGACCACGGTGGCGCACGGAGTGACCGACGGCACCGCCCCGCTGACCGCGAAGCCGTCGACGTAGGTGAAGTCGGCGGTGATGCCGCTGTTGCAGATCTGCGGGCCGCCGACGGCATCCGGTGTCCCGTTGGTCGACGCGGTGCCGCTGACGGTGAACATGATGCGGTTGTTGGCGGGGTTGTCGCAGTCCGATCCGTCGCCGGTGTAGGTGATGGTGCCGCCGGAGGACCCCACGGCGGGCGTCGTGATCGTGCCCTGGAGGTTCGTGGCGAGCGGCGAGGTGGTCAGGCCGCTGAAGGTGAAGTTGGCGGGCAGGTGATCGGAGATGTTCAGGTTCGGCGACAGGCCGAGGTCGCCGCTGCCGGTGCCGCAGTTGAAGACGAACGCGAATGTCATCGGGGCGCCGGAGAAGACGTTGGCGACAGGGTTGCCGTTCACGCTCGCCCCCAGCGAGTCGTTGTGGCCCGAGCTCGCGCTCGCCAGCGTGAGGACCGCCGGCGTCGCGGCGGGCGTCGACCCGCCGGCGGTGTTGATCGTCGGCGTGATCGTCGCCACCGCGCCGTTGCGTGTCGTCTTGTTCGGGGCGCGCAGGCTGAAGGTGCAGCTGGCGCTGCCGTTGCCCAGGGTCGGGAAGGCGAACGTCATGAGCCCGCCGGTGTTGCTCGCGAGCGAGCACGTGCGCGGCGTCGTGAGCCAGGTGCCGAAGTCGGTGGTCGTCCCGTCGTTCGTGACGGTGCCGGTCGGGATCGTGACCGTCGTGGCGGCGTCGCACGTCGTGCTGCAGGTGGCCGCGAGCGTGTAGGTCACGAGCGTGTTGCTCGGCGTGGTCTTCGACGTCGGGGTGATCGTCACCGAGTCGCCCGCGGCGTACGCGGGCCCCGACAGGACGACGCCCGACACGGCGAGTCCCAGTACGGCCGCGGTGGCGACCACGATCCGGGCGATGCGCAAGCGCAGGTTCATGGCGAGTCCCCCTGGCGACGACGCCCCCTGGACGCACGTGCCGGAGTCAGGCTTTCAGGGGCCGGATGCGAGCCGGGGGCGGCATCCGGATTTCACCCCGGTTTCATCACCCCTCGTTCGGGGGCGTCGGCCCGGGTCGTCGTGCCGCGGCGCGGGGCCCTCGAGCAGCCCCTGCAGATACGCCGCCCGGAGCGCCTCGTCACGCTGCGATGCCCCGAGCTTGCGATAGAGGCTGCGCACCTGCGACTTCACGGTGTTGGTCGACA
This sequence comes from Pseudolysinimonas kribbensis, assembly GCF_030161895.1. Classification (GTDB taxonomy): domain Bacteria; phylum Actinomycetota; class Actinomycetes; order Actinomycetales; family Microbacteriaceae; genus Pseudolysinimonas; species Pseudolysinimonas kribbensis. The sequence goes on from NZ_BSVB01000001.1 coordinate 1,230,126, forward strand.
CGCTCAGCGCCCGCGCGATGTCGGCCTGGCTCGCGTTCGTGCTCAACTTCTCCAGCACCTCCGTCTCGCGCCTGGTCAGGGCCACGCGCGTGCCCGTCGCCCGGAACGGCGCCGGCAGGTCACGGAGCCGGGCGAGCGTCGCGGCGTCCGCACCGACCCGCTCGGCGATCACGAGGAGCGCCGCGCGGTGCTCCTCGGGGATCAGCACGAACGGGCTCACGACGTCGTGCACCGCGACCAGCGCGACGAACCGGCGCATCGCCGTCTCCGTCACGCCGTCATCGCCGGCGACCTGCGCGGCGCACGCCACGAGCAGGTCGGCGGCCGCCTGCAGCCGGGAACCGGGCAGGTCGCGGATGCGGCCCAGGCGCTCGACCACGAGGTCCGGGCGCTGCTCGAGCAGCAGCACGCTCGCCTCCAGCACACCGGCGACCGGATCGTTGCGCTCGAACGCGCGCAGGGCGCCGCGCGCCGCGCCGTACTCGCCGAGCGCCGAGTGCAGCAGCATGCGACCGGCGGCCAGCGCCCGGCGATCCTCCTGCGACGTCCGGTCCCGAGGGCGGTCGACCGCCTCCCGCTCGTCCAGCAGCTGCAGACCGATCTGGGGCCGCCCGCGCCACAGCCACGCGAGCGCGCCGAGCACGGTGAAGAGCATGCCGTGCTCGATGTTGTCGTGATCGCGCAGCAGCCCGACGGCGCGCTCGGCGGCGTCGGGGTCGTTGCGCTCCAGCGCCAGGATTCCGCGCGCGAGGTGGCTGAGCGATCCCACGTAGCCGTCGCGCAGCGTGTCCGGGTAGTCGCTCGCATCGATCCGGGCGAGCGTCTTGTCGGCATCGCGGCATTCGCCGAGGATCGCCTGAACGGCCCCGACCACCGACGCGGCCCCCAGCGCCTCGGGCCGGCCCGAACTCAACGCGAAGGCGGAGGACCCGGCACGCTCGGCCGCGACGCGGGCCGCGGAGAGCGCCCCACCGCGGAAGAGGCTGAGCGCGCCCTGCAGCCGGTAGCCGTCGATCTGGTCGGCGATCTCCTCGAGGTCGGCGGGCGGCGCCTCATCGAGCAGCGTGCTCATCCGTCGCGCGGCCACGACGGAGTCCGCAGCGCGCCCGGTGATGCGCAGCACCACGCTCTCGATGAGGGCGAGCCCGGCCCGCTCGGCGACCCGCTGACGGCCGCGCGACGCCCGGCTCGCTCCGAGAGCGAGCGTCATGAGCTCGAGCGCCTTCCATCGCTCGCCTCGCGCGTTCGCGGTGAGCGCGAGCACGATGGCGATGAACGGCAGCCGGGCGACGTAGCGCAGCGGAACCCGCTGCAGGATCGCGCCGGCTCCCGTCGCACGCAGCAGGGTGAGCCCCCGTGCAGGCAGATGTCGGAGGCACGGGCGTAGTCCTCGGCGTCGACGGCGTGCCGCAGCGCCGGAAGATACCGCCCCTGTGCCTCCGCGGCCGCACTCGCCACGAGGCTCAGGCGTCGATACCGCTCCGGATACCGGCGACGCAGGTCGTCGCGCAGCTCGTCGCGCACGAGAGGGTGCAGCCGGTACCTCGGACCCTCCGGGTCCTGGCGGCCCACGAGCAGGCCGCCCGATTCGAGGGCGGCGAGCATCGCCGACGCCTCCTGCGCATCGGCGCCGCTGAGCTGCTCGGCGAGGGCCGCGTCGACGTCGTCGGGGATCGCCACCGACGAGGCGAACGCCGCGAGTTCCGGCGCCTGCCGATCCAGCGTCGCGGTGAGCAGGTCACGGACGACGGCGCTCGCCGACCTCTGCGCGCCCGACGCCAGGATCGCGCGCAGGAGCAGGGCGTTGCCGCCGGATGCCTCCAGAAGCTCGGTCGCCCGTTCGGCACCGCCACCGGCCAGCTGCTCGATGTCCCCCGCCGAGAAGGTCAGGTCGTCGGGCGCGATCACCGCGATATCGAGGGTGAGGGCCCGGCTCGGTGCTTCGAGCGCGCTCTGCGTCCGGGTGCCGACGGCCACCACGACCTCCGGGCACGCGTGCAGGATCTCGAGGAGGTCTTCGAGCACGAGCGGGCCGCGCAGCTCGTGGGCGTCGTCGACGACGAGGGCGAACCGACCCGCATGGTCGCGGAAGGCCCGTACGAGGGCCGACCGGATCGCCCCGGGGTCGGCTCGCGCGGCGGGCGGTGGCGGCATCCGGAGCTCCAGTCCCGCGTGCGCGCCGGCCTCGGCGACCGCACTCCAGAACGCGAGCCGGTCGCTTCGGTCGGGCTCCACCGTGACCCAGACTCCGGGCGCGGTGCCGGCCGCCCACTGGGAGAGAAGCACCGTCTTGCCGCTGCCGCCGGGGCCGCGGACCACCGTCAGCGGCGTGCGGCCGACCCCATCGCGCAGCGCCGGACGCGTCAGCATGCCGTCGGGGATTCGCGGCACACCGAACAGGGCTCGCTCGCTCATCTCCACCTCGCGGTGGTCACAGGGACGGACGGGTCGCCTTTCTCCCCAGCACGACGACTCCCCACCGACTTTATAGCTGGCGTCCAGGAACGGGCGTGCCGCACCTCGGCGCGCCGAGCGCACCTGGCAGGCTCGACCGGTGAGCGCCGAGACCTTCCCGGACCGCTCGCGCCGGGTCCGGGTGCTCGGCGGCCAGATCGCGGTCGACGTCGCGCTGTTCGCGACGTTCGCCGCCGCGGTCTCGGTGCTCCTGCCGGCGCGGATCGCGGAGCTCGACCCGCACGGCAAGGTCGGGTATCTCGCGGCGATCCTCTCGATCTCGTTCGTGGTCTCCGCGGTCGCTCTGCCGATCGTGGGGGCGTTGAGCGACCGCACGCGCACCCGGTTCGGACGCCGGCTGCCGTGGGCGGCTGCGGGCGCGCTGGTCGGGGGTCTCGCGATCGGGCTGGTCGGCGGGGCGCCGTCGGTGATCCTGATCGGGATCCTGTGGGTGATCGCGCAGTCGGCTCTGCACGGGGTTCAGGTGGCCGTCGACGCCTATCTGGTCGATGTGTTCCCGGAGGACCGCCGCGGACGCGCGGCGGGGATCGCGGGCATCGCGGTCGTCGTGGGCGCGGGCGTCGGCGCCGTCTTCTCGGGGTCGCTGGCCGGCTCCCCTCGGTCGTGTCGTGGACGCTCGCGGCGCTGGTGGCGGTCTCCGTCATCGCGTTCGCATCGCTCGTCCACGACCGGGCGACCCCGGTCCTGCGACGACCCCGCCGGCCTCCGGGTGCGCGAGCGCGCGCGGTCGTCGCCGCCGTCTCGGCCCACCCGGACTTCGTGAAACTCCTGCTGTGGCGGGTCGCGTTCTCGATCGCCTACGGCGCGGTCTTCGGCTACCTGCTGTACCTCATCACCGACCTCGTCGGGGTGCCGACGGGCGACGCGGGCCGGCTGATCGGGCTGGCGACGGTGCTCGGCGGCGCCGCCGCCCTGGTCGGCGTGCTGCTCGGCGGCTGGCTGAGCGACCGGCTGCGCCGGCGACGGCTCTTCCTGCTGATCGGCAGCGCGGCGCTGCTGCTCGGCGATCTGCTCCTGCTCGCCTCCCCTCCGTGCCGTCGGTTCTCGCCACGGCGGCCGTCTTCGGCGTCGGGCTGGGCCTCTCGATCTCCTGCGGCCGGGCCCTCGGCTCGCAGGTGCTGCCGAACCAGGTCGAGGGTGCCGCCACCGGGCTCGGCGTCATCACCGTCGCGACGAGCATCGGGCAGGCCGTGGCGCCGGCCGTCGGGGCGCTCGCGATCGGCTGGGGCGGGTATCCGGCGCTGCTGGTCACGAGCCTCGTGTTCGCGACGGCGGCGGTCGTGCCGGTGGTCCTCATCCGGTCGGTGCGCTGAACGTCCGGCCCGAACGCGGCAAACTGCGACTCGCCTAGAGCCGCGCCAGCAGCGCCACCGGCTTCTCGATCGCGTCGACGACCGCCCGGAGGAATCCCGCGGCGTACCCGCCGTCGCACACGCGGTGGTCGAAGACGAGGAGAGCTGCAGGATGCGGCGCGGCACGATCGCGCCGTCGACCACCCACGGGCGCTCGAGCGCGCGTCCGACGCCGAGCAGCGCGACCTCCGGGTGGTTGATGATCGCGGCAGAGCCGTCGACGCCGAGCGAGCCGTAGTTGTTCAGGGTGAACGTCGACCCGGTCAGCTCGTGCGGGGAGGCCGTGCCCTCGCGGGCGGTCGCGCTCACGCGGCGCACCTCGGCATCCAGCCCCGCGACGTCGAGCCGGTGGGCGTCGCGCACGACCGGCACCAGCAGCCCGCGCGGCGTGTTCACGGCGACCCCGAGGTGGACGCCGTCGAACTCGATCAGCTCGGTGCCGTCGTCGCTCAGCCGGCCGGCGAGTGCCGGCCGCTCGTCGAGCGCCAGGATCGCGAAGCGGGCGAGGAAGGCGGTGAGCGACGGCGCCGGGACCGCGGGGGTGGACATCGCGCGGCGGACGTCCCACAGCTCGGTCGCATCGGCATCGACCCACACCGTGGCCTCGGGGATCTCGGCGCGGCTGCGCGTCATCCGGGCGGCGACCGTGCGGCGCAGCATCCCCAGCGGCTCGCGGCGGCGCACGCGGAGGCCGGATGCCGCGTCGACCTCGCCCGTCGGCGGCAGGACGGAGGCGGCGCGCAGCACGTCGCCGCGGGTGACCGCTCCGTCGACGCCGCTGGCCGGGATGCTGCGCAGATCGACACCGCTCTCGCGTGCGATCCGGCGCACGATCGGGGAGCGCACGGCGACCGGACCGGGCGCGACGACCGTGTCGGCGGGGGCGGACGTCGTGGCGGCGGCACGCGGCCGGCGCCGGCGACCGGCGGACCGGTGCCCGCTCGTTCCGTAGCCGACGAGAACGTTGCCGGAGGCCCCGCCCGCGTGCTCCTCGGCGCGATAGGCGGCGTGGGCATCCGGCGCCTCGGCGGACCGCGCCTCGGCCGGCTCAGACGCGACCGGCTCGCGCGCCACCGGCTCGGACCGCACCGGCTCGGGGTCGACCGCGGCAGTCTCCACGATCAGCAGCGGCGCCCCGACCGGGAGAACGTCGCCCTCCGCGCCCCGGATCTCCGCCACCGTGCCCGCGAACGGCGAGGGCACCTCGACCACGCTCTTCGCGGTCTCCACCTCGACGACCGGCTGATCGATCCGGATCTCGTCGCCCGGCGCGACGAGCCAGCGCACGATCGCCGCCTCGGTGAGGCCCTCGCCGAGGTCGGGCAGCGTGAACGCGCGGCTCACCGGTCGTCCCAGTTGAGCGAGTCGACGGCGTCGAGGATCCGGTCGACGTCGGGCAGGTAGTAGCGCTCGAGCTTCGGCGGCGCGAACGGCACGTCGAATCCGGTCACCCGCCGCACCGGCGCCTCGAGGTACTCGAAGCAGCGCTCGCCGATCCGCGCCGCGAGCTCCGCCGCGACGCTCACCGAGCCGGGCGCCTCGGCGATCACGACCGCGCGCCCGGTCGAGCGGACCGCGGCCTCGATCGTCGCGTCGTCGAGCGGCGCGAGCGACCGGATGTCGACCACCTGCAGGCTGCGTCCCTCCGCGGCGGCGACCTCCGCGGCCTCCAACGCGGTCAGCACCGACGCGCCGTAGGCCACGAGCGTCGCGTCGGTCCCCTCCCGGGCGACCACGGCCCGCCCGAGCCCGACGCGCCGCACGGAGTCGACGGGGCCCTTCGCCCAGTACAGCTTCTTGTGCTCGAGGAACACGACCGGATCGGGCGACTCGATCGCGGCGCGCAGCATCGAGTACGCGTCCTGCGGGGTCGAGGGCGCGATCACCGTCAGGCCGGGGGTGTGCGCGTAGTACGCCTCGGACGAGTCGCAGTGGTGCTCGACCCCGCCGATCCCGCCGCCGTACGGGATGCGGATCACCATCGACATGCGCAGGGCGCCGCGCGTGCGGTTGCCCATCTTGGCGACGTGGCTCACGACCTGCTCGAAGGCGGGGTAGGCGAAGGCGTCGAACTGCAGCTCGACGACCGGCCGCATCCCGTTCATCGCCATGCCGACCGCGGCGCCGACGATGCCCGACTCGGCCAGTGGCGTGTCGAACACCCGCGCCTCGCCGAACCGGGCCGCCAGCCCGTCGGTCACGCGGAACACGCCGCCCAGCACGCCGACGTCCTCGCCGAAGACGACGACCGAGGGGTCGGCCGCGAGGGCGTCGGCGAGGGCGTGGTTGACGGCGCCGGCCAGGGTGAGGGACTCGACCGTCGCCGCGGTCGTCGCGGGCGCCTCGTGGGTGAGCGTCATCGGGCCTCCTCGTGCTCGGCGTGCTCGGACTCGGCATGCTCGGACTCGGCGTCGCGGGCGAGCTCGTCCGCGAGCATCGCCCACTGCTCCTCGAGCCGCGGCGTGCGTTCGGCGTACACGTGCCGGAACAGGTCCTCCGGGTCGGGCACGTGCTCGGCCTGCAACGCGTCGCGCAGCTCGGCCGCGACCGCCTCGGCCTCCGCCGTGATCTCGTCCTCCGCCGCCGCGCTCAGGGCGTCGCAGACGCGCAGGTAGGACCGCAGCCGGATGAGCGGATCGCGGGCCACCCACTCCTGCACCTCGGCGCGATCGCGGTAGCGGGTGTCGTCGTCCGCGTTGGTGTGCGCCTGGATGCGGTAGGTGTGGGCCTCGACGAGGGTCGGGCCGCCTCCCGCGCGCGCCCGGTCGACGGCGGCGTGCATGACGGCCAGGAGCGCCGCGGCGTCGTTGCCGTCGACGCGCACGCCCGGCATCCCGTAGCCGATGGCCTTGTGCGCGAGGGATGCCGCCGCCGTCTGCCGCGACAGCGGCACCGAGATCGCGAAGCCGTTGTTCTGCACGAGGAAGACCACCGCGAGCCCGAACACCGCGGCGAGGTTCAGCGCCTCGTGGAAGTCGCCCTCGCTGGTCGCGCCGTCGCCGCACATGGCGACGACCACGGTGTCCTCGCCGCGCAGCTTCGCCGCGTGCGCGAAACCCGCCGCGTGCAGCAGCTGGGTGGCGAGCGGGGTCGCCTGCGGGGCGACGCCGTGCTCCCGCGGGTCGTACCCGCTGTGCCAGTCGCCCTGCAGCAGCACCATCGCCTCGGCGGGCGGAACGCCGCGCCCGATCACGGCGACCGCGTCGCGGTAGGTGGGGAACAGCCAATCCCGCTCCGCCAGCGGGAGGGCCGCGGCGACCTCGCACGCCTCCTGGCCGTGCGAGGAGGGGTACACGGCGAGCCGGCCCTGCCGCACGAGCGCGGAGCACTGCTCGTTGATCCGCCGCGCGACCACGAGCGCCCGGTAGGCGGCCTGCAGCTCGCTCAGCGGCGGCATCGGGTACCGCGTCTCGTCCAGCGCGCGGCCGTCCTGGTCGAGGAAGCGCACGGGCGTCTCGCCCGGCAGCAGCTCGGAGTCCTCGTGGGCCACGGTGCCCCCTTCCGGCATCTTCGCCTGGACGGTCTGTATACAAATCCTCGGCCGAGGTGACGCCGTGTGCCAGGGATTCCGATGGATCGTGGATTTCCGTCCACGTCGGCGCCCCGTTGGGTACGATCTGTCCAGCGGCGCAAGACGGGACGTGCGATGCAGCTCGACGAGACCGACCGGCAGATCATGGCCGAGCTGCGCCGCGACGGCCGCGCGGCGATGAGCGTCGTCGCCCAGGCCGTGCACATCTCGCGCGCGAACGCCTACGCGCGCGTCAACCGGATGATCGAGGCGGGGGTCATCACCGGCTTCGGCGTGCGCATCGACCCCGTGCGCGCCGGGCAGCACTCCTCGGCCTACGTCGAGCTGTCGATCCGGCAGGAGTCGTGGCAGCAGGTGCGCGAGCAGCTGCTGCGGATCGACGCCGTCGCCCACATCGCGCTCATCGGCGGCGAGTTCGACGTGATCCTGCTCGTGCGGGCGCGCGACAACCGCGAGCTGCGCCGGGTCGTGCTCGAGGAGCTGCAGGCCATCCCCGAGGTGCGCACGACCCGCACCTCGCTCATCTTCGAAGACCTCGAGCCGCTCGACGAGGCGGCGGTCAGCGCCCGGTGAAGTCCGGCGTCCGCTTCTGCTGGAACGCCGCGAACCCCTCGCGGTAATCGGCGGTCGCGCACAGCTCGGCCTGCGCCGCGTTCTCCTCGGTCATGCTCGCCCAGAGCCCGAGCCGCTCGTCGCGCAGCCGGGCGACGAGCCGCTTGCTGGCCAGGAACGCGCGGGTGGCCCCGGATGCCGCGCGCCGGGCCGCCGCGAACGTCGCCTGCTCGAGGTCGGCATCCGGCACGACCTGGCTGAACAGGCCCGCCCGCACCGCCTCGTCGCCCGTCATGAGCCGCCCGCTGTAGACCAGGTCGAGCGTCTTGTGCGCGCCGAGCCGCTCGACGAACAGCGCATGCCCGCCCGAGTCGAGGGTCGCGCCGAGGTTCGCGAACGGCGAGCCGATCCGGGCCGACTCGGCGACGTAGACCACGTCGGTCGCGATGAGCAGCCCGAGCCCGACGCCGAGCGCCGCGCCCTGCGCCGCGGCGAACGTCGGCGCGGGGAACGCGCTCATCCGCTGCAGCAGCGGCTGCACGAGCCCGCCGAGGTACCCGAGCACGTCGTCGTCGGCCGGATCGACGCCCTGGATGTCGCGGCCGGCGCAGAACGCGCGCCCCTCCCCGCGCAGCACGAGCGCACGCACGCCCGCCGCCTCGGCCCCCGGTATGCGTCGTCGAGATCGGCGATCGCGCCCTCGTCGAGGGCGTTGAGCTTCTCGGGGCGGTCGAGGGTGATGATGGCGACGCCGTCGTCGAGGTCGAGGTGCGGCATGGTCGTGCCCTTCAGGCGTCGTAGTCGACGACGATCGCCGGCGAGGTCGGATGCGACTGGCAGGTGAGCACGTAGCCCGCCTCCAGCTCGTCGGGTTCGAGCGCGAAGTTCTCCGCCATCCGCACCGACCCCTCGCGCAGCCGCGCGCGGCAGGTGCCGCAGACGCCGCCCGTGCAGGCGAACGGCACGTCGGCGCGCACCCGCAGCGCCGCGTTGAGCACGCTCTCGACCGCGGGCTGCGGCATGACGACGGTGGAGGTGCGGCCGTCGAGGGTGAACCGCACCGTCGCCGCGTCGACGCCGACGGCCGGGTCCGGCGCACGTCCGGCGACGGCCGGCATCGGATGCTCGGGCCGCCCCGTCGTGAACAGCTCGAAACGGATGGCCTCCCGCGCCACGCCGGCCCCGGTCAGACGCGCGCGGCACAGCTCCACGAGGTCCAGCGGCCCGCACAGGAACCACTCGTCGACATCCGCGGGGCGCACGAGCGCGGCCAGGATGCCGTCGAGCCGCTCCGCGTCGATGCGGCCGGAGAGCAGCCGTGACGTGCGCTCCTCGCGGGTGAGCACGTGGTGCAGGGCCAACCGCTGCCGGTACCGGTCCTTGAGGTCCGCGAGCTCCTCGAGGAACATCACCTCGAGCGAGGTGCGATTCGTGTAGACGAGGCTGAACCGCGCACGCTCGGTGCCGCCCAGCACGGCGCGCACGAGCGCCATCACCGGGGTCACGCCGGAGCCGGCCGCGATCGCGGCGAAGTGCCGGCCCTCCGCCGCCGCGAGGTCGGTCGTGAAGGTGCCCTGCGGGCTCATGACGTCGAGCGTCATGCCGGGCGCGAGCTGCTCGAGCGCCCAGGTCGAGAACCGGCCGCCGACGTCGCGCTTGATCGCGATGCGCAGCTCGCCGGGCTCCGGCGGCTGGCAGATGGAGTAGCTGCGGCGCAGTTCGAGCCCGTCCGGGCTCGCGAGCCGGGTGCGCAGCGCGACGTACTGCCCCGGGGCGTAGTCGTAGTCGCCGTGCAGCCCGGGCGGCACCGCGAACGCCACCTCGATGCTGTCCGGGGTGAGCGGGCGCACCTCGCGCACCGCGAGCGGGTGGAACCGTGCGCGGCGCCGGGTCGCGAGGTTCTGCGCGGCCACGCTCAGAGCACCCTGAAGTAGTCGAACGGCTCGAGGCACGAGCGGCACTCGTAGAGCGCCTTGCACGAGGTCGAGCCGAACCGCGAGACCTCGACGGTGTCGGCGGAGCCGCACCGCGGGCAGCGGGTGGCGAGGGTCAGCCGCACGGGACCGCCCGCGTGCCCGGCGCGACCGGAGGGCGGCGCGATGCCGAACTCGGCGAGCTTGCGGCGGCCGGCCTCGCTCATCCAGTCGGTGGTCCAGGCCGGGTGCAGGACCGTGCGCACCTCGACGCGCCCAGCGCCGAACGCATGATGGAATGCACGGCCCAGGTCGTCGCGGATCGCGTCCATCGCCGGGCACCCCGAGTAGGTCGGCGTGATCGTGACCCGTGCGACGCCGTCGGCGACCTCGACCGCGCGCAGGATGCCGAGGTCCTCGATCGTGAGCACCGGGATCTCGGGGTCGACGACCGTCGCGGCCAGGCGCCAGGCCGCCTCCCGGTCGAGCGTCGCGGTCACGGCGCTCACCAGGTCGCTCCCGGATGCGCACGGGCGAGCACCTGCAGCTCGGCCAGCAGCAGGCCGAGGTGCTCGGTGTGGATGCCGTGCCGGCCGCCGCCGCGAGCCAGGTCGGGGTCGGGCAGCTCGATTCCGGTCTCGGCGGCGAGCGCGCCCATCGCCTGATCGAACGGCGCCCGCAGCGTCGAGGGCCGCACGGCGACGCCCTCGAGCCGGTCGAGCAGCGGCTCGTCGCGGAACAGGTCGCCGACGTACGGCCAGACATGCTCGAGCGCGGTGAGCAGGCGGCGGCGGGAATCGTCGGTGCCGAGTGCGAGGCGGCGGAACCACTCCGTGCTGTGCTCGCGATGGTAGGCGACCTCCTTGGCGGCCTTCGCGGCGATCGCGGCGAGGGTCGCATCGGAGGACTCCTGCAGCCGGTCGTAGAGCTCGACCTGGAAGACCGCGAACGCCAGCTGCCGCACGAGGGTGTGCGCGTAGTCGCCGTTCGGCAGCTCGGCGAGCTGCGCGCAGCGGAACTCGCGCTCGTCCCGCCAGTACGCGAGGTCGTCCTCGGTGCGCCCGTCGGCGGTTCCGGCGTGGCTCAGCAGCGAGCGCGCGTGGCCGAGCAGATCGAGGGCGATGTTGGCCAGCGCCATGTCCTCCTCGAGCTCGGGGCCGCGCGAGATCCACCACCCCAGGCACTGCGCGAGCACGAGCGCGTCGTCGCCCAGCCAGAGCGCGTACTCGGCCGCATCGGCCGTCGCCGCCTCCTCGCCGCCTCCGACGATCTCGTCGGCGAGCGACAGGCGGTCGACGATCACCTCGCCGTGCGGGTCGGCCCGGGTCACAGGTGCGGCACCCCCTCCGACTTCGTGTAGTAGACGGCGTGGCGGTAGTTCTTGCCCGCGGGGGATTCGAACCAGGCGCCCCGGGCATCCGGGTCGGAGGTCGTGATCGACTCGGCCGGCACGACCCAGATCGACACGCCCTCGCCCCGGCGGGTGTAGAGGTCGCGGGCGTTCTGGATCGCCATGGTCGCGTCGGGCGCGTGCAGCGACCCGGCGTGCACGTGCGAGAGTCCGCGGTTGGCCCGCACGAAGACCTCCCAGAGGGGCCAGATCTCGCGCGCGTCCGCGGCGCCGGGCGTCGTCATGCTGCCTGCTCCGCGGCGTCGGCCTGCTTGCGCGCGTAGGCCGCGGCGGCCTCCCGCACCCACGCGCCGTCCTCGAACGCGGCGCGGCGGTGCGCGAGACGCTGGGTGTTGCAGGGTCCGCGACCGCCGAGCACCTCCTGGAACTCGTGCCAGTCGAGCTCGCCGTACGCCCAGTGCCCGGTCGCCTCGTCGAAGCGCAGGTCCGGGTCGGGCAGCGTCACACCGAGCGCCTCGGCCTGCGGCACGAGCATGTCGACGAATCGCTGACGCAGGTCGTCGTTGCTGAAGCGCTTGATGTTCCAGGCCATCGACTGCTGGGAGTTGACGCTCTCCTCGTCGGGCGGTCCGAACATCATGAGACTGGGTGCGTACCAGCGGTCGACGGCATCCTGCGCCATCGCGCGCTGCGCCGGAGTGCCGTGCATGAGCTCGAGCAGAATCTCGAAACCCTGCCGCTGATGGAACGACTCCTCCTTGCAGATGCGCACCATCGCGCGGGCGTACGGGCCGTAGCTCGCGCGGCACAGCGGCACCTGGTTGCAGATCGCTGCCCCGTCGACGAGCCAGCCGATCGCGCCCATGTCGGCCCAGCCGAGGGTCGGGTAGTTGAAGATCGACGAGTAGCGCGCCCGGCCGTCGACGAGCGCCTGGAACATCTCGTCGCGCGGGGTGCCGAGCGTCTGCGCGGCGGAGTAGAGGTAGAGGCCGTGACCGGCCTCGTCCTGCACCTTGGCCATGAGGATCGCCTTGCGCTTGAGGCTCGGTGCGCGGCTGATCCAGTTGGCCTCCGGCTGCATGCCGATGATCTCGGAGTGCGCGTGCTGGGAGATCTGGCGCACCAGGTTCTTGCGGTACGCCGCGGGCATCCAGTCGCGCGGTTCGATCCGGGAGTCGGCGGCGATCAGTTCGTCGAAGCGGGCGCGGCCGTCGGGGTCGTCGTCGATCTCGGTCGTCGGCACCTGTGCCGTCGGGCTCTGCGCCATCACGATCTCCTTTACTGACCGGACGTTCACTTAGTATAGGAGCGCGGCGCGCGGCGCGGTACCCCGCTCGCGCCACACTGGTCACGCGGAGTCCTGACAAGGGAGAGGGAGCACATGGCGGCGAGCGCGGTCCGGATGCCGGAGACGCCCGCGCGCCGGGGTCGCCCCGGGTACGACCTCGCCGGCATCCTGCGCGGAGCCGTCGCCGAGTTCACGGAGCACGGCTACGACGCGACGTCGATCGCTCTCATCGCGAAGCGCCTCGGCCTGTCGAAGGCGGCCATCTACCACCACGTCGGGTCGAAGGAGGAGCTGCTGCGGCTTGCGCTCGACCAGGCCCTCGGGGCGCTCGAGGGCGTGCTCACGGAGCCGGGTGCGCGGGACGGCGCGGCCGCCGACCGGCTCACCCACGTGCTGCGCGGCGCCGTGCGCGTGCTCGTCGCCGAACTGCCCAGCGTCACGCTGCTGCTGCGGTTGCGCGGCAACACCGAGGTGGAGCGGGCGGCGCTCGCCCGGCGGCGGCGATTCGACCGCGCCGTCACGGAGCTGATGGATGCGGCCCGCGACGAGGGCACGCTGCGCGACGACATCGACCCGCGGGTGGCCGAGCGGCTGCTGTTCGGCATGATCAACTCGATCGTCGAGTGGTACCGCCCCGGCGGACCGGAGGATGTCGAGGCGCTCGCCGACGACGTGCTGCGGCTCGCGCTCGAGGGCCTCCGCCGCTAGCCCCCGCGCAACTTGCCAAAAACGCCCAGTGCGCCGGTGGGCGCACTGGGCGTTTTTGGCAAAGTCGGCTACGCCGTCACGGGCTGCTTCGCGACGAGGGTGAGCACGTCGTAGGTCGCGACGACCTCGTCGCGCTGGTTGCGGAGCACGGCATCCCAGCGCACCTCGCCGTAGTCGTCGGTCTCGCGCGGGGTGATCTGCTTCGCGGTCAGCTCCACCCGGATCGCGTCGCCCGGCGACACCGGGGTCACGAACCGCAGGTTCTCCAGCCCCGAGTTCGCGAGCACCGGACCGGGCTCCGGGTCGACGAACAGTCCCGCCGCCCACGAGACGAGCAGGTACCCGTGCGCCACCCGCCCCGGGAAGAACGGGTTCGCGGCGGCGGCCTCCTCGTCCATGTGCGCGTAGAAGGTGTCGCCGGTGAAGGCGGCGAACGTCTCGATATCGTCGAGGCTCACCGTGCGCGAGCCCGACGCGACCCGGTCGCCGAGGCGCAGCTCGGCGAGGCTCTTGCGGAACGGGTGCCGCCCGGCGTCGGTTGGCGCCCCCGGATGCCACACCCCGGTCAGCGCCGTGAGCATCGTGGGCGAGCCCTGGATCGCCGTGCGCTGCATGTGGTGCAGCACCGCCCGGATGCCGCCGAGCTCCTCGCCTCCGCCCGCGCGTCCGGGTCCGCCGTGCACGAGATGCGGCACGGGCGAGCCGTGGCCCGTCGACGTGCGGGCGTCGTCGCGGTCGAGCACGAGCAGCCGGCCGTTGTAGGGCGCGATGGCGGCCGCGAGCGCCACGGCGACCGCCGGGTCGTGCGTCGCGAGGCTCGTCACGAGTGAGCCGCCGCCGCGGGCGACCAGGCGGGCGGCGTCGGCGAGCCCGTCGTAGCCGAGCACGCTCGCCACCGGTCCGAACGCCTCGACGTCGTGCGCCGCGGACGCGTCGGGGTCGTCGAAGGTCAGCACGATCGGGGCGAGGAACGCCCCCTCCGCCCGCGCACCCACCGGATCGCCGACATCGCCGATCGCGATCCGGCCGCCGGCCGCCTGCAGCGCCGCCACCTGGCGGCGCACCTCGTCGCGCTGGGCGAGCGAGGCGAGCGGTCCCAGCGTGACGCCCTCGGTGCGCGGATCGCCGAGCACCACGCGCGCGTCGAGCCGGGCGCGCACGGCCTCGACCACGGCATCCACCCGGTCGATCGGCACGATCGCGCGCCGGATCGCCGTGCACTTCTGCCCCGCCTTGGCCGTCAGCTCGGTGACGAGCTGCGCGACGTAGGCGTCGAACTCGGGCGTGCCGGCGACGGCGTCGGGCCCCAGCACGGACGCGTTCAGCGAGTCGGTCTCCGACGTGAAGCGCACGCCGCCGGTCTGCACCGCGTCGTGGGACCGCAGGCGGTCCGCCGTGCTCGCCGACCCGGTGAACGCGACGAGGTCGCCGAGCCGCAGGTGCTCGAACAGCTCCGGCACGGCGCCGGAGACCAGCGAGAGCGTGCCCGCCGGCAGCAGGCCCGAGTCGACGAGGATCCGCACCCAGCCCTCCGTGAGGTACGCGGTCGGCGTCGCCGGCTTCACGAGCGTCGGCACCCCGGCCAGGAACGCCGGCGCGAACTTCTCCAGCGGCCCCCACACCGGGAAGTTGAACGCGTTGATCTGCACCGCGACACCGGGCAGGCGCGTGTAGACGTGCTGCCCGAGGAAGGACCCGTCGGCCGAGAGCGCCTCGGGCGGTCCGTCGACGTAGACCGTCGCGTTCGGCAGCTCGCGCCGCCCCTTCGACCCGTAGGTGAAGAGCACGCCGATGCCGCCGTCGACATCGATCGCCGCGTCGCGCCGGGTGGCCCCGGTGCGTGCCGACAGCTCGTACAGTTCCTCCTTGCGCTCGGTGAGGGCGAGCGCGAACTGCTTGAGCAGCAGTGCGCGCTGGTGGAAGGTCAGGGCGCCGAGCGATGCCTGACCGATGGTGCGGGCGTGCTCGAGGACGGCGGCGAGGTCCAGCCCACGGGTGCTGATCGAGGTGACGAGCTCGCCGGTGGAGGCGTCGCGCACCGGCGTGGCGTCGGCCTCGTCGGCGGGCATCCACCAGGCGTCCTCGACGTAGCTGGGCAGGATCGTGGTCATCGGGCGCCTTTCTCGGGATCGGGCCAGTCGAAGAACCCGGCACCGGACTTGCGGCCGAGCCGGCCCTCGGCGACCATGCGTCGCAGCAGCGCGGGCGGCTCGAACCGGTCGCCGAGCTCCGCGGCGAGATGCTCGGCGATGTCGAGCCGCACGTCGAGCCCGACGATGTCGGTCGTGCGCAGCGGGCCGGTCTGGTGGCGGTAGCCGAGCGTCATCGCGGCGTCGATGTCGTCGGCGCTCGCGACGCCGGCCTCGAGCATCCGGATCGCCTCCAGCGCGAGCGCGACGCCGAGGCGCGACGACGCGAAGCCGGGCGCGTCGGCGACCGTCACGGGGGCCTTGCCGAGCTCGCGCACCCAGGACTGCGCCGCGGCGACGATCGACGGCTCGGTCGCGGCGCCGCGCACCACCTCGACGAGCGACGACGCCGGCACCGGGTTGAAGAAGTGCAGGCCGAGGAAGCGCTGTGGACGGCGAAGGCCGGTGGCGAGGCCGTCGATCGACAGCGAGGAGGTGTTGGAGGCGAGCACGGCATCCGGGGCGAGCAGCGCCTCGACGCCGCCGAGGGCCTCCGCCTTGAGCTCGGGCAGCTCGGGCACCGCCTCGATGACGAGCTCGCGGTCGGCGAGCGCGCGCCGGTCGGCGACGACCTCGAGCGCGCCGAGCAGCTCGTCGCGCGGGCGCGAGGCTCCGTGGCGCTCGAGGCTGCGATCGACCGAGACCCGGATGCCGTCCCGCGCGCGGTCGAGCACCTCCGGCCGGTCGACCACCACGACCTGCGCCCCCGCGAGGAGGAACGCGTGGGCGATGCCGCCGCCCATCCGGCCGCCGCCGAGCACGCCGACGCGCGCGGGCACGCTCACGGCCGGCTCCGCCGCTGCAGGAACTCGGTCATGCGCCGCCGCTTCTCCGGCGACTCGAAGAGCACCGCCTGGGCCTCCTCGTCGACCCCGGGATGCTCCTCGCGCGGGGCGGCGAGCACCGACTTGGTCATCCGCGTCGCGAGCGGGTCGTTGCGCCCGATGCGGTCGGCGAGCTCGTGCGCCGTCGCGATGAGCTCCGCCGACGGGACGACCCGGCTGACCAGGCCGGCGGCGAGCGCCTCGGCCGCGTCCAGGATGCGGCCGGTGAGCAACAGCTCGGTCGCGAGCGATCGGCCCACGATCTCGGGCAGGCGCCACATCGCGCCGGCCGCGGCGATGATGCCCAGCCCGGTCTCGGGGTTGCCGATGCGCAGGCCCTCGCCGGCGATCCGGATGTCGGCGGCGTAGGCGAGCTCGGCTCCCCGCCCAGCGTCCAGCCGTCGATCGCGGCGATCACCGGCATCGGCAGGCGCGCGATCCGGTCGAAGATCCGCGCGTTGATGCCGGCGAGCGCATCGGCGGCCCTCCGCTCACGCAGCTCGGCGATGTCGGCGCCGGAGGCGAATGCCGCGGTCGATCCGGCGAGGATCAGGATGCGCGGATCCGTCTCGAGCTCCGCGCAGACGGCGTGCAGCTCGTCGACCATCGCGCGGGAGATCGCGTTGCGCACGTCGGGGCGGTCGAGCACGACCTCGACGCGATCGGCGGCCGCGGTGATCCGGACCTCGCTCACGCCCGCTCCAGGATCAGGGACTGCCCCTGGCCGACGCCGACGCACATGGTGGCGAGACCGTACCGCGCGTCCTCGCGCTCCAGGCGGCCGAGGAGCGTCACGACGATCCGCGAGCCGCTGGAGCCGAGCGGATGGCCGAGGGCGATGGCGCCGCCGTCGGCGTTGACGAGCTCCTCGTCGAGGCCGAGCCGCCGGATCGAGGCGAGCGACTGCGTGGCGAACGCCTCGTTGAGCTCGATCGCGCCGAGGTCGCCCACCGTGAGCCCAGCGCGGGCGAGCGCCTTCTGCGTGGCGGGGACCGGCCCGAGGCCCATGATCTCGGGGGCGATCCCGGCCGCCGCCGAGCCGACGACCCGCGCCCTCGGCCGCAGCCCGTACCGCTCGACGGCCGCGCCGCTCGCGACGACGATCGCGGAGGCGCCGTCATTCAGCCCGCTCGAGTTGCCGGCCGTCACGACGCGGCCGCCCCGTACCACCGGGCGCAGCGCCGCGAGTCTCTCGAGGCTCGTATCGCGGCGCGGTCCCTCGTCGACCGCGACGACCCCGGTCGCGGTCTCGACGTCGACGATCTCGGCGGTGAAGCGCCCGGCCTCCATCGCGGCGACCGCGCGCCGGTGCGAGCGCAGGGCGAACGCGTCGGCCTCGTCGCGGCGGATGCCGTCGAGCCGCGCCACCTCCTCCGCGGTCTCGGTCATCGAATACGTCGCTTTGTCGCGGGCGAGCAGTCGCGGGTTGGCGAACCGCCATCCGATCGACGTGTCGAAGGACTCCCCGGCCCGCCCCACGGCTTCGCCGGCTTGGCCTGCACCCACGGGGCGCGCGTCATCGACTCGACGCCGCCGGCGATCACGACGTCGGCGTCGCCCGCGCGGATCGCCTGCGCGGCCTGCACGATCGCCGTCATCCCCGAGGCGCACAGCCGGTTGACCGTGTACGCGGGCACCGCATCGGGCAGGCCGGCGAGCAGCACGCTCATCCGGGCGACGTTGCGGTTGTCCTCCCCGCCTGGTTCGCGGCGCCGAGCACCACCTCGTCGATCGCGGCCGGATCGACGCCCGCCCGTCGCACGGCCTCGCCGACGACGAGCGCGGCCAGGTCGTCGGGCCGCACGCCCGCAAGCGCGCCGCCGTGGCGGCCGACGGGGTCCGCACGCCGCCCACCAGGAATGCGTCGGCCACGCTGCCTCCGATTTACTGACCTGCCGTTCGGTTATGATTTCACACCGGATCGGGGGCGTCAACGTCCGTGCCCGGGCGACGGATTGCCGTCCGGCTCGAGCGGCGACCGCCGCATCCGGTCGATGGCAGGGCCTCGGTCGTGCCGATCATGCCTTGGTGCGTCGGCGGACGGCGGCTCGCCGGATCAGGCCGATGACGAGGGTCGCGACGAACAGGATCACGCCGATGATCGCCAGCCACAGAAGACCCTTGATGGCGAAGCCGACCACCGACAGGATCGCCCAGAGCACCAGCAGCACGATGACCAGGATCAGCATCCATTGACGGTAGGCGCAGGACGGAACGCGATCCGCATCGCACAGTCAACGCTCGGGCGCCCGGTGGGTGCGCTCCGCCCCGGAGGAGAGGCCTGCACCCGTCCGGTCGCGAAATGCTGGTCCGGCGGGCACCCGCGACACCGCGCGCCGGTAGACCTCCAGATAGTCGCGCACCATCCGGTCCACGGCGAAGCGGCGCTCGGCCGTGCCCCGGATCCGGATGCGATCGAGCCGGGCCGCGGGCTCGACGACGGCGTTCGCGGCGTCGAGGTCATCGACGACGTAGCCGGTGACGCCCTGGTCGATGATCTCGCGCATCGATCCCCGCCGGTAGGCGATGACGGGCGTGCCGCAGGCCATCGCCTCGACGACCGACAGGCCGAAGGGTTCGTCGAAATGGATCGGGTGCAGCAAGACGGCGGCCGAACCGAGAAGTCGCGACCGCTCCTCGGGGCCGATCGACCCGAGATACCGGACGTGCTCGCCGTCGAGGTGCGGGGCGACCTCCTCGTCGAAGTAGCGCTGGTCGTGGATGATGCCCGCGATGATCAGCGGCCGTCCGTTGCGCCGGGCGATCTCGATCGCATCCGCCGTGCCCTTGTCGGGATGGATCCGTCCGAGCGTCATCAGGGCGTCGCCCGCGTGCGCGCTCGCCGTCAACTCGGAGAGGTCGATGCCATGGTGGATGGTTGCGGCGTAGCTCAGCTCCGGGCTGCGATCGGAGTCCGAGATCGCGACGTAGTGGGCCGCGCTCGGCACCTGCTGGGCCGCTCGATAAGCCGGCAGAATCCGCGGTCCGGAGAATCCGTGGATGGTCGTGACGACGGGCGCGCGCCACGACCGGGAGAGGGCGAGCGGAAGCCAGTCGAGATGACTGTGGATCAGGTCGAAGTCGCCGGAGCGCGCGATCGCGTGGCCGACGTGCAGCGCCTCCTGCACCCGGCCGTCGAGCTCGTCGTCCTCGGCGTAGCCGTAGGGCACGACGGCATCCAGAGTGGCGCTCGTGACCGAGTCCGCGGTCGCGAACAGGGTCACCTCCTCGCCGGCGGCGACCAGGCCCTCCGCGAGCAGGCCGGCCACGCGCTCCCACGGCCCGTAGTGGCGCGGCGGGGTGCGCCAGGCGACGGGAGCCAGGATGCCGATCCTCATGCGGCGACCGGTGTCAGCGCAGCCAGCAGCTCGTCCAATCCGACCGAGCCGACGCGGATGTGCGCATCGCCCACGCCGTACGGCAGCCACAGCGTCCCGTCGTGCAGCAGCGCCCCGCAGGAGTAGACGACGTTGGGCACGTAGCCGTCGCGGAGCAGACCGTGGGGATACAGGAGCGGGTCGTCCAGCTGGGCGATGACGCGGCTCGGATCGTCCAGATCGAGCAGCACCATGCCGAGGCTGTAGGTGCGCATCGGTCCGACGCCGTGGATCAGCACCAGCCAACCTCGGTCCGTCTCGATCGGCGAGCCGCAATTGCCGCTCTGGACGACATCCCAGAGGCGGCTCGGGGCATGCACGATGCCGTCGTCCGTCCAGACCAGGCCGTCCTGCGAATGAGCCAGCGCGAGGTTCTCGCCATCGGTGCGGGTCAGTGCGAGCTGCCGGCCGCCGACGCTGCGCGGGAACAAAGCCATCCCCTTGTTGACCGCAGCGGCGCCGGACAGACGATGGATGCGGAAATGCCGTAGGTCGGCCGAGACGATCAAGCGGGGGCGATCGTGCGCCCGTCGTAGGCCGTGTACGTCGCGCGGTACTCGCGGCTGCCGTCGTCGTTCTCGACCTGGACGAAGCGCGCATCTTCCATACCGTGGCTCTCCTCGGACGAGAAGGGCAGCAGCACTCGCTGCGTCAGGTCGCTGGAGTCGGCGAAGCGGGCGTGGTAGGCCGACCAGGCCATGGCCCGCACGACCTCGAGATCGCCGTGAAGGTCGCGGCGCTGGGCGAGGTCGACCGGGAGCTCGCGAATGGCGTCCTCGATCTGCCCGCTGCGAAAGGAGGCCGGCAGCCCGCGGACGATCGCGGCGGAGAGCTCATTGAGCCGCGTCTCCTGCTCGAGCGCCTCACGGAAGTGGTCACGCGTCCAGTCGCCCTCGCTGATGGTCGCGCTCGACAGCGGGAGGTCCCGATGCTCGAAGACCCAGCCGGCGGAGCCGATCACGGCCGAGGCGAACCCGATGGACGACACGTGGCCCTCGCCGATCGCCCGCAGCGCGACCGCGACGCGAAGCTCTCCGGGGGCCAGCCCGCTCTGGTCGGGGTGCGGCGTCGCGCTGGGGTTGCACAACGCGGCGCCTTCCACCGCGTACTCCATCGTGAAGACAGCGCCCAGCACGATGGTCTGCTCCGGGGTGAGCTGCGCGGGACGCGATCCGGAACCCGCGGACGCGACCGTCTCGGCATGGCGCGTCAGCAGGTCGATGAGCCCGTCGTGTCGTTCGCCGAAGTCGCGGACGATGGCCTCGGCGCTCTGCCGGAGAGTGATCGGAGGGAGGGCCAGGACGCGGTCGACGATCTCGCCGGCGCGAGAGCGAACCCGGGTCGGCCCCTCGCCCGGCAGGAAGAGCCTCGCGGTCACCCGCGCCGGG
This sequence comes from Pseudolysinimonas kribbensis, assembly GCF_030161895.1. Lineage (GTDB taxonomy): Bacteria > Actinomycetota > Actinomycetes > Actinomycetales > Microbacteriaceae > Pseudolysinimonas > Pseudolysinimonas kribbensis. Next base: position 1,251,075 of record NZ_BSVB01000001.1, read on the forward strand.
TCGGCGTGCAGCCCGGCGCCTGCGTCGGTCAGATCGAGCGCGCCCATCACAGGGTCCGGTGGTCGGTCAACGACCGCATGTGCTGAGACGTGCTGAGAGCGGCGAGCGTCGACTCGGCTCCGCGGTTCCGGTTGCGGCCGGCGGGTTGCAGCCCGTCGAATCCCGCCCCCACGGCGGGATCGATCATGGCGACCCCGGCATCGTTGTCGCCGAGGAACCAGGCCCACGCCATCCGCACCGTGTCCGCCCACCGTTCCCCATGTCCCAGGCGATGAGCGCATGCGGCCGCATCGGCGATGTCGCCGGCCTCGATCGGCTGCTGGTCGAACTGCGGGCCGTCGTCGCCGCGCCCCCGGCCGAGCGCGCCCGTGACGGAAAGGTGTCCTCGACGGGTCTGCACGAGCACCAGGAAGGAGAGCGCCGCGAGTCCGCGCTCGGTCAGGCGCCGGTCGCCGAGTGCCGCGCCCGCGACGAGCAGCGCGTGCGGGATCGTGCCGTTGCCGTAGCGCAGGCGGGGCTCCGGCCACGGCCAGGTCGCATCCTCGGACTCCGGGATCGCCGCGACGCCGTCGATCAGCAGCCGTCGTGCCGTCTCCGAGCGCGGATCGATCGCCAGCACCGACGCCGCACCGATCACGGCCGACGCCATGGCGCGCAGATGGGGGATCGCTGTCGGGCGGCCCGCTCGAACGCCACCCGCGCGCGCTGTCGCACGGAAGGATCGACCGCGGAGGCGGCCGTGACGCCGAGGGCTCGGATCGCACGCCCCCACCAGTCGCCGAGGCCCTGCTCATCGGTCCAGGCGCCCATCCGGCTCAGCCGGTTGTGCGCCCGTCCGTTGAAGGCGATGGCGGCCTCACTGAATCGCAGGTAGGTCTCCAGGAGGTCGGCCGCCGTGGCGGAATCATCCTTCGAGCCGACCACCACCATCAACCCCCGGGCGACATCGTCGAGGCAGTAGCCGTGCTCCCGGCGAGGCGTCGAGTGATCGGCGTGCTCGAAGAGGCCCAGGTGGTCGCTCATGGACGCCAGATGCGTCAGGGGCAGCTCGGTGGTCTGTTCGACGAGACGACGTTCATCGAGTGCGATCATGCGGTGAGCACGGCGGCGTGTGCGATGAGGTCGTCGGCGAGAGTGCGATACCTCGGCGCGATGTCCGCCCAACTCGTCCCGGTGATCGCGGCGGCGACCGACCGATTCGGAGAATCGAGCCGGCCCAGCGCCGCCCGCACGCCGTCCGCGATGGCAGCCGGATCCTCATGGGGCACGACGGTGCCGACGCCGTCGCCGAGAAGCTCCACCGCATGGGGGAAGGCGGTGGCCACCACGGGCTTGCCCGCGGCGATCGCCTCGACCAGGACGCCGGATGTGACCTGCGTGCGGGAGTCGTAGGGAAGCAGCACCAGGTCTGCGGAGCCCACCCGCGCCGCGAGTTGTGCGGCATCCAGGTAGCGGTCCTCGAGGACGACCCGATCCTCCAGTCCCAGCTCGGCCACGAGGGCATGCAGGCTCTCGCGGTATGTCTCGCCCTCGTGCGCGACGACCTTCGGATGGGTCTGACCCGACACGATGTAGCGAACGTCGGGCTCACTGCCGGCCAGCGCGGCGATCGCGCGGATGCCGTGCTCGATGCCCTTGCCGGGTCCGATGAGGCCCCAGGTCAAGACGGAACGATGGTCGCCCGCTTCACGCGGTGCCGCCGCCCATGCGGGGACGCCGTGAGGGATCACGCTGACCTTGCGGAGGTCGATCGCGTAGTGCTCGCGGAGCCGGCTGAGCGCCGCCGCGGTCATCACGACCAGGGCGCTCGCCGACCCCGCGACCCGCTCGAGGACCGCGCGCTGGCCGGCCGTGGGCGCATCGAGCACCGTGTGCAGGACGACGATGCTCGGCACGGTCAGCAGCTCGAGCACCCGCACGGCATCCGATCCGTCCTCGCCGCCGAAGATGCCGTACTCGTGCTGGACGATGGCCACATCGCTCGCGCTCAGCGCCCGCGCCGCGGCACGGATCGCCGACTCATCGGCGGCTCCCACGGACGCGAGTTCCGCCACGATCCGCGAGCGGGTCCGGATCGCCGCGACCGCCGGCTGCGCGAGCTCATCCATCATGCGCACGATCCGTGCGTCCGGCTCGCCGTCGCGCGTGATCGCCATCGCGAGCGCCTCGGTGAAGGTCGCAAGGCCGCATCGCGTCGGGGGATAGGTGCTGAGGAAGCTGAATCCGGTCACGATGGACCTCTCACTCGTTCCGAGACGACGATGTCGTGATCGGAAGATGCGAGACGTCTACCGAACGGTATCTCTCGGGGAACAGCGCACCCTCGGGCCATCCGGTTCACCCCGCGGACCGGACCGCGCAGGCTATGACGTCCAGTGTACGCCGACCGTCTTGCGCACGGCCGGTGATTCCGCAAGCCTCTGCGATCGCGCGGGCAGCGGGGACAGAGTGGAGCGCATCCAACGAAAGGGAGATGCCACGATGTCCGGCTCTGAAGGACAACAGATGAACGACGAAGCCCTCCGCCGCGCGAAGCGACCGCTGACCCCGCTCGCCGGGCCCTACGGCCATCCGTTCCACTCGCTCCTGGTCACGGTGCCGATCGGCACCTGGATCGGGGCGCTCATCTTCGATATCGCCAGGGCGGCGGGTGCCGACCACGGGTACCGGGACGCCGCCGGCTGGTTGATCCTGATCGGCCTGATCGGCGCGGTGCTGGCCGCCGTCCTCGGCCTCATGGACCTCAGCCGGCTCCGCTCGGGCACCCGGGCGCAGCGCGTCGCACTGATCCACATGACCATCAACCTCGTCGTGGTGGTGCTGTTCATCGTGAACCTCATCGTGCGCGTGAACACCGACGGCATCGCCGGCCCGCTGACGCTCGACATCATCGCCGTGGTGCTGTTGGGCGTCTCGGGGTTCCTGGGCGGAGAGCTGGCGTACCGGTACGGCGTGCGGGTCGCCGACGAGGAGACGCAGCGCGCCGCCTACCAGGGCGCTCGACGCGGTTGAATGCCGGATGAGCTCCGAGGGCGTGCGGCGCACGGTGTCGGTCGTCATCCCGGTCCGCGACGACGCCGACTTCCTCGAGCGCTGCCTCGAGGCGCTCGACCGGCAGACCGTCGCGCCCGACGAGATCGTCGTGGTCGACAACCGGAGCAGCGACCGCACGCCGACCATCGCGCGGCGCCGGCGGGTGCGGCTTCTCGAGGAGCCGATGCTCGGGATCCCGCCCGCCGCGTCCGCCGGGTACGACGCGGCCTCCGGCGAGATCATCGCGCGGCTCGACGCCGACTCCGTGCCGCCGCCCGGCTGGACAGCTCGCATCCACGCCGCCTGGGACGCGGAGCCCGGCCTGGACGCGATCACCGGCCCGGGCCGGCTGGACTCCGTGCCGCGGCTGCTCCGGCCGATCGCGACGCTGCTGTACATGCGGTCGTACTTCGCGCTGTCGGTCGTGCTGCTCGGTCGCCCTGCGCTGTTCGGCTCGAACTTCGCAATGACGCGGGACGTCTGGGCGTCGGCCCGCTCGCGCGTGCATCGCACCGACCCGCGCGTCCACGACGATCTCGACCTGAGCTTCGCGCTGCCCCGCGGCTCGCGCGTGCGCTACGAGCCGGGGCTGGCCCTGCACATCTCGTCGCGGCCGCTGCGGACGCCGCTCGGGATGGCGCTGCGCATCGGGCGGGGGTCCGCACGATCGCCGTGAACCGGGACGCCCTCGTCGGGCCACGCCGGCGCCGGTCCTGACGTCCGGCCCCGGCCGAGTCGTACGATCGAGGGGTGAACGCGATCCGGATGGAGGTCCTCGGCGCCTGCGCCGACCCGAGGTAGGTCCTGTCGACCCGCGTTCCCTTTTTCTTCTTCTCTCGACAGGACATCCCTTCATGCACGCCCTCTCCGAGGACGCCGTCCGCGCGTCCCTTCTCAACGCGAGCCTGCGCGAGCACACGGCGCTCGCGCTCCCGCCCGGATTCGCCGAGCTGCCCTGGCCCGACCTCGACTACCTCGGCTGGCGCGATCCGAAGCAGCCGCTCACCGGCTACGTCGTCGCGCTGGTCGACGACGAGCCGGCGGGCGTGCTGCTCCGGCAGGCGGAACGCGCACCACGCGCCCGGGCGCAGTGCTCGTGGTGCGACGACGTGCAGCTGCCCAACGACGTCGCCTTCTTCAGCGCCCGGCGCGCCGGGCACGCCGGGCGTCGCGGCGACACGGTCGGCACGCTCGCCTGCGCCGGCTTCGAGTGCTCGCGCAACGTGCGCCGGATGCCGGTGCTCGCCTACCCGGGGTTCGACCGGGAGGCCGAGCGCCTGCGCCGGATCGACGCGCTGCGGGAGCACGTCGGCGCGTTCCTGCGCCGGATCAGGGACGGGGACTAGGCCGCCGCGACCGGCTCGTCGGTGACGACGACGACCCCGCTCGGCGCATCCAGCAGGGCGACGGTCTTCTCCGCCGCCGTGTCGATCTGCACGCGGGGCGCGGCCGGGAGCTGCGCCTCGTTGTAGGTGCCGGGACCGTAGAACTGCCCGTAGCTGAGGAGCACGCCGCCCTCCGCGAGCACGCTCGACTCCAGCTCCCGGACGGCCAGCGCATCCGGGCCGTCCGGAAGCTGCCAGGCCACTGTCTGGGCGAGGATCTTCGGCGACCCGCTCGCGCGGGCCGCGTCGATGATGTTCCGGTTGCCGACCGTCCGGATCCGGGCGTTGCGTTCGGCGTGCTCGGGAATCCGCGTCACGTCGTCGGGGAGGTCGGTGAGCTCGTTCAGGACCACGTCCGGCCGGAAGGCGGCGACCGCCTCGATCAGCGCGTCGCGATCGAAGACGTCGACCACGACGGGTTCGGCGCCGAGGTCGGCGAGAAGCGCCGCGTTGCTCGAGGACCGCGTCATCCCGGCGACGGTGTGTCCGCCCTCGACGAGCAGCGGGATCAGCCGGCGGCCGATCACACCGGAGGCTCCGGCAAGGAAGATTCTGGACATTCGGGGGTACCTGCTCTCTTCTGGATGGATCACGGACCGGCTCACACGGTGCGCCGGAGTCGCAGCTGCGCCAGGAGGCTGACGAGCGTGAGGAGGATGGTGACGATCGTGTAGCCGACCACCGCGGGCACGGTCCCGAACGGGGTGGCGAGGACGCCCTCGACCACGATCGGCACGCCGAACGCGAGGTACGAGACGACATAGACGGCCGCGACCACGGCCGCACGCTGATGCGCGGGGGCGAGCGGCAGGATGAGCCGGATCGCACCGCTGAACGACGCGCCGAACGCGAGACCCGCGATCGCCTGACCCGCGAGCACGATCGCCAGGCTGTCCGCGGAGATGCCCGCGACGATGCCGAGGGAGCCGATCAGGGACGCGGCGATGCCGATCCCCGTCGCCCGTCCGGCGCTCATGCGCGTTAACAGCAGCGCGACGAGCGTCGCCACGGCTGGAGCCACGAATCCCGTGAAGCCGTTGACGAAGCCGCTGTCGAGCGCGAAGACGCTCCGGACCATGGCGGGCGCCAGCCCGCCGGAGAGGCCGGCCAGCATCCAGACTGCGGCGATCACGGGCGCGAGCGCCGCGAACTGGGCGCGCGCCGGGGCGGGAACGGTGACGCGAGGGACGAGGGACCGCGCCGTGCCGCCCTGCCCGCCGGCGGTCTCGGGCGAGGCGATCACGGCGACGCCGCCGACGACGGTGAGCACGATGAGGACGACGAAGACGATCTCGTTCGCGTCGGGACTGAACTGGAGCGCGAGGCCGGCGAGCAGCGAGCCGAGCGCGAGCCCTCCCGTCAGGCTGACGTTGCCGAGGACGGCGCCGAGGTTCTTCCGGCCCCGCGGCGCGAGCTCAACGAGCGCTGCGGTGAAGGCCGACGTCGCGGCCCCGCTCGCGACGCCCTGCACCACGCGGCCGGCGATGACCCAGCCGATGTCGGTGCCGACCAGGAACAGCACGTCGGATGCGAGCTGCACGACAAGCGCACCGGCGAGCACGGGTCGACGGCCGACGTGATCCGAGAGGGAGCCCAGCGTCAGCGCGGCGACGAGGAAGCCGACCGCGTAGACGGCGAAGGCGACGTTCAGCATCGCGGGCGGGAAGTCCCATCGCGTCTGATAGGCCACGAGCAGCGGCGTCAGGGCCCCCGCGCCGAGATAGAGGCTGGAGAAGGCGACCGCCGAACCGGCCGTGGCGACACCCGCGGGCAGGAACCGAGCGGAAGATGCGGAGGTCATCGGGACTCCTCGACGTGGACGACGACACCGAGGGATTTCGTGCCGACGACTGCCAAGCTAGTCAGATGTGGACTGGATTTACGGACCACTCACTCGCCGGGATTACAGACCACTTCCGGTGTCAGGATCGGGCTGTCCCCCACGACCTCGCAGAGCGACTCCAGCGCGGCGGGCCAGGCGCTGTCCGAGAGCGCCGAGAAGTTGACCACGAGCGCGTCGAGCGGCACCGACGCGGACTGGTCGGGATGGCGGAACTCGGCCATCCCGCTCACGACGAGGCCCCGGGCCTCCGCCGCCCGCACGGTCGCGGCCTCCCCGCCCGGCGGAAGCTCCAGCACCACCTGGAGGCCGGCGCTCATCCCGAGCACGCGGACGCGCGGCGCCGACCGTGCGAGCGCCTGGATCAGCTCCTCCCGGCGGCGCCGGTACTTCTGCCGCCGCGCCCGCACGTGGCGGTCGAATGCTCCCGACCGGATGAACTCGGCCAGGGTGAGCTGATCGGTGACGCTCACGGTCTCGACCCGGCCCTTGCCCTCGCCGACCATGGCGATCAAGCGTTCGGGCACGACCATCCAGGCCAGGCGCAGTGCCGGACCCAGCGATTTGCTGGCCGTGCCCAGGTAGACGACGTGATCGGGATCCCGGCCCTGCATCGCGCCGATCGGCTTGCGGTCGTAGCGGAACTCGCCGTCGTAGTCGTCCTCGAGGATCAGCCCGCCCGTCCTGCGCGCCCACTCGAGCGCGGCGATCCGCCGCTCCGCGGAGAGCGCGACGCCCAGCGGGAACTGGTGCGCCGGGGTCAGGAGCACGCCGCCGATGTCGGGGCGGGCGTCCAGTTCCCCGATCCGCGCGCCCTCGTCATCCACCGTGAGCGGCGGCGTGGTCAGTCCCTCGTCGTTGAGGGTGAGGCGGTAGATGTCGAGGCCGTAGCCCTCGACGGCGATGGCTCCGGTTCCGGAGCGGGCCAGCCCTCGCGCCAGGAGCGTCAGTCCGTGATGGAACCCGGAGGTGATCACGACCGTCTCGGGCCGGGCGATCACGCCGCGAGCGCGCCCGAGGTACTCGGCCAACGTCGTGCGCAGTTCCCTGCTCCCGAGGGGGTCACCGTAGCCGAAGGCGCTGTAGGGGGCTGCGGGCAGTGCCCGACGGGCGGCGGCCAGCCACGGACCGTGCGGGAAGTCCGCGAAGTCGGCGGCACCGGGGCTGAGGGTTCGCGAGGGCGCCGGTGCCGCCGGGGGCGCCGGATCCGGTTCGGCCGACCACGGGACCCGATCGGCGACGTGCGTCGCCGATCCGTGCCGGGCCGTCAGCCAGCCCTCCTCGACGAGGTCGGCGTAGCAGTCCGTCACCGTCGCGCGCGCGATGCCGAGGTCCGCGGCGAGCGCCCGCGAGGCCGGCAGCCGCGTCCCGGGCGCGAGCCGGCCGGTGCGGATCGCCTCGCGGAGCGCGTCGGTCAGCGACGCCCGGATTCGCGAGCCCCGGAGCTCCAGGTGCAGATCGATCCCGGCGCGCGCGAGCATCTCGACCGGCGCGCTGCTCGCGGCCTCCGGCATGCGTGCAGCGTAGCCGTCGATGTCCCGTCGCGTTCGCCGCGGGTCACGGCCGCCCCCAGAGCGTGACGACGTCCGCATCCAGGGACCACGCACGCTCGGGATGCAGCCCCGCCAGACGCAGGGCCTCGACCTGCGCGGCGCCGTGCCGGCTGCGGGTGACCAGCCAGACCCGGTCGGAACGACCGATGAGCCCCGGGGTGAGCGGTCGGGTGAGGTCCCAGAGGCCATCGGTGCGCTCGTACGGCGTGACGAGTCCGAGGTCGGTGACCCCGCGGAACGCGTCGGGGTAGGCGTGCAGGGCGAGGCGCGGACGACGGGAGTGCCGCACGCCGTCGTCGAACGCGATCCCGTCGCCGGGGTGCGATCGGGCCGCGATCAGCGCGGCGACCTCGTTCCAGTCCGTGCCGGCGTTGCGCGCGGTCGGTGCGCGCTGCGACACGACCGTCGGCGCGGCCAGGGCCGCCACGAGCGCGATCGCGACCGCCGAGGCCGGTGCCCGTCCGACCGCCGGGAGCCGGCGCACGGCCTCCTCGACCCCGACGGCGAGCAGGAGCGCGACCCACGGAGCGGTGAAGCCGACGTAGCGCGCGGCGTAGAACCCGCCGAGCGCCGCGCCGAGGGTCAGGATCACGACCGACGGCACGAGCGCGCCCACCAGTGCCACGATCCCCGCCCGGGCGAGCGGCGCCCGCCTGAGGACTGCGACGACGGCGAGCAGCAGGGACCCGCCCGCCGCGATCGCGAGCGCGGCGTCGCCGAACCACGGCGTCACGAGCACTGTGCGCGGCGTCGGGGCGCGGTCGGCGAGGAAGCCGACCTGGGAGCGCTGACGCCATCCCGCGATCACGACGGGCGCGCTCAGGACGAGGGCGATCCCCACGGCCGCGGCGAACCGGCGCAGCGCGGCGCGGCGCTCGGGGGCCCGGGTGAGCAGCACGACGAGCACGAGATGAGCCGCGACGACGAGCGCCGTGTCGAGGAAGAGCGTGACGAGCACGCCGAGCCCGACTCCGTAGCCGAGCCAGCGCCATCCGGGCCGCGCGACGGCGCCGCGCGCCAGGAGCAGGCTCAGGGCGACCACGCCCGCCATCTCGAGCGCCGCGGACCGCGCGTCGCTGCCCGCGTACGCGACGCGGGGCAGCACCGCGAACACGAGGCCGGCGACGAGCGCCGGACGGAGTCCGCCGCCGAGCGAGCGCACCAGGGGCACCATGCCCGCGGCCGCGAGCGCGACGGCGAGCGCCGAGAGGGCGCGCACCGCGACGGCGTCGGAGCCCGTGACGACGACCCAGACGTGCAGGATCGCGTAGTACAGCCCGTGCACGGCGTCGATCGAGCCGAGCTCGTCCGCGAGCGACCCCCAGGAGCGCCGCGCCGACATGATGCTGACCACCTCGTCGCCCCACAGCGACGGGATGCCGGCGCCGGCGAGCGCGACGGCGGCGCCGACCACGCCGACACCGCAGGCCGCGGCGATCGCGGGCCGCCGGGATGCCGGGGGCGCGTCGACCGGCACCGCGACGAGGGTCGTCACGCGGCCGCCTCGGCGGCGAACTCCCGCATGCCGTCCTCGAAGGCGACGACCGCGCTCCAGCCGAGCTCCCGTCGCGCCCGATCGGACGACGCGGTGATGTGTCGCACGTCGCCCAGGCGGTACTGCCCGGTCACCACGGGCGCGGGCCCCCGACGGCCGCCGCCAGCGACGATGCCAGCTCGCCCACCGTTCGCACGACACCGCTGCCGATGTTGAACGCGCGCAGCCCCGGATCGGCGATCGCGGATGCCCAGTCGAGGGCGGCCAGGTTCGCGGCCGCCACGTCGCGCACGTGCACGAAGTCGCGGCGCTGACCGCCGTCCTCGAAGACCCGCGGCGCCCGGCCGTGCGCCAGCTCTGACCGGAACAGCGCGGCGACACCGGCATAGGGGGTGTCGCGTGGCATCCGGGGGCCGTAGACATTGTGATAGCGCAGGGCCGCTACGCGTCCGTCGACCGCCCGCGCCCACGCGCTCGCGAGCTGCTCCTGCGACAGCTTGCTGACGGCGTACACGTTGCGGGGATCCGGCACGGCCGACTCGTCGACGACCTGCGGCACGAGAGCGTGCCCGTCGTCGCCGATCGGGTCGAAGCGCCCCGCCTCCAGATCCGCGACGGATCGCGGGGGCACCGCGACCGGGCCGCGGGCGTCGCGGTACGCGCCCTCGCCGTAGACGACCATCGACGACGACAGCACCAGCCGGCGCACCTCCGCGCGCGCCATCGCCGCCAGCAGCAGCGCCATTCCCGTGACGTTGACGCTCGTGTACTCGGGCGCGTCGTCGAAGTCGACCCCGAGCCCGACCTTCGCCGCGAGGTGCACGACCGCGTCCATCCCGCGCAGCGCGGAGTCGGCGGCGCCCGGACGGGTCAGGTCGTCGTGCATCAGCTCCACGCCGGCCGGCACCCGGCCGATCGCGCGATCGAGCACGCGCACCGTGTGCCCGCTCCGGATCGCCCGCTCGACGACGTGCGATCCGATGAACCCGAGGCCGCCGGTCACCAGGATGCGGCTCATCGGGCGAGCACCGCATCGATCGCGGCGGCCGGCAGCAGGCGGCGACCCGCGTAGTCGTCGGGGATCGCCGCCACGATCGCCGCGATCGCGGCGCGGATGCGCGGAGCCGCCTGGGCCATCCGGCGCAGCACGAGCTCCGCGTCGGCGCCGTCGCCCGTCGCCGCGCCGTCGCGTTCGGCATCGATGTCGGCATCGATGTCGGTCACGAACGAGAGCGCGACGAGGCCGACGCCGAGCTCGGCCGCGAGCACGGCCTCCGGGTACTGGGTCATGTTGACGATCTGCGCGCCGGCCGCACGGAACCAGCGGGACTCGGCGCGTGTGGAGAACCTCGGACCCTGCACGACGACGCTCGTGACGCCGTCGACCGGGCTCTCCCCGCGGCGCGCAGGGCCGCCGCGGCGAGGCGCCGGAGCTCCGGATCGAACGGATCGGCCGCCGGCAGGTGCTGCACGTCGTCGTCGAAGTAGGTGTCGGCACGCCCCCAGGTGCGGTCGATGAGCTGCGACGGGAGCACCAGGTCGCCGGGGCGCAGCGCCGGATCCACGGCGCCGACCGCCGACGACGACACGATGGCCCGCACACCCAGGCGGGCGAGCGCCCAGATGTTGGCGCGGGCGTTGATGCGATGCGGCGCGAGCCGGTGCCCTCCCCGTGCCGGGGCAGGAACGCGACCCGCCGGCCGGCCAGCTCGCCGATCGTGACGGCATCCGACGGCGACCCGTACGGCGTCTGCAGGTCGATCCGCTCCGGATCGTCGAACAGCCGGTACAGTCCGGAACCGCCGATCACGGCGATGGCGACGGACGCGGTGGCGCTCATCGGGAGGTCCTCTCGGGCAGGGGCGCGCGGGCGCCGAACGGGAGTCGAAGGCGGGAGACGACCGCCGGGATCTCGGCCCGGTGCCGGACGGCGAGCGCGACCAGCAGCACGATCACGGCCGCTCCGAAGGCGGCGCGACTGGTCGCGAGGCCCGGATGCAGCTGCCGCACCGTCATCGCGACGGTCACGACGAGCCATTCCGGCCTGCCCGCCATCGCCGCGAACGGCACGAGCAGAAGCGCGTACCAGGGGTAGGCGGGGGTGACGATCAGCAGCGTCGCGCCGACGACCGCCGCCTGCACGCCCCACGGGCGCTCCGGATCGGCACGCCAGACCGCGAACGCCGCCACCACCGCGACCAGGACCGCCGCGCCGACGGTCGACCACGATCCGGGCAGCACGAGCGAGAGCAGGGCCGAGCGCGATCCCGACTCGTACCCCTCCTCGGAGAAGTACCCCGGCAGGTATCCGATCACCTTCGGACCGCTCGCCAGCAGGTAGGGCGCGTAGACGGCGGCGACGGCGCCCGCCGCGGCCAGCACCACCGCCACCGGACGCCGGCGCAGCAGGGGTGGAGCGACCAGACCGGGGATGAACTTCGTCGCGACGCCGAGTCCGAGCAGCACGCCGCCCACGACGGCACGGCGACGGCGGAGCACCGGCACCGCGAGCACCCCGGTGGCGGCGACCGCGAACAGCACGCCCAGCACGTCGACGTGCGAGTCGGTCACCGCCTGGTCGAGCACGAACGGGCACCACAGCCACAGGGCGCTCCACCGCGGATCGCGCCCGCCGCGGCGCAGGAGGAGGGCGAGCAGCGCGCCGACCGCGCCGACCAGCAGGAGCCCGCCGACCTGGAGCGGCGCGTACGCGGCGGTCGTCGGCACCAGCGCGCGCACCGCCGCGAAGTACGCCTCGCTCACCGGGGGATAGATCGTCGGCACCCGGGGCCGGTTCAGCGCGGTGCACAGCAGGGCGCCGCCGGGCTCCTCGCGGGTGCTCATGATCCGCTGGCCGGCGCAGCGCCCGTCCACGGGCGCCGGGTACAACCACCCCGGCCGCAGCCCGGCCAGCGCCGACGAGGCGGGCACGTGCTCGTAGGGCGAGACGCCGGCATCCTGCACGATGCCGTCCCAGGCGTAGCGCGCCGAGTCGGTGCTCAGGTGCGGGGGCCCCGCGAGCGCGGCACCGCCCAGCACCGCCGCGCCGACGACCACGAGCACGAGCGCGGCGCGCCCGCGCACCCGGAACAGCAGCGTGACGGCCACCGCGAACCCCGCGAGCGCGATGGCGCCGACCGCCGTCAGCGGCCAGGCGCCGGAGCGGTCGAACAGCTGGAAGGCGTGCCCGACGACGACCGCCGCGACGGCCACCGCGAGCGCCGCCGCGGCGCCCACGATCGGCAGCACCACGCGCATCCCTCGATGCTCGCCTGCGGGTCGCGGCCATCCGGCCCGAACGCGGCATCCGTTCGCGGACCGTAAGAACTGCCGCGCCCCGCTCGGGCCGGCACCGGCGAGCATCGACTCGTGACGCAGCTGACCGAGCGCCTGGGCGATGCCCTCGAGGCCCGGATGCGACGTGCGCAGGGCGGGCTCGGCTCCCCGGTGCGCCGCCCCGCTCCGCGGTCGTGCTCGGCCGGCTGCTCGGGCCCGCGTTCCTGATCTGCTTCCTGACCGGGCTGTACAGCCACTTCCTGCAGGATCCGCTGCCCGGCATGGTGTTCCCGACCCGGCCGGCGTGGATCTACCAGCTCACCCAGGGCGTGCACGTCACGGCCGGCCTGGCGCTCGTGCCGCTGCTGCTCGGCAAGCTCTGGTCGGTCTACGGCCGGCTGTTCGAATGGCCGCCGCTGCGCGGGGTGCTGCACCTGATCGAGCGCGGACTGGTCGGCGTGCTCGTCGCGACGGCCCTGCTCGAGCCGGCGATCGGTCTGATCAACACGTACCAGTGGTACCCGTGGCCGTTCCCGTTCCGGCAGACGCACTTCGCCCTGGCCTGGGTGCTCGTGGGCGCGCTCGCGGTGCACGTGGGCGTGAAGCTGCCGATCATCGTGCAGCACTGGTCGCGGCGCGAGCGCCCGCGGCCCGACCGGCCGCCGATCGAGCGCCACGGAACGGAGGGTCGGGATGCCGACATCAGCGCCTGAACCGCGGCGCGACCTCCTGACCCGCCGGGCGTTCTTCGGGACGATCGCGGCGGCATCCGGCGCCCTCGTTCTGCTCACCGCGGGCCAGAGCTTCGCACCGTTCGACGGGTTCAACCTCTTCGCGCCGCGGCGGTACGGAGCCGGGCCGCAGAGCCTTCCGATCAACCGGACGGCGCGCAAGGCGGGCGTGCGGGATGCCGCCCTCGACCCCGGCTGGCGGCTCGAGGTGGAGGCGGACGGGCGCACCGCCGCGTTCAGCCGCGCCCAGTTGCGTCGCCTGCCGCAGACGGAGGCCGTGCTGCCGATCGCGTGCGTGGAGGGGTGGAGCACGTCCGCGCACTGGCGGGGTGTGCGGCTCGCCGAGCTGTTCGCGCACGTCGGGTCGACGACGCCGCGGGGCATCCGGGTGCGCAGTCTGGAGACCCACGGCGCGTACCGGGTGACGACGATGGAGACCGAATTCGCGCGCGATCCCACGGCCCTCGTCGCGCTCGAGCTGAACGGCGAGGCCCTCGACCTCGACCACGGCTACCCCGCGCGCATCATCGCGCCCGGGCGTCCCGGGGTGCTGCAGACCAAGTGGCTGGCCCGCCTGGAGGCGCTGTGAGCGCGGCGCCGCGGGAGCTGTCCGCCGGGGCGTTCTGGGCGATCCGGCTCACGCTGTACGGGATCGGCGTCGCGCTGCTGGTGACCGGAGCGGTGCTCCTGTTCGGGCGGCCGACCGGACCGCGGCTGACCGGGATCGTGCTGTGGCTGGGCTGCGCGATCGTGCTGCACGACGCGATCCTGGTGCCGACGCTCACGCTGGTCGGCCGGGTGCGCGACGCCGCGGGCCGCCGGATCGGGATTCCATCCGCGGCGGTGCAGCTGGTGAGCGGCGCACTCGCGATCGGCGCCCTGCTGACGCTCGCGGTGATCCCCGAGCTCTGGGCTCAGCACCTCGGACCGGCCAACCCGACGGTGCTGCCCGGCGACTACGGGCCGCGCCTGCTGCTGGTCTGGGGGCTGCTCGCCGTGCTCTGCGCGGCGGGCATCGTGCTCATCACGCTGCGCGTGCGCCGGCGCTCCTTCGCAGCACGCTGAAGCTGCGTCCGCCCCGGGTCCACTGCTCGTCGAGGCTCAGCCCCGCCTCCGCCGCCACGGCCGCGAGCCGGGCCGCGCCCAGCTCCGCCCACGGGAACACCGGACCCCGGCGTCCGGTGTCGTCGCTCAATCGCGCCAGATAGCGCCGATTGCGGCCGGCATCGACGTGGGTCTCGACGTGGATCCGCCCGTCGGGGGCCATCAGCTCGCCGCAGCGCCGGAGCAGCGCGCACGGGTCGCCGCCGATGCCGATGTTGCCGTCGGCGAGCAGCACCGCGCCCCATTCCCCGTCGCGCGGCACGGCGCCGAACACCGAGCGGCGCAGCACGGGCAGGCCCTGTCTGATCGCGTGGCGGACCGCGGCCGGCGAGACGTCGACGCCGAGGGCGATGCGCCCCGCCAGCACGGCGGCCCGCACCAGGCGACCCGGACCGCATCCGACGTCGAGCAGCGAGCCGCACGTTCGGCGGACGAGGGCCGCATCGACGTCGTCGTGCCGCATCCACCGCCCCACCTCCAGCGCGTCGGCGCGACCGCCGGTCAGCACCTGCACCCGCAGCAGGCCGCCGCCCCGCTCGAGGGCCGCCTCGTACGGATCGCCCCCGAACGCCGCCGGCTCGCGACGCTCGCCGACGACGACGCTGTGCCGGATCACGATGCGGCCGGCGCCGCGGAGCGCGCGGCCGCGGCGAACGCGGCGGCCGTGCGACTGGCCGGGATCGCCCGCGCCACGGCGACCAGATCGGCGATGCCGTCGATGTCGCTCAGGGTGGGCAGCGGCCGCACCCGCAGACCGGCGCTCCGCAACCGACCGACGGTGCGCTCACCGGTGTCGTTGCGCGACATCGGGATGCCGCGCACGAGCGACCCGTCCGGTCGGCGCACCCCGAGCGCCCAGAACCCGCCGTCAAGCGCCGGACCGAACCACGCGTCGACGTCGTCCGGCCACGGCCGCAGCACCGGCCGGATGGCGGGGCCGAGCTGCGGGGTGTCCATCCCCACCAGCACCATGGGCTCGTCGAGCCGGTCGAGCAGAGCCGCGAGGCGCTCGTCGAGCGTTCCCCGGGCTGGCGCAAGAGCTCCCAGCCCGACGCCGATGGCGGCGGATGCCCGGCGTCGCTGTACAGGATCCGGCGGCTTCCGAACCCCTCGAGAGCCGCCAGGGTGTCGTCGAGGCTCGCCGCGGCGACGGCGGCCGCGGCCGCGAGGCTGAGGGCGGATGCAGGCGCGTCTTCACGCGACCCGGCGCCGGGTGCTTGGCGACGACGACCACGGCGGTCATGCGCCGGCCGCCCGCAGCTGGGCCGTCATGTCGCGCACGGCGCTGATCGCCCCGCGCAGGTCGCCCGACACCTTGGAGCGCCCGATCCGCGGACGGTACGGCACGTCGAGCTCGGCGATCCGCCACCCCGCGCGCGTCGCCGCGACCAGTGTCTCGAGCGGGTAGCCGCTGCGCCGATCGGTCAGGCCCAGGCCCAGCATCGGCTCCCGCCGGAACACTCGGAACGGCGGCACGTCGTGCACGGCGATGCCGAGCCGGCGGCGCAGCCGCCAGGCGAGCAGCTCGTTCGAGAGCCGTTGCGGTGCCGGCCACGCGGCACGGGACACGGGCCGGCGGCGACCGAGAACCAGATCGGCGGTGTCGAGCAACGCGACCGCGGCGGGCAGCAGCCCGGGGTCGAGCGAGCCGTCGGCATCGAGCACGGCCACGACCTCGGCGGTCGCCGCGACCAGGCCGGCGTGCACGGCGGCGCCGTAGCCGCGACGCTCCTCCCGCACCACGACCGCGCCGGCGGCCGCCGCCACCTCGACCGATGAGTCGCGCGAGCCGTTGTCGACGACGATCGCCCGGTATCCCCGCGGCAGCGCCGCGAGCACGCCGGGCAGTGCCGCCGCCTCGTCGAGGCAGGGCAGGACGACATCCACGCAGGCGCTCACGCCGCCACGCTAAGGAGGGCACAGCGCGGGCGGGCCGCCGAACCCTTACGAAGTGGAGACGGACGCCCTGCGGCGCCGTCTCCACCGGCTCGGCGCCGGCCGGGCGCGCGAGAATGGCGTCACCATGAATTCCGCGACCGCCGACATCACCGACCGCCGGGTGCTGGTCGTCGACGATGACCCCGCGGTGCGCGACGTGGTGTGCGACTACCTCGACGCTGCGGGCCTCATCGTCGACCGCGCCGCCGACGGGTTCTCGGCGGTCGAGGCGGTGCGCCGCACCCGGCCGGACGCGATCGTGCTCGACCGGATGCTGCCCGGGATCGACGGCCTCGAGGTGTATCGCCGGCTCCGTGCCGAGGTCGGCCCGATCCCCGTCGTGATGCTGAGCGCGCTCGGCGCGACCGATCAGCGCATCGACGGCCTCGAGCTCGGCATCGACGACTACCTGCCCAAGCCGTTCTCGCCGCGCGAGCTCGTGCTGCGGGTCTCGGCGCTGCTGCGCCGCAGCGTCGACGACACGACACCCGAGGCGCCCTTCCGGCTCGGCCGCTTCTGGCTCGACGCCTCGAACCACCTCGTGACCCTCGACGGCGAGCCGCTCGTGCTGTCGATGCGCGAGTTCGACCTGCTCGCGTACCTGCTGAAGCACCCGGATCGGGTGCTGAGTCGCGACCAGCTGCTGCGGGCCGTCTGGGGCTGGGAATTCGGCGACCGATCCACCGTGACCGTGCACGTGCGGCGGCTACGGGAGAAGGTCGAGGCCGATCCCTCGAACCCGACGACGCTGCAGACGGTGTGGGGCGTCGGGTACCGCTTCGTCTCGGAGGTCGCCGCGTGACGATCGGCGACATCCTGGCCATCGTCGGCATGGCCGCCTCCGCGGCGGGCGTCGTCGGCCTGGTCGCGATCTCCTCCTCCTGGTGCTGCGTCGTCGCACCCTCACCCTGCAGCTGCAGGTGGTCTCGGCGGCGGGGGTCGTGGCGATGGTCGCCGGGATCGCCACCGTCTCGCTGGCGATGTACCTCTCGTCCCACGACCTGCTGGTCTCGCTCTGGGTCAGCGGCGTCGCCGCCGTCGTCTCGCTCGCGATGGCCACGGGGCTCGGCGTCGTGCTGCGCCGCTCGGCAGGACGGCTGCGCACCGCCGTGCGCGCCGTGGGCGACGGGGAGCTGGTGCCGGTGGCGTCGTCGTCGGGGTCGGAGCTGTCGGCACTCGCCGCCGAGCTCACCTCGACGAGCGAGCGGCTCGCGAGCGCGCGGGAGGAGATCGCGCGGATCGATGCCTCGCGGCGCGAGCTCATGGCGTGGATCTCGCACGACCTCCGCACGCCGCTCGCCGGCCTCCGCGCGATGTCCGAGGCGCTGGAGGACGGGGTCGCTCGCGACCCGGCGAACTACTACCGGCAGATGCGCGACCAGGTCGACCGCTTGAGCGCGCTCGTCGACGACCTGTTCGAGCTCTCGCAGATCCAGGCCGGTGTGCTGCGCGTGGCGGCGGCGCCGGTTCCGCTGCGAGCGCTGCTGACGCAGGCCGCCGCCGAACTCGCCCCGATCGGCCTGCCCCGTGGCATCCGGATCGAGGTCGACGCCGACGACGCCGAGATCGTCGCCGACGCGCGTCTGCTCTCGCGCGTGATCGCGAACCTCGTGGTCAATGCCGTGCAGCACTCCCCCGACGATTCCGTGGTGCGCGTCACCGCGCGACGGCGCGACGACGGCCGCGCGCACCTGACCGTGCAGGACACGGCCGGGGGCATCGCCGCCGAGCAGCTCGAGCGGATCTTCGACGCCGGCTGGCGCGGCGATCCCTCGCGCACGCCGGAGCCGCTGGTCGGCCGCAGCGCCGGCGCCGGGCTCGGGCTCGCGATCGCCCGGGGCATCGTGTCCGCCCACGACGGCCGCATCGAGGCGAGCAACGTGGCCGGCGGTAGCCGGTTCGACATCCACCTGCCGAGCCGCGCGATCGGCGAGCCGGCCGGAGCCTGACGCCGCCGGGTCAGAGACCGAGCGCGTCCAGCTGCGCGAGCACCTCCGCGGGCTCGGTGCGGGTCGTGTGATCCGGCCGCGCCTCGATCCAGCGCAGCACGCCGTCCGCATCCAGGATCGCCGTCGTCGGCATCGGCAGCCGCGGTGTGCCGTCCGCGTTGGTGGCCGCCACGTCGAGCCCGTTCTCGAGCTGCAGCGCGCGGGACTCATCACCGGGCTGGGTCACGACGCCCAGATCCTCGGCGATCCGGTTGCCCGGGTCGGAGAGCACCGTGAAGGTCAGCGCGTGCTTCTCCTGCATCGTGAGCGAGCCGTCCGGGTGCTGGGGGCTGATCGCGACGAGCCGGATGCCCCGGGCGGCGAGCGGCTCGACGAGCTGCTGCTGGTACACCCGCAGCGCGACGTTGCAGTATGGGCACCAGGCGCCGCGGTACAGCACCACGACGATCGGCGAGCCGGCGGCCGCGGCGGCGAGCGAGGTCGGCTCGCGGTGCACGTCGAGGAGGGCGGCGTCGGGGAAGGGCTGCCCGATCCGACCGCTGAGGTCGGGCCGCGGCAGGATCGCCAGCGCGACCTGCTCGCGGGAGTACGCGCTCTCCGGGCGGCCGGCGTGCGGGGCGCTCACCTCGTCGGCGATGGGGGTGCTGGTCATGTCTCCTCCAGGGGGTCGGAGCTCCATCCCAGCCGCGACAGAATGTACTGGCGAGTACAATCGTCGAATGAGCACCTCAGCCCCCGCGCTCCCGGCGACCGCGAAGGGCCGCGCGACGCGCGAGCGCATCGTCTCGGCGGCGGCGCGGCTGATGCTCGTCGACGGCGTCGCCCGCACGACGCTCGACGACGTCGGCGCCGAGGCGCGCGTGGGCCGGTCGCAGCTCTATCACTACTTCGACGACAAGGCGCGGCTGGTCGAGGCGGTGATCGCGCACCACGCGGAGTCCGTCCTGGGCGGCGACGAGCTCGTGCGGCTCGACGACTGGGAGGCCTGGCGGGCCTGGCGCGACGCGGTCGTGGCCGGCCAGGAGGCGCAGGCGTGCGTCGGCGGATGCCCCTCGGCTCGCTCGCGAGCGAGCTGTCCGACATCGACGACCGGGCGCGCCGCGCCCTCGGCGTGACGTTCGACGAGTGGGAGCGCCGGTTCCGCCGCGGGCTGGAGGCGATGGCGCGCCGCGGCGCGCTCGCGACCGGCGGCGCACCGGGCCGACTGGCCACGACGGTGCTCGCCGCCCTGGAGGGCGGGCTCCTGCTGGCTCAGCTGCGCCGCAGCACCGCCCCGCTCGAGGCCGCGCTCGACGGCGTCCTCGAACTGCTCGGCGCGCCCGAGCGGCCGTGAGCCGATCGGGTCAGACGGCGATGGGGCCCAGGCGGTCCTCGGCCGCCTGGCTCTCCGCGATCAACGCCAACCGATGCAGGTCCGCCTCGATCTGCCGGCGGTCCAGGTCGACGCGAACCGCCGCCTGCGCCCAGGCCGCTCGCGGAGTCCATCGGAGGACCACGTCGACACGCGTGTGGTCCTGATCGATCGGCGCGAACCGGATCTCGCCGCTCGACGCGCTGCCGCGCCAGCGGAAGGCACCGGGTCCTGCCGCCAGGGCCGCCCGGTACTCGTGGCGGAAGGGGCCGATCGCGATCGTGCCGCTCACCGAGTCCATGCGCACCTTCGCGGTGCCGAGACCGTGCACGACGTGGTGGCGCACCGCGTCCCAGCAGCACTCGCGGACGACCGGGAGGGGCGCCGCGACGAGACGGGAGACGACGACCTCGCGCGCCCGGGGAACAGGACGGGGAGCACGGAGTCCGCCGACACGGGCACGGACGGCGGTGGCGATCGACATGTCCCGACGGTACAGCGCCCGGGCCGCCGCGGGGTGCGATCCTGAGAGGACGCGCAGTCGGGATCGGCGATCCGGGTCAGGCGCCCACCAGGATGGCGGCGACCGTCTCCCGGGCGATCTGACGCTCCTCGTCCGTCGGAACCACCAGCACCTCGACGCGGGAGCCCGCCGCGGCGACGCTGCGGGGTGCGCGCGACGGGGACTGGTTCGCAGCCGCGTCCAGGCGGATGCCCAGGAACTCCAGCCCCGCGACGGAACCGGCGCGCACGACCGCGCTGTTCTCCCCGACGCCGGCGGTGAACACCACCGCGTCCAGCCCGCCCATCTCGGCGGCGTAGGCGCCGATGTAGTGCCGGATGCGGTGCAGGTAGACGTCCAGAGCCAGGCGGGCGGCGGGGTCGCCGCTCTCCGCGGCGTCGACCAGCTCCCGCATGTCCGCTCGGCCGGCCAGCCCGAGGAGGCCGCTTCGGCGGTTCAGGAGGTCGTCGAGCTCGTCGGTCGTCATGCCCGCGTTCCGGGCGAGGTAGATGAGCACGGCCGGATCGATGTCGCCGGACCGGGTGCCCATCACGAGCCCCTCGAGCGGGGTCAGGCCCATGGACGTGTCGACGGAGCGCCCGCCGGAGACGGCCGCGACCGAGGCGCCGTTCCCCAGATGCAGCACGACCATCCGCAGGTCGGCGAGCGGGCGCTCGAGCAGCTGCGCCGCACGCTCGCCGACGATCCGGTACGAGGTGCCGTGGAACCCGTAGCGACGGATGTGGTGCGCCGCCGCGAGCTCCGCATCGATCGCATAGGTGAACGCCGCGGGCGGGAGCGTGTGGTGGAAGGCCGTGTCGAAGACCGCGACGTGCGGCACGTCCGGCAACGCGCGCCGCGCCGCCCGGATGCCGGCGAGCGCCGCGGGGTTGTGCAGCGGAGCCAGCGGCGACAGCTCCTCGATCGCCTGCTCCACCGCGTCGTCGATGATGGTCGCCGCGCGGAACCGATCGCCGCCGTGCACGACGCGGTGACCGACGGCGTCGATCCGGGGCCCCCAGTTCGGCGAGTATGCCGTCGACGGCATGGGCGTGATCCGGCGCGTCCGTCCCGGAGGGGCCGATGCGCTCCACCAGGCCCTGCGCACGCGTCTGGCCGGAGTCGGCGTTCAGCAGCCGGTACTTGACCGAGGACGACCCGGTGTTGAGGACGAAGACCTCCGGTGAGGTCATGCCGGCTCGTCGCCCTGCGCCTGGATCGCGGTGATGGCGATCGTGTTGACGATGTCGCGCACCAGCGCCCCGCGCGAGAGGTCGTTGATCGGCTTCGCCAGGCCCTGCAGGATCGGCCCGATGGCGACCGCACCGGCACTGCGCTGGACGGCCTTGTACGTGGTGTTGCCGGCATCCAGATCGGGGAAGACGAACACCGTCGCGCGGCCCGCGACATCCGAACCGGGCAGCTTGGCCTTCCCGACCTCGGGGTCGGCGGCGGCGTCGTACTGGATCGGCCCCGCCACCGGCAACTCCGGAGCCCTCTGCCGCACCAGCGCCGTCGCGGCCCGCACCCGATCGACCTCGGTCCCCGTGCCGGACTCGCCCGTCGAGTAGCTGAGCATCGCGACCCGCGGCTCGATCCCGAACAGCCGCGCCGTCGCCGAGGACGAGATGGCGATGTCGGCCAGCTGCTCGACGGTCGGCTCCGGGATCACCGCGCAGTCGCCGTACACGAGCACCCGGTCGGCGAGCGCCATCAGGAAGACGCTCGACACGGCCGAGACCCCCGGCCGCGTCTTCACCACCTCGAAGGCCGGCCGGATGGTGTGCGCGGTGGTGTGCGTCGCACCGGACACCATGCCGTCCGCCAGGCCGAGCAGCACCATCATCGTGCCGAAATAGGCGACGTCGGTCACGAGCTCCGCCGCCCGCTCCAGGGAGACCCCTTGTGCGCCCGACGGCTGCGGTACTCCGCCGCGAACCGGGCCACCAGTTCGGGGTCGCGGGGCGATACGACCGACGCGGCGTCGATGTCCAGCCCGAGCTCGGCGGCGCGGGAGCGCACGCGCACCTCGTCGCCGAGCAGCGTGATGTCGGCGATCCCGCGTTGGAGCACGATCGCGGCGGCGCGCAGGATCCGGTCGTCGTCGGCCTCGGGCAGCACGATCCGGCGTCGGTGCGCGCGGGCGCGCTCCACGAGCGTCTGCTCGAACCGCAGCGGGGTCATCGTCGGGTCGACCTCGATGCGCAGGAGCCGGATCAGCTCCGGCAGGTCGACGTGCCGCTCGACGAGGCCGACCGCTCTCGCGTGCCGGGCGGGCGAGTCCGCGGCCAGCCGGCTGTGCGCCCGGGTCGCGCGGATCGCGGTGTCGAAGGTTCCCAGCCGGGTACGCGCGATCGGGAGCGACGTGCCCATCCCGTCGAGCAGGCGCATGACGGGCTCGGAGAGTTCGAACCCGCCGTTCAGGATGACGCCCGCGACCGTGGGGAAGGTCGCCGAGGCATGGGCGATGACGCTGCCGATCAGCACGTCGACGCGATCCCCGGGGACGATGACGACGGCGCCCTCCTGCAGGCGCGGCAGCACGTTCTCCAGGGTCATGGCGGCGATGACCGTGCCCGACACCGGACGGTCCAGCAGCTCCTGCTGTCCCCGGACGAGCTCCGCATCGGTCGCCGCGAGGACGGACCCGAGCAGCGGCGCCGTGAGCGCGGCATCGTCGGGAACGCCCCACGCGGGCATCCCGCAGCGTTCCCGCACCGCGCGGGTGACGGCATCCAGCTCGCCCGGATCGACCCGGTTGACCACGAGTGCCACGAGGTGGGCGTGCTCGGCCCGCAGCTCCGCCATCGCGGTGAGGCCGATCTCCGCGATCTGGTCGGCCGTGCGCGGCGAGCCATCCGGGTTCCGCGCGTTCAGCACGAGCACGACCGAGGCCGCGAGGGTCGCGGCCACCCGGGCGTTCATCGCGAACTCGGTCGGCGTGCCGACGTCGGTGTAATCGGACCCGACGATGAGCACGGCATCGTGACCGCGCTCCGCCTCCGCGCAGCGCTCCAGGATGCGCGCGAGCGCCGCATCCCGGTCGGCGTGAACGGCCGCATAGTCGACGCCGACGCCGTCGCCCTCCGAGGCGCCGGCATGGGAGCGCAGCATGTCGAGCACGTAGTCGACGCCGCCGCGCCCGATCGGCCGGAACACGCCGACCGAGCCGACCGTCCCCGTCAACGCCTCCAGCAGACCGGCGGCGATCGTCGACTTGCCCGAGCCGCCTTCGGCCGAGGTGACCATGACGCGTGTGGCCATGTCATCACGCTACGCGCTCCGGTGCGGCGGTCGTCGGGGAGCCGTTCGAGGGGGACCCGAGCGCACCGACCGGCCGGCTGCTTCTGGTCACGGTGTGCACGGTCGTGTTGTCGCCCTTGTCCTCGCGCCGTCGCCTGCGATCCGGCCAGCCTGCGCGGCACGATCGGGGGCCCGGCTACGTGTGGCTCGTGGTCCCGCGCCGAGCAGCCGCGTCGGCCGCCGCACGGAGCCGTTCGCCGATGTGGGCGATCTCCTCAGCCGTGAACTCCGCCCCGCCGCCGAGCACGTTCATCCCGATGACGGTGTCACGGCCCGGGAGCACCACGGGCGCGACGACGCTGTACACCTCATACCGGCCGCCCGGCTGGAGCGGGATGGGCATGAAGTTGAACTCCGGGTCGCCCACGATCCCTTGCGCGCCCCGCAGCACCTCCTCGCCGGGCATCGCCTCGTTCGCCGCGCTGTCGAGCAGATCCTGAATCCGCATGAAGTCGGTGTCCTTGGTGAACCACGTCCAGCCGTCCTCCCGCAGGCGGCCGAGCATCGCGAGGTAGCCCTGGCGGACCTCGTCGGTCAGCGGCGCCGGGGAACGCGCAAACCACGCAGCGAGCTCGGACTCCGTGGCCCACGCCATCAGGGCCGGCCCGATGGGCGGGACGAGCGGGATGCGGTACCCGACCGGCGAACCGACCAGTTCCGTCGACTGGGGGCGACCCTGGCGAGCACCACCGAGGCGTCGCCGATCGCCGCCGTGACGGTGCACTCCAGCCCGAGTTCGGCCGTGAGGTCGGTGATGACGTCGTGCGAGAGGTCGACGAGCTTGAGCGCGTCGAGCAGATCGCGGTCCGGCCACGAGTAGAGAGCCCGGGGTTGAACTCGCCGTAGCCCCGGCGGTGGAAGATGAGCGGCGGCGCGGGATCGTCGGTCCCGAGCTCGCGCACACGGCCGACGACCATCTGGTGATCTCCGATGCGCGAGATCGACTCGATGTCGCAGTCGATCCATGCGACGACACCGTCGAGGATCGGCGACCCGGACGCCGCCCGGCGCCACTCGACATCGGCGAACCTATCCGCGCCGCTCTTCACGAATTGGCGGACCAAGGGCTCCTGGGTGCGGCTCAGCACGTTGACGCAGAACGACGCGGAGCGACTCAGCGTGGCGAAGGTCTGCGAGCGGTCGTCCCCGAAGAACGAGACGAGCGGGGGATCGACCGAGACCGAGCTGAAGGAGCCGACCACCATCCCCAGGAGGTCCCCATCGACGTCGGCGGTGATGATGGAGACCCCGGTCGGGTAGTGGCCGATCACCTGCCGGTAGTACGAGCCGGGATCGACCGGAGCCGTCTCGTTGCCGCCCGTGCCGACCGACATCTCCGAGCGCTGCTCCGTGATCATGAGGCCCCAGCACCCGGGCGCTCCAGCCCGAGATTCTCGCGCAGCGTCGTGCCCGTGTACTCGGTGCGGAACAGCCCGCGCTCCCGGAGCACGGGGATCAGCCGGTCGGTGATTCCGTCGAGGCCTCCCGGCATGTAAGACGGCTGGAACATGAACCCGTCGGCCGCGCCGTGCGTGAAGAAGGACTCCATGACGTCGGCGACCTGCTCGGCGGTTCCGACGAGCCGGAGCGCGTCGGAGACCCCGGCTTTGAAGCGGATGAGCTCGCGCACGGTCGCCCCGGTGATGGCGCGGTCGTAGATCTGCCGATACCGGGTCTGCGCCGCCTGCACCTGCTCCGGCGGCAGCAGGCGCTCGGCCGGGATCGGCTCGTCGAGGTCGAGGTCGCTGATGTCGACGGGCGTGATGAAGCGCTGCACGTCGGCCCGCCCCGCCTCGAAGTCGATGAGGTCGAGCAGCTCCTCCGCGATTCGCTTCGCTTCTGTCTCGGTGTCACCGATGATCACGACGAGAGCGGGCAGGATACGCACGGCGTCGGGGTCGCGGCCGGCGTCGACGGCGCGCTTCTTCACATCCGAGTAGAACCGCTGCGCGCCCTCGAGCGCGGGCTGGGGCGTGAAGATGAGGTCGGCCCACTTCGAGGCGAACGCGAGTCCCGCAGCCGAGGAGCCGGCCTGCGCGAAGACCGGCCAGCCCTGCGGCGGCCGCGGAACGTTGAGGGGTCCGCGCACCGTGAAGTACTCACCAGCGAAATCGATGGGGTGGATCCGGGCGGGATCCGCCCACATGCCCGTCGACTTGTCGTCGACGATCGCGTCGTCCTGCCAGCTGTCCCATAGCTGCGTGACGACCGCCATGTACTCGTCGGCCATCCGGTACCGCTCGTCGTGATCGATCGCCGCTGCCGAGAAGTTGTCCGCGCCGAGGAAGGAGGTCACGATGTTCCAGCCCGCCCTTCCCCCGCTGAGATGGTCGATGGAGGCCATGTACCTGGCGAGGTTGTAGGGCTGGGTGAAGGTCGTCGATCCGGTCGCGATCAGACCGATCCGGTCGGTCAGCGCCGAGAGGGCCCCGAGGGCCGTCATAGGCTCCTGCGGGTAGTTGAGGGCCTGTCGGAAGTCCGACGGCCCCGTCGACACGTTGTCGGCCAGGAAGAGCGCGTCCATGCAGGCGCGTTCGCACTGCTGGGCGATCTCCGCCAGCAACGGCAGTCCGAGCAGCCGCTCCGACGTCGAGCCGGCTCGCCTCCACGATCCGACACTGAGGCCGCCCGAGGCGTTGTAGAGGGCGAGGTTCATCTGGCGGGGGCGCACGGCCATCCGGGTGCTCCTTCCTTCCTTCGTGGCGTACGTTCAGCTCGCTCGGCCGCGGGGGCGCGCCAGTCCGAGATGCTCACGGAAGGTCGTGCCGATGTACTCCGTGTCGAACAGACCACGGTCCTTCAGCTCTGGGACCAGCCGCTCGGTGATCGCATCGAGCCCGCCCGGCATGTAGGGCGGGATCAGCATGAATCCGTCGCTACCCCTTGCGTGAAGTAGGCCTCCATGAGGTCGGCGGCCTGCTCCACGGTGCCCGTCACGTGTGCGTGGTCATTGAGACTCGACTTGATGCGGATGAGCTCGCGCAGCGGCGCACCAGCTGCCGCCGGCTCGTAGTACTGTGCGTACTTCGTCCGCCCCGTCTGCACCTGGTCCGGCGGCAGCAGGCGTTCGGTCGGGATCGGCTCGTCCAATTCGAGGTCGCTGATGTCGACCGGCGAGAGGAACCGCTGGAGGTCGGCCCGTCCGGCGTCGTAGTCGATCAGATCGAGAAGGTCGCTCGCGAGCTGCTCCGCCTCGCGCTGGGTCTCGCCGATGATCGGCACGAAACCCGGGAGCACTCGCACGGAGTCCGGATCGCGTCCGGCTGCGGCAGCCCTCTCGCGGACGTCGGCGTAGAACCGCTGCGCGCCGTCGAGCGTCGGCTGTGGCGTGAAGATGATGTCGGCCCACTTCACGGCGAGGCCGAGCCCCGCCGGCGAGGACCCGGCCTGCGCGAACACGGGCCAGCCCTGGGGCGACCGGGGGATGTTCTGAGGTCCGGCGACCTTGTAGTACTCGCCCTCGAAATCGATCCGGTGGATCCTGGCGGGGTCCGCCCACATCCCCGCCGCCTTGTCGTCGACGATCGCGTCGTCCTGCCAACTGTCCCAGAGCTGGGTGACGACGTCCATGTACTCGTGCGCCTGCCGGTACCTCTCGTCGTGGTCGAGGTTCGGCGCGGAGAAGTTGTGAGCTCCCGACACCGAGGTCACGATGTTCCACCCGGCGCGCCCATTGCTCAGATGATCGATCGACGCCATGAACCGTGCGAGGTTGTACGGCTCGATGTACGAGGTCGACCCGGTCGCGATCAGCCCGATCTTGCTCGTCACCGCGGACAGTGCGCCGAGCACCGTCATGGGCTCGAGAGGGTAGTTGAGCGCCTGGCGGAAGTCGTCGGGTCCGGTTGAGACGTTGTCGGCGAGGAAGAAGGCATCGATGCCGGCTCGCTCGCACTGGATGGCGATGTCCGCGAACAGCCGGAGCGTGAGGACCCGATCGGAGGTGCTGTCGTCGCGCCGCCACGACCCGATGCTGATGCCGCTCGGGGCGTTGTAGAGCGTGAGCGCCATTCGGCGAGATGCGTCGTTCACGGGGTGCAGCCCTTTCTCTCGGTGTCTGCGATCAGGCGAGCAACTGGTAGACGTCGCAGATTGACTCGACCATGTGCTTGGCGATCTTCTGATGCAGCGGAGGCTTCTGGTCGTCGCGGCGCGTGGAGAAAGACAGCATGCGCGGGCTGTTCAGCGCATCGGGGCTGTCGATCTCGTACATCGCGAAGAAGTTCGGGATGCCGTCCACGGCCTTGAAACGCCGGGTGCGGAGGTAGCCGGGGCACGACATGAGCTCGTCAACGTGCTCCTCGTCCATCCAGTCGTTGTAGAGATCGATGTACTCCCGCTCAGGGCTGTGGGAGACCACGAGCATCCCGCCGACCGGGGTGGTGGCGGCCTCCGGGTTCACGTGATCCCTGATCTGAACCGCCGTGACCCGCATGAACTGGTCGAAGACAACGGGGGCGCCGTTGACCTCGATCTCCAGCCCGAAGCCGCGGCCGACGGCATCGAGGAATGCATCGGTGTGCGCGACGGCGATGTCCTCGAGCTCGTAACGGACGATGTAGCCGGGGTACGGAGGGCCTGCGATCTTGCCGCCGCCCTCCCGGTTCCTGAACGACACCACGACCTCCCATTCGGTCGCGCTCGATACCCCTGGGACGGCGAGCACCGCCGGGGTCCTGACGGTCGCGCACCACTGGCGCAGAGCAGCGAGGTCATCCCCCGGGTCGATGGCGATCATCACGAACCCTGGCTGAGCGGTGTGGTGGGACATTGATGTCGGCGCCTTTCTCTTCGGTGGCGTGTCGATGTTCGTGGCGAAGAGGGCAGCGGACCCGACCCCTTCCCAGGAGCCGAACCCGCCGCCTCTGCACAGATCAGCCGGCCGAGCGGCCCAGCAACTTCAGGACCTTCGCACTTTCCGCCGCCGTAGGTGTCCACGCCGGGGTGTAGCCCTTCGGGATCGACGGGCTGTAGACCGAAATGCCGATCGAGCCCTGCGAGGAGTCCTGACCGGATTTGCTGAGCAGCCAGTTCGCGAACAGCTTGCCCGCGTTCGGGTGCGGCGACTTCTTGGTGGCGGTCAGCATGACGTTGAACGCCGGACCCGATGTGATCGGAGGCAGGACACCGTCCACCGGCGCTCCCGAGCTCTTGAGAGCGGCCATCACGGCCGGCAGTGCCGGGACGGTGATCCCCCTTGTCCGGCGACCATGGCCTGGCCGGCGGCGGAGATCGTGTTGAAGTACTGCGGCTTGTTGGCAGCGATTCCTGTCAGCACGGAGTCGCCGTACTGCTTGGCCTGGTTGACGAAGAACGACATGATCGTCGCCGAAGCCGTCGGATCCGGCAGTGTGAGCAGTCCCTTGTACTTCGACTTCGTGAGGTCCTTGAACGTCTTCGGGATCATCGACCCGGAGATCGTCTTCGTGTCGTAGATGATCTCGAACGCGCCGATGCCCATGGTGGCGGAGACGAAGCCCTTGCCGTCGGGGGTCGCCTGCTTGTACGCCTTCGGGTAGGTATTCAGCTTGAAGACCGGCAGCTTCGCCGAGCTCAAGTTCATCGCATAGTTCTTGGACACCATCTTGTTCATGAATTCCGTGTCTGCGGACATCGTGACGACGTCTGCGGCAGGGCTGCCCGACTGTGCTTCGGCCTCATATCGCTGCGTCAGGGGGCCACTGTTGAGGGCGACGTACTGCACGTTGATCCCGAATTTCGCCTTGAAGGCCGCCACGGTCTGATCATCGAGAGCCGGGGCTCCTCGGTGTACCAGACCACGCTCCCCTCCTTCTTCGCCGCCGCCTCGAGGGCCGTGATGTCGCCCTGATCGCCGGTCGCCTTCGACCCTGACGAGCTGGACGGCGTGGTTCCGCCGGGCGCGGAACAGCCTGCCAGGGCGATCACGGCGATCACCGGCAATGCGATTGCCCAATGCAAATGATGGGTCATGTGAATCTCTCCTTAGGTGTGTTGCTGCACTCCGGTGGGCAATAAGACACTGCGGGCTCGGGTTCGAGCGTATGATCTTCGCCCTTGGTATGTCAATGGATTGACTTGAGCGTCGCGTTGTTCGCAAGGTTCTTTCCATTGGCCTTCCTCGAAGCGGGGTGGGCCAGGTTCTCTGTCCCTCCACGTCCGTAGCTTGCTCTTCGGTTGAGAAGAATCAAACGATTGAATTATGAGCGGCAGTCGGCGACAGTGCCGCGCCGGGCCTACACGCCCTGCAGGGCCGAGCTGAGCTCGGTGATCGGGGTCTGCGGGTCGCCCACGATCAAGCCGATGACCTTCTCGATCCGCTCAGCCGACCATGTCCTGTCGGCGAGTTCGCGCACCTTGGCGGACATCGTCGCGATCGATGGCGCGTGCGCGGCTGGATTGTCCCGCTCACTCACGATCGTCGACCCATCGCGCAGGGTCACCTCGATCGTCGCGACCGCGGTGCCGGTGGCATAGCGCCCCTCCTCACCGACCGAGGAGATCCGTTGGGCGAGCTCGAGAACCTCGGGGTCGTTGAAGTTCCGCATCGTCGCCAGCGACGTGAGCGGACGCCCCAGTAGGCCGGCGGCCACCAGGAACTGCGTGCTGTCCTGTGCCTCGTACATGTTCTCGAACGGGCCCGTGTTGTCGCCGCCCGGGAACGCATGCACCTCCGCCGGCTCGCGCACCAGCACGTGGTCGATCTGCGACGGGTCGACGCCCTGCTCGAAGACCGCCGCAGCGCTCTCCATCATGTTGGTCTTGCCCCCGCCGCGGGATACGTCTTGGCGATCACCGTGGGCAGCGCCCAGTCGTCGGGGAACGTCTCCCGAGCGAGGTCCCCGTCGCCGAAGACCGAGAACCAGCCGGAACCGCCCTCGAACGTCGGCGATGCCGCCTCCACGCCGCCGTAGCCCATCCACCCGGCGAGCAGGCCGTTCTGCGCGGCGATGCCGCCGTGGATGTAGGGCTCCATGGTCCCGTGGCCGAAGCCCTCGAGGAAGCCCGACGAGAGATTCGCACCCATCGAGAGCGCGACAGCGGTGCGCTGCGCGGACAGGCCGAAGGCGCTGGCCGACGCGGCGCTCGCGGCCACGGCGCCCACGACCGGGGTCGTGCGGAACCCGCGGAGCCAGATGCGCTTGCCCGACATGAATCCGAGCCGGACCTGGATCTCGTAGCCGGCCACGACCGCGACGAGGAGGTCGCCGACCGTGCCCGGACGACCGCGCAGCGCAGTCCCGGACTCCGCGGCCGCGAGAGCCGCGGGCACGACGGCCGCGCCGGGATGGTCGCCGCTCGGGGCGTTGTAGTCCTCGAAGAGCAGAGAGTGGACGGCCGTGCCGTTCACGAGCGCGGCGTCACGCGGCGCCGCGGTGCCTCCGGTCGGCAGCACGGTGCTGCCGCCGGCGTCGCCGCCCGCCGCCACCGTTGCCAGGATCGCCTTTGTGACCGGCATGTCGTGGCCGCCGACCGCCGTGCTGACGGCGTCGAGCACGCGATCACGAGCACTGTCGAGGATGCTGCTGGGAATGGTGTCGAGGCTGAGGTCGGCGACGAAAGCGGCCATGGTGTCGGCGAGCGCCATTGTGTTCTCCTGTCGAATCAACGAGTATGTTGCGGATCAGAACGGAAGGACCCGGAGGTCCTCGGTCGCGACTCCGACCCACGCCGCGGTCCCGGTCTCGAAGAGCACCGAGTCCGATCGCCAGAGGCGAAAGTCGCGGTCCGCGAAGGTCACGACATGCTCGGTGCGAGAGCCGCTGAAGACGCTCGCCGTGACCGTGACCTGCCAGCGGTTCGCGATGTCGTTCGGCTCCACCAGGTTGAGCTCGACGCGTTCCGGGCGGCAGGAGACGACGACGAGATCGCCCTGCTTCACCCCATCGGCGACGGAACCGGCCGAGAGTTCGCCCACCTCGGTGTCGACGACCGCCGTTCCGTCGGGGTCGATCCGCCTCACCGTGCCATCGATCTCGTTGAGCGTCCCGACGAAGCCGCCGACGTAGCGCGACGACGGCTTCCGGTAGATCTCCTGGGGGCCGCCGGACTGGGCGACCTTGCCCTTCTCCAACACGGCGATCGAATGCGCGAGCTCCATCGCCTCCGACTGATCGTGGGTGACGTAGAGGGCGGCGAATCCGAGCTCGCGCTGCATCGAGAGCAGCTCGAAGCGGAGCTGCTCTCGCACCTTGGCGTCGACGTTGGACAGTGGCTCGTCGAAGAGAACGAGGTCGCTGTTGGAGACGAGTGCCCTGGCGAGCGCCACGCGCTGCTGCTGGCCACCGCTCAGCTGGCTGGGGTACTGCTTGCCGAGCTCGGGGATGCCCACCATCTCCAGCGCACGCGCCACGCGTCCGGCGTGCTCGCTCTTCTTCACCTTCTTGCAGACGAGCGGGTAGGCGATGTTCGCCGCCACCGTCATGTGCGGCCAGAGCGCATAGGACTGGAAGATCATGTTCAGTCCGCGCTTCTCGGGAGCGAGGTTCACCTTCGTCGCCGCATCGAACACGGTGCGACCACGGATCTCCACTCGTCCACCGACGGGGTGCTCCAGGCCGGCCACGCAGCGCAGCAGGGTGGTCTTCCCGCACCCGCTCGGGCCCAGCAGCACGGTGAACTGCCCCGGCATGACCTCGATGGAGACGTCATCGACGGCGTTCACCGTCGTGCCGTCGGCACGACGGAAGTGCTTGACGAGGTTCGACACCTTCACCATCGGAGCGTCAGCCGCCTGCGCGGTCTCTGCAGCCATCGAATTCCTCTCCACCAGCAATTGATCTGACATCAGCGGGCACCCTCCATCGGTGCGGTCATGGTCACACGGCTCCCGGACGGAGTCGCCCACCCCGGAGCCGTCGCGCGAGGAGGTTGGCACCGAGCAGGACGATGACGCTGATGATGGTGACGATGATCGCCAGCGCGGCGAGCTTGCCGAAGTAGCCCTGGAAGTAGAGCAAGTACATCTGCTCGCCCAGCACGGGGTTGGAGGTCCCGGCCAGAATGATCGAGGCGTTGAGCTCGCCGAGCATCCACAGGAACAGCAGCGACCACCCGGCGATCAGGTCGGGGAGCATCAGCGGCAAGCTGATCCGCAGGAACGTCCTGCCGTCGCCGCCTCCCGAGATGTGCGAGGCCTCCATGAGCTGCGGACCGACCTGAGCCGCCGCGGCGTCGGCGTTCACCGTCGCCTGCGGCATGAAGTGCACGAGGTAGGCAAGCAGGAGGATTCCAAATGTCCCGCCGAGGTGCCACGGGGCGCCGCCGAACGCGAGCAGTACGCCGACACCCAGGACGACCGCCGGAATGGGCGCACCGACCTTGATCAGGATGTCGACCGCGCGACCGACGCGGCCGGGCGAGCTCCGCACGAAGCGGGCGATGATCGCAGCGACGAACATGCCGACAGTCGCGCCGAGAAGGGCGAGCAGCAGGCTGGTTATGAGGGCGGTGCTCGAGAACGCATCGCCGAACAGCACTGTCGTGTACTGCGTGAGCGACAACGTGGTGAAGTCCCAGTCGAACGACCAGAACCCGCGGAACGACACCCACAGCAGCGCGAGGAATGGCAGCACCACCGCGATCAAGGCGTACAGGATGATGACCAGTCGCCCCAGCCACCTCAGCTTGCCGAGGTGGATCTCGGTGGCCTTGCCCCGTCCGTTGATCGTCGCGTAGTTGGACCGGCGCAGCACCCTCGTCTGGATCCACCAGACGATCGCGACTGCGACGAGCATGAAGGTGCTCAGGCCGACTGCGCCCGCCGTGTCGGCCGGGTAGCTGAAGCTCAGGATGTTGGCGATGCGCACCGAGAGGATGTCGATTCCCGACGTCGTGCTGAGCACCGCCGGGCCCGCGAAGAAGGCGAAACCGAAGAACACGGTCAGCAGCATCGCGGCGCCGAGACTCGGCCGGACGGACGGGATGGTGACCCGGAAGAGCGTGCGGAGCACCCCGCCGCCGCTCACCCTGGACTGCTCCTCGAGCTGAGCATCCGAGTTCTCCAGGCCGGCCGAGACGAGGAGGAAGGTGAACGGGATCATGTAGATCGTGTAGACGAAGATCATGCCGCCGTAGCTGTAGACGTCCAGCGGGCCCTGGTCGAGATGGACGCCGAGGGGGCTGAGGATGTTGCGGATCAGGATGTTGACGAGGCCCGTCTTGGGCGAGAGCAGCATGGCCCACCCCATGGTGCCGACGAGCGCGGGCAGGACGAACGGGAGCAGCGGGAGGATCCCTCCAAGCCAGCGGATCCTCGCGTCGGTGCGAACGACGAGCCACGCCAGCACCGAGCCGCAGACGACCGCGATCGCGCCGCTGACCACCACGATCACGAGGGTGTTGAGAAGCATCTGCCAGAGACCGGGCAGACCGAGAACATGGCTGAATACCGCACCGGGGTTGAACGTGCCGTCCGTGAAGAAGAGCCCGGCGATCACCGACAGGATCGGGTACATCGCGAGGAGCATGAAGACGATCGCAAGGGCGAGGCTGATGCCGCTGAACAGCGTGAAGCGGCTGCCATCGGATCTGCCGGCCGCCGGCTGCGTGCCGGGTGCCGCGCCCGCGGGCAACGTCTCCGGGAGCGCCGTCACGTCAGTCCCACCCACGCAGCTGCATGGCCGATGCCGGCGACGCGGAGCCCTTCTCGCTTCATTGCACATCTCCTCTGTTCCCGCGACGCCGCTATGAGCCGCCGAGGACATCCGATACGTCGGGGAGCCTAACCCGCCCGTGCCGAGAAATCAAAGGATTGATTTCCATGATTGTTGTGAGCGATGGGCCCGCCTTACGATACGGTGCCACACAGATTTTAGGTGGGCTCACCGATCAAGTGCGGTTAGAGTGTCACTAAATCAACCGATTGATGGGAGTTGAATGAGGATCACCGCCGTGACGGCCGTCCCCTTCGTGCTTCCGTACCGTCGTCCGTTCCATATGGCGAGCGGCACCGTCCTCGAGGCCGCGCATGTCCTCATCCGGATCGAGACGGACGAGGGGCCGATGGGTGTCGCCGAGGCGGTGTCGCGGTCGATGATCTACGGCGAATCGCAGGCCTCCATCGTCGAGGCGGTGAGATCGTGGTTCGCGCCCGCGCTCGCGGGTCTCGACCCGTTCGAGGTGGAGAGCGCGCAGAAGGTGCTGCGCTCGGTCGTCGCCAACGACACCACCAAGGGGGCGATCGACATCGCCCTCCACGATCTGCGTGGTAAGGCTGTCGGCGAGTCCACCTGGCGACTGCTCGGCGCGGCGTCGACCTCGCTCCGGGTGACGCACATGCTCGGCACCGGCTCGGTCGCCGATGTCGTGGCCGAGGCCGCCGCCGCCCGACAGGACTCGGGCATCGACGCGTTCAAGGTCAAGGTCGACACCCGGATGAGCTCGAGCCTTGCGCTGCTCGCCGCACTGCGTCGCGAGCTGGGCGATGACGCCCTGCTCTACATCGACGCCAACCAGAGCCTGAGCGCCGAGGAGACGGTCGCATCCCTCGGCCGCTTGGCCGAGCTCGGCGTCCACCTCGTCGAAGAGCCCGTGCCGTCCACCGATCTCGTCGGCAAGGCGCGCATCGCCGCTGCGGGTGGGGTCGCCATCATGGCCGATGAGAGCGCGACGACTCTCGAGACGGCCGCGGTGCAGCTCACGACCGGCTCCGCGCGTGCGCTGAGCATCAAGCCCGCTCGCACCGGCTACACCACCAGCTCGCGGATCCTCGGCCTGGCGCGCGGGCTCCACGCGAGGGCCATCATCGGCAGTCAGGGTGATTCGGCCATCGGCACCATCACCTCCGCCACCTTCGGCGCCGCGTTCGAGTGGACCGCCAGGGAGCCGGCCGAGCTGGACTACTTCCTCGGGCTCGGCGACCAGATCGTGACGAGCGCACCCGTGATCCGGGCCGGTCGGGTGCACGTCGATCCGACCGTCGCCGGCAACGGGGTCGAGATCGACGAGGACAAGCTCGCACACTTCCGCGTGGATTCCTGAGACAACCGAAACTGTACGAGGAGTTCGTCATGACCTGGGACAGGCCCCTGCACCCTTCGATCTGCTGTCGCAGATCGCGGGGGACTCCGAGATCCAGGCGATCTTCTCCGAGCGCGCGGTGATCGACGGGTGGCTTCGCACCGAGGTGGCGCTGGCCTCCGCTCAGGCCGAACTCGGCATCCTGCCCCGCCACGTACGTGACGCCCTCGCGGCGGCCGCCGACGCCGATCGGATCGACCGGGAGCGGCTGTGGGACGAGACCCGCGTCGTCGGCTACCCGATCCTCCCCTCGTCCGGCAGCTCGACGCGCTGTTGCCACCGGCCTCTCGCGGCACGACGCATCTCGGCGCCACCACCCAGGACGTCATGGACACCGGGCTCGTGCTGCAGCTGACAGCCGCATCGGACCACCTCATCGGCCTGCTCGACCGGATCGGCGACCTGCTGGCGCAGCGGGCGGTCGAGCATGTCCGCGACATCATGCCCGGCCGCACCCATGCGATGCATGCGGTCCCGACCACCTTCGGCGCGAAGCTCGCGGGGTATCTCGACGACTTCACCCACCACAGGGCGCGAGCGATCCAGACCCGGCGCGGGGTGGCGACCATCTCTCTGTACGGCGCCGGAGGCACATCGGCCGCGTACGGCGAGCAATCGCAGCAGATCCGTCGACTCGCCGCCGCCGAGCTCGGCCTCGAAGCCGGAGACGTGCCCTGGCACGTCTCGAGGGGACGCCTTGCCGAATGGGCGCAGTCCTGGATCCTCACGATCGGCACCGCGGCGCGATTCGCGCGCGAGGTGATCGACCTGTCCCGGAACGAGATCGCCGAGGTCTCTGAGCGCCAGGGTCATCACCGCGGGGCCTCCTCCACGATGCCGCAGAAGCGCAACCCGATCACTTCGGAGACGATCGTGGGGTGCTCGATCATCGCAGGCGCGCTGAGCGCGGCCGTCGCGCGCATCATGGAACCGGGTCATGAACGCGCAGCCGGCGAGTGGCACGCGGAGTGGTTCGTGCTGCCGACGCTCGCGTCGCTGGCGGGTGCCTCGCTGAGCGGCATGGTCGACTTGGTCACCGGGATGCAGATCGACGCCGACCGGATGCGCGCGGATCTCGACTTGGACCACGGGCTGATCATGGCCGAGGCGTACATGATCGGTCTGGCGCCCGCCTTCGGCCGCGAGCGGGCGCACGACGTGGTGTATGAGGCCGCCCAGACCTCGCGTTCCGAGAACATCGGGCTGCTCGACGCGCTCGTACGCACCGTTCCCCGAGATCAGCTCGACGCCGTGCATTCGATCGACCCGGCCGCCTATGTCGGCGAAGCGCCACATGTCGTCGAGACCGCCGTGGCCGCCTGGACCGCCGGAAAGGGCCCGGTGCGATGACCACGGCGGGCACAGGGCCGTTCCCCTTCACTTCGAGGACCTCGCCACCGGGCTGGAGCTCGTGTCGGGCGCCCGCACGGTGACCGAGACCGACCTCGTCCAGTTCGCGATGCTCTCCGGCGATTGGAACCCGATCCACGTGGACGAGGAGTTCGCCCGCGACTCGGTGTTCGGTCGGCGCGTCGTCCACGGAGTGTGCGGGCTCGCGATCATGGGTGGGCTGATCTTCTCGGCCGGATGGTTCTCGACGACCGTCGAGGCGTTGCTCGGCTTCGACGAGATGCGCTTCCGCACCCCCTGTTCGTCGGCGACACCGTGCGATGCCGGTTCACCGTCGCCGAGTTGCGGATCACGAGCACGGGTCGCGGACTCGTCACGCGCCGGCTCGAGCTCGTCAACCAACGAGGTGACGTGGTGCTCGAAACGCTCAGCCCCATATTGATCGCGCGCGCTTCGGAACGCGCAGACGGAAAGGCCGACGATGCCCTCTGAACTCCTCCTCCCCGGGAAGACGGTCGTCATCACGGGCGGCGCCGGAGGCCTTGGACAGGCGATGGCCACGCGCTTCGCTTCCGAGGGCGCACGCGTCGTGATCGCCGATCTCGACCTCGCGGCGGCCGAGTCGGTCGCCGGCGAACTCTCCGGCGAGGCGCTCGCCGTGCGCACCGACATCAGCGATCCCGATGACGTGGCGCGGCTGGTGTCGACGACGGTCGAGGCCACCGGCTCGTTGGATGTGCTCGTGAACAACGCGGGCATCACCCGCGACGCGTCGATCCGCAAGATGACGATCGAGCAGTGGGACCTCGTGCAGTCCGTGCATCTGCGGGGAGCGTTCCTCGCGACAAAGGCGGCGGCGGAGGTCATGCGCGAGCAGCGGAGCGGGGCGATCGTGAACATCTCGTCGCTATCGGGCAAGGTCGGCAACTTCGGGCAGGCCAACTACAGCACGGCGAAGTCCGGTCTCATCGGGCTCACCAAGGTCACGGCGAAGGAGTACGCCCGGTTCGGCGTGCGCGCCAACGCGGTTCAGCCCGGCCTGATCCGTACCGCCATGACGGAAGCCCTCTCCCCGGAGATCTGGAACCAGAAACTCGCCGAGATCCCGCTGGGTCGCGCCGGCGAGCCGGATGAGGTGGCGAAGGTCGTGTTGTTCCTGTCGAGCGAACTTTCCAGTTATATGACGGGTGCGGTTCTCGAGATCGGCGGCGGGAGGTACATGTGATCCCGGACACGATGACCGCATGGCGGATCGACGGCTTCGGCGCGCCCGACGTGCTCCAGCGCCGTCGAGAGCCCGTCCCCTCGGTCGACGGCGACGAGGTGCTCGTCGAGGTCGCCTACTGCGGCGTATGCCGCCACGATCTCCTCACACGATCCGGCGCCTTCCCCAACGTGCCGCTCCCGCTCACCCTGGGCCATCAGGTGAGCGGCACCGTCGTGGCGGCAGGTCCGACGGCGACGTGGGCGCCGGGAACGCGCGTCATGTCGACGATCTTCATGGGGTGCGGGCACTGCTCCGCCTGCCGCTCCGGCGACCAGGCGGTATGCCTGACGGTCCGCGCCCAATTCATGGGCGATGACTTCGACGGCGGGTACGCCGAATATCTGGGGGCCCCGTCGCGCGCGTTCATCCGCGTGCCCGACACGCTCTCGCTCGAGGTCGCCGCCGTCGTCAACTGCACCCTCGGCACCGCCTACCACGCAGCGCACACACGCGGGCGGCTGGCGGCGGGCCAGGATGTCGTCATCACCGGCGCGAGCGGCGGGATCGGCCTGCACGCGATCTCGGTCGTGAAACAGGCCGGAGCACGCGTGATCGCGATCACCTCCCGTCCTGGCCAGACCGGAATGCTTCTGGAGCATGGAGCGGACGAGGTCGTCGCCGATCCCGAGCTGAAGTTCGCCCACGCGGTGAAGGGGCTGACGGGCGGCATCGGCGCCGATCTCGTGCTCGAGGTCGCCGGTGACCCCACCCTCGCACAGTCGTTGCACGCGGTGCGCACCGGCGGTCGCGTCGTCGTCATCGGAAATGTCAGCGGCAAGCCGTCGGAGGTCAGGATCGCCCACCTGGTCATGAAGGAGATCAGTCTGCTGGGCACGAAGTCGTGCTCCAATGCGGAGCTCGGCGAGGTGATGGAGCTCGTGGCCGCTGGCGAGCTCTCGGTCGACATCAACCGGACCATCCCGCTCGACTCCGTCCGGGACGCGCATCGCGACATGGAGGAGCAACGCACCTCCGGCCGGATCGTCCTCGCCGTCGGTGGAGATCCGGTGGCACCGAGCGGAGAGGCAGCGGCATGAAGCCCTTGGACGGAGTGCGCGTGGTGTCCCTCGAGCAGGCCGTCGCGGCCCCGTTCGCGACGCGCCATCTCGCGGATCTCGGCGCCGAGGTCATCAAGGTCGAGCGCACGGACGGTGGCGACTTCGCGCGCGATTACGACTCGTCCATTCGAGGTGGTCTCGCGACGCATTTCGCGTGGCTGAACCGCGGTAAGCAGTCGATCGCCCTCGACCTCGCGGCGGATGATGGCAAGAGCGTGCTCGGCGACCTGCTGGCCACCGCGGACGTCTTCCTCCACAACCTCGGCCCGGGCGCGGTCGGCCGTCTCGGGTTCGATGCGGACACCGTCCGGCAGCGCTTTCCGAGACTCATCGTCGCGGAACTGACCGGCTACGGCACAGCGGGCCCCATGAGCCGGCGCAAGGCATACGACCTCCTGGTCCAGGCCGAGGCCGGCTTCGTCTCGATCACGGGCTCCCGCGATGCCCCCGCCAAGGCCGGGATCCCGGTGGCGGACATCGCAGCCGGGACCTATCTGCTCGAGGGCATTCTCGCGGCCCTCCTTCTCCGGCAGCGCACCGATGCCGGAGAGCACATCCAGGTCAGCCTCTTCGACGCGCTCGTCGAATGGATGGGGTATCCCATCTACCGTCAGCTCTACCTCGGGTCCCCGCCCCCACGTGTCGGGCTCGGCCACCCGACGGTCACTCCCTATGACGCGTATCCGACCGGCGACGGGACGGCGGTGCTGATCGGCATCCAGAACGACCGCGGCTGGTCCGCGTTCGCTCGCCAGGTGATCGAGCGGCCGGACCTCGTGGACGACCCCCGCACCAGCACCAACATCGCCCGTACCGAGAACCGCGACTTCGTCGACGACCTGATCGCCCAGAAGACCCGCGCGATGACGGCTGCGGAGCTCGGCGCGCGCCTCGACGCGGCCGGTATCCCGAACGGCCTGGTCAACGACATGGCGGCCGTCGTCGAGCATCCGCAGCTCACGGAGCGCGGCAGATGGACCACCATCGGCTCCCCGGTCGGCGAGATCGCCGCGGTGCTGCCCCCGGTCCTGAGCTCCGCATACTCGCCATCCATGGGGCCAGTCCCTGCCCTTGGCGAGCACACCGATGCCGTGCTTGAAAGCATCGGCCGCGACGCCGAGGAGCGCCGGCGACTGCGTCACGAAGGCACCGTCTCGTGATGGGTGAGCGCATCGGGATCTCTCCCGCCGCGGTGTACGCCGAGGGGCTCGTCGGTGGACGGTTGCGCTACCAGCGCTGCACGCGCTGCGGCCATGCGGTGTTCTTTCCCCGTGTCGTGTGCCCGCACTGCGGTGACGCCCGGCTCGAATGGGAGGACAGCGCGGGCTCGGGGTGGTCTACTCGACGACGACCACCCGCAGTCGTTCCGGTGACTACAACGTCGCCCTGATCGATCTCGACGAGGGCTTCCGGATGATGTGCACGGTCCGCGATGCGGGTGACGGTCAGGTGCGGATCGGGGACCGGGTGCGCGCGATCGTCCCGCCCGGCACGACCGCCGAGACCCTCGAGTTCAGTCGGATCGCGGAGTCATGAGCGACGCGTTGCGCGGATTCGCGGCGATCGCGGGTGCCGCCGAATCGGACCTGGGCCGCGTCGCGGAAGGTCTCACGAGCCTCGATCTCGCTGCGCAGGCGTCCGCAGCCGCAGCGAGCGACGCCGGCATCGAGCTTCATGAGGTCGACGCGGTGTTCTGCGCCACCTCGCACTACGCGATGTCAGCGCTCGAGCTCGCCGAGTATCTGGGCATCCGTCCGCGCTATTCCGACTCGAACAACCTGGGCGGAGCGTCCTTCGTCTCGCACCTGCTCCACGCGATCTCAGCGATCCGAGCCGGCCTCTGCTCCACAGCGCTGATCGCATACGGCAGCACCCAGCTCTCCGACGGCGGCAGGCTGGTGACCGCGTCGGCGCCGAACCTCTACGAGACGGCGTACCGGCCGAGATATCCGGTGACCATGTACGCGCTCGCCGCAGCCCGCCACATGTTCGAGTTCGGCACGACCCGCGAGCAGCTCGCCGCCGTCGCCGTCGCCGCCCGCGCGTGGGCGCATCTCACGCCCGGCGCGTTCGCGAGGGCCCGCTGGCTCTGCAGGACGTGCTCGACTCTCGGATGGTCAGCGATCCGCTCACCGTCGCGGACTGCTGCCTGGTCACCGACGGCGGTGGCGCGATCGTCGTCACCACGACCGAGCGGGCACGAACGCTGCGCCAGCCGCTCGTGCCCGTGCTCGGGGTGGGCGAGGCGCATTGGCACCGGAGCATCTCGCAGATGCCGTCCCTGACCACGACAGCAGCGGTCGACTCGGGCGCACGGGCGTTCGAGATGGCCGGTCTCGGTCCCGCAGATGTCGACGTGGTCGAGCTCTACGACGCGTTCACCATCAATGTGCCACTGTTCCTGGAGGACCTCGGCTTCTGTGACAAGGGCGAGGGCGGCCCCTTCGTCGCCGACGGCAGCATCGTTCCGGGCGGTCGATTGCCCGTCAACACGAATGGCGGCGGCCTGTCGTATACGCATCCCGGAATGTACGGGATCTTCATGCTCATCGAAGCGACCCGGCAACTGCGGCGGGCCGCGGGCGCTCGGCAGGTATCGGGGGCCGACGTGGCGCTCGTTCATGCGAACGGCGCGGTGCTGTCCGCACAAGCCACGGCGCTTCTCGGTGGCGTGGCTACACTCTAGGTTCCAACCTCGGCATGAGCCGAGCACAGTGATGCGGGGGTGAGGCGGTGGCAAGCAGCGAGAACACCGGGTCGTCGGTACGCCGTGTCACCATGCGCGACGTGGCTCAACTCGCCGGGGTGGATGTCGCAGTCGTCTCGAAGATGCTCAGCGGGGACGCGTCTCTCTCGGTGCGGGAGTCCACTCGCGAGCGAGTGCTCCGGGCCGTCGCCCAGCTCGACTACCGGCCGAACTATGCCGCGCGTTCGTTGCGGCGGTCGCGAGCCGACGCGTTCGGGCTCGTCGTGCCGGATTTTCATAACAGCGTGTACTCCGGGATCATCGACGGCGCCCAGAGCGCTGCGAATGCGATGAACTACGCGCTGCTGACCGTGAGCGCGTCGCCGACCTCCGACGAGGAGTCCCGACTCGCAGCCCTGTTCGGCAACGGGACCATTGACGGGCTGCTGGTAGCCGGCGCTGCCCGGGCCGACGAGTTGGTGCGGCTCTTCCGCAAGCGCGGACAGCCGGTGCTGTCGGTGAACCGCCGCATCCCCGGCCTCGACCGCTACGTCATCCTCGACGACTTCGCGGCAGCACGGCAGGCGGTCCGTCATCTCGTCGAGCTCGGTCACACCCGGATCGGGCACATCGGGGGCCCCCGCGACCTGGACACGTCGACGCGACGGCTCGACGGCTTCTTCTCGGCGATGCAGGATGCGGGGCTTGCGATCCCGACTTCGTACATCGTGAACGCCGACTACACGCCACGCGGCGGGTATCAGGCGATGCGGAGCCTGCTGGAGCTGAGCGAGCCACCGCAGGCTGTCCTCGCCGCGAACGTCACCTCGGCGCTCGGCGCGATGAGCGCCGCGTACGAAGCGGGCGTCAGCATCCCGAACGACCTGTCGCTCATCTCGATCCACGACCTCG
Source organism: Pseudolysinimonas kribbensis (assembly GCF_030161895.1). Lineage (GTDB taxonomy): Bacteria > Actinomycetota > Actinomycetes > Actinomycetales > Microbacteriaceae > Pseudolysinimonas > Pseudolysinimonas kribbensis. The sequence continues at coordinate 1,293,808 of NZ_BSVB01000001.1, forward strand.
ACCTTGCCGAGTACGCGTCCCCGGCGCTCACGGTCATCCGCATGCCCATCTATGAGATGGGTCGGCTGGCCGTGCAGCTGCTCGCCGACACGCCTCCGAATGACGCGATCGAACAGGTCGTCGACACCCCGCTGGAGCTCATCGCACGTCACTCCACGAGCAGGCCGCACGCCTGAGACGGCGGACTGGACGACCGCCGCGCGCCGGGACGGCGGTCACCACTCCTGCTTCCACGCCTCCGGGTGGTAGCGGTACACGCCGTTCTCGCGGCTGACGTACCCGAAGCCCGGATAGTGCAGATGGGCGCCGGTGACGAGCACCCGCTCCTGCTCGGCGAGATCGAGAATCCGGCGCCGCGATGCCTCGGCCATACCGGGGTCGAGGTCGGGCACCATGACGATCTCGGGCCGTGCGAACTGGATCTCGGGGATGTGGATGATGTCGCCCCAGATCAGGAGACCCTCCCCGCCCGACTCGACGAGGTATCCGGAGTGGCCCGGCGTGTGCCCGGCGAGCTCCACGGCGGTCACCCCCGGCAGAACTTCTCCGCCTGAAAACGTGCGCATGCCGTCGAGGTACGGCGTCACCTGCTCGCGCGTGTACTGGAAGTGGATCCGCTTGTAGAGGTCCGAGGCTCGAGCCATCTGCGCGTCGTCGAACCAGTGGCGCGGCTCGTTCTCGTGGACGAGCAGCTCCGCGTTCGGGTAGATCGCCGATCCGGAGGCCACATCAGTCAGCCCCGCCGAATGGTCCGGGTGCATGTGCGTCAGGAGCACCGTGTCGATCTCCTCGGGTGCGACGCCCGCTGCCCGGAGGTTCTCCAGGACATGCCCGGTCGCGCTGCCGAAGTACGCGCCCGAGCCGGTGTCGATGAGAGCGATTCGATCACGCGTGCGAAGGAGGAAGGCGTTGACCGAGAACGCCAATCGTCGCCGGAAGCCGCTCGCCAGCGCGCGCGACAGCTCGTCCTCCGAGAGGTTCCGCGTCATCGTGTGATCCGGGATCATGAGGCCGTCGCTGATCGCGGTGACGACGATGTCGCCGATACGACGGTGGTAGATGCCGGGAATCTGCTTCTGCGGTACCGCGATCACGACGTGCTCCGTCCGTTGGCCGAGGGTTCGACAACCGATTGACTTAGCAGCCAGAGTACCGAGTCCTATCCATGATCAGATCTACTCGAGCAGGGCAAGACTGGTGCACTCAACGGATTGATTTCCGCCGTGAATCCTGATGTGCTGGGTGCCATGCCCGCCGCCAGCGCATCAGCCCGCAGTGAGACGGCCCCGCCTGGCGGGACGATGCGGGCCGCAGTTCTCCGTGACCGAGAGCCCGGGCTCGAGATCGTCGAGCTCGCGATTCCCACGCCGAAGGCCGGTGAGGCCCTGGTCAAGATCATCGCCTGCGGCGTCTGTCACACCGACCTCCACGTGATCAAGGGCGAGGTGACGTTCCCGCGCCCCGCCGTTCTGGGCCACGAGATCAGCGGCGCGATCATCGAGATCGGCGCAGGTACGAGCGATGCTCGCGGCCTCGCGGTCGGCGACACGGTCGTCGGTGCGTTCATCATGCCCTGCGCGACGTGCCCGGCCTGTCGCCGCGGCCGCGACGATCTGTGCGAGAACTTCTTCGGCCAGAACCGGCTGAACGGCACGCTCTACGACGGCGAGAGCCGGCTCGCGATGCCGGACGGCTCGTTCCTGGCCATGTACTCGATGGGCGGACTCGCCGAGTACGCGGTCGTCCCCGTGACCGCTCTCGCGAAACTCGCCCCCGGACTCGATCCCGTGACCTCGGCCGTGCTCGGCTGCTCGGCTCTCACCTCCTATGGAGCGGTTCACCGCGCCGCCCGGGTGGAGCCCGGTGAGGCGGTCGCCGTCGTCGCCGTCGGCGGGGTGGGCAGCGGCGTCGTGCAGATGGCCAGGGCCGCCGGGGCCGTTCCGGTCATCGCGGTCGACGTGTCTGCCGACAAGCTCGAAGCCGCGCGGGCGCTCGGCGCCACCCACGTCGTCGATGCGTCCACGGCCGACCCCGTCGCGGCCGTGCGCGAGATCACCGGCGGGCGCGGTGTCGACGTCTCGTTCGAGGCGCTCGGTCGCCCCCAGACGTTCCGGCAGGCGGTCGACATGTTGGCCGACGGCGGACGGATGGTGGCGATCGGGATCGCCGCCGGGTCCACGACCGCCGAGATCGAGATCACTCCTCTCGTGCGTCGCGCCACCACGATCTCCGGTTCCTACGGTGCGCGTACGCGCGAGGATCTTCCCGCCGTCGTCGCCCTTGCCGCCGACCGCGGATTCGACACGGAGCACCTCGTCACCCGCCGCTTCGGACTCGAGGACGCCGCCGCCGCGTACGAGACGCTCGCCCGCGGCGAGATCACCGGACGAGCTGTCATCGTCATGGCATGACCGATCTCGACCTGCTCATCTCAGGAGGTCGCGTCCTGGATCCATCGCGCGCCATCGACCTCTTTGCGGATCTCGCCATCCGGGACGGACGGGTCGTCGAGATCGCGAGCCGTATCGAGCGCGCGCGTGCCGCTCGTGTCGTCGACGCCACGGGTGCCCTGGTGACCCCGGGACTGGTCGATCTGCACACGCATGTGCTGGGCGGCGTGCTCGACTCATGCGCCGATCCCGACGACGTCGGCATCCGCTCCGGTGTGACGACGGTGGTCGACGCGGGGAGCGCGGGGGCGGGCACGATCGGCGCGTTCGCCAACTGGATCATCCCGAACCGGCGAACTCGGGTCATCCCGTTTCTGCATATCGCGACGACCGGGTTCGCCACGAACCCGGAGATCACCGCCGAGTCCGACGTCGACTTCAAGCTCGTCGAGCGCTCCCTCACGCAATACGAGGGGCTCATCGGCGGCCTGAAGGTCCGGATGGTCAACCCCGCGCTTCGGATCCTCGGGATCGAGATGCTGCGAAGGTCGGTTGAGATCGCCCACGCGGCCGGTCTGCCCGTGATGGTGCACATCGGTGACGTGCACGGCGAAGGTCCGGCCGACCTCGGCGCTCGAACCCTGGAACTTCTCGGGCCGGGTGACATCGTGACCCACCTGTTCACACCGCACCCCGGCGGCATCCTCGATGGACGGCGACGAGTGATCCCCGAGGCGTTCGCGGCGGCGGAACGCGGTATCCGCTTCGATGCGGCGCACGGCCGCGGCAACTTCAGCTTCGACGTCGCTCGCGAGGTCTTCGATCAGGGAATCCGGATCGACGCGATCAGCACCGACATGACGGCGGCGGGGCGCCGCGACGTCGTCTACACGATGACCGAGGTGATGAGCCGGTACCTCGGGCTGGGCTTCGACCTCGCCGAGGTGATCGCGCTCAGCACGTCGGGGCCGGCCGATGCCGCCCGACGAGACGATGTCGGCTCGCTCACGATCGGCGGCACGGCCGACGTCTCGATCCTCGACGTCGTCACCGGCAGCTGGGAAGCCGTGGACTCCGTGGGACAGACGCTCCGGCTCGACCGACTGATCCTCCCGCGGACGACTGTCCGTGCCGGCGAACTCATCGCTCCCGGGCCGGGTCCGCACGCTCGCGGATGGCTGCCCGACTCCTTCGAGCCTGGTTAGGCACCGCTGGGGTGGCGACCCGTGTCCCTTCCCAGCGTCGCCTGCAGGTACCGCGCGTTCGTCGTGACCCAGGCTTCGACCGAGCGGTCGACCTCATCCATGTTGTCCGTCACGAAGTAGAGAGCCCGGGTGGGGACACTCGCTCCCAGCTCAACGAGGAGGGGACGAAGGTGCGCCTCGGGCGCCATGGCGTGCGCCAGGGAAGCGCCGGTCATGACGGGGATCGCGACGACCCCGTCCAGGGCACCGGGTCCGTAACGATCGAGGAACCCCTTGAGAAGTCCGGTGTATGCGGCCTTGTACGTCGGTGATGCCACGATCACGACGTCGGCGCCCGCGACCACCGCGATCAGCTCGTCCATGTCGTTGGACGGCCAGGCGAAGATCGAATCGGCGTGCGCAGCCAGGTCGATGGTCACGATCGAGATTCCGGGGAGCAAGGCGGCCGCGAGCGCCTCAGCCAGGGCGAGCGTCCGGGAACGAGGCTTCGGGTTGCCGCAGAGAACGACAGCTTTCAGCATCATCAGTCCCCTCCGCCACCCACAGACGCGACGGTCATATCAGTTTATCGAACGTCGATCGCCGTCGACCGCCGCTGGCCGATCGAGGCGCCGCCCGCTACCCGGCGCGGGTGACCAGTTCCGCGACACGGAACACGGACCGCCACATGTCCGGCTTCTCCCAGCCGCCCGGCAGGAAGTAGGCGAAGAACCAGCCGTCCTCGAGAGCGGCGTGCGCGGGGCGGCGCTTGTCGGTGAGCGCGGCGATCAGCTCATCGGTGAAGAACGCGCGGACCTCCCGCACATCGTCCTTCTCGCACAGGAGCTGAACGCGACCGCGACCGAGCGCGTTCACCCAGGCGAAGGAGCGCGGCGACGGGTTCGACATCGAGCGGCCGCAGAGGAACGTCGCGGTGGGGAGCGCGTCGCGGACGGGGATCGCCAGGTATCGCAGCCTCATCCCCACCGAGGAGCGCGTGCCCGTGGACGAGTCGACGTACTCGCCGGTCTCGACCTGCACGCCCCGCTGTTCCCACGTCAGGAACCGGAAGACGCGACGGTACCGGAAGGTGCGCCGGCCCAGTGGTCCGGGGTGCGCGCCGGGTCCGCGACCGGCCGACCGATGAAGCCGTTGGCGTCGGCGAAGGCCACGAACCGCACGAGACGGAGCCAGCCCCGAGGCTGCACGACGCGGCGGACGAACGCGTAGACCGCGAGGCAGACGAGGGCGATGACGGCGATGCCCTCGAGCCCGATCACCGCCTCAGGACCCTTCTCCTGCGCGGCTTCGACGATGGTGGTGATCGCCAGGATCACCGCCAGGGTGCCGCCGACGACCGCGATCGGCACGATCGCCCGGGTCCGCTCGGATCGGACCTCGTCCACCGTCTCGGGGCCGAGATCCCCCGCGAGCGCCCTCGCGTGCACCTCGGCGGCGAGCGACGCGGATGGCGAGGAGGTCAGCGGACCGAAGTCGACGCGCTCGAGGTCCACCGCTCCACGGTATCGGGAGCGCAGGACCTCGGAGACGCGGGGCTCAGTGACGCCGGTAGCGCAGTCGCATCACGCCGTTGCCGAAGCGGTGCTCGTCGAGGAGCTCGAACTCGATCCGGAGGTCGGTCGGCATCGCGGGCTTGCCGGCCCCGACGCTGACGGGCACGACATAGAGCTGGACCTCATCCACCAGTCCCGCCCTGAACGCCTGGCCGGCGAGCTCGGCGCCGCCGATCAGGAGATCACGGGTCGCCGCGGCCTTCAGATCCCGCACCGCAGCAGCGGTGAACGTCGATTCGATCCGGGTGCGGGCGGTGGCGACCGCGGCCATGGTCCGGGAGTAGACGATCTTGCGCGGCGCTCGCCAGGCTGCGGCGAAGTCGGCGAACAGGGGGAATGGGCGGCGAGGTCGGTGTCGGTCTCCCAGACGGCCATCGCCTCGTAGAGCCGCCGCCCGTACAGGAGCGTGCCGACGGAGCGCATGAGGTCCGTGTGAGCCGCGAACACCTCGTCGTCGACCGGGAAGAAGTCGAACGCTCCGCTCGCATCCTCGATGTACCCGTCGAGGGTCGTGTTCGTCGCGTAGATCAGTCGTGTCATGGAGCGCGCCTCCCGGATCGTCTCATGCCGTGACGAAGTTGGCCATCATCGCCATGTCCTCGTGCTCGAGGTTGTGGCAGTGGAAGACGAACCGGCCGGGATGGTCGCGGAAGCGCACCGCGATCCGGGCCTGCTCGCCGGGGCTGAGGTCGATCGTGTCCTTCCATCCCGCGTCGAACGGGCCCGGTCCGTAGATCCCGCGACCCACCACCTGGAACGGGTCGAGGTGCACGTGCACCGGATGGTGGAAGTCGGCGAACAGCTGCCAGATCTCGATGTCGCCGAGCTTCGGCCGGGCCGCGACGGAGGTCGGGCTGAAGGGCTCCTCGTTGATGATCCAGCCGTCGCGGTGGCCCACCGAGCCTCGCTGGAATCGGAAGGTGCGCGTGACGGTCGCCTTCGTGGGGTCGAGCGGTTCGATCGTCGAGAGCGTCGCGGGCGCGGTGAAACGCGGGCCGACGCGCTCGCCGACGCGGAATCGCATGATCTGATGCATCCGGCCGTCGGCGAAATCGTCGTACAGGGTGACGAGCGCGCCGACCGGGAAGCGCGAGAAGTCGACGAGCGCGTCCAGCCGTTGCGCCGGCGCGAGCTCGAACGAGTCGTGCTGCAGCGGTGCCGCCAGCAGTCCGCCCTCCGTGCCGATCTGCAGGAGCCCGTCGTGCGGTTCCGGATCCAGCCGCAATCGCAGCCGGCGAGCGTTGCACGCGTTGAGGAACCGGAGGCGGTAGGTCGCGCGGTCCACGTCGGCGAACGGCCACGGCACCCCGTTGACGAGCATGACGTCGCCGAGCACGCCGGCGACGTACGGATCCGTGACGCCCGGCGTGTTGACGAGCGTGGCGTCGACACTCGGATAGAGCAACGACCCGTCGGCGTCGAACGCGCGGTCCGTGAGCACGAGCGGCAGTTCGTAGCGGCCGCGAGGAAGGCCGAGCGCGTCCTCCTCGTCGTCGCGCACGATGTGCAGACCGGCCAGGCCGCGCCACACCGAGGGGCCGGTGAAGTCCATCCGGTGATCGTGATACCAGAGCATCGCGGCGCGCTGTTGCATCGGGTAGCGGTAGACCCGCTCCCCGTGGCTGACGTCGCCGGCCGGCATCGGGGCATGACCATCCATCCCGGTCATGCCCTGATGCCGATGCAGATAGGTCATGTCCTGGGGATAGATGTCATCGGTCGGGTAGCCGTCGCTCTCGTGCGGGGTGTGCCCGCCGTGCAGATGGACCACGATCGGGATCGGCAGCCGGTTGCGGTGCCGCACCGCGACGGGACGCCCGCGCCGGCTCTCGATCGTCGGGCCGGGGAACACCCCTCGAAGCCGAGGATCGGCGTCGTGAGCCCGGGCAGGATGTGCGCCGTCGCCCCCCGGGTCGTCATCATGTAGCGGTCCACGCCCTCCTCGGTCGAGGACGGTCGGAGGGTGGGCGGGAGCCGAAGCGGCAGCGTGAAGGAGCGCGGCAGACGCGCGGTGCTCCGCAACTGCTCACCGGTCGAATGCCGCCCCGTGCCCTCGAGAGCGAACGGCAGCCCCACCGCGAGGCCGACCCCGGCCAGTACGCCGCCGCCGATGAACGCGCGGCGGCTCACCGCGGCCATGTCCGCCTCCACGCCCAGACGGCGAGGGCCGTGGCGATCAGGATGATCGCGACGCCGAGCGGTATGTGCAGGGCCAGTGTGTGCATGAAGCCGAGCAGGATCTGCAGCCCGATGAGCCCGAAGAGCAGCACGTACCCGACGATCGGCCACCACGGCCCGCGGCCCGGCCGGAATTGCAGCACCGCCGCGACGGCGGCGACGAGCACGCAGATGCCGGCATAGGTGGCGTTCTCGCGATGCAGGTCCAGCGCCGGGTAGACGCCCGACAGGAACTGACCTGCGAAGATCGCCTGGTCGAAGAGCATGACCGCGGCCAGCGTCGCCGTGACGCGAAAGACCCAGCGCGGCCACCGCGGTCCGCTCCTGGTCACGGGCGTGACCTCGTCGTGCACGAGAGACCTGGTCAACGTTCCCCCAACTAGTTTCATCTGGAACGGTTTCAGATGAGAAAAACATGGGCGCGGAGAGAGGATCCACATGAGGGATGGCGCGATGCGCCTCGGGCTGCTCCTGCGACAGTCCCACCGACGCGCGGCGCAGGCCCTCGACGCGGCATTGGCTCCCCTCGGCCTGGCCGGGCGCCACTTCGGGGTGCTCCTGATCATCGACCGCGACGGCACCTCCACCCAGCGCGACCTCCTCGCTCAGACCGGCGGAGACAAGGCGGGCATGGCCCGAACGGTCGCCGAGCTCGAGGACCTGGCGCTCCTGGCCCGCGACGTGGACGCCGTGGATCGCCGCCTCGTCCACCTCCGCCTCACCGAGCTCGGCGAGACCCGGTTCCGGGAGGCGCGCAAGCTCGCCGCCGCCGTCGGCGACGAGCTGGTCCGAGACCTCGACGATGCCGAGCTCGCTCACCTCATCGCGCTCCTGCAGCGCCTTCACGGCGAAACGCGATAAGGGCCCGGATAAATCCGGGCCAGTAGCGAGGGCGGGACTCGAACCCGCGACACCACGATTAGTTCGACGTCGTCGCCACGGGATGACGGACTTGCCGACGACCCGCAATCACGGGGAATCGAGAAGCCCCCGATGACGTCGTCCCCGCTGACTGACGACCAATGTGCGGGGTAAGTGCGGGGTCTCACGCTGGTACCGGTGGGACTTGAATTCGTCGGGCGAGAGGAACCCACAAAGTCTGAGCCTCCGTCGGAGCATCAACTAAGGAAGTAGATATGAGCCCTCTCGAGGAGGCATCGACCGCTCCAGCACGTCAGCGTTGATGCGAGCCGATTGAGCGACCTCGACCCACGGCATGATCTGTTCGCGCTGACGGAACTTTCTCGCTTGATCGGGGCTCTCGGTCATCGCCACGTACTCTCGCTCGCCTCGCACCCGACCGAGAAATGGCCTGCTGATCACGATCGGCTGTGCTCAGTCAGGGGTCTGTGTGGGCGCGGCGCGTCGGTTGGGCGAGGAGCGTCGTGCCGAAATCGTAGGCATACCCGTTTCGGCACGATCCGGTTTCGGCACAGGGTTTCGGCATGGCCTCGATCGGCGTGTCGCGCGTGTGGATGTCGATGCGGCAGTTGTGCCGAAAACGATCGTTATCGGCACGGCCGAGAGCAGGGGAGATACTGACGCGGTGAGGATGCGTCGGCAGGCCGCCATGTATCTGGAGAGTGCGATCGAATCGTTGGTCCTCGCGATCGAGCTCTTCAACCGCCCTTCCCCGATCGCGCGGGATCACGCTGTCCCGATGCTGCTCGGGCACTCGTTCGAGATGTTGCTGAAGAGCATCATCTTCCAAGCGCGTCGGACGGTCCGTGATCGTGGGGACGAGCTGACCTACTCCCTGGCGCGCTGCATCGGCATTGCCGCGGACGACCTGCAGATCATTTCGAAGGACGAGCGGGCCCTGATCGCCGCGCTCAAGCAGGATCGGGACTGCGCGACGCACGATTCGATCTCGATGAGCGAGCAACTGCTCTGGGTGCACATGCGATCGGGCATTTCGGTCATTCGGCGCCTGCTGCGAGACGAGCTCCAGCTCGACTTGACCGACCTCTTGCCGGGGAGGGTGATCCCCGTGAGCACTGAGCCGCCGCATGAGTTGCACGCTCTTGTCGAGGATGAGCTCGCGACGATCGCTGCTCTCCTTGCGCCGGGCACGCGGAAGGGTCCCGAGGCGAGAGCGCGTCTGCGGCCTCTGCTGAGTCTGGACGGCGCGGCGACGGGACGAGTCGACCCGCCAACCGAGGCGGAGGTGGCACGCGCTGAGGCAGCCTTGCGCGCCCGAACAGAGTGGACGCGGGTGCTGCCCGGACTAGCGACGTTGAGCGTGACACCTGTCGCGCCCGACGGTGATGCGCAGGAGGTGATCCTGCGTGTCGGCAGAGGCGCCGAGGCGATCCCAGTCCGGAAGGCGCGCCGTGACGAAGAGGCTCTGGCTTATCGGTCGATGGATCCGTTCGAGGAGTACGGCGGCCGGCTACGGGAGTTCGGGTCTCGGCTTGGCATCACTCAGCAGCAGGGCTATGCGCTTATCGAGCATCTCGCGATCAAGGATGACGATGCGGCGTACTTCTGCCGGAAGACGAAGAACGGGAACGTGCAGTACCAGGGTCTGAGCGCCCGCGCCTACGACTTGGGCCGGAAGGCCATCGCCGCAGGCGTCGACCTTGACGCGATCACCGCGCGGTACAACGTCGCGCACGCCCGTCGAGCCCCCGGCGCTCGCTAGCGCGCGGGGGTCTGCGTCGATGAGGTCGGGCCCTTGCCGTTGGGGCGAAAGAGCCTGATCCGAGGCACTACGGCTCGCGACCACAGGGCACCGACCAGGGGCGCGACTCCTCCGCCCCAGATGGCTGAGGCGATGACGTCGGTCGGGTAGTGCAACCCGTCCGTGAGGACGCAGAACGCCACGAGTAGGGTCCCCGCGATTCCCGCGATCACCCAGATTCGGCGAACCGCGCGGGACCGGGTGATGAGCACCGCGGCGATCGCGAGGGCGATAAGGAATACGGTGTGTCCGCTTGGGTAGGACGCGTCAGGTTGCGTGTGCGGAGGGTGCGGCAGTAATGACTGCGGTGGGCGCGGCCGGGCGACCATGATCTTGATGAAGGCCGCGGGCAGCCAGGTGGCGGCGACCGTGATCGCGAATGTCGATGCTGCCGCGAGATCTCGTCGCACGGCCGCGATGATGACCGTGATGATCACGGTGCCGATGATCGCCGGCAGCGGCCCGACGAGTTTGTAGACGCCGTCCCCGATCGTCCCGATGAGGCCACGGTGCAATCCGTTGAGGGCTTGGACCGGGGACAGGTCGAACGAGCTCGAACGCAGGGCCAGCCCTCCCGCGATCACGAGCACGACGCTGATCGCGGCGATGACAGCCAGCGGCCGCAGCGGGCTCGGCGATACGTCGGTCACGCTTCCGCCGCCGTGTCGCCTGCCTCGCGCCGGCCGCGGAGCTGGATCGACTGCACGACGACGAGGACGACGATCACGATGAGGAAGATCAGGCTGGTGAACGTGGTGCCGAGTCCGGCCCCGCCGTTCTTGAGGTCTTGCGACAGCAGGTCGCCGGTGGAGGCGCCGAGCGGGCGGGTGAGGATGTACGCGATCCAGAAGGCGAGGATCGCGTTGATGTGGGCGAATCGGTAGATGAGTCCGATCGCGGCGATCGCGGCCGCGAAGACCACCAGCGAGAGCACGTAGCCGAGGTTCAGGCTCTCGGCCAGGAGGTCGCCGGCGGCGGTGCCGAGCGCGAAGGTGAACAGCACCGCGAGCCAGTAGAAGGTCTCGCGGCGGCGGGTGACGATGGAGTGGATCGACAGGGTCCGCTCGAAGACGTACCAGGTGGTGAACACGGCGGCGAGGACGACGGTGAAGACCGACGTGGTGACCCACAGCGGCACTCCGAGGCCGTCGGTGAGGTTGTCGGTGATGAGGGTGCCGACGACACTGATCAGCACCACAGCGAGCCAGTAGACCGCCGGCACGTAGCGGCGCAGGGCGAACTGCACGATCAGAGCGACGATGAGCAGGGCTCCCATGACGACGGAGGTCACCTGCAGCCCGAGGCCGAGCTGCACGTTGAGGAAGTCGGCGGCTGTCTCGCCGACGGTGGTGGCGAGCACCTTGATGATCCAGAACACCGCGGTGACCTGAGGCACCTTGTTGCTCGTCGGCGGTCGCAGCGCGGCGGTGGTGGTCATAGTTCGGTCTCCTGTTCAAGGGGGCTGACGGGTCCACGGAACCAGGACGGTTTTGAGATGCCTCAGATCGTTGCGGGCCGCACCGCTTCGCTCGAGCAGGACGATTAGAGGGACATGTGACCATCGTCGCGAGCATGGGACTCAGTTGATGCTGATCAGTCCGTAGAGGTCGTCATGTGGTGGATCGTCGGGATCGCCGCCGCTGTGGTGGTCGTGCTGGTGGCGATCATCTGGGCCTTGATCGCGGTGCTCGCGGAGGTGGGGTCGATGGTGGACGACGAAGCCGACGATGACTTCACCGAGGCGTCGCCCAAGATCGCAGCTTCGGCCTCGCGACGCGCGTCGCGGTTGTAGCTCTCGACGTCCAGGTGCGCGGGCGGGACCTCGCCGCGGAGGAAGGCGCGCATCCCGTCCGCGAGAGCATCCGGGTTCGGCGCGACGACGGTGATGGCTTCTCCGGGGAGGGCGTCTCGGACTGAGCCGAAGTCGGTGCTGATGATCGGCAGCTCGAGGGCTCCTGCCTCCAGGAGCACCATCGGTTGCCCCTCGTAGTCGCTGGAGAGCACGAAGCACTTCGCCGCGGCCATGAGCGCGAAGGGGTTGGAGATCGCGCCGGTGAGGATGGCGATGCCGTCGAGTCCGAGGCGGTGGACTTCGCGCTCGAGTGTGGGGGCTTCGGGGCCGTCGCCGACGATCAGCAGCCGCGCGCTGGGGACCGCCGCGTGCACCGTGGCGAACGCGTCCAGCAGGCGACGCTGGTTCTTCTCCGGGCTCAGTCGTCCGACGTTGATGAACCAGGACAGCTCTGGGTTGTTCAGCTCCTTCACCCACGCCGGAGGGCTCGGCTCCTGCAGCTCGGGAAGGGTCGCGACGGCGACCGCAGCACCCCTGCGGATGCGGTCCTCGTCGATGAGGTTGCGCGCCGAAATGAACACCTCCGACGACAGGTCCGTGGTGGGGGCGAGGGCGGCGCAGTTCAGCTTCGCGAGCTCGGGCGACACCGACACCAGGGCATCGAATCGGGGATAGAGGACGAACACCGCGGGGAGGCTGCGGCGCATCCGGGCGCGACCACGGATCGGGCGATGCACTTCAGCGGCCATGTCGTTGTGGAGCCAGATGCTGCGCCGAGCGATCGGCGAGTGGAGCAGGATCTGGCTCCAGAATCGGCTGTACCCGCTGAAGTCGGCGACGGCGTCGAAGCGGGCGTCACCAACGAGGCGGTGCCATTCGTTGCGGTAGACGCGGGTCTGGTGCGCGGTCTCGCCGGCGTCGGGTCGGAGCCGTTCCCTGAGCTTGAGGCGAGCCAGCGCGGTCTTGCCTGCCGTCATGCCGCCCTGTCGGATGAACTGCCGCACTCGGGAGTCGATGAGGGCCTGGTTGGCTCGCTGCTGCGCGTTCGCGGGCCGCGCCATCAGTACGGAGACGTCGATGCGGCTGTGGTCGATGGAGCGCAGCAGGTTCAGGGCGGCGCTGGTGATGCCGTTGGATCGCATCCCTCCGACGTAGATCAGGATCTTGCGGCGCGAGTCCGAGGCGTCAGCGGCGCGGATCATGCCATCTCGGAACACGGCGTCGATGAACCGGTCGGCGGCGTGCCCGTCGCTGCGGGGGTGAATCGTTCGGCCCAGTCGCGTCTCTTGTCCAGGTGCGGGTCGACCTCGGCCTGGATCCGGTGGGCGAGGGTGTCGAGGTCGTGGACGACCTCACCGGGGAGCTCGTCGTCGGCGAAGTACGCGCCGCGCTCCTCTCGATACTGGCCCGCCTGGGGGACGTAGAAGGTGATGGGCCGGTCCTGGGCGAGGTAGTCGAAGAAGATCGACGAGAAGTCGGTGATGAGGTGGTCGGTAACGCCGAGCAGCGCGTTGGTGGGCAGGTCGTTGGAGATCAGCACCGATCGTGCGTCGGGCCGGTCGGCGAGCAGGTGGTGCACCGACTGGTGCGCCTTGAGGACGACCCGGTAGGTGGATCCGAGACGCTGTTGGAGGCCGGCGACGGTGGCGAGCATCGCGTCGGCCTCGTCGCGTGGTGCGCCGAACCTCTCTCCGGTCCAGGTCGGCGCGTACACGACGACCTGCCGGCCCGGGTCGCTCCCGACTCGGATCGAGGCGCGCAGCGCGGCGTCTTCGGCGGGCGTGAGCGCCTGCCGGTCGACGCGGGGGTAGCCGATCTCGAGGATGCGTCCTCGTAGATGCCGCGCAGCTTGTAGGCGTCGAGGTACATCTGCTGGGTCATCCACGGGCTCTGCGCGAGGAGGACGTCGGCGGCGAGGAAGTTGCGCAGGACGTTGCCGGATTGGAGGGCGCCGTCGGGCATGTCGTACCCCATGTGTTTGAGCGGGGTGCCGTGCCAGGTGTTCACGTACAGCTGCCCGGGGCGCTTGTCGAACTCGTGCGGGAAGGTCGCGTTGTTAATCAGCACGCGCGACCGAGCGATCGCGCGGAAATACCCGGACGAGCGGTGCCGCACGATCCGAACACGAGGGTCATCGCGGAACTCGGCACGGAACTCCTGGTGGCCGCGGGTGAGCACCCAGATGTGCCGCAGGTGCGCTTGGTCCGGGGCTGCGAGCAGGGCGCGGAAGATCGCCTCGGGGTTGTCGAGCGCACCGTTGCCGGCGAAGGACTCGTACAGCACCGTGTCGTTCCAGAGCGGCTGCCGGAAGGCGCGGGCCCTGACCTCCGCCTCCCATGCCCTCACCAGCCGGGTGATCAGCTTGCGGGTGCGGCGGGACAGACGCGTGAAGATGGAGTCGCTCACCTCATCGAGGCTCGTCCGGCGACGCAGATCTATCTCTAATCCGCACGGGTGAACTCGATGATGCGGCTGCGGTGGGTGGCCAGCTCGGTGTTGCCACGCACGAACCCGAGGTTGGCGAGGTCCTGGATGCCGTAGCTGTCGACCTTGTACCCGATCGCGTACTCGACCACCCACACCCGCGTGACGCCGCTGAACCGGCCGGCGGCGGCAGCGACCGGGATGGTCAGGGCGTCATCGTGCCAGGTCGTGTTCTGCCAGAACGGCACCCCGAGGGTGGGATCACGCAGCTGCACCGAGACCGGGTAGGTGCGAAGCGCGAGCCGGGTGCGACGGGAGGGGCGCACGGATTCGTCGAACACCACTGCGTCGCCGGGGTGGGTGACGCGCTGCAGGTCGGCGGAGATCACCGCCCAGTCGCTGTTGTTCTTCGCGTAGGGGCCGCGTTGGCTGACCCACGGCGCGATCGCGACGCCCACAACCACCGCGGTGCCGAGGGCCAGCGCGGGTCGCCACCGGGTCGCCAGTGCGGCCAACGGCAGGCTCATCAGGAGCGCGACGGCGGGGCTGCACAGGGCGAGGTACCGGGCGGTGAAGTCGGCGACGATCGGGCTGGTCCCGATCAGGATCGCGGACGGCACCAGGAACCAGCTCGCCACGAGAAGCCCGATCGGGCTGCGCGGCGACTCCGGTCGCCGACGGATCCACGGGACGAGCGCGATGGCGAGTCCGGCGACGGTGAGCAGCCATCCGATGATCGCGAATGGGATCTGCCCGAACCAGATCGTGACCAGCACCGAGTCGGCCGTGATCTCGGTGCGGGTGGCGAGGTAGGCGATCTGGTTGCGCTCGAATAGGGCAGCGACGATCACCGGCGCGGCGGCGACGAGGGCGCATGCGGTGGCGATCGCCCACGGGATGAGGATCCGGCGGCGGCGTGCGGCGATCAGCAGGACGAGGCCCTGCGCAACCGCGATGAGCCCGAGGTAGAGGAACATGTACACCCCGACCGCGAGCACCGCTCCGTAGGCGATCCAGACGCCTCGGTTCTTGCCGTGTCGGGTCAGCGCGACGATCAGGATCAGGCTCAGCCAGGCGGCGATCGCGGCGCTGAACGCGTAGGACCTAGCTTCCTCGCCAATGTAGGTGATCCGCGGGAGGACGGCGCAGATCAGGCCCGCGGTCACGCCCACGGGCACCGAGCGCAGACGGGCTCCGATGAGGACGACGGCGGCGGCCGCGGCGCCGATGGCGAGGGCGCTGGGGAAGCGGATGGCGAACGGTGTGGTGCCGAACAGCTGGATCCAGAAGTGCAGGAACAGGTAGTAGGTGCCGTGCACGGCGTCGACGTGGGAGATCTCGAGCAGCAGCGATGGGATCGACCTTTCGGCCGAGAGGAGGCTGGCGGCCTCGTCGCCCCATAGTGACGGGATCCAGGATCCGATGGCGGCGACCGCGACCGCGATGATGCCGACGAGGAGCGCAGCGGAGGTCGATCGGGTCAGATGGACCCGGGCTCGGGACCGCAGCGGCAGCAGCATGGCTCTACGCCATCAGCGCGGACCACAGAATCCTTTGATCTGCGATCCAGACCTCGATTGCGTCAGCTGCGGCGGCGCCTGCGGGGCGCATCAGCCCGCGGGAGGCGGATGACGATCTCGGTGCCCTGCGGGCCGGTCGCTTCGACCCGGACGCTCCCGCCGGCGCGCTGCACCGTGTCGCGGACCAGGGAAAGTCCTATGCCGAACCCGGCACGGTCGCCCACCTCGGTGCCGCGCGCGAACCGGTCGAAGATGGCGCCCGGGTCGATGCCGCGGATGCCGCTGCCTTGGTCTTTCACGGACAGCTCGGCGGTCGGCCCGTCGCTTCGCAGGCCGACCTCGACGGTGGAGCCGGGCGGTGAGAACTTCATCGCGTTGTCGACCAGCGCGATCACGCAGCGGTGGATGCTGGGCGCCGGCACCGCGAGGTGGATCTCCTCGTCGTCGGTGAACGTCACGGTGATGTCGCGTTCGGTTCCGAGGAGCTGCAGCGACTCCACGGCTAGGGCGATGACGGGGTTGACGAGGACGATGCCGTCGCTGGCCGGTCCGTCCTCGGCAGCCTCGAGCAAGTCGTTGACGATCTGCACGAGCGTGGCGGTGTCGCGGCGCAGCTCGATCACCGTGGGAGCGGCGACGTCGTCATCGGAGAGCTTGCGTTGGAGGGTCTGCAGGCGGGTGTCCAGCACGGCGAGGGGTGTGCGGAGCTCGTGGCTGGCGTTGGCGACGAACGCGCGTTGTGAGTGGAGGGCCTCACCCAGTGGCCGGACCGCTCGGCGGGTGGCGAACCAGCTGAGCGCGGCCGCGAGGATCACGGCGGAACCGCCGATGATGATCGCGCCTTCGATGATATCGAGGCCGCCGATGTCGATCGTGGCCTCGCGGTGGCTGAACAGCCGGTCGGCCCGGATGTGGTCCAGCACGAACGCGAATGCCACGACCACCACCACGACGACGAGGATCGTGGCGGCGCCGGTGATCTGCAGCCCGACGATGAGGGAAGCGCGTCGGATCGCCCGCTCGTCGGGGTCGTCCGGCCGCTGTCGTGTCACAGTTGACCCAGTCGGTAGCCCTGTCCTCGCACGGTGGTGATGATGTCAGGATCGGTCTTGCGGCGCACGTAGTGCACGTAGGTGTCGACGTTGCCCGGCAGGTCTGCCTCGTCGAAGACGGCGCGGAGGATCTGCTCCCGGGTGAAGGTGCGCTGCGGGTGCTCGGCGAACAGCCGCAGCAGCTGGTTCTCCCGCTGGGTGAGGATGCATCGTCCGTCGTAGGGGAGTAGATGGCGCGGCTGTCCGGGTAGAACTCCCACGCGCCGATGCGGATGAAGGGACCCTCGCCGGAGTAGACGCGGCGGATCGCGCGCAGCCGGGCGAAGAGCTCGTCGAACTCGAACGGCTTGACCAGGTAGTCGTTGGCTCCGGCGTCAAGGCCGCGGACCCGGTCGTGGAGGGTCCCCAGCGCGGTGAGCATGAGCATCGGGGTGGTGATCCCGGCCTTGCGGAGGGATTCGACGACGTCGATCCCGTCGGCGCCGGGCAGCCGGCGGTCGACGATGAGGGCGTCGAACTCGCCGTCGCGTGCGGTCTCGAACCCGGACCGGGCATCCGCGCAGAGCGTCACCGCATAGCTCTCTTCGAGGACGCCGCGCATCATCGGGCCGAGATCGCGATCGTCTTCGATCAGCAGCAGACGGGGTCGTGCGTCGTTCATGCGGGCTCCTCTGTCAAGGATGCTCCCTACCTGGCTTCAAGAAACTTCAGATGTTGATGCGGTGAGGCGCTGCAGGCGCCGTTGACGGGTTTGCATCACGGCGACGCCGGCGATGATCAGCGCGGCCCCGGCGGCGCTGATGGGGAGGGTGCCCAGGGCGAGGCCGCCGCGGCTGTGGTCGACGGCCAGCCAGTCGGCGAAGGAGGCCCCGAGCGGTCGGGTGAGTACGTAGGCCCACCAGAATGCGATCGTCGCCGGCAGGTGGAAGCGGTAGGCGATGCCGGGCATGGCGATGAGGATCGCGAACACGATCCCCGAGCCGAGATATCCGAGGGTGAACGTGGTGGCGGTGAGGTCGCCCACCGCGGTGCCGAGCGCGAACGTGGCGAGCACGGTCGCCCAATAGAACAACTCACGCCGGCCGGTGGTGACCGAGTGGACCGAGACGGTGCCCTCGGTGATGCGCCACACGATGAAGATCACGACGAGCACCGCGGCGAAGGCGATCGTGGAGAGGAGGTACGGCACCCCGATGACGATGTGGGTGACGTCGGCGACCATCGTCCCGAACACGGCGACCATGCACACGAAAAGCCAGTAGCGCCAGGGCACGTACCGTCGGGCCGTGAATTGGATCACGAAGCAGATCGCGAATAGCACGGCGGCGACCAGGACCACCGGGACGGGATCGAGGGTCTTCACGAAGTAGTCGGAGGTGGTCTCGCCGACGCCGGTGCTGAGCAGCTTCACCACCCAGAAGAGAAGGGTGAGCTGCGGAACCCGTTGCAGACGATCAAGGGGCGATGCCACGCTCGTACGTTCCCAAAATCTCTCAGATGAGTGTCTAAGACTCGGCAGCCTTCGCGCGGTGCCTGCGCACGAGGGCGGTGATCAGGATCGGCCCCACGGACACGATGATGATGCCCAGCGCGATCCACTCGATATTGCCGGCTACCCACGGGATCGAGCCGAGGAAGAGTCCCGCCGTCCCGAGCAGCGCCGCCCAGACCAGGCCGCCGAGCGCGTTCCAGATCGAGAAGGTGCGGTGCGCGACGGTGGAGGCGCCGATCGCGGGCGAGATGTAGGTCCGCACGATCGGCACGAACCGTGCCAGGACGATCGAGCCGCGGCCCCACCGCGCGAAGAACCGGTCGGCCTCCTCGAGGTAGCGCGTCTTGAACAGACGCGCGTCCGGCTTGAACAGCCGCCGGCCGTAGCGGCGGCCGATGGCGAATCCGACCTCGGCGCCCCCGATCGCGCACCCGGCGGCGATCGCGACGATCAGGTACCAGGGCACGTGTAGTGGGACGGCGATGATCGCAGCGGCGAAGATCAGGCTGTCGCCCGGGAGGAACGGGAACAGGAGCCCGTTCTCGATGAACACCATCGCGCCGATCACGACGAGTGCCGCGGGGCCTACCGCGACGAGGATCGTGGTGAGATTCACACCCTGACCATGCGGCGCGACCTCAGATGCCCCGTCAAGAATCCGCGGATTCTGGTCATCGGCGCTGGCTAGGGTAAGGGCGTGGCGTCCCCGAAGGCATCTGCCCCTGACGCGGGCGAGTGGCTCGTGCTGATCTACAAGATCCCGGCGGAGCCCACGCGCCTTCGATCCGGGGCCTGGCGGCGTCTCAAGGCGCTCGGGGCGGTGTACCTGCAGAACTCGGTCGCAGCCTTTCCGCGGACGCCGACAGCGGAGCGGGCTCTGCGTAAGCTCCGCCACGACATCATCGAGATGTCCGGCACGGCCGTCCTCCTGAACAGCTCGATCCTCGTCGGTGACGACACCGTCCTCGGGGCCTTCCAAGCCGCGCGATCCGACGAGTTCGAGGAGATCGTGGATCGTTGCGAGGACTTCTTGAAGGGCTTGAAGAAGGAGTGGGACGCATCCCACTTCACCTATGCCGAGCTCGAGGAGAACGAGGTCGACTACAACAAGCTCGTCAACTGGTTCCAGAGCGTCGGAGAGCGCGACCAGTTCGGAGCCGAAGGACGCGCTGCGGCCGAAGACGGACTGTCACGCTGCGAACGGGCCCTCGAGGAGTACGCAGCTCGCGTCTATGCCGAGGAGCCCGAGGGGCACTGATCGTGCCGCCTCGGGCCCATTCGTGAATGCCGTCAGCTCCGGGCGGCGCGCGCGATACCGATCAGCATCGCGACAAGAACGACTGCCGACATCAGGATCCATGCGAGCTGCGCGACGGAGAGCGCCACCGCAGCGGTGGCGCCGAGTCCGAGGACGACGATCGCCGTGATGACCCAATCGTCACCGACGATGAAGTCCCACCAGAACAAGCCGAAAGCGCGGATGCGGCCCGGCTTCCGTGCAGCGACCGGCGCCGTCGACGCCATCGCCGACTCGGGGGTCGCCTCGGCACCCGCACCTCCGACCGCCGCCCCCACCGGCACGAGCGTCGGGGCCGGTGTGGACACCTGCTGGGGCCGGGGACGCGACCGCAGGACAGCGACGATCAGCAGCGAGATGACAGCGACAACGGGAGCGATCACCAGCAAGGAGATGTCGGCTCCTGGCCACTCGGCCCCCGCTCCCTCAGCGGCCCAGAACAGGCCGAAGGCCGTGAGCATGATGCCGACGACGAACTTGAGTGTGTTCTCGGGAACCCGCGCGAGCGGTCCACGCACCACGACCGCGATGAGGATCACCACGATCGCGGCGGCACCCGCAGCGATGGAGGCGAGGCCAACAGCTTTGGCGTTCGTGCCGAAGGTGAGCACGATGAACACGACTTCGAGCCCCTCCAGCAGTACACCCTTGAACGCGAGCGTGAAGGCGTAGGGGTCGCCCAGCAGGCCCGAGCGTTCGATGGTCGCCGCGCGAGCCTTATCGACCTCTCGCTCGTAGATCGCTGCCTCATCGTGGAGGGCCTTGCGACCGGAGGCTCGCAGCACGGCCTTGCGGATCCACTGGAGTCCGAACACGAGGAGCAAGCCTCCGACGACGATCCGGAGCACCTCGATCGGGATGAGCGTGATCGCCGGGCCGAGTGCGGCGATCGCGATCGCCAGGACGATCAGCGCGGCGGCGACGCCCTTCATCGTGGACCGCCAGTCGCGGGAGGTTCCTGCGGCGAGGACGATGGTGGCCGCTTCGACGGCTTCGACGAAGCAGGCGATGAAGGTCGCGATGAACAGGGCGGGAAGGCTCATGGATTCCTCTCAGTGGTTCGTTTATCAGTCTAACGGTTGTTACCGAATGCGAACGTCGCCGCCACCGCGACGGAGATCATGCATCGACTCCCGCGCGGATGCGACTGAGCGTCGCGCACGCCGGTCAGCCGCCCGAGCGAGCTCTCAACGACGTGGTCATAGCCGGCGCCGCGGTAGGCGCTGTCGATGACGGTGCCTTCCACCAACCCGTGGACCGCCTCATCGACTCGGGTCCCGTCCGGGACGATCGCGAGCGCGGTGGCTCGGGCGATCACATCGACACGCTCTCCCGGCATCGCCTGGCCGATGAGCGTCACCCAGAGCTCGCATCCGGAGACGTCGACGACCGCACGACCGTCGCCCAGATGCCGGAGCGTTCCGTTCGACCCGCCCGAGATCCCGGTGAACCGCGCGACGAAGGGCGTCGCAGGGTGGGAGAAGATGCTCTCAGGCGACCCGACCTGCACGATGCGGCCCGCCTCGACGACGGCGATGACGTCGGCCAGAGCGAAGGCCTCCGACTGGTCATGTGTGATGTAGATCGCCGTAGCTCCGGACTCGCGGACCAAGGTCGAGATCTCGACCCTCATGCGCTCGCGGAGGTCGGCGTCGAGATTGGACAGCGGTTCGTCGAACAACAGGAGCGAGGGGTTCGCGACGATGGCGCGGGCGAGGGCGACCCGCTGCTGCTGTCCGCCGGAGAGCTCGTTCGGGTAGCGGGGGCCATGCTCGCCGAGCCCGACCCGACCCAGCACCTCGTCGACCCGTGCCCGTCGATCGGCGATCGGGATTCGCGTCCGACGGAGCGCGAACGCGACGTTGTCGCGCACGGTCATGTGGGGCCAGAGCGCATAGTCCTGGAACACCATGCCGAGATCACGGCGGTCGGCCGACGTCGTCGACCCTCGGCGGCTCAGCACTCGCTCCCCCAGGCGGATCGTGCCCGCATCGACGGTTTCGATGCCCGCGACCGCGCGCAGCAGGGTGGTCTTTCCGGAGCCGGAAGGTCCGAGCAGCACAGCGATCTGCCCGGGTTCGATCGCCAGCGACACGTCGTCGAGGGCCGCCACGGAGCCGAACGAGCGACTCACGCCCGAGATCTCGACCTCGACGCCGGTGCCGGCGGGGAGCTCGAAGGACGCGGGCGCGCCGGATGCGGCGAGCACGGCGGTCACCGCGCCACCCCGATCCGCTTCCAGCCACGCGGGGCAAGGAGATGGAACAGGCCGTAGGCGATTGCGACGATCGCGAGAGCCGAGAGGATGGCGAGGATCTCCATGGCGGTGCCGCCTCCATAGTCGTAGCGGTTGAGAGCGACGGTGATGCCGACCGAGATCGGCTGCGATCCCGGGGGCGCCAAGAGCTGCGAGACGGGCAGCTCGAGCAACGTCGCCGAGTAGGTGAGCAGCCAAGCCGAGAGAAGCGGCCGGGCCAGGATCGGCAGGCTCACCCGCAGCCAGGTGCCGATCGAACCGGCGCCGTGTACGCGCGCCGCCTGGCTCATCGAGTCGTGCTGTTGGCTCATCGCGCCCACGAGCAGGCGCGTGGTCGACGGAAGCGCGGTCGCAAGGTAGGCGAGCAGCAGAAGTGCCGAGGTGCCGTAGATGCGGATGCCGAGGGCATTCACGATCGGCAGGTTGTACGCGAATATGTACCCCGCTGCGAACACGATGCCCGGCAGCGCGACGGCGCCGAGAAGGGCGGTGTCGAGGAGCCGTCCGAGTCGGCTTCCGCCCCGGGTGGCGAGAACCCGCGCGCACATGAGGGCGAGGACGACCGCGGCGCTCGCGCAGATCGTCGCGAGGATCGCCGAGTAGACGAGCGGTCCACCCAGCTCCGGGCTCACCAGCACACGCTGGTAGTTGTGAAGGTTCCAGGCGTGCGAGCCGGAGATGCTCCCGAGGCCGTCGATGAGCGAAGCGGAGACGGCGCCGACCACGGGCACGCCGAGACTCGTGGCGATGAGGGTGACGAACGCGACGAGCCAGATCGCGATCGAGCCCGCACGCATCCTCACGATCAGGGGCTGCCGCGCCCGGCCGGAGAAGACCTGGAAGCTGCGGCCGTTGAGCGCCCGGTTCTGCAGCCACAGAGCCACCACGACGAGCAAGAGCAGCAGCCAGCTGATCGCCGAGGCGAGCGGGAAGTCGACGGGGAAGGCTTCGACCGCGTTGTAGAGCTCGGAGGTCGCCACGGGGAAATGCGCTGAGTTGGCAAGGGTGGCTGCGACGCCGTAGTCGCTGATCGATTCCGCGAAGACGATCGCCAGGGCGCTCCAGATCGCAGGGGCGAGCATGGCAACGGTCATGCGGATGCTGCGCAGAGGTCCGCCTCCATGGGCGCGAACGGCGTCGTCGTACTCGCGTCCCAGTCCGCGGAGCGCATTCGAGACGGTGAGGTAGGCGAAGGGGATGCCCTTGACCGCGAGGATCAGCGCAACGCCGATCGGACCGTAGATGACGCTGCGGATGCCGGCCGGGTCGAAGCCCACGGCCTGCAGCACGCCATTGGGTTCGAGCAGACGCTCCCACCCGAGCGCGATGAGGTAGGACGGCGTCAGGAACAGCGCGAACAAGAGGCCGGTCGTGAGTCCGCGCAACGGCGCGTCAGTGCGCAAGAGGATCCATGCGAGCCCGAAACCGACGCCGGCGGCGACCGCCGCCGCGATAACGGCGACGACGATCGAGTCGAGGAACCCGCGGAGAGTCGGGCCCGTCAGGGCCCTGGCGAACGCGTCGACCGACAGCCACGCCGGACCCTGGTCGAGGAGAGCGGGGCTGATGGCCACGGCAAGGAAGACGGCGATCGGCAGCACCAGTATCAGCACGATGACGATCCAGAACGCGAGGAAGGCCTTGGACCGTCCGATGGCGACGCGGCGGGCTCGCCGCGGCGCGCCGAGGAACGACTGTCCTCGGCGCGCCGCGGGAAGAGCGACCGTCAGTCGAGTCACTTGATGTTCTGCTCGAACCAGCTGACGATCCCGGGCTCCTGCGAGCCCCAGTACGTCGGGTCGATGCGCTGGTAGGCGGACGGGAATGCCGGCAGCTGCGGCAACGCCTTGACGCTCGTGACGATCGGCCAGTAGAGGGAATCGCCGCTCGTGTCTTCAGCTTGCATCACCTTCTGGCCGGCGGCGGACAGGGCGAAGTCGACGAACTTCTTGGCCTCGGCCTGCTGGGTGGCGTCGATGTGCTTGTCGATGCCGAGCACGCTCGGCAGCAACGTCGACTTGGGCAGGTACACGATCTTCGGCTGGTAGTCGGCCGTCGGCTTGACCTTGATCGTCTCCCCGATCGCGGCGCTGCTCTGGATCAGTCCGTACTCGACCTGTCCGGTCTCCAGAGCGTGGAGGGTATCGCCGTTCGTCGGGTAGACGTGCAGTCCGTTGGCCTTGAGCTTCTCGAAGAACGCCTCACCCGCCTTGATGCCAGTGGCCTTGCTGCCGTCCTGGTTCATGACGCCCGCGATGAAGGGGTAGGTCGGACCGGACTGCGCCGGGTCGTTCATCCCCACCTTGCCGATGTACGCGGCGCCGAGCAGCTCGTCGTAGCTGGTCGGAACCGAGGTGGTCTTGGCCGCGTTGTAGATGAGGGCGGCCATGACGGTGGTGCCGGTCGGAGTGTAGGAGTGGTCGGCCGGTGCGATCGTCTTTCC
Organism: Pseudolysinimonas kribbensis; assembly: GCF_030161895.1. Lineage (GTDB taxonomy): Bacteria > Actinomycetota > Actinomycetes > Actinomycetales > Microbacteriaceae > Pseudolysinimonas > Pseudolysinimonas kribbensis. The sequence goes on from NZ_BSVB01000001.1 coordinate 1,318,094, forward strand.
TACAGCGTTCAGTGCCGCCGGGGACTGGTAAGCCAGGAGCTGGCCCTGCTGCGCGAGGGACGCGAACGCCTGGTCTCCGTCGACCCAGAGCATCGACCACTGCGGGTTGTTCTTCTCGGCCGCGACCTTGGTGAGCAGCGGGCCCGTGCTGTCGTCGTCCACCTTCACCGGGATCCCGGTCTTCGCCGTGAACGCCTTGCCCATGTTGGCGTCGTATCCCTCCGCCGCGTAGAGGACGAGGGGCTCCAGCTTGGCGCCAGCAGAGCCGCTGGCCGCCGGCGCCGCGGCAGCTGCGGAGCAGCCGGCGAGCAGCGCGATGCCGGCGAGAGCTGCAGCTGCTCCCAGAGCTCGGGTTCGGGTCTTCACAGAATCCTCCAATAGAGCGTCACGTTGCGAATCGAACGGCGGTTACATACCGTGCCGAACGAACGTGGCGCGCAAGGTCCACGAAGGTAACGAGAAGATGAACGAGTGCGCGGGACGCACGAAGGGGCGGCCGATTCACGGCCACCCCTTCATCGCTTCGAGTCGTCGGGCTCAGGCACCCGCCGCCGTGAGGACAGCGTCGGTCGCGAACCCGGCCACCAGCCCCACGAAACCCCCGGCCGCGATCAGTTCGGGGCGCCGCGCCTTGGACATGCTCCCGACGAGCTGAACGATCACATAGATGATCGAACCGCCGGCGAGCGTCAAGAACATGATCGACAGCAGATCACTCACGACAATCGCACCCAGGGCAGCGCCCACGACGGTGGGGCCTCCCCGATCAGCGCCAGGACGAGGAGAAAGGGCCAGGTCGGCCGCTCGGACTCCCCGGCCAGCGGCGCGACGATGCCGAACCCTCCGTCGCGTTGTGGAGTGCAAAACCCACCACGAGGACGACCGCGAGGTCGAGAGCGCCGCTCGCGGCGGATTGGCCGATCGCCAGGCCCTCGGCGAAGTTGTGCACGCCGATGCCCGCCGCGATCAGGGTCGCGAGATGTCGGGGCTCCAAGTCGGCTCCGCGAGCCGCGCGCAACCGCCGCTCCGCGACGGCCAACCCGACCAGGCCGCCCCCAGGCCCACAACGAAGACGGCCCCGTCCAGGGCGATCGTGGAGGCACCCTGAACGTCCGCGAGTGCTGCGTCGATCGGTTCCCACGCATGAGTCAGCACGTCCCACACCAGGAACAGCAGCACCCCGACGGAGATCGCGCTCAGGAGAAGACGAACGCTGGGCCCTAAATTGCGAAGGCGGCCGACGGGCATCCCCAGGAGGATCGTCACACCAGCGATCAGGCCCAGCATGACGATTTGGACGTAGTTCACACCAGCTCCATTTGGCAAGCCTTACCTAACTCGCTGGAGCCTATGGGCCGCCGGCCGACCCCGCAAATCGCCGACAGAACTCGAGGAGTTGAGTCTCGAACGCCCCGGCGTGACTGTGGCTCGCGCTCGCGTGCGTACAGATCTACCGCTGGTCGCCGCACCCCCTGCGCAGCCAGCGCGCCTAGGCAGCTCGCTCCCGACGCGCACCAATCAATCGCCACGACCCTGCGGGTCGGGAACCGCGTCGTTCGTCGACGTGGTCCCGGAACCCTCTAACTGAAAGTGCGGGGCAAAGTGCGGGATTTTCATGCGCGAGGCTAACAAAACACCGGTATAAAACTGCCCTGATCAGGACTTTTTGTAGCGAGGGCGGGACTCGAACCCGCGACACCACGATTATGAGCCGTGTGCTCGAACCGCAGCCCGATCAGGACGTTGACCGAGCCGAAAACCTCGACGATAGCGGTGACTGCAACTTCACCTGAATGACCAGCATGACAGGGCGACGTGGGCAAAATGTGGGCACGATCTCGCGTCACGCCGGGACGTCGCCGGTCGATCGCCAGCCGAACGAGCGGAGCGCGGAAGCCCGACTCGCGGTCCATTTGGGCCGTGGCCCCATGCACCGGTGCAGAGCGCGTCACGAAACCCGCGGGACGCGGAGGATATTGAACGCGACGTCGCTGGCCAACTGCGCAGAATGCGGCCGCCGTAGCGTTCGCACGCGCCATGGCCCGGCTGATCGATTGTGCCGAAGAAGATCCGGCGCTTCAGACTTCAGCGAGTCCGGGTCGCTCGAAGATCCTCGAGGAACCGCAGATAGGCGACCATGCCCGGATCGCGCAGCCCGACACTCCGCTCCTGCAGCCACGCGGCCCGGCCCCGCTTCGAGGTGCGTTCCGCGCCGTCGTCAACTGCGCGCCGCACGGCGTCGATGACCGCGTCCAGATCGGTGCCCGCGCCTGCGCCGGCGAGGAGCGCGTCGACGACGGTCTTGTCGCCCGCTTCCGCGCCGCCCCGCGCGCGGATCCGATCCGCGACGGACGAGGCCAGGGCAGAGGCTACGAGCGGATCGAGCGGATCGCCCGACAGGTCGGCGGCTGCGCCCACGACGGCACCGCCGACAAGGGCGGCAAACGTGGACGGGTTGGCGGATGCGAACGCGGCACCGGCACGGCGCAGCAGCTCGGCGGGCTCAAGTGACGGATCGCGCCGCATGGCGTCACCGGCCGCGCGCGAGCCCTCGGCCACGGTGATGCCGAGGTCGCCGTCGCCGAGAGCGGCGTCGAGCTCGCGGAGTTCTTCCGCGTGCTCGGGAAGCACGGCGAGCACGGCGAGCACGCGCTCGGCGAAGGCCGTCGGAACGGCATCGGGATGGTCACCGATCGCGGCGGTCGCCGATGCCGCGACCGGCCCGGCGGCGGGCTCGACGTCGAGCACGTCGACGGCGCCGTGTCGGAAGAAGGGCGACGCAGCCGGAGCGTCGAGCAGCTCCGTGAGCTCGTCGTCGAGGAGCAGCACCGAGATCGACGCTCCGGCGGCCTCGAGGCTAGTCACGTAGTTGCCGACGAGGGTGCGTGGATCGACAGGTCGCGCTCGGCGATCAGCCGGGCGGCACGACGGTAGAGGATGTAGAGCTCTTCGAGCGGGGTCGCGCCGAGGCCGTTCACCAGCACCGACACGGTGCTGCCGGCCGGCGCGTCGAGGTCATCGAGAACGGCGCCGACCAGCCGGTCGGCGATCTGATCGGCGGTCTCGAGCCGGCCCCGGTGCACACCCGGCTCGCCGTGGATGCCGATGCCCACCTCCATCTCGCCCTCGTCGAGATGGAAGGTCGGCTCACCCGCCGCCGGCAGGATCGTCGGCGACAGCCCGACTCCCATCGTGCGGGTACGCTCCCCGACGCGCCGGGCGATCGACGCCACACCGGCGAGGTCGTCGCCGCGTTCTGCGGCGGCTCCGGCGATCTTGAACGCGTAGATCATGCCCGCGACTCCTCGACGCGTGGCTCGGCTCGCAGCCGGCGCGCTCGCCACGTCGTCGGCGGCGAGCGCCGTCTCGGTGGTGATGCCCTCCGCCGCGACGAGGTCGGCGGCGATGTCGAAGTTGTAGATGTCGCCGCCGTAGTTGCCGTAGAGGTAGAGCACGCCGGCGCCGCCGTCGACGGCGCGCGTCGCGTCGGCGATCTGCTCGGCCGACGGCGACGAGAAGGTGTTGCCGACCGCCACCCCGTCGCAGAGGCCGAGGCCCACGTAGCCGAGGAACACGGGAAGGTGACCCGAACCGCCGCCCGTGACGATGCCGACCTTGCCGCTGCGGCCGGCATCCGCCCGCACGAGGGCTCGCCCGCCCGCGACGGCGCGTCGGAGGGCGCCGGGGTGGGCGGCGATGATGCCCTCGATGGTCTCGTCGGTGAAGGCGTCCGGGTCGTTGATGATCTTGCGCATGGCGGTCTACTTCTCGTAATGCACGACGGCGACGTCGTACGGCTTCAGATGCAGGGTCGCGACGTCGGCACCGTCGAGGTCGCGGAGGGTGCCCGATTCGAGGCGCGGCTGGATGTCGAGGGGCTCGGGCGACTGGCTGACGAACCACGCGTAGCGCGATCCGTCGTCGTGCACCATCTCGGCGCACATGACGCGCGGGTCGTCGACGCGGATCGGCCGCGGCACGGCGGCGAGGTCGGCCAGTCCGTCGTAGACGCGCCAGGTCGGCTCGGGGTTGGCCTCCGGCAGCACGGCGGCGAAGTACTCGAGCGGCACGGTGGCGAGCACCATCCACCCGGATCCGACGCGGCGGCGCAGCAGGATCGGGCGACCGCGACCGTCGACGGCGACGACCTCGGCATCCGTCGGCTCGACGGGAAGGTAGGTGCGCGACAGCGGTGACCCCGCCGGCCGGATGACGACGACCTCGCCCGCCGGGATGCCGCCGAATTCCTGCACGAACTCGACCTGCAGCTCGTCGTCGTCGAGCAGGTCGACGATGCCGTACCTGGTGCGCTTCTCGACGCCGAACATGCCGTCGACGTCGGGCCACCAGAGGCCGCGCTGCGATCCGTTGTCGCCGACGAAGTAGGAGGCGAACACGACGGCGCCGCGGCGGGCCTGCTCGACCAGGAAGGTCCAGGTCGTGGCGAGCAACTGCTTGCTGGACGGCACGATGTAGAGCGCAAGGTCGTCGGGCAGGCCGTCGGCTTCGCGGGCGACGCCGACCGGGATGTCGGCCTCCTTCGCGGCGATGTACGCCTGCCGCGTCGTGGTCAGCACGAAGCCGGCGTCGACGCTGTCGAGGAACGGGTACTTCGCCTCGAGGAACGACGACACCACGATCGCGGCGTTGGCGTCGGGTCGCTCTAGCCCCGGCATGTCGATGCGCTCGGCCAGCTCCGCGAAGGCGCGCATCTCGAGCGCCTGCGGCTTCGGGGTGCCGTGCGCGTCGGTGATGCCGAAGTGCATCTCGAACGGATGATGCGAGTACGGCGCTCGGTCGGCCAGGTGGTCGTAGTCGGTGTTGTTCCAGGCCAGCCAGCCCGTGGCCCCCGCGAGCAGCGAGTTGTGCAGCACCTGGCGGTAGTAGGAGGCGGCGTTGTCGGGGCTGACGTAGTCGCTGGTTAGCCCGAACTCCTCGACGACGACCGGCAGCTCGCCGATGTCGAGCAGTTCGCAGATGTAGGCGGCGGCGAGGTTCTGCCGCACGCTGTCGGTTTCCATGCGGTACACGTGCGGCCCGTGGAAGTCGATGAGCGGAGCGAGCTCACGCACCCGGAACCCGTTGTCGCTGCCGCTGACCTCGACGCCCCAGACGCCGTCGCCGATCGACACCGGCTGGTGCGCGCCGCCGGCACGGAGCGCGTCGATGAGGATCTGCGCCCAGGCGGTGATGACCTCGGCGTCGTTGCGGCCGTGGCCGCCCGACTTCTGGTCGCCGTAGATCGGCACCTCGTTGCTGAGCAGCCATGCCGCGACCGCGGGATGGTCGGCGAAGCGCGCCCCAGTTCGCGGATGTACCAGGCCTGGCGTCCGACGAAGCGGATGTCGCTGTAGAGGTCGCGGCCGTCGCGCCACGCGGGATCCCAGTTCTCGCCCGACATGTGCCCGACCAGGAAGGTGGGGATCGTGGTCATGCCGTGCTTCGTGTGACGGTCGAGGAAGTCGCGGTAGTGCTCGACCTTCTGCTCGTCGAGGGCTACGGCCGTGGGCATGAAGTCGGGCCAGTAGAAGAAGCTGCGGGTGAGGCTGATGCCGAGGTCGCGCATCTGGGCGAGTTCGGCGTCGATCACCTCCCCGTCGTATTCGTCCCACATGCGCGGGCCGCCCGCCCGGGACCAGAAGTTGACGCCGATCCAGTTCACGGGTCGGCCGTCGAGGTGGAGCTTGCGTGACGGGCGGTGCATGGGCGTCCTTTCGGGGCGGCGGCCGCGTAGCGGCGGCGGGTCAGATCAGGTGGTCGTTGCGGGTGGCCCGAGCCCAGAGCTCGGCGAAGGTCGTGCACGTCGGCCCGAGCACGAGCGACCGACCGCCGTCGACGGACTGCAGCTGCGCGGCGAGACGGGGGCCTCCGGCAGCGAGTCGATGTCGCGCACGTGGGCGAGGCCGACGGTGCGGCGGATCATCTCGAGGCCCGCGAAGCGGGCGGCATCGGCGATGACTCCCGCGATGAACGGGTGGAACCAGGGCTCGCCGGGGCGCCAGATCCGGGCGCTCTCGTCGACGAATGCGTTCCAGAACTCGGCGGCGTAGCCGGCGACCACGCGGGCGTACCGCTCATTGCCGTTGCTCGCGTGAGCGATCGACGAGAGGGCGAGATTGCCGATGAGCAGCCCGATGTCGAAGCCCATCGGCCCGAAGAACGCGAACTCGAGGTCGATGATGCGGGCGCCGTCGGCGCCGACCAGCACCGAGCCGCTGTGCAGGTCACCGTGGATGAGGGCCTCGTTGCGGGTGCGGAACACGTAGCGCAGCTGCGCGGCCGCCGCGCGCAGGGCCGAGTCGGATGCCAGCGCGGCCACCGTGGGCGCGAGCGCGTCCTCGACGCGGTTCGATTCGGCGGCCGTGAACGGGGCGGTGAACACCAGGGTTTCGGTGAGCAGGCAGAGGTCGGAGTATCCGAAGGTGCGTCGCATGGCGGTCCGCCGCTGGCCCGTCGCCAGGTGGCCGGTGCCGAGCAGCACCGCCGCGGAGTAGCGGCCCACCTGGGCCGCGATACCGGGGTCTCGCGCCCGGCGATGAGCAGGTCGCGCCAGTTCTCGTGGGCGTGCAGGTCTTCGAGCACGAGCGCCGACAGGTCGTCGTCGAAGTGGATCACGTCGGGCAGCAGGTCGGGCACCATCTCGCCGTGCGCTTCGAGCGCCGAGCGCTCGATCCAGGCGCGACGTCGGGTGAGCGGCCAGTCGGCGCCCGCGACCTTCAGGTACGGCAGGGCCTGCTTGACGACCACCGAGCCGCGTTTGCCCCCACCCGGAAGACCCGGTTGAGATTGCCGTCGCCGACCTCCGATGAGCTCAGTGCGCCGCCGACGAAGTCGTCGGCGAAGCGCGCCGCACCGGCCAGGTCGAACTCGTAGTAGTCCATCATCGGGTGGTGCGCAGCACGTTGAAGGCGAAGCGGCCCTCGACGAAGTAACTGCGGGTGTGCATGAACGGACGGCCCTCGAGGTCGAACTGGAGCTGATCGAGCAGTACGAAGAGGTCGGGGGCGTCGTCGCCGTCGGCATCCCACGCGATGTCCTTCGAAACGACGGCGTGCACCTGGGCGGTGCCCCAGTCGGGTGTCGGCCCGCCGATCTCGGCCAGCTTGCCGAACACGGAGCCGGTGAGGTCGTCGGGGCTGAAGTCGGCGGGGAAGGCCCAGCGCGGCAGGATGTCGAACGAGTAGGCGACGACGATGCCGTTGGCGAGGATGCGCCGCCGGATGTCGAGCACTTCGGCGCCGGCATCCAGTCGGAGCCGCTGCGCCTCCTCCTCGGTCGCGGGGCGGATCACGCGGTGGTGGTACTCCATGCCGGGGGTGAGCCCCATCTCGGCGATGGTCGAGGTGATCGACTTGAGCTCCTGCATGCCGGTGCGGATCAGGGCGGTCTCCGACACGAAGCTGCCGACGCCCTGCCGGATCACGATCAATCCGTCGCCGCCGAGGGACCGCAGGGCCTGCCGGACGGTCGCGCGCGAGACGCCGTAATGGGCGCACAGCTCGCTCTCAGTGGGGAGCTTGTCGCCGGCGCCCCATTCACCGTCGTCCAGCCGCTGCCGCAGGTCGTTGGCGAGTCGGGTGGGCAGGTCGAGACCGCTGGTCAGGCGACCCGAGGGCGTGACGGGCGTGCTCATTCTCGGCGAGCTCCTTCCTTCGAGCAGTGCCAGGATGGCATGACCCAGTCCACATTGACAGATATCAGTTGTCTGACGACTATTGTCTCACAGCACGCAGGCTTTTGTGTCTGCGCGGCGGGCTCCCGTCCGTCGCGATCCAACGAAGGATCGATCAGAAAGGGCATCAACAGTGCGAAACAGACTGTGGCGCGTTTCCTCGCCGCCGCTGCCACGCTTGCCGCGGGCATCCTGCTCGCCGGCTGCACCGGCGGCACCAACACGGGCGGCTCCGGAGCCGACCGCACCGTCACCGCCGAGACCGGCCAGGCCGGCCAGTTCGTCGACAACTTCAACCCGTTCTCCCCAACGCGCAGCGCCCGACGCTCGGCATGATCTACGAGCCGCTGTTCTTCTTCAACATCGCCAAGGCCGGCACCCCGCAGCCGTGGCTCGCCAAGTCGTACGCATGGTCGAATGGCGGCAAGACCATCACCTTCACGATGCGCACCAACGCGAAGTGGACCGATGGCCAGGCCGTCACGGCGGCCGACGTGGCCTACACGTTCAATCTGCTGAAGTCGAACCCGGCGCTGAACTCGGCCGGTCTTCCGATCGACAGCGCCTCCGCCCCGAACGCGACCACCGCTGTCGTGAACTTCACGCAGTCGTCGTACGCGGCGGTCGACTACATCGCCGGCAGCACCTACATCCTGCCGCAGCACGTGTGGTCGAAGATCAGCAACCCCACCACCACCCTGAACCCGAAGCCCGTCGGCTCCGGCGCCTACACGGTGCAGTCGGTGACGGGCCAGGCGCTCACCCTCAAGGCCAACCCGAACTACTACATGGCCGGGCTGCCCAAGGTGAAGAGCTACCGCTTCCTGTACTTCAACGGCAACCAGGCGGCGAACCTCGCGATCGAGAACGGGCAGGTCGACTGGGCGAACACCTACATCCCCAACATCGACACCGTCTACAAGAAGAAGAACCCCAAGTTCGCGGTCTCGAACACCCCGGTCGCGATCACGTCGCTGGTGCCCAACTTCCAGGACCCGGTCGTCTCGCAGCTGCCCGTCCGCCAGGCGATCAGCTATGCACTCGATCGCGACACCATCAGCAAGACGGTCTACAACGGCTACGCCAACCCGATCTCGACGTCCGGGCTCATCAGCCCGAACTTCGACAACGTCGCCGACCCGACGCTGAAGGACTCGAAGTTCGAGTTCAGCGTCTCGAAGGCGAAGAGCACGCTCGAGTCGGCCGGCTACACGATGGGCTCCGACGGGTTCTTCGCGAAGGACGGCAAGGAGCTGACCTTGACGGTACAGGTGCCGTCGGGTTACACCGACTACGTGCAGGCGCTCCAGATCATGGTGCAGCAGCTCAAGTCGGCGGGCATCAACCTCGTCGTGCAGGGTGAGTCGGTCAACGCGTGGACCTCGGCGTTCTACAACGGCCAGTTCCAGCTGCTCATGACCTACCAGGGCTTCACCTCGAGCCCGTACGTGTACTACAAGACGCTGATCGGCAGCGACGGACTGCCGCCGATCGGCCAGGAGGACACCGCGGGCAACCAGGGTCGCTACACCAACCCGGAGGTCGACACGCTCCTCCAGCAGATCGCCTCCACCCCGGACGTGAGTGCGCAGAAGCCGTCGTTTGTGCAGATCCAGCAGATCTTCGCGCGCGACCTGCCCGTCATCCCGCTGTTCCAGCAGCAGAATGAGGGCACCTTCAACGGCAACCACATCACCGGGTTCCCGACGCCTGACAACCCGTACGCCTCGTCCGGCCAGCAGCAGCCGAACGTCGGCTGGGTGGCGATGCACCTCACGCCCGTCAAGTAACCGCACCACCTCTGCCCGGCGCGCGCCGGGGAAGGAACGAACGACGATGAAGTACTTCGCCCGCAAGGTCGGCTTCTATCTGCTGGCCCTGTGGGGGCACTGACCCTCAACTTCTTCCTTCCCCGGCTCGTGCCCGGCGACCCGGTGAGCATCCTCATCGCGCGCATGTCGCAGAACGGCGCACCCCCGCCGGGCGAGCGCGCCGCCCTCACCAAGCTGCTCGGGCTCGGCCACGGCAACCTCTTCGTGCAGTACGGGCAGTACCTCGACCAGCTCGCCCACGGCAACCTCGGCATCTCGGTCACCAACTTCCCGGAGCCCGTGACCCAGGTCATCGCGAGCGGACTGCCGTGGACGCTGACCCTCGTCGGCGTCTCGACGGTGCTGTCGTTCGTGATCGGCACCGGCCTCGGGGCCCTCGCCGGATGGCGCAGCAACCGGTTCCTCACCGCCCTCGCCCCGGCCACCACCTTCCTCACCGCGGTGCCCTACTTCTGGCTCGCGCTGCTGTTCCTCTACCTCTTCGGGGTGATCTGGCAGGTCGCGCCCCTCAACGGCGGCTATGACTCGTCGCTGATCCCCGCCTTCGACGGCCCGTTCATCCTGTCGGCGATCTCGCACTCGATCATCCCGGCGCTCACGATCGTGCTCGCCCAGCTGGGCGGATGGATGCTGAGCATGCGCAACATGACGCTGCTGACGCGCTCGGAGGACTACGTGATCGCGGCCTCCGCCAAGGGCCTCACGCCGCGCCGCATCCTCATGGGATACGCCGGCCGCAACGCCGTGCTGCCGAGCGTCACCGGCTTCGCGATCTCACTCGGCTTCGTCGTCAGCGGGTCGCTGATCATGGAGATCGTCTTCTCGTACCCCGGCATCGGATACCTGCTGCTGCAGGCCGTGCAGAACAGCGACTACGCGCAGATGCAGGGGATCTTCCTCGTCATCACGCTCGCGGTGCTCGGGGCCAACTTCCTCGTGGACATCCTCTACGGGTTCGTCGATCCCCGGACGAGGCAGAGCGCATGAGCACCATCCCCACCACGGCCGCCGTCGGAGCCGACAACCTCGCCGACGCCGGCGGGCGACGCGACCTGCGCCGCACTCTCCGACGTCTGACGTCGTCGCCGCAGATGGTCGTCGGCGTCATCGTGCTCGCCATCTTCGTGATCGCGGCGATCGTCGGCCCGATCGCGATCCCCAACCCCGACGCCCTCGTCGGCCCGAGCCTCGCGCCGCCGTCGCTGCAGTTCCCGCTCGGCACCACCCAATCCGGCCAGAGCGTGCTCAGCCAGGTGATCGTGTCGGCGCAGGGCACCCTGATCGTCGGTTTCGCCGCCGGGCTCATCGCGACCGTCATCGGCCTGATCGTCGGCGTCGGGGGCGCCTTCATCGGCGGGATCGCCGACGACGTGCTCAACCTCATCACGAACGTCGTGCTCGTCATCCCGGCCCTGCCGCTCGTGATCGTGATCTCGGCGAATCTGGCGGCGAAGGGCTACACGACGTCGATCATCGTGATTGCGGTGACGAGCTGGGCCGGCGGCGCGCGCGTGCTGCGCGGGCTGACCCTCTCGATGCGCTCCCGGGACTACGTCGCCGCGGCGCGGGTCTCCGGCGAGCGCACCTGGCGCATCGTCGTGGTCGAGGTGCTGCCGAATCTGCTCGCCTTCATCCTGTCGAGCTTCATCTTCAGCGTCGTCTTCGCGATCCTGACGCAGGCGGGCCTGGCCTTCATCGGGCTCGACAGCCCCAGCGATCAGACGTGGGGCAACATGCTCTACTTCGCCCAGAACTCCGAAGCGCTGTCGTCGGGCGCCTGGTGGTGGTTCGTGCCGCCGGGCCTCGCGATCGCCCTCGTCGGCACCGCCCTCACGCTCATCAACCTGGGCCTCGACTCCATCATCAACCCGAAGCTCCGGGCTGCGGTGCGCACGCGTCGCCCCCGAAAGGACGCCTCATGAGCACCGCCACGGCCCCCGATGCCGTCATCCGCGCGACCGGCATCTCGGTCGACTACCAGGGCGAGGCCGACACCCACGCCGTGCGCGATGTCAGCCTCGAGCTGATGCGCGGCGAGATCCTCGGCATCGCCGGCGAGAGCGGATGCGGCAAGTCGACGCTCGCCTACGCCCTGACGCGCCTGCTGCAGGCTCCGGCCGCCCTCGTCGGCGGCAGCCTGGAGTACCGGCCGGCGGACGGCCCCCGGTCGACGTGCTCGCCCTCGACCCGGCCGAGCTGCGGGCCTTCCGCTGGTCGGAGATCGCCATGGTGTTCCAGGGCGCCATGAACTCCTCAACCCGGTGACCCGGCTGCGCAAGCAGTTCGACGACATCTTCGAGGCGCATCGGCCCGACATGGACAGGGCGGCCCGGCTCGCGCGGGCGCGGGAGCTGCTCGACACCGTCGGCATCGACCCCGACCGGGTCATGTCGTATGCGCACGAACTGTCGGGCGGCATGCGACAGCGGGTTGGGATCGCGATGGCGCTCGCCCTCGACCCGCACGTCATCATCATGGACGAGCCCACCACCGCCCTCGACGTGGTCGTGCAGCGCGAGATCATCGACGAGATCAAGCGGCTGCAGGCGCAGCTGGGCCTGAGCATCGTCTTCATCACGCACGACCTGTCGCTGCTGCTGGAGCTCAGCGACCGGATCGCGATCATGTACGCGGGCGAGATCGTCGAGATCGGCACGACCGACGAGATCGGGCAGTGGCCGGCGCATCCCTACACCTCGGCCCTGCTGCACTCCTTTCCCGAGCTGGAGGCCGAGAACCCCGACCTCATGGGCATCCCGGGCTCGCCGCCCGATCTGCGCCGGCCGCCCGCCGGGTGCCCTTCGCGGCGCGCTGCCCGTACGTCTTCGACGCGTGCCGCACGATCGATCCGCCGCTCCAGACGCCGCGGCATCGTCCCGCGTCGGACGGCTGGCTGGTCGCCTGTCACCTGCACGATCCGGAGCTGGCGCCGGACGGCCCGCCGGAGGCCCTCCGCGACGGGCTCGCGCCCGCGGCGGTGGCACGATGAGCGCGCTCGAGGTGCAGGACCTGGTCGTGGACTACGCCGGCCGCGGGGTGCCGCGCTTCCGGGCCGTCGACCACGTGTCGTTCTCGATGAACCAGGGAGAGACGCTCGCGCTGGTCGGCGAGAGCGGCAGCGGCAAGTCGACGATCGTGCGCGCGATCGCCCAGCTGACGAAGGTCACCTCGGGCCGCATCCTGCTCGACGGCAAGGACGCGCCGCGGCACGGCCGCGGGCTGCGCCGCTACCGCGGCGAGGTGCAGGTGGTCTTCCAGGATCCCTTCGCCTCCCTGAACCCCTCCTTCTCCGTCGGCCACCATGTACGGCGGCCGCTGATCATCCACGGCACGCGCCGGGGCGAGGTCGAGGCGGAGGTGCGCCGGCTCCTCGAGACGGTCAGCCTGACGCCGGCCGCCGACGTGGCCAAGAAGTTCCCGCACGAGCTGTCGGGCGGCCAGCGTCAGCGGGTCGCGATCGCCCGGGCCGTCGCGCCCGACCCCGCGGTGCTGCTCGCCGACGAACCGGTCTCGATGCTCGACGTGTCGATCCGGCTCGAGATCATGAACCTGCTCGACCGCATGAAGCGCGACCGGCGGCTGGCGCTCCTGTACGTGACCCACGACCTCGCGACCGCCCGGCACTTCTCGACGAACATCATGGTGATGTACCGCGGCGAGATCGTGGAGCGCGGCACCGCCGACGACGTGATCCTGCGGCCCAAGCACCCGTACACGCGCCTGCTCGCCGAGTCGGCGCCGAGCCGTGCGGCGACGGCACGGCGCAAGACGATCATCGACGCCAAGCCGGCGCAGCGCGAGCGGCGCGACGCCCCCGTCGGCGACGGCTGCAAGTTCCGGCCCCGCTGCCCGTTCGCGATGGAGATCTGCAAGACCCGACCCCGGAGTTCGAGACGGGCAACGGTCAGACGGCGAAATGCTGGCTGTTCGATCCCGATCGCGCGTCGGCGCCGGAGGAGGGCGCCGCGGCCGCGTGACGGAGTCGCTCGACCCGCGCCGGCGTGCGGTGCTGCGCGCCGTCGTCGATCGCATGATCCCCGCCGATGATCTGCCGTCCGGCTGGGACGCCGGCGTCGGCGGCTTCATCGACGGCATGCTGCGCCGTGACGACGTGCCGTGGCGCGATCGGCTGCTGACCGGTCTCGATGCGCTCGACGGCTCCTCGGGAGGATTCGCAGAGCTGGCCGCCGACGAGCAGGACGCGCTCCTGCGCCGGGGAGACGATCCTGCGGGATTCGTCGACCTCGTGGCCGCGCTCTGCGCGCAGGGGTACTACGGCGAGGGCACCGACCGCACGCGGCGCTCGCTCGGCTACGCGATCCTGCCGGCCGGCGCGAGCTGGCCGGCGCCCGAACCCGCCGCGAGCCCGACCATCGCGCTCGACGGGCTGCGCGACCGGTACGACTGCGTCGTGGTGGGGGCGGGAGCCGGTGGCGGGATCGCCGCGCAGGTGCTCGCCGAGTCGGGTCTGACGGTGCTGCTGGTGGAGCGGGGCGCCGCCCTGTCGAGCCGCGACCTGCCCCTCGATCCGCTGCGCAGCGAGCGATCGCCGACGGGATATCCGACCCGAACGGGCCCGTCGCCGACCGGAGACCCGCGCGTCGTCGAGAGCAGCGCGGGCGATGCGATCGTCTACGGCCCCGATCTGCGCTGGAGCGCGAACGCCTTCGCCGTCGGAGGGGGCACGCGTGTCTACGGTGCGCAGGCCTGGCGGTTCGCTCCCGACGACTTCCGGATGGCGTCCGTCTACGGAACCCCGGAGGGCAGCTCCCTCGCCGACTGGCCGATCGGCTACGACGACCTGGAGCCCTGGTACGACCGCTGCGAGTGGGAGTACGGGGTCTCCGGCGATACCGAAGGGGTGCGCTCGGCCGGGCCGCGCCGCCGTGGGTATCCGATGCCCCCGCTGCCCGACACCGTCGGCACCGCCACGCTGCGGCGGGGCGCCGCCGCGCTCGGGCTCACCACCAGCTCCGTGCCCCTGCTCATCAACTCCGAGCCGTTCGACGGCCGCGCCGCCTGCGTGCGCTGCGGGGCGTGCGTCGGCTTCGCCTGCCACGCGGGCGCCAAGAACGGCGCCCACAACACGGCGATCCCCCGCGCCCTGGCCACCGGACGCTGCGACCTGCTGCCGCTCGTGCAGGCCGAGCGCCTGCTGCTCGACGACAGCGGCGCCGTCGTGGGAGTCGCGCTCGCCTCGGCGGAGGGAGGTCGGGTGCAGCGCCGGGAGGTGCGGGCCGGGCGCATCGTCGTCGCCGCTGGCGCCATCGAGACCGCCCGCCTGCTGCTCAACAGCACGGGGCCCGGCGCATCCCGAGGCGTCGGCAACGACCACGACCAGGTGGGACGGAACCTGCAGGCCCACGTCTACGCCGGCTCGATCGGCTTCTTCTCCGACGTGGTGCAGGACTCCTCGGACCGGGCCCGAACATCGCGACCAACGACTTCCGTCACGCCAACGCGGGGATCGTCGGCGGCGGCATGATCGCGAACGACTTCGTGCCGACGCCGCTGAACGTCTGGGACACGCTCACGGCCCTCGGCGTGCTCCCCGCTGGGGCGCCGACACGAAGCGGGGCATGCGCGAGCTGTGGCCGCGGATGCTCATGGTGTTCGGGCCTGTGCAGGAGGTGCCGAATCCGGACTCACGGGTCGAGGTCGACGCGGAGGTGACCGACCGCTTCGGCGTGCCGGTCGCGCGGCTGAGCGGCGACATTCGCGCGGAGGACCGGCAGGCGGCGGCCCTCCTGGCCGACCGGGCCGCCGACTGGCTGACGGCGTCGGGCGCCGAACGGGTCGTGCGCATGGACGCGTCGGACCGCCCGGCCGGCCCGAGCGGCGGCCAGCACCAGGCGGGAACCTGCCGCATGGGCGACGATCCGGCCTCGTCGGTCACCGACTCGTGGGGGCGGGTCTGGGGTCATCCGGAGCTGCTGATCGCCGACGGCTCCGTGCACGTCACCAACGGCGGCGTGAATCCCGTGCTCACGATCATGGCGCTCGCCTACCGCAACAGCACCCGGTTCGCCCAGGACGCCGTCGCCGATCCCGTGATGAGCCCGGCGTGAGCGCGCCCGACTTCCGCACCCGCCGCTACCGGATCGGCGACCTCGACCTCCTCGCCCTCGTCGACGGCCACATCGACATGGACCGCGACTTCGTCGGATCCCCGCAGCACCCGACCGCCGCCTGGGACCGGTATCACGACGACGCCGGCGACTGGACGGTGCCCGTAGGCTGCTTCCTCATCCCGAGCGATCCCGTGACGCTCATCGACCTCGGGTTCGGACCGCTCGCCGACCCGCCGCCTCACCTCAGCGGCGGCCGCCTTCTCGGCGCCCTCGCCGAGGTCGGCTTCGCTCCGGACGACATCGCCATCGTGGCCATCAGCCACCTGCACTCCGACCACATCGGCTGGATCGCGGATGCCGAGGGCGCTCCGGTCTTCGGGCACGCCACGACGGTTCTCGGCCGGGCGGACTGGGACCACTTCGTCGACGGCAGCCCGGCGGAAGGGGCACCGTCGGATCGGGCCACGTCGGCCATGAGGGCGCTCGCCGTCGCCGGCCGACTCGACCTGCGCGACGGCGCCGACACGCCTGTGCGCCCCGGGATGCGCCGCATGGCCGCGCCCGGGCACACCCCGGCCACGCCGTCTTCGCCGCGCACGACGGTACCGAGCGCGCCCTCCTGCTCGGCGACGCCATCCACTGCCCCGCGCAGCTCACCCACACCGACTGGGACGCCGTCACCGATGTCGACCCGGCTCTGGCACGTCGCACGCGCGCCGAGCTCGCCCGCCTGATCGACGACGACCACGACACGGTGCTGGGATGCCACTTCACCGGCCTCGAGGCGGGGCGCCTCCTGCGCGCCTAGGCCGAAAGTCCGACGCGCACGCCGTCGCGGGCCGACCGCTCCGCGGCCTCCAGCACCCGGGTGACGTCGACGGCGAACCGCGCGTCGAGCAGCGACCCGGTGGCCCGACCCGCGGCCGCCTCCGCCAGATGACCGAGGGCGCGTTCCGCGGCCGATGCCGCCAGGTCGCCCCAGTCGTTGTCGGGCGGCACCGCGACGCCCTCGCGGGTCAGCACGCGCGTGCCCACGTCGCTCACCGGGGCATCGCCGCGCAGGGCGATCTCGGCCGACCCCGGCATGGCCGATGGTCACCAGCGAGAGGTCGCCCTGCCCGCGCAGGCACTGCACCTCGTGAGCCGGGCCGAGCAGCCGCAGCGCCATCGCGACCTCGTGCGGCGCCGAGTCCCAGAGCTGTCCGCGCTCATGCCGCCACGCCGAGGCTCCGAAGGGGTTCGCGGGGTCGACGAGGGTTCGCGCGATGTTGCGCATCTGAGCCAGCCACGCCCCCTCGTCGCGCGTGCGCTGCACCCACGCGTCGAACTCCGGCGCGAGCTGCGCGGTGAAGAACACCACGGAGGCGACGCCGTGCTCGTCGACGGCGTCGGCGAGCACGAGGGCGCAGGCCGTCGAGAACCCGGTCGGCTTCTCGAGCAGCAGCTGACGCCCGGCCCGCGCGGCCGTGAGTGCGAGGGGTGCTGCACGTCGGGCGGAACCGCGAAGACGACGACGTCGACCGCGTCGATCAGCTCGTGCGGGTCGGCGTAGGCCGTGGCGCCGTGCGCGTCGGCGAGCGCACGCGCGGCGTCGGGGTTGCGACCCCAGACGCCGCCGAAGCGCACCCGGTCATCGCGCGCGATCGCCGGCGCGTGCACCGAGGCGGCCCACGGCCCGGTGCCGATCAGGCCGACGCGTGCACGATCGTCGTTCTCCATGTGTCGTCCAGCCTATTGGCGGGGCTGCGGCCGGATGACGGGCTACGGCAGCGGCCGGCCCCGCAGGACCGTGCCGGTGTCACCGTAGGGGTAGCCCGGGAAGTCGGGCCGGCTGACCTCGGTGAGGTGATCCGACTCCTCCGGCGTGAGCTCGAGGTCCGCCGCCGCGATGTTGTCGTCGAACTGCTCCGGAGTGCGCACCCCGAGGATGACCGACGTCACGGCCGGACGCGCCTCGACCCAGGCGAGAGCGACGCGCGACATCGGCACCTCGCGCGCGTCGGCGACTTCGCGGACGGCATCGATGATGCGCCAGGTGCGCTCCTTCGCATTCCTCACCCGCCACGCCTCCGATCCGCGCTCGGGGTTCTCGCCCATCCGGGTCGCCGGATCGGGCGCGCTGTCGCGCTGGTACTTGCCCGTCAGCCACCCGGCGGCCAGCGGAGACCACGGCAGGATGCCCAGTCCGGTGTCGAGGCACGCCGGGATGATCTCGGCCTCGATCTCGCGCACGAGCAGGTTGTATTGCGGCTGCAGCGTGACGGGGGGTTCAGGCCGAGCCGGTCGACGATGTGGGCGGCCTTCGCGATCTCCCAGCCGACGTAGTTCGAGAAGCCGAAGTGGGCGATCTTGCCGTTGCTCACCGAGTCGGAGAGGAAGCGCAGGGTCTCGTCGAGCGGCGTCAGCGGGTCCCAGGAGTGCATCTGGTAGAGGTCGATCTGCTCCACGCCGAGTCGCGCCAACGACGCATCCAGAGCCCGGCCGAGGTGCACACGTGACGACCCCAGGTCGTTCGGCGCGGACCCCATGCCCAGCCGGCCCTTCGTGGCCACGACCACTCGGCCGCGGTCGGCCGGGTGCTTCGCGAGCCAGCTGCCGACGATCTCCTCGGACGCCCCGTGACCGTAGACGTCGGCGGTGTCGATCAGGTTGCCGCCGACGTCGAGGTACGAGTCGAGGATCGCGTGCGAGGTCTCCTCGTCGGTCTCGACCCCGAAGGTCATCGTTCCGAGAGCGTAGGTGGAGACGACCGTCCCACTCCGTCCCAGCGTCCGGTATCTCACGAGTGCGTCCTCCTCATCGTCGGGCCTATTTGAAACCGGAGGTGGCGATGCCCTCGGAGAGGAAGCGCTGCGTCGCCAGGAAGACGGCGACCACCGGCCCGAGACCGATGACGCACATCGCGAAGAGCGGGCCCCAGGCGGATGCGGCGCCGGTGCCGCCGGAGTTCGTGAAGGCGGTGAGTCCGAGCGGCACGGTGAACTTCGAGGGCGTCGTGATGTAGAGCAGCGGCCCGAGGAAGTCGTTCCAGCTCTGCACGAAGCTGAACAGGGCGACCGTCGCCATCGCCGGCAGGGCGAGCGGCACGATCACGCGCGTGAAGATCCAGAAGTGACTTCCGCCGTCCATCTTCGCGGCCTCGTCGAGCTCGGTCGGGAGACCCCGGATGAACTGCACCATCAGGAAGATGTAGAAGCCGTCCGTCGCGAGCCACCGGGGCACGATGAGCGGCAGGTAGGTGTTCAGCCATCCGATCTGATGGAACGCGATGTACTGCGGAATGATCAGCACCTGCGCCGGCAGCAGGATCGTCACGAGCATGACGGCGAAGGCGACCCCCGGAATCGGAACTTGAGGCGGGCGAACGCGTACGCCGCCATCGTGCACGACACCACGTTGCCGATCACCGAGAGCACCGAGATGATCAGCGAGTTCGCGAAGAACGACGAGAACGAGAGCCCTGGCAGCAGATTCCAGCCGTTGACGTAGTTCGACAGGGTCCAGGTGTGGCGCAGCAGGCCCGTGTTCGTGAACACCTCTGCGGTCGGGCCGAATGAGGCGAAGACGAGCCACACCAGCGGGTACAGCATGAAGATCAGGATCACGATGAGCACGATGTGCCGCAGGAGCTTGCCGGGCACGATCGCGCGACGCGGCCCCACGATGAAGCGCCGCCCCTGTCGCGGGCCGATGTTCGCCTGACTAATCGCCATAGTGCACCCAGAATCGTGAGGTCGAGAAGGCAATGGCGGTCAAGCCGCCGATGATGATGACGAGCACCCATGCCGCCGCCGCCGCATATCCCATCCGGAGCTGCTCGAAGCCGACCTGATAGACGTACAGCGAGTAGAGCAGCGTCGAGTTCACCGGGCCGCCGGTGCCGTTGCTCACGACGTAGGCCGGGGTGAACGACTGGAACGCCGCGATCGTCACCATCAGACCGTTGAAGAAGATCACCGGAGAGAGGGTGGGGAACGTCACCGACGTGAACTTGCGCCAGCGGCCGGCTCCGTCGAGCTCAGCCGCCTCATAGAGGCTCACCGGGATCTGCCGCAGCCCGGCCAGGAAGATCACCATCGTGCCGCCGAAGGTCCAGACGTTCAGCGCCACCAGTGTGTACAGCGCGGTCGACGGGTCGCCCAGCCACGACAACCCGGTGATGTGGAAGATCGAGAGCAGGTTGTTGACGGCGCCGTTGGTCGAGAACAGTTCGCTCCAGAGCACCGCGATGGCGACACTCGCCCCCAGGAGAGTGGGGATGTAGAAGAGCGTGCGGTAGATCACCATCCCGCGCAGCTTCGCGTTGAGGGCGGAGGCCAGCAGCAGCGCGAGCACCAGCACCAGGGGCACGGAGACGACGACGTAGATGAGCGTCGCCCCTGCCGAGGCGAGGAAGTTCGGGTCGTTGAACAGGGCGATGAAGTTGCTGAAGCCCACCCACACGGGCGCCGAGATCAGGTTGTACTGCGTGAACGACAGGTAGAGCGACGCGAGCAGCGGGCCGGCGGTGACGAGCAGGATGCCGAGGAGCCACGGGGCGAGGAAGACCAGGGCGGCCCGGCCATCCCGTCTCTTCTTGGCACGCCGCCGCGGGAGCGCCGCGGCCGCCGCGGGCCGGGCCGTCCTGGTGATCGTTGTCACGTGTGTCCCACCTGTTCTTCGTCGTTCCGGCACGGTACCGGGTGCGATGCAGCGGAGCGCCGCCACGAGGGCGGCGCTCCGCTGCACCTACTGAGCGGCCGCGGCCTGCGCCAGCGTCGCGTTCGCTTCGCTGATGAACGTCGAAGCCGCCGCCTTCGCCGACTGTCGGCCGAACTGCACGTTCTGCACCACGGTCTGGAGCTGGGTGAGGAGCGTCGGGTAGCCGGCCGCGTGCACCTGAACGGGGAAGTTGTCCTTCAGCATCTGGTCGTTGAACTTCAGGCTCGCCGTGGTGGCTGGGTCGTTGGTCGTGGCCGTCAGCTGAGGGGCGAGGAGCTTCGGGTTCGTGACGGCACCGAGGTTCGACGCGAACGTCGCGACGGCGGTGGGGTCGTTGATCCAGAAGTTCACGAACGCGGCGGCAGCGGGCTTGTCGGCGCAGTCCGCGGCGATCGAGGGCCCGGAGACGTCGAACACGTTGCCGTTGGTCTTGGCCGGCCCGTACGGGAAGTACGTCGCGGCCGCGACCTGCTTGCTCGCGTTGAGCGTGGTCTGGTCGGCGAGCAGGTTGCTCGTCGCGACCTCCACGAGGGCCTTGCCCTGAGCGAGATAGTCGTCACCGGCCGTCGTCGGCTCCTCGGATGCCTGCGCGGGCGTCGTGGTGACGCCGGCCTTCTGCAGGTTCGCCCACCAGTCGAAGTAGTCGGTCAGGGTCTTCTGCGTGACGCCGAGCTTGTATCCGGTCTTGGTCTTCACGTAGATGTCGTCGCCGTAGCCGCGTGCGTAGGCGTAGAGCATGTCCATCGCGTTCCACTCGCCCTGGATGTCGATGGCGCTGACGCCTGCCGGCAGCTTCTTCTGCGCCGCGATCAGCCACTTGGTGTAGTCGTCCCACGTCATCTTCGTGGTGAGCGCCGGGATGCCGTACTGCTTCGCCATCGTCGTGTTCCAGACGAGGGTCGTCGACGAGGCGCCCGTGCCGATCATGTAGATCGAGCCGGACGAGGCGCCGTTGGCCCGGCCGCCGTTGATGATCGACTCCGGGATGCCGTCGGTGCTGATCGTGCCGTCCTTGATCAGGCTGTTGAGAGGCATCAGGACGCTCGGGTTGGTGTAGTTGGCCAGGTAGGTGGTCGCCTGCATGGCGACGCACGGCACGTTCTTGGCCGCGGCCTCGACGCTCAGCTGAGTCCAGTAGTCGGGGAAGTTCGCCTGCGGCTCGCCCGAGACGGTGACGTTCGGGTACTTCGCCTCGAACTGCGAGATCACCTGGTCGATGAGCGCGGAGCGGGCGGTGCTGCCCCACCACGAGAAGCGGATGTTGCCCGAGATCTCGCCGGGCTTGGATGAGGTTGCTGATGCGGTGGGGGTCGCGCCTCCCGAACTGCACGCCGTGACGGCGATGGCGATCCCCGCGACGAGCAGGCCGGCAGCGAGCCGCCGCCCTACCGAACGCACGTGGAAGTTACTCACTGTGATGGCTCTCCTCCGTTGGGGCCTACGCGGATCTGGGGCGATCCGCGCCTTCTGAGCTCGGGCTCGTCATGTCGCGCCTGCGCGCAGACGACCCGCCGGTAGGGACCATAACTTTCGGCAAGACTGTCTGTCAAGTATTCTGGTCGAGCGATTCAGCGGGCGGTCGGATACGGGCTCCATGAAGCCGCAGGCGCGGTTCGAAGCGGTCCGCAGAGCGGGCCCGGCACACCCTCGCGGGCGTCAGCCCCAGCGGACGAGGCGCACTTCCCAGGCGTCCGCGGCGGCATCGTGCAGCCGGCCGTCGTCGGGTGAGAAGCCATGCCGCCGGTAGAAGGCGGCAGCGCGCTCATTGCCCTCGAACATCCACAACTGCGCCGGTCGATCGCCGAGCGCGTTCTTCAGCAGGGCGCCCCCGACCCCTCTCCCGAAATGGGCGGCGTCGACGTAGATCGACTTGAGCTCGAGTGGGGGCAGCCGCTCGGCGGGAACGTCGGCGGGGCCCCAGCTCGCGACCCCCAGCAGCCGGCCCTCGGCGTCGTGCGCCATCGCGATCGAACGGGAGCCGCTCTCGAGGTAGGCCTCCCACTCGAGCTCGATGGCGGGCACCGACAGCGAGCTCAGATAGGAGGCCGAGAGGATCCCCGCATAAGCCTCCTGCCATGCCGTCCGCTGGAACCGCGCGATCGCCGGCACGTCGCCAGCATCGGCGCGACGGATCAGCACCGACCCGGCCGGGCCCGCGTCTCGACGTCGCTCCATCGCCTTCGCCTCACTATCGATGTGGCCGTGCAACGTCACGTCGGCACGCCCCACCTAGTGTGCCCCTGTCCTGCGCTCAATCGAGGACGACTTCGGTGACCTCCCGGCCGTCGAGGGAGTGCACGCGCAGCGTCCTCGCCGCCGCCCCGGACGAGTCGGTCGCCGTGACCCGGACCGTTCTCGGATATCCCGCGACGAGGGGCAGGAAGTTGTCGCTCATGACGAGATCGTCGGCGCCGTCGATCTGCGTGAGCTTCGACACCCCCGCGACCGACAGCGTCAGATCCCATATCCCCGCACCGGCTCGGGCAACCTCGACGGCGACCTCCGATCGCGGCGTGCGGAGTTCTGCCAGAGGGCACAGCAGCAGCAGATCCTCCGAGACGGGCTCGCCGTCGATGCTGAGGCGCGCGAGGATCACCTCGGTGCTCCGATCGATCACCTCGCGGTAATAGCCGTCCAGCGACAGCACCTCGGCGTTCGTGTCCTCGGCGACCTCGACCGACTGGTGCCAGCGCTTGATCACTGTTCCGTCGGTGCGCACGTGCACGATCTCGAGTTCGCCGGCCACCGCCCGCCGCGATCGGTTGGAGACGATCACGCGCACGGTGTCGTTGTCTCGGTACGCACCGACGACGGTCTGGGCATACAGCCGCGCGACCACGTAGTGGCTCATGAGCGGGCGCAGCCGGTAGTCGACGGCACCGAACTGGAAGAGGGGGCCGCCCTTGTTGAACGACCAGTAGACGATGCCGCGGTTCGAGCTGCTCCTCAAACGGAAGT
Source organism: Pseudolysinimonas kribbensis (assembly GCF_030161895.1). GTDB lineage: Bacteria > Actinomycetota > Actinomycetes > Actinomycetales > Microbacteriaceae > Pseudolysinimonas > Pseudolysinimonas kribbensis. The sequence continues at coordinate 1,341,328 of NZ_BSVB01000001.1, forward strand.
TCGAGAGGGCGAAGTAGTCGGCCATTCCCTGCTCGACCTCGAGGGCGGCGAGGTACTCCCGCAGGCCGCCCTCGCTGTGGTAGTCGGTGAACGGCATCCTGATGAAGAGACCGAGATGGGTGCGGGCCTGCCACCGCTCGGCCCAGCCGAGCCCCGCGAACTCGTCGACGTCGAGACCCATGACCTCGGCGAGCGTCTCCGGCCGCGAATAGCTCTCCTGGCCCCAGCACGTCTCGGTCACGAACAGCGGGTCCTTGGTGGAGTTGAAGAAGCTGCCCCAGATGTGACCCTCGCCCGCCAGAGGCGACTGCGACGTCGATCCACCGTGCGGCGAGTTGTCGATATAGGGGATGCCGGAGTCGAGCTCGGCGACGATGGCCGGGATCGTCTCGGTGATCAGCTTCTCGCCGTAGAAGCGGTCCATCGTGTCGCGCCAGCCCCACTCGTCCCAGCCCTCGCGCTGCTCGTTGCCGCCGCACAACAGCACGAGGCCGGCGTGACGGCGGAGCTGGTGGACCATCTCCCGGCTCTCCGCCGCGAACTCCGCGACGAACTCGGGGTCGTAGTCGGGGTACACATTGCTGTGCAGGTAGAAGTCCTGCCAGATCATGATCCCGAGCCGGTCGCACTCGTCGTAGAAGCTGTCGGACTCGACGGCTCCGCCGCCCCACATCCGCAGCAGGTTGTTGTTGCCGTTCACGAGCAGCTCGAACACCCGGCGATAGGCCCCCTCGTCGCCGTGCACCTTCAGGTAGTCGACCGGGATGTAGTTGGTACCGCGCACGTGCACCGGCACCCCGTTGACGACGAACTCGAAGGTGGCCCGACCGGAGGGCAGCTCCTCACGCAGCTCGACGGTCTTGATGCCGACCGGCTGGCGGACGGCGTCGACGACGACGTCACCCGATTCGATGGTCGCACGAGCCTCGTGCAGCACGGCCTCGCCGTACCCGCGCGGCCACCACAGCTTCGCATCCGGTACCTCGAGGCGCAGATGCACGTCCGTCGGTCCGTCGCCTGCGGGCACCTCGGCGACGGCATCGGCCACGACGGTGTCGGGATCATCGGGCGACATCAACCTCACCCGGGCGCGAACCGCCGTGCCCGGGGCCGTGCGCGTGATCGCCACGCGCGCGTCGAGCGTCGCGGTGCCGTCGGCGACATCGACGGTCTTGACGAAGAGATCGGTGATCGTCGCGGCGGGCAGCGGCACGAGACTGACCGGGCGATGGATGCCGATTCCCAGCACGCTGGTGCCCACGTTCAGCAGGCTGCTGCCCGTGAAGAAGCTCCGCTGATAGCGGCGGATCAGCGCTTTGCCCGTCCGGCCCTCGATGCCGTCGGTGACGCGCAGCCGCTCGCGCGCCTCGGGGATCTTGTCGGCGACGCCGGACGCGTGGTTCCGCAGGCGCACGACGAGCCGGTTGCCGGTCGGCGTCAGTCGACTCGATTCGAGCTCGAAGTCGTAGTTGCGGTACGCGTTGCCGGTCCGGCCGAGGAGCTGCCCGTTGAGCCACACCTCGGCGAAGGTGTCGATGCCGTCGAAGTGCAGGCCCCAGCGGGGCGCCGACTCGAGGTCGGGAGCATCGAAGTCGGTCGCGTAGACCCAGTCCGACTCCGCGACCCACGCCGCCTCGCGTGCCGCCTCGGTGCCGCCGAAGGGGTTCTCGAGTCGACCCGCGCGCACCAGGTCGTACTGGATGACGCCCGGCACCACGGCCGGCAGCCAGTCGGCGTTCGCGGGCTCGGGGCCGTCGTCGGCCGGAGCCTGATCCCATCGGGTCACTCGCCACTCGCCATCGAGAGACAGGGCGGGGGTGTCGTGTTTCACTGGTTCTCCGCATCGTCGCGCGCCGGTGGCCCTGCTGGGCCGTCGAATCGACAATAGTCTGACAAGTAATCTGATAAGACAGAAATTTGTCGAGAGTCGCCAGGAGGCAGACCATGCGCATCGCCCGGGTTCAGACAGGCGAGGGCGCCGTGCCCGTCATGTGGCAGGACGGCCTGTGGGCGGTGATCGACGACCCGTTCGCCGTCGAACCGACCCCGACCGGTCAGACTATCGACGCCGACACCGCCCGGCTCCTCGCTCCGAGCGTGCCCACCGTCATCCTCGGCATGGCGCACAACGGCTCGCGCGCCGATCGAGCGCTCCCGCCGCAGGCTTTCCACAAGTCGGCGCGCACCCTCGCCGGCCCTGGCGACGTGGTGCCCATCGACGAGTCGCTGGGCCGGGTCGTCGTCGAGGGCGAGCTGGGCGTCGTCATCCGGCGCCGCGCCCGTCGACTCCAGGAGCGCGACGCCCTCGACGCCGTCCTGGGATACACGGTCGTGAACGACGTGAGCGCCGCAGACCAGAGCCCCCTCGACAGCTTCTGGACCCAGACGAAGAACGGCGAGAACTACAGCCCGGTCGGGCCGTGGATCGAGACCGACCTCGATCCGAGCGCCCTGTCCATCCGTCTGCGGGTGGCAGGAGCGGAGGTCGCGACGGGGTCGACGGCCGACCTCGCCCGCAGTGTGCCCGAGCTGCTGACCTACGTCACCCGGTACATGGAACTCGGGCCCGGAGACGTCATCATGACGGGGTGCCCCGGCACGATGCACGCCGTCCACGCCGGCGAAGAGGTCGCCATCGAGATCGAGGGAATCGGAACGCTCGCCAACCTCGCCGGCTGAGATCGCATCCCACCGCTCCCCCATCGCGCGCACGCCACATTACGTGTGTATATCTAGTGTGCTAGCAATACGGGGCGGCAAGCTTCTCCGACGAAGCTGAGGGAGTGACGTGACCATTGAGCTGAAGACGCCGAGCATCGTGGATGCCCTGGCCGACGCCGTGCGCACACGAGTGCTGACCGGTGAGTTCCCTGCCGGCTCCCGGCTCACCGAACAGGAGGTCGCGAGCCTCTACGGGGTCGCGCGTCCGACGGCCAAGGCCGCCATCGAGCGCGTGGTGCAGACCGGCATCCTCCGACGCACCGCGAACAAGTCCGCCCTGGTGCCGATCCTGTCGGTGGCCGACATCGAGGATCTCTACCGCAGCCGCATCTTCTTCGAGCGGGAGGTCGTCGCGAACCTGGCGGGCCGCCGCCTGGTGACCCCGGAGGCGAGCGCCGCGCTCGACTCGCTTCGGATGGCGGAGGGACCGGACGCGACGGCGCAGGCGGTCGGGTTCGATATCGGCTTCCACGAGGCGCTGGTGCACGCCGTCGGCAGCGAACGGCTGAACCGGATGTACGAGACCATCGTCGGCGAGGCCCACCTGTGCGTCGCGCACGAGCAGTCGATCTTCGACCCGACCCTCAACTGGCAGGAGCACAGCAACCTGCTCGAGGCGATCCGGACGGGCGACGTGGAGCTCGCCGTCCACCGCATCACCGACCATCTTCAGACGGCGGCCGATCGCCTGGTCGCCGCGCGGGCGGACGGCGCGGGGCTGCGCTGATCCTCGCGCTGCCCGTTCAGTGCGTGTAGAGGTCGCCCGCCGCCATCGCGTTCTCCAGTGGCTCGCCGGCGCGGTACCGGTCGACGTTCCGCTCGATGATCGCCAGCGAGCGCGCCACCAGATCCGGCATCTCGGCGGTGACGTGCGGTGTGATGATCGTGTTCGGCGCGTCCCAGATCTCCGCATCCGCGGGCAACGGCTCGCGCTCGAAGACATCGAGGCCGGCTCCGGCGATCGTGCCTGCGCGGAGGGCGGCGACCAGCGCGTGCTCGTCGACGACCGACCCCCGCGCCAGGTTGATGAGATAGGAGGTCGACCTCATCGCCTCGAGCTGCTGCTCGCCGATCAGGTGATAGGTCTCGTCGGTCAACCGCACGCAGAGCACCACGACATCGCTGCGGCCGAGCACCTCGTCGAGGCGGCCGCCGGCCGCGGCATCCACGTACTCGTCGAGTCCGGCGACCTGGCCCTGTGCCGCACCGCGGCCGTAGCCGATCACCCGCATGCCCAGAGCGCCCGCGAGTCGCACGACCTCTCGTCCGGTGTGCCCGAGGCCGACGACCGTCATGGTCTTGCCCATGAGGCCCCGGCGATCCTCATAGCCCGGCAGTCCGCGCCACAGTCGACGGCTCTTCATCTCCACCAGACCGGGCGCGTCATAGGTGAGAGCGAGGGCGAAGAAGATGGCGTGCTGCGCCAAGGCCGGCGCGGCTCGTCCCGCCGAGGCGGTGACCACGAGGTCGCGCCGCCCGATGATCTCCGGCCGAGCGCTGGCGTTCAGACCGGCATGGTCGCAGTGGATCCACCGCAGCCCCGGCGCCCGGGCGATCTGATCGCTCACGTCGCCGGCGAGCACGGCGACATCGGACCTCTCCAGCGCCCGATCGATGGCGGCGACATCCGACGCCGAGACGAACTCGACGTCGGCAGGCGCGAACAGTCGCCGCAGGTGCTCGCGATGGGCCGGTGAGTAGTCGACCGTCGCGAGCACGTGATGGATGGCCGGCACGGGTCAGACCATCGCCTCGGCGCGGCGGGTGTTCAGCTCGTCCGCCAGCAGATACAGAGCCGAGTGGTCGAGTGCGCCGTAACCCTGGGCGACGAGCGCCTGCATGAACTGCGACACCAACGCCGTCGCCGGCAGGGCCACCCCTTTGCGCCTCGCGGCGTTCTGCACGATGGCGAGATCCTTGTTGTGCAGCTCCACCCGGAAGCCGGGCCGATAGTCCTGCTCGAGGATCGCGTTCTGCTTGCGCGCGAGAACGGTGCTCCCGGCGAGGCCTGCACCCAGCACCGCGAGCGCGCCCCGCTCATCCACGTCGTGCGCTTTGAGCAACACGATCGCCTCGGCCAGCATCTGCAGATGGCCGGCCACCATGAGTTGATTCGCGGCCTTCACGACCTGCCCGGAACCCGCACCTCCGACGAGGATCGCGCTGGCCCCGATCGCGTAGAACAGCTCGCGTGCGGCATCGAAGTCCTCACGAGTGCCGCCCGCCATGATCGACAGGGTGCCCTCGATCGAGGCGACCTCTCCGCCGCTCACCGGAGCGTCCAGGCATCCGATGCCGGCCCTCGCCGCGGCATCGTGGACGCGCAGCGCACCTTCGGGATCGATCGTGCTCATGTCGATGTAGAGCGCGCCCCGCCGCATGCCGGCCAGGGCTCCGCCGTCACCGAGGGCGACCGCCTCGACATCGGGAGTGTCGGGCAGCATGGTGATGACGACGTCGGCGTCCGCCACGGCCGCATCCAGCGAGCCGACGATCGGCACGCCCTGCGCGGCGGCCGCATCACGGCTTCGGCCGGTGCGGCTGAATCCGCGCACGTCGAATCCCGCCTTCACGAGATTGACGGCCATCGGGCGTCCCATGATCCCCAGCCCGATAAATGCGACCGTCGCCATCCTCGCCACCCTCAGTCGAACCGAAAACGCCTCCCGGGAGGCTCGGCACTCAACGAATACTTGTCAGACAAAGTGACGTTAGCGGAGGTGTTGGGCAAAGGAAGCCACGGGCGGCCGCGAGCACGGCGGCACGTCTACTCGACGGTGAAGGCCAGCCAGGCCGAGAGCGGCCGAGGCGCACGGCCCACGATCTCGGAGAACGTCGGTGAGACCTCGGCCATGATGTCGTCGCGGGTCATCTTGTCGATGCCCAGCAGGATGCCGATGAACGCCTCGGGCACTCCGGCGCCGGCGAGCAACTGGGTCTGCTCGGCCTCGGTGCGCTGGGTGAAGGTGATCTGGGTTCCGCGCTGGGCGCTGAGCGCGGCCGCGACCTGCTCGAGCGAGAGCGACTGGGGGCCGGTGATCGTGTAGATCTTGCCGGCGTGCGAGGTCGGTCCGTCGATCAGCAGACGTGCGGAGAACGCAGCGACGTCGTCGGTGTCGATGAACGCGGCCGTGCCCGGGTCGGTCACGCCGCCCCACGCGCCGGCCTCGATGAACCCGGCCGGCAGGTCGATGATGGAGCCGAAGTAGGTGGCGGGGCGCACGATCGTCCACGCCACGTCGCTCTCCTGCAGGTGCGCCTCGATGGCGGTGTTCAGCTGCTGCACCACGACCGGGTAGTCGCCGCCCGCGCCGATCACCGACAGCTTCACGATGTAGCCGACGCCCGCCTTGGTGGCGGCGTCGATCAGGGCGATCTCGTCCTGCGCCTGCGTCTCAGAGACGCCCGCGGCGATGTAGGCGCGGTCGGCGCCCGCGAAGGCCGCCTCGAGGGTGGCCGGGTCGGCGAAGTCGACGACGGCGACCTCGGCGCGCCCGGCGAACGCGGCGGCGTTGTCGGCGTCGCGGGTGGTGACGCGCACCTGCTCGCCGGCATCCAGCAGCTGCAGGGTGAGCGGCGTGCCGACGTGGCCGGTCGCTCCAGTGATGACGATCATCGGGACGCCTCGAAGTGTTGGTGGGGTGGAAACGGTCAAAACCGTAACACCAATTTCACGCGGAGACACACCCATCCGGCTTTTGCCTCTTTCGCGCGCTACCATCGCAGCATGACGTGGAGCGCGACCGCCCGCTATGGCACCGACGCGGCGCCCGGACAGCTCGCGTTCGTGCACGACTTCCTGAGCACCGCCCCGGTGGGTCACCCCGCGCTGACCGACCTCCTGGACGACCTCGGGCCTGCGCAGTCGTGGTTGGACGAGGCCGTGCGCGCGCGCGGAGCCGATCCCGCCGAGGTGAAGCTGGGCTCCGACGACCTGGCACCGTTGAAGCGCCTGCGCAGCGCCCTCCTGACCTCACTCGACGGCGAGGCCGACGTCACGACGTCCGCTCCGAGCGCGAAGCTCTCCATCTCCCTCGACGCGAACGGCAGCGTGCAGCTGGACGGCGAAGGAGGGGCGGCGGCCCGTCTCACGGCAACCCTGCTCCGCGACGTCTACGACGCACAGCAGCAGGGAACCTGGCGCCGGCTCAAGGCATGCCGCAACCCGAGCTGCCGCATCGTCTTCTTCGACCGGTCCAAGAACAACAGCCGCGTGTGGGACGACCTCGCCACCTGCGGCAACCGCGAGCACCTCCGCACCTTCCGCGCGCGCCAGCGCGCCATGGAGAGCGAAGGCGACGCCGGTTCCCTCACGCCAGATCGGTGATGGTCTTCTCGGCATCCTTCGTCAGCAGGTACATGACCCGAGGCGAGTCCGGGACTTCGGCGAATCCGAACTTGCGGTAGAAGGCGACGGCGCCGTCGTTGAGGGCGTGGACGAGGAAGGCGCGGGAGCCCACGGTGCGCGATGCCTCGATCCCCTTGATGACGGCGTCCTGCAGGAGAGACGCGCCGAGGCCTTGTCCCGTGAATCGCTCGTCCACCGCGAGCCGGCCGATCAGGATGACCGGGATCGGGTTCGGGGTGCCATGACCGCCCAGAAGTCGGCCCGAGTGTTCGCGAGCGATCGACGATGAGCTCAGGCAGTAGTACCCGGCGACGACGTCGGTCTCACGCTCGATCGAGACGAACGTGCGGGATGCGTTCGCGACTTCGTTCCTGATGGCGCGCATACTGAGCCAGCTGTCCAGGGACTGCTCGCCGCAGCGGAACCCCGTGACGTCATCCCGCGGCGTGATCGCCCGAGGCCGGCTGAACGAGGTCAATCGTTGAAAACAGAGGGGCGGCGGAGCAGATCGGCGAGACCCGCAAGGGAGGCGGCCGGTCGGTCGAGGATCTCGTTGAAGGCGTCCCATGCATCGGCGGACATGTGGAGTTCGCGGTCCTGACGGATCACCTCGGCGGCCTCGTCCACCAGAAGCGGAACCGAGAAGTCCGTCACCGACCGACCCGAGATCGTTGCCGCCTGCTCGATGGTGCGCTTCTGCTCCCCCGTGAGACGGAGCTCGATGCGTTCGTTCTTCAGCGCCGCAGGCATGGAAGCCAGTGTACGGCAATCTTCCGTACAACGGCCTGCGGCCGCCCCTCTCGCAGCAGGGGATCTTGGCGGACCCAGGCGCAGATTTAGGACGTGCTCACCGTGCGGACGCGATCCCGCCCGGCGCCCGCCACGGTCGCGGATCCAAGCAGGTCGTTGAGCGACCGGACGACGTCGGCCTCCGCGAACCTGCTCGGATCCCCGTCCCAGCTCGTGCGGATGTCGACCACGACGGACTCGCCAGGGAGAAGGTCGATGAGCGACCGATCCGCGACCGCCTCCGGATCGACGATGTCGGCCAGGATCGCGAGGTCGCGGACCAGACCGCGAGCCGTGATCCGCAGCCGGCATCCGCCGTCGATTCGCTCCGCGACCGCGTCCACTGCCCCGGGATCGAGTGCGGAGTCGCGCGGCTCGGCGAAGAACCACAGCGCGCGCTCGTCGCCGAGCGTCGCCACGATCAGCTCGCCGCGCGCGTCCCCCGGCGCCGCGATGGCGGGCGTGATCGCGACGTGCTCGGCGCCCCATCCCTGCGCCGTCACCTCCTGCGACGACGTGGCGAGCTCGGTTCCGTTGACGGCGCGTCGGGTCACCACGAGCGTCGCGGACCAGTCCTCGGCCAGGTCGTTGACGGCCGCGACAGTGAAGCCGTCGCCGTCGGGTTGGATCGTCAGCAGCCGCGGGCGATAGGCCTCGCGCAGGGCATACCACAGCGGCTTCCGCCGTCCGAGACCGTCAATCGCCGCCCACGAGACGACGGGCCAGCAGTCGTTGAGCTGCCAGAGGATCGTGCCCATGCAGTGGGGCTGCAGGGAGCGGAACCACTCCACTGCGGTGCGGATCGCCATCGCCTGGTTCAGCGACATCGCCCAATGCCAGTCCCGCATGTCGTTCGGGAGCGGCAGATGCGGCACGAGGCCGTCGGTCAGTTTGACGTTGCCGTTCTCGGCTTTCTGGTGCACGAGCATTCCGGGCGACTCGGGTGTGAGCGGGTGGTCGGGAATCCAGGACTCGAGAGTCGACCACGTCGGCGGCCCCTGCCATCCGAACTCCGATACGAATCGCGGCCGGTAGTCGCGGTAGTGCGGATAGTCCTTCTGGTTCCAGAGGTCCCAGATGTGCATCGTGCCGTGCTCGGGGTCGTTGGGGTGGTGCTCGTCGTCCGGCGAGAACGGGCTCCCGGGGTGTAGCCCACGTGCGGCGCGAGCTCGTTGGCGATCGCCGGGAACAGCTCGTGGTAGTAGAAGGCACCCCAGCTGCGGCCCTCCAGTCGCGGCTTCCAACCCCAGGCCTCATGGCCCCAGAGGTTCTCGTTGTTGCCGTTCAGGACCACGAGGGCGGGGTGCGAGCCGATGCGTGCGACGTTCTCCCGCGCCTCCGCCTCGATCTCCGATCGCAGCGGCTCCTCCTCCGAGTATGCGGCGCATGCGAGGAGGAAGTCCTGCCAGATCAGCAAGCCGCGCTCGTCGGCCAGGTCGTAGAAGTCGTCGCTCTCGAAGAGACCGCCACCCCAGACCCGGAGCAGGTTGACGTTCGCGTCCACGGCCTGGTCCAGGCGTGTCGCCAGCCGGTGGCGCTCAATCCGCGACGGGAACGCATCGTCCGGGATCCAGTTGACGCCCTTCACGGCGATTGGCCGGCCGTTGACGACGATGCGGAAGGGGTTCCGGCGTCGTCCGGCGTCGTGTCCAGCTCGACCGTTCGGAATCCGATGGTGCGGTGTGCGGCGTCGAGAACGTCGTCGCCGTCGAGGAGTTCGACATCAACAGCCGTGAGCGGCTGCTCGCCGTATCCGCGGGGCCACCAGAGCGCGACATCCGAGATCCGGACCGTGAGCTCACCGCCGTCGCTCGTGATCTCGATCTCCTCGCTCGCCTCTCCCGCGCGCACCCGGAGCCGCAGCTGCGCGTCGCCGGCGCACTCGACATCCGCCCGCACGTTCAGCACACCGTCGGAGCCCTCGACGACCGGCGACAGCACGAGTCCGGCGATGCGCGCCCGGGACCAGCTCTCGAGGCCGATGGGACGCCAGATGCCCGATGTCGCGGTGTCGGGCCCCCAGTCCCAGCCGAAGCTGCAGGCCATCTTCCGCAGGGCGTTGAACGGGTGATGGTTCACGTGCGGTCGGTAGCCCAGCTCGAGACTGCGGCGGTCGGCCTCGGGGACCGGAGCGGCGAAGCGGATCTCGAGCTCGTTGTCGCCCGCGACCAGCAGCTCGCGCACCGGCACGCGGTAGCCGCGGTGCTGGTTCTGCGACGACAGGATCGACCGGCCGTTCAGGAGCACCTCGGCGACGGTGTCCAGTCCCTCCAGCACGAGGTCGGTGCGCGCGGCATCGTCGGGCCACCAGATGAAGGTCGTGCGATAGCGCCACGAGGTGCTGCCGATCCACTCCTGGGCCTTCTCCGCGAGACCGCGGTAGGGGTCGTCGATGAGTGCCGCCGCGATGAGATCGAGGTGGACGACCCCCGGGACCGCTGCGGGGACGGATCCCGCCGCGCGCACCGCGGTGGGCACGGGCCCCTCGATCGGCTCGACGGTCCAGCCGTCGTGAAGGGGGCGGCGGACGAGCGGTCCGGTGGTCATCATGCTCCTCTCGCGAGCTCTCCGCCGAGGAGGGCGGCGAGCCATCGTGCGCTGGTCTTGGGGATGCGTCGCTGCGTCGGGTAGTCGACGTACACGACGCCGAACCGACGGCTGTAGCCATACGCCCATTCGAAGTTGTCCAGGAGGGACCAGACGAAGTAGCCACGCAGCGGAAGGCCCTCTGCGATCGCGTCGCGCGAGGCCGCGAGGTGCGCCTCCAGGTACGCGGTGCGCTCCGGGTCGTCGACGGTGCCGTCGGGGGCGATCGTGTCGGGCCATGCCGAGCCGTTCTCCGTCACGTACAGCGGAAGTCCCGGTGCGCGCTCCGCCGCCATCCGCAGTACGTCGATGAGACCATCGGGATGGATCTCCCAGCCCATCTGCGTCGTGGCTGCTCCTGTGTCGACCATCCTGACGAACTCGCTTCCGGGATTCGCGCTGGGACCAGGCGGCGGCGCACCGGTCGCGGTCGTGTGCCGGCTGTAGTAGTTCACGCCCAGGAAGTCGATCGGCCGCGAGATCTCGACCAGATCGGCAGCGCCCGCGTTTTCGTCGAACCACTCGCGCTGGCCCAGGTCATCGAGCACGTCCCCGGGTACGCGCCGCGGAGCACTGGATCGAGGAAGAACCGGTTCGACAGTCCATCGATCCGCCGCGCCGCGTCGTGGTCGGCGCCGGAGTCGCCGGCCGGGACCACGGAGTACAGGTTGAGCGTGATGCCGACCCGCGCCTCGGAGCTCGCGCTACGGATCGCCTCGATCGCCCGACCGTGACCGAGGAGCAGGTGGTGCGCGGCCCTCGCCGCCGATGCGCCTTCGTGACGACCCGGCGCGTGCTGGCCGCTGGCGTATCCCAGGAACGAGGAGCACCAGGGCTCGTTCAGCGTGATCCAGTCGCCGATGACGTCGCCCAGCGCATCCACGACGATGCCCGCGTAGTCGGCGAACCGATCCGCCGTGCTGCGGTTCATCCATCCGTCGGCGTCCTCGAGCGCCTGGGGCAGGTCCCAGTGGTACAGCGTCGCCCACGGCGTGATGTCCGCCTCGTGCAGGGCCTCCGCGAGCCGGCGGTAGAAGTCGAGTCCGGCGGAGAGCGCGGGGCCGCGGCCCTCGGGCTGGATTCGGGGCCACGCGATGGAGAACCGATACGCACCCACGCCCAGGTCGCGCATGAGCGCGATGTCCTCCCGATAGCGGTGGAAGTGATCATCGGCGACGTCGCCGGTGGAGCCGTCGGCGATCGCGCCGCGACGTCGCGCGAAGGTATCCCAGATGCTGATGCCCCGTCCGCCCTCGTGGACGGCGCCCTCCACCTGGTACGACGCGGTCGCGGTGCCCCACACGAAGTCCGTCGGCAGGTCGGCGCGGCGCATCATGCCTCCTTTGCCGGAGCCAGCCAGTCGCCGTCTCCGTTCTCGGAGAGCGCGATCAACACGTCATCGCGGCGCAGCCCGAGCGCCGCGATCCGGTCCGCGATCAGAGCCGCACCTCGTTGCTTCACCTCCGGGCTATACCCGGTGAAGGCGAGGATCTGAATGAGGATGATGTCGGAGCGTTCCGCATCCGGATACGTGCGGCTGTAGAACAGGTCGCCGGGCTCGTGCACCGTGAAGATCTGGAAGAGGTCGTCGGCCGGCATCTCCCACCCGTCGACGAGAGCGGAGTGGATGGCGGCGCTGAGTTCCGTCCGGCGCAGGGCCAGATGCGTGTGAATGTCGACGCGGACCAAGGGCATGAAGTTCTCTCCTGTGGGGATCGGGTCAGTCGCGGTAGTCGAGCCAATGCGCGCGAGGCGGGAGGAGCGACTCGAGCTCCTCCCAGAGGCCGTCGGGGAGGTCGGCGCTGGCCGCCGCGATCGTCGGCTCGACCCGCTCCGGCTTGCTGATGCCCACAATGGTGGAGGCGAACCGCGGATCACGGGTCGAGAACCGCAGCGCGGCCGTCCGCAGATCGGTCGACCATCGCGTGCACGCGTCCCGCATCGCGGTGATCGCCTTGAGGGTCGCGGGTGGCGCCGGCCGGTAGCCGTAGCCCGTCGCGCGTCCGGAGTCGTCGGCGAGGATGCCACCGCCGAAGACGGCTGCGTTCACGACGCCCACGCCGCGTTCGAGCGCGTCGTCGATGAGGTCGCCCCCGCTCCGGTCGACGAGCGTCCACCGGTTGTGGACGAGGAGCACGTCGAAGACGCCCAGGTCGAGATAGCGCCGCATGTCCTGAACGCGACCCCCGCGAGCCCGATGTGCGAGACGGCGCCGCTCTCCCGCGCCTCAACGAGAGCGTCGACCGCTCCGCCCAGCGCGGTGAGGTCCGCGAAGTCGTGGAACTCGGGATCGTGCAGGTGGACGAGCGGCAGCGGCCCGGGCAACCCGAGGCGCTCCCGGCTCTCACGCAGCGAGGCGCGCACCCGGTCGCCGGAGTAGTCCCGTCCGTCGGCGTCGACCTTGGTGACGACGACGACGTCGTCGGGTAGTCCGAAGCGGGCGATCGCGGTGCCGATCCGGCGCTCGCTGCGCCCCGCCGAGTAGCCGTTCGCGGTGTCGATCGTGCGGATCTCGCTGCGCAGGACGTCGCCCACCAGCTCGATCGCCTGCTCCTCGGCGACCTCGTATCCAAAGTTCTCGAGCATGCTGCCGAGCGGCCCGCCGCCGAGCGTCACCGACGAGAGCACGAGACCGGTCGATCCAAGCTCCCGATCGGGCAGCCGACCGCTCATCGACGCGCCGAGAGTAGGAGGAGGCCGTCCGGGTCCGTGCTGACGCTCCATCCATCTACAGTGGGCTCGCCCCCTCGGGGGCCGGATCCAGCTCGATGCCGAGGAATCCGGTGGCGTCGAGCAGCGGACGCGCGGGCAGGAGCTCGGCCCGCGCGAACGTGAAGACCTCGAGCACCAAGTCTCCCGAACGCACGTACGCGATCTCGAAACCCCGCGGGTCGGAGGGCTGATGAATGCCGGCCATGTGCCGCCAGCCGAGACCGCCGTAGTAGGCGAGCGTCCGGTCGAGATCGGCCACCGTCTCGGCGACGTGGTCAAGTCGTGGGCGGTCCGGCACTCCTGCCGCCCAGTCCTCGTCGACCGCGTCTCGATCGAACACCTCGTGATACTGCAGCGCACCCTCCACCAGTTCGAGGAGCGTGCCGTCGGGGTCGTAGAAGAAGGTGATGCGCACACCGCCCTCGGCGTCGATGGGCTCGAGGTGGAACGACACGTCGGCGTCGCGCAACCGGGTGACGAGCGGCTCGAGGAGGCCACCTTGAACCCGACGTGCCGAAATCCGGCGTGCAGATCATCGGCGACCCACGTGGATTCCGCCGGCTGTTCGACGTGACGCAGCCGGAGCGTTCCCGTGACCAGATCGAGGTCCGCCCCGGACGGGGTCACGGCACTGAGAGGGACCGCGCCGAGGAACCGTGTGTAGAAGTCCACCGAGCGAGCGACGTCTCGGACATTTAGGAGCACGGATCGGATCGTCACGCCAGGGCCCTTCGCCATTGAGGGAGCGCTCGAGTCGGCGTCCTTTCTTACTTTATGATAGTTAGTTCACCGACCGCAACGACTGCGTCGAGAAGGTCCGTCCGATCAGTCCCTGCCGACGACCATGTGCGGGGTCAGGGACTGCTGCAGGGCGAGGGCCGCCGCGCCGACCGCCGCGGCATCGCGCGCCGGATCGGAGAGGACGACTTCAACGCCGTGGATGTCGCGGGTGCGCGCGAACCGCGTGACGACGTCGCGGATGACTTGGAGGTAGATGGGACCCGCCTCGGCAAAGCCCGGGCCCGCTAGGTAAACGCGATCGAGGTCAAGCAGATTGACCACGGAGAGCATCGCCTGCGCCACGTACCGCGCCGAGCCCTCGATCAGGGTCGCGCAGGCGGCGTCGCCCTGCGCGGCGGCGCGTCCGACGGCCGCGAAGTCGCGTCGGACGTCGGCCTCGGCCCCTGACAACTCGAGTCGGGCGGCCAGCGCCGGATCGGCCATAGCGAGGAGATCACCCGACGCGGGGCGGCGAGCATCTCCAGGCACCCACGGGATCCGCACCAGCACGGAGGCCCGTCTACCTCGACGACCATGTGCCCGATCTCGCCGACGTTCGACGAGGCGCCGCGCGCGAGTGCCCCGTGTTCGACGATGCCGCAACCGAATCCGGTCGCCATGTAGAGGGTCGCGAAGCTCTGCGCCGCCGACAGCCGGCCGACCCAGAACTGCCCAATGGCCGCGCAGGCCGCGTCGTTCTCGCGCACGACCGAGAGCCCGGACGACGCGGCGAGCGCGTCGACCACGGCGAAGGTCTCCCACTCCTCGGCGTTCGTCGTTGACGATTCGACCTCGCTCGAGGTCGGACCGCAGGTCGGCACGGTCGCGGACCAGGTCGTTGCGGGCGGCCGCTTTGGCGTCGCCCTTGGGGATCAGACGCAGGTGGAAGGAGATCGACCGGACGAATTGGATGTCGGACCCGATCAGCAGATCCAGGGTCCAGAGCTGGTTTCGGGATCCGACCGCGAGGTCCTCCGACCGGATCGCGGCGGTTCGGTGCCACCACTCCACGGCTTCCCCGCTGACGGGATCGCGGTCGCTGACCACGGTGGCTGAGAACTCATCCCGAGAGCGGAGCCCAAGGCGGGTGGGTTCGACGTCGGGGAGGTAGTCGATGGGGCGGCTCGGGTTCTGCTGATGCTGCATCACCGCTACGACCTTCCGAGCCGTCAGGGCCTCGACCTCGCCCAGGCGCGCGTCGGTGAGGCCGCGGAGTGTGGAGGCGATCTCCTGCCGCATGAGTCCTCGCCATCCGTCCCGGCCGGCGCCGTACTTGCGAGCCGCGTCCATGAACGCCGCGCCGAGCGGCCATCGAGCGGTGATGTAGTGCCGCTGCACCATCGCATCCATCCCGGTGAGCCGGAGAACGTCGTCGTAGGAGGCGATCGCGTCCGCGGGGACGGTGTCGTCGAGGGACTCGAGGATCCAGAACTCCTGCAGGGCCGAGTCGGCCGGTAACACTCGGGTGAGGGTCTGGATCTCGCCGATGAGGTTGGTGGGTGCGGCGCGGGAGGCGAGGAACAATCCCCACGCCTCGGCTGCGCGGCGCATCGCAGATGCGGACTCGACACCGTGTGCTTGCCCGGTGACCGCGAAGACGACGGAGAGGTAGGGCTCCTCGCCGAGTGGCGCATGCCATGCGATCCCGGGTTCGCGGGAGCTGGATTGCAGCCACCCCATCCCGTCGGCGCCATCCGGGTGGGTGCGCATCGCGGCCAGCTCTCGCGCCGCGCTGGCGCGCTCGGGCTTGGTGCCGGAGCGGGCTGCCGCCTGTATTTGGTCCCAGCGGGCTTGGTCGAACGGCTCGAATCGATCCGTGCCCGCCAGCTGACGCTGCCGCCACCGCCGTCGTCGGACCTGGCGCTCGATCAGAGATCCGCGATGGGTGCGGAGGGTGACGAGGATCACCGTAACGCCCAGGGCCACAGCGATCGCGAGGCCCCAGATACCGAGCACGGGAGTGAGTACCAGCATCGCCAGAAAGGCGATCGCCAGGCCGATGACCCGCCCCTTGGGTTGGGTGCCGCCAAAGAAGCCGCGGTGTGCTCGCTCTCCACCGATCTGGCGATCGACGCCGGAGCTGGTGAGCTCGTCGGCCGGGGTATGGGTGTCGGTCATCGGTCAGTTTTCTCCCGACTCGCCCATGGTGGCGACGGCGTGGTCGCTCGCCGCCTGAGCGACTGACCCGACGGCGCTCCCTGCGGCCATCGCCCCTGCAGCGATGAGGGTCGGGACACCGATCGCGGCACCGGCTCCGGTCGCGGATTCCGCGGCGCCGGTCGCGGCGATGCCGCCAGCTCCCGTGGTGCCGCCCGCCACTGCGCCCCCGCCGCTCGCTCCTGTTGCGGCGCGGGACGCGGCCGCGCTGAGTGACCCACCTCCGGAGGACGCGGCATCGCTGCCCGTAGGCGCACTCCCCCGCCTCCGCCACCGAAGGCCATCGCCGGCGTCGGGCTCCCACCACTGGAGCTGCGGTAGCGGTCGAGGGCATCGCTCATGCTCGATGGCCCCCAGGAGCCGGGCCGCACGCCCGGGCCTTGGCTTCCTCCGGAGCCGGTCGGGATGATCGGGGCGAACTTCATCAGCAGCAGCGGGCTGGCGCCGGCGATGAACATCGCGATGATCGCGGCGAGCAGCTGCACCAGCTTCTGCAGCGACGCGTCGTTTCCGAGGAAGTCGATGGAGCCGCCAAGCATGTTGAACGCGAATCCGAGCAGGAAGAACAGCAGCGGGTGCGCGGCGAGCACGCCGATCCACAACCCCACCAGTCGCATGCCGAACTGACGCCGTCCCGGATCGATGATCCACACCAGGGCGAGGGGAATGAGAACGCCGGTGAAGTAGAGAGCGACCAGTTGGACGATCAATACGAGCAGCACGAAGAACAAGGCGCAGAGCATGAGGAACATCAGCAGCACCGCGACCGGGACGCCGCCGGCGATGCCCGTGCCGTCAGCGTCGCTGAGCATCTGAGTGAACTGCTTGTTCACCTCATCGACGGTCGAGGTGATGCCCCACGCTGCGAACGAGTCAGAGAGGGCGCCGAAGAAGGTGACCAGCAGCCCGCCGATCGCGGGCCCGAACATCGCCCCGAGAAGAAACAGGGGAAGTACATTCCGATCGACTCGACGAGGTCGCGCCCGCTCTGCGCTCCTCGCGCGGTGCGGAGGATCTGCGGAATGAGAAGGAGGATCGCGGCGAAGATCGCCGTGGCGAAGGAGATCTCGTAGGCCTTCACGAACCAGTCGACCGTGAGATCCGGCAGCGTCGCGGAGGTCAGCTGCGGAAGAAGCTGCGTGGCGAGCCCTTTCGCGGCGTCGCGGAGGGCCTCGTAGGTGTTGCCCCATGGGTCGGACCAATAGGAGACGGCGCCGGCGGCGCCGTTCACCGCGTCCCCGATTCCGTTCGCCACGTTTCCGACACCTGTCGAGACGCAGGTAAAGAGGTTGTCGCAGTTCGAGCCGTTGTCTGCCATCAGCACCCCCGGTGAATGGTGTTCCGATCTTGAAGAGGTCCTCGGTGGTGTGGGCAAGGCTCCCGCTCTGTACGCGCCAGCCCCCGTCTTCCCACTCGAGGACGTAGGTCGTAGAGGTCCGCAATTGCGGATTCACGGCACCTCCGATGACGTAGCCGGCACCGATGGACACCGTGACCTTGTCGGGTGCGGCGCTGTCGACGTAGTAGACGCCGGGTGCGGTGGAGACGTAGAAGTCGGTGCCATCGGCGACGGCGCCGCCCGACGGGTTCTGGTTTTGGGTGACGGCGGCACCGAGGTCCTTGAAGTCCGGGCTTGCGTCGCTGGCGATGATCTGCGGCGCCACAGCGTCCGCCTCATCTGCTGTCGCCGTCGGATGACGCAACGTCCAACGGACCACCGCGGCGGCGAACTCGACTGCCCCGTTGGTCGTATGGGGCGCTGTCTTCTGGGCGGCCAACAGCATGGTGTTGTCGCGGTTGCTGCCGCCCAAGCACCCGGTCGGCGCGACACCTGCGGATGGGCTGGCCGTCGCGGTTGCGGTCGGGGTCTTCGAGGGCGACGGGCTCGCCGAGGGGTGCATCGCCACCGTGAGGGTGATGGCCACCGCAACGACGATGACGACGAGGACGACTCCGACGATCCATGGCCAGCGCGGACGACGAGGACGAGTGGGGGCGAGGGTCATGGCTTATGAGAACACAGCGAGGATCGCCCCGACGATCACCGCGAGAGCAGCGAGCAGCCCCAGCGAGATCGCCGCCCACACCGTCTTCTGACGGCCGACCTTGTACTCCATCGGGTTCGTTGCCGCGGAAGCGGTGGCCATAGATGCGATGCCGATGATGAGGAAGATGACGGCGGCGACGATCGCGATTCCCCAGGCTCCGGCAAGGAGTTTCTGCCAGAGGGCGGTGAATTGGACGCCGAAGATCGAGAAGTTCGGCAGCAAACCGTTCAGCGGGTTGTCGATGATGTGGACGATGGCGTGCATTCCTGATCTCCTCTAGTTCTTGGTGCCGGTGGTCGGCTTCGTGGCGATGGGCTGGTTCTGCATGGTCTGCACGATGCCGGCAGCGAGGTGCGTGAACGCATCTCGGGTGGCGGGTGCGAGCTTGGCGAGTGTGATGGGGCCGCGTTCGGCGATGTGCGCATCGAACGGGACCTCGAACACCTGCTCGACGCGGTGCTGCTGCAGCAGCTTCGACAGGCGCTCGTTCAGTTGCGGGTTCTCGGCGCGCCCGTCGATCAGCCGCACGATGGTCGCGGTGTCCGCGAGCCGACGGTTCGCGGTACCACCGGCGCGGAGGTAGTCCAGGAGGAGATGGCCTCCAGGACTGCTTCGGCGGAGTTCAGGACCGGGATGACGAGCGCATCGGTGGCGGCGAGGGCGCCGTCGAAGGCGCTGCTGGAGGGCTGGTTGCCGGAGTCCATGACGCGGATCGCGTAGAACTCGTCTACCACCGCCGCCGCGTGAAGGACGTCCGTCGCGACGAGCTGCGGGCGAACGCCGGTGGTGCCGATGACGGACGCGAATGAGGTCTGCGGGGCCGTGTAGGAGGCGAGCTGACCTGCGGATCGGATCTGGTCGTGGTCGACGACGAGCTCGCCGATACCGCGAGTCGGGTTGCCCTCGGTGCGGTAGGTGAGGGTGCCGGGGTCGTCGGAGACCTCCATGACGGCGACGGAACCGCCGCGGATGGAGGCCAGGATGCCGCCCAGGATCAGTGAGGTCGGCGTCTTCCCGACGCCGCCTTTCCTGTTCGCGACCAAAATCCCGACCGCGCGCGGCCAGGTCGTCTGCCGGATCACGTCCTCGTCCGCCTTCAACCGCGCAGCACGCGCGAGAGCTGCCAGCTCGGACCTGCCGGGTGCGAGCTTGACGCCGGTGCGGGCGATCAGGCCGCGCACCCCGGTCCGAGCGATCGGCGAGGTGTCCGTGGCGGTGAGGGACGCGACATCGATCTCCTCGATCGATCCCGACGCGGTGTCGACTTCGTCGACTTCGTCGAGCGCCGCATCCGAAGGTTCGACGGGAGGTGCGGGGTCGGCGGGACGCCGCCGGGCGGTGTCCTCTTCGACGTAGGCGGCAGCGCGGGCGGCGCCCCGAAAGGGTGCGGTCGTGCTCATTCGATTCCTTCCTCTTCTCCACGTGAGGTGGCAGTGGTGTTCGACGAAGCGGCTGCTCCGAGCTCTGGGGTGGCTTGCGGGAGGGCGCGGAAGGGGGCGATCGCTCCGCCCTGCACGAGCCAGAAGGCCCCGTCGGCTGCTTCGCGGACGTCCTGCGGTGGGATGACGTACGTGTGTTGTGCTCGGGCGGATCGGAGTTCTTCGCCGGTGGCGGCGCCGGAAGACTCCATCTGCATGACCGTGCCGGCGTACTTGACGACGTCTTCCGGATCCTTGGAGCGCCCGAAGACCAGAGCGGCACCGGAGGTCAGGGCCCGGCGGCGGCGGATCTCGTCGTTGGAGAGCCCAGCTGGAGACTGAGTGGCCAAGACCAGTCCAACGCCGGCGGAGCGCGCGGTCTCGAAAAGGCTCCCCGCAGTGTCCCCGGGGTCGGACGTGTCGGTGACCAGCTGCGGGAACTCATCCACGACCACCAGCACCGGCGACTTGTCGCCGCGCGCCAGGCGGGAGGCGAGGTAGTTGCGAAGATCCAGCAGCAGCAGATCCCCCAGCCGTGCCTGCGCGTCATCGACGGGTGACAGGGGGACCACCGTGACGTCTGCGGTCGGCCTGTCGTACGACCACCCGACGGCGTCGAGATACTTCTCCAACGGCCGGAGCGCGACGAGGAGCGCTTGCAGCGCGCGGGTGCCGGAGGTCTGGTTGCCGGTGCGGTCCACCGGGGCGGTGACCATGTCGAGGTCGTACTGGTCCCGCACCCACGGACCGGGTCGCTTGAGCCGCTCCCGCAGGTCCTCGACCGAGGCGACCGGTGAGGCGTCCTGGACAGCCTGCAGGACGCCGCGGATCTCGTCGAGGTAGTGCTGGTTGGCTCCGTCGGGTGACGGCATCAGGCGCATCAGCTTTGCGGTGATCTGGTCCGCGGTGCCGTTGAAAAGGTTCCAGGCGCCGGCGACCTCTGCCGTCTTGCTGCGCGAGGCAGCGAGGGCGGCGAGGTGAGCCGCGTCCGCTGGGTCGCCCTTGGCGTCCAGGAAGAACACTGGCCACCCGTACTCGAGGGCGCACAGGATCACCGAGTCCAGCAGCACGGTCTTGCCGGAACCGGACTCGGCGATCACGAGCGCTCGCACCGCGGACGATGTCCGCGGCAGCACGAGCAGATCGCCGGCCGGCGAGATCCAGTCTCGGACCTGGCGGCGCTCGAGGAACCGCTCCACAACGGTCGTCACGGTGGGGCGGGTCACGAACGCGAATGCCTCCCCGCAGGAGTGGTGTGCGGCGCAGTGACCAGCCCCTTACGTGTGCCGGTGATCTTTCCGGTCGCCGGATGAACGGTGACGCCGATCCGCGCGGCCGACACGGCGTCGGCGGCGCGCTTGCGGGCGGCCTCGATCCGCGTCTGCCGGATCACGTCCGAGATCCGACGCGTCCGCACGAGCTCGGCGATCCTTCGCCGGTGCAGCAACCACGCTGCGGGAAGCAGCAGCAGCCCGGAGACGAGGTTGGCGATCGCCCACGGCAGAAGCTGCACGACCAGGTGGAGTCGCCACGCGATTTGCCCGTCGCGGATCCCGGCCACCAGCAGCGTCAGTTCGACCCCGATGAGCGCCAGGACCAGGGCGATGCCGACCGGCGCGGTGACCGGTTGGCGGCGGGACGTCATCCAGAACCTGGCTCGGGTGGCGATCTGCTCCCCGCCACCCGCGTCACGACCACGGGTATCACCAGCGGAAGCGCCACCATAACCGCGGCGATCACGGCGGCGGCGATGACGACCTTCTCGATCAGGTCCTCGACAGCGCCCTGTCCCTGCGCGGCCGGGGTGGTCTGCTGCGCCCCGGTCACCGGATGCTCCAGCCCAGGTCCGAGCGGCTCGCACGGAGGCTCGCCGGGCGCCTGACGGAGCAGGCGCGGAGCGAGGGGCCGCCCCTGCGGGGCGGAGGGTTTGACCTTTCCGGCCGGCGATCGTACGTCGCTGCTGCCGCTGCGTGCCCGGCTTTCGCGGCATATCCTCCCGCGCTGCGCTTGGTCCGGTATTCCACGACCGCGCACTTCGCGTTGCTTGCTCCCTCTCGATCTCTGTGCCGGAAGGCAAACAAAACGATCGATCCGAGAGGACCCCACCATGCCCACCACCGACACTCGGCTCCCGTCCCCCGAGGTATGCGCACGCGTCGCGCTCGCCACCGCGGGCCTCGGCGGCAACCGTCACATTGGCGCTGCGATCCGCGACCGCGGCTCCGCCGTCGACCTGGTCGCCGCCGCCTACGACAACGACCCGTTCCTCGAACTCCCCGCCGACATCTCCACGCGCCTGCGCGCTCTGGGCGGCGGCCACACCGTCGCCGCGGTGTTGGAGATCACGATTCAGCGCGGCTACCGCATCCTCACCCCCGGCCACGACGAATGGCCCGCGCAGGTGGAGGTACTCGGCACCGCCGCACCGGTTGCGTTGTGGGCCTCGGGCAGCGGCGCGGCGCTGCACGATCTTCCCGTCGTCGTCACCGGGAGCACCTGCCCGGATCCGTGGCTGCGCCACGACGTCATCGACCTCACCACACGGATCGCCGGCGATGGGTGGACCGTCGCCACGGCCGCGCGCCCGGGAGTGGACAATCTCGCGCACCAGTCCACGCTCGCGATGGACGCGCCTCTGGTCACCGTCGCCACGACCGCCCGCGAAGGCCACGCGCGCGGCGAAGTCGTCATCAGCGAGAACCCGCCCCTGCTGCCGGTCGTCCTCGCCTCGGCGCTGCGGACACCGGTCATCCTTGCGGCCCTCGCCGGCAAGGTCCTCGTCGCCGGCGGTGAGGCGGGGTCCGGTGCAATGCGCACCGGCATTGCCGCGCACGCGCTGGCGCGGCCGCTCGGTGTCGTCGGCGGCAGCGAGGGGCGTGCGGGCGGGAACCGACTGCAGGAGCAGTTCGGAGCGCCACTGATCCAGACGCTGGCCGAGGTCGAGCGACTGGTCTGAACTTCGCATCGCGCTCATGCGATGCCCCGATCCCACAGCTCCGATGATCCGCCCACGGCGCATCATCCGCGCCGACCCACTCGCCGTGCACGTTGAACACCGGCAACGCGACCACCCTCGGACGCAAGTCGCGGAACAGGTGCACATCCGCTTCGCGCAGCACCATCCGCGCTGCATCCTCGGTCCCGAGATACACCACGCGGGTCACCCCCGAGCTCGTGAGCCGTTCAGCGTGATTGCGGAAGATGCCCCGATATCGGTCACTGACCTTCGGGGTCAGCTCCACCTCGATCAACTCGAGCGACCCCTGCTTCATCGCGACACCGTCCGCCTGGTGATCCTGCAGCGACATCGGCCGACGATCCCGCGTCCACCGATACCCGCGCCCCAAAAACCGCGCCGACGTCAACGCCACCGCGAGCTCATGGCGAGTGGTCTGCCGAAACAAGTTCGGCCCCGGTCGCCCCGTCGCATGGTGGCTCGGCCACACGATGAAGTTCCCGTGAGACGACAGCCGGCCACGCTCGACCAGCCCCACCTGATGCATCCGGGCAACCCACCGCTGCGCCTTCCGCAGATGCACCGGAGCCACCTCGACACCACCTCCAGGCACCGCCGGGAGCGCCCACCGGATCGCCTCGGTATCGGCCAACCTCACCGATCGCAGCCACTCCAACATCGCCTCATCGCGAACCGTCAACTGCACCACGCGGAGCTCACTCCCCTCCGGTCCGATCGCCCTCTGCCTGCAAACCACCACTGCTTTTTCTTGTCTGTGCCACCACCCGTCTGTATGTCCCAACCTCTCGTAGACACTCACGGTGGGTGGGAGAGGTTGGGACGCGGCCGCAGGCCGAGACGGGTGGTGGCACAGACAAGAAACCCCCAAAAACTGTCGTTCGCCTAGTCGCCGTCGACGCCTACCCCAACGACAAAAGCAACTTGCCGACAGCGTCACCCCGCCACCCCCAGACGGGGGTAGAACGACACGCCGAGATCCCGAATTCGGCTCAAGTGACGATTGAAAGTTAGTCACCGCAACGACCTCAACAGCGCCGCCTCATCGTCGCCGGCAACCTTCTCGACCCGCGCGAGTAACACGTCAATGGCGACACGGATCAGGGTGTTCTCCGTGATGCGCACGCCCGTGTTGCGCTTGGCACGATTCAAGCGCCGCGCATGCACTGTCAACGCCTCGAGCTGGTCGTCCCGCAGCCGAATGTCCTTCCGCACGAAACCGAGATAGCGCGCTTCAGGCGAGCCAGACGACGACTCCATCCGGGTCTCCGTGGGCACCCGGCGCGGCTTCGGCTCAGCTCGATGCGAGACCTCCGGGGAGTAGCCGGCACCGCTGCCGGGGTTGATCGTGGCTCATCAGCGGGGAGCCGGCCGAGCAGGCTCGACAGGTCGGCGCGCGCCATCAGGCGTCCCCATTCGCCCACAGAGACATGAGCTCCAGCGCGACGGCGCGGTAGTCATCGATCGCCTTGATCGTCTGCCGCGCCTCGGGGTACTGGGTCACCACCAGCCCCTCGATGGGCGCGTCGGAGTGGATCTTGTAGCGGCGGATCGCGCGCCGAAACCTTGGCAACTGGATCTCATCCACCAGCCGCTCCGCGTCCTCCAGCTGACCCGGGACACGCATGTCGATCTTCGAGAGCAGCACTCGAAACGACGTGCGGGAGGGCTGGACCAGCTCGCGGATCGTGCGGACCATCGGCGGCACGCACAGCGCCTCCGGCTCCGTCGGGATGATCGCGAAGTCTGACGCCGCCAACACCGAGCCGAGGATGTCGCTATCGGTGAGGTTGCCCGGGGTGTCCACGAAGACCAGGTCGTAGGGCAGGTCCCGCATCCGCGACAAGTTCGCCACGGTCGTGTCGGCAGCAAAGTCGAACGGAAGGCGGTCGCCGGCCGCAGCCGCCCACCAGCTCGTCGACTGCTGCGGATCGACATCGATCACGAGCACTCTCGAGTGCTCGGCCGCGACGGCGGCGAGGTTCATGGTGGTGGTGGTCTTTCCGGCGCCACCCTTCTGGTTCGCGATCGCGACGATCCTCATTTGCGCACTTCCAATCTCCCGCAGTGCGGAACTCCCGAACTTCTCCACCACGCGAGTCCCGACGTCCGGAACCTCGCGACATCCGAACTCCGCACCTCACGAAGTCCGAAACTCCCAACCCGACGAAGTTCCGAACGTCCGAGGTTCGGAATCACCACGCGGCAGAGATCAGTCCGTTCACCGGTCGCGCCTGCTGCTCGGTAGCTGGTCATCCTGATTCCCTCCTGCTCTCAAAGGGGACCGATTTCTCGCCCCCTGCTGGTCGACAAAACTGCCCCCTCAGAGGGCTAGAAACTTGCCCGCTGCACGGGCGGCCGAGTCGCCCCCTGCCCCGAGCTGTCCACAGGGAACAGATACGTGTCGCCCCGCGCACGGCGCTGTCTCGCTATCGGCACCTGCAGCTCGTACTCGGCTGCCATGCCGTTGCCGCCATGCCGCACGCGCCTGATCGCGCCCTTGTCCACGAGCTCCTTGACAGCCCGCTTCACGGCGCGGAACGCCGATTCCGATCCGTTCTCGGGAGCCTGGAAGCCGAGGGCGATCGCGGAGAACTCCCGCCGACCGAAATAACGACGAGGGGCGGCGCCAGCCGGATTGTCCTCGTCGTCCCAGCACTCCAGAGCCATATGCAGGAACAGCCGAGCAGCCGTGTTCCCCAGCTCCAGCCGCGCCGCGACGATCACCGCGCCCTTGGCCGCGTAGAGCCCCACATCGACACCTGGGATCTGCTCGAGGCTCCTCACGCCAATTCCCGAATGCCCTGCCTGACGCTGCCCTCAATCCAGGCAACGACTTCGGACCGCTTGTAAAGGACCGTCCTAGGCGTTGGCTTGTAGTAGCGCGGCCCAAGCCCTCGATGCCGAAGCTGCGCGAGCGCGGCGATCGAGACTCCGGTGAGGTCCTGAACCGCAATTGGCGGCAAGTAATCGTCGTCCATCAAACTCTCCTTGTCAAAATGACAGTGATTGCGTGTTATTAATGTCATAGTGACATGGTGCAAGTTTTGTCAAGTCGGCGCGCCTGCGCGCGATACGGTGTCGAAATGGCGGACTATGCGGCAGCGGGCAGCATCGGCTCCCGCATCGCGGCAGCCCGTCGGTCCAGGGGCTATCGATCGGTCGCCGAGCTCGAATCAGCTCTCGCAGGTACCGGTATCTCGCAAGCCGTCCTCGCCAATATCGAGTCAGGCAGGAAGGCCGACCTCGACGTCAGCCAGGTACTGAACATCGCAAGGGTCCTGAAGGTGCCCGTCAGCTTTCTCCTCGCGCCGATGTCACGACCGAACGCCCCCTAGACCTGCCCGGGCTTGGGCCCATGTTCGAGGGCATGAGCTCCGCCGAATTCGATGCATGGTTGAGCGCCTTGCCTTCCGCCACCTACGTTGCGGGGTCGAGTGACGAACGGGTTGACCGAGCTGAACTGCAGGCGTTCCGAGAGCTTCGTGTCTTGGAACGGGAGCTCTCGCGGCTGGAGACAGTGCAACGAATCGAGTCGACTCACAACGGTGAACTCCAGGACGGAATGAATCGTCGGCGGGCCGCAGCCGAGGTTGAAATCGATCAACTTCGGAAGTTCCTGACTTCGGCAGGGTGGGACATCTGAACCGTGGCCACGATCGAGCCCTATGACACCAATGGCGGCCGACGCTACCGAGTGCGCTACCGCAAGCCGGACAACTCGCAGACTGACAAGCGCGGTTTCAAAACGAAGCGAGAAGCTGAACTTTTCCTCGCTGAGATCGCGATAGGTCGCTCAGCAGGAACGTTCATCGATCCAGCGCTGGCGCGCGCGACCATAGCAACGGTGGGAGACGCTTGGCTCGCGTCCCGATCGGGCCTCAAGCCTTCCTCGTTGGCCGTGATGGAATCGGCTTGGCGACTGCACGTTCGACCCCACTGGGGCTCGGTGCAGATCGGGAAGGTCCGTCGAAGCGACATCGAGGCCTGGGTCGTCGAACTTCGCAGGCCGGACCGCGGTCGACCCCTCTCACCCGCGACGATCCACCGCTGTCACGGCATTCTGTCGGCCGTCCTGGAAGCCGCAGTCCGTGACCGGAAGATCTCGAACAATCCGGCTAGGGGATCAGGCTGCCGGCTCGTGAGCGCAGGGAACACAATTACCTTTCCCACGAGGAGGTTTTCAGGCTCGCCTCTGAATCGGGATCGAGGGGAACGCTAGTCAAGCTGCTCGCCTACACAGGCCTCCGATGGGGCGAAGCATCCGGACTTCGCGTGAAGGATGTGGACCTGGACAGAAACAGACTCTGGGTTCGCCAGAACGCGGTCTACGTCAAGGGCTTCGTCATCGTCGGCACCCCCAAGACGCATCAACAGCGAATGGTGCCGTTCCCGAGCTTCCTCAGCGATGAGATCACGAGTGCACTCCTTGAACGACGTGACGACGATCTCGTCTTCCCCGGCCGCTTCGGACAGCCCCAAATCACACCGACCAAGCAGGATGGTTCTTGGTTCGAAAGGGCGCTACGTCTGGCGGAGCTATCTCCGATGACGATCCATGACCTTCGGCACACTGCTGCCAGCCTGGCGGTGTCGGCCGGTGCGAACGTGAAGGCAGTGCAGAAAATGCTCGGTCACAAGTCCGCCGCAATGACCCTGGACGTCTACGCCGACCTCTTCGACGATGACCTGAGCGCCGTTGCCGAACGCCTCGATGACGTCGTGCGTTCCTCGATTGTGGGCAAAACGTGGGCACTGGATCATTCGGGCCGTTCCCACGTCGGGTCGAAACGCCTAAAAAGCCCGGAAATCCGGGCTAGTAGCGAGGGCGGGACTCGAACCCGCGACACCACGATTATGAGCCGTGTGCTCTAACCACCTGAGCTACCCCGCCGGGGGAACCCCCACCGCCGCTTGGTGCACCGACAGGGGCTCGCGAGCCCCGAGTCAGGATTGAACTGACGACCCCTTCCTTACCATGGAAGTGCTCTACCACTGAGCTATCGGGGCGCGCCGCGACGCGCGCGGCAACCCGAAGACTCTAGCATCCGGCGACCGGGCGCCCGCCCGCGCGGGGGCCGGCGCCGGATGCCCGACCGGCCCCCGTTCCGACCGTTTCGACAAGGTCCCCGCGCGGCCATAGATTCGAGCGGATGTCTCCCTCGCACGACTGGTGGCGCACCGCCGTCATCTACCAGGTCTACCCGCGCTCGTTCAGCGACTCGACCGGCGACGGCGTCGGCGACCTGGACGGGATCACCGCCCGCCTGGAGGCGATCGCCGAGCTCGGCGCCGACGCGGTCTGGCTCTCGCCGTTCTACGTCTCGCCCCAGCGCGACGCCGGCTACGACGTCGCCGACTACACCGACGTCGACCCGCTCTTCGGCGACCTCGCCGGATTCGACCGCCTGCTCGCCCGGGCGCACGAACTCGGGCTCAGGGTCGTCGTCGACATCGTGCCGAACCACAGCTCGAGCGAGCATCCGTGGTTCCAGGCGGCGCTGAAGGCGGCGCCCGGCTCGCCCGAGCGCGCCCGCTACCTCTTCCGCGACGGCCGAGGCGCGAGCGGCGACGTGCCGCCGAACAACTGGCAGTCGGTGTTCGGCGGACCGGCGTGGACGCGCGTCACCGAGGCCGACGGGCGCCCCGGCCAGTGGTACCTGCACCTGTTCGACACCTCGCAGCCCGACTTCGACTGGACGAACGGCGACGTGCAGACGTTCTTCCTCGGCGTGCTGCGGTTCTGGCTCGACCGCGGCATCGACGGCTTCCGCATCGACGTCGCGCACGGGCTCGTGAAGGCCGCCGGGCTTCCGGACTACACCCCGCCGGCCGACGAGGCCTCGATGGGCGGCGACGACACGGCGCCGATGTGGGGGCAGCCCGGGGTGCACGAGATCTTCCGCGACTGGCGCCGGCAGGTCGCCGAGTACGGTCCGGACCGGGTGCTCATCGGCGAGGCGTGGGTGCGTCCGCTCGACAAGCTCGCCGAGTGGGTGCGGCCCGACGAGCTCCACCAGACCTTCAACTTCAGCTACCTCGAGACACCGTGGGAGGCCGCCGCGCTGCGCGACGTGGTCACGCAGTCGCTCGCCGCGTTCGGGAGCGTGGGCGCGCCCTCCACCTGGGTGCTCTCGAACCACGACGTGATCCGGCACCGCACCCGGCTCGCGCTCACGCCGCCGCCCCCGCAGGGCGAGGGGCTGGGTCCGCGTTCGCCGTGGCATCCGGATGGCGTGGTCGGCCTGCGCCGGGCGCGCGCCGCCACGCTGTTCATGCTCGCGCTGCCGGGGTCGGCGTACCTCTACCAGGGCGAGGAGCTCGGCCTGCCGGAGGTCATCGACCTGCCCGACACGGCGCGCGAGGACCCGACCTTCGCCCGCACCGGCGGCGCCAACTACGGCCGCGACGGCGCCCGCGTGCCGTTGCCGTGGATCGCGGGCGCGCCCTCGCAGGGCTTCGGCCCCGGCGAGGCGAGCTGGCTTCCGCAGCCGTCGACGTGGGCCGCGTACGCCCGCGACGTGCAGGACGGCGAGCCGGGCTCCACGCTCCGGCTCTATCGCGACGCCCTCGGGCTCCGGCGCGAGCACGAGCTCGCGAGGCAGACCCTGCAGTGGATCGCGTGCGACGACCCCGAGACGCTCGCGTTCCGCGTGGGCCGGGTCACGGTGCTCGCGAACCTCGGCACCCGGCCGGTCGCCGCGCCGGACGGTGTCGTCCTGCTGGCGAGCGAGGCTCTCGTCGAGGGCACCGACGGCGCCATCCGCGTGCCGGGCGACACGACGGTCTGGCTGCACGGCTGAGGTGAGCCGGCCGGCGCGCGAGAGCACCGGCCGGCCGACCTCCTAGCCCTGGGCGCGCAGTACCGCCGTCACGGCGATCACGAGGGCGATCAACAGCTCGATGATGCCGATCGCGACGGCCCAGATCGCCAGGCCGCGACCGCGACCGCCGTGCTCCCGGATCTGGAAGACGGCGATCGCGCCGAGCACGATGCCGCCGATCGCGGTGACGAACGACAGCACGAAACCGACGATCGCGAACACGTTGAACGGGCCTGTCGGATGTTCGACGGCCTTCGTGCCTCGCACGCGGGAGAGCGCGTCGACGGATGCGGCGAGGATCAGCACGCCGCCGGTGACGAGGAGGTTCACACCGCTCGGCAGGTTGAGCAGGCCGAGGCCGTTGGTGATCACCGAGATCACGAGCGCGCCGACCGCCGCGTGCATGAGGCGTCCGCGGCCGCCGAAGAGGCTGACGCCGCCGACGACCGCCGCGGCGACGCCGTTCAGCACGTCGTTGCGACCGAAGGCGGCATCCACGGATCCCACCTGGCTCGCGGCGAACAGGCCGGAGATGACGGCGAGGCCCGAACAGACGACGAACGCGATCCAGCGGATGCCGATCACCTTGATGCCGGCGCGACGTGCGGCCTCCTCGTTGCCACCGATCGCGTAGAGCCAGCGGCCGTACTTCGTGCGGTCGAGCACGAAGGTGCCGATCCACAGGATCACCAGGGTGATCGGCACGACGATGGGCACGCCCGTGACGGCGAGGAACGCGGTACCGCGGTTCTGACTGAGCGCGAAGATCACGACCGCGCCGAGCACCGCAATGACGCCGAGCCGGACCCACATGAGCGCGATCGTGCGGTTCGGAACGCCCGCGCGGGTGCGACGGGTTCGATCGACCATCGACGTCGCGAAGGAGATCGCGAGGATGATCAGCAGCATCACCCAGCCCATCCAGACCGGCATGTTGTTGTTCTGGATCGCCAGCACCGCGGGTTCCTGGATGCGGTACAGGCCGCCGGGACCGATGATGATCAGCTGCGCGCCCTGCAGGCCCAGGAACAGGCCCAGGGTGACGACGAACGATGGGATGCCGATGCGCGATCGGAAGAAGCCGATGAACGTGCCGATCGCGAGGCCCGAGGCGAGCGCGATGAGGAAGGCGATGATCCAGTTCAGATGCGCACCGCCGGGATCCGACAGCACCACGAATACCGCCATCGTGACACCGGCGGTGACACCGGCCGACAGGTCGATCTCGCCCAGCAGGATCACGAACGTGAGCGCCATGCCTAGCATGACGAGCGACGCAGCCTGCGTGAGCAGGTTGGCGAAGTTGCGCTCGGTGAAGAAGAACGGGCTCAGGAAGCTGAACAGCACGACGAGCACGATGAAGCCGGCGATCGCGGGAAGCGCTCCCATCTCGCCGCCGCGGAGCCGGCTGAGGTACGCGCGCGCCTGATCGACGATCCCGCCCTCCTGGCCGCTGCCGATGAGGTCGGAGTCGGTGGCCGCGATGGCGGTGGTGTCGAGCGTGGCGGCCGGTGTACCCGGCTCCGGTGTCTCGGGGGTGTGGGTCACGCTCATGCCGCGGCTCCTCTGGCTTGCGTCTTGGCGCCGGTGATGTAGCCCACGACGTCGTCGCGGGTGGTCTTCGCCGTCTCGACCTCGGCGACCATCTGGCCGAGGTAGAGCACGCTGATGTAGTCGGCCACCTCGAAGACGTCGGCCAGGTTGTGGCTGATGATGATGACCGCGACACCCTGCTCGGCGAGTCGGCGCACGAGGTTGAGCACCTGCTCGGTCTGGGCGACCCCGAGGGCGGCGGTCGGCTCGTCGAGGATGACGAGTCGGGCCTTCTTGAGCACCGAACGCGCGATCGCGACCGTCTGACGCTGGCCTCCGGACAGCGACGAGACCTTCTGGCGCACCGACTTCACGGTCCGCACCGAGAGGGAGCGCAGGGTCTCGGACGCCTCCCGCTCCATGCGGCCCTCGTCGAACGTGAGCAGCTCGGTCTCTTCGCGGCCCAGGAACATGTTCTGGACGATGTCGAGGTTGTCGGCCAGAGCGAGGTCCTGGTACACGACCTCGATCCCGAGCGCCGACGCGTCGCGCGGGGTGTGCAGCGTGACGGGCTCGCCGTCGAAGATGATCTGGCCCTCGTCGTAGGGCTGCACGCCGGCGAGGCCCTTGATGAGGGTCGACTTACCGGCACCGTTGTCGCCCACCAGGGCTGTCACCTTGCCCGGATAGGCCTTGAGAGCGACGCCCTTGAGCACGCTCACCGGGCCGAAGCCCTTCTTGACGTCGACCAACTCGATGAGCGGCCGGAGTTCGGATGACTCCGCCATGACGGCGATCTCCCTTTCGGATCAGCCAGGAGGGGCTCCGCCCGGGCGAACCGGTGCGGAGCCCCTCTCGGTGTGTGGGACGGACTCTACTTGACGCCGTACTTGGCGCAGGCGGCCTGCACCTCGGCGGTGCAGATGTCGGACGCCTTCGCGTCACCACCGTCGATGACCTGCTGGACCTTGTCGGCCGTGATCAGGATCGGCGTGACCGCGATGAACGGCTTGCCGTACAGGGAGTCGGCCACGGAGGGCTTCTTCCCCTTCAGCAGCTCGATCGCGAGCTTCGACGCCGCGTCGGCCTCGAGCTTGAACGGCTTGTAGACCGTGGAGGTCTGCTTGCCGAGCAGCACGTTCTGCAGGCCGGCCGTCGACGCGTCCTGACCGGAGACCGGAACCGTGAGGTGGTTCTTGTCGAGGATCGTGATGACGCCCGCGGCGTTGGTGTCGTTGGCGACCCAGACCGCGTCGACCTGGCCGCCGAGCGAGGTCAGCGCCTGCTCGAAGTTCGTCGCGGACTTCTGGCCGTCCCAGATGCCGACCGGCTCGGCCGCCGG
Source organism: Pseudolysinimonas kribbensis (assembly GCF_030161895.1). Taxonomy (GTDB): domain Bacteria; phylum Actinomycetota; class Actinomycetes; order Actinomycetales; family Microbacteriaceae; genus Pseudolysinimonas; species Pseudolysinimonas kribbensis. The sequence goes on from NZ_BSVB01000001.1 coordinate 1,373,560, forward strand.
CTTGATGCCCGCAGCGCTCATGGCCTTGACCGCACCGTCGTGGAACAGCTTCGCGTTGCCGTCGGTCGGGTCGCCGCCCATGTAGACGACCTTCGCGGTCGCGGCGTCCTTGCCCGCAGCCTTCAGCCCGTCGACGATCGACTGGCCCTCGAGCTCTCCGACCTTCACGTTGTCGAACGACACGTAGTAGTCGGCGAGCATCTTCGGGTCGCTCGCGTCACCGGTGGTGATGGGGCGGTCGTAGGCGATGACCGGGATGCCCTGCTTCTGGGCCTTCTGGGTCACGGCCGTCGCGGCGCCGTTGTAGTCGACGAGGACCATGACGCCGCAGCCCTTGGTGAGCTCCTGCTGCGCGATGGTCGCGTACTTGCCGGTGTCGCCCTGCGCGTTCTGGATGTCGGCGTCGAAGCCGGCGTCCTTGAACGCCTTGGCCAGAGCCGGGCGGTCGCCGTTCTCCCAGCGGGGCGACGAGGCCGAGTCGGGGAGGATGACGCAGGCGCGGGTGGACGCCTTGTCGCCGCCGGATCCGCCGGATCCGCCGCTGGAACAGGCTGCCAACGCGAGCGATGCGACGCTTGCGACGACGGCCACGGCGATGAAGGACTTCTTCATGGCACTCCTTCGTGCTGTGGTGGTGGGGAGGTGCGAAACTTTCGCCCTGCGTCGAGCGCTTAACCCGACGCGTCCCGAACGATACGGCAGCCGGGGCTGACTTGCGAAACGTTCACATGTAACGAATTGCTAACGCAGGCCCCGGAAACGCGGAAGCCGTTTTCCATTCAACTCGCGTTCGCGTCCAACCACGGGATGGGGTCGATCAGCTTCCCGTCGACGTCGAGCTCCAGGTGCAGATGGGGCGCCGTGGTCTCCCCCGTCGCGCCGACCAACCCGACGAAGTCGCCGACCGCGAGCTGCTGACCGACCACGAGCGGCGAGGAGCCCGCCTGCATGTGCTCGTAGATCGCCTTCACCTCATGGCCCTGGTAGTGGCCCACGATGATCGCGTAGTTGCCGTAGGTCCAGCTGCCGCCGGAGCGCTCCGTCACCGTGCCCGCCATGATGGAGTAGATGGGATTGCCGTTGCCGCCGTTCAGGTCGACGCCGCGATGGAAGGGCGCGCAGGTCGGGCATCCGGCCACCGCCCCGCGCGGACCGAACGGGCTCAGGATGGCGACCCTGTACGGGAACGGCCAGCGCACCGGACCGGTGAACGCCCCGCCCACCCCGCCGCGGTACTTCTGGGCGAGCAGCTGCGCCTTGGTCGAGGCCGTGTAGTCGCTCGTGGTGATGGGGATGGTGGCGCCCTCCGCATCGACCTCCGCCTTCTGGTGCGATCCGGCGACGACATGGGCCGCCGGGTCCGCCGACGCCGAGGAGCCCGAGTAGAAGGCGTTCGCCGGCACCGAGAGCCCGACCACCATCGCTCCGACGAAGAGCAGCACGCCGGCGGTGAGGATCCGGTGGGCGATGCCATGACGCGTGCGGCGGCGCGGCTGCGGGGCAGGCGGCGCGGCGGGCGGCGCGGCGGGCGGGGCGGCGGGCGGGGCGGCCCGCACCCGCGCCTCGCGCTCCCGCGCGAGGGCCTCGCGCCGGGTGAGCGGCGCCTGCGACCCCTGGCTCATGACCCGGCTCATCCTAAGCCGGGAGGTCCCAGGCGGTCACCCCCAGCCCGTCGAGCACGGCGGCGAGCTCGGAGGCCAGACCCGGGGCCGCGGCGAGCGTGAAGTCACGGCCGGCAGCGGCATCCCCGCGCCCGGTGACGATGGCCCCGGCCTCCCGGGCGATGAGCGCCCCGGCCGCGTGATCCCACGGGTTGAGGGTGCGCTCGAAGTACGCGTCGACCCGCCCGCACGCGACGAAGCAGAGGTCGAGCGAGGCGACCCCCTGGCGCCGGATGTCGCGCACCCGGGGCAGCAGGGCCGCGACGACCGCCCCCTGCCGCTCGCGCGTGTGCGCGTCGTACGCGAACCCCGTCGCGACGAGCGCCTGCTCCAGGGGTGGTCGCGGCCCCACGACGATCGACCCGTCGTTCAGGCGGGCGCCCCCGCCCCGCTCGGCGTGGAACAGCTCGCCGAGCGGCGGCGCATGCACGGCTCCGGCCAGGGCTGTCCAGGTCGCCGGGTCGGGGTCGCCCTCGACGACGGCGATGCTCACCGCATAGTGCGGGATGCCGTAGAGGTAGTTGACCGTGCCGTCGATCGGGTCGACGACCCAGGTGAGACCGCTCGTGCCGGCGGTGCCGCCGCCCTCCTCGCCGAGGACGGCGTCGTCCGGTCGCGCGTCGGCGATCCGGCCGCGCACCAGGTCCTCGACCTCGCGATCGGCCGCCGTCACGACATCGACGATGCTCGACTTGGTGGCCGCGACCTCGACGCCCTCCGCGCGGCGCCGCGCCGCGAGCGCCCCCGCCTCGAGCGCGATCGACCGCGCGAGCCCGAGCAGCTCGCTCGGCACGCTCAGCCCTCCGCGATCGTCGTGTCGTGCGCGCCGATCCCGTCGACGCCGACCTCGACCCGGTCGCCGGCCTGCAGGTACGGGAACCGGCCGCTCATCGCGACGCCCTGCGGCGTGCCGGTGTCGATGACGTCACCGGGTTCGAGCACCAGGTACTGCGAGAGGTCGTGGACCAGCTGCGCGACGGAGAAGATCATGTCGGCCGTCGTCGAGTCCTGCCGCGGCTCGCCGTTGACGCGCGACCAGATGCGCAGCCCCCGCGGGTCGACCTCGTCGGCGGGGACGACGACCGGACCGAGCGGGTTGGAGGTCGGCATCGACTTGCCCTTGCCCCACTGCGGCCCGCCGCGCTCGCGCTGCCAGACCCGTTCCGACACGTCGTTCGCGACCGTGTACCCGGCGATGTGCGCGAGCGCCTCCTCCGGGCTCGCGAGGTACGACGCCCGCCGGCCGATGACGACGGCGAGTTCGGCCTCCCAGTCCAGCTGGGTCGCGCCGCGCGGCATGACGATCGGGTCGTTCGGCCCCACGAGCGTGTTCGGGTGCTTGAAGAACAGGATCGGGTTCGTCGGCACGGGGCTGCCCGACTCCGCCGCGTGCGCCGCGTAGTTCTGCCCGATGCACAGGATCGCCGTGGGCCGGGCGACGGGCGCGCCCACGCGCATCCCGTCGGCACCGTCGAGCACCGGCAGCGTGCCGGCGGCGAGCGCACTGCGCACGCGTTCGACGCCGCCGTCCCAGAAGTCCCCGTCGAGGTCGGAGGTGAGGGGTCGCAGGTCGTACACGACACCCTCGGAGCGGGCGGCCGGGATCTCGTGGCCGGGGGCGCCGAGGCGGAGCAGTTGCATGGGGCCCAGTCTGGCAGTCACGCGTATCAGCCCCGGGCGACCGGGAACATCTCGCGCAGGCTCAGGCGGGAGTACTCGACGTGGCGCACGAGCGGGTCGGCGGCGCGCGCGGCATCGGTGATGCCCAGCAGCGAGTGCGTCTCGCTGTGCAGCCGCACGAACCCCTCGGCGAAGTTGACGCCGGCCAGCCGGCCCATCTCACCGTTGTTGGACTCGATGAGCTTGCGGGCGAAGAGTCCGGCATACCCCTGACTGGCGAAGCAGTCCATAGCCGCGATCTTGCGATCGACGACCGGCGTGATGTCGATGAAGCAGTCGTTGCGCATGCCGTAGTGACTGAGCGCATCGTTCGCGGTGACCTGGAGCGAGGTCAGGAAGACCTGCTTGACCGCGGTCTCGGGTCTCCCGTCGAGGTTCTGCAGGTAGAAGCCCGCCCGGGCGATCCCGGCGAGGGCCATGGCGCTCGCGGCGGTGTGCGCGTCCATCGTCATGACCGGGTTCTTCGGGTAGTCGCAGATCACGACGTCCGGCTGCTCGCGGGCGACGTGCTCCGCGATCTGCTCGATGACGTCCTCATGGAGCGTCGCCATCGTGTCGTCGTGATCCAGCGTGATCAGGGTGCGGATGCCGACGATCTCGGCGGCCCGCTCGAGCTCGTGCTTCTTGTGGTCGATAATCGCCTGGAGGTCGGCCGAGACGACCGACTCGTCCGGCGTCTCCTTGCGCCATTCCTCCGCGTAGCGGTTGGCGTGGATGCGGCCGCCGTGCGTGAGGATGAGCGCGGTCACGTCGTCGCCCGCCTCCGCATGCCGCGCGAGGGTGCCCCCGCAGTTCGTGATCGTGTCGGCGGGATGGGCGTAGATGGTCAGCAGTTTCACGATGTTGCTCCGTTGTTCGAGGGGGTGATGGGACGGGTTCCGGACCTCAGCGCCAGTCGAAGACGACGCCCATCCAGTCCGTGCCGGGGTCGTGCATGGCGGCGAACATGGTCTCCGCCTCGGTGTACGGCACGACGTGGGTGATGAGGTGGTCGAGCCGCAGGGCGCCCTCGACGATGAGGCGCTGGACCGCCCGCCGGTTGCGCGCGCGGCTCCAGGGCCAGTAGACGCTCGCCTCGTTCATGTCGGCCTCGTAGGTGCCGAGGATCGTCAGCTCGCGACGGAGCAGCTCGTCCTGCAACCGGATCTCGGCGGTGCCCGGGATGCTCGCCACGAGCGAGACCGTGCCGCGCTTCGCCGCCATCTCGAGGGCGGCCTGCAGCGTCGATGGCGCGGGCGCGCACGGGAACACCGTCTCCGCGCCACCCGCGGTGATCTCGCGCACCGCTGCGACGGGATCGCTCGCCGCGGCATCCACACGATGCGTCGCGCCGCTGGTCCGCGCGCGTTCGAGCCGCCGCTCGACGAGATCGACGGCGACGATCGGCTGCATGCCGGCGATGCGCGCCAGCTGGATGACGAGCTGCCCGACGAGGCCGCAGCCGATGACGGCGGCCGACTGGTCGATCTGGGGCTGCGCCCGACGCAGGCCGTGCAGGGCGACGTCGCCGAGCGTGATGAAGCCGGCCTGCTCGCCGGGGATCGCCGGATCGAGGCGGTCGATGTACCACGACGGACTCTGTGCGCCGTCCCGATCCTCGTCGAGGTCGACGAGCCAGTGGCTCTGGTGGAACGCGTTCGTGACCACCCGCTCGCCCACCGCCCACTCGGCGACCTCGCCGCCGACGGCGACGACCTCGCCCACGGCCATGTAGCCGAGCTGGTCCCGCACGAGAGGGCCCGAGTCGGGATGGAGCCGGAAGAAGTTCATCTCCGTGCCCGCGCTCACGTGGGTGAAGTCGTTGCGCACGAGCACCTGCCGCGATCCCGGATCCGGCAGCTCGAACGGCTCGATGTCGATGCGGTGGTCGGAGCGGAAGATCAGCCGCTGCGCTGCGGTGCTCATCGGGGTTCCTCAGGTCTCGTGGTCGGTGCTCAGGCGGCCTGGATGCGGTCGAGGGCGTCGAGCGCTTCGCGGATCATCGCGATCCGATCGGCGATCGAGCCCGCTCCGGTGAGCCAGCTGAGCTTGACGCCGATCCAGGGCTCCGATCCGACCTCGGAGAGCACGGGGGCGAGCAGCTCCTCGGTGAGGAGGAGGTCGGATCACCGTGCGGGTGCAGGTCCGACCGGCGGAAGGCGTTGTGCACGTCGGCCCACGGGCGATCGAACGACCCGACGCGATCGGATGCACCCGAGACGACGTAGCCCCGGAGCAGCCCCGCCCGGCGGGCCTCGCCCACGTGCTCGATCGCCCGGGTCGCGTCGTGGAACTCGATGGCCGAACGGCCCCAGTTCAGCACGACGCCGACGTCGGCCTGCGCGTCGCGGATCGCGGCCAGCTCGTCACCGAGCGACAGGAACCCCTTCTCCGGATCGTGGCCCGGCACGAGCGCGTCGCTGTGCTCGACGAGCACCTCCGCCCCGCCCCAGTCCCAGCCCGCGAGCTCCCGCAGGGAGCGGGCGAGGGACCCGGCGCTGGCGTGCGACCCCCTCGGCCCGGGGTGCAGTTCGACGCCGCGCACGACGCGGCGGCCCATCCGGTCGTCGAAGCGATGCACGTCGTCGCGCAGCGCGGCGACATCGCGGAGTGCGCGGACACGCCCCGCCTCATCGTCCGAGGCCAGCCCGTAGTGCTCGTCACCCTGCGTGATCGTGAGGAACACCCTCGGGATGTCGGTGAGCACGACATCCAGGCGCGCGGGAAGGTGCGCGAAGAGCCACTCCTCGTCGCGGGGATGCAGGGCCCCCGTCCACGGCATCTCGAAGCCGGCGATGCGGGGGTCCTCCGCGAGGGTTCCGAGATACGCCGCCTCGACATCCGGATCCCATGCCGACGCCGTCGGCGACGCGGCGTACGCGCCGACGACGTAGCCGCGCGTCATCGGGCGGCGTCGGGAAGGGCGACGATCACGTCGGCCTCGATCTCGAAGCCGTTCAGGTCGGCCTGGATCGTCGTGCGGGCCGGATACGGCTCCGCCAGGAACTCCTTCGAGAGCTCGTTCAGGGCCTGCCAGTTCTCCATGTTCTTCAGGTAGACGCCGAGCCGGACCGTGTGCCGGAGCGAGGTGCCGGCGGCGCGGGCGATCGCCTCCAGGTTGCGGAAGGTCTGCCGCAGCTGCTCGGCGAAGTCGCCCTCCCCGACGAGCGCGCCGGCGCTGTCGAACGGCCCCTGGCCCGCGACGAAGAGGAACCCGCCGCTCACGATGCCGGGCGAGTAGGCGCCGGCGGCCTTCGGGGCGTCGGGCGAGGTGACGAGCTGGTTCATGGTTCTCCTTGGATGAGGGGGCTTCAGTGGCGACCGACGACCGGCCAGACGTCGGCGACGACGCCGTCCTCGATCGCGAAGACGTGGGAGTGCATGTTCGAGAGTCCGCAGGCGTGATTGGGGCGGACCCGGATGAGGTCGCCGACCCGCAGGCCCGTGGAGCCGCGCACGAACCCGTGCTCCTCGTGCCCGGTCGCGATCAGGCCCCCGCCGCTCGAGACGATCGTGCCGATGCGTCCGTCGCCGTGCATCGAGCCGTCGGCGCTCATCGCCTTGGTGCCGGCGTCGACGAGCACGGGCTCGCCGCGCTGGACGCTGATGACGCGGCTCTGGACGGTGATCGCCGTGTCGGCCTCGGAGATCGTGCCGATCGCGACCTGGTTCTCATCGCCGTAGACGTAGGTGCCGGGGCGGGCCTCGGTGATCCCGGATGCCGTGGGGGCCGACCGCGCGCCGGCCGTCGACCCGACCGAGACGCTCGTGAGCGGGATCCCGTCGGCGCGGATCGCCTCGGCGACCTCCGCCGTGGTCCGGCCGGCCGCCAGACCGACGGCCGCGCGGCGCTCCGGATCCGCCCCGAGTCCCTGCACGTGACCCTCGTGCGTGTAGACCCCCTCGAGCCGCACGCCGTCGAGCGCGTGGAGGACGCGGGCCAGCGCCACCGCATCGTCAGGTCGCACCCCCATGCGGCCGAGGCCCGTGTCGATCTCGAGCCGGACGTCGACGACCGTCCCGTTCGCGACGGCGGCCGCGGCGAGGCCCGCGATCGCCTCGAGCGAGTCGACGCCGACGATGAGGCGCGTCCGTTCGGCCGCGGCGAGCGCCGCGGCGACGCGATGAGCGCCGACGGGCGGATACGCCCAGAACACATCGGGGATGCCGGCCTCGGCGAGCGCCAGGACCTCGTTCGCCGTCGCGGCCGTCAGGCCCACGGCACCGGCGGCGAGCTGCATCCGGCCGACCTCGAGCACCTTGCTCGTCTTCCAGTGCGGCCGGAGCGCGACGCCGAGCGCGTCGGTGTGGGCGGCCATCTCCGCGATGTTACGACGCAGCGTCGGCAGGTCGACGAGCACGGCGGGCGAGGGCAGATCCTCGATCGGCGCGCCGACGAGGTGGGACCATCCGGTCACGCGGCGGACTCCGTCCGGATCGTGGGCATGCCGAGGTCGAGCGGGTGGTGGCAGGCGCGGGAGCGTCCGTCGCCCACCGGTTCGAGCGGGGGCACCACTTCGGCGCACACCTCGGTCGCGCGCCAGCACCGGGTGCGGAAGCGGCATCCGGAGGGCGGGTTCGAGGCCGACGGCAGCTCGCCCTGCAGGCGGATCCGCTCGCGGTGCTCGTCCGGCGAGGACGGCGGCGTCGCCGACACGAGCGCGGCCGTGTAGGGGTGCAGCGGATGGTCGAGCACCTCGTCGGCGGGGCCGGTCTCCACGACGACGCCGAGATACATCACCGCGATCCTGTCCGTCACGTGCCGGATCACGTCGAGGTCGTGGCTGATCATGATGTAGGCGAGCCCCTGCTGGCGTCGCAGGTCCATGAGCAGGTTCAGCACCTGCGCCTGCACCGAGACGTCGAGCGCGGAGACGGGCTCGTCGAGCACGAGCAGCTCGGGGTCCAGCGCGAGCGCGCGCGCGATGCCGATCCGCTGCCGCTGGCCGCCGGAGAACTCGTGCGGGTACCGGCTCGCGAACTGGGCGGGCAGGCCCACCCGCTCCAGGAGCTCCACGACGCGCGCCGGCCCGGTGACGCGATCCCACGCCCCGAACGCGCGGAGCGGTTCGGCGATGATCGACTCGACCGTCATCCGCGGGTTCAGCGACGACATCGGATCCTGGAAGACGAACTGCACCTTCTCGTTGAAGGCGCGCCGCGCAGCCGCGTCCGGATGGGTGACGTCGGCGCCCCGGTAGCTGATGCGCCCCTCGGTCGGATCCTCCAGGTGCACGATGGCGCGGCCGGTCGTCGACTTGCCGCAGCCGGACTCGCCGATGATCCCGAGCGCCTCGTTCGTGTCGATCGAGAGGCTCACGCCGTCCACGGCCCGGATGACGCGCTTGCGGCCGCTGAATCCGCGCTGGCTGAAGTGCACCTTGAGATCGTCCACGCGCAGCAGCTCGCTCATGCGATCACCTCCTGAGGCTCGTCCCGGTAGTGGCAGGCGCTGAGCCTGCCGTCGACGCTCGGTTCGAGCGCCGGTCGCTGCGTGACGCAGCGCTCCGACTTATAAGGCGACGCGCAGCGCGGTGCGAACGGACAGCCGGCCGGCAGATCGGACATGAGCGGCGGGCGGCCGGGAATCGCGACCAGCGGCTCGCCGCGACGGTGGGCCCCCGGTCTGCTGTGGATGAGCGCCGCCGAGTACGGATGACGGCTGTCGGCGAACAGCTCCCGCGTTCCGGCGATCTCGACGACGCCGCCCGCGTACATCACGACGACGCGCGAGGCGACCTGGGAGATGACGCCGAGATCGTGCGTGATGAGCACGACCGCGACGCCGAGCTCGTCGCGCGCCCGCATCAGCGCGTCGAGCACCTGCGCCTGGATCGTGGCGTCGAGCGCGGTGGTCGGCTCGTCGGCGAGGATCACCTCGGGGTCGTTGACGAGAGCCATCGCGATGACGGCTCTCTGCCGCATGCCGCCCGACCATTGGTGGGGATACTGCTTCGCGCGGTTCTGCGCATCGGGCACCCCGACGAGCCGGAGCATCGCGAGCGACTTCTCCCGGGCCTCGGCGCGACCGGCGCGCGGGTGGTGGATGCGATAGGCCTCGTCGATCTGCCGCCCGACCTGCACCACGGGGTCGAGTGTCGTCATCGGGTCCTGGAACACCATGCCGATCCTGCGCCCGCGGACCTTGCGCAGTTCCGCCGGCCGGAGTCCGGCGAGGTCCGCGCCGTCGAAGCCGATCCGCGCAGCCGTGAGCCGCGCCTTCGGGGGCAGCAGCTGGAGGATCGACAGGGCCGTCATCGACTTGCCGGAGCCGGACTCGCCGACGATGCCGATGATCTCGCCCGCCGCCACATCGAACGTCACGTCGCGCAGGATGCGCACGTAGTCGTCGCCGGTCTTCAGATCGAGCGTCACGCCCTCGAGAGAGAGCACGGGGGCGGCGGTCATGCGTTCCTCCTGGTGTCGATCGCGTCGCGGACGCCATCGCCGATCGCCATCGTCGAGAGCACGGTCGCGAAGATCGCGATGCCGGGCGGCAGCCACAGCCACGGCATCGATGAGAGCACCGTGATCGACTTCGAGTCGTTCAGCATGTTGCCCCAGCTCGCCTGGGGCGGCTGCACGCCGGCGCCGAGGAAGGAGACGGCCGCCTCGGAGAGCACGGCGTCCGCGACGAGGATCGTGGCTGCGACGACCACGGCGGGCAGGACGCCGGGGATGAGGTGCCGGACGACGATGTACGCGGTCCGCGAGCCGAGGACGCGGGCGGCTTGGACGAACTCCTGCTCCCGCAGGCTCAGCACGACACCGCGTGCGATGCGTGCCGACTGCGGCCAGAGCAGCGCGGCGAAGACGATGATCAGCATCGGAACGCTCGGCCCGAGGATGCCGGCGAAGACGATGATGACGAGCACCGGGGGCACCGAGAGCAGGATGTCGATGATGCGGCTGATGACCGCATCGGCGACCCCGCCGAACCAGCCCGACAGGGTGCCGACCAGCGTGCCGACGACGACCGCCAGGAGGGCGGCGAGGAAGCCCACGGTGAGGGAGACGCGACCGCCCGCGAACACGCGCGCGAGCTGGTCGCGGCCGATGGCGTCGGTGCCCAGCCAGTGCGCGGCCGAGGGCGCGCTCCTCGCGGTGATGAGCTCGCCGACATCCGGGCTGTACGGGCTGAGCATCGGGCCGAAGACGACGGCGAGCACCATGACGAGCAGCACGACGGCGCCCGCGACCGCCGCCGGGTTGCGCACGTACCGGCGCAGGGCCAACCGCCCGGGCGGCACGAGGCCGCGGCGCGACGACCGGATCGGGGCCGCCGACGGCCCGGACGGCAGGTTCGTCGTCGTCATCGCGCGGTCCTCACCCTCGGGTCGACCACGGTGTACAGCACGTCGGCGAGCAGGTTGCAGATGAGCACGAGCACGGCGACGTAGAGCCCGAAGCCGGTGATGACGGGGTAGTCGCGGACGATCAGGGCGTTGACCGCCATCTGACCCATGCCGGGCCAGGAGAAGATCTGCTCGACGACCACGGCCCCCGAGAGGAACGCCGGGATGTACAGCGCGAGGACGGTGACAAGCGGGATGAGACTGTTCCGGAAGGCGTGCATCGTCGCGCGGAACGGGCCGGCGCCCTTCGCGACGATCGCGCGGATGTAGTCCTGGCCGAGCTGCTCGAGCATCCCGCTGCGGATGTACCGGGTGAAGGCCGCTGCCACCGCGAGCGCCAGTACGGAGACCGGCAGGATCAGGTGGTACAGCAGGTCGCCGACGTCGCTCTCCCCGGAGAAGTACATGCCCGCGGAGGGCAGCACGCGCAGCTTCACCGCGAAGACGTAGATGCCGAGCATGGCGAGGAAGAAGCTCGGGATCGCGAGGGCGATGACACTGACCGTGCCGGCCGCCGCATCGACGAACGTGTCGCGGCGGACCGCGGCGATGATCCCGACGGGGATCGCGATGAGCAGCCCGAGCACGAGTGCGCTGCCCATGAGCAGCACGGTCGGGCCCAGGCGGTCGAGCAGGAGCTGCCCGACCGCCTGGTGCGTCGAGAACGAGTAGCCGAGGTCCCCCTTCAGCAGCGAGCCGAACCACAGCACGAACTGCACCGGCACCGGCTTGTCGAGCCCCAGCTGCTCCCGGGCCGCCTTGACCAGCTCCTCGCGCTGCCCGGGGGCGGCGTCGATGGGCACGAGGGTCTCGGCGGGATCACCGGGGGCGAGCCGGACGAGGACGAAGAGCCCGACCGCGATGATCAGGAACACTCCGACGCTCGATACGAGCCGGATGGCGAGGACCTCAGCATGTCGCTATCTCAGCCGCCGATCTTCCACTTGTACGCGTCGGCGAACGCGTTGGTGAAGTCACCGTATGCCGTGAAGTTCTGCAGCTTCGAGCTCGCGGCCCACACGGTCTGCGGGTCGTAGAGCCAGATCTCGGCGACGTCCTTGTTCTCGATCTTCGCCGCCTGCTTCCAGATCGGCGCGCTGTCCGCCTTCGCGACCGTGCCCGCCGCCTTGCTGGCGAGCGCGTCGAAGTCGGGGTTGGAGTAGTAGCCGACGTTGCCGCCCGCGGGGTACGCGTTCGAGGTCAGGAGGAACGCCAGCGAGGTCGCCGGATCCATCGTGTACGTGCCGCCGCCCGAGAAGGTGAAGTCGTACGCCTTGCTCTTGATGTCGGCGAGCTGCGTGGCACCGTCGACCTGCTTGGCCTTGATGTTCACCCCGATCGCCTGCCACTCCTGCAGGATGACGTTGATGGCCTGATCGCGGTCGGCCGTGCCGGCGACCCACTCGAAGGAATAGGTCTTCGAGAAGTCGAAGCCGGATGCCTGCAGCATCGACTTGGCCTTGGCCTCGTCGAAGGCGTAGGTGTCGAGGTCGCTCGGGAGGGCCCATTTGGTGAGGAAGCTGCTGTTGACCAGATCGGCCTTGCCTCCGTAGATCGTCTTGATGAGGGTCTTGCGATCGATCGCCGTGAGAAGCGCCCGCCGCACTGCCGCGGGGAACTTCTCATCGTTCGAAACGATCCGCAGGAACCCGGCCGACGGTGCCGAGGAGACCTTGACGCCCGACATCGCCTGCACCGTGGCGAGGTCGGCGGGGGCCACCTGGGCGAGGTCGAGCTCGCCGGTCTGCAGCTGCGCCTCGGCGACGTCGGACGTCAGCATCTTCAGGTAGAGCTTGTCGATGCCGACCGGCTCGCGGAAGTGCGGGTTCTTCTTGAGGTCCACCTCCTGATCCGGCGTGAACTTCGTCATCGTGTACGGCCCCATGCCCACGTTCGGCAGGTTGAAGAACTCGTTCGTCAGCAGCCCCGCCTTGTCGGCCGAGCCGAGCACGTGCTGGGGCAGGATGAACAGGTTCGGGCCGACGATCGAGGCGAGGAAGCCGGGGCCGCCTTCGCGAACTTGATGACGACGGTGTTCTTGTCCGGCGCCGTGATGCCGCTGAGGCTCGTCGCCGTACCGGCCTTGAGGTCGGCGTAACCCTCGACGTTCGCGAACTTCGTGGCCCACGCACTGCCGACCTTGGGGTCGGCGTAGGTGGTGAACGTCCACACGACGTCGTCCGCCGAGAACGCCTTGCCGTCGCTCCACTTCAGGTTCTTGCGCAGGTGGAAGGTCCAGGTCATCCCGTCGTCCGACATCTTCCACGAGGACGCGAGCCGCGGCTCGAACTTGAAGTCCGAGGTCGCCTGCACGAGATTGTCGAAGATCAGCTCGTCGGTCAGAACCTCGGCACCCTGCGAACCCTTCAGCGGGTTGAAGGACTGCGGGTGCTGATAGAGGTTGAGGGTGGCCGACGTCGGCCCGCTGTGCGTCGGCGTCTTACCGGCCGGGCTGCAGCCCGCGAGCAGAGTCGCGGAGACCGCGGCCAGCGCGATCGCGCTGACGATGATCCGTGATCGCATGATGCTCCTTCGTGTTGTCGTGTTTCTGGTGCGGTTCTTCATTGAACGGCGTGGCTCACGCCACGACGGGGGTGGTGAGGAGCCCAGTCCCTGCACCTCGGCGACCATCACGTCGCCGGGCCGGAGGAACACGCCGGTCGTCGCGCCGACGCCGGCGGGTGTGCCCGTGAGGATGACGTCGCCGGGGCGCAGGGTCATCAGCCGGGAGCAGAAAGAGACGAGCGCCGCGACGCTGTGGACCATGTCGCGCGACGTGCCGTCCTGCCAGCTCTCGCCGTTGACGGTCAGGGTCAGGCGCAGATCCTGCGGGTCCGGCACCTCGTCGGCGGTCACGAGGTAGGGGCCGATCGGCGCGGAGCCGTCGAGCCACTTGCCCTCGAGCCAGTCGAAGAAGTTCGTGCCCTCGTAGTCGTCGCGTTCGGCGCCGAGTTCGAGGCTCCGGGCGGAGATGTCGTTGCTCGTCGAGTAGCCGGCGACGGCATCCAGTGCCTCGTCCTCGGCGATGTCGCGCCCCTCCCGGCCGATCCAGACCGCGATCTCGACCTCCCAGTCGAGCTGCGTCGTGATCGGGTTCAGTCGCACGGGCTCGTCGGGGCCGATCACCGCGGTGTCCGGCTTGAGGAAGAGCCGGGGCGTGGCGATCCGGCGCTCGCGCTCGGCGCTGCCGCTCTCCGTCACGTGGGACTGGTAGTTCGCGGCGACGCACAGCACCTTGCCGGGATGCAGCACGGGCGCGAGGATCCGGGCACCGGCGACCGGCCGGCGCGCGACCTCGGCGGTCTCCCGGGTGCCGGCGACGACTCCGGAGAGGTCGCCGTCGCCCGTCACGACGATCTCGTCGCCGTCGACGTAGCCGTGGCGGATCGCGCCGCCGTCATCGAGAGTGAGCCACTTGGTCATCGGTCGTCCTTCCGGGTCACCAGGTCAGGGGTGGCGTCGCCGGTGGCCGCCGAGGCGGCGATCGCGTCGAGCGCACGGGAGAGGGTCACGAGGTCGGCCGGTGCCGGCACCCGCACCGACCCGTCGATGGCCCGGGCGAATCGCCGGAGGTGCGCGACGACCGAGCTCTCGCCGACGAACGGCACGGTGCTCGTCGCGTTCGTCGTCGCGAGCCCGATCGCGGGCTTGGCGAGGTCGACGATCAGCGAACCGTGCGTGCCGAGAAGACGCAGCCGGGCGCGGAGCGAACGCGGGGATGCCTCGCCCGCCCCGGCGCGCGACACGTGAGCCGACACGACGACCTCGCGGTCGGTCCTGCCGAGGAAGGTCCAGGCGTCGCCCGCCCCGGTCGCCGTCGCCTGCAGGGTGAGGTCCGCGGGTCCCGTCGTCTGGCGGGTCAGCTCGACCAGGTACACGCCGAGATTGCGGAGCTCGCCGTCCGGGCTGCGGTCGCCGCCGCCCGAGACGAGATCCGCGTGCACGGCCCTGAGCAGCCCGATCTCGGCGCCGCGGACGGCCGTGAGGGCGCGAGTGAATCCGGGGTGCGACGACAGGTGGTGGCCCGCCATGACGATGCCGTCGCCGGCCACCGCCGCCAGCTCCTCGACCTGCGCCGTGGCGTCGAGCGTGGGCTTGTCGAGCAGGATGGGCATGCCCCGCTCGGCCGCGAACCGCGCGAAGGCGATCCGCTCGGCGCCGCGCAGGCAGACGACCGCGCCGGCGGCCGCCGTCGACGGCTCCTCGGACACCTCGAGATCGACGCCGAGGTCGCCGGCCAGGAGCGCGCGCGGGCGAGCGCCGCCGCGTCGACGGTCGGCGGGGTCCACACCCCGACCGCCTCGAGCCCGGCCGCCGCGAACGCGGGCGTCCACATCTCGGCCTGGTGATGCTGAGCGCCCGAGCCGACGGTGCCGGCGACGAGCACGGGCGTCGCGGTCATCGTGCGGCTCCGATCCGGATCGTGCGGCCGGTGGCGAGCGATTCCTCCGAGGCGACGGCGAGGTCGACCGCGTGCACGGCGGCCTCGACGGGCGGCACGACGGCACCGGTCCCGCGGATCGCCGCGGCGAAGCTCTCGAGCTCGCGCCGGAACACGCGCCCGCCCGGACCGTCGACACCCCAGGCGGTGAGTCCGTCGTCGGTCCAGGCGAGCACACCTTCGGCATCCCATTCGCGGGCGAGCACGCCATCGGTGCCCACCACGACGAGCTCCAGGTACGAGGCCGAGCGCGGACGCTCGCCGCGGCTGACCTCGCAGATCGCCGAGGCCCCCGAGGCGAATCCGAGCTTGATGACCAGGTAGTCGTGGATGCGCAGCGCCTCGCTCGTCGCGTGCTGCCCGGCCGAGAAGACGCTCGTCGCCTCCTCGCCGATCCACCAGCCGGCGAGGTCGACCAGGTGGATGCCGTTGTGCAGCGAGTGACCGCCCGAGAGCGCGGGGTCGAGAACCCAGTGCTGCCAGCCCGGCCAGATCCAGCCGCCGTTCATCGCGATGCGCACGAAGCGCGGCGTGCCGATCGCTCCCGCGTCGATGGCCTCGCGGATGGCGAGGCTCTGGTCGCTGAAGCGGTGGCTGTGGCCGACCGCGAGCTGCAGGCCGCGGGATGCCGCCTCCTCGCCAGCGCCCGCGCCCCCTCGCCGGTCATCGCGAGCGGCTTCTCCATCAGCAGGTGCCGCCCGGCCGCGAGCACCTGCCGGCCCAGCTGCTCGTGGGTCAGGTTGGGCGTGCAGACGATGACCGCCTCGACGGCGGGGTCGGCCAGCAGCGCCGCGACGTCCGCGGCCGCGATCACCCCTTCCTGGCGGGCGACCTCGCCGGCACGCGCACGATCGAGGTCGGTCACCGCCACGAGCCGTGCGACGTCCGTGGCACGCAGCGCCGCCATGTGCGAGACGGCGATGCCGCCGACACCGACGATGCCGACGCCGACTGTCTTCGACTCAGACATCCGATCCCCTTCTGATGAGTCGTCCGGGTCGCGCCGTCGTCGGCCGCCCTCGCGGAGCACCGCGACGCCGTTCACGAACACGTGGTCGATGCCCACGGAGGGACTCGCCGGGTGTCCGAACGTCGCGGTGGAGTCGAAGCGCTCGTCGTCGAGGACGACGATGTCGGCGCGGGCGCCCGGCGCGATGCCGCTGCGGAGGCCGGCACGCGCGGCGGGGGCGCTCGTCATACGGCGCACGACCTCGCCGACCGGGACCCCGCGGTCCCGCAGCCGGCGGTAGCCCGCCGGAAAGGCCCCCACGAGCGCGGGTGCGGCGCGGACGCGGTGTGCGAGGCGTCGAGCGCCGTGCCGTCGGAGCCGATGCTGAGCCAGGGTCGTTCGAACGCGGCGTCCACGTCCTGCCAGCGCCCGCTCTCGACCGCGACGTCGACGCGGCACTCGTTCGCGACGAGCAGGTGGACGAGCCAGTCGAAGGGGTCGCCGGGGGCGTCGCGCAGGTCGTGGCCCACGGCATCCGGAGTCGCCGTCGCCTTCATGACGATGATGTGCTCCGGCGACCGGCCGTGGTCGCGCAGGAGCCCGGCGATCCGCTCGGGATCGGTGCGGCAGGCGGCCAGCACGGCCGCCGGACCGAGGGCGCGCAGCTCGCTCGGCAGCAGCTGCAGTGCGGTGGTGTGGCCGTGCACGTACGGGTAGAGGTCCGCGGCGACGTCCTGACCGCGGCGCAGCTCCTCGACGTGGTCGAGGACGGCCGCGAAGTCGCCGTCGTCGCCGACCGCCCTCAGGTGCGAGATCTGCAGGCGCGCACCCGCGCGACCCGCCGGCCCCGCGACCTCGTCGATCGCCGCGGACTCCAGGCGCGGCACGTACTCGCGCAGATGCGCCGACATGAGACCGTCGTGGCGCGCGACCACGACGGCGACCCGGTCGAGCTCGGCCGCGGTCGCCGACTCCCCGGCGCGTACATGAGCCCGACGCTGGCGCCGACCACCCCGGCCTCGAACGCCGCCTCCAGCTCGGCCTCGAGCGCGTCGAGCTCGGCATCGTCGAGCGGCCGGGCGGCCGTCCCCGCGACCGCGAACCGGGCGGAGCCGTGCCCCACCTGCGCGGCGACGTTCGTCGCCGTCTCCGCCTCGTCGAGCGCACGCAGCCAGCCGGCGACATCGGACCACGCCCAGGGCACGTCGGGCGTCACGTCGATCGTCGCGATGATGCCGGCCAGCCCCTCCGGGTCGGCGTTGCCGGGCGCCGGGCTCATCCCGCAGTTGCCGACGACCTCGGTCGTGACCCCCTGCGTGACCCGGCTCGCGTTGCCGGGATACGCGAGCAGCGTGATGTCGGAGTGGCAGTGGACATCGACGAAGCCGGGCGCGACGATCCGTCCGGCGCAGTCGACGAGGGCGGCGTCGTATCCGCCGGCCGGCCGCTCCCCCAAGGGCACGACCGCCTCGACGCGTCCGCCCGAGAGCAGCACGTCGGCGCTGCGCGCCTCGGCACCGGACCCGTCGGCGACGGATCCGCCGACGAGAGCGGTGCGGGCGGCGGTCGAGGTCATCGTCAGACGCGTCCCCGCAGCAGGGCGAACTCGCCGTTCCTGGCCATCTCGCCGAGCACCTCGTCCGCCTGCTGGAGTGTCCGGTCGATGTCGGCCTCGGTGTGCGCGAGGGAGATGTGGTTGCGCTTGAGCGACATCGGGTACATGAAGGACCCCTTGTCGATCATCCGGCGGTGGAACGTCGCGTAGGCCTCGTCGTCGTTGCGGAGCAGGTCGCGGTAGCCGCGCACCTCGCCCTCCAGGAAGTACGCGATGAAGACCGAGCCGACGCCGGTGATGACGGCGGGGATGCTGTGGTCGCGCGTGATGCGCCGCAGGCCGTCGCGCATCCGGTCGCCGAGGCGCCGCACATGGCCGTAGAAGTCGACCTCGGGATCGCGCAGCACGCTGATCGTCGCGATCGCCGCCGCCATCGACATCGAGTTGCCGTTGAAGGTGCCCGCCAGCATGACGGGGCCGCCGGAGGAGGAGAAGCTGCTCATCAGCTCCGCCGATCCGGCGAGACCGGCGACGGGGTAGCCGTTGCCCATCGACTTGCCGAACGTCGTGAGGTCGGGGTCACCCCGCACAGCTCCTGGTAGCCGCCGAGCGCGTGCCGGAACCCGGTGATGACCTCGTCGAAGATCAGCACGCTGCCCGTGCGCCGGGTGAGCTCGCGCAGCCCCTCCAGGAACGCCTGCTCGGGCAGGAGCGCGCCCACGTTGTGCGGCACGGGCTCGAGGATCACGGCCGCGATCTCGCCGGGGTGCTCGGCGAACAGGGCCTCGACCGAGGCCAGATCGTTGAACTCGGCGACGAGCGTGTGCTCGAGGGCGTCGGGCAGGATGCCGGCCGAGTTCGGGTCCATGCCCCACGCCGTCTCCGGCGTCGAGATGACGTTGCGGGCGATGGCGTCGTAGGAGCCGTGGAAGCAGCCCTGGAACTTGACGATGTAGGAGCGCCCGGTCACGCCGCGGGCGAGACGGATGGCCTGGAACACCGATTCCGACCCGCTCATCGTCGAGATGACGACCTCGGCGCTCGGGATGGACTCGGTCACGAGTCGCGCCGCCTCGACCTCGAGCTCGGTCGTGCCGAGCCCGACCAGGTCGATGTCCTGGATCGCTGCGGTGACGGCGGCGTTGACGCGCTCGTCGACGTGGCCGAGCAGGATCGCGCCGAAGGCGGCGTGGTAGTCGATGTAGTCGCGGCCGTCGAGATCGGTGATGGTGGCGCCGTGCGCCGAGCGCCACGCCCAGGGGGCGCCGATGCGCCGCGTCGCGGAGTTCACGCCGCCCGGGATGATGCGCTCGGCCTCCTCGGCCAGCGCACGGGAGTTCAGGGTGTGGGTCATCGGCGAGGGTCCTCCAGGCCCAGGAGCGCGAGCGTGTCGCGGTGGATGATGCTGTCGACGGTCTCGTCGAGCACGTGCGGCAGGTCGCCGGCGCGCATCGCCGCCACCCGGCGCAGCAGGTCCTGAGCCTCGGCGGGCGTCCAGAGCGGGTAGTCGGAGCCGAACAGGAGCTTCGGGACGGTGCCCCACTCCTGCGCGTTCACGAGAGCGAGGTAGGCGTCCATCGGCCGCGACGGCACCCCCGACACGTCGGCGAACACGCGCTCGTGCTTGCGGAGCACGACGTTCGCGTCGCGCTGCCACGGATGACCCATGTGCGCCATCACCTGGGTGAGCCCCGGATGCCGGCGCGCCACCTCCTCGATCACGAGCGGCTGGCTGACGCGCAGGCTCCCGATCGGGCTCGGCGTCGCGCCCATGTGCCACAGGGCGACCATGTTGTTCGCCTCGAGCCGGCGGTAGAACTCGTCGAACTCGGGTGCGAGCGGGTCCATGAGCGAGAGCACGGGGTAGAGCTTCACGCCCCGGAACCCGAGCTCGATCGCCTCGTCGAGCTGCTCGCGCCAATCCGGATCGAGCGGATCCATCGACGAGAACGCGATCGTCGGCGTCGTCATGCGCCCGACGAAGTCGGCGACGAAACGGTTGGGGGTGCGCACCCCGGCGTGGGACGCGGCGAGGCCGAACACGACGGCGACGTCGACGCCGCCCTCCTGCATCACGCGATCGAAGGACTCGGGGGTGACGACCGGGTAGGGCGCGCCGCCGTAGGCGGGTTCCCAATGGTCCTTGTGCTCGTCGCCCCAGTGCTCGGGCTGGAGACAGTGGCTGTGGATGTCGACGATCATCGGTGACGCTTCGCCCCTTCGCGATCCTGCATACCGGCATGATGTCAGAATCACGCGCGACATGAAACATCGTTCCATGTAACGATCGCGCGACGCGACGTGGAACGCGCCGGCCCGGAGCCGGCTCAGGCCGGGAGATCGGGCAGAGCCGTCACGAATCCCGGGGCGGCGACGATCTCCGCGGCGCTCGCCCGGAGAACGGGCAGGATCCGGCGCTGATCGCGCGGCGTCAGCTCCCCGGTGGGGCCGGACACGGAGATCGAGACGTGCACGCCGGGCAGCAGCACGGCCATGCAGCTGACGCCGCGGTTGCGCTCCTCGTCGTCGAGACTCACGCCGGAGGCGCGGATGCGCTCGAGCTCGGCGTCCAGCTGGGCGCGCGTCGTGATGGTCTGCGGCGTCCAGCTCTCGTACGGCTCCGTCTCGGGCACCGAAGCGGCGACCTGATCGAGCGGAAGGGCGGAGAGCAGCATCTTGCCGAGCCCGGTGCAATAGGTGTCGTCGAGCATGCCGCTCGCCGCGAACCGGAGAGCGCGCTGCGGCTCCTCGACATGCAGGTGCAGGACGGAGCGGCCGCGCAGGACGCCGAGGTTGGCGGTGAATCCGACCTCCTCGGCGAGGCGCCGCATGACCGGGGCCGCGATCTCGGCCACGCTCGGCGGGCGGTAGGCCTGGGCGATCTCATGCACGACGTGGCCGATCGCGAAGGTGGGCGGATCGCCGTAGCGACGCACGAACCCCTCCTCCTGCATGACGGCCAGCAGGCGCACGAGCGTCGACTTCGGCACGTCGAGCTCCTGGGCGAGTTGCGAGAGCGTGAGGGGGTGCTCGGCCCCCGCCAGCACCCGCAGCACGGCCAGTGCGCGGCTGAGACCCTGCGAGTGATACGAACCGGCCTGCTCCACATCCGCATGGTGTCACACCGAGACCACGACATGGAACGGCGTTCCGTGGATCTCGGTGCCGCGGAACCGGAGGCGAGGCGCCGCACGGCAGCCGACGACCGCGCGGTGCCCAGCCCGCTTGACATGGAACGTCGTTTTACATCACTCTGCCGAGATGGATCGCCCGGCGTCGCGCCTCGTCGTGGGCGCGGCGCAATTCGGCCAGTCGTACGGCCGCAGCGGCAAGCCGGCACCGACCGACGCGGAGGTCGCCGACATCCTGCGCCTGGCCGTCGAGCTGGAGTGCGCGGCGGTCGACACGGCACGCGCGTACGGCGACAGCGAAGCCGCGATCGGCCGGGCACGGCGATCCGGAGCGGGCGGCGCGCTGCCGGTGGTCACCAAGATCCGCCCCCTCACCGACCACTCCGAGACCCTCGGCATCGAGACCGCCGTGCGGGCCAGCCTCACCGAGTCGCTCTCGCACGTGGGCGCGTTCCACCTGGATGCCGTGCTGCTGCACCGAACGGCCGACCTGCGCCGTGCCGGTGGGGCCGCGATCCACGCTCTCCGAGCCGCGCGGGCGCACGGCCTGCTGGGCCGCTGGGGCGTGTCGGTCGCCGACCCGGACGAGCTCGCCGAGGCGCTGGCCGTGCCGGACCTGGGCTACATCCAGCTCCCGTTCAACGTCGTCGACCGGCGGTGGCTGACGGCGTCGGTGCAGGACGCGCTCGCCGCGCGGCCCGACGTCACGATCGTGGCGCGGTCCGCGTTCCTGCAGGGCATCCTCCTGGACCCCGATGACGCGACCTGGCCCCGCGACGCCCGCCCGGATGCCGCCGCCGTGCGCGCCTCCCTCGCGCGGATGGCGGCGGAGACGGGGCGCACCTTCGCCGGACTGTGCCTGGGCTATGCGCTCGCGCAGCCGTGGATCGACGCCGTCGTCGTCGGCATCCGCTCGCGGGCGCAGCTCGCGCACATCGCGGACGAATTCGCCCGGGGCTCCCTGCCGGAGAGCGACTGCCGCCGGCTGGAGGCCTCGATCCCCGCCGGCTCCCCCGATCTCGTGAGCCCCGCGCTCTGGCCGCCCCGACGAGAGGACTCGACATGATCAATCCCTGGCGCTTCGACCTGACCGGCAAGGTGGCTTGGATCGCGGGCGGCGGCGGGCAGCTCGGCGCGGAGGTCGCGAGAGCGCTCGCCGAGCACGGCGCCCGCGTCGTGATCGCCGACCGTCGGCTCAGCGAGGCGCAGCGCGTCGCGGCGGAGCTCGACGACGCCGGCCTGCTCGCCGAGGGCCTTGAGCTCGACGTGGCCGACGACGGGGCCCCCGACCGGCAGGCGGCCGACATCGCGGCACGGCACGGCGGCCTGGACATCGCGGTGAACCTCTGCGCGACGCACTCGGGCCTGACCTACGAGGAGCTCGACGCCGAGGGGCTCACGGCCGGGTTGTCGGTCACGCTCCAGGGCGCGTTCTGGTTCGGTCGCGCCGCCGAGCGAGTGATGGTCGCCGCGCCCGCCGACCGGGGCGGACGGATCATCCAGTTCGGCTCCATGTACGGCCAGGTGAGCCCCGACCCGTCGGCGTATCCGGACGGCGTGCCGGTCAACCCGGTCGAGTACGGGATGGCGAAGGCGGGCGTCGCCCAGCTCGTGCGCTACCAGGCCGTGCGACTCGCGCCGCGCGGGATCACCGTGAACGCCGTGATCCCGGGGCCCTTCCCGAACCCGGCGGGCCAGGGCGGCGAGACCGAGTTCATGAAGCGCCTGGTCGCCCACGTGCCCATGGGGCGAGTCGGGCGCGCGAGCGAGATCACCGGTGCCGTGGTGTTCCTGGCCTCACCGTCGGCGAGCTTCGTGACCGGCGCGCAGCTCGTGGTCGACGGCGGCTGGACGGCCTGGTGACGGCTGCTGCCGCGACGCAGGCCCTCCGCGATGGTGGCGAGTGAGGGATTCGAACCCCCGAAGTCGTAGACAGCTGATTTACAGTCAGATCCCTTTGGCCGCTTGGGTAACTCGCCATGTGCGCGAGGCACCGCACAAGGATACAAGGATCGCGCGATCCCGCCGACCACGGCTGCGCGGCGCAACCGAGCGCGGTTTCGCCATTCGATCGAATCCGCGCGGAGCGGATCAGATGGCAAAGTGCCCATCCGATGCCGGACGCGGCGGGGATCAGCGGTCGGCGGCCGTGCGGTAGCCTTCCGCGGCGCGCGCCACCGCGTCGATGTACGTCGTCGCGTCGTTGTACGACGTGATCGCGCGGCGCCAGCCGGCCTCGGTGTCGAGACCCGTCGAGGCCCGGCAGAGGTAGTTCGCGCTCGCCATCACGGCGTCGTCGATGTTCTGCGGATCCTCGCGCCCGTCGGCGTTCGCGTCGGTGTGCCAGTTGCGCCAGGTCTGCGGGATCAGCTGCATCGGCCCGACCGCGCGGTCGGCCTTCGTGTCGCCGTCGATCGCGCCCTGGTCGCTGTCCGGGATGCGGGCCACCCCGTCGCCGTCGAGCGCCGGCCCGAAGATGGGCGGGGTCGCCGTGCCGTCGGCGCCGATCGTGGAGCCGCCGTGCCGGCCGTGGTCGCTCTCCACGCGACCGATGCCGGCGAGGGTCGTCCACGAGAGACCGCAGGCCGGCATGGCGCTCGCCTTGGTCATGGCGGCGCCGGCATAGGCGGCGAGCGCGCGCCGCGGGATGCCGGTCGCCTTCGCCGTCCTGGCCACCCACGCGGGCTCGGCGAGACCCGCGATCCCGTACGGTCCGGGTGTGACGGCGGCGACCGGCGGATCGGCCGGCGGCGCCCAGCGCGGGGCGGGCGTCTCGTCCGGCACGAGCACCGTGCCGCCGCCGGCTCGCGGGGTCAGGGCCAGCACGAGCAGCACGATCACGACGACGCCGGCCGCCCCGCCGAGCACACCGGCGATGATCCGTCCGCGGGCCGCCACGAGGATCGGTTCTAGCATGGCCGGATGGCAGATTCCTCGTTCGACATCGTGAGCAAGGTCGACCCGATGGAGACCCAGAATGCGCTGAACCAGGCGCAGAAGGAGATCGCGCAGCGCTACGACTTCAAGAACGTCGGCGCCTCGATCGACGCCTCCGGCGAGAAGTTCGTGCTGAAGGCCTCCAGCGAGGAGCGCGTCAAAGCGGTGCTCGACGTGTTCGAGTCCAAGCTCATCAAGCGCGGCATCTCGCTGCGCTCGCTCGACGCGGGGGCGCCGTTCGCGAGCGGCAAGGAGTACCGGATCGAGGCATCCATCAAGGAGGGCATCTCGAGCGACGACGCCAAGAAGATCTCCAAGATCATCCGCGACGAGGGCCCCAAGTCGATCAAGAGCCAGATCCAGGGCGATGAGCTGCGCGTGCAGTCCAAGAGCCGCGACGACCTGCAAGCGACGATCGCGCTGCTCAAGGGCAAGGACCTCGACGTCGCCCTGCAGTTCGTCAACTTCCGCTGACCCCGGGTTCGCTTCCGACTCCATAACCGATCGACCGTTTGCCATCGGTTGCGGGGCGCGCGGGCCGAATCGGATGGCAAACCGCCGATCGGACCCAGGAGCCCGGCATACTGAGCCCGTGCAGCTCCAGATCGACGGCGGCACGCTCGCCTTCATCATCACGATCGCCGCGATCGTCGTGGATGCCGGGATCCGTATCGGCGCGCTCATCGTCGTGCCGCGCAACCGGCGGCCGCAGACGGCCGTGGCCTGGCTGCTCGCGATCTACCTCATCCCGTACATCGGGCTGCTCGTCTTCCTCGTGCTGGGCCGCGCGCGGCTGCCGCGGGCGCGACGGCGCAAGCAGCGGGAGATCAACGCGTACATCCTCGACACGACCGAGGGCATCGAGCGGGTGCGCACCGATCCGCCGTGGCCGTCGTGGCTGGAGCCGGTGGTCCAGCTCAACCGGAACCTCGGCTCCATGCCGCTGGTCGGCGGCAACGCGGCGACGCTGTACGACCACGACCAGGAGGCCCTCGACGCGATGGTCGCCGAGATCGCTGCGGCGACGACGACCGTGCACGCCGAGTTCTATATCCTCTCGCTCGACGACACCACTCGACCGTTCTTCGACGCCCTCGGCGCCGCTCGGGAACGCGGCGTCACCGTGCGGGTGCTGCTCGACCACCTCGGCAACTCGGGCTACCCCGGCTTCGGCCCGGCCAAGCGCCGGCTGACGGAGCTCGGCGTGCAGTGGCACCTCATGCTGCCGTTCCAGCCGCTGCGCGGACGCATCCAGCGCCCCGACTTGCGCAACCACCGCAAGCTCCTCGTCATCGACGGGCAGATCGCGTTCACCGGCTCGCAGAACGTCATCGAGGAGCCCTACCAGAAGCGCAAGAACCGCAAGAAGGGGCTGCGCTGGCGGGATCTCATGGCCCGCTTCGAGGGACCGGTCGTGGCCGGCATCGACGCGCTCTTCGTCACCGACTGGTACTCCGAGACGAACGAGCTGCTCACCCGCGAGGCCGCGCCGGCCCGCACCGTCGGCGACGGCGATCTCGACTGCCAGGTCGTGCCCTCCGGCCCGGGGTTCAGCGACGAGAACAACCTCAAGATGTTCAACTCGCTCGTCTACGCCGCGCAGAAGCGCATCAACCTCGTGAGCCCGTACTTCGTACCCGACGGCTCGATGCTCTACGCGCTGACGACCGCGGCGCAGTCGGGCATCGAGGTGCAGCTGTTCGTCTCCCAGATCAGCGACCAGTTCGGGGTGTACCACGCGCAGCGCAGCTACTACGACGAGCTGCTGAAGTCGGGCGTGCGCATCTTCCTGTACCGCGCCCCGACGATCCTGCACGCGAAGTCGATCACGGTGGATGACGAGCTCTCGGTGATCGGATCGAGCAACTTCGACATGCGCTCCTTCTCGCTCGACCTCGAGATCTCGGTCATGGTGCGCGGGCGCGCGTTCCTCGAGCGGCTGCGGGCGATCGAGGACGACTTCCGCGCGAACAGCACCGAGCTGACGCTCGAGGTGTGGCGCCGCCGCGGTCGCTGGACGAGCGTGCTCGACAACGTCATGCGGCTCACGGCGGTGCTGCAGTGAGCGCGGGGTTCGGGCGGCTGGTGCTCGGCGGCTCGATCGTGGACGATCCGTACGCCGACGGCCTGGAGGAGATCGCGCGGTTCGAGGTCATCTCGGACGACGGGCCGCGATACCGCATCGACCGCCGCGAACCGGACGACCCCGTCTGGGACGGGCCGAGTTGGGGAGTCACTCGGATCCAGCCCGCCCCGGACGCGGTGGTCGGGACGATCATCCGCCGCGGCCTCCACCGTCTGCAGTACCAGTACGAATTCCGCAAGACCGGTGCGCACGTTGCCGGCGGAGCCGACGCGATGCTCGTTAACGCCGTGTTCGGGTTGATCGGAGAGCTCTGACACGACGGACCGTGCCCGTCTCCGTCCGGGGGCGCCCTGGCCGTCGCCCCGGTCCTGGTGCCGTGTCAAACACGCCTCACAGTGAGGCGGAGCTCACATGCGGTTTCGAAAGGGGTGCGGAGGCACGCGGCCGAGTCAGTGGCGTCTCGACACGTCCGCTCCGCGGGCTGTTCGACGGCCGGAAGCGGCAACGGATCCGGCGGAGGTCATTCGCCGCGGGAGACGCGCACCATCTCGTCGCGGGGCACGACCTTGATGCGCGCGCGTCCCTCGGGCTCGCCGAGGGCGATCTCGTGCGCGTCGAGCGCGTGCCAGCCGTCGAGGTCCGTGTACCGCACGCCGCGCTCGTCGAGCAGGGCGACGATCGACTCCTCCGAGGGCGACGCCGGGCTCCACCACGAGGCCTGATCGCGCACGAGGTGCTCGATCGTCTCCATCGCGTCGGACTTCGTGTGACCGATCAGCCCGACCGGGCCGCGCTTGATCCAGCCCGTCGCGTAGACGCCCGGCACGATGCGGTCGTCGTCGCCGAGCACCTGGCCCTCGTGGTTCGGGATGACGCCGTGCCGC
Source organism: Pseudolysinimonas kribbensis (assembly GCF_030161895.1). GTDB lineage: Bacteria > Actinomycetota > Actinomycetes > Actinomycetales > Microbacteriaceae > Pseudolysinimonas > Pseudolysinimonas kribbensis. The sequence goes on from NZ_BSVB01000001.1 coordinate 1,400,218, forward strand.
TCGTCGAACGGGATGCCGTCGAGGGGCGATCCGAAGTAGCCGACCGCGCGGTACACGGCCTGCACCTCCACCTCGCGGAACTCGCCCGTGCCGCGGACGCCGCCCGCGCCATCCGGTTCGGTGCGCTCGTACCGGAACGCCGCGACCCGGCCGTCGGGGCCGGCGACGACCTCCGTCGGCTTCGCGAAGAAGTGCAGGTGCAGGCGCCGCGAGGCCCGCCCGGTCTCCCGCTGGCGCCACTGCGTGAACACCCGGTCGATCACGAGGATCTGCTTGTTCGACTCGATCGCCGCCCGTGAGGCCTCGTCGTAGTCGAAGTCCTCGTCGTGCACGATCATGTCGACGTCGCGCAGCTCGCCGAGCTCGCGCAGCTCGAGCGGCGTGAACTTGACCTGCATCGGGCCGCGGCGGCCGAACACGTGCACGTCGGTGACCGGCGAGGCGGTGAGACCCTCGTACACGTTCGCCGGGATCTCGGTCGGCAGCAGGTCCTCCGGGTGCTTCGCCAGGATGCGCGCGACGTCGAGCGCGACGTTGCCGTTGCCGATCACCGCGACCGACTGCGCATCGAGCGGCCACTCCCGCGGGTAGTCGGGGTGGCCGTCGTACCAGCTCACGAACTCGGCGGCGCCGTAGCTGCCGGGCAGGTCGATGCCCGGGATGCCGAGGTCGGCATCCCGCACCGCGCCGGTCGCGAAGATGACGGCGTTGTAGTGGTGCTTGAGGTCGTCGAGGGTGAGGTCGGTGCCGAACCGCACATTGCCGAAGATCCGGATGTCGCCGCGGTCGAGCACGTCGCGCAGCGCGGTGATGATGCCCTTGATGCGCGGGTGGTCGGGTGCGACGCCGTAGCGCACCAGCCCGTACGGCGCGGGGAGGTGATCGAAGAGGTCGATCGAGACGTCGAACGACCTCTCGTGCTTGAGCAGGATGTCGGCGGCGTAGATGCCGGCGGGCCCGGCTCCCACGATGGCCAGGCGGAGCTTGCTCAACGGGTTCCTCTCGGTCGGGACGCGCGCGGCGCGCTACGCGGATCGCTCCACGATCGCCTCGGCGAACTTCGTCAGCGCCTTCTTCACCGGCCCGTCGGGCAGCGGGTCGAGGGCCTGGACGGCGAGCGCCGACCAGCGGCGCGCCTCGGTCAGGGTAGCGCGGGTCACGTCGTGCTCGCGGAGAGCGGTCACGATGCGCGCGAGTTCCGCGTCGTCGGCGTCAGCCGAACCCTCGATGCGGGCGAGCAGGGCGGCGGCCTCGTCGTCCGACGCGGCGGCATCGCGTAGGTAGAGCAGCGGCAGGGTGGGCACGCCGGCGCGCAGGTCGGTCCCCGCCGCCTTGCCGGTCTCGTCCGAGGACGGCGAGAGGTCGATGACGTCGTCGATGAGCTGGAAGGCGACGCCGATCCGCTCGCCGAACAGCTCGACGGGCTCCTGGAAGCTCTCGGGCGCCTGTGAGAAGATCACGCCCAGGAACGCCGCGAGCGCGATGAGCGAGCCCGTCTTGTCGGCGAGCACCTGCAGGTAGTGCGCGATCGGATCCTCGCCGGCGCGGGGGCCGATCGTCTCGTGCAGCTGCCCGAGGCACAGCCGCTCGAACGTGTCCGCCTGCGCCTCGAGGCCGCGCTCGCCGAGGCTCGCGATGAGCTTCGACGCCCGGGCGAAGAGCAGGTCGCCGGTCAGGATCGCGACGGAGTTGCCCCACTTCGACTGGGCGCTCGGCACCCCTCGACGCAGCTGCGCCTCATCCATGACGTCGTCGTGGTACAGCGAGGCCAGGTGGGTGATCTCGACCGCGCGTGCGGCGGTGATCACGGCCGCGTTGGCACCCTCGCCGAGTTGCGCCGTGAGCAGCACGAGGGTGGGACGCACCCGCTTTCCGCCGGCCTCGATCAGGTAGCGGCTCGTGACATCCGCCATGTCGTCGGCGAACGCGACCTCGGCGAGCAGGCCCGACTCGACCTCGTCCAGCCCGCGCTCGATCGCGTCGGCGAACTGGCGCTCCTCGCTCGAGGCGAACAGCTTCTCGCCGAGTCCGAGCGACGAGCTGAGCGTGTTGCTGCGGCGCGCGAGCGGGGTCGGGGTCACGAGGGGTCCTTCGACGGCGTTGCGGCGGCGGGTCTGCGACGGGGTGCGGTGCGCTGGGCGGTGCGCGCCAGGATCGCCTCGTCGGCGGGCTTGTGGCCGCGGTGCAGGGCGACGACGCCGGCGGTGAGGTTGCGGTAGGCGACGCGCGTGAATCCGACCCCGCGCATCCACTGGCTCAGGGTGTGCTGGTCGGGCCAGTCGCGGATCGACTCGGCCAGGTAGTCGTACGCCTCGGGGTCCGTGCTGGTCGCGCGCACCACGAGCGGCATCACGAACCGCATGTACGCGCCGTACCCGGTGCGGAACAGCGCGCGCGGCGGCTTGCTGAATTCGCAGATCACGACGCGGCCGCCCGGGCGCAGCACCCGGTGCATCTCGGCGAGCGCCACCTGCGGGCGTGCGATGTTGCGCAGCCCGAAGCTCACGGTGACCGCGTCGAACGAGCCGTCGTCGAACGGCAGCTTCTCCGCGTCGGCCTCGACGAATTCGATCTCCGGATGGCGCTTGCGCCCTCCGCGATCATGCCGGCCGAGAAGTCCAGGGCCACCACCTCGGCGCCGCCGCGCGCGATCGCCGCGGACGACGTGCCGGTGCCCGCGGCGATGTCGAGCACGCGCTCGCCGGCCTGCGGGTCGATGGCCCGCACCGTCGCGATCCGCCAGAGTCCGGAGTTGCCGAGCGAGAGCACGGCGTTGGTGCGGTCGTAGCCCCGCGCCACCTCGTCGAACATGCCCGAGACGGCGCCCGGCTGCTTGTCCATCTCGGCCCTCGCCACGGGTTTCAGCCTACTGATTCCGCCTGACCGCCCGTCGGGTCGGCGCCCGCCCGTGCGCTCGCGCCGGACCCTGTCAGCCCGGGATACGTAGGCTGGGACCGTGCGCGTCATCACCCGGCAGATCGATGCGCCGTCCTCGCTCGTGCCGCTGCTGGATCCGTCGCGGCCGCTGCTGTTCGTCCGGCGCGGCGAGGGCATCGGCGGCATCGGCGAGGCGCTGCGCCTCGAGTTCTCGGGACCCGATCGCATCCGCGACGCGGCCGCGGCCTGGCGTCGCATCGCCGCGGACGCGCAGATCGACGATCCGGTCGGGCTCTCCGGCAGCGGGCTCGTCGCGTTCGGCGCCTTCACGTTCGCCGCCGGGTCGGACCGGCCGAGCGTGCTCATCGTGCCGCGCGTGATCGTGGGACGCCGTGACGGCGTCGGCTGGATCACCCGCGTGCAGGTCGACGAGGGCGACGACGCCGACGACCGGGTCGCGGCCGCCCCGTTCGGCCCCGAGTACCGCATCCCGCTGCGCCCGGGGGCGACGCCGCCGGACCGGTACCGCGAGATCGTCGCGGAGGCCGTGCGCCGCATCCACGCCGGCGACGCTGCGAAGGTCGTGCTCGCACGCGACCTGGTCGGCCACATTCCCGTCGATGCCGACCTGCGCCGGGTGGTCGGCGAGCTCGCCCTCGGCTACCCCGACACCTGGACGTTCGCCATCGACGGCTTGCTCGGCTCCAGCCCCGAGACGCTGGTGCGCGTCGGGCACGGCACGGTGACGGCACGTGTGCTCGCCGGGTCGGCGGCCCGCGGCGTCGACGCGGCGAGCGATCAGGCCGCGGCCCTCGCCCTCGCGACCTCGACCAAGGACCTCGACGAGCACCGCTTCGCCGTGCAGAGCGTGCTCGCCTCCCTGGAGGGCCACGTGCGCGGTGTCGCCGCGAGCGAGGTGCCCTACGCGCTCAAGCTGCCGAACCTCTGGCACCTCGCCACCGACGTCGAGGCGGGCCTGGCCGACGGCTCGAGCGTGCTCGACCTGGCCGCCGCCCTGCACCCGACCGCGGCGATCGCGGGCACCCCGACCGACGCGGCCGTCGCGGCGATCGCGGAGCTCGAGGGCATCGACCGCCGCCGCTACAGCGGCCCGGTCGGCTGGATCGACGCGGCCGGCAACGGCAAGTGGGCGATCGCGCTGCGCAGCGCCGAGGTGGATGCCGCCGGCGGCGTCACCGCGTACGCGGGCGCCGGCATCGTCGCCGACTCCGATCCCGAGCACGAACTGGCCGAGACGCGGCTGAAGTTCCGCCCCATCGTGGAGGCCTTCGGCTGACTGGCCGAAAACGCATAGTCGCGGGCACGCGCACTGGGCGTTTTCGGCTAGGAGCCGGGCGCGTTCCGCGGCGACGTCGTAGTCCGGGCGCGGCCAGTGCAGGTCGAGGCCGCGGAGGGCATCCGTCAGCAATCGCTGCACCGCGAGTCGTGCGAACTTGTGGTCGGCCGGCACCACGTACCAGGGCGCATCCGGCGTCGACGTGCGCCGGATCGCGATCTCATACTCTTCCATGTACCGGCCCCACAGCTCCCGTTCATCGACGTCGCCGGGGCTGTACTTCCACTGCTTCGTCGGGTCGTCGAGCCGCGCGAGCAGACGATCGCGCTGCTCCTGCGGCGAGATGTGCAGCATGACCTTGACGATCGTGGTGCCGGCCGCCACGAGCTCCGCCTCGAAGTCGACGATCGCCGCATAGCGCGCCTCGATCACCTCGGGCGACGCGAGCGCGTGCACGCGATGGATGAGCACGTCCTCGTAGTGCGAGCGGTCGAAGACGCCCAGCATCCCGGGGGCCGGCAGTTCGCGCCGGATCCGCCAGAGCACGTCATGCGCCTTCTCCTCGTCGGTCGGCGCCTTGAACGCGTGCAGCGCGACCCCCTGCACGTCGACGGAACCCACGACGTGGCTGACGACGCCACCCTTGCCGGCCGTGTCCATCGCCTGAAGCACCAGCAGCACGCTGCGGCGGTCGCCGTTCAGGCCGGCGGCGAACAGCCTCTCCTGCAGCTCGGCGAGCTCGGCCGCGCCCTTCGCGAGCGCCCTCCTTCCCGCCTTCTTGCCGCCGTCGAACCCGGGGGTGGATGCCGGATCCACGTCCGCGAGGGCGAACTGCGGTCCGGCGGCGGTCAGCGGTGCGTGGTGGGCCATGCCCGCACGCTATGCGCACAATGGTCGGAATGGGTACCGCATCCGCCCGCTCCCGAGAGTCCCAGGGGACGTCGGCGAGGCCATCGACCGGCAGCGTGCTCGTCGGCCTCGCCACCGGGCTCGGACCGCTGCACCTGATCGTGGTCGGCCTGACGATCTCGGTGGCGGTGTGGGCGTGGTTCGCGATGATCATCGGGTCGGGGCCCGACTGGGACACGTTCGGCTGGACGTTCTTCCTCACCAGCGTCGCCGGCGGACTGCTCCAGATCATCGCGGTGTTCTGGATCGACGGCACCGGCAGCCTGCGCGAGCGGCTGACCGTCCGGGTGGCGGAGGGACCTCGCGGGGTCCCGCTGCTGCTGCTCGTGCCCGCCGTCGTGTACGCGATCGTCTTCTTCGCCTCGGCGCGCCCCGACATCCCCGCCGACGGGTTCGAATACGGCTGGAGCGTCTACCAGGCGATCGGGGTCCTCCTGATGCTCTCCGTCGTCGGCGCCGCCCTCGGCGGCGGGGTCGCGTTCATCATCATGGTGCCGATCGGGATCCTCGTCGCGGCGGTGCTCCCGCGCACTCAGGCTGAGCGAGACGGCACCAGCCGCAGCACCGCGTTCGGCACCATGACCCCGCTCAACCTGGTCGCCGGCGTCGCCATTCTGGCCGGCGCGGTGTCGTTCGCCATCGCGATGCAGTTCGTGCTGGCCGCGGGATCCGGGTCGACCCGCGCCGACATGGCACGTCAGTTCGTCGCGCTCGTCAGCCTCCGCGGCGGGCTCCTGCCGACGATCTGGGCGCTCGCGAGCATCGCCCTGATCGTGGTGGGCGCCGTCGTCAGCAACCGTGAGCAGGACGCTGGGCTGCGCCGCGCCGCACGCGCCGTCAGTGGGCCAGCGGCACCTCGATCAGGGTCCGGGTCGCACCCGCATCGGTGAGGGCGGGCATCAGGTCACCGCGGGTCTCGACCCGGCGGAACTCCCAGCCGTAGGCCGCGGCGAGCGCCGCCGTGTCCACGCTCTGCGGGGTGCGCATGACGCGCGCGTAGAGCGCGGGGTCGGCCGACGCGACCTCGAGCGTGTCGAAGATCGAGCCCCCGCCGTCGTCGCCGACGATGAGCTGCAGGCGGCCCTCGATCTCCGCCCCGCCGGAGCCGAGCAGCGACCCGGCGTCGTGCAGCAGGGCGAGGTCGCCCAGCAGCACCCGGATCACGCCGCGGTCGGCGGTCGCGAGCGCGATGCCCGAGGCGGTCGCGATGGTGCCGTCGATGCCGCCGAGACCGCGGTTCGCGTGCACGCGGATCCGCTTGCCGGCGGCGATCCGGTCGAGTTCGCGGATCAGCCGCGACGCCGCCACGACGAGCCGGTCGTGCGGCCAGGTGGCATCCCACACCGACCGTGCCAGCAGACGCCGCGTGACCGGCTCGCGCAGCTGGGCCAGCTGGTCGCGCGCCCACCGCGCCCGTTCGAGCGCGTCGTCGGTGAGCGCGGCACCGAGCGGCTCGTCCGCGCTCTCGTCGAGGATGCGGCGGGATGCCGTCACCCAGCGCCCGATCCACGAGCGGCCCGCCGCGAGACCGGCCTCGTCGGGGACGACCGTGACGGCATCCGCGAACCGCGTCACGACCCGCCCGGGGTCGTAATCGTCGCGGCCGGGGTGCGCACGACGACCGTCTCGACGCCGGGCCGCTGGATGAGGGCGGGCACCTCGCGGCTGAGCGTCGGATGCCCGAAGACCACCACCCGCTCGACCCGGTCGCCGAAGTTGCCGGCGTCGATGAGCTCCCGATACGCCGCGACGAGGTTCGGGCCGAACCGGGCGCCGCTCGACACCTCGGCCAGCAGCGGCGCGCCCAGCTCGCGCGCGACCTCCTCGGCCCGCTCGCCCGCGCGGTTGCCGGCGACGACCACCGTGCCGGGCGCGGGGCGCAGTTCGACGGTCTCGCCCGAGCGGGTGGGAGCGGTCCACGTACCCGGCTCGACCTCCGGGAGCCGCGCGTCGCCGGAGAGCGGCTCGCGGAACGCCAGATTCAGCTGCACGGGACCCGCGCCGTCGGCCGACGACGCGGCCGCGAGCGCCTCGCGCGCCAGCTCGGGGGCGCCCTGAGCGCCCGCAGGCGGCGGCACATCCCATGACCGGCGCACCGCCGACCCGAAGATGCCGTCCTGGATCGTCGCCTGATTCGCGCCGATGCCGCGCAGCTCCTCCGGGCGGTCGGCGGTCAGCAGCAGCAACGGGATGCCGGCGTGCGACGCCTCGAGCACCGCCGGATGGAGGTTGGCCACCGCCGTGCCCGACGTCGTGATCACCGCGACCGGGATGCCCGACTCCGCGGCGATGCCGAGCGCGAGGAAGCCCGCCGAGCGCTCGTCGATGCGCACGTGCAGCCGCAGCAGCTCGGCGCGCTCCAGCTGCGCGGCGGCGAGCGCGAGGGCCTGCGAGCGCGAACCCGGGCTGAGCACGACGTCGCGCACGCCGAGACGCACGAATTCGGCGAGCAGCGCGACGGCGAACTCGCTGGACGGGGCGGCGCTCACCCGGCGGGCTTCGTGTCGTCCGGGTTGCCCGCGGTCGGGTCGTCGCGCTCGGCGAGGCGGCGCTCGAGGTCGCGGATGCGCTGCGCCTGCTCCTGCTCCCGCGCGATCCGGCTCAGGAAGTCGGGATCGTCATCCGGGGCCCGCGGGCCCGAGCGCGGGGATGCCGCCGAGGGTCCCTCCGCCGCATAGCGACCGTGGTTGCGCGGCTCGAGCCGCTCGCGCCCGACGAAGAACCAGAGCAACGGCCCGACGATGAACAGCAGCAGCGAGATCAGCACCCATGCCCACTTGGGCAGCCCGCGCACCCGTGACGAATCGATGAGCGAGATGTCGACGATCGCGACGACCGTCAGCACCAGGTCGATGATCCCGGGGAGCAGGCGGAGCATGCTCGGATCCTACGCGCCGAGCCCGTGCACAGCGGCGGATCGTAGGATGCCGGGGTGCGCGCATGGATCCTGTACTCGGCCGTGCGCGTGGGGCTGTTCGCGGTGCTGTTCGCGGTGGTCTACGCGCTCACGGCACAGCTGTGGAGCTTCGCCTGGGCGGTCGCGGCCGTCGTCGCCGCCCTCCTGGCGTTCTGCATCTCGTACATCTTCTTCGGGCGGTTGCGCGCGCGAGCCCTTACCGAGCTCGCCGCGTCGCGCCGGCCCCGCGAGGCTCCGGCCGGCTCCGACGAGAACGCCGAGGACACGGTCATCGACCGCGACGCGTAGGCGGCCCTGGAGCTCACTCAGGCGGGCGCGAACAGCAGCGCCGCGCCCAGCCCCAGCCCGAACAACAGCGCCGTCAGCAGGGTGAGCTGCAGCGCCGTCACGAGCTCGCGCGGCGTCGTGCCGAACAGCACGATCACGATCGCCGGCAGTGCGACGATGAGCGTGAAGTACACGTAGCCGGCATTCAGGTAGAACAGCGTGAAGAAGATCAGCACCACGAACGGCACGAGCATCAGCACCACGTAGAGCACGAGGGTCGGCACCCGCCCGATGAGCACCGCGAGGGTGCGCTTGCGCGCGGCGCGGTCCCGGTCGATGTCGCGGAGGTTGTTGACGACGAGCACCGCGCACGCGAGCGCCCCCGCGGCCACGCCGCCGAGCCATCCCTCCACGTTGACCGTGCCGATCCTGGCCGCGCTGCTGGTCAGGACGAAGACCGTGCCCGCGACCGGGACGATGCCGAAGAAGAGGAAGACGGCGAGTTCGCCGAGCGCCGAGTAGCCGTACGGGCGCTTGCCACCCGTGTAGAACCACGCGGCGGCGATGCACACCGCGCCGACGGCCAGCAGCCACCACTGGCCGCTGCGCCAGACGACGAGCACGCCGGCGATCGCGGCGATCGCGAAGAACACGAGCGCGACCGTGAGCACCGCTCGGGGCCGGGCGCGACCCGAGCCGACGAGCCGCTGCGGCCCGACCCGGTGGGCGTCGGTGCCGCGCACGCCGTCGGAGTAGTCGTTGGCGTAGTTCACGGCGATCTGCAGCGCGATCGCGACGACGAGGCAGCCGACCGCGCGGAGCCAGTGGTCCCAGAGCTGGACGCCGAACGCCGCGGTGTTGGAGGCGGCGCCGTAGCCGATCGCGACCGCGGCGAGCGCGAGCGGGAGGGTCTGCGGACGCGCCCCCGCGATCCAGGTGCCGAGGGTGGCGGGACGGGCCTCGACGATCGGACGGCCGCCCGGGCGTCCGCTTCGCCCGCGGCCCTTCGAGCCGGATGCCCTGCCCTTCGCGGGCGCGGACTTCGCCTTCGCGGGGACGGCCTTGCCGCCGGATGCCGCCGCCGTGCGCCGGCCGACGTCGATGCGCTGCTGCTTCGGGCGTGCCACGGCCGGAAGTCTATCGACCGACCCCGGGCTACCCGCGCGCCAGCTCGGCGAGGGCGCGTCGGTCGGGCTTGCCGCTCGGCAGCTCGGGCAGCGCATCCAGGTGCACGAGGCGGGCGGGCCGCGCGGCGGCGCCGAGTTCCGCGCCGACCGCGGCGATCGCGGCCTGGGTGTCGGCGTACCCGGCGGTGAATGCGACCGGGGTCTCGCCCCAGCGCGGATCGGGGGCGGCGACGACCACGGCATCCTGCAGCCCGGGCTGCTCGCGCAGCACCCGCTCGATCTCGGCCAGCGCGACCTTGACGCCGCCGGAGATGAGCACGTCGTCGCGGCGTCCCGTGACGGTCAGCATGCCGTCGCGGAGCGAGCCGCCGTCGGCGGTGCGGAACCAGCGCGCCCCGCCGTGCATGACGAACCGCTCCGCCGTCAGCCCGGGATCGCCGAGATACCCCTCCGCGAGGCTCGGGCCGCCGAGCCACACCTCGCCGTCCTCGACGCGCACCGTCGCCCCGCCGACCGGCCGGCCGTCGTAGACGCAGCCGCCGCTCGTCTCGCTCGAGCCGTAGCTGCGCACGAGGCGCACGCCGGCATCCGCGGCCTGTGCCGCGAGCGTCGCCGGTGTCGCCTGCCCGCCGACGAGCACCGCCTGGAACCGGCGCAGCTCGGTGAGAGCGTTCCGGTCGTCGAGCAGCGTCGCGAGCTGGGCCGGTACCAGGGCGACGAGGCGCTCCGGGATGCCGAGCCGCCGCGCCGCGTCGACGAACCGTGCCGCGGTGAACGGCCCGCCCTCGAGCTCGACCGGATCGACTCCCGCGGCGAACGAGCGCACGAGCACGTTGAGCCCGGCGATGTAGTGCGTGGGAAGCGCCAGCACCCACTGGCCGGGACCGCCGAGCGCGGACTCGCTCGCGGCCGCGCTGGCGAGCAGCGCGTCGGCGCTCAGTGCGACACGCTTCGGTCCCCGGTCGAGCCGCTCGTCTCGACGACGAGCGCGATCCGCTGCTCGACCGTGCCGGGCAGCCCCTGCGGGTCGGCCCCCGGTGCCGCCGGCAGCACCGCGGGGCCCCCGCGAGCGCGGCGCGCAGCGCCACCGCGATCTCCGCCCCCCGCACCACCTCGAGCCTCCGCGTCACACCGTCACCCCGCGTTCACGGTGCGCAATCGGGGGTCGAATCCCGTCTCGTACCCCCAATTGGGGGCGGCGAGTGCGCCGCGACCCCCTATTGCGCGCACTCAACGGGCTCGGGCGGGTCAGAAGTGCCACGGGTAGGGGGACCAGTCGGGGGGCGCTTCTCGAGGAACGCGTCGCGACCCTCGAGCGCCTCGTCGGTGCCGTAGGCGAGCCGGGTCGCCTCGCCGGCGAAGAGCTGCTGCCCGACGAGTCCGTCGTCGACCGCGTTGAGCGCGTACTTCAGCATCCGGATCGACGTGGGGCTCTTGCCGAGGATCGTCTCGGCCATCTCGAGCGCCCGCGCCTCGAGCTCGGCGTGCGGCACGACCTTGTTGACCGCGCCCGTCTCGTATGCGCGCTGCGCGTCGTACTCCTCGGCGAGGAAGAACACCTCGCGCGCGAACCGCTGGCCCACCTGCCGGGCGAAGTACGCGCTGCCGTAGCCGGCGTCGAAGCTGCCGACGTCGGCGTCGGTCTGCTTGAACCGGGCGTGCTCGGCGGAGGCGATGGCCAGGTCGCACACGACGTAGAGGGAGTGGCCGCCTCCGGCCGCCCATCCGGGAACCACGGCGATGACGACCTTCGGCATGAACCGGATCAGTCGCTGCACCTCGAGGATGTGCAGACGTCCGACGCCGACCGAGCCGTCGTCGTACTCATAGCCGCTGCGCCCCCGGATGCGCTGGTCGCCCCCGGAGCAGAAAGCCCACCCGCCGTCCTTGGGGGACGGGCCGTTGCCGGTCAGCAGCACGGCACCGATCCGCGGGTTCTGCCGCGCGTCGTCGAGGGCGCGGGCGAGCTCGTCGACCGTGCGCGGCCGGAAGGCGTTGCGCACCTCGGGCCGGTCGATCGCGACCCGCGCGACCCGCCCGGTGGTGTCGTGGTGGTACGTCACGTCCTCGAGATCGGCGAAGCCGTCGACCTCGACCCAGCGCTCGGGGTCGAACAGCTCGGAGACGCGGTCGGCGCTCATGCGAGGGCTCCCAATCCGTGGAGGAGGACGAGCGGATTTCCGAGCACCGCGATCACGACGCCGAAGGTCGCCGCGACCACGCAGCGACGGCGCACGAGCGCGACGATCCCGACGATGAGCGCGGCGGCGCTGAACGCGTCGGCGAGGAGCGCCAGGACGGTGGCCGCGAGGTACCGCTCGGGGGCGTCGACCCCCAGCGCGACCGCCACCAGCGCCACCATGAGCACCGCGAGCGCGAGCGCGTAACGGCCGAGGGACGGCCTGCGCTCGCGCACGAGGCGATGCGACCGCGCGGGCGGCGAGGCGTCCGACATGGACGACAGCGGGGGCCGTGTCCGACGGCGCGGGCGCGGCGGTCGCGCGCGACGCGGCCGGCGTCGCCGACGCCGACCCCTCGGGGATCATGACCGGATCAGACAAGGCCGAACAGCGGCGCGACGATGTAGATGTTGCCTGCGAGCGCCAGCAGCAGGCCGAAGAGTCCGAGCACGCGGCCGAAGCCGGCCACGAGCGTGACGATCGCGAAGAACCCGGCGACGATGCTGAACGCGAGGGCGATCGAGGCGAGCACGACCGACGCGGCGATCGCCGAGAGCAGCAGCAGGATCGCCGCGGCGAGGCCGACGAAGAACGCGATGAACCCGGGCCAGCGCACGCGGCGCGTGCCGTCCATGCGCGTGCGCCGCACGTCGCTGCGCCAGAACTGCCCGAGCGTGGGCGCGACCGTGTACTCCGGCGGGATCGGCGGGATCCCTCCGCGTAGCGGCGCGATCCCGCCGCGCTGCGGGGCGACGCCACCGGTCTGCGGGCGATACCCGCCCTGCTGCGGGGCGATCGGCGGCCCGGACGACATCGAGCGGAGCTGGTTCGGCATCGGCGCGGGAGAACGTCCGGGCTGCTGCGAGTAGCTCATCGGGCCTCCTGACCGAGCGTCAGCCTACTCTGGGCACATGCCCGCGACCCCGCCCCTGCGTGAGCTGCGGGCGGGCGCGCGGGTGGTTGCGATCCCGCTCCGGCGGCGCTTCCGCGGCGTCGACGTGCGCGAGGCCGTGCTGCTGGAGGGCCCGGCCGGCTGGACGGAGTTCTCGCCGTTCGTCGAGTACGACGACGCGGAGGCGGCGACCTGGCTCGCCGCCGCGATCGACTTCGGCTGGAACGCGCCGCCCGCCGCCCGCCGCGATCGCATCCCGGTCAACGCGACGCTGCCCGCCGTGCCCGCGACCGATGTGCCGGCCGTGCTGGCGCTCTATCCCGGATGCCGCACCGTCAAGGTCAAGGTCGCCGAACGCGGGCAGGCGCTCGCCGACGACGTCGCCCGCGTGGCGGCGGCGCGCGCGGCGCTCGGCGCCGAGGGCCGGGTGCGGCTCGACGCGAACGGCGGCTGGAACGTCGACGAGGCCGAGCACGCCGTGCACGCCCTCGCGCCGTTCGACCTCGAGTACCTCGAGCAGCCGTGCGCGAGCGTCGAGGAGCTCGCCGAGCTCCGCTCCCGCCTGCACGACTGGGACATCCCCATCGCCGCCGACGAGAGCGTGCGCAAGGCCGCCGACCCGCTGGCGGTCGCGCGGGCCGGCGCCGCCGACCTGCTGGTGATCAAGGCGCAGCCGCTCGGCGGCATCCACCGGGCGCTCGAGATCGTGGGCGACGCGGGACTGCCGGTCGTCGTGTCGAGCGCCCTCGACACCAGCATCGGGATCGCGATGGGCGCCCACCTCGCGGCCGCCCTGCCCGAGCTGCCCTACGACTGCGGTCTCGCCACCGTCGGCCTGTTCGAGCGCGACGTCGTCGCCGATCCGCTCGTGCCGGTCGACGGCGCGATCCCGGTCACCCGGCCGGTGCCGGATGCCGACGCCCTCGACGCTCTTGCGGCGCCCCCGGAGCGCACGACGTGGTGGCTCGACCGCCTGGAGCGCTGCCACGCCCTCCTCGCCTCGCGGGTCGAGTAGCGGCGAGGTCACATCGTGGAGAGCCCGCTGTACGCGTGCAGCCCGTGGAAGAACAGGTTCACGATCGTGAAGTTGAACAGCACCGCGGCCAGTCCGATGATCGCGAGCCAAGCGGATCGGGTGCCGCGCCATCCCCGGGTCGCGCGGGCGTGGATGTAGCCGGCGAAGATGACCCACACGATGAACGTCCAGACCTCCTTGGTGTCCCAGCCCCAGTAGCGACCCCATGCGTGGTACGCCCAGATCGCGCCGGCCATGAGGGTGAAGGTCCAGAACGCGAAGCCGACGATGATCAGGCGCGACGACATCGCCTCGAGCGTCGCCGACGACGGGAAGGTCGCCAGGAACCGTCCGCGGGTCAGGCGCCCCTTCTCGCGCGCCTGCTGCAGCAGCTGCACGATCGCGAGCCCGCCGCCGACCGCGTAGAAGCCGGTGGCGAGCATCGCGACCGAGATGTGGATGTAGAGCCAGTACGACTGCAGCGGCGGCGACGTCGGCGCGACGGCGACGTAGAAGTTGGTGGCGGCGAGGCCGAGCATCAGCACGACGAAGCCGGTGATGTAGGCGCCGAGGAACTTCACGTCGCGCCAGAGGTTCACGACGATGAAGATGCCGACGATGATCGCCGTGCCGGTGAGCGAGAACTCGTACATGTTCGCCCACGGGCCGCGGTCGGCCGCGATGCCGCGGAGCACGACGGCGCCGACGTGCACGACCCAGGCGATGATCATGAGCGCGAACGCCGTGCGCTGGAACCGGGTCGCCTTGTTGACGCTCTTCGCCTGGCCCTCGGCGATGCGGGTGGTGACGCTGCCGACCCGTTCGAGCAGGGCCGTGCCGCCGCCGGCCCGTGCGGTCGTCGCGGCCGGCACCGCGGCACGAGCACTCGCCTCGGCGACGGGGATCGACCCGGTGCGCCGGCTCAGGTCGAGCACGTACATGACGAACGCGATCGCGTAGACGGCGATCGCCGAGTACGCCATCAGCAGCGAATAGGCGGCGAGGGTATCGGTCGTCACGGTCACATCCTAGGTATCGGTGTTCGGGGGTCGTCCGGACCGTCGGGGTCGCCCGGGTCACCGAGGGCCGCGCGGTGGCGCGCCGCCACCTCGGCGACGGCGGCCTCGAGGTTCGCGTCCTCGCCGCGGGCGAGGCCGGCGTAGCGCAGTCGCGTGCCGTCCTCGCCGGTGACCGCGGTGATCCACATGCGCCGCCGGGGCACGAACAGGCTGAGAAGCAGGCCGCCGAGGACGAGCAGCGCGAACACCAGCGCGGGAAGGGGCGTCGGGTCGTGGTGGATGTCGAGGCTGACGTAGCGCCGGATGCCGCTGAACGTGATCGTGCCCAGCCCGTCCGGCAGCGTCGCCGTCTGCCCGCGCACGAGGTCGATCGGCCCGCCGCCGACCGTCTTGCTGGTCGCGGGGTCGCGCCCCGCGGCGAGCTTCAGCTTCGCCACGTCGAGCGTGTACACGTTCTGCGGGGTGCCGCCGCCGAGGCCCAGGTCGCCGATGTACACCGACAGGAACACGTCGGCCTTCGGCGACAGCTGCGGCGCGGCCGACAGGATCTGGTCCTTGCCCGCCGGCGGCGTCGGCCGGAAGAAGCCCTGGATGCCGATCTGCGTCGGCTTCCCCGTGGAGTCGGTCAGCCCGTCGGCGACCTTCAGCACGCCGTTGCTCGTGAGGTTGGCATCCTGCGCGAGGAACGGCGTCGGCTCGTTCTTGACGACCGTGCCGTGGGAGTCCCGGATCGTGAGGATCGGCGCGTAGCCGTTGCCGAGCAGGTAGATCTGGGTGCCGCCGACCGTGATCGGCGCGTTGATCTTGAGCTCCTGCTTCGTCCACCCGCCGCCGGGGGTGCGGGTGCTCAGGCGGGTGACGTAGTCCTCCGGGTCCCAGGTGCCGGTCGTCTGGTTGAAGGCGTAGGTCGGCCGGAACGACTCGAGCCGCATCTGGTAGGGCTGCAGGTCGTCCACCGACGAGAACCGGCCCGGGATGAAGGAGTCGTAGTCGCTGCCGACGTTCGTGAACGTGGAGTCCTGCACGAGGATGCGCTGGCCGGTGTAGCCGAAGCCGCCGAAGACGCCGACGGTGAGCAGGATGCCGACGAGCGCGACGTGGAAGATCAGGTTGCCGGTCTCGCGCAGGTAGCCGCGCTCGGCCGAGACCGAGTCGCCGCCGCCGGGCAGCGGGTAGTTCTCGACCCGGTAGCCGAGGCGGCGCAGCACGCGGCGTCCCTCGGCGACGGCGGTGGGGGCATCCACGGCGGTCGTCGCCTCCGTGTAGCCGATCAGCCGCTCGAGCCGGGCGGGCGTGCGCGGCGGCTTCGCCACGAGCGCCTGCAGATGGTGCCGGGTGCGCGGGATGATGCACCCCACGAGCGAAACGAACAGCAGCAGGTAGATGGCCGAGAACCACGGCGACGCGAACGTCGAGAACACTCCGAGCGCGTCGAGGATCTTGTAGCCGTCGGGGTTCTGCTGCTGGAACTGGATGACGCCATTCGGGTCGGAGGTGCGCTGCGGCACGAGCGACCCGGGCACCGCGGCGAGGGCGAGCAGCAGCAGCAGGATGAGCGCCGTGCGCATGCTCGTGAGCTGGCGCCACAGGAAGCGGAGCCAGCCGACCGGCCCGAGCCGCGGCTGCTGGATGCCGGGGGCGGGCTCGGGCGCCTCGGCGTGGCCGTCGGGGCGGGCGCCGAAGCTCGTCGGCGCGTCGGAGTCAGAGCGGGACAGGTCAGAGCGGGACATTCGCGCCCACCCCGATCGAATGCACGACGACGCCCCACAACCCCGACACCATGAGCACGCCGATGACGATCAGCAGCGCGCCGCCCGCGATGTTGACGGCCCGGATGTGGCGCTTGACGAAGCGGACCGACGCGCCGACCCAGCCGAAGCCGATCGCGACCAGCAGGAACGGCACCCCGAGGCCGAGGCAGTACGCGACGCCGAGGAGCACCGCGCGCGCGAGGTCGCCCTGGTCGAGCACGAGCGAGGTCACCGCCACGAGGGTCGGGCCGACGCACGGGGTCCAGCCGATCGCGAAGATCACGCCCAGCAGCGGCGCGCCGATGAGGCCGGTGCGGGGCTGCCATCCGGGCTTCACGGTGCGCTGCAGGAAGCTGACCTGCCCGATGAAGACGACGCCCATGACGATGACGACGACGCCCGCGATCCGCAGGATGAGGTCCGACCACTGGGCGACGAACACGCCGACCGTGCCGACCAGCACCGTCGCGAGGATGAACACGACCGAGAACCCGAGCACGAACAGCGCCGCGCCGAGCAGCACGCGACCCCGGGTGCGCACCGCCCCGCCGGTGACACCGCTGACGTAGCCGAGGTAGCCGGGCACGAGCGGCAGGATGCACGGAGACAGGAACGACACCAGGCCGGCCGCGAGCGCGATCGGCACGGCGAGCCAGAGGCCGCCGCCCGCGACGATCGAGCCGACATCCATCAGGACGACGTCTCGGTCAGGGTGTCCTGGATGACCTCGCGCAGCACGCTGGTCTGATCCGTCGTGATCTCGCCGTCGAAGCGCGCCGCGACCCGGCCCTTCGTGTCGATGACGAGCGTCGTCGGGGTGGTGCGCGGCGAGAACTTGCCGGCGAACGCCGCCGCCATCGGCGCGTTGTTGCCGGTCTCGATCGTGATCGGGTAGCTGACGCCGTGCGCCTTCGCGAAGGCCGTCGCCTGCGGCGCCAGGTCATTGATGTCGACCCCCAGGAACTGCACGCCCTTCTCCCCCGAGCCGAAGTGGGCGTAGAGCTTCTCGAGGCGCGGGGCCTCGGCGATGCACGGCGCGCACTGCGCATACCAGAAGTTGACGACGACGACGTCGCCGCGCAGCTCGGAGCTCGACACCGTGCCGCCGGTCGACGTCGTCGCCGTGAAGCTGATCGGCGCGGTGCGACTGCCGGGCGCGATCACCCGCGTCGTGCCGTCGCCCGAGGTGTAGTCGCCGCCGGTGTAGCTGCCGGCGATCCCGTCACCCGACGAGCAGCCGGCCAGTGCGAGGATGCCGCCACCAGCACGACCGCCGCCGCCCGCATCCGGCGTCCGCGCGCGCTCACACCGCCCCCTGGTCGACGGCCCCGGCCAGCAGCTCCGCGGCGGGCTCCTCGTAGGAGACCTCGACGAAGCGGCCGTCGCGCAGGGCGAGGCTCGTGATGCTCGACAGGGCGCACCGCCGGTTGCGCGGATCGGTCGCGAGCGGCCTGCCCTGCACGGTGCGGGCGGCCATCCAGATCGGCGACTGGTGGCTGACGAGCACCACCTCGCCGCCGTCGACCGAGGCGTGGGCGTCGTGGATCGCGGCCATCATCCGGGCGGCGATCGCCGCGAACGGCTCGCCCCAGCTCGGCCGCCACGGGTTGCGGAAGTGCCGGGCGAGCAGCGGATTCGCCCGGACCGCGCGCCGGATGTTGGTGCCCTCGAAGACGTTGGTCGGCTCGATGATGCGCTCGTCGATCTCGAGGCCCGCCGCGGGGTGGAACAGGTCCAGCCACGGCTGCGCGCTCTCCCGGGTGCGGGTGAGCGGGCTCGCGATCACGCGCCGGATGTCGTGGCCGGCCAGCGACCGCGCCGCGAGTCGCGCCATGTCGCGGCCCCGATCGCTCAGGTGGAACTCCGGCATCCGGCCGTAGAGCACCCCGGCGGGATTGAAGACCTCGCCGTGGCGCACCAGGCGGACGAGGTCGGCGGACACGCTCCGGATTCTACGGGCGGCTGCCTGAAGCTCCGCCGACGGACGAACCGGCCGCCCGTCGGCGCGGGCCGTAAACTCGGTGCCCGTGACCTCTCGCACGCTCGTCGCCGACCTGGCCGCCGCGATCGACGGACCCGTGTCCGTCGCCGGATGGGTCGACACGGTGCGCGACCAGAAGAAGGTGCAGTTCGTCGTGCTCCGCGACGAGTCCGGCGCCGTGCAGCTCGTGCACCCGCGCACCGACGCGGGCGAGGACCCGCAGCCCGACCCGATCGCCGACGCGATCTCCGCGCTCACGGCGGGCACCTTCATCCGGGTCGAGGGCGACCTCAAGCACGACGAGCGGGTCAAGCTCGGCGGGCTCGAGGTCAAGGTCGGCCGGCTCGACGTCGCCGCCGCCGCGCTCGACTCCCCCATCGCGGAGGACTCGTCGATCGACAAGCGCCTCGACTACCGCTGGCTCGACCTGCGCCGGCCCGAGATGAACCTGCTGTTCCGCGTGCAGACGACGCTGCTGCACGCGATGCGCACCTGGTGGGTCGACAACGGCTACATCGAGATCCACACGCCGAAGCTCATGGCCTCGCCGTCGGAGTCGCGCGCCGAGCTGTTCCAGGTGCCGTACTTCGAGACGACCGCCTACCTCGCGCAGAGCCCGCAGCACTTCAAGCAGATGGGCCAGGCCGCCGGCTTCGGCAAGGTCTTCGAGATCGGGCCCGCCTTCCGGGCCGACCCGTCGTTCACGTCGCGGCATGCCACCGAGTTCGTGTCGGTGGATGCCGAGATCAGCTGGGTGGACTCCCACGAGGACGTCATGGCGATGCACGAGCAGCTGCTCGCCGCCGCGTTCGCCGCCGTGAAGGAGAAGCACGGCGCCGAGATCGAGGCGCTGTTCGGCGTCGAGGTGACCGTGCCGTCGCTGCCGTTCCCGCGCATCCCGCTCGCCGAGGCGAAGGAGATCGTGGCCGCCCGCGGCTACACCGTGCCCCGGCACGACGCTGACATGGACCCGGAGGGCGAGCGCCGCATCTCGGAGTACGTGAAGGAGCAGCTCGGGCACGAGTTCGTGTTCCTCACCGACTACGCGTCGAGCATCCGGCCCTATTACCACCGCCGCCACGACGACGACGCGGGCCTCACCAACAGCTACGACCTCATCTTCAACGGCGCGGAGATCTCCACCGGCGCGCAGCGCGAGCACCGTATCGACGTGCTCGTCGCCCAGGCGCAGGACAAGGGTCTGAACCCCGACGAGATCGGCGAGTACCTCGAATTCTTCAAGTACGGGGTGCCTCCGCACGGCGGCTTCGGCATGGGCCTCGCGCGCGTGCTGATGCTGCTGCTGCACCTGCCGTCGATCCGCGAGGTCATCTACCTGTTCCGCGGGCCGAACCGCCTGGAGCCGTAGCGCGCGCCGTCAGGGCCAGAGACTGCGCACCCGCGGCACCGCGGCGAGGATCGCGGCGCCGTCGACGGTCACGCGGCTCTCCAGGATGCCGCGCTCGCGCCATTCCGCGACGAGTTCCATCGGACCCTCGGGCGGCAGCGGCCACAGCCACAGCCCGTGGTGCTGGTCGTAGCGCTCATCGCCGCCCCCGCCTCCGCCGCCGTTCGCGAACGACAGCGACCACCCCTCGGGCTGCTCGTCCCACGCCCTGCCGTGCGGGAATCCACCGAACTCCGCCGTGGATCCCTCGGCGAGCACGACGCGCCAGTGCAGCTCGTCACCCGGCGGATCCTCCCGCCGTCCGAACCCGCCGTGCAGGATCCAGCTCCAGTCCTTCGCCGTCTCCCCCAGCCGCCGGAGGACGGAATCGACGCGGATCACCACACCCGTCGAGTACACCTCGAGCGCCGACACCGCCAGCACCGTGCCGGCCGTGCGGGCGAGCACCTCGCCGATCGGCAGCAGCACGGGAAGCTCGTCCTGCGGCGGCTGCACCCATGCGGGAACCGCCGGGCGCTCGCCGGGATCGCCGGAACTCGAGTACAGCCGCTGCATCAGCGCGCGGCCACCGAGACGGGCATCGCCTCGGCGAGCTGCTCGACCGCGATGTCGAGCCGCAGGTCGAGGCCGGCGTCGAGCACCTCGCCGTCGGGGCGGATGCGGTTCGGCGCGTGCGAGACGCTCACCGGGTCGACGAGCGCGGCATCCATCGCCAGCAGGGTCGGCACGAGGGCGGCGAGGCCCCGGATGCCGCCCGTCTGCCCGGGCGATGCCGACATGAGCAGCACCGGCTTGCCGTACAGCCCGGTCGACCCGACGAGCCAGTCGAGCGCGTTCTTGGTGACGCCGGACGGGGCGTGCACGTACTCCGGCGACGCGATGATCGCGGCGGCGCAGCCTTCCGCGAGCAGGCGCAGCTCGCGAGCCGCGGTCGGCATCCGGTCGGGAGTGTCGAGCCCGGGATCGAAGAGCGGCAGCTGCGGCACGAGGTCGTCGCCGAGCAGCTGGAGGCCCGGCGCACGGCGCTCGATCGCGCGCAGGAGCCCGCGGTGCAGCGAGTCGGCACGCAGGCTCCCGCAGATCGCGAGCACCGGCGTCCGCAGCATGTCGGCAGGCTAGACCGGGCTCGCGCTCGTGGCTAGACCCGACGTCCTGCCGCGTCGAGGGCGCCGACCAGGCGGGCGCGGTCGACGCGCCAGATCGTATGCACGCGGTCGTCGATCAGCACGACCGGGATCTCCTCCGCGTACTCGCGTTCCAGCTCCGCATCGCCGACGATCGAGCGCTCCTCGAACGCGACCTCCGGGTACCCGCCGAGCACGTCCTGCACCAGCGCGCGCGCGTCGTCGCACAGGTGGCATCCGGGTCGGGTCAGCAGCGTCAGTCGCGGCACGCCGCCAGCCTAGGCGGCGACCTGCCCGGGCGTCCGGTGCGGGCACGCGGCTAGCATGGATCGATGCCCGAGGAGCCGCTGCCGCCGAGCGACCGGCCCATCCTGGCGCTGTTCGACGTCGACAACACGCTCATGCGCGGCACGAGCCTGTTCCAGCTCGGGCGCGAGGCGTGGAAGCGCCGCATCATCCGTGCTCGCGACATCGCGCTGTTCGGCTGGCACCAGGTGCGCTTCATCATGGTGGGCGAGAACGACGAGCACCTCGCGTCGTCGAAGGAGCGGGCGCTCGGGCTGCTCGGCGGGCATTCGGAGGCCCAGATCCTGGAGCTCGCCGACTCGATCTGGGAGCACCGGATCCGTCCGCGGCTCTACCCCGACACCGTGAAGCTCGCCCAGGACCACATCGCCCGCGGGCACCAGGTGTGGCTCGTCTCGGCGACGCCGCTCGTCATCGGCGAGCGCATGGCGCAGAAGCTCGGGCTGACCGGCGCGCTCGGCTCGCAGTTCGAGTCCAAGGACGGCGTCTTCACCGGCCGGATCATCGGCCACATCCTGCACCACGAGCGCAAGGCGGAGGCGGTCCGCGAGCTCGCCGAGCGCGAGGGGGCCGACCTCGCCGAGAGCTGGGCGTACTCCGACAGCCGCAACGACATCCCGCTGCTCGAACTCGTCGGCCACCCCACGGTCGTGAATCCGGATGTCGCCCTCATGAAGCACGCGCACGATCACCACTGGCCGATCATGCGGCTGCGACCCTCGAGCATCCGCGAGGCCCGGCGACGCCTGCGCCGCGAGGCCCGCGACGCGAAGAAGGTCACGGAGTAGCAGCTCGCGTTCGGCATCCGCACCCACGCTCCGCAACCGCTACACGGTTTGCCATCCGTGCAGGTGCGCGCGGGCACCATCCGATGGCAAACCGCCGATCGGTTGCGCAGCAAAGCCGGGGGCGGTGCACCCCGCACATGCAGAACGCCCGGCCGGAGCCGGGCGTTCGTGCACTACTTCTTGTTGCGACGCTGGTGCCGCGTCTTGCGCAGCAGCTTGCGGTGCTTCTTCTTCGCCATGCGCTTGCGGCGCTTCTTGATGACGGAGCCCATACTTCACCTCATTCGATTCGATCGGACCACCGGCCGGGTTCCGAAACGAACCGCGGGGAAAGTCAACCGCAGAAGTCTAGCCCAGGCCGGATTCAGCCCGCGTCGCGCTCGGCCCCGGGGGCCGCGATGACCTGCGCGACCGCCGACTCCGGGATCCGGTAGGAACGCCCGAAGCGCACGGCCGGCAGTTCGCCGGCGTGCACGAGCCGGTAGACGGTCATCGACGAGACGCGCATCATGTCGGCGACCTCGGCGACGGTGAGGAAGCGGACGTCCGAGAGATCGGCCATCGACACCCCTTCTGTGGGGGCGCTCGCTGTTGTCTATGTGACTGCTGTGACGCGAGTGCCCAGCGTCAATATAGGGAATCGCGAGCCCCCGTGTCTAGGAGCGGCGACCCCATCTCGGCAGCCGCACCGAAACCCGCCGCTGCGCGCCCTGCAGCTTCTCCTGCGCCGCCTCGAGCGCCGCACGCGCCTGATGCGCGGTCTCCGCTGCCGTGCGGCCGAGCCGACCGCCGACCTCGGCGCCCGCCCAGGCCGAGAACGCACCCGACTCCAGCAGCGCGCCGGATGCCGTCCCGTCCGCCGCGGCGCCCCCGCGAACGGCGCGAGCCAGGCCTCGATCTCGCCGAGCGGTGCGGCATCCAGCCGGTAGTACCGGTGCTGCCCCTCCTCGCGCACGCTCACCAGATCGTGGTCGCGCAGCACCTTGAGGTGCTTGGAGACGGTCGGCTGGCTGATGCCGAGCTCGCTGACGAGTTCACTCACGCTCACCTCGTCGCCGCGATCGCGCAGGCTCCGGAGGAGTTCGCGCCGGGTGCCGTCGGCGAGCACGTCGAAGATGTCGCTCATCGCTCCAGGGTCGCACAGCACGCTCCCCGCTGGGAGGAGGTCGTTTCCGACCTCCCCGCGGAGCCGGTGCCGCCGGCCGTCTCGGCCGGCGGTTCCGGGGATAGCATCCAGGGATGGCCGGAACGCCGATCCGCCGGGGTTCGCTGCCGACCCGCATGGCCGACGCGATCGGCGACTTCTCGGTCGCCACGCCGGCCCGCTTCGCGCTCCTCGTGTTCGCCGGGCTGACCGCCCTCTTCGCCGTGCTCTTCTCGCTGCCGCCGGCCACCAGCTCCGGGCACGCCGCACCCCTGGTCGATGCGATCTTCACGGCCGTGTCCGTCATCTGCGTCACCGGCCTGTCGACGGTCGACATGGCGACGTTCTGGTCGCCGCTCGGGCATGTCTTCATCTTCGTCGGCGTCGAGATCGGCGGCATCGGGGTGCTCACCCTCGCGTCGATCCTCGGCCTCATCATCAGTCGCAAGCTCGGGCTGCGGCAGAAGCTGCTCGCCGCCGGCGACGCCAACCCGCTCAACCTGCGCAAGGGGCTGCGGGTCGACGCCCAGGCCCTGCAGCTCGGCGACACCGGCGGACTCATCGTGACGGTCGCCGTGAGTGTGCTCGTGATCGAGCTCGCGGCGGCGGTGCTGCTGTTCCCCCGGATGCTGCTGGCCGGTGACGATCCCTGGACCGCGGGCTGGCAGTCCGTCTACACGGCCGCCATGGCGTTCACGAATACCGGCTTCCTCCCCTCGAGCGCCGGCCTCGGTCCGTACGCGCACGACGCGTGGTTCCTCATCGTGCTGATGATCGCGGTCGGATTCGGGGCCATCGGCTTCCCGGTCATCCACACGCTGTCCCGGAACCCGTGGCATCCCCGCCGCTGGAGCCTGCACGTGAAGCTCACGATCGCGACCTTCCTCCTGCTGCTCGCGGGCGGGGCGCTCGCGCTGCTGCTGCTGCAGTGGGATGGTGCGCAGCGCGGCCTCGACCCCGGCCAGCGGATCCTGCAGAGCTTCTTCCAGTCGTCGATGGCACGCTCGGGCGGGTTCTCGACCGTCGACGTCGGCCACCTCGACGGGGCGAGCCTGTTCGTGACCGACATGCTCATGTTCGTGGGCGGCGGCTCCGCCTCGACCGCGGGCGGCATCAAGGTGACGACCCTGGCGATCCTGTTCCTGGGCGCATTCGCGGAGGCACGGGGCGTCGACGACATGGAGTCGTTCCGGCGGCGCATCCCGTCGGATGTCATGCGCCTGGCCGTCAGCGTCGTGCTGTGGGGGCCACGACCGTCGCGGCCGCGACCATCACGCTGCTCGTCATGACCCGCGCGCCGCTGGACGACGTGCTGTTCGACGTCATCAGCGCGTTCGCGACGTGCGGGCTCTCGACGGGTTTCACCGCGAGCGCGTCGGAACCGGCGCAGTACGTTCTGGCGGCCACCATGTTCCTGGGACGCATCGGCACCGTGACCCTCGCCGCCGCGCTGGCGGCGTCGACCCGGCGCCAGCTGTTCCGCCGACCGGAGGAGAGGCCCATCGTTGGCTGACGCATCCACCCCCAGCGACATCGCGAGCGACATCCCCGCCGACGCGCCCGTGCTCGTCATCGGGCTCGGCCGGTTCGGCGCCGCGACCGCCGGGCAGCTGGCCCGGCTCGACCGCGACGTGCTGGCCATCGACGAGGATCCGGCCCTCGTGCAGAAGTGGGCCGACCGGCTGACGCACGCGGTGCAGGCCGACGCGCGCTCGGTCGAGGCGCTGCACCAGCTCGGCGCCGGCGACTTCCCGGTCGCGGTGGTCGCGGTCGGCACCTCGATCGAGTCGAGCGTGCTCATCGCGGCGAACCTCGTCGACCTCGGCATCCGGCAGATCTGGGCGAAGGCGGTCAGCCAGGCGCACGGCACGATCCTGTCGCGCATCGGCGTGCACCACGTGGTCTACCCGGAGGCGGAGGCCGGCGAGCGGGTCGCGCACCTCGTCTCGAATCGGATGCTGGACTACATCCGCTTCGACGACGACTTCGCGATCGTCAAGATGCACCCGCCCAAGCCGCTGCGCGGCATCCCGCTCGGGCAGAGCGGCCTGCGCTCGAAGCACGGCGTCACGGTCGTCGGGGTGAAGCAGCCCGGCGGCGATTTCACCTACGCCTCGACCGAGACGGTGCTGCATGAGCGCGACATCGCGATCGTCAGCGGCTCGATCGGCGACCTGGAGCGGTTCGCTCGACTCAAGTGACGCTCGGCGCGACCCTCTCGCGCATCCGATCGACCGTTTGCCATCCGATGCGGCGCGCGGGGGACGATCGGATGGCAAAACGTCGATCGGATGTGGGGCGCGGCCCGCGCGGGTCACGCGTCGCCGTGGGCGAGCTCGCGGGCGCGATCGAGGGCTGCGGCGGTGGCGCGGTCGAACAGCCCGGTGAGGTCGGCCTCCTCGAGCACCGCGATCGCGCGCTCGGTCGTGCCCTTCGGGCTCGTGACGCGGCGGCGCAGCTCGGCAGGATCGACGTCGGATGCCGCCAGCAGCTCCGACGCGCCGCGGAACGTCTGCTGAACCATGAGCCGAGCGTCGGCATCCGAGAACCCCATCCGCAGCGCGGTCGCGGTGAAGCTCTCGACGAGCAGGAACACGTACGCCGGCCCCGAGCCGGAGATCGTGCTCAGGGCGTCGATCCGGTCCTCGGGCACCTCGACCACGGCGCCCGAGGTCTCGAAGAACGCGCGGGCGACGGCCGTCTGCTCGGCCGACACCCGCGGCCCGGATGCCAGCCCCGTGACCCCGAGGCGCACGACCGCCGGGGTGTTCGGCATCGCCCGCAGCACCGGGTTCGGCACGAGCGCCTCCATCGACGCGATCGTCACGCCGGCCGCGACCGAGACGACCACGGCATCCGGGTCGAGGTCGGTGCGGATCGACGTCAGCAGCTCGGGGATCATCGCGGGCTTGACGCCGAGCACCACGAGCCGCGCGCCGTCCAGGGCGGTGCGCTGGGCATCCGGATCGCGCTCCAGCGCCAGCGACGTGACGCCCGGCCCGCCGAGCGCCGCGGCCTTCGCGGCGGTGCGGTTGGTGACGGTCACGCCGCCGTGCCCGACGCCGGAGGCGATGAGTCCGGCGAGCAGCGCACCGCCCATCGAGCCGGCTCCGAGCAGGGCGATCCGGGGCAGCGAGGGGCTCACGGGTCGCGATCCTAGCTGGCGGGCCAGGGTAACTTGGAGCGCGTGAGCGCATCCGGCGGCGGCAAGGCGATCATCGCGGCGATGGCCGCCAACCTCGGGATCGCGCTGACCAAGCTCGTGGCGGCGCTGTTCTCCGGCTCGGCCGCCATGCTCGCCGAGGCGGTGCACTCGTTCGCCGACACCATCAACCAGGTGCTCCTGCTCGTCGGCGGCCGCCGCTCGCGCAAGTCCGCCGATCAGGAGCACCCGTTCGGTTACGGCCGCGAGCGCTACCTCTTCGCCTTCATCGTCTCGATCGTGCTGTTCTCGGTCGGCGGCGCCTACTCGATCTACGAGAGCATCCAGAAGTTCTTCGAGCCGCACCACGAGATCACGAACTGGTGGCTGCCGATCGCCGTCATCGTCATCTCGATCGGCCTCGAGGGTTTCTCCTTCCGCACCGCGCGCAAGGAGTCGCTGCCGTTCAAGGGCACCGGCTCCTGGATCTCGTTCATCCGCCGTGCGAAGGCGCCGGAGCTGCCGGTCGTGCTCTTCGAGGACACGGCGGCGCTCATCGGCCTGGTGTTCGCCCTGCTCGGGGTCGGCCTGACGGTGATCACCGGCAACCCGGTCTTCGACGCGCTCGGCACCCTGCTCATCGGCCTGCTGCTCGTGACGGTCGCGATCATCCTCGGCAGCGTCACGAAGAGCCTGCTGATCGGCGAGGGCGCCGAGCCGGATGTCGTGGAACGCATCCGCGACGCGTTCAACCAGCACCCGCAGACCGAGGCGCTCATCCACCTGCGCACGCTCTACCTCGGCCCGGACGAGATGCTCGTCGCGGCCAAGGTCGCCTTCCCGCACACCACGAAGCTCGAGCAGGTCGCGGAGGCGATCGACCAGATGGAGGTCGACATCCGCGCCGCCGTGCCCGTGGCGCGGGTCATCTACATCGAGCCCGACATCCTGCGCCCCGAACGCGAGGCGATGACGACCGACGCGATCGTCATCAAGTCGGCCGACTGAGCCCGTCGATCGCCTACTCGGCCGCCGGTTCGTACGTGCCGATCACGGCCAGCAGTTCGAGCTTCTGCGCGCTCTCCGAGCCCGGCGTCGCGGTGAACACGAGCAGCCGCTGCTGCGTCTCCGGGTCGAGCAGGGTCTCGCAGTCGAGCGTGAGCTCACCGACCTCCGGATGCACGAACCGCTTCGTGCGCACCTGCTTCTGCGCGACCTCGTGCTCCGCCCACAGCGCACGGAACTCCGCGCTCTCGCGCTCGAGCGCCGCCACGAGCTCGGCCGCCCGGGAGCCCGCCCCGCCTCGCCCGAGCGCATCCCGCAGCTCTGCGACCCAGACCCGGCCGTGCACGGCGTGGTCGTCCGAGTGGTACACCGCGCGTGAGGACGGGTCGGTGAACCAGCGGTAGACCGTCGAGCGGGCGAGCCCGGTCCACCGGGTCGCGTCGCCCAGCAGCGCGACCGCGAGCGGCGTCTGGAGCAGCGTCTCGCCGGTCTCGCCGATCACCATGGCCGGGGTGTCCTGCAGGCGGTCGACGATGCGCAGGATGCCGGGGGCGATGTGGTCGATGTCGCCCCGGCGGTCGGGCGCCGGGTGTCCCGCCAGCCGGAACAGGTGATCGCGCTCGGCGCGCGTCAGGTGCAGCCCGCGCGCGAGCGCCGTGAGCATCTGCACGGAGGGCTGCGGACCGCGCGACTGCTCGAGCCGTCCGTAGTAGTCGGCCGACATCCCGACGAGCTGGGCGACCTCCTCGCGCCGCAGGCCGCTCGTGCGACGACGCGGCCCGCGCGTCAGGCCGACGTCCTCGGGCTGCAGGGCCTCGCGCCGGGTGCGCAGGAAGTCGGCGAGCTGCGCGCGATCCATCTCCACGTCTCCATCGTCCTCGCCCTGCGCCGCCCGTGCCAGGGATCGCCGCTCCCCGGATAAGCGCGCCCTGGATGCCGTCCCCGCATCGGCGCATCCTCGAGGCATGACACGCATCGCCCTCATCACCGGCGGATCCCGCGGCCTCGGCCGGGCATCCGCGCTCGCCCTCGCCGATCACGACGTGGACGTCATCCTCACCTACCGCACCGGCGTCGACGAGGCCGCGGCGGTCGTCGCCGACCTCGAGGCGGCGGGCCGCACGGCCGTCGCGCTCCCGCTCGACACCACGATGCCGGAGACCTTCCCCGCCTTCGCCGCGACCCTGCGCGAGACGCTGCACGCGACCTGGGGTCGCGACGACCTCGACATCCTCGTGAACAACGCGGGCTACGCGCTCGACACCTTCTTCGGCTCGACCACCCGCGAGCAGATCGAGTCGCTGCTCGCCGTGCACGTCACCGGTCCGGTGCTGCTCACCCAGGAGCTGAGCCCGCTGCTGGCCGACGGCGGCGCCGTGCTCAACATCTCGACCGGCCTGACGCAGAACCTCGTCAACCCCGGGTACTCGGTCTACGCCGCGATGAAGGGCGCGGTCGAGGTCTGGACGCGCTACCTCGCCAAGGAGCTCGGAGCGCGCGGCATCCGGGTCAACGTGCTCGCTCCCGGAGCAACGGCCACCGACTTCGCCGGTGGCCAGATCCGCGACAACGAGGCCTACCAGGCCGGCATCATCGCCTCGAGCGCGCTCGGCCGCGTCGGGCAGCCGGACGACATCGGCCGCGCCGCCGCGGCGATCCTCTCGGAGGAGTTCGCCTGGGTCACCGGTCAGCGGCTCGAGGCATCCGGCGGCCAGGGCATGGGCAGGTGGACCCGTCCGGCCGCCTAGTCAGTCGACTGACCTGTTCCCCCGCGTCGAGCGCCTACGTTCGCATCGAACGGGCACGTTCGACCGCGCCTCGCAGATGCAAACGTAGGCGCTCGGCGCGGGAGTCAGAGCTCGGAGCCGCGGCGGCCCCGGAAGAAGTCGAGCAGGATCTCGCCGCACTCCTCCTCGAGAACGCCCGGCAGCACCTCGACCCGGTGGGGCAGGCGCCGGTCGCGCAGCAGGTCGTACCTGCTGCCGGCCGCGCCGGCCTTCTCGTCCCACGCCCCGAACACGACCCGCGGGATACGTGCGGCGAGGATCGCGCCGGCGCACAGCACGCAGGGCTCGAGCGTCACGACGAGCGTGCAGTCGTCGAGATGCCAGTCGCCCCGGATGGCGGCCGCCGCCCGGATCGCGACGACCTCGGCGTGCGCGGTGGGATCGCGGTCCTCCTCACGGCGGTTGCGTCCGACCGACAGCACCGCGCCATCCGGATCCAGCAGCACCGCGCCGACCGGCACGTCGCCGCCGGAGCGGGCGAGCTCCGCCGCCGCGAGGGCGGCGCGCATCGCGTCCTCATATGCCTCTGGGACGGCAGCGGCGGCGGCCATACCCTTGACCCTATGCGCGTCCATGTCGCCGACCACCCGCTCATCACCCACAAGCTCACCGTGCTGCGGGATGCGCGCACGCCGTCGCCGACGTTCCGCAACCTCGCGGAGGAGCTCGTGACGCTCCTCGCGTACGAGGCGACCCGCAACGTGCGCACGACCCCGATCACGGTGCAGACGCCCGTGGCCGAGACCCAGGGCCTCGCCATCAGCGATCCACGCCCGCTCGTGGTGCCGATCCTGCGCGCCGGGCTCGGGATGCTGGGCGGCATGGTCAAGCTGGTCCCGACCGCCGAGGTCGGCTTCCTCGGCATGGTGCGCGACGAGCAGACGCTGCAGCCCGCGATCTACGCGGAGCGGCTGCCCGACGACCTCTCCGACCGGCAGTGCTTCGTGCTCGACCCCATGCTCGCCACCGGGGGCTCGCTGATCGCCGCGATCGACTACCTCTTCGCCCGCGGCGCGGTCGACGTGACCGCGATCTGCCTGATCGGCGCCCCCGAGGGCCTCGCGGCGGTCGAGCGGGCGACCGAGGGCCGCAACGTGACGATCGTGCTCGGCGCGAAGGACGAGCGGCTCAACGAGGTCGGCTACATCGTGCCCGGCCTCGGGGATGCCGGCGACCGCCTCTACGGCACCGTCTGACCCCGCCCTGGGCGCCGCCGCGAACGGTCCGCGTCGCGCCGGACCCCGCGGCCATGGCACAATGTGACCCATGACCGCCCATCCGCGTACCCTGATCGCCCGCGAGGCCCTGGGGAACGCCGGCATGATGATGCCGGCGGCTGCGGTCATGTGCTGTCGAATGTGCGCCTGACGGATCTGACCCGTCCGAGTTCTCATCATGAACTCCCGCACGCCGGATCTGCCCGGCGATCCCACGCATATCGACAGCACCGCGTCGCCCGCGACGGATGAATCCGCGGGTGCCGCCTCCGATCAAGGATTCGACACCATGTCTCTGGCCACCCTCGCCCCCGTTCCCACCACCGCGCTCCCACCGGAGCCCGATCCGGCGCCGCGCCGACTGCGCGCGGTCCCCGATGGCACCGAGCCGCGCGGTTTCGCGCTCTACGTCGGCATCGACGAGAACGCCGCCGCCCTCGCGGGCACCGATCTGGGCGAGATCGTCCAGACGCTCAAGCGCGCGCTCGCGGCGATCGCACCGACCGCCGAGACCTACGCGGCGGTCGCGCTCGCGCCATCCGGTACCGGCGGCCGCGACGTCGACGTCGTGCGCCTCGCCCTGCAGGACCCGGCCGCCCTCGCGAAGCACCGCCAGACGGCGCCCGCGGCCGAGGCGCCCGAGCCGCGCGGCGGCGTCGTGATCGACATCTCCCGCAAGCGGGTGCAGCTCGACGGCGAGACCTCGCCGCTGACGTACAAGGAGTTCGAGCTGCTGCAGTTCCTGGTGCTGCGCGAAGGGCGCACGATCGACCGGCACGAGATCATCGCCACGCTGTGGGGCGACACCGACGACGACGAGACGCCCAACGAGCGCACGATCGACGTGCACGTGCGGCGGCTGCGTTCCAAGCTCGGCGCGTACGAGGACATCGTGCGCACCGTGCGGGGCGCGGGATACCGGTTCGACCGGCACGCGGATGTCACGATCCGCTACGCGTCGACGCCCTCTCCGGACGTCTTCTAGGAGGCTAGGCCGCCGCGAGCGCGACCACGCTCGTCGGCCCCGACACCCGGTGCACCGCGAGCAGCTGGTGCGGCTCGATCCCGCCGACGACGTGCACCGCGTCGGCGCGATGATCGGCCACGACCACGAGGTCGCCGGCGACGACGAGGTCACGCGGCCACGTGCCACCGGAGGCGAATTCGTGCGCGTCGACGAGGCCGCCCGGGGTGCGTCGCGCGTCGAGCACCGTGCCCGGCCCGCGGTTGGCCACCAGGATGCGATCGCCGACCAGGCGGATCGCCGACGGCATGATCTCGTCGGCCCCGGTCGCCGAGGAGCCGATGCCGCTCGCGAAGCCCGCCGCCCCGTCGAAGCCGTCCCAGCGCACCTCGCCGGAGAGCTCGCACGCGACGTAGAGCAGCCCGTCCGCGGCGACGGCATGCCGGGGTCCGCTGCCCGGCGGGACCGCGAGGCGAGCCGTCTCCCGGAGGGCGCCGCCGGGCGTGATCGTGATGCGGCGCACGAGGTCCGCGCCGAGATCGGGCACGAAGAAGGCGCCGTCGACCTCGACGACCTGGTGCGGGTGCGAGCTCTCCTGCCGCGCCGACGGACCGGACCCTTCGCAGCGCAGCTCGTCGAGCCGGCCGGCGATCGATCCATCGGCCTCGAGGCGGAACAGGCTGACGGAGCTGGTGCCGTAGTCGGCCGTGAGGAGGTGGGCACCATCGCTCGACACGCACAGGTGACTGGGCCGGCCCGGCGAGCGCCCGGCGCTGCGCTGCTCGAGCGCGCCCTCCGCATCCCACGCGTACGCGGTCACGACGCCCTGCGATCCGTCCTCGCTCGCCGCGTAGAGCAGCGGCAGCCGGGGATGCCGGGCCAGATAGGCGATGGGGCCGGTGGTGACGGCGCTCGCGACCCGCACCACCGAGTCGCCGGCCGGTGACGGGGCGAGCTCGAGGATCTCGATCCGGCCCCCGCCGGCGGAGCGGTGCGCCGATCCCACGGCCACGCGCCGCGGCTCGGCGCTCACGCGACCGCCTCCGTCGACCGCTCGAGGTCGAGGAGCCGGCGCCGCTCGCGCCGGCGCTCGGCCTGCCGGTCGGGGTCCGCGACGGGCGCCGCGAGGATGAGGCGCCGGGTGTAGGCGTGCGTCGGGCGCGAGATCACGTCGTCGACCTGTCCGGTCTCGACGATGTCGCCCCGGTACAGCACACACGCGCGGTCGCTGATGTGCCGGACGACGGCGAGGTCGTGCGAGATGAAGAGGTAGGCGACACCGGTGCGCTGCTGGATCTCGGCGAACAGGTCGAGCACGCGCGCCTGCGTCGTGAGATCGAGGGCGGAGACCGGCTCATCGCAGACGATCAGCCGGGGCTCCGGCGCGAGCGCGCGCGCGATGGCGACGCGCTGACGCTGTCCGCCCGAGAACTCCTGCGGACGCCGATCCGTCGCGTCGGAGGGCAGGCCGACCTGGTCGAGGAGCGTGCGCACCCGCGCGCGGGCATCCCGTCTGGACACGCCCTGCATGATGAGAGGCTCGGAGAGGATGTCGCCGATCGCCATCGCGGGGTTGAGTGAGCTGTAGGGATCCTGGAAGACGACCTGGATGTCCTTCGCGAGCGCCCGGCGCTCCCGCCGCCCGGCCGAGGTGATATCGCGCCCGTCGAAGCTGACGGCGCCACTGTGCGCCTTCACCAGTCCGAGCACCGTCCGGCCGATCGTGGTCTTGCCGGAGCCCGACTCCCCGACGAGGCCGAGGGTCTCCGACGGGGCGATCTCGAAGCTCACCCCGTGCAGCACCTCGGTCGCCCGCTTGCCGGTCCCGAACCGCACGCGCAGCTGGTCGACCGCGAGCAGCGCGCTCATCGCCCGGCCCCCACGGTCGACGCGTCGCCGCCGGCCGGTGCGCCCTCGTCGAGGATCGCATCGAGCAGCCCGCGCGTGTACGCGTGTCTCGGCGCCCGGAACACCTCCCGGGTCACGCCGGTCTCGACGATCTCGCCGCCGCGCATCACCGCGATCCGGTCGCAGATGTCGGCGACGACACCGAAGTTGTGGGTGACGAGCAGGATCGCCATGCCGAACTCCTTCTGCAGGTCGCGCAACAGATCGAGGATCTCCGCCTGCACCGTCACATCCAGCGCCGTCGTCGGTTCGTCGGCGATCAGCAGCCGCGGCCGGCACGCGACGGCTCCCGCGATGAGCACGCGCTGCGCCATGCCGCCGGAGATCTGGTGCGGATACGAGCGGAACACTCTCGGCGGATCCGGGATCTCGACCCGCGCGAGCAGGTCCAGCACCGTCTGCCGCGCCGCGCGCCGCGAGACCCGCAGGGTGTGGCGCACCCGCTCGGTGAGCTGGGATCCGACGGTGAACGACGGGTCGAGGTTCGACATCGGCTCCTGCGGGATGTACGACACGACGCGCCCGCGCAGCGACCGGAGCGCCGACTCGGAGAGCCCGACGAGCTCGCGCCCCTCGAGGCGGACCGAGCCCCGCGTGACGCGGGCCTCGGGGGCGAGCACTCCCAGGACGGCGAACGCGGTCTGCGTCTTGCCGGAGCCGGACTCGCCCACGAGCCCCACGACCTCGCCCTGGTCGACGGTCAGGCTCACGCCCTTGACCACCTCGCGGGCACCCGTGGTGCCAGGGAACGAGATCCCGAGATCCTCGATGGCGAGCATCGGCTCGTCGTCCCGCTCGACCGTCGCCGTGACCACCGATGTCGGGATCGCGGACGTGACCAGTCGAAGACCCTGTGCCGGCTTCTGCCGCTTGATGCGCGGGCCGCTGAACGCGTCGCGCAGCGAGTTGCCGAACAGCACGAGGCATCCGGTGAAGATGCCGAGCGAGATGCACGGCCACACGAACTGCAGAGGGCTGGCGTAGATGTTGTTGAAGCCGGAGTAGATCATGAGGCCGAAGCTCGGCACGTCCTTCGCCCCGACGCCGAGGAACGCGAGACCGGACTGCGCCGCGATGGCCGACCCCATGAGAAACGCCGTGTTGACGATGATCGGACCGCGCACGGCAAACAGCACGTGGCGGGCGAGGATCCGGACGTCGCCGAGGCCCGACACCTTGGCGGCGTCGATGTAGAGCTCCTTCTTCACGCCCAGCACGAGGTTGCGGACGATCCGGTAGGTGCCCGGGCTCATCAGCACGCCGAGCACGAGCATGGTCCATCGATAGTCGCCGTGGGTCAGCGGGAGCAGCACGATGAGGGTGATGAGACCCGGGAAGGTCATGATCAGGTTGAAGAGCCACTCCGTGCTGCTGCGCACCGCGGTGCCGAAGTAGCCGCCGACCAGGCCGGCGATCACCCCGATCGCGAGGGCGACGCTCGCGCCGATGAGCGCCGAGACGGTGGCGGTCTGGAACGAGTAGAGCAGCCGCGACAGGATGTCGCGCCCGCTCTCGTCGCCGCCGAGCAGATATCCGGGCGTGCCGGTGGGCAGGTTGATCGCGTCGAGGCTGGCGGCGTTGGGGTCGTGCGGCGAGATGAGCGGGCTCAGGAGGCCGGCGAGGAACAGCACGATGAGGATGATCGCGGTCGCGACCGCCTGCGGATCGCGCCGCAGATGTCGCCACACCGAGCGGCGCGGCACCACCGAGATCTGCGCGTCGTCGGGCTCCGGGATCAGCGTGGTGCTCAATGCAGTCTCGCTTTCGGGTTGAGGTAGCCGTTGGCGACGTCGGCGATCAGGTTGATGACCGTCACCAGCACGACGCTCACGAGCGTGACGCCCATGATGACCGGCACGTCGATGTTCTGCGCCGAGCTGAAGGCGAACGATCCGAAGCCCGGGAGCGCGAACACGTTCTCGATGATCACCGAGTGGCTGAAGAGCGAGATGAACTCCAGCGAGATGACCGTGAGCGCCGGGCTGCCGGCGTTGCGCAGCGCGTGCTTGAGCACGATCGACCGCGCGGGGAGGCCGGCCGTGCGCAGGGTGCGCACGTAGTCCTTGCTCAGTTCCTCGATCATCGATCCGCGGACCTGCGCCGTGATGCTCGCCATGCCCGCGATCACGAGCACGACCACCGGAAGGGTGACGCTGCGCAGCCAGCCGACCGGGCTGTCGATGAACTGGACGAAGCCGGTGGCCGGGAAGATCTTGAGCTCCACGGCGAAGACGACGACCAGCACGATCGCGGTCAGCAGCGCCGGGATCACGTGCCCGACGAGCGAGATGCTCTGCGCGATCCGGTCGGGGGCGCCGCTTCGCGATGCGGCCCACACGCCGAGCGTGACGCTGAGGATCACCGCGATCAGGAGCGCCGGGAAGACGATCGACATCGTGACAACGATGTGCGACAGCACCGTGGGGGCGACCGCCGAGCTGGTGAACAGCGATGTGCCGAGGTCGCCGCGCACGGCGTGACCCAGCCAGTCGACGTACTGCACGACGACCGGGCGGTCGTACCCGAGGGCGTGTGTGCGTCGCGTGATGTCGGCCGCGGTCACGTCGGGCCCGAGCAGGGTCGAGACCATATCGCGGAACGACCCGCTCAGCAGCAGGTAGGTGATGAAGGTCACCAGGACCGCGAGCACCACTCCGATGAGCAGGCGCCGGAGCACGTAGGCAAGCACGGGATCGAACTCCTTCTGCCCGAAGGGGCCGCCGCACGCGCGGCGACCCCTTCGGGTCAGTATTACTTGCCGGCGACGCCGAACTGTCGGATGTCGGCAGGCAGTCCGGCGCGGTCCACGAAGGTCACGCCCTGCGACGTCGCCCACAGGCCGCTGGTCATCGTGACCGGGGCGGCGAGCGCCTGGTCGACCGCGTACTTGTTCAGCTCCTTGTAGATCGCCAGTGACTTGTCGGTGTCGACCGTCGTCGTGATCTTGTCGTACAGATCGGTGATGGTCGGGTCCGTGTACTTCTCCGGGTTGACCGTTCCGCCCTGCGGCGTGAAGTAGAGCGCTGCCGTGTACGGGTCGGAGACGATGCCCGACTGCTTCAGGTAGAGCTGGTACTGGCCGGTCAGGATGATGCTGGCCGTCTGCGACTCCGGGATCGGCACCCACTTCAGCTTGATGCCGACCGCCCCGAGCTCCTGCGACAGCGTCGGCTCGAACTGCGTGGTGGCCTGGCTGCTCGGGATCTCGATCGTGAAGCCGTCCGGGTAGCCGGCCGCGGCCAGCAGCTTCTTCGCCTTCGCCGGGTTGTAGGCGTACACCTTCTCGAGCTTCGAGTCGAAGACCTCGCGCGAGGGGAAGAAGACCTGATCGGTCGGCGTGGCGTAGCCCTGGAGGAGCTTCTTGGCGATGCCCTCGCGGTCGAGGGCGTAGTTGACGGCCTGACGGACCCGCACGTCCTTGAACTCCGGGTTGGCGCTCTTGCCGTACTTGTCGAGAAACAGCAGCCAGTACATCGTGCTCGCCGTGGTCTGCGTGACGGTGGCACCCGACACGGCCTTGGCCGCGGCCGCCTGCTGCGCCGTGACGGCGGTGGCGTTCACCTGTCCCGCCTTGAACGCGTTGAGCTGCGCGGTCGGGTCGTTGGTGATCGTGATGTTGATCGTCTTGAAGGGGAAGGCCTTGGCATCCCAGTAGTCCTTGCGCTTCTGCAGGACGTACTTGGTGCCGGCGACCGTCGCCTTGGTGTCGAGCGTGTACGGACCGGAGCCGATCGGGTTCGTGGCGATGTCCGGGCTGTTGAGGTCCGACGCCTTGGCGATCACGCCGGCCTCGCGCCCGAGCAGGGAGACCCACTTGGGGTCGTAGTTCTTGAAGTGCACCACGACCGTCTTGTCGTTCGTCGCCTCCGCGGAGTCCACCGCGGTGTCGATCGACTGGATGTAGCCCGCGGTGTTGACGCTGCGGTTGATGGTCGCCGCGACGTCCGACGCGTGCACGGCGCTGCCGTCGCTGAATGTCAGGCCGTTGCGCAACTCGATGGTGAGCGTCTTGCCGTCGGGTGAGTACGTCCACTTCTTGGCGGCCCACGGGGTGACGGCGCCGGTCTTCGGGTCCCAGTAGGCGAGCGACTCGTAGATCGAACCCCAGATGTACCGGCTGACGGTCGGCTGCATGAGGGCGGGATCGAGCGTGAGCGCGCTCGGCGGGATGGCGAGGTTCAGTGTGTCGGTGGCCGTCGACGAGGTCGACGATCCGGAGCCGGACGAAGGGTTGCCGGCGGAGCAGGCGGCCAGGGGCAGAGCGACGGCGAGTGCGGCCGCGACGGCCGCGACTCGAAACCGTCGCCGGGCAGGTGAGCGGAACAATTCAGACTCCCTCGTGTGAATGCGGTCAGGACCGGGTGGTGCGGGTCCGGGCGGCGCCCGGACCGTCGACGCGAACGCCGAGGTGACCGGGCCCGCGCCCCCGTCCGATCACACCGGCCCGATGGGGGCGCCGGGACACGATCGGCCGTGCCGGGAGCGTAACTCGGCTGTGCTAGATTCCACAATACGTAGTTTTGTTTCCGTATCATGGAATTGAGGCGACCATGCAGTATCGCGAACTCGGCAGCTCCAACGTCCTGGTCAGCCAGCTGTGTCTGGGAACGGGCGCCTTCGGCTACAACGAGTCGTGGGTCGGCGACCTCGGGGCCACCGGCGAGGCCGAGGCCTTCCGCATCATGGACGCCGCGCTCGACCTGGGCATCACCTTCTTCGACACCGCGAACGTCTACGGCAACCACGGCCGCGGCACGAGCGGCGACACCGAGCGCATCATCGGCAAGTGGTTCGCCCAGGGCGGCGGCCGGCGCGAGAAGGTCTTCCTCGGCACCAAGGTCGGGCGCACGATGTTCGACAACGACGACGACGGCGCGAACACCAAGGACGGCCTCTCGCTCTGGAAGATCCGTCGCCACCTCGAGGCGTCGCTCCGCCGCCTCGGCACCGATCACGTCGAGCTCGTGCACATGCACCGGATCGACCGCAACGCGCAGTGGGACCAGCTCTGGGAGGCCTTCGAGGGCTTCGTCCGCTCGGGCAAGCTCGACTACGTCGGCAGCAGCCAGGCCTACGCCTGGGAGATGATGAAGGCGCAGGAGGTCGCGCGCCGCCGCAACTTCATGGGTCTGGTCAGCACCCAGCACCGCTACGACATGCTGACCCGCGCCGCCGAGATCGAGGCGTTCCCCTGCGCGATCGATCAGGGCATCGGCGTCCTGCTGTTCAGCCCGATCCGGCGCGGGGTCTTCGCGGTCGACCTGCTGGAGCCCGACGACCACAAGATCCACGAGACCGACGTCTGGTACGTCGAGGCGTACCGTCCGCAGCTGACCGAGTACGCCAAGCTCTGCCACGACCTCGGCCTCAAGCCCGCCGTCGTGCATCTGGCCTGGCAGCTGACCCAGCCGGCGGTCACCGCGCCGATCATCGGGCCGGCCAACGTGCAGGAGCTCGAGGAGCTGGCCACGAGCGTCGACGTCACCCTCACCCCCGACGTGCTCGCCGAGATCGACCGGATCTTCCCGGCGCCCGAGGACCACTTCTATCCGAACCAGAACCCGCGCGTGGTCCGCCCGCTGTCGTGGGCCTGACCCGGACGGACGGCTGAGAGCACCCGCGTGCGCATCACGATCGCCGACGACGAGGTCGCCTTCGTCTCGGACAGCCACGGTGCCGAGTTGCACTCGCTCCGGTTCCTGGACGAGGAGCTCGACTACCTCTGGATGCCGCCCGAGCCCGGGCTGACGCGTACCTCGACCTGCTTCCCGCTGCTCGGCAGGCTTCCGGACGGCCGCTACGAGCTCGACGGGCGCGAGTACGAGATGCCGATGCACGGCTTCGCCCGCGACACCGAATTCGAGGTCATCGACCGGACGGACGCGAGCGTCACCTACGAGATGCGCGACACGCCCGCGACGCTCGCGACCTACCCGTTCCCGTTCCGGCTGCGAGTGCGGTACTCGCTCGAGGGGCCGACGCTGGTCACCGACTACGAGATCCACAACCCGGGCGAGGAGACGATGCTCTACTCGGTCGGATCGCATCCGCGGTTCACCTGCCCCGTCGATCCGGCCGAGGGTCTCGCGTTCACCGACCACCACCTCGCCTTCGATGCGCCCGAGGGACCGGAGAAGGTCGTGCGGACGTTCGGGCCGCGCTCGGCCATCGAGGACGCGTTCAGCGCCGACGGCCGCCGGCTGCGGCTCGACCCGAGCCAGTTCCCCGACGGCGCGTTCTGCCTCGGCGACCTGGCCTCCGATCGGGTCGTGCTCGGGAGCGACCAGACCCGCCGTGCGCTCGCGCTCGACCTCCCCGGTGCGACCTACCTGCAGGTCTGGAACGTGCCGGGCTCGCCGTTCGCCGCTCTCGAGCCCTGGTACGGCTCGATCAGCGGCAACCCGATGCGCGAGGAGGACGGCCACTGGGAGCGGCGCCGCGGCACGCTCGAGCTCGCACCCGGCGCGACGAAGACGATCTCGTTCCGGATCACACCGATCCGCTAACCGCGCCGCCCGGCACGTAGCGACCGTCGATCTGCTCGAACCAGATCTCGATCCGCCGCGGCCGGCCGCTCGACCGTCCCACCGTCGTGATCCCGATGACGCGGTCGGACGCGAGAGCCTGCTCGACGGATGCCACGACCTCGCGCTCACACGGCCAGGAACGCCTGCGCCTCCACGACGAGCGGTTCCCAGTCGCCCTCCGGCGGGATGCGCACCCACTCGCGCATGGTGCGCTCTCGGATCGTCATCGGCTCGCCCGCGGCGCTGTCGATGAGCGCGCGCACGCGCGCCTCGGGGAGCTTGATCATGAGCTCACCGCTCCCGCCGACGAACGCGAACACCTTGCCGCCGCGCCGCCACCCGGTCGTCGAGAACATCGGCCCCTGATCGACCGGCTCGCCGGCGAGGCGGTCGACGACGATCCGGTCGAGACGCTCCTGCCCCGCGATCCGCTGCTCGTTCACGAGGACCATCGTGTCCACGTCCGCCGACGTTGTCACGAGGCGTGAGCTGAGTCGAATCACGTCCGCACTCCTCTGGGAGTCTCCTGTGTCGATGATCCGCGCTGCGGCAGCGGCGTAGCGTCCGCGTCATGCAGAGCACGAAGGCCGGGCTGCTCGAGACGCTCGACACCCGCGACATCGGCCGGTTCTACATCTACCTGGCGATCCTGGCCACCATCGGCGGGTTCTTGTTCGGGTTCGACTCGTCGAACATCGGCTCGGCCCTGGTCTTCCTCCCCTTCAAGCTCAGCCCGTTGGCGATCGGCATCATCGTCGGCGGCGCGTCGCTGGGCTCGTTCGTGGGGGCGATTGCGGCCGGTCCGCTGACCGACCGATTCGGGCGCAAGTCCCTGCTGCTCGTGGACTCGGGCCTGTTCGCGCTCGGCTCGCTCATCTCGGCGTTCGCGTTCGAGCCGACCACGCTGATCATCGGGCGCGTCATCATCGGCATCGCGATCGGAGCCGACTCGGCGATCGCCACCGCCTACATCTCGGAGTTCGCGCCGAAGCGCCGCCGCGGGTCGCTCTCCATCATCCAGCAGTGGATGATCACCATCGGCATCCTGGCCGCGTACGTGATCGCCGTGATCGTGCTGGAGGTCGCCCCGAAGGCGGCGTCAACCATCGATTGGCGGATTCTGCTGGGCGTCGGATTCATCCCGGCGATCATCTCGCTCCTCCTGCGGGCTCGGATGCCGGAGTCCCCGCGCTGGCTGCTCGAACGCGGCCTGGAGGAGAAGGCGCTCAAGGCGTTCCAGACCCTCGGGGTGGAGGCGACGGCGGAGCAGGTGCACGCGGAGGCGGAGGCGGCACGGGCGCAGATGCAACGCGCGACCTCGAAGACGAAGTGGACGCCGCCGGTCAAGCGTGCGCTCGTCATCGTGTGCGTCTTCTTCATCTTCCAGCAGATCACCGGCATCAACGTCGCGTTCTACTACGGGCCCCATCTGCTGACGCCCTACTTCACCCACCCGGGCACGTCCATGGTGCAGTCGGAGGTCTTCGGCGTCATCGCCGCGGGCATCCTCGCCGTGGTGAATGTCATCGCCACGTATTTCGCGTTCCGCTTCATCGACACCGTGGGGCGCCGGCGGCTGGCCATCGGTGCGTACATCGGGATGGCGGTCTTCCTGCTCATCGGCTCGTACGGCGCGTCGTTCCTGTCCGGGGTGCCGCAACTCATCGTCATCATGGTCGGGTTCGCCCTGTTCATCGCCTGCTTCGCGATCGGGATCGGCGGAACGGGCTGGCTGCTGCAGGGCGAGGTGTTCCCGACGACGGTGCGCGGACGGGCATCCGGAATCGGCGCGGCGGTCGACTGGCTCGCGAACTACGGTCTCGTGCTGGCGTTCCCGATCATGCAGGCGGGGATCGGCCTCGGCTGGGTGATGATCGTGTTCGCGGGCCTGTGCGTGATCGGCGTCCTCTTCGTCTACTTCTTCCTGCCCGAGACGAAGGGGCACTCCGTCGATGAGATCGTGCGGCTGTTCGACGGGCCGGTCAATCGGAAGGATCCCGGGCAGCCGTCGGCGAGCGCCCGGTCGTGATCGGGAAGATGTGGGCGTTCGCGCTCTTGGCGATTTCCCAGGAAAAATAACGAACAGGTAACTAGACACCGTTACCTGTCCGTTATACATTTCAAGAGCGTTAGTTGTTTGCTGTGGCAGCTACCGCGGAATGTGATTGCAGGACACTCTTGGTGCAAGGGAGTGGGCCGGTCGCTTGCCTCTGCGACCGGCCCACAATCATTTAAGGCGCGCCCCGGTTTCGTAGGCTTGGCCGGGTGAACGACCGTCGAGAGGCCGTGGACGCCTGGGAGGCGCTCTACCGCGCGCAGGTCGCCGTGCTGCGTCGGCTGCGCGCCGTCTTCCCCGACGACGAGATCTCCATC
This sequence comes from Pseudolysinimonas kribbensis, assembly GCF_030161895.1. Lineage (GTDB taxonomy): Bacteria > Actinomycetota > Actinomycetes > Actinomycetales > Microbacteriaceae > Pseudolysinimonas > Pseudolysinimonas kribbensis. The sequence goes on from NZ_BSVB01000001.1 coordinate 1,442,143, forward strand.
AGCGAGTACGACGTGCTCTTCAACCTCTCGCGCACACCCGGCGGTGCCGCCCGCATCCGAGACCTCAATCGCCGCCTGCTGCTCACCCAGCCGAGCGTGAGTCGCCTGCTCGACCGGATCGCCGCACGCGGCCTGGTCACGAAGAGCGACGACCCGAGCGACGCGCGCGGCACGATCGTGACGCTGACCGAGGAGGGCGCCGCGGTGTTCCGCCGCGTGGGCAGCCACCACGCGGCCGCGATCGCCGAGCTCATGTCGGTGCTCGAACCCGACGAGCTACGGGATCTCGCCCGCCTCACCGACAAGCTGCGGCACGAAGTCGACCCGTTGTGACCTCGCCCGCCGTCGTCTGGTTGCGCGACGATCTGCGGATCGCGGACAACCCGGCGCTGCGGGCGGGGGTCGATCGGGGCGGCCCGGTCGTCGCGCTGTACGTGCTCGACGACGAGAGCCCCGGTATCCGGCCCCTCGGCGGTGCGACGAGGTGGTGGCTTCATCACAGCCTCGCGGCGCTCGACGACGCGGTGGCGTCGCGGGGAGGCAGGCTCGTGCTGCGGCGCGGTCCCGCCGCTGCCGTGGTGCCCACCGTCGTCGCCGAGACCGGCGCCGGTGCCGTGTTCTGGAACCGGCGGTACGGTGCGAGCCGCGAGATCGACGCCCGGCTCAAGGCGACGCTGCGCGCCGACGGAGTCGAAGTGGCGAGCTTCGCCGCGAACCTGCTGCACGAGCCATGGACCGTGGCGACCGGGCGCGGGGGCGCGTTCCAGGTGTTCACACCGTTCTGGCGGGCGGCGCAGCAGCTGCCGGTCCGGGAGCCCGTCCCCACGCCCCGCGAGGTGCCCGGACCGCGGCAGGTCGACTCCGAGGAGCTCCATGCGTGGGCGCTGCTGCCGACGCGGCCGGACTGGGCCGCCGGCCTCCGCGCCCGCTGGGAGCCCGGCGAGGACGCCGCGCACCGGCGGGTCGAGCGCTTCGCCACGGAGGTGCTGGCCGACTATCACGAGCGCGACATCCCGGCGCAGGAGGCGACCTCCCTGCTCAGCCCCCGGCTGCGATTCGGCGAGCTCAGCCCCGTGCAGCTCTGGCATCGCGTGCACGGCGAGCTCAGTGCGGCGGCCCGGCGCAATGTCGGCGCGTTCCTGCGCGAGCTGGGGTGGCGCGAGTTCGACGCGAGCATCCTGTACCACCGCCCCGACGTCGCAGAGCGCAACGTCCGCGCGGAGTTCGACGCGTTCCCGTGGCAGCCGCCGCGGGAGGCGGAGCTCGCGGCCTGGCAGCAGGGCCGCACCGGCATCCCGCTCGTGGATGCCGGCATGCGCGAGCTGTGGACGACCGGCTACCTGCCGAACCGGGTGCGCATGGTCGTGGCGAGCTTCCTGGTCAAGAACCTGCTCGCCGACTGGCGGATCGGCGAGGCCTGGTTCTGGGACACGCTCGTCGACGCCGACGAGGCGGACAACCCCGCCAACTGGCAGTGGGTCGCGGGCTCGGGGGCCGACGCGGCGCCCTACTTCCGGGTGTTCAACCCGGAGCTGCAGGCGCGCAGGTTCGACCCGCACGGCGAGTACGTGCGGCGGTGGGTGCCCGAGGCCGGCACCGATGCCTACCGGACACCGATCGTCGACCTCGCCGCGTCGCGTGCGGACGCCCTCGCGGCGTTCGAGCACATGCGGGCCGCGAACCGCTAGCGCGCAGCGGGCGGGCGGCCTCCCACGATCCCGATGGCGCGGGCCGCCGTGGCGATGCCGCTCCCGACCGCCGCGGCGAGCCCGGCGCCGCCGAGCCGCGCGGCGAGGAAACCGGCGGCCATCGCGTCGCCCGCACCGGTGGGATCGACGAGCGTCGCCGCCGGCACGGGCACCTCGAGCACCGCGGAGCCGCCCTCGGCCGCGAGCACGGGGAGCGATCCCCGCGTCACGACCGCCGTGCCGTGCCGCACGGCGAGCGCCGACGTCGCGGCCGACGGGTCGTCGGTCGCGGTGAGCAGCGCGGCCTCGTCGAGGTTGGCCAGCAGCACGTCGACGCCGGCGGTGTCGGCGGCGAAGCGCTCGACGCCGTAGTCGGCGATGTACCCGACCGACCCCGGATTCATCGAGACGGTGATCCCGCGCTCGTGCGCACGTTCGATGAGCCGCCGGATGCCCGGTGCCCGCGGTCCGTCGAACAGGCTGTACCCCGTCACGTGCAGCCACCCGGCGGCGTCGAGCAGCTCGTCGGTGACCTGCCCCTGATCCAGCGCCGCGTTCGCGCCCCGGTCGGTGAGCATCGCCCGCCCGTCCCCGTCGACGACGATGACGATCGTCGCGGTCTCGAGGCCGTCGGCGATGCCGAGATGCGGCACGACGCCGTGGGCGGCGAGCCGGTCGGCGTGCTGGGCCGCGTCCGCCAGCCCCACGCTGCCGACGAAGTCGACCGGCGCTCCCAGAGCACCGAGCCACGCGGCCGAGTTCGCGGCCGAACCGCCCGCGGCCCGGCGGATGCGCGCCGTCGTGTCGGTATCGGGGCGCACCGCGGTGACCGGCACGACGACGATGTCGTTGACCACGTCGCCGACGCAGACGATCCGCGCGCCGGTCATCGTCACCTACGGGCGGCCCACGCGATCGCGACCTCGGCCGCGACCCGCACGTTATTGCGGGCCAGGTCGAGGTTGACCTCGAGGCTGCGGCCGCCGGAGAGCTCGACGATGCGGCCGAGCAGGAACGGTGTGACGGCCTTGCCGCGGAGCCCGGCGGTGTCCGCCTCGGCGAGGGCGGCATCCAGGATCCGGTCGTGCTCCCCGGATCCCACTCCTCGGCCTCGGGCACCGGATTGGCGACCAGGATCCCCGCGCTCGACCCGCCCTCGTCGCGCGCCGCCATGATCGCGGCGACCTCCTCGGCGCCCTCGACGGTCCAGTCCAGGTCGTGGCCGGAGTCCCGCAGCCAGAACGCGGGGAAGCGGCGCGTTCGGTAGCCGACGACCGGCACCGAGAGCGTCTCGAGCCGCTCGAGCGTCGCGGCGATGTCGAGCACGCTCTTCACGCCCGCGCTCACGACCGTGATGGGCGTGGCGGCGAGGGTGGGGAGGTCGGCCGACTCGTCGAAGGAGTCGCTCGCCCCGCGGTGCACGCCGCCGAGCCCGCCGGTCGCGAACACCCGCACACCGGCGCGGTTCGCGAGGTGCGCCGTGGCGGCGACCGTCGTGGCGCCGGACGCCCCGCGCGCGGCGAGGATCGGGAGGTCGCGCACGCTGGCCTTCGCGAGGTCGTCCTCGGCGATCCGGCGCACGCCCTCGGCGTCGAGCCCGACGTGCGCCACCCCGTCGAGCACGGCGACGGTCGCGGGCGTCACGCCCGCGTCGCGCAGCTGCTGCTCGAACTCGAGCGCGGCCGCGTGGTTGCGGGGGTGCGGCAGGCCGTGCGAGATGATCGTCGACTCGAGCGCCACGACGGGACGCCGTGCGGCGATCGCATCGGCGACCTCGGCCGACAGGGTGAGCGCGACCACCTCAGGAACGCGCGGCGGCCGTGCGACGCGTCGTGCTCTTCTTCTCGGCGGCCTTCGTGTCGGGCGCCTTCTTCTCCGCGGCCTTCGCGCCCGTCTTGGCACCCGTCTTCGCGGCGGCCGTCGTCGCGCGCCGGCGGGCCGGCGCGGCGGCCGCGGGGGCGACATCCGGCACGATCTTGCGCGGGTTGAACGTGCCGGCCGGGTCGGTCGCCTCGAACAGTCCGCGCATGACGGCCACGCCCTCGGGCGAGATGTCCTGCTCGAGCCACGGCGAGTGCTCGACGCCCACGCCGTGGTGGTGCGAGATCGAGCCGCCGTTGTCGACGAACGCCTGCTGGATCGCGCGCTTCACCGTGTCGTACTCGCCGATCGGGTCGTCGCCGAAGACGAACGCGAACGTGAAGTAGAGGCACGCGCCCGAGTGGTACGAGTGCGAGAGGTGGGCCATGATCCAGCCCTGGATGCCGATCTCGTCGAACGCCTTCTCCGCCGCCGCGACGACGGCGTCGTAGAGCGGGATGACCTGCGACCACGGCATGGCCGACTCGGAGACGTCGCCCGCGGCGCCCCGGTCGAGCAGGAAGTCGCGCAGGTACGGGGTGTCGAACTTCTTCTGGTCGTAGAGCACGCCGGGACCGGTGCCGACGCCGAGGCCTCCGTGCTTCTTGATGATCGCCTCGACGAGCTTGCGCTGGCGCTTGGCGTACGACTCCTCGCCCTCGTAGCCGATGAACGAGAGGCAGATGTCTTCGAGGTTCTTCCACCCCTTGCGGCGCATGAGGAACGGCAGCACCGTGTCGGCGGCGAACTTGTCGAAGCCGTGGCGTTCCTTGCTCGTCGCGAGCGAGAAGCCCGACTCGCGCGCGTCCGAGACGCGCGTGATCGAGGGGTGGGCATCCGACTCGGCGACCTCCTGCATCGCCTCGACGCCCGCGCGCCAGTTCGGGAAGAAGTAGGCGTAGACGTCGCGCTTGGCCGGGATCCGGTGCACCTGCACCGTGACCTCGGTGATGACGCCGAGGCGCCCCTCGCTGCCGAGGATCATCTCGCGCACGCTCGGGCCGTTCGACGCCGACGGGATGCCGCGGATCACGAGCGCGCCGCTGCGGCCGTCGGTGCTCGGCCGCACGACGCGCAAGCCCCGGGCGATGTCGGCGATGTCGCCGTACTTGTCGGACTGCATGCCGGAGCTGCGGGTCGCGACCCAGCCGCCGAGGGTGGAGTGGGTGAAGCTGTCGGGGAAGTGGCCCAGGGTCCAGCCCTGCGCGCCCAGCTGCTCCTCCATGTCGGGGCCGAGCACGCCGGCCTGGATGCGGGCCAGGCCCGACGTCTCGTCGATCGACACGACCTTGTTGAGCCGGCCGAGGTCGAGCGAGATGACCGTGCGCTTCTCCTCGGAGCGGGGCTCGAGGCTGCCGGCGATGTTGCTGCCGCCGCCGAACGGGATGATGACCGCGTTCTCGGCGACCGCGGCGTCCACGATCGCCTGCACCTGCTGCTCGTCGTCGGGGTAGACGACGACGTCGACGTAGCGCTCGACGGCGTTCGCGCGCATGCGCACGAGGTCGCGCAGGCTCTTGCCGTAGGTGTGGACGACGCGCTCCATCGGGTCGATCGTCGCGTCGTCCGCGCCGACGATCCCCTGCAGCGTCTTCAGGAAGGCCTGCTTCACGACCGGTCCGGCGATCGACAGGTCGTCGAAGACGGGCGGGTCGACGGGTTGGGCCTGGTGCAGGTCGAGGCCGACGGCCTTCAGCACGAAGGGGCGAAGCCGGGCTTGTCCTCCCAATGGAAGCCGACGCCCTCGACGCCCCACCCCCACCACTTCATGTGCTTGACATCGCTCATGTGGACACTCCTCCGGGCTCTGTCCCAGCCTGCTGATCGGTCTTCGAAGCGAGGATACGCGGACCGTGCTCCGCGATCAGGCCCTCGATGACGACCTTCACCCGCGCCATGAACTCGGCCGCGGTCTCACCGGGCTCGGCCTGCATCGGCTCGGCGTACACGACGCCGACCGGCAGCCGGCCGGGCTTGGGCCAGCTCGAGCCGCGCGGGTGCGCCTCGCCGGCGCCGATGAGGGCGACCGGTAGCACCGGCACGCCCACGGAGGTGGCGAGCGCCGCCGCCCCCGGCTTGAACGCGTGCAGCTTGAGATCCTTCGAGCGCGTGCCCTCGGGGAAGACCAGGAGCGGCACCCCGCGCTGCAGGAGCTCCTTGGCGCTCACCCGGCGCGGGTGATTGCCGCTGCGGTCGACCGGGAACGCGTTGAAGAACAGGGCCGTCAGCCCGCGACGCCACCAGACGTCGAAGAAGTAGTCGGCGGCGGCGCCCGCCGCGAGGTAGCGCGACATCCGCCGCGGGAGCGAGCCGAGGATGAGGGGGCGTCGAGGTGGGAGGAGTGGTTGGCGACCACCACGAAGGCCCCGCTCGTCTTGCGCACCTTCTCGCGCCCGATGATCTGCACCGTCACGAGCGACCAGACGACCGGCTTCAGGATGAGATGCTGCGCCACGAAGCGGCCGGCAGCGTGCCCTTCGAATTGAACCGGTCGCGTGTGGGCTTCGCCGCGACGTCGTCGGTCATTGGCTAACCGTATCGCGCCGGCGCAAAGCGATCCTGCGGGAGACGGCGCGCATCGACGTGCTCGGCAGGTGCCGGGTGAACCAGGTGAGCACCTTGAAGCGCACGCTGGGGATGGAGATGACCTTGCCACGATCCGCGTCGCGCAGGCAGCGCTCGACGAGGTAGTCGGCGTCGAGCCAGAGGAAGCCCGGGATGCTGGAGGAGCGCAGCTCGGCGCGCTGATGGAACTGCGTGTGCACCCACCCCGGCTCGAGGTCGGTGACCGTGACGCCGGTGCCGTGCAGCTCGTTGGCGAGCACCTCGCTGTAGGTGTTGACCCACGCCTTGATCGCCGAATACGCGTTCATCGAGGTCTCGCCCGAGACGCTGCCGACGTTGATGATCGCGCCGCGGCCGCGGCCGCGCATCTGCTCCGCCGCCGCCGCGCCGAGCACGAAGACCGCGCGGATCATGACGTCGAAGGCACGCTCGTGCTCCGCGACATCCGGGGTGACCAGGCGGGTGCGCAGGCCGAACCCCGCGTTGTTGACCAGGACGTCGATGGGGCGGCCGGTATCGCGCAGCCGCTCGGCGACCCGTGACGTGTCGGCGCGGTCGGAGAGGTCGGCGGTGATCGTCTCGACATGGCTGCCGAGCGCGCGCAATTCGGCCGCCATCGCCTCCAGCGGCCCGGCCGATCGGGCCACCAGCACGATGTCGTGCCCGCGCTTCGCGAGCGCCCGCGCGAAGGCCGCACCGATGCCCGACGTGCCGCCGGTGACCAGCGCCGTGCCCACGGGGATGCCCATGTGGCTTACGATACGGTGCTAGCGGATGCGGCCACCTGCCTTCGGGGTGCCCCCGCACCGGCCAGGAAGGGCCCGCTCCGATGACCCCCAGCACTCCGACGCGTCGAGCGCGACGCTCGCGTCGGCGACGCCCGGGGAACCCGCCGGTGATCACGCGTTCGACATCCGCGAGTTCGCCCGCACGGCACGGGGCAATCTGCGCGACCAGCTCGACCTGAGCGGGATCGCCCCGGGCAACCTGCCGGTCGAGGTGCTGCGCCTCGTGCGCACGCTGCGCGACCTCGAGCGCGCCACCATGCAGCGCATGCGCAACGTGCTCGTGACGGCCACCCACAAGGACGCGCGGGTCACCGCCTTCCTCACCACGTGGGCGTTCGAGAAGTTCTGGATCGCCGACGCGCTCGACGCCGTGCTCGACGCCGCCGGCGAGGAGCGCGCGTCGACCGAGTTCACGGCCGCGCCGCGTCGGTCGCTGCGCGAGCGCATCGAGCGGCGCGGCCCGGTCCGGCGCGCCCTCGCCGCGAACATGGCCGGCCCGGCCCTCGTCGACGCGCACATCACGACGCAGCTGGTCGACGAGTGGATCGGCCAGACCGCCTATCGCAAGCTCGGCGAGCTCGCCTCGACGCTCGGCTCCGTGGTCGAGCTGGTGCTCGACGTCAAGTCCCGCCACATCCGCTTCTTCACGGAGGAGGCGCAGCGTCGGCTCACCGACTCGCGCCGCGGACGCCGCCTGACCCGCAAGGAGCTGCGCCGGATGGCATGGCCGGTCGGCGCGACCGAACTCCCGTCCGACGAGCGCGCGGCCTTCGAGGCGACCGTGTTCGGCGGCGCCTCGGGGCCGACCGAGCGGGGCCGGATCGCCTCGCTCATCGCCTCCCTCCCCGGTATGCAGTCCGTCGCCCCGATGGTCGCCACCAGGCTTGCTCCGTGACGCCGAAGCGCGCCGCGACCGACCTCGGCCGTGCGCACGTCTTCCTGACGGGCGGCACGGGTTTTGTGGGACAGGCGATCCTCGAGCGGCTGCTGGCCGACCATCCGGAGACGACGATCTCGCTCCTCGTGCGCGGCAAGGGCTCGGCCGGCGGCGCGGACCGCCTCCGCACCCTGCTGCGCAAACCGGTCTTCAAGGCATGGCGCGAGAAGGTGGGCGACGCCGTCGTCGAGAAGGCGGTCGCCGAGCGCATCCGGATCGTCGACGGGTCGCTGTCGCGCGTGCCGGAGCTGCCGAAGGACCTCGACGTCGTCATCCACTCCGCGGCGTCGGTCTCGTTCGACCCGCCCATCGACCAGGCGTTCGACACCAACGTCGGCGGCGCGATGAACCTCTATGAGGCGCTGCTCGCGACGGGCGGCGACCCGCACGTCGTGCACGTCTCCACCTGCTACGTCGGCGGCCTGCGCCGGGGCGTCCAGCAGGAGGCCAGCCTCGTGCACAACGTCGACTGGCGCGCCGAGTACGCCGCCGCGCGCTCCGCACGCGAGGAGATCGAGCTGGTCTCGCGCCGCCCCGAGACGCTGCGCCGGTTCATGGACGCCGCGCGGGAGCAGCACGGCAAGCAGGGCCCGCAGGCGGTGGCGAAGGCGACCGAGGCGGCGCGTATCGAGTGGGTAGAAGCCGAGCTGGTGGATGCCGGCCGTGCCCGCGCCCAGAGCCTCGGCTGGACCGACGTGTACACCCTCACGAAGGCGAGCGCAGAGCGCGCCGCGGAGGAGCTGTGGGCCCAGAACGGGCACCGCCTCTCGATCGTGCGTCCCACGATCATCGAGTCCGCGCTGCACCATCCGTTCCCCGGCTGGATCGACGGCTTCAAGGTCGCCGACCCGCTGATCATCGCCTACGGCCGCGGGCAGCTGCCCGAGTTCCCGGGCCTGCCCGACTCGATCCTCGACCTGATCCCGGTCGACCTCGTCGTCAACACGGTGCTCGCCGCCGCGGCCAACCCCGAGAAGCCGCGCGAGCCGCAGTACTTCCACGTGAGCTCGGGCGCCTCCAACCCGTTGCCGTTCCACCGCATGTTCGACAACGTCAATCGCTACTTCCTCGAGCATCCGATGCCCAAGCCCGGCGAGCCGGGCGAGATCCGGGTGCCGACGTGGAAGTTCCCCGGCGGGCGCAAGGTCGAGCGCGGGCTGGTGCGCAAGGAGAAGGCGGCCGCGCGCGGCGCCGCGGTGCTGCGGCTGCTGCCGAAGACGCCGGCCGTGCGCCGCAACCTCGCCAAGCTCGAGACCGGCGTGCACGACCTCGGCACGCTGCGCAACTTCACGCAGCTGTACCGCGCCTACGTGCAGACGGAGATCATCTTCGACGACACGAACACGCGGGCGCTGAACGACGCGATCCCGAAGACCAAGCGCGCCGACCGCGGCATCGACGTGCCGGGCATCGACTGGGAGGACTACCTCCAGAACGTGCACTTCCCGGCGATCACCGGCATGACGCGGGCGTACTCCAAGCGCGCCTCGGCGGCGTCCGCCGCGGCGACGCCGAAGAAGCGCCCGGCGCTGTCCGAGCGCAAGGACGTCGTCGCCGTCTTCGACCTCGAGGGCACCGTCGTCGACTCGACGATCGTGCACCAGTACCTCTGGGTGCGATCCGCGGGCTTCCGCAAGGCCGCCTGGCCGGCCGAGTTCGCGCGGCTCGTCGCCGCCGCCCCCGGCTACCTCCGCACCGATCGCCGCGACCGGGGCGAGTTCATCCGCGCCTTCCTCCGCCGCTATCAGGGGATGCCGGTCTCCCGCCTCGAGCGGATCGTGCAGGGCGGCTACGGCGACACGCTCCTGCGCCACACGAGCCCGGACGCGATCGCCGCGATCAAGGCGCATCGCGAGGCGGGGCATCGCACGGTGCTCGTCACGGGCTCGATCGGCACGCTCGTGCTGCCGCTCGCCGGCCTGTTCGATGAGGTGGTCGCGAGCGACATGCACTCGCGCGACGGCGTGCTCACCGGGTTCCTCGACCGTCCGCCGCTCGTGGCGGAGGCCCGCGCGGCGTGGCTGCAGCGCTACGCGGAGCAGAACGGGCTCGACCTCGCGGAGTCGTACGGCTACGGGGACTCGCACGCCGATCTCGGCTGGCTGGAGCTGCTCGGGCACCCGCACGCCGTCAATCCGGACACCCAGCTGCTGCGCGAGGCGCAGCGGCGGCACTGGCGCATCGACAGCTGGAAACGCAGCGCTCGTTCACCCAAGCGTGATGAGATAGCGGCACCGGCCCGGTAGGAAGGACGAGGCGATGGCCTTCGACATCGACAAATACACGACGAACTCCAAGTCCGTCGCGTGGGACGACCTCGACTTCGACGCGTTCGACACTGACCCGCTGCCGCCCGAGACGCTGCGCACGCTGCGCTACATGGCCGACGTCGAGTACCACACCGTCTGCTACCTCCGGGATCTGCTGACCACCCCGTCGCACAAGGAGCCGGAGATCGGCGCCTTCATGACGATGTGGAACCGCGAGGAGTTCTGGCACGGCGAGGCGCTCGCGACGGTGCTCGGCAAGCACGGGATCACGCTCGACTTCGACGAGCTCAAGGCCAACCGCGTGAAGCTGGGCTGGAAGGACCGCCTCGATCCGATCAAGCAGTCGCTCATGGGCGGCCTGGTCGGGCACGACTTCGTCGCGGTGCACATGTCGTGGGGCGCCGTCAACGAGTGGTCGGCCAACGCCGCGTACCTCCGGCTGGCCAAGCAGCAGAACCACCCGGTGCTCGGGGAGCTGCTGAAGCGGATCGCCGCGCAGGAGACCAAGCACGTCGCGTTCTACGCGTCGCAGGCCCGCGCCCGCCTGGCGGACAGCAAGAAGGCGCAGGTCATCACCCGGTTCGCGCTGCGCAAGTTCTGGCGGCCGGTCGGCTCCGGCATCAGCCCGGACTCCGAGGTGGAGCACGTCATGGGCGCGCTGTTCGCGGGATCCGAAGGCCGCAAGCTCATCCAGGACGTCGACTCGCACATCGCGAAGCTCCCCGGCATGGAGGGCCTGCGGATCGTCGAGAACTCGCTCGAGCGCTTCAACATCTCCGCCGAGGACGAGGTGCCGTCCGGCGAGCTCGTCGCCGCCTGACCCTTTTCGTTTTCAGGAGCCTGCGTGACGGACTGGAAGGCGAGCCTCGGGACCTTCGGCGTCTGGGAGAGCGGGCGCACCTTCGACCCCGCGATCGCGCCCGAGCTGGAACGGCTGGGGTATCCGGCGCTGTGGCTCGGCAGCCAACCCGGCGACCTCGAGGTCGTGGAGCAGATCCTCGACGCCACGACGCGGCTGGTCGTCGCGACCGGCATCGTCTCGATTCTCACCACGCAGCCGCGGACGCTCGCCGAGTCGTATCAGCGGGTCGTCGAGGCGCATCCCGGTCGGCTCCTTCTCGGGATCGGGGTGGGGCATCCGGAGCGGGTCCCCGCGACGCAGTGGCGGCCGTACACGGCGTTGAACGAATTCCTCGACGGGCTGGATGCCGGCGGCGTGCCGGTCGGTGAGCGCGCCCTCGCCGCGCTGGGGCCACGGGTGCTGCGCCTCAGCGCCGAGCGGTCGGCCGGTGCCCACCCCTACCTCGTGACGCCGGAGCACACGCGCGAGGCGCGCGGCATCCTGGGCGCCGGGCCACTGCTCGCCCCTGAGCAGCGGGTCGTGCTGCGCACCGACCCCGCCGAGGCGCGCGCGATCGGCCGGCCCTCGGTCGTGTCGCCCTACCTCGGGCTGCGCAACTACCGCGAGAGCCTGCAGCGCCTCGGCTACACCGACGACGACCTGGCCGGCGAGGGCAGCGATCGGCTCATCGACGATCTCGTGGTGTCGGGCGACCCGGCGTCGATCGTGGCGGGACTGCGACGGCACCTGGATGCCGGGGCCGATCACGTCGCCGTGCACGTGATCCCGGGGCCGGGCGACGATCCCGTCGAGAGCTACGCGGCGATCGCGCAGGCCGCCGGGCTGCGCTGAGGCCGTCGCCGTCGTCCGGACGCGGTCGTCGCTCTATGCTCCGGCGCGCGGGAGCGAGATGCGGAAGACCGCGCCGCCCGGCGTGGAGTGCGCCGTGATCGTGCCCCCGAGGCGCTCGACGAGACGCGCCGCGATCGAGAGGCCGAGGCCCGTGCCGACGGGGCGGACGTCGCGGTACCGGTCGCGGAGCCGCCCGCGCTCGAAGGCCTGCGCGGCGTCGTCGGGCGTGAGCCCCGGGCCGCCGTCGGCGACCTCGACGATCGCCGCGCCGTCCTCGGCGCGACCGGCGCGCACGACGATGCGCGACCCGGCCGGACTCACCCGCAACGCGTTCTCGAGCAGGCCGTCGACGACCTGGCGCACCCGCGCGGCGTCGGTGCGGGCGACGACGGGGCCGACCGCATCCACCTCGATCTCGACACCGCCGACGCTCGCCGTCGCCAGCCAGGCGACCTCGGCCTCGCGCAGCACGGCGCCGAGCTCCACGTCGGCCTCCTGCAGCGGGAAGTCGTCGGCCTCGAGCCGCGCGAGGGCGAGCAGGTCGTCGGTGAAGGCGGTGAGCCGGGTCGACTCGGCCTCGAGCGTGCGACCCACCTCGGGCAGCTGCTCCAGCGGCACGACACCGTCACGGAGCGCCTCCGCGTACCCCCGGATCGCCGTCAGCGGCGTGCGCAGCTCGTGGGAGATCGACAGCAGGAACTCCCGCTGCCGCCCCTCGGATCGCGCGAGCGCCCGATCCAGCGACCCCAGCGCCGCCTCGACATCGGCGACCTCGTCGATCCCGCTCGGCTCGAGCGCGACGTCGCGCTCGCCGTCGGCGAGACGCCGTGCGGCGCCGGCGAGCCGCACGAGCGGACGCGAGAGGGCCCGCGCGACGACGAGCGCCGCCACGAGCGCGACGACGATGCCGATCGCGAGGGCGATCGCGAGCCGGGTGAGGACCGCGGGGGTGAGAGTCCTGGCCGTGGACGCATCCTGAGCTCCGACCACTCCGCCGCCGCCGCCGGCGACGGGCCGTGCCTCGACGAGGTAGCTGCGACCATCGCGGCGCACCGTCGTCGACACCGGGCGACCGGCGCGCAGCTCGAGCCGGACGCGCGGCACGGCCTCGGCCGAGGCCGACCCGGCGACGGCACCCCGTGGCGTCACGAGCGCGACGAGCACGCCCTGATCGCCGAGCTGGGAGAGGCCGTCGACGACCGCCTGACGCGCCGCGGGCGTGGCGCTCGCGAGCCGCTGCACCTGCGCGGCCAGGGCATCCCGGCCCGCCGAGTTGTCGACGCCGCGCACCAGGGTCAGGGCGGCGATCGTCGTCACGACCACGGCGACCAAGGCCGCCACGAGGGTGGCGACGAGTACGCGCCGCCGGATCGGGCCCCTCACCCCGCCGCCTCGAGCGCGTAGCCGACGCCGCGCACCGTGCGGATCGGATCGGGGTCGCCGAGCTTCGCACGCAGCTGCGCGACGTGCACGTCGACCGTGCGGGTGCCGCTGTAGTCGGCGATGCCCCAGACCGCCGAGAGCAGCTGCTCGCGCGTGAACACCTGGCCGGGACGCGAGAGCAGATGCGCGAGCAGGTCGAACTCGGTGGTGGTGAGCGCGACCTCCGCGCCACCCACCCGCACCCGGCGCTCGCCCTCGTCGAGCTCGATGCGGCCGGCGCGGCGCACGGATCCGGCGGCCGGTCCCGACGAACGGCGCACCAGTGCCTTGACCCGGGCCACGAGCTCGCGGGGCGAGAACGGCTTGGTCACGTAGTCGTCGGCCCCGAGTTCCAGCCCGAGCACCCGATCGATCTCGCTGTCGTGCGCGGTGACGAACACGACGGGCACCCAGTCGCCGTCGGCGCGCAGCCGGCGCACGACCTCCGTGCCGTCGAGACCCGGCAGGCCGATGTCGACGATGACCGCGACGGGCGACAGGCGCCGGATGTCGTTCAGGCCCGCCTGCCCGTCCGCGGCGACGTGCACGCCGAACCCCGCCTGCTGCAGGTAGAGACGCTCCATCTCCGCGATCGCGCGCTCGTCCTCGAGCACGACGACGAGCCCGCGGTCGTTCACCCGCTCACCGTACCGAGCGGTGCTCCCCGCGATCGTGAACGGAAGGTTCGGGGAGCGTAAGGGGTGAGAGGGGCGCGGGGCTCAGGCGCCCTTCTCGGCCCCGTCGTCGGCGTGCGCGCCGTCGTGGTGCCGCTCCTCGACCGCCTCGTCGCGGTCGACCTCGCGGGTCGTCTCGCGATCCGAGGTGCCCTGCCCGGTCAGGCTGTTCTCGATGTCGTCCGACTGGCCGGAGTTCACCGAGTCCCAGGTCTGCGCCGAGTCCGACTGATTGCCACTTGCATTGCTCGCCATGCGCCCAGTCTGCCGTGACCGGAGGGCCGCGGGCGCCGGTGCCCCGCCGACACCCAGGCGGTCAGCGCTCGGCGTCGAGCCAGACGGACGGTTCGGGGAGCAACGCGGCGGCGCGCTCCCAGAACTCGTCGGGGATCGGCGCGGCGATCGCGGTGAGCATCGCGTCGAAGCGCGCGGGATTCGTGGAACCGACCAGCGTCGCGTCGATGCGGGGGTCGCGCAGTGACGCGACGACGGCGGCGGTCGGAAGGTCGACTCCCGATTCGTCGGCGAGGTCATGCAGCCGCTGGGCGGCCTCGCGGACCTCGGGGCGGGCCGGACGGTAGCCGTATCGCTCCCCGCCCCGGGACTCCAGCATCCCGCTACCGAGGATCCCGGCGTTCATGACGCCGATCCCCGCCTCGTGCGCGCGCTGCACGAGGGCGTCGGCTCCCCGGTCGAGGAGCGTGAGGCGCGAGTGGGTGAGGACGACCTCGAAGACGCCCAGGTCGAGCAGGCGCTCGATGGTCGGGGTGTGCCCCGCGCCGATGCCGAGGTGCTCGATGACGCCCTCGTCGCGCAGGGCGACCAGCGCCTCGATCGCGCCCCCGGAAGGTCGAATCCGGCCTCGGGATGGTACTCGGGGTCGTGCAGGTGCACGAGCGGGAAGGTCTCCAGACCCAGGCGGTCCTGACTCTCGTGGATCGAGTCGCGGATGCGCGCACCCGAGTAGTCGCCGCCGCGCGCGTCGACCTTGGTCGCGATGAGGTAACCGTCGGGCAGCCCGCCGTGCTGGGCGATCCCGGCGCCGATGCGCTTTTCGCTCGCGCCGTCCGAGTAGCCGTTGGAGGTGTCGATGACCCGGATCGGGCTGTCGAGCAGGTGGCGCACGAGGCCGATGGCCTGCCTCGCGTCCGGCATCCCGCCGAGCGGTCCCCCGCCCGCCCCGATCGCCGACACGGTCAACCCGGTCGTGCCGAGCGGGCGCAGCCACTCGGGCGATCCGGGAACGGGCACGGCAGCGGTCATGATGCCCAGACTAGGCATCGGGCTCGGGTCAGGCGCCCGCCGGCACGTGGGGGCTGTACGGAACGCGCAGGGTGTCGGCGAAGCGCTCGAACAGTGCCGGGTCGCCCTCGAGCCGGACGACGCCCGTACTGACGGCCGTCTGCGCATCCAGCTCCCCGGCCAGCACGTCACGGATCTGCGGCCCGGCGACGATGATGAGGTCCGGGTTCTCGGCGGCGCCCGGGCCGACCGTGATGACGCCCGCGCGCATCACGAGGTGCGCGACGATCTCGCCGACCTGCACGGTGTAGGTCGTGTTCCAGCTCTTCGGCACGACCCCGTCGCCGGCCGCCACCTTCAATGCGGAGACGATGGATGCCGTGGTGACGATCTCGCCCTCGCGCGGCGTGCGCATGCCGCCGGCGCCCCAGCGCGAGAGCGCGTCGAGCGCCGGACCGAGCTCCTCCCCCGCGGAGTGAGGCCGTAGACCACCGATCGATCGCCGCCGGCGGGCGCGGCACGCATGACGAGGCCCGCCTCCTCGAGCTCCTTCAGCCGCGAGGCGAGCGTGTTGGTCGGGATGCCGGGCAATCCCCCGACGAGGTCGGAGTATCGGCGGGGTCCCACGCTCAGGTCGCGCAGGATCAGCAGGGTCCAGCGCTGACCGACGATCTCGGCCGCGCGGGCGAGCCCGCAGAACTGCCCGTACTCCTGGTTCGTCATGACATCGAGGCTACCACTTGACTTCACTTAATGCAGTGTGCTTTATTTTTTGCAGCAATCGAGCTGAGGAGCCTCACATGACCGACACCTTCGCCCGCGACGAGGTCGCCCTCGCGCCCGCCTCCCCTTCCGCCGTCACCCCCGACGCGGCGGTGGCCCGCCGCAACCGCACCGCCCTCGCGCTGCTGCTCGCCGCCGTCTTCGTGGTCTTCCTGAACGAGACGATGATGGCCGTCGCGCTGCCGCGCATCCAGGAGTCGCTGCACATCGATGCGACGAAGGGTCAGTGGCTGACGACCGCGTTCGCGCTCACGATGGCCGTCGTCATTCCGATCACCGGATGGCTGATGCAGCGCCTGAACACCCGCACGGTCTTCACCGTCGCGATGTCGAGCTTCGTGACCGGCACGATCGTCGCGGCTCTGTCACCGGTCTTCGAGATCCTGGTGGCCGGCCGCGTCATCCAGGCGGTGGGCACGGCGATCATGATGCCGCTCATGATGACCACGGTCATGACGATCGTGCCGGCACAGGAGCGCGGCCGGGTGATGGGGCGCGTCTCGATCGTCATGTCGGTCGCGCCCGCGGTCGGGCCGATCGTCTCGGGCGCGCTCATCCAGGTGCTGCCGTGGCAGGGGTTGTTCTGGGTCATGCTGCCCATCGCGCTCACGATGCTCCTCATCGGCGTGCGCCGCGTGCCGAACGTCTCGGAGACCCGCCGCGTACCCCTCGACACGGCCTCGGTGATCCTGTCGGCCCTCGCCTTCTCCGCGCTGGTCTTCGGCCTCAGCCAGATCGGTGCGGGCGCGGTCGGCGAGGCCGCGGTGCCGCCGTGGATCCCGATCGTGGCCGGCCTGCTGACCCTCGGCGCCTTCGGGTGGCGGCAGGTCGTGCTGCAGCGCACCGATTCCGCGCTGCTCGACCTGCGGACCTTCCTCTCCCGCGACTTCGCGGTCTCGGTCGCCATGATGACGGCCGCGATGGTCGCGCTGTTCGGCGCGTTCATCGTGCTGCCGCAGTTCGCGCGCTACACCCTCGGGCTCGAGCCCATCTGGGTCGGCGCCCTGCTGCTGCCGGGTGGGCTGCTGATGGGACTCGCAGGACCGACGGTGGGCCGGCTGTACGACCGCTTCGGCCCGCGTCGCCTGGTCATCCCGGGATCCATCGGCCTCGCCGTGTCGCTCTGGACGCTGGCGCTGGGGCTCGGCGAGGGCTCCTCGTGGATCGTGCTGCTGGGCGCCCACATCGTGCTGATGCTGTCGCTCGCGTTCCTGTTCACGCCGGCGTTCAGCGCCTCGCTCGGCTCGCTGCCCCCGCAGCTCTACTCGCAGGGCAGCGCCACGATCGCGACACTGCAGCAGGTGGCCGGCGCGGCCGGGACGGCGATCTTCGTCGCCCTGTACGCGACCGGGATCACGGCCACCGGCACGGCGGACCCCGACCTCCCGTCGGCCGCGGCCGCCGCCGATGGCGCGCACCTGGCGTTCCTCGCCGGCGGCATCCTGTCGTTCGCGGTCATCGCGCTTGCACTGTTCGTGCGCAGGCCCGCTGCGACGACCCACCCGGAGCACTGACGCCGGGCGCCTCCGTCAGACCGCCGCGGCGTCGGCGGCCAGGCGCAGTGCGCCGTCGACCGGGGGCGCCTCGAGCAGCTGCAGTCCGAGCGGGCGCGGGAGGACGGCGAGGCGCGCGGCGAGGGCCGCCCGCAGCCGAGGCTGCGACGAGACGACCCCGCCCGCGGCGACGACCTTCTCGCCGAGGGCGCCGCGGCGCTGCACCGACGCGATCTCGGCGACCAGGCGATCCGCGGCATCCTCGATCGTCTCCAGCGCGACGGCCGATCCGGCATCCGCCGCCGAGAAGACGACGGGTGCGGCGTCGCCCCAGCGGTCCTGCGAGGCGTCGACCGTCGTCGAGGTCGCGAGGTCGTGCACCGCCACCCCGAACGCGTCCGCGAGCAGCGGGATGATCGCGTCCTCGATGCCGTCGTCGACCAGCGGCAGCACGCGCACGAGCGCTTCGCGCACGAGACCGGGCGCGCTGCCCCAGTCGCCGAGCATCCACCCGTGGCCGCCCGCTCCGATCTGCCGCCCATCGGCATCGCGCCCCGACACGATCGAACCCGTGCCCACGACGAGGGCGATCGCCGGCTCCGGGCCGGCCGCGGGCACGATGAGCTCGCCGTCGTTCTCGACGCGCACCCGGATGCCGAGGCCGCCCGACAGCACGTCCCGCGCGAGCGCGAGCTGCTGCTCCGTGTCACCGTCGTGCAGGCCGACCGCCACGGACGTGCCCGGTCCTACGACGGCGTGGGTGGCGATCCACTCGGCGAGCCGGGGCAGGTTGCCGTCGTCGGAGAACAGCATGTCGTGTCGCCAGTCGGCCGATGGCCGGATGACGTCGCGGCGCGCGCCATCGGGTCCGATCGCCGCGAGATGCGTCTTGGTGCCGCCGACGTCGATGCCGACGAGACGATCGAGGCGGGAGACGTTGTTCACGAAGGACATTCTGTCGGCGCGCCGGAGGGGATCCGAATCCGGCCGCACCGAGCGGACCGAGAAACAGGACGATATCGTCCTATCGTGACGATTCGAGACGCGGGCAGGCGGGGAGGGATGCGCGGACTCGCGTTCGTCTCCGCCGTGATCTCCCTGGTGGCGGTGTTCGCCGGGGTGGGCTCGACGATTCCACTGTTCAACGTCTACCGGGCCGAGGACGGGTTCACCAACGCCGGCATCGCCATCGCCGTCGTCGCGTACTCCGCCGCCACCCTCGTCACGCTGCTGATTCTGGGACGCCTGTCCGGCCATCTCGGTCGACGGCCCATCGCGATCGCCAGCCTGGTGCTGCTCGTGCTGGGCTGCGGCCTGCTCTTGAACGTGCACGACATCGGCATCCTGATCGCCGCCCGGGTGCTCATGGGCTTCGGTGCCGGACTGGCCAGCAGCAGCCTGACCGCCTACATCGTCGACGCGGCACCCGCCAGGCCGACCTGGCTGGCCTCCGTCGCCTCCAGCCAGACGGTCATGCTCGGTCTCGCCATCGGCGCCATCGGGTCGGGCGCCCTGATCCAGTTCGCTCCGTGGCCGCGCGATCTCACCCTCCTCGCCGTCATCGGTCTGCTCCTCGCGTCCGTCGCGCTCATCGCACTCAGCCCGGAGACGGCCGACCCCATGCCGGGCGCCTGGCGTTCGCTGCGGCCCAGCGTCCGCGTCGCCCCCGGGTCAGGCCCGTGCTTCCCGTCGCCGCCGCGGTCCTGCTGGCCACGTGGGCGACGGGCGCCTTCTACCAGGCGTTCGTGCCCGCGCTCGTCGAGAATCAACTCCATACCGGCAGTTCCGTCGTCCTGGGGCTGGTGTTCGCCGCGTACATGGCGCCCAGCGCACTGGGCGCTCCGCTCGGCGGTCGGTTCACGCCCGCGGGAGCGCAACGCATCGGCATGGCGGCCTTCCTCGCCGGATGGATCGGTGTGATCACGGCGATCACCAGTGGCGCGTTGCCGCTGTTCATCGGAGCGACCGTCGTCGCCGGAGCCGGTCAGGGGATCGCCATCAGTGCCGCGACGCGCGGCCTGCTGTGGGGCAGCACCGTCGTCGACCGGGCACCGATCTTCGCCGTGATCTACCTCCTCAGCTACAGCGGTGCCACGATCCCCAGCCTCATCTCCGGCCAGCTCTCCCGCACGCTGTCACTGCCGGATATCGCGCTCGGATACGGTGCGCTGGCTCTCATCGCCACGGTGTTCGTCATCATCGCGGCACGCAGTCCGGCCTGGCGCACCGGCGGTGCTGGTCTCGATTGACCGCGGCCCTAGGCTGACCCCGGACGACGACCGCTGGCGACGGGCAACGGCCCAGCGGACGAGAGCCGAAGACGGAGCGATGCGCAGACCACACGGACCCGATGCCATGCCCGGCGACGTCTCGTGACCGCCGGTTCGGTCGACCCGGCGACGCGGCCCGAGCTGTGGCGCGGCGCCGTGACCTGGGAGCGGGTCGCGGGCGGCATCCGGCCGTGGCGCCTCGATCCCGAGGATGCACCGCTCGCCTTTGCGCCCGAGCTGTTCGAACGTGCGCGCGCCGCCGCGGGGTCCGGCTGGAGATGCGCACGGATGCCCGCCGGCTCGAACTCGAGCTCGATGTGGCGGGCGCGGAGCCCCTGCCGTTCGACCTGGTGGTGGACGGGGAGCTGCGAGCGCGCCGGAAGGTCGCGGGACCGGCATCCCTCGACTTCGACCTGCCGGGATCGGATGCCGCCGTCGCGCTCTGGCTGCCGCAGGGCGGAGAGGTCGTCGTACGACGCGCGGCCGTGCGCGACGCGGCCGCCGCAGAGCCGTCGAGAAGCGCCCCGCGGTGGGTCGCCTACGGCAGCTCGATCACGCAGTGCGTGGCCAGCCCGGGCCCCTCCGAGACCTGGCCCGCGCTCGTGGCGCGGCGGCTCGATCTCGACCTGACGTGCCTGGGCTTCAGCGCCGAATGCCATCTCGACCCGGTCGTCGCCCGCCAGATCGCGGCGCTGCCGGCAGAGCTCATCAGCCTGTGCCTGGGCATCAACGTGTACGGGCGGCTCTCCTTCTCCGCCCGCAGCTGGCGTGGCCAGGTGGCGGACTTCATCCGCCGGGTCCGGGAGGGGCATCCGGGCACCCCGCTGCTCGTGACCTCGCCGATCGGCTGCCCCGCGCGCGAGTCGACCCCGAACGCGAACGGGATGACGCTCCGCGATCTCCGCGACGGCGTCCACGAGGTGGTGCGTGATCTGGCCGGACGGGGAGACTCTGCGATCCACCTGGTCGACGGGCGCGACCTCCTCGCCGAGTCGGAGGCGCGTCACCTGTTCGACGGGCTTCACCCCGATCAGGAGGGGAATGTGCTGATCGCCTCGCGTGTCGCCGCGGCGCTGCGCGCGGCGGCGGGCGACATCGTTCCTGCCGGCTGAGCGTCGGGACCGTCCGTGGCCGACCTCGCCGGGCGGGCGGGGACGGCCAGGAGGGGCGCCAGCGCCAGATCGAGCGCGGCGATCAGCGGCCACGGGTCCTGGGCGAGCTGGCTCAGGATGCTTCCCCGTGCAGCGCCGCCAGGACCAGCACCGCGGTCCTGTCGCCATCGATGTCGCCGGACGCGCCGGCCGTCGCGCTCGTGGCGCCGGACCGGAGCAGCCGATCCACCGTCTCGGCGATGAGCTCGCGCCATCGATCGAGGAAGTCGGCCCGGTCGGTCACCTCACCCGTCGGACGCAGCGCGAGTGCGTACGGCGACTGCGGCGCCGACAACTCGTCGACCACGCCGCGGCTCCAGCCGGCGAGCGTGGGTCCGTCGGTGACGGCGGCCAGGCCCGCGCGCTCGCGCGCCAGGACCTGCGCGAAATGATCTTTCAACCCATCACCCTGCCAGCCGCCTTCATCACGGTCATTCTGCCCCGCGCTGGACGAATTCGTCCAGTTTGAGCGCCGCCGGTGGCGTGCGAAATCCTCGGAACAGTTGATACGGTCTGCCTGAACCCATGGCATACAACTCCGCCGAAACCCGTAGGCGCCTGCTCGAAGCGGCCATCGAGGAGTTCAGCGCGCATGGGATCGCCGGCGCACGTGTCGAGACGATCGCTCGCCGGGCACGCGCGAACAAGCAGGCGATCTACCAGTACTTCGGCAGCAAGGAGCGGCTCTTCCTCGCGGCGTTCGAGGACCGGATGCTCGCCCTCCAGCAGACCATCCATTTCGACGAGTCGGACCTGGCGGAATACGCCGGGCGGGTGTTCGACGCGTACGCCGATTCACCCCAGACCTGGCGGATCACTTTCTGGGCGCAGCTCGAGCGGGGCCTGAACCATCTGCACATCCCGGCCCTGGACGCCGCCTCCCAGGAACACGCCGCGCGCATCCTGCAGGCCCAGCAGGTGGGCAGGATCACCCGCCGGTACACGCCGGAGACGATCCTCGCGTTGAGCCGCAGCCTGGCCCTCACCTGGCAGGTGCACCCCGCAGAGCGCGACGCGATCACGGCGCAGGAACGCGGGAAGCGTCGCGAGGTGGTCGTCGCCTCGATGCGGGCGCTGCTCGACGACGACGCCCACGACTGAAGCGGGTGGCCGTCGGCGCGGACCCGCCTTGACATCCACGCTCCCGGGTCGCTTGGCTTGATCTCGAAATCATCCATCCGGATGTTTTCGTATCGGCACGACGAAGGACGGGATCGATGAGCGACGAGAAGATGGAACCGGCGGCGGAGATGCCCCGGATGGGCGACGGAATGACGCCGCACATGGACGGCTCGGAGCACGCCATGGGCGAGCACACCATGGAGGAACACGCCATGGGCGAGCACGGCATGGACGAGCACGCCATGGGCACTGACGACATGGCGATGGGCGGCAAGGCCGAGAAGCCGGACGCCGAGGAACTGCCCGACTGACCCGCCGGGTCTGCGGCGACCGGCGCGCGAGCGCGCTCGACCCGGTCGCCGCGGGTGGCGACTACCGCTCGAGCTCGATGGCCGTCATACCCCGCAGGCTGAGCCAGGTTCTGCCGTCTCCGCGCACGACCGTGGCGAGCACCTCGTGGCAGGCCCGGCATCGCGCCACCCAGCCGGCCGCGTCCGGATAGACGAGAGCCATGGCGAGTGCGGCGACGTCGCCGCAGTTCGCGCACCGCGACCTGGCCGTGGTGGGCTCCACCGTGAGCAGTTCGCTGAGCACGCCCGACATCGCATTGCCGTCGATGTGGGTCATCTTCATCCTCCGTACCGCTCGGCGCGCAGGCGCTTCGGGTCGTGCCCGAGCTCGAGCGCCCAATTCAGGACCCCCTCGACGAAGGGGTCGCACCGCAGACGTAGACCGTCGGTTCCTGCTCGGCGGGGGTCAGCGCCGCAGCGAACCGCTCCCGCGTGATCCGTCCGGCCGGCGTGGTCGAGCCGGGAGGCGCCTCGCGCGTGTAGACGTACTCGGTGCTCAGCAGGCCGGCGGATTCCGCCGCGGCCAGCTCCTCGCGGAAGAAGACGTCGGCCGGGCTGCGGATCGAGTACAGCATCCGGAACGGCGCGGCGTCGCCCGCCTGCACGTGGGTGCGGATGATCGACACCATCGGCACGACGCCCGAGCCGCCGGCGATGAGCTGGACGGGCCGCACCGGTTCGGCGGACGCCGAGGGCTGCCAGACGAACCACCCGCCGAGGGGGCCGTGCACCTCCACCTCATCACCCACCGCCAGGACGTCGTTCAGGTACGGCGACACCTCCCCGTCCGGGAGGCGATCGACGGCGAGCTGGATGACGCCGCCCTCGCCGGCGGACGCCAGCGAGTACGACCGGCTGGCCTGATAGCCGTCATCGGCCGTGAGTCGCACGTCGACATGCTGGCCACCTAGGCTGCCGGGCCATCCGGGCACGTCGAGGGTGATCCGGCGAGAACGGGGCGTCTCCTGCTGCACGCCGACGACGGTGCCGACCCGCCAGGCGACGCGCCGCTCGGTCGCCGGGCTGGAGGTGAGGCTCACCAGTACCGCTCTTCCTTCCACGGGTCGCCGTGGATGCTGTACCCGTTGCTCTCCCAGAACCCGGGCTGCTCGCGCTCCATCATCCGCAGACCCCGCACCCACTTGGCGCTCTTCCAGAAGTACAGGTGCGGCACCAGAAGCCGGGCCGGGCCGCCGTGCTCGGCGGTCAGCGGCCGGCCGTCGGCTTCGAACGCGATCCACGCCCGCCCGTCCAGGAGCTCGTCGAGCGGGATGTTGGTCGTGTAGCCGCCGTAGCTGTGGGCCATCACGTAGTCGGATGACGTCGTGACCTGCGCGAAGATCTTGTCGAGCGAGACGCCGCGCCAGTTCATTCCGAGCCGAGACCAGTGCGTGACGCAGTGGATGTCGATCTCGATGTCGTCGACCCCGAGCGCGTGCATCTCGTCCCAGCTCCATCGGGACGTCTGCCCCTTCTCGGTCTCGACGCTGAACTCCCACTCGTCCGGCTGCACCGGGGGTGTGGGGCCGGCCGTCAGCACGGGCCAACCGGACACGAGCGTCTGGCCGGGGGAAGCCGCGAGTCGGCGCCGCCGCGCGGGCGGCCCGCGAATCCTCGATTGACCGGAGCCATGAACGATCCTTCCGGTGTCGGTCCGGCTGTTTCAACCAGACGGGTGAATTCGAGGCTACCGGGCGCGACCGCACGGCTCAACCGCGCGCGCAGGGGTGGCGACCGCGACGTCGCGACCGCTCATCCGCCGGCCGTCACGCCCTCGGGCGCGTCGGCCGGACCTGATCCGATGGCGATGGCCGGCCCCGCCTCGGGGTGGTGCAGGTCGAACGCCGGCGACTCGGACCGGATCCGCGGGATCGAGGTGAAGTTGTGCCGCGGCGGCGGGCACGACGTCGCCCACTCCAGCGAACGCGCATTGCCCCACGGGTCGTCCACGTTGACCTTCGGCGCCCGGCGGGCGGTGATCCACACGTTCAGCAGGAACGGCAGCATGGAGATGCCGAGGATCACGGCCCCGACCGTGGAGATCTGGTTCAACCAGGTGAAGCCGTCGCTGGGGAGGTACGAGGCATACCGGCGCGGCATGCCGAGCACGCCGAGCCAGTGCTGGATGAGGAACGTGGTGTGGAAGCCGATGAACAGCAGCCAGAAGTGGATCTTGCCCAGGCGCTCGTTCAGCATCTTGCCGGTCCACTTGGGCCACCAGAAGTAGAAGCCCGAGAACATCGCGAACACCACCGTGCCGAACACCACGTAGTGGATGTGCGCGACGACGAAGTACGAGTCGGACAGGTGGAAATCCAGCGGCGGCGAGGCCTGGATGACGCCCGTGAGCCCACCGAAGGTGAAGGTGATGAGGAAGCCGATCGCCCAGATCATGGGCGTCTCGAACGTGACGGAGCCGCGCCACATCGTGCCGATCCAGTTGAAGATCTTCACGCCCGTCGGCACCGCGATCAGCATCGTCATGAGCGAGAAGAACGGCAGCAGCACCGACCCCGTGACGTACATGTGGTGCGCCCACACCGTGACCGAGAGGGCGACGATCGCGATGGTGGCGTAGACGAGTGTCTTGTACCCGAAGATCGGCTTGCGGCTGAAGACCGGGAACACCTCGCTGACGATGCCGAAGAACGGGACGGCGATGATGTAGACCTCGGGATGCCCGAAGAACCAGAACAGGTGCTGCCACATGATCGCTCCCCCGTTGGCGGCGTTGAAGATGTGGGCGCCGAAGACCCGGTCGGCGCCGAGCGCCAGGAGCGCTGCGGCCAGAACCGGGAAGGCGACGAGGACGAGGATCGACGTCACGAGCACGTTCCAGCTCATGATCGGCATCCGGAACATGGTCATGCCCGGCGCCCGCATCGTGATGATCGTCGTGATGAAGTTCACCGCACCGAGGATCGTGCCGAAACCGCTCATCGCCAGGCCGAAGACCCACAGGTTGCCGCCGAGACCCGGCGTGAAGGTCGTCTCGTTGAGGGGGCGTACGCCGTCCAGCCGAAATCGGCGGCGCCCTGCGGCGTGAAGAAGCCGGCGACGACCAGCAGCGAGCCGAAGAAGTAGAGCCAGTAGGCCAGCGCGTTCAGCCGCGGGAACGCGACATCCGGGGCGCCGATCTGCAGCGGCATGATCGCGTTCGCGAAGCCCGCGAACAGCGGCGTCGCGAACATCAGCAGCATGATCGTGCCGTGCATCGTGAAGAGCTGGTTGTACTGCTCGTTCGACTGCACGACATCCAGGCCCGGCGTGAACAGCTCCGTGCGGATGACCAGCGCAAGCACCCCGCCGACGCAGAAGTACAGGAACGACGTGACGAGATAGAGATTGCCGATCGTCTTGTGATCGGTCGTCGTCAGCCAGGACAGCAACCGCCCGCGCGACGGCTGCGCGCTCGCGTCGGGGCCCGGCTCCGGCGCGAGCGCCCGCGACGGAGCCGGTGCCGACGTGATCCGGGTCGTCATCGGAACCGCCGGGTCGGTTCAGTCCCCGGCGCTCTCGACCAGGTCGCCGTTCAGCCCGGCGGGGTAGAAGCCCCCTGGGTGGCGCGCTCCGGCGTCAGATAGACGATGTTGAGGATGTGCTGGGGCGTGCGCCCGAAGGCGCCACCGTTGCCGTCGGTGGGGATGAGGTTGAGCGTGTCGGCGTCGCCGATGCTCTGGTCGTCGTCGCCGACGTGGTCGACCGCGTTGCGCACGTCCGAGATTTTCTGCACGGCGCCGAAGACCGCCTCGTCGATGACGCCCTGGTTGTAGAGCGAGAGCCGGACGATGCCCGCGTGGTACGCCTCCGTGGCGAGGAGACCGGCCGCCGCATCGAGATAGGTCTTGTTCGCGATGAACGGGGCGGCGCCCTTGAAGGCCGTCACGCCGACATCCTCGAACAGGTAGGCCGCGAACAGGAAGTTGAGCTCGTTCTCGTATGGATCGAAGGTGTCGGCTTCGCCGATCAGGCCGGCCGCGCGCGCCGCGGCCGTGAAGCTCTGGTCGAGCGAGATCGCCGGACGCGACACCGCGGCACTCCCGAGAGCGCCGCGCAGGAAGGTGACGTGCTGCTTCTCGTCGGAGGCGATCTCCTGGGCGAACTTGCGCACGACCGGGTTCTGGAACGGCACCGGCTTGCCGCCCGACACCTCGCCGCGTGTGCCGGTGCCCGTCGTGAGCTCGTCCGGCAGGGCGCTGCCCGTGGCGCGCAGATAGAACTCGGCCTCGAGGTACTCCAGGTTCAGCGCGAAGTTCAGGATCGACGCGTCGCTGGGCGCCTCGCTCGGACTCGGGGCCGGTCCGCCGCCGGCGGCGTCGACCATCTCCCCGAGCCTCTGCGTGTCCTGCGCGGTCTCGCCACTGCGATGCACCGCGTTCGAGATGAAGTCGTTCCCAGCCATGAGCTTCTCCGATCAGCGTCCAACCAGACGGATGTTTTCATCCACCTTCGCCGCGGTTCATCGCGGTGTCAAACGACCCCGGCGCGTCTCGCTCAGCGTCACCGAGACGCAGCGCCGCCCTGCCGTGCGCTGGCGGCATCCCGAGCGGCCGCGACCCCCGCCTCGAGAGACGCGACGTCGTACGCGCCGTAATGCCGGCGGCCGTCGATGAAGAACGTCGGGGTCCCGGGGACGCCGCTCACGTCCGCCGACTCGACGTCGGCGGCGATCCGTGCGGCATATCGATGCCGGGTGAGGTCGCGGTCGAACTGGTCGAGATCCAGCTCGAGCTGCTCGGCGTAGCGCCGGATGTCGTCGGGCTCCAGTGCGCTCTGGTGCTGCAGCAGGAGGTCGTGCATCGGCCAGAACCGGCCCTGCGCGCCGGCCGCCTCCGCCGCCTGCGCCGCGAGCTGCGCGTGCGGATGCACGTCCGGCAGAGGCAGGTGCCGCCACACGAAGCGCACACTCACGTCGGTCAGCAGCCGGCGGACATGGGTTTCGGCCCGGCCGCAGTACGGGCATTCGAAATCGCCGTATTCGACCACGGTCACCAACGCGTCGTCGGGCCCTCGGATGTGGTCGCGATCCGGATCGACATCCGGCGAGAGGTCGGTCAGCCCGCGCACCGTGCCGAGGAGCGCCTGGGCGCGCCGCTGCGGCGGCAGTGCCGCGGTGATCCGGAACAGGGCCCACGTCAGCACGGCCGACACGGCGGCGGCGGTCAGGATCCCCAGCTTGGCCTGGGCGAGCTCCGTCCCCCGGAACGCCAGCGACGCCACGAGCACGGCGACCGTGAAG
Organism: Pseudolysinimonas kribbensis; assembly: GCF_030161895.1. Taxonomy (GTDB): domain Bacteria; phylum Actinomycetota; class Actinomycetes; order Actinomycetales; family Microbacteriaceae; genus Pseudolysinimonas; species Pseudolysinimonas kribbensis. Next base: position 1,469,690 of record NZ_BSVB01000001.1, read on the forward strand.
CCGACTCCCGCGATGAGCCCGCTGCCGGCGACCGCCGCCCAACCGACCGGCGGGCGGAGCCGACCGCGCGTGACCGCCGCGATGAGCCGGGAGATCCCGAACACGGCGACCGGTTTGCCCACGACGTAGCCGAGGACGATGCCGATCGTGATCGGCGAGGTGTACGCGGTGGCGAGGAAGGCGGGAGCGATCGGGATGCCGGCGTTGGCCAGGGCGAACAACGGCACGATGACGAACGACGCGACGGGCAGGTACAGCGTCTGGAGACGCTCGTTCGGCGAGATCGTGTTGAGGAGGCCGGCGCCCGCGCTGCGCGCGAGCTGCGAGGTCGGCTGCTCGCGGAAGCGACGCACCAGCCGCGTCGCCGTCTCGAGGCTGTCGGGGCCCGGTGAGTACGCCGGTCCGGTCAGTCCGATGGCGAGCCCGGCGACCACCGGATCCACGCCGCCGTAGTAGAGGCCGCCCCAGCAGACCACCCCGACCACCACGTACGCCAGCGCCGGCCAGTTCGGCCCGAGTCGCACCATGATCGGGATGACGGCCCAGGCGAGCACCGCGACCACGAGCGGGATCCAGTGGATGTCGTGGCTGTACACGACCGCGATCACGACGAGCGCGACGAGGTCGTCGACGATGAAGACGGTGACGACGAATCCGCGCAGCCTCTCCGGCAGCCGCGTGCCCAGGATGGCGAGCAACCCGAGGGCGAGGGCGGTGTCCGTCGACATCGCCACGCCCCAGCCGTGGGCGGCCGGCCCCCGCGTTGGCGACGAGGAAGATCGCGACCGGAAGGGCCATGCCGGCGATGCCGGCCGCGAGCGGCATCAGCAGCTGACGTCGATCGCGCAGCTCACCGAGGTCGAACTCGCGGCGCGCCTCGAGCCCGACGACGAGGAAGAAGAACGTCATCAGGCCCTCGCTGATCCAGTCGCGCAGCGGCATGCCGAGCCGGACGTCGCCGACCTGCACCGACAGCGGGAGGCGCCAGACTCCGCTGTACGACCCGAGGTCGACGCTCGCCCAGACCACGGCGGCGACGATTGCGGCCAGCAGGATGCCGGAGCTGGCGGATTCGGCGCGCAGGAACCGGCCGAGCTGCGAGGCGATGCTCCGCGCCCAGATGGTGTGCTGCACCGCTGCAGGGTCCGGGGCGACCGCGTCGCCGGGATCGCCCGCGATCGCGCGCCGCTCGTGTTCTGAGGTCATGGTCCCTGTCGCCGGCCGCCGAGTGTCCTGCTGCCACCGCCGTGCGCGTGCTTTCGGGGGCGCTGCCGATGGTACGTCGCCGGCTCGCCGAAAAGGGGGCAAGCTGGATGTACTGGACTCGATAGTCCTGTCGCGGAGGAGGACCACATGTCGATCACGGCGGAGCAGACCGAGCGAGAGCAGACCAACGCCGAACTGGTCGCGGCTCTTCGCGACGCGGGTGATGATCCGGACGCCTCGGCGTGGGAGCTCGACGTCATCAACGACAGCGAGCACGGGCGCTGGGAGGCGTACGTCAACGAGGAGGTGGTCGCCGAGTTCACCTACCGGTACGTCGGCGGCCGCGTCGTGCTGCTGAGCATGTGGGTGGACCACGGCTTCCGCAAGCGCCGGGTCGCCACCGAGTTGATCGCGCGCGTGCTCGACGAGGTGCAGGCCGCCGGCGACACGATCACCGTCATCTGCCCGGTCGTCGGCGAGTTCCTGGCGCGGCACCCCGGATACGCGGGCCTGGTGGACCCGGTGCACCCGGGCTCCGGCGCCTTCCCGCGCCCGGCCGGCGCCGCGCCGGGCGATTACGACGAGCAGCTGACGTCGTTCGAACGCGACCTCAACTGACCCCGCCTCCCCTTTTATCGACACTTCTCAGGAGACACCATGACCAACCCACCCGCTGACGTCCGCGACGGCGACGCCGTCACCGCGGAGCAGATCCCGGAGGCCGTGGCAGGCGCCTCGCTGCTGTACGAGGACGGCGCCACCCAGACCTTCGAGGCCGACGGGACGACCACGTACGTCGAGCACGGCGGCCCCACCGCCGGCAGCTGGTACGTGGATGCCGACGGCCGTTTCGGCTCTTTCTGGCCGCCGAGCTACCGCGCGAGCTACGACCTCACCTGGGTCGTCGAGCACGGCGCGGTGACCGGGCTGCGGTTCGATGACGGCCGGTCGGTCTCGGTCGGGCGCTACCAGCGCTGACGAGCCGGCCTGCGCGCGTCCGCGATCAGCGCGGCGCGACCCGCTCGGCGAGTCGCCGTAGCCGGTCGCCGATGGCCTCGGGCGCCTCGGCCGCGGCGAAGTGGCCGCCCTCGGGCAATCGCTCGAACTCGAGAAGGTTCTCGTAGAAGTCCCGCGCACAGGACTCGGGATAGTCGTGCTCGTGCCGCTGGATGTGCACGCTCGCCGGCACGGTCACCCGCGGTACCGGCGGGGCGTCGCCCTCGTCGAAGTACGGGCGGAACGAGGTGGCGATGCTCTGCGTCGTCCAGTAGATCGTCGCCTCGGTGAGGATCCGCTCGACCGAGAGACGGCGGTGCACCGCGCGCGGATCGTCGCGCGGGGTGTCGCTCCACTCGATCAGCTTCTCGGCGATCCACGCCAGGAGACCCGCGGGAGAGTCGTTGAGCGCGGTGGCGAGCGTGTCGGGGCGCGTGCCCTGCTCGTGCGCGTAGCCGGAGAAGTCGCGGCTCGACGCGGCGAGGCCCTCGAAGAAGCGGGCGGCATCCGGATCGGTGAGCGCCGCGCGCTCCTCCTGCGTGGGGAAGTGCGCGTGGGTGACCAGGATGCCGGCGGCCGCGTCGGGGCGCGAGGCGGCGATCAGATCGCTGACGTTGGCCGTCACGTCCTCGCCGTACGTCAGGAAGCGCTCGTAGCCGAGGACGTCCGACATCAGCGCGACCATCGTGCGCGCCAGCCGAGCCTCCGTCATCCGGCCGCGATAGGCGCCCGAGTAGGCGAAGCCCGGAAGGCTCGGCACGACGAACCCGAACTCCGGGACGGCCTCCACGAGCGCGAGCTGGAGCGCGAAGGTGTGCGGCCAGCCGTGCATGAGCAGCACGACGGGCGCATCGGAAGTCGGCGGCGGACGGTGCACGAAGTGCAGTCGAGCGGTGTCGATCTCCGCGGTGAACTGCGGGAAGGAGTTGAGCCACCCCTCCCGCGCCGTCCAGTCGAAACGGCGCCACGAATCCACCAGGTCGGCGAGATGATCGGCGCGGAGGGCCGACCACGGACGGTTCGGCGACTCGGGCAGCAGGCGCGTTTGCGCGAGACGTTCCCCAAGATCCTCGATCACGCCGGGGGATGTCGCGATGCGGAAGGGCTGCGGCGCTGCGTCCGTCATGGCGACACGATGCCAGCCGCCACCGACGCCTCACGGCGAGCGGGCCATCTCGGTGCGCCCGAAGGGATTCGAACCCCCAACCTTCTGATCCGTAGTCAGATGCTCTATCCGTTGAGCTACGGGCGCGGGTCGGCGTTGGCCAACCCGACGACTATACCAGCGGGTACCGGGCCGCTCAGCCGCGGGCGGGTGGGTACGCGGCGACGTACTGGGCGAGCACCGACTCGAAGTCGGGCTCCGGCTCGAGGCCCAGCGACGACGCGCGCGGGGTGATGACGCGCGCCGGCCAGGTGTCGACGATGGCGCGGATCGTCGGGTCCTCGACCCAGTCGATGAGGGCGACCGTCTCGGGGCCCGCCACCCGCTCCAGGGCATCGGTCATCTCGCGCGGGGTCGTCGTGAGGGCGGGCAGCGTGACGGCGGTCGTGCTGCCCCAGGTCTCGTCCGACGCCGTCGCGGCCAGCAGGATGCCGTCGAGCGTCTTGGCGGGCGACGAGATCGCGAAGGGGTGTCGGGCGGCACGGGGCAGACCGCCCTCACGCCGGCGAGCGGCTCGCGGATGATGCTCGACATGAAGCTCGACGCGGCGGCGTTCGCCTTGCCGGGACGCACCGCCACCGTGATGAGCCGCACGCTGCGGCCCCGCACGAAGCCCTTGCGCGTGTAGTCGGCGACCAGCTGCTCGCCGATGAACTTCTGGATGCCGTAGCTGGTCTGCGGCCGCGGGAGCGTGTCGTCGTCGACCGTCTCCTGCGGTCCGATCGCGGGGTCGGCGCCGAACACCGCGAGCGAGCTCGTGAAGACGAGCACCGGCGGGGTCGGCAGCGAGCGGGCGTGCTCGAGGATGGCGCGGAATCCGTCGAGGTTGGTCCGCATCCCGAGGTCGAAGTCCGCCTCCGCCGCGCCGCTGACGACGCCGGCGAGGTGGAAGATCGCGTCGAGGTCGCCCAGGCGGTCCGCGGCATCGTCGATGTCGCCGACGAGCGCGGTCACGCGCGGGTCGTCGGCCAGATCGGCGGGCGGCGGGAACAGGTCGACGAGCAGCAGCTCGTCCACCTTGGCTGGGGCTGCTCCCCCGCGGCGAGGCTGCCCGCCTGCAGGATCCGGCGGGCCAGGCTGACGCCCAGGAACCCCGCTCCTCCGGTGATCGCGATCCTCATCGTGCTCCGTTCCCTTCACCCAGCGCGCCGACGACGTCGACGAGCGTCTCCGCGCCGCCCACGTTGCCCGGCACGACGACCTGCACCCCGTGCCGGTCGCCCGCGCCGAGGTCCCACACCGAGATCCCCGCGGCCACCTGCCCGCGCACCCGAGCGCGGCTCGCGGCGAACGCGACGCGCGCGACCTCCGCCGACGTGATGCCGCCCTTCGAGACGACCGCGCCCACCTCGCCGACCAGCGGCGTCGTCGCGGCCATGAGCGCGCGCATGACGAGCTCGCCGTGGGCGAGCGTGTCGTCGGCGGTGCGGCGCACGCGTTCGGTGCTTACGACGACGACCGGATGCCGTGCCAGCAGCTCGCGGGCGGCCTGTGCTGCGGCGGCGCCCGCGGCATCCGGGTCGGCGAACGCGTCGTCGGTCGCGATCACGACCGGGTCGTACCCGAGCGAGTCGGTCAGCCGAGCGAGCTGTGCCGACGCGGCGCCGGTGTGCGAGCCGCAGACGACGAGAACCCCGCCGGCCTCGACCCGGATCGGTCGCGACAGGTAGCCGGTGCTGAGCCGGCCGGCGCAGAGAGCCGCCAGGGTCGCGGCCGACCGCACGACGACGTGCGCGCCGTCGGCGAGCGCGCGCTGCAGCCCCGCATGCACGAGCCGGATGTCGTCGTCGGTCTGCACGTCGGGCACGACGAGCAGGCGCGGCCCCGCCGCCGCGAGCGCCTCCGCGACCGCGCCACCTGCGGTGGAGCGCAGAGCCTCGAGCGGCACGGGGATCGCGCGCCGGCCGCCGCGCTCTCGCGTCCACTCGACGAGGTCGGAGCTGCGGTATCCGAACACCGGATCGGCGGCGAACTCCGTCTCACCCACCGGGGTGTCGACGCCGTCGATCACGACCCGGTGCACCGAGCCGATCGTCGTCCGGCCGCCCTGCGGGAACGCCGGAACGAAGAGGACGCGGCCGTCGTCGCCGGCGAACACGTCCGCCTCGGCGAACACGTGCCCGCGCAGGGTCGAGTCGCCGCGCAGCAGGACGAGGATCTCCCGGCCGAGCCGGCGCGACACCTCGCCCAGCTCGCCGCGGATCCGCTCGGCGAGCGCCGTCGCCGCGGCCTCGTCGATCGCGCGCGAGTTCGTCTGCAGGTAGACCGACCCCTCCGACGCGAGCACCTCGGCGATCGCGTCGACGTCCCAGCGCAGCAGCACCGTGACATCCGTCGCCGACTGGGTGCCGGTCGGGTCGTCGTCGAGGACGACGGTGAGCGACGGTCCGGTCACGACACCTCGCCGTTGCGCGCGCCGCGCCACATGTCGACGTCGACCGCGCCATCCACGAGCTCGTCGATGCGGGCCAGCTCGTCGGCCGCGAAGTCGAGCCGGGCGAGCGCGCCGACGTTCTGATCGAGCTGCTCGGGCGATGAGGCGCCGATGACGAGCGAGGTGACGCGCTCGTCGCGCAGCGCCCACGCCAGCGCGAGCTGGGCCAGCGACTGGTCGCGCGCGGCGGCGATCTCGTTGAGCGCGCGCAGCCGGCGCACGATGTCGTCGGTCACCCACGCGCCGTTGAACGACGCGCGCGACGCACGCGCCTCGTGGGTGTCGCCGAGGTACTTGCTCGTGAGCAGGCCCTGGGCGAGCGCGGTGAACCCGATGACGCCGGCGCCGACCTCGGCTGTCGCGTCGAGCAGGCCCTCGGTCTCGATCCAGCGGTTGAGCAGGGAGTACGAGGGCTGGTGGATGAGCAGGGGCGTGCCGAGCTCGCGCAGCAGCTCCGCCATCTTCCGCGTGTGGTCCGCGTCGTACGAGGAGATCCCGATGTAGAGCGCCTTGCCGCTGGTGACGGCGGTCGCGAGCGCCGCCGCGGTCTCCTCGAGCGGCGTGGACGAGTCGAAGCGGTGCGAGTAGAAGATGTCGACGTAGTCGAGACCCATGCGCTGCAGCGATTGATCGAGCGACGCGAGCACGTACTTGCGCGAGCCGCCGCCCTGCCCGTACGGGCCGGGCCACATGTCCCAGCCCGCCTTGGTCGAGATGACGAGCTCATCGCGATACGGCGCGAAGTCCTCCCGCATGAGCCGGCCGAAGTTGACCTCCGCAGCGCCGTAGGGCGGTCCGTAGTTGTTCGCGAGGTCGTGGTGCGTGATGCCGAGGTCGAACGCCCGCCGGCTGATCGCGCGCTGCCGCTCGAAGGGCAGATCGTCGCCGAAGTTGTGCCAGTAACCGAGCGACAGCAGCGGCAGGTCGAGGCCGGAGCGGCCGGTGCGGCGGTAGATCATGGAGCCGTCGTAGCGGGCCGGATCGGCGATGTAGGTCATGTCACCAGCCTGGCACCGATCGAGTGCGCGCCCGATCACCCGCAGCCTCGCCGCCGAGGGGGCGCGGCATCCGGGCTCAGCGGGCGCGGGAGCCGGGGCCGAGGATGACGCCCCACACCCAGGCCGCGGCCGTCTCGGGTGAGGGCAGCGGGTCGCGCGTGAGCCACGCGCCGATGATCCCCAGCACCGAGCCGGTGATGCCGGCCGCCACGACGTCGAGCGGCAGGTCGGGGAAGTCGGCGGAGCGGCCGACCTCGTCGCGCACGATGCGCTCCACCCGGGCCCGCAGCCGCGCCGTCGCGACCGCCGATCCGTGGTCGCCGAGGACCCGCCGATACAGCTCGGCGTGATCGGCGATGTGGGCGAAGTAGGTCGAGACGGCGAGAGGCGGCGCGTCGGCCATGTCGACCGCCTCGGGCAGGTTGGCCTCCGCCTCGTCGGCCGCCGCGTCGAGCGCGTCGGCCAGGAGGATCTCCTTGTCGGCGTAGTGCTGGTAGAAGCTCGAGCGGTTGACGCCCGCGCGCTCCGCGATGTCGCCCACCGGGATGTCGTCGAGCGGCCGCTCCCGCGCGAGTTCGAACAGCGCCTCCTGCAGGCTGCGGCGCGTGCGGGCGATCCGAGGATCCATCCCGCCGATTCTGCCAGTCCGGCCGCTCCCGGCGTTCTGTCAGCAACATATGTCGTTTTTCCGACATTTGTCGATTACGCTCGCCGACGGCTCGACGATGCGCCTCTCGCACCGCGACCCGAAAGGCGCTCCCATGGCCGCACTCCTCGACCGGCTCGGTCGGTTCTCCGCCCGGCACCGCTGGAGCGTCGTCGGCGCCTGGGTGCTGCTGCTCGCCATCGCGGGCGGAGCCTTCGCGCTGTTCGGCGGGACGCTCTCGTCGACCTTCGACATCCCCGGTACGGCGACCGACAAGGTCACCACGCAACTCGAGCGCGAGCTCGGCAAAGTCGGCGGGGCGACCGGCACGATCGTGTTCCGCAGCGCGGACGGCACCGCCTTGAGCTCGGCACAGCAGAAGGACATTGCCGGCCTGCTCGACCGGATCGATCGGAAGAAGGGGTCTCCTCGACGATCGATCCGTACGACACACGGGCGCAGCAGCAGGCGAACGCGGCGAAGCTCGTCGCCGCGCAGGAGCAGCTGACCGCGGCACGCGCGCAGCTCGCCGCCGCGAAGGCGCAGGGCGCCGACATCTCCGCCCAGCTCGGCGAGCTCGACGCCCGGGCGGCGCAGCTCGACGCGGGCACGCGCCTGCTCTCGGCCTCGAAGGACCTGCGGATGGTCTCCGCCGACGGCAGCACCGCGATCGGCGTCGTGCAGTTCCGCGACACCCTGCTCGAGCTGCCCGCGAGCCAGAAGGCCGGTGTCGCGTCGGTCATCGACGCCGCGCACATCCCCGGCGTGCGGATCGACTCCTCCAGCGAGTTCTCCGACCAGGTCGACGGCATCGTCGGTCCGGGTGAGATCACGGGCGTCATCATCGCCGCGCTCGTGCTGGTCGTGATGTTCGGGGCCGTGCTGCCCGCCGTCATGCCGCTCGTGTCGTCCCTGGTCGGCGTGGGGGTCGGGGTCGCCGGTGCACTCGCCTTCTCCGGCACGATCGAGATGGGATCCGTCACGCCGGTGCTCGGCCTCATGCTGGGCCTCGCGGTGGGCATCGACTACTCGCTCTTCATCATCAACCGGCACCGGCGGCAGCTGAAGGAGGATGCCGCCGGCCGCGTCGATCGGACTGGCCAACGGCACCTCGGGCGGCGCCGTCGTGTTCGCCGGCTCGACCGTGCTGATCGCGCTGCTCGCGCTGGTCGTGACGGGCATCCCGTTCCTGACCCTCATGGGCGTCGTCGGCGCCGCGTGCGTGCTCGTCGCCGTGCTCGTGGCGATCACGCTGACCCCGGCGCTGTTGTCCCTGCTCGGGATGCGCGTGCTGAGCAGACGCGCACGCGCCCGCATCGGCCACCCCGGTCACGCGCAGACGACCCCGCGCCCGATCCGCACGCGACGCGCCGTGCTCGGCGGCGCCCTCGCGATCGTCGCGCTGCTCGCCATCGCGGTGCCCGCGCTCTCGATGCGGCTCGGGCTGCCCGACGGCTCCGCCCAGGCGCAGGACTCGTCGTCGTACCGCGCGTACGAGACCGTGGCGCAGGAGTTCGGGGCCGGACGCAACGGGGCCCTGCTCGTCACGGCATCCCTGCCGCACGCCGCGTCGAAGGCCGACCTCACCACGACCGAGGCCGGCATCGTCGACACGCTCATGGCGCAGGATCACGTCGCGGGCGTCGCGCCGATCGGCGTGAACGGCGCGCGCGACTTCATCGCGTTCCAGGTGGTGCCGACGGGGGACCGTCGAGCGTCTCGACCGAGCAGCTCGTGCACACCCTGCGCGACGACGTGTCGCTCGGCTCCGGGGTCGGCGTCGACGTCGCAGGCCAGGCGAGCGGCAACATCGACATCTCGGAGAAGCTGGCCAGCATCCTGCCGACCTATCTCGCGGTCGTGGTCGGGCTCTCGCTGATCATCATGCTCGTCGTGTTCCGGTCGCTGCTCGTGCCGGTCATGGCCACGGCCGGGTTCGTGCTGTCGTTCCTCGCCGCGCTCGGCGCCATGACGGCGGTGTATCAGTGGGGCTGGCTCGGCGGCGTCTTCGGCGTGCACGACCCCGGACCGGTGCTCAACTTCGCGCCGGTGATCATCGTGGGCGTGCTGTTCGGGCTCGCGATGGACTACCAGCTGTTCCTGGTCTCCGGGATGCGGGAGGCGTACGTGCACGGCGTCCCAGCGCGGGCGGCGGTCGCCTCCGGCCTGCGCCACGGGCGCGCCGTCGTCACGGCCGCCGCGATCATCATGATCTCGGTCTTCGGCGGGTTCGTCTTCTCGCACCTCACCGCCATCAAGCCGCTCGGATTCGGGCTCGCGGCGGGGGTGCTGTTCGACGCCTTCGTGGTGCGCATGGTGCTGATCCCGTCACTCATGCACCTGGCCGGGCGCGCCGCCTGGTGGCTGCCGCGCTGGCTCGACCGGATGCTGCCGCACGTCGACATCGAGGGCTCGGCTCTCGAGCGTCCGCAACCGCATCCGGGTGCGACGGAGCACCGCCCGCCGGCGCGCCGCCCGCGGGTGCGCACCGGTGGCCGGATGCTGCCTCAGCCCGCCGTCGAACGCCGGTAGGTCGTCACCGTCACGCCCGAGCCGAGGGGCCGCACCTCGCCGCGCTCGAATCGCGAGAGCGGGAACCCGTCGGCGAACAGGCGCTTGCCGGTGCCGAGCACGATGGGGTAGACCGCGAGCCGGTACTCGTCGACGAGGTCGTGCGCGGCGAGGATCGCCACGAGCCGCGAGCTGCCCCAGACCCGGATCTCGCCATCACGATGCTCCGCCCGGAGCCGGGCGACCTCGCCCGGCACGTCGCGGAGCACACGGGTGTTGCGCCAGGTGGGATCGGTCAGCGTTGTCGAGGCGACGTACTTGGGGATGCGGTTGTAGCGGCGGGTCTGCTCGCCGAGGAACCCCTCCGCGTCCTCGCTCCACACCGCCCACGCGCCCAGCCAGATGTCGTAGGTCCGTCGCCCGAGCAGGAGGGCGCCGGTCCGGCTCTCCCAGTCCTGGATGATCGCGTCCAGTTCGGGGTCGTCGTCGCGGTGACGGGACTGCCAGCCGCCCAGCGCGAAGCCGCCGTCGCGGTCCTCCTCGAACATCCCGGGCCCCTGGATGACGCCGTCGAGCGTCACGAACTCCTGCACGACGATCTCGCTCATCGGTCCTCTCCCCAGGCGGGCCGCACCATGCGGGGCGTGATGTCCGCCACGCTCGCGGCGCCGAGTCCGGCGATCGTGACGGCCGTCTCCTCGGCGAGGGTCGCGAGCATCGTCTCGAGGGCTTCCCGGCCGCCCGCGGCGAGCGCCCACAGCACCGGGCGGCCGATGCCCACCGCCGCCGCCCCGAGCGCGAGCGCCCGCACCACGTCGGCACCGGAGCGGATGCCGCCGTCGACGATCACGGGCGCCCGCCGGTCGACGGCCTCGACGATCTCGCGCAGCACCGCCGCGACCGGCACGACGCCGGCGAGCTGCCGCCGGCCGTGGTTGGACACGATGACGCCCGCGGCGCCGGCGTCGAGAGCTCGGAGGGCGTCATCCGGAGTCAGCACGCCCTTCGCCCAGACCGGCAGGCCGGCGCTCGCGACGAGCTCGGCGAGGTCGTCGGGCGTGATCGAGGTGTCGGCCGCGAAGCCCGCCCCGGCGCCGGTCAGCGGCACGTTCCCGCGCACCGCGACCGCGCCCGTGAGCGGCACGCGCCGGAACGCGGCGTCGGCCAGGATGCCGGGCACGTCCACCGTGAGCACGAGCGCGGACGCGCCGGCCGCCGCGCAGCGGGCCACGTAGTCGGTCGTGGCCGAGCGATCATGCTGCAGATAGATCTGCGCCCACCACGGCGACGTCGCGGCGGCACCGAAGCGCTCGACGTCGACGGTCGCGTTGTTCGAGTAGCTCATGAGCATGCCGGCGGCACCCGCGGCGGCGGCGGTCGCGAGCTCGCCGTCGGGGTGCGCGCCGCCCTGCGACGCGCTCGCGGCGAGCATGATCGGCGAGGCGAACCGGTGGCCGCCGAGCTCGACCGTGGTGTCGATCGCGGTGAGCCCGGTCATGACGCGGGGCACGAGATCCCAGCGGTCCCAGGCGCGGGCGTCCCGCTCGGCATCGAACCGGCCGTCGGCCGTGCCCTGGTAGAACGACCAGGCGTCGGCGGGCAGGGTCGCCTCGGCAGCGGCGCGCAGCGGTGCGAAGTCCATCAGCTGTGCCCGTCGCCGACGGCGGAGCCGGACGTGTCGTTCGAGGCGGTGCGGGTGCGCATGTCTTCAGCGTAGGAGGGCGGATGGGGCAGGGAGCGTCTGGCACCATGTTGCCGGTGACGACCGTGCTGCTCCTCGACGACGGGTGGGAGCTGCACGAGGCGCTCGGCGAGACGTGGCGGTGGCGCGTCGGCATCCCGGCGGCGGGCCTGAACAGCGTGAGCGCGTCGGCCGCCGGCCGCGGCGGGTGGTTCCCCGCGCGCGTGCCGGGGTCCGTGCTCGACGACCTCGTCGGCGACGGGCAGGCGCCCGACCCGCGGCACGGGCGGGACAGCCGCGCGGGCGAGTGGGCCGCGACCCGCTCGTGGGTCTACCGGCGGGTCGTCGACGTGCCCCGACTCGAGCCGGACGACCGTGTCGTGCTGGAGCTGGACGGCCTCGACCCCGGCGGCACGGTCTACTGGGACGGGGAGGACGTCGGGTCGGTCGACGGCATGTTCACGGCATCCCGGATCGCGCTGCCCGCCGAGCCCGGACGGCACCAGCTGGCCATCGTGGTCGCGCCCGCTCCCGACGCCGAGCCGCAGGTCGGTAGAACCGAGCGCGTGACCCGGCTCGCCCCGCGGATGACGGCGGGCTGGGACTTCTGCCCCCGGATGCCGCACCAGGGCCTGTGGCGCCCCGTGCGGCTGCGGATCGGTCGGGCGCAGCTCGCCCGCGTGAGCGCCGACGCGCGGGTCGCCGACGGGCGCGGCACCGTCGAGGTGGGCATCGTGCTCGATGCGGCCGGGCGGACCGCCGTCGTCGCGGAGTTGACGGCCGGCGGCACGGTGCGTGCGCGGGTCGAGGCGACCGCCGCGCCGGGCCACAACCGCCTCGAGCTGGCTGTCGACGATCCGGAGCTCTGGTGGCCCGCCCGACTCGGCGCGCCGACGCTGTACGAGCTGCGGGTCAGCGCCGGGGACGAGACGCGCGTCCTGCCGATCGGGTTCCGCACGATCGAGTGGCACCCGAACCCCGGGGCGCCGGAGGGCGCCCACGACTACGCGCTCGCGGTCAACGGCACCGAGGTGCCGCTCGTGGGATGGAACTGGGTGCCCGTCGACGCGCGCTACGGCACGATCGACGGGGCGCGCATCCGGCACCTGGTCGGCCTTGCGGCGGGCTCCGGCGCGCGGCTGCTGCGGGTCTGGGGCGGCGGGCTGCTCGAGTCGGAGGAATTCTATCGCGCGTGCGACGAGGCCGGGCTGCTGGTCTGGCAGGAGTTCCCGCAGTCGAGCTCCGGCATGCAGAGCGCACCGTCGCGCGATCCGGTGTTCGTCGCCGGTGCCGTCGCGGTCGCCCAGGAGGTGGTGCCCGGGCTGACCCACCACCCGAGCCTCGTGCTGTTCGGCGGCGGCAACGAGCTCGAGGACGAGCGCGGGCCGCTCGAGGACGATCGCTCCCCCGTGCTCGCCGCGATGCACGACGCGGTCGAGCGGCTCGCACCCCGCCGCGGCTGGCTGCCGACGTCGCCGACCGGGCCCGTCTTCCACAACCGGATGGATCGCATCCGGGAGGCGCCGCTCGACCAGCACGACGTGCACGGCCCGTGGGAGCACCAGGGGCTCGTCGCGCACTACACGCTGTACAACGCGGGCACCTCGCTCGCCCACACCGAGTTCGGCGTCGAGGGCATGACGAACCGGCGGGCGCTCGACGCGCTCATCCCCGCGGAGCAGCAGTGGCCCGCGGGCCGCGACAACCCGGTCTACCGGCACCTCGGCGAGTGGTGGGACAACGAGACCCTCGTGCAGGAGGTCTTCGGCCAGCGGCTCACCGACGTCGACCGCCTGCTGCGGGCGAGCCAGCTGCTGCAGGCGGCCGGGCTGCAGTACGCGGTGGAGGCCGACCGGCGCCGTGCTCCGCGCTGCAGCATGGTGCTGCCGTGGCAGCTGCACGAGAGCTTCCCCAACGCGTGGTGCACCTCGAGCGTCGACTACCACGGCGAGCCGAAGCCTGCGTATCACGCCGTGGCGCGGGCGTTCGCGGCGGACCGGGTGACGCTGCGGATCGAGCGCGCGGCCGCCGCGGGCGAACCGCTCCGCGCCGAGGCGTGGGTCGGCAGCGAGGCCGGTCTCGACGCGGGTTCGACGCTCGCGCTGCGGCTGCGGGATGCGGCGGGCGCCCTCCTCGCGGAGACCTCGGCCGCGACGGAGGGTCCGGTCACTGCGCCGCGGCGGGTCACCGCGCTGACCGCCGACGCCCTCCCCGGGGACGCCGTCGTGATCTGGGAGGCCGAGTGGCGCAGCCGCGAGGGCCGCGTGCTCGACATCGAGCGCACGATCGTCTCGACCGGCGCCGACCTGACGCCCCTGCTCGACCTGCCCGATGCCGAGGTGGAGGTGCACGCGGAGATCGACGGCGACGTCTGGACGGTCGGCATCCGGCACGTCGGCGGCCCCGCGGCGATCGCGCTCGCACTCCATGACGCGCGCCCGATCGAGGCGCCCGGCTGGCCGGTCGCCGACGGCGACCCGCGGCCCCTGCTGCCCGGCGAGACGCGCGAGCTGCATGTCAGGTGGCGCGACGACGACCCGGCCGGGCGCGCACTCGTGCTCGACGGCTGGAACGTGCCGGCGCAGCCGATCGACCCGCACTGATCCGCGAGCGCGGGCAGCAGGTCCTAGAGCGCCCCGAGTGTGCGGCGGGCCTCGTCGATCGAATCGAGCACGTCGATCGCGGTCGACAGCGGGTGCAGCGGCGAATCGACCCGGCCCCCGGCGATGTACTCGGCGACCGCCGACGCCTGCCAGGCGAGCCCGTCTCGGAAGACGAATCCCGAGTCGTCCGCGTAGCGCAGGCGCCGCCCCTCGGGGCCGACGACCGTGAGCCCGCCCGGCGCGAGGAACATCGGATCGACCTCGATCCGCGCGTCGGTACCGCAGACCAGGGCCCCGCTCGGCGAGGCGAACAGCAGCGAGGTGCCGAGCATCGCCTGCGCGCCGTTCGCGTACTCCAGCAGCAGGGACGCCTGGTCGTCCACCCCGGTCGGGGCCAGCGAGCCGGCGACCGTCATGCGCTCGGGCGCGCCGAGGAGGAGGTGCGCGAACCACAGCACGTACACGCCGAGGTCGAGGAGAGCCCCGCCGCCGAGCGCCGGATCCCAGGCACGGCCGGACGGGTCGAAGCGGGAACGCCCCGAGAAGTCGGCGGTCACGAGGCGGAGCTCGCCGAGCCCGCCGTCCGCGACGAGGCGCACGAGCACGTCGGTCTGCGGCTGGTAGCGCGACCACATGGCCTCCCCGCGAACACGCCCGCGGCGGCGGCCGCATCGCGGATGTCGCGCGCCTCGGCCGCCGTGACCGCGATCGGCTTCTCGATGAGCACGTGCTTGCCCGCGGCGATCGCGAGCAGGGCGTTCTCCCGGTGCTCGCTGTGCGGCGTGGCGATGTAGACGACGTCGACCTCGGGGTCGGAGACGAGCTGCTCGTAGTCGCCGTGCACGCGGATGATGCCGCGAGGCTCGGCGAACGCCCGCGCCCGTTCGGCGGAGCGGGAGCCGACCGCGACGACCCGCTGGTCGGTGTAGGCATGGACGGCGTCGGTGAAGTCGGCCGCGATCCTGCCGGGGCCGAGGACGCCCCAGCGTACGACGGGGCCGCCGCGCAGCGGCGTGACCCGGGGGTCGGGGAGGGCGGAGGGGAACGGGCTCATGAGCCCAATGTAGGAACATGGGCGCGGAAGGGAGCGTCATGGAGCTGCTGATCGGCACCTACACCGAGCGGAAGGCGTTCGTCGACGGGCACGCGCCGGGCCTGCTCGCGGCGACGTGGGAGGCCCCGGCATCCGGTGAACGACGGATCGGCGAGGCACGGCTCGCCGCGAAGTCCGTGAACCCGTCCTGGGTCGCGCGCACCCGCGACGGTGCTCGCGTCTACTGCACCGCGGAGCTCGAGAACGGCCGGGTCGTCGGCTTCGCGCGCGGCGACGCGGGCACGCTCACGGCGCTCGGCGAGCAGGACAGCCACGGCGCCGATCCCGCGCACCTCGGCCTCGACGCCGACGAGCGGCTGCTCGCGGTCGCGAACTACTCCGGCGGCACGATCGCGATCCTGCCGCTGGATGCCGACGGCCGGCCCGGCGCCGCGACGAGCGTGCACACCCAACCCGCCCCCGTCGTGCCGACCGGGCGCGCCGAGCAGGAGTCGGCCCACCCGCACCACGTGGAGTTCGACCCCGTCACGGGGCAGCTGCTCGTCGCCGACCTCGGCCTCGACAGGGTCTGCGTGTTCGACGTGACCGGCGACGGGGTGCTCGAGCCGCGCCCGGAGCGCGATGTCGTGCTGCCGC
Source organism: Pseudolysinimonas kribbensis (assembly GCF_030161895.1). Taxonomy (GTDB): domain Bacteria; phylum Actinomycetota; class Actinomycetes; order Actinomycetales; family Microbacteriaceae; genus Pseudolysinimonas; species Pseudolysinimonas kribbensis. The sequence continues at coordinate 1,485,620 of NZ_BSVB01000001.1, forward strand.
CCGGCACCGGACCGAGGCAGCTCGCCTTCGACGAGACGCAGTCGCGCCTGTTCGTGATCGGCGAGCTCGGCAACACCGTGCACGAGCTGCGCCGCACGGCGGGCGGCTTCCAGGTGCACGGCGGGATCGGCACCCTCCCGCCCGGCGAGGCGGGCGACGGCGACTCGGGGGCCGCGCTGCTGTACTCCGCCGCCCACTCGCGGCTGTACGCGACGACCCGCGGCCGCGACACCGTGACGATCATCGACACGAGCGGGCCCGAGCTGGCGCGGGTGGCCGTCATCCCGAGCGGCGGGCGCACGCCGCGCGGCGCGACCCTGACGCCGGACGGCCGGCTGATCGTGGCGCACCAGGACGACGACGCCGTGGTCGTCTTCGACCTCGACCCCGACGGGATGCCGGTACCGGCGGACCGGACGACGATCGCGAGTCCGGTCTGCCTCGTCGGCTTTTATTGACGCTAGAGTCAATCAAAAGCCCGCGAAGGAGCCGACGATGACCCCGACCCACCCGCTCTCCCCGCTCTCGGCCGCCGAGATCGACCGCGCGCGGGAGGTGCTCGCCGCCGCCGGCTACGTCTCCGACGCGACGCGGTTCGGGTACGTCATGCTGCGCGAGCCCGACAAGGCCGACGTGCTCGCCGGCACCGCGGAGCTGCCGCGCGAGGTCGGCGCGCTGCTGCTCGACGTCGAGACCGGCGCCGTCGTCGAGACGATCACCGACGTGACGAGCGGCACCGTCGTGCGGGCGCGTCCGCTCGGGACGCACGAGGGCACGGCGCCCGTGCTCGACGAGGAGATCGAGCTGCTCGATGAGATCGTCAAGGCCGACGCCGACTTCGTCGCGGCGCTGGCCAGGCGCGGCGTGACCGACCTGAGCAAGGTGCGCACGCTGCCGCTGACCGCGGGCGTCTTCGGGTACGACGACGAGGTGGGCAAGCGGATGTTCCGCGTGCTCGCGCTGTACATGGAGGACGAGCGCGACATCCCGTGGGCGCACCCGATCGACGGCGTCGTGGCGCACGTCGACGTCATCTCGAAGCGCTGCCTGCGGGTCATCGAGACGGCGTTCGAGCACATCCCGCAGGAGTCGGGCGACTACCTCGATCCGGCGCTCACCGGACCGATGCGCACCGACCTCAAGCCCATCTCGATCACCCAGCCCGAGGGCGTGAGCTTCACCCTCGAGGACGACGTGCTCAGCTGGCAGAACTGGCGCGTGCGCGTCGGGTTCAACGGGCGCGAGGGCCTGACGCTGCACCAGGTGAGCTTCACCGACCGCGGCGATGAGCGGTCGGTGCTGTACCGCGCCTCCATCTCGGAGATGGTCGTCAACTACGCCGACCCGAGCCCCACCCACGGCTGGAACAACTACTTCGACGCGGGCGAGTACCAGTTCGGCCGCCTCGCCAACTCGCTCGAGCTCGGCTGCGACTGCCTCGGCGAGATCACCTATCTCGACGCCGTGATCGCCGACGACTTCGGCACGCCGCAGACCATCCGCAACGCGATCTGCATCCACGAGGAGGACTACGGCATCCTCTGGAAGCACACCGACGAGTTCACCCTCACCTCGGCCACCCGGCGGCAGCGCCGGCTCGTCGTCTCGTTCTTCACCACGGTCGGCAACTACGACTACGGCTTCTACTTCTATTTCTACCTCGACGGCACGTTCGAGGTGGAGGCCAAGGCCACCGGCATCGTCTTCGTCGGGGCGCACGACGGCGGCGACTACCCGTACGCGACGGAGCTCGCGCCCGGGCTCGGCGCACCCGTGCACCAGCACCTGTTCTGCGCGCGGTTGGACATGACGGTGGACGGCATCCGGAACGCGGTCGACGAGGTCGACATCACGCGCGTCGAGCTCGGCGACGACAACCCGTGGGGCGCGGCCATCGCTCGCACGGCCACCCGCCTGCGCACCGAGACCGAGGGGTGCGGGATGCCGACGGCACCGTGGGCCGGGTGTGGCGCGTCAGCAGCGCCGAGCGCACCAATCGTCTCGGGCATCCCACCTCGTACGTGCTGTACCCGGAGGGCAAGGCGCCGCTCGCGAACCACGCCGAGTCGTTCTCGCGCAAGCGCGCCGGCTTCGCGGGCCACCACCTCTGGGTCACCCGCTACGAGCGCGACGAGCTGTGGGCCGCGGGCTACGCCGTCAACATGCACCCGGGCGGCGCGGGCCTGCCCGCGTACATCGCCGGGGACCGCGACATCGACGGGCAGGACGTCGTGCTCTGGCACACGTTCGGGCTCACGCACTTCCCGCGCACCGAGGACTGGCCGATCATGCCGGTGGACTACACCGGGTTCGTGATGAAGCCCGAGGGGTTCTTCGACCGCAACCCGACGCTCGACGTGCCGGCGCTCGGCCGCGGCGGCCACGCGTGCGCGTGCGAGGGCGGCGCCTGCCACTGCTGAGCCGTCAGCGGCCGCCGGCCCAGGCGCGCAGGCGGCGGCGCGCCTGCTCGGTGGCGGCCCACGGCCGCAGGCACAGCTCCACGGCGGCACGGTGGTCCTCGCTCTCGCGATCGCCCGCGTCGGCGACCGCGATGACCTGCTCGCCCGCGTAGACCGAGTCGAGCAGGCGCACCAGGCTCCGGATCGGCGTGGCCGCCGCGAGCTCGCCGTCGTCGACCGCCTCCCGCAGCGCCGTCGTCGTCAGCGCCTCGAACTCCGGCACGCGTCCCAGCCGGAGCCCCGGACTCGCGAGCGGCTCGGCCGTGCCCCAGAACGCGACGACGACCTGCGCCTCGGCGCGCGTCGTGGCATCCAGCGGCAGCACCTCCTCGGCGATGCCGAGCAGCGCCTCGAGCCCGCGCTGGCCGGCGGTGCGCCCGGCGATCCGCTCGATCGTGCGCAGTACGCCGCGGCGGGCGGCCGCCTCGGCGATCTGCTCGACGCTGGCGAAGTAGTGCCAGAGCGTGCCGGGGGTGAGGCCGAGCTCCGCCGCCACCGTGCGCCCGGTCGTGCCGGTCGCACCCGCGCGGCCGAGCACCGCGAGGTAGGCGTCGACGATCTCGCGCCGGCGCGCCTCGTGGTCGACGATCTTCGGCACACCGTCATTCTCGCGTGCCGGCGTCGGCCGAGCGCGGGTGGCGCCTTCCGAAATGCAGGAGATGAGACGTCACCACGCCGGACGGATGCCGTGTCCGCGGCGATGCACCGCCCACCACTCCTGCATTTCGGGTCGAAATGGGCACCGGGGTCAGAGCCGCTCGCCGTCGAGGTACGTCGCGACGACGTTGGCGAGGTCGAGACCCTCGCCGCTCGAGATGTCGCGGTCGAGGATCACGACATCGGCCGCGAAGCCGGGCGCCAGTGTGCCGGTCTCGTTCTCGAGCCGGCCGACCCAAGCCGCGGCGCCGGTGTAGGCGTCGAGGCCGGCGCCGACCGCGATGGCCTCCCCGGCAGCATCGGCTCGGTGAGCGAGGTGGGCGTGGCGTGCGGATCGGTCGAGGGGCGAGCCGGGTCGCGCCGGTGTGGATCGCCCACAGCGGGTTCGGGTCGGAGACCGGCCAGTCGCTCCCGCCGGCCAGCCGCGCCCCGTGAGCCAGGAGCGACCCGAACGGGAAGTGCGAGCGGGCCGCACCGGCACGGATCCCCGGCAGCTTGCGCTCGACGACCTCGGCATCCAGGCGCGCCCACAGCATCTGCACGTTGGCCGTCACGTCGAGCGCGGCGAAGCGCGGCAGGTCGCCGGGGGCGACGATGTCGACGTGCGCGATCTGGTGCCGTCCGCCGGTCGGGCCGTTGACCTCGCGCGCGTGCTGCACGGCGTCGAGGCACTCGCGCACCGCCCGGTCGCCCACGGCGTGCAGGTGCACGTCGAACCCGCGCGCGTCGAGGGCCGCCACGAGCTCGTTCAGCCGCGCGGGCTCGATGAACGATTCGCCGCGGTTGCCGGGGTCGTCGCGGTACGGCTCGAGCATCGCCGCGGTGCGGTTCTCGATCACGCCGTCCTGCATGACCTTGACGATGCGTGCGCGGAGGCGCCGCGTGCCGCGCACCCGCTCGCGGCGCTCCTCGAACCCGGCGATCTGCTCGAGGCCCCGTTCGCGGTCCCACCACTGGCACAGCGCCACCCGCGTGCGCAGCTCGCCGCTCGCGTCGAGCGCCAGGTAGGCGTCGAACGAGTCGGGCCCGAGCTCGCTCGGCCCGACCGCCGCGTCGTGCCAGCTCGTGATGCCCACGGCGTGCAGGCGCTCCTGCGCCGCCCGGATGCCGTCCTCCACCAGTCCCGCCCGCGCCGTCGGCCGGATGCCCGCGATCGCCGCCTGCGCCGCGTCGAGCAGCAGTCCGGTCAGCCTCCCGCGCTCGTCGCGCACGAAGCGCCCGCCCGCCGGGTCCGGGACGTCGTCGGCCACGCCCGCCGCGGCGAGCGCCGCGGAGTTGACCCACACCCCGTGCGCGTCGTGGCTCGTCAGGATCGCCGGACGGTCGGGCACGAGCTCGTCGAGCATCCACCGTGTCGGCGTGCCGCCGGGGTAGACGTCGCCGTACCAGCCCGACCCCTCGATCACCTCGAGCTCGGGATGCGCGGCCGCGTATGCGCGGATCAGCCGGTGGTACGCGTCCGCGTCGTGCACGGGGGTCAGGTCGATCCCGAGCAGCGCGATCCCTCCGAGCACAGGGTGGGTGTGGGTGTCGTGGAAGCCGGGCAGCACCGAGGCTCCCCGGGCATCCACGATCTCTGTCGCGTCGTCGCACAGCTGCGCGATCGCGCCGTCGACCCCGCGCGCCGCGATCCGGCCGTCGCGCACGAACAGGCTCCCGCTCTCCCAGCGCCCGGCGCCGAGGTAGAGGCGGGCGTTGCGGATGCAGGTGCCGGTCATCGCGCGGCGAACACGTCGATCGCGGTCCAGGTGAGCGCGGTCGCCGCGTCGGTCAGCGCCTGCTCGGCGACCGGGCCGACGCACGCCGCGGCGAACTCGGGCTGGTGGTTGGAGGCGGTCGTCGGCCCCACCCCGACGTAGGGATGGATCGCCGGGACCAATTGCGACACGTTGCCCATGTCGGTGGACGCACGGCGCATCGGCACGTCGTCGTCGGGCCCGGCGAACTCGCGGCCGAGCGCGGTCGCGTTCGCGACGTACGCGGCGAGCGCCGCGGCGTCGGTGCGGAACTCCGAGTACGGCCTGCTCTCCGGCGTGATCGACAACGTGGTGCCGGTCGCCAATGCGCCCGCCTCGAAGCACCTCCGCACCCGCTCGTCGAGCACCTCCAGCTCGGCGAGCGTGGTCGCCCGCACGTACCAGCGGCCCTCCGTGCGGTCCGGGATGGCGTTGGGCGCCTGCCCGCCGACCGTCTGGATCCCGTGCACCCGCGTTCCGCTCGGCAGCTGCTGCCGCAGCAGCCCGATCGCCACCTGCGCGATGACGAACGCGTCGTTCGCGTTGACGCCGCGATCGGGGTAGGCGCCCGCGTGGGCGGCGACGCCGTCGTAGGCGATGTGCGAGTGCGAGACGGCGAACGGCTCGGCTTCGGCGACATCGCGCGGCGCGGGATGCGCCATCATCGCGAGATCGAGGCCGGCGAACGCGCCGCGCTCGAGCATCTCGATCTTGCCCCCGCCGCCCTCCTCGGCCGGCGTGCCGTACACCTCGACGGTGAGGTCGAGCTCGTCGGCGACCTCTGCGAGCGCGAGTGCGGCGCCGACGCCGATCGCCGCGATGAGGTTGTGCCCGCAAGCGTGGCCGAGGCCGGGCAGGGCGTCGTACTCGGCGACGAGGCCGACCCGGCGCGATCCCATGCCGCGCACGGCATGCACCGCGGTGGGCAGCCCGTAGGCGCCGGTCTCGACGTCGAAGCCGGCGGCGGTCAGCTCCTCGGCGACCCAGCCCGCCGCGCTGTGCTCGTTCCAGCCGAGCTCGGGGTTCGCGTGGATGCGGTCGGCGAGCGCGACGAGCCGGTCGCGATCGCGCGCCACGGCATCCTGAACCGCCGCCTTCAGCGCGGCGACCTCAGCGGTCGTCACCCGGCACCCCGTACCCCGGCGACCGGGCCGGGTCCTCGGCCCGCAGGATGTAGTCGTCGCGCTGCGGCAGCCACTGCTCGACGAGCTCGCGCATCGCGGCGAGCGGGTCGTCGCTCCAGTCCACCCGCAGGTCGGTGGTGCGCCAGCCGTGCCCGCTCACGACGGTGATCGCGGCGCTGTGCACGGGCCCGGCCTCGCCGCCTGCCGCCATGGCGGCCTCGAACGCCGCGAGCAGCCGCGCCTCGACGGGGCCGGTCGCGTCGTTCCATGCCTGCACCAGCACGCGGGGCACCTCGGCGCTCGCGAGCAGGTTGCCCGCCGCCGCGGCGCCCGGCGCCTCGTGCTCGCCGACGGTGCCGAGCGCGTTCGGTCCGGAGTGGATGGCCGTGTGCCCCTCGGCGTCGACGGCGACCAGCTGCCGGAACGGCGCGGTCGCATCGGTCGCGACCACGCGATCCATCGCCTCGGGCGCGGGGGTGCCGCCTTCGAGCAGGTCGAGCAGCCGCGCGCCGAGCCGCGGGTCGGTGATGTTCTGCGAGTGCACCGCGCCGGCGCCGTCGCGCAGGTGCACGCAGCGGGCCCCACCGCGGGCGACGACGAGCAGATGAGCGACCCGAACGCGCCGCCGTCGCGCACCGCGAGGAGAACGTCACGACAGCACCGCGGTGGCGTCGATCTCGACCAGCCACTCCGGGCGAGCCAGCGCCGACACGACGATGCCTGTCGAGACCGGGTAGACGCCCTTCAGCCAGCGTCCCATCGTCCGGTACACGACCTCGCGGTAGCGGATGTCGACGAGGTAGACGGTGACCTTGACGATGTGCTCGAGGGTGCCGCCGGCCTCCTCGACGAGCATCTTGATGTTCGCCATCGCCTTCTCGGCCTGCGCCTCGACGTCGCCGATGCCGATCGACTCGCGCGTGTCGAGGTCCTGGCCGATCTGGCCGCGGATGTAGACGACCCCGTTCGCGACGACCGCCTGGCAGAGGTCGTTGTCGAGGTTCTGCTCGGGGTAGGTGTCCCTGGTGTTGAACGGGCGGATCCGGGTGTGGATCATCGGGATGCTCCTCCTGCCGCGACCGCGGCGTGACCGTCGTACGCGGCATAGCCGCGCTGGATCTGGATGGCGTCGGCCAGGTACTGCGCATCGTGCCAGACGCCCCAGATGAAGCTCGACCCGCGGCGCGACTGCCAGGGAAGGCCGAGGAAGTAGACACCCGGCTCGGACGAGACACCGCGCTGGTGCTGCGGCCGCCCGCGCTCGTCGAAGGCGTCGACCTGCAGCCACCCGTAGTCGCCGGTGTAGCCCGTGGCCCAGACGATCGACGCGACGCCCGCGGCGGCCAGGTCGAGCTCGGCGAGCGGATGCACGACCGACTCGGGGTCGGGTCCGAGCAGCTTCGCCTCCGGCTCCTCCGGCAGGTCGGCGCCGTTGCGCTGCACCCACGCGTCGGCCTCCTCGAGCAGGCCGAGGTGGTTGGCGTCGCCGCGGTGGATGTTGTCGGCCAGGTCGGGCGCGAAGGTCACGACCCCGTCGTGGTAGGCCTGCGTGCGCCCGACGAGGGTGATGCCCTCGTCGGCGAGGTCACGGAAGTCGACGGTGCGCCCGCCGTCGGCGCCGCTCACCGCGATCGTGACGTGCTCGGCGCCCTGCGGGGGCGTGGATCGCTCCCAGAGCCCGAGCACCCCGAGCCACCAGACGAAGTCGCGACCGCGGTAGCGCCGAGGCGGCCGGTCGTGCGGGCCGACCGAGAGGTAGACCTGGCGACCGGAGCGCTGGATCTCGGCCGCGATCTGCACGCCCGACGACCCGGCACCGACCACGAGCACGGCCCCCGGCGGCAGCTGGGCGGGGTTGTGATAGGCGCTCGAGTGCAGCTGCACGAGTCCGGCGTCGGCCGGGACGAGAGGCGGGATGACGGGCTTCTGGAACGCCCCCGTCGCGGCGACGACGTAGCGCGCGTCGTACTCGCCACCGCTCGTCCGTACCCGGAATCCGGGACGCCCGTCGTGACGGCGCACCGACAGCACCTCGACCCCCGTGCGCACCGGCGCCCCGATCTGCTCGGCGTAGGCGGCGAAGTAGTCGGCGACCTGGTCCTTGCCCGGGAACGCGTCGTCGTCGAGGTCGAAGGCCCGCCCCGGGAAGCGGTCGTGCCAGGCCGGCCCGTTGGCGACGAGGGAGTCCCACCGTTCGGTGCGCCAGCGCTCGGCGATGCGGTGCCGCTCCAGCACGACGTGGTCGATGCCGCGGGCGGTGAGGTGCTCGCTCATCGCGATGCCGGCCTGCCCGGCTCCGACGACCAGCACCTCGACGTTCTCGGCCATGAGCGCGTCCTTTCCCCTGTCCCGGCAAGTCTCGGACGGCCCCCGGGATCGAGCAAATAGTGCGGTGTGACCATCTGCATCTATTCGGGTGATGCCGACGTATCTGCGACGAGATCAGCCGCCAGCAGATCGAGGTGGAGCGCTGCGGGCGCAGCCGGCGAGTCTCACGCCCGAGGAGGCCGGCTCACTGCCTGGCTCCTCGTCGTTGCGGTCCTCGGCATTGCCGCCCTCACGCTCACGCCACAGGGGTTCCCAAACGCGTCGATCACCTGCAGCTGGGAGCAAGCAAGCATTCATGCTTGCAAGTATTAATGGTGTCCGCTAATGAGAGGACTTGTCGTGTTCTGTCGGCGCGGAGTAAACAGAGCCCACATGGTTCAACGTTGAAACTAAGGGGATCGAACATGCAGGGGAAAACGCGGGCAATGGTCGCGCTGATCACGACCTCCGCGCTCATCGCAACGGGCACGATCGTTGGAGGGTCCACAGCGGCGGCGGCGCCGCGTCAAGCCAAGGTCGACGTCGGTCCGACTGGAACCGACGTGGTGCAGCGAGCGATTCCGTTCGACCATCCGACTTCGCTCGGCAGTGCCGCGAAGATCGCGAGCAGCATGCGGAATGCAATCGCTGTCACGTTTGAGGCGGGCGGCATTCAGGGGCAGTGGGCGACAACCGGCTCCATCAGCGTCAAGGACTTCCTGGCTCGCGAGGCGAGCGTCTACGGGGCGGTGCCTCGAGCCACGAGCATCGTCGTGACAGACACCGCGGAGAACTTGGCCAAGGACGAGAACGCGCAGGCACCCATCGCCACGGGCAAGCCGGCCTTCGTGGGTCAGGACGCCACCAAGGTGCCCGCCCATTCTGTGGCCGAGCTCCAGTCGAACGAGACCTCCATCAAGAGCAAGAGCAAGAGCAAGAGCAGCCTCGCTTCGCCCAATATCAACAACCCGAGCGCTCTCAACTGGGCTCCCGAGGATGCCTTCATCAACGTCACCCAGGATGGCTCGCTGATCGACTTCAACGAGACCTATCAGTGGTACGGCGCGGTCAACAACGGGAACGATCCGCGGTACACGTACTCCGACTTCGGCCTGGAGTTCGGACTCGACGCCTACACGAACAACGTCAACTACCAGGGCGGCACCCGCGACTTCTGCAACTCGGGCTTTAAGGATCAGCCCTTCGCCAAGGACTACGGCTGGTCGTACACCGTTCAGACGGTGGTACCTGGGGAGAGGACGTGGAGTCGGCGCCGGCCGGTGTGAAGCCGTATGCCGACTACAACGACCTGGGCGACTCTTGCAACCGGAACTCGATCGCGATCGGGCTGGAGTATCCGCAGCAGATTCCGATCGCGGACTACGGCTGGTCTGCACTCATCGTGGATGTGCTCGCACCGCGCGGAGTCGACTCGTCTGGCCTGATGGGCGGGAGCGTGCAGGCGGTGGACAACCGCTTCTGCATCGGGAATCCGAGCCTGGCTCTCACTGACTGCATGGGAGTGGATCAGGAGTCGTACCCCAGCGGCAACGGCAACCGTCTGACTCTCAACACGTCGCACGGTTGGAACGGGCCGAATACGTGCTGGTACAGCGCCGACACCGGCACCACGGCGCCACAGCTCGAAGAGTGCTAGCGGCGCCGCGCCCGTCTGAGGGCCGTCAAGAGCAAGGCGGCGAGCACGAGTAGGGCGCCGGCGATAGATATCACGGTCGGGAGGGCACCATGAGTGAAAAGGTGCTCTCCCGACTGGTCGGTGCCCGGTGTCGACCAGCTGCATTCAACGCCGAGGGGGTCAGCGAGTATCCGCCGGACACTGTGCTGCCGTCTGGAATCGCGATCCCCGATGTCGGATTCTGCAAAGCGTGGACGCACTGACTCATCGGCGATCCGATGCCGTCGACGGTGAGGCCCCAGACCAGCCCGCAGACGAGCAGCAGGATCCCGAGAGCGAATCCCCCAACCAACAGCCCTCGCATCGTCCCTCCCCGGTCGACCTTAGACCGATCGGGGCCGTGCGGCCCCTCGCGGCGCCGCTCATCGCGTCGCCCCGCGGGTGAGGGTGTCCACGACACAGCACCACGTCGTCGTCGGGAACGGGCACGGCTTGGGTGCTGGCGAGCGTCCGCCCCTGGGTGATGTAGCGCGCGATCGCTTCGAGCCGCGCCGTGATCTTGCGCGTCGCGTCGGCGGCCGACGTCGTGGGAACCGTCATCGTGATCGCTTCGACCTCGCCCATCACTGGCAGCTCTCGCACTGGAGGTCGTCCATCGGGTCGACCCGCACGTCATAGCCGCCTACATGCTCGAAAACGTCCCCGGGATTCATCATCTGCTCCATTCGTCGCACCAACCGTTTTCCTTGGCCTTCCGGCATGGGGATCGATTGAGAGCGGGAGCGATGGAGTGCCGGGACCGTGGAATACCGGAGGGAGCGCAGCGAGCGAGGACATGCCGCGGAAGCCCGGAACGAAGGCGCGGAGCGAACTACGATCGCGCAGCGGGAAAGGTCAAGGACCCCTCGTTGACACGTACGTGTCAACGCCTCTAGGTCAGCGGAGTATCCAGCTCACGAACGCCGTCAGGTCGTCCGTCAGGCGAGCGCGGTCGACGCAGTAACGGACGCTGCGACCCTTGCGGTGGGCGGCGTCGACGTCGGCGGTGACGTAACCGAGTTCTTCCAGCTCATCGAGCGCGGCGCGCGCGGCGCCGGGACTGATGCTGAGCGCCGCAACGACGGCCGAGCGCGGCGACTGAGGGTGATCCAGGAGGTACCCCGTCGCGGATCACCGCGGCCGACGTCCTGATCCCGGACGCGATCACGCACCCACTCCCGGGCTCGTGGACCGGGTGGCGGCTCCAGGGACGCGACGTCGACGGCGAGCAGTACGTGATCGACGTGCGGCCGCTGTCGGACGGCTCGTGGGCCGTCGTCGGGCTCTACGCCTGACGTGACCCACAATCGCCGCTACGAGGCGATCTACGACGAGATCGGCCGGCGGCAGATCGAGGAGATGGCGCTGCGGCCGCAGCCGCTCAGCCTCACGCCCGAGGAGGCCGGCTTGGCCGAGCATCTGCTGTTCCGGCCGGCTGAGCCGATCCGGGTCCGGGCGTGGGTGCGGTACCCCGAGCTGGTGGTCTACGTCCTCGCTGACGCGTCCGGCTGGAACGACCGCAGCGTGGAGCTGCGCTGGCGCGCCCCGGACGGCAGCGGCCGCGAGGCCCTGGTGTGCGCGAGCGCCGTCCGTCGGCTCGGCCCGGTGCCGCGGGAGGCTCGCGATCGCGACCTGGCGCCCTGGTACGGCCACCGGGCGAGCGACGCCGACCCGCAGCCCCCGGGGCCTCGCTAGGAGTCGACGGCGTGGCGGTGAACGCAGACCCGCAAGACGGGCTCGACGCGGCCACCCGAGCGCGCTCCGGCTATGCCGGGGCGTGGCATCCGATCCTCGCCGCGGTCGAGCAGGGACCCGGCGAATGGGGGATGACCGCGCAGTACGAGCGCCCCTACGCGATCGTGCGGCTCCTGCGCGTCGGCGGGGAGCTGGGCTACCGCACCGTCACATACGCCGAGCGCAGCGAGGACCGCGAGCTGATCGGCTACTTCCGCACGCTCCGCGCCGCAACCTACTGGGCGCACCGGCACTGGCTCCGCACCCTTGCGAAGCCGGGTGGCATCAACGGAGCATAACTGAGTAACGCTCTCTAGCATCGTTTCCGTGCCCAGCTTCGGCCGCCATCTCTATGCTCGGCTCATGAGTTGGCCTCGGAACCTCTACACCGGCCCGGGTGGCGGGCTCTACACGGGTGCCGGCGGCGGCATGTCTACGTCGCGAGGCGGCGGAGCCTCCACACTCCGCGACGGGGGCCTGTCGACCCTCCGGGGCGGCGGCCTGTCCACCTTGCGAGACGGTGGCCTCTCCACGCTTCGAGAGGGCGGCTTGTCGACGCTTCGAGGAGGAGGCCTATCCACCCTGCGGGGTGGCGGGCTGTCCACCTTGCGGGGTGGCGGGCTGTCAACGCTGCGCGCCGGCGGCCTTTGGAACGGTCCGGACGACGAGCCCTACATGAGCAACGTCCCGCCGTGGCCCATCTACGTGCAGGAACTCCGCAAGCGCGGGTTGGACTATTACGCGGACCTCATTTCAGAGGCCCGCGGACTCCGGTAAGTCAGCCCACGGAGCCAACGAGTTCGGACTCGCCGAGCACGCCCACCCTGAACGGGTCGCCCCCGACTGCCGATCGGGAGATTCCCCTTGTGCCGAAAACGATCGTTTTCGGCACGAGTGCCGACGCTTGCGTCGACTACCGGGACACGCCGAGCGCGCCGTGCCGAAACTCTGTACCGAAATCGAACCGTGCCGCCGCATCCGGCACGAGGAATCCCGACCGGGAGCCGGCACTGCACGGGCGATGACCCGCGCGCTCGCCGAGAGGGCTCAGGCCGGCAGCGCCTCCGCAACCACCTCACTCGCGACCTCGGCGACGGCGCGCGCCCGCGCGGTCGTGCGGATCGAGCGCATCGAGGCGAGCACGATCGGCAGCGCCGGAACGTCGTCGGCGATCCGCAGCGCGACGACGCGCTCCCCGTCGTAGCTGAGGTCGTGCCGCGGGCGCTGGTTGAGGATCGAGAATCCGTGCCCGTGCGCGACGAACGCCCGCACGGTCTCGTAGTTCATGGTCCGGTGCCGGATCTCGGGCTGCAGCCCGACCGACGCCAGGATGCCGAGGAAGTAGTCGCGGCTGTGCGGCAGGTCGAGCAGGATCATCGGTTCGCGCGAGAGCTCCCGCAGGTGCACGCGCTTCTTCGCGCTGAGGGGATGCTCGGCCGCGATGAGCACGTGCGGCGGCGCCTCGGCGAGCACGGTGCGCCGGATGTCGTTGCCGAGCGCGAAGTCGTAGCCGATCAGCAGCTCCACCCGGCCGCTGCGCAGCGCCTCGCGGGCCTCGTCGGCATCCACCTCGTCGACCTCGATGTCGAGGTAGGGGTGCGCGGCCCGCACCCGCGCGACGATCGCCGGCAGCACGAACGGCGCGAGCGTCACGAAGCAGCCGATCCGGATCGTGCCGCGCACCTGGTTGTCGATGCCGCGCGCCGTGTCGAGCGCCTCATCGAGGTTGAGAAGGAGCGCCCGGGCGTCGCCGAGGAACTGCTGGCCGGCGGCGGTGAGCGCGAGACCCTTCGAGCGCTGCCGCACGAACAGCTGGGCGCCCATCTGCTTCTCGAGCTGCGAGATCGCCGACGACACCGCCGACTGCGCGACGAACAGCTGCTCCGCCGCGGCCGTCATCGAGAGCGTGTTGGCCGCCTCGATGAAGTAACGCAGCTGGGCGAGCGTGACGTCCGGCTTACGCGCCATGACTCCTCCATCCGCCGGTGTGTTTCGGCATCATCCCAAGTGATGCAGTGATTCGCCCAACCTTATTTGTCTGATGCCGCTGACAGGACGACGCTATAGGGCATCCGGACGGCACCGGCGCCGTCTCCCGCGTTGAGGAGCGCACATGAGCACCGAGACCCGAACGGCGGCGCCCGTCGCCGAAGTCCGCACCATCGATTACATCCCCGAGAACGAGCGCCACGGCAAGTCGCGCAACCTGTTCACGATCTGGTTCGGCAGCAACATCATGATGCTGACGATCGCGACGGGCGTTCTCTCCACCGTCGTGTACGGACTGCCGATCTGGGCGGCGATCCTCGCCATGGCGATCGGCAACGTCCTCGGCGGCATCGTCATGGCGCTGCATGCCGCGCAGGGTCCGCAGATGGGCATCCCGCAGATGCTGCAGACCCGGGCGCAGTTCGGCGTGTGGGGAAGCCTGCTGGTCGTCGTGATCGTCGTGGTCATGTACGTCGCGTTCTTCGCCTCGAACGCGGTGCTCGGCGGGCAGGCCCTCGACGGCCTCCTGCACCTCGGCACCTTCTGGTCGACCGTCATCATCGGCCTCATCAGCGTCGTCGGCGTCGTGTTCGGCTACCGCCTCATCCACGCGTTCGGCACCGGCATGAGCATCGTCGCCGGCCTCGTACTCGTCGCGTGCTTCGTCTACGTCATCGTCGCGCACACGGTCCCCGCCGCCGCCTTCTCGAGCGGTACGCTCACGGCGGCCGGATTCATGGGCACGGTCTCGCTCGCCGCGCTGTGGCAGATCGCGTACGCGCCGTACGTGTCGGACTACACGCGCTACATGCCGAAGGACACCGGCGTGCGCCCGGCCTTCTGGGCGACCTTCGCCGGATGCGTGCTCGGCTCGCTCATCACCATGGCGTTCGGTGCGCTGCTGGGCGCCGCGTTCCCGAAGATCGAGAACACGTCGACGGCGCTGCAGCATCTGGTGCCGGGGATCAGCTGGCTCGCCCTCCTCGCGTTCGGGGTCGGCATCGCGATCACCAACGCGATGAACCTGTACTGCGGCAGCCTCGCCATCATCACCATCGGCCAGACGCTCGTGCCCAAGTGGATCCCCCGAGCGTGGACGCGCAGCATCATCGCCGTGATCCTGTTCGTCATCGCGCTGTTGATCGGGTTCGCCGCCTCGGCCGACTTCCTGACGAACCTGACCTCGCTGCTGCTGCTGCTGCTCATCGTCCTGATCCCGTGGACCGCCGTGAACCTCGTCGACTACTACGTCGTGCGGCACGGCAACTACGACATCACGTCGCTGTTCCGGCCGGACGGCGGCATCTACGGGCGCATCAACCGCAACGCGGTGATCTGCTACTTCGTCGGCATCGTCGTCCAGCTGCCGTTCGTCAACACGCCCTTCTTCGAGGGGCCGGTGGCGAAGGCGCTCGGCGGCGTCGACATCTCGTGGATCGTCGGCCTCGTCATCGTCTGCCCGCTGTACTACGTGCTCATGCGGACCTCGCGCCGGCAGCTCGTGCCGACGCACGAGATGGCGGCCGGCGACATCACCTCCGTGGGAGCCGAGTGACGACGGCTCCTCCCCGCCCTCGACCGCGGCCACTGGGCGGCGATCGCCGAGGGCCTCACCCCTCGGGCCGACGCCTTCATCGACGGCCGGTTCACCCCGGCCGTCGATGGGGCGCGACGGGCCGACCTCGATCCCGCGACGGGCGCGACGCTCGCCATGGTCGCCGACGGCGGCGAGGCGGATGCCGACCTCGCCGTCGCGGCGGCCCGCCGGGCGTTCGACGACGGCCGGTGGTCGCGGCGCTCCGCCCGCGAGCGGCAGGAGGTGCTGCTGCGGCTGGCGCAGCTGATCCTCGACAACGCCGCCGAGCTCGCCGTGCTCGAGACCCTGGACGCCGGCAAGCTCATCGCCGACACGTCGGCCTTCGACATCCCGGGCTCCGCGGCGATCCTGAAGTGGTACGCGGAGATCATCGACAAGATCCCCGGCGAGATCCCGCCGACCGGCGAGGGCGACCTCGCCCTGGTGACCCGCGAGCCGCTCGGCGTCGTCGGCGCGATCGTGCCGTGGAACTACCCGCTCGAGACGGCGATCTGGAAGCTCGCGCCGGCCCTCGTGACCGGCAACTCGGTCGTGCTCAAGCCGGCCGAGGACTCACCGCTCACCGCGCTCCGCCTCGCCGAGCTCGCGATTCAGGCCGGCCTGCCCGACGGCGTGCTCAACGTCGTGCCGGGCCCCGGGCCGGTGGTCGGCCGGGCGCTGGGCCGGCATCCCGACGTCGATGCGATCACCTTCACGGGCTCGACCGCGGTCGGCCGGCTGTTCATGACCTACGCGGGCGAGTCGACGCTCAAGCCGGTGTGGCTGGAGTGCGGCGGCAAGAGCGCGAACGTCGTGTTCGCCGACGCCGCCGACCTCGACCGCGTCGCCGACGGCGTCATCGCCGGCATCTTCACCAACCAGGGGCAGGTGTGCTCCGCGAACTCGCGCCTGCTGGTGCAGCGCGCCGTCCAGGACGCGCTGCTCGAGCGGGTGCTCGACCGCGTCCGCGGCATTCGGCCGGGTGATCCGCTCGACCCGGCGACCGCGATGGGCCCGCTCGTCAGCGTGAAGCAGGCCGAGCGGGTGCGCGGCTTCATCGAGACCGGACGCGGCGAGGGCACGCTGCTCGCCGGCGGCTCCGAGGTGGCCGGCTCGCCCACGGCGGCCTACGTGCCGCCGACCGTGTTCGGCGACGTGGCCCCGGATGCCGTGATCGCCCAGGAGGAGATCTTCGGCCCGGTGCTCGCCGTCACGCCCTTCGACACCGAGGAGGAGGCGATCCGGATCGCCAACGGCTCCCGCTACGGTCTCGCCGCCTCGCTCTGGTCGGACAGCCTCGCGCGCGTGCACCGGGTGGCGCCGCGTCTGCGCGCCGGCACGGTCTCGGTCAACCGGGTCGACGCGATCGACGTCGCCGTGCCGTTCGGCGGGTTCGGGCAGTCGGGCTTCGGGCGCGACCTGTCGGCGCACGCGCTCGACCAGTACACCGGCCTGAAGACCACGTGGATCGATTACCGATGACCACCGGCGCCTCCGACCCGGAGCGGGTCGACCTCGAGGTCGACTACCTCGTGATCGGGGGCGGCACCGCGGGCGGAGTGGTGGCCGCCCGCCTCACCGAGGATCCCGGCGTGAGCGTCGGGGTCCTCGAGTGGGGTCCGGACGACCGCGGCGAGGACCGCGCGCGGTACCTGCGGCGCTGGGCCGAGATGGTCGAGAGCGAGTACGACCTCGACTACCGCAGCGTGCCGCAGACGCGAGGCAACTCCGGCATCCGGCAGACCCGCGCCCGGCTGCTCGGCGGCTGCTCGACCACCAACACGATGATCTCCTGGCGCCCGCTGCGCGCCGACCTCGACGAGTGGGCGGAGCTCGGTGCCGCGGGGTGGGACGCCGACACGTTCCAGCCGTACTTCGACCGGCTCGCCATCCCGATCCATCCGGTGGCCACGGCCGACCGCAACCCGGTGCTCGCCGACATCGTGCAGGCCGCGTCGACGGCGCTCGGGCTGCCGGTGCAGGAGCGCTGGAACGACGGGCGCACCGACGTCGACGCGCACGGCACCGGATTCTTCGAGCTCGGCTACGACCCCGCGACCAACGTGCGCGGCTCGACGTCGATCTGGTACCTGCATCCGATCCTCGATGCGCGGGAGAACCTGACGCTCGTGACCGGCGCCCGGGTGACCCGGTTGCTGCTGGAGGGCGGCCGCGCGATCGGTGCCGAGTACCGGGATGCCGAGGGCGTCGTGCATGTGGCGCGCGCCCGGCGGGAGATCGTCGTGGCCGCGGGGGCGATCGACACGCCCCGGCTGCTGCTGCTGTCGGGGATCGGGCCGCGCGCCGTACTCGAGGCGGCGGGGGTGCCGGTCGCGGTCGAGCTTCCCGGCGTCGGCGAGAACCTGCAGGACCACGCCGAGGGCCTGGTCGTGTGGGAGACCGTCGAGGATCCGCCGGACATCAGCGCGAGCGGCTGGGACGCGGGCGCCATGCTGCAGGTCGATGCCGGCCGCCCCGAGCGACCCGACGTCATGATGCACTTCCCCGTCGAGGCGTGGGTGGAGCACCCGAAGAACCACGGCATCGTCTTCCCGGAGCACATCGTCGCGATCGCCCCGAACGTCGCGAAGCCGTCGAGCCGCGGCCGGGTCTGGATCGCCTCCCCGATCCGGATGCCGCCCCCTCATCGACTACCGCTATTTCACCGACCCGGAGGGCCACGACGAGCGGATGCTGCTCGCCGGCGTGCGCGCCGCGCGGGCGATCGGCGAGGCCGAGCCGTTCCGCAGCCGCATCGTGCGCGAGGTGTTCCCCGGCGCCGACGTGCAGTCCGATGAGGAGCTGAGCGCGGTCGAGCGCGCGATCCACCAGACCGTGTACCACGTGAGCGGCACCTGCCGGATCGGCGCGGACGACGACGAGCTCGCCGTCGTCGATCGCCGGCTCCGGGTGCGCGGCGTCGAAGGTCTGCGGATCGCCGACGCCTCCGTCTTCCCGACCGTGCCCTCGGTGAACCCGGTCATCACGGTGCTCATGGTCGGCGAGCGCGCCGCCGACCTCATCCGCGCCGACGCCGCCGGGCGGGCCGAGTAGCCGCTACTCGATCCGCTCGAGGTCAGACGCGAAGGCGTGCAGTCCCTCGGGCGCGATCGTGAAGCGCACGCCGTCGCCGACCCGCAGGGCCTCGGCCTCCTGCGAGAGCATCGTCACCGGCACGGTGAGCTCGCCCGCCGTGATCTCGGCGCGGGCGAACGGGCCGAAGAAGCTCAGCGACGCGAGCGTACCGGGGAAGGCGTCGGCCGACCCATCGCCCACGATCCGCACGCTCTCGGCCATGACGAGCACGTCGACAGCCGCGCCGTCGGCGAGGTCGTCCTGCGCCGCGCGCACCGAGAGCGATCCGACCTCGACGCGCGGGGCACCGCCGGATGCGCGGACGACGCCCCTGCCGAGCAGCTGCCCGCCGAGGAACTGCGCGACGAACCGGTTGCCCGGCTCCCGGTACATGGCCTCGGGGCTGTCGTCCTGCTGCACGGCGCCGCGGTCGAGCATCATGACCTGATCGCCGAGGTCCATGGCCTCCTCCTGGTCATGGGTGACCATGACCGTCGTGAGGCCCGTCTCGCGGTGGATCCGCTTGAGTTCGCGCTGCATCTCGCCCCGGATCTTGCGGTCCAGGGCGCTCAGCGGCTCGTCGAGCAGCAGCAGCTCGGGGCTTGTGACGAGCGCGCGGGCGAGCGCGACGCGCTGCTGCTGGCCGCCGGAGAGTTGCGCGGGCGATCGGGTCTCGAAGCCGGCCAGACCGACGAGGCCCAGCATCTCCTCGGCCTTGCGTTTCGCGCCGGCGCGCGGCGCGCGCCGGGCGCGCAGCCCGTACATGACGTTCGACAGCACGCTGAGGTGCGGGAACAGGGCGTAGTTCTGAAAGACGAACCCGATGTTGCGCTTCTCGACCGGCAGCTTCGAGACGTCGCGGGCGCCGATCCGGATGCTGCCCGTGTCGGGCTCCTCGAGCCCGGCGATGATGCGCAGCAGCGTCGACTTCCCGGACCCCGACGACCCCAGCATGATGCAGAACGTGCCGTCGGCGACGCTCAGGTCGAGCGGCAGCAGGGCGGCCGCTCCGTTGAAGGTCTTCGCGACCTGGGTGACGGTGAGTTCGGACATCAGCGACCCCTGTTCGTGGCGGTGAAGATCTTGGCGGCGTTGCCGGTGATCCAGTTGATGACGACGACCAGCACGATCGTCGCGAGGATGATGATCGTCGCGAGCGCGTCGACGTCGGGCGTGACGCCGAGCCGCACCATCGAGTAGATCTGCACGGGCAGGGTCGAGATGCCGATCGGCGCGAGGAAGAGCTGGATCGCGAAGTTGTTGAAGGTGATGACGAACGCGAGCATCGCCCCCGCCACGATCGACGGCGCGATGAGCGGCACGGTGATCGTGAAGAACACCCGCAGCGGCCCCGCGCCGAGCGATCGCGCCGCCTCGGCATAGGACCCCTGCAGCTCGCGCAGCCGGCCGCTCACGATGAGCACGACGAACGGCATCGAGGTCACGACCGACGCGACGATGAGCCCGACGGATCCGGAGCCGAGGCCGAACCAGCCGAAGACGATCACGAACCCGGCGGCCAGGATCAGCGCGGGCACCGTGAGGAGAGAGCAGCAGACCGTTGACCGGCAGGTTCACGAACCGACCGGATCGCACCATCCCGATCGAGAGGAGCGTGCCGACGATGACCGCGAAGATCGTCGCCTGGGTCGCGAGGTTGAGGCTCGTGGCGAGCGCATCGACGAGCGCCTGGTCGTTGCCGAGCGCCGCGTACCACTCGAGCGAGAACTGGAACGGGAACGTGCCGTAACGCGAGTGGTTGAGGCCGAGCGCGATCATGCTGAGCAGCGGCAGCGCCAGCACGACGAGCATGATCACGAGCCAGACCTTCAGCAGCCGGGGCAGCACGGGCTTCACCTGGCCACCCCCGAGATCGCGCGACGCGACCAGCCGAGCAGTCCCGTCACGATGCCGACGATGGCGAGGCTTGCGACCAGCAGCACCAGCGAGATCGCGACGGAGAACTGCTGGTGCACGCCGGTCGAGAGCTGGGAGGAGATGACGTTGCCGAGCATCTGACCGCTCGGGCCGCCGAGGATCGCGGGTTCGGCGAACGCACCGACGGTCTGCACGAAGGTGATCGCGAAGTTGACGCCGATCATCGCCGACGACAACGGCCAGATGACTCGGGTGAAGACGAAGCCCTTCCCGGCCCCGAGGGTGCGCGAGGCCTCGAGCACCGAGCGATCGATCTGCTCGGACGCCGAGTACATGACGAGGATCGCGGTCGGCAGGCTCTCCTGCACCATCACGAGGATCGCCGCGAGCGGGGTGTACATGATCGAGCTCTGCGGGCTGGTCAAGCCGATCGCCGACAGCAGCGACATGATCGGTCCGCCGGCCTGGATGAGGGTGACGAAGCCGTAGATCAGCAGCAGCTGCGACGTGATGTAGGGGATGATGACGAACCCGAGGATGAGCGGCTTCGTCGTGGGGCGCGTGTACCGGGCGAGGGCCCAGGCGGCCGGCCAGCCGAGTGCGATCGCGATCACCGTCACGGCGAACGCGATGAGCAGGGTGCGGCCGAGCAGCATCAGATAGGTCGGCGTGCCGAGCATCTCTGCGAAGTTGTCGAGCGTGAAGGCACCGGCATCGGTCGTGAAGCCGACGACGAGCAGCGCCCCGAGCGGGAGCACGGCGAACAGGATCAGCAGGATCCCGCCCGGGGTGAGCAGCGCTCCGGTGCCCAGAGCCCCCGGACCCGCCGCGCCGAAGGGCGACGGGTCTGGAGGGCGATGGTGTCGGACATCAGGAGCCGGCCTTGACCTTCGTCCAGGCGTCGATCCACGACTGCAGCACGTCGGCCGGCTCGGGAAGTTGCAAGGAGTAGCTGCTGACCTTGTCGGGGTTGGCCTGCAGCCGTTCGACGGTCTCCGGATTGAGCGAATCGACGACGGCCTTGTTGGCGGGCGCAGGCGAGGCGTCTGCCGGGTTCTCGGCCCACGTCTTCAGGAAGGCGCTGCTGGTCATGTAGTTGAGCCACTTGTATGCCAAGTCGAGCTTCTTCGTCTTGGCCGCGATGGCCCAGTTGTCGATCCAGCCCACGGCGCCCTGCTTGGCGATCACGTACGTGAAGTTCTGCGCACCCGTCACGCCGCCGGTGATGAGCCCGCCGATGGCATCCGAGTTGCCGACGCCCGCGACGAC
Source organism: Pseudolysinimonas kribbensis (assembly GCF_030161895.1). GTDB lineage: Bacteria > Actinomycetota > Actinomycetes > Actinomycetales > Microbacteriaceae > Pseudolysinimonas > Pseudolysinimonas kribbensis. The sequence continues at coordinate 1,507,099 of NZ_BSVB01000001.1, forward strand.
GGAGCCGGACGAGATGGCCTTGGCGAGATCGTCGGTGCTGGAGTACAGCACCTTCGAGTTGTCCTTCAGGGCCTGCAGGGCCGGCGCGACCTTGGTCATGTCGGGCTTCTGCGGGTCCTCACCGAGGTACATCGCCGTGATCGGGATCAGAACGGTCGGGTCGTCGATCAGCGCGATCTCCCCTTGTACTCGGGGTCCCACAAGACGTCGAGCGAGTCCTGGCCGGAGGTCACCTTCGTCTTGTCGTAGAACAAGCCGGTGCTGCCGTAGGTCCACGGGATGCCGTAGAGCTTGCCACCCTGCCGGATCTCCTTGCGACCGGAGAATGCCGGGAAGATGTCCTTGTAGTTGGTCAGCTTCGACGTGTCGAGCGCGTGGAAGTCGCCCTCGGCGATCCCGGGCCCGATGTACTGGATGTTCGGCAGCGCGACGTCGATGCCGCCGTTCGCCTTCTTCACCAGTTGGAGCTGGTTCGCCTCGGAGTCGATGTACTGGAACTTGAGGGTGGCACCGGTCTCCTTCTTGAAGTCCTTGGCGACGAACGGCAGGTCTGCTCCGTAGCCCTTCCAGATGGCGACCGTGAGGGTCTTGCTGTCGTCGCTGCCGCCGCCGCTGGGCGAGAGCGAGCAGCCGGTGAGTGCGAGCGCGGCGGTGGCGACCGTCGCGGTCGCCACCGCGAGGCGACGTGCGAGGGAACGGCGTCGTTGCCCGGTGAAGCTCCGCGAGAATGTCACTTCGGTTCTCCTTTGTCCGTACGTGGTGCGATGTGGGGTGGGATCCACTCCTGGTGGGTGGTCTGTCAGAGCAGGCCCTGCGTGGCGTGCTCGAGATACTCGCGCGCGGCGACGAGCTGCGCGACGGGGTCGGAGGCGGTGTCGAGCTCGAGGAGGATGCCGCCCTCGTACCCGATGCCGGCGAGCGTCGCGGCGAAGGCGCGCCAGTCGACCACGCCCTCCCCTGCCGGCCGGAAGTACGGCTTGTGCCGCCCGAAGACCTGGTCGTCGACGAGCACGTGCTCACGGAAGGGTCCGGTCGCGTCCTTCCAGTGCGCCATGACCACACGCTCGCGATGCCGCGAGACGAGCTGCACCGGGTCGCCGCCGCCGAGCACGATGTGGCCGGTGTCGGGGCAGAACGCGACGAGGAACGGGTCGGTCAGCAGCAGGAACAGGTCAACGTCGCGAGGGGTCCAGAACACCGAGTGGCTCTCCGGGTGCAGGGCGAGGGTGATGCCGTGCCGCTGCGCGACCGCGCCGACCTCGTTCGCGATGTCGGCGATGGGCGCCGCTGTCGCCAGGTCGACGGGGGCGAGCCCGTCGCCGCGCTCGTTGTTGCGTCGCATCGGCAGTCCTGCGACGAGGAACGACGCCCCGATCGACGCGAGGAACGCCGACTCGGCCTCCGCGGCCTCGAGGATCGCGGCACGCGTGGCCGGATCGGTCACATCGGCGGCGTGCTCGATGTCGCCGAAATAGCCGCTGACCACGTGCAGCTCGCGACGCTGCAGTTCGGCGACGAAGGCCTCGGCCGAGCCATAGGCGGCGAGCGCCGTCAGTCGGTCCGCGGGCGGGAACGTCATCTCGAGCTCCGAGACCCCCGCCTCCAGCAGGGCGCCGAGCATCGTGTCCCACACGCGCCGCGGCTCGCGGCGCGCGAATTCCTGCAGGTCGCCGCGCTCGCCGAGGCCCCAGAAGCCGGGGTCGAAGAACGTGATGAGGTCGACGCCGAAGGCGCGGGTCGTGGTGGCGGTGTCGGTCACGGTCATGCAGTCCAGGTCTCCTTCGCCGGCGCGGGGCGATCGGTGGTCGTGGTCAGGGCGACGGCCCCGTCGCGCGTCCCGTTCGCGATGTGGTCGAGCACCTCGATCACATGCAGCGCGAAGTCGGCGCCGACGCGCAGCGGCTCGCCCGCGAGGGCGTGAGCGAGGTCGGCGACGCCCGGCCCGCGCAGCGGGAGCTGGTCGGTGTCGACGCTCGCAGTGAATCCCCGGATGACGGGCGGCAGTTCGCGCCACTCGCTCTCGCCGTTCAGGCGGACGCTCACCGCCCCGTCGTAATCGTTCGGGTCCGGCACGCTCAGGGTGCCCTTCGATCCGTACAGCTCGATGAAGGGCAGTCGGTGCTCCCACACGTCGAAGCTCATCTGCACGGTCGCGATCGCACCGGAGGCGAAGGTCAGCACGGCGCCGCTATGGGTCGGGATGGCGACGTCGACCGACTCGATCCGGCGGCCCGGTGTGCTGACCGGCCGCACCGTGCTGCCGATCCGCACCGCGGCGTAGAGGAGGCGACCGGGCCGAGCAGGTTCACGAGAGCCGACACGTAGTACGGGCCCATGTCGAGCGCGGGGCCGCCGCCGCGGATGAAGAGGAACGTCGGGTCCGGATGCCAGAGCTCGGCCCGGCTGTGGGTCACGAACGCCGTGGCGCCGATCACGTCGCCGATGAGACCGTCGTCCACGGCGGCGCGCGCCGTCTGGCCCGCTGCCCCGAGGAACGTATCGGGCGCGGAGCCGAAGAGCACGCCCCGCTCGCGCGCCTCATCGACGAGCGTCGCGGCGCTCGCGAACGACGCGGTCAGCGGCTTCTCGGTGAAGACGCTCTTGTCCGAGGCGATGAGCGCCCTTGTCACCGTCTCGTGAGCGAGGGGCGGCGTGAGGTTGATGAGGATCTGCACGTCGGGGTCCGCGGCGAGCGCCTCGGACGAATCGAAGACGGGCACGCTGTAGCGCTTGCCGGCGGCGGTCGCGAGCCCACGATCCAGATCGGTACAACCCACGATGTGTAGGCCGTCGAAGCGGTCGAGTCCCCGGAAGTACGCGCCGGAGATGTTCCCGCAGCCGACGATTCCCACGCCGACCGAACCGCTGCCCGATGCCACGTTCCCTCTTCTCCTTCGAAGCCGTCTCGACCCGTGAGCGAAGCAGCTCCGGGCGTTGATCGGGAACGCTAGCAATTATGCGCGGTGATAGCAAAACATTTTGCGCGGCGATAGCAGAATCGTTATCGGGTCGCCTACGATGATCGGGTCTGGAGGATGACGATGGATCACGTCGCGATGCGACAGCAGAACGCCGCGCAGACGCTGGCGATCTTGTTCCGGACAGGCCCGATGAAGATGGCGGCCCTCCAGCGCGAATCGGGGCTCTCCGCCGCACGCTCGAGCTCATCCTGGATGACCTCATCGCCAGCGGCTGGGTGACCGAGATCAACTCGACGCCGGTGCGCACGGTCGGCCGGCCGGCCCGCAGCTTCGGCTTCCGCTACGGCGCCGCCCACCTCGTCGCACTGCAGCTCGAGGCGGGACAGATCCAGGCGACGGTCGCCGATCTCGCCGCCGAGGTGCTGGGCGAGCGCCGAATGACCCTGCCCATCGCCACCTCGCGGCATGAGCGCCTCGCGTTGCTCGACCGGTGCGTCGCCGGCCTCCTGGGCGCGGCGGGCGTTGAGCGCTCGAGCGTCGTCGCGGTCACCGTCTCGACACCCGGCATCGTGCAAGACGACGGCACCATCGATCTGCCCATGACCATGCCTGACTGGACCGGCTTCTCACTCTCCGACGCCGTCGGCCAGCTCTTCGACTGCCCCGTCCGCGTCGAGAACGACGCCAAGTTGGCCGCGCTCGGTGAGAAGTGGTCGCGCGACGGCGAAGTGCGGGATTTCGTCTATGTCTTCGCCGACGAGGCGCGCATCGGCATCGGGCTCGTCGTGCAGAACGAGCTCTACCGGGGCCGCGACGGCGGCGCGGGCGAGATCACCTGGGCCCCCAGCTGGGGCTGCACGCCCTGTCGAGCCCGGCGCTGGACGGCCTCGACGATGAGGACGCCCCCGCCCACGCGACCGCCCAGGCGATCGTCGACGCGGCCCGCGCGGGCGAGACCGAAGCGCTCGCGGAGATCCGGAAGGTCGCCGAAGCTCTGGTGCCCGCGATCACGGCGATCGCGTGGCTGATCGCGCCGGAGGAGATCATCCTGGGGGCACCCTCGGCACGATCCAGGATCTGCTGCTTCCTGCATTGGAGACGGCCCTCGAGGGCAACGACCGCCCGATCTGGTCGAAGCTGCGGGGGTCGCAGTTCGGTGAGCGCAGCGTGCTGACCGGTTGCCTGCGCATGTGCGTCGAGTCCCTCAGCGAAGATCTGTTCGTCCCGTCCCGGGTCGGAGCCATCAGGCCCGACGGCATCCTGGGGCCGGGCGAGCTGTATGCGGATGCGTCCACGGGGTAGCGCATCAGTTGCGCCGATGCAGCGCTTCTGCTCTGCCTGCTGGCCAGATGGGGTGCTCGCACGCCAGGATGCTCGCAACGGACACCCGAGCGAGGAGATCGACGATGATTCCCCAGGACACCGCGACGGCCGATGAGGCCGTCCCCGCCGTGAGCGCGATCCGGCTCTTCAAGTCGCTGCGACGGGCCGACATCGTCTTCTTCATCGTCGCCGTCGTCATCAGCGTCGACGCGATCACCGCGCTCGGTCAGGGCGGCCCGCAGGGGCTGATCTGGACGACGATCCTCGCGGTCGTCTTCATGATCCCGAACGCGATGATCTTCGCCGAGTCGGCCGCGGCGTTCCCGCAGGAGGGCGGGCCGTACACCTGGGTCAAGCGCGCGTTCGGCGGACGCTGGGCCGGCATCTCGAGCATCCTGTACTGGGTCACCAACCCGATCTGGCTGGGCGGCTCGCTCGCCTTCATCACCGAGGAGGCGTGGTCGGGCTTCGTCTTCCCGATCGCGGACGGCAGCTGGGGCGACTACCTCTTCAAGTTCCTGTTCATCTGGGTCGCGATCTTCGTCGCGGTCGTCAGCCTGCGCCGCGGCAAGGTGCTGCTCAACATCGGTGCGGCGCTCAAGCTCATCGTGCTCCTGGTGCTCGTCGTGACGGCGGTCATCTACGTCATCTCGCACGGCGTCGCCCGCATCGACGCCGGAGACTTCATGCCGACGGCCGCCGGGTTCCTCGCGATCGTGCCGATCGCCCTGTTCGCGGTCACCGGTTTCGAGGCGCCGAGCGCGGCATCCGGCGAGATGCTCGACGCGCAGCGCGACACCCCGATCGCGATCGCGCGCGGTGGCGTCATCACGGGGCTCGCCTACGTGCTGCCGATCCTCGCGATCGTGCTCATGACGCCGACGAAGCAGCTCGAGAACGCGGGCGTGCTGCCGACGATCAAGTCGGCGTTCGACATCTTCGGGCCGGCGGCGGGGCCGCTGGTGGCGATCCTCGCGATCTTCTTCACGATCGGCCTGCTCGCGCAGGGCGCCGGATGGATGGTCGCGACCGACCGCATCCAGGCGGTCGCCTCGGCCGACGGCACCTTCTTCAACGGATTCTTCGGCAAGTTCAGCGAGCGCCTCGGCACCCCGGTGCGCATGAACATCCTCTCCGGCGTGATCTCGACGATCTTCTTCGTCGCCGCGATGACGCTCGTGAAGGGCACGGCCGGCAACATCTTCCAGGTCGTGCTGACCTGCGCCGTGTCGACGCTGCTGCTGAGCTACCTCATCATCGTGCCGGCGCTGATCCGGCTGAAGGTGACCCGGCCCGACGTGCCGCGGCCGTATCGCGTGCCGGGCGGTACGGCAGGGTTCATCGTGCTCGCCAGCATCCAGCTGTTCTTCGTGCTCGTGGGCAGCATCGGCGCCGTCTTCCCGGGCGTGATCGAGCACCTGCTCGGGTTCACCTACTCGTTCGAGGACGAGTGGGGCGTCTCCCAGCTGAACTACGAGCTCTTCACGGTCGGCACCATCGCGGTCGTCGTGATCATCGGGCTCATCGGCTACGCGGCGGCCGGCGGCGTGCGGCGGCGGGTCGCCGCGGCGGAGACGACTCCGCACGCACAGACAGCGCAGAACCGCGCCGAATGACGACGATCGGCATCGCGCAGTGGCTCGCCGCGGTCGGCGAACCGGACCGCAACCTGCGCGACGCCCTGACGCTCGTCGACGAGCTCGCCCGGCGTGGGTGCGACCTCATCGTCCTGCCCGAGCTGTGGCCGTGCGGCTACGACCCGGCGACCCTGGCGCGCGATGCCCGGGATGCCGCCGAGCCGCTCGATGGGCCGCGCGGCCGGGCGCTCGCGGCGGCCGCGCTCGCGCACGAGGTCTGGCTGTTCGCGGGCACCGTGCCCGAGCTCGACGGCAACCGTCTTTACAACACCGCCCTCGTCTACGGCCCCGACGGCGCCCTCCGGGCGACGCACCGCAAGACGCACCTCTACTTCCCGCTCGGCGAGGACACGGTGTTCGCCGCCGGTGACGGCCCCACGGTGCTCGAGATCGACGGCCTCGGCACGGTGGGCCTCAGCACCTGCTTCGACGGCGACCATCCGGATTTCGCCCGCACGCTGCACGACCGCGGCGCGCGGATCGTCGTCTCGCCCTGCGCGTACGAGGTCGGCGCCGAGTCGTGGTGGGACCTGCTGTACCCGGCCAACGCCCTCGCCAACGGGCAGTGGTGGATCATGGCGAACCAGCGCGGCGGCGACCTGCTCGGCGCGAGCCGGGTGATCGCGCCGGACGGGTCGATCCTCGCGGAACTGCCGCGGCTCGGCGACGACGCGCGGCCCCCGGCGCCCGAGACGCTGGTGGTGAGCGTCGACCTGCAGGAGGATCGATCGCGCGCAGCGGGAGGCCGGCGCCCTCTGGGCGCACGGCCGGTGAGACGACCGCTGCGCGCGATCCCGGCTAGGCCTCGCGCTGCTTCGGCGACGACTCGTGCGTGCGAGCGGGGTCACGCTCGACCACGTCGCCCAGCACCTCGTCGATCTGCGCCAGCACGGAGGGCTCGAGCGTGACTCCTGCCGCCGCGGCGGCCTCGGTGACCTGCTCCGGACGCGAGGCGCCGATGATCGCGCCGGCCACGTTGTCGTTCTGCAGCACCCACGCGACGGCGAGCTGCGCCGGCGTGAGCCCGGCATCCGCGGCGATCGGCAGCAACTGCTGCACGCGCTCGAGCACGTCGTCGCGCATCCAGCGCTTGATCATGTTGGCGCCGCCCTTGTCGTCGGCGGCACGGCTGCCCTCGGGCACACCGGCGCCCGGCTTGTACTTGCCGGTGAGCACGCCCTGCGCGATGGGCGACCAGACGATCTGCGAGATCCCGGCCTCCTTCGACGCCGGCACGACCTCCGCCTCGATGACCCGCCACAGCGCCGAGTACTGCGGCTGGTTCGAGACCAGCGGCACGTGCAGCTCCTTCGCAAGCCTCGCCGCGTCGGCGATCTGCGCCGCGGTCCACTCGCTCACGCCGACGTAGAGCACCTTGCCGGCGCGCACGACGTCGGCGAACGCGAGCATCGTCTCCTCGAGCGGAGTCGCGTAGTCGTAGCGGTGGGCCTGATAGAGGTCGACGTAGTCGGTCTGCAGGCGGCGCAGCGACCCGTCGATGCCCTCGCGGATGTGCTTGCGCGAGAGGCCCGTGTCGTTGTGGCCTTTGGGCCCGATCGGCCCGAACACCTTGGTGAGGATCTCCAGCGACTCCCGTCGCTGGCCCTTGAGGGCCTCGCCCAGCACCGTCTCGGCAGCCGTGTTGGCGTAGACGTCGGCCGTGTCGAAGCTGCTGATGCCGGCGTCGAGCGCCGCATGCACGCAGGCCGTCGCTGTCTCGTTCTCGATCTGCGAGCCGTGGGTCAGCCAGTTGCCGTAGATGATCTCCGAGACCTTTACGCCGGACGCGCCGAGGTGGCGGTAGTGCATGGTGATGCCTTTCGCGATGGGGATGAGGCGGGGCCGCACGAGGGGCGCCCATCTCGATCATCCTCCTGCCGCGCCAGCGTTCTCACCGGCAGCGTCCAGGTTCACTCCGCCGACCTGCGGCTCGAGCACATCGATGCCCGCTGCGATCGCGACCTCGCGGTACGCCGCGGTGATCGAGGCGAGCGTCGCGTGCGCGTTGAGCCCGCTCGGATTCGGAACGATCCACACGGGGACGTCGGCGATCCGGTCGGGCTGCTCGCCGAGCACGGCGCGGGGGCGTCGGAAGGCGATCCGGTAGGCGGTGACGCCGAGCATTGCGATCTTCCGCGGCGGCTGTCGCGCCATCCGGGCCGTGAACGCCTCGGCGCCGGCGATCAGCTCGGCCGCGGTCAGCTCCGCCGCCCGCGCCGTCGCGCCGGCCACGAGACTCGTGATGCCGATCCCGCGGGCGAGCACGTGGGCGCGGTCCTCCGAGCGCCAGCCGTTCGTCGTCACGATGTCGCGGTCGAGGATGCCCGAGCGGAAGAGCGCCGGCCAGAAGCGGTTGCTGCGCAGCGCGAACGGCGCCTGTACGGCCGCCGACCGGAGCCCGGGGTTGACGCCGACGAAGAGCAGTCGGGTGCCGGGCGCCACGGTCTCGGCGAGCCCCGTGCCCCGGACCGCGTCGAGCTGGGCACGGGTCAGGGGCACGGGAGCACGATATCCGGACGACTACCTCGCGATGAAGGGGAGCAGCACGGCGTTGACCTCGTCGGCGTGCGTCCACAGCATCCCGTGCGGGGCGCCCTCGATCTCGTGGTACTCGGCCTCGGGGAAGGCGGCGTGGAAGGCGCGGCCCGTGGGGTCGATCGGCAGGATGCGGTCGGCGGTGCCGTGCCCGATGAGCGCGGGCTTGCCGCTCGAGCGGACCGCCGCGACGTCGGCCGTGAAGTCCTCGATCCAGCTCGGCACGACCGCGTAGGCGGCGACCGGGGCGCTGCCGACGGCGACGTTCCAGCTCGCCGTCACGGCCTCCTGGGAGATGCGCGAACCGAGGTTCTCGTCGAGGTTGTAGAAGTTGTCGTAGAAGGCGGTGAACCACGCGAACCGATCGGCCTTCGCGGTCGCGGCGATGCCGTCGAACGTCTCGCGCGGCACGCCCTGTCCGAGCATGCCGGGCTCGACCGAGGCGAGGAACGCGAACTTGGCGACCCGCTCGGTGCCGAACAGCTTCGCGTAGCGGCCGAGCTCGCCCGTGCCCATCGAGAAGCCGACGAGGGTCACGTCGGTCAGGTCGAGCGTCGTCAGCACCGCGTCGAGGTCGGCGGCGAAGGTGTCGTAGTCGTAACCGGTCTCGACCTTCGAGGACCGACCGAACCCGCGGCGGTCGTAGGTGATCACCCGGTGGCCGGCGGCACGGAGCTCGCGGGACTGGCGCTCCCATGACGATCCGTCGAGGGGGTAACCGTGGATGAGCACGACCGGCTGACCCGATCCGTGGTCCTCGTAGTACAGCTCGATCGGCGTCGAGTTCTCTTGGCCGACGGTGATGTAGCCCATGGTTTCTGCTCCTATCGCGGTGGAGAACGTGCGTTCTCAGGTGTCGTGAGCTACTGTAGAGAACGATCGTTCTCAGCGCAAGTCCAGGAGGTGCCGCGCATGTCGGAGGTCGCGACCGAGCACAACCGCATCGTGGATGCAGCGGCCCGGCTCTTCTACGAGCGCGGCATCCACGCGGTGGGCATGGACGCCATCCGCACCGAGGCGGGCGTCTCGCTCAAGCGCCTATACGGCGAATTCGCGTCGAAGGACGAGCTCATCGCCGAGGTGCTGCGGCGGCGCACCGAGATCTGGGACGCGGGCATCGCGGCCGCCGCTGCCTCCGCCGCCACGCCGCGCGAGCGGCTGCTCGCGATCTACGACTTCCTCGACGGCTGGTTCCGCACCGACGACTTCCGGGGCTGCGGCTTCATCAACGCGTTCGGCGAGCTGGGCGCCGGGTCGCCCGCGGTGGCCGAGATCGCGCGCGCGCAGAAGGAGCGCTTCCAGCGTTACGTCGGCCGACTGGTGCGCGAGCTCGGCGCGCCCGAGCAGCTGGGCGACCAGCTCGCGCTGCTGGCCGAGGGCGCGCAGACCACCGCCGCGATCAGCGGTCGCCCGGATGCCGCGAGCCACGCCCGCGCCGCCGCGGTCACGCTCATCGACGTCGCCCTCGCCGCCTGACTCACTCTGCTAGCTTCCGGACATGACCGCACCCGATGTGGATGCCGCCACGATCGGCGAGGCCTGGCTCGGGATCGCCGACCGGATCCTGCGCGACGGTGGGGTGGACGCTTACGACGGCCTCCCGATCGTCGAGCTCGAGAACGTGACGATCCGCGTGGCGGCCCCGCGCGCCGACGACGCCATCGTCGCCGAGCTCGGCGACCCCGAGCGGCTCGCCTGGATGCACGCGAACTTCACCGACTTCGCGCGGGTGCCCGCGCTCGGCGACGCCCGCAGCTACGCGAGCCGGCTCTACGCGTACGGCGAGACCGACCGCGATCAGGTGCGCTGGGTGATCGAGCGTCTGCGGCGCGATCCGGCATCCCGGTCGGCCACGATCACGACGTTCGAGCCGCTGCTCGACGACTCCTATATCCCCTGCGTGAGCCTGCTCGACTTCTGGATCCGCGACGGCGCGCTCTGCCAGGTGGTCTACGCGCATTCGATCGACTTCGGCGCGAAGGGCTACGGCAACCTCGTCGAGCTCGCGTTCCTGCAGGAGACGGTCGCCGCGGCGCTCGGCCTGCCGGTCGGCGACCTGACATTCGTCATCAAGTCGGCGCACGTCTACGACACCGAGGCCGCGTACATGACCGGAGTGCTGGCCGAGACCACGGCGGCCACCGTGAAGTCGAAGTAGGTGTCGGGGTAGGGCTCCTCGAGCAGCGAGTAGTGCCACCACTCGCGCTCATACGGGCGGAAGCCGCTGAGCTCCATGATCGTGCGCAGGCTCCGGCGGCCCGCCCGCTCGAGGGGCGAGACGCCGGTCGATCCGTGGTGCGAGAGCGCATCCATCAGATCGTGGCCGCCCCCATCGGCACGAGGTCGCGGCCGTCGAGCTCGAAGAGCGTGAGGTCGATCGCGCTGCCGCGGCTGTGGCCGGACCGCGCATGGATGTACCCGCGCTCGAACATCTCGGCGCGGTCGATGCGGGGGTAGTGCCGCGCCTTCGTGAGGCGGTCCTCCGGCTGCGCCGACCAGCGCCGGAACTGCTCCGTCGCCCGCTGCGGTCGGTAGCCGTCCCAGAGGAGCAGCCCGTAGCCGAGCGAGCCGGCCCTCTCCTGTGCGCGCGCCAGGGCACGGCCGAGCGCCGTCGTGCCGACGACCCGGTTCGCGTCGTAGCCGTCGACCGGCCGCCCGGTGAAGTTGTCCCAGGTCGCGTACTTGGCATCCCACCGCACCCCCGGCACGACCTCGTCGATCACGACGAAGTCGTCGATCATCGGCCAGGGCCCTCCAGGGCCAGGTTCACCAGGGCGTCGACGACGTCGCCGAGCGACAGGCCGGCGGCGGCCATCATGCGCGGGTAGCGGCTGTACGAGGTCAGACCCGGCAGGGTGTTGACCTCGTTGAGGAGCACGGTGCCGTCGTCGCGCAGGAAGAGGTCGACGCGGGCGAGCCCGCGGCATCCCAGCGCGCGGTAGACGGTCCGCGCGGTCTCCCGCACCCGCTCGCGCGCGTCTGCCGGGATGTCGGCGGGCACGATGAACGAGGCGTTCTCCGAGCCGGCCTCCGGGTCGCTCTCCTGGTGGATCCGGAAGAAGCCGTGCGAGAGCGCCACGCGGTCGAGTTCGCCGAGCACCAGCTCGCCCTCGTTGCCGAGGATCGCGCACCCGACCTCACGCGCGACGACGGCCTGCTCGATCAGCACCTTGCTGTCGAACGCCCGAGCAGTGGCGAGCGCCTCGGCCAGCCCGTCCGGCTCGGTCACCTTCGTGACGCCGAACGACGAGCCCGATCTCGCCGGCTTCACGAAGACCGGATAGTCGAGCTCTCCCGGCGCCACGACCTCGCCTGCCGCAACCGTCCGGAACCGGGGCGTGCCGACTCCGGCCTCCCGCACGACGGTGTAGGCGAGCGCCTTGTCCATCGCGAGCGCCGAGCCGGCGATGTCGCATCCGATGTACGGCACGCCGGACAATTCCAGCAGACCCTGCACCGCGCCGTCCTCCCCCATCGCCCGTGCAGCACCGGGAAGACGATGTCGAGGCCGACGACCTCGCGGTCGCCGTCGAGGAGGAGCACGCCGCCGACCGCCGGGTCGGGCGAGATCGCGACGGGCCGTCCGTTGCCCTCGTCCGGATCCTGCTCCGGGCCATCGCAGAGCCGCCACGTCCCCTGCGTCGAGATGCCGATCCAGAAGGGCTCGTACCGCTCCGGATCGAGGCTCGCGGCGACCTCGCGCGCCGACTTCACGGAGATGGCGTGCTCCTCCGATCGGCCCCCGTAGAGGATCCCGATCCGCGTTTTGGTCATTCGCGCAGTCCCTTCTCGAACCTGAGGCAGTTGATGAGGCTGTTGACGACGGTGTCGATCAGCGCGTGGTCGGTGTAGAACCCGATGTGCGGGGTGAGCACGACGTCCGAGCGCCGGAGCAGCCGCACGAGCACCGGGTCGTCGACCGGTCGCCGGCGGCGATCCAGGTAGAAGACGCCGTCCTCCCCTCGACGACGTCGAGCGCCGCCCCGGACAGCCGCCCGCTCTCGAGGGCGTCGACGAGCGCCGCCGTGTCGAGCAGGCCTCCCCGCCCGGTGTTGACGACGTAGGCCCCGTGCTTCATGCGTTCGAAGGCGGTGCGGTCGAGGAGGTGGCGGGTGCCGTCATCGAGCGGTGTGTGCAGCGTCACGATGTCGCTGCGTTCCAGCAGCTCCGGGAGCGGCACGTATTCCGCCGAGGTGCTGCGGCGGCTGTCGGCGGCCAGGACGCGGCAGCCGAACCCCGTCAGACGCCGGAGGACGGCGGCGCCGATGCGTCCCGTGCCCACCACGCCGACCGTGAGATCGCGCAGCTCGCGTCCTCGGACCGGGGCGAGACGGTAGTCCTGTGCTTCAACGCGGCGGAGCACCGGAACCACCTGGCGCACCGCCATGAGCATGAGCGTGAGCGTGTGGTCGGCCACGCTGTCGGGCGAGTACACGACGTTCTCGACGGTGATGCCCAGGCTGTTCGCCTGGCCGATGTCGATGTGGTCGATGCCGACGCTGCGGGTCGATATGTACTCGACGCCCGCGGCCCTCAGCGCGGTCAGCTGGGGCTGGCCCAGAGGGCTCTTGTGGCCGACGCTGATGCAGCGGCCCGTGACGGCGAGCGCTCGCGGATCCTCCGGCACGGGAGCGCTCGTGATGATCGGCGTGATGCCGAAGAACGGGGCACGGTCGCGGAACAGCGCCGCCTCGTCCTGCTCGCAGCCGAAGATCGTGACGTCCACTAGGTCAGCGCTCCCGCCACCTCGTCGATGCGCGCGCCGCGAGACGCCTTGACCAGCACCACATCGCCGGCGCCGAGGTGCTGGCGCAGCCAGTCGACGGCAGCGGCGTTGTCGGCGACCGCGACCCCCTTCGCTCCCGCACCCTCGGCGATGGGTCGCGCGATCTCGCCGACCGCGACAACCGCATCCACCCGCGATGCGGCGTACCGCCCCACCTTCCGGTGCTCCCGGGGACTCTGATCGCCGAGCTCGAGGATCGGGCCGAGCACCGCGATCCGCCGCGCCGCCTCGACGGTCGCGAGGGCGTCGAGCGACGTGCGAGCCGAGCCGGGGCTGGAGTTGTAGGAGTCGTCGAGCAGCAGCGCACCGTCGGCGAGCTCGCGCACCTCCATGCGCCACGGCGAGAGCGAGGCGGCGGCGAAGGCCGCGGCAGCCGTCTCCGGCTCGACACCGAGCGCCCAGCCGGCCGCTGTCGCGGCCGCGGCGTTGAGGGCCTGGTGCGCGCCCACGAGCGGCAGCGTCACCCGCACCGGCCGGCCGGCGGTGCGCAGCTCGAAGGAGGGTCGGCCCAGCCGGTCGAGGACGAGGTCGACGACCCGCACGTCGGCATCCGCGGCCCGCCCGAACGTCAGCACCCGGCCGTCGGTGAGCGCGCCCATCGCGACAACCCGCGGATCGTCCGCATTCAGCACGGCCGTCCCGCCGGCCGCCATCCCCCGCACCAGCTCGCTCTTGCCGGTCGCGATCGCCTTACGCGATCCGAACTCGCCGAGATGGGCCTTGCCGACGTTCAGCACGATCGCCACATCCGGAGCGGCGAGCGCCGTGAGCCGGGCGATGTCGCCGACGTTCCGGGCGCCCATCTCCAGCACGAGGAACCGCGTCGCGGACTCGGCGCGCAGCATCGTCACCGGCGCGCCCAGGGCGTTGTTGAGGTTGCCGAGGGTCCCGATGGTCGGGCCCGCGCTCGCGAGCATCGCCGTGACCAGGTCCTTGGTGCTCGTCTTGCCCTGCGACCCGGTGATGCCGACGACCGTGAGGTCGTGGCGCAGCGCGCTCACGACGTGCGCGGCCAGGGCCTGCAACGCCGTGGCGGCGTCGTCGACCACGACCGTCGGCAGAGCGGTGGGGCGCGAGCCGATGACGGCGACAGCACCGAAGCCGGAGGCCTGCGCCGCGAAGTCGTGCCCATCGGCGCGCTCCCCGCGAAGGCGACGAAGAGGCCCCGGGCACGGCCTGTCGACCGTCCAGGACGGCGGGGGCGGTCACGACCGTCGTCGCATCGCCCTCCACCACGCCGCCGACGACCCGGGCCACGTCGGCGAGGCTCATCGGGATCACGCGCGCACCATCATGGATGCCAGCCAACGCCGTCGGGCGTTGCGAGACCGTATGCGGTTTTCGATACGCCCCCGAAATGCCGTCGGGCGCACCTCGGTGCGAGCGCAGCGTGACCGGGGCTGCTCGACCCGGGTCCTCTCAGCGCGAAGCGCCCGGCGGGACGTTGTGGTTGCGGCGGAAGACGTTCAGCGGGTCGACCCGTTCCTTGACAGCCGCCAGTCGGTCGTACGTGTCGCGCGGATAGATGGCGCCCACGTCGCGAGGCGTCGCCGAGTCGAGGAAGTTCGCATACGCGCCCGTCACATGCGGCGCCAGCCGCGCCCACAACGCGCCGATCGCCGGGCGGGCTGCCTCCACGGCGGCGGCCGGCCCCGCGCTGATGGTCGTCACCAGGAGGTCGGCCGAACGATGCGCGAAGGCCGTGGCCGTCCCGGGCACGCGGGCGACGGCTCCGCCGAGGGCGCGGAGGAGATGAACGGCGACCCGGCAGACCCGCTGGTGTCGCTCAGCAGGTCGAGCATGGCCGCGGTCGATGCGGCATCCACGAAGCCGGATCGGGTGAGGAACGCGATCCCGGGAGGCGGGGTGCCTCCGGGCTCGAGGATCTGGTCGTACGGCATGATCGCGACCTCGTCGGCGACCACCGTGCCGAGACGGCGGAGCGGATCGATGGCGCGACCGGCCTCGGCGGGATCGTCGCCGTCGAAGGCCACGAACACCTCGACCGGCGCGTCCGGGCCGCCTGCCACGGGGTTGGCGAGGTTGGCGATGGAGGTCAGCGCATCCGGGGCGTCGCGCAGGTGCGCCGCCCAGCCGCGCAAGACCTGGCGCCTCCCCGCCGGCGCGAACGCGATGCGCCCGAAGTGCACGCGGGTCGTCCGATGCGCGCGGAACTCGAACGCCGTGACGACGCCGAAGTTGCCCCCGCCGCCGCGGACGGCCCAGAACAGGTCGGGCAGCTCGGCGGTATCGGCCCGCACGAGCCGGCCGTCGGCGGTCACGATCTCCACGGCGAGCAGGCTGTCCAGAGCCAGGCCGTAGCGGCGCACCTTCCAGCCGATGCCGCCGCTCAACGTGAGGCCGCCGACACCGACGCTCTTGGTGTCGCCCGCGGAGATCGCCAGGCCGCGCGGCTGGAGCACGTCGACGACGTCGCCCCAGGTCGCCCCGCCGCCCACCCGCACGATGCCGCCGGACTCGTCGAGGATCTCGACGTCGCGGAGCTCCGCCAGGTCGATGACGATGCCGCGGCCGCTGCTCAGCCCGGCGAAGCTGTGTCCACCCCGCGCACGGCGAGCTCGGCATCGGACGCCGCGGCGTACCGGACCGCACGCTGGACGTCGTGTCCGTGGCGCGGCCGGAGGATGAGCTGCGGATCATCCGGCCGCAGAGTCGCGGACCTCGCCGCCTCGTATGAGGCATCGCCCGGCTCCAGCACCTCCCCGTCGAAGCCCTGAAGGCCGCCGCTCGGGGTCGGCCCTGCGGTGCGCACGGTCGTCATGGTCCGTCTCCTCCGGTGCGTTATGGAACATGTTCGAAAATAGCGCGACCGTTGCGTCACGTCAAACACGCGATGCGAACGCGTTCCGAAAATAGGATGTGCGTCGTGAGCACGTCCCCGCCCCGCGCCGCATCGGACGTCCGCCGGTGACCTCCCGCGCGCAGATCCTCGCCGCCGCACGCCGCATCATCGACGACGACGGGTGGGAGCGGCTCACCGTGCGACGGCTCGCGCAGGCGCTCGGGGTCGGGGCGCCGACCCTCTACCACCACGTGCGCGATCGCGAGGAGCTGTTGATCCTGCTGATCAACCAGCACGTCGACGAGACCCTCGCCGTGAGCCTCGACGGTCCACCGCGGGAGCGCATCATCGCCGCGGCGACCACCATGCGCTCCTCGCTGGCCGACTGGCCGTGGGCGGCCGAGGTGCTGACCTCGGACGGATTCCTGGGAGAGCTCGGCGACTCCGCGCGAGGCCTGGTCGAGGCCATCGTGGGTGGTGCCGTCGAGGCGGGATGCGCGCCGGATGAGGCGGTCCACCTCTTCCGCGACATCTGGTACCTGACGGTGGGCGAGATCCTGGTGCGCGCGCGCCCCAGACGCGCTCCCGCCACGGCCCCCGCCGATCCCGGTACGCCCAGCCGGTACTTCGGCGACATCGACTCGAGGGCGTTCCCCGCGCTCGCGGCGGTGGGCGGGCGATGGCCGGAACTCGCCGCGCAGGACACCTACGGCACAGCCGTCGCCGCCCTCGTCGACGCGGCGATCGGCGCGGCGAAGGCGACGGCGACGGCGCGCTAGAGCGTCCGGGGGCGCGGTTGCCCGCACGGCGCCAGACCAGCACCAGGGCGACGGCCCCCGCGATGGACGGGAGCAACCCCAGTACCCCGACGGGCAGCGGGAGCCCTGTGTCACCGGACGTGTCGCGGATCGACGCATCGAACAGGGCGATGCCGGTGCCGACGACGAATGCCGCCGCGCAGACCCAGCGGGCGGCGCCCACGTACCGGCGCGCGACGAGCATCGACACGATCCAAGTGACGACGCCCAGGGCGCCGACCACTGTCAGCGCGATCAGGTAGATCCCGACGGCGGCCGCGATCTGCGATTCGCTGTAGCCGGGGTAGCCGGCGCGGAGGTGCTCCGCGATCAGCGACCCCGGAGGGCGACCCACGAAGGGGACCACGGTGGCGACGACGGTCAGCACCAGGCCGGATGTCATGGTGACCATCGGCGCCCGTGAGCTCAAGGACGTGTTCACGATTCCTCTCTCCTTATTTCCGAACATGTTCGAAAATAGCACGAGAGCGCGTCTCCGATCCGGGCTCACGCACCGCCCGTGGTGAAGTGCTTGAGCTTGTGCGTCCCGTCGCAGTAGGGCTTGATCGCCGATGACCCGCACCGGCACAGGGCGACGGTGCGCCGATGGCGCTCCAGCGGCCGGCCCTGGGGGTCGACGAGGTCGACGTCGCCGCGCACGAGGAGCGGGCCATCCGGGCACGCGACGATCGCCGGGGTCGCCGCGGGGCGGTCCTCGTCGGTCACGATCTCACCGCGCTGCCCAGCAGCGAGCTCTCGCCGGCCTCCCAGGCCGAGCGGACGTCATCCGCCGCCATCCCATCGACCACGAGGCACGCCGCCGCCCCGAACATGACGTCGGCGAGCAGCTCCGGATGCGCGTCGACGAGCCCGCCGGCCAGGTCGCGCCCCGCGATCTGCTCGTGCACCGAGTCCGCCTCGACGTGCTCGTCGTAGTAGAAGGTCACGTCGACGCCGTACCCCAAACGCCGGAAGCCGTCGCCGATCATCCGGCAGGGCAGCGAGGACGTCATCTCGAACGCGGCGAGGTGACCCACGGCGGATCCGCGCAGCCGGCGATGCAGCCCGAACATGGTCGACATGTTGAGCGAGGCGAGGGTGATCGCCGGCACCGCGTCGATGTAGGCGCCGTAGGTGTCGTCGAGGCCGAGCGCGCGCATGGTGCCGGCGAACAGCGCCGCGTGGATGCGCTCCGCACGACCGCCGCCGTACTCGTCGGACTGGATCTCGACGAGTGCGGCCTTCGCCCGCCCGCGCAGCCGCGGGATCGCCCAGGTGTGCGGATCGGCCTCCTTGAGCGTGTAGATCGAGCGCTGGATGATGAACTCACGCGCCTGCTCGTCGGTCGCCTCCCGCTCGATCGTCCGTGCCAGACCCGGACCGGGCGTGGGTGCGGTCAGCTCGAACAGCGCGGCCGCCACGGCATCGGCGCGCGGTTCGGGAAGCTCCGGCATCGGCACGCTCGCCCGGAGCGCGCGCTCGAACGCCGCCTCGATGAGCGACCGCCCGGCGAGGAGGGCCGGAGACCACTCCCAGCCGTCGTCGGCCTCGTCGAACCCTGTGTAGTGGAGCTCGTAGAGCATGTCGAGGGCGAGCTGGACGTCGTCGTCGTGGAGGAGGTCGTCGCTCCCGGCGACGGCACGCGCGATCGCCTGTTGCAGGTCGAACAACTCCGACGCCTCGATGTCGTCGGGTCGCCGGGGAGGACGCGGAGCAGCGCACCGGACGCGTCGCCGCGGGCACGGGGAACTTCATCCCGTCACTCTCACCCGCGGGCTCCGATTCCCGAGAGGGCTTGCGCGCATGGCGCAAACGAGTTAGCGCGATACTCCTCGGGTTCGCGGGAGACCAGAG
The DNA here is from genome assembly GCF_030161895.1 of Pseudolysinimonas kribbensis. Classification (GTDB taxonomy): domain Bacteria; phylum Actinomycetota; class Actinomycetes; order Actinomycetales; family Microbacteriaceae; genus Pseudolysinimonas; species Pseudolysinimonas kribbensis. The sequence continues at coordinate 1,525,755 of NZ_BSVB01000001.1, forward strand.
GTGCGATCAGCAGCGGGCGTTCGCGGACGTCCCGGCCGATGGCCCGTGCTCTCGGCGGGCGACCGGTTCGACCTGGCGGACCGGCATCCGGAGCCCGAGGACCCCGCCTGAGCGCGGCTACCCGGCCGAACCCTCCTCGACGGTCGCCGAGCTGTCGGTGATCGTGACGCCGTAGCGGCCGGCGATCGACGACAGCTCGCGCAGGCCCTGGTCCAGCAGGGACTGCACCTGGGCGTGGTCGGCGGAGGTCTCGACGTGGAGCGTGGCGGTGACGGTGTAGTCGGTCATGCTTCGGTCTTACGCGCTCGACGGCGAGAGGCGCAGGCCGAGGATCGGGCTCCCAGGCGCTGCGCATCGCCGGGCGGCCCAGCACGGCCGATGCTGGGAGCCGCCTTGGGGCCCGGCGTGCGAGGGCCGCGAGCATCCACGCTGAGGGCATGAGCACGACCGAGGGACCAGACCGCGCACGCAGCCGTGCCGCCGTCGAGGACGACCGGGACGCTGTCCTCGAGCGTCCGGTGGCCAAGGAGCGTCCGGTGACCGGGGAACGCGTCAGCGACGAGCGGTCCGTGACCGACCAGCGCCCCGTGACCGACCAGCGCCCCGTGACCGAGGTCCGCCCGGCGGACGAACCCGTCGTGGACGAGCCGATCCCGACCCGCGAGGACGTCGTGGCCCGCGAGAAGGCCCGGTACGGGGGCATGAAGTTCGGATCGGCGTTCTTCGGCTGGCTGACCGCGACCGGCACCGCCGCGATCCTCGGCGGCATCGTCACGGCGATCCGCTTCGGCATCACCGGGCGTGAGGGCGCCGCCGCGACCAGCGCGAGCTGGGTCGACGTGATCCTCGCGGTCGTCGTGCTGTTCATCGCCTACCTCGCGGGCGGCTACGTCGCCGGTCGGATGGCCCGGTTCAGCGGCGCGCGGCAGGGCGTGGCCGTCTGGATCTGGGCGGTCGTCGTCGCGATCGTCGTCGGCGTGATCGCGGCGATCGTCGGCACCCAGTGGGACATCCTGGCCAATCTGCAGAGCTTCCCGCGGCTGCCCTTCAGCGGCCAGAACGCGACCGTCGTCGGCATCGTGAGCGCGATCGTCCTGCTGATCGTGACCCTGGTCGGCGCGATCCTCGGCGGGATCGCGGGGATGAGCTTCCACCGCCGCGTCGATCGCGCGGGCTGGGAGAGCAGCCGGCACCTCTCGGGCGGTCGCGACGACGTCACGAGCTGACGGACTACTCCCTCTGACGCCGCAGCGCCGCGAGATATCCCGCACCGAGCAGCGCCCCACCGACCCCGACGTACAGCGCGAGGCACCGGGAGCGCCGCGTTCCTCCCGCGGCCGACAGCGAGAGCGCCGTGTTCGGGATGAGGCCCGCCGCGCAGAGCGCCCGGGCCAGCCGTCGACGGCGCGGGAACAGATGCACCAGGGCGACCCCGGCCGCAGCGGGCGCGAATCCCGCCGCTCCGGCCAGGGCGTGCCGCGGAGAGATCGCGGTCAGCGTGAGGACATTCGCCGCGTCGATCGCGGCGACGACCCGGAGAGCGAGCAGATCCATCCGCTTCAGCGCCTGCGGGATCGCCGCCGGAGGATCCGGTTGATGCCGACGGTGGCGCCCGCTGCGAGAGCAAGGATGGCGATCGCGGCGAGGAGGGCGGTCGGGCGGGGATCAGACTCCTCCCCTGCCCGGACGGCGGGCGGGCGGCTGCCCTCGGGGACACGCACCGTGAGCCCGCCCGCGTCGATCCGCAGGTCGAAGCCGGTCGCGAGCCCGAAGCTGTCGCCGTCGAGCTCGAGCTCCTCGGGGCGGCTGAGCCGCACCTGCAGTTCCCGGCCGACGACATAGCGCAGCGCCGCGACATCCGGGGTGAGCAGCCGGCGACCGAGCGGGGTGCGACGCACGACGCCGTTCTCCCAGAAGATCTTGAACACGATCTGCAGCCAGCCCCGCACGCTCTCCGGTCGCAGGAACACCGCTTCGTAGCGACCGTCGTCGACGACCGCGTTGGGCAGCAGCAGGATGTTCGCGGGCAGGGCACCGCAGTTGCCGACGATCAGCGTGTGCGCCGACACCGTGCGACTCGTGCCCCGCTCGGTGCGGTAGGCCATGCGCAGTCGGTTCTCGTCGCGCAGCGCCTTGCGGATCGCGTCGACGTATGCCAGCCAGCCGATCCGCCGCTTGAGCTCGTCATCCGTGTTGGCGAGCATCTTGGCGTCGAGACCGAACCCCGCCATGACGACGAACGCGGCGTTCTCGCGCACGCCGCCGGGCCGGTGGATCTCGAGCCGCGCGAGGTCGATCCCGGCATCGACCCCTCGGACGGCGGTGCGGATGGCGTTCGGGATGTCGTCGGCGAGCAGGTCGAGATTGCGCGCGAGCAGGTTGCCGGTGCCGGCGGCGACGAGGGCGAGCGGCACCCCGCTGCCGGCGATCGTCTCCGCTGCGGCGCGGATCGTGCCGTCGCCGCCGGCCGCGATGACCACGGTGGCGCCGCCTTTCAGCGCCTCCTGACCTGACCGGGTCCGGGATCGTCCTCGGTGGTCCCGAACCACATGGTGCTCGCCCAATCGCCCGGCACCTCGGCCGCCACGGCCGCGCGGAGCGCGTCGAGGTCGACCTTGAGCGGGTTGTAGACCACCGCCGCCCGGCTGGTGCCGGCACGGTCCGCGGCTGCGTCGAGTGCGTCTGAGATGCTCCGGCCCTCCGAGTGCTGGGCTTCCAGTCTCCGCGCCGATACCGCGGAAGGGAACGGGGTCGCGCGCGACGAGCGCGTGCGGTATGAAGCACCTGCGCAAGCGCAACCCCTAGGCCGATCGACCGCACCTGCCTACGGTGACCGTCGGAGGCGCCGCATGCAGCAGACCACGGTCACGCTCAACGGGATGGCGTTCCGGCTCGCCGAGACCCAGGACATCCCGGCCCTCCGGCAAGCCATCGAGCGTGCCGCTCAGGCCGGGGGCGCCTCGTCGACCTGATGCTCGCGGGCGGCATCCGGGTCTCGCTCCTCGTCACGCCGCACCTCGCGCTCCTCGTTGAGGAGCACCCGATCCCCGACGAACCGCATGAGGATGCGGCACAGTCCCCGGGTCCGTTCGACCCCGAGGATCTCGACTTCTAGGCGCGAGAGGCGTCACGGCTCATCGTGAGCCGGCCGCGCACCTGAACGTGACCATAAAGACTCCCCGCGTGGCCGTTGCACGACGCAACGATAGGCACGTGAAGCGGCTCGGCGGGATCGCGTTGGCGACGGCGGTCCTCATCGTCGCGTCGCTGGCCGGGTGCTCCTCGACCCCGGACGAGGTGACGCAGTACGTGAAGCAGGCCTCGGCCGCCGAGCAGTCCGCCGCCGTCGGGGGCGGCTGCACCGCGAGGGCAAGGCGCTCGGACCGGAGACCTCGACCCTGTTCCAGGACGCCATGAAGGAGCTGACCTCCGCCGATCAGTCGCTCGCGCAGCTGCAGGCCACCGGGAGCGGCGCGACCCTGCAGCACCGCGGGCTCACCGCGGTGCGGAAGGCGATCGACGTGCTCCTGGCCGCGCAGCGGGAGCTGCAGGCGGGCGAGGTGTCCTCCGCCTCCGTCGAGCGACTTCGGGACGCGGCGGCCGCGCTGCGGCAGCTGGAGCGCCGATGAGCAAGCTGTTCGCCCTCGCGCTCGGCATTCTGACGGCCATCGGCGGGTTCGTCGACATCGGCGACCTGGTCACCAATGCCGTCGTCGGATCGCGGTTCGGCCTGGGCCTGGTGTGGGTGACGATCCTCGGCGTCGTCGGCATCTGCGTCTACGCCAACATGGCGGGCCGGGTGGCGGCGGTCAGCGGGCGCGCGACGTTCGAGATCATCCGCGAACGGCTCGGCGCCCGGGCGGGCATGGCGAATCTCGTCGCGTCGTTCCTCATCAACCTCTTGACGATGTGCGCCGAGATCGGCGGCGTCGCCCTCGTCTTCCAGCTCGTCACCGGCATCAGCCCGCTCCTGTGGATCCCGCTCGCGGGCTTCGGGGTGTGGATCGTGGTGTGGCGTGCCAAGTTCTCGGCACTCGAGAACGCGACCGGTCTGCTCGGGCTCGGCCTGATCGCCTTCTCGGTCGCGATCTTCCTGCTGCATCCGAATTGGGGGCAGCTGGGCGAGCAGCTCATCCCGCGGATCCCGGTGACCGAGGACCCGTCGACCTACTGGTACTACGCGGTGGGGCTGTTCGGCGCCGCGATGACGCCGTACGAGGTGTTCTTCTTCTCCTCGGGCGGGATCGAGGAGAAGTGGACGGCGAAGAGCATCGGCACGATGCGCGCCAACGTCTTCGTCGGCTTCCCGCTCGGAGGCATCCTGTCGATCTCGATCGCCGTGTGCGCGACGATCGTGCTGTTGCCGCAGGCGATCGCCGTCACCTCCCTGTCGCAGGTCGCCCTGCCCGTGATCCAGGCGGGCGGCACGATCGCGTTCGCCTTCCTCGTGGTCGGGATGGCGGCGGCCGTGTTCGGGGCGGCGCTCGAGACGACGCTCTCCAGCGGCTACACGATCGCCCAGTACTTCGGATGGTCATGGGGCAAGTTCCGGCGCCCCGCGAAGGCCGCGCGCTTCCACCTCGTCATGCTCGCGGGCCTCATCATCGCGGTGATCGTGCTGATGACCGGGGTCGACCCGATTGCCGTGACCGAATTCTCCGTCGTGTTCTCGGCGATCGCGCTGCCGCTGACCTACATCCCGATCCTGATCGTGTCCAACGACCGCGGCTACATGGGCCGATTCGTCAACGGGCGCGTGAGCAACGCGCTCGGGATCGTGTTCCTCGTCGTGATCCTCGTCGCGTCGATCGCGGCGATCCCGCTCATGATCATCAGCGGGGCGGGGCAATGAGCAAGTCGCCCTCCGTGCGCGCGGGACGCGTGTTCGACGCCCGGCTCCAGCTCCTCGACCGGCAGGTGCTCGATCCGGATGGGATGCCGGTCACCGCGGTCGCGGGCCTCGAGCTCTCCGACGTGCCCTGGGGCGAGGACCTGCCCGCGGACGCCGAGGCACCGGTCGTGACCGCGCTGCTCACGGGACCGGTGCTCGGCACGCGCGTGTTCGGAGGACGGCTTCCTCGTCGCGATGGATCCGGATCGCGTGGGGCGACATCCGGGAGATCGGCACGGCCATCGCGGTCGCGCGACCAGCCGACTCGTACGAGGTGAGCTGGACGGAGCGCTGGGTGCGCGACCGCATCATCGGCGTCATCCCGGGAGGCCGGCATGATCCTGAGTGACCTCATGCGCAACGACGTGCTCGACCCGTCCGGCGACCGGATCGGCCGGGTCATCGATATCCGGCTGCGGCTCGAGGGCGTGCAGGACCCCTCGGTGGCGCGCGTCGTCGGTCTCGTGGTGAGCCCGCGATCCGCGGCGTCGTTCCTCGGATACGAGCGCAGCGACCTCACCCGCCCCGTGCTGCTGGCCGGGCTGCTGCGCTGGATGCACCGCGGCTCCTTCCTCGTGCCGTGGTCGGACGTGCTGCGCATCGACAGCCGCGAGGTGCGGCTGCGCCCGGGATACCGGCGCGAGTCGGCCGCCGACCCGGCGTGATCGCCCCGTTCTTGGGCGCCGCCTGGAAACCGGTTGGCGAAGCGCGACCTCTGCCGGATGCTGAGGTGGTATGAGGCGCATCAGGTACGCGGGGGCAGCTTCCTGACCGGTGACGCGGAGGCGGACGCGGTCATGCGGTACGCGGCGGCGCTGGCCAACGTCGACAGGGCCGCGACCCTGACGGTCAACGGACGCAGCGAAGGCGGCGAGGTCGCGGAGTTCGTCCTCCTGGTGGGCCCCGCCAGCCAGGTGATCGTCGAACCGGTCGACGACGAGTTCGACCTCCCCCGCCGAGGACTTCATCGCCGATGTCGAGCAGCGCATCGGCGAGCTCACGTGGCGGCCGGATCCGATCGGCGGCAGCTTCCTCGACGATCTCTGAGCCGCCGAGCCGGTCTCAGGCGAGCACCCACTCCGCGACCGCGAATGCGGCCGCGCGAGCCGCCTCCGCCAGGCCGCCCCGCTCCGGCCGGATCGCCGCGTAACCCACCATCGAGAGCGCGTGCGCCGCATCGACGGCACCGCCGACGCGGTGGGCGGTGCGTCCCGCGCCGAGCAGCGCGGCCCCTGGGCGATCTCCCGGGCCAGCGCGAGCATGCCGCCGGCGGAGGGTCCCGCATCGGCGGACCGAAGACGGACCCGGGCCGCAGGATCGGCGAGGTCGTGCAACGCGACGCCGAGCCGCACCATGCTCACGACGGAGCCGCCGATGCTGTGGGCGCGTGTCACGCGACCAGTATGAGCCGGGCTGCCGGACCCGAGCCCGGATGCCAGCGGACGTCCAGCGCCCCGATCAGCCCGCGTACCGCATCCGGAACAGCACCGGCAGGTGATCCGACCCGCCCTGCGGGAGGGTCATCGCCTCCGTCACCTCGAAGCCCAGCACCGAGGCGACGTCGAACTTGCCCCGCATGATGTTGCCCTCCTTGCGATACGTGCTCCCGGCGGTGCGGGCCATCGTGAACCCCTGCCGCCCGAGGTGATGGCGGAGCATCGAGAGCAGGATCGGGTGGTTGTAATCGCCCGCCATGATCGACGGCGCGCCCGAGCCCAGCTGCTTCAACGCGGCGTGCGCGTCGTCGACCTGGCGGCGGCGGGCGGCGTTCGAGTCGGTGAACGGCGTGGCGTGGAAGGATCCGAGCACGAGCCCGCGCCCCGTCGCGGAATCCCGCACCCGGGTGGCCGCGAGCCGGTGGTCGGTGCCGCCGACCAGCCGATCGTGCCGGGACGTGGTCAGCTGCACCGTGCGCGACTCCTCGATGTCGAGGCGGTCGGAGCGGACGTAGAGCGCCACGCCCAGCCGGTTCCGCGAGGTCGCGACGGCCAGCCGCATCCCGCCGAGCCGATGCGGCAGCGCCGACGCACGCGCCTCCTGCACGCAGAGCACATCGGGGTCGTGCGCCTGGACGAGTGACGGCAGCTCGTGCTGCGCGCGGCCCTGCCACAGGTTGTAGGTGATGACCGCAAGCGGAGCGGACGCGGGTGGAGATTCGATACCTGCGACCGTACCCATAACGGCGCCGTCCGCCGGAACGCCCTCAGTCGATGATCGGCCGCGAACGCTGGTCGATTCCGGGTGCGCCGTACGGATAGTCCGCCGTCACCGGCGCACTCGCGTCGTCGAGCGACCCGAGCTCGGCCGGCGTGAGTTCCAGGTCGACGGCGCCCAGATTCTCGGTCAACTGAGCCGCGGTCCGGGACCCCAGGATCACGGACGCGACTCCCGGCTGCGCGGCCAGCCAGGCCAGGGAGACCTGCGACATGCTCGCTCCACGCGCGTCGGCGATCGTCTCGACCGCATCGAGGACTCGCCAGGTCGTCTCGCGGGCGTTGCGCCCTGCGTAGGCCTCCACCCCCGGTGCGGGTCCTCGCCCAATCTGGTCGAGCCGACCGGGGCGACGTCACGGCGGTACTTGCCGCTGAGCCAACCACCGCCGAGCGGCGACCACGGCAGGATGCCGAGCCCGGCCGAGATGCACGCGGGCACGATCTCCCACTCGACCTCGCGGACGAGGAGGTTGTACTGGGGCTGCATCGAGACGAGCGGGAAGCGGCCGCGCGCCCACGCTGCGGCTTCGGCGACCTGCCATCCCGTGAAGTTGGAGAGCCCCCGTACGAGATCTTGCCCTGCGCCACGGCATCGTCGAGGAACCCGAGACTCTCCTCGAGCGGCGTGAGCGGATCCCAGGCATGCAGTTGGTAGAGGTCGATGTGCTCGACGCCGAGCCGCTTCAAGGATGCCTCGAGCGCGCGACGGAGGTGGCGGCGCGAGAGACCGGCATCTCGTGGCGTCACATCGACCGGGAAACGGCCCTTGCTCGCGAGGAACAGGTCCGAACGGTCCCGATCGCTGCGCCGGCTCAGCCAGCGACCGACGATGCGTTCCGCCTCGCCCCCGGCATAGACATCGGCCATCTCGATCACGGTCCCGCCCGACTCGGCGTAGGCCTCGAGCTGGCGCCCGGCCTCCGGCTCCGGCGTCTCGGCGCCGAAGGTCATGGTGCCGAGGCTGTAGGTGGAGACCACGGCGCCGCTGCGGCCGAGAGTGCGGTACTTCATGGTGCCTTTCGTGAAGAGGTCAGAGGGCCCGAGGACGGTATGCGACGGCGAGACGGTCCATCGCGTCGTCGATCACGGGGTCGATGGTCCGTCGCGCCGGATCCGCGTCGTGCCAATCGACGATCTCGCGTGCGCCCTGCTCCTCGAACGAGATCCGCGGGGCGAACTCGGGGACGACCGAGCGGATCTTGGAGTTGTCGAACAGCATCGAATGGGATTTGTCGCCGAGCAGAGCGGCACCCCACTCCGGTTCCGCCGCGGCGATGGCGTCAGACGCGACGTGCACGAGATCCGGTTCGACGCCGGCCGCCGCCGCCATCGCGTGATAGATGCTGTTCCAGGTCATCGGCGTCTCGGATGTGATGTGGAAGGTCTCCCCCGCGCCTCCGAGCGCCCGAGGAGGCCGACGATTCCGACCGCGAAGTCGGCACTGTGCGTCATCGTCCACAGCGACGTGCCATCACCGGGCACGATGACCGGCTTCCGGTCGCGCATGCGCTGGATAGCGGTCCACCCCCGTCGAAGGGCACCATGGTCCGGTCATAGGTGTGAGAGGGGCGTACCACGGTGATCGGCACGGATCGCTCGCCTGCCAGCATCTCCTCGCAGGCGATCTTGTCGCGCGAGTACCGCCAATAGGGATTGCTCAGCGGGGTCTTCTCGGTCACGGGGATCGTGAGCGGCGGAGTCTGATAGGCCGACGCGGAGCTGATGAAGACGTATTGTCCGATGCGCCCGCGCAGCAGCTCCAGGTGGCGAGCGATGTCCTCGGGGGTGAAGGCCAGCCAGTCGATCACGGCGCCGTACTCGCGGTCGCGGAGCTGCCGGCGGGCCGCGTCCACGTCGGAGATATCGAGACCGAGCGGTCGAGCCCCATCGGGGACCGGCCGTCGACCGCGGGTGAGCACGTCGACCTCGAGCCCTCTGCTGACCGCGAGCTCGACGCAGGCTCGGCCGATGATGCCGGTCCCGCCGATCACGAGGATCTTCATCGCCATGGTGACTCCACCGCCTCGATCCGGCCGCTTCCGCCCCGCCGGAGGGGTATCGGATCCGCGATGCGACCCCGGAACCGCCCATCGGCCCCCGTCCCCTCGAACGCCATCATGACCGGCCGACCCGTGCGGTCGTGGACGAGATGACCGCAGTAGTAGCGCTCCGGGAGCACGAGGTACGCCGCCGTCAGGTCGATGTCGGCGACACCGTGGTCCAGATCGATGGCCCAGATGCCGCCCTCGCTTCCCGCGCGGTCCCCATGGAGGTCGGTGGCGAAGCTCGAGAAGAGGAGCACCATGCGGTCGTCGAGGCTCGCGAGGTTGGCGACCTCGAGCTGGGAGAACCCTCCGGGCCTCGTGAGCGGCGGTTGCACCTGCCACGCGTGCAGATCGGATGAGGTCGCGTGCCCGATCACGCCGCGCTGCAGCGGGTCCGCCCCCTCACGCGCGGTGGCGGTGATGAGCATGTGCCATGCGCCGTCCCGCCGAAAGACCCACGGGTCGCGCCAGGCCTCGCCGCCATCAGCCGACGTCGAGGCGGTCTCGTACCATCTCGAGTCGGCTTCCACGTGCGGCTCGTCCGCCTTGGTCCAGGTCACGAGGTCGTCCGAGCGAGCCGTCCCGATGGACTGGACGCTGACACGCGAACCAGGGTCGGCCAAGCGGGCACCGGTGTAGAAGAGCACCCAGCCACCGGCGGGGTCCTCGACAACGCTGCCGGTCCACGTCGCCGTCTCATCGAAGGCGCCGCTGTCTCCGGGCTCGATGGCCGGACCGAGGTCGGTCCAGTCGACGAGGTCCTGCGAGACCGCATGGCCGATCCGAGCGTGACGGTGCCGAGCCTCCGGGTCGCCGGGGTCGCGCGGGGCGTTGAGAAAGAACATGTGGAAGTTCGAGCCGTCGTCGATGTACCACGAGTCCCAGATCCATCGACCGGTCAATTCGAACGCCACGCACGATCTCCTTCTGTTCGGTTTCGCCGCACCGTCGGGCTCCCGGTCCCCGCGACCTCGGATGGGCCGGCGTGCCGCTCGATGCCGGCGGCAGAGGTCCACACCGCGGCGTAGCTGAGCAGTGCGAGGGGCGCGGGGACGAGCAGCGCGATCGACGCCGTCCAGGTCGTAGCGGCCCAGACCCCGAGCGCCGCGAAGGCGACGACCGAGACGATGGGGATCGGCCGCCGCGCCGCGACGTGCAGGCCCAGCAGCAGCCGTGCCGTGAACCCGAGCGAACGGTCCGCGATGCCCAGCGGCACCGAGACGATCGCGCCCAGCACCCCGAGCACCGTGCAGACGGATGCGGTGGCCAGGGGCAGGAGCGAGAACGGGCTGGCCGACAGCGTCCACCACTGGAGTGCGAGCAGGCCGATCGCCGCCGATGCGCCGGGCACCATCCACGCAGCGAGGCTCATCGGCCCGAGAATCCGGAGGTAGCGCGCGAAGGACCAGGCTCTCACCTCCTCGCCGTGGACGAGGTCGTTCACCTGCCCGACGAGAGCCCCGAAGCAGGGCGCGACCACGACCGACCACACCAGCACGGAGACGGGTGTCACCCCGGGTGCGAGGAGCTCGGCCACCACGGAGGCGGCGGAGATCACGATGCCTCCGACCAGCAGGGTCGGCAGCCCGCGCCAGATCACCCGCAGCGTCTCGGGGAGCGCGCCGGATTCGGAATGTCCCTTGAGCGCGTGACTCATCCGCGGATCCCACTCGCGGCGACGCTCGCGACGAACTGACGCTGGAAGACCAGGAAGAGCACCAGCACAGGGACGACCACCAGGGTGACGGCGGCGAAGACGACGACGACCGGGCCCGGCGCGGCGCCGCCTTGGAGCGAGACCAATCCGATCGGGAGGGTCATGTTCTGCGGACTGTTGATGAAGATGAGGGGATCGAAGTAGTCGTTCCAGGACAGCTGGAACAGGATGATGATGACCGCCGAGATGGCGGGGCTCGAGAGCGGGACGAGCATCCGGAACAGGATCCACAGATGCCCGGCGCCGTCGATCCTCGCGGCTTCATCGAGCTCCCGCGGGATCGAGTTGAAGTACTGGCGGAGGAAGAAGATCGCGAAGACGTTGACGAGCGCCGGCAGGATCAGTGCGGCCAACGTATCGACGAGATGCAGGTTGCGCATCATGATGAACACCGGGATGACCGTGAGCTGCACCGGCACCATCAGGGCGGTCAGCATGGTGATGAAGATGAACTCGCGCCCGCGAAACGCGAGTCGCGAGAAGGCGTAGGCGGCCAGGACGCTGGTGAGCAGGGCGCCGCCGGTGCTCAGAGTGGCCACGATCACGCTGTTGAGCGCCATCTGCCCGAACGGCACGAGCGGGAAGATCTGCTCGAAGTTGTCGAGCGTGAACGGCACCGGTATCCATCCGGGCGGCAACTGGAAGGCGAAGCGCTCCACGGTGAGGCTCTGGGAGATCAGCCACACGATGGGCGACGCCATGATGACCGCGAGCACGAGGAGCACCAGATCGATGACGAGGGACCCTGTGCTGAATCTGCGACGGCGCCGCGTCCGGGGAACGGTCGCCGTGCTGTCGCGGGCCTGCGTTGCGGGGCGCGCGCTCATGATTGATACACCCATCTGCGAGAAGCCCAGAACTGTACGGCCGTGACGCCCATGACGATCACGAAGACGACGAGTGCGATGGTCGACGCGTACCCGACGTTGAATGACTGGAACGCCGTCAGGTAGAGGTACTGCACCACCGACATGGTCGACTCGTTCGGCCCTCCCTGCGTGATGATCTGCATCGGATCGAAGATCTGGAACGCCCCGATGAAGGTGATGACGGTGGCGAAGAAGATCGTCGGGGACATCAGCGGCAGAGTCACGTTGAAGAACACCTGGCGACTGCTCGCCCCGTCGGTCTGCGCCGCCTCGACGAGCTCACGGGGTACGGTCTGCAGCCCTGCCAGCATGATGATCAGCGTGTAGCCGATGGTGTGCCAGAAGTCGACGCCGATGATGGCGGCGAGGGCCCAGTGCGGGTCGGCGAAGAACGACGGTGTCGGGATGCCGATCTGCCGGAGGTAGTAGCCGATGTACCCGAACGTCGGATCGAGCACGTACTTCCACAGCAGGGCCACCGCCGCCCAGGAGATGAGCAGAGGGAAGAAGAGGGTCGCCTTCACGACGGAGGCGAGGATCCGGTTCATGACGTGGTTGAGCGCGAGCGCCAGGAGCAGGCCGCCGGCCACGTGGGTCACAACCGACCCCAGCGCGAAGACGAAGGTGTTGGCGAGCACGTGAACCAGTTGACGATCGCCGAACAGCTGCGCGTAGTTGGCGAGCCCCGCCGGCTGTGCCGGAGTCAGCAGGTCCCAGTTGAAGAAGCTGAGCGCGATGGCCGCGACGAACGGCGCGACGATGAAGACGAGGAAGAGCAGCATCGCCGGGCTGATGAAGGCGTACCCCAGCCAGGCGGGCTGGCGGTAGCCCTCGGTCGCCCGCTCACGCGGGCGGCCGAGGGGCCGAGGAGGAGATGGTCACCGATTCCTCAAAGCAACGACTCGATCTTGTCGCTCAGCTGTGACAGACCGGCGCTCGCGGTCACGTTGCCCTGAAGGATCTGCAGCCATGCCTGCTCGATCGCGTTCTGAACGTCCGCCCCGCGAGCCGGGCCAGGGATCGGAGTCGCGTAGTCCAGAGCCGAGTACAGCAGTTCGCTGCCCTTCGGAGCGTTGCGCAGGAAGGCGTCGCTCTCGACGATCGACCGGCGCGCCGGCACGTTGGTGCCGCCGAGCTTGAGAAGCGACAGGGCCGCCTCCTTGGACGAGAGGTAGTGGACGAACTTCCACGCATCGTCCTTGTTCTGCGACGAGGCGAGAATCGGGAAGTTGTCCCAGCCGACCGGTGAGCCGTTCTGCTTCTTCTTGGGCCACTTCACGATCTGGACCTTGTCGACGATGCCCAGCCGGACCATGTCGACTGTGGGCGAGCGTCCTCCCGGCAGGCACGCCAGCTTGCCCTGCGCGAGCAGTGTCGGCTGGTCATAGGTTCCCCGGCCGCGGGCGCGAACCCCGCGTCGTGCATCATCTTGCAGTACTCCGCCGCCTCCACGCCCTCGGGTGTGTTGATCGCCGGCTTCGTCCAGTCCGCGTTGAGCGTGCTCGCGCCATTCGTCAGCAACCAGGGCAGGATCTCCTGGAACTGCTGGTTGGTGAACGGCGCGATGTACGCGCCGGTCTTCGCCTTGATCTTCTTGGCTGCGTCGGTGAAGTCCTCCCACGTCCAGTCCTCGTCTCCGGGGAGGTCGACGCCGGCCTTCTGGAAGACCTCGATGTTGCAGTACAGGAGGTTGGTGTTGAAGCCGCCCGGGAGGTAGTACGTCCTGCCGTCCGGGTTGCCGAACTTGTCGCTCATCGCCTTGAGCGCGGGGTTCATGTCGGAGTAATACGCGTCGATGGACGACTTGTCCTTGGCGATGTAGTCGTCGAGCGCGACGACGAGCTTCTTCGAGCGGAAGATGCCGACGCCTTCCGTCGCGATGTCGATCACATCGGGAGACGACCCGCCGGCGATGCGCGTCGAGACGGTGTTGGCGAAATCAGCCCAGTTGTTGGCGGAGACACCTTGCGCGGCGAAGTCGATGTCCTTGTTGGCCTTGACGAACGGGGCGTACTCGGCCTCGACCGCCTTGTTGAGGCTCGCGCTCCCGAAGTAGAGGAAACTGAGCTTCTTCTTGCCCGCTGCGGCGGTCGGAGCGCACGCGGCGAGCAGGCCGACCCCTGCCGTGGCGATCGCCGCCTGCAGGAGTCGCCGGCGCGAGATGCTGTGAGACAGGACGCTCGTTGCGGCATTGCCGAACGAGCTTCCGGGAGGTGATTCCACGGTGAATCCCTTCTTCGTGCGGTTCGATCGCGGGATGCATAATCGATTTAGCAGTACGATCACACCACGAGGCGGATCTGTCAAGGCTCGCCGCGACAATACGGGGGACCGGGGCGCTGACCCTGTGACATCGTGTGGGGATGAGTGCGGAGAGAAGGCGGGTGACCCTGGCCGACGTCGCGCGCATGGCGGGCGTGTCGTCCGCCTCGGCTTCGCTGATCCTCAACCGACGAGCAGGGACGAGGATCTCCTCGGAGACGCAGGAACGCGTTCGGACGGCAGCCCGCGAGCTGGGGTACCGGCCGAACATCGCGGCACAGAGCCTGCGCACCGACAAGAGCCACACGGTCGCGTTCGTGTCGGACTTCGTCTCCACCACACGCTTTGCAGCACGCATGATCCGCGGGGCCATGAAGGCCGCCGACGAGCTCGGGCAGGTGCTGATCGTGGTCGAGACTGAGGGCGACGTCGAGCGGGAGGCCCGGGCGATGCATACAGTGCTCGACCGCCAGGTGGACGGGATCATCCTGGCCGCAGAGCGTGCTCGCGCTGTCGACATCCCCGACTTTCCCGACTCCGTGAACGTGATCATGCTGAACGCGATGAATGATGCGCATCCGCATGCGATCCTGCCGGACGAGCTCCAGGGCGGCCGCACCGCGGTGCGCGAGCTGACCGCGGCGGGGCACCGTGACATCGGGCTGGTGGGGTACGACTTCGAGAGCGGAATCGGTGGATCGTCGCCGTCGGTGACCCTGGAGCGGCGCATGCACGGCATCCGTGAGCAGATGGCGGCTGACCGCGCGAGGTTCATCGCGCAGGGCGGCTCCCGGCGGTGGGAGCCCGAGGAGGGCTACCGGATCGCCCGCGCGCAGCTGCGCGCAGGGCCGGTCCGCGCATTCCTTTGCCTCAACGACCGACTGGCGTTCGGCGCCTATCAGGCGATCGCGGAGGCCGGTCTGACGATTCCCGACGACATCTCGGTGGTCAGCTTCGATGATGACGACATCTCGAGCTACCTGCGCCCGGGGCTCACGACGGTGGCACTGCCGCACGAGGCGATGGGCCGGCTGGCGGTCGAACGGCTGTACCGGGGTTCTCCGGCCGAGGAGGTCCTGGTGGCGATGCCGTCGATCCGACGCGGCTCCGTCGCGCCGCTGTCGGTCGGAGCGAGGCGGACGGGATGAACGAACCGGATCAGGGTGTCGACCTCGGCCTCGGCGTCCGGCTTCCCCGGATGGGCCTCGGTGTCGGGGGACTGGAACCCGAGCGCACCGGCGCTGTGGTGGCACTGGCCGTCAGCATGGGCTATCGGCACGTCGATACCGCGCAGATGTACGGCAACGAGGAAGAGGTGCGGCGCGGCGTCGAGGACTCGGGGGTCGATCCTTCGTCGGTCTTCATCACGTCCAAGGTGACCACGGGCCGCCACCGGTACGACGACGTGCTGCGCGGGTTCGACGTCTCCGACAGCCGACTCGGCGCCGGACGCATCGACCTGTACCTCATTCACTGGCCGTTGCCGGGCGTCGCCGATTACGTCGAGACCTGGAGAGCGCTCTGCCGGTTGCGCGACGATGGTCGTGTGCGCGCCGTGGGCGTCTCGAACTTCGGAATCCCCCAGCTCGAGGTCCTCGCCGCTTCGGGCCTCCCGACCCCGGCCGTCAACCAGGTGGAGCTTCATCCGTACTTCGTCCAGACGGAGCTGACCGAGTATCACGCGCGGCATGGAATCGTGACGGAGGCCTGGGCGCCCCTCGCCCAGGGCCGGGTTTTCGACGATCCGGTGCTCGAGGATCTCGCGAGCGAACGCGGGCGAACGGTCTCCCAGATCGTGCTGCGGTGGCATCTGCAGGCGGGGCGGGTCGTCTTCCCCAAGTCGACCAACCACGTTCGTCTCGCGCAGAACCTGCGTCTGGCCGACTTCTCGCTGAGCGAGGACGAGATGCGTCAGGTGGTACGACCGCAGCACGACGGCCGGCTCGGGCCCCGCCCGGAGGACGTGGTCGAGGAGATGCCTGATCCCCGCGGGGACTCGGTGCTCGACGACCGGCTCCGCTAGCGCGTCACGCACTCCCGCAGGGCATCGACGATGCGCGTCCCGCGGTCGTCGTCGGCCTCCATCTGATTCGTGAGGAACGCGAATCCGATCTCGTGCTCGCGGTCGGCGAAGGCCACCTGACCCCCGGCCCCGTCATGGCCGAAGCTCGCGTCGGAGAGATACCGGCGCGCCTCGGAGTCCAGCTGGAATCCTGCGCCCCAACGCGGCCACGGGGGCGCCGCATCGAACACCGGGGCTCCCGTCGCGCGGGGGACGAGCGCGATGTCCAGGGTCGCGTCGTCGAGCAGGCGCACCCCGTGGGTCGGCGTGACGGTGGCTGACCAGACCGTGGCGAGGGCGCGCGCGTCGGCGATCCCCCCGCGCCGGGGATCTCCGCGCTGTGGATCCGGGGGTCGTTGAACCCGACGCCGTCACCCACCAGCTCGGGCGGCAGGGCACCGCCGAGGGTCATCGCCCGCCAAAGCCACTCGTGTCCGGGGAATCCGCGTTCGCGCTGCTGGGTCGCGGTGAGCTCGTCGAGCGAGGGACCGGACCACATGGTCGCGACCCGATCATGCCGGTCGGCCGGCAGCCCGATCCACATGTCCACGCCGAGCGGCTCGGCCACCGCCTCGCGGAACCGGTCACCGACGCTGCGCCCGGTCACGCGCCGCACGAGCTCGCCGCCGAGCCACCCGTGCGTGATCGCGTGATAGGCCCATCCCGTGCCCGGGGCCCAGAGCGGCTCCTGCCGGGCGAGGATCGAGACCATGCGATCCCAGTCGACGATGTCGTCGACCGACAGGTCCTGACGGGGCGCCGAGAGCCCGGCCCGGTGGGCGAGAAGGTCGCCGACGGTGAGGTCGGACTTGCCCGCCTCCCCGAACTCCGGCCAGTACCGGATCGCCGGCGCGTCGTAGTCGAGCCGGCCCTCCTGCACCAGCCGCGCCACGAGGATCGACAGCACGCCCTTGGTGCAGGAGAAGATCACGCTCAGGGTGCGATCGGTCCACGGCGTGCGACCGTGCCGGTCGGCGGAACCGCCGTGCAGGTCGACGACGAGCTCCCCGCGGTGCAGCACGGCGAGCGCCGCGCCCATCCCCGGGCGACCCTCGAACGATGCCTCGAACGCCCGGGCCACGGGCTCGAAGCCCTCGGCGACGTGCCCCTCGCGTCGTGTCATCGCACCACCTCATCCACTCGGCACACCAGCTGACCCTGGGTCGTCCATCGCAACGGGAGCGGATCGGACAGCCGGCCGACGAACTCCCCGCTCACCCACGTTCTCGAACCCGAGCAGCACCCACTCCCCGGAGCGCGACCGGGCGATGCGACCGGCATAGATCGACTCATCGGTCAGCAGCGTCGCCGACTCGACCCCGATCTCGGTGCCGATCTCGCCGGCCGGCACGGCCCAGACGCCCCCGCGGGCGCCATCCGCCGCACGTTCGCCCGCCAGGTGCTCGGCGTCGCACGAGAAGACGACGACGGGACGACCCTCGACGAGGACCCACTGGACGACCTCCAGGTGGGCGAACCCGCTGCCCGGCCGGCTGAGCGGCGGACGCGCCTCCCAGCGGAGCAGATCCTCGGAGACGGCATGGCCGATGACTCCGCGATCCCGTTCGTCCGCGCCCTCCGCCGCGCGGGCCGTCAGCAGCATGTGCCAGCCGCCACGCGGATCGGCGACCACCCACGGATCGCGCCAGGCCTGCTCGTGCCAGGTGCCGGATCCCAGCAGCTCGTACCAGCGCGGGTCCGCCTCGAGCGCGGCGCCGGACGCCGTGTCCCAGTCGTGGAGGTCGCGCGAGCTCGCGGCGACGATCGACTCGATGTTGGCGTCGTCGCTCGGCGACGGGAAGCGCGATCCGGTGTAGAACATGCGCCACAGTCCCGCCGCGTCGTCCCGGATGACGCTGCCGGTCCACGCGGCGCTCGCGTCGGCCTCCCCGCCCGGCCCGGCCCGATCACCGGTCCGTGATCCGTCCAGGTGATGAGATCGTCGGACGTCGCGTGGCCGATCGCCGCGTTGCGGTGCCGCAGGTGCGGGTCGCCGAGCGATCGCGGCGCGTGCAGGTAATAGAGGTGGAAGATCGTTCCGTCGTCGGCGATCCAGAAGTCCCAGACCCAGTGATCCGGGAGGGCGAACGTCATCCGGTCACCCCTTGACCGCGCCCTGCAGCAGGGCCCGGATGAACTGACGCTGGAAGACGATGTAGATCACGATCGTGGGCAGCATGACGATGAGCGCGGCGGCGAACAGCAGCGGGAGCGCGTCGATGTACTGCCCCTGGAACGCTCCGAGGGCTCCCGCCATCGTGCGCTTGTCGGGGTCGTCGACGAGCACGAGCGGCAGCAGGAACTGGTTCCAGGTCCAGAGGAAGATCAGGATGCCGAGCGCCGAGAGCGCCGGCCGCGCCAGCGGGATCTGGATGCGGGCGAACTCCTGCAGCACGCCGGCCCCGTCGACCCGGGCGGCCTCGGAGAGCTCCCGCGGCACGCCGAGGAAGTGGGCGCGCATCCAGAACACGCCGAACGGCATGTAGAGCCCGATCAGCGGCAGGATGATCGCCCATTGGGTGTTCAGCAGCCCGTACGAGGTGATCTGGTAGTAGAGCGGGATCACGATCGCCTCGAACGGGATCGTCAGGCCCAGCACCATCGCGACGAGCACGATGCGGCCGCCCCGCACCCGGAGATTGCCGAGCGCGTACCCCGCGAGGGTCGCGAACAGCAAGCTGACGGGCACCACGACGACGACGATCAGCAGGCTCGACCCCAGCAGCACCCAGACGTGCCCCACCGTGAACGCCGTGACGAAGTTCTCCCAGTGCGGATGGGTGGGCCACGCCAGGCCGGTCGGGATCCGGTCCGGCGACTGCAGCGCGGCCGACAGCATGCTGAGCAGCGGCAGCACCGTCAGGACGAGGATCACGACCAGGACGATTCGCCCCACGATGATCTCGCTTCGCGTCATGACCATCAGTCGGCCTCCCGGGAGAATCGCTGCACCGGCAGCACGACGGCGAGCACGAGGATGAGCAGGACGACGCCGAGTGCCGACGCGAGCCCGACCTGCCCCTGCACGAAGGCGAGGCGGAAGATCGAGATGCCGGGGACGAGGGTCGTGGTGCCGGGGCCGCCCTTGGTGGTCGTGTAGATGATGTCGAAGCTGCTGAGCGCCGAGATCACCGTGATCGTGACGAGCACGACGATCTCCTGGCGGACGCCGGGCAACGTGACCGACCCGAAGAGCCGGAACCAGCCGGCGCCGTCGATGCGGGCCGCCTCGTACAGCGACGGGTCGATCTTGCCCATGCCGGTGAGCAGGAGCACGGTGCACAGCCCGGTGAGGACCCACGATCCGATGAGGCCGACGGCGGGCAGCGCGGTGCCGAAGTCGGCGAGCCACGAGCGGGAGAGGAATCCCAGCCCGACGGCGTGGAGGATCTGATTGATCGTGCCGGTCTGCGCGTACATCCACGACCAGGCGATGCCCGCCGCGACGAGCGGCACGATCTGGGGAGGAAGAGGACGGTGCGCGCCGTCGCCGCGAACGGGCCCTGCTTCATGTCCCGGATCAGCGTGGCCAGCACCAGGCCGCTGATGATCGGGATGATCGTGAAGAAGACGATCAGCACGAGCGCGTTGACGATCGGCGCGAGCAGCGTCGGCTCCGTGAAGATCTCGGCGTAGTTCCCGAAGCCGATCCAGGTGGAGGCGCCGATGCCGTTCCACTTGTAGAAGGAGTACTGGATCGCCGTCACGAGCGGGTACAGCACGAACAACAGGTAGGCGATCACGGCCGGCAGCAGGAACAGCCAGCCGACCGCGAGCGCGCGCCGCGCTCCCCGGGAGGTCCTCCGGGGAGCGCGGCGCTGGGTGGTGGTGCTCACGAGCCGGCGAGGTCCTTCAGGTAGAAGGCCTGGATCGCCTTGGCGAAATCGGCCGGCGTCATCTTGTCGGTCAGCAGCAGCTGCTCATCCGGCTGCAAGGCGCCCTGGTAGATGCCCGACGTGGTGTTGGCGATGAAGTCGGTGAATCCGTCGTCCTTGCCGACGGTCGCCGACAGCTCCAGCGCCTTCTCGATCAGGCTCCCCTTCTCGACGCTCGGGAGCTTCTGGGCGGGGTCGCCCCGGGCGAGGCGCCCGTCACGTCGACGACGATCTGGCGCGCCTTCGCGTTGGTGGCGATCCAGTTCAGGAAGTAGAGCGTCGTGTCGTGGTGCGTGGACTTCGCGGGGACGGCGAACGTGTTGCCGGTTCCCATCGCGACGTACTTGTCGCCCTTCTTGACCGGCGGCGCGAGGAAGAACTGCGCGCCGTCCTTGCCGAGGGCCTTCTGGACGTTCGCCGCGTCCCAGTTGCCGTCCCACATGAACAGCCCCTGGCCCGCCGAGAAGTTCGCGACCATCGTCGTGTAGTTGATGGCGTTCACGTCGGGCGGCAGGTAGCCCTTCTTGGCCCAGTCCTGGAAGACCGTCGCGCCCTTGACCACGGCCGGCGTGTCGAAGGTGGCCCCCGGCTTGTTGAACATCCAGTCGATGAGCTTCTGCTTGTCGCCGTACTGGTTGATGAGAGCCTGCAGCGTGAAGGTGCCGACGCCGTCCTGCATGCCCGTCTGGACCGGCAGCACCCCGGCGTCCTTGGCCTTCTGCAGGTCGGCCTCGAGCTCGTCGAGCGTCTGCGGGACCGCGGTGATCCCGACCTTGTCGGCGAGCTTCTGGTTCATGTAGATGCCGGTGACGCTGTAGCCGATGCCGAACTGCCAGAGCGAGCCCTCACCGCGCACGCCGGCCTTGGTCATCCGCGCGGGAGCGAGCTGCCCGGCGGAGAACTTGTTCCAGCCGTAGGCGTCGAAGTAGGGATCCAGGTTGGTCAGCAGCCCGTCCTTGACGTTGGACCCGAGGGTGGCCAGACGGATGAGGTCGGGAGCGTCGGCGCTCGCCATGAGCCGCGGCGCGTTGGCGAGCAGGTTCTGGAAGCTGTCGCGCACGATCTTGAACTTCACGTTGGGGTGCTGCTTGGTGAACTCGGCGGCCAGCTTCGAGGTGACGGGGAACCCGGTCTCGTCCTGGATCTTGAGCGTCACCTTCTTCGTGGTGAGCGTCGTGCTGACCTTGCCGGTCTGCGCGGCGCCGCCGCCGCTGCTGCCCGGGGCGCAGCCGGCGAGCGCCAACAACGCGACGACCGCGCCGACCGCAATGGTCGTGGCGCGGGTCGCCGCTGGGGAATGCCTCATGGTGGACTCCTTCGTCGAATCGTCGGAACAACTCTCGGCCCGGACCGGTTTCGCCTGTCCGATATGCTGCTAAATGGTTTTAGCACTAGGTAGTGTGCGGGGCGGACGAGGCCATGTCAAGGCGGGTCGCCGGCGCCGGCGGCTGCCCCGCACCAACTACGCTGCGAATCGGAGGACTCGGGATGACGGTCAAGCGGGTCACTCTGGCGGATGTCGCCCGTCGAGCCGGAGTCTCGCCCACGGCCGCATCCATGATCCTCAACGGCAAGCCGGACACCCGCCTCTCGGCCGACGCGCACGCGCGGGTGAATGCCGCGGCGCGGGACCTGGGCTACCGGCCGAACATCGGCGCGCGCGCCCTGCGCACCGACCGCACCTACACGATCGGCTTCATCTCCGACGTCGTCGCCACAACACGATTCGCGAGCGGACTCATCAAGGGTGCGCTCGAGGAGGCGGAGAGCGCCGGCCACGTCGTGCTCGTGCTCGAGACGGGGGCGAGCCCGCCCGCGAGACCGAGGCGATCGAGGCGGTCCTCGACCGGCAGGTCGACGGGGTCATCTTCGCCACGATGCGCGCGCGCGAGCTCTACGTGCCCGAGGTGCCGCGCTCGACCTCCGTGGTCATGCTGAACGCGACGAACGACCGCTATCCGATCGCGGTGCTGCCCGACGAGGAGCGCGGGGGCGCGCCGCGGTCGACGCTCTCGCGGGAGCGGGTCACCGCACGGGCATCGCCCTCATCGGGCAGAACCAGGTTGTCGAGCGCGACCTCTTCCGGTCGGCGACCGTCGAGCGCCGGGTTCGCGGCATCCGCGGCCGCATGGACGAGCTGGGCCTCGCGTTCGTCGCGGAGGAGTCCTGCTGGGAGTGGGAGCCCGACAACGGCTACGACGTGACCTCGCGGCTGCTGGAGCGGCGCGACGACGTGCGGGCCCTGCTCTGCATGAACGACCGGTTGGCCTTCGGCGCCTACCAGGCCCTGAGCGAGCACGGCCTGCGGGCCGGCTCCGACGTGTCGGTCGTCTCCTTCGACAACGACGAGCTCGCGGCCTACCTGCGACCCGGTCTCACGACCGTGTCGCTGCCGCACGAGGAGATGGGGCGGGAGGCGGTGCGTCTCCTGCTCGCCGCCGCCCCGGAGCCGGGCGAGTACCTCGTGCCGATGCCGCTGATCGAACGCAGCTCCGTCGTCGACACGGCGCCGCCCTCATCCGCGAGCAGCGGTTGACGATCGCACGACCAGAGACGTCGCGAGCTCGAACCGCACGACGGACCCCACCGGCGGGCGGCCGCCGCGATTGGCCAGAAGCAGCCGCATGGCCGCGGAGCCCATCTCCGTGAGGGGCTGGCGCACCGTGGTCAGGGTCGGTGTCGCCCATCCGGCCTCGGGCACGTCGTCGAAGCCGATCACGCTGAGGTCGTCGGGGATCCGCAGCCCCAGATCCTTCGCCGCGTCGTAGACGCCGAGCGCCATGAGGTCCGAGCACGCGAAGACGGCGGTCGGACGGCCCGGACCGCGCAGGATTCCGAGCGCCTGGCGGTGCGCGTCGGCGCGGCGCCAGTCGGCGAAGCCGATGCGGATCGAGGCATCCGGGACCACGGAGCGGAAGCCGTCGATCCGTGCCTTGCTGTAGCGATGGTGGCGGTGGCCGCCGATGACGGCGAGGGCGGAATGGCCGAGCCCCGCGAGGTGCTCGGCCGCGGACCGCCCGCCCTCCCAGTTCGTGACGCCGACCGTCGGCACATCCCGCGGCGGGGGCTCATCGGGTCGATGAGCACGATCGGGATGCGCGCCCGCCGCAGGGCGGCGAGCTCCGAGGGCGCGGGGTCGACGAGCATGATGACGGCACCCTCGGACGGGCGGCGCAGCAGCCGGGTCACCCAATCCCTCCCCGACCGGGCGATCGTGATGACCACGTCGGTGCCCGCGGCCGTCGCCGCATCCTCCACACCGGTCAGCACGCCGTTGGCCCAGGTGCCCTCGACGTCGCTGATCACCAGGTCGACCAGCGGCGGCAGAGGGGTCAGCCGGGCCGGGCGCTGGTCGGCGCCGCCATAGCCCAGCTGGTGCGCAGCGTCCAGCACGCGACGGCGCATCGCGGTCGAGACGTCGGTGCGGCCGCGCATGACCTTCGACGCGGTCGGCACCGACGTCGATGCGAGTGCCGCGACGTCGGCGAGGGTCACCCGGCGTTCGGTGGAGGCCATCGCGCGATGCTATCGAGTTTGCGCAAAGTGTCGGCCGCCCCGGTCGATCGGGCGGGTTCTGCTGGCAGCATCCTGAGCACAGGGCCCGCCGAGAGCGCCGGATGATTGCGCAATGCGGGCCCCTTCGACGACGAAGGGACATCATGACCACCACCCCCGGCTGACCCGCCGATCGCTGCTGCTCGGATCGGCCGCGGTCGGCCTGACGGCCGCACTCGCCGCGTGCGCTCCCGGATCGGGCGGAGGCCAGGCCCTCAAGTTCTGGAACATGCCCTGGGGCGGCACGGCGTTCAATCCGCTCGACAAGAAGATCTCCGAGGCGTTCAGTCCGAAGAAGGGGCTGCCCCGTGTGACCTACCAGACGGTGCAGTGGGCGGACTTCGTCACCACGTTCGCCTCGGCGATCGCCGCCAACACGGGGCCGGCCGTCAGCAGCGGCAGCGGCACCCAGGCGTTCCAGTTCGCGACCGAGGACAAGATCGCCCCGGCCGACGACCTGCTCGACTCGTGGAAGAAGAACGGACTGTACGACGACTTCCTGCCGGGTCTGCTCGGCACCATGAAGACGTCGCAGGGCTACGTCGCGATCCCGTACAACCTCGACATGCGCGCCCTCTGGTACAGCAAGCCGCTGCTCGAGAAGGCCGGGGTCGAGCCGCCCAAGGACTGGCAGACCTACCTCGACGCGTGCGAGGCGCTCAAGAAGATCGGCGCATACGGGTTCGGGATCGCGTCGGGCAAGAACGGGAACGGCTTCCAGATCCTCGTGGGGCTGCTCATCAACAACGGGGGCGGGCTCTTCGACGAGGAGCAGAAGCCGCGCTGCGTGACGCCGGAGAACATCCAGGCCCTCGAGTTCGTCGTCGAGATGATCCGGAAGGGCTACGTCGACCCGGGCAGCGCGGGATACTCGACCGACAACGCGCAGGCGCAGTGGAAGGCCGACCGCTTCGCGATGGGCTACGAGGGCCGGGCCTCGCATCCAACCTGGGCGGCAGGTTCGCCAGCGACGTCGTGATCGGGGACCCGCTGGTGGGGGCGACCGGCAAGAAGGGCGCGCTGTACTTCCCGAATAACATCATGATGTACAAGCACACCCCGAGTCAGAAGGACTCCGAGGACTTCCTGACCTACTACTACGAGAACATGGCGCCGCTGTGGACCAAGCACACGGGCATCGGCCTGCCTGTGCTGAAGTCGATCGCCGAGACGCCGGAGTTCTCGTCCGACGCCAACGCGGCCAAGCTCATCTCGGTGTGGCAGCCGATCTGCAAGACCTGGGCCGCTCCCGGCGGCGACGCCCTGTTCGCGAACGTGACGATCGTCGACAGCACACCCGCGATGACGGACTGGGCGCAGTCGCTGCTGTCGCTGAAGGAGACCCCGAAGGAGTCGCTGACCACGCTGCAGGCCAAGCTCGAGGCGAGCCTCAAGAAGTAGAACGACGCCGGCACGAGCACGCTCAGATTCCAGGGCGGCATCAACGTGCCGGATCCCCGCCGGACGCCGGGGCCGGCCGGATGACCTCGCCGCGTGACGGCGTTCCTCGCGTCCGCGGCATCGGACTAGGTCTCGGGCGTCATCATCCCCGTCGACGGCGGCTGGCTCGCGCGCTGAGTGCCCGCGCATCGTAGCCCGACGAGACCGACGCCACGGACCCGCACATCCCACCGACCGGGGATTTTCTTGCGGAGACGGAGGGATTTGAACCCTCGGACCCCCAGGAGGGGTCTCCACCTTAGCAGGGTGGTGCACTCGACCGGACTATGCGACGTCTCCCGGTTGCGTCAGCAACTATAGCGGCTGCCGGATGGCGCCCCGTCGTGGGAGGGGGCGCCATCCGGACCCGGATCTCAGCTGCCGGCGTTGATGTTCAGCACCAGCTGCTCCGCGGCCGCGACCAGGGCACGCGACGGCGCGGCACCGAGCTTGCCGGCCGCTGCGAGGTCGCGCACCTGCGACACGAAGGCCTCGAGCTGGTCGACCGCCTGGGCCTTCTTGCCCTTGTCGAGCTGCTTCGCGGCGTGGTCCAGCTTCACCGTCAGGGCGTTCGTGAGACCGCCGTTCAGGTGCGCCCCCGCGACCGCGCTCTTCAGGCCCGCGAGCTCCGAGTCGAAGCCGGCGAAGTACCAGCCGCTCGCGCCGGCGATGCCGTCGGTGCCGCCCGTGATCCCGTTGTAGCCGCCCCAGTAATAGTCGTACGGGCTCTCGGTCTGACCGTTCGAGACCTTGAGCGCGTACGGGTCGGTGTTCAGTTGCGTCGCGTCGGCGGCCGTGACCGTCGACGTGCCGTAGAGGAAGTCACTCAGGTAGCGACCCTCGGGCGCGGCCGGAGCCGCACCGTGGGGGTCGCCCGCCGACACGTACTTGCCGATGTTGAACTTGACGTAGTCCGACCCGTTCACCCCGAGGTTGTCGTAGACGCTCTTGGCGATCTCGAGGCTCATGTTGTCGGTGTCCGCGCCGTCGTTGTAGTCGTTCAGGTTGGTGTCGATGATGATCGCGCGGTCGGGCGCGAGCGTCGCCACCAGGTCGGCCTGATCGAACGGCAGCCGAATGTAGTCGCCGTAGCCGTACGAGCCGTCCTCGTGCGTGTACTCGTGGCCGTACGGCAGGAAGTGCCGGAACAGCTCGGTCTCGCGCACCCGGTTGTGCCGGTACGAATTGCCGGGCCCTCGGTGCCGTGCGACACGACCGTGTCGGCGCCCGGGTTGTCGTACGCCGTACCGGCGAAGTCGAACTCCTGGCCCTGGGCGTTGTAACGCCAGTTCGCCGGGCCGGTCGCCCCCGCGCCGCCCGCGACGACCGCCTTGACGCGGTCGTCGAAGAGCGCGGCGACGAACGCCTCCTTGCCGTTGATCGAGAAGCCCTTCGTCACGGCGCGACCCGGGTCGATCTTCGCGGCGAGCGCCGCGTTCTGCGACACGGCGGCCTGCAGCGCGTCGAGGTAGACGGAGACCGCCGTCGCGTGCGCGATGAGGATGCTCGAGTCGGCCGACGTGCTGTTCCGCTGGTACGGGAACAGCGTGTAGAAGGTGCCGATCCGGTTCGGGTTGCCCCACGCACCGGCATCCGTCCGCACATCGAAGGCCCAGGACGGGAACGTGACGTTCGCGATCCCGTTGGCCGTGAAGTTCGTGCTGAACCCCACCGCCGCCTTGCCGCCGCCGGGCACCGACGTCGGCAGCGTGATCGGGATCGAGATGTTCACCGGCACGCCGCCGTCGAAGTTGCGGTTGGTCGGGATCACCTGCGCCGTGACGACCGGATTGCCGGTGCCCGCGTACGCGTTGCCGGTGACCTTCACGGTGTAATCGACGCCGAGCTGCGGCTTGTACCCGTACTCGTAGAACTGCGCGAGCGAGAGCAGCTCCTGCTTGCGCTGCTGCCACTGCGCCGACGTCGTCACCTGGCCGTTCGTGCCCTTGCTCGGGTCGAAGAAGGTGAAGGGGCTCGGCACGATCTGCGTCGCGGGCAGGTCGTGCGGGTCGGGATAGGTGGTGTCGCCCCAGCGCAGTCCCGCGAACGCGGTCGTCACCCTCGTGACGGCGGCCTCCTTCTGGGCACGCGTGGCCGTCGGGCTGTCCTTCACCGCCAGATAGGCGGACTTCGCGGCGATCATCCGGTCGCGGGATGCCGGGGTCCACACCGCGCTGTCGTCGCCGTCGTCGGTCGGCGCCGTCCCGTTGCCGGAACCGCCCGGGTTGGACTTCGAGTCCCAGAACCGGATGTCCTCGTCGGCGCTCCAGCCGCTGTACGCGAACGGGGTCTTCCCGTTCCAGCCTGCGAGGGTCACGACCCCCAGTCGCGGTTCGGGATGCGCTGCGAGTCGGGCAGGTTCGAGCCGTCCTCCAACCCCGTGAAGTACTGGCTCTTGCTCCAGTAGGTGAAGGAGTGACCCTGATCATAGGCGCCCACCTCGAGGCCGACCTTCGTGCCGTTCCTCAGCTGCCGATCCGGCTGGTCGCCCCAGCCCTCCAGCTGCAGCGCGAACTCGTACGTGTAGTTCACCCCCGAGCCAGGCGTGTACCCCGACGACTTGAACGCCGCCAGCCGCGTCGAGTAGTCCTGATTGGCGGGGTTGAAGAACGACCCGAGCGACGGGATGCCGGCGTTGTTGTACGACGTCACCGACGTGAGGTTCGGGTTGGCGCTCAGGAAGAAGGTGCCCTGCGTGTCGGTCTCGAAACCCCACTGGTCGTTGTACACGTCCATCGACACGTAGATGCCGTCGGTGTTCGCGGCGTAGCTCGGGGTGTTCCAGTTCGGGGTCGCGGTGTCGGACTCCGTGCTGTCGCCGCTCACCTGCACGAGGCCGTAGAGCACGGGGCCGTCCCACAGGAGGCGCAGGGTGCCGTCGGTCGTGGCATCCGGGTCGTCGCCGGTCATGCCGGCGTCGAACGTGTGGCCGATCGGATAGCTCTTCGCGCCATTCCATGCGGCGTCCTTGACGCCGTCGACGGCGGGGGCCTGCGTCGTGAACGACGCGTCGGCCTGCGCGCGGTCGGCCGTGACCTTGTAGCTCTGGTTGTCGCCGCCGTCGGGCGAGAAGCGCTCGAGAACGTCGGTGTTCGTCACGTACTTCTTGTCGCCGGGCTGGGTGTAGGGGTAGGCGTCCCCGGGCTCGCCGCCGCTGCCGCCGCCGGCGCCACCGCGCCGATGAGCAGGGCCGCGGGCACGAGCACCGCCAGGGACCTGGTCAGTCTTCTCACTGAGATCTCCGTTGTTCGTCACCATCGACGCCGGGCGCGCGTGAGCGCACTCGACTACGGGAACCGCCCCTCCGTTCGTCGCCGCCCACCGCTTCGTGAGGTGCGACATCCGCCCGATGCCGTTCCCGTCGAGTGCATGGGGCGGCGGATCAGCGGCTCTGTGAAACCGCTTTCTCGGAAGCTACCACCTGGCCCTGACGAGCGTCAACGCCCGCCCCGACTCAGAAGTGGTAGGCGACGGAGCAGGTGCGCTGCTCGGCCGTCTGGCCCTGCAGACCCGAGATCACCTGGGCGTCCGAGGGGGTGCCGGACGGGCTGGGCGTGCTCGTGCCGGTGGGCTGGGGCGCGTTCGGGTCGAGGGTCGAGCCGGAGTGATCGCCGCCCACCGAGCGGTCGTCGAGCCCGATCGGCTTGTCGGCCTTGAGTGCTGCGAACAGCTGATCGGCGATGTACCTGGTGGGCTGCACCTTGCCGGAGAAGATGCCGGTGCCACCGGTCGTGCCGGGGTACTGCACGAAGACGATGTTCTGCAGCGGGATGTTCTTGAGCACGAGGGCGACCGACACGAGGGTGTCGAGGCGGGTGAAGTTCTCGCTGAGCGTGATGTTCTTCGTGGCGGCCTCGGCGATCCCGTACAGCTTGCCGAAGTCGGTGAGCGTGCCGCTGCTCTTGATCGTGCGCACCAGCGACGAGAGGTACACCTGCTGCGAGGTGATGCGGCCGAGGTCGCTGCCGTCGCCGACGCCGTGCCGCGAGCGCAGGAACGCGAGCGCGTCGGCCCCCTGGAGCGTGTACGTGCCCGCCTTGGGCAGGTTCAGCCCCGTGTACGGATCGTGGATGGGCGCGTTGACGCAGACGTCGACGCCGCCGACCGCGTCCGACATCGCGATGACGCCCTGGAAGGTGATGAGGCCGGCGAACTGGATCTTGAGGCCGGTCAGGTTCTCGACCGTGGCGACAGTGCACGGCAGGCCGCCGTAGGAGAGCGTCGTGTTGATCGGCAGACCGGTCGCCGGACCGCCCTTGTCGCACCGCGGGATGGGCACGACCATGTCACGCGGGATGCTGACGACCGTGGCGCTCTTCTGGTCGTGCGCGACGTGCATGAGCATCGTGACGTCGTTGAGGGCGCTCCCGCTGTCGTGCCTCGGATCACCGATGCCCCCTGGCCGTCACGGGTGTCGGAGCCGGCGAGCAGGATGTTGAACCCGCCCTTCATCGCCCCGATGCTGGGCGGTGGCCCGGCCTTGTCCGCGCCGATCGAGACGGTCTTGATGTTCGCGTGCAGGTTGTTCACCGCGATCGCCGCGACGGATCCGACGGCGACGAGCGCGACCGCGACCGCGCCGCCGAGCACGGCGAGGACGGTCCTCCACGCGGCGGAGCGGGTCAGTCGCCCGTGCCGCGCGACGGTGGCGCCGGCGGGCTGACGGGAGGATCGATCGCGGAACTCGCTCACGGCGGCACCTTCTCTCGGCGGTCGCAGTCGGGACGGACACGCGCCGCGCGACGGGCGGCGCGCGACACAGGACCCTATCCTCGCCTGTCGCGCCTGACCATTGGCGGCGAATCGGTCAGAACTCGAATCCCTCCGGGTACGGGTCCGAGGGGTCGAGCAGGTACTGCCCGAGCCCGGTGACCCAGGCCCGGCCCGTGATCGTCGGGATGACGGCCGCCCGGTCGCCGACCGTCGTCTGCGAGATGAGGCGACCGACGAACCGGCTGCCGATGAACGACTCGTTGACGAAGTCGGTGTCGAGCGGCAGCTCGCCGCGCGCCCACAGCTCGGCCATCCGGGCGCTCGTGCCGGTGCCGCACGGCGATCGGTCGAACCACCCCGGATGGATCGCCATCGCGTGCCGGGAGTACCGCGCCGTCGACCCCGGTGCGATGAACTCGACGTGGTGGCAGTGGTCGACGCCGTCGATCTCCGGATGCCGCGGCCGGTCGGCCTCGTTGATCGCCTGCATGATCGCGAGTCCCGCATCCGAGATGTCGCGCTGCCGCGTGCGATCGAAGGGCAGGCCGACGGCATCCAGGTCGACCATCGCATAGAAGTTGCCGCCGAACGCGAGCGAGTACGGCACCGACCCGAGGCCGGGCACCTCGACGTGCGCGTCGAGCCGCTCGACGTACGACGGCACGTTCTCGATCGTCACGGCGTCGGCGTGTCCGCCCGACACGGCGACCCGCGCGACCACCAGCCCGGCCGGGGTGTCGAGCCGGATCGTCGTGACCGGTTCGACGACCTCGACCATGCCCGCCTCGACGAGCGCGGTCGCGACGCCGATCGTGCCGTGCCCGCACATCGGCAGGAAACCGGAGACCTCGATGAAGACGACGCCCCAGTCGGCATCCGGGCGGGTCGAGGGCTGCAGGATCGCGCCGCTCATCGCCGCGTGTCCGCGCGGCTCGGTCATGAGGAACCGCCGCAGGCCGTCGAGGTGCTCCATCGCGTACAGGCGGCGCTCGTTGCCGGTCGCGCCCGGGATGACCGGGACGCCGCCCGTGACGACGCGCGTCGGCATGCCCTCGGTGTGGGTGTCGATCGCCGAGATGACGCGGGAGCTGTGCATCACGCCGCCGTTCGGCTCTTGTGCTCGGCAAGCGCGGCGAGCGCGTGCTCGGTCTGCGCACGCACGAGCGCCTCGTGCTCGGCGGTGAGCGGCCCGCGCGGCGGGCGGCACGGTCCGCCGTATCGGCCGACCATGTCCATGCTCAGCTTGATCGCCTGCACGAACTCGGTGCGGGAGTCCCAGCGGAAGACCGGCACGAGGTGCCGGTAGAGCGCGCGCGCCTCGTCGATGCGCCCGGAGCGGGCGAGCTCGTAGATCTCGACCGACTCCGCGGGGAACGCGTTCGGGAATCCCGCGAACCACCCGACCGCGCCGTCGACGAGGAGCTCGAACAGCAGGTCGTCGGCACCGGCGATCACGTCGATGTCGCAGCGCTCCGCGATCTCGAACGCGCGCCGCACGTCGCCGGAGAACTCCTTGACGGCCACGACGTTGTCGATGGCGGCCAGCTCGGCGACGACGTCGGGCGTCAGGTCGACCTTCGTGTCGATCGGGTTGTTGTAGAGCATGACGGGCAGGCCGACCGAGGCCACCTCGGTGTAGTGGGCGACGATCTGCGACCGTGACGCCCGGTACATCGTCGGCGGCAGGCACAGCACCGCGTCGGCACCGTCCTCCGCCGCGAGCTCGGCCCAGCGCCTGGCGAGATGCGAGCCCGGGGCGTGGACTCCGGCGATGACGATGCCGCGCCCGGCGACCGCCGAGACCGCGGTCTGCACGACGCGTCGGCGCTCGTCGTCGGTGAGCGACGAGTACTCGCCGAGCGATCCGTTGGGACCGACGCCGCGGCAGCCGTTCTCGATGAGCCAGTCGCAGTGCGCCGCGTAGGCATCGTGGTCGACGGCGAGACCGCCGGGCGCGGCGGGGTCGGGCCGGTACGGCAGCGCGGTCGCGACGACGACGCCGCCCAGGTCGGTGGTGGGGGTGCTCATGTGCTCTCGCCTTTCGTGGGGATGGTCTCGGGAGTCCGTGCGAGCTCGCCGAAGCGCAGCGGGGTGACGATCGGGCGCCAGTCGGAGACCGCGTCGTCGAGGATCGCGCCGGTGGAGCGCGCGAGCAGCTCCTCGACCACGCGACCGCAGATGCGCGCCTGGCAGGGTCCGAGCCCCGCGCGCGTCGTGAGGCGGAGCGAGCGCAGGCTCTGCGTCCGCGTCGCGGTCGCGGTCGCGCGCAGCCGGCCGTACGGCACCTCCTCGCAGCGGCAGACGATCGTGTCGTCGGTGAGCCCGTCGCGCCAGCCGGGCCGTGGGCCGTGCGCGGCGGCGAGCGCCCGCGCGAACCGGCGGTACCGGCGCACCGCGGCCCGGGCACGCGCGACGCGGGGATCGTGGGCGGCCCCGCCGGCCGCGATCCACCCCGCAACCGCGCCCTCGGCGAGGGCGGCGTCCGCCCCGCCGATGCCGGTCACCTCGCCGGCGGCGAGCACGCCCGGCGCGCTCGTGCGCTGGTCGGCGTCGACCGCGACGAAACGGCCGGCATCGAGGCGGCATCCGGCGGCGAGCGCGAGCTCGAGCCGCGGCGTGAAGCCGTGCGACACCGCGAGCGCGTCGGCCTCGACGGTGCGCTGCGTGCCCGGCACGGGGCGCCACTGCGCGTCGAGCCGCGCGATCGTCACGGCCTCGACCCGATCGTCGCCGTGCGCGGCGATGACGCCGCTGCCCACGCGGTACGGGATGCGGCCGCGCAGCTGCCCACGCGCGTACCCGGCGAGCTCGCCGAGCTTGCCCGCCATCGCGGGGAGCACGGGCAGAGCGCCCGCCCAGCCGGCGGCGAGCTGTCGACGGCCGGCGGCCTCGTGCACGCTCAGCACGGTCGCGCCCGTGGCGGCGAGCGACGCCGCGACCGGCAGCAGGAACGGCCCGGCGCCGGCGACGACGACCCGGCGGCCGATCGCCACCCGCTCGGCCTTGGCGAGCGCCTGCGCCGCGCCGCCGGTGACGACGCCCGGCAGGTCCCAGCCCGGGAACGGCAGCGTGAGGTCGTGCGCTCCGGTGGCGAGCACCAGCGCATCCGGCACGAGGATCTCCATCGTGCGGTCGGGTCCGTCGACGGCGCCGATCGCGAGCTGGAGCCGCGGACGGCCGTCGACGTGGTCGAGCGCCCACACCTGCGCGCCGGTGCGGATCCGGCACCGGGGATGCCGTTCGAGCCGGTCGCGCAGCGTCGTGAAACGCGACCAGCGGTGATGCAGCGCGGACTCGGCGGCGGCCGGACGGGCATCCGGCATGTGCCGCCAGAACTGCCCGCCGAGCTGGGTCGTGGCGTCGACCAGCGTCACCTCGGCGCCCGCCGCCAGAGCGGCCCCGGCCGCGGCCAGACCGGCCGGCCCTGCGCCGACCACGACGACGTTCACGACGTCGTCTCCGGCAGCGTCTCGTCCTGGGTCGTGACGAGGTCTCCGTCGGTCGCCGGACGCTGACACGCCCGGATGTCGCGCACCCCGCCGACCGCCACGAGGCAGTCGAAGCAGACGCCGATCCCGCAGAAGATCCCACGCGGCCGCCGACCCGCTGCGGTCGTGCGCCAGGCGGTGCGATCGGCGGCCAGCAGCACCCCCGCGATCGACTGGCCCCGGACACCGGTGACCGGCTCGCCGTCGACGACGATCGTCACGGCCTCGGCCGCTCCCGGCCGCACCGGGTCGCCCCCGGCGGCATCGCGCGCGCGGTCACGCCGCCGCTCCGAGGCCGAGCGAGGCGCGAGCGGGCGAGAAGGGCTCGGGGTCGAGTGCGGGGGCCGCCCCGTCATGACGTCGCGCAGCAGCTCGGCAGTGCCGAGCGCCAGGCCGACGCCGGCGCCCTCGTGACCCGTCGCGTGCCACAGGCCGGCGACCCGCGGGTCCGCTCCGATCACGGGGAGATGGTCGGGCATGAAGGGCCGGAAGCCGCCGTACACGCGCATGACCGCGGCATCGGCGAGGAAGGGGAACACGCGGGTGGCCTTGCGCGCGATCTCGCGCACGGCATCCAGATCGAGCGCCGCGTCGAACCCGGCCTGGCGGCGCGAGGATCCGACCAGCACCGTGCCGCCGGCGGTCGACTCGATGACGCTCGAGGTCTGCAACGCCGCATCGTCCGAGCCGACCGCGCCCACGTAGTCGGCGTCGTAGACCTTGTGGAAGACGCGGTGCGGCATCCGGGTGGTCACGAGCACGACACCGCGGCGCGGCCGCACGGGGAGGAGGCGCCGAGCACGGTGGCCACCTCGCCCGACCAGGGTCCGGCGGCGAGCACCACGGCGCCCGCCGGATGCTCGCCCCGGTCGGTGCGCACGCCGGTGATGCGACCATCGCCGTCGCGCAGCGCGCCGACGACCCGCTCGCCGTACGCGGTGCGGGCCCCGCGGGAACGCGCCGAGGCGAGCAGGGCCTCGGCGGCGATCACCGGCTGCACCTGCGCGTCCTCGGGGTAGTGCACCGCGGCGTGGACGCCGGGGGCGAGGTCGGGCTCCAGCACGTGGGCGACCGCGTCATCGAGCTCCCGCGCGTCGACTCCGGCCGCCCGCTGACGCGCCGCGAAGGCGAGCAGCGGCGCCGCACCGGTCTCGGTCGTCGCGACCACGAGGCCACCCTTGCGCTCGTATTCGATCGCGGGAACGGCGGCCGTCAGCTCGTCGGCGAGCTCGGCCTGCAGCTCGTCCCACAACCGGAGCGAGCGCTGCACGAGCGCGAGCTCCGGGCCGGCGTCCTTGTCGGAGACCAGGATGTTGCCCTCGCCCTGCGCGCTCGTGCCGCTCGCGGCGCCCGATCGATCGATCACGGTCACGGCGAGGCCCGCGCCGGCCAGCACACGTGCGCAGGCCGCACCGACGATGCCGGCTCCGACGACGACGACGTCCGCGCGCATGGCCCTCCTCGCCAGTAATATGTCACATGCTATTCGGGTGGACCGTCGCCCGCGACGGCCGCTCGTCGTTGCCGGCCCACCAGCCCACCACGTGACCGATGTGGCGGTGCATGAGGGCGCGGGCGCCGGCGGCGTCGTGGGCCGCGAGCAGGTCGAGCAGCTCGTGATGCTCCGCGGCCGACGCGGCGAGGAGGTCGCTCTGCAGGAGCCGCGTGAGGCCGCCGAGGCGGGTGCGCTGCCGCAGATCCGAGACGATCGACTCGAGCACGGGGTTGCCGAGGTGCCGGAGCAGGCCGAGGTGGAAGTCGTGATCGGCGAGCAGGTACGCCGGGAGATCCCGGCGAGCCGCTCCCTTCACGATCGCGTCGGCCAGCCGGCGTCCCGCCTTCTCCATCTCGGGTGTGAAGACCGCCGCCAGCTCCGCCATGGCCTCCGGCTCGAGCAGGTGCCGCACCTGCGCGAGCTGCTCGAGGAGGGACTCGTCGACCTCCGTGACCCGGAACCCCTTGTTGCGCAGCGGCACGACCAGTCCGCGCTTGGCGAGGTTCAGCATCGCCTCCCGCACCGGCGTCGCCGACACGTCGAAGCGCGCGGCCAGCGCCGGCACCGAGACGACCAGCCCGGCCTCCATCTGCCCCGAGATGATCGCGCTCGCGACGGCCGTCTCCACCGTGTCGCGCAGACTGGCGCCCTGCTCGATCCTCGTGATGCCCGACGCGGTGCTCATGGTGCGTCCCACGGTAGCGGCGGCCTCAGCGGTAGCGATCGAACGGGAGGCGGCCTCGGCGAGCACCGCCTCCGATCCGGCGTACACGCCCTCGGCACGCGGCCAGTGGACCACCAGGTGCGTGAAGCCGAGTGCGCCGGCGCGGCCGACGGCCTCCTCGAACTCGTCGATCGAGCGCAACGCGAAGCGGTCGCCCGACGTCGCGTCGACCGACAGGTGCCGCTCGAGCGAACGCGGGTCGCGGCCGCGCCGCTCCATCGCCTCGTCGAGGCGGCCGGCGAGCGCGGCGATCTCGTCCCACCAGGCGTCGTCGGCGACTCCGCGCGGTCCGTTGGTGATCCAGGCCTGGCCGAGCCGGGCGACGAGGTCGAGCGCGCGCGGTCCGTTGGCCGCGATCGCGAACGGGAGACGGGGAGTCTGCACCGGACGGCCCACCATGCGGGCACCCACGGCGCGGTACCACGTGCCGTCGGCGTCGACGCCCCCGCTGCCCGGCGTCTCGAAGCGCAGCAGCGCGTCGAGCAGGTCGACGAACTCGGTGAAGCGCTCGTGCCGCTCGCCGGCGGTGTAGGGCCGCTCGCCGAGCACCTCGTTGTCGTGCGCGACCGCGGCGCCCGAGCCGACGCCGAGCAGCACGCGACCGCCGCTGATGTCGTCGAGAGTCGCGAGCTCCTTCGCGAACGGCACCGGATGCCGGAAGTTGGGTCCGCTGACGAAGGTGCCGAGGCGGATCCGCTCGGTGACGGTCGCGGCCGCCGTGAGCGTCGGGATCGTCGCGCCCCAGGGCTGATCGGCGAGGCTCAACCAGGAGAGGTGGTCGTAGATCCAGGCGTTGTCGAAGCCGAGCTCCTCGGCTGCGCGCCAGCGCTCCCGGGCGATCGGCCACGGGGCCTGCGGCAGGATGACGATCCCGAAGCGCATGCCACCGAGCGTAGGCGGCCGGCGTTCCCGTGGTATCTAATGTGTCACGTGCCGAACGGCCTGCTGATCACCGACGCCCTGCTCTTCGACGGCGAGTCGGCGGAGCTGGTCGAGACCGACATCCGGATCGCCGACGGCCGCATCGCGGAGCTGGGTCGCGGCATCCGGGCCGATGTGCCGACGATCGCCGCTGCGGGCCGCGTCGTCGGCCCCGGCCTGACCGACGCGCACTTCCACGCCTACGCGGTCGGGTTGCACAGCGACGAGATCGAGGCGATGCCCCTGAGCTACGTGGCGCTCGCCGGTGCGACCCGCCTGCGGCAGGCGCTCGCGCGCGGCTTCACGCGCGTGCGCGACGTCGCGGGCGGCGACGCCGGGCTCGCGCTCGCGCTCGAGCGCGGCCACCTCGTCGCGCCGCGCTACCTCTATACCGGGCCGGCCCTCAGCCAGACCGGCGGTCACGGCGACCCGCGCACGATCACCGAGCCCTGGGCGCCGCGCCCCGGCGGCTACACCGAGGAGGTCGTCGACGGGGTCGACGCGCTACGCCGCGCGGTCCGGGAGCGGTTCCGGATGGGCGCCCACGCGATCAAGATCATGACCTCGGGCGGCGTGGTGTCGTACACCGATCCGCTCCGGGTTCCGCAGTACTCGCCCGAGGAGGTGCGGGCCGTGACCGACGAGGCCGCCCGGCGTGGCAGGTACGTGGCCGCGCACGCCTACTCGCCCGAGGCGATCGTGCACTCGATCGACAACGGCGTGCGCTCGATCGAGCACGGCAACCTGCTCGACGCGGCCACCGCGCGGCGGATGGCAGGCGCGGGCGCCGTGCTCATTCCGACCCTCGCGGCCTACGACGCGATGGATCGGCGCGGCGCCGCGATGGGGCTCGCCGCCGTGTCGCAGGCCAAGAACCGTGAGGTGCTCGATGCGGGCAAGCACGCCATCCGGCACGCGCTCGACGCCGGAGTCGCCGTCGGCTGGGGCTCCGACCTCATGGGCGATCTCGCCGACGACCAGCTCGTGGGCGTGCGGCTGCAGGCCGAGGTCATGGGGGCGCTCGGCACGCTGCGCGCGATGATCCGCACGAACGCGGAGCTGTTCGGCACCTGGCCGGAGGGCGGGCCGACCGCCGTCGGAGCGGAGGCCGACCTCGTCGTGTGGGACGGGAATCCGGTGGAGGACCTCTCCGTCGTCTGGGACGAGAGCCGACCCCGCACCGTAATCCTCGGGGGACGCGTCGTCGGCGACTGACTGGCGGAGGGCGTGGGATTCGAACCCACGAATGCTTGCGCATCACCAGTTTTCAAGACTGGCTCCATCGGCCGCTCGGACAGCCCTCCCGGAACGGCCCGAGCATAACGGAGCCGGCCCGGGCTAGGCGGGGAACCGCCGCGCGAGCACTGCGGCGACGCCGTCCTCGAGGTCGCTGCCGGTCGTCTCGTCCGCGACCGCGAGCACCTCGTCCGGCGCCTGGCCCATCGCGACACCGATGCCGACCCACTCGAGCATGTCGATGTCGTTGCGTCCGTCGCCGATCGCCAGCACACGGGAGCGGGGGATGCCGAGCTCGCCCGCCACGAACTCCAGGCCGGTCGCCTTGTTGACGCCCTCGGGAGCGATGTCGAGCCACGCGGTCCAGCCGACGTTGTAGGTGACCTTGTGCAGGCCCATCCGGTCGACGATCTCCAGGAAGTCGTCGATCTGATGGTCGGGGAGATGACGACGAGGCGGGTCGCGGCGACGTGGGCGAGCTCGTCGAAGTCGACCCGCTCGCTCGCCGCGGCGAGCGAGCCGTCGGGGAAGTGGCCGGTGTAGCGGAACAGGCCGTCGGCGTCCTCGACCGCGAAGCTCGCGCTCTCGAGGTGGTGCCGGATCGTGCCGAGCACCTCCGAGGGATCGAACGTCTCGACGTGCACGCGTGCATAGCCGAGCGGCGCCGCGGCATCCCGGCCGAGCACGATCGCGCCGTTCGCGCACACCACGAACTGCGAGACGATGCCGAGCCGTTCGAGCACGGGCAGCGTCATCGACACCGAGCGACCGGTTGCGAGCATCACCTCGTGCCCCGCCGCAGCCACGCGCTGGACGGCCTCGACGGTCGCGTCCGTGAGGGTGCCGTCCTCGTGGAGCACGGTTCCGTCGATGTCGAGGGCGACGATCCAGCGCGCGCTGTTGGGCAGAGTCACTTCGCGACGGGCTCCAGCACCTCGAGGCCGCCGAGGTACGGGCGCAGGGCCTCGGGCACGGCGACCGAGCCGTCGGCCCGCTGGTGGGTCTCGAGGATCGCGACGATCCAGCGCGTCGTCGCGAGCGTGCCGTTGAGCGTCGCGACCGGCGCCGTCCTGCCGCTCTCGGTGCGATACCGGATGTCGAGCCGGCGCGCCTGGAACGTGGTGCAGTTCGAGGTCGAGGTGAGCTCGCGGTAGGTGCCCTGCGTCGGGACCCACGCCTCGACGTCGTACTTGCGGGCGGCGCTCGAGCCGAGATCGCCCGCCGCGGTGTCGATGACGCGGTAGGTCAGCCCGAGCGACTGCAGCATGCCCTCCTGCAGCGCGAGCAGGCGAGCATGCTCGGCCTCGGCGCCCGCGGGCTCGATGTAGGTGAACATCTCGAGCTTCTGGAACTGGTGCACCCGGATGATGCCGCGGGTGTCCTTGCCGGCAGAGCCCGCCTCGCGCCGGTAGCAGGTCGACCATCCGGCGTACCGCAGCGGACCGTTCGACAGGTCGAGGATCTCGTCCTTGTGGTAGCCGGCGAGCGCGACCTCGCTCGTGCCCGTCAGGTAGAGGTCATCGGCCTCCAGCCGGTAGATCTCGTCGGCATGCGCACCGAGGAAGCCGGTGCCCGCCATGATCTCGGGGCGCACCAGGGTCGGCGTGATGAGCGGCGTGAAGCCCGCGTCGAGCGCGCGCTGCAGGCCGAGCTGCATGATCGCGAGCTCGAGCCGGGCGCCGACGCCCTTGAGGAACGAGAACCGCGCGCCCGAGACCTTCGCGCCGCGTTCCATGTCGATCGCGTCGAGCAGCTCGCCGAGGGCGAGATGGTCGCGGGGCTCGAACTCGAACGACGGGACCTCGCCGACGGTCTTGAGCGTGACGAAGTCGTCCTCGCCGCCGGCCGGCACGCCCTCGAGCACGATGTTGCCGATCGCGCCGGCGACCCGCGCGAACTGGGCCTCGGCATCCGACACCCGCTGCTGGCCGGCCTTCACGCGCGCGGCGAGACCCTGCGCCTGCGCGACCAGCGCGGCCTTCTCGTCCTTCGGCGCCTTCGCCACGACCTTGCCGAACGCGTTCTGCTCGGCCCGGTCCGCCTCGAACGAGGCGATCGCGGCGCGCCGCTCGGCGTCGGCGGCGACGGCGTCGTCGACCAGCCGCTCGGACTCGCCGCGCAGCCGCTGCGAGGCCTTGACGGCATCCGGCGACTCGCGAATCAGCTGCGGGTCGATCACCTGCCCATCCTACGGACGAGGAGGCGGCGGATATCCTGACCGGCATGGCCGCCCCCGCCCCGTCTCGGACCCGCCAGGCGGCCGTCGTCTACAACCCGATCAAGGTCGACCTCGACCGTCTGCGCGATGCCGTGGCCGCCGCGGAGAGCCGCGAGGGCTGGCGCAAGAGCCGCTGGCTCGAGACGACGCCCGAGCAGCCGGGGGCGAGCAGGCGCGCCGGGCGATCGCCGACGGGGTGGATGTCGTGCTCGCCGCCGGCGGCGACGGCACCGTGCGCGCGGTGGCCGAGGCGCTGCGGGGCAGCGACGTCGCCATCGCGCTGCTGCCGGCCGGCACGGGCAACCTGCTCGCGCGCAACCTCGACATGATCCTGACCCACCTGGCCGACTCCGTCGATCTCGCCTTCGGCGGCACCGACCGCCGGATCGACATGGGCGTGATCGAGCTCGACCGCCCGGACGGGTCCGCCGAGGAGCACGCGTTCCTCGTCATGGCCGGCTTCGGGCTCGACGCGAAGATGATCGCCAACGCACGGCCGGAGCTGAAGAAGCGCGTCGGCTGGCTCGCCTACGTCGACGCGATCGCCCGTGCGCTGCGCGACACCGACCGGGTGCGCATGCGGGTGCGCGTCGACGGCGGCGAGGAGCGCACCGCGAGCGTGCACACCCTCATCGCCGGCAACTGCGGAGCGCTGCCCGGCAACGTGCTGCTGCTGCCCGACGCCGAGATCGACGACGGCCTGTTCGACGTCGTGACCCTGCGACCCGAGGGCCTGCTCGGCTGGGTGCAGATCTGGGGCAAGATCACCTGGGAGAACGGCGTCCTGCGCCGGGGCGGCTCGGTCGGGCGCAAGCTCGCCGGCATGGCGCGGGAGGTGCGGGCGCTGCGCTACTACCGCGCGCGGGAGTTGGACGTGCGGCTGGAGCGGCCGGAGGAGTTCGAGCTCGACGGCGATCCGTTCGGCGAGGTCATCGGGTTCCGCCTGCGGGTCGATCCGGGGTCGCTCATCGTGCGCGTGCCCGCGTGAGCGGTTCCGGATGTTCGGTCCGCCACCGCCGGGCGAGCAGGGCGAGGATGGCGATCCCCGCGACCAGGAAGCCGCCCGCCAGGGGCGGGGCGAGCGCCAGGATGGCGTAGCCGGCCTGCGCGACCGCGAACCGGCGATCCATCTCGCTCGGCTGGCCATTCACCGCCGAGAACATGCCGCTCGAATCGAGCACCGCCACCGCGGTCGATACGGCAGCGATCGCGCCGGCGGCGCACAGCACGCCCACCACGGCGAGACCGACAGCCCGCCCCTCACCGTGAGCGACCCCCGACGGCGATCGCGGCGATGACGGCGACGAGCCCCGCCAGCACCACGGGCGGCATCAGCAGGTACGGCAACTGGCCGAACACGGCGCCATCCGGAGTCGACATGTTCTGCTGACCCTGCACCATCACCCACGTCAGCCAGCCGCCGACCGCCAGCAGCGCGACACCGGTCACCGCGAGTGCGATGCGGAAGGGGTTGTACCGCGGCTGCTCGATCCACGCGTCGTCATCGGGCGCCGCCGGCTCCGCGGGAACGGAGTCGGCGGGAACGGACTCCGCGACCGCCGGAGAGGCCTTGGCGGGGGCGGGATCCGGTGGGTCGGGAGGGTTGACGACCCGTGCCGCGGGATCCCCGTCCCAGCCGCGCTGGAACCGGGGGTCGTACCGCGGGTCGGTCATCGCGATCCGGCCTCCGGCTCCCCGGCGAGGAGTCCGCGCAGCCAGTCGCGCGCGTCGATGAACACGGCATCGTCGTAACGCGGCGCGGCCTCGATATGCCGGCGATCGGCGGCGGGGTAACTCCCCAGGAAGGTGACATTCGGACTGAACCGCTTGAGCCCGAGCAGGGCATCGGCGACCCGCTCGTCGTGGATGTGGCCCTCGAAGTCGATGACGAACCGGTACCGGCCGAGGGCGTCGCCGATCGGCCGCGACGTCAGCAGCGACAGGTTCACACCGCGGGTCGCGAACTGCTCGAGCATCTCGACAAGGCCCCCGGATGATCGTGCGGCAGCTCGACGACGACGCTCGTCTTGTCGGCGCCCGTGCGCTCCGGGATCGCGCGCGACGCCGAGACGAGCACGAACCGGGTGACCGCGTCGCGGTTGTCGGCGAGCTGCGTCGCGAGGATCTCGACCGGCAGCAGGGTCTCGATGCCGGGCGGGGCGATCGCGGCATCGACCTTGCCGTCGACGAGCAGCTGCGGGGCTGCGATGTTCGAAGTCGCGATGAGGTGCTCGTGGCCGGGCAGCTCGCGGTCGAGGCGGCGATGCGATTGCGCGTACGCCACCGGATGCGCCGCGATGACCCGCACGTCGTGCAGCGCCGTCCCCGGGCGCACCGCGAGCACGAAGTCCACGGGCACGAGGTGCTCGCCCACGATCCGCAGCCCCGGGATGCCGGCGAGCGCGTCCTGCGCGGCCGTCACGCCGCCCTCGATGCTGTTCTCGATCGCGATCATCGCGGCCGTCGCGCGTCCGCTCACGACATCGTCGAGCGCCTCGCCCACGTTGGTGACGGCCCTGCGGCGCTTGGGGACGGCTCCCGGCACCTGATCCAGCGCCGTCCAGGTGAACGTGCCCGCCGGGCCGAGGTAGCTGTAGATCGGCTCCGGCATGGTGAGGAGTCTATTGAGCGCGGCAGACTGGGCGGGTGGATCCTCGCGCGGGGCAGCCCGCTTCGCCCTCCGACCTGACCGACATCCACGAGCTCGTCGGGTCGTATTACGCGCTCGTGCCCGATGCCGACGATCCGGCGCAGCGGGTCGTATTCGGCACGAGCGGGCACCGCGGGTCGAGCTTCGATCGCGCGTTCAACGAGACGCACATCGCCGCGATCACGCAGGCGATCGTCGAGTACCGCGCCGAGCAGGGCATCGGGGGCCGCTGTTCATCGGCGCCGACACCCACGCGCTGTCCCGGCCGGCGCAGACCACCGCGCTCGAGGTGCTCGAGGCCAACGGGGTGCACGCGATCGTGGACGAGTTCGACGACTACGTGCCGACGCCGGCGTTGTCGCGGGCGATCATCCACCACAACCGGCAGCTGCGACCCGGGCGCGAAGCGGAGCACGCCGACGGCATCGTCATCACGCCGAGCCACAACCCGCCGCGCGACGGCGGCTTCAAGTACAACCCGCCGCACGGCGGCCCGGCCGACACCGAGGCGACGAGCTGGATCGCGGCGCGGGCGAACGACCTCATCCGAGGCGGCCTCCGCGACGTCACGCGCTCCGAGCCGAGCGCTGTCGACCAGTACGACTACCGCGACGCGTACGTGACCCAGCTGGCCGAGGCCATCGACATCCCCGCGCTGCAGAAGGCGGGGCTGCACGTCGGAGCCGACCCGCTCGGCGGCGCGAGCGTGCACTACTGGGCGCTCATCGCCGAGAAGTACAGGCTCGACCTCACCGTCGTGAACCCGGTCGTCGACCCGCAGTGGGGCTTCATGACGCTCGACTGGGACGGCAGGATCCGGATGGATCCCTCGAGCCCCTCGGTCATGGCCGGCACCGTCGCCCGGCTCGGCGACTTCCAACTGCTGACCGGCAACGACGCCGACGCCGACCGGCACGGGATCGTGACCCCGGACGGCGGCCTCCTGAACCCGAACCACTACCTGGCCGTCTGCATCCAGTACCTCTACGCCAACCGGCCCGGGTGGCGACCGGATGCCGCCATCGGCAAGACGCTCGTCTCGAGCTCCATGATCGACCGGGTCGCGGCGTCGCTCGGGCGGCGGCTGTGGGAGGTGCCGGTCGGGTTCAAGTGGTTCGTTCCGGGGCTCATCGACGGGTCGGTCGGCTTCGGCGGCGAGGAGAGCGCGGGAGCGTCGTT
The DNA here is from genome assembly GCF_030161895.1 of Pseudolysinimonas kribbensis. Classification (GTDB taxonomy): domain Bacteria; phylum Actinomycetota; class Actinomycetes; order Actinomycetales; family Microbacteriaceae; genus Pseudolysinimonas; species Pseudolysinimonas kribbensis. The sequence continues at coordinate 1,569,308 of NZ_BSVB01000001.1, forward strand.
CCTGCAGCTCGACGGCCAGGCGTGGACGACCGACAAGGACGGCATCGTGCTCGCCCTGCTCGCGAGCGAGATCCTCGCCGTGACCGGCAGGACGCCGTCGCAGCTCTACGCGGAGCTGACGGCCGAGTTCGGCGCGCCCGCGTACGCCCGCATCGACGCGCCCGCGAACACGGCGCAGAAGGGGCGGCTGGCGAAGCTGTCGGGCACCGACATCCACGATGCCCAGCTCGCCGGGGATGCCATCACGGCCAAGCTGACCACCGCACCCGGCAACGGGGCCGCGATCGGCGGCGTCAAGGTGGTGACCGAGAACGCGTGGTTCGCGGCGCGGCCGAGCGGCACCGAGGACGTCTACAAGATCTACGCGGAGTCGTTCCGCGGCCCGGAGCACCTCGCGCAGGTTCAGGCGGAGGCGAAGCGCATCGTCGACGGTGCTCTCGCCGGCTGAGCGCTCGACCTCAGTAGCTCGGCGCCGGCGCGTACCCGAAGAAGGTCTCGAGCGACGGGAAGCCCTGCTTCTGCAGCTCGGTGGCGAGCTCGACGCCGACGTAGCGGAAATGCCACGGCTCGTACTCGTACCCGGTGATCGGCTCCTGCCCCTGCTGATAGCGCACGACGAAGCCGTACCGCCACGAGTTCTGCGCCAGCCACTGGCCGGCCGCCGTGGTGCCGAAGCCCTGGTTGGTCGCGGTGTCGATGTCGACGGCGAGGCCGGTCTGGTGCTCGCTGTACCCGGGGCGCGCGCTCTGCCGGTCGGCCTGCGCCTGCCCCAGCCGACGCACCCAGCCGTTGTAGACGGAGACCTGATCCGGGTAGCTGCGGTACGGGCTCACGACCGTCAGGCCGTCGCCGGTCGGTGACTGCGCGTGGTAGTCGGCGAACATCTTCTGCATGGCCGCCACCGCCTCCGGGCGCATCAGTCCCTTGTAGCCCGGCAGGTTGAGGGGGCGAGCGCGGGTGCGTAGTCGCGCGGGTTCAGCGGGTGCTGCTTGTCGACCATGACCCAGAGGCTCGTCGCATCGGTGGTCGAGAACTGGTTCTTGTCGAACGTCGGGGTCGGGGTCGGCGTGGGCGTCGCGGACGGCGAGCGGGTCGGCGACGCGGAGCGCGTCGGTTTCGGCTTCGCCGTGGCCGGCACCAGCAGCAGCGTCACGAGCCCGATGACCACGATGAGCAGCACGACGACCGCGGCGATCATCGCGGACAGGAATCCCTTGCGCGACATGACGCGGGGAGGCGGGGAGGTCTCCGGCACCCGCCCAGGGTAGCGTCGGAACGATGACAGACACCGTCGTCCACGACGAAGCCCACGACCGGTACGTGCTCGAACGCGACGGCGCCGAGATCGGCACATCGATCTACGAACTCGGCGACGGCATGATCCGGGTCCTGCACACCGAGGTCGACGAGAGCCTGCAGGAGCACGGCCTCGGCTCGGCACTCGTCAAGGGGATGCTCGACGACATCCGGAGCCACAGCGACCGCCGGCTGGTGCCGGTGTGCCCGTTCGTGCGCGGCTATCTCGCGCGTCACGCGGAGTACCGCGACCTGATGTCGCGCTGACCCGGCGCGCAGGATGCCGACCTATGCTGTCGCCGTGGACTGGCTGATCTTCGGCGGCATCGTCGTCGTTCTGGTGCTGCTGGGCGTGCTCGCGCAGTACAAGGGCTGGATCGACCTCTCCGCCAAGAACTCCGGCAAGGGCCGCGCGATGGGCGGCGCGGGCATGATGGCCGTCGACGAGGTCTTCCACCCGACCGCGTACGAGGCCCGGCTCGATCAGGACCGGCAGACCTCGATGCCGGCGCCGGCTCCGGTTGCGGGCGACGGCGACCGCGACGTGTACAAGGGCAACGTCAAGATCGAGCTCTGAGGCCTCCCTACGCCGCTGCTCGACCCGCTCACGGCACGCGGGTGATCCAGCCCGGCGTCGCGAACTTCGTGCGGACGAGCTCCTCGGCCGCCGCGAGCTCCTCCGGGCGCAGCTCGTCGTCGTGCAACCCGTGCAGGGCGCGGAACGTGTCGACCATCCGCTCGATGACCGCCTCGCGCGGCAGGCCGGTCTGACTGCGCAGCGGGTCGACCCTCTTGTTCGCCGACTTGGTGCCTTTGTCGCTCATCTTCTCGCGGCCGATGCGCAGCACCTGCACCATCTTGTCGCCGTCCATGTCGTAGCTCATGGTCACGTGGTGCAGCACGCCGCCGTTGCCGAGCCGCTTCTGCGCGGCGCCGCCGATCTTGCCGCTGGGGCTCGCGATGTCGTTCAGCGGCTGGTACGTCGCATCGATCCCGAGCGACTTGAGTGCTTCGATGGTCCACTCGTCGAGGAACGCATAGCTGTCGGCGAACGTCATGCCCTGCACGAGCTCGATGGGCGCGTAGAGCGAATAGGTGACGGCCGACCCCGGCTCGATGAACATCGCGCCGCCGCCGCTGATCCGCCGGACGACCTCGAACCCGTAGCGGTCGGCGTTGTCCTGATCGACCTCGTTTCGCACCGACTGGAAGCTGCCGATCACGACGGCGGGCGACGCCCACTCCCAGATCCGCAGCGTCGGCTTGCGGGTGCCGGCCCCGACCTCCTCGGTGAGCACCTCGTCGAGGGCGAGGTGCATCATCGGGCTGAGCGGCCCCGGGTGCAGCAGCTGCCATTCGTAGTCCTCCCACGACGTGGCGCGCTGCAGGGCTCGGCGCACCGCGGTCGCGACGGCGTCGGGGGAGAAGCCGAGCAGCACCGCGCCCTCCGGGAGCGCACGCTGGATCGTCGCGGCGAGAGTGCGTCCGTCGGTCTCGGCCGGCATCCCGTTGACCGCGCCGTCGATCGCGGCGAGCGCCTCGTCGGGCTCGAGGAAGAAGTCGCCGGCGAGCCGGAAGTTCCGGATCACGCCCCCGTCGACATCGAGATCGACCACCACGAGCTTGCCGCCGGGCACCTTGTACTCACCGTGCATGCGTTCAGCCTATGAGCCCGCGCCTGGCCAAAAACGCCCAGTGATTCGCCGACTCAGTGGGCGTTTTTGGCCAAGCGGGCGGAGCCACTCGACGAGGTCGGCGATGACCTCGGCTCGGGTCGTCTCGTTGTAGACCTCGTGGCGGGCACCCTCGTAGAGCTCGAGGGTGACGTCGGTGAGACCGCCGCGACGGCGGTAGGCCTGAGCGAGCAGGGTCGCGCTGCGCGGGCCGCCGAGCGCGTCGTCGGTGCCGACCTGGATGAGCAGCGGCAGGTCCCGGGCGAGCCTGCGCGGGGTGCCGAGCAGCCGCAGCGCGTCGAGCAGGCCGTAGAGCTGAATGGTGCGCGCCTCGAACGTGAGCGGGTCGTCGCGGAACCGGGTGGCGACCGCGGGGTCGCGGCTCAGCCATTCCGCGCCGGTGCCGCCCGGCATCCGGAACCGCTTGTTCAGGTCGCCCGAGTTCATGTGACGGAACGTGCGGTACGCGGTGCCGCTCAGCACCGCGCCGTCCCACGGGGTCGCGTCGTCGTTCAGCAGCATCTGCGCGAACAGCGACCCCATGCTGTGCCCGAGCAGCACGAGTGGCAGCGCCCCGTGCTCCGCCCGCACGTCGGCCGTGAAGCTCCGGATGCCCGCGATCGTCGCGCGCACGCCGCCCGGTCCGAGCCGGCCGAGCTTCGAGACGTCGCCGCCCCACTGCCCCAGCCCCGTCGCCCCGTGCCCGCGGTAGTCGAGTGCGCGCACGGTGTAGCCGGCCGCGACCAGGTCGCGCGCGAGCGGTTCGTACCGCGTCGCGTACTCGCCGAGGCCGTGCAGCAGCTCGACGATCCCGCGCGGCTGCGCCGCATCCCAGCGCCAGGTGTGGATCTGCACGCCCTCGGCGTCGGTGAACGTCGCCTCGACCGCGGTCGTCTGTGCTTTCCCGCTCTGGGACATGCCCGAATCCTAGGAGCGCGCGGGCCTCCACGACCGAGCGTTAGCGTCGCTAATGAGCTAGGCTAACGGTTGTGGCTGCGCGACTGGATGACGACGAGCTGCGCCTCGTCGTGCAGCGGGTGGCCCGGCGCATCCGCAACAACCGCCAGGACGAGGGCATGAGCGACTCGCAGCTCGGCGTGCTGTTCCGGCTCGAGAGGGGCGGCGACGCGTCGCCGAGCGCCCTCGCCGACCACGAGCGGGTCTCACCGCCCTCGATGAACCGCACCCTCAACGGGCTTGAGGGCCGCGGGCTGGTGCGACGCGAGCCGTCCGCCGACGACGCGCGCAAGGTCGTCGTGTCGATCACCGACGCGGGCCGCGAGCTCATCCGTGAGACGCGTCGGCTGCGCACCGCGTGGTTCAGCCGGCAGGTCTCCGCGCTGAGCCGTGAGGAGCGGGCGGCGCTGGAGGCGGTGGTCCCGATCCTGCGCAGGATCGCGGACGCATGAGCGCCCGGATCGCGACGGTACGGCGATGAGTTCGGCATTCCGCTCCCTGGGCGTCTTCAACTACCGCGTCTGGTTCGCCGGCGCGACCGTCTCCAACATCGGCACCTGGATGCAGCGCACGGCCCAGGACTGGATCGTCCTGACGATGCTGACCAAGAACGACGCGACGGCCGTGGGCTTCACGATGGCCCTGCAGTTCGCCCCGCAGCTGCTGCTGACCCCCATCACCGGCCTCGCGGCCGACCGCCTCGACCGGCGGAGGCTGATGATGGCCACGCAGGGGACGATGGGGGCGCTGGGGCTCGCGCTCGGCATCCTCACCGTCACCGGCACGGTGCAGCTGTGGATGGTCTACGCCTTCGCCCTCCTACTGGGATGCGCATCCGCGTTCGACGCACCGGTGCGGCAGACCTTCGTCTCGAGTCTCGTGCCGCCGAGGCTGCTCTCCAACGCGGTCGGCCTCAACTCGATGTCGTTCAACAGCGCGCGGCTCATCGGCCCCGCGGCGGCGGGCCTGCTCACCGCGGCGGTGGGCGCCGGCTGGGTGTTCCTGATCAACGCGATCACGTTCGCGGCGACGGTCGGCGCGCTCTTCCTGTTCCGTCGCAGCGAGCTGCTCCCGCATCGACGCGTCGCGCGCGCCCGAGGCCAGGTCCGCGAGGGGCTGGGCTACGTGCGACGGCGAAGCGACCTGCTGCTGGTGTTCACGATGGTGTTCCTGATGGGCACGATCGGCATGAATTTCGCGATCTACTCGTCGACGATGGCGAGCGTCGCGTTCCACCAGGGGGCCGAGACGTTCGGCCTGCTCTCCTCGGCCTTCGCCGTCGGGTCGGTGATCGGGTCGCTCTTCGCAGCCCGGCGCGAACGCCCGCGGCTGCGCTCGATCACCCTCGGGGGCGCCGGCTTCGGCTTCGCCCTCATCGCCGCCGCGTGCATGCCCACGTACTGGTCGTTCGCCCTCGTCCTGCCGCTCGTGGGGGTCTCCGCGATCACCATGATGAACAACGCGAACGCCTATGTGCAGACGACGACGGACCCGGCGCTGCGCGGTCGCGTCATGTCGCTCTACATGGCGATCGTCATGGGCGGCACGCCGATCGGCGCGCCGCTCATCGGCGCCATCGCGAACGCGTTCGGCCCGCGCTGGAGCCTCGTCGCCGGCGCGTTCGGCGGGCTCATCCCCGCCGCGATCGCCGCCGCGTGGTGGATCCGGCGGCGCAACGTGCGGCTCGGGTGGGATGCCGGCCGTCGCTGGCCGCTCGTGCTGCGGCGCGGCATCGACGTGGAGGTCGCGACCGAGTCGATCGCGATCGAGGAGGCCGAGGCCCAGAAGGGCTGAGCACCCCGCGCCTTTGCGCGCTCGTCGCCGACCCGCTGTGCGTCGTCGCCCCGTTGGAGGAACCCCTAGCGTGGACTCGTGAGCTCCATCGCCGGCTCGACCTGGTCGGGCACCCATCGTTTCGCCGCGCCGCGCCTCGTCGAGGCCCGATCGATCGAGGAGGTGCAGCGGGTCGTCGCCGCCGGCGGGCCGATGCGCGCGCTCGGCACCCGGCACTCGTTCAACGATCTCGCCGACACGGAGGGCACCCTCGTCACGGTCACGGGGATCGACCCCGACATCCGGATCGACGCCGACGCGGGCACCGTCACGGCCGGCGCCGGCATCCGGTACGCCGAGGTCGCGGCCGCGGTGGGCGAGGCCGGCTGGGCGCTGCACAACCTGGGATCGCTGCCGCACATCTCGATCGGCGGCGCGACCGCGACCGGCACCCACGGCTCCGGCGACCGCAACGGCAACCTGTCGACCGCCATCCGCGCGATCGAGTACGTCGATCACCGCGGCGAGCTCGTCACGGCCCGCCGCGGCGATCCGGACTTCGAGGCCCTGCCGGTGGGCCTGGGCGCCTACGGCATCGTCGTGCGGCTCACCCTCGACCTCCAGCCCGGCTACCTCGTGCGGCAGGACGTGTACGCGGGCCTGCCGTGGAGCACCGTCCTGTCCGACCTCGATTCCGTGACCGGGGCCGGCTACAGCGTGAGCCTGTTCACCCGCGACTGGGCCGGCGAGACCGTGCCGATGGCGTGGGTCAAGCGCCGCCTCGATGTGGATGGCGTGCCCGACGCCTGGCTCGGCGCCCATCGCCGCGCCGAGCAGGTTCCGATCTTCGACCTCCCGGACCCCAACGTCACGCTGCAGGGCCGGCTCGGACCCTGGTATGAGGGCCTGCCGCATTTCCGCGTCGATTCGACACCGAGCGCGGGCGCCGAGATCCAGAGCGAATGGTTCGTCGGCCGCGGCGACGCCCCGGCGGCGATCGAGGCGGTGCAGGCGGTCGCGGGCCGCATCGCACCGGTGCTGCAGGTGAGCGAGATCCGCACCATCGCCGCCGACGAGCTCTGGCTGAGCGAGGCGTACCAGCGCGACAGCGTCGCCCTGCACTTCACCTGGGCCGACGACGCGGAGGGCGTCGCGCGCGCGGTCGACGTGGTCGAGGAGGCCATCGCGCCGTTCGGCGCCCGCCCGCACTGGGGCAAGGTGCACCACTTCGACGCCGCCGCGATCGCACGCGTGGTGCCGCGCGCAGCGGACGCCCGGCGGGTGTTCGAGCGCCTGGATCCCGACGGCGTGTTCGCCGGCCCCGCGCTGCGGCGGCTCGGGCTGCGCTGAGTCAGGCGAAGCGGAGGCCGAGGCCGAGCGACGGACCGCCCGAGACCCAGCCGTCCTCGACAAGGACGCCCGTCGGCGCGGTGAGGGCTCCCAGGTCGGCGAATCGCGCCTCCTCGACGTCCTCGACCCACGCCGTGCCTGGCAGGGCGAACGCGAGCTGCGCCGAGAGCTCCGGCAGCAGGTGCGGCGCGAGCTCGACCCCGCGCTCCCGGGCGAGCTCGGCGATCTCGAGGAACGGCGTGATGCCGCCCACGCGCACGACGTTCGGCTGCACGATCGCGGCGGCGCCGGCGTCGAGCACGTCGCGGAACCGGTACAGCGTGTGCAGGTTCTCGCCCTGGGCGATCGGGATCGAGGTGCGCCGCGCGAGCTCCGCGTAGCCGCTCGTGTCGTCGGCTCGCAGGGGCTCCTCGAGCCACCGGATGCCGAAGCGCTCGATCGCCGCGGCCGCGTCGGTCGCCCGGGCGAGATCCCATCGCTGATTCGCGTCCACCATGAGGGCGCGATCCGGTCCCAGCACCTCGCGCACGGCGGCGATGCGGTCCACGTCCTCCGCGAGGTCCGGCTTGCCGATCTTGATCTTCACCGCCCGGAACCCCTGGCCGACCCAGCGCCGCGCCTGCGCGACGAGGTCCTCGAGCGGGTAGTGCAGATTCACCCCGCTCCCGTAGGCGGGCAGCCTGTCGTGCCGGCGGCCGAGCAGCTCGGGAAGCCCGACGCCCGCCCGTCGCGCGCGCAGATCCCAGACGGCGAGATCGAGTCCTGCGAGGGCGATCGTGGTGACTCCTGCGCCGCCCGCCTCGTGCACGCGCTCCCAGCACGAGCGCCAGAGCGCCGCATCGATCGGCCGGCCGACGGCGAAGGGCGCGACGTCGTCCTCCAGCAGCGCCTGCACGGCGCGCAGCCCGATCGTGGGCGTCCACGAGAAGCCGTGACCGACCGCGCCGTGCTCGTCCCGCACGTCGACCACGACGACACCGACCTCGCGCACGTCGTCGCCCCACGGACGGGTCAGCGGGATGCGGACCACGCGGGTGCGCACCTCCCGCAGGAGGGGGCCGGGCTCGCCCCCGCGAGCGGATCCGCGGGACTCCGGATCACGCCGCGAGCTCCCGCCCCCGACGCAGGAGCGCGCCGAGCCGATCGAGCTGCGGCGGTGCCGGATCGACGAGGGGGGCCGCACGGATCCCACCGGTCGGCCCTGCAGGCGAAGCCCCGCCTTGATGAGCGAGACGGCGAAGCCCGGCGTCTCGTCGCGCAGCGCGACCAGGGGCGAGTAGAAGCCGTCGAGCAGCCGGTCGCGCGCGGCGGTGTCGCCCGCGCGATCCGCCCGGAAGTAGGCCGTCGCGATGTCGGGCGCCATCGCGAACACCGCCGAGGAGTAACGGGGAACGCCGATCGCCGCGTATGCGGACTGGCTCATCTCGGCCGTCAGGAGGCCGTTGAAGAACAGCAGCTCCCGACCCGCGGCACGCGCCTCGAGCACCATCCGCTGCATGAGCGCGACGTCGCCGACGCCGTCCTTGAGACCGACCACGGTCGGCAGCTCGAGCAGGGCGCGCAGCGAGACCGGCGTGAACTGCGCGGCGCCGCGGTGATAGACGATGAGGGGCAACGCCGTCGCGCGCGCGATCGCGGCCACATAGGCGATGAGGCCGGCCTGCGGCCCCTGCACGAGATACGGGGGCATGACGAGAAGACCGTCGGCTCCGAGCTCCTCGGCCGTGCGTGCGACGTCGAGCGCGTGACCGAGGGGGCCGCCGACCCCCGCGATGAGAGGTGCCCGGCCGGCGATCCCCGCGCGCGCCGCCCGGACGACGGCCGCGTACTCCGTGAGTCCGAGGGCATGGAACTCGCCGGTGCCGCATCCGGCGAACACGCCGGCGGCGCCGTGGTCCACCCCTCCCGCACCAGGTCCTCGGCGAGCGAGGGCACGACCCGGTCCGCCTCGTCGAAGGGGGTGACGGGGAAGAACAGCACCCCTTCACCGAAACTCAGCTCACGCAACGCCGGCCTCCGTCTCCCGCTCGGCGAGCTGGTCCCGCCAGAGGCGCGTCGCACGCCAGCCGAGCACCTCTTCGGCCAGCCGGCTGCTGAACACCGCATCGGCGTCTCCGAGGTGGCGTGCCTGATCGGCGACCTCCGGCACCAGGCGCGCCAGCGCCTGCCCGACGGGCTCACGGACGAGCGAATCCGGAGCGCCGACGAAGAACACGCCGCCGTTCGGCACCGACGCCGCCTGGCGCAGCCAGGACAGCACGAAGTCCCCGCCGTCGCGCGCGTCGAGATAGTTGAACAGCGACACCGCCGCCAGCTCCGGATCGGCGAGCCGCTCGGCGATCGTGTGCCCCTGCTGGGTGGGCGTCCCCGCCCACTCCTCCGGCGCGATCACGTAGCACGGGCGGAATGCGGCGATCCGCAGCCGGTCGCCGTGCTGGCGCACCGTCATCGCGACCAGCGACTCGATGGCGGCCTTCGACAGCGCGTAGCCGTTCCAGGGCGCGACCGGATGCCGTTCATCGATCGGCAGCACGCTCGGCACCCATCCCGTCGGGCTTCCGTACCCGATCACGGTCGGGCTGCTCGCGAGCAGCAGGGACGGCACGCCGATCTCGAGCGCCGCCTCGCGCATGACCCAGGCGAGGGTCGTGTTGACGGCGAAGATCTGCGGGTCGGGCAGGCTGAACGGCACCGCGATCGCGGCCAGGTGGACGATCCCGTCGGGACGGATGTCGGCGACCGCGTCGAGCGCGGCGCCGGGGACGAGCAGGTCGACCTGCCGCTGCTCCGCGCGCAGCCCGGCCACCGGGGACCGGTCGACCGAGACCACATCGTGCCCCGCCTCGGCGAGCACGTCCACGACGCTGCGACCGAGCCGGCCGGAGCCACCGGTCACGAGGTACCGGCTCACGCGATCGCCATTCCGAGCGCGCGGGCGCCGGCCCCGAGTTCGATCTCCGACACGCGCACCGCCTGACCCGTCTCGAGCGACCTGTTGCCCGCCAGTCCGACGGCGACCGCGCGCACCCCGTCCGGCCAGCCGGCGACCCGGCCGAGGGCATCCTCGTCCGGACCGCGGAAGACGTCGCGGAGCAGGATCCGGTCGCCGCCTCCGTGACCTCCGGCGCCCATCGGGATCGGCACCTCCTCGGCCGGCGCGAAGTGCTCCTGCACCACGAGACGCTCGCTGACACCGCGGGTACGGTCGGCCCGCACGCCCTCAGGATGCGCGCTCGGGTCGACCGTGACCCGCCCGTCCTCGCCGATCAGCACCGCCCCGCGCTCGACGACCGCGAGCTCGGCACGACCCGCGGTGCCGTTGATGGCGATCGAGTAGCCCTCCCACGGCGAGTGGGCGTTGAGCGAGTACGACATGCTCGGCCCGCCGGCGTAGTCCACGACGAGCGACAGGTTGTCTTCGATGGTGATGCCCGGGTCGAACACGTCGCGGTCGCGCAGGTAGCCGTCGTAGCGCTCCTGGTCGTAGTAGAGACCGCGCAGCTCGGGGTCGGCGCGCAGGTCGAGGCTGAACGCGTCGCGCAGCGGCGAGTCGATCGACCCGCGCTCGGCACGCGGTCCCAGGCCCCGCCTTGCCGCGTTGTCGGCTCCGTAGAAGCGCAGGCCGCCACTGGCGAACACCCGGGACGGGACGTCCGCGATCCACCAGTTCACGAGATCGAAGTGGTGGGACGCCTTGTGGATGAGCAGGCCGCCGGAGTTGCGCTTGTCGCGGTGCCAGCGCCGGAAGTAGTCCGCGCCGTGCGCGGTGTCGAGCACCCATTCGAAGTGCACCGACGTGACCTCGCCGATGCGCCCGGAGGCGACCACCTCGCGCAGCGCCGTGTTGCGCGGGGCGTAGCGGTAGTTGAAGGTGATCGTGACATCGCGCCCCGAACGATCGGCGGCCTCGGCGATCCGGCGCACCCTCTTCGGTCGTCGTGAGCGGCTTCTCGACGACCACGTCCGCGCCCGCGTCGAGGGCCGCGACGACGTAGTCGGCGTGGGTGAGGTCCGGCGTCGTCACGATGACGCGATCCACCCGGTGCTCCCGGATGGCGGCCCCCAGATCCGCCGGGTCGAATCGCGCCGGGCGCCCGAGCGTCTCCCGGCCGGGCAGGGAGGCGCTGTAGTCGAGGCGGCCCGGATTGCGGTCCGCCCAGGCCACGAGCTCGGCGACGTCGGCATGGTCGCCCGCGATCGCGTCGAGATACATCTGCGAACGCGAGCCCGAGCCGACGAGTGCGTATCGGCGGCGTGTCACGACTTTCCTCACTTGATTCCGGTGGTGGCGATCCCGCGCACCAGGTAGCGCTGTCCGATCAGGAACGCGATGAACAGGGGCACGAGAGAGACCACCGACATCGCGAACATCGACCCGTAGTCCGAGCTGGACTGCGCATCGACGAACCCCTTGAGCGCGATCGACGCGGTGAACTCGTTCGGCGAGCGCAGGTAGATGAGGGGCCCGAAGAAGTCCGCCCAGGTCCAGATGAAGGTGAAGATCGCGGTGGTGGCAAGAGCCGGCGTCATGAGCGGGAGGGTGATCCCGGCGTAGATGCGCAGGTGGCCGGCACCGTCGATGCGGGCCGCCTCGAAGATCTCGTCGGGCAGGGCGCGGATGAACTGCACCATGAGGAAGACGAAGAACGCGTCGGTCGCCAGGAACTTGGGCACGATGAGGGGCAGGAAGGTGTTGAGCCAGCCGAGGTCCTTGAAGATCACGAACTGGGGCACGAGCACCACTTGGAACGGCAGCATGATCGTGCCGAGCATGATGGCGAAGAACAGCGACCGGCCACGGAAGCGCAGGCGGGCGAACGCGTAGGCGGCCAGCGAGCACGAGACCAGGTTGCCGATGATGGCGCCCACCGCGACGACGGCCGAGTTGAGCAGGAACTGCCCGAACGGGAACTCCTGGGCCGTCCACCCCTTCATGTAGTTCTCGAGCGTCAGGTGGCTCGGGAAGATGCTCAGGTCGCGGAAGATGTCCGCGTTCGGCTTGAGCGACGACACGACGAGCCAGATGAGCGGGTAGAGCATGATCACGCAGAGCGCGAGCAGGGCGGCGTGCCGGAGGATCGACTGCCAGATCGGCCGCCGACCGCGACGTCGTCGTCGTCGCGGCGCGAGGACGATCGGCGTCTCGGCGTCGAGAGCGGTCATGGTCGGGCCTTTCGAAGCGTGCTCGGTCGGGGTCGGTCAGTCGTCATAGAAGACCCAGTACCGCGACAGCCAGAAGTTGATGCCGGTGAATCCGGCGATCACGAGGAGCAGGAACCAGGCCATCGTCGACGCGTAGCCCATGTCGATGGGCGCCGTGAAGGCGTTCTGGTACAGGTACAGCGTGTAGAAGAGCGTCGAGTCGCTCGGTCCGCCCGTGCCCCCCGACACGATGTAGGCCTGGGTGAACGACTGGAACGCGAAGATCATCTGCAGCACGAGGTTGAAGAAGATGATCGGCGTCAGCAGCGGGAAGGTGATCGAGAAGAAGCGCCGCACCTTGCCCGCTCCGTCGACGGCGGCGGCCTCGTGGTACATCTCCGGGATCTGGCGAAGGCCGGCCAGGAAGATCACCATGGGCGAGCCGAAGGTCCAGACGTGCAGGAGCACGAGGGTCCACAGGGCGAAGTCGGGGTGCGAGATCCACCCGGGGCCGTCGATCCCGAACACGGCCAGGAAGCCGTTGACGAGCCCGTCCTTGCCGAACACCTGCCGCCAGAGGATCGCGATCGCGACCGAGCCGCCCATGAGGCTCGGCAGGTAGAAGACCGATCGGTAGAACGACAGGCCGCGCATCCCCCGATCGAGCACCAGGGCGAGAGCGAGAGCGAGGATCAGCTGCAGCGGGACGGACACGACGACGTAGAGCACCGTGATCCCGAAGGAGTGCCACAGGCGCTCGTCCTGCGCCATCCGCACGATGTTGCCGAATCCGGCCCAGCGCGGCGGGGTGAGCAGGTCGTAGTGGGTGAACGAGAGGACGAGCGACGCCACCATCGGGCCGATCGTGAACACCACCAGGCCGATGAGCCACGGCGCCAGGAACAGGTAGCCGGTGATGTTGTCGCGGGCTCGTGGCTTCGGGCTCCGGGCCCCGCTGCGCCGGCGTGACACGGTGAGCGAGCGCAGCTCTCCGAGACTGCTCACGATGACCTCCTCGTCCGTCGTCCGCCCGGCGGTCGCGCCGGGGCCCGTGAAAGCGGTTTCTCGATTATGCGGCGGGATGCCCGCGAGGTCAAACGGCTCGGCCCCGGCGATTCGTTATGGTGACACCTATCGCGGGGCGGTCGCCAGTGGCCGTGCGGGAAGGGCGGACCACCGTGGCGAGCCGATCGGGCGCAGCGACCATCGCCGAGGTGGCGCAGCGCGCCGGGGTGTCGCCCGCCACGGTCTCGCGCGTGATGAACGGGCGCTTCGTCGGAGAGCCGCAGGTCGCCGAGCGGGTTCGGCAGGCGGCGGCCGAGCTGGATTACTCCCCGAACCATCTCGCGCGCAGCCTCGCCCTCGGCGAGACCAAGGCGATCGCCTTCCTCGTGCCCGACCTGTCGAACCCCGCGTTCCAGGCCGTGCTCTCGAGCCTCAGCAAGACGGCGGCGAAAGACGGCTACCGGGTGCTCGTCGTCGACTCCGGCGAGTCGCCGACGGAGGAGCCGCTCCTGGCCGCCGAGGCCCGCCGGCGGTGCGATGCGATCGTGCTGTGCGCGCCGCGCATGTCCGAGGACGATCTCGTCGTCGCGGCGGATGCGCTGCGTCCGGTCGTCGTCATCAACCGTCAGACGTCGCGCGTGAGCGCCCCGACGCTGTCGATCGACTACCGGTCGGGGGTCGAGAGCCTCGCCCGCCACCTCTACGACCTCGGTCACCGCCACCTCGTCTTCCTCGAGGGGCCGGAGGGCAGTGTCTCGAACCGGGCGCGACTGCTCGGCCTCGAGGACTTCGAGCGCTCGACGCCGGATGTTCGCCTGGACCGGTTGCCCGTGGGAGCCGGATCGGAGGACGGCCTGCTCGCGGCGGGCGACGTCATCGCCACCGGCGCGACCGCCGCGCTCGCCTTCAACGACCTCGTGGCCGTCGGGCTGATCGGCGGGCTCGTGGAACGCGGCGTCCGGGTGCCCGAGGATCTCTCCGTGACGGGGTTCGACGACATCCCGTTCGCGCGGTATATCTCCCCGCCGCTGACCACCGCGTCGGTGCCGCACGAGGAGCTCGGTGTCCAGGCATGGAGCCGGATGCGTTCCCTCGTGCGCCACGAGACGCCCGAGCACAACGTTCTGTTCCAGCCCCGTCTCGAGCTGCGCAAGTCGACCGCGGCGCCGCGGGCCTGAGCCGGGCCGGGCCCGCCGGCGCTCGTTGACACCGTTCGGCCGCGGTGCTAGCTTCCCCGTGAAAGCGGTTTCTCAGCTTTGCGATCCCGAAACCGCCCGGTTCCGCCGACACGGCGGGCCGTCGAACTGAGAACAACGAAAGAGGCGCAATGACGCGTACAGCACGCCCCTTGCCCGCGTAGCCGCTCTCGGCGCGACCGTCGCGGCAGCACTCATCCTCGCGGGCTGCGCCGGCTCGCCGGCCGCCGCGCCGAGCGACGCCGGGCCGACCTTCAACCCGAAGCAGAAGATCACCCTCCACATCTCGTGGTGGGGCAACGACGGGCGCGCAGCGCTCATGTCCAAGGCGATCGACCTGTTCGAGAAGAAGTACCCGAACATCACGGTGAAGGCCGAGAGCGTCGGGGCTCCGAACGACCTGTTCAACCGCCTGACCACCGACTTCGCCGCGGGCGGCACCACCGCGCCCGACGTCTTCGCTCTCGGCGGCGCGCTGCCGCAGCAGTACGGCGGCTCCGGGCAGCTGCTCGACCTCGGCACGGTGAGCAAGTACGTCGACATCCAGGACTACGCGGCGACCGCCACGGTCAGCGCGACGGTCAAGGGCAAGCTCTACGGGCTGCCGACCGGCGGCAACGCGATCGGCGTGCTGGTCAACGAGGACCTGTTCAAGAAGGCCGGCGTCGACCTGCCCAAGGCGAACTGGACCTGGGACGACTTCATCAAGGCGGCGGACGAGATCGGCAAGAGCCACACCGGGGTCGCCGGTGTCGACCTGCGGATCCAGGACATCCTGGGCACCTACATCGCGCAGCTGAACAAGACCGGCGTCTACGACTTCAAGGGCAAGGTCGCCGCGACCCCGAAGCAGATCCAGAGCTGGCTCGAGATCGAGCAGAAGCTCGTCAAGGGGGCGGCATGCCCGACCCGTCGGTCGTCGTCGAGAACCACAACCTGACCCCCGACCAGACCCTGTTCGGCACCGGCAAGGCGGCCATGGCGTTCTCCTACAGCAACCAGATCGCCGCGTACTCGGCGGGCACGGGAGGCGCGAAGGTCGAGATCGTCACCCCGCCCACCTCGACGAAGCTCTCCGGCCTCTCGGTGCTGCCCTCGCAGTTCTGGGCGATCAACGCGCACACCGCCCAGCCGGCGGCGTCGGCGCTGCTCGTCGACTGGCTGCTCAACCAGCCCCAGGCGGCGAAGGTGATCCTGGCCGACCGCGGTCTGCCCTTCAACCCGAACACGCTCAAGGTCGTGCAGCCGCTTCTCGCCCCGGCGGACGCGGAGGCCGCGGGATACCTGCAGAAGGTGCTCAAGGTCGGCGTCGAGGCGCCGCCGCAGCCCAACGGCGGCTCCGTCATGAACGACCTGTCGCAGCGCATCGAGTCCGACGTGCTGTTCGGCAAGACCTCGGCGGCCGACGGCGGCACGTCGTTCGTCCAGCAGTTGACGGCGGCGCTGGCCACGGCCCAGTAGTCGCATCACCTTCGGTGGGCGGTCTCCGATCGGGGACCGCCCACCGTCGTCTCGGGGAAGGATGTCGGCATGACGGGGATCGACGACGCGCTCGCGCGGCTGCGCAGGTCCGACCCCGTGCGCGAGGCCGGGCTCTCGGGGGCCCTCGCGGAGGGGATCGCCGAGGCCGGCATCCGGTTCGCCTCGATCGGCGGCCCGCTCGGCGACCGGTGGATCCAGGCGCTGCGCGAGCTCGACGCCTGCGTCGGGCCGCTCGCCCCGGGCGAGGACCCCGTGCTCAGCGAGGGCGGGGTCTACCACGGCGCGTGGATCGAGAGCACGGGCACGATCAACGCCGAGGTGCTCGACCGCTTCGCGCCCGCGGTCACGCGGTCGACCCATCTCCTCTTCGCCGACCATGCCCGAGCCGACGGGCTGATCCCCTACAAGGTGACCGCAGACGGTCCGGCCTTCTCGCAGATCCAGATCGTCACGCCGTTCGCCCGGTCGGTGTGGCGGCACCACCTTGCCACCGGCCGCCGCGACCTCGCGCACCTTCGCCGGATGCTCGGCGTGCTCACCGCGAACGACGCCTGGCTCGCCGCGCACCGCGACACCCGTCGGACGGGCGCGGTCGAGGCGTTCTGCACCTTCGACACCGGCCACGACCTCTCGCCCCGCTTCTGGCACGTGCCCGACCGCTGCTTCCACGGCGACGCGGCGCGCTTCGATCCGGCCTCGCCGGGGCTCCCGTTCATCGCCCCCGACCTCACGGCCAACGTCGTCGCACAACGGCTCGCACTCGCCGACATCGCGGCCGAGCTCGGCGACGACGCGGACCCCTGGCGCGAACGGGCGGCCGTGTCGCTCGCAGCCCTGTGGGAGCAGTGCTTCGACGAGAACGCGGGCATGTTCTACGACCGGGACGCCTCCGGCGGGTTCGTGCGCGTCGACTCCGACGTGCTGCTTCGGGTGCTCGCGTGCGGCGTCGGCGACGACGCGTTCGCCGCCGTGGCGCTCGAGCGCCACCTCCTGAGCACCCGCCGCTTCCTCGGCCACTACGGGCTGACGTCGCTCGCGCTCGACGATCCGCGCTTCGATCACGACGCGAGCCGCAACTCCTGGGGCGGCCCGAGCAACTTCCTGAGCATGATCCGCGCCCCCGACGCGTTCGAGCCGCACGGCCGGCTCGCCGAGCTCGCGGTGATCGAGCAGCCGGTGCTCGCGGCCCTGACGATCGCCGACCGGTTTCCGCAGTGCCTCGATCCGTGGAGCGGCACCCCGGGATTCACGTCGGTGTACTCCCCGGCGATCCTGTGGTTCCTGGATGCCGTGGAGCGCGCCGCGGGCATCCGGACCCGGCACGACGGCGGCATCGACTTCGGCGGTCTCGTGCCGACCCGGCTCGAGCACGGCGCCGCCGCGACGGCCACCGCCTACGCGCGCACGATCGGCGGGATCCGATACGAGCTCGCGGGCGACGACGAACGGGTCGTCGTTCGGCGCGACGGCTCCCCGCACCTCGAGTTCGCGCGGGGCTGGCACGTCGAGGCGGATGCCGCGGGCGCGCCCGTCGCGGTCGTCGGCGTCGCGGGCGGCCCCGTCGCGGGCACGTTCACGTGGCCGGGCGGCGCGCTCGACCTGGCACTCGCCCCGAACGAGCGCCTCGCCCTGGCCGACGGCGCCCGCACCTCGATCGGCTTCATCCCGCCGCACTCGTAACTCGCGAATGACCGATTAATCCCAGTGCGGGAGCGACGTACTGGTCGATTTTGGTCAGTCGCGCGCGAGGTGCTCCCGGAGGAGTTCGACGAGGGGCGACCGCTCCCGGGTGCGGTCGAAGCGGAACCCCGACGCGAGCTCGCGCGCCTGGTCGGGCGTCACGCCGCGGAAGAGGTCGCCGAACTGCTCGGCGAGGGGCTCGGCGAGCAGGATGTGCCGCACGAGCACGGCGATATGCGGCTGCCGTCCCCACGGCCACGGCGCGTAGCCCGGGAACTCCCGGTCGAACAGCGCATCGAGGGGATCGAGGATGTCGCGCACTCCGGCATCCGACCCGCCCCACGAGTCGATGCCGAGCCGGCGCTTCTTCTCGACGAGCGCGCCGATGAGCTGCAGGTACTCGCTGTCGGGCGCGACCGTGCGCAGCCCCTGCAGCCTGATGTCCTTGTACGTCCAGAGCGCCCAGCTCGCGCCGTGCTCCCGGTAGATCTCGAGCTGATCGCGCAGCAGCCGGTAGCGCCACTCCTCGACGCCGCGCCCCGGCGGGTACATCGGGCCGAACTCGCCGATCCAGATCGGCGTGCCGGTGCGGCGCATGTACTCGGTGCGGCGGAGGAATGTCTGCTCGACCACCGTCCGGTCGAAGAATTCGCCGCGAGTGGTACCGGGGTACTCGGTGGCGCTCGTGATGCCGGGCAGCGCGTAGTCATGCGCCGTGTAGACCGTGTTCTCCATCGGCTCCGCGCGGCCGTCGAGGAACGAGAAGTCGGTGGAGTACTTGTTGCCGTCGAGGAAGAGCACGTGGCGCCGATCGATCGCCCGGATCGCCCGCTCCAGCCGCTCGTAGAACGCCGGCAGCACCTCGCCGCTCGCGTCCGACGGTTCGTTGATCGGGTTGTAACCGGCGACCTCCGGCCGGTCCTTGAAGCGGTCGGCGAGCGCCTCCCACAGATGCACGACGCGGTCCTGGAAGTGCCGGTGCTGCCAGAACTCGGCGATGTGGGTCGGGTTGTCGCTGTGCCAGTGCTGGTTCTGCCGCCCGGGCAGGGCGTGCAGGTCGATGATCGACCGGATGCCGTGCCGGGCGAGCACGGTGACCGCGCGATCGAGCTGCGCGAAGCCCGACTCCTTGAGCTCGAACGGCCGCGCGTCGTCCTCGAAATGCCGGTAGTTCACGGCGATGCGCATCGAGTCGATGCCGATGGCGGCGAGATAGGCCGCATCCTCATCCTGGATGAAGTCGCCGAGGTAGGCGTCGAAGAACGCGTCGTAGGCCTCGCGTCCCATGCGGTCGAGCAGGATGCGGCGGATGCCCTCCTCGTTGCCGGGGTAGCCGGAGATGAAGTTCTCCATGTTCATCCACCCGCCGAGGCTCACCCCGTGCAGGTGCACGGGCCGCTCGCCCTCGTCGACGAGATCGGCCCCCGCACCGCCAGCCAGTCGAGTCGTGTCATGGCAGTTCCTCTCCGTAGCCGAGGGTGCGCGGCCGCTGCCGCCCCCGTGCGTCCACGACCGGCCAGCGGGGGTCGGTGGTCAGTTCCTCGATCCCGTCGGCGTGCACGACCACGGTGTCCTCGAGCTTGAGACCGGGCGCCCAGGGGTTCCAGGCGAACGCCTGTCCGGCGACGATCCGGTCCGCGGCCGCCGGGGTCGCCTTCGGGTCGCGCCCCAGATATCCGGTCGGGCCGCCCTGATGATGACGCAGCCAGGCGTCGGCGCCGAAGCCGTGCCGCTCGTACGACCGGGCGATGTCGCCGAGCACGTCCGAGAGCACGCGCCCGGGCTCGGTGGCGGCGAGGGCATCCGCCTCCACCTCGCGCAGCGCCGCTTCCCGCGTCCCGTCGCCCGGATCCGCCCCGACCCACCGGGTGAGGTTGACGATAAGACCGTCGCGCCGGGCGCCGACGACGGCCATCGCCCGCGCCCCGAGCCGCGCCGCGGTCGGGAGCGGATGCGGCACGCCGGTGCGCGCCTCGCCTGCGACGAGCAGCACGACGGGCTCGGCGCCCGCGGCGACGAGGCGGGCCGCGAGATCTGCGGCCACCGCTCGCTCCGTGCGGTCGGGGCGGGTCGCGGCGAGCACGTCGGTCGTCAGCGCGGCCACCTCGGTGCCGAGCGCGCGATAGCGCTCGAGCTCGGCGGGCAGGAGGAAGCCCGCGCCGCCCGGAGCTCCGGCACGACGTCGCCCTCCGTGAGCCACCCGTCCGCGGCGACGGGGAGCGGTTCGAACCACGGCAACTCCTGGATCCGGACCCCGCCTCCCAACTCCTCCTCGCGCAGGCGATCGACCTCGTTGGCCGGCGCGTGCACGAAGATCGATCCGTCCGCGTCGACGGCCGCGGTGAGCACCGCCGGTCCGCCGAGCGGGACCGAGACGCGGGCTCCGTCGAAGAGCCAGGCGAGGGACTCCGCACTCGTGAGCAGCAGGCCCTCGGCTCCGCGCGCGTCGATGATCGCGCGCAGTCGCGCGAGCTTCCGGACCCGATCGGTCGGCCGGTTCACGGCACCGGCTCCCGCGCGTCGTACTGCCGGAAGGCGGGCCGCAGCCGCGCGATCGCGACGAGGACGATCCCGATGACCACGGCACCCAGCAGCGGAGGCCACCACAGCGCGCCCGCCGCGGCCACGAAGCCCGCGAAGACGTCGCCCACCCGCGGCCCCGCGGTCAGCACGAGCGTGTACAAGCCCTGCAGTCGGCCGCGCATCTCGTCCGGCGCGGCGGACTGCATCATCGTCGTGCGGAAGATGCCCGCGATGTTGTCCGCGGCCCCGACCAGCACCAGGGCCGTGGCCAGCCCGATCAGCCAGGGCAGGTCGACGTGGTGCGCGTCCGCGTCATGCGGCAGGAGCGACAGGGTGAGCACGAGTGCACCGAAGACCGCGACGCCGCTCGCCATGCAGCCGGCCGCGATGAGCATCGCGCGCCCCTGCCGCCGCACCCGTCCGAGGGGTCCGGAGAGCACGCCGCTCACGATCACGCCGACCGCGCTCGCGGCGACGAGGATGCCGACGGTGGTCGCGCCGCCCCCGAGCAGGACCGCGCCGACGGCGGGCAGCAACGCGTACGCCCGACCGAACGCGAAGGTGGCGATCTGGATGCCGATCGCCGTCCGCAGGTTGCGGGCCGACCGCAGGAAGCGCAGTCCCTCGGCGATCGCCGCCGGGCCGACACGCGCGCGCACGGCCGGCACGATGGCCGGCAGCGACGCGATGCCCCAGAACCCGACGAGGAACAGCCCGAGGTCGATCGTGTAGGTCCAGGCGAATCCGACGGCGGCGACCAGCAGTCCGCCGAGGGCGGGGCCGACCGCCGACTGGAGGCCGGCGCTGATCCCGCTCAGGGCCGCGACCGCCGGCAGCAGCCGGCGCTCGACGAGGCGCGGATGGATGGCGAAGCGGGCGGCGCCGACGAGGGCGCCGACGGTCGACGACAGCGTCGTGAAGACGTAGTAGGGCCAGAGCTCGGTCACCGACAGCCAGGAGAGGCCGGCGATCCCGAGAGGGGCCACGAACGAGATCGACGAGGCGACGATGAGCACCTTGCGCCGGTCGAACGCGTCGACGATGGCGCCGCCGAAGATCCCCATGACGATCATGGGCGCGAGCGCGAATCCACCCACGAGAGCCACGGCGGCGGTCGTTCCGCTCAGGTCGTACACCTGGATGCCGATGGCGACCGCGGTCAACTGAGTCCCGATGCCCCCGGCCACCCCGCTCATCCAGAACCGGCGGTACGCGGGGCTCTCGCGAAGGGGCGCCACATCGAGGAACCAGCGTCGCCGGGGCGGTGCACAGTCGACGGCGGACACCCGGCCACCTTAGCAAGAAAGCGCTTTCTCGCTCTCGCTCTCGCGCTCGATCACCCTCCGGACGACGCCCGCACGACGAGCTCGGGCTGGAAGACGACCTGCCGCGGCCGCGGCTGCGCGGCGGCGGCCTCCTCGAGCAGGATGCCGACCGCCGTGCGCCCGATGAGCTCGGTCGGCTGCCGCACCGAGCTGAGCGGCACCATCGCCGCGCTCGCGACGTCGATGTCGTCGTAGCCGATCAGCGCGACGTCGCCCGGCACACGGACCGATCCCTCGACCACGAGCGTCTCGAGCACGCCGAGGGCGACCAGGTCGTTCGCGGCGAGCACGGCATCCGGCATTCGCGCCGATGCGAGGAGAGCGCGTCCGGCGCGCCGGCCCTCGGTCACCGTGAGCGCCGCCGTCGGCACGACCTCGAGCGTCGCGCCGTCGATCGAGGCGACCGCCTCCCGCGCGCCGGTGAGCCGATCCGCGACCTGCCGGATGCCGACCGGGCCGCCGACGAACGCGATCCGACGCCGGCCGATCTGCAGCAGGTGCGCCGCCGCCATCCGGCCGCCTGCGACGTCGTCGACCGACACCGAGCTGACGCGCCGGTCGCTGCTCGCCCGGTCGACCAGCACGGCCGGAATCCCGCGCTCGCGCAGAAGTCGCAGCCGCTCGTCGATGCGGCCGTACGGCGAGATCAGCACGCCGCGCACCCGCTGCTCCTCGAACAGGTCGAGGTAGCCGGCCTCGCGCGCGGAGTCCTCGGCGCTGTTGCCGAGGATCACCGACATCCCGTGCCGCACCGCCTCGTCCTCGGCCCCGCGGGCGAGATCGGTGAAGAACGGGTTGCGCACATCGAGCACGACGAGGCCGATGGTCTGACTCTGGCCGGCCCTCAGCATCCGTGCGGCGTCGTTGCGCACGTAGCCGAGCTCGGCGATGGCCTCCCGGATGCGACCGAGCGACGCCGCCGACACCTTCTCCGGATGGTTGAGGGCGTTCGACACCGTGCCGACCGAGACCCCCGCCCGCTCGGCGACGCCGCGGATGCCGATCGACGCCATGGCCCGATCCTGCCAGCGCGCGCCCGGAATGAATCCATTCACGACGCACCCGGCACAATCTGAGGGTGAGCGCGCTCGACCTCTCCCTTCCGGTGGTCCTCGGGACGGGCTGGTTCGACCCCGACGTCGCCGGTGCCGTGGACGCCTCCATCGCGACCTACCTGGACGCCGGTGGACGGGTGCTCGACACCGGACGCGTCTACGGTCGCAGCGAGGACGCGATCGGCGACTGGTTCCGCGCGCACGGCGACGTGCCGGGGGTGCGACTCGTCACGAAGGGGGCCACCCGGATCTCACCGACTGGCTTCCGCGCCTGTCGCGCCACGCGGTGCTCGCCGACGCGCGCACGAGCGCGGACAAGCTGGGGAGGCCTGTCGATCTCTACCTGTTGCACCGCGACGACCCGGCGGCTCCCGTCGAGGACCTGGCCGACACACTGCGGGTCGTGGTCGACGAGGGTCTGGCCTCGGAGGTCGGGGTCTCGAACTGGGCGCTCGATCGGACCCGCGCACTCGATGATGCCCTGCGCGAGCGCGGACTCCGGTTGGCGGCCCTCAGCAACTACGCGGGACTCGCGGCTGCCAGCGGCACGCCGGAGCTCGCGGGCGTGCGCAGCCTCGACGCGGCGACGCTCGCGTGGGCGCAGGCGCACCGCATCCCGAACCTCGCCTGGTCGTCGCAGTCGGGCGGCTATTTCGTCGGCCGCGAGAGATCGCTCTTCGACGGTCGCGAGAACGTGCGCCGCCGGGGGTGCTCGACCGAGTGGCCGCGGCCGCGGGTGTGCGTTCGGACGACCTGCTCGCCCGGTGGACGGCGACGCGCACCCGCAGCATCGTGCCGATCGTCGCGAGCCGCACGCCCGAGCGCCTCGCACGCGTCCTCTCGAGTACGCGGGATGCGGCATTCGACCCGGCGGTCGAGCAGCTCATCGCCGCGCTCGACCCTGCCGGCTCTCTCAGCCGCGCGCTCCTCGATCCCGACCCCGCGTGGTGAACCTCACCGCCGTCGACGGGCTGACCGTTTCGCGACAGGTCGGGATGCCGTATCGTTAAAACGATTCAATCGCGGCCGTCGCCGCCCGGATGAAAGAGCCGCCCATGGTCGATCTCGCGCCCATCTCGTCCCGTCTCGCCGAGCAGCGGATCGAACTGCCCTCGTGGGCGTTCGGCAACTCGGGCACGCGCTTCAAGGTGTTCGCCCAGCCCGGTGTGCCGCGCGATCCGTTCGAGAAGATCTCCGACGCCGCCCAGGTGCACAAGCACACCGGCCTCGCGCCGACCGTCGCCCTGCACATCCCGTGGGACAAGGTCGACAGCTACGACGACCTCGCGAAGCACGCCGAGGACAACGGTGTCGCACTCGGCACCGTCAACTCGAACACGTTCCAGGACGACGACTACAAGCTCGGCTCCGTCACGCACCGCGACGACCGCATCCGCCAGAAGGCGATCGACCACCACTTCGCGTGCATCGACGTCATGAACCAGACCGGGTCGCGCGACCTCAAGATCTGGCTCGCCGACGGCACCAACTATCCGGGACAGGACGACATGCGCGGCCGCCAGGACCGGCTGCACGACTCGCTGTCGAAGATCTACGAGCGGATCGGCGAGAACCAGCGCCTCGTGCTCGAGTACAAGTTCTTCGAGCCGGCGTTCTACCACACCGACGTGCCGGACTGGGGCACCAGCTACGCCCAGGTCAGCGCCCTCGGCGAGCGCGCCGTGGTGTGCCTCGACACCGGCCACCACGCGCCAGGCACCAACATCGAGTTCATCGTCATGCAGCTGCTGCGCCTCGGCAAGCTCGGCTCGTTCGACTTCAACTCGCGCTTCTACGCCGACGACGACCTGATCGTCGGGGCGGCCGACCCGTTCCAGCTGTTCCGGATCCTCGTCGAGGTCGTGCGCGGCGGCGGCTACGGCGACGACGGCGACACGGCCTTCATGCTCGACCAGTGCCACAACATCGAGGACAAGATCCCCGGCCAGATCCGCAGCGTGCTCAACGTGCAGGAGATGACGGCGCGGGCGCTGCTCGTCGACACCGCGGCGCTCGCGACCGCGCAGGCGGCGGGCGACGTGCTGAGCGCCAACGGCATCCTGATGGACGCCTTCTACACCGACGTGCGGCCGGCGCTCGCCGAGTGGCGCGCCGCGCGCGGGCTGCCGGAGGATCCGATGGCGGCCTATGCGGCATCCGGGTACGGCGCGAGCATCGTCGCCGACCGGGTCGGCGGCAACCAGGCCGGCTGGGGCGCCTGAGCGGCGCTCAGACCGGGTTCTCGCCTCCGTCGCGACCGAGGGCCGCGCAGAAGAGGTGGTAGCGCTCCTCGAGGGGATCGCGCAGGGCCTCGTCGGGGTCGACGGTCGATCGACGCCCCGCGAAACGCTCGGCGACGACGCCGATCGTCTCCCCGCCCAGGGCCGCCGCCGCCAGCACCGCCGCGCCCGCGGCGCTGCCCGCCCCTCCGAGACGATCACCGTGCGCGCGAGCACCGTCGCCCGGATGCGGTTCCACACCCCGCTCGCCGCCGCCCCGCCGGCGAGATGGTGGCGTCGCCGCTCGACGCCGAGCCCGGCCAGGCGTTCCAGGCCGAACCGCTCGACGAAGGCGACGCCCTCGTAGACCGTGCGGAACCGAGCCGCGGGGTCGTCGGCGGGAGCGGCCGCGCCCGGCACGCTCACCGAGAACCCGGCGAATCGCGGATCGGCGATCGGGAAGCGCTCGCCGATCCGCGCGAGCGGATACGCGACGACGGCCGACGGCCCGACCGCGGCGATCCGTTCGGCGTGACCCGCCGGATCGAGGCCGGCGGTGATGCCGCTCGCCAGGACGCCGGCGCCGCTGTTGGAGGCGCCTCCCGGCCAGAACAGGCCATCGGGGGCGACGTGCGAGTACACGCCCGTCGCCGCGTCGACGACGTCGCGGGGCGCCACCGCCTTGATCACGAGCGTGGTTCCGAGCACGCCGACCGTGTCGCCCTCGCGGACGGCGCCGGTCGCGATCTGCCCGGTCGCCCCGTCGGTCATCCCGGACACGATCACGACGCCGGTGGGCAGGCCCCAGTCAGCGGGGCGCGACACCTCCCCGATCACGCGTCCCGGTCCGACCAGGTCGGGCAGGTGGTCGCGGGGCATCCCCACGACGGCGAGCGCCGCGGCGTCCCAGGCGGCGGTGACCGGATCGATCCCGCTCTTCAGCGCGTGCGAGGTGTCGGAGGGCAGCAGCCGCCCGGCCAGTGCCGCGATCACGACGTCGGGAGAGAACACGTAGCGCGCCACCCCACCGGCTGCCGCGCCGTGCATCCACGCGGCTCGGGCCAGGGCGGCGGACGGCCTCGCACCGAGACCCGCCTCGGCGAGGGCGCGCAGGTGCCCGGCACCGCGCGGGTCGTCGTACAGCACGGCGTCGCCGACCGGCACCCCGTGGGCGTCGACCGGCACCACCGTGCCCGAGGTGCCCGTGATGCTGAGCGCGCGCACCTCGCCCGCCCGCCCGCCGAGGTCCGCCGCCACGCCGCGGACCAGGTCGCGCACGACGCCCGCGTAGACGGCGGGCTGGGTGCGCTCCCCGTGCGCACCCGTGACCGCCATCGGGGCGCGACGTTCGCCGAGGGTGTGGCCGGATGCGGCATCCACCGCGCGGACGCGGGCACCGGCGGTCGCGAGGTCGATCCCGAGGACGATGCTCACCCGGGCGACCCGATCCGGTCGAGAAGCCGGGTGGCGAGGCCCTCGAGGCTGCGCACCACGATGTCGGGCTCGGCGAGCTGCTCGGCGGTGGGGTGGTCGGGCGCCTCGCCCCGCAGCAGCCACACGGTGCGCAGGCCGAGCGCGCGGGCCGGGCGCACGTCGGTGTCGAGCCGGTTGCCGATGTGGACGGCCTGCTCCGGCCGCACCCCGGCCTGGTCGAGACACCACGCGAACAGCTCGGGCGACGGCTTCTCGAACCCGACGATCGCCGAGACGCCCCAGACATCGACGAACGGCGCGACGCCGTCGCGCTCGAGCGCCCGGACGACGTCCTCCTCCTGGTTGGCGAGGACGCCGAACCGCACGCGGCGATCGAGGGCGCGCAGGAACGGCAGCACGTCGTCGTACATGGTGCCCGCCGGATGCACCCAGTGCGCCCGGGTGCGCTCGTGCAGCTCCGCGCGGCGCTCCCGGCCGCCGAGGAACTCCTCCGCGAGCGTCGCGCGCAACGACCCGGCCTGCGCCGCGCGCTGCGCGTCGTACAGCTCGCGGAAGCGGTCGCGATCGGCCGGCGCGACGCCGTCGGCGGCGCGGAGCTCGTCGAGGGCCGTGAGAACCGCGACCACGAAGTTCTCGTCGTCGTAGATCGGCCCCCGACATCGCAGAAGACGGCGGCGAGCCCCGCCATCAGGCCGTGCCCGCGAGGTTCTTGCGCCGCTCGGCCATGTCGGTGCGCTCGAAGTAGTGCGACACGGCGTCCTCGCCCAGGCCGCTGATCCCGCCGATCGACAGCGCCTGCACCCGGGCCCTGGCCCCCTTGACGGTCATGAGCGTGATCGCCTCGATGGCATCCGCGCTCCCGCCGATCGCGACGATCCCGTGATTGCCCAGCAGCACGACCGACGGCAGCTCGCCGTGCTCCGCCGCGTAGCCGCGCAGGCGATCGAGGAACAGACGGCCGAGGGCGATGCCGGGTGCCGCGTACGGCACGAAGAGCGGCACGCCGATGACCACGGCCTCATCCGAGTACACCCATTGGGCGAAGGCCGTCTCCGCGTGCACGCTCGCCAGGAGCCCGAGCACCGCCGTCGGATGGGTGTGCGCCACATACGCGGTCGGCCGCACCGACTGCACAGCGGCGTGCACGAGCGTCTCGATCGAGCCGCGGCGCCGGATGCCGTCGTGCTCGCCGGCGTCGAGCATCGCGGTGAGGTCCTCCTGCGTGGCGGACGCGTCCTCCATGAGATCGACCAGCGGCGGCACCTCGGTGACGACGAAGTCCTCGCGGGCGGCTCCCGCCATGAACGATCCGGAGGCCTTCACGAGCATGCGGCCGTCGTCCAGGCGCATCGAGGTGTTGCCCTCCGCGAGGACCACGAAGTCCTTGGCGGGATCGCCGAGGCGGTGCGTGAGGGCGAGGAGCTCGTCGGGCACGAGGCCGGGCTGCCAGGCGGTGGCCATGGTTCTTCCTTCAGGGTCGGGCGTCGTGCGCTCGGGCGAGCGCGCGCGGGATCGGGGCGGCCGCTCGACGCGCGGACCACCAGCTCGGGGATGAGCAGCTCGTGGCGGTGCACGTGCACGGCACCGCGATCGATCTCATCGAGGAGCAGACGCACGGCTCGGCGGCCGAGCCGCTCGCGGGGCTGCCGCACGGTGGTCAGCGGCACGGTCGCGGCCTCCGACCACGAGAGGTCGTCGAAGCCGACGATCGAGACGTCGTCGGGCACCCGGATGCCGGCACCCGCGAACTCGAGCAGCAGGCCGAGCGCGATGAGGTCGTTGCCGCACATGATCGCGGTGGGCAGGTCGCCGGATGCCCGCGCCGCGAGCTGCGCGCCCGCCGCCCGGCCGTCGGTGATCCGCCACGAGTCGGTGACGATCCGCTCCGCGACGATGCCCGCCTCGGCCAGCGCCCCCGCGAATCCCGCGAACCGCCGATCGACCTGCAGGCTGCTGCCGAGGTTGCCGACGAACGCGATCCGGCGATGGCCGAGCGCGATGAGGTGCTCGCCGGCGAGCCGCCCGCCGGCGACGTCGTCGGTCTTGACCCAGCAGCGGGTGGAGCTGTCGTCGACGCGGTCGACGTAGACGAGCGGGATGCCGCGCGAGTCGAGGCGCTCCAGGTCCTCCGCCGACGCGCGCACCGGGGCGATCATGATGCCGTGCACCCGCTGGCGCACGAGCACCTCGAGGTTGTCCTGCTCACGCTCCGCGTCGTCGCCGTTGTGGATCATGACGACGCCGACGCCGAGCTCCTTGGCCTCGGCCTCGGCGCCCAGTGCGACGTCGACGAAGAACGGGTTGGCCAGATCCGCCAGGGCGAGCCCGAGGGTGCGCTGGCGGCCGGCGGGGAACTTGCGGGCGTGCTGGATGGGCGTGAAGCCGAGCTCGGCGATCGCCGCGAGCACCCGCTCCCGCGTGGGAGCGGAGACGTATCCGGGGCGGTTCAGCACGTTGCTGACGGTGCCGGCCGAGACGCCCGCGTGGCGGGCGACATCGTGGATCGTGGCCATGTCCGTCCTTCGCTCAGCCCGGATGGCCGGGGCCCGCGACGCAGAACGCCGCAGGCCCCGGCATGGTGTCCTGCTAGAAGGAGAACTTGCCGACGTTCGACTTGTCGAACACGAACATGGGTCCGAGAACGACCTCACCGCCCTTGCCGACCGTGAACTTGCCGAGCTTGCCCGCCTTGAAGGTGTCGCCCTCCTTGCCCGTGATGGTGCCCTTGATCAGGGCGTCCGCCGCGTACGAGGCGAGGTATCCGAGGTCCTCGGGGTTCCAGAGGCCGAACTGCTCGACGACGCCGCTGTTCACGTAGGTCGCCATCTCGCTCGGCAGCCCGAGGCCCGTGACCCACACCTTGCCCTGGAACTGCGGGGTGTCGGAGAGGTAGTGCGCGGCCTCCTTCACCGCGACCGTGTCGGGCGCGATGATGCCCTTGAGGTCGGGGATGCTCTGCATGAGGCCCTGCGCCGCCTGGTACGACTTCTGGTCGTCGTCCTCGCCATACGCGACCTTGGCGATCTTGATCTCCGGGTGGTCCTTCTTGATGAGGGCCGTCATGGCGTCCACCCACGCGTTCAGGTTCGCGGCGTTGGCGCCGCCGGACTCGATCGCGATCGTGCCGCCGGCCGGGCCGAGGTGCTTCGCCATGAGGTCGACGAGACCCTTGGCGATGCCGTCGACGGTCGCCTGGTTGATGAAGACGTCGCGGCAGTCGGTGTCGGTGTCGAAGGCGACGACCTTCACGCCGGCCTTCTGGGCGGCCTTCAGGTCGTTGCAGACCGCGCTCGGGTCGTTCGCCGCGATGGCGATCGCCTTCTGCCCGGTCTGGATCGCGGTCTGGATGAACGGCACCTGGTCGGCCGACCCGGTGGCGGTCGGTCCGACCTCCTTGAACTTCAGGCCGAGGGCGTCGGCCGCCGTCTTGGCGCCCTTGTCCGACGCCTCGAAGTACTTGTTGCCGAGGCTCTTCGGGATGACGGTGATGCTGCCGCCGGAGGAGTCGCCTCCGCCGCCGCCGGAGCCGCCGGTGGCCGCCGCGCATCCGGAGAGGAGCGCCGCCGCGGCAGCGATGGCGACCGCTCCCAGCGCGATGCGCCGGGTCGAGGTCGTTCTGAACGTGAACCTCATTGTCCTGCCTTCCTATAGGTCACTTGGTGCAGTCGGGGTCGAGATGGTGCGGTCATGCGCCTGCCGTGATGACGGAGGCCTTCGCCCGGCGCCGTCGCGAGATGAACCCCGCGACACTGGCGACGACGACGGAGAAGATGAGGGCGGCGCCGGTGACGACGCTGATGGTGTCGGAGCCGACGCCGGCGAGCTGCAGCGTTTTGTTCAGCGCCGCGATGAGCACGCCGCCGGCGATCGCTCCGAGCAGGGTGCCGCGGCCGCCCCAGATCGAGACGCCGCCGAGCACGATGGCCGTGACCACCTGCAGCTCGAGGCCGAGACCGTTGGTGCCGATCGCGTTGCTGTACTGCAGCGTGTAGTACACGCCCGTCGCCGACGCGACGAGCCCGCTCAGGATGAACAGGGTCAGTCGGGTGCGGTTGACCCGCACGCCCGAGAAGGCGGCGGTCTCGGGGCTCAGCCCGATCGCGAAGACGCCGCGCCCGAACGGAGTGAAGTGCAGGAGCACCGCGAAGGCGATGGCGAGCACCACGACCGCGACGGTGATGATCGGGATCGGCGCCCCGGTGAACAGCGGCGAGCCGACGAACGAGGTGACGTCGATCGGGAACTTCGTGATCGCCGTGGTGCCCAGCAGGCCGACGGCGATGCCGCGGAACAGCGCCAGCGTGCCGATCGTGACGGCGAGGCTCGGCAGCCCGACGAAGGTGACGAGGACGCCGTTCAGCGCCCCGACGAGTCCCCCGGCGACGACGGAGACGATGCCGGCGAGGGGCAGGGCACGCCCGCCTGGAACATCAGGCCGAAGATCGCGCTCGAGAACCCGAGGATGCTGCCCACCGACAGGTCGATGTCGCCGGTGATGATGATCAGCGTCACCGGCAGGAGCATGAGCAGGATCGGCGCCGAGTTCAGGATCATCGTCAGGTACGTGTACGGCTGCGCGAAGTACGGCACGGTCGTGGTCGCGACGATCAGCAGCAGCACGATGGCGGCGATGATGGCCGCCTCGGTGCGCAGCAGGAGGCGGCGCCAGAGCGGCCGGCCGTGCGTCCGGTACGAGGCGGCGGCCTTCTCGACGGCGGCCGAGTCCACGGCGGCCGTCGCGGTGGCGGCGGTGGTGTCGCTCATGCCGCACTCCCCTTCTCTTGGCCCGGCGGGTTCGGGTGATGAACAGGATGCGGTCGAGCAGGATCGCGCCGACGATGAGGATGCCGACGATGGCCTGCTGCCAGAGGCTCGGCACACCGAGCACGGGGAGCGCGTTGCTGATGGTCGCGAGGAAGAAGCCGCCCAGCGCGACGCCCCAGATGGTGCCCGAGCCGCCGACGATCGCGACGCCGCCCACGACGGCGGCGGCGACGGCCTGCAGCTCATACCCGGTGCCCACCTGCGCGTCGCCGGTGGCGAAGATCGCGAGATAGACGAGCCCGCCGAGGCCGGCCAGGGCGCCGCTCGTGACGAACGCCGCCAGGGTCAGCCGGCGCTCCCCGAGACCGAACAGGGTGGCGGCCTCCGGGTTGGAGCCGAGCGCGTACAGGTCGCGCCCCGACCGCCGGCTGGTCATGAACCATCCGATCAGCAGCACGACCACGAGCACGACGAGCAGCAGCACCGGGATGCCGAAGAACTGCAGCGTGCCGAACGAGCGGTACTGCGCGGGAAGCCAGCTGGAGCGGATGAAGTGCGGCCCGATCCACAGGATCGCGATGCCGCGGTAGGCGTACAGCGTGCCCAGCGTGATCACCAGGGACGGCACCCGCAGGAAGGCGACCAGCAGGCCGTTGACGAGTCCGAGCACCGCCCCGAGCGCGATCCCGATGAGGATCACCAGCACGATCGGGATGCCGGGCACGTTGGCGAAGAGGGTGCCCGCCGTGTAGGTCGACAGGCACAGCACCGACCCGACCGACAGGTCGATGTTCCGGGTGATGATGACGATCGCCTCACCCAGGCTGATGAGGATCAGGATGGTCGGCTGGCGCAGGAGCTCGCGCCAGCCGCCGTCGCTGAAGAGGAAGCCCGGCTGCGAGATGCTGGTCAGCGCCACGAGCGCGACGATGAGGACGACCAGGCCGAGCTCGCGGGCACGGACCAGCTTGCCGAGGAACGACCGCTGGCCGCCGACCGGCGGGAGGGTGTGCGCGACGCTCATGCTGCGGCCTCCGCTGCGTGCGTGGCGGCGAACATGACCTTCTCCGGCGTCGCCGCCTCCCGGGTCAGCTCCGCGGTGATCCGGCCCTCGCGCACGACGAGCACGCGATCCGCCATGCCCAGCACCTCCGGCAGCTCGGACGAGATCATCAGCACCGCGACGCCGGTGCCCGCCAGCTCCGAGAGGAGGCGGTGCACCTCCGCCTTGGTGCCCACGTCGATGCCGCGCGTCGGCTCGTCGACGATCAGCAGCTTCGGCTGGGTGGCCAGCCATTTGCCGAGCACGACCTTCTGCTGATTGCCGCCGGAGAGCATCTGCGCCTCGGCGTCGAGTGCGAAGGTCTTCACCTGCAGGCGTGCGGCCCAGGTTCGGGCGCTCGGCTCCTCGCGCGCGGAGGTGATGAAGCCGAGCCGCGCGAGCTTGTCGCGGATGGCGAGCGTGATGTTGCTCTGCACGCCGGCGGTCATGGCCAGGCCCTGCTTGCGCCGGTCCTCGGGCACGAAGCCGATGCCCAGCCGCATCGCGACCGCCGGGTTCCTGCCCGGCACCGCCCTGCCGGCGATCCGCACCGATCCGGAGTCGTACGGGTCGACGCCGAAGACGGCGCGGGCGATCTCGCTGCGGCCGGCGCCGACGAGCCCCGCCAGGCACACGATCTCGCCGGAGCGCACCGTGAAGCTGACGTCGTCGAACACGCCGGCGCTCGTGAGGTGCTCCACCTCGAGCACCGGGTCGCCGATCTGCGCCTCCTGCTTCGGGAAGAGGTTGTCGACGCTGCGGCCGACCATCTGCCGGATGATCTCGTCCTCCGTGGTGGTCGACGTCTCGTTGGTCGCCACGTAGCTGCCATCGCGCATGACCGTCACGACGTCGCACAGGGCGAACACCTCGTCGAAGCGGTGCGAGATGAAGATGATGCCGCGGCCCTCGTCGCGCAGCTGACGGGCGATGCCCATCAGGCGCTCGACCTCGACGCCGGACAACGCGGCGGTCGGCTCGTCCATGATGATGACCCTCGCGCCGACCGAGATCGACTTGGCGATCTCGACGACCTGCTGGTCGGCGATCGAGAGTCCGCGCGCGTCGCGGTCCGGGTCGATCGGCACGCCGAGTCGCTGGGTCAGCTCGCGGGTCTCGCGCCGCATCCGGGCCCGGTCGAGGGTGCCGAAGCGCGTGTACGGCTGGCGCCCGACGAACAGGTTCTCGGCGACCGTCAGGTCGGGGAAGAGCGTCGGCTC
Organism: Pseudolysinimonas kribbensis; assembly: GCF_030161895.1. GTDB lineage: Bacteria > Actinomycetota > Actinomycetes > Actinomycetales > Microbacteriaceae > Pseudolysinimonas > Pseudolysinimonas kribbensis. Next base: position 1,602,444 of record NZ_BSVB01000001.1, read on the forward strand.
CTGATAGATGACCGCGATGCCGGCATCCTTCGCCTCGCGGGTGTTGTGGAAGTCGACGCTCTCGCCGTCGAGCAGGAACTCGCCGGCGTCGCGGCGGTACAGGCCGCCGATGATCTTGACCAGCGTCGACTTGCCGGCGCCGTTCTCGCCGATGAGGGCGTGGATGGAGCCCGCCCGCAGCGTCAGGTCCGCGCCGGCCAGCGCGGCCACCGCGCCGAACGACTTGGTGACGCCGTGCAGTTGAAGCAGCGGTGTGTCGGTCATGCGGCTTCCACCTCGATCTCGATCGCGTACGACCTGCTCTCGCCGGGCTCGAGCCGCGGCAGCTCGCCGGCGGCCCGAGCGGCCGCCCGGCCCTGGATCTGCGCGGTGTTGGCGGGCTCCAGGCCGAGCACGTAGTGCTTGGTCGCGGTGAGCTTCCACTGGAAGATCGCCGGGAGGGCCTCCGAATACCGCAGCGTCAACGTCAGCCCGCGGGCCTCGTTCGTCACGCGGGCGACGCGGTCGTCGCCGGCGACGTGGACGTACACCTGCTCGCGGGTGCCGACCACCGGCTCGCCGATCTCGGCCCGGCGATCGAACCCCGCGGCGGCGTCGGGGTCGCGCGGGGCGACCGATCGGGCGGGGATGTCGACGACGGTCCCGGCGTCGAGCAGCGGCCACCCGAGGTTCACGTGGTACAGGACCATGTGCGGATGGGAGCGCTCGCCCTCATTGGTCACGGTGTCGTCGATCCGGAACGAGGTGGAGCCCACGCGGGAGGTGATCCGGCGTCGCAGCAGCAGGTTCTCCTGGAAGACGCCGGTCTGGCGCACCTCGCCGGCGACCGTGATCAGCTCGCGGGTGGCGACGACCTCCGTGACGCGGGCGGGCACGTGGCCGATGCGGCCGTGCATCCCGGCGACGCCGTCCTCGTCGTCGGCGGGCGGGCCGAAGCTGTCCAGCCCGCAGGTCGTGACGAGTCCGCCGCCGAAGGTGCGCAACCAGCCGCGGCCCTCCGGCTCGTAGGCGTCGGGGCGGGTGATGCCCGACGCGGAGAGCCATGCGAGCGGCAGGCCGTTGATCGTGGCCGCCCCGATGTCGAGCGCCCGGTCCGGGTGCACGTCGAACTCGAGGCCGCCGCCGTTGACGACCCGGAGGCGGCGGGCGCCGCGCGCCGGACCGTCATCCTCCACGAATCGATCGACGCGGGCGACCTGATCGAGCGAACCGACCCGGAGGAGGGCCGACTCGACCGGGGCACCGAAGATGTCAGCCAACGGGACCAAGCTCCCGGTTGCCGGGACCGAAGTGCTTGAGGATGACGATGTCGTCGGTCGCGCTGCGATTGCTGATCGTCACGCCGGCGCGCGCTGCCGCCTCCGAGACGAAGAACTCGTCCTGGCTGAGCTGGCCGTAGCGGATCAGGGTGGCGGCCTGCGCGTCGTGCACGCCGAAGGTGCCGGAGCCCTGCACGAGGAGGGCGCCGTACGCGTCCTGGTCGGTGACGGTCACGGTCTGGCCGGGGCGCACCGTGAGCTCCTTCGCGCTGAACGAGTTCGAGCGGAAGACGATCCAGTTCTCCACGTACGCGCTGCCGCCGTCGGCCTCCGAGGTCGCGGTGGCGTACGGCCGCATGAAGCGGTTGGGCACGAAATCCACGTCGACGTTCTTGTCCCAGTCGAGCAGGTCGGTCACGAACTCGTAGTCGCCGTGGTGATCCTCGGGAACGTCCTTCCAGAGCAGTGCCTCCGGCACCTCCTGGTTGTTGCTCCACGATTCGCACATCGCGAACAGGTCGTTCGCGGCCTGCGGCTCGTAGGTGCAGATGCTCGCGGGCGCGTGCAGCACGCCGGCCGGGATGTCCCACCCCGTGCCAAGTTGCGTGCGGTATCCGAGCGAGAGGTCGGTGATCCGGTTGTCGCCGCCGTCGGCGAAGCGGCGCAGGCGCTCGATGAACTGCTCGCGCGTGACGCCCGGCTGCAGGCCGAGGAACGAGATCGGCTGAGTGCCGAGGTTGTCGTTCATATGCGGCGAGTAGTAATACGCCTCGGGCTTGCCGACCTTGCCGAGCTGCGCCGCCATCTCGTCCGTGTGGTGCACGTGCAGCGGCAGCGGCATCAGGTTGTCGAAGAACTTCGAGTACATCGTCCAGGCGCCGAAGGCGTCCCAGAGCCGGGAGCCGATCACGTCGGCGCGGTGGTGCGCGACGAACTCGTCGAACGGGAGCAGGCCGCCGTCGGGGTCGACGACGAGGCTGAGCCCCTCATGAGCACCGGTCAGCGGTCCGTTGTCGGCGCGGATCGCGGAGGCGAGCCAGCGCTCGTCGATGCCGCCGCGCCCCTGACCCAGCGGGAAGTAGTCGTCGGGGTGCAGGCGGATGCGCTTGCCCGGCGTGCAGAACGCGCGCGGCACCCAGGCCGGAGCGAGACGGACGATGCCGTCGCCGGCCTCCAGTGCGCGGTCGTAGGCACTGGCGGATGTCACGACGTTGTCGTAGGCCTCTGAGCTCATCGATGACGCTCTTCCTGGTTCAGGCGTCGCCGTCGTGGCGACGCTGCCGATCGATTGGGTTCAATGAACCACGTCCGGGGACAGTAACACCGCGTCCCGGCTGCGTCAATATTCCGGATCGACACACGTTCGTTCCCCGCCAGAATCAGGCATCGGGGCCCTCTCCTGTTACAATTGGAGGTGAAGTTAACATCAGACTCACACGCGAAGGGGCAACCATGGCCACCACCGGCAGCACGGAGTCGGAGGCCCGCCGCAAGCTGCTGCTCGCCTCGCTGGAACGCGAGAACGTCATCCGGCTGACCGAGGCCGCCGACACGCTCGGCGTCTCGGCGATGACCATCCGCCGCGACCTCGACGACCTCGAGAGCGAGGGCCTCCTGAGGCGGGTGCGCGGCGGCGCGATCTCCGTCATCGGCCCGCGGCCGTTCGAGGAGCGACGGGCCGTCCGGTCCCGCGCGAAGGAGGTCATCGCCGAGAAGGCGATGGGGCTCGTGCCGCGATTCGGCTCGATCGCCCTCGACGCCTCCACCACCGTCGGCACGATGGCGAGCAGGCTGGGACCGCGGTCGGGGCTCATGGTCACCACGAACTCGCATCCGACCTACGCGATGCTCAAGGGCACCGTGGGAGTGACACCGATCCTCGTCGGCGGCGAGACCGAGGAGGCGACCGACACCTTCGTCGGCCCGCTCGCGGTGCAGGCGGCGCAGTCGCTGCGCTACGTGCGGTTCTTCGCCTCGGCGAGCGCCGTCGACGCCTCGTTCGGCACCACCGAGGTCTCGCTCGCCGAGGCGCAGATGAAGCAGGCGTTCGCGCAGGTCTCGAAGGAGGTCGTGCTCTGCATGGACTCCTCGAAGCTGCGCCAGGAGTCCATCGCCGCCGGTCTCGAGCTCTCCAAGGTGGCCGTGCTCATCACCGAGCTCGCCCCGGACGACCAGCGGCTCGAGGAGTTCCGCGACCTGGTCGAGCTGCGCTGACCCGGGCCGGGCGCCGTGTGACTTTTCGTGTGAAGTCTTGTTACATTTCACACCTGCGCACATTCCGCCCTATCATCGCGGTCAGACCCTCCACGGATGCAGGAGCACCAGCACCATGACCAACCCCACGGCGGCCGAGCTGGTCGCACGCAGCAACCGGCTCGGCAGCGACCCCCGGATCACCAACTACGCGGGCGGCAACACGTCGGCCAAGGGGACCGAGATCGACCCCGTCACGGGCGAGCCCGTCGAGCTGCTGTGGGTCAAGGGGTCCGGCGGCGACCTCGGCACGCTGACCCCCGCCGGGCTGTCGGTGCTGCGCCTGGACCGCTTCCGCGGACTGCGCGACGTCTACCCGGGCGTCGACCGCGAGGACGAGATGGTGGCCGCCTTCGACTACTGCCTCCACGGCAAGGGCGGCGCCACGCCCTCGATCGACACCGCGATGCACGCCCTCGTCGACGCCGCGCACGTCGACCATCTGCATCCGGACGCCGGCATCGCGATCGCGACCTCCGCCGACGGCGAGGAGCTCACGGCGACGATCTACGGCGGCCGGGTCGTCTGGGTGCCCTGGCGCCGCCCCGGCTTCCAGCTCGGGCTCGACATCGCCGCCATCAAGGAGCAGAACCCGGATGCCGTGGGCTGCATCCTCGGCGGCCACGGCATCACCGCGTGGGGCGACAGCTCCGAGCAGTGCGAGGCGAACAGCCGCTGGATCATCGACACCGCGCAGGCGTACATCGACGCGCACGGCTCGGCGAACCCCTTCGGCGACGCCGTCCCCGACAACGCCCCGCTGCCGGAGCCGGAGCGCCGCGCCAAGGCCGCCGCCCTCGCCGCCACGATCCGCGGCATCGCATCCCAGGACCGGCCGATGGTCGGTCACTTCACCGACGACCCGCGCGTCCTCGAGTTCCTCGCCGGCGCCAAGGCGGCGCAGCTGGCCGAGGCGGGCACCAGCTGCCCCGACCACTTCCTCCGCACCAAGATCAAGCCGATGCTGCTCGACCTCCCGGCCGGTGCCCCCGTCGACCAGTCGATCGCGCGGCTCACGGAGCTGCACGACGCGTACCGGGCCGACTACACCTCCTACTACGAGGCGTACGCCGCACCCGACAGCCCCGCGATGCGCGGCGCCGACCCGGCGATCGTGCTCGTGCCCGGCGTCGGGATGTTCAGCTACGGCGCCACCAAGCAGACCGCTCGGGTGGCCGGCGAGTTCTACCTCAACGCGATCAACGTGATGCGCGGCGCCGAGGCGCTCTCGACCTACACGCCGATCTCGGATGAGGAGAAGTTCCGGATCGAGTACTGGGCGCTCGAGGAGGCGAAGCTGCAGCGGATGCCGAAGCCGCGCTCGCATCAGGGCAGGATCGCGCTGGTCACCGGCGCCGCATCCGGCATCGGCAAGGCCATCGCCACCCGCCTCGCCGCGGAGGGCGCGTGCGTCGTCGTGGCGGACCTCGACGCCGCGAAGGCGAGCGCCGCCGCCGCGGAGCTCGGCTCGACCGACGTGGCCGTCGGTGTCGCCGTCGACGTCTCGGACGCGGCGGCCGTGAAGGCGGCCGTCGACGCGGCGCTGCTGGCCTTCGGGGGCTGGACCTGGTCGTGAACAACGCGGGGCTGTCCATCGCCCGCTCCCTCCTGCAGACGAGCGAGGCGGAGTGGGACCTGCTCCACGACGTCATGTCGAAGGGATCGTTCCTGGTGTCGCAGGCCGCGGCGACCCCGCTCATCGAGCAGGGGATGGGCGGCGACATCGTCTACATCTCGTCGAAGAACTCCGTCTTCGCCGGACCCGACAACCTGGCGTACTCGGCGACCAAGGCCGACCAGTCGCACCAGGTGCGCCTGCTGGCCGCGGAGCTCGGCGGCCACGGCATCCGGGTCAACGGGATCAACCCCGACGGCGTCGTGCGCGGCTCGGGGATCTTCGCGTCCGGCTGGGGAGCCAACCGCGCGAAGACCTACGGGGTCAAGGAGGAGGACCTGGGGCAGTTCTACGCCAACCGCACCATCCTCAAGCGCGAGGTCGTGCCGGAGAACGTGGCCGACGCCGTGTACGTGCTGACCGGTCCCGAGCTGAGCCGCACCACCGGGCTGCACATCCCGGTCGACTCCGGCGTCGCCGCCGCCTTCCTTCGCTGAGCGCCCCGTGACCGGAGGGGCCGTCGCCGCCATCGACCTCGGCGCGAGCAGCGGGCGCGTGGTGCTGGGGCGGATCGACGACGGCATCGTGCGGCTGGACATCCTGGAGCGCTTCGCGAACACGCCGGTGCGCGTGTGGGAGGGCTCGGGCTCCGGACTGCACTGGAACCTGCTCGAGCTGTACCGGCCGATCCTGCAGGGGCTTCGCCGGGCGGTCGCCGCCGAGCCCGGGCTGCGCAGCATCGGCATCGATTCGTGGGGGCTCGACTACGGCATCCTGCGCGACGGGGCCCTGCTCGGCAACCCGTACTCCTACCGCGACGAGCGCACCGCCGGCGGCGTGCGGGCGACGCACGAGCTGATCGCGCCCGAGGAGCTGTACGCGATCAGCGGGCTCCAGTTCATGCCGATCAACTCGATCTACCAGTTCACCGCCGACCGTCTCGCCGGTCGCCTCCAGCCCGGTGACACGGCCCTCCTCATCCCCGATCTGATCGGGTACTGGCTCACCGGCGAGGTGATCGCCGAGCGGACCAACGCATCGACCACCGGGCTGCTCGACGTGCGCGCGCGCACCTGGTCGGCGAGCCTGGCCGACCGCCTCGGGCTCTCCGCCGGCCTGCTGCCTCCGATCGTCGACCCTGGCACGGAGGTCGGGACCCTGCTCCGGCCCGTCGAGGTCGAGGTCGGGGCCTCGGTGCCCGTCGTCACGGTGGGCTCGCACGACACGGCCTCCGCGGTCGTCGGCGTTCCCGCCCTCGACGACGACTACGCCTACATCTCGTGCGGCACGTGGGCCCTCGTGGGGGTCGAGCTCGACGGCCCGGTGCTCGACGACGCGGCTCGTGTCGCCAACTTCACGAACGAGGCGGGCCTCGACGGCCGCATCCGGTTCCTGCAGAACATCACCGGCCTCTGGCTGCAGTCCGAGAGCATCCGCACCTGGGAGCGCGACGGCCGCGACATCGACCTGACCGCGCTCCTCGAGGCCGCCGAGGCGCTCGGCACGGGATCGCTGTTCGATGCGAACGACCCGCGCTTGCTTCCGCCGGGCGACATGCCCGCCCGGATCGCGCAGTGCTGCCGCGAGGCCGGGCAACCGGTGCCGCAGAACCCCGCGGAGTTCGTGCGGGCGATCAACCAGAGCCTCGCCGAGGCGTTCGCGGTGGCGGTGCGCACGGCGGCCGACCTGTCGGGCAAGGATGTGAAGGTGATCCACGTGGTCGGTGGCGGCTCGCAGAACGCCCTGCTCTGCCGGTTGACGGCCGACCGCAGCGGACTCCCCGTCGTCGCGGGACCCGTCGAGGCGACCGCGCTCGGCAACGTCATGTCGCAGGCCCGCACGGCGGGACTCGTCACCGGCGGTCTCGACACGCTGCGCGCGACGGTCGCGCGGTCCACGTCGCTGCGCCGCTACGAGCCGAGAAGCGGTGCTCGATGACCCCCGCCCGCCTCTCCGGCAGCGTCGCCGCGGTCGACCTCGGCGCGACGAGCGGCCGGGTGGTGCTCGGCCACGTCGGCGGCGGGGAGCTGCGGCTGACCGACGTCGCCCGGTTCGCGAACCAGCCCGTGCGCACGCTCGACGGCCTGCACTGGAGCGTGCTCGAGCTCTACCGCGACGTCGTCGAGGGGCTCGCGGCGGCCACGCGCCAGGAGCCGCAGCTCGCGAGCATCGGCATCGACTCCTGGGCCGTCGACTACGGCCTGCTGCGCGGAGGGCGGCTGCTCGGCGATCCCTACGCCTACCGCGACGAGCGCAACGCCGCCGCCGTCGACATCGTGCACGGGACGATCGGCGCCGACGAGCTCTATCGGCGCAACGGCCTGCAGCACCTGCCCTTCAACTCGCTCTTCCAGCTCACCGCCGACCGGACCGCCGGCGTGCTCGACCTCGCCGACGCGTTCCTGCTGCTGCCCGACCTGCTCGGCTACTGGCTCACCGGGAGCAGCGTCGCCGAGCGCACCAACGCCTCGACGACCGGGCTCGTCGGCGTCGAGAGCGGCGCGTGGGACGCCGACCTCATCGAGCGGCTGGCGCTGCGACCGGAGATCTTCCGCCCGCTCGTCGACGCGGGGACCGACCTCGGCGGGCTCGCGCCGACCGCGGTGCGCGGGGTGGGCGCGACGCGTGCGCGGGTGAGCGCCGTCGGATCGCACGACACCGCCTCGGCCGTGGTCGCGATCCCGGCGACCGGACCCGACTTCGCCTACATCTCGAGCGGCACCTGGTCGCTCGTCGGCGTCGAGCTGGAGCGCCCGGTGCTGAGCGACGCGTCGCGGGAGGCCGGCTTCACCAACGAGGGCGGCGTCGACGGGCGAGTGCGCTACCTGCACAACGTCATGGGCCTGTGGCTGCTGACCGAGTGCATCCGCGACTGGGAGCGGTCGGGGGAGACGGTCTCGCTCGCGGCCCTGCTCGAGCAGGCCGGCGCGGTGACCGCGGACGTGCCGGTCTTCGACGCCGACGACGAGGCCTTCCTCGCGCCGGGAGACATGCCGGCCCGGATCGCCGCGTGGCTCACGGCGCACGACCGGCCGGTGCCGGCATCCCGCGCCGAGCTCGTGCGCTCGATCCTGCAGAGCCTCGCGAACGCCTACGCCGGCGCGGTGCGCAGCGCCGCCCGGCTGAGCGGCCGTGACGTGGGCGTCGTGCACATCGTCGGCGGCGGATCGCAGAACGCACTGCTCTGCCAGCTCACCGCCGACGCGACCGGGCTCCCGGTGCTCGCGGGACCGGTCGAGGCGACGGCGATCGGCAACGTGCTCGTGCAGGCGCGCGCGCTCGGCTTCGCGTCCGGTGATCTGGAGGCGCTGCGCGCGCTCGTCGTGCGCGCCTTCCCCGTGACGACCTATCGCCCGCGGTCGTCTCACTAGCCTGGCGAGCGTGACCGACCCAGAGCGCATCGCCTACGGACCCCTCGAGCTGAACTACGGGCTCCTCCATCGCGCGACCGGCCCCTCCCGGGGCACCGTGGTGCTGATCCACGGCGGATTCTGGCGGTTCCGGCCCGAATACATGGACGGCCCCGTGCCGCTCGGCGCGGCGTTCGCCGAGCGCGGCTGGGATGTCTGGGAGCCCGAGTACCGCGCCCTCGGCGCCGGCGGCGGCTGGCCCGCCACCCTCGACGACGTGGCGGCCGCGATCGACCACCTCGCCGAGCTGCACGCGTCGCACGGCATCGCCGCCGACGCACCCGTCACGGTCGGCCACAGCGCGGGGGCCATCTCGCCGTCTGGGCGACCACCCGCGACGAGCCGCGCGTACCGGTGCGCGCCGCGATCAGTCTCGCGGGGGTGCTCGACCTGGCGCTCGGCGAGCGCGAGGGCATCGGCACCGGGGCGGTCGTGGGGTTCCTCGGCGGCACATCGGCCGAGCATCCGGAGCGCTACGCCGCGGCGGACCCGGCCGCGCGCATCGTGCCGGACGCCCGGGTGCGGATCGTGCACGGCGACACCGACGACGTGGTGCCGATTTCGCAGGCGCACGCGTACGTCGCCGAGGCGACCGCGGCCGGTCAGGACGCGCGGCTCGACGCCGTCGCGGGCGACCACGACGTCGTCATCGACCCCGCCGATCCGAGCTTCGCGATGACACTCGCCGCGCTGGAGGAACTCACCGTGCCCCACCCGCCGGTCGGGTAGCGCCGTCGGCGCGTATCGAGGCCTCGGCGCCGCGCGACATTGTTCGACAATCTGCTACCTTGTCGAGCAATGTCCGCTCCCGCCAGCGTGCTGCCCGGCACGATCGCCGACGCCCTGCGCGCCGACGTCGTCGAGACGCGCCTCGCCCCCGGCGAGACCGTGACCGAGGCGGCCGTCGCGCTGCGATTCGGCGTCGCCCGCTCGACCGCGAGGATCGCGATCGAGAAGCTCGTGGCCGAGGGGATGCTGCGCCGCGAGGTGCATCACGCCGCGCGGGTGCCCGAGCTCTCACGCGACGACATCGTCGACCTGTACGCGACGCGCGCGGTCGTGGAGGGCGCCGCCATGCGCTGGCTGGCCGAGCAGGGCGCCGTTCCGGCGGACGCCCTCGCGGCGCACCGCGGCATCCGGGCGGCCGCGAAGGACGGCGGCGCGTTCGCGGCCCAGGACATCGCCTTCCACCGCGCGCTGGTCGCCGGCCAGCGTTCCCCGCGGCTCGCCCGCGTGCACGACCAGCTCATGGGCGAGATCGAGCTCGGCATCGGGCAGGTGCAGGCGCACGGCCTGATGTCGGCGATGACGATCGCCGAGCAGCACGAGTACGTGCTCGCCGCGGTCATCGCCGGCGACGGCGAACGCGCGGAACGCCTCGCCCGCGAGCACGTGATGAGCGCCCGGGACGCGCTCCTCGCCCACTTCGACACCACCCACCGACCGGAGGACTGATCCATGGTCCAGCGCCAGTTCCCGAAGCCCGCCCAGGTCTTCGAGCTCATGAAGTTCAAGAAGCCGGTCTGGAGCGCGAAGGAGCGCCGGCTCAGCGCCGCGCTCACGATCGACGACCTCCGCCTGATCGCGAAGCGGCGCACACCGAGGGCCGCGTTCGACTACACCGACGGCTCCGCCGACGACGAGATCTCGCTCACCCGTGCGCGCCAGGCCTTCCAGGACATCGAGTTCACGCCCGGCATCCTGCGCGGGATGTCGGACGACGTCGACACGACCCGCACGATCCTCGGGGGCCCCTCCGCTCTCCCGTTCGCGATCGCGCCGACCGGCTTCACGCGCCTCATGCAGACCGAGGAGAGACCGCGGGGGCCGCAGCGGCGGGGGCGGCCGGCATCCCGTTCACGCTGTCGACGCTCGGCACGACGTCGATCGAGAACGTCAAGGCCGCCAACCCCGGCGGCCGCAACTGGTTCCAGCTCTACGTCATGCGCCAGCGCGAGATCTCGTACGGCCTCGTCGAGCGCGCGGCGAAGGCCGGCTTCGACACCCTGCAGTTCACCGTCGACACCCCGGTCGCCGGCGCGCGGCTGCGCGACAAGCGCAACGGGTTCTCGATCCCGCCTCAGCTCACGCTCGGCACGATCGTCAACGCGATCCCGCGCCCATGGTGGTGGGTCGACTTCCTGACGACCCCCAAGCTCGAGTTCGCGTCGCTCTCCTCCACCGGCGGCACGGTGGGCGAGCTGCTCGACGCCGCCATGGACCCGTCGATCTCGTTCGCCGACCTCGACGTCATCCGGGGCATGTGGTCGGGCAAGATCGCGATCAAGGGCGTGCAGTCGCTCGAGGACGCGAAGAAGCTCGCCGACCTCGGGGTCGACGCGATCATCCTGTCGAACCACGGCGGCCGCCAGCTCGACCGGGCGCCGATCCCGTTCCGGCTGCTGCCGCACGTCGTGCGCGAGGTCGGCGACGACGTCGAGATCGGCGTCGACACCGGCATCATGTCGGGCGCCGACATCGTCGCGGCGATCGCGCTCGGCGCCGACTTCACGATGATCGGCCGCGCCTACCTCTACGGCCTCATGGCCGGCGGCCGCGCCGGCGTCGACCGCACGATCGCGATCCTCGCCGACCAGCTGCGACGCACGATGAAGCTGCTGGGCGCCGCCTCGCTCGACGAGCTGACGCCCGCGATGGTGACCCAGCTGCAGCGCCTGGTGCCGGTCGCCGCGCCCTGACCGCTGCACCCCGACCTCCGGGCGGCGGCGCTGTGGTGGTCGCCGCCGCCCGGTCGCACACCGGCACGCGTCGCCATCCCGCGCTAGGACGACGCCTGCGACTCCGCCCCGAGCCACGCGCCCGCGATGAGCGTCGCGCCGAGCTCGGTGGGGTGCACGCCGTCGGCGGCGAGCGCCTCCTCGCCGTACTGCCGGGCGGCATCCGCCATCACCTGGGCGAGCGGCACGAAGCCGGCGCCGAACTCGTCGGCCAGCCGGCGGACCACGGCGCGCTTGGCATCCAGGTCCTCCTCGGCCCAGTGCTTCTGGGCCGACGTGACCGGCGCGACGAACGGCTCGACCAGGATGACCCGCGGCGCGATCGTCTCGTGCGCGCGCTTCAGGATGGTGCGGTAGTCGTCCTCGAACGCCTCGGCCGTCGTGGGGTCGCCGCTGTCGTAGCGGCGCCAGGTGTCGTTGATGCCGACGTACACGGTCAGGATCTCGGGATCGTGGTCGAGCGCGTCCGCCTTCCAGCGCGCCCGCAGGTCGCGCACCCGGTTGCCGCCGATCCCGGTGTTGACGATCGGCCGCTCGTCGCCGCGCTGGGCGAGCTCGGTCGCGACCATCCGCACCCAGCCGTGGCCGAGACCCTCGGGATCCTCGCGGCGCCCCGCGTCGGTGATGCTGTCGCCGATGAACACCAGGGGCCGCGCCATGTGGTCAGCCTAGGTCGCGGGGCAGGCGAGGATGGACCCGTGGAATTCTGCATCTTCGTCGAGCCGCAGGAGGGGCTGACCTGGGAGCAGCTCGCCACGATCGCGCGGGAGACGGAGCGCCTCGGTTTCGACGGCTTCTTCCGCTCCGACCACTACATCGCCCCCGATCGCGCGCTGCGCGGCGCCCCCGCGATCTCCGACGCCTGGACGACGCTGGCCGGCCTCGCGGTCGCGACGGAGCGCGTGCGGCTCGGCACGCTCGTGACGCCGGTGACCTTCCGGCATCCGGGCGCGCTCGCGGTGCAGGTGGCGAACGTGGATGCCATGTCGGGCGGGCGCGTGGAGCTCGGGTTCGGCGCGGGCTGGAACGCTCCGGAGCACGCGGCCTACGGCATCCCGTTCCCCGGCAAGCGCTTCGGCCTGCTCACGGAGGCGCTCGAGGTCATGACCGGGCTGTGGGCGACCGCGCCCGGCGAGACGTTCTCGTTCGAGGGCGAGCACCTCCGCCTCGACCGCGCCCTCGGGGTGCAGCGCCCCGTGCAGGACGCGATCCCGCTCATCATCGGCGGGGGCGGCGCCACCCGCACCCCGGCGCTGACCGCCCGGTTCGCGACCGAGTACAACACCGGATGGGAGCCGGATGCCGTGATCGCCGAGCGCTTCGCCCGCGTCGTCGCCGCGTGCGAGGCGGCCGACCGCGACCCGGAGACGCTCGGCCTGTCGGTCGCCCTCACGGCCACGATCGGCGCGACCCCCGCCGACGCGGATGCGCGGGCCCGCGCGATCGGGCTCGACCCGGCCCGGCAGCGCACGCACGGCCTGCACGGCACGCCCGCGCAGGTCGCCGACCGTATCGCCGACCTGGCCGGGCTCGGCGCCGGACGCGTCTACCTGCAGCTGCTCGACCCCACCGATCTCGAGCAGCTCGAGCTGCTCGTCGAGGCGACGCAGGCCGCCGGATGAGCGCCGGCGACCTCGTCATCGTGCTGCCGGGCGGGGGCTACGGCACGCACGCGCCGCACGAGGCCGAGCCGGTCGCCGAGTGGTTGGAGGGCCTGGGCGTCGCGGCGAGCGTGTTCCGCTACCCGGTCGCGACCCGGCACCCGGGTCCGCTGAACGCGGTGCGCGCCGAGGTGCGCCGGGCACGAGCAGCCGGCGCGACGCGAGTGGCGCTGCTCGGGTTCTCGGCGGGCGGACATGCGGCCGGGATGGCGGCCCTCGCCCCCACGGCGGCGCCCGACGAGCGCGTCGACGCCGCGATCCTGTGCTACCCGGTCGTGTCGATGCAGCTGGCCACCCACGCGGGGTCGCGCCAGAACCTGCTGGGGGACGCCCCGACGGACTCCGAGCGCGCCGCGACCTCGCTCGACCGGCTCGTCACGCCGCAGGCGCCGCCGTTCTTCGTGTGGCACACCGTCGCCGATCGGGCGGTGCCGGTCGAGCATTCGTACCTGCTCGGCTCGGCCCTCGCGGCGGCCGGGGTGCCGCATGAACTGCACGTGTTCCCCGACGGGGTGCACGGCATCGGGTTCGGCGCGGATGTGCCCGGAGCGAACGCGTGGCCGCGGCTCTGCGCCGACTGGCTCGAGCGCGGAGGATGGGTCACATGAGCAACTGGAACGACACCGTGCTGCAGCAGTTCCACGACAACGGCGGGTTCGTCGAGCGGTTCGGCCGCCGGCTCGTCGTACTGCACACGATCGGGGCGAGGTCGGGCGCGCCGCGGGAGAACCCGGTGATGGGGCTGCCGGAGGGCGACGGCTGGATCGTGGCCGCCACCTTCGCGGGCCAGCCGGTGGATCCGGCCTGGGCGCACAACCTGCGGGCGCACCCGGATATCGACGTCGAGGTCGCCCTGCCCGACGCCGGGATCGAGAAGCACGCCGTGCATGCGACCGAGGTGGCGGAGCCCGAGCGCTCCGAGCTGTGGAAGCGGTTCCTGGCCGCGTCACCCGGGTTCGCGTCGTACGAGGAGAAGACCGACCGGGCGTTCCCGATCTTCCACCTGACGCCGCGCTAGATCTGATCGACCGACGGCCGAGACGGCCGTCGGCGCTGGCGTCGCGGCGGAGGCCAGAAATGGCCTCCGCTCATAGCTCCAGCGCGCCGAGGAGGTTCGTCGCGACGGTGGAGTGCACCGACTCCGTGTCGGAGGGGTGGTAGATGCCCGCGAGCACGTCGCGCTGCAGGCGGGCGAGCTCGCTGCCGGCGCCGTACCCGCCGCCGCCCGCGAGCCGCATCGCCTGGTCGACGACGTAGCGCGCCGTCTCGGTCGCGCGGTGCTTGGCGCCGGTGAGCTTGCGGAACCAGTCCCCGCCGTGGTTCACGAGGCCGTCGACGTCGGCGGCGAGGGTCTCGAGGTCGGGGGCGAGCGCGTCGAGGGCGAGCGCGGCATCCGCGACCCGCCAGCGCAGGTCGGGGTCCTGCGCGTAGGAGAGCCCGGTGCGCATCGAGGTGCGCCGCCTCGTCGCCTCGACGCCGAGCACGAGCGCCCGGTCGGCGATCCCGGCGTAGACCGATCCGATCAGCAGGAGGAAGTTCGCGAAGATCGCGAACACGAACGGGTCGGCGTTCGGTCCGATCGGCAGGAACCGCGAGATCCGCTCGTCGGGGACGAACGCCCCCTCGAGCCGCGTCGTGTTCGACTGCGTCGCGCGCATGCCGAGGGTGTCCCAGTCGTCGAGCGTCGTGACGCCGGGGGCGTCGGACCCCGCCGCGTCGCGGGTCAGGAACCCGTGCACGAGCCGCGGCCCGTCCGGGCCGTCCTCCTGCCGCCCGAACACGCCGAGGCGGGTCCACGCCGGGGCGAGCGAGGTGAAGATCTTGGTGCCCGTGAACGCGAAGCCGCCCTCGACCGCGTCGACGCGGGTGCGCGAGTCCCACAGCACGAGGTCGTTGCCCGGCTCGCTGTTGCCGAACGCGAACAGCTCGCCGGCCTCGGCATCCCGCAGCACCCAGTCCAGGGAGCCGTCGCCGCGCTCGTGCAGCACCCGCGCGACCCCGGTCCAGACCAGGTGCATGTTGATGCCGAGCGCGGTCGCCGGAGCGTACGCGGCGAGCAGCCGCTGGTCGCGCGCGGTCTCCAGCAGCGGGCGCGGCGCGAGATAGCCGGCCTCCCGGAGCGCATCGAGATCCTCGGTGAAGAACGCGTTGTCGCGGTCGTAGCCGGCGGCGCGCGACCGGATGCCGTCGAGCAGCTCCGGGGTCAGCGCGCGGGATTCCTGGGTCGCCACGCGCCCAGGCTAGTCAACGGGCGCCGGTGCCGCGCGGGTTCCGGCCGCGATCGCGGTGGCGACCGACGCGGCGGCCACCAGGGCGATCGCGACGACCGAGCCGGCGATCCCGAGCACGGGGGCCAGCGCGCCGCCCCCGAGCACGAGCACGGCGGCCGGGATCGCGACCGCCGCCGGGAACCCCGGGCGATCCAGCAGCGGCGCGTGCAGCGCCCAGATCAGCAGGAGGGCGGCTCCCGCCGGCACGGCGAGCGACAGGCCGACCACGAGCTGCTCGCCCGGGGCGGGCCGCGCCCCCACCTGCACGGCGGCATCGAGCGCCGCACCCACCGCCGCGAGCGCGGCGAACAGCAGGTAGTGGCCGTAGCCCCAGACGAACGAACGCTGCCGCCGACGCGCGAGCCCCTCCCCGGCGGGCTGCAGGAAGTAGGCCCACCAGAGCGCGACGAGCAGCACGAATCCGGCGATCGCGATCGTGACGAGCGGCGCGGTGACGCCGTGGGCGGCGAGCGCCGCATGCAATCCGTTGACCGCGGCGAGCACGGTCTCGCCGAGCAGGATCAGCACGAACAGTGCGTACCGCTCGGCGATGTGGTGCGGATGCCACGCCAGCCCGCGCCCCCGCTCCGCCCACAGCGGCGTCGCGAACTCGAGCACGACGAGCACGAGGAACGTCGGCAGGAACAGCCACCCGACGTCCGGCAGCAGCAGCCGAGCGCACCACAGGATCTGCACCACGAGAACGCCGCCGCCGTAGCGGAGGGCGACCGGCCGCCCCTCGGGATGCTCGATCGCCGCCCGCACCCAGAGCGCGATCTGACCCAGGCGCATGATGACGTAGCCGAGTGTGACGACCGCGAAGTCGTCGTGCGCGAACGCGTTCGGCACGCCGGCCGCGAGCACGAGCACGCCGGCCATCTGCAGCACCGCGAGCAGGCGGTACACGACGTCGTCGGTGTCGTACGCCGAGGCGAACCAGGTGAAATTGATCCAGGCCCACCAGATCGCGAAGAACACGAGCAGGAACGGGATGATCCGCGGCGCCACCGTGCCGTGCTCGATCGACGGAGCGAGCACGGCGACGAGCGAGCCGACCGCGACGACGAAGACGAGGTCGTAGAGGGCCTCGAGGGGCTGGATGCCCGGAACGCCTCGGTCGTGTCGCGCGCCCGCATCCGGATGTGCACGGGCCCGCGCCGGATCATGCGGTGAGCCTAGAGCTCAGAGCGCCACGGCCACGATCGTCGCGATCAGACCGGTCAGCTGGCCGGCGAGCAGGAACACGGCGATCCCGATCGCCGCGCCCGGCGACGCCTTCGAGACGCCCGGGCGCAGCGCGGCGACGACGCCGATGACGAGCGCCGCGATCGACAGCAGCCCGATGGGCACGGCCACCCCGATGACGACGGCGGCGAACGGCGTGCCGCCCCGCACCTGCATCAGGAGCTGGATCGGAGCGGCGGCCACGCCGGCGACCGCGGCCACGATCGCCAGGACGAGCGCCACGACGCCCAGGGTGTTGGATGCCGGTCGCGGTGCCGCCAGCGCGGCCACCTCGCTCATCGCGGCACCAGCGCATTCGCGACGCTCGAATCGAGCGCGAAGACGAGCACGGTGGTCGCGGCCGAGGTGATGCCGACCGCCATGCCGGCCGCGGCGAGGCCGTGCGGCGATCCCGGCCGCGTGACCCCGATGATGCCGATCGCGGCCGCGGCGAGGGCCAGCACGAGTCCGACGACGTCCATCGCGTTGAGCGCGCCCGCGATCGAGGCGGGTGACAGGTGCGCCGTCTGCGCCAGGGTCGGCAGCGCGACGGCGACGATCCGGCCGGCCAGCGAGCAGCACGATGCCGGCGAGCACGATCGACAGGATCCCGAACGGAGCCCGGGCCGACGATGCGGCGGGGATGGCGGGGGCGGTCATGCCGGCAGCCTACGGGCGCTCCCGAGCCCCTTCTCGTCGGCCCGACGCGCTGCCCACTCGTCGTCGAGGATCGCCCACACGCCCGTGTCGGCCCAGCCTCCGGGTGCGCGCGGCTCGCGCAGGTCGCGCACGAAGCGCGCCTCCTCGCGCATGCCGAGACGTCGGCAGAGCGCGATGGACGCGTCGTTGCGGGGATCGAGCTCGGCGCGCACGCGGTGCATCCCGAGCCGGCCGAAGGCGAGATCGAGCAGGGCCGTCGCCGCCTCCCGTGCGTAGCCGCGCCCCTGCGCATCCGGATGCAGCGTCCATCCGATCTCCGCGCCGAGGTTCTCGACACTGTGCAGGTGCAGGTACATGTGCCCCACGACGCGACCGTCGAGCTCGACCGCCGGCTCGATCCAGTCGCCGTCCTGCTCGAGCCGGGTATGCGCCGTGCACAGCGTGATCGCCTCGGCGACCTGCTCGCGGGTGCGCGCGGGGTGCAGCAGGAACTCACTCACGTCGTCCCTGCCCTGGTAGTCGAGCACGTCATCCAGGTCGGCCGGCGTCATGGTGCGCAGTCGCAGGCGGTCCGTGCGGAGGGGCTCGAAGTCCCAGGGGAGGCCGGCGCTCACGCGATCGACGCTAGCGGGCGCCGGGTGCGGCCCACCAGCACGGCGTCAGCCGCGCCGCCTCACCAGCGCACCCTCACCAGCGCAACTCGAGCGTGCAGCACTTCACCCCGCCGCCGCCGAGCAGCAGCTCGCTGAGGTCGATGCCGTGCGGCACGTAACCGCGCTCGCGCAGCGACGCCTCGAACCCCGCCGCCCGGGACGCGATGACGACGTTGCGGCCGTCGCTGAACGAGTTGAGTCCGAGCACCGCGGCATCGTCGTCGCCGACCAGCACCGAGTCGGGGTAGCGCTCCTCGAGGATCTCGAGCGATGCGCGATCGAACGCGGACGGCAGATAGGCGATGCCGGGGTGCTCGGGGTCGGGGTCCAGCACCGAGAGCGCGGTGTCGAGGTGGTAGAACGACGGGTTCACGAGCCTCAACGTCACGACCTCGCGGCCGAAGATGCGCCGCAGCTCGTCGTGGCTGCCGGCGTCGGAGCGGAAGCCGGTGCCCGCCAGGATCGCGTCGCCGACGAGCAGGAAGTCGCCCTCCCCTCGTTGACCGACACGGGCTCCGCGACCTCGAAGCCGTGCTCGCGGAACCAGTCCATGTACGCCGGCCCCTCCGGCCCGCGCTCCGGGTACTGGAACCGGGCGCCGTAGGCCATGCCGTCGAGCGTGAAGCCGCCGTTGGCCGCGTAGACCATGTCGGGCAGGCCGGGCAGCGGATCGATGAGCTCGATCCGGTAGCCGAGCGACGCGTACAGGTCGTGGAGCGTCTGCCACTGGGTGAGCGCGAGGCTCGTGTCGGTCGGGTCCTCGGGATGCATCCACGGGTTGATCCGGTAGCTCACCGTGTAGAACTCGGGGCGGCACATGAGCACGGTGCGCCGGGTCGCGATGCGCTCGTGGCGCGTGGAGGCCGGGGACGTCATCGTCATGGTTCGATGCTCGCACGCACCCATCCGGCGATTCCCGGCAGACGGCGCAATGCTCGCGCGTGGTTCCGGGGTCAGACGCAAGGAACCCGCGTACGCTCGACGTCGTGGACAGCCTCGACTACGGGATCATCGACCTCCTTCGGCAGAACTCCCGCGCCGGATACGCCGACATCGGCGATCGCGTGGGGCTGTCGGCGTCCGCCGTCAAACGCCGGGTGGACCGGCTCGTGGCGGAGGAGTCATCCGCTCGTTCACGGTGCAGGTCGACCCCGCCGTCGACGGCAACACCACCGAGGCGTATGTCGAGCTGTTCTGCCGCGGCACCGTCGCGCCCGACGAGCTGAAGCGGATCCTGACCGGCGTGCCGGAGGTCGTCGACGCGTACACGGTGACCGGTTCGGCCGACGCGGTCGTGCACATCCGCTCGCGCGACATCCCGAGCCTGGAGGACGCGCTCGAACGGGTGCGGATCGCGCCCAGCGTCGACCACACGCGCAGCGCGATCGTGCTGTCCCACCTCATCCACCGCCACTACGACTGATCGCTCGCCGGCGCCGGCGCGCCCTCCTCCGGATCCGATCGGCACTTCGCCATCCGTCCGGGTGCGCGCGGGCTGCATCGGATGGCGAACCATCGATCGGATGCGTTCATCGCCGCTGACCGCCTTCGGCGACGAGGCGCTCGACGTACGGGGTCGCGGGGGCGGCGCGCAGCTCGGCGAGCGCGCCGCGCTGGGTGACGGCGCCGCGCTCCAGCACGACGACGTCGTCGGCGAGCGCCGCCACGTCGGCGACGCTGTGCGTGACGACGACGACCGGGATGCCGAGCCCCGCAGCCGCCCGGCCAGCTCGGCGCGCAACCCGGCCCGCAACTCCACGTCGAGGGCGGCCATCGGCTCGTCGAGCAGCAGGACCGCCGGTTCGGCGGCGAGCGCGCGGGCGAGCGCGACGCGCTGCGCCTGACCGCCCGAGAGCTCGCGCGGGTAGCGGTCGGCGAGGCCGGCGAGGTCGTAGCGGTCGAGCCAGGCCTCGGCGGCCGCGCGGCCCCGGCGCCGTCCGAGCTCGAGCCGTCTCGCGAAGGCGACGTTGTCGCGCACGGTCAGGTGGCGGAACAGCACGAGGTCCTGGAACAGCAGCCCGACCCCCGGCGCTCCGGCGGCAGCGGTACGAGGTCGTGCCCCCGACCTCGATCGTCCCGTGCGCCGGCAGCAGTCCCGCGATCGCGCTCAGGATGCTGGACTTGCCCGCGCCGTTCGGCCCCACCAGCGCGAGCGGCCGGCCCGCCTCCGCCTCGAAGGCCGCGCGGATGACGGTGTCACCGCGGTGCACCACGAGGTCCGCTGTGAGCGCGCCGCCCACGCCCCCGCTCATCCGCGCACCCCGGGCAGCCAGCGGTCGCGCAGGGTCAGCAGCACCGCCACCGACACCGCGATGAGCACGAGCGCGATCGCGATGGCCTCGTCGGGGTCGGACTCCAGCGCGAGGTAGCTCGCGATCGGCAGGGTGCGTGTCGTGCCGGGGAAGCTGCCGGCGAACGTGATCGTCGCGCCGAACTCGCCGAGTGCCCGGGCGAAGCACAGCACCGCACCCGCCGCGATGCCGGGGGCGACCGACGGCACCGTGACGAAGCGGAAGACCTGCAACGGTCGGGCACCGAGGGTGGCGGCCGCGGCCTCCGCGCGCCGGTCGCTCGCGCGCAGCGCCCCTCGACCGCGAAGACCAGGAACGGCATCGCGACGAAGGTCTGCGCGATGACGACGGCGCCGGTCGTGAACGGGATCGTGACGCCGACAGCCGCGAGAGCGCCGCCGAGCACGCCGCTGCGGCCCAGAAGCATGAGGAGGGCGATGCCGCCGACGACCGGCGGCAGCACCATCGGGATCGTCACCGCCGCGCGCAGCAGTCGCCGCGGCACCGCCGGCCACGACTCGGCGCGCGCGAGCACGATCGCCAGCGGCACCCCGAGCACGAGGCACAGCGCCGTCGAGATCGCGGCGGTGAGCAGCGACAGGCCGAGCGCCTGCAGCACGTCGCCGCGGGCGACGAGACCGCCGAGCGCGGCCCAGGGCGTCCGGATGAGCACGGCCACGAGCGGCAGCACGAGCAGCGCGAGACCGAGCGCCGCCACGATCCAGACGACGACCGAGGGTCCGCGCCGCCGCGCCGCGCGGGGCGTGTCCCTACGCGGACGGCGGACCGAAGCCGGCATCCCGCAGCACCTTCCTGCCCTCGGGGCCGAGCACGTAGCGCACGAACGCGGCCGCCGCCGCCGGATGCGGTGCGTGACTCAGCACGACGATCGGGTAGCGGTTGATCACCGTCGCCGCCTCGGGCACGGCGACCGTCTGCACGTCGCCCGCGGCCGCCTTGGCGTCGGTGACGTAGACGAGCCCGGCATCGGCCTCATCGAGCTCGACCTTGGTGAGCACCTGCTTGACGTCCTGCTCGAGGCTCACCGGTGTGACGTGCACGCCGGTCTTCTGCAGCAGGGCCTTCGCGGCCGCGCCGCACGGCACGGTGACGTCGCACAGGATGGTCGTCACCCCGGGCTTCGCGAGGTCGGCGAGCGACGTGATGTGCGCCGGGTTGCCCTTCGGCACGATCAGCTCGAGCACGTTCGTCGCGAACTCGGTGGGGTGGCTGGCGAGACCGGCCCGTGTCACCGTCGTCATGGGCTCGTCCGCGGCCGAGGCGAACACGTCGGCCGGTGCCCCCTGCACGATCTGCTGGGCGAGGGCGCCACTGCCGCCGTAGGCGGTCTGCACGGTGACACCGGGGTGCCGCTTCTCGAAGCCTGCCGCGAGCGCGTCGAACGACTCGGTGAGCGATGCCGCGGCGAGCACCGTGACGCCGCCGGCGAGCGTGTGCGTCGGGGGATGGGGCGCCGGGCTCGACGAGGCGCCGCCGGTGCACCCGGCGAGGGCGACGGCGAGCGCGGTCGCGGTCGCGGCGACGGCGAGC
Organism: Pseudolysinimonas kribbensis; assembly: GCF_030161895.1. Lineage (GTDB taxonomy): Bacteria > Actinomycetota > Actinomycetes > Actinomycetales > Microbacteriaceae > Pseudolysinimonas > Pseudolysinimonas kribbensis. The sequence continues at coordinate 1,624,029 of NZ_BSVB01000001.1, forward strand.
GGATGGCGCACTCAGCCCTCCGGGAGCAGCTCGACGACGACGTTGGTGGCCTTCACGCTCGCCGAGGCGAGCATCCCGGGCTCGAGGCCGAGCTCGTCGGCCGCCTCCCGGGTCATGAGCGACACCACGCGGAAGGGGCCCGCCTGCAGGTCGACCTGCGCCATGACGCCGTCCTTGACGACGTGCGTCACGAGGCCGACGAACCGGTTGCGGGCCGATGTCGCCGCGACCGGGAACGCCTCGGCCATCGCCGCGCGGGCGGGATGCTCGGTGAGCAGCGGCACGAGGTCGGAGCCCTCGACGGTCTGCCGTGTGCCGTCGTGCCGGATCGGCAGCCGGCCCGACTCGCCCCAGCGCCGCACCGTGTCGTCGCTGACGCCGAGCAGCGCGGCTGCCTCGGCGATCCGGAATCGCGTCATGGTCCCTCCGCATCCGCGGGTGTATGACCCCACGTTAGCCGCACCTGCGGGAGGACGCTCGAGCGGCCTCGGCACCCCGGGAGCCGCGCCAGCGGAGCGCCCACGTTTGCACCATTTTGGCCAGCACACCCGTGCCCAGGTGATGCAGACATGGGCGCTCGGCATCTGGCACCCGGCGCTCGGCATCCGGCGCACGGGGGCGTCAGCGGTGTCCGGCCGAAGTTGCGAGAATCGGGGGATGGCGGTGGACGCGGGCGGTGACCGGTTCCTGCGCCAGCGCGCCCTCCTCGGGTTCGGCCGCCCGGCGCAGGAGCGCCTCGCCGCCGCCCGGATCGCGGTGATCGGCGCCGGGGGACTCGGCAGCGCCGTGCTCCCGGTGCTCGCGGGCGCCGGCGTCGGCGCGATCGCCATCGTCGACGACGACACCGTCGACCTCGCGAACCTGCACCGGCAGACCCTGTACACCGCGGCCGACGTGGGGCGCGGCAAGGCCGAGGCGGCGGCAGTTGCTCTCGCCCGGATGGCCCCGGATGCCGAGATCACTCCGCTCGCCGTGCGGTTCACGCCCGACACGGCCTCGCTCCTCGACGACGTCGACCTCGTCGTCGACGGGAGCGATGCCCTCGCCACCCGCTACCTCGCGGACGACGCGGCGGCCGAGCGCGACATCCCGCTCGTGTGGGGGTCGGCGCTCGGCTGGGCCGGCCAGGTCGGGGTCGCCTGGGAACGGTACGGCGTCGGCTACCGCGACCTCTACCCGGAGCCCGCCGACGACCTCGCCGGCGACACCTGCTCGACGGTCGGCGTGCTGCCGTCGGTGTGCACGGTCATCGGGGGCCTCATGGCGTCGGAGGCGCTCAAGCTGCTCAGCGGCTCCGGCGATCCGCTCCTCGGCCGCGCGATCGTGTACGACGCGCGCCGCGGCGACCTGCGCGAGATCGCCTACCGTCGCGAGGGCGAGCCGGTGCGCCGGATGCCGGCGGCGCCCGTCCCGCACGAGACGGTCAGCCCCGCCGAGCTCGCCGCGCTGCTCGGCACGCCCGCCGGCGCCCCGGTGCTACTCGACGTTCGCGAAGACGAGGAGGTCGCGCGCGTGACGCTGCCGGGCGCCCGGCACATCCCGCTCGGCGACCTCGAGCGCCGGGTCGGCGAGCTCGACCCGGATGCCGCCACCGTCGTCTACTGCCACCTCGGCGTACGCTCCGCCCACGCGCTCGACGTGCTCGCCGCGGCCGGGTTCCGCCGCGCGCGGCATCTCGCCGGCGGCATCGACGCGTACGCCGCGCAGGTCGACCCCGCCCTCGCACGGTACTGAGGGCGCGGCACGGACATGGCGCGCACCCCCGTCGAGACCCACGCCGCGCGCGTGCGGGAGCTGCTCGCGCCGTTGCGGGAGCGCGGCACCGAGACGGTCGGGCTGCCCGATGCGCTGGGGCGGGTGCTCGCCGAGGCGGCGCGCTCGCCGATCGCGCTGCCTCCGTTCCGCAATTCGCAGATGGACGGGTTCGCCGTGCGGGCCGCGGACCTGCCGGCGACGCTGCCGATCCGCGGGGAGGTCGCGGCATCCCCGGGCGAGCCCGCCGCCCTCGCGCCCGGATCGACCGTGCGGATCATGACCGGCGCCCCGGTGCCGGTGGGCGCGGATGCGATCGTTCCGGTCGAGGCCGCCGCGATGGTGGGCGATGCGGTGCGCCTTCCCGCGACGGCGGCCGGCGCGTACGTGCGCGAGGCCGGGTCGGACCTGGCCGCGGGCGACGTCGTCGTGCCGGGCGGCATTCGGCTCGCGTCGCGGCACCTCGCGGCGCTCGCCGCCGCCGGCCTGACCGACGTTGACGTCACGACCCAGCCGCGCATCGCGATCATCAGCACGGGCAGCGAGCTGGCCGAGCCGGGCGCGCCGCTCGCGTTCGGGCAGATCCCGGATGCCAACGGCGTCGCGCTCGACGCCGCGTCCCGCGCCTCCGGGGCCACGGTCGTGCACCGCGGTCGCGTCGCCGACGCCCCCGATCGGCTCGCGGCAGAGCTCGACGCCGCCCTCGCCGCGGGCGCGGAACTCGTGCTGACGAGCGGCGGCGTCTCGATGGGGGCGCACGAGGTCGTGCGCGACCTGCTCGAGCCGCTCGGCGCGCACGTCGACGTGCTCGCGATGCAGCCGGGTGGTCCGCAGGCGACGGCATCCTGGCGGGGCGTGCCGGTCGTGTGCTTCCCGGGCAACCCGGTCTCAAGCCAGGTGAGTTTCGAGCTGTTCGTGGCGCCGATGCTGCGCGAGGTCGCGGGGCTGCCCGCGGCCGCGGCCTCACACGCGCCGCTGGCGGCGGCGCTCACATCGCCGCCCGGCAAGCGGCAGTACCTGCGCGGGCGGCGTCGAGACGACGGCGCGGTCGAGACGGTGTCGGGCCCGGGCTCGCATCTCGTGGCGGGCCTCGCCGCCGCCGAGCTGCTGCTGGTCGTGCCCGAGGAAGTGACCGCCCTCGCGGCGGGCGACATGGTGGAGGTGCGGGCGCTGTGAGCGGATTGAGTCACGTCGACGACGAGGGGCGGGCGCGCATGGTCGATGTCGGCGGCAAGCCGGTGACCCGGCGCACCGCGGTCGCGAGCGGCCGGCTCGACACGACCGCGGAGGTGATCGGCCTCGTGCGCGACGAGCGGATGCCCAAGCGCGACGTGCTCGCGACGGCGCGGCTCGCCGGCATCCAGGGCGCCAAGCGCACGAGCGAGCTGATCCCGCTCGCCCATCCGCTGCCGCTCGACACGGTCGAGGTCGAGGTCGAGCTGCACGACACGTGGATGGCGATCTCGGCCACCGCGGTCGTCACCGGCCGCACCGGGGTCGAGATGGAGGCGCTGACCGCGGTCGCGGTCGCGGGACTCACGCTGCACGACATGGTCAAAGCGGTCGATCCCGGGTGCGTGCTCGGCGACATCCGGCTCGTTTCGAAGACGGGCGGCAAATCGGACATCGGGGTCGCGAATGTGAGCGACGCGGCGATCGTGCTGGTGTCGTCGACGCGCGCCGCGGCGGGCGAGCGGGAGGACGCGACCGGCCCGGCGATCGCGGAATGGGCGTCGGCCCAGGGACTCGCTCCCGAGGTGCGCGTCGTCGCCGACAAGGAGATCGCGTCGGCGCTGCGCGCGGCGGTGTCCGAACGTCCGGCCCTCGTCGTGACGACCGGCGGCACCGGGGCGTCCCCGAGCGATCGCACGCCGGAGGCCACCCTCGCCGTGATCGAGCGCGAGCTGCCGGGGGTCGCCGAGGCGATCCGTGCGGCCGGCCTCGCGAAGGTGCCGACCGCCGCGCTGTCCCGCGGCGTGGCGGGACTGGCGGGCGGCACGATCGTCGTCAACCTGCCCGGGTCGACGGGCGGCGTGCGCGACGGCCTCGGCGTGCTCGACGCGCTGCTGCCGCACCTGCGCGACCAGCTGGCCGGAGGCGACCATGCCTGACGTGCTCAGCCGGATCGTCGACGGCCCGATCGACCGCGCCGAGCTCGAGACGTTCGCCCGCACCGATCGCGACGGGGCGGTGGTCGCGTTCGAGGGCGTCATCCGGAATCACGACCACGGCGACGCGGTGTCGGCGCTCGACTACCGCGCGCATCCCGATGCCGCCGCCTTCCTCGAGCGGATCTGCACCGAGGTCGCGGAGTCGACCGGTCTGCGCATCGCGGCGGCGCACCGCATCGGGCGGCTCACGATCGGCGACGTCGCCCTCGTCGCGGTCGTCGCCGCGCCGCATCGCGCGGAAGCGTTCGCCGCGTGCTCCCGACTCGTCGACGAGATCAAGGCCGGCGTGCCGATCTGGAAGAAGCAGCAACTCGCCGACGGCGAGACGGAGTGGGTCGGCCTGTAGGCGCCGACTACTCGGCCACCGGCAGGCGGGAGCGCCCCAGCGTCAGCACCCGATCCTCGGGCAGCCGGTCTGCCGCGCGGTGCGAGACGAGCACCACGATGCGGTCGCCGGCGGCGCGCCGCACGTCGCGCATGACGGCATCCGCGGTGGCGTCGTCGAGGTGCGCGGTCGGCTCGTCGAGCACGAGCACGTCGCAGCGGCGCAGGATCGCGCGGGCGACCGCGAGACGCTGGCGTTCACCGCCCGAGAGCGCCGATCCGTGCCGGCCGACGCGGAGGTCCAGGCCCTCGGCGGCGTCGGCGACCACACGGTCGAGGCCGACCGAGGCGAGCACCGCGTGCATCTCGTCCTCCGTCACTGGGTCGGTGCGCGGGCGCGCGACGAGCAGGTTGGCGCGCACGGTCGAGTCGAAGACGTGCGCCTCCTGCGGGCACCACGCGACCCGGGCGCGCCAGGCGTCACGGTCGACGTCGCGCAGGTCGCTGCCGCCGGCCAGCACGGCGCCGTGCGCGGGCCGGAGGTCGCCCAGCAGCGCGGTGACGAGCGTGGTCTTGCCCGCGCCGGACGCGCCGTCCACCACGAGCCAGCCCGGGGCCACGACCTCGGCGTCGAGACCGGTGACGACGGGTCGACCGTCGTCCCAGGCGAGGGCGAGGTCGCGCAAGGCGAGTCGGCGCACCACCGGTGGCAGGTCGGCACCGGCTGCCGCGACGGCAGCCCCGGCGGTTCCGGATGCCCCTCCCGCGGCGAGCCGCGACAGCACCGCCCGCAGCGCCGGGATCCGCTGCGCCGCCACCGCGGCGGACGCGACCGGCTCGAGGCAGGCGAGCACGAGGAGCGCGGCGACCGCGGCCGCCTCGGCGGTCGGCGCGAGGAGTGGGGCGAGCACGGCGGCGGTCCCGGTGCCGATCCCGGCGACGAGGGATGCCGCGGCGGCGACCGACGCCTGCCGGCGTTCGCGGCGCTCCTGCATCCGGCCCAGGCGGTCCACGACGTCGACCGCGGCGGCGTCGGCTCCGACGGCGCGCAGGTCGTCGGCCGCGTCGGCGAGCGCGGCGACGCGAGTGGTCAGCGCGGTCGCGCCCGCGACGAGCGCGCGCTGGTCACGGCGGCCGGCGAGCCAGGCCAGCAGCGGCGCGACGACGCCGGTGACCGCGAGCGCGACGGCCACCGGCCAGGCGGTGGGCGCGACCGCGGTGACGACCGCCGCGGACGCGAGCGTCACGAGCACGCCCCCGCGAGCGGGGTCAGCACCCGCGGCAGCAGGTCGCGAAGCTGCGCCGGCAGGTTCACGAGCAGGTCGAGCGCGCGGCCCGCGTCGCGCGCGCCCCGGGCGGCCGCGCCGCGCTCGGCGAGACCGGTCCAGAGCCGCAGCCGCAGCCGGTCGACGAGCGCGAGCGCGGCGGCGTGACCGACGAGCCGCTCGGCGTACCGGGCGACGGCGCGACCGAGTCCGAAGAACCGCACGCCGACGATCGCGACGAGGAGGTACATGATCGCGGGCTCGGCGGCCGCGCGCACGATGAGCCATCCCGAAACGGCCGTGAGGGCGAGAGACATTCCGCTTGCGATCGCTCCGAGGAGGATCGCGAGCAGCCAGCGCGCGACCGCGTGGGGCGCGCGAGGCGTTCGGGTCGCGGCAGGCGCGGCGGGCGAGGGCTCAACCGGGGCGACGGCCGGAGCCGCCACGGTGCCACCCGCGGGCTCCGCGCTGATCGCGGGCGGCATCCACGCGGCCTCGCCCGCCGTCGCCGCACCGCCGAGGTCGATGACGAGCCCCGCATCGGCGCGCATCCGGGGATCGTGGCTGGAGACCAGCACGAGCAGCGGCGCCGCCCGCCGCCGGACCGCCGCGAGCACCCGCTCCGCGTTGACGGCGTCGAGGTGCGCCGTCGGCTCGTCCAGCACCAGAACGCGCGCGCCGGCGTCGGCCCGGGCGAGCGCCCGCGCGACGGCGAGCCGCCGCTGCTCGCCGGGGCTCAGCCGCCCGATGGGCGCGTCGCCGAGCCCCGCGAGATCGAGCTCGGCGAGCACCTGCCCGTGCCCCGGGCCCACGAGCGCGAGTTCGGCGAGCGGGGTCGCGGCCGCGAACCGCGGCGTCTGCCGCACCATGGCGATCCCGTCGCGCGGGATGCCGACGACGGCGCCGTCGACCTCGGCGCCCGCTCCGGCGATCCCCGCGATCGCGTCGAGCAGCGTCGACTTGCCCGCGCCGCTCGGCCCGGTCACCGCGACGACGCCCCGGCGCGGCAGTCGCGCGTTCACCGGTCCGACCGTCGCGCGCCCCGGATGCCGCACCGTGAGCCCGACGAGTCCCGGCCGGCCGAGGCGGCGCTCGGCCACGGCGCGCGTCCGATCGAGCACGGCCCGCACCCGGCGCAGCGCCGCGAGGCCGTCCTGCGCCTGGTGGTACGCCGCGCCGACCTCGCGCAGCGCCGAGAAGCAGTCCGGGGCGAGCAGCAGCACCAGGAGCGCCGCGTCGAGCCCCACCGAACCGGAGAGCAGCCGAAGCCCCAGGGTGACCGCGACGACCGCGACCGACAGCATCCCGACCAGTTCGAGCGCGAGCGCCGACAGCAGCGCGCTGCGCAGGGTGCGCTGCAGCCGGCGGCGGTAGCCGTCCTGCACCGCGGCGAGCGCCCCGGTCTGCTCGGCGGCGCGGCCGAGCCCGACCAGCACCGGAAGCCCCTCCGCGAGCTCGACCAGATGCTCGGCGAGCCGGGTCAGGGCCGAGGCCGCCGCGTCGGCCCGCTCGCGGCTGTGCAGACCGATGAGCACCATGAACACCGGCACGAGCGGCAGCGTCACGGCGACGATGAGGGCGCTGAGCGGGTCGGAGATCAGGATGCGCAGCCCGAGCGCCGCGGGGATCACGAGCGCCGACACCGCGGCCGGCAGCACCGTTCCGAGGTAGGCGTCGAGGTCGTCGAGCCCGTGCCCGGCGAGCAGCGCCTCCTCCGCACCGCGCCCGCCCTCCGCGGCCACGTGCCGCACGAGCCGCTCGCGCCAGCGGCGCTTGGTCGCGGCGGCGATCCGGCCGGCGAGCGCCCCGGATGCCCAGGACGCGACGGCGCGCAGCAGCACCCCGGCGACGCCCGGCAGCACCTCGGCGATCGTCGGCGCGTGGCCGGCGGCGATACCCGTCACAGCGGCCGCGATCGACCCCGCGATGAGCACGAGCGCCACCGCGCGCAGGCCGGCGAGCGCCGTCAGCGCGGCGATGCCCGCGCGGGCGCCGGGTCCGATGTCGGCGGTGATGCGCGTGCGCCCCACCCGCGCCCCTGTCATCGCCGCACCGCGGCCACGACCGGATGCGCCGCCGGGATGTGCTCCGGCCGCACCCGCCGCCGGAACACCCACACGCTCCACGCCTGGTACGCGATCACGAACGGCAGCGCGCACGCCGTGATGACGCTCATCACCCCGAGCGTGTAGTCGCCGCTCGCGGCGTTGGAGATCGTGAGATCGAAGGCGGGGTCGATCGTCGAGGGCAGCACCACCGGGTACACGGCGGTGAAGATGGATGCCGCCCCCGCGGCGAGGAAGATCGCGAGACCGATGAACGCCCACCCCTCCCGCCGGGCCCGCGCGGCGAGCCAGCCGAGCACGACCGCGAGGACCGCGACGCCCACGAGCGTCCAGGAGGCGGGGCCGCCGTGCTGCACCTGCACGAGCAGCACCCAGCCGATCAGGGGCAGCAGCGCGACCGGCGCCATCCGCGCGGCGTCTCGCCCCGCCCGCTCGCGCACCGGCCCGTCGGTCTTCAGCGCGAGGAAGTTCGCGGCATGGACGAGGCAGAATCCCACGACCGCGAGCCCGCCCAGCACCGCCGCGGGGCTGAACCACGCCAGCGGCCCGCCGACCCGGTCGCCGTTCGCGTCGATCGGGAGGCCGGTGGTGGTGAGCGCGAGGGCGGCGCCCACGCCGAAGGCCGCGACGAACGACCCGAGGCCGATCGCCCAGTCCCACGCGCGGGTGGCCCGGGCGCTGTGCATCTTGCCGCGGTACTCGATCGCGACGGCCCGGAAGATCAGGCCCAGCAGCAGGAACACGAGCGGCACGTAGAGGGTGGAGAACAGGGCCGCGTACCAGAGCGGGAACGCGGCGAAGGTCGCGGCGCCGGCGACGATGAGCCAGACCTCGTTGCCGTCCCAGATCGGGCCGATCGTGTTGAGCATCACGCGGCGGTCGTTCTCGCTCCGCGAGCGCACCAGCAGATGCATCCCGACGCCGAGGTCGAATCCCTCCAGCAGCAGGTAGCCGATCCACAGGATCGCGATGGCGACGAACCAGACGGTGGGCAGGACGTCCATGGGCTTCTCCGATTCCGATCAGTACGCGAACGCGAGCACGTCGTCGCGGGCCCCGTCGCCGGGTCCGTTCTCGCCGGACCCGGCCTCGTCGTCCGGGCCGTGCGCGAGCTCCGGCATCGCGGCGACCACCCCGCCCCGCACGTAGCGGAACAGCAGCACGACCTCGACGACCAGCAGCACGGCGTAGACGCTGCCGAGCGCGATGAGCGAGAACAGCAGCTCGCCCGCGGTGACGCCCGGCGACACCGCGGCGGCCGTGAACATCCAGACCCCGTCGACACCGCCCGGCGTCGGATTGGGCGCGACCACGAAGGGCTGGCGGCCCATCTCGGTGAAGACCCAGCCCGCGGTGCTGGCGGCGAAAGGAGAAAGGATGCCGAGCACCGCGAGCCGGGCCAGCCAGGTCGAGCGCGGCACCGTGCCCTTGCGGGTGAGCCACAGCGCGACGGCCGCGGCGAAGGCGGCGAGCGCCCCGAACAGGATCATGAGCCGGAATCCCCAGTAGGTGACCACCATGAGCGGCGCGTACTGGATCGTCGTGCCCGCCGCCGCGCCGTACCCGGCCTTGTCGGGGATCGTCGCGCCGTACTTCGCCTGGTACTCCGGAATGAGGTCGTCGACGCCCTTCACGGTCGTGTTGACGTCGCCGTTGGCGAGGAAGCCCAGCACCCCCGGGATCTCGACCAGGCCGACGACGCTCGAGCAGTCCTTCGCGCCGGGATCGCCGATCGAGAGCACCGAGAAGCTCGAGCCGGTCTGACACGCGGCCTCGGCCGAGGCCATCTTCATGGGCTGCTGCTGGAACATGAGCTTCGCCTGCTGGTCGCCGCTGATCGCGACGCCGGCGAAGCCGACGATCGCCACGAGGGCGCCGATCCGCAGCGAGCGCAGCCAGACGCCGTGGTCGGCGCGGTCGCGACCCGGGATCTCGGGGGCGTCGCCCACGACGACGCGGCCCCGCGCATCCACTGTGTCGATCCCGTCGTGCCGCCGGCGCCACAGGTGGTACCACGCGATGCCGAGCAGGAAGGCGCCGCCGACCGAGATCGCACCGAACAGCGTGTGGATGTACGCGGCCACGGCCGTGTTGTTGGTGAGCACGGCGCCGAGGTCGTTCAGCCGCGGGCGCCCGTCGACGAGCGTGATGCCGACCGGATGCTGCATCCACGAGTTCGCAGCGATGATGAAGAACGCTGACAGCCACGATCCGAGGATCGCCAGCCACAGCGTCACGAGGTGCACGCGCTGGGGCAGGCGGCCCCAGCCGAAGATCCAGAGACCGAGGAACGTCGACTCGACGAAGAAGGCGAGCAGTCCCTCGAGTGCGAGCGGGGCGCCGAAGACGTCGCCGACGAAGCGCGAGTACTCGCTCCACGCCATCCCGAACTGGAACTCCTGCACGAGCCCGGTCGCGACACCGAGGATGAAGTTGACGAGGTAGAGCTTGCCCCAGAACTTCGTCATGCGAAGCCACCGCTCGTCGCCCGTGCGCACCCAGAGGCCGTGGAACACGGCGACGGCAGGACCGAGCCCGAGGGTGAGCGGCACGAGCAGGAAGTGGTACACGGTCGTGATGCCGAACTGCCAGCGGGCGATGTCGAGCGCGTCCATCGGGATCCTTCCGATCTGTCTTCTACACATCGTAGAACTGATTTCGACAACAGGTAGAAGTATTTCGACGCGCTGTAGAATGACGGCATGGCGCTGGGCGATCTCGAACGCGGGGTGATGGACCTGCTGTGGCGCTCGCGCGCCGGCGCGACCGCGTACGAGCTGCAGGACGAGCTCGCGGCGGGCGGCCGGCAGCTCGCCGCCACGACCCTCCTCACCGTGCTCAGCCGGCTCGAGAAGAAGGGCTTCGCGATCGCGGACCGCAGCGCCCGGCCGCACCGCTACACCGCGGCGGCGGAGCGCTCGGCGCACGTCGCGGAGCTCATGCACGACGCGCTCGGCGAGGCCGACGACCGGCAGGCCGTGCTCGAGCGCTTCGTCGGCAGCGTCAGCGCCGACGACGCGGCGATGCTCCGCCGGATCCTCCAGGGCGGCGCGGCGCGATGAGCCTCATCGCCGCGATCGTCCTGGCCGCGGTCGCGGTCGTGCTGGCGGTGCCGGCGCCGCTGCTCTTCTCGCGCGCGGGCTGGCCGCTGCGCCACCCGGTGCTCTCTCTCGTGGTCTGGCAGCTGATCGCCGTCGTCGGCGGTCTCGCCACCGTGAGCGTGCCGCTGCTGCTCGGCGAGGCGATCGGTCGCGTCGGGCTGCTCGTCGGCATCCCGGTCGCGGTCGCGGTCGCCGCCTACCTGGGCATCCACCTGCTCCGCACGATCGTGCGGCGCGAGGCACGCCGGCGACGGCACCTCGCGCTGCTCGACCTGCTGAGCACACCCGCGCCGGCGCCGCTCGAGGCCCGCCTCATCGAGCAGGACGAGCCGCTCGCCTACTGCGTGCCCCGCCCCCGCGGCGCCGTCATCGTGATCTCCACCGGTCTGCTCGAACGGCTCGACGAACGCGAGGTCGCGGCCGTCGTCGCACACGAGCGAGCCCACGCCCGGCAGCGGCACGACGTGCTGCTGCTCGCCTTCGAGGCCTGGCGCGCGGCGCTCCCCGGCTTCCCGGTCGCGCGCATCGCGAGCGACCAGGTGGCGCGACTCGTCGAGCTGGCGGCCGACGACCGCGCGCGGCGCAAGGTCGGATCCCCGGATCTCGCGCGCGCGATCGCGCGGATCGCGCCCGCGCACGCGCACCGCGAGCACGAGCGCATCATGCGCCTCGCCGCCGCCTGACGCGGAGGACCACGGGGCCCATCCGGCCGAATGGTGGCAGCGCGTCGACGCCGAGGTGGGCGTCGCGGGAGTCGAGCGGTCGGCGGGCGTTGAGGAATTCGCCGCGATCGGTAGCTGGCGCCGCCGACCGGAACGAACTACCGATCGCGGCGCATTCGTCGACGCTCTCCTCGAGCACCCGCCTCGCGGACGCCCGACGCCTCGCCGCCGCCTGAACCCCTGCCGCGCCGCCGATCCGGGGGTCTACGGTGGCCAGATGCAGAAGGTGTCGTTGATCGCCTCGGGCCGACATCACCTGGAGCATGCGCAGCGCGCCTCGAGCGGACGCAGCGCAGAGACGATCTTCGGCGGCCACGAGCATCGCCTGCGCCAGACCCTCATCGCCCTGCGGGCAGGCCAGTCGCTGTCCGAGCACGAGAACCCGGGCGAGGCGACCGTGCAGGTGCTGTCCGGCCGGGTGCTCCTGCGATCCGGGACCACCAGCTGGAACGGTTCGCCGGGTGATCTGCTGACCGTCCCTCCGGGTCTGCACACCGTCGACGCGACCGAGGACTCGGTCATCCTGCTGACGACCGTCGTTGCGCAGGCGTCACCGCCGGGCTCACCCGAGGCGTAACGCGCGAACGGCGTGGCTCAGATGGACTGCCGGTAGCCGAAGAACTCGTGGTCGTTGTTGTAGCCACCGAGACCGCCGCCGACGTCGGCGAACTGCTCGACGAACTCGATGCCCTTGATCCACTTGACCATCTTGAAACCGAGCTGGGTCTCGTTGCGCAGCCGCAGCGGCGCCCCGTGCCCGAACGAGACCGGCTCGCCGTTCATGTCGTAGGCGAGCATCGTCAGCTTGTAGCTCATCTGCTCGATCGCCTGGGCGTCGTAGTAGAGCCCGCCCTCCGGACCGACCGCGTAGGAGTAGAAGACCACCCACTTCGCCTCGGGCTTGGGCTGCACGAGGTCGAGGATCGTCCGCATCGAGACCCCGCCCCACTTGGCCACGCCCGACCAGCCCTGGATGCAGAAGTGCTGGGTGATCTGCTCGTGATACGGCAGCGCGCGCACCTCGGCCAGGCTCAGGGTGACCGGATTCTCGACCAGCCCGCCGATCGTCAGCCGATAGGCGGCGAAGTCATCGGCCTGCAGCCTCTGGAACTCCTCCGTGTCGGGGTAGTTGCCGTTGTGCCAGAAGTACGGCGAGATGTCCTTGTCGGTGTACTGCCCCGGCTTCGAGTCGATGTGCTCGAACAGGCGCTGGGCCGGGCCGATCAGCGCGAAGCCGACCCGCTGCACGATGCGGGGATGCCGGTACGTGAACGGCGTCGCCGCCACCCAGCCGACGATCATCACCACGAGCGAGATCGCGAAGAATCCGAACCCGACCCACGACTCGTCGTCGCGCGCGGCGTACATGTGGTTCAGGTTGCGCAGCGCGCCGGTGGTGACCACGAGCGCCACGTGCACGACGATGAACGCCACGAACCAGCACAGCACGAGGAAGTGCAGCGACCGGGCGACCTGGATGCTGAAGATCGAGCTGATCCGCCGGAACCGGGTCGAGAGCGCGGGCGACATGCCGAGCCCCGTGATGAGCGCGAGCGGGGCGGCGATGAACACCGTGATGAAGTACGCGATCAGCTGCAGGCTGTTGTAGTTCGTCCAGCCGCTCTCCGCCGGCCAGTCGAGCGACGCGTACTGGATCGCGACCGAGATCGCGTTCGGGATGACGTCCCAGTGGATCGGGACCAGCCGCATCCACTGCCCCGTCGAGAAGATCAGCACGTAGAAGACGATCCCGTTGACGAGCCACAGGGTGTCGACCCCCAGGTGCCACCAGCGGGCGAGGCCGATCGAGTGCCGGCGACCCGGCAGGCCGACGCCGTCGGGGAGGGTGATCGAGTCCTGCTTCGCCGTGTACAGCGGGTCGGTGGGCACCGGCTTCTGAATGCGGAACCAGTCCCTACCGGGCGTCGAGTGGCGGGTCCAGTACAGCCGCGGATGGTCGGCGAGGATCGTCACCCCGGCCCGGATGAGGAAGATCATGAGGAAGGCGTTGAGCACGTGCTGCCAGGCCAGCCAGGCCGGGAAGCCGACCGGCGCGCCGGCGGGCAGCTCCGACATCCCGGGGTAGGTGCGGATGAACGACTCGACCGCCGGCAGGTCGCGCAGCCCCTTCGCGACCGCGATCGCGATGAGCGCCAGCGCGAAGCCGATCGGGAGCAGCCACAGCAGGTTGAACCACTTGCCCTGCCCGATGCGCACGCGCGGGGCGACGCCGTACTGCGCGGGCACGCCGCCGGCCCAGTCCTCGTCGACGACCGTGTATCGCCGGGCGTCCAGTTCTTCGCGGAAACTCTTCGTCGAGCCCCCGCCCCGATGTCGTCCGCGGGAACGGGATTCGGATCCGTATCCATGGCCGAAACCTAGCCCTCATCCGTTCCGACCGGAACCGACGCCGCGGACGCGATCTCAGCCGATCGTGAACGCCACGGTGCGCACCGACCCCAGGCGCCCGGTGGCGGGATCGAAGTAGCGCACGCCGATCGTGTGCGGCCCGTCCGGCAGCCCCGGTGTGACGCGCTGGATGGGCGAGGTACCGAGGGTGTGGACGTTGCCCGTCCATACGCCGTCGATGAGGATCTGGATCCGCTCACCCGGGGTGCCGGAGACCTGCAGCGTGACGACCGTCTCGGCGCCCGCGGAGGGCACGGCCGCGCCATCCGCCGGCGCGTCGATCGTCGGCCGCTGGAACGACAGCGGCGCGGTGGCGTCGGAGGGTGCCGACACGTTGCCCGCCGGGTCGCGCTGCACGGCGGTGAGCGTCGCGCCGTCACGGCCGAGGTCCGGCAGCGGGATGCTCCAGCGCCCGGCGTTGTCGCCCGTCGCCGTGCCGATGGTCGCGCCGGTGTCGTCACGCAGCGTGACCGTGGCCGCCGGTTCGGCGCTGCCCTGCACGAGCGGCAGGTATTCCAGCGGGCTCGCGGGGAGCGCGTCGAGGACGGGGGCAGCGCCACCGTGTCGACCGTCAGCGTGCGGGTCGTGGGTGGGGAGGCATTGCCGGCCCGGTCGAGCTGCAGGATCCGCAGGCGCCACGTGCCGTCCGGTACCACGACGTCCGGTGTCATCGTCCAGGAGCCGGCGGGGCCGACCACCGCGGTGCCGAGCGGCCCGAGATCGTTCACGCCATCCGGACTGAGCCGCTCGACCTCAACGGTCGCTCCCGGCTCACCGCTGCCCGCCAAGGGGGCCGGGCGGTGTTCAGCAGCGCGGCCTCCGCCGGCACGGAGAGCACCGGGGCGAGGGGCGCCACGACATCGGGAGGGTTCGGCGGCGGGGACGCGACGGAGCCGGTGGGGGAACCGCGCGAGGCGCCGCCGGGCGGGCGGGCGGCGCGGCGACGCGCGGCACGGCCGGAGCCGGACTCGCGAGGGGGACGGACGTCTGGTCCGGCCGGGGCGCACGGGTCGCGGGAGCCGGATGCCGCGTCGCGGTCGCGCCGGATGGCGCCGCGACCGGGGCGCCCCTCCCACACCGCCCGCCGCGGCGACGGCGGTGATCGCGCCCGCGACGATGACCACGGCGGCGGCGGCGATCGTCGCGACCAGGCGCGTCGGGGCTCGCAGCATCATCGGCACGACGACCCCGGAGGGTGAGGAGGCCGTCGGATGCGCGCCGCCCGGCGGGTTCGATCCGGAGCCGGCGGCCAGCTTCTCCGCGAGCAGGGCGGCCCCGCCGGCACCGAGTGTCACGGGGAGCAGGATCGCGGCGAGCCGGCCGGAGACGTCGTCGATCTCCTCGAGGAGGATCGAGCAGCGGGTACAGGTGTCGAGGTGCTGGTCGAAGCGCGCGCGAGCGCGAGGCGTCAGTGCGCCGCGGTTGTAGTCGGCCATCCGCTCGGTGGTCCATCGGCACTCGGGGGCACGCGCACGTCGCTCACGTGGGCCTGCAGCCACGCCTTCTTGAGTCCGTCGCGCGCGCGGTACGCGAGGGCGGCCGCGCCGTTGGCGGTGAGGCCGAGGTAGGGGGCCGCCTCGGCGGGCTCCATCCCCTCCACCTCCGTGTACCAGAGGATGGTCTGCCAGCGCTCCGGCAGGGTGCGGAAGGCACGCACGGTGATCGTGTTCTCGAGGGTCGCGGTCTCGATGTCGGGCAGGTCGCTGGGAATGCGCTCGGCGACGTCGTCGATGTCGACGGTCTGGCTCTTCGGCACCCAGCCGAGGGCGACGTTGCGGATGGTGCGGTAGAGGTACGGGCGGAACGCCTCCCGGGGACCCCGCCGCGCTGCACCGCGCGGAGGATCTGCAGGTACGCCTCCGACACGATGTCGTCGGGGTCGGCGATGGACCGGAACTGCCGCGCCGCGGCCAGCCCGGCCTTCGCGTGCCGGGTCCAGAGCTCGGCGAACGCTCCCGTGTCGCCGGCGCGTGCGCGCTCGGCGAGCTCCTCGTCGCTCATTCGTCCCCCGGTCGGCGGGTGCGGTCGCTGTCGCCGCATTGATTACACACCCCGGGTGCGCCGGTGATGACGCCACATCGCGAAGTTCGTGGATGAGGGGCCGCCCGTCAGGGGGCGGGCGGCCCCTCGGCCTCCTGCTCAGTCAGAAGGCGCCGGATGTCCTCAGTGCCGTCGCTCGGGGGCGGTGCGGCGGCGGCTGAGCGCGAACCCAGCCATGCCGAGGACGATCAGCCCGCCGG
Source organism: Pseudolysinimonas kribbensis (assembly GCF_030161895.1). Lineage (GTDB taxonomy): Bacteria > Actinomycetota > Actinomycetes > Actinomycetales > Microbacteriaceae > Pseudolysinimonas > Pseudolysinimonas kribbensis. Next base: position 1,640,079 of record NZ_BSVB01000001.1, read on the forward strand.
CCAGCGCCGCCGCGGGGGCCACCCCGTCGACACCGGTGTGGGCGAGCTGAGCGGGCTCCGACGACACCGGGAGAGCGTCCGTCGGAAGGTCGGGCAGGTAGAACCCGAAGTCGAGCGTCAGGTTTTCGTCACCATTGCCCGGCAGGTCACCGGACTCGGCCGATGCGGTGGAGGAGTCCGCCGCCGTGTCGGCGCCGGCATGCTCGGGAGAGGTGACCATGCCGGCGAGCGCGGCGGCGGACGCCGCCCCGTCGATCGTCACGGTGTAGTGCTGACCGGCGGGCAGGGTGGGAAGGTCCTCGAAGAGGTAGTGACCCTGCGCATCGGTGACGGCGGGAGCGACGGGGGTGCCGCCGACCGTGGCGACCGGCTCGCCGTCGGGACCGGTGAGGTCGAGGGTGACGCCCGCGATCCCGCGCTCGTCCGTGCCCTGCACGCCGTCCTTGTCAGCGTCGAACCATACGTAATCCCCGACCGACACCTTGCCCACGAAGCCGAAGTCGAGGGTGGGGTCGCTGGCGCCGTTGGTGGTGAGGTCGATCGACGTCGCCGATCCGGTCGAGGAGTCCCTGCCGCGATCGGCGCCCGCTGCGGCGACGGTCGGGGTCAGGCCGGCGAGAGCCTGGGCCGAGGCGGACGCATCGATCGTGACCGTGTAGTGCTGCCCCGCGGCGAGCACCGGCAGGCCCGCGAACGAGTAGTGGCCGCTCGCGTCGGTCGTGGTGGGGCCGACCACAGCGCCGGAGACGGAGGTGACGGGTGCACCGTCGGGGCCGGTCAGAACCAGCGTGACGCCCCGGATGCCGCGCTCGGCGCCGTCCTGGACGCCGTCGTGATCGGTGTCGAGCCACACGTAGTCGCCGACGGACACGCTCTGCATGCCCGCGCCGTCACCGCCCTGGGACGTGCGGACCATGGTCGTGTCCTTCGTGCTGGTGACGCCGGCGGCGGTGAACGCGACGTGGTTGCCGAATCGGCCGGCATCCTGATCGGTGATGGTGCCCTTGTACGTGACGGTGACGAACTCGTCGGCGGCGATCCGGTCGAGGGTCAGGTCGAAGCCCGCGGCGTCGCAGTCGAGCGTGTAGCGGCTCGGGTCGAGGGCGCTCTTGATCGCGCCGGAGGCGAGGCCGTCCTGAGTGGTGATCTTGACGGTGCCGCAATCGATGGTGCTGCCGGCGGCGGGGGCGTCGGCGACGTCGATGGGTCCCGCGTACCCGGTGGTGTTCCCCGGGAGCGCGACGGACCAGTTGATGTTGTCGTTCGCGTCACGGGTGCCCTCGAACGAACCGTCGGCCCAGCCGCCGCTCTTGCCGAGCGAGCGGGAGGTCGCCACGGGCGGGGGCGGGGGCAGTTCTCGGTGCACGGCGGGGTCGGGGCGGGCTTCGGGTCGATCGTCACCGGCACGGCGATCCCGTCGAAGTCGAGGTTCACCGGGCCACCGGTGGTCGTGACGACGCTGTGATTCCACTGCGTCGAGACGAAGCCGGTGCCGCCCACGTGGTCGTGGGTGTCGGCGTAGCCGGTGAGCGTGAAGACGATGTCGTAGCTGCCGTCGGCCTGCTTCTGCCAGACCGCGTCCGCGACCGCGGCGCCCGCGGCATCCCGCAGCACGAACGGCGCCTGACTGACCACGGTGAGCTCCGGCGGGAGCGCGAGGGTGAAGGTGTCGCCGACGGAGGCGGAGTCCGGCACCGACCAGGTGAAGGCGAGCTTCTGCCGCTCGTTGTAGCCGTACGAGGTCTTGTCGAGCGTGACGCCGGTGATCGCGGACGGGACCTCTGCGGCGTGCGCCGCGGAGGTCGGGAGCACCAGGCCGGCGAGCACGGCGACGGCGGCCGCGAGAAGGGCGGCGGCGAGGCGCACGGAGCGGGAACGGACGCGTCGAGCGCCCGAGAGGGGAGTGTCATGGGTGAGCTTCCTGAGTGCTGAGGCGCGGCCGAACGACACCATGCCGGCGACCGGGGGACGCCGACATTGCGAACCCACTGGATGACATGGGGAACGCGGGCCGGTTATGACGCGGTTCTCAAAAAAATGTCCGCCATTATGCGGACAGGCGTCGCCTACCCGCCGCTGAAGGGGGCAGCACGTCGACCCGAGCGCCGAGCGCGCGCTCCGGGTCGCGGGTGACGACCCCGTCGACCAGGAACGATCCGGATGCCAGCACGCGCTCCATCGCGCCGCCGTAGCGGTCGGCGAGCAGGGTCCGGAGTTCTCCGGCGGTCGCCGCGTCGAGGATCTCCTCCGCCCGGCCGGCGGCGTCCTCGGCGGCGGCGAAGTACCGCACGAGCACCTCAGCCACCGATGCCGCCCATCGAGCGCACCGGCCGCAGGAATCCGGGATCGTCGATCCCGTGCCCGGCCTTCTTCATCCACATCGCGCCGCGCCAGAGGTCGGCGATCTGCTCGTCGTCGGCGCCGCCGCGCAGCAGCGCGCGCAGGTCGGTCTCGTCGTCGCCGAACAGGCACGAGCGCACGCGACCCTCGGCGGTGAGCCGGGTGCGATCGCAGGCGCCGCAGAAGGTGCGCGTGACGGAGGCGATGATGCCCACCGTCGCGGGACCGCCGTCGACGAGCCACTCCTCCGCCGGCGCGGCGGGGTCGTCGCGGCCGATCGGCTCCAGCCGGAAGCGGGTGCTCAGCACGCCGAGAAGCTCCGACGCCGACACCATGGCGTCGCGGGCCCAGGCGGCGTCGGCATCCAGCGGCATCTCCTCGATGAACCGCAGCCGGGCACCCCGGTCGACCGCCCACGCCAGCAGGTCGGGCGCGTCGTCGAGAGTGGCGCGCATGAGCACGGCGTTGACCTTGAGCGGGGCGAGGCCGGCCGCGACGGCCGCGTCGACGCCGCGCAGCACCGCGGGCAGCCGGTCGCGCCGGGTCAGCTCGGCGAACCGGTGCCGGTCGACCGTGTCGAGCGAGACGTTGACGCGGGTGAGGCCGGCATCCCGCAGCGCGACGGCGTGCCGGTCGAGTCCGATGCCGTTGGTCGTCATGGCGAGCGGGATGCCGGGCGCGACCTCGGACGATCGGCGCACGATCTCGACCAGGTCGGGGCGCGTGAGGGGCTCGCCGCCGGTGAAGCGCACCTCGTGCACGCCGAGGCGGTGCACGGCGATGCCGACGAGCCGGGCGATCTCCACGGGGCTCAGCAGCTCGTTGCGGGGCACGACCGGCAGGCCCTCCGCCGGCATGCAGTAGACGCAGCGCAGCGAGCACGCGGTGGTGAGCGAGATGCGCAGATCGCGGGCGATGCGGCCGAACCGGTCGACGAGCTCCGACGTGTCCGGCCGACCGCTGACGTCCGGTGCGGTCCGGCGCACCGCGGGGATGCCGAGCGCGATCGTCATGCCGACCCCACCGGCTCGGGATGCCGCATCCCGGCCCGCTCGATCGGTGCGGCGGCGCGGCGGATCCGGTCGTCGCGCGTGTACACGTTCATGCTCGTGCCCCGCACGAACCCGACGAGCGTCAGCCCGGAGCGGGCGGCCAGCTCGACGGCGAGCGACGACGGCGCCGAGACGGCGCTGAGCATCGGGATGCCCGCCATGACCGCCTTCTGCACGAGCTCGAAGCTCGCCCGGCCCGACACCTGCAGCACGGTTCCGCGCAGCGGCAGCCGGTCGTTCAGCACGGCCCAGCCGACGACCTTGTCGACGGCGTTGTGCCGGCCGACGTCCTCGCGCACGACGAGCAGCTCGCCCGTCGCGGCATCGAACAGGGCGGCGGCGTGCAGGCCGCCGGTCTTCTCGAACACGGCCTGGTGCTCGCGCAGACGCTCCGGCAGCCGGAGGATCGCGGCGGCGTCGACCGTCATGGGGTCGGCGGCGACGTCGTAGGCCGACACCGTCTCGACCGCGTCGATCGACGCGGTGCCGCAGATGCCGCACGAGCTCGTCGTGTAGAAGTTGCGCGACCGGTCGGGTTCGGGGCCGGCGACGCCGGGTGCGAGCGCGACGTCGAGCACGTTGTAGGTGTTCTCCGTGGCGCCGGCGAGCGGCCCGCCGGTGCCCGATCCGCCCATCCCCGGCCCGCCGCAGTGGATCGCCGAGCGGAACTGCGCGCCGTGGTGGATGACGCCCTCCGACACGAGGAACCCGGCGGCCAGCTCGACGTCGTTGCCCGGCGTGCGCATGGTCACCGCGAGCGGTTCGCCCGCGATCCGGATCTCGAGGGGCTCCTCGACCGCGAGCGTGTCGGCGCGTCGCTGCTCGCGATCGCCCTCGTCCGTGCCCTCGTCCGCGGCGACCGTGAGGCGCACGACGGAGCGTCGCGCGGTGATCCGGCCCATTTTCCGAGCCTAGCCCCGCGTCCTCCGCGCTCGCCGGGCGCGGTCGTTAGCGTGGGGGCATGCCGCAGGACAGCGCGCCCCTGCGCCCGCTCGACGACCAGATCGCGCGCGTGCTCGGGCTGGCGACCCCGCTGCCGATCGTCCGGATGCCGCTCGCCGAGGCCGCGGGCCGCACCCTCGCGGCACCGGCGGTGGCGGCCGTCGACCTTCCGCTCTTCGACAGCGCGGCGATGGACGGGTATGCGGTCCGCGCCGCCGACGTGAGCATTACGCCGGTCACCCTGCGCGTCGTGGCCGACATCCCGGCCGGCTCGGCGCTCGACCCCGAGCTGCCGCCGCGGTGCGCCGTCCGCATCATGACCGGCGCGGCCGTGCCGGGCGGGGCCGACACCGTCGTGCCGTTCGAGCAGACCGAGGGCGGACGCGCGGCGGGGCGCGGGTCGCTGCCCGCATCGGTCACGGTGCTCGCGGCGACGGCGGGCGCGCACGTCCGCCACCGCGGCGAGGACGTGCGGCCGGGCGATTCGGTGCTGCCGGCCGGCGTCGAGCTCGGCGCGCGTCGGCTGTCGACGGCCGCCGCGGCGGGCATCGCCGAGGTCGACGTGCGCCCGGCGCCGCGGGTCGCCGTCATCTCGACGGGCAGCGAGCTCGCCGCGCCTGGCGCCGCGCTCGGCCGCGGGCGCGTCCCGGAGTCCAACTCGCTGCTGATCGCCGGTCTGGTGCGCGAGGCGGGGGCGCACCCCGTTCTCGTGGCGACGGTCGCCGACCGGGTCGAGGGGCTGCAGCGGACCCTCGCCGACGCCCGAGCGGCCGGTGCCGACCTCGTCGTGACGACCGGGGGCGTGAGCGCGGGCGCCTACGAGGTGGTGCGCGACGCCCTCGCCGCCGAGCTCGAATTCGTCGAGGTGGCGATGCAGCCCGGGCGCCCGCAGGCCTCCGGGCGGCTGCCGGGCGGCCCGCTGGTCGTCTCGCTTCCGGGCACGCCGACCGCGGCTGCGGTCGTGTTCGAGCTCGTCGTCCGGCCCGCGCTGCTGGCGCTGCAGGGGCGCGCGGCGCTGCACCGCCCTCGACTCCGGATGCCCGTCGACGCCCGGTACCGGCGCCGCCCGGGACGCACGGGCTACCGTCCGGTCGCGATCGATCGCGACGACCCGGCGGCGTGGATCGCCCGCGACACCGCGAGCGCCGTCTCCCGCTCGGGCCCGCACTCGGTGACCGGGCTGGGCTCCGCCGACGGGCTCGCGGTGATCCCGGCGGGCGAGGGAGCGATCGAGCCGGGCGACGCCGTCGAGGTGGTGCTGCTCGGATGACGACGCCGGATGCCGCCTCCGTGACCGCGACGCCGGCCGCGATCGTGCTCGCCGGCGGTCGGGCCGCCCGCGTCGGCGGCGCGGCGAAGCCGCTGTTCGAGATCGGCGGTGCCAGCCTCCTGGCGCGCACCGTCGCCGCGGCCCGCGCGGCCGGAGCGGACCCGGTCCTCGTCGCGGGGCCCGAGCTCGATCCGGCGCTCGACGTGACGTGGGTGCGCGAGGACCCGCCGTTCGGCGGCCCCGCGGCAGCGACGCTCGCGGCGCTCCGTCGGGTCGGCGATGCGGAGACCGTGCTGCTGCTGGCGGGCGATCTCGCGGATGCCGGGGGTGCCATCCGGACCCTGCTCGCGCCCGGCCCGCTGGCGCCCGACGTCGACGGCCGCTGCCTCGTCGACGCGGACGGCCGCCGTCAGTGGCTCGTCGGCTGGTACCGCACGACGGTGCTGCGCGCGACGCCGCTCCCGGACGGCGGCCGCGACGCCTCGTTGCGCGCCCTGCTGGCCGGGTCGATGATCGAGGAGGTGCCGGATGCGGCGGATGCCGCGGCCGACATCGACACCTGGGACGACCTGCGCGCCCACGGCGGCGCACCCGGTCGGGCCCGACGGACGGAGGACACCATGCCCCAGCACCTGCCCCCGAGGCGCTCGACGACTGGGCCGACGCCCTGCGCGCCGAGCTCGGCATCGACGCGGCCGAGTCGCCGATCCCGGCGATCCTCGACCTCGCGCGCGACGTGTCGAACGCGGTCGCGCGACCGGCGGCGCCGCTGAGCGCCTTCATGGCGGGCCTCGCCGCGGGGCGTGCCGGTGGCGGGGAGGCCGCGGTGCGCGAGGCGATCGCGGCCGTCACGCGGGCGGCCGCCGCCTGGCCGACCCCGCAATCCTGAGCCGCGCGGGCGACCCGGCTCAGCGGCGCTCGAGCCGCACGATCACCGACTTCGACGTCGGGGTGTTGCTCACGGCGGCGACCGAGTCGAGCGGCACGAGCACGTTCGTCTCCGGGTAGTAGGCGGCCGCGTTGCCGCGCGGGGTCGAGTAGCCGACGACCCGGAACTCGGGCGCGCGGCGCAGCTGCAGCACGCCATCCGGACCCGTCCACTCCGACACCAGGTCGACGATGTCGCCCTCGGCGAACCCGAGCGCGATCACGTCGTCGGGGTTCACCAGCACCACGCGGCGCCCGCCGTGGATGCCGCGGTACCGGTCGTCCTTGCCGTAGATCGTGGTGTTGTACTGGTCGTGGCTGCGCAGGGTCTGCAGCAGCAGCCGGCCCTCGGGGATGCGCGGGTACTCGACCGGGTTCGCGGTGAACCGCGCCCTGCCCGTCGACGTCGCGAAGCTTCGGGCGTCGCGCGGCCCGTTCGGCAGCACGAACGTGCGGCCGCCCGCGATGCGTTCCTCGAAGTCGTCGAAGCCGGGCACGACGCGCTCGATGTGGCCACGGATCCGCGCGTAGTCCTCCTCGAGGCCCGCCCAGTCGGCGCGCGGCGACCCCGGGCGGTCGCGGAAGGTGCGCTGCGCGATCCGGGCCAGGATGGCGACCTCGCTCAGCAGGTCGTCCGAGGGCGGCGCGAGCCGGCCGCGCGACGCGTGCACGGCGCTCATCGAGTCCTCGACGGTCACGCGCTGCTCGCGTCCGCCGCGGCGGTCGCGGTCGGTGCGGCCGAGCACGGGCAGGATGATCGCCCGCCGCCCGGTGACGACGTGCGAGCGGTTGAGCTTGGTCGACACCTGCACCGTGAGCTCGGTGCTCCGGATGCCGGCCTCGACGACCTCGGTGTCGGGCGTCGCGCTCACGAAGTTGCCGCCGAGCGCCATGAAGACCTTGGTGCGGCCGTCGCGCATGGCGCGGATGGCGTCGACCACGTCGTGCCCCGGCTCGCGCGGCGCGGAGAAACCGAACTCGGCGTCGAGCGCGTCGAGGAACGCGGCCGGCGGCTTCTCCCAGATGCCCATCGTGCGGTCGCCCTGCACGTTGGAGTGGCCGCGCACCGGGCACACGCCCGCGCCGGGGCGCCCGACGTTGCCCTGCAGGAGCAGCAGGTTGACGACATCCCGCAGCGTGGCGACCGCGTGCGGATGCTGGGTCAGGCCCATCGCCCAGCACACGATCGTGGATTTCGAGGCGAGCAGCTCGTCGCCGACGGCCCGGATGTCGTCCTCGGCGAGGCCGGTCGCGGTCTCGATCTCGGCCCAGCTGAGGGCGCGCACGCCGGCGGTGAACTCGTCGACGCCGCTGGTGTGCTCGGCGATGAAGTCGTGATCGAGCACCCCGCCCGTGCGGTCCTCCGCCTCGAGCAGGTGCTTGGCGAGCGCCTGGAACAGCGCCTGGTCGCCGCCGAGCCGGATCTGCAGGAAGCGGTCGGCCATCGCCGTGCCGCCGCCGATGAGGCCCTTGACGGTCTGCGGGTTCTCGAACCGCTGCAGGCCGGCCTCGGGCAGCGGGTTGACCGCGACGATGCGCGCGCCGCGCTGCTTGGCCTTCTCGAGCGCCGACAGCATCCGGGGATGGTTGGTGCCGGGGTTCTGCCCGGCGACGATGAGCAGGTCGGCGTCGTGCACGTCCTCGATGGAGACCGTGCCCTTGCCGACGCCGAGGGTCTCGCCGAGCGCCGAGCCCGACGACTCGTGGCACATGTTCGAGCAGTCGGGGAGGTTGTTGGTGCCGAGCCCGCGCACGAGCAGCTGGTAGAGGAACGCCGACTCGTTCGACGCCCGCCCCGACGTGTAGAACACGGCCTCGTTCGGGTCGTCGAGCCCGCGCAGGGCGGTCGCGACGGCGTCGAGGGCGTCATCCCACGAGATCGGCGTGTAGTGGGTGGCGCCGGCCTCCTTGATCATCGGATGCGTCAACCGGCCCTGCTGCCCGAGCCACCAGTCGTCGTGGCGCTGGAGGTCGGCGACGGAATGCTCGGCGAAGAACTCCGGCCCGATCCGGCGGATCGTCGCCTCCTCCGCGACGGCCTTCGCGCCGTTCTCGCAGAACTCGGCGATGTGGCGCTTGTCGGTCTCGGGCCACGCGCATCCGGGGCAGTCGAAGCCCTGCTTCTGGTTCATCCGCAGCAGCGTCTCGGCGCTGCGCACGACGCCCATCTGCTCCTGCGCGATCTGCAGCGCGTGCACGATCGCGGGCACCCCGACGGCCCGCTTCTTCGGGGCGCGGACCGCGAGTTCCGACTCGTCGATGTCGCTCTTCGGTGCGCGCCGGGCCATGCGCCCGACTCTACGCGCGCGCCGCCCGGACATCCGATCGACACTGTGCCATCCGATGCGCGGCGCGCGGGCGCGATCGGATGGCGGAACCGCGATCGGTTGGAGCGGGGTGCGCGCCCGTGCGCCGGCCCGCGCTGTTCAGAGCTCGAGCGTCGCGAGCGGGGGTCGATCGCGCCGAAGCGGTGCGCGGTGATCGACACGGCCTGCTCGAGCAGGAACGGCAGTAGCTCGATGCGCCCGGCCGCGGTCACCGGGTCGGCCCAGATCGCGACGTCCGGCGAGCCGCCGGTCGCCCGCGCGAGTGCGTCACCGGCCTCCGGGTCGGCGCTCACGAGCCGGATGCGGTCCGGATGGTTGGCGACCACGCGCGATGCGAACGCGGCATCCGGCTCGACGTCGATGCCGGTGATCGACAGCAGCGGCGCGCCGCCGAGGTCGGTGGCCTGCACGAGCGGCAGGAGGCCCGCGGGAAGCGGGACCGACGAGCTGATCCGGATGCTCGCCCGGGCGAGCACGCCGGCCGCGACGACGCGCACGAGCTCGGCCATCGACGCGCCCTCCGCGAGGCGCACGACCACGTCGGCGGGGCGGTACCGGAAGACGTTGCGCTCCACCTCGAGCCCCGACACGTCGCGCGCGGTCGCGAACTCGGCGGCCCACGCGGCCGCGTCGCTCAGCGCCCCGCGGCGCACGAGGTCGAACTCCTCGTAGCCGAGCGCGGGCTGGCTGGCCTCGATCACGCTCGCGACGCGGGCCTCGAGCCCGTCCAGTCGCAGGTCACCGGATGCCGCCGCGGGCACCGGCCGCCAGCTGCCGTGCGCGAGCAGCGCGTTCGGCCCGCCGGCCTTGTATCCGGGTCCGACCGACGACGCCTTCCAGCCGCCGAACGGCTGCCGCCGCACGATGGCGCCGGTGATCGGCCGGTTCACGTAGAGGTTGCCGGCCTGCACGGTGTCGAGCCACTGCGCGACCTCACCGGCGTCGAGCGAGTGGATGCCGGCCGTCAGCCCGTACTCGACCGCGTTCTGCAGCGCCACGGCCTCCTCGAGCGTCGCGGCCGACATGAGTCCCAGCACCGGCCCGAAGTACTCGATGCGGTGGAACGCGCTGCCGGCGACGACGCCGTCGCGCACCCCGGGCGACCACAGCCGGCCGTCGTCGTCGAGGCGGCGCGGCTCGACGAGCCAGCTCTCGCCCGGGCCGAGCCGGGTGAGGCCCGCGGTGAGCTTGTCGCCCGGGGGCTCGACGAGCGGCCCCATCTGCACGGCCGGATCGGTCGGCTGCCCGACCGCGAGGCTCGTGACGGCGTCGGCGAGCTGACGGCGGAAGCGCTCCGAGGTCGCGACCGAGCCGACCAGGATCGCGAGCGACGCGGCCGAGCACTTCTGGCCGGCGTTGCCGAAGGCGCTCTTCACGATGTCCGAGACCGCGAGATCGAGGTCGGCACTCGGCGTGACGATGATCGAGTTCTTGCCGCTGGTCTCGGCGAGCAGCCGCAGCTCGGGCTTCCAGCCGCGGAACAGGGCCGCCGTCTCGGTGCTGCCGGTGAGCACGACGCGGCCGACCTCCGGCGCCGTGATGAGCGCCCGGCCGAGCTCGCCCTCGTCGATGTCGACGAGCGTCACGAGCTCGCGCGGCGCCCCGCCTCGCGGAACGCCTCCGCGAGGATCGCGCCGCAGCGCCCCGCCTGCGGGGCCGGCTTGAGGATGACGGCCGAGCCCGCGGCGAGCGCCTGCAGCACTCCACCCGCGGGGATCGAGACCGGGAAGTTCCACGGCGGCGCGACGAGCACCACCGGCACGGGCGCGAACGCGGCGCCCTCGATGCCGGCGAGCTCGCGGGCGAGTCCCGCGTAGTAGTGGGCGAAGTCGACCGCCTCGCTGACCTCGACATCCGCCTCGGCGAGCGTCTTGCCGGTCTCGGCGACCATGACCTCGATGAGCCGCCCGCGCAGGGCGGCGAGCACCTCGCCGATGCGGTCGAGCAGCTCCCCGCGCTCGGCGCCCGTCCGCGCCCCCACGTGGCGCCCGCGGCGGATGCCGCGGCGAGCCGCTGCTGCAGCGTCGCCGGGTCGGCGACCCGGGCCTCGTGCAGCGTCGCCTCGCCGATGGCGGAGTTCTTGGCGCGATCCAGCAGCCCCCGCGCCCACTCGCGGTTGACCGCGATCGACGGGTCGGTGTCGGCGGTGTTCTCGAACGGCTCGGGAGCCCGCGGCACCGGCGGGTGCAGCCGGTTCTGGATGCGGTTGGGGGCGGGCACCGCGTCGTCGAGCAGCGCGAGGGAGGCCTCGAACCGCTCGCGCTCCCGGGCGAAGACCGCGTCGTCCTCCAGCTCGAACGCGCTGGAGAGGAAGTTCTCGCTCGAGCCGTTCTCCTCGAGCCGCCGAGCGAGGTAGCTGATCGCGGCCTCGAAGTCGTCCGGATGCACGACCGGGGTGTAGAGGAGCAGGCCGCCCACGGTCTGCCGCACCGCGCTCGCCTGGCCGGGCGTCATCCCGAGCAGCATCTCGACGTCGACACGCCGGCTGACGCCGCGCTGCTCGGCGAGCAGCCACGCGAACGCGAGGTCGAACAGGTTGTGCCCCGCGACGCCGATGCGCACGGCGTCGGTGCGCTCGGGCGCGAACGCCCGCTCGAGCAGCCGCAGGTAGTTGGCGTCGGTCGCGGCCTTGCTGCCCCAGGTCGCGAGCGGCCAGTCGTGCACGGCCGCGTCGACGCGCTCCATCGAGAGGTTGGCCCCCTTGACGATGCGCACCTTGATGCCGGCACCGCCGGCCGCCACCCGGCGCCGGGCCCACTCGGTCAGCCGGTCGAGGGCGACGACCGAGTCGGGCAGGTAGGCCTGGAGCACGATGCCCGCCTCGAGGTTCTGCAGGTCGGGGTTCTCGAGCAGCTTGACGAAGACCGCGATCGTCAGGTGCAGGTCGCGGTACTCCTCCATGTCGAGGTTGATGAACTTGGTGCCCGACGCGCGCGCCGCCCGCAGGTAGATCGGCAGCAGCCGCTCGACGACCCGCTCGACCGTCTCGTCGAAGCCCCAGAGGTTCAGCTGGCTCGCGACCGACGACACCTTGACCGAGACGTAGTCGACGTCGGGCCGGGAGAGCAGCTCGCGCGTGCCGGCGAGCCGACGCGCGGCCTCGCGCTCGCCCAGCACCGCCTCGCCGAGCAGGTTGATGTTGAGCCGCACGCCGTCGCGACGCAGGTGCGCGAGCGAGCGGGTGAGCCGCTTCGGGGAGGCGTCGATGACGAGGTGGGCGACCATCCGGCGCAGCACCCGGCGCGCGATCGGCACGATCGGCCATGGCAGCAGCGGGGCGAAGGCGCCGCCGAGGCGCACGAGCGTGCGCAGGTGCCACGGCAGGAACCGGGGGTCAGCCGCGAGACCTGCTCGAGGCTCCGGCCGGCGACCCGCAGATCCTCGGGGCGCACGACGCGGTCGATGAAGCCGAGGGTGAACTCGAGGCCGTGCGGGTCCTTCAGCACGCCGGCGAGCCGCGTCGCGCCGGCGTCGCGCGGGGCATCCGCGCTCTGTGCGAGCCAGCGACGGACCAGGGCGACGGTCTCATCGACCGACGGCATCCCGGGAAGCACGGAATGAATGCTAGGCGACGGCCCCTGCGTGTCCAGGGTGCGGGAGCGGCCGTCCCGGCGCCCGGACAGCGATTCGGCTCCCGGGGCGGGACGAACGATGACACGTCAACTTGATTCGGACGATAGGCTCGTGGTATGCCCGCAGCCGACCGCATAAGCGAGGAGGACTGGCGCCTCTGGCGGGCGTTCTCGTCGATGAATCGCGCGCTGGCGCGGGAGATCGACCGCCAGCTGCAACGGGATGCCGGCATCTCCAGCGCCGATTACTCGGTGCTCATCACCCTCTTCGAGGCGCCGGATCGCCGGCTGCGCACGGGGAGCTCGCCGAGCTGCTGACCTGGGAGAAGAGCCGCGTCTCGCACCAGATCTCGCGCATGGAGGCCCGCGGCCTCGTCGCGCGCGCGGAGTGCGCCGAGGACGGCCGCGGCACCTGGATCATCCTGACGACCGACGGACGCCGCGCGACCCTCGGCGCCATGCGCGACCACGCGGCGAAGCTGCGCGAGATCTTCTTCGACGTGCTGGACGACGACGAGAAGGACGCCTTCCGCTCGGGGGCGGCGCGCGTGCTCGAGAAGATCAACCTGCCCGGGTGCGAGGCCGCCGTGGAGGCCTTCGGGCGCGAGAAGGTCGGGGCGTAGCGGCTCGCGCCGTCACAACCCGACGCTGCCCTGCATGATCCCCCGTCGATGACGACGGTCGTCGAGGTCATGTACGACGCCTTGCCGGATGCGAGGAACACCGCGACATCGGCGATGTCCTCCGGCTTGGCCATGCGGTGCAGCGGGATCGCGTCGTTCAGCTTCTCCAGCTCCGCGGGGTCGCTCATGGTCGACGCGTTGAGCGGCGTCTCGACCGCGCCCGGCGCGATGTTCACGACCCGGATGCCGTACGGGCCGAGCTCGACGCCGGCGGTCCGGGCCAGCATCCGCATCCCTCCCTTGGAGACGCAGTAGGCGATGTTGCCGGGCATCGGCCAGTCCTCGTGCACCGACGAGATGTTGAGGATCAGCCCCGGCGTCTTCTGCTTCAGGAACTGCCGCGCCGCCGCCTGCGTCGCGAAGAACGCGCTCTTCATGTTGACGGCCATGACCCGGTCGTAGCCCTCCTCGGTCTCCTCGAGCAGCGAGTGGCGATCCTCGATGCCCGCGTTGTTGACGAGCACATCGAGGCGGCCGAAGCGGTCGACGGCGCCCCGGATCAGGCGCTCCAGGTCGGCGGCGCGGGTGATGTCGGCCTCGAGCGCGACGGCCGAGCCGCCCGCCTTCTCGATCCGCTCGACCAGGTCGGAGGCGTCGTCCGCGTGCGCCACGTAGTCGACGACGACGTTCGCCCCCTCGGCCGCGGCGGCCACGCAGATCTGCTCCCCGATCCCGCTGTTCCCGCCGGTGACGACGATGGTCTTGCCGCTCAGCAGCATGTGCGCCCTTCCTCTCGCGGTCGTCTCGATGATCCCGACCGCTCCACGCGGCAGGCTAGGCGCGCATCCTCGGTACCGACCGGATGCGACGCCGGCTCACAGCCCGCGCACGTCGGCACTGGTCCCGCGTCACCGGTGCGCCGTAACCTCGGCGCATGCCCGACCTCTCCCCCTCGCCCGCTCCGTGTCCGGATCCGTCCTCGTCCCCGCCGACGACGGGTACGCCGCCGCCTGCACCGGCTTCAACCTGGCCGTCGTGCCGCGCCCGGATGCCGTGCTCGTCGCGCGCGACGAGGCCGACGTGGCGGCGGGCGTGCGGTTCGCGCGCGACACGGGGCTGGCGATCCGGGTCATCGCCACCGGGCACGGTGCCGCGCCGGTGCCGGACGGCGGCCTGCTCATCAACGTGAGCGGCCTGGATTCCGTGAGCGTCGAGCCGTTCGCGCGCACCGCGACGGTGGGCGGCGGCGCCCCGTGGCGGGAGGTCGTCGCGCAGGCCGCACCGCACGGTCTGGCTCCGATCACCGGATCGTCGGCCGGCGTCGGCGCCGTCGGCTTCCTGTTGGGCGGCGGCCTCGGCCCGCTCTCGCGGCACTTCGGCGTCGGCTCCGACCAGCTCGTCTCGGCGCGGATCGTCACCGGCTCCGGCGAGGTCGTCACGGCCTCCGCCGACGAGAACCCCGACCTGTTCTGGGCGCTGCGCGGCGGCAAGAGCGGCCTCGGCATCGTCACCTCCGCGACGGTGCGGCTCGTCGAGGTCGCCGAGCTCTACGGAGGCGCGCTCCTGTTCGACGCGAACGATGCCCGCGCCGTGCTCACCGGCTGGCTCGCGTGGGGCGCCGACGCCGACGCGCGCATCACGACGAGCGTCGCGGTCATGCGCTTCCCCGACCTCGACGAGGTGCCGCCGCCGCTGCGCGGCCGCCATCTCGTGAGCGTGCGGTTCGCCGCCCCGGTGGATGCGGCATCCGGCGAACAGCTCGCGGCACCGCTGCGTGCCCTTGCGCCCGTGTACCTCGACGCGCTCGGCCCGCTGCCGATCGCCGAGATCGCCAAGGTGCACAGTGACCCCGACGGTCCGCTGCCCGGCTGGATGCGGGGCATCATGCTGGGAGAGCTCGACGAGCGCTTCGTCGACGCCCTGCTCGGGCTCGTCGGCGCGGGCACCGAGTCGCCGTTCCTGGGCGTCGAGGTGCGTCAGCTCGGCGGCGCCGTCGCCGACCCGTCCGGCGACAGCGCGATGGGCGGGCGCGAGAATCCGTTCACGCTCTCGGTGATCGGTGCGCCGAACCCGGCCCTGTTCGCGACCGTGCTGCCCGGTGCGTTCGCCGGGCTCCGCGCGCGTCTCGGCGAGTGGATCGCGCCGACCACGACCATCAACTGGCTCGGCGAGTCGGAGGACCCGACCGAGTACCGCTCGGCATGGTCGCCCGCGGCGTTCGCGCGGCTGGCCGAGGTGCGCCGGCGTTACGACCCCTCGGGGTGTTCACGTTCGGGCCGACGGAGGCGTGAGGCTCAGGCGTCGGCCGCGAGTTCGGCGAGCAGCGCGCGTTCGGCGTCGTCGGTGAGCCCGGCGCGCCGTTCTCCCGTGGTGGGGCCGGCGACGGCATCCGCGGCGGCCTGATCTGCGCCATCGCGCAGGGTCTGCTCGAGCGGGCGACGGCGCAGCCCGAGGGCGACCGCGCGCGAGCTGTCGTGCGCCGCGAGCGCGACCAGCTCGGTCGGCAGCCACAGCGGCAGGGATCGCGGCCCGGCCCAGTACCCGACCTCGCGCTCGGCGATCCACGCCTCGTCCGCCGCGACCAGGGTGCCGCTCCAGCCGACCGCGCGCTGCGCGATCGAGAGGTGCTCGGAGAACGGCAGCGTCTCGCCGGTCACGTTCGCGATCCCGGTGAAGCGTCGCTCCGCGGCCTCCACCAGGAAGGCGGCGAGGTCGCGCACGTCGGTGACCTGTGTCGGCCGGTCGGGGGTGTCGGGCACGAGCACCTGCCGCTCCGGATTCGACGGATGCGCGAAGCGGGCCGGCCAGTAGGTCGTGCGCTGCGAGGGATCGCCGGGTCCGCCGATGAGGCTCGGCCGCGCGATGAACGAGCGCGCCTCGCCGAACGCGGAGCGCACCGCCTCCTCGCACGCGACCTTCGCGGCTCCGTACTCCTCGAGCGAGGCCATCGTGTCGGCGGCGAGCGCGGGGTGCACCGGCGCCGACTCGTCGGCGCCCAGATCTCCCGTGCCTCCCTCGTTCGCGCGCAGGTAGACCGAGCAGGTCGAGACGTACACGACGTGCCGCGCGCGTCCGGCGAGCACGGACGCCGCTGCCCGCACGTGGCCGGGATGCGTCGCGAGGTCGACGACGGCATCCCAGTCCTCGCCGGTCACCGCGGCGTAGGCGTCCGGCGCATCGCGGTCGGCGCGCACGAACCTCGCGCCGTCCGGCGGCGCACCCGCCTCGCCCCGAGCCAGCGCGGTCACGTCGTGGCCGCGGCGCAGCGCCTCGCCGACGACCTCGCGTCCCACCCACGCCGTGCCACCGAGCACCAGGATCCGCATGGCCCCATGCAACGACGGATCCGCTGCGCAGGTCAACGCGGCTCTGCCGAGAGCGAAGCCGGCTACCGGGTGCGGTGCGCGGGGATCGCCATCCGCGGCGCCCGCCGCTCGTACCCGACCCCGGACACCTCGAGGTAGCGCACCACCCGGTGCCGGTGGCCGCGCCACGGCTCGAGCAGTTCGAGCATCCCGTCGTCGTCGACGCGCTGCCCCGCGAGCGCCATGCCGACCTGCTTCGCGAGGTGCAGGTCGCCGATGCTCACCGAGTCCGGGTCGCCGTGCGAGCGCTGCACCGTCTCGTGCGCGGTCCAGACGCCGATGCCGGTGACCGTCCGCATCCGGCGCACCGCCGCCGCCGCCGGCAGCGCGGCGGAGCGCTCGAGCGTGTCGCCCACGGCCATGACCCGCATGAGCGTGTCGGCGCGCTGCGGCGTGACGCCGGCACGGTGCCACTCCCACGACGGGACACGCCGCCAGGTCGCCGCATCCGGCGGGATGCGCATGCCCTCCGGCGCGGGTCCGGGCGCCGGCGTGCCGTGCCGGTGCACGAGCACCCGCCAGGCGCGCATCGCCTCGACGGAGGTCACCTTCTGCCCCATGATCGTCGGCACCAGGTGCGGCAGGAGCCGGCCGGTGCGCGCCAGCCGCAGCCCCGGCATCCGGTGATGCAGGTCGCGGATCACCGGATGCCGCGAGGGGTCGAATCCGGTCGGGTCGTCATCGGCGCCGAGCAGCCGCGGCATCGCGTCGAGGGCGGCGCCGGCCCCGGGCCCCAGGCGCTCCCGGCGATGCCGTGGGCGCTCTCGGTCAGCCGCAGCGTCGCGTCGCCCTCGGGCGTGCGGAACGCGAGCCACCAGCCGCGCGCGTCCCGGCGCGCGGCCGGGTCGCGCGGGCCGAAGACCAGCGGGGCGAGGGTGGCGTCCACCGCGACCCGCTGGGCGGGCCGGTAGATCCCGGTGAGCATCACGAGCCGGCCGGAGCGGCACCCGGCGAGGCGCCGCATCCGGTGGTCGACGTGGCCGTGCTCATGCGCGGACTCTAGCGCGAGGTTCCGTCGCCGTCGGACGTAGGGTCGACGGATGGCCGATCTGACGACCGAGCGGCTCAGCCTCCGCTCCTTCGGTCCCGACGACGTCGACTTCGTCTTCGACATGTACTCGCGCTGGGAGGTCCAGCGCTTCATCGGCCTCGTGCCCCGGGTGATGACCGATCGCGCCGAGGCCGTCGAGCGGGTCGAGCGCTACGCCGCGCTCGAGCATCCCGTCCACGGCATCTGGGCGATCACCGACCGGGTCACGGGCGGGCGACTCGGCGTCGCGCTCCTCAAGCCGCTGCCGGCCTCCGGCCCCGAGAGCCCGCTCCTGCCGTCGGGGGACGTCGAGATCGGATGGCACCTGCATCCCGACGCGTGGGGCCACGGCTACGCCTCGGAGGCCGCGCGCGCCGTGCTCGACCACGCGTTCGCCGGCGGACTGCCCCGCGTGCTCGCCGTGACGAACCCCGGCAACCGCGCGTCGCAGGTGGTCGCGCTGCGGATCGGGATGACGCACCTGGGCACGACCGACGCGTACTACAACGCGACCTGCGAACTCTTCGGCATCGACCGCCCGGCGGCCCCTAGCCCGGCCGGTCGGAGGCCGGTGTCGCGGCGCGGCATGATGGAGGACGATGAGCATCGGCATCCTGACCTCCGGGGGCGACTGCCCCGGCCTCAACGCGGTCATCCGCGCCGCCGTCCTCACCGGCTCGAAGCTGCACGACATGGAGTTCGTCGGCTTCCGCAACGGGTGGAGGGGCGTCGTCGAGGCCGACCTCATGCCGCTCGGCCGGCCCGAGGTCATGGGCATCTCGAAGCAGGGCGGCACGATCCTCGGCAGCTCGCGCACCAACCCGTTCGACGGCGGCGGCGCGGCGCGGGTCGCTCAGGTCATGGACGAGAACGGGATCGACTCGATCATCGCGATCGGCGGGGAGGGCACGCTCGCCGCGGCGAAGCGGCTGACCGATGAGGGCATCCGGATCGTCGGGGTGCCGAAGACCATCGACAACGACCTCTCGGCGACCGATTACACGTTCGGCTTCGACACCGCGGTGCAGATCGCGACCGAGTCGATGGACCGGCTGCGCACCACCGGCGACTCGCACGGCCGCTGCATGGTGGCGGAGGTCATGGGCCGGCACGTGGGGTGGATCGCGCTGCACTCGGGCATGGCGGCCGGCGCCCACGCGATCCTGATCCCCGAACGCAAGACGAGCATGGACCAGATCATCGAGTGGGTGGAGTCGGCCCGGGATCGCGGCCGCGCGCCGCTCATCTGCGTGGCCGAGGGATTCCAGCTCGACACCATGGACGACGCGCACTCCGAGCGCGGCCTCGACGCGTTCGGGCGCCCGCGGCTCGGCGGCATCGGCGACCAGCTGGCGCCCGAGATCGAGCACCGCACCGGCATCGAGACCCGCGCGACGACGCTCGGCCACATCCAGCGCGGCGGCACGCCGTCGGCCTACGACCGCGTGCTGGCGACGCGCTACGGGATGGCGTCGGTCACCTCGATCCTCGAGGGGCATTGGGGTCGCATGGTCGCCCTTCGCGGCACGCAGATCGTGCACGTGCCGTTCGAGGACGCGCTCGGGCGCCTCAAGACCGTGCCGGAGAGCCGGTACGAGGAGGCGTCGGTGCTCTTCGGCTGAGCCGTAGCCCCAGCGCGCGGTGCGACACTGAGGGGATGGACACCGCGTTCCTCGTCATCGCGCTGATCTTCGCCGTGCTGGCCGCGCTCATCCACGTCGTGATCTTCTTCCTCGAGAGCGTGCTCTGGTCGAAGCCGACGATCTGGCGCCGGTTCGGTGTCGCGTCGCGGGACGACGCCGCCGTGCTGCAGCCGATGGCCTACAACCAGGGCTTCTACAACCTCTTCCTCGCGATCGCGACGGGCCTCGGCATCGTGCTGATCGCCGCGGCGCCCGTGCACAACGTCGGCGTCGGCATCGCGGGGTCGCGCTCGCGAGCATGCTGCTCGCGTCGATCGTGCTCATCACGTCGAACCCGAAGCTCGCCCGCGCGGCGCTCACGCAGGGCCTCCCCGCTGATCGCGCTGATCTTCGGCGTCCTCTGGGTCGTGCTCTAGCCCCCGTGGCCAAAAACGCCCAGTGTCGCGCGCCGCGAGTGGGCGTTTTCGGCTAGGGACGGGATGCGGCGGCAGCGGCGGCGGCAGCGGGGAGCGCGGCTTCGATGCGCTCGAGGGATTCGTCGTCGTGGGCGGCGGAGAGGAACCACGCCTCGAAGACGCTCGGCGGAGGCGCGACGCCCGCGTCAAGGAGGGCGTGGAAGAAGGCCGCATACCGGAACGCGTCCTGCGCGCGGGCGTCGGTGTAGTCGCGCACGGGCTCGGAGCGGAACGCGATCGAGAACAGCGAGCCGGCCCGGGAGATGACATGCGGGATGCCGGCGGCGGTGAGGGCGGCATCCACCGCGCCGGAGACGCGGGCGGCGGCCGCGTCGACCCGGGCGTACACGTCGGCGTCGGCGAGGCGCAGCGTGGCGATGCCGGCGGCGACCGCGAGCGGGTTCCCGCTGAGGGTGCCCGCCTGGTACACCGGGCCGAGCGGCGCGAGCCGATCCATGAGCTCGGCGCAACCGCCGAGGCCGGCGAGCGGGAGGCCGCCGCCGAGCACCTTGCCCCAGGTGACGAGGTCGGGGAGGTAGCTCGGGTCGAGGCCCCACCAGCCGGCCGGGCCGACCCGGAACCCGGTGAGCACCTCGTCGAGGATCACGAGCGCGCCCGCGGCGTGGGCGAGGTCGACGAGCGCCGCGTTGAACCCGGAGTCCGGCACGAGAACGCCGGCGTTGGCGCCCGCGGCCTCCGCGATGATCGCGGCGATCCGCCCCGGATGCGCCGCGAACGCCGCCCGCACCGCGTCGAGATCGTTGTAGGGCAGCACGAGGGTGAGCCCGGCGATCGGCTCCGGCACGCCGGCCGACCCCGGCAGCCCGAGCGTCGCGACGCCGGAGCCCGACTCGGCGAGCAGGCCGTCGGAGTGCCCGTGGTAGTGCCCCGCGAACTTGATGAGCAGATCGCGCCCCGTCGCGCCGCGGGCCAGCCGGATCGCCGTCATGGTCGCCTCGGTGCCGGTCGACACGAGGCGCACCTTCTCGACCGCGCGGGTGGCGCCCACCGTCATCCGGTCGATCACCAGCTCGGCGAGCTCGGCCTCGCCCTCGGTCGGGGCGCCGAACGACAGCCCGCGCGATGCGGCCTCCCGCACCGCCTCGACGACCTCCGGATGGGCGTGCCCGAGCAGCGCAGGACCCCACGACCCGACGAGGTCCACGTACTCGATCCCGTCGACGTCGGTCACGTACGCGCCGCGCGCCGACGCGATCGTGCGGGGCAGCCCGCCGACCGAGCCGAACGCGCGCACCGGCGAGTTGACTCCCCGGCAGCACCGCTCGCGAGCGGGCGACGACGTCGTCGTTGCGACTCACGAACGCGCCCAGCGCTCGGCCGCCTCGATCGCCCAGTAGGTGAGGATCGCCTCGGCGCCCGCGCGCGCGATCGAGACGAGCGACTCGTCGATCGCGCGCTCACGCTCGATCCAGCCGTGCGCCGCCGCGGCCTCGACCATCGCGTACTCGCCGCTCACCTGGTACGCCCACACCGGCACGGGCGACGCCGCCGCCGCGTCGGCGAGCACATCGAGATACGACATCGCCGGTTTGACCATGACGACGTCGGCGCCCTCGTCGACGTCGAGCAGCACCTCGCGCAAGCCCTCGCGCCGGTTCGCCGGGTCGAGCTGGTAGCTGCGCCGGTCGCCCTGCAGCGACGACTGCACCGCCTCGCGGAACGGCCCGTAGAACGTACTGGCATATTTGGCGGCGTAACCGAGCAGGACGGTGTCGGGATGCCCGGCCGAGTCGAGCGCGGACCGTACCGCGCCGACCTGCCCGTCCATCATCCCGCTGAGTCCTAGCACCGCCGACCCGGCCTCGGCCTGGGCGAGTCCCATGTCGCGGTAGCGCGCGAGCGAGGCGTCGTTGTCGACGCGACCGCGCGCATCGAGCACGCCGCAGTGCCCGTGGTCGGTGAATTCGTCGAGGCACAGGTCGGTCTGCACGACGAGCGCGTCGCCCGCCTCGGCGACCGCGACCCGCGTCGCGACGTTGAGGATGCCATCCGGATCGGTCGCCCCCGATCCGATCGCGTCCTTGTGCTCCGGCACGCCGAAGAGCATGACGCCCCCGATGCCGGCCGCGGCCGCGCGCGCGACCTCGGCCCGCAGCGAGTCGAGGGTGTGCTGCACGACGCCGGGCATCGACCCGATCGGCACGGACTCGGCCGCGCCCTCGCGCACGAACATCGGCAGGATCAGCTGCGCGGGATGCAGACGCGTCTCGGCCACGAGTCGCCGCAGCGCGGGGTCGCCCGCAGCCGCCGCGGTCGCACGGTCGGGAATCCGCTCATCCGAGCGCCTCCACGTGCTCGGCGAGCGCGGCGACGAGCGCCTCGGCCGTGCGCTCCTCCGGGATGACGTGCACGGTGAGCCCGGCCGCGCGTGCATCGACGGCGGTGCGCGGCCCGATGCAGGCGACGACGGTGGCCTCCGGCAGCGGCGCGAGCTGCGCCGCGATCTGGCGCGCGACGCTGCCCGAGGTCACGAGCACGGCGCCGATCCGGCCCGAGGCGACATCGCTCCGGATGTCGTCCGCGACCGGCAGGCCCACGGTGCGGTATGCGGTCACGTACTCCACCGCGAAGCCGAGCTCCTCGAGCCCGGCGACGAGCGTGGGCTCCGCGATGTCGGACTGCGGGATCAGCACGCGGCCCCGGATGTCGCTGGCCGGCCACTCCTTGATGAGCCCGCGCGCCGAGTTGTCGCGGCTCGGCATGTAGTCGACGCGGTAGCCGGCGAGCGAGAGCGCCGCCCCGGTGGTCTCGCCGACGGCGGCGATGCGGGTCGCATCCGGCACGGTCGTCCCCTGGCTCACGAGCACGTCGACCGTCGTGGCGCTCGTGACGACGAGCCAGTCGTAGGCGCCGGCGCCCAGCTCCTGCAGGGCGTGCCCGAGGCGGGTCGGGTCCTCCGGCGACGCGAAGTTGATGAGGGGCGCGACCACCGGCACGGCGCCGTAGCCGCGCAGCGACGCCGACACGTTGTCGCCCCACTTACCACCGCGCGGCACGAGCACGCGCCACCCGGCGAGGGGCTTGGGCGCGGTCACGACGCAGCTCCGCCGGGACCGAGCGGCGCGAGCTCCGCGGCGCCCTGGTCGAGCAGCTCGCCCGCGACTCGGGCCGCCAGCTCACCGGCCGGATCGCGCACGTCGGCCGCATACATCGCGTGGGAGCTCGTGAGGTGCGCACTGCCGTCGAGCGCGTAGACCCGGGCGCTCACGAACAGCAGGCCGTCGTCGAGCAGTGCGTGCACGCCGAGCGGGGCGGCACATCCCGCCTCGAGCCGCGCGAGCACCGCGCGCTCGGCCTCGGCGGTGAGGCGCGACGGCTGGTGGTCGACCGAGCGCAGCGCACGCGGCACGGCGCCGGTGCGCGCCTCGACGGCGAGCGCGCCCTGCGCCGGCGCGGTCGGCCACGGGTCGAGCGGGAAGAGCTCGGTCGCCTCGGCGGAGCGGCCGAGCCGGTCGAGCCCCGCGGCCGCGAGCACGATCGCGTCGAGCCGGCGTTCGGGATCGATCCCGGCATCCGCGCCGCCGACGCGGCCGAGGCGGGTGTCGATGTTGCCGCGCAGGCCGACGACGTCGAGATCCGCGCGACGGGCCAGCAGCTGCGCGCGGCGGCGTGGCGAGCCGGTGCCGATCCGCGCGCCCTGGGGCAGGTGCTCGAGCGTCAGTCCGTCGCGGGCGGCGAGAGCATCGCGGGCGTCGGCGCGCCGGGGCACCGCGGCGATCTCGAGGCCGTCGGCGGGCGCGGTCGGGAGGTCCTTGTACGAGTGGATGAGCGCATCCACCTCGCCGGCCAGCAGCGCCTCGCGCAGGGCCGTCACGAACACGCCCGTGCCGCCGAAGTCGGCGAGCGGCGTGCTGCGATCGCGGTCGCCACCGGACTGGATCACGACGAGCTCGGCCCCGAGCTTCTCGGCGACGGGTGTCGCCTGCGCCAGCGCCAGCGCGGACCCGCGCGTGCCGATGCGCAGCGCCGACCCGCTCGCCGCGGTCACGGCGCCACCCCCGCGATCGCGGGCTTGAAGCCCAGGCGCGCGTTCTCGCAGCATCCCGGGCGGCACACGTCGTACCAGGGCCCCAGCTCGGTGAGGGCCGGGCGCTCGGCGGTCGGCGTGCCGTTCACCCGTTCGAGGACGAGGTCGACCAGCCCGCTCACGTACGCCGGGTGCGTGCCGGGGGTCGGGGTCCGGATGACCACGAGACCGTGCTCCGCCGCCGTCGCGGTGGCCTCGGTGTCGAGGTCCCAGAGCACCTCCATGTGGTCGCTCACGAAGCCGAGCGGCACGATCACGACGGCCTCGACGCCCTGCGCCGGCAATCCGGCGATCACGTCGTTGACGTCGGGCTCGAGCCACGGCTGGGTCGCCGGCCCGGAGCGGCTCTGGTACACGAGCTGCCACGCGGCGTCGGCGCCGGCGTCGCGCATGACGACCTCGGCGACCGCGCGGTGCTGGGCGGCGTAGGCGCCGCCGTCGCCGAAGTCGCGGTCCCGCGGGCCGGAGCGCTCGGCGTCGGCGGTGGGGATGCTGTGGGTCGCGAACAGCACCCGGATCGCGCTCTCGGCGATCCCGCGCTCCGCGAGGTCGGCGAGCGCGGCGCGCAGGCCCTCGACGAACGGCTCGACGAAGCCCGGATGGTCGAAGTACTGGCGCACCTTGTCGATGCGCAGCGCGTCGCCCAGGCCGGTCTCGGCGAGCGCGCCCGCGAAGTCCTCGCGGTACTGCCGGCAGCTCGAGTAGGAGCTGTAGGCGCTGGTGGCCAGGCCGAGGAGCGTCGAGAGACCGCGCTCGCTCGCCTCACGCAGCGCGTCGGCCACATAGGGACCCCAGTTGCGGTTGCCCCAGACGACCGGCAGGTCGATGCCGCGGGATGCCAGCTCGGCCTCGACCGCCGCCTTCAGCCGGCGGTTCTGCTCGTTGATCGGGCTCACCCCGCCGAAGTGCCGGTAGTGGTGCGCGACCTCCTCGAGCCGCTCGTCGGGGATGCCGCGGCCGCGCGTCACGTTCCGCAGGAAGGGGATGACGTCGTCCTGCCCCTCCGGGCCGCCGAAGCCGGCGAGCACGATCGCGTCGTAGGCGACGGGCGTCTCGACGTGCTCCGGACCGCGCTCGGCCCCGGCGTCGCCGCGGGCACGACGACGCCGTTGTTCGTGATGCTGCTCACGCGATGAGCTCCGCGAGCTCGGCCGCCTCCACCCGGCGGCCGGTGAAGAACGGCACCTCCTCGCGCACGTGGCGACGGGCCTCGGCCTGCCGCAGGTGCCGCATGAGGTCGACGAGCTCGATCGGATCGTCGGCCTCGAGCGCGAGGATCCACTCGTAGTCGTTCAGGGCGAACGCCGCGACGGTGTTGGCCTGCACGGCGCGGTGCTCGGCACCCATGCCGCCGTGCTCGGCGAGCATCGCGCGGCGCTGCTCGTCGGGCAGCAGGTACCACTCGTAGCTGCGCACGAAGGGGTAGACGGTGATCCAGTCCTTGGGTGCGAGACCGCGCGCGTAGGCGGGGAGTGGTTCGGGCTGAACTCGGCGTCGCGGTGCACGCCCATGACGTTCCACACCGGCGCCATCGACGTGAACGGCGCCGCGCGCCGCAGCCGCCGCAGCGCCTGCTGCAGGTCGGCCGCCTGCCGCCCGACGAGCCAGACGAGCACGTCGGCGTCGGCTCGCAGGCCGGAGACGTCGTAGAAGCCGCGCACCTCGACGGTGTCGCCGACGGCGTCCGCGAGGTCGTGCTGGGGCTCGGCGCGCCACGACGGATCGCGCCGGAAGACCGCCCACAGCGCGTACGCGGCGGGCTCGGGTGTCGGGCCGGTCACCCGACCATCCTAGCCCCGGTCGGCGCCCGGGGTTAATCAGCGCGTACTCAGGCTCGCGGCCCGCGATCCGATCCGGTGTTCGCCATCCGATTCAGTCCGCGCGGTCTGCGACCGATGGCAAACCGTGGATCGGTTGTGGCGCACCGGGCCGCGCCACCACGGCGCGGAGTCAGTCGCGCACGACGCGCCACGCGATGACGCCCGCGATCGCGGCCGCGACGCCGATGCCGACCCCGATCACCATCAACGGGTTGCGCCGGTACGCGTTCGCCACGCGCTTCGGAACGTTCAGCTTGTCTTCCAGCCCGTTGAGATTCGCCTCGAGCGCAGCCCGGGCCCGGGCCGCGTTGTCGCGGGCCTCATCCAACGTCGTCATGCTGCTCCTCGCTTTCCGAGTCCGCGAACGGTGCGCAGATCGCTCCGCAGGCTGCGCAGCGACTCCTGCGGCACCGGCGGCAGACCCTTCTTCAGCACCCGCCAGCCGATGAGCCCCACGACGACCGCGACGATCAGCAGGAACGCCGCGACGATGAGCGCCGCGAGCCAGCCCGGCAGCACGAGGGAGAGTGCGAGCACCGCCGCGGTGAGCAGCACCCCGACCATGAAGCCCAGGATGATCACGGCGGCCAGCAGCAGCCCTGCGCCGATCCCGAGCGCCTTCGCCTTGCCGATGACCTCGGTCTTGATGAGATCGAGCTCAGCGTGGACGAGCGCGGTGACCCGGTTGGGCAGATCGGTCAGGAGCTCGACGAGCGAGGGTGTGCGCTGCCGCGGGCGCGGCTGCTGCGGGGATGCGGTGGCCATGCGATCGGCCCTCCGGTCAGTCGTTCGCGGTGGAGGTCGATCCGCCGCGCGAACCCGAGCCCGTCGATCGGGTGCCTCCGGAGCGCGTGGTGCTCGACCGGGTGCCGGCCGAGCGCGACCGCGTCGGCGCCTTGCGGTTCGAGACCTGGCTGACGACCTTCTTGGCGCCGTCGGTCACGAACTCGGCGACATCCGGTGCCTTGTCCTTCACGAACTCCTCGACCGCGTCGACCTGCTTCTGCACGCGCGGGTCGTTCCACAGCCGGGCGGCCTGCGCCTTGAGCCGCTCGTACTGCTCGCGGCCGGCACGGGTGCCGAGCACGTAGCCGATGCCGAGGCCGGCGACGAAGAGGATCTTGCCTTTCATGGCGTGCTCCCTGTTTCTCGAGGGGAAGTCCGGGGCGGAGGACCGGATCAGTCTGTCGCGACCCCGTCCTCCTCCGCGCGCTCGTCCAGGAGCCTCCCGGCTTCGCGCTCGGCGGCGGCGACCACCGCGGCCAGGCCCGTCCCGCTCTCAGCCTCCCCGATCCGACGCATTCCGTCAACGGCATGTGTTGCCGGCGCAGCCCGCACCCAGGGGACGATCGCGACGTCGAGCGGCGCGTCGAGGGTCACGCCGAGCAGTGTCGCGGCGTCGCGGCGCGCGACATCGGCCAGGTCCGGGATGCCGTGCCCGTCGTACGAGAGGCGCAGAACGTGGCGCCCCGCAGCCTGTTCGCCCACCCACGCCCACTTGGCGGTGAGGTGGGTGAGCGCCCGCGCGCGCACCCCGGCGCGTCCGTCGCGACGAGCATCCCCGTGCCGCGCGGCGCGGCGTCGAGCGCGGGCTGGTCGACCGCGAGGAGCACGATCGTGACCCGGTGCTCGCCCGCCGTCGGCGGCGCCGCGGCGAGGACGACACGGCCCTCGACATCGCCCGCGCGCTGCCGGGTGAGCTCGTCGAACGCGATCCGCGCGCCGAGCCGCACGTCGACGCCGAACAGTTCGAGATCGGCGATGAGCTCGTCAGCGAGCCGCGCCATCCCGCCCCGGATGCCGCCCACCTGCGATCCGGCCGCGGCCCCCGCGCGCAGGCTCAGGACGCCGTGCGAGAGCGATCCCTCCCGCAGCAGGGCGGTGCGCAGTCCCGGGTGCGCGCGCTCCAGCGGCAGCTGATCGGCGCTCGTCGAGTGGACGCCGCGCACGACGGGGTCGACGAGTCCGCGCAGCACCGCCGAGCCCATCCGGCGGCGGACCAGCTCACCGAGGGTCGCCGCCTTCGCGCCGACGGTCGGCGGCATGGCGACGTCGAGCTCCGCGCGCATCGCGGCGCGGGTGCCGATCGCCGCGATCACGTCGGCCGCGAGCGGCACCCCCGGGATGCCGAGCAGACTCGTCGCCGGCAGCGCGATCGCCGAGCCGTCGTCGCGGTACAGCCATGCGGGCGCGTCGAGCGGGCTCACGAGGTCGGCGCCCAGGCCGATCTCGGTCGCGAGCTGCGCGACGACGCCGCCGCGCGTCGCGAACGACTCGGCCCCGGCATCCACCGTGATGCCGGCGACCTCGATGCGCAGCAGCTGCCCGCCCAGCCGATCCGACGCCTCGAGGAGCGCGACCTTGCGGCCCGCCATCGCGAGGCGGCGGGCGAGCACCAGGCCCGCGATCCCGCCGCCGACCACGACCTCGTCGACGCGGGACATGGCTACGGCTCCGCGTGCACGAGTTCGACGAGCCGGGCGAGCACGTCGGGGTCCGTCTCGGGCGGCACCCCGTGACCGAGGTTGACGATGTGCCCGGGAAGTGCGTCGCCGCGGCGCATGACGTCGCGCGCGTGGGCCGCGAGCAGATCCCACGGAGCCCCGAGGTAGGCCGGGTCGATGTTGCCCTGCAGGGGCAACGGCGCGCCGATGCGCTCGGCCGCGGCCTCCAGCGGCAGGCGCCAGTCGATGCCGATCACCTCGGCGCCGATCGCGGGCAGCAGGTCGAGCACCTCGCCCGCCCCCAGCCCGAAGTGCACGCGCGGCACCTCGGTGCCCCGGAGCGCGTCGAACGCGCGACGGGAGTGCGGCGCGACCCGCTTCTGGTAGTCGCCGCGTGACAGGGTGCCCATCCACGAGTCGAACAGCTGGGCCGCGCTCGCTCCCGCCTCGACCTGCGCGCGCAGGAACGCGCCCGTCACGTCGGCGCACCAGTTGAGCAGGGCGGCCCAGGTGTGCGGATCGGAGACCATGAGCGCCCGGGTGCGCAGCTGGTCCTTCGACGGTCCGCCCTCGACCAGATAGGACGCCAGAGTATATGGAGCGCCGCCGAATGCGATCAGCGGCGTCGACCCGAGCCCGTCGACGACGATGCCGACCGCCTCGCGGATCGGGGCGAGGGCATCCGGGTCGAGCGGGCGAAGCCTCAGCACGTCGGATGCCGATCGCACGGGCTCGTCGACGACCGGCCCGCGACCGGAGACGATCCGCACCCCCACGCCGGCGAGCAGCACCGGCACGACGATGTCGCTGAAGTACACGGCGGCGTCCACGCCGAGCCGCCGCACGGGTTGCAGCGTGATCTCGGCCGCGAGATCCGGCGTCAGACAGGCCTCGAGCATCTCGGTGCCCTCGCGTGCCGCGCGGTACTCGGGCAGCGAGCGGCCCGCCTGCCGCATGAACCAGACCGGGCGCGTCGCCGGTCGGTCGCCGCGCATCGCGCGCACGAGCAGGGAGGCGCTCGTGCGCCCGTCGACGAGGGGATGGCCGGCGGGCAGGGTCACCCTCCCAGCGTACGGTCGCGCGGCTGAGCATTCAGGCTCGCAGGTTTACCCTGGGGGACGTGTTGTTCTGCGTGACCGCGAGTCACCGCGACACCGAGTTCGACGTGCTCGACCGGGTGTCTCGGCGCACCGAGCGCACCGCGCGAGAGCTGACCGGCCGCCCCGGGATCCGGGGGCGATCGTGCTCGCCACCTGCAATCGCTTCGAGGCCTACCTCGAGGTGGAGCCGGATGCCGTGCCGTCGGCGGCCGACGCGGTGTTCGACGCGCTCGGCGACGCGACGGGCGACGACGCGCGGGCCGTCCGTGCGACCGCGCGCGTTCTCGAGGGCGACGCCGCCCTGCAGCACCTCTTCGCGGTCGCCGCGGGTCTCGAGTCGATGGTCGTCGGCGAGGACGAGATCAGCGGCCAGGTGCAGCGCGCCCTCGCCGCCGCGCGCGCCGACGGCACCGTGAGCGCGCACCTGGATGCCGCCTTCCAGCGCGCCGCCCGCACGTCGCGCACCGTGCGCTCGGCCGTCGATCTCGGCGGCGCCGGCCGCTCCATCGCCCGCCTCGCCCTCGACCTCGCGTCGAGCCGGATCGCGGACTGGTCTGCCGCCGCGGTGCTCGTCGTGGGCACCGGCCAGTACGCGGCGACGACGATCGCCGGGCTGCGCGCCCGGGGGCGACCGACATCCGGGTGTTCTCGGCGACGGGCCGCGCCGACGGTTTCGCGACCCGCTTCGGCGTGCGCGCCGAGCACGACCTGCCGACCGCGATCGGCGGTGCGGATCTCGTCATCACCTGCACCGCGCGCTACACCGTGCTGCCGGAGCACGTGCCCGACGAACGCGAGCGCCTCATCATCGACCTGGGCCTGCCGCGCAATGTCGACCCGGCCGTTGCGCGGGTGCCGGGGTGGAGCTGCTCGATCTCGAGCTGCTGGCCCTGCACGCCCCGCTGCCCGAGCTGGGTGGCGACGCCCACCGCATCGTCGACGACGCGGTCGCCGAATACGCGGCCGAGCGCGCCGCGGCGCCCGGCATCGTCGCGTTCCGCCGGCACGTGCTCGGCGTGCTCGGCGCCGAGCTCGAGCGCGCCCGGGCGCACGGTGCCGACGAGGCGACCCTGACGGCGATGCGCCACCTGACCGGTGTGCTCGTGCACGGCCCCTCGGTGCGCGCCCGGGAGCTCGCAGCATCCGGCCGCGCGGCCGAGTTCGAGGCCGGTCTCGAGGCGATCTTCGACATCCGGGTGGAGGCCGAAGACCGCCTCGGCGACCAGCGCGACGCGACCGCCTAGGTGTAGTTCCTCGGGACGTTGTGATCGCGTGACGTGAGCGAAGGCCTCCGCGGAGGATGTGGGTTACCACACTCACGTCCCACAACGGAGGCCTTCGTGACTCACGCTAATGCGCCGTTCACGCCGGAGGGCAGGCTGCGGCTTGCTCGGTTGATCGTCGAGCAGGGATGGTCGGCTCGGCGTGCTGCGGAGCGGTTCCAATGCTCGCCGGCGACCGCGTCGAAATGGGCGGGTCGCTATCGACGGCAGTTGCCGATGACGGACCGCAGTTCCCGTCCGCTGCGGTCGCCTGGTCGCTGTCCGATGCGTTTAGAGCGCAGGATCATCGCGTTGCGGTTCACGCGCCGGTGGGGTCCGCACCGGATCGGCTATCACCTCGGTGTTTCCCCGGTCGACGGTCGGGCGGGTGCTCGAGCGCTATCGGATGCCGCTGCTGCAGCACCTCGACCAGGCGACAGGGCTCCCGGTCCGCAGGCCGCGTCTGATTCGCTATGAGAAGGTCGCACCCGGCGAGCTGGTCCATGTCGATATCAAGAAGCTCGGCCGCATCCCCGACGGCGGCGGCCATCGAGTCGTCGGTCGACAGCAGGGCAGACGACACAACGACGGGCACGGTCGAGGGGGTCGCGGCTATTCGTTCTTGCATCACGCGGTCGATGACCACTCCCGGCTGGCCTACTCCGAGATCCACACCGACGAACGCAAAGAAACAGCGGCCGGCTTCTGGATCCGAGCCGCCGCTTTCTTCGCCGCCGCCGGCATCCGCGTCCAGGCAGTGATGACCGACAACGGCTCTTGCTACCGGTCCAGAGCCTTCGCTGCCGCGCTCGGCGGCATCAAACATCGCCGGACACGCCCTTATCGACCGCAAACCAACGGGCCGGACCACCGGTCTCGATGCGGAGTCCGCACGAGGCGACGCCCCGCCGGCCTGTGTCTCAGCACACAGGGCCGGCGGGGCGCCGCCGTTCAGTCGGTTATCACTCCGCCGTGCGGCGACGGCGGATCAGCGGCACGGCGGCGAGCGCGAGTCCGATGATCAGCAGGAGGTAACCGAGGCCGATCCACCCGGTCGGGTTGCCCGTCCCGGTCAGCGCGAGCGTCTTGAGGTCGCACGGGCTGGAGCTCGCCGTCGGCGTGAAGGTGAACGTCGTCGTCGTCACGCTCGGGTCGATGCCGTTGCCCTTCGTCGCCGCAGCGACCGCGGTGTAGGTGGTGCCCACCTTCGCCGGGTACGTGCCCGCGGCGACGGTCGAGCCGTTCACGGTCCAGATGACGTCCTCGGTGTCGCCGTTCAGCTCACCGAGCGTGAAGCTCGCCGAGGTGAAGCAGCCGGCCTGCTGGTCGCGGAACGTCGGCGTCACGAGCGCATGCGACGGCAGGGGCCCGCACACCTTCAGGGCGTCGGCGTCGACCGCGTCGACCACGACCGTGATCGGGAAGTCGACCACCGCGTACCCGGTCTCCGTCTGCACCGCCACGAGGTAGCTGCCGGGCTGCTCGGGCACGGTGACCGTGCCGTTGACCGCCTTCGTCATGTCGACCGGCGTGCCGTTGATCGTGTAGCCGACCACGTGCGGCTCCACCGTGACGACGATGGCACCGTCCCTGACGACCGCGAAGCCGTCCGCGTCGGTGGTGCAGGTCTGCGGGTCGCCCTGCGCCACCGCGGCCACGGCCAGCAGGCAGGAGCCCGCATCCGGTCCGAACGTGTGCGCGTAGCCCTCAGCCGGGTAGCCCGCGTCGAGCGAGAAGCCCTGCTGCGCGGTCTCGGTCACCACCACGACGTCACCCGGCTCGGTCGAATAGGTGCCCGCGTCGGTCGTGATGGGCTTCGCACCGTTCAGGGACACCTGGTAGACCACGCCGGTCGCCGCCGGGAGGATGTAGTCGCCGCTGAAGATCTGACCCGGATGGGTCGGCAGTTCGCATCGCGAGTCCTCGAAGGTGGGCACGCCGTGCACGGCGCTCAGCACGCAGCCATCGCTCGAGAGCGTGTCGAAGTGCAGGGTGTAGACCGTCGGATTGCTCGTGCCGGTCGGGAACTGGTAGCCCTTCGCGGCATCCGGTGTGGCGAAGACCTTCACGGTCGTTCCCGGCTGGGCGACCTGCTTACCCGTGAGCACGCTGCCCGAGGCGTCCTTGTAGACGACGCCGGTCGTCGCGGGGACGGTGTACGAGGCCTCCGGGACCTGGCCCGGGTTCTGCGCGTCGCAGACGGCCTGCGTCTGGGTGAGGTGCGCCGGCGGGGTCACGCAGTCGGAGCCGTGCAGCACCTTCAGGGTCAGCGTGAAGGGCCCGGTCGCGCCCGGGTTGGTGATGACGTACCCGGAGCCGGTGACGGTGATCCGCGCCCAGACGGTGCTGCCGGCCGCGAGGCCCTGAGCGTGCTCGATGCGTCGTTCCAGGGGCCGGTCGACGAGTCGGTGCTGTATTGCCACTTGGCTCCCGCCGGAAGGGCGGGGAAGCTCACGGCGCCCGTGCCGGCGGTGCCGACCGCGTCGCAGACGGCCTCCGTGACGGTCGGGGTGCCGCTCACGGTGATGTGGCTCAGGCAGTCACCGGCGACCGCGGCGAGGGTGAACGACCATGCGGTCGCGTCGTACGACGGGAGCTTGTATCCGCTCGTGGCCGTCGGGGTGATGACGACCGCGACGGAGCCGCCGCTCACATCCACCGGCACGGAGCTGCCGACGGTCGCAGCCTGCGCGGAGCCGCCGTTGAGCGTGTAGCTGTAGGTCACGTGGTCGCCGCCGATGATGACGAACGATGCGCTCGTCGTCGCTCCGGGGTGCTGCGCGTCGCACGCGGCCTGGTGCGGCGTGACCGCTCCGAGCGTCGCGCTCGGCTTCTCGCAGGCCTTCTGGGTCAGCGTTCCCGTGTCGAACGAGTACGCATCGCTGTCCCAGGCCTTCACGACGACGCGGTAGGTGTTGTCCCGCGTGTCGTCCCACGTCTTCGAGAGGTGGAAGCTCGAGCCGAAGTCGGGGTTGCTGGCGACCGGCGCGTCGTTGATGGTCACGACGACGGAGTTCTTATGACCGGGCTGGCTGTCGTCGGCGTAGTTCGTCAGATTGACCGTGAGGCCGGAACAGGTGGCGTTGACGGAGTGATCGTGCGCCTGCGCCGGGACCGTCGCGAGGGCGACGATTCCGAGGGCGACCGCGAGGGTCGCGCCCGCAGCGATGAGCTTCTTGAACATCGAGGGGTGGTTCCTTGCTGAGAGGGAGAGAGGTGAGCGGCCCGGGAAGGGCCTGCCCGCGCGCGTCGGCGCACAGGGGTTCACGGCACAGGGGGACGGCCGAGGGGGACGGGGATACGGGGGATGGCTCCCACCATGCGGAGGACATGGTACGAGCAGCACTCACGAACGTAGCAGGTCCCTCAAAGGGGGACAACTCGCGCGGGGGTTAACGCCGGGTGATTCATCCGGCGCTCGCGCGCGGACAGATGGATGCCCCGCCCCGGTTCTCAGCGCCCGGGACGGGGCATCCGGCTTTTCGGTGACTACACCTGGTCGCGGCGCCGGCGCAGCATCTGCACCGAGAGCAACGACAGCCCGGCCACCAGCAGGAGGGCCCCGCCGCCGATCAGGCCGGTGGGCAGAGAACCTCCCGTGAGGGCGAGGGTCTTCAGGTCACCGCAGGTGGCGGCGTTGGTGAAGGCCACGGTCCAGTCCTTCTGCTGGTCTTCGGTGAACCCGAAGACCGGCCCGTTCGGCTCCGCGTGGACGTGCACCGAGGTGCCGACCGCGATGGAGTGCGACCCGGCGTTCGCGGGCTGGCCGTCGATCGTCCAGATCACGGCGTCCGCGACGTCCAGGTTGTTGCCGAGGGTGAAGGTGGCGGTCGCGGCGCACCCTGCGGGTCACCGATCTCCGGCAGCACGATCGGGTGCGACGGGAGGTCGCCGCACACCGGCGCCAGCTTGCTCGTGAGGGTCCACGGGCCGGTGTAGTCCGCCAGCTTGTAGTTCTCCAGCGCGATCGCGGCGACGATGTGATCGCCGGGCGTGACCGAGTGCGGGCCGGCGTCGACGTCCTCCCCGTCGAGCGTGTACTGCACGCCCGTCGTGCTCGGGATGGTGACGACGCCGTCGGTGTAGACGCCCTGCTTGAACTCACCCACCGTGCAGATCTGATCGGTGACCGTCGCCTCGACAGGGCTCACCGCGCACAGACCGTCGGACACGAAGTCGAAGATCCACTTCACGGTGCGTCCGGCGTCGCCGAAGTTCCAGCCCTTGTCGGCCACCGTGGTCACGACGACGTGGTCGCCGTTGTCCGCGGTGTAGGTGCCGGGAGCGACGTTCTTCGTGAGCACGCCGTTGACGCGCACGTTGTAGGTGACGTGCTCGACGTCGGCCAGCGTGTAGCTGCCCGGCGTCACGTCACCCTCGGTGCAGGTCGCGTCGGTGGCGGTGGGCTGCACGTAGTCGATCGTCAGCTCGCAGTTGCCGGGGTCGACGAACTCGTGCTTCAGGATGCTCGAGTCGGTCAACTGGTAGCCGGGGTCGGCGATCGGCTGGACCCACACCACCGCATCCGGAGCGACCTTCACGACGACGCCGGGAGTGGCGTCCGTCCAGGTCGCGCCGAGGTCGGTGCTCACCTTGTAGTGAACGCCCTCCGCCGCGATGACCGTGTAGGTCGCGTGGGTGTGACCGGGACGCGCATCGTGGCAGACGGCGTCGACCCAGGCGGGGGTCGCCGGAGTCGCGTCGTAGTCGCACGTGACACCGAGATCGGCGGACGTGAAGTCCCACTCTCCGGGCCCGACCAGGATGTAGCCGGGATCCGCCAGGGCGTGGATCCAGACGTGCTGGCCCGGGTCGAGGTTCCAGGTGCCGACGGCCTTCGGCGCGAACGTCACGTTGTCGGTGCTGACCTCATACGAGATGTGGTCGGCGGCGTAGAGCGTGTAGGCCGCGGGGGTGATGCCGCCGGGCACGTACACGTTGCAGGCCGTCTGCGAGAAGGTCGGCACGGTGCTCACGCCGGCATCCACGAGGCAGGCACCCGGATCGGTGTAGCTCCACGTGTTGTGGCCCGGCGACGTCAGGCGGTAGCCCGGGTCGGCGGTCACGTCCACGACGATCGAGGCGTTCTTCGGGACCACCACATGCGTGCCCACCGAGCTGTCAGCCGCGACGCCGTTGATCGTCACGGAGTACGAGACGCCCTTGACATCCGGCAGCGTGTAGGTCGCGTCGGTCGAGGTGCTCGGAGCCGTGCAGATCGCGTTCTCGAAGCCCACGGTCACCGAGACGTCCTGGAGGCAGTCGCCGGGGTCGGCGAAGGTGAGGGTGAACGACGACGGTCCGACGAGGATGTAGCCGTAGGAGACCACCGCGGTGACGGTCACCGTCTTCGGCAGTGCGCCGTAGACGAGCTTGGTGCCGGAGACGGTCGAGTTCCCCACCTTGTAGGTGACGTGGTCGGTCGCGATGATCGTGTAGCTCGGAACACCGTGCTCACCGGGGGCGGTGCACGTCGACTGAACGACCGTGGGCTGCACCGGCTGAACGCACTTGCTGGCCACATTCGTGAAGGGGTGCGAAGCGAACTCGACCGGCTTGATCGACAGTTCGTAGCCGGAAAGCGGCGTCACCTTGACGCGCACGGTGGTACCGGCCGGGAAGGAGGCCGTGGTTCCTTGCGCGATGGTCGCGTAGGTGTTGCCGGTGTTGCTCGACTTGATCCAGTACTGCGCGCCCGTGACGCCCGAGGGGATCGTCACGGTGGCGTCACCGGTCTGACCGGTCGCCGTGCACACGGCTTCGGTGTAGGTCGGGCCCCGGGGCGCGCCGGGCTGCGTGCAGTCGTTGTTCCAGATCTGCTGGCCACCCGCGCTCCAGTTGTTGCCGTCGTAGTGCTTCACGACGCCGTTCTGGGTGTAGTCGAAGGGCGGGATGATGTCGTCCACGTTCACGCCGGACGACCCGTGGCCACCCAGCCCCTGGATGATCGAGCTCACGTTCGGGGTCTGCTTGACCCACGGGTTGCTCCCGCTCGCCGTGGCATGGCAGATGGTGATCTTCTTGGTCGTGTCGTCGCCGCAGGTGCCGTCGAGCGGCTGCAGCAGCTGACCGTCCGAACCGACGAAGTAGTTGTCGGTGAAGGTCGTCTGCGCGTAGACCCAGGGGCCGTATCCGGTGGTGCTTCCCGGCAGGGAGAAGGTCGTCAGCGTGATCGTGCTCGGGTTGTTCGTCGAGACGATCGCGGCACCCGAGAACGTCGGGTCCGACTGCTTCGGCGTGTGGTCGAACGTCGAGGTGCCGACCTTGTAGTGGGTCGAGCCGTTCAGCGACGTCTGCGCGATCTTGAGCTTCGCGGTGAAGTCGTACTGGTGGGTCTGGGTGTTACAGACGGCGGTGACGTCGAGGTCACCGGTGTGCGCGGAGGCCGGAGCGGCCACCAGCGACACCAGGCCGAGTGCGAGCAACGCTGTCGTCGCACCAGCCAGGAATTTCTTCAACATGGGGGATCCCTTTGCTGAGAGGGCGCACGCAGGCGTGCGCAAGGGGGAACAGGCGGAACTGTCATGCCGGCACAGGGGTGGCCGGTGAAGGGGCAAGCAGGCCTCGAGCGCGCTCTTCGGGGGTGGCGCTCGAGCCGATCTCGTGGGGGCGGATCAGCTGATGTGGGTATCACCTCGTGACTGCCGGGTCGGGGGCGAGCGTTCCGCGGGGGACGGAACGTTCTGGCAGTCGATCGAAAGCTAGCGTGTCCCCCTTTCTGCGGACAAGGCGTCTACCCCAGGAAGGGGGGTAGACGCCTTGTTTCCCGCTGGTGCTGTGGCTCTAGTGCCGACCTCGCGTCCGCCGGCGCAGCGCGGGCGCCACGGTGAGCGCCATCCCGGCGCCGAAGAGGAGCACGCCCGCCGCGATCCACGGCGCCGGCGACGTCGTGCCGGTGATGGCGAGCGTCTTCAGGTCGGTCGGGCACAGCCCGGGCGGCGCGATGTCGAACGACCAGGACGACTCACCATCCAGACCGTCCCTCGGGTCGTGCGGCGCCGCGGTCACCGTGTGGTGACCGGGTGCGACCGTGACCGTCTGCTGCGTGAGGGGGTCGTCGAACCGTCCAGGAAGTAATCCACCTGGCCGGTGAAGAACGAGACGCCGTCCACCATGCCCACGGTGAAGGAACCGCCCGTCACCGTGCCCTGCGTGCACACCGGGTCGCTCCACGTGAGGTTCGTCGGGAAGTCGGCCAGGGTGCCGAGATCGGTGAGCGGGAACGAGCCGCAGCCGGTGACCGCACTCACGACGGTGCTCTGCTCCGCGGTCGAGTTCGTGCCCAGGTGCAGGCCCTGCGAGAGCAGGGTGTTGCCGGGCATGAGCGCGGTCATCGCGTCGATCGAGACCGGCTGCGACTGCGATCCGGGCCCGCTGGTGATCTTGCTGGTCCAGACGAGCGTCGAGTGCGTCACCGTGAAGGTGCCGGTCTGTCCCTGGGCCCAGCCGTTCATGTAGGGCTCGATCGAGATGGTCGCATAGTGGACCACGGGGCCGCCCGTGTTGAGCACCGCATCGGGGTTCACCTCGTAGACCAGTGCGGCCTGATAGCCGCTGGCTTCGGCGATCGTGTACGACGAGCCGACGACGCCCTCGAGATTGCCGCTCACCGGGTGGTAGTAGTCCACCGCCGCGGTGTTCGGACCGGCGAACAGCATGCCGGCGGGGATCGCCGTCGGGGCGATGTCACCGGCCTCCTGGGACCAGGTGTTCCCCTGCGAGACGCACAGGGCGGTGACGTAGTCCTTGAAGTCGAGGACGCACGCCGAGTTGTCGCTGGTCAGCGAGAGCGAGGAGATCGCAGCCGTGCCCTGCACGCCCGAGCCGAGGCTGTATCCGATGGACTTCACGTGCGCGGTCGGCAGGGCGGCGAGCCAGACGTTCAGGTTCGCGCTGGCCGGATAGCCGTCGGCGGCGGGCACGCCCGAGATCGCGGGCTTCGACCACCAGCGGTCGCCGTAGGCCCCGGCTCGCCGACCAGGATGCGGCCGTCGTCGAGCACGAGCTGGAAGCCCGGCAGCACGCCGGCCGGCGTCGACGCGTAGTTCAGGTGCGGGCTGCCGATGCTCGCGAGCGGGATGTCGACCGCGTAGTACGCGGCGGCCTTCGACTCCCCGGAGCTGTCCTGCGTCGCGACGTTCAGCACGCCGCCCGTCACGGTGTTGCTGCCCTTGCTGCGGGTGTCGGACGTGTTCCACGTCGACGGGAGGGTGCCATCCGGGTTCGCCATCGTTGTGATGGTGCCGAACGCGGAGCAGGGCTGCACGCAGTCGGCGTACTTGTCGGTGTCGTGCGCGGCGGTGTCGACGACCTTGCGCTCGTCGAACTGGGCCCACGGCGCGCCGGGTGCGGCCGTCTCCCAGGTGGCCGCGTCGACGTCGGTGCTCGGCGAGTGGCCGTGCACGTAGTAGAGCGTGTACTCGGTCGTGCCGTCGTGGTTCGAGACCTGCTCGGACTGGACCTCCATGGTGTCGGTCGACGCCCCGGGGTTGGTCGTCGACCAGTCGGACCACGGACCGTAGTCGGTGTATCCGCCGGTGATCGTCTCCTCGCTCGCGTAGTACGACACCGAGACGTTCGGGCCGCCGTACACGCTCAAGGGCACCATGCCCTTCGGGTGATCCTCCGAGCCTCCCAGGAGGCTCTGCGTGATGCCGCCGGCGCCCCAGTACGCGTTGATCACGCTGTCGGGGATCTGGTGCCAGCCGTCCGACTTCACCCAGTGCCCGGAGACGGTCTGCGAGTGGTTGTTCTGGTCGCGGAAGGTCACCGTGCCGCCGTCGACGAAGTCGTACCCCTTGACGAACTTGCGCTCCACCGTGTTGTCGGGTCGGTGCACCCGGGTGTGGAACCGGTACTCGGTGTGGAACGTCTCGGCCTTCGCCGGAACGACCTGGTCGTACCGGTACTCCTGGTGCGACACCTCGTCGACGTGCGTCGTGCCGACCACGCACTGCGTGGGCTCGGTGGCGTGGGCCGCGGTGGCGGCCGCGGCGACCGAGATGCCGGCGCCCAGGGCGACCGCGGCGATCCCGGCAAGGATCTTCTTCAACATGGGCAGGGGATGTCCTAGCGGAGAGGCGTCGATGCCGCGCGGGTACGCGGGAACGGCGGGGGGACACGGGACGTGGGGGGCGTCCCGGTGGTGCGCATCGGGGGAACGCGCATCGGGTGATGCTGAATCTAGCGAGTCGGCACTTGTGAGGACAACTCCCACTTTTCCGGGGCACGTCTCAGTGCAGGTACTCCAGCAGGTCGAGCCCGACGGTGTGCAGCGCATCGCGCACCCGCAGACGCGCGGCGATGCCGTGGTCGCGGAACTGCACCGACACCGCGTACGCGACCGCCGCCCGCGGTCCGCGCACCACGCCGGCCTCGCTGCGCACGCCGGCATCCGTGCCCGTCTTGTTGACGAGCAGGATGCCGTGGTCGGTGCCGCGGTGCGCGAGCGGATCGAGGCCGAAGGCGCTCGCGACCATCGAGAGGTCCGAGCCGAGCGAGAGCCAGCCGAGCACGCGGCTGGAGGTGAGGCTGTCGACCACCTCGCCGCGTGCGAGGGCGCCGAACAGCCAGGCGAGCTCCGCGGTCGAACCCACCGAGAGCTGCGGGGCGTCGTCGGGGCCGCGGGTGTCGCGCACGAGGTCGAGCAGCGCGGTGCGCAGCAGTCCGAGCGACTCGGTGCGCTCCCGCACGGCCTGCAGACCGACCTGGCGCAGCAGCACGTTGGTGGCGAGATTGTCGCTGGTCGCGCCCACGAGGGTGGCGAGGTCGGCGACCGGAAGGGCGGGCGCCTGCAGGTGCTGCCACAGGCCCGACCGGCCCACGGCATCCCGAGCGGTCTTGTCGAGGATCCCGTACGCGGATGCCTCGCGCTCGCTCAACCGGGCCGACACCTCGATGAGCAGCAGGATCTTGCCGATGGATGCCGTGGGCAGCACGATCCGCTCGTCGATCGCGAGCAGGCTGCGCCCGGTGTCGAGATCGGAGACCGAGGCCGACACCCGCGCGCCCTCGTACGCGAGACCGCCGAGCGCCGTGAAGCTGGAGCTGAAGTTCTCGACCGTGGATCCGGCGCGATGACGGGGCGTGCGGGGGTGCGCACGCGCTGACTTCGCTCACCAGCGGTCGAGACGTCTACCAAATGGTCACTCTGTCTTCCGGGTCAAGCCAGAGGGCGTCGTCGGCCGTCGTGCCGAACGTCGCGTGGAACACGTCGATGTTACGGACGATCTGGTTGCACCGGAACTCGGTCGGCGAGTGCGGGTCGATCGACAGCAGCCGCAGGGCCTCCTCGTCGCGCAGCTTCGCCCGCCAGGCCTGCGCCCAGCTCAGGAAGAAGCGCTCGGCGGCGGTGAGCCCGTCGATGACCGGCGGCTCGGCCCCGTCGAGGGACAGCAGGTACGCCTTCCACGCGATGCTCAAGCCCCCGAGGTCGCCGATGTTCTCGCCGATCGTGAGCGCGCCGTTGACGTGATGGCCCGGCAGCTGCCGGGGCTCGAGCGCGTCGTACTGCGCGATGAGCGCCTTGGTGCGCTGCTCGAAGGCGGCGCGGTCGTCGTCGGTCCACCAGTTGGTGAGGCGGCCGTCGCCGTCGTACTGCGAGCCCTGGTCGTCGAACCCGTGGCCGATCTCGTGGCCGATCACCGCACCGATCGCGCCGAAGTTGGCGGCGGCATCCCGGTTCTCGTCGAAGAAGGGCAGCTGCAGGATCGCGGCCGGGAACACGATCTCGTTGAACCCCGGGTTGTAGTACGCGTTGATCGTCTGCGGGGTCATGAACCACTCGTCGCGGTCGATCGGCCGGCCGATCTTGCCGAGCTCGCGCTGGAACTCGAACTCGGTCGAGGCGCGCATGTTGGCGATGAGGTCGTCGGGCGTGATCTGCAGCGACGAGTAGTCGCGCCACCGGTCGGGGTACCCGATCTTCGGCGTGAACTTGCCGAGCTTGTCGAGCGCGCGCTGCCGGGTCTGCTCGGTCATCCACTCGAGGCCCGTGATCGAGTCGCGGTAGGCGTCGACGAGCCGCTCGACGAGCGCGTCCATCGCCGTCTTGGCGCTCGGGGCGAAGTGCTCGTCGACGTAGATGCGGCCGACCGCCTCGCCGAGCGCCCCCTCGGTGATCGAGACGCCGCGCTTCCACCTGTCGCGCAGCTGCGGCGCACCGGTGAGGGTCGTGCCGTAGAAGTCGAAATTCGCCTGCACGACCTCGCGGTGCAGGTAGGGCGCCGACGACCGGATGACCTGCCAACGCAACCAGTCGCGCCAGGCCGGCAGGTGCGCGTCGTCGAGCAGCGCGCCGAGGCCGGTCACGAAGCTCGGCTGGCGCACGACGACCTCGTCGAGCGATCCGGCGGGCACGCCCATGGCATCCCGCCAGGTGGTCAGGTCGGCGCCCCCGGCAGCGACCGGGCCGAGCTCGAGCAGCTTCGCCCACGGCATCGGGTTGTACGTCGCCTGGCTGTCGCGCGAGCGCACGTTGTCCCAGTGCTGTCTCGCGAGCTCGGTCTCGAGGTCGAAGACTCCCTGCGCGTCGGCCTCGACGCCGGCGAGCGCGAACATCCGGCCGAGGAACGCGAGGTACTTCGCACGGATCTCGGCGAAGGTCTCCTCGCGGTAGTAGCTCTCGTCCGGCAGCCCGAGGCCGGCCTGCTCGAGGAAGACGAGGTAGCGCTCCGGATCGCCGGGATCGTTGTCGACGAACGCCTGGAAGAATCCGCTGACCCCCTTGCGCTCGAGCGCGCCGAGCGCCGTCAGCAGGCTCGGGATGTCGTGCACGGCGTCGGCCTGCGCGAGGTCGCCCGCGATCGCCGACCATCCGCGCTCCTCGATGCGCTCCTCGTCCATGAAGCTCGCGTAGAGGTCGCCGATCTTGCGCGCCTCGGTGCCGGGCTCCGCATCCTGCGACCGCTCGACGATCTCGCGCACGGCCCGCTCGGCCTGCTCGGCGAGGATGTAGAAGGAGCCGTACCGCGCCTTGTCCGCCGGGATCTCGGTGCGGTCGATCCAGCGTCCGTTGACATGGCGGAAGAGGTCGTCCTGGGGGCGGATCGCGGGGTCGAGCTCGTCGGTCTCGATCCCGGATGTCGTCTCGATGCCGGATGCGGTCGCGTCGGTCATGCGCACGAGCCTAGAACGACGCGTCGTCGTCAAACCTTCAGGAGGGCCACGGCGATCCGGTGCCCGCGACGGCGAACACGCCGCCGGGCTCCTGAAGTTTTGACGGGGAGCGTCGGGTTGACGGGGAGCGTCGGGTTGACGGGGAGCATCGCGTTTGACGGGGGGCGTTGCGTTTGACGGGGGGCGTTGCGTCGACGGGGAGCGTCGCGTCGACGGGGAGCGTCGCGTGGACGGGAGCGTCGGGGCCGCGCGCGCAGGACTAGCCTCGAAATCGTGACTCTGCGCATGCTCTTCATCGGCGGAACCGGCACCATCAGCACCTCGGTGAGCGCGCTCGCGCTGGCCCGCGGGCACGACCTCACGATCGTGAACCGCGGCACGACACCGGTGCCCCCGGAGCTCGACGGCGTGAAGGAGCTGCGCGGCGACGCCGGCGATCCGGCGTCGATCCGGGATGCCGTGGGCGACCGCGAGTTCGACGTCGTCGTGAACTTCCGCGCGTTCCACACCGACCAGGTCGCGGCCGACATCGAGACGTTCCGCGGGCGGACCGGGCAATACGTCTTCATCTCGTCGGCATCGGCGTACCAGAAGCCGGTCGAGCGCCTGCCGATCACCGAGTCGACGCCGCTGCGCAACCCGTTCTGGCAGTACTCGCGCGAGAAGATCGCGTGCGAGGACCTGCTGGTCGCCGCGTACCGCGACTCCGGGTTCCCGATGACGATCATCCGGCCCTCGCACACCTACACGCGCAACTCCGTGCCGATCTTCGGCCGCTGGACCGCGATCGAGCGCATGCGCGCCGGCAAGCCCGTCGTGGTCCAGGGCGACGGCACGAGCCTCTGGCACCTCACGCACTCGCGCGACCTCGCCGTCGCGCTCGTCGGGCTGCTCGGCAACCGTCGCGCCCTCGGCGAGGCGTTCCACATCACGGGCGACGAGGCGCTCACCTGGAACCAGATCTTCCAGATCATCGCCCGCGCCGCGGGCGCCCGGAGCCCGAGCTCGTGCACGTCGCGAGCGAGGCGATCGCCCGGAACTATCCCGACGAGGGCCCGGGCCTCGTCGGCGACAAGGCGCACTCGGTGCTCTTCGACAACAGCAAGGTCAAGGCGCTCGTGCCGGAGTACACGGCGAC
Organism: Pseudolysinimonas kribbensis; assembly: GCF_030161895.1. Lineage (GTDB taxonomy): Bacteria > Actinomycetota > Actinomycetes > Actinomycetales > Microbacteriaceae > Pseudolysinimonas > Pseudolysinimonas kribbensis. The sequence goes on from NZ_BSVB01000001.1 coordinate 1,683,554, forward strand.
GACGCCGTACTGGCGCGGCGCCGCCGAGATGGTCGGCTGGCACGACGCCGACCCGGCGCGCGGCGGGATCGACCCGGCGCAGGATGCGATGCTCGACGCGCTCATCGCGAAGTACGGGAGCTGAGGGCCCGGCACTGAGGGCCCGGGGACGGACGGCCCGGCGCTGACGACCGCAGGGGTCAACCGCGCCCCCGCGACTCCTCCCACTCGGTGAGCAGGGTCGGCATCCGGTCGCGCAGGAAGGCGAGGAACGATGCCATCTCGTGGGCCCGCGCCCCGGCTTCCGACTCGGGCAGCAGCACCGCCTCGCGCTCGACCAGGTCGGCGAGCGCGCTGTAGACCGACGGGCGCACGAGCGACGCCGCGTACCACGGGCGATCGGGCAGCCGGTAGATGTGCCGGCGCGTGCCGGGCACGGTCGACGAGACGACCATCCCGAGCGTCGTCAGGTACTTGATCGCCCCCGACACGGCAGCTGGGCTGATCCCCAGCCGCTCGGAGAGCTGCGCCGAGGTCAGCCGGCCCTCCTCGCTCACGGTGAGCGCCATGACCACGTTCGCGGCCATCCGCGGGAAGCCGAGGGTGGCGAACGCGTCCGCCACCCTCTCCGCGAATCGCGCGAACGGGTCGGTCATGTCGACAAGTCTCGCCGACGGATCAGCACGACCGCCGCCGCGGCGAGCACGACGTCGACCCCGATGAGGATCAGCGTGGGCCCCCAGTCGTCGAACGGCACGGCCGGCACGTGGTCGAACGGACTGCTCCGGATGACGGCCTTCGGCAGTTTGAGCAGCTGGCCGAGCAGCCCGATCCCGACGCCGATCGCGTAGAGGGCCCACGCGATGGCGATTGCCGCGCGCGGCAGCACGGCGACCGCGAGTGCCGCCAGTCCGGCGAACACGAGGGCAGCCGGCAGCTCGACGAGCGCCTGCCCGAACGCCCGGGCCGCGGGACCGCCGTCGCCGTATGCGAGGAAGCTCAGCCACGCGAAGAACCCGGCCGCGACCATGATGACGATCGCCGCGACCATGGCGACGACCACCGAGCCGAGCATGACGCGCGAGCGGGGACGGGACCGGCGAGCAGCAGCTCCGCGCGACCCTCCGCCTCCTCCTGTCGGAGGCGCAGCGCACCCTGCGCGCCGGCGGCGGCCGCGAGCAACCCGCCCAGCAGCATGAGCACGCCGACCAGCAGATCCAGGATCTCGGTGCGACCCCGGGCAGCATGAGCCGGAGCGTCTCGATCACCTGCGGGTCCTTCGAGTGGGTGATCTGACCCGCCGCCTGCGCAAGCGATCCCGTCGCGAGCCCGAGCACGGCGCCGCCGATGCCCCAGCCGATCAGCGCGGGGCGCTGGAGCCGCCAGGCCAGTCCGAACGGTCCCGCCAGGGCGTGCGACGCGGTGGCGCGACCCGGGCGGTCGGGCAGGATGCTCGCCCCGAGGTCGCGTCGGGCGTGGATCGCGAAGGCGGCGACGACGGCCACGATCGCGAGGCCGACCCCGAGCAGGAGGAGGGCCCACCGGTTCTCGGTGCCGGCGAGCACCTGTTCGCCCCAGCCGATCGGGTTGACCCACGTCGGCCACGCCGGATCGAGCGTGAGGGAGTCGAGGTGCGGCGTGCCGGCGGTGTCGCCGGCGGCACGCAGGACGTAGGAGCCGACGACGATCGCGGCGCCGATCCCGTTCGCGGCGCGGCCGGTCGGGGCGAGCTCGCCCACGAGCATGCCGACGCCGAGGAACGCGATGCCGGTGACCGCGAACGTCGCGCCCGCGGCGAGCGAACCGGCGCCATCCACCTTGCCGGTGGCGAACGCGCCCGCGAGCAGGAGGCCGAGAACGACGTTCGCGACCACGCCGAACACGAGCGTCGCGGCGAGCGGCGCCGAGCGCATCACGGGCGTCGCCCCGATCAGCTCGCGCCGGCCGAGCTCTTCGTCGGCGCGGCCGTGCCGCGTGGCGAAGAACGTGTTCATGAGCCCGATCACGACGGCCAGCCAGGTGAACAGCTCGAACCACATGATCGATCCGGTCGACGCTCCTGACGGCGTGCCGCGGAACGCGAGCACCGACGGCGCCGCGAGCGCGAGCTGGAGCACGTTCTGCTGCTCGGCGTGGGTTCCGTACTCCTTCGCGATCGCCGCGACGCTGCCGAACGCGAGCAGCGCGGTGCCGAGGATCCAGACCGCCATGATCAGGCGGTCGCGCCGCAGCTGCAGCGCGAGCAGGCGGATCATCGGGTCGCCGCCTCCTCCTCGCGCTCGATCTCGACCCGGTCGCCGTAGTGCCGCAGGAAGAGCTCCTCGAGCGAGGGCGGCGTCGCGGTGAGCGTGCTGACGCCGGCCCGGGTGAGCACGGCGAGTGCCTCGTCGAGCCGGTCGGTGTCGACGTCGAAGACGAGCGCCCCGGCCTCCTGCTGCAGGTCGTGCACGCCCTCGATCCGCCGCAGCTCGTCGGGCGACGCCGACGTGGTCACCCGGATGCTCGTGCGGGTCAGGTGCCGCAACTCGGTGAGGGTTCCGGTCTCGACGGCGCGGCCGGCGCGCACGATCGTCACCCGCTGGCAGAGCTGCTCGACCTCGCTCAGGATGTGGCTCGACAGCAGCACCGTCGCTCCCTCCCTCTGCACCCGCTCGATCTGGGCCCGGAACACCGACTCCATGACGGGGTCGAGCCCGCTGGTCGGCTCGTCGAGGATGTAGAGCTTCGCGGGCCGCGCGAACGCGGCGACGAGCGCGACCTTCTGCCGGTTGCCCTTCGAGTAGCTGCGCCCCTTCTTGCGCGGGTCGAGCTCGAACTCGTCGAGCAGGCGGGCGCGCAGCTTCGGGTCTGCACCGCCGCGCAGCCGCGTCAACAGGTCGACGCTCTCGCCGCCCGACAGGTTCGGCCAGAGCGCGACGTCGCCCGGCACGTAGGCGAGGTCGCGGTGGATGTCGACGGCGTCCCGCCAGGGATCGCGCCCGAGCACGGTGGCGCTCCCGCCGCGTGCCCGGAGCAGGCCGAGCAGGACGCGGATCGTCGTGGACTTCCCGGCGCCGTTCGGGCCGAGGAATCCGTGCACCTCGCCCTCGGCCACCGAGAGGTCGAGCCCGTCGAGGGCTCGGGTGCGGCCGAAGGTCTTGACGAGGCCGGCGGCCTCGATCGCATTGGTCATGCGCGCGACCATACGCTTCTTTCACAAGTTTGTGAAGTTAGCGAAAGCTAGTGTCATCCGGGGCCGGTCCGGTCGTCGATCCGACGCGCAGCTCGCACTGCAGCAGCCGGTCGGGAGCCCGTTCTCCGCGGAGCGCGGCGAGCACCGCCCGGCCTGCCGCACGACCCTTCTCCTCCACCGGCTGGGCGAGCGTCGTGAGGGCGCGCGAGAGCAGTCCGTCGACGGCGATCCCGTCGAAGCCGACCACGCTCACGTCCTCCGGCACCCGCAGCCCGCGCTCCTCCGCCGCGAGCACGATGCCGACGGCGAGCAGATCGCTCTGCGCGAGTACGGCGGTGGGGCGCGATGCGGCGGGGCCGTCCAGCAGCGAGCGGCCGGCGATCATCCCCTCGTCGACCGCGCTGGATGCCGCCGAGACGCCGCCCGCATCCGGGAACACGGTGCGCACCCCGGCCAGCCGCTCGCGCGCGACGAAGCTCGTCGACGCCGCCTCCCGTGCGGGGTCGAGCGGGGCGCGCCGGCGACCCGGGTCGAGCGGCAGGGTGACCACGGCCACGCGCCGGTGCCCGAGCCGCGCGAGGAGCCGCGCGGCGGCGGCGCACGCCTCGCGGTTGTCGATGTCGATGGCGGTGACGCCGTCGAGCGGCTCGGTCTCGACGCCGACGAACGGCACGCCGCGGCGCCGCAGCGACGCGACCGAGTCGGCGACGTTGGTCGTGCAGCCGATGAGGATCGCGGCGTCGATCGCCGCGTCGCCCGGGTCGGGACCGCCGACCCCGGCCATCGGGATCACGAGGAGGCTCAGCCGCGCGTCGCTCAGCTCCTCGCCGATGCCGTCGAGGAGCGCGACGTTCACGGGGTCGCGGAACGTCTCGGCGAGGCGGTCCTCGGTCACCACGCCGATCACCCCGGATCGTCCGCGGCGCAGCGACCGGGCGGTGGGGTCCGGGCCCCCGTAGTCGAGCTCGCGCGCTGCCGTGAGCACCCGCTCGCGCGTCGCCTCGGCGACGGGTCCGCTGCCGCTGAAGACGAGGGAGGCCGTGGATGCCGCGACGCCGGCCCGCCGCGCGACGGCCGCGAGCGTGGGACGGCTTGCCCGCTCCTCCATGCCTGGATACGCTACTCGGAACGATTCGAGTCGAAACGATTCGACCCCTCGTCCGCCTCGCACACCGCCCTCCCCACCGCAAGGACCGCCGCCGCCGTGACCGCCTCCGCGACGACCACCCGCTCACCTCGCGTCACCGCCTGGCGCACCGCCGTCTTCGCGATCTTCGCGACCAACGGCCTCGGCATCTCGGCCGTCATCTCGCGCACCCCCACCATCCGCGACGAGCTGCACATCACGGTCGCCGAGGTCGGGGTGCTCATCGTCGCCGCCTCGATCGGCGCCATCGTCGGGCTGCTGCTCTCGAGCCACATCGTCCATTGGCTCGGCGGCCGGCGCACGATCGCGATCACGCTCTCGGCGTGCGGCATCGGCGTCGCCGGGATCGGCCTCGGCGCGGCGCTCGGATCGTACGCGGTCGCGTGGATCTCGCTCCTGGTCTACGGCGCGGCCAGCTCGATCTGCGATGTCGGCATGAACGTCGAGGGCGCGGGCGTGGAGCGCGCGAGCGGCACGGCGATCATGCCCTGGTTCCACGCCGCGTGGAGTCTCGGCGGGGTCATCAGCGCGGGGCTCGGATCGATCGCCGCGTTCGCCGGCATCCCGCCGGTCGTGCACTTCGCCGTCATCGGCGCCATCATCGTCGCCAGCGCGATCGTCGCGACCCGCTTCATCCCGCGCGTCGACCCGGATGCTGCGGACGAGCCGCGCCTGACCTTCCGCGAGCGCATGTCGGTCTGGCTCGAGCCGCGCACCCTCCTCATCGGCGTCGTCATGCTCGGCATGGCCTTCGCCGAGGGCTCCGCGAACGACTGGCTCGCGCTCGGCGTGCACGACGACCGTCACTTCAACGACGGTCAGGCCGCCCTCGCCTTCGGCACCTTCGCGACGGCGATGACGGTCGGGCGGATCCTCGGGGTGCCGCTCATCAACCGACTCGGCCGCGTCGTCTCGCTGCGCGCCGCCGCGATCGCGGCACTGCTCGGCCTCGCCCTCGTGATCCTCGTGCCGGTGCCCGCGGTCACCTACATCGCCATCGCCGTCTGGGGCCTCGGGGCGTCGCTCGGGTTCCCGGTGGGCATCTCGGCGGCGGGCGACGAACCCGCCAAGGCGGCCGCCCGGGTCAGCGTCGTCGCGACCCTCGCCTACGGCGCGTTCCTCGTCGGGCCGCCGGTCATCGGCTTCGTCGGTCAGCACGTCGGCGTGCTCAACGCGCTCTGGATCGTGTTCGGGCTCATCGTGATCGCGGCCCTCGCGATCCCGGCGGCGCGACCCCGCGGGCGCCGGACGACGCCGATCCGGGAACCTAGACTCGCGGGGTGCGTCTCGTCATCGCCCGTTGCTCCGTGGACTACGCGGGCCGGCTCTCGGCGCACCTTCCGCTCGCGACGCGGCTGCTCGTACTGAAGGGCGACGGCTCCGTGCTCGTGCACTCCGACTCGCTCAGCTACAAGCCGCTGAACTGGATGAGCCCGCCGGCGACGTTCGCGGTCGAAGAGGTCGACGAGGAGCGCGCCTCCGCCGGCGTCGTCGAGCTGTGGCGGGTGACGCACGCGAAGACCGCCGACATGCTCGTGATCTCGATCCACGAGATCCTGCACGACTCGTCGCACGAGCTCGGCGTCGATCCCGGCCTGCAGAAGTCGGGGTCGAAGACGATCTGCAGCGCCTGCTGGCGGAGCAGATCGAGCTGCTCGGCGAGGGCTACACGCTCGTGCGGCGCGAGTACATGACCGCGATCGGACCGGTCGACATCCTGGCGCGGGATGCCGCGGGCGGCTCGGTCGCGGTCGAGATCAAGCGCCGCGGCGAGATCGACGGCGTCGAGCAGTTGACGCGCTACCTCGAGCTCATGAACCGCGACCCGCGACTCGCGCCGGTGTCGGGCGTGTACGCGGCGCAGGAGATCAAGCCGCAGGCGCGCACGCTCGCCGAGGACCGCGGCATCCGGTGCGTCGTGCTCGACTACGACGCCATGCGCGGCCTCGAGACCGGCCACGCGAGGCTGTTCTGATGCCGCGCTTCTCGTGCGTGCTCTGGGATCTCGACGGCACCATCGTCGACTCGGCACCCGGCATCACCTCGACGCTCGCGTGGACGTTCGAACAGCTCGGGATGCCGGTGCCCACTGCCGCCCAGATGCTCGTCTGGGTGGGTCCGCCGCTTCTCGACTCGTTCCGCGAGCTCGCGGGACTGCCGGAGGACGAGGCCCGCGCCGCACTGGCCGTGTACCGCGAGCGGTACCGCACGATCGGCGTCTTCGACGCGACGGTGTACGCGGGGGTGGATGCGCTCCTGGGCGAGCTGCACGCCGCGGGGGTGCCGCTCTCGCTGGCGACCTCGAAGCCGGAGTCGCTCGCGCGCGCCATCCTCGAGCACGAGGGGCTGCTCGGCGAACTCGACGTCATCACCGGCGCGAGCGAGGATGAGCGGCGCAGCGCGAAGGCCGACGTCGTGGCGCTCGCCCTGCAGCGTCTGCGCGAACGCGGGTTCGACGTGAGCGCGCCCGTGCTGGTCGGCGACCGGGAGCACGACATCGAGGGCGCCGCCGTGCACGGCGTGCCGACGATCTTCGCCGCGTGGGGCTACGGCTCTCTCGCGGAGTCCGCCGGGGCGATCGCCATCGCGCGCGATCCCGCCGAGCTGCGCACCCTCCTCGGCCTCGTGGGTTGAGGAGCGCCGCGCGCAGCGCGACGCGTCTCGAAACCCACCGCGCGATGAGGGTTTCGAGACGCGTCCGCCTGCGGCGGTCGCTCCTCAACCCGCGTCAGCGGGCGATGCGCTCCACGGCCGCGCGGAAGAGGAACGGCGCCGCACGCGCCGCCGGCACGATGAGCGGCTGCGCCGGCGACGCGGCGAGCGCGGCCAGTGGCGCCGTCAGCATCCGGAACTCGCGCGTGACCCGGCGCCAGGCGCGCTCGTACGAGTGCGGATCGCCGGCGACGAGCGACGCGACGGCGACGCGCGCCTCGGCCAGCCCGATCCGGATGCCCTCCCCGGTGAGCGCGTCGACGTACCCGGATGCGTCGCCCACGAGCAGCACCCGCCCGGCGACCCGGCCGGCCCGTCGCTGCCGGAACGGCCCCGCCCCGCGCAGCCCGCTCCGCGGCGTCGCACCCGCGACCCGCGCCGCGAGCTCCGGCACCGCCTCGAGCGCGTCGTCGAATCGCACCCCCTGCCGCGCGAGCAGCGACAGGCCGACGCCGTCGTCCGCGGTCGGCGTCACGTAGATCTCGCCGAGCGCGCTCCAGTGCACCTCGATGAGGTCGGTCCACGGCGCGAGGTCGTAGTGCCGGCGCTGCCCGTACCGGCGCCGCACGGCGGGCGCACCGCGATCGAGGCCGACGAGCCCGGCGACCGTCGAGTGCAGGCCGTCGGCCGCGATCATCCAGTCGGCCCGGATGCCGGCCGCCTCGACCCCGGCGTCGTCCTGTCGCAGTTCCTCGATCCTCGCCTCGACCGTGCGCACCCCGAGCTCGGCCGCCCGGTCGCGCAACCGGCCGTGCAGCTCGGTGCGGCGCACGCCGAGCGCCGGCGCCCCGCGGAACCGGTGCGTCACGACGCGGCTGCCGTCGCGGTACTGGATGCCCCGTAGCGGGACTCCGCGCGGCGTCACCCCCAGCCGCGCGAGCGCGGGCGGCGCCGCGGGCATGAGGCCCTCGCCGCAGGCCTTGTCGATGACGCCGCGGCGCGGCTCGACGATCGTCGCGTCGAAACCCGCGAGCCGCGCCTCGATCGCCGCCGCCAGACCGATCGGCCCGCCGCCGGCGACGAGGACGTGCCCGCTCACGTCATCCGACGACCGGGACGGTCGTCGGCGCTGGCGTCGCGGCGAAGGCCAGAAATGGCCGTCGCTCCTAGCTCCAGCGCGCGGTTCTCGGCGGGGATCCGGAAGCCGAGCAGCAGCACCGCGTTCAGCACCGTGAAGGCGATCGCGGTGATCCACGCGGCGTGCACGAGCGGCAGCGCGACGCCCTCGATCGCGACGACGAGATAGTTGGGATGCCGCATCCACCGGTACGGACCGGCCGCGACCGGCGGCATCCCGGGCACCACGATGACGCGCGTGTTCCAGCGTCGCCCGAGCGCCTGCACCATCGTGTAGCGCGCGAACTGGCAGCCGAGCGCGATGGCGAGCATCGGCCAGCCGAGCCATGGGATGAACGGCCGACCCAGCAGCCAGACCTCGGCGACGGCGCCCACCAGCATCCCGACGTGCAGCGCGATCATCCACGGCAGCTGGCCGCGGGCCGACTCGACGCCGCCGCGCGCGAACGCCCACGCGGCGTTGCGACGCGAGATGACCAGCTCGACGATGCGCTCGCATCCGACGAGCACGACGAACGCCGTGAACAGCAGCGCGGAGACCGTTCCCACCCGCCTAGGCCGCCCAGTTCAGCAGCACGTACTCGCTCGTGACCCCCGGCCCGAGGGCGAAGAGCAGACCATTCGTTCCGTCGGGCTGCCGGATGACGTCGGCCAGCACGTGCAGCACCGACGACGACGAGAGGTTGCCGACCGCGTCGAGCGAGCGCCAGCTGGGCGCGAGGTCGGCCCGGTCGAGGCCGAGGCCCTTCTCGAAGGCCTCGAGCACGCGCGGCCCGCCCGGATGCGCGATCCACGCCCCGATGTCGCGGCCGGTGAGCGCGTTGCTGGCGAGCAGCCGCTCGACGTCGCCCGCGATGTTCGCGTCGATCGTCTGGGCGACCGCGGCGGTCAGCACGATCCGGAATCCCGTGCCGCCGATGTCCCAGCCGATGACGCTCTCGCTGTCGGGGTAGAGCGCGCTGCGGGTGTCGACGATGTCCGGGCCGGGCAGGCCGAGCGCCTCGGCCCGGCGCGTTCCCGCCACGACGACGGCCGCGGCGCCGTCGCCGAACAGGCCGCTGGCGACGAAGTTGGCGGTCGAGTCGTCGTCGCGCTGCAGCGTGAGCGAGCACAGCTCGACCGAGAGCAGCACGGCGATGTCGTCCGGATGCCCGAGCAGGTAGTCGTGCACCCGCGCCAGCCCCGCCGCACCCGCCACGCACCCGAGGCCGAACGACGGCATGCGCTTGACGTCCGGCCGCAGGCCGATGCGCGAGACGAGCCGCGCGTCGATCGACGGCACCCCGATGCCGGTGACGGAGGTGAAGAGCAGGTGATCGACGTCGGTGGGACGCAGCCCCGCGGCGTCGAGTGCGGCGACCACGGCGCGCGCCGCGAGCGCGGTGCCCTCGCTCAGCCAGAGGTCGTTGGCCTCCTCGAATCCGTGCAGGTCGCGGTAGCGCTCCAGCGGCAGCACGGTGTGCCGGTGACCGATGCCGCTCGCGGCATGGAACCGCGACAGCACCGCGAGGCGGCCGGCGTCGTGGGTGATGAGCGAGCCGATCTCGGCCGCGATCTCCGCCTGCGTGTAGGCGTACTCGGGCAGGGCAGGCGCCACCGCCACGATTCGCGACATGGCCGGACGGTATCACCGGGCGAGTGCGCACCGCTCCCCCAAGGGCCCGCTCCCGGCCGGGGTTCAGGTGAGTGTGGACGCCATCCGGCCGTCGAGGCGGTCGACCTCGTCGCTGCTCAGCTCCAGCCCGAACGACTCGGCGAGCGCCGTCAGCTGCTGCGGGGTGCGAGCGCTCGCGATCGGTGCCGCGACCGCCGGGCGACCGCGCAGCCAGGCCAGGGCCACGGCCGCCGGGCTGACGGAGCGCGCGGCCGCGATCGTGTCGACCAGCTCCAGCAGCGCGAGGTTCGCGGGATCGTCGAGGTGCGTCGACGCCCCCGCCGCGCGGGCCGAGTCGACCGCGACGCCCGGGCGGTACTTGCCGCTGAGGAACCCGCTCGCGAGCGCCGAGTACGGCGTCTCGACGACGCCGAGCTCGAGAAGCGTCGGCACGAGCGTCGACTCGATGGCCCGGTTCACGAGGTTGTACGGGTCCTGCGCGACGGTGAACCCCGCGAACCCGGCGGACCGCGCGATCTCGACGGCGCTGCGCAGGCGCTCGGCCGTGAAGTTCGAGGCACCCGCCTCGAGGATCTTGCCCTCCCGCACGAGCTCGTCGAACACGCCGACGTAGTCGGCCTGGGCGACCTCCGGATCGTCGCGGTGTGCGAAGTAGAGGTCGATGCGGTCGGTCTGCAGGCGCCGCAGCGAGTCGTCGACGGCCCCGCGGACGTTCTCGGGCGAGAGCCCCGGCCGCGCGGGCAGCGAGAACACCTTGGTCGCGATGACCACGTCGTCGCGGCGGCCGCGCGAGGCCAGCCACTCACCGATGATCGTCTCCGACTCGCCACCCGAGTTGCCGGGCGCCCAGCGCGAGTAGACGTCGGCGGTGTCGATCGCCCGGCCGCCCGCCGCGACGAACGCGTCGAGCACGGCGAACGACTGATCGCGATCGGAGGTCCAGCCGAAGGTGTTGCCGCCGAGGACGAGCGGCCCGAGATCGAGAGAGGTCATGGAGGCGGCAACCCCTTGCACCGCGGAACGATTCCCGCCGCCGGTAATCTCGGTCACGGTGTCCGATCCCCAGCCTCCCGCGTCGCCGAGCGCGACCGCGAGGCGACGCCGGTTCGCCGATCTCAGCCCGCTGCGCTCGCGCGCCTTCGCCCGGCTGTGGATCGGATCGACGATCGCCGGGATGGGCGCGCAGCTGACCGTCGTCGCGGTCGGCCTGCAGATCTACGACCTCACGGCGTCGACCCTTGCGGTCTCGCTGGTCGGCGGGATCGCGCTGCTGCCGATGGTCGTGGCGGGCCTCTGGGGCGGCATGCTGGCCGACGCCTTCGACCGCCGGATCGTGCTCATCGTCAGCTCGCTCGTCGGCTGGGTCACGACGCTCGGCCTCATCGCGCTCTCGGTGCTGACGGCGATGGGTCCGGCGCCGGCGCTCTGGGAGTTCTACCTCCTCACGACCCTCAACTCGATCGCCGCGACGGTGTCCAACACGACGCGCTCGGCGGTGTTCCCGCGGATCCTCCCGCCGGAGCACATCGCGCCCGCGAACGCGCTCGGCGGAATCGGATTCGGGCTGCAGCTCACCGTCGGGCCGGCGCTGGCCGGCGTGCTCGTCGCCGCGTTCGGATTCGGGTGGACCTACGCCGTCGACGCCGTGCTGTTCGCGGCCGGGTTCCTCGGCATCCTGAGCCTGCCCTCCCTCACCCCGCTGGAGGACGCGCTGCGGCCCGGTTGGCGGTCGCTGCGCGAGGGGATCGCCTTCCTGCGACGCGCCCCCAACATCCGCTCCGGATTCCTCATCGACGTGATCGCGATGGGGTTCGGCCGCCCGTACACGCTGTTCCCCGCGGTGGCGGCGCTCGCGATCGGCGGCGGCGCCATCACGGTCGGGGTGCTGACGGCGTCGGCCGCGGCCGGCGTGTTCGTGGCGGGACTGTTCAGCGGGCCGGTCGGCCATGTGCATCGCCACGGCGTCGCGATCGGACGCGCCGTGATGGTCTACGGCGGCTGCATTCTGGCGTTCGGCCTCGTGATCGGCGCCATGCAGACCGGGTGGTTCGGCACGGTGACCTCCTCGTTCGCGCACGTCAACCCGGTCGCCCTCGTGCTCGCCGGCGTCGCGCTCGCGGGCAGCGGCGCGGCCGACGAGGTGAGCGCGATCTTCCGCGGCACGATGCTCATCGTCGCCGTGCCGGATGGCATGCGCGGCCGGCTCCAGGGCATCTTCACGGTCGTGGTCACCGGCGGTCCGCGCATCGGCGACCTCTACGCCGGCATCCTCGCCTCGCTCGTCGCGCTCTGGTTCCCCCGGTGCTCGGCGGGTTCGCGATCGTCGTGGCCGCCGCCACGATCGTGCGGGTGGTGCGTCCGTTCCGCGAGTACGACGCCCGCATGCCCACGCCCTGAATCTCCTCGCGCACCGCCCCGCGAGCCGCGCGCCGGGTTCGGGTCAGACCCGGATGCCGGGGACCCCGCTCACGGCGAGGGTGCCGCCGAGACCGATCATCAGCACCCCGCCCACGAGGCTCGTGCGGGCGATCCGGTGCGGCGAGCGCGCGAACCACTGCCGCGCCGTGCCCGCGATGATCACCCACACGCTGTCGGAGAGGAAGCCGAGCACGACGCCCATCCCGCCGAGGATCAGCAGCTGCGGGATCGCGGCCTGCCGCGGGTCGAGGAACTGCGGCAGCACGGCGCTGTAGAGCACGATCGCCTTCGGGTTGGTGATCCCGACGAGGAAGCCCTGCCCGATGAGCCGCCAGGGCGACCAGGCCACGGGGGTCTCGTCGTCCGTGATCCGGGCGTTGCGGTGCCGGATCGCCTGGATGCCGAGATAGACGAGGTACAGGCCGCCCGCGATCTTGATCACGGTCAGGAGCACGACCGACTGCTGCACGAGGAACCCGATCCCGAACGCGACGGCGAGCACCTGCGGCACGATCCCGAGAGCGTTGCCCACGTCGCTCAGCAGGCCGCCCCGCGTGCCCAGGGCGAGCGAGCGGCCGACGACGAACAGGACGCTCGGCCCCGGGATCACGAAGATGATGAGCGCCGCGCCGAGGAACCCGAGGATGCTGGCGAGCGGCGGCATGCGCCGATGCTATCGATCGTCGGGCTCGCCCTCCGGTGCGCCGGCGGCGGGCATGCTCAGGCGGCGCTCGAGGGCGCGGTCCTGCGCGCGATGCACGACGCTCAGGGCCGACCCGACGACGATGACGGCGCCGACGGCCAGCAGCGCGCCGACCAGGCCGATCGCGATGTCGGCCGGCCGGGCCTCGAGCACGCGGAGGCCGATCGCGGCGATCCGGTGCGGCTCGAGCACGAGCCACGCGACGCCGGCGCCGAGCGCGGCGAGCACGAGGCCCCAGACGATCGCGGCGGTGCGCAGGCGGGGGCGGGTCATGGCCGTGCTCCTTCGGTCGCGGGAGAGGACGGGGTGGGAGTCGGCGCCGAGGTGGACGTCCCCCGGTTCTCGGCGCTCCCGTCGAGGTCGGGATTGGCGCCGAACGCGATCGATCCGCTCTCGAGGCTGATCCGGATGACGACATCGGGATCTCCTGCACCGTACGTCACGTCGTAGCGCGCGATCCCGTCGCGTCGTGAGCCGGGCGCGACCCGATGCACGTCGGTGGGCCGGCCCAGCTTCCACGTGACGCGGCGCACGTCACCGGCGGCCACCGAGGCGACGACGCGTACCGTCTCGCCCGGCGCGATGTCCACGCGCACGTCTCCCGTGCGCTGCCAGAGATCGATCGTGGTGCCGGCAGGCCGGTGCGCCTCACCGACGATGAGATCCGTGGGTCCAAAGACGCGGGCGTACCGGCCGCCGTGCGTCGTGTCGATGCCGTAGTAGCCCACGAAGGGCACGAGGGTGCGATTCACGACGAGGGGCGCGGTGAGCGCGGCGCCGACCAGGGCGAGCACGGCGAGCGCTGCGAGGCCGCCGGCGCGTCGGCGGAACACACCCGCGACCGCCAGGGCGAGACCGAAGACCACCACGGCGGTGCCGAGGCCGGCGGTCCAGCCGACCGCGCGATCCGGGTGCAGCACGGCCGCGGTCAGCCCGACCGCACAGCCGGCGACGACCGCGAGGCCGAAGACGAGGCCGATGACCGCGCCGCCGACGAACGGCTCGCGGCGCCGGCGTGCGGCCAGGCGCGCCTCGCGCTCCTGCGCCCTGGCCGCCTGCTCGGCGGCGCGACGGGCACGGTCGTCGGCGCTCTGCTGAGCCGACCATGCCGCCCGCTGGTGCCGCCACTGCTCCTGCTGCACCCGCCAGCCGGCGAGCTCCGCGTCGCCCTCGGCCGGCGGGGTCGACGGACCGGCGAACTCGGCGGGGGCGCACCGGGCACCGTCTCGGGCTTGTCATCGGTGGTCGCCGGGACGCTCCGGATGTCGGGGTGCTCCGCCCGGCGCGCCAGCCAGACGATCACGACGATGCCCACCGCGATGACGAGCAGGGTCCAGAGGATCCGCCCGGCCGACGCCCCGAAGTCCGGCTCGCCCCAGTACGCGGCCCCCGCCCACCAGAATCCCTGGGTCAGCGGCAGGAAGGAGAGCAGCGTCAGTCCTGCGATCGCGACGACCGCGCTCTCGACCCGCCCGCGGGCCAGCGTCAGCGCGTGGATCGCGCCCTTCTCGTCGGGCAGCAGGAACCACGCCGCCGCGTACAGCAGCACGATCGGCGCGCCCAGGACGGCGAGGACCACGACGATGCCGCGGACGAGGATCGGGTCGAGCCGGGTGCGATCGGCGATGGCCGCGCAGACCCCGCCCAGCCATCCGGTGCGCCGGACCAGGCCGAGGGTGCGGATCCAGGCGAAGAACCGCGGATCGCGCGGCGCCTCGCCGCTCGCGGTCTCCTCGGCCTCCGGCTCGGCCGGCGGCGGAACACTCTTCGATGCCATGTCTCGATGCTCGCGGTGATGCGCGCGGCGCTCCATGGGGTGTTCCCCTGATCCGACCCTGACTTCCGGCCGGGGCTCCGCCGCCCGTGCTTGGATCGGGGCATGACCGCGGCCGTCGCCCTCCGCCCCGCGCTCCGGCGTCCGCGGCGGATGCTGCTGGCCGGGGTGTGCGCCGCCGTCGCGCGGCACGTGGGCTGGTCGGCGAGTGCCGTGCGGGTGCTCGCGATCGTGCTCGCGCTGCTGGGCGGGGGCGGCATCCTGCTCTACCTCTGGCTGTGGGCGCTCGTGCCGCTCGCCGACGAGGACGCGCCGCGCGTGCGCCGCGCCGTCCCCGGCGCGGCGATCCTGGTCGGCCTGGCCGGCGTCGCGGCGGTCGTCGCGATCGGCACCGCCCGCACGGGTCTCGTCGAACCGCTGGTGTCGAGTGCCGTGCCGAGTGCGGCGCTGGCGGCCGCGGCCGTCGCCTGGAGCCTCGTGCTCGATCGCGCCGACCCCGCCTACGACGACCGGTACCGGCGCATCGTGGGAATCGTGGCGGGCGCGGTGCTCGTGGTCGAGGGCGTGCTGCTGCTGCCGTCGCCGGCGAATCCCGTCGCCGTGATCCTCGGCGTCCTCATCGCGATGGTGGGCGTGGTGATCCTGATCGTGCCGCGGATCGCCGACCTGTGGACGGAGCTCGGAGCCGAGCGCAGCGCACGCGACCGCGAGGCGCAGCGCGCGGAGATCGCCGCCCACCTGCACGACTCGGTGCTGCAGACCCTCGCGATCATCCAGCACCGCGCGGGACCGCAGAGCGAGGTGGCGCGGCTCGCGCGGGCCCAGGAGCGCGAGCTGCGCGACTGGCTGTTCGCGGGCACGGATCCGTTCGCGGGCGACGCGGCCACCGAGCTGCGGACGATCGCCGGCGAACTGGAGCTCGCTCACCCGGCCCGGTTCGACGTCGTCACGGTCGGCGATGCGACCGAGGTGCGCAGCGCCGCCCTCATCGGGGCCGCGCGCGAGGCGATGCTCAACGCGGCCCGCCACGCGGGCGGCGACGTCTCGGTCTATCTCGAGGTCGCCGACGGCGGGGTCGAGCTCTACGTGCGCGACCGCGGGGCGGGCTTCGACACCACGGACGTGCCCGAGAGCCGGATGGGCGTGCGCGAGTCGATCGTCGGCCGCATGGAGCGCGCCGGTGGCCGGGCGGTGGTGCGCAGCGACGGCGGCGGCACCGAGGTGCGGCTGTCGCTGCCGCTCGCCGTGGCGACGGAGGGCGCGCGATGAGGGTGCTGCTGGTCGACGACCACTCGATCTTCCGCTCCGGCCTGCGTGCCGAGCTCGGAGACGGCGTCGAGGTGGTGGGCGAGGCCGCGACCGCCGACGAGGCCGTGCGGATGGCGCACGAGCTGCGTCCGGACGTCGTGCTGCTCGACGTGCACCTCCCCGGTTCCGACGGCGGCGGTGCGGAGGTGCTGCGCCGCTGCGGCGACCTGCTGGGCGACGTGCGCTTCCTCGCCCTCAGCGTCTCGGATGCCGCCGAGGACGTCGTCGGTGTGATCCGTGCCGGCGCCCGCGGCTACATCACCAAGAGCAGCTCGGGCGACGAGGTCGTGCGGGCGCTGCGCTCGGTCGCCGACGGCGACGCCGTCTTCTCGCCGCGCCTCGCCGGGTTCGTGCTCGACGCGTTCGGCGCGACCCAGGGCGAGCAGGCCGAGTCGAGCGACGAGCTCGATCGGCTGAGCGCACGCGAGCGCGAGGTCATGCGGCTCATCGCGCGCGGCTACGCCTACAAGGAGGTCGCCGCGGAGCTCTACATCTCGATCAAGACGGTCGAGACGCACGTGTCCGCGGTGCTGCGCAAGCTGCAGTTCTCCTCGCGCCACGAGCTCACCGCGTGGGCGCTCGAGCGCAAACTGCTCTAGGTGTAGTTCCGCCCGGTCGACCGCCCCACCCGGCGAGCGCCGAGCCGATCGTCTTATGCTCCGGCCATGGAACGAACGCGCCGGTGGCGCTGGGTGCTGCCGTCGCTGGCCGGGCTCGTCGCCACGGGCGCCGCGCTCGGGATCGCCCAGCTGATCGCGGCGATCGTCGCCCCAACCGCGGGGCCGTTCGTGGTCGTCGGCTCCTCCTGATCGACGCCTCCCCGGCCTGGTCGAAGCACCTCGCGATCGGCCTGTTCGGCAAGGACGACAAGGGCGCCCTGCTCGTCGGCGTCGGCGTGGCGCTCGCGATCCTCGCGGCCCTCGCTGGCGTGATCGAGGTGCGCCGCCCCCGCTCGGACGCGTGCTGATCGGCGCCGCCGCGGTGTTCGGCGTGATCGCCGCGGCGACGCGCGCGCACCCCGGTGCGCTCGACCCGGTGCCGGCGGTCGCCGCCGGCCTGATCGGCATCGTCCTGCTGGGCGTGCTCGTGCGCCGGATGCCGGAGCGCGCGGCGCCCGACCCCGCGCCCGACGGCGGCGCGGCGCCCGATCCCAGCCGGCGTCTCTTCGTGGGCTGGGCCGTCGGCGCCGCCGTGACCGGCGCGCTCGCCACGGCGGGCGGCGTCGCACTGGAGGCGGGCTCGCGCACGGTGTCCGCGGTGCGCATGGCGCTCAAGCTGCCGATGCCCGCGGTGGCCGCGCCGGCCGTGCCCGCCGGGGCCGACTTCGGCATCCCGGGCCTGGCCCGCATCGTCACGCCCAGCAGCAGCTTCTACCGCATCGACACCGCGCTCGCCGTGCCGCAGATCGATCCCGACTCGTGGCGGCTCGTGATCACCGGGATGGTCGAGCGCGACATCACCCTCACCTGGAAGGAGCTGCTCGCGCTGCCGCTGGAGGAGAGCTACGCGACGCTCGCCTGCGTCTCGAACGAGGTCGGGGGCGACCTCATCGGCAACGCGCGCTGGCTCGGCTATCCGATCCGGCACCTGCTGGAGCGGGCCGGCCCGTCACCGCGCGCCGATATGGTGCTGTCCTCCAGCCAGGACGGCTTCACCGCCGGGACCCCGATCGAGGCACTCACCGATCCGCAGCGCGCGGCCATCCTGGCGGTCGGCATGAACGGCGAGCCGCTGCCGCCGGAGCACGGGTTCCCGGTGCGGATGGTCGTGCCGGGGCTGTACGGGTACGTCTCGGCGACCAAGTGGGTGGTCAAGCTCGAGGTGACCCGCTACGACAAGGCGGCCGCGTACTGGACCCAGGAGGGCTGGTCGGCCAAGGGTCCGGTGAAGCTCGAGTCGCGTATCGATGTGGTGCGCAAGCAGAAGGACGGCTACGTCGTCGCCGGGGTCGCGTGGCACCAGCACGTCGGCGTGCGGTCGGTCGAGGTGCGCATCGACGGCGGGCCGTGGCAGACCGCGGAGCTCTCGACGCCGATCTCGGCCGACACGTGGGTGCAGTGGCGGCTGCCCTGGCATCCGGAGCACGGGTCGCACACCATCGCGGTGCGCGCCCGCGGTGCCGACGGCGAGCTGCAGACCGCGGCGAGGGCCGACGTGGTGCCGGACGGCGCGACCGGCTACCACACCATCACGGTGACGACCTAGCCGGCGAGCGCCCCTTGGCCGCGTCGTACCGGTACGACGCGCCCTTGTGCTCCGCGGGCAGCTTGTCACCGCGGCCATGCAGCTTCTGGCGCAGCGTGCCGGCCTCGTACTCCGACGGGTAGACGCCACGCTCACGCAGCACCGGGATCACGAATTCGACGACGTCCTCGAACGTGCCGGGGGTGATCGCGTAGGCGAGGTTGAAGCCGTCGACGTCGGTGAACTCCACCCACTCCTGCAGCTGGTCGGCGATCTGCTCGCCCGACCCGACGATGTACGGACCGAGGCCGCCGATGGCACCATGCCGGCCGATGTCGCCGACGGTGAACTCCTGGCCGTGCTCCTCGGCCGACTCGACGAAGTTCGCGACGACCGACTGGATCGCATTGGAGGGCACGTTGCCGACCGGCTCGTCGAGCGCGTACGTGGAGAGGTCGATGCCCATCCACCCGGACATGAAGACGAGCGCGCCCTCCTCGCTGGCGTAGCTCTGGAAGTCCTCCCACTTGGCCTGCGCCTTCTCGGGCGTCGCGTCGGTCACGATCGTGAGCAGCGTGTAGATCTTCGCGGCGTAGCGGTCGCGGCCGGCCGTCTCCAGAGCGTCCCGGATGCGCGCGACGGTCGACTTCAGGGTCTCCTTGGTCGGCGCCGCGACGAAGATCGCCTCCGCGTTCTCGGCGGCGAAGCTCATCCCGCGCTTCGAGGCGCCCGCCTGGTAGATCACCGGCGTGCGCTGCGGCGACGGCTCCGAGATGTGGATGCCGGGCACCTTGAAGTGCCGGCCCTCGTGTCCGATCTCGTGCACCTTGCTCGGGTCGGTGAAGACGCCGCGCTCGCGGTCCTTCACGACGGCGTCGTCCTCCCACGACCCCTCCCACAGCTTGTAGAGCACCTCGAGGTACTCGTCGGCGTGGTCGTAGCGGTCGTCGTGCTCGAGCTGGTCCTCGGCGCCCATGTTGCGCGCGGCGCTCGGCAGGTAGCCGGTGACGACGTTCCAGCCGATGCGGCCCTTGGTGAGGTGATCCAGCGTCGACATGCGGCGCGCGAACGGGTACGGGTGCTCGTAGGCCGTGCCCGCGGTCACGCCGAACCCGAGGTTCTCGGTGACGAGCGCCATCGCCGGGATCACCATCAGGGGATCGTTCACGGGCACCTGGGCGCCGTGCCGGATCGCGGCCTCGTTCGTGCCGCCGTAGACGTCGTAGGTGCCGAGCACGTCGGCGATGAAGATGCCGTCGAAGGTGCCGCGCTCGAGCAGCTTCGCGAGCTCGGTCCAGTACTCGAGCGTGTTGTAGCTCGCCGACCGGTCGCGCGGGTGGCGCCACATGCCGGAGGACTGGTGGGCGACGCAATTCATGTCGAATGCGTTGAACCGGATCTGCCGGGGGACGTGGGCTGCGGCGACATGGGCGGCATCCTGTCGCGCGCGCGTGCGGGGCGTCCAGCCGCCGTGAAAGGAAACGTCACACGCGGCAACGCGGCGTCATGCGATGTGCACCGCCCGCGGGCACCGCCCTAGCGTCGGGGCATGACCGCCGTGCTGGAGGACCGTCCGCGCTCGGTCGTCGCGGTCTCCGGCAGCCTGCAGTCGCCGTCGAAGACCTCGGTGCTCGTGCGCTCGGTGGCGGATGCCGTGGCCGCCCGCCGCGACGTCGAGCTGCGCGTGATCGAGGTCTCCGAGCTCGGACCGCTGCTGGCCGGGTCGCTGCGCCGCGACACGATGCCCGCCGCCGCGCAGGACGCGATCGACGCGATCGAGCACGCCGACCTCCTGATCGTCGGCAGCCCCGTCTACCGGGCGTCGTTCACCGGCCTGTTCAAGCACCTGTTCGACTTCGTCGGCCAGTACTCGCTCGTGGGCACCCCGGTGCTGCTGACCGCCACCGGGGGCAGCGAGCGCCACGCGCTCACGATCGAGCACCAGCTGCGGCCGCTGTTCGGGTTCTTCCAGGCGCTCACGCTGCCCCTCGGCGTCTACGGCAGCGACGGCGACTTCGCCGACTACCGCATCGCGTCGGATTCGCTGCGCGAGCGCGTCGAGCAGGCCGCCGACCGCGCCGTGCCGCTGCTCGATCTGCGCGTGACGCAGGCGCGCCCCACGAACTGGTAGCCGCCGCCCGTCCGTTTTCATCCCTCGTTCGTCCCGTTGCCTCGTGCATCTTCTTCCGTTCCTTCTTCCGAAATGCAGGAGACGCGGGCGGTACCGGTCGAGGCGAGCGCGCCGCCACCGCGATCCGCCATCCCCCGATCCTGCATTTCGGAAGGTGGGTGCGCGACGGGATGCCCGCGCGCCCGGCCGGAACCGCTCTCGTCCTAGGGGCAGACGAGCCGCGTGGGCGTGTGCTGGTCGCTCGTGCGCTGCACGATGTGGTCGCTCATCTCGGCGCCGCAGATCGGGCAGGTCGTCAGGCGCGGAGCCGGCGGCCGCTCGCCGCCGCGCCCGGGGCCGAGCTGGGCGGGCCCCATGAAGGGGAAGACGGCGCGGTTGAGGCGGTCCCACCAGCGGATTCGTGTGTCCACAAACAATGAGTGTACTAACGATTAGCGCACTATGCTTGCATCGTGCCCACGACCGCTCCCTCCGCCGACCTGCTCGCCCTCGACCGCCAGGTGTGCTTCGCGCTCGTCACGGCCGCGCGCGACGTCGTCGCCCTCTACCGCGAGGTGCTCGCGCCGCTCGGGCTGACCCATCCGCAGTACCTGGTCATGCTCGCGCTCTGGGAGGAGAGCCCGCAGAGCGTCCGCTCGCTCGGCCGCAGGCTGTCGCTGGAGCCCGCCACCCTCAGTCCGCTGCTGCGCCGCCTCGAGTCGGCCGGCCTGCTCGAACGCAAGCGCAACCCCG
This sequence comes from Pseudolysinimonas kribbensis, assembly GCF_030161895.1. Classification (GTDB taxonomy): domain Bacteria; phylum Actinomycetota; class Actinomycetes; order Actinomycetales; family Microbacteriaceae; genus Pseudolysinimonas; species Pseudolysinimonas kribbensis. The sequence goes on from NZ_BSVB01000001.1 coordinate 1,704,506, forward strand.
ATGACGAGCGAGCGCTCGCGGTGGCGCTCACGGCATCCGGTACCGCGCTGCGGACCAAGGCGCTCGCCGTGCCGCCGACGATCATCGACCGGCTCGGCATCGACCTGTCCGAGCTGGAGCGCATGCGCGACACCCTGCTCGAGGTCGGCCGGGCCGCGCGCGCCGGGCTGAGCTCCGCCCGGGTCGCCTAACCGCCGCCCAGCCTCCGCAGCTCACGGAGGTCGTCGACGACGAGCGCCACGCGCCGGGCCCGCTCCGCGGCGGAGAGCCGGCTCCCGAGCGACCACGCCGTCGCGGTGCGCTCGGCGATGCTGTCGCCAACCTCGTCCCACGCCTGACGCCGGGCCTCGTCCACGAGCGCGTCGAGGTGCGCGTCATCGGCCGAGAGGCGGATGAGGCGGTCGGCGAGCGCGACGAGGGCCTCGCTGCGCCGGGTCAGGTGACCCACATCGCCCTCGCGGTAGTCGGCCTGGTGCGACGCCTTGCCCGTGCGGTCCTCAGCGCGGGCGCGCTCCTCGTCGAGGCGACGGGCGTCGGCCCGGCTCTCGACCGCGAGCCGGCGCAGCTCCTCACGGGCGATCGCCCGGGCGAACTCGGGCCGGTAGTCGGCGCGGTCGCGCACCGCCCGCAGGATCACCTCGTTCTTGACGGTCATCCGGGCGGCGGACTCGGCGATGAGCAGCCCGTCGGCGACGAGGTCGTCGAGCGTCGCCGGGGGCAGGGGCGCAGGCGCCTTGAAGGTGCCGACGTCCGCGCGCCGGCGTCGCCACCATCGCATCTCTCAGATGCTATTGGCGACGGCCGTCCGGCGCGGACACCTAGACGATCGCGAGCTCCTGCAGCTTCGCCTCGACGTCGGGGTTGCTCGGCTCCACCTGGTGCGACCCGTCGGGATAGACCACGACCGGGATGTTGATGCGCCCCGAGATGCGCTGCGCGGCCTCCGCGCTCGCGGCGTCGGCCTCGACGTCGATGTAGTCGTAGGCCACGCCCAGCCCATCCAGCTGCGCCTTGGTACGCCGGCAGTCGCTGCACCAGTCGGCGCCGTACATCGTGACCTTCTCGCTCATGCCCGGTGCAACCGGCGGCGGACCGGCGCCATTCCGCTCGCTAGCGTGAGAGGCGTGCCGGGCGAATGGGACGGGACCGCGGACGCGTACGCGGCCTCCTTCGCGCACCTGTGCGCCGGCACGATCGAGCCGCTCCTCGACGCGATCGAGCGCCCGGATTACGGGACGCTTCTCGACGTCGGCACCGGTCCCGGCAGCCTGGCCCGCGCGGCCGCCGCCCGCGGCTGGCGCGTGGAGGCGGGCGACGCGGAGCCGTCGATGGTCGCGCTCGCCGCGTCGCTCGGCGGCGGCATCCGGTATCGCCAGGCGACGCTGCCGCACCTGCCGCACGCGGACGGCGCCTTCGACGCCGTCACCGCCAACTTCGTCGTGAACCACACGCACGACCCGCGCGCCGCCCTCGCCGAGCTCGCCCGCGTCGCCCGCCGCACCGTCGCGATCACGATCTGGCCGCGCCGCCGCACCGAGCTGAACGGCCTGTGGTCGGGCATCGTCCGGGATGCCGGGGCCGTCAGCCCGCCCGGCACGACCCTCTCGCCGGAGCTCGACTTCGACCGCAGCGGGCCCGGCCTGGCCGCGGCCCTCACCGAGGCGGGGCTGCACGATGTCGTGGGCCGCACCCTCGAGTGGGACTTCGCAATCGCCGCCGACGACCTCTGGGCCGGGGTCGCCGGGGGTGCGGGCACGATCGGCACGACCTATCGCGCGAACGACGACGGCATCCGGCGCGGCATCCGCAGCGCGTACCGCATCCGGACCGGCGACCTCACCGGCGCCGACGGGCTCCTGCACTTTCCGGCCGCCGCGCTGCTCGCCGTCGGAGAGAAGGGGAGTCATGACCGTCGTCGTCCGTCTCGCGTCGCCCGTCGATGCGGCGGAGCTCACGCAACTCCGTTTCGAATGGTCGCCTCCGCCCGCACCGGCTCCGCCCGCCGCCGCCCCGGATTTCGCGGCGCACCTCGGGGACTGGATGCGCCGCCAGGGCGAGCGCTACCTGTGCACCATCGCGACCGCCGGGCACGAGCCGGTCGGCATGGCCTGGCTCGCGGTCTTCGAGCGCGTGCCCAACGCACACGAACGCCTGCGGCTCTCCGGCGACGTGCAGAGCGTCTACGTGCGGCCCGGCCTGCGCAACCAGGCGATCGGTGAGCGCCTGGTGCGCCTGCTCCTCGACGAGGCCGGCCGCCGGGGCGTCACGGAGTTCACGGTCCATTCGAGCGAGGGCGCGCTGCCGTTCTACCGCCGGCTCGGCTTCGTGGGGTCCGATCGCCGACTGGAGCTCAGCCGGTAGGAGGAGGGTCGTCACGACGATCCATCGATGTGCGCGAGGGGGACTTGAACCCCCACGCCCTTGCGGGCACTGGCACCTGAAGCCAGCGCGTCTGCCAATTCCGCCACTCGCGCGTGAGATCGCTCCGTCGCGATCAACCAGGCGACATTACCATCCAGGTGCGAACCGGCTGAACTCCGGCCTGGCGCTCCCGGATTGGGTCGGTAGCATTCGGTCTACCGATCGGGAGGAGACTCCGTGGGGATTCTCGACAGCTTCGAGAGGGGCTTGGAGCGCGTCGTCAACGGCGCCTTCGCCAAGACCTTCAAGAGCGGTCTGCAGCCCCTCGAGATCACCTCGGCGCTGCGCCGCGAGCTCGACACCCGCGCCGCGGTGGTCGCGCGCGACCGCATCCTGGTGCCCAACGACTTCACGGTGCGGCTGTCGGCCGACGACTACGCCCGGATGACGGGGCTCGGTCCGGCGCTCATCGACGAGTTCACGCAGCTGGTGCAGCAGCACGCCGTCGCCCAGGGCTACTCGTTCGCGGGCGGCATCTCGATCACGCTCCAGCGCGACGACGCCCTCACCGCGGGCGTGCTGCGCATCGACTCGGCCAACCTCAAGGGCGAAGTGTCCTGGAATCCGGTGCTCGACATCGGCGGCAAGCGGTTCCCGCTGCACAAGGGGCGCAGCGTGATCGGCCGCGGGTCGGATGCCGATGTCACCCTCGACGACACCGGCGCCTCCCGGCATCACGCCCAGATCCTCTGGGACGGGCGCCGCGCCGAGCTCGACGATCTCGGCTCCACGAACGGCACCCTCCTGAACGGGCAGCGGGTCACGAAGGTCGCCCTGCCGCCCGACTCGGTCATCGAGATCGGCCGCACCCGTATCGTGTTCCGGGTGCTCGCCCAGTCCGCGTCGCCCGACCAGTACGCCGACGTCCGGCGCGAGGGCGGTCGATGAACGCCAGCAGCCTCACGCTGCTCGTGCTGCAGCTGGGGTTCCTGCTGCTGATGTGGGTGTTCGTCTTCGTCGTGGTGTTCGCCCTGCGCTCCGACCTGTTCGGGCAGCGCGTGCGCCGGATGCCGCCTCCGGCGAGTGCCGGGGCCCCCGCCGTCGCGGCGACCGCCGCGCCCCCGGCGGCCGCCACCGCCGCCGTCACCGAACCCGTCCGCCGGCAGCCGCCCTCGCCGACGACACGACGCCGAAGCGTCTCGTGATCACGAGCGGGCCGCGTGAGGGCATGGCGATCGACCTGCCGGCCGAGCAGCTGACGATCGGGCGCTCGAGCGAATCCGGCCTCGTGATCCGCGACGACTACACGTCGACGCACCACGCGCGGCTCATGCTCTGGAACGACCAGTGGGTGGTCCAAGACCTAGACTCCACCAATGGCACGTTCCTCGACGGAGTGCGCGTGACCCTTCCCACCCCGATCCCCCGAACGTGCCGGTGACCATCGGGACCACGACGTTCGAGCTCCGGCGGTAGTCCGGTGGCCACGACCTCCAGCGCGGCCGTCTCGCACGTCGGAAGGATCCGGAGCAACAACCAGGACTCCGCCTACGCGGGCTCCCACCTCTTCCTCGTCGCCGACGGCATGGGCGGCCATGCCGGCGGCGATGTCGCCTCCGCGATCGTCGCCCAACGCGTCGCCGAGGCCGACCAGACGTACTCCTCCCCGCACGACGCCGAGTTCGCGTTGCAGTCGGCGCTGATCGCCGCGAACTCCTGCTCGCCGAGACGGTCTTCGAGCACAGCGAGCTCACCGGCATGGGCACCACGGCGAGCGGGATCGTGCTCGTCGGCGGCCAGATCGTCGTCGCGCACATCGGCGACTCGCGCATCTACCGGTTGCGCGGCGGCACGCTCGAGCAGATCACCGCCGATCACACGTTCGTGCAGCGGCTGGTCGACTCCGGGCGCATCACGCCCGAGGAGGCGGCGGTCCACCCCCGCCGCTCCGTGCTCATGCGCGTGCTCGGCGATGTGGATGCCGCCCCCGAGATCGACACGAAGGTGCTCGACACGCGCCCCGGCGACCGGTGGCTGCTGTGCTCCGACGGACTCTCGAGCTACGTCAGCGACGAGCGGATCGCCGCCGCACTGCAGTCGACCACGAGCGCGCAGGCCGCGGCCGACCGGCTCGTGAAGGACAGCCTCGATCACGGCGCGCCCGACAACGTCACGGTGATCGTCGTCGACATCGGCGACTCCGACGATCCGGCGCCGCAGCACCTGTTCGTGGGCTCGGCGGCCGCGCCGTTGAGCTTCGAGGGCGAGAGCGCGCGCCGGCCGATCCGCCTGCCCACACTGCTGCTGCACCCGCTCAAGGCGAGCCAGCCGGAGGACGCGCACTTCGAGCCCGAGCGCGAGGGCTATCTCGAGGAGCTCATCCAGGAGGACCGCCGCCGCGCGATGCGCCGGCGCATCACCTGGCTCGTCGTCGTCGTCCTCGCGATCGCCGTCATCGTGACGACCGTCGTCGTGGGCTACCAGTGGACCCAGTCCCGCTACTACGTCGGCGTCGACCACGGCCGGGTCGCGGTCTTCCGCGGGGTGCAGCAGAACATCGGCCCGATCCACCTCTCGAGCGTCTACCAGACGACCACCATCGAGGTCGCCGACCTCCCCGCGTTCTACCGCGAGAGCGTTCGCAACACGCTCGGCGCCGACGATCTGCGCGACGCCCTGGCGATCGTCGACCGGCTCTCCAATCAGGCGGGCGATCAGCAGTGAGCGCCGCGAGCGCCCATCCGGTGCCGGCGGCCGCGGCGCCGGAGGAGGCGTCGCCGCACACGACGCTCACCGAGACCATCCGGATCCGGCTGCGCACCCCGGCCCGCCGCCGCAATCTCGAGCTCGTCCTGCTGGTCGGGGCGTTCCTCCTCGCCGGCGGCGCGCTCGCCCTCGTCGATCTCGGCACCCTCGGACGCGTCGGCGGCACGATGATGCTACTCGAGGCGGTGCTCGCGCTGCTGATCCTCGCCGTGCACGTCACGCTGCGCGTGGTCGCGCCGGACGCCGACCCGTTCCTGCTGCCCATCGCGACCCTGCTCAACGGGCTCGGCATCGCCGAGATCACGCGCATCGACATCGCCAAGGGCTGGACGGGCTGGGATGCCAACGGCGTCAAGCAGGTCGTCTGGTCGGCGATGGCGATCGTCATCGCGCTCGTCGTGGTGCTCGTCATCCGAAATCACCGCGTGCTGCAGCGCTACCGCTACATCGCGATGTTCGTCGCGCTCGCCCTGCTCCTGCTGCCGATGCTGCCGCTGATCGGCAAGACGGTGAACGGCGCGCGGGTCTGGATCGGCATCGGGCCCTTCAGCTTCCAGCCGGGTGAGCTCACGAAGATCGCGCTCGCGATCTTCTTCGCCGGCTATCTCGTGACCGCCCGCGACTCGCTCGCGATCGGCGGGCGCCGGCTGCTCGGGATGCGGCTGCCGCGGGTCCGCGACCTCGGCCCGATCGTCGTGGTGTGGCTCGCGGCGATGGCGGTCATCGTGTTCCAGCACGACCTCGGCACCGGCCTTCTCTACTTCGGCCTGTTCCTCGTGATGATCTACGTCGCGACCGGCCGCTTCAGCTGGGTCGTGCTGGGTCTCATCCTGTTCGTCGGCGGCGCCTTCGCGGCCAGCCGGGCGCTCGCGTACGTCGGCGGTCGCATCGACTCCTGGCTCGACGCCTTCTCGAAGACCAACTACGACAAGCCGGGCGGCAGCTACCAGCTCGTGCAGGGCATCTTCGGACTCTCCGACGGAGGCCTCATCGGCACGGGCCTCGGCCGCGGCCGGCCGCAGATCACCCCGCTGTCGCAGAGCGACTACATCATGGCGAGCCTCGGCGAGGAGCTCGGCCTCATCGGCGTGTTCGCGATCCTCGCCCTGTACCTGCTGTTCGTCTCGCGCGGCTTCCGCATTGGGTTCACCGGCCAGGACGACTTCGGCCGCCTGCTCGGGGTCGGGCTGTCGTTCGTCGTGGCGCTGCAGACCTTCATCGTCATCGGCGGCATCACGCGGGTGATCCCGCTCACCGGTCTGACCACGCCCTTCATGGCGGCGGGCGGCTCGTCGCTCGTCGCGAACTGGATCATCGTGGCCCTGCTGCTGCGGCTGTCCGACTCCGTGCGCAGCCAGCCGCGATGGGTCGTCGACACCCCCGCGGCCGGCACGGCGCTCGGCGGCCCGACCGCGAGGGGAGCCCGATGAACAAGGAGCTGCGCCGCGTCAGCATCGTGGTGCTCATCATGTTCCTGGCCCTGTTCGGGTCGGCGACGATCATCCAGGTCTTCCAGCAGCCCAACCTCAAGGCCGATCCGCGCAACGTGCGGGAGTTCTACGCGAGCTTCCAGACCCAGCGCGGCGCGATCCTGGTCGACGGCACGCCCATCGCCCAGTCCGTGCCCGTCAACGACGCCTACAAGTACCAGCGGCTGTACGCCGACGGCCCGCTGTACTCGGCGGTCACCGGATACTTCACCCTCAACCAGGGATCGACCGGCATCGAGGGCGCCGAGAACCAGGAGCTCAGCGGCACCGGCAGCGACCAGTTCTTCGACCAGGTCAACGCGATCATCACCGGCAAGGAGCCCGAGGGCGCGTCGGTGTCGCTCACGATCGACCCGAAGGTGCAGAAGGCCGCGTGGGACGCGCTCGGCGACTACACGGGCGCCGTCGTCGCCTTCGAGCCGAAGACCGGCGCGATCCTCGCCATGGTCTCCAAGCCCACGTTCGATCCGAACGTGCTCGCCGGCCACGACACCAAGAAGGTCATCGCGACCTACGACCAGCTGCTCCACGACTCGGGCGACCCGCTCATCAACCGGGCGATCGCCGGCAGGCTCGATCCGCCCGGATCGACGTTCAAGCTCGTCGTGGCCTCCGCGGCTCTCGCCAACGGGTACACGCCGGACAGCACCTTCCCCAACCCTCCCCGCCTGCAGCTGAGCGGCACCAACACCTACATCACGAACTCCGAGGGCGGCTCGTGCGGCGGCGCCGACACCGCCTCGATCAAGACGGCGCTGCAGTACTCCTGCAACATCCCGTTCGCCCAGCTCGGAAAGGATCTCGGCTACGACAAGGTGGCGACCCAAGCGAAGGCATTCGGCTTCGGCGACAAGAACCTGACGGTCCCGATGCCGGTCACGCCGAGCGTCTACCCGTCGACCAACGGCGATCCCGCCCGCCAGGAGCTCTCGAGCTTCGGGCAGGGCGACGACCGGGCCTCGCCCCTCCAGATGGCGATGATCTCGGCGGCGATCGCCAACGGCGGCGAGCTCATGCGGCCGAATCTCGTGAAGTCGATCACCAATCCCGACCTGACGACCAAGCAGGACTTCGCCCCGGAGCGCTACGGACAGGCCGTCAGCCCCGACATCGCCGCGACCATGACGCAACTCATGGTCAACAACGTCGACAACGGTGCCGCGAGCAATGCAAGAATCAGTGGAGTTCAGGTCGCGGGCAAGACCGGCACAGCACAGAACGGCGCGAACAATCAGCTGCCGTACACCCTCTGGTTCACCGGTTTCGCCCCGGCGGACGATCCCCAGGTCGCGGTCGCGGTCGTGGTGCAGAACGGTGGCGGCATCGGCAAGGCCGGCTTCGGGAACACCCTCGCGGCTCCGATCGCCAAGAAGGTCATTGAGGCGGTGCTGAGCAGATGAGACCCACGAGCGGCCTCACCTTCGGTGGCCGGTACCAGCTCGGCAACCGCATCGCGATCGGCGGCATGGGCGAGGTCTGGCAGGCCACCGACCTCGTGATCGGTCGCACCGTCGCGATCAAGATCCTCAAGGACGAGTACCTCGGCGACCCCGGATTCCTGGAGCGCTTCCGCGCCGAGGCCCGGCACGCCGCGCTCGTCAACCACGAGGGCATCGCGAACGTCTTCGACTACGGCGAGGAGGACGGCTCGGCGTTCCTCGTCATGGAGCTCGTGCCCGGCGAGGCGCTCAGCTCGATCCTCGAGCGCGAGCACGTGCTGCCCACCGACCGGGTGCTCGACATCGTCGCGCAGACGGCATCCGCCCTGCAGGCGGCGCACCAGGCCGGCCTCGTGCACCGCGACATCAAGCCCGGCAATCTGCTGATCACGCCCGACGGCCGGGTCAAGATCACCGACTTCGGCATCGCCCGGATCGCCGACCAGGTGCCGCTGACCGCGACCGGCCAGGTGATGGGCACGGTCCAATACCTGTCGCCGGAGCAGGCGAGCGGGCATCCCGCCTCCCCGCGACCGACATCTACTCGCTCGGGATCGTCGCCTACGAGAGCCTCGCCGGCCGCCGGCCCTTCACGGGCGAGTCGCAGGTGGCCATCGCGATGGCGCAGATCAACGAGGCGCCCCCGGAGCTGCCGGTCACGATCGCCGAGCCGGTGCGCAACCTGGTCTACGCCTGCATCGCGAAGCGCCCGGAGGACCGGCCCGCGACGGCCGCACACCTCGCCCGGGCCGCCCAGGCGCTGCGCCGCGGGGATGTCGCCGGCGCGGTCGCCGCCGTCCCGGGTGTCGCCGGCCACGACCCGGTCTCCTCGTTCGCCGCCGACACCTCGGCGGCCACGCGGCTGCTGCCGGCCGGCGCCGCGGCCGGCGCGGTCGGCGCGGTCGCGACCCCGGGCCCCACCACCCAGACGATCCGGCGCCGCAATCCGTGGACCTGGCCGCTCATCGCGATCGTCTCGGTGCTCGCGGTCGCGCTCATCGCGATCATCATCGTGCTGCTCATCCGGCCGACCGGGCAGGCGGCGCCGACCTCGTCGCACACCACCCAGAGCAGGACGCCGACCCCCACCCCCACCCCGACGGCCACGTCGCACCTCATCAACGAGGAGGACTACGTCGGCAAGCCCTACGACCAGGTGGCCGCGGCCCTGGGCGTCCTCGGCTACGCCGTCGACCGGCAGGACGGCCCCGCCGCGACCACCCCGAACGACGAGGGCAAGGTCTCCGGACTGAACCCGACGGGCAACGTGGAGAAGGGCAAGACCATCAAGGTCTACGTCTACGGGCCGTACCCGGGCGCTCCGGCTCCGTCGGCCGCGACCGCCCCCGCGGGGCCGCAGCACGGCACCATCACGATCGCCTGGACGCCGTACACCAGCTGCCCCTCCGGGTTCCCCTCTCCGGTTACGTCTTCAACGGAGGCGACGCGAGCGGCTACACGATCCCGTCCGGCAACACCGTCGACAAGACGGCGCAGAGCGTGGACATCGAGCTGAGCACCACCGCCACCTCGGCGACGGTGACCTACCAGGCCAGCTGCGGATCGGCCGGCCTGCAGTCGGCCGTGTCGAGTCCGCTCAACATCCCGATCGGCTGACGCGACGCGACGGACGCGGAGGAACGTCCCATTACACTGATGCGGACGTCGAGGAGGAACGCGTGACCGATCAGGAGGTGACTCCCGACGTCCGCATCATCGCCGGACGCTACCGGCTGGGGGCGCTGCTCGGTCACGGCGGCATGGCCGACGTGTATGCCGGCACGGATGCCCGCCTCGGCCGGCAGGTCGCGGTCAAGCTGCTGAAGCCCTCCCTCGCCAACGACCCGTCGTTCCGCACCCGGTTCCGGCAGGAGGCCCAGTCCGCGGCCCGGATGGCGCACCCGACGATCGTGCGCGTCTTCGATGCCGGCGAAGAGACGGTGCGCGAGGCGAGCGGCATCGAGGTGCAGGTGCCGTTCATCGTCATGGAGCGCGTCGAGGGCACCCTCCTCAAGGACCTCATCGCCCGCGGCCCCGTGCCGCCGGCCGAGGCCGTCAAGCTGGTGGACGGCATCCTGACCGCGCTCGAGTACTCGCACCGCGCGGGGTCGTGCACCGCGACATCAAGCCGGGCAACGTCATGGTCACGCCGTCCGGCCAGGTCAAGGTCATGGACTTCGGCATCGCCCGGGCGATCTCCGACTCGTCGGCGACGATCGCCCAGACCAGCGCGATCCTCGGCACGGCGCAGTACTTCTCGCCCGAGCAGGCCCGCGGCGACGCGATCGATGCGCGCACCGACCTCTACTCGACCGGCGTCGTGCTGTACGAGCTGCTCACCGGCCGGCCGCCCTTCCGCGGTGATACGGCGGTCGCCGTCGCCTACCAGCACATCAGCGAAGCGCCCGTCCCGCCTCATTCGCTCAATCCCTCGATCTCACCGGCGCTGAACGCGGTCGTGATGCGCGCGCTCGCCAAGAACAAGGACGAGCGCTTCCAGTCGGCCTCGGATTTCAAGGCCGACCTCGACATCGCCTCGACCGGCAAGGTGCCCGATCGCGTTCCCGCGGGTGACGACTTCAACGCCACCCTGTTCGGGGTCAGCCCGAACTCCACCGCGGCGTCGTCGGCGACCCTTCGCCGCCTAGCGGAGGACGGCAACGACTCCGCCCCGCGCACCCAGAGCCGGCCACCGGTCGCCTGGATCTGGGGCGGCATCGCGGTGATGGCGGTCATCGTCGTCGCGGCCCTCGTCTGGGTCTTCAGCCTCACCCCGCAAAACCTCGTGGGCGCCGGTGCGCAGACCGAGGTCCCGAATGTGATCGGGCTCGAGAAGGGCGCGGCCGAGAAGAAGCTCGAGAAGGCCAACCTCAAGGTGAACGAGGTCACCCAGTCCAGCGACAAGATCCAGCCGGACCACGTGATCTCGCTCACCCCGAAGGCCGGCACGAAGGTGGTGCCCGGTCAGCAGGTCGAGGTCGTCGTCTCGACGGGTCCCGCGACCGTCACGCTCCCGGGGCTGGTCTACAAGACGCAGGATGACGCGCAGACCGCGATCAAGGCCGCCGGCCTGGTCGTCGGCGAGATCCGGTCGCAGGATTCGCCGTCCGTGGCGAAGGGAGCGGTCGTCGGCGCGCAGGTCGACGGCCTCGAGGGCATCCAGACGACGAGTGTGCAGGTGCCCGAGGGCAAGAAGGTCAACCTCATCGTCTCCACCGGCAACGTCAACGCCCCGGATCAGCGAGGGCAGTCGTTCACGGCGGCGCGGGATCTGCTGAGCGGCCCCGACTACCAGCTGCAGGTCAAGCTGGTCGCCGACGGCTCGTGCTCCGGCGGCAACGTGACGGCGCAGTCGGCGATCGGCGAGGTGCCGCAGAAGTCGGCCGTGACGATCACCTACTGCTCGGGCGGCTGACCCGCCCGCTAGTGCGAGGTGCGGACCGTGACGTCCTGCGGGGCGACGAAGGTCTGCACCCACGGGAACACCCAGAACACCAGGGCCGCGATGATCGCCGCCACGGCGACGAGCACGATCAGCAGCCGCACCCACCAGGGCCCGGGGAGCACTCGCCACAGGGCCGCGTACATCACTTCTTCCCTTCGTACACGTCGGCGATCTCGGCGGGCGCCCCGTGATCCGGCTTCGCGTCGTCGCGCGGGATGAACTTGTCGAAGTCGCCGTAGGCGATGATGCGCTCGGCCGTCGAATAGAACGGGTTGCAGCTCGTGAGCGTGATCATCCGGTCGACGGCCTGCACACCGGGCACCTCGGGCACCGGGTCGATGACGCCGACCTCGGTGGGCTGCACGTACTGCAGGTTGCGGAACGAGTACTGGTACCAGCCGTCGATCGTCTCGACGTAGATGTGATCGCCGACGTGCAGCTGGTGGATGAGGTGCAGGTTGCCGCCGTACGCGGAGCGGTGCGCCGCGATCGCGAAGTTGCCCACGTCGCCCGGCATCTGCGTGGTCGGGTAGTGGCCGAGGTTGTTCTTGTTGAGCACGGCGGAGGCACCGACGCCCTGCGCGATCGGCCGCACGTACAACGGCTGACCGGCCTGGTTCCAGCGCGGCACGATCAGGTTCGCGAACCGCTGCGCGTTCGCGGGGGCCTTGGCGACCGGAATGGTCGTGGAGCTGGCCGGCTTGGTGTTCGCCTTGGTGGCATCCCACTTCTGCGACTGCTGGAGCGCCTGATCGTGCAGCTGGCCCCCGACGATGATGTCCTGCAGCCAGAGCTGCCAGCCGAGGAACATGAGCACGAGCACACCGGCCGTGATGAGCACTTCGCCCAGCACGCCGACGACGGAGATGCGGCGCCGCGGCCGGCCGTTCGCGCTGCGCACGCCGGTGGATCGACGTCCTCTCCTCGGGCGCGCGGCGGCCCGCTGGGCCGGGGCGCCGTCCCCTCGGGCTCGGTCATGTGCTGCATCATACGGCGCAGGCGGCAGCCGCCGGCTGGGAGAACGGTCGACTACACTGCGGGCATGGCCCGACCCACGACCCGCAGCAAGAGCGAGCCTTCGGACGAGACCCGGGGTGAGAGCGCACCCAACCCGGTGTGGTTCCGCCCGGTGATGTTCGGCTTCATGTTGGTCGGGCTGGCGTGGATCATCGTCTTCTACCTCAGCAACCAGCAGTGGCCGATTCCGCAGCTGGCCAACTGGAACATCCTGGTGGGCTTCGGGATCATGTTCATCGGCTTCCTGATGACGACCCGCTGGCGCTGAATCACACCGCTGTCATTCGTCCACACTGTGGACGAGCCTGTGGATAGGTCGCTCTAGAAGTACTGCGCTCGTTCGGTGACCACGCACGCGACGGTGATCAGCACGAGCAGGATCGCGATGCCCGCGACGATCGCGACCTGCACCGAGCGCGGCCGATTGCGCCTCGTGCGCAGGAACACGTAGCCGATCGCGAGCCCGGTCAGCAGGCCGCCGAGGTGGGCCTCCCATGCGATGCCCGGCACGAAGAAGCTGATCGCCAGGTTCGCGACGACGACGATGAGCAGTTGCATCGACTGCACGCCCATCGCCGTGCGCAGCGCGATGATCGCGCCCAGCAGGCCGAAGATCGCGCCCGAGGCGCCGAGCGCGGAGGACGGCGAGAGCAGAGTGCCGAGCCACTGCGCCGACGCGTGACCCGAGACGACCCACAGCTGGTAGACGAGGACGACACCGACGCTCCCGCCGAGAGCCGTCACGAGGTACAGCGCGAGGTAGCGCAACCGGCCGAGGAACCGCTCGAGCGCCGGCCCGAAGATGAACAGGGCGTAGAGGTTGAAGAGGATGTGCAGGAAGGACTGCGGGGAGTGCAGGAAGGCGGAGGTGATCATCCGCCACGGCTCGCTCGCCACGAGCCGCGGGTCGAGCACGCCGGCGTTGGTCACGAGCCCGCCGCTGACCAGCTGACCGATGTAGACGACGAGGCAGAGGGCCATCATCACGTAGGTGACGACCGGCACGCCCTGCGGCAGCAGCCGGCGCGCGTAGCCGCCGGGGCCTCCCGCGCGCGTCGCCGCGACGGATGCCCGGCCCTCACGCATGCACTCGGGGCAGAGCACGCCGACCGGCGCCGGCGTCTGACAGTCCGGGCAGATCGTGCGGCCGCAGCGCTGGCAGTGGATGAAGCTCTGCCGGTCGCGATGCCGGTAGCAGGTCGCCGACTGGGTCTCCTCGAGCGGCGCGGGGGTGCTCACAGCAGCCCTCGCACGATCGCGATGACGACGAGCACGGCGAGCCCGCCCGCGATGAGGCCGTAGGGCACGCGCCGGCTGCGGTGCTCCTCGAAGCGGCGCTCGATGAAGGCGGCACCGGTACCCCCGAGGATGCCGCCGACGATCGCCGGCAGCAGGGCGGGGCTGAGGATGAGCGTGATGAGCACGTAGACGCCGATCATCACGAGCAGCTGGGTGCGCAGCCCCGGTGAGGACCACACCTGGATCAGCGTCGCGCCGAACAGGCCGTAGATGATGCCGTACAGGCCGTATCCCGGGTAGCCCACGATGACCGCGGCGGCCGCCCCTGCGATCCCGGCGGCGAGCAGCACGACGACGAAACGGCGTCGCCCGAGCTGTCGTTCGGCGAGCGGGGCCGTGAGCAGGAACACGAGCACGCTCAGCACGAAGCTGAGCACCCCCGCGAGACTCGCCCCCGGCGCGCTCGCGATCGACGCCGTGACGAAGCGCCACACCTGCCAGCCGAGGCCGGGGAGGGCGACGAGCCACAGGCTCAGCACCGGGGTGAAGAGCCCGACCAGCCACACCGCCGTCGCGATCGCCGCCGTCGCCCAGCTGATGACCGGGCTCTCGTCGCCGGGGCGCAGCATCCCGAGCGCGACGCGCTGCCAGGCCGGACGGTCGTCCAGAACGGCGCCGGAGCGGACGCGGACCCGCTTGCGCTTGACCGGCTTGGGTGCGGGCCGCGGACCGGAGGCCGGGGTCCACTGCACCGAGCCGCCGAGCTCTTCGATGCACGTCGGGCACCGCACGCCCTGCGGCGTGAGGATCTGGCATTCGGGGCAGATCGTGCGGCCGCACCGCTCGCACAGCGTCCAGCTGGTGCGGTCGGGATGGCGGTAGCAGACCGAGGCATCCACCTCGGGGCCGACCCCGCTCATGGGGTGGCCGCTAGACCGGCGTGACGTCGACGCTCTGGATGACGACGTCGTCCAGCGGCTTGTCGCGCCCGTCGGTCGACACGCCCTCGATCTCGTCGACGACCTTCTTCGACGCGTCGTCGGCGACCTCGCCGAAGATCGTGTGCTTGCCCTGCAGCCACTGGGTGGGCGCGGTGGTGATGAAGAACTGCGACCCGTTGGTGCCGCGCCCCATCTGAATGCCGGCGTTCGCCATGGCGAGCACGTAGGGCTCGTTGAAGTTCAGCTCGGGGTGGATCTCGTCATCGAACTGGTACCCCGGACCGCCGATGCCCTTGCCGAGCGGGTCGCCGCCCTGGAGCATGAAGTCGCGGATGATCCGATGGAAGATCACGCCGTCGTAGAGGGCTTGCTCGTCGGCTGACCCGTCTCGGGGTCGGTCCACTCCTTGGCCCCGGTGGCGAGGCCGACGAAGTTGCCGACCGTCTTCGGTGCGTGGTTGCCGTAGAGGTTGAGCTTGATGTCGCCGTGGTTGGTGTGCAGAGTCGCGACCGCGGTGGGGGCTGGCATGGTGATGATTGTGTCATGCGGGCTCCGACGATGCTCGGAGCGGATGTCCAGGCGCGGTGGAGCGTGGCCGTCGGCCCCCATGCCAGGATGGGTGCACCGGCCGCCGCGGCGGCATCCCACGGACGGAGGTCACCATGGCTCTCTCCCGCAAGCGTCAGAAGGAGCTGAAGCGTCTCCGGCGCTCGGCCGAAGACCTGTGGCAGGAGCAGCGCGAGGCGATCGACCACGCCAGCACCGTGCTGCGGGAGGCCCGTCGGCAGGCGGGCAACTACGCCCGCGAAGAGGTCGGGCCGCGCGTGCGTTCCGCCTACGACGACCGCATCCGTCCCGCGGTCGCCTCCGCGCGTCACGGCATCAGCCATGACATGCTGCCGGCCGTCTCCGGCGCCGTGGGCTCGGCCCTGGCCGTGCTCGAGGCGACCCGCGATCCCCGCGTGCGCGACGTCGTGCGCAAGGCAGCCTCGGTCACGGACCGCATCGGAAAGGTGACCCCCTCCCCGTGAAGAAGAAGACTCCGGTCGGCCGCTACATCGCGCTCGGCATCGGCGCGGTCGCGGTCGCGGGTGTGCTCTACGCCGCCTGGCAGACCCTGCGTGCGGACGACGACCTCTGGATCGAGGATCTGGGCGAGGTCGGCGCTGCCGACATCGGCGAGGATGACTAGCTTCTCCCGCCGCATTCGCTAGGCTCCGGCGGGTGAAGAACCTGCCGCTGCGCGCACGACCGATCGACATCTTCTTTCTGGTCATCTTCAGCGTGTTCATCGTCACGTGCATCATCAGCGACTCGGTCGAGGGCCTCGGGCTCGATCAGGTGGCGGACTCGCCGAACATCCTGGTGCAGTGGAACTTCTGGTACGCGTCGAACTTCGACCCGCTCTACCAGTCGCACCCCCTCTGGCTGCGGTTCATCAGCGGCACGTCCGCCTTCGTCTATGTGATCTTCTACGTGCTGCTGATCATCTCGATCGTCAAGCGCTGGAACTGGATCCAGCTGCCGTCGGTCATCTACGCGACGATGATCATCGCGATGACCGGCATCCCGATCTTCGGCGTCGAGTTCTTCGGCGGCCCCGGCGAGCACACGCCGAACCCGGCGGTGTTCCTCGCGTTCAACCTGCCCTACATCGTGGTGCCGCTGCTGCTGCTCATCCGGATGCGCAAGCCGCTCCCGTTCACGCGCCGGTTCTGAGAGCGGTCAGGCGCGCGGGTCGCCGCCCAGCTTGCGCACCTCGTCGTCGATCCGGTCCTGCGAGATCGGACGCGAGGTGGGCCCGAATACCGACAGCGCCGAGAACACGGTCGCGATGGCGAAACCGAACAGCGGCCACATCGGCCAGAAGTAGTCGTGGGAGCCGGTGAACGCCCACACCGCGATCAGCAGGATCGAGACCACGATGAAGACGGCGATCATGTACCAGAAGTCGCGTCGGGCCTTGATGCGCTTCCGGGCGACCTCGCGGATGTCCTCGCTCACGCGGCCAGTGTAGGGGGCACGGACATTCGGCGCGCGAGGCTCGCGCTGGTCGATCGCGCGTCGAGTGCTTCAATGAGACGGAGTCGGAGGGAGCCCCGGTGGTTGGTCGAGGCCTCGAGCCGATGCCGGAGCGTCGTCCGTCCGCGTGGCTGGCGACGCTCGCTCCCGGGTCCTTCGCCCTCGTCATGGCGACCGGCATCGTCTCCATCGGGTGCCGGCTGCTCGGGCATCCGGTCCTCGCCCTCGTGCTGCTCGTGGCCACCGCCGTCGGGTTCGTCCTACTGCTCGCCGCGTATGCCGCCCGCGCCGCGCTCTTCCCGGGTCGGACGCTCGCGTCGATCACGGCCCCCTCGAGCGCCGTCGGGTACTTCACCGTCGTCGCCGCCGGGAACGTGCTCGGCACGGCGCTCGCGGTCCACGGGCTGTGGCTCGTCGCCCTCGTGCTCGGCGTCGTGGCGTTCCTGATCTGGGTGGTGCTGACCTACGGGCTGCTGTGCTCCATCGTCCTGGCGGGAAACCGCCCCCGGCTGCGCGAGATCACCGGCACCTGGTTGATCTGGGTCGTCGGCACGCAATCGGTCGCCGTGCTCGCGGCCGCCATCGCCCCCGAGCTGCCGTGGCCGCTCGGAACCGAATTGCTCGAGGCCGGCGCGGTCATGTTCTGGAGCGTCGGCGTCGTGCTCTACCTCGTGCTCGTGGTCATCATCTTCCTGCGGCTGTTCCTCATCGAGACGACGCCCCGGGAGATGGGCCCCACCTACTGGATCCTCATGGGCGCGACGGCGATCAGCGTGCGCGCCGCCGCCGGCATCCTGACCCTTCCGGCGCATGACCGGCTCGGCCTGGTCGCCGAGATGCACGGCTTCGTCGCGGGCCTCGCCGTCGTGCTCTGGGCGTTCGGCACCTGGTTCATCCCGGCGCTCGTGCTGTTCGGCGTCTGGCGGCACGTCATCCGTCGCCACTCCTGGGGATACGAGCCCGGCCTGTGGAGCGTCGTGTTCCCGCTCGGGATGTACGCGGTCGCCTCCGTCACGCTCGGTCGCGCGATCCATGTCCGGTTCCTGCAGGATCTCGCCGCCGTGTGGGTGTGGGTCGGCGTCGCGGCCTGGCTGCTGGTCGCCGCGCTTCTGGTCGTCGTGCTCGTGCGCCGACCGCGGCGGCGAACGGAGCAGGGCGCGATCACGACCTGAGCCGGGGAGTGGAGCCTAGGGGAATCGAACCCTGACCTCCTGCTTGCAAAGCAGGCGCTCTACCAATTGAGCTAAGGCCCCGCGGCATCCACCGTACCCGGTGCGCGCGTCAGTATCCCGCGACCGGATCGACGACGCCGACCAGCGGCGTCCCGTCGCGAAGGGCGCGCACATTCTCGCGCACGCGACGCGCGTACAGCGGCGACATCATGTCCTCGGTGTCGGCGTGATGCGAGGTGATGACGCAACGCGGCTCGCTCCAGAGCGGGTGCCCGTCGGGCAGCGGCTCGGGGTCGGTGACGTCGAGCCCGGCGGCCGCGAGCCGGCCCGCCGCCAGCGCGTCGGCGAGCGCGTCGGTGTCGATGAGCGGGCCGCGGGCGATGTTGACGATCACGGCCTCCGGCGGCAGCAGCGCCAACCGGCGCGCGTCGAGCAGCCGGACGGTCTCGGCGGTGCTCGCCGCGGCGACCACCACGACGTCGGCCTCGGGCAGCACCTCGTCGAGGCGGTCCGCCGTGACGGTGCGGTCGGCGCCTGCGACCGGAACCGGGCTGCGGCGGACGATGGTGGTGCTCACGCGGAAGGGGGCGAGCATCCGGAGCAGCTCCGTCGCGATCCCGCCGCCGCCGATGATCACGCCGCGACGGTCGAACAGCGAGCGACCGGTGCGCGGGGTGAGCCAGGTGCGTGTGCGGGCGTGATGCGGCAGGTCGCGCAGGCAGGACAGGATCAGCAGGAGGGCGTGCTCGGCGACCGGCTCCGCGTATGCGCCCTTCGCGCAGGTCCAGTCGCGATCGCCGTCGCCGAACAGGTGCGCGTAGGCCTCGATGCCCGCCGACGGCAGCTGCACCCAGCGCACCTGCGCCCAGGCCGACAGCGCGTCGGTGAGCGCATCGTGAGCGGCGCGACCGTGTCCGCAGACGATACCCTCCGTCTCGGCCGACAGCGGCACGACCCGGCCGCCGGCCTCCCGGATCGCGCCCTCGAGCACCGCATCGCCCTCCGGCACCACACTGATCGCCGGCTCCGGGATCGGGTCGCGACTCATTCCCACCTCCGGCAGCTCTCCAGCGAAGCGGCGCGACCGCGCTCGTGCCGCGGAGCGGCAGCACGCCGCAGGAGCGGCGGCGCACCGACCCAGCGTAGCCGGGCGCCCGCGCGCGGCCGGCGGAGCGGCGTGCGCCGCAGAAGCGGCGGCGCACCGACAAGCACAGTGGGGCTACCAGGACTTGAACCTGGGACCTCTTCGTTATCAGCGAAGCGCTCTAACCGCCTGAGCTATAGCCCCATGCCCCGAAGGGCCTTGCCTACTGTAGTCGATCGCGTCAGTTGTTCTGGAATCCCACCAGGACACCGCCGGTGAAGCGCACGCTGAGGTTGTACAGCAGTGCCGCGATCGCCCCGAGCACCGTGCCGACGATGGTGTCGAGGATCGCGACGACGAACGTGAACAGCGCCACCTTGCTGAGGCCGAACGAGTCGGTGATCGAGAACGACTTGTCGTTCAGGATGTCCTGCAGCGCCCCGTCGAGCCGGTCGAAGACGTGCGTCGAGTACAGCACGACCCAGATCAGCAGGCTCGCGACGATGAGCACGATCCCCAGGCAGAGCCAGATGAGGAACGACAGCTTCACGACCGACCAGAAGTCGACGTAGACCAGGCGCAGGCGCACCTGCCGGTTGGAGACGCTGCGGGAGTCCTTGCGCTGGAGTTTCTCGGCGACGCTGCTCATGCTCCGGGCTGATCCTCTCCATCAGACGACTCCACCGGCGCGGAATCGCCCTCTACCGTACCGGTCTCCTCCTGAGCGCCGGGCACGGCCTCGTCGTCGGTCTCAGCCGCCTCGAGGTTGCGCTCGCTGTTGCGGGCGATCGCGATGATCCGATCCTCGTCGTCGAAGCGCGCGAAGACGACCCCCATGGTGTCGCGGCCCTTCGCCGGCACCTCGGCGACCGCCGAGCGCACGACCTTGCCGCTGGCAAGGACGACGAGGGTCTCGTCGCTCTCGTCGACGATGAGTGCGCCGGCGAGATCGCCGCGGTCCTCGCTGAGCTTCGCGACCTTGATGCCGAGCCCGCCGCGACCCTGCACCCGGTACTGGTCGACCGAGGTGCGCTTGGCGTAGCCGCCCTCGGTCACGACGAACACGAAGCCCTCGTCGCTCACGACGGAGGCCGACAGCAGGGCATCGCCCGCGCGGAAGTCCATGCCCTTGACGCCCGACGTCGAGCGTCCCATCGGCCGCAGCGCCGTGTCGGTCGCCGAGAATCGCAGGGACTGACCCTTCCGGGAGACCAGCAGGATCTCCTCGCCCTGCGACACGAGCATCGCCGACACGAGCTCGTCGCCCTCGCGCAGATTGATGGCGATGATGCCGCCCGTGCGATTCGTGTCGTACTCGGTCAGGCGCGTCTTCTTGACGAGCCCGCCGCGGGTGGCGAGCACGAGGTAGTCGGCGGCGGAGTAGTCGCGGATCGCGAGCACCTGGGCGATCTCCTCCTCCGGCTGGAGGGCGAGCAGGTTGGCGACGTGCTGTCCCTTCGCGTCACGGCCGGCCTCCTGGATCTCGTAGGTCTTCGCGCGGTAGACCCGGCCGGCGGTCGTGAAGAACAGCAGCCAGTGATGGGTCGTCGTCACGAAGAAGTGCTCGACGACGTCGTCGGCGCGCAGCTGCGCCCCTTCACCCCGCGACCCCCGCGATGCTGCGAGCGGTAGTTGTCGCTGCGGGTGCGCTTGATGTAGCCCCCGCGGGTGATGGTGACGACCATCTCCTCCTCGGGGATCAGGTCTTCGACGCTCATGTCGCCGTCGAACCCGAGCAGGATCGTGGTGCGCCGCTCGTCGCCGTACTTGGCGACGATCTCGCCGAGCTCCGCGGTGATGATCTCGCGCTGCATGACCTCGCTCGCGAGGATCGCCTGGTAGCCGGCGATCTCCTTCTCGAGCTCGGCCAGGCGATCCTGGATCTTCTGGCGCTCGAGCGCGGCCAGGCGGCGCAGCTGGAGGGCGAGGATCGCGTCGGCCTGCGCCTCGTCGACGTCCAGCAGCTTGATGAGCCCCTGCCGCGCCTCGTCGACGTCCGGTGAGCGGCGGATCAGCGCGATGACCTCGTCGAGGGCGTCGAGCGCCTTGACGTAGCCGCGCTGGATGTGGGCGTCGGCCTCCGCCTTGTCGAGGCGGAACTGCGTGCGCCGCACGATCACGGAGATCTGGTGCTCGATCCAGAACGAGATGAACTGGTCGATCGCGAGAGTGCGCGGCACGCCGTCGACGATCGCGAGCATGTTCGCGCCGAAGTTCTCCTGCAGCTGCGTGTGCTTGTACAGGTTGTTGAGGACGACCTTCGCGACGGCGTCCTTCTTGAGCGTGATGACCAGGCGCTGACCGGTGCGACCCGAGGTCTCGTCGTTGATGTCGGCGATGCCGCCGATCTTGCCGTCCTTGACGAGCTCCGCGATCTTGACCGCGAGGTTGTCGGGGTTCACCTGGTAGGGCAGCTCGGTGATGATGAGCCGGGTGCGCCCCTGGTGCTCGTCCACGTCGACGACCGCACGCATCGTGATGGAGCCGCGTCCGGTGCGGTAGGCGTCGTGGATGCCCTTCACCCCGAGGATCTGCGCTCCGGTCGGGAAGTCGGGGCCCTTCACCCGCGCGATGATCGCCTCGAGCAGCTCCTCCTTGGTGGCATCCGGATGCTCGAGCGCCCACAGCGCCGCCTCCGACACCTCGCGCAGATTGTGCGGCGGGATGTTGGTGGCCATGCCGACCGCGATGCCGACCGATCCGTTGACCAGCAGGTTCGGGAACCGGCTCGGGAGCACGATGGGCTCCTGGGTGCGGCCGTCGTAGTTGTCCTGCATGTCGACGGTGTTCTCGTCGATGTCGCGGACCATCTCCATGGCGAGCGGCGCCATCTTGGTCTCGGTGTACCGGTGCGCGGCGGCGCCGTCGTTGCCCGGGGAGCCGAAGTTGCCCTGTCCGAGCGCGAGGGGATACCGCAGCGACCACGGCTGCACGAGCCGGACCAGGGCGTCGTACACCGACGAGTCGCCGTGCGGGTGGAACTGCCCCATGACGTCGCCGATGACGCGGGTGCACTTCGAGAAGGCGCGGTCGGGTCGGTAGCCGCCGTCGTACATCGTGTAGATGACGCGGCGATGCACGGGCTTGAGGCCGTCGCGCACGTCGGGCAGGGCGCGCCCGACGATGACGCTCATCGCGTAGTCGAGGTAGCTGCGCTGCATCTCGAGCTGGAGATCGACCGGCTCGATGCGGCCTCCCGGCGCCGGGATGTCGGTTCCGGTGGTGTCGGTCATGCGTGTCCCCTCGTCCGGTGTCCTCAGATGTCTGTTTGTCAGATATCCAGGAAGCGGACGTCCTTGGCGTTCTGCTGGATGAACTGTCGGCGCAGCTCGACGTCGTCACCCATGAGCGTGGAGAAGATCCCGTCCGCGATGGCGGCATCCTCGAGGGTGACCTGACCGAGCGTGCGGGTGTCGGGGTTCATCGTGGTCTCCCACAGCTCCTGGTGGTTCATCTCGCCGAGGCCCTTGTATCGCTGCACGCCGTTGTCCTTCTGCAGCCGCTTGCCCGCCGCGAGCCCCGCGGTCAGCAGCGCGTCGCGCTCGCGATCCGAGTACACGTACTCGTCGTCGGAGTTCGTCCACTTCAATCGGTACAGCGGCGGCTGGGCGAGGTAGACGTAGCCCATCTCGATGAGCGGCCGCATGTAGCGGAACAGCAGCGTGAGCAGCAGCGTCGTGATGTGCTGGCCGTCGACGTCGGCATCCGCCATCAGCACGATCTTGTGGTAGCGCGCCTTCTCGCCGTCGAAGTCCTCGCCGATGCCCGTTCCGAAGGCGGTGATCATGGCCTGGATCTCGGCGTTGGCGAGGGCCCGGTCGAGCCGTGCCTTCTCGACGTTCAGGATCTTGCCCCGCAGCGGCAGGATCGCCTGCGTCTCCGGATCGCGCCCCGTCTTGGCCGAGCCGCCGGCCGAGTCGCCCTCGACGAGGAAGATCTCACTGCGCGACGGGTCCTTGCTCGAGCAGTCGGAGAGCTTGCCGGGCATGCCGCCGCCCTCGAGCAGACCCTTGCGCCGGGTCTGCTCGCGCGCCTTGCGCGCGGCAATGCGGGCGGTGGCCGCCTGGATCGCCTTGCGGATCACGTCGCGTGCCTGCGTGGGGTTGCGCTCGAACCAGTCGCCGAGCTCCTGCCCGACCACCCGCTGCACGAACGACTTCGCCTCCGTGTTGCCGAGCTTGGTCTTGGTCTGACCCTCGAACTGCGGCTCGGCGAGCTTGATCGAGATGACCGCGGTCAGCCCTTCGCGCACATCGTCGCCGGAGAGGTTCTCGTCCTTCTCCTTGAGCAGGTTCTTCTCGCGGGCGTAGCGGTTGACGAGGGTCGTGAGCGCCGCGCGGAATCCCTCCTCGTGCGTGCCGCCCTCGTGGGTGTTGATGACGTTGGCGTAGGTGTGCACCGACTCGGAGTACGCGTTCGTCCATTGCATGGCCACCTCGAGCGACATCGTGCGCTCGGTGTCCTCGGCGTTGAAGTCGATGACCTCGGGATGGATGACCTCGGTCTTCTTGGCCGAGTTGAGGAACTCCACGTAGTCGACCAGGCCGCGCTCGTAGAAGAAGACGTCGGAGCGCTGCTCGCCGTCCACCCCTCCTCGGCCGGGCGCTCGTCGGTCAGCGCGATCCGCAGGCCCTTGTTGAGGAACGCCATCTGCTGGAACCGGGTGCGCAGAGTCTCATAGTCGAAGTCGACGGTCTCGAAGATGTCGGCGCTCGGCCAGAACGTGGTCGTCGTGCCGGTCTCGGTCGACGTCGTGCCGCGGGCGACCGGGGCATCCGGAACACCGTCGGTGTAGGACTGCGTCCACACGTAGCCCTGACGGCGCACCTCGACCGTGAGTCGCTTGGACAGCGCGTTGACGACGGAGCTGCCGACGCCGTGCAGTCCGCCGGACACCGCGTAGCCGCCGCCGCCGAACTTTCCGCCCGCATGCAGGATCGTCATGACGACCTGCAGCGACGAGGTCTTCTCGGTGGGGTGCTCGTCGACCGGGATGCCGCGACCGTCGTCGACGACGCGAACGCCGCCGTCCGGGAGGATCGTCACCTCGATGTGGGTCGCGTAGCCGGCGAGCGCCTCATCGACCGAGTTGTCGACGATCTCCTGCACGAGGTGGTGCAGGCCGCGCGGGCCGGTGGATCCGATGTACATCCCGGGGCGCTTGCGCACGGCCTCGAGCCCTTCGAGCACCTGGATGTCGGATGCGCCATACGAGTCGTCGGACGTGGTGCTCGGAGAAGTGGAGGACATCGAGGCGGTGGCTCCTGCCGGGGAATCGGACCGCGCGCGAAGTGGCCGCGACGGTCTTCCGATTCTACCTCAGTGGGGGTCCCGAAATCGGGTTGCGCGCCGATCTGAGGGCCTTTCGGGCGTTCGTCTACCTGATTTGCCCTGTCAGCCGTAGGTGTCGCGTGGACCGCGCCCTGGGACCTTTCTCAGACCGTGATTCCACGAGGGGGCGTCCGGTCCGATGAACCGAACATCGGAGATGCCGGCCGCGCGGTGTCGCTCCTCGATCTTGGCGACGACCTGCATGCGCATGCTGCGCAGCTGGGTGGCCCAGCTGTTCGACTCGCAGCGCACGGTGAGCAATCCCTGCTCGATCGCGATCGGTGTGGTGTGGGCCGCGTTGTCCGCGCCGATGATGTCGCCCCACGACGCCAGCAGCACGGCCTCCGCGAGCGGGGACTCCCAGCCACGCGAGGAGGTGAGATCGTCCACGACGTCGAGGATGCCTCGGGGTTCGCGTCCGGGACCGTACGGCACGGTGCCCTCCTCGCGTGCCGCGCGGCGACGGCGCCGGGCGTCCGCGCCGCGCATGCCGGGCTCACCGAACACATCGCGGAAATGACGGAACACCGCCACGTGCTCGGGAACCGGCTCGCCCTCCTCGGCCCGGCGGATCACTCCAGCACCGCCCCGGCCTCGATCCGCACCATTCGGCCGGCGAACTCGGGCGGCACGTCGGAGACGACAGCGGCGGTCACGAGGACCTGCTCGTACTCGCCGACCGCGGCGGCGAGCTGCCCGCGCCGGGTCTCGTCGAGCTCGGCGAACACGTCGTCGAGGATGATGATCGGATCCCCGAGCGGCGAGTCGAGCCGCAGGACGGCGGCCGACGCGAGCCGCAGCGCGAGCGCGAACGACCACGACTCACCATGACTGGCGTACCCGCGGGCCGGAAGGCCGTTGAGCATGAGCACGAGATCGTCGCGATGCGGGCCGGCCAGCGTGAGCCCGCGCTCGAGCTCCGCCCGGCGCAACCGGACCAGTGCCGCGCGGAACGCCTCCGCGATCGCGGGCCGCTCCAGTCGCGCGCTCGCCGGGTCGCTCACCTCCTCGTCCACCGCATCCGACAGGATGCTGAGCGCGTTGCCGAGTTCGGCGCGGTGCTCGTCACCGGCGATCCGCGTGTACGCGGCCGCCACCTCGGGCGCGAGTCGCTGAGTGAGATCGGCGCGCGCGTCGATGATCTCGGCACCCAGCTCCACCAGACGCTCGTCCCACAGCTCGAGGGTGGAGAGCTCCGGGTTCCGCACCCCGCGCGCGGACTTGAGAAGCGAGTTGCGCTGTTTGAGCACGCGCTCGTAGTCGGCGATCACCCCCGCGAAGCGGGGCGCGGTCTGCACGAGCAGCTCGTCGAGGAACCGGCGGCGGGCGGATGGCTCACCGCGCACGAGCACGAGATCCTCGGGCGCGAACAGGACGGTCGTGATGTACCGCGGCAGCTCGCGCGGCTTGGTCGCGACCCGGTTCACCTGGGCGCGATTCGCACCCGAACGGTTGATCTGCAGCTCGATCAGCACATCGCGGCCGCCGTGCTCGAGCCGCGCACGGACGATCGCGGCATCGCTCCCGGTGCGGATGAGGGCCTGATCGGTCGAGACCCGATGCGATCCGAGCGTGCTGAGGTACCCGAGGGCCTCGACGAGATTCGTCTTGCCCTGCCCGTTGCGCCCGACGAAGACGTTCGGACCGCCGGCCAGTTCGAGGTCGGCCGCGGCGTAGTTGCGGAAGTCGGTCAGACCGAGGTGCGCGACGATCACGTCCCGCGGTCCGTCACGAGCCGGCGCCGTCCACGGCGGCCTTCACCGCATGCCCGCCGAACTGGTTGCGCAGGGCGGCGACCGCCTTCATCGCGGGGGAGTCCGTCTGCCGCGAGACGAAGCGGGCGTAGATCGACGCGCTGATCGTCGGCAGCGGGACCGCGTGATCCAGCGCCTCCTGGATGGTCCAGCGGCCCTCACCCGAGTCGTCGACGTATCCACGGATGTCCTGGAACTCGGGGTCGGCCTTGAGCGCCTTGACCAGCAGCTCGAGCAGCCAGCTGCGCACCACGGTGCCCCGCTGCCATGCCTCGAAGACCCCCGCGACGTCGTGGATCAGGTCCTTGTTGGCATCCATGAGCTCGTAGCCCTCGGCGAGCGCCTGCATCTGGGCATATTCGATGCCGTTGTGCACCATCTTCGCGTAGTGCCCGGCGCCGACCGGGCCCACATGGACGAATCCCTCCTCGCGCGGGCCCTCCGGACGCAGGGCGTCGAAGACGGGCATGGCCCGTTCGATGTCGGCCTTGTCGCCGCCGGCCATCAGCCCGTAGCCGTTGGCCAGACCCCAGACCCCGCCGGAGACACCGCAGTCCGCGAAGTGGATGCCCTTCTCCCCGAGCTTGTGGGCGTGCGGCTTGTCGACGGTGTACTTCGAGTTGCCCCCGTCGATCACCAGATCGCCGTCCTCCAGCACCGCCGCGATGTCGTTGATGACGCTCGTGGTGACGGCGCCCGAGGGCACCATGACCCACACGACGCGCGGGGTGGGCAGAGCAGCGGCGAGGGCGGCGAGGTCGGGAACATCCGTGACCGCCGGGTTCGGGTCGTAACCGGTGACCTCGATGCCGTGATCGCGCAGCCGCTGGCGCATGTTGTTGCCCATCCGGCCGAGTCCGACGAGTCCGATGTGCATGACTTCTCCCTGAAGTTCGGCGGTGGATGAAGCGGCCGGCGGGACGTCGGTCAGCGCAGCAGCAGGTTCGGCTGGAGCAGGTACCTGTAGTTGTCCGCGCCCGGCTGGTCCTTCGACGACTGACTCGTGATGAGCACGGGCCCCGGCTTGTTGGGATTCTCGGTCTTGGTGAACGAGATCCGCACGAACTCCGAGTGAACTGCCTGCAACGCGTCGAGGAGGAACGACGGCTTGAGCGAGACCACGGTGTCCTCGCCGTGCAGGTGGGCCTCGATCGTCTCCTGCGCCTGGGCCTGCTCCGACCCCGCCGCCTCGAGAGCCAGTCCGTCGATCGAGAAGCTGAACCGCAACGCGGCCTCGCGCTCCAGGACGAGTGACACACGACGCACCGACTCGATGAGCTCGGAGGTGGTGAGCACCGCGTAGTTGTCGACCTGCTCCGGGAACAGGCGCTTCACCGGGGGAAGTTGCCCTTGATGAGCAGGGAGGTGACGGTGCGCTTGTCGGCGCTGAATGCGATGAGCTCGCGGTCGTCGCCGCGCACGATCGACACCGCGACCGTGCCGCTGTGGGCGAACGTCTTGCCGACCTCGGAGAGGGTGCGGGCCGGGATGAGCGCCGCCGTGCCGGCGCTGGAGGTGGTTCCGCCATCCCAGTCGATGTCGCGAACGGCGACGCGATAGCGGTCGGTCGCGACCAGGGAGAGCGAGGTCTCGCCGACCTCGAGCTGCACACCCGTGATGACGGGGGTCACGTCGTCGCGGGAGGCGGCGACGGTGACCTGGGCCACGGCGTCGGCGAACTCCTCCGCCGGCACCACGCCCGTGCGCTCGTCGACCTGGGGCAGCGTCGGATACTCCTCGACGGGCATGCTCAGCAGCGTGAACTTGGCGGAGCCGCACCGCACGGCGATCCGGCCCTCATCGGTCGAGAACTGCACGGGGGCGTTCGGAAGCCGGCTCGCGATGTCGGCCAGCAGTCGACCGGAGACGAGTGCGGTGCCCGGCTCCTCGACATCCGCTGAGACCTCGGTGCGGGAGGAGACCTCGTAGTCGAAGGACGACAGCACCAGCGCGCCGTCGGATGCCTCGAGCAGGATGCCGCTGAGGATCGGCTGGGTGGTGCGCTGCGGAAGCAGACGAACGGCGAACGACACGGCCTCGCTGAAGACGTCCCTGTTGACCTGGAACTTCACGAAGGCGACTCCTTGTCGTCACGACGGGCGGGCGTCGATACTCCCACTCCGATCCTGGCACAGCAAGAGCGGCGGCCCGGTGGGCATGGGGAAGGTTGTGGCCCGGAGAGAGGGAAGAAGAGGTCTTAATCCTCTTAACGCCTGTGGGCACTGTGGACAACGGTCCGATCGTCAGGCCGCAGCAGGGAACTACACGCGTGTGAGATGTGGGCTGGGCGTGGACGAGGGGGCGGTCGGCGCGATGGCGGGCGATCCCGACCGGCCGGATTCCACAGCGCGACGGCGCGCCATCAACAAGTCGTCCGCATGGCGGCTCGGCGTTTTCCACAGGTTATGCACAATCTGTGCAATCAGCGCGATCCGGTCGCGGATGTCCAGGCCCCCGATCGGGGGCAGCCCTCAGAGCTTGTTGTAGCGCTGGTTCTGCTTGATCCGGCTCGTCAGCTCGGTGACCTGGTTGTAGATCGAGCGCCGTTCCTTCATGAGCTCGCTGATCTTCTTGTTCGCGTACATGACGGTCGTGTGGTCGCGGTTGCCGAAGAGCTGCCCGATCTTGGGCAGCGAGAGGTTCGTCATCTCGCGGCACAGGTACATCGCGATCTGGCGCGCGGTGGCGACCGCTTGCGACCGGCTGGAGCCGTAGAGGTCGTCGACGGTGAGCTTGAAGTAGTCGGCAGTGTGGTTGATGATGTCGACCGGCGAGATCACGTTGTCCTCGTCGAGCGTGATGATGTCCTTCAGCACGGTCTGGACGAGCTGGAGATCGACGGGCGTCCGGTTCAGGCTCGCGAAGGCGGTCACCCGGATCAGGGTCCCCTCCAGCTCGCGGATGTTCGACGAGACCTTCGTCGCCATGAACTCGAGGATGTCGTCGGGCACCTGGAGCTTCTCGCTCTGCGCCTTCTTGCGCAGGATCGCGATGCGCGTCTCGAGGTCGGGCGCCTGCACGTCGGTGATGAGGCCCCACTCGAAGCGCGACCGCATCCGGTCCTCGAAGCCGGTGAGGTGCTTCGGAGCGACGTCGCTGGTGATCACGACCTGCTTGTTGTGATCGTGCAGTGTGTTGAAGGTGTGGAAGAACGCCTCCTGCGTCTCCACCGCGCGCTGCAGGAACTGGATGTCGTCGATCAGCAGGATGTCGATCTCGCGGTAGCGGGCCTGGAAGGCTGAGGCGCGGTTGTTGGCAATCGAGTTGATGAAGTCGTTGGTGAACTCCTCGGAGCTCACGTAGCGCACCCGGATGCCGGGGTAGAGCCGCTCGGCGTAGTGGCCGATGGCGTGCAAAAGGTGGGTCTTGCCGAGCCCGGAGTCGCCGTAGATGAAGAGCGGGTTGTAGGCCTTGGCCGGCGCCTCGGCCACGGCGACGGCGGCGGCATGCGCGAACCGGTTGGATCCGCCGATGACGAAGTTGTCGAAGTTGTATTTCGGGTTCAGGCGCGAGTCCCCGCGCCGACCGGCGTCGAGCGGCGGAGGAGTCGGCGTCGCGTCGACCGACGCCGACTCGAACGGTCCGGGGTCGGGGGCGGGTTGCAGCACAGAGGGCTGGATCTCGGGATTGACGACGATCGCGAAGTTGGAGACCTCCTGGTCGTCGTCGAGGAGGTGAGCGCGTTCAGGAGGGGAACGCGGATGCGCTGCTCGAGCATGCCGCGCGTGAGCTCGTTCGGCACCTCGAGATAGAGCGTTCCGGCGAGCACGCCCTTGGGCTCCACGAGGTTGATGAAGCCGTGCAGCTGCGGCGTGATCCGCTCGTCCGAGTCCAGCTGGGTGAGAACGGTGCTCCACAGCCGTTGGGTCGGATCGGCGGTGTCGGTCATCGCGCTCGTCTCGCTTCGGGGCGTCATGTTCTCCACAGGGTTATCCCCTGCGCGCGCCGTTGTGGAGGAACGCCGCGTGACCGCTTTCCCCCTGGGCGGCTGACGACAACCTTAGTTCCGGCACGGGCGTGGCGAGCAAGCAGAATTCCCCAGGCTGTGGAGAATAGAGGTTTGTGCCTGCCCGCGTTTGACCGACCGGGCCGGACGCCCTACTTTTAATCAGTTGACCACGACGGCTGGTCGCCGTCCACGTTCTTTCCCGGTCGCTTCGATGGCCGGATCTCCGGAGATATCAGCATGAGCAAGCGAACCTTCCAGCCCAACAACCGGCGCCGTGCCAAGGTGCACGGTTTCCGTCTGCGCATGCGCACCCGCGCCGGCCGCGCGATCCTCGCCGCCCGTCGTCGCAAGGGGCGCAGCGAGCTCTCCGCCTGATTCGCGGTGCTCGCCAAGGCCAATCGCGTGACCACGGCGGACGAGTTCCGCGCCGCCGTCCGTCGGGGCCGTCGGCACGCCACGCCTGAGGTCGTCTATTACCGACTCGCCCGCGACGGCCAACCATTGCGTTTCGGGTTCATCGTCTCCCGGGCCGTCGGTGGCGCCGTCGAGCGGAATCGGCTGCGTCGCCGTATGCGCGCGGTCGGGCGCGAGCTGGTGGATGCCGGGCGCGCCGGCGAGGACGTGGTGGTGCGGGCGCTGCCGGGCTCGGCGCAATTGAGCTGGAGCGAGCTGTCGGGCCGGATGCGGGCGGAGCTCGCGCGATGATCGTGCTCGAGTTCCTCTGGCTGCTGCCGCGCAACGCCTGCGTGCTCATCCTGCGCGGGTACCGGGCGGTCATCTCTCCGCTGTACGGGGACGTCTGTCGGTACTACCCCAGCTGCTCCGCATACACTCTGCAGGCGATCCAGCGGCACGGGGTGATCGCGGGCGTCGCCCTGGGCGCCTGGCGGATCGCTCGCTGCCACCCCTGGGCGAAGGGCGGCGTCGACGACGTTCCCCAGCGCCGGGTGCCGCGCTACCGCATCACGGACTTCGGCTTCGTCGTCGCGACGGGCCACGGAAAGGGCTGACACGTGGACCTCAACGGCATCATCAACGGGATCGGCACGGTCCTCACGCCCATCAAGTGGGTGATCGAGGCGATCCTCGTGGGGTTCCACTGGGTCTTCGAGAACGTGTTCGGGATGGACGGCGATGCCGGCCTGACCTGGGTGCTCTCCATCGTGGGTCTGACCGTGATCGTCCGGGCTGCGCTCATCCCGGTCTTCGTCCGTCAGATCAAGAGCCAGCGCAAGATGATGGAGATCGCGCCGCAGCTCAAGAAGATCCAGGACAAGTACAAGGGCAAGCGCGACCAGTTCTCCCGCGAGGCGATGCAGCGCGAGACCATGGAGATGTACAAGAAGGCGGGTACCAACCCGCTGAGCTCCTGCCTCCCGCTGCTGATCCAGATGCCGGTCTTCTTCAGCCTGCTGCCGACGCTCAACGAGGCGAAGCCTGATGCCCAGGGGCACTTCCACGCCGGCGTCGGCCTGTTCTCCAAGGACCTGGTCGAAAGCCTCTACCGCGCCAACCTGTTCGGCGTCGCGCCGCTGAAGGACAGCATCCAGACGGCGTGGGGCACCGAATGGGTCGTGGTCATCATCGCCGCGGTGATCGTCGTGCTCATGACGGGCTCGCAGTTCTTCACGCAGCTCCAGCTGGTGTCCAAGAACATGTCGCCGGAGACCAAGGCGAGCCCGATGTACCGCCAGCAGCGGATGCTGCTCTACGTCCTGCCGCTCATCTTCATCTTCTCCGGCTTCGCCTTCCCGATCGGCGCGATGTTCTACTGGCTGACCTCGAACGTGTGGACGCTCGTGCAGCAGTACCTCGTCATCCGGAACCTGCCGACCCCCGGCAGTGAGGCCGCCCTCGCTCGGGAGGCGCGACTCGCCCGGAAGGCGCACGCTCGTGCGCTTGCCCGCGGGGAGGACCCGGACGGACCGGGCGGCATCGCCCTCGAGGCCGCTGCGGACGGCCCGAGCGCCGCGCCGAAACGGGAGACCACTCAGCGGCAGCAGCCGACGAGCAAGAACCGCAAGAAGAAGGGCGGCCGCTGACGATGTCGGATGCGACCCAGCAGGAGCAGTCGGCGATGCAGCCGACTGACGACCAGGCGATGAACACCGCCGAGCAGGCCGAGCTCGCCGAGACGTGGGCGGAGGAGCCGGCCGGACCGAGCACGTCGGCGGAGCCCTCCGAGCAGGAGCTCATCGACGAGGGCGACATCGCCGCGGACTACATCGAGGAGCTGCTCGACATCGCCGACCTCGACGGCGACATCGACATCGACGCTCGCTCCGGTCGCGCCTACGTCTCGGTGACCGCCTCCGACAGCTCCGACTTGAGCGTGCTGTCGAAGCCGGACACCGTGGCGGCGGTCCAGGAACTCACCCGGCTCGCCGTGCAGAACCGCACGGGCCGGTTCTCGCGTCTGATCCTCGACATCGGCGGCTCCCGCGATACGCGCGCGGGTGAGCTCGCCGCCCTCGTGGACCGCGCGGTCGCGCGCCTCGAGGAGGGTGCGGCATCCGCCTCGCTCCCCCGATGTCGAGCTATGAGCGCAAGATCGTGCATGATCTGGTTGCGGAGCGGGGCCTCGTGTCGGAGTCGGAGGGCGAGGGTCGCGACCGGCATACGGTCATCACCCGCGCCTGACGCGGCATGTCGGCCCACCTGCCCGACCGGGGCGTTTCACGTGAAACATCGGCGCCGGAATCCGAGCCGGAGCCCGCTGTCGCGGCGCAGTTGTTCGGGGCCGGGATCGAGCGGGCGCGGAGCTATGCGGGACAGCTGACTCGTCGTGGCGAGGAGCTGGGACTCATCGGGCCGCAGGAGCTGTCCCGGCTCTGGAGCCGGCATCTTCTCAACTGCGTCCTGCTCGCCCCGCTCCTTCGTCCCGGGCGGGTGGGAGATGTGGGCAGCGGCGCCGGCCTGCCGGGCATCGTGCTCGCGATCGCCCGGCCGGACGTGCACATCGTGCTCATCGAACCGATGGAGCGGCGCACCGAATGGCTGCGCGACGAGGCCGAGCGGCTCGGGCTCGCCAATGTCGAGGTGCTGAGGGCGCGCGCCGAGGACATCAGCGACCTCGCGCTGGACCAGGTCACCGCGCGGGCGGTGGCGGCTCTGCGGACCCTCATCCCGCTGACCGCGCCCCTGGTCCGGGCGGAGGGCGAGCTGCTCCTCATGAAGGGCGCCCGTGTGGCGGAAGAGCTGACCGCGGCACGGAAGGCGATCGCGGCGGCTCGGCTGCGTGACGTCGAGGTGCTCGAGCTCGGCGCCGGGCTCGGGACCGAGACGACCCGCGTCTTCCGAGCGAGCGTGGGATGACTCCTTTCCCACAGGACCGGGCCTCCACCGGACGACGACGGCCGCGGCTGCCGGTCGAAGCACGCGGGTACAGTTGTCTGGTTCCGCGGGCGACCCGGACCGCGGTGTTTCACGTGAAACCTCGACGAATGACGACGGACGGAGCCCGGTGAGCGGCGAACGACTCGATGGGGGAACGCCCCTCGCCTCCGAGGTCGCAGACATCGCCCGCCGGCGCACGCTGCTCGCCGAGCAGGTGCTCCCGTTGCCGGAGGCGACGAGGATCATCACGGTCTCGAACCAGAAGGGCGGCGTCGGCAAGACGACCACCACGGTCAACCTCGCGGCGGCGCTCGCGCAATCCGGTGCGAAGGTGCTGGTGATCGACCTGGATCCGCAGGGGAACGCGTCCACGGCGCTCGGCGTCGAGCACCGGTCGGAGACCGCGAGCGTGTACGACGTCATCGTGAGCGACGTGCCCCTGGCGGATGTCGTGCAGTCGAGCCCCGAGTTCCCCGGCCTGACGTGCGTACCGGCGACCATCCATCTCGCGGGCGCCGAGATCGAACTCGTCTCACTCGTGGCCCGCGAACAGCGTCTGCGCAGCGCCCTCGACGCGTACCTGCTCGATCACGACGTGCACTACGTGCTCATCGACTGCCCGCCCTCGCTCGGGCTGCTGACCATCAACGCGTTCGTCGCGGCGCGCGAGGTGCTCATCCCCATCCAGTGCGAGTACTACGCGCTGGAAGGGCTCAGCCAGCTGCTGAACAGCATCCAGCTGATCCAGCACCACCTGAACCCGGCCCTCGATGTCTCGACGATCCTCCTCACGATGTACGACTCGCGCACGAACCTGGCGAACCAGGTGGTCGAGGAGGTGCGCCAGCACTTCCCCGAGCAGGTGCTCAACACGCTCATCCCGCGGTCGGTGCGGATCTCGGAGGCCCCGAGCTATGGCCAGAGTGTGATCAGTTACGACGCCAACTCGCCTGGATCGCTCTCGTATCGCGAGGCGGCGGCCGAGATCGCCCGACGAGGAGGCCGCTGATGGCTGCCGCGAAGCGCACCGGCCTCGGCCGCGGGATCGGTGCCCTGATCCCGACCGCCGAGGAGCAGGGTCGGCGACCCTCGACCGAGCGGCCGGTCGACGTGTTCTTCGCCGCGGACACCGCGGACGGTCTGGTCAACGTCCCCGGCGCGCGGCTCGTCAGCCTGGATCCCGCCGACATCGTTCCCAATGCGCAGCAGCCGCGCACGGAGTTCGACCAGGAGGCGCTCGACGAGCTCGTCGTCTCGGTCCGCGAGTTCGGCGTCCTGCAGCCGGTCGTGGTCCGGCCCCGTTCCGACGCGGGGGCCGGCGAGGCGCACTACGAGCTGATCATGGGCGAGCGCCGGTTGCGCGCGACCAAGATCGCCGGGCTGCCGAGCATCCCCGCCATCGTGCGCGACACGGCGGACGACGCCATGCTGCGCGACGCTCTGCTCGAGAACCTGCATCGCGCTCAGCTGAACGCGATCGAAGAGGCGTCGGCCTACCAGCAGCTGCTCGCGGACTTCGGCATCACTCAGGAGCAACTGGCCACGCGGATCGGGCGATCGCGTCCGCAGATCACGAACACCCTGCGGCTGCTGCGGCTGCCGGAGCCGATCCAGCGCCGCGTCGCCTCGGGCGTCCTGAGCGCCGGTCACGCGCGGGCGATCCTCGCCGCGGGGGAGCCGGATGCCATGCAGCGGCTCGCCGACAAGATCGTCAACGAGGACCTGTCGGTGCGCGCGGCGGAGGCGGCGGTGTCGCTCACGAAGCCGACGAGACCGGGCGCGGCGCCGAAGCCGACCAAGGGTCGTCGTCAGGGTCAGCTCGACGAGATCGCGGAACGCCTCGGCGATCGGCTCGACACCCGGGTGCGGATCGCGCTCGGGGCGAGCAAGGGCACGCTCACCATCGAGTTCGCGACGGTCGGCGACCTCAACCGTATTCTCGGGGAGCTCGGCGAAGACGGCTTCGGCGGATAACTGGGAATGCCGGTTACGTGCCTCGGTCTTTCTTACTGCGCGACCGCCACCGCGGATGCTACGAGCGGAGTGCTGCGCGCGCGAGCTCCGCGTAGACCCAGCCGAGATCGTGCCCGGCCGCCTCCAGCGCCTGCGGCAGGAGCGAGGTCTCGGTGAGACCCGGCAGCACGTTCGCCTCGAGGAACCAGGCGGTCCCGGCGCCGTCGATGATGAGGTCGACCCGGGAGAGGTGCCGGAGCCCCAGCGCCCGGTGAGCGGTGAGAGCGGCCTCGGTTGCGGCCGCGGCGACGCCCCGGTCGATGCGCGCCGGCACGTAGAAGCGGGTCTCACCCGCGTTGTAGCGGGCCTCGAAGCTGTAGACGCCCGAGAGCGGCTCGATCTCGACCGCCGGCAGGGCGACCGGGCCGTCGCCGGTGTCGATGATGCCGATCGCGATCTCGGTGCCGGTGATCCGCTGCTCGACGAGCGCGACATCCCCATAGGTGTAGGCGTCCACCATCGCGCGCGGCAGCCCGGCGCGGTCCTCGACGATGGTCACGCCCTGCGCCGAGCCGCCGCGCGCGGGCTTGACCACGAGCGGCACCGGGAGCTCGTCGGCGATCGCCTCGAAGACCGCGTTCGCGCCGAGCTCACGGAACGCGTCGCGCCCGAGCGTGATGGACCTCGGGGTGGCGACCCCGGCGCGGGCGACGATCGCCTTGGCGGTCGGCTTGTCCCACGCGAGGCGGGCCGCGTCGGAGAGCGATCCGACGAACGGGATGCCGAGGAACTCCAGCAGCCCGCGCAGGGCGCCGTCCTCCCCGCTCGCGCCGTGCAGGGCGGGCCAGACCACGTCGGGCGGGTCGGCCCGGAGCGCGGCGAGGAGGGTGGCATCCGGATCGACGAGCTCGACGTGCAGCCCGTGCTCGAGGAGGCTGTCGGCGACGCGACGGCCGGAGCGCAGCGACACGTCGCGCTCGTGCGAGATGCCGCCCGCGAGCACGACGACGCGGTGCAGTTCGGTCATGGCGAAGGGCTCCGGGTCAGCCGACGTTGGGCGGCAGCACGCTCTGTCGCTCGGGGTGCGCCGGCAGCGGCTGGGTCTGCGCGAACTCGTTGAGCAGCGTCAGCTCGCCGCTGATGACGGCGGCGAGACGTCGGACGCCCTCGCGGATGAAATCCGGAGTGGGGTAGCAGAACGAGAGCCGCATGGCGTCGCGCCCACCGCCGTCCGCGTAGAAGGCCGTGCCGGGCGTGTACGCCACGAGCTCCTTCACGGCGCGGGGCAGCATCGCTTTCGAGTCCAGCTGCTCGGGCAGGCGCAGCCACACGTAGAACCCGCCGTTCGGCACCGTCCAGCGCAGGCCGGGGAGGTGCTCGGCGAGCGCGGCGAGCATCGCGTCGCGGCGCTCGCGGTAGACGCCGCGGAACGTGTCGATCTGACCGCGCCAGTCGGCCGTGTCGAGGTACTCGGAGATGACGTGCTGCGAGAACGAGCTCGGGGAGAGCACCGCCGCCTCGTTGGCGAGCACGAGCTTCTCGCGGATCGCGTGCGGCGCCAGGGCCCAGCCGACCCGGAGGCCGGGAGCGAGGGTCTTCGAGAACGTGCCCAGATAGACGACGCCGTCCTCCTCGATCGAGCGCATCGCCTGCGGGGGCGCCTGATCGAAGTAGAGCAGTCCGTAGGGGTTGTCCTCGAGCACCAGGATGCCGGCGTCCCGGGCGATCTCGAGCACCTCCATGCGGCGCTGCCAGCTGAGGGTCACGCCCATCGGGTTGTGGAACGACGGCACCGTGTAGAGCAGCTTGATGCGACGGCCCGCCTCGCGAAGACGCACGATCGTCGCGCGCAGGGCCTCGGGCACGAGACCGCCCTCGTCCATCTCGACGTGCACGATCTCGGCCTGGAAGCTCTTGAACACGGTGATCGCCGTGACGTAGCTCGGTCCCTCGGCGATCACGACGTCGCCGGGATCGAGGAAGAGCTTCGCCATCAGCTCGAGCGCGTGCTGCGATCCGGTGGTCACGACGACATCGTCGACGCTGCCCCGGATGCCCTCCAGCGCCATGACCTCGAGGATCTGCTCGCGCAGGCGCGGCATCCCCTGACCCGATCCGTACTGCAGCGCGACCGGACCGTGCTCGCGCACCGTGCGCTCCACGGCGGTCTCGACGAGCTGCCGGGGCAGGGCCGAGACGTACGGCATACCGCCGGCGAGGAGACCACCTCGGGCCGGCTGGCGACGGCGAACAGGGCGCGCACCTCGGAGGCGGCGAGGCCGGCGGTGCGCTCGGCGTAGCTGTCGTACCAGGGGTCGAGGTTGTTGCCCTGCTGCTGGGTCACCCGACCCAGGGTAGCCGCCAACGACCAAACGGCCCCGCCCCCGAGAGGGGACGAGGCCGCCGATGCCGGATTGGCTACGCGAGGAACTCCGCGAGGTCCGCCTCGAGGGCGGGCTTGGGCTTGGCGCCGATGACGGTCTTGACGACCTCGCCGCCCTTGAACACCTTCATCGCGGGGATCGAGGTGATGCCGTACTTCATCGCGGTCTCCGGATTGTCGTCGACGTTGAGCTTGACGATCTGGAGCCTGTCGGAGTTCTCCTCCGCGATCTTGTCGAGGATGGGCGACACCGCGCGACACGGCCCGCACCACTCCGCCCAGAAGTCGACCATGATCGGCTTCTCGGACTGCAGGACGTCGGCCTCGAAGGTCGCGTCGGTCACTTCCTTGGCACTCATCTGTCCTTCTTCCTGAAACGAACCTGCTGAGACAACGCCGCCGGCGGCGTCCGTATTCCGGTCGGCGATCGTCAGGCCGGCACGGCGACGGGAGCCGCCCTCGGCCCGGGCGAGCAGCTCCTTCGGCAGGGCCGCGAGGTAGTGCTCGGCGTCGAGGGCCGCCACGACGCCCGAGCCGGCCGCGGTCGCCGCCTGCTTGTAGGTGGGGTCGATGACGTCGCCCGCCGCGAAGACGCCCGGCAGATTCGTCTTGGAGGTGCGGCCCTGCACGGCGATCGTCCCCTCGGGCGTGAGATCGAGCTGGCCGTGCACGAGGTGCGTGCGCGGGTCGGCGCCGATCGCCACGAACAGACCGCTCACGTCGAGCGTGGTCTCCGACCCGTCGACCGTGTCGACCAGGCCCACGCCGGTGACCTTCTCGTCGCCGTAGATGTGGGCGACCTCCTTGTTCCAGACGAACCGGATCTTCGGATCCGCCTTCGCGCGGTCCTGCATCGCGACGGAGGCGCGCAGCTCGTCGCGACGGTGCACGAGGTACACGACGTCGGCGAACCGGGTGAGGAAGGTGGCCTCCTCGAGCGCCGAGTCGCCGCCGCCCACGACCGCGACCTTCTTCTGGCGGAAGAACGCGCCGTCACAGGTGGCGCACCACGAGACGCCGTAGCCCGAGAGCCGCGTCTCGTCCTCGAGACCCAGCTTGCGATACGCCGACCCCGTCGCATAGATGACGGTCAGCGCCTCGTGCACGTCGCCGTTGCCGAGCTTCACGGTCTTGACCTCGCCCGCGAGCGAGAGCTCCACGACATCGTCGTAGACGATCTCGGCGCCGAACCGCTCGGCCTGGTTCTGCATCTGGATCATGAGGTCCGGCCCCATGATGCCGTCGGGGAAGCCGGGGAAGTTCTCGACCTCGGTCGTCTTCATGAGCTCGCCGCCGAAGTCGACCGAGCTCGCGATCACGAGCGGCTTGAGATTCGCGCGCGCGGCGTAGATCGCCGCCGTGTAGCCAGCCGGGCCCGAGCCGATGATGATGACCTGCCGCATGGAAGCCTCCGTAGTGCTGGGGAGTACAACACATCGTAGGCACGGGATGTTCCCGCGCCCCGGCTCATCCCCGGCGCAGGATCCGGCGCACCGGCGCGAGCAGGTCGCGCAGCTCGGGCACCCGGAGCGCCGCGAGCACGGCGAGGTACACGAGGGCGGTGACCCCGCCGACGACGAGGACGCTCACGAAGGCTGCACCCCGTGAGGCGGCGGTGAATCCGAGACCGGCGGCGAATCCGTGACCCGCGGCGATCCCCTGCGACAGGTCGAGGCCGCCCAGCGCAGCGAGCACGGCCAGGCCGACCAGCGCGGCCGGGATGGTGGCGAGCGCGAACACGCCGAGACGGCGCAGCAGCCGACCGCCGTCGATCCCGCCCATCCGGCGCCGCAGCACGAGGGCGGAGACGAGCGTCTGCACGAAGCCCGCGACCGTCGTCGCGAGCGCGATGCCGGCCGCGACCCACTCGCCCGGCGCCGCGAGCATCGTGCATGCCAGCCCGCAGAACAGCACGCCCTGCAGCAGCTGGATCCAGAACGGCGTGCGGGTGTCGGCGAGGGCGAAGAACGCGCGCTGCAGCACGTACAGGATGCCGAACGGCACGAGCCCGGGCAGGTACCCAAGCAGCACGAAGGCGGTGCCGGTGAGCTCGCCGCGGGTGTGCGAGAAGAAGGCGGCGAACGGGACGGCGGCGACCGCGAGCGCGACCGCGGCGCCCGTCACGAGCAGGCCGATCTGCCGCAGCGACGCCGAGACATCCGCGCGCATGTCGGCGAGGCGTCCGTCGCGGGCGTGGGCGCTCATCCGGCTGTAGTAGGCGGTCGCGATCGACAGGGCGATGATCGAGTGCGGCAGCACGTAGATGAGCCACGCCGTCTTCAGGACCGCGGCGGACGCGTCGTCTGCTCCCGCGGTCAGCGCGATGTTGGTCTGCACGATGCCCGCGACCAGGCTGATGAGCACCATGCCGAAGGTCCACGCGCCGATCCGGCCCACCGTGCCGAGCCCGCGCCAGCGGAAGTCGATGCGGAATCGCAGGCCCGTGCGACGCCAGAAGAACGCGAGTGCGATGCACTGCACGATCACCCCGAGCGTGGCGCCGCCGGCGAGGACGGCGACCTGCGCGGGCGTCCAGGTGCCGGCCGTTCGCTCGACGTGGTCGTTGCCGAACAGCGCCCAGAACAGCACGAGGCTCGCGATGACGACGATGTTGTTGATCGCCGGCACCCACGTGACCGGCCCGAAGACCCCGCGGGCGTTCAGCACCTCGCCGAGCAGGGCGAAGAGGGCGTAGAAGAACAGCTGCGGCAGGCACCAGAACGACATCGCCAGGGTGAGCTGTACGCCGGCGCCGGCGAGCGCGTTGCCGCCGCCGCCCGCGGTGTAGATCCCGACGAGCACGGGCGCCAGCCCGACGGCGACGAGCGTGACGACGAGGAACGCGGTGGTCCCGAGCGTGATCAACCGGCTGACGAACACGTCACCGCCGTCGGCGTGGCGGGCGGCGCGGACGATCGCCGGCACCAGGGTCGCGCTGAGGAGTCCGCCGGAGACGAGCGGCAGGATGTTGTTGGGCAGCGTGTTCGCGACGGCGAAGGCGTTCGCGCCCTGGTTGTTCAGACCGATGACGGTGGTCAGCGCGAAGGCGCTCAGGAACCCCAGCACGCGCGACACGATCGTGCCGGAGGCGAGCAGCGCCGAGGCACGGCCCATGCGCGCGGGCGGCGCCGCCGGGGAGCCCGGAAGCGGGGGCGGGGCGGTCACGTCCGGGACCCGGGGTCGTGGGGCGCGGCATCCGGAGCGGCGTCCGTGGCAGGGCCGTCGCCCGGGTCGTCGTCGCCCGGGGCCTTGTCGTCGTTGTCGACGCTCGCCGCACGGTTCCGGCGGCGCCGCAGCACCTGGCGCACGATGCCGCCGCCGAAGACCAGCGCGAGCAGCACGACGATCACCCCGGTGCCGATGCCCTCCCACGACGGGCGGAGGTTGACCGTCATCGTGTCGCGCGCCCCGATCGCCACCGAGGGATCCGCGGCACTGTGCAGGGAGATGGTCGCGAGCACGGTTCCCGGACTGATCGCCTGGGCGGGCACCAGGGCGCGGGCGGTCGCATCCGGCTCGATCTTGAGCTGGACATCGGCGCCGCCGACGTGCAGGGTCGCCCGGCGGGGTGCGACGTTCACGAGCACCGTGACCGGCACCGACAGCGCGTTGCTGACGGTCACCGGGATGGTCGTATTGGCGGCCGTGACCAGCACGCTGCTGCCGTGGACGATCTTCACCTTCGCGAGCAGAGCGGACGATGACGCGAGGTAGCTCTGCAGGCGCTCGGCCCATCCGGTGGCCGACTCGACCCACGCGACCGACATGGTCGACAGCAGCTGGAGTCGCCGTGGTGCGGTGATCTTCGTGGCCTGGTCCCCGGCGATGGTGGCGAACGCCGCTTCGGGGGCGACGGTGCCGACCACCTCGCCCACGAGTGCGGCGCCGGCGGCGGGCACCGATCCGTCGACGACCTTCGCATCGGCGGCCGGGCCGGCGAGCACCGCCGCCAGCCCGACGGACTGCGCCGAGGACTCCTGGTCGATGTTCTGCAGCAGCTCGTGCACATGCGTGGCGCCGACCGACCACCCGCGGTCCAGCGTCGCGATCACCGACCGGCCCGGGGCGACCGCGGCCATGCCGTCGAGCGCGGTGTCGAGGCGCTGCAGGCCCTGCTGGAGCGCGGCGTCGCCGAGCGACTCGACCGCCTGCCGGGCGATCTCGCTGAGCCCGTCGTCGCTGATCAGACCGTCGATCCCGTCGAGCCGCACCCGTGCCGTCGTCGTCGCCGACACGTTGCGCGAGCTCAGCAGGACCGAGTGGAACCCGGCGTCGCGCAGCGGACCGAGGTCGGCGGTCGAGACGGTTCCGGGCGCGGGCCACGCGACATCGGTCGTGACGTAGTCGCCCGCGAGCACGTCGGCATCCGTCGGGAGGGGCGGGGGCCAGCGGGGGTCGTCGGCGTCGCGTGCGGCGCCGGTCCGCCGCTCGGGCTCCCGCTCGGCGTCGGCGTCGCGGAGGGCGATGCCGCCGGCCCGAAGCGGCCCGGGTCGATCGCGAACCGGAAGTCGAGCTGGTCGAGCAGCGCCAGGCCCCCGGTGGCGTGGGCGAGGACTCCGGGATCGGCGTCGGCGTATGCCAGCGGGAACATCTCGTTCGGCAGCGCCTCGAGGCGCTCGAGCCAGGCGCGCGCGGACGCCGGCGCCGCCGTGCCGAGCACCCGGATCGACGCGACGATCATCGGATCGATCGCCAGCACGGCGGCGGTGCCGCTGACAGCGTCGAGCTGGCGGGTGAGCACGCCGGCCGGGCCCGTGTCGGTGGCGAGCGTGTCGGCGGAGATGAGGCCGGTTCCGCGGGTGCTCGACGGCATCGTGATCGGCACGATCACCGCGATCGAGACCGGTCCCGTGCCCGGCGTGAGGGTGCGCCCGGATGCCAGCTCGGCCGGGGAGGAGCCCGAGGGATCGTCGCCCGCGGCACCCGATCGCAGGCCCGCGGCCGTGGCGGGTCCGAGACCGCCGAGCGCGGCGACGAGGACGCCGGCGGCGGCGAGGCCGGCGACCCAGGATCGGCCGGCACCGCGCATCAGGCGCACGCCTGAGCCGTTCCGAGCGCCGGGGACATGACCCCGATTGTAGGAGTCGCGCCTCGCGCGGACCTCCGCTGCAGGGGTGGGCGCCGCTCGCGATCGGCCTCGCCCGCTGTGGGAGCATGGAGGCCATGCTGAGCGTCGCGGCGGCCGTGGAGCGGTTGCGGGGGCTGGCATCCACCCCGGAACTCGCCGGGTTGTCCCACGCTTTCTCCGCGGCCGGGCAGGAGCTCGCCCTCGTCGGCGGTTCGGTGCGCGACGCGTTCCTGGACCGCGAGCTGTCGGATCTGGACCTCACGACGTCGGCTCGGCCCGACGAGATCCTCGCGATCGTCGCGCCGCTCGCCGACGCGCACTGGGACGTCGGCCGCGAGTTCGGCACCATCGGCGCGCGCCTCGGCGGCGCGACCGTCGAGATCACGACCTATCGCAGCGACGCCTACTCGGGCGAGTCCCGCAAGCCGGTCGTCGCCTTCGGCGACACGCTCGAGGGCGACCTCGTGCGCCGCGACTTCACCATGAACGCGATGGCGCTCGTGCTCGCGCCCGGCCCGGAGCCGCGGCTGGTCGACCCGACCGGCGGCCTCGACGACCTGCTCGCCGGCCGGCTGCGCACGCCGTCGCCGCCGGAGGTCTCGTTCGGCGACGACCCGCTGCGGATGATGCGCGCGGCGCGATTCGCGGCGCAGCTCGGCGCGCAGCTCGACCCGGAGGCGTTCGCGGCCGCCCAGCGCCTGGCGGATCGCATCGGGATCGTCTCGGCGGAGCGGGTGCGCGACGAGCTCACCAAGCTGCTGCTCAGCTCGCGGCCCGTGACCGGCATCCGGCTGCTCGTCGACACCGGGCTCGCCGACCTCGTACTGCCCGAGGTTCCGGCCCTGCGGCTCGAGATCGACGAGCACGCCCGGCACAAGGACGTCTACGAGCACAGCCTCACGGCGCTCGAGCAGGCGATCGAGCTCGAGCGCGCCCGCGGGCACGCCCCCGACCTGGTGCTGCGGCTCGCGGTGCTGATGCACGACATCGGCAAGCCGGCGACCCGGGTGATCGAGCCGGGGGAGCGGTCAGCTTCCACCACCACGACGCGCTCGGCGCCCGGATGGCGGCGAAGCGACTGCGCGAGCTGCGTTTCGACAACGCCGTCGTCAAGGCCGTCTCGGAGCTCATCCGGCTGCACCTGCGCTTCTTCGGCTACGCGGACGGTGCGTGGACCGACTCCGCGGTGCGTCGTTACGTGCGGGATGCCGGCCCCCTCCTCGAACGGCTGCACATCCTCTCGCGCGCCGACGTGACGACCCGCAACC
Source organism: Pseudolysinimonas kribbensis (assembly GCF_030161895.1). Taxonomy (GTDB): domain Bacteria; phylum Actinomycetota; class Actinomycetes; order Actinomycetales; family Microbacteriaceae; genus Pseudolysinimonas; species Pseudolysinimonas kribbensis. The sequence goes on from NZ_BSVB01000001.1 coordinate 1,748,524, forward strand.
GCCGCAAGGCCGACCGGCTCGGCTTCGCCTACGACGACCTCGAGGAGCGGATCGCGGCGCTCGCCGAGGAGGAGGAGCTGGCGGCGATCCGGCCCGATCTGGACGGCGAAGCGATCATGCGGATCCTGGACCTCGGGCCGGGGCCTGTCATCGGTCAGGCGTACCGATTTCTCCTCGAGACCCGCCTGGACGAGGGTCCGCTCGACCCCGCGGAGGCGGAGCGCCGCCTTCGCGCGTGGTACTCGGCTCGCTAACACCGCGCTCGGGCGCCTATACTCGACAGGTTGTCCGCCGGGCTCCGCCCGCGCCGGACCGTGTCAATACCCTCCTGCTGCAGATCGTCTGCAGCCGTTCTAGTCCAGAGGAGGTGGGTTAGTGACGCACCAGTACGAGTTGATGGTCATCCTCGATCCCGAGATCGATGAGCGCACCGTCGCCCCCAGCCTGGATCGGTTCCTCAACGTCATCCGCAACGATGGCGGCACGATCGACAACGTCGACATCTGGGGACGCCGCCGGTTGGCCTATGAGATCCAGAAGAAGAGCGAGGGCATCTACGCCGTCGTCAACTTCACCGCGGAGTCCGCGGCGACCCAGGAGCTCGACCGTCAGCTGAAGCTGTCCGAGGCCGTGCTGCGCACGAAGGTGCTGCGCGCCGAGGAGGCCGTGGCCCGCGTGGCCGCGCACGCCGCCGACGAGGCCAAGCGCGCCGAGCGCAAGGCCGCCGCCGCCGCGAAGGCGCCGGCCAAGGCCGCCGCCGAGGCGCCCGCCGCACCGGTCGCGCCCGCGGCGCCCGCCGCAGCCGCCGCGGACGAGAAGGCCGAGTAGGCCATGGCGGGCGAGACGATCATCACCGTCGTGGGCAACCTGACGGCCGACCCCGAGCTGCGCTACACGCAGGGCGGGCTCGCCGTCGCCAACTTCACGATCGCATCCACGCCGCGCACGTTCGACCGCCAGGCCAACGAGTGGAAGGACGGCGAAGCGCTGTTCCTCCGCGCGTCCTGCTGGCGCGACTTCGCGGAGCACGTGGCCGGCTCGCTGACGAAGGGCAGCCGCGTCGTCGCGACCGGCCGCCTCCGGCAGCGCTCCTACGACGACCGCGACGGCAACAAGCGCACCGCGATCGAGCTCGAGGTCGACGAGATCGGACCGAGCCTGCGCTACGCGACCGCGCAGGTGACGCGCACCTCGGGCGGCTCCGGTGGCGGCGCGGGTGGCGCGGCCGGCGGCGGACGCCCGCAGGGCGCGGTCGCCGACGAGCCGTGGGCCGCGAGCGGCTCGACCGGCGGAGGCTCCGACGACGTGTGGAGCACGCCCGGCGCGAACTACAACGACGAGACCCCGTTCTGATCCGCGGATCAGGGCAGAGAGAAAGCAACAGCACATGCCAGGTAAGAGCACCGGGGATCGCCGCAAGCGCGTTCCCAAGGGCGGCAAGAACGCCGCTCCGGCGAAGTCCATCAAGGTCGGCGTGATCGACTACAAGGACGTCGCGACCCTTCGCAAGTTCGTCTCGGAGCGCGGCAAGATCCGCGCCCGTCGCATCACCGGCGTCTCCGTGCAGGAGCAGCGTCTCATCGCCCGCGCGGTCAAGAACGCGCGCGAGATGGCGCTCCTTCCGTACGCGGGCTCGGGACGATAGGAGATACGGATGTCGAAGCTCATCCTCACCTCCGAGGTCTCCGGCCTGGGTTCGGCCGGTGACGTCGTCGAGGTCAAGAACGGGTACGCCCGCAACTACCTCATCCCGCAGGGCTTCGCCGTGGCCTGGAGCCGCGGCGGGGAGAAGCAGATCGACCAGATCAAGGCGGCCCGCGCCGCGCGCGAGCTGGCGACCCTCGAGGAGGCCCAGTCGCTCAAGGCCAAGCTCGAGGACACGACCGTCAGGCTGACCGTCAAGGCCGGTCGCGAGGGGCGCCTGTTCGGCTCGGTGAAGACCGAGGACATCGCCGATGCGGTGTCGGCTGCCGGTATCGGCAGCATCGACAAGCGGACCATCGAGCTCGCCGCACCCATCAAGGCCGTCGGCCGGCACGAGGCGTCGGTGCGTCTGCGGGAGGACGTCGTCGCCGCCATCACCCTCGACGTGGTGGCCGCGAAGTAGACCCGTCACATCGCGAGCGGCGTCCCCCATCCGGGGGACGCCGCTCTGCACTTTCGGCGTCGTCCGGAGCTCACCCGTCCACAGCCGACTTGTCAAGAGGCAAAGCTTCAAGCGGCGGTGTAGGCCTCTTTCTCCACACAGGGGGAGAACGGCGAAATGCCTGGTCAGACAGGTGTGAACACGAACAGATCGCCGAGTTCCCACAGCTGAGTCCACATCTTCTTCACACGACGTGCGGCGTTTCGCGCCGATTCTGCACAGATCTATCCACAGGGTCGGCTTGTCCCCCTCGCCCGCGCCTCCCTACGTTGAGGCGTCGCCGATCAGGTCGACCTCCCGCGGGGGCGGGATCGCCGAGCGCGCCCCCGTGTGTCGGTCGTCGCTGGGATGGTCGGTGGCGTCAGCATGAGCTCAGGAGGGAACGCCCGATGTCGATCGCCCATCTCGGTCTTGCCGGTGACCGGGGGAGCGCGCCGAGCGCGAGGCCTGGCAGGGCGAGCGGACGCCGCCGCACGACCTGCTCGCCGAGCAGAGCGCTCTGGGCGGCATGCTGCTCAGCAAGGACGCGGTGGCCGACGTCATCGAGACCGTCCGCGGCGTCGACTTCTACATCCCGAAGCACGAGCTCGTCTACGACGCGATCCTGACCCTGTACTCGCACGGCGAGCCCACCGACGTCATCACCGTCACCGATGAGCTCACCAAGAGCGGGGAGTTGCAGCGCGCCGGCGGAGCCGAGTACCTGCACACGCTCACGGCCCTCGTGCCGACCGCCGCCAACGCCGGCTTCTACGCATCGATCGTCGCCGAGAAGGCGGTGCTGCGCCGCCTGGTGGAGGCGGGCACGCGCATCGTGCAGATGGGTTACGCCAGCGAGGAGGTCGTCGATCTCGTCAACAACGCCCAGGCGGAGATCTACGGCGTGACCGGCGGCGTCGAGGCCGAGGACTACGTGCCGCTCGTCGACGCGATCCAGACCGCGGTCGACGAGATCGAGCTGGCGAGCGGACGCGACGGCGAGATGGCGGGGGTGCCCACCGGGTTCGCGGACCTCGACGAGCTGACCAACGGCCTGCACGGCGGCCAGCTGATCATCGTCGCCGCCCGCCCCGGACTCGGCAAGTCGACGCTCGCACTCGACTTCGCGCGGTCGGCCACCATCACGAAGAAGATGCCGACCCTGTTCTTCTCGCTCGAGATGGGGCGCAGCGAGATCGCGACGCGCCTGCTCGCGGCCGAGTCCTCCATCCCGATGCACACGTTGCGCAAGGGCAACATGGACCCGCGCGACTGGGCGCGGCTGGCCAACACGCGCGGAGAGATCGCCGACGCGCCGCTGTTCATCGACGACAGCCCCAACATGACGCTCGTCGAGATCCGGGCCAAATGCCGGCGCCTCAGCCAGCGCGTCGGACTCAAGCTCGTCATCATCGACTACCTGCAGCTCATGACCTCGGGCAAGAAGGTCGAGAACCGCCAGCAGGAGGTCAGCGAGTTCTCGCGGGCGCTCAAGCTGCTGGCCAAGGAGCTCGACGTGCCGGTCGTCGCGCTCTCGCAGCTCAACCGCAACGCCGAGGCGCGCGCCGACAAGAAGCCCGCGCTGTCCGACCTGCGTGAATCGGGCTCGCTCGAGCAGGACGCCGACATCGTGATCCTGCTGCACCGCGAGACCGGCCTCGAGCGCGACGACCCGCGCGCCGGCGAGGCCGACCTCATCGTGGCGAAGCACCGCAACGGCCGGCAGGACACCATCTCCGTGGCGTTCAGCGGCATGTACTCGCGCTTCAGCGACATGTCGCGGGTCTAGAGCACCGGGACGCCCGGCCTCGCGGCCGACCCCCAGCGGCACGTCCGTACACTTGAGGATCGTGTCCGCCGCGCCCGCCGTCGCCCCGCATCGGCCGCGCGTCGCGGCGTGGATGCTGACGGCCGCCCGTGCCGCCCTCGCGCTCGTCCTCGGGCTGGCGATCACCTTCACCGGAGGGCACTCCGCCCGGTTCGGACTGGTGGCGTTCGGCGTCTTCGGCGTCGTCGCGGGCCTCCTGCTCCTGGCCGGCGCGCTCCTGGTGCTGCGTCGCGCGGTGCGCGGAACCTTCCTCGTCCAGGCGGCGGTCACGCTCGTGGCCGGGATCTCGGGTCTCGTGGCGCTGTCGTCGGCCGCGGGCGGCGGCGACGTGATCGCGCTCGTCGGGATCGTCAGCGCGTTCGGCATCCTGACCGGCGCCCTGGAGCTCGTGGCGGGGCTGCGCGCGCGCCGCGTCGACCGCGGGGCGCGGGACTGGGTCCTGACCGGTGCCCTCACGCTGGCGCTCGGTCTCGCGTTCCTGGTGGTCCCGCCGGGCTACCGCGAGAGCCTCGGCGGCATCGAACGGATCACCGGCACCCTGACCGCCTCGGTCGTGCTGGTCGGGCTCCTCGGCGCCTGGGGGATCGTCGTGGGGGTCCTGCAGGGCATCTCCGCGGTGTCGCTGCGAACCCCGGTCGAACCGGAGGAGGAGGACCGCACGTGAATGCGAAACCGAGTCTGGGCACGCGTCTGCGCCCCGCCGAGCTCGTGGTCGTGGCCGCGATCATCGGCGTCTTCGTCGGCGCGATCGTCGTCATGGGCACCCGTGAGTGGCTCACCGCCCTCGAATGGGCCGGTATCGCGTTCGTGGTCGCCCTCGTGGTGACGGCGATGCTGCTGCTGGCCGTCGTGCCGAAGGACGAGCGACCGGATGCCGAGCACGGCGACGACGAGCACCGCGACGACGAGCGCCCCAGCGGGCACTGACCGCGGCGTGCGTCGTCACTCGAGGTGGTCGACGAGCCTCTCGGCGATCCCGGTGTAGGTCGCGGGGGTGAGGGCGAGCAGGCGCTGCTTCGCGACGTCCCCGATGTCGAGACGCTCGACGAACGCGCGCAGCTCCTCGGCGGTCAGGCGGTGCCCGCGCGTGAGGTCCTTGAGCAGGGCGTAGGGATCCGAGATCGTGCTGCGTCCGGCGACGACCTCGGCCCGGATCACGGTCTGGATCGCCTCCGCCAGCACCTCCTGGTTGACGTCGAGGTCGGCGGCCAGCGCCTCCCGGTCGACGGCGACCTCGCCGAGCCCGCGGGCGAGGTTGTCGAGCGCGAGGAGCGAGTGGCCGAGCGCGACGCCGACGTTGCGCTGCGTCGTGGAGTCGGTGAGGTCGCGCTGCATCCGGCTGGTGACGAGCGTCGCGGCGAGCGAGTTGAGCAGCGCGGTCGAGAGCTCGAGGTTGGCCTCGGCGTTCTCGAAGCGGATCGGGTTGATCTTGTGCGGCATCGTCGACGACCCGGTCGCCCCGGCCTGCGGGATCTGCGAGAGGTAGCCCATCGAGATGTAGGTCCACACGTCGGTGCAGAGGTTGTGCAGGATCCGGTTGGCGTGGGCGATCGCGGCATAGAGCTCGGCCTGCCAGTCGTGCGACTCGATCTGGGTGGTGAGAGGGTTCCACACGAGCCCGAGACCGGTGACGAACGCGTGCGAGATCGACTCCCAGTCGGCATCCGGATCGGCGGCGACGTGGGCCGCGTAGTCGCCGGTCGCGCCGTTGAACTTGCCGAGGATCTCGATGTCGTCGATGCGGTCGAGCGCGCGCGCGAGCCGCGCCGCGAAGACGGCGAGCTCCTTGCCGAAGGTCGTCGGGGTCGCGGGCTGTCCGTGGGTGTGGGCGAGCATCGGCGTCGCCCGCTCGGCACGGGCGCGCTCCTCGATCGCGGCGAGCACCTCCTGCGCCCGGGGCAGCCACACCTCGTGCACTGCGGCGCCGATCGTCAGGGCGTAGGCGAGGTTGTTGATGTCCTCGCTCGTGCACGCGAAGTGGGTGAGCTCGGCGACGCGGTCGAGACCGAGCTCGGCGAGCCGGGCGCGCACCAGGTACTCGACCGCCTTGACGTCGTGCCGGGTGGTCGCCTCGAGGCGGGCGAGTTCCCGGATCTCGGGCTCGCCGAATCCGGACGCGAACTCCCGCAGCGCCGCGGCCTGCGCGTCGTCGAGCGGCGCGGCACCGAACATGCGGCGCTCGGCGAGGGCGATGAGCCATTCGACCTCGACGTGCACGCGCGCCCGGTTCAGGGCGGCCTCGGAGAGGTGCTCCCCGATCCCGCCCACCGCCGCCCGGTAGCGTCCGTCGAGCGGGCTGATCGGCTGCGGAGGAAGCGGGCTCATGAGACTCCCTGTCGGATTCCGGGCTCGAGCTGCCGGAACAGCGCGAACGTCGCGCGCTCGATCATCGTGAGCACGCCGTCGAACATCGCCGCATCGGAGTAGTACGGATCCGGCACGTCCATCGTGCCCGATCCATCGGGGTCGAACGTCATCAGCAGCTGCACCTTGCCCTGGTCGAGGTCGCTCGTCGCCCAGCCGCGCAGGATGCGCTCCTGGCCGCGGTCGAAGGCCAGCACGAGATCGTGCTGGGCGAACTCGTCGACCTCGAACTGCCGGGCCCGATGCGACGACGCGTCGTAGCCGCGGGCCGCGAGCGCGGCGATCGTGCGTGCGTCGGCACGCTCGCCGACGTGCCAATCGCCGGTCGACGCGGACGTGACCTGCAGCCGCTGCTCGTAGCCGTGCGACGTGATGAGCGAGCGCAGCACCGCCTCGGCCATGGGCGACCGGCAGATGTTGCCCGTGCACACGAAGCACACGCGGAAGGCGGCGATCGGGTCGCCGTCGCGGGTGCGCATCCCCATCTTCGCGGGGGCGGACTCCCCTGCACAGCATCCGGACCCGCGCCGTGCTCCCCGCATCGGGTCCCGCGCGGCCCGGCGGGGTGCTCCGCTCGCCACGATCGAGCCATGGTCATCCCGCTTCCGTCCGAACCGGACGCACGTGCCGAGCTCTTCCGACTTCTCTCACCCGTGGTCGACGACGTGGCGGCGGCGGTCGTCGACCCGCCCCGCGTGGCGAGCGGCGACTGGCTCGGACCGGCGTCACAGGCGTGCGATCAGCTCCAATCCGAGCTGCGCGGGCGGCTGACCGTGCTGCTCGGCGAGCTGGATCGCGCCCGCGCGCGGGTGTCGGGGGCATCGTGATCCCGCCGCCTCCCTCGCCGGACCACGCGACGTCGCCGCTCACGCCGGTGCGGCCCGCGGACCCGGGGCCGGATCGACTGCTGCCCCCGCTGGCGCCCGGCACGAACCAGCCGCCGCCTCCCGATGCGTCGCACTTCGCGCCGACGCCGCAGCTCGGGGTCCGCTCGTCGTGACCGCGGCCGGTTCGACGACCGTCGCGACGGATGGGATGCGGGCCGCCATCGCCCAGGCGGCCGCGCTGACCTCGCGGTTGCGGCACGGCCTCGCCGCCATCCATCGCGCCGAGCTCGTGCCCCACGCCCCGCCGCTGGGCGCCGTGGAGCAGGCCCTGCGCGCCGCCATCTCGACGGCCGAGCGGCTGCACGACGGGCTCACGCGTGCCGTCGAGCGCTACAGCGCCGCGAGCCGTGATGCCAACGGTCTGTTCGACGCACTCGCGGGCGTCGGCGGTGCCCTGCTCGGCACCCAGCTCCGGATGGGCGCCCTCTTCGGCGGCCCGGCGCTCGTGCTCGGCGCCCTGGCCGGGATCGCCGGCGGCGAGGCGCTCACCGGACGCAAGCTCGACCCGGCGGCCCTCGCGCGATTCCTCGAGCAGCACCCGCAGCTGACCGGCAATCCGACCTTCGTCGCGGCGGTGCGCGGAGTGGCGGACGGCATGGACGAGGGCATGCTGACCGCCGCCGGCGTCCCGCCGGTGATCGCGGTCGCGCTCGGCGCGACCGGACGGACCGGTATGGCGACGAGTGCCGACGCCCTGATGGCGATCGGCCCACGGCTCGGGCTGCTCGAGGAGTCGCCCGTCGACGTGCAGCGGGTCGACCGGCAACGGGTCGACACGGCACCCTCCGGCGCGACGCAGCGGCTGGAGCGGGTGCCGGAGGGCGACCAGGTGCGCATCGAGCGGTACACGGCGCCGGGATCGCCGGATCGGTTCGTCGTCTACGTCGGACCGACCGAGACCTTCGACCCGCGGCCGGAGGGCGAGCCGTGGGACATGGCGAGCAACGTCGGCGGCGTCGGCGGGGAGGACGTCGCCTCGATCCGCGCCACCGAGCTCGCCATGAGGGATGCGGGGATCACCGACGCCAGCCAGGTGCAGCTCGTCGGGTTCTCGCAGGGCGGGATGGTCGCGGCCCGCATCGCGGCGGATGGCGACTGGAACGCCGTGGGCCTGCAGACCTTCGGCGCACCGTCGGGCAACGTGGTGCTGCCGGACGGCGTCCAGGGCATGGCGGTGCGCAACCGGGAGGACTTCATCCCGGCGCTGGCCGGACCGCAGACCGATCACCATCTGCTGCAGGTGGAGCGCACGGTGTATGCGGATCCGTCGACGATGCCCACCGATCAGGCGGCGCCGGGCCATCAGCGGGTCGCCTACGCCGCGACGGCACAGGCGATCGACGCGGCCCGCTCCGAGGACGTGCGCGCCCAGTCCCGGGCTCTCGACGACTTCGCCGGCGACTACGCCCGGCGGCCGGGATCGACCATCACGGCATCCCTTTATCACGCCGTCCGACGCGACGGGAGCGGAGGATGACCGGCGGCGAGGCTCAGCGCCGCTCGACCGAGCGCGTGAACGGTCGCACGATGATGCCGATCAGCCAGCTGATGACGCCGATGATGATCGCACCCAGAACCCCCACCAGAAGCTCTCGACGGCGAGACCGAAGCCGAGGAGGCTGCTGATCCACGCGACCAGCAGCAGGAGCAGCCCGTTGACCACGAGCGAGATCAGACCGAGCGTGAGCACATAGAGCGGGAACGCGACGACGCGGATGATGCCGCCGATGACGCCGTTGACGATGCCGAAGATGAGCGCGACCAGCACGAGGGTCACGATGTAGGCGAAGACGTTCCCGGGGTCGGCGTCATAGGACTTGATCGACACGTGCGGGCTCATGATGAGCGTCGTCAGCCAGAGGGCGAGCGCCGAGATGAGCAGGCGGAGGAGGAGGCGTCCCATGCACCCCATCATGGCGCGAGGGCCCCGCCGGCGGAACGGGCAGAGCCGTGGCGCTTAAACTCATGGCGTGGCCGTGATCCTCCGTCCCGAGATCGCCGCGCTCGTGCCGTATCGGCAGGGTCGGCCGGCCGCACCCGACGCGTTCAAGCTGTCGTCCAACGAGAATCCGTTCGAGACGCATCCGGCGGTGCTCGAGGCGATCGCGGGAGCCAGCATCAACCGGTACCCGGACGGCGCCGCGGTCGCGTTGCGCGAGCGTCTCGCGGAGCGGATCGGCGTCTCGATCGACGAGGTGCATGTCGGGGCGGGGTCGGTCGCGATCCTGCAGCAGCTGATCTCGGCGGCCGCCGGTGCCGGCGACGAGGTGCTCTACGCCTGGCGGTCGTTCGAGGCGTACCCGGGTCTCGTGACGGTCGCGGGAGCGACCAGCGTGACCGTACCGGTGCTGGCCGACGGGCGGCACGACCTCGATGCCATGGCGGCGGCGATCACCGACCGCACGCGGGCGGTGCTGGTCTGCACGCCGAACAATCCCACCTCCACGATCGTCACGACCGCCGAGTTCGAGGAGTTCATGGCGAGGGTGCCCGAGACGGTGCTCGTGCTGCTCGACGAGGCCTACCGCGAGTTCGTCACCGACCCGCACGCGGTCGAGGGCCTGTCGCTGCTGGACCGGTACCCGAACCTCGTCGTGCTGCGCACGTTCTCGAAGGCGTTCGGGCTCGCCGGCCTGCGGGTCGGCTACGCGGCCGGACCCGCCTACATCCTCGACGCAGCACGCTCGGCCGCGATCCCGCTGTCGGTCACCGAGCCGGCCCAGCGCGCCGCGCTCGCCGCGCTCGATCACGAGGGCGAGCTCCGGGATCGGGTCGACGCGATCGTGGAGCGCCGAACCCGGGTGCGCGACGGCCTGCAATCGGCCGGCTGGGACGTCCCGGAGCCGCAGGGCAACTTCGTCTGGCTGGCCGCCGGCGACGACACCCCCGCGCCGCCGAGATCCTGGAGCGCCACGGGATCGTCGCGCGGGTCTTCGCGCCCGACGGCATCCGGGTGTCGATCGGCGAGGAGGCATCTGTCGATCCGCTCCTACGGTCGGCCGCGGAGGTTGTCGCAATGCTCCGAGAAGGGGCCTGAACACCGCGGATAGGGTGGTCACCATGTCCCAGGAGTCGGCGACGGTCCAACTGCTCTCGCCGGAGGGGACCCTTCTCCGAAGCGAGGCGACCGAGCGGTACCTGCCGGTCATCGACGCCCTCGACGAGCAGCAGCTGCTCGACTTCCATCGGCAGATGGTCGTCATCCGGCGATTCGACCTCGAGGCGGGCAACCTGCAGCGACAGGGTCAGCTCGCCCTGTGGATCCCGAGCATGGGGCAGGAGGCCGCCCAGGTCGGTTCGGGCTACGCTGCCCGGCCGCAGGACCACATCTTCCCGTCGTACCGCGAGCACGTCGTCGGCCGGATCCGCGGGCTCGACCCTCTCGAGATCATCCGCCAGCTGCGGGGCAACAGCCACGGCGGCTGGGACGCGGCGGCCAACGGCAACTTCCACCTCTACGCGATCGTGCTGAGCTCGCAGACGCTGCACGCGACCGGATACGCCATGGGGCTGCGCTTCGACGGCGCGATCGCGAGCGGCGATCCGGAGAGCGACCAGGCGGTGATCGTCTACTACGGCGACGGCGCCAGCAGCGAGGGCGACGTGCACGAGTCGATGGTGTTCGCCGCGAGCTATCAGACGCCGCAGGTCTTCTTCCTGCAGAACAACCAGTGGGCGATCTCGGTGCCGGTCTCGCGGCAGTCGCGCACGCCGTTGTACGAGCGGGCGGCCGGATACGGCATCCCGTCGCTGCAGATCGACGGCAACGACGTGCTCGCCGCGTACGCGACGACGCGCATCGCGCTCGATGAGGCGCGCGGGGCCGCGGGCCGCGCTTCATTGAGGCCATGACCTACCGGATGGGCGCCCACACCTCCAGCGACGACCCGACCAAGTACCGCGAGGACGACGAGGTCGACGTCTGGAGCGAGCGCGACGCGATCACCCGGTTCGAGCACTACCTGCGCTCCCGCGGCGTCGGCGACGGGTTCTTCGCGGAGGTCGCGACCGAGGCGGAGGATGCCGCGGCCGATCTGCGCACGCGCATCTTCGAGCTCGCCGTGCCCGAGCCGGCGAGCATGTTCGCCCACGTGTACAGCGAGCCACACCCGGTCATCGAGGCGCAGCGCGAGTGGCTCGCCGCCTACGAGGCGTCGTTCGGCGAGACCGATGAGGCCCGGGAGGCCCGGGCGTGATCGAGAGCCTCACGATGGCGAAGGCCATCAACGCCGGCCTGCACGCTGCCATGTCCGCCGACGACAAGGTGCTCCTCATGGGCGAGGACATCGGCACGCTCGGCGGGGTCTTCCGTGTGACCGAGGGGCTGAAGAACGCCTTCGGCGAGAATCGCGTGCTCGACACGCCGCTGGCCGAGTCGGGCATCGTCGGGACGGCGATCGGCCTGGCCATGCGCGGCTACCGGCCGGTGTGCGAGATCCAGTTCGACGGCTTCATCTTCCCCGGGTTCGACCAGATCACGACGCAGCTCGCGAAGATGACCGCGCGGCACGAGGGTCTCCTGCAGATGCCGGTCGTCATCCGGGTGCCCTACGGCGGCCACATCGGCGCGATCGAGCACCACTCCGAGAGCCCCGAGGCGTATTTCGCCCACACCCCCGGCCTGCGGCTCGTGAGTCCCGCGACCGCGCAGGACGGCTTCACGATGATCCAGCAGGCGATCGCCTCGAACGATCCCGTGCTGTTCTTCGAGCCGAAGAGCCGCTATTGGCAGAAGGGCGAGGTCGATCGCGAGGCGACGGCCGCGCCGCTGCACGCGAGCCGGGTGATCCGCACCGGATCGGATGCCACCGTGATCGGGCACGGCGCGATGATCGCGACGCTGCTGCAGGCGGCCGAGATCGCCGCGGAGGAGGGCACGAGCCTCGAGGTCATCGACCTGCGCTCCCTCTCGCCCATCGACTACGGGCCGATCGTGGAGTCGGCGCAGAAGACCGGCCGGGTCGTCGTCGCGCATGAGGCGCCCGGCAATGCGAGCATCGGGTCGGAGCTGGCCGCGACGATCACCGAGCGGGCGTTCTACTCGCTCCAGGCACCCGTGCTGCGGGTCACCGGGTACGACGTGCCGTACCCTCCCGCCAAGATCGAGGCGGTGTTCCTGCCGGACGCCGACCGCGTGCTCGACGCCGTCGACCGCGTGCTGGCCTACTGAGAGGACCGACGATGGCGCAGTCAGAGTTCCCGCTCCCCGACGTCGGCGAGGGTCTCACCGAGGCCGAGATCGTCTCGTGGAAGGTGGCGCCCGGCGACCAGGTGCGGGTCAACCAGGTGCTCGTCGAGATCGAGACCGCGAAGTCGCTCGTCGAGCTGCCGTCGCCGTTCGCCGGCACCGTCACCGAGCTGCTCGCCGAGGAGGGCGCGACCGTCGAGGTCGGCGCCCCCATCATCCGGGTGGATTCCGCGGGCGGCACGATCGAGCTCGAGGCCCCCGGCAACGAGGGCGACACCCTCGGAGTCGTCGCCGACACGATGACCACGATCGGCGGCGGTCGCGTGCACCGGCCCGAGGGGACACCCGCCGCGGACGCCGCACCGGCTCCCACGGCGCCCGAGGTGCCCGGCGAGGTCGGCGGCGCCGTGCTCGTCGGCTACGGGACCGGAGGCCACGTGGCCTCGCGCCGTCGCAAGCCCGCCAACGGTGCGCCCGCCGCGCCGGACCCGCAGCGCGCCGTGCCGCGCCGCCCATCCGGCCCCTCCACCGTCGGCTCCGTCATCGCGAAGCCGCCGATCCGCCGGCTCGCGAAGGACCTCGAGGTCGACATCGCCACGGTCTCGGGCACGGGGCTCGGGGGCGAGGTCACGCGCGACGACGTCATCCGGCACGCGCAGCAGGCCAGCGTGTTCCAGAACCTGCAGACACCGGAGTGGCCGACCGATCGCGAGGAGCGCATCCCCGTCAAGGGCGTGCGCAAGGCGATCGCGTCGGCGATGGTCTCGAGCGCGTTCACGGCGCCGCACGTGAGCGTCTTCACCGACGTCAACGCGACGCGCACCATGGAGCTCGTGCAGCGACTGAAGAAGTCGCCGCAGTTCGCGGGGATCCGGATCAGCCCGCTGCTCGTGATGGCGAAGGCCGTGATCTGGGCCTGCCAGCGCAATCCCACGGTGAACTCGACGTGGACCGACAAGGAGATCGTGGTGCACCACTACGTGAACCTCGGCATCGCGGCGGCGACGCCGCGCGGACTCATCGTGCCGAACATCAAGGACTCCCAGTCGATGTCGCTGCTCGAGCTCGCCAAGGCGCTCGAGCAGCTCACGATCATGGCGCGCGAGGGCGGGCGCAGCCCTCCGACATGGCGAACGGCACCGTCACCATCACGAACCTCGGCTCCTACGGCATGGACACCGGCACGCCGATCCTGAATCCGGGCGAGGTCGGCATCGTCGCCCTCGGCGCGCTCAAGCAGAAGCCGTGGGTGGTCGATGGGGTCGTTCGGCCCGAGTTCGTGACGACCGTCGGTGCGAGCTTCGATCACCGCGTCGTCGACGGGGATGTCGCGAGCCGCTTCACGGCCGACATCGCCTCGGTGCTCGAGGAGCCCGCGCTGCTGCTCGATTGACCGCGCCGCCGCTGCTGCGGCGCGGGTCGCTCCGCGATCGGCACGAGCGCGGTCGCGCCGATCGCTATGGCTGGGTCGGTCGGGCACCGCGCGGACGCGCGGGTTTTGACAATGATTATCAATAGCGGCTAGGGTCGTCCGCATGCCCCGACGCGCACTCGCCGCACTCGCCGCCCTCGCCGTGCTCGCGGCACTCGCCGGATGCAGCGGCGGTGCCGCCGCCTCCGCCTCCGGAGCCGCGGGCACCGTGCCGGTCGTCGCGTCGACCGACGTCTACGGCGACATCGCGAAGGCGATCGGCGGCGCGCACGTCACGGTCACGTCGATCATCGACGATCCCGACAAGGACCCGCACGAGTACCAGGCCGACGCCCGCACGCAGCTCGCGATCTCGCGGGCGAAGGTCGTGATCGAGAACGGCGGCGGCTACGACGACTTCGTCGACACGATGCTCAAGGCCTCCAAGAACACGAAGGCGTTCGTGGTGAACGCTGTGAAGCTGTCCGGCTTCTCCGGCGCCGACCTCAACGAGCACGTCTGGTACGACTACCCGACCATGTCCAAGGTCGTCGACGCGATCGCCGCGTCGCTGCACACCGCCGACCCGAAGCACGCCCGCGCGTACAGCGCGGGCGCCGAGGCGCTGCAGCAGAAGCTGACCCGGCTCGAGGATTCCGAGGCGACGCTCGCGGCATCGACGACCGGCGTCGGCGCCGGCATCACCGAGCCCGTGCCGGACTACGTGCTCCAGGCGTTGAAGATGGACATCGTGACGCCGCCCGCCTTCAGCAAGGCGATCGAGGACGGCACCGACGTCGCCCCGGTCGTGCTGCAGCAGACGCTCGCGCAGTACGCCGACGGCAGGGTGAAGGTGCTCGTGTACAACGTGCAGACCGGCGGGCCGCAGACCGAGGCCGTGCTCGCCGCCGCGAAGAAGCATCACGTGCCCGCCGTGCCGGTCTCCGAGACGCTGCCGGAGGGGTTGCACTACATCGAGTGGCAGGAGGGCGTGCTCGCCGCGATCGCCCAGGCGGTCACCGGATGACGCCCCCGCTGCTGTCCCTCCGCGCCGCCGAGCTCACCCTCGGCGGTCGCGTGCTGTGGAGCGGCGTGGACCTCGACGTCGCCCCGGGCGAGTTCGTGGCGGTGCTCGGCGCGAACGGGTCGGGCAAGACCAGCCTGCTCAAGGCGATCCTGGGCCAGCACCGGCTGAGCGCCGGGTCGGCGACCTTCCTCGGGGAGCCGCTGCGCCACGGTGATCGGCGCATCGGCTACGTGCCGCAGCAGCGCCTCGCCGATGAGGGCACGCCGCTGCGCGGCCGCGACCTCGTCGGCCTCGGGCTGGACGGGCACCGCTGGGGCGTCGGATGGCCGAGCCGCGCCCGGCGCGAGAAGGTCGACGAGGTGCTCGACGCGGTCGGCGCCGCGCATTACGCGCGCGTGCCGGTCGCGAGCCTGTCGGGCGGCGAGCAGCAGCGACTGCGGATCGGGCAGGCGCTCGCCGGCGATCCGCGCCTGCTGCTGTGCGACGAGCCGCTGCTCTCGCTCGACCTGCGCGCTCAAGGTGTCGTCAGCGAGCTCATCGATCGCACCCGCCGCGCGCGCGACTTCGGGGTGCTGTTCGTGACGCACGACGTCAATCCGGTGCTCGGGATGGTCGACCGGGTGCTCTACCTCGCCGGCCGCCGGTTCCGGGTCGGCACGCCCGACGAAGTGCTGCGCAGCGACGTGCTGAGCGAGCTCTACGACGCGCCCGTCGATGTCGTGCGCGCCCGGGGGCGCGTGATCATCGTCGGCGCTCCCGATCAGACCCACGCGCACGAGCACGAGCACGATCACGGGGCGGATCTGCCGTGAGCGCGCTCCTGACGACCGACTGGTGGTCGACCCTCTTCGACTTCTCGGACTACGGCGACCTGCTGCAGCTGCTGCAGAACTCCGTGTACGCCGGCATCCTGCTCGGCCTGGTCGGCGGCCTCATCGGGGTCTTCGTCGTGCAGCGCGACCTCGCCTTCGCCGTGCACGGCATCAGCGAGCTCTCCTTCGCGGGGGCGGCCGCGGGGCTGCTGCTCGGGATCGGGGTCGTCGCGGGGTCGCTCGTCGGGTCGGTCGTCGCGGCCGCGATCATCGGGGTGCTCGGTGCCCGCGCCCGCGAGCGCAACTCGATCACCGCGGTGCTCATGCCGTTCGGCCTCGGCCTCGGCATCCTGTGCCTCGCCCTGTATCCCGGGCGGGATGCCAACAAGTTCGGCCTGCTCACCGGGCAGATCGTCGCGGTCGACGACCCGCGTCTCGGCTCGCTCGCCGTGATCGCCGTCGTGGTGCTCGCGGGCCTCGCGGTCGTCTGGCGTCCGCTCGGGTTCGCGAGCGTGGATGCCGAGGTCGCGGCCGCCCGCGGCGTTCCGGTGCGCGCGCTCTCGCTGGTCTTCATGCTCCTGCTCGCGCTCGCCGTGTCGGTGAGCGTGCAGATCGTGGGCGCGCTTCTCGTGCTGTCGATCCTCGTCACCCCCGCGGCGGCGGCCCTGCGCATCTCGGCGTCGCCCGTCTGGGTGCCCGTGCTCTCGACCGCGTTCGCGGTGGTGTCGCTCGTCGGCGGCATCCTGCTCGCCCTCGGGGCCAGCGTGCCGATCAGCCCCTACGTCACGACGATCTCGTTCCTCATCTACCTGGTCTGCCGGCTCGCGGGTGCGCGGCGTACCGTGAGGCGCAGGGAGCGGAGGCTCGCATGAAGCGGAACACCTGGCAGCGCGAGGCCGTGCGCGAGGCCCTCGGCGACACCGCGGGTTTCGTGAGCGCCCAGTCGCTGCATCAGACCATGCGCGAGCAGGGATCCGAGGTCGGGCTCGCGACCGTGTACCGTGCCCTCGCCGACCTCGCGACCGAGGGGACGCCGACTCGCTGCAGCAGGAGGGCGAGTCGCTCTACCGCGCGTGCACCCCGGGGCGGCATCACCACCACCTGATCTGCCGGCGCTGCGGCCGGGCGGTGGAGATCGAGGCCGACCCGGTGGAGACCTGGGCCCGCGAGGTCGCGGCGGCGAACGGGTTCACCGAGCCCGAGCACGTCGTCGACGTGTTCGGCTACTGCGCGGAGTGCTCCGCGGCGCGCGCCTCGTCCACCGGCTGAGCAGCGGGTGCGGTCGCCGGCACGGGCACCGGCGCCGGACCGCCCGGTCGCACCAGGAACAGAACCACGACGAAGGCGATGATCGCGCCGGCGGCCGGCAGCAGGATGCTCTGCGCCATGGCCGCCGTGAAGCCGTCGTGCAACGGGGCCGGCAGCGCGCCCCCGCCGAACCCGGCCTGCGACACCGAACCGCCCGCCGCGGCGGGCAGGTCCGCGACGAGCCGGGACTGGATGAGCGCGGCGATGGAGGCGCTGCCGAGCACCGCGCCGACCTGCCGGGTCGCGTTGTACACGCCCGCGCCCGCGCCGGCGAGGTTCAGCGGCAGGTTGCGGGTCGCGCTCACCGAGAGCGGAGCCCAGATGCCGGCCTGCGCGATCCCGAGCACGAACGCGGGGATCAGGAGCACGCCGACCGACTGATCGGGTGTGAGCAGCACCGCGTAGAGCACGAGCGAGAGCGCCAGCAGCACCATGCCGACCGCGCCGATCGTGCGCGGGTGCACGCGGTCGAGCGCGCGGCCCGTGAACGGCGAGATGAAGATCGACACGGCCATGGGCGCGAACATGAGGGCCGACTGGGTCGGCGTCATGCCGCGCACGAGCTGCAGATAGAAGACCAGCGGCAGCGCGAACGACGTCACGGTGAAGCCGACGGCGGTGATGCCGATGTTGGCGAGCGCGAAGTTGCGATCGCGGAACAGGCGCAGCGGCAGGAGCGGTTCGGCGCGGTTGAACCGCTGCCAGACGACGAACGCGACGAGCACGACGACGCCGACGATGATGAGCAGCCAGACCGAGATCGGCCCCGCGATCGTGCCCCAGTCGTAGCGCTCGCCCTCCTGGATGCCGAACACGAGCAGGAACATCCCGACGGCGCTCAGCACGACGCCCAGCAGGTCGAAGCGGTGCGGGTGCATCTCGAGCCTCGGCACCAGGATCACGGCGAGCGCGAAGGCGACGACGCCGATCGGTACGTTGACGAAGAAGATCCACGGCCATCCGAGGGCGTCGACGATGAGGCCGCCCACGATGGGCCCGACGAGCGTGCCGACGCCGGCGACCGCGCCCCAGACGCCCATCGCGGCGCCGCGGCGCTCCGCCGGGAACACCCGGGTGATGACCGCCATGGTCTGCGGCGCCATGAGCGCTGCGCCGAGGCCCTGCACGGCACGCGCCGTGATGAGCCAGCCGATATCGCCCGACAGGCCGCACCACAGCGAGGCGAGCGTGAAGATCGTGAGCCCGACGAGGTAGAGGTTCTTGGGCCCGAACCGGTCGCCCAGGCGCCCGGTGATGAGCAGCGGGGTCGCGTACGTGAGCAGGTAGGCGCTCGTGACCCAGATGACCGAGTCGATGTCGGTGTGCAGACCCTCGAGGATCCTGGGGTTGGCGACGCTCACGATCGTCGAGTCGATGAGGATCATGAAGAACCCGACGACGAGCGCCCAGAGCGCGCGCCAGGGACGCGGAGCGGATGCCATGCGGTCACCCTACTGACGGCGGGTGACGGACCAGCCCGGCATCGGGTACGATCGAGAGGTTGTGCCCGCGAGGGCGCTTCTTGTGTGCGACCGGGGCCACCCCGGATCCGCATGCCGACAAGTGACCTTGGGTGCCGTGGTCTTGGAGGAATCCAGCCGCGGCACGGTAGCCGGACGATTCGCGTCGTCCCGATATGGAGGAATCATGGCAGCCGTCTGCCAGGTGACCGGAGCCGTTCCCGGTTTCGGCCACAGCATCTCGTTCTCGCATCGTCGCAACAAGCGCCGGTTCGATCCGAACGTGCAGCGCAAGACCTATTACGTGCCGTCGCTGCGGCGGAAGGTGACGATCAACGTGTCCGCACGCGGCATCAAGGTCATCGACGCCCGCGGCATCGACGCGGTCGTGAGAGACATCCTGGCTCGCGGGGAGAAGATCTGACATGGCGAAGGCACAGGACGTCCGTCCGATCATCAAGCTGCGCTCCACGGCCGGCACCGGGTACACCTACGTGACCCGCAAGAACCGCCGCAACGACCCGGACCGTCTGGTCCTCAAGAAGTACGACCCGGTCGTGCGCAAGCACGTCGAGTTCCGAGAGGAGCGCTAAAGCGTGGCCAAGAAGAGCAAGATCGCCAAGAACGACCAGCGCGCCGTCATCGTCGAGCGCTACGCCGCGAAGCGGCTGGAGCTGAAGAAGCAGCTCGTCGACCCGAACGGCAGCGATGAGAGCCGCGAGGCCGCTCGCGTCGGCCTGCAGAAGCTCCCGCGCGACGCGTCGCCGGTGCGTCTGCGTCACCGCGACGCCATCGACGGACGCCCCCGCGGCGTGCTGAGCCAGTACGGGATCTCCCGTGTGCGGTTCCGCGACATGGCGCACCGCGGCGAGCTCCCCGGCATCACCAAGTCGAGCTGGTAAAGAGGAACCTCCCCACACCGCGAAGATCCCCGGAATCACGGGGAACTACTGGTACCTTCGTGCTCGGCCCGACGGCGGCGACGCCGACCGGGTCGTTCCGAATACGAGGTCCGAGGAGGACATCCCATGGCTGACAAGTCACTCAACAAGACCGATCTGGTCGCCGCCATCGCTGCCGACTCCGGACAGAGCCAGGCCACGGTCTCCGGCATCGTCGACTCGCTGTTCAGCGTCCTGGCGAAGTCGGTCGGCGAGGGCACCAAGGTGCAGATCCCGGGCTGGCTCGCCGTCGAGCGCACCCACCGCGCCGCCCGCGAGGGGCGCAACCCCGCCACGGGCGAGGCGATCCACATCGCCGCCGGCTACGGCGTCAAGGTGACCGCGGGCTCGAAGCTCAAGGCCGCCGCCAAGTAAGCGACTCGTGAGGCGCCGATCCCCCGGGGTCGGCGCCTTTCGCGTTCCCCGCCCCGGCGCGGCACCACTCGACCCGCTCACATCCGGCCGGGCCTAGCCTGGTCTCATGCTCCGCGTCGCGCGGATCGTCTCTCCCGCGGTCCTGATCCTCGTCGCGTTCGGCGCACTTCTCGTCGCGCTCGCGATCGGGCACGGCGCGGACGCGCCGATCGCGCTCGACCCCGGCGTCGCCGTGCGGTTCGGGGTGCCGTTCGCGCAGGTCGTGCTCGACCTCGGGATCGCCACGGCGATCGGCGGCCTCGCGATCGCCGTCTTCGCGTTCGCGTCGAGCGACGAGCGCTACGGCCGCGCACTCGATGTCGCGGCGGCCGGGGCGGCCGTGTGGACGATCGCGGCCGCCGTCAGCAGCGTGCTCTCCTATTCCTCCCAGACCGGCAAGGCGCCCGACCTCGGGCAGCGGTTCGGCGTCGGCCTCGGCGACTATCTCACCCAGAACATCCCCGGCCGCGCGTGGCTGACGACGGTGCTCGTCGGCGCGGTCGTGACGGTCCTGTGCTTCGCAGTGCGATCCCAGACCGCCCTGGTGTTCGTCGCCGCGTTCGCCGTGCTCGGCCTCATCCCGCTCGAGGAGCAGGGTCACGCGGGCGACTCGTCGACGCACGAGGCGGCGATCACGGCGATCTGGCTGCACGTGATCTTCGCGAGCCTGTGGATCGGCGGACTGCTGGTGCTCGCGACGATCGGCTGGCGGGAGCGAAGGACGGCCGCCACGGGCCGGGTGGATGCCGACCGCCTCGTCCCGGTGCTCGAGCGCTATTCGACGATCGCCCTGGTCTGCTTCATCGTGGTCGCGATCTCGGGCACCGTGAGCGCGCAGCTGCGCGTCGGCACGTGGGAGGCGCTGCTCACGCCGTACGGCGTCCTGGTGCTGCTCAAGGTCGCCGCCCTCGGCGCGCTCGGGCTGTTCGGCGTCTTCCAGCGCCGGGTGCTCATCGATCGCCTGCGCCGCACCGCGCAGCGCCGGTTCTTCTGGATCATGGCGACCGCCGAGCTGGCGTTCATGGGGATCGCCTCCGGCGTCGCCGCCGGCCTCGCGGTGTCGGCGCCGCCCGTGGTCGCCGTCGCGCAGAGCCAGAACGACGACGCGAGCCCGGCGGCGATCCTGACCGGGACGCCGCTGCCGCCGCCGATCACCGCGCTGAAGTACCTCACCGCATGGAACTTCGACCTGCTCTGGGTGCTCATCATCGGCTTCGGGGTCGTCTTCTACCTGTGGGGGTTCTCCGGCTCCGGCGCCGCGGAGACCGGTGGCCCTGGTACCGCACCGTGCTCTGGCTGGCCGGCATGGGGTCGTTGTTCTGGGTGACCTGCGGCGTCAGCAACGTCTACGAGCAGTACCTGTTCAGCGTGCACATGCTCGAGCACATGCTGCTGACCATGGCCGTGCCGCTCCTGCTCGTGCTCTCGGCGCCCGTGACGCTCGCGGCGCGCGCCATCCACCGGCGCGACGACGGCAGCCGGGGGCTCGCGAGTGGATCCTGCTCGCCGTGCACTCGAAGGCCGCGGGCGTGCTCACGAATCCCCTCGTCTCCGGCGGGCTGTTCATCACCTCGCTCTGGGTCTTCTACTACACGCCGCTGTTCCGCTGGGCCACGATCGATCACGTCGGGCACGAGTGGATGATCCTGCACTTCCTGATCGTCGGGTACCTCTTCATCCAGACGCTCGTCGGCATCGACCCGGTCAAGAGCCGGCCCGCGTACCCGATCCGGCTCATGCTGCTGCTGATCGTGATGGCGTTCCACGCCTTCTTCGGACTCGCGCTCATCTCGAACCAGGGCCTGCTGCTGGCCGACTGGTACGGGGCGATGGGGCGCACGTGGGGCGCCACACCGCTCGAGGATCAGCAGGCGGCCGGCGGGATCGCGTGGAGCGTCGGCGAGATCCCGACGGTCCTGCTCGCCATCGGCGTCGCGATCCTGTGGAGCCGCAGCGACGAGCGGGAGGCCAAGCGCCGCGACCGTCGCGCCGACCGCGACGGCGACGTCGAGCTCGAGGAGTACAACCGGATGCTCGCGCAGCGCGCCCGTCAGGGCTGAGCGCCGAGCCGGCCGGTCACTGCACGTCGCGGATCGTCAGCTCGCCGTCGCCGCTCACGCGCACGGTGGCGCGGATCGTGAACGGCACGTCCTTGTCGAAGGTCGACGCCGATCCGTCGAAGAGCGACTCCACCGGCACCTTCAGATGCGCCGTGCCCGGCACCTGCGGGATCGTCCAGCTGCGGTCGTCTCCCGCCCCCACCAGCCGCATGTCGGGGTAGCGCTTCATCGACCAGGCGGGAGTGCCGGTCACGCGGTTCTCGATCTGCTGCCCGAAGGGGCATCCGGCCGGGAACAGCACCCTCTGCGTCGCGCAGCGGTCGAGAAGCTTGTTCACCTGGGTCGACACCAGGTCGACGAGCTTGCGCGAGGCCTCGACGTCGATCGTCGCCCCGAACCGCTGCCCGACCGTGTCGGCGAGCACGGGCCGCTCCGTGGAGACCAGCAGCGCGGTCCTCTCGACGAACCGGTAGTCGCCGGGCACGAGCACCGCGTACTCGTGCGGACCCACGCCGGGGGTGTGCACGCGCTGCGTTCCGGCGGTCACCTCGCGCGAGTTGCGCACGTCGAGCGAGAGTCGCGCCACCGGGCTCTCGGCGAAACCCCACACCGGGAACACGCCGAACCGCGTGCCGATCCGCTCCACCTCGAAGGTCGACTGCCCGGCGGTGTCGTTCGAGGTCCAGCTCGCGGTGATGCGGTGAACGCCGCCGTCGTGCTCGACGTCGTCGGTGATCCGGATGTCGTGCAGTCCCGGGAGCGCCGCCGACGTGAGCAGCGCCGGATTGCCGCCCGCGGCATCCACCCCCGGCAGCGAGAGCGCACTCGGGGCGTCGCGCCGGGCGAGCGCGTCGAGGTAGGTGGTCACGAACGAGCCGGGACCGAATCCGACGGCGATCACGACCGCCACCGATCCCACCCCGACGAGCACGACGGCCGCGCATGCCGCCACCCACCGCAGCACCACCCGTCGCACCCCTGAATCCTAGGTAACCTGACGCGGTGGCCGTCCCGGAGCTTTCAGAGGAGCAGGCGGCGGTCTACGCGCGGATCGAGACGACGAGCGATCACATCTTCGTCACCGGCCGCGCGGGCACGGGCAAGTCGACCCTCCTCGAGCACCTCGCGTCGCACTCCTCGAAGCAGATCGTGATCTGCGCGCCGACGGGCGTGGCGGCGCTGAATGTGGGCGGGCAGACCATCCACTCGCTGTTCCGGCTGCCGACCGGCGTGATCGCCGACCACCCGATCGAGCAGGGCGAGCCGCTGCGCAAGCTGCTGAATTCCATCGACACCCTCGTCGTCGACGAGGTCTCGATGGTCAACGCCGACCTGCTCGATGCGATGGATCGGGCGCTGCGGCAGGCACGCCAGCGACCGCACGAGCCGTTCGGCGGCGTGCAGCTCGTGCTGTTCGGCGACCCGTTCCAGCTCGCGCCCGTGCCGGGCGACCCCGACGAGCAGGCGTACTTCGCCGACCGGTACCGCTCGGCATGGTTCTTCGACGCACGGGTGTGGGACGAGACCGACCTGCGCATCTTCGAGCTGCAGACCATCCACCGCCAGCACGAGCTGGAGTTCAAGCGGCTGCTGACGGCGGTGCGGCACGGCGCGGTCACGGCCGAGATGGCGAAGGTGCTCAACGACACGGGAGCCCGCCCGGCGCCGACCGAGGGCGCCATCACGCTCGCGACGACGAACGCGACCGTCAACCGGATCAACGCGACCGCGCTGGGGCGGCTGCCCGGCCGGGCGCTGTCGGCGGTCGCCGAGATCGAGGGCGAGTTCTCCGGCCGCGCCTACCCGGCCGACGAGCGGCTCGAGCTGAAGGTGGGCGCGCAGGTGATGTTCCTGCGCAACGACAGCGGCGCGGAGGGACGCTGGGTCAACGGCACGATCGGCGAGGTCGCCAAGATCGGCGAGGGCACCGTCGCGGTCGACGTCGCAGGCGATCGGCACGAGGTGCGCCCGGCGACCTGGGAGCGTTACCGCTACCGCTACTCGCCCGCGACCAAGACGCTGCACAAGGACGTCGTGGCCGAGTTCACGCAGTTCCCGCTGCGGCTCGCGTGGGCGGTCACGATTCACAAGTCGCAGGGCAAGACCTACGACAGCGCCATCGTCGACCTCGGATCGCGCAGCTTCGCACCCGGCCAGACCTACGTCGCCCTCAGCCGGATCACCGCCCTCGAGGGCCTGTACCTCACGCGGCCGCTGCGCCCGAGCGACATCATCGTCGACGACCGGGTGCGCGAGTTCATGGCGGGCGCGACGGCGATCAAGGCGATCTCGGCCTGAACGACCCGCCTAGTGCTGGTGCGGAGCGAAGAATCCCGTGCCGGTGCGCGCCTGATCGCCGACCTCGGTCGCGCCGAGAGCGGCCGCGGTGAGCACGGCGATGGCGGCGCCGCACAGCGCGAGGGCGATCACGGCGCCGCGGCCGCCTGCCGGACCGCGCGAGGGCGATCGCCGGGTGGCCGCGCGGCGGCCGACGACCGCGACGCACGCGACGACCACGAGGTCGAGCGCGCTCGCCGCGAGCATCGGGGCCAGTCGCAGCGCGCTCGTGAACGGTCCGAGCTGCGCGGGTCCGGCGACGAGCAGCACGAGCACCCAGAGCACGACCGGCACGAGCGCGCCGACCCGGGCCGCGTTCGGCAGCGGGATGCCGCGCCCGGCGACGGCGATGACGCCCCAGCCGAGCTCGGCCACGCCGATGACCGCCACGACCGCGGCGACCGCGGGCGGCGATCCGATGGCGGACGCCAGGTGGATGAGGCCCGCGCCGACGGCGGCGAGCCCGGCCAGCATCCGGCCGACCACGTCAGCCCGTGACGGGGGTGTGCACGTCGCGGTCGACCCCGAGGCCGACGGCGAGCAGGATCGCCGCGCTCGCGAAGTGCAGAACGTTGTCGTCGCCGTTCAGCGAGAGCACGTTGGCGCCGTTGCCCACGATGAACAGTCCGGCGACGCCGACGACGAAGAAGATCAGCCCCGCGATGGTGTTCACCGCCTTCGCGGCGCGAAGCCGCGTGAGCGCCGCCAGCAGCAGGGCGGCGCCGACGAGCACGTGCAGCACGTCGAGCGCGGGGTTCACGCGCAGCAGCCCGAACAGCAGGCCGCCGTGCCGATCGAAGAAGCTGGTCGATCCGGGCACGAAGAAGCCGGCCACGCCGACGACGAGGTGCACCGCGCCGAGCACGGTGCCGAGCAGGCGGTTGGGCGATCTCATCCGGTCGGCATCTCCATGGGTCTCCGCGTCGTCGTCGCTCGCTGCACCGATCGTATGCGGCGACCATACGATGAGGGCACCGCCCACCATCCCGACGGGATTCCGCATGACCACGATCACCGCCGTCACCACGCACGACGTGCGGTTCCCGACCTCGCTCACGGCAGCCGGCTCCGACGCGATGAACAAGGACGGCGACTACTCGGCGGCCTACGTCGTGGTGCACACCGATGACCCGGCACTGCGCGGGCACGGCTTCACGTTCACGATCGGCCGCGGCAACGACCTGTGCACCGAAGCCGCCCGACAGCGCGCGCTGCCGCTCGTCGGCCGCTCGGTCGAGGAGGCCGTCGCCGACCTCGGCGCCGTGTACCGCGAGCTGTCGTCCGACACCCAGCTGCGCTGGCTCGGACCGGAGAAGGGCGTCGAACACCTCGCGATGGCCGCGGTCATGAATGCGATGTGGGACCTCGCGGCCCGCGTCGCGGGCGTGCCGCTCTGGCGCCTGCTCGCCGGTATGACGCCCGAGCAGTTGGTCGACGTCGCCGACCTGCGCTACCTCTCCGACGCGATCACGCGCGACGAGGCGATCGCGCTGCTCGCGGCGAAGGAGCCCACCCGCGCCGGTCGGATCGCCGAGCTCGAACGCACCGGCTACCCCTGCTACACGACGAGCGCCGGATGGCTCGGCTACGACGACGACACCCTGCGCCGCCTGCTGCAGGACGCGGTCGACGCCGGCTACCGGCACGTCAAGCTCAAGGTGGGCGCCGACCGTGACGACGACGTGCGGCGCCTCGGCATCGCACGCGAGGTCATCGGCTGGGACGCGAAGCTCATGATCGACGCGAACCAGGTCTGGGACGTGCCGGAGGCGATCGAATGGATGGGGGCGCTCGCGCCGTTCCGTCCGCACTGGATCGAGGAGCCGACGAGCCCGGACGACATCCTGGGCCACGCCGCGATCCGCCGCGCCGTGCATCCGATCGGCGTCGCGACCGGCGAGCACGGCATGAACCGGGTGCTGTTCAAGCAGCTGTTCCAGGCCGAGGCCATCGACTTCTGCCAGCTCGACGCGGCGCGGCTCGCGAGCGTCAACGAGATCCTCGCCGTGTACCTGCTGGCGGCGAAGTTCGGAGTGCCGGTCTGCCCGCACGCGGGCGGCGTGGGGCTGTGCGAGCTGGTCCAGCACCTGTCGATCTTCGACTACGTCGCCGTCTCGGCCAGCCTCGACGACCGGGTCACGGAGTACGTCGACCACCTGCACGAGCACTTCGTCGATCCGTGCATCGTGCACGACGGCGCCTATGTGCTGCCGAGCGCGCCCGGATACAGCGCCGAGATGCACGACGCGTCGGTGCAGCGCTTCAGCTACCCCGACGGCGAGTACTGGCGAAGCGCGTGAGGCCGGCGCCGCCGGGCTGGCTAGCTGCCGGCAGGCCGCAGCCGCAGCTCCTGCATGCCGCCGTCGACCGCGATGCTCGCGCCCGTGGTCGAACCGTTGCGCGGATCGGCGAGGTAGGCCACCGCCTCGGCGACCTCGTCCGGTGAGACGAGCCGGCCGTGGGGCTGCCGTGCTTCGAGCGCCGCGCGCTCGGCTGCGGGATCATCCGCATCGGCGAGGAGGCGTCCCACCCAGGGGTGTCGGCGGTGCCGGGGTGGACGCAGTTGACCCGGATCCCCTCCCGCAGATGGTCCGCGGCCATCGCGCGCGTCATGGCGAGCACCGCCCCTTCGACGCGCTGTACAGCACGCGATTCGGCAGACCGGCCGTGGCGACGATCGAGCAGATGTTGACGATCGCCGCGTGCCGCGATGCGCGAAGCGCCGGGAGGGCGGCGCGGCTCACCCGCGCGGTGCCCACCACGTTGACGTCGAGCACCCGCGCCCATTCGTCATCCGGGTTGTCGGCGACCGTGCCCTGCGCGCCGATGCCGGCGTTGTTGACGAGGATGTCGATGCCGCCGAGCTCGTCGACGACGCGCTGGATCGCGGCGCGGACCGACGCGTCGTCGGAGATGTCGGCCGCGACCGCGAGCACGCCGTCCGCAGCACGGTCCGGATCGCGGTCGAGCACGGCGACGCGGGCACCGCCGCCGGCCAGCCGCTCGGCGATCGCGGCTCCGATGCCGGATGATCCGCCCGTCACGACCGCCGTCAGTCCCGCGAACGCGCCCGCCATGTGCCCACGCTAGCGTCGCCGTGCTCGACGAGCTGCGTGAGGCGACCGCTGCTGTGCATCGACTCCGTGTGATTCAGTGGGCCCATGACCGAGTCGAACACGCGCGAGTTCGAGGCGACGCTCGTCACCGACCTGCGCGACAAGATGACGTACGGCGACTACCTCGACCTCGACACCCTGCTGGGGGCGCAGCACCCGCTCAGCCGACCCGAGCATCACGACGAGCTGCTGTTCATCATCCAGCACCAGACGACGGAGCTCTGGCTCAAGCTCGTGCTGCACGAGCTGCGGGCCGCGTGCGCCGCGCTCGCCGGCGACAACCTCAAGGACGCGCTCAAGAAGATCGCGCGGATCAAGCACATCCAGCGCTCCATGATCGAGCAGTGGTCGGTGCTCGCCACGCTCACCCCGACCGAGTACGTGCAGTTCCGCGACAGCCTGGCCAAGGCATCCGGATTCCAGTCGGCGCAGTACCGTGCCGTCGAGTTCCTGCTGGGCAACAAGAACGCCCGGATGCTCGAGGTGTTCCGCGGCGAACCCGAGAACGCCGAGATGCTGCGGGAGGCGCTCGAGGCCCCGAGCCTGTACGACGAGTTCCTGCGGCTGCTGGCCCGGCGCGGGGTGCCGATCCCGCAGCGACTGCTCGAGCGCGACGTGACGGTCGCGCACGTCTTCGACCCGGAGCTGCGCGACGTGCTCGCGCGGATCTACGAGAAGGTCGACGAGCACTGGGACGTCTACGAGGCGTGCGAGGAGCTCGTCGACCTGGAGGAGAACTTCCAGCTCTGGCGATTCCGGCACATGCGCACCGTCATGCGCACGATCGGCTTCAAGCAGGGCACCGGCGGGTCCAGCGGCGTCGACTTCCTGCGACGGGCCCTCGACCTCACGTTCTTCCCCGAGCTGTTCGCGCTGCGCACCCAGATCGAGGCGTCGTGAGCGCGGCCGCCCGGGATGCGGCGGCGCTCGATGAGAGCGATCCGCTCGCGGCGTATCGGGCGCGCTTCGTCGGCACCGAGGACCCCGGCATCCTGTACCTCGACGGCAACTCGCTCGGCCGGCCGGTGCGCGACCTGCCCGAGCGCCTCACGCGCTTCGTCGAGCACGAGTGGGGCGAGCGGCTCATCCGCGGCTGGGACGAGGGCTGGTTCGATCAGCCGCTCACGCTCGGCGATCGCCTCGGCCGCGTCGTGCTGGGCGCCGCGCCGGGACAGACCATCGTCGGCGACTCGACGACGGTCAGCCTGTACAAGCTGATCCGGGCGGCGCTCGCCGCGCAGCCCGGGCGGCGCACGATCGTCGTGGATCGCGGCAACTTCCCGACCGATCGCTACGTCGTGCAGGGCATCGCGGCCGAGTGCGGCGCGTCGATCGCCTGGCTCGACCCGGACCCGGCATCCGGGGTCACGGTGGACGACGTGCGCGGCGTGCTCACCGGCGACACCGCGGCCGTGGTGCTGAGCCACGTCGCCTACCGCTCGGGCTACGTCGCCGACGTGCCGGGCATCAGCGCGGCGGCGCACGAGGCCGGCGCGCTCGTCGTCTGGGATCTCTGCCACTCGGTCGGTGCGCTGCCGATCCGGCTCGACGAGTGGGGGTCGACTTCGCGACCGGATGCACATACAAGTACCTCAACGGCGGTCCCGGTTCGCCGGCCTTCCTCTACGTGAGCGCCGAGCTCATCGAGCGCGCGTCGCAGCCGATCCAGGGGTGGATGGGCGCCCGCGACCCGTTCGTGATGGGCCCGGACTACGCGCCGGCCGACGGCATCCGGCGCTTCGTCAGCGGCACGCCCCCGGTGTTCGCGATGCTGCCGATGGTGGCGATGCTCGACCTGATCGAGGAGGCGGGCATCGACGCCATCCGCGCGAAGTCGCTGGCGCTGACCGGCTTGGCGATCGAGTTGTCCGACGAGCTGCTCGCGCCACGGGGTGCGACGCTCGCGACACCGCGCGAGCCGGCGCTGCGGGGTGGGCACATCACAGTCGACCACCCGGCGTTCCCGGAACTGATCGCGACGCTGTGGAGGGCGGGGGTGATCCCGGACTTCCGGCGCCCCGACGGCATCCGGCTGGGGCTGTCACCGCTCAGCACGTCGTTCGCCGAGGTCGACATGGGCGTGCGCCGGATCGCCGCGGAGCTGGCGGCCGCGACGACGTGACCCTCCGCGCGGCCGGGTTCCGCTAGGCCGACGACGCGATCGGTCGCACCGGACGGCAGGGATTGCCGACCGCCACGACCCCGGCCGGGATGTCGCGCGTCACGACGGACCCGGCGCCGATGATGCTGTCCGAGCCGATCGTGACCCCGGGGAGGATCGTGACCGAGCCGCCGATCCAGACGTTGTCGCCGATGGTGATGGCGCTGACGCGCTCCCAGCCCTCGAGGCGCCGCTCCCGATCCTCGGCGTGATTCGGCGTGTAGACACTGCAGCGCGGACCGATCAGGCAGTCGCTGCCGATGGTGATGCGATCGCCTCCGGTCACCAGGAAGTCCTTGTTGATGAAGGTGCGGTCGCCGATGGTGAGGCCGACGCCGTAGTCGAGGCGGAAGGGGGCCGGAAGTCGATGCCGGCGCCGGCACCGGGGATGAGCTCATGGAAGAGCCGGCGCGCCTCGTCCGGGTCGTCGTAGAAGAGCGCGTTGATGCGGGCGCAGGTCGATTGTGCGTGCCACGACAGCTCCTGCAGAGCGGGCGAGTCCCGGTACCGGATCCATTCCCCGGCGAACTGCGCGCGCACGTCGTCGTGCTTCTCGATCAGGTCGGCGACGAGCCGGTCCGTCGCTGTGTATGTTGTCACGAACAACATATTAGGCCGGGCCGTCGCACGGACGACTGACGTGGAGCGGATGACGGGAATCGAACCCGCGCTATCAGCTTGGGAAGCTGAAGTTCTGCCATTGAACTACATCCGCACGACGCGCCCCGGGGGCCGCGCTCAGTCATCGAGACTACATGCCCCGGCCGGGCCGACGGCAGGATCTCCTGTCGGCGAGCGCACGGTTCGCGATAAGGTGCCGGGCGAGTCGAAGGGCGGCAGCATGCGTCGAAACGTGAGTGCAGGATCGTCGAGGGGTCGTGCGGCGGGGCTGGCCGTGCTCCTCGCCGCGGCGATCGGCATGAGCCTCGCGGTGGCCGCTCCCGCCGCCGCCGCCGGCACCGATCGCTATGTGGCGGTCTCCGGCAGCGACGCGGAGAACGACTGCACCGACGCGAGTGCGCCGTGCCGGACGATCCAGTACGCGGTGCTGCAGGCGGACTCCGGCGACACCATCCACATCGGTGCCGGCAGTTACGACGAGAGCGTGCAGATCCGGATGTCGCTGACCCTGCTGGGCGCGGGCACGAGCGGCGCGTCTCGCACGAGCGTCACCGGCGACGGTGCGGATGCGGGCATCACGATCGACGGCACCGACACCGACGGGGCTCCGGACGTCACGATCGGGTCGCTGGATGTCTCGCACGTCGCCGGCGCCAGCGGAGTCTCCGTCGACGCCGCGACGCTCGTGCTGGAGGCGAGCACGGTCGTGGACAACGACGAGGAGGGCCTCCGGGTGACGGGCACGTCGGCGAGCGCGACGGTCCAGGACTCCTCCGTGTCGGGCAACCTCGACGAGGGCATCCTGGTCGAAGGTGACGCGAGCGCGCACCTCGTGCGCAGCTCGGTCGACGACAACGCCCGCGGCGGCGTAGTCGTCCTGAACGGCTCGGCGACGATCGATACGAGCACGCTCGACGGCAACCTCGGAGCGGGGACCGTGGCCGCCGCCGCATCGGCGACCGTGGCCGTCACCGACTCCACCATCAGCAACACCGATCCGTTCTCCGACGGGGTGCCCGATTACTACGGTGCCGCGGTCCTCGTGCTCCCCGGCGGCGCGGCGACGGTCACCGGGTCGACGCTGGACGGCAACACCGGCCAGGGCGTGCTCGTCCTCGAGACGGGCACGGCGAGCGTGAGCGCGTCGACGATCGCGGGGACCGAGCCGGGTCAGGATGACGCGATCCCCTCCGGAGGGGCGACGAAGACCGGTCAGGGCGGCTCGCTCACGCTGACCGCGACCATCGTGGGCGACAACGTCGCGCCGAACTGCTCGGGCACCGTCGGCGACGGCGGATACAACCTCTCCGACACGGCGTCGTGCGGCTTCTCCGCGACCGGTTCGATCAGCGGCGGAACGGCCTCGCTCGCGAACCTCGCCGAGAACGGCGGCCCGACGAAGACCCGGCTCCCGGCGAAGACCGGCGACGCGGTCGACAGGATCCCCTCGGGCACCGCCGGATGCGCATCCGACGCGACCGACCAGCGAGGCGAGCCCCGCCTGCAGGGCTCCGGATGCGACATCGGCGCCGTCGAGCTCGGCCAGCCGCCGCTCGTCGTGACCCCGAGCGTCCTTCCGCAGGGGACGGTCGGTCAGCCGTACAGCACGACGCTGCAGGCCTCCGGTGGGCTCGGCGCCCCGTACACGTTCGCCCTCGCCGACGGCTCCTCGCTGCCGGACGGGCTCACCCTCTCCGCCTCCGGCGTCATCAGCGGCACGCCCACCGCGGCGGGCACCACCTCGTTCACCGTCGCGGTCGACGACCCGACCTTCGTGCCGTTGACGATCGTGATCGCCCCGGCGACCGCCCCCGCCGCCCTCGCCGAGAGCGGGGCCGACATCCCGGTCACGGGACTGCTGGGTGCCGGTGGGATCGCGGTGCTGCTGGGCATCGTCCTGCTGCTCGCCTTCGCCACCCGACGCGCCGGCGATGACGGTCCGACGGAGCGGGCATCGCACTGACGCCGCTCGGCTAGCCTCGACCCATGCTGCTCAGCGACCGGGACATCAAGGCCGAACTCGAGTCGGGGCGCATCGGGCTCGACCCGCTCGACCTGGGCATGATCCAGCCGTCGAGCATGGACGTGCGGATCGACCGGTTCTTCCGGCTGTTCGACAACCACAAGTACCCGTTCATCGACCCCGCCGAGGACCAGCCGGAGCTCACGCGGCTGATCGACGTGGATGACGATCGGCCGTTCATCCTGCACCCGGGCGAGTTCGTGCTCGGCTCGACGTTCGAGCTGGTCACCCTGCCCGACGACATCGCCGCGCGGCTGGAGGGCAAGAGCTCGCTCGGCCGGCTCGGGCTGCTCACCCACTCGACCGCCGGCTTCATCGACCCCGGATTCTCGGGGCACGTCACGCTCGAGCTCAGCAACGTCGCCACGTTGCCGATCAAGCTCTGGCCCGGGATGAAGATCGGGCAGCTGTGCTTCTTCCGGCTCAGCTCGCCGGCCGAGAACCCGTACGGCACGAGCGCGTACGGCTCGCGCTACCAGGGCCAGCGCGGCCCGACGGCCTCGCGGTCGTTCCAGAACTTCCATCGCGCCGACGTCTGGTCCTCCGAGGCGGGCGCCTCCGGCACCTGACCGTCCCTAGCCAAAACGCCCACTTCCGGGCGATGGCACTGGGCGTTTTTGGCTAGGGGAGGAGGCGGGGCCAGGCCGCGAGCTGCAGCGCGAGCCACGGGCTGAACGCGAACGGGGTCGCGGCGACGGCGGCGCGCAGGTCGTCGAACCCGACCCACGCCCACTCCGCGACCTCGTCGACGGCCGGGCGCGGATCCACCTCGACCACGGCCCGGTAGACCGGGCAGATCTCGTTCTCGACGATGCCGGATGCGTCGACGGCGCGGTAGCGGAAGTCCGGCAGCACGGGATCGAGGGCCCCCAGCTCGAGACCGAGCTCGCGCACCGCACGACGCCGCACGGCATCCGGGATCGTCTCGTCGGGTCCGGGGTGCCCGCAGAACGAGTTGGTCCAGACGCCCGGCCAGGTCAGCTTGCCGAGCGCGCGCCGGGTCATCAGCACCCGGCCGCCGGCGTCGAACACGTGGCACGAGAACGCGAGGTGCAGCGGCGTCGCGAGCCCGTGCACGGCGGACTTGCGCGCGGTCCCGGTGGGGGTGCCGTCGGCATCCACGAGCACGACCAGCTCGCCCGCCTCGGGGTCGCCGGTGCTGGCTGCGGGAACGCTGAGGAACCCATCGGGGGTCGACATGTCGATCGCTAGTCTTTCTAGATGGATGCCGCGCGTCTAGGGTCCGCCGGCGGTCCGACGGCCGTGGCCGACGAGCACCAGTCGCGGGTCGATGCCGTGCTGGCGCGGTTCTTCAGCGTAACCAGGCGCCGCGCGGAGCCGCTGGGCGCCGAATACGTGCGGCTCTGGGACCGGCTCGAGGCCAACACGGTCGGTGGCAAGCGCTTCCGTCCCCGGATGGTGCTCGCCGCGTACCAGGCCCTCGGCGGCCTCGACCTGCAGGCGGCCGCCTGCATCGGCGCCGCCTTCGAGCTGCTGCACACCGCGCTCATCGTGCACGACGACGTCATCGACCACGACTTCGTGCGCCGCGGCGCCCCGAACATCGCCGGCAGCTACCGCGATGCGGCGCGCGCGGCGGGCGCTCCGGATGCCGTGGCCGAGCACCGCGGCCTCAGCGCGTCGGTCATCGCCGGCGACCTCGCGCTCTTCAACGCCTACCGCTTCGTCGATCGCAGCGGCGTCGGCGACGAGATGCGCGCGCGCCTGCTCGAGGTCATGGACGACGCCCTGTTCGCGAGCGCCGCGGGCGAGCTCATCGATGTCGACTTCGCCTGGATGCCCGAGCTGCCGGGCGTCGACGAGATCCTCGGGATGGAGCGCCTGAAGACCGCCGTCTACTCGTTCGAGTGCCCGCTCCAGGCCGGCGCGATCCTCGCCGGCGCGCCGGACGAGACGATCACCACGCTCGCCGAGTTCGGCCGCGACCTCGGCATCGCCTACCAGGTCGTCGACGACCTGCTGGGCGTGTTCGGGCAGGAGTCCGAGACCGGCAAGACCGTCGTCGGCGACCTGCGCGAGGGCAAGCGCACGGTGCTGATCGCGTACGCGAGCGCGCTCGAGGGGTGGCACGAGGTCGCGCCCCTGTTCGGCGATCCGGATCTCACCGAGGAGGGCGCCGAGCGCCTGCGCCGGCACCTCGAAGCGGTCGGCGCGCGCGGCTTCGCCGAGGGGCTCGCCCGCTACTACGCGAACCGCGCGCTCTCGCGCCTGCTCGAGCCGCACGTGCCGGTAGCCCTGCGCACCGAGCTGCACCCCATCGCCGACGCCGTCCTGGCGCGCCGCGCGTGACGGCCGACCGCCGCGACCGCGGGGGCGACGGCTCGCCCCGGCTCGGGCTCTACGACGACGTCGCGCAGCAGGCGGCGGCGCTCGTCATCCGGCGGTACTCGACGTCGTTCGGGATGGCGTCGCGCCTTCTCGGCGCCCGCGTGCGCCCGCACGTCGAGGCGATCTACGCGCTCGTCCGGGTGGCGGACGAGATCGTCGACGGCGCCGCGACCGAGGCGGGCCTCGGGCGTGACGGCGCCGAGCGGCTGCTCGACGGCCTCGAGACCCAGACCGACCGTGCCGTGACCGAGGGCTACGGCAGCGACCTCGTCGTGCACGCATTCGCGCGCACCGCACGCTTCGCCGGCTTCGGCCGCGACCTGACCGCGCCGTTCTTCGCCTCCATGCGCACCGACCTGCACGAGAGCTCGCACGACGCCGAGAGTCTCGCCCGGTACATCTACGGCTCGGCGGAGGTGGTGGGGCTCATGTGCCTCCGGGTCTTCCTCGCCGACGATCGCGCCCACAGTGGTCCGGCCCGCGGCGAGGCCGAGCGCGCGGAGCTCGAGAACGGCGCCCGCGCGCTCGGCGCCGCCTTCCAGAAGGTCAACTTCCTGCGCGACCTGCACGCCGATGCCCAGGTGCTGGGCCGCAGCTACTTCCCCGGCGTCGACCCCGCGACGTTCGGCGAGGATGACAAGGTGCGGCTGCTGGACGACATCGACACCGATCTCGCCGTCGCGGCCCGCGCCATCCCGCGGCTGCCCGCGAACTCGCGCCGCGCGGTCGCGCTCGCGCACGGGCTGTTCGCGGAGCTGTCGCGCCGGCTGCGGGCGACCCCGGCGCCGGCGCTGCTCGTGTCGCGCGTGCGGGTGCCCGATCCGGTGAAGCTGCGCATCGCCGCGGTCGCGGCGCTGCGGTGAGGTCCGCGTGAGGATCGCGGTCATCGGCGGCGGGATCGCCGGCCTGGCGACGGCCGCCCTGCTCGCCCGCGAGGGCACGAGCTCGTGCTGCTGGAGAAGAACGACGCCGTCGGCGGCCGCGTCGGCCTGTGGGAGCGCGACGGCTTCCGCTTCGACACCGGGCCGTCGTGGTACCTCATGCCCGAGGTGTTCGACCACTTCTTCCGGCTGCTCGGCACGAGCGCGACCGAGCAGCTCGACCTCGTGCCACTCGATCCCGGTTACCGCGTCTACGCCGAGGGGTATGCCGATCCCCTCGATCTGCACGCGGACGCGGAGGAGAACGTCGCGGTCTTCGAGCGGGAGGAGCCCGGAGCCGGGGCCCGCCTGCGGGCGTACCTGGCACGCTCGGCCGAGCTCTACGCGATCGCGAAGGAGCACTTCCTCTACACGACGTTCGTGCGGCTCGGCCCGGTGTTCGGCGGCGGCGTGCTCGGCAAGAGCACCCGGCTGAGCCGGCTGCTGCTCGAGCCGCTCGGTGCGCTCACCCGCCGCACGGTGCGGGATCGCCGACTGCGGCAGATCCTCGGCTATCCGGCCGTCTTCCTGGGCGCCGCGCCCGACACGACACCGAGCCTGTACTCGCTCATGAGCTACCTCGACCTCGCCGACGGCGTGCGCTATCCGCTCGGCGGGTTCCGCACGATCATCGACCGGATCGCCGGGCTCGCCGAGGCGGAGGGCGTCGAGGTGCGCACCGGGGCGGAGGTCGTGCGCATCCGCGTCGACGGCGGCCGGGCGACCGGGGTCGACCTCGCCGACGGCGCGCGGCTCGACGTCGACGCCGTCGTCTCGGCGGCCGACCTGCACCACACCGAGACGCGACTGCTCGACGCGGCGCACCGCACGCATCCGGATCGCGCCTGGCGCCGCCGCAACCCCGGGCCGAGCGCGTTGCTCATCCTGCTGGGGGTGCGCGGCGAACTGCCCGAGCTGCAGCACCACACCCTCTTCTTCTCGCGCGACTGGGATGCCAACTTCGCCGCGATCTTCGACGACCCGACGCGCATCCCCGACACCCCCTCGCTGTACGTGTGCAAGCCGTCGGGCGTCGACCCGACGGTCGCGCCCGAGGGCGCGGAGAACCTCTTCGTGCTCGTGCCGCTACCGGCCGATCCCTGCCTCGGCCGGGGCGGCGTCGACGGCGAGGGCGCCGCGCTCCTGGAGGCGCTCGGCGACCGGGTGATCGCGCAGATCGGCTCGTGGGCCGGCATCGACGATCTCGCCGAGCGCGTCGTCGTGCGGCGCACGATCGGGCCCGCCGACTTCGAGAGCGAGTTCCACGCCTGGAGGGGCGGGGCGCTCGGGCTCGCGCACACGCTCCGGCAGAGCGCGTTCTTCCGGCCCGGGGATGCGAGTCGCACGGTGGCGAACCTGTTCTATGCGGGCTCCTCGACGATCCCCGGCGTCGGACTGCCGATGTGCCTCATCAGCGCCGAGCTCGTGGTCAAGCGCCTGCGCGGCGACACGAGCGCCGGACCGCTGCCGGAGCCGCTGCGATGACCCTCCTCTACCTCGGCGGGCTGCTCGTCGGACTGGCCGGGATGGTCGTGCTCGACCTGCGCTTCCGGCTCTTCTTCCGGCGCGCGCCGCTGCGGGCCGCGATCGTGTTCGCCGCCGGCGTCGCGTTCTTCCTGGTCTGGGACCTGGCCGGGATCGGTCTCGGCGTGTTCTTCCCCGGGCACGCGACGATCGTCACTGGCGTGCTGCTCGCGCCGGGCCTGCCGGTGGAGGAGGTCCTCTTCCTCGCGCTGCTGTGCTACACGACGATGAACGCCTACGCGCTGTGCTCCGCTTGGAGCGAAGGCCGTTTCTGGCCTTCGCCGCGGCGTCAGCGCCGACGGCCGTCTCGGCCGTCGGGAAACGAGGGAACGAATGACGTACCTCCTCCTGAACCTCCCGTTCCTCTGCGCCGTCGCGCTCGTCGCACTCGCCGCCGGGCTCGCGCGGCGGGCGCCCCGGTGGCGCGCGGTCGGCCTGGCCGCGATCCCGCTCGTGCTGCTGACCGCCGTGTTCGACAACGTGATCGTCGGCACGGGGATCGTCGCGTACGACGCCGACCGCATCAGCGGCATCCGGCTCGGCGTCATGCCGATCGAGGACTTCGCGTACGCGCTGGCCGCCGTCGTGCTGCTCCCGTCGCTCTGGTCGCTGCTCGCCCCCGGCGGAGGCCCGCGCCGTGATCCGCGCGCTCCTGGTCGCCAGCCGCCCGCTCAGCTGGGTCAACACGGCCTACCCGTTCGCTGCCGCCTATCTCCTCGGCGGCGGCGGCGGCGGCGGCGGCCGGCTCGACGCGACCTTCGTCGTGGGCACGGTCTTCTTCCTCATCCCGTACAACCTCGCGATGTACGGGATCAACGACGTGTTCGACTACGAGTCCGACCTGCGCAACCCGCGCAAGGGCGGTGTCGAGGGCGCACTGCTGCGGCCGGCCCACCACCGCGCGACCCTGTGGACGGCATCCCTGCTGCCCCTGCCGTTCGTCGTCTACCTCGTCGTCGTCGGCTCGTGGGTCAGCGACCTGGTGCTCGCGATCAGCCTGTTCGCGGTGGTGGCGTACTCGGTCGCCGGGCTGCGGTTCAAGGAGCGCCCGTTCCTCGACTCGCTCACCTCGGCCACGCATTTCGTCAGTCCCGCGGTGTTCGGGCTCGCGCTCGCCGGGGCCACGCCGACCTGGCCGCTCGCCGCCCTCCTCGCCGGGTACGTCCTCTGGGGCTGCGCGTCGCACGCGTTCGGCGCGGTGCAGGACATCGAGGCCGACCGGGATGCCGGCATCGGATCCGTCGCGACCGTCATCGGGACGCGCTGCGCCGTCCGGCTCGCCCTCGTGCTCTACGTCGCGGCGGGCGCGCTGCTGCTCGCGACCCCCTGGCCCGGACCGCTCGCCGCGTTCCTCGCCCTGCCCTACGCCGCGAACGTCGCGCCGTGGTGGTCGGTGAGCGACGCGGATGCCGCGAGCGCGAACCGGGGCTGGCGCCGGTTCCTCTGGATCAACTACGCCACCGGGTTCCTCGTGACGCTGCTGCTCATCTGGTGGGCGCTGATCCGCTGATCTCGGCCGGCGCCCGGTCGGGCGACTTCACGGGGATGAG
Organism: Pseudolysinimonas kribbensis; assembly: GCF_030161895.1. Taxonomy (GTDB): domain Bacteria; phylum Actinomycetota; class Actinomycetes; order Actinomycetales; family Microbacteriaceae; genus Pseudolysinimonas; species Pseudolysinimonas kribbensis. Next base: position 1,786,950 of record NZ_BSVB01000001.1, read on the forward strand.
GATCACCAGCCCGACGGCCAGCACGAGCAGGATGCCCATGATGCCCCAGTACTGGTGGCCGAAGATGGTGATGCAGAGCGCGAACAGGCTCGGCGCGATGAACGTCGCCGCCCGTCCCGTCGTCGCGTACAGACCGAACACCTCGCCCTCGCGGCCGGCCGGCACGAGGCGCGACAGGAAGGTGCGGCTCGCGGACTGCGCGGGCCCGACGAAGAGGCACAGTGCGAGCCCGGCGGTCCAGAAGACGATCTGACCGCCGTCGTGCAGGAAGAACACGACGAGCCCGCTCACCAGCAGGCCGATCAGCGCGGTGACGATCACCGGCTTCGGCCCGACGCGATCGTCGAGGGTCCCGACGACGAGGGTCGAGAGACCCGCGACGACGTTGGCCGCGACCGCGAAGATGATCACCTCGCCCGCCGAGAACCCGAAGGTGCCCGCGGCGAGGACGCCGCCGAAGGTGAAGACGCCCGTGAGGCCGTCGCGGAAGATGGCGCTCGCGAGCAGGAACCAGACCGTCCGACGGCTCTCGCGCCAGAGCGCCGCGACGTCACGGCCGAGTACCGCGTAGGAGCGGAAGAACCCGACCCGCGGGCGCTGCACCTGCCCGGGCACGTGGTACTCCGGCACGGCGAGCAGGACCGGCAGCGCGGAGAGGAGGAACCACAGCGCGGCCAGGAGCATCGAGACCCGCACCGCGAGCCCCTCCGCGCTCGTCACGCCGAAGAGGCCGACGTCCGGGTGGATGAAGCCGAAGTAGAGGATGAGCAGCAGCACGATCCCGCCGAAGTAGCCCATCGCCCACCCGAACCCGCTCACCCGGCCGACCGTCCGGGGCGTCGAGACCTGCACGAGCATCGCGTTGTAGTTCACGGCGGCGAGTTCGAAGAAGACCGTTCCGACGGCCAGCAGGCCCACCCCCAGCCACAGCAGCACGGGGCTCGGCGAGACGAAGAACAGCCCCGCGATGCACAGGACGACGATGGCGGTGTTGACCGCGAGCCAGAACTTGCGCCGCCCGGATCCGTCGGAGCGCTGGCCCGTCACGGGTGCGATCAGCGCGACCACGAGTCCGGACAGCCCGATCCCCCATCCGAGCACCGAGGACGTGACGTCGGTCTCGCCGAAGCCCTTCGTGCTCGTCAGGTAGACGGTGAAGACGAAGGTGGTGACGACGGCGTTGAACGCCGACGAGCCCCAGTCCCAGAAGGCCCAGGCGACGATGCGCCGTCCTGGCACCCGTGTGCCGCGCTGCAGGTCGAGCCCGCGGACCAGTTCCGTCGTCATGCGCGCACCGTACCGGAACGCCGTGACCAGCCGGCCACCGGCACGTGGATCAGGATGAGCGTGACGGCTGCGAGCATCCCGGTGCGGAACGCGGCGTCGAGGCCGTTCCACTGCGTGGAGCGCCACATGCCGAACCACTCGCCGCCGACGGCGATGAAGCCGCCGAAGAACAGCGCGACGAGCATCAGGAGGCCGATGCTCGAGACCGAGCGGGCGGTGCGGAACTCGCCTCGCACCATGCCGGCGATCAGGAGCACGGTCGCCAGGATGAGCACGAGGGCGGCCGCCGACTCCCACACGATGATCGCGACGTAGGCGACGTTCCACGCCGCCGGGTCGGTGATCGCGCGCCACATGATGTCGGGGTCGAGCCCGACGCCCGGCCGGCCGCCGAGGTTCGTCGTGTCCATCGAGAGCACGTGCTGCACGAAGGCGAAGTTCGTGCCGTAGTCGGTGATGTTGCCGAGTGCGACGAGGAGGATGTCGGCGGCGTTCACGGCCACCAGGAGCGTCACCGCCATGGGCAGCGATCCGATCACCTGCCACCACCGGCGGGCGTGCGGCTCGGGGACGGGCAGCGCTGCGTCATCCATGCGGCCATCCTGGCATCCGGCCCCCTCGGCGGGAAGGAAGTGCGGCGGCCGGCCGTTGAAGAACTTGAGCGACCTCGACTCAACTCGACTTGACAGCGGTTATCCACAGGTCGCAGAATTGATGCGGTCCGGCTCAACTCCGGACACCACGAACCTGAGGAGTAGCAAGAACATGGCACGAGCCGTCGGTATCGACCTCGGCACCACCAACTCGGTCGTCTCCGTCCTCGAGGGCGGCGAGCCGACCGTCATCGCGAACGCGGAGGGATTCCGCACGACGCCGTCGGTGGTGGCCTTCACGAAGGACGGCGAGGTGCTCGTCGGCGAGACCGCGAAGCGCCAGGCCGTCACCAACGTCGACCGCACCATCGCCTCGGTCAAGCGCCACATGGGCACGGACTGGAAGGCGGAGGTCGACGGCAAGAAGTACACGCCGCAGGAGATCTCGGCGCGCATCCTGCAGAAGCTCAAGCGGGACGCCGAGCAGTACCTCGGCGAGGACGTGACCGACGCGGTCATCACCGTGCCGGCCTACTTCAACGACGCCGAGCGCCAGGCCACCAAGGAGGCCGGCGAGATCGCGGGCCTCAACGTGCTCCGCATCATCAACGAGCCCACCGCGGCGGCGCTCGCCTACGGCCTCGACAAGGGCAAGGAGGACGAGCTCATCCTCGTCTTCGACCTCGGCGGCGGCACGTTCGACGTCTCGCTGCTCGAGGTGGGCAAGGACGACGACTTCTCGACCATTCAGGTGCGCTCGACCGCGGGCGACAACCGCCTCGGCGGCGACGACTGGGACCAGCGGGTCGTCGAGTGGCTCATCAAGAAGTTCAAGGAGACCACGGGCGTCGACGTCTCGAAGGACAAGATCGCCCTGCAGCGCCTCAAGGAGGCCGCGGAGCAGGCGAAGAAGGAGCTCTCGTCGAGCATGTCGGCGAGCATCCAGCTGCCCTACCTGTCGCTCACCGAGAACGGCCCGGCCAACCTCGACGAGACCCTGACCCGCGCCCAGTTCGAGCAGATGACCTCCGACCTCCTGGACCGCACCAAGAAGCCGTTCCAGGACGTCATCAAGGAGGCCGGCATCAAGGTGGCCGACATCGCGCACGTCGTGCTCGTCGGCGGCTCCACCCGCATGCCCGCGGTCAGCGAGCTGGTCAAGAAGGAGACCGACGGCAAGGAGCCCAACAAGGGCGTCAACCCGGATGAGGTGGTCGCCGTCGGCGCCGCCCTCCAGGCCGGCGTGCTGAAGGGCGAGCGCAAGGACGTCCTCCTGATCGACGTGACCCCGCTGAGCCTCGGCATCGAGACCAAGGGCGGGATCATGACCAAGCTCATCGAGCGCAACACGGCCATCCCGACCAAGCGCAGCGAGACCTTCACGACCGCCGATGACAACCAGCCGTCGGTCGCCATCCAGGTCTTCCAGGGCGAGCGCGACTTCACGCGCGACAACAAGGCGCTCGGCACGTTCGAGCTCACCGGCATCGCGCCGGCGCCGCGCGGCGTGCCCCAGGTCGAGGTGACCTTCGACATCGACGCCAACGGCATCGTGGAGGTCTCCGCGAAGGACAAGGGCACCGGCAAGGAGCAGTCCATCAAGATCACCGGCGGCTCGTCCCTCCCCAAGGAGGACATCGAGCGCATGGTGCGCGAGGCCGAGGAGCACGCGGCGGAGGACAAGGCACGGCGCGAGAGCGCCGAGGTGCGCAACAACGCCGAGCAGCTCGCGTACTCGATCGACAAGCTCATCAAGGACAACGACGACAAGCTGCCGGATGACGTGAAGACCGAGGTGCAGGCCGACGTCGACGCGCTCAAGACGGCGCTGCAGGGCGAGGACGACGCGGCCGTGAAGACCGCGTTCGACAAGCTCAACACGTCGCAGACCAAGCTGGGCGAGGCGATCTACCAGAGCGGCCAGGCCGCGGAGGCCGGGGCCGGCGAGACCGCCGAGCCGGAGGCGTCGTCGAACGACGAGGACGTGGTCGACGCCGAGATCGTCGACGACGAGGAGCCGAAGAAGTAGATGGCCGACAAGGACGAGCACGAGAAGGAGCCCCGCTTCCGCGACAAGCGGAGGGTGGACCCCGAGACGGGCGACGTCCGTGAGCCGCAGGCCGAGGACGGGTCCCCCGCCGACGTGGAGTCGGCGGAGGACCTGGTCCAGGCCGAGGACGCGGATGTCGAGCTGAGCGACGACGACCTGGCGCTGCTCGCCGAGGCCGAGCGCGACCTCGTGGGCGAGTACCGCGAGCGCGCGGCCCGCGCGGAGGCGGAGCTGAAGAACTTCCGCACCCGCGTCGAACGCGACCGTCAGGCGAATCGCGACGCGGTCATCGCCGAGGTGATCCGCACACTGCTGCCGGTGATCGACGACCTCGACCGCGCCGACGCGCACGGCGACCTGACCGAGGGCAGCCCCCTCGCGCTCATCGCGTCGAAGCTCCGCGGCGGCTTCGAGAGGTACGGCCTGACCCGGGTCGGTGAGAAGGGCGAGCCCTTCGACCCGAAGTTCCACGAGGCACTCGTGCAGCTGCCGAGCCCCGACGCGACCAGCCAGACGATCGCCGACGTCATCGAGGTCGGCTACGCCCTCGGCGACCGGCTGATCCGCCCGGCCAAGGTCGCCGTCAGCGTTCCCGAGTAAGGAAGCACGTGGCCAGTCAGGACTGGTTCGACAAGGACTTCTACGCCGTTCTCGGCGTCAAGAAGGACGTGTCGGACGCGGAGCTGAAGAAGGTGTACCGCAAGCTCGCGCGGCAGTACCACCCCGATTCCAATCAGGGGGATGCGGCCGCCGAGTCGCGCTTCAAGGAGATCAGCGAGGCGTACTCGGTGCTCTCCGACAAGGAGCAGCGGGCCGAGTACGACCAGGTGCGGGCCATGGGGTCGGGCGCCCGGTTCACCGCGGGCGGCGCCGGCGCGGGCGGCTTCGAGGATGTCTTCGGCGGGATGTTCGGGCAGGGCGGCGGCCGCCGCACCGCCTACCAGCAGGCCGACTTCGACGACATCCTGGGCGGGATGTTCGGCGGCGGCCGGTTCGGCCAGTCGACGGGCGGCTTCCGCGGCTACGGCGGCCCGAGCCGGGGGCCGACGCGACCGCCGATACGACCCTGGACTTCGTGACCGCGATCCGCGGCGAGACCGTCAAGCTCACCATGCAGTCCGGGCGCGAGACGACGGTGAAGATCCCTGCCGGCGTCGCCGACGGGCAGAAGATCAAGCTCAAGGGGAAGGGACTGCCGAGCCCGGATGGCGGCCAGCCGGGCGACCTGATCCTCACGGTCAAGGTGCGCAAGCATCCGGTCTTCGAGCGCGACGGGCTCAACCTGCGCCTCGACGTGCCCGTGACCTTCGCCGAGGCGGCGCTCGGCGCGACGATCGAGGTGCCGACGTTCGACGGGGAGCCGGTCAAGCTGCGGATCGCGCCCGGCACCCCGAGCGGCCGCGTGCTGCGCGTGAAGGGCAAGGGCGTCACGACCGCGAAGGGGCAGGGCGACCTGCTCGCGACGGTCGAGATCGCCGTGCCGAGCCACCTCTCGGCCGAGGCGCAGCGCAAGCTCGAGGAGTTCGTCGAGACGCTCCCGACCGAGAACCCGCGCGACGACCTGCTCGCGAAGGCCCGGGCGAGCTAGGCGGGAGCGACCCATGGCCGATGTCGACGAGAACTCCCCGCTCTTCGCGATCGCGATCGCGGCCGAGCTCAGCAACATGCATCCGCAGACGCTGCGGCAGTACGACCGGCTGGGTCTCGTGTCGCCGCGGCGCACGGCGGGCCAGTCGCGCCGCTACAGCATGCGCGACGTGGTGCAGCTGCGGGAGATCGCGCGGCTGAGCGCGGAGGGGCTGAACCTGGAGGGCATCCGGCGCATCCTCGACCTCGAGAACCAGGTCGCGGCACTGCAATCGCGGGTGCGCGAGCTCGAGACGGCGCTCGCCGACGAGCTGCTGAACCGGCCCGGCCGGCGGGTCTTCGCGGCGCGGGAGTCCGGAGACGTGCTCCGGCTGCGCGCCGGTGAGCGCGTGCCGAAGCAGAACGAGGTGGTGGTCTGGCGCCCGTTCTGACGCCTTGTCGCCGGTTACTCGACCCGCTCCGTCAGGGCCAGTCGGCGAGGATCCGGTCGGCGACGCGCAGGCAGTTCGCGACGATCGTGAGCGTCGGGTTCACCGAACCGTTCGTCGGGTGCAGCGAGGCGTCGGCGACGTAGACCCGTCGCGCGCCGTGCAGGCGGCCGTCGGCTCCCGTCGCCGCGTGCGCCGGATCCTCGCCCATCCGAGCGGTGCCGGAGGAGTGCTCTCCCGCCGCGGATGCCGTCGCCGTCCTGCGCTGCATGCGTCGCGCGACCTCGGTCGCGCCCGACGCCTCCAGCCAGGTGATCGACTCGCGCGCCATTCCGGCCTCGATCTCGAGCGATGCGGGATGGGTGTCCTTGCGCAGACGAGCTCCGGGTGCGCCCCAGCGGTCCCGCGCCGATTCGGCGAGCGTGACGCGCGAGGTCGCGAGCGGTACCTCCTGGCCCATCCCGAACACACCGAACACGTTGCGGCGCCCCTCGCGCATCCACCGCTTGTGCTCCAGGCCCCAGCCCGGCACCCCGTCGGTGGGCGGGTCGGACGCCATCGTGAGCGGCAGCAGCGTCATGAGATCGACCAGCACCCCGCCGCCCCACGGGATGGTGTCCGCGTGCACGTGCTCGAGCGTCGCGACGGAGTGGCCCGGCCCGATCCAGGTCTTGGCGGGCGGGTCGATCACACCGAGCACGGTCGTGAAGCGGTGGTCGTGCAGGTAGCGGCCGAGGTGGTCGTTGCCGAGCCCGCTCGCCATCAGCAGCCGGGGGTCTCGACGGCGCCCGCCGACACGATCACGACGTCGGCCTCGACGACGAGCTCCCGCGGCGTCGGCGTCGACGCGTCGGCCATCACGCGCACCGTCGCGGTCGACTCGCCGTCCTCGACGCGCACCGCCTCCGCGTCGAGCAGCAGCTCGCACCGACCGGTCGCCAGCGCGAGGGGGATGAAGGTGTTGTGGGCGCCGTTCTTGGCATCCACCGGGCAGGCGTGCCCGACGCACTGCGGGCACCGCACGCAGGCGGCCCGCCCGTTGCGGGGCACGCTGTTGATCGCGAGCGGGATCGGTCCCCATCCCCAGCCGAGCGCCGCGGCGCCCGCGCCGAGCACCTCGCGCGACCGCTCGGTGCCCATCGCGGGCATCGGGTAGCGGGTGCTGCGACGCGTCCGGGCGGTCAGCGCGCCCTCGGAGCCGGCGACGCCGAGCTCCTGCTCCGCCTGGGAGTAGTACGGCTCCAGCTCGTCGTAGCCGACCGGCCAGTCGGCGAGACTCGCGCCCGCCGGATTGCCGTACTCGCTGGCCATGCGGAAGTCCTCGGGCAGGAATCTCCAGGCCATGCCCTGCCAGATCCGGGTGCCGCCGCCGGGCAGCATCGCGTTGAGGCCGTAGCGGGCCGCATCGCCGTCACCGTCGATGACCGTCTCGCCACCGTCGTCATCGACGTGGATGCGGGGATGCCCGGCCCCGGGACCCGCCGACGGCCGGTACACCGCGTTGCGCTTGTCGTGGAGGTGGTCGCCGCGCAGCTCCGAGTTCGGCTTCCACGCCGCGCGCTCCAGGAGCAGCACGTGCTTGCCCGCGGCGGTCAGGGAGCGCGCGACGGCACCGCCGCCGGGGCCCGAGCCGATGACGATCGCGTCGTAGCGGCGCCGGACGCGGCGGGAGTCGACGGTGCGCGGAGCCGGGGCGTCGATCGGCGTGACGCCCGCCGGCACATCGTGGAAGCCCACCATGCGCAGGCCCTCCGGGTCCCGGCCGCCCGACGATGCGTAGAAGCCCTCCCAGCAGACCCGCTGGAGCGCCCGGAACTCGATCGCGCCCTCCGGATGCTGCGCGGCGGCCGCGAGGGCGGCATCCTGATCGGCCTCATCGAGTTCGGCGAACCCGGGGCCCAGGCGCGCGGCGAGGGCCGAGAGCAACGGACGCGCCCAGTCGAGCTCCGGGCCGGCCGACTCCAGGTAGGCGCCGACTCCGCCTGCCCAGCCGGCGCGCCAGCCGTCGGCCGGGATGACCCGGTCGACGGCCGCGCGCAGGGTGCGCTCGCTCACCTTCCGGCGAGCGAGCCGCCGATGCCGCCGACGCTGAAGTAGCGGTTGAGCAGCGCGAAGATCAGCACGGGCGGGATCATCATCACGACCGCCACGGTCATGACGAGGCCCCAGTTGGCCTGGTTCTGCTGGAAGAAGCTCTGGAGCCCGACCGGCAGGGTCTTCACGGTGTCCGACTTCAGGAACACCGATGCGATGAGGTAGTCGTTCCAGGCGAGCAGGAAGCAGAAGATCGCCGTCGACAGGATGCCGGGTAGCGAGTTGCGCAGGACGATCCGCGTGAAGCTGCCCAGCACGCTCGTGCCGTCCATCCAGGCGGCCTCCTCGAGCGTGATCGGGATCGAGTCGAAGTAGGCGGCCATCATCCAGGTCGCCACCGAGAGGGTGCTGCCGACGTAGACGATCGTGACGCCGAACAGGTTGTCGACGAGCCCGAACTGGGCGAACAGGATGAACAGCGGGATCACCGCGGTGACCACCGGCAGGGACTGCACGATGAACAGCACGAGCGAGTACCCCGACACGAAGCGGTTGCGGCCGCGGGAGAGCACGTAGCCGGCCGGCGCCGCCACCACGACGGCCACGACGACGGTCGCGAGGGTCACCGTGAGGCTGTTGGTCAGCCAGGTGAGCACGCCCGTCTCGGTGAACGCCTTCGCGTAGTTCTCGGTCGTGAAGCCGGTCGCCGAAGACCCGAGCGACGGGGTCAGCGAGAGCACCACGACCGCGACGATCGGGATCAGCACGATGCCCGTGATGACGATGATGCCGATGAACCGGCCCCACTTGCCGCGGGCCCCCGGGACCATCGGCTTGCGCGCGCGCGTGTTGACTCCGACCTCGAGCCTGCCGGTCAGGGAGACGTCAGGGGTAGTCATTCGATGTTCACCTTCCGGATCTGGCGGTACAGGACCACCGAGATGATCACGAGGACCAGGGTCATGAGGAACGCGATCGCGACACCCGGACCGGTCTGGTAGTTCTGGAAGACCGTGACGTACGCCATGACGACGAGCGTCTGCGTCGACTGCACGGGGCCGCCTCCGGTCAGCAGGAAGATCGTCGGGAAGTCGTTGACGCAGAAGATCGTCATGAGGATCCACGAGATGTACGTCGTGCGCGAGATCATCGGCAGCGTGATCAGACGGAAGGTCTGCCACGGGCCGGCGCCGTCGACCTTCGACGCCTCGTAGACGTTGGTGTCGACCGAGGCGAGCGCCGACGTCATCATCATCATCATGAACGGGAAGCTGATCCAGACCTTGTAGACGCAGACCAGGATCTGCGCGAGCGTCGGATCGGCGAGGAACAGCGGGTTGCCGAGGCCGAAGAAGTTCGCGATGACCGGAAGCGGCGACTGCGGCGTCGCCACGAGCCAGTTCCAGGCGGTCGCGGAGACCACGATCGGAACGACCCACGGCAGGAGCAGCAGCACCCGGAACAGTCCGTTGGCGGGGATCCTGGTGCGCAGCAGCAGCGCGAGGGCCAGGCCGATGGCCCACGATCCGAACACCCCGACGAGGGTGAAGATCAGCGTGAACAGGGCGGCGTGCCAGAACACCGGCTGCTGCAGCACCGTGAGGTAGTTCTGCCCGCCGACGAAGTCGCCGGCGGAGAGCAGGTCGCCGTTGCGGGCGGACTGCACGCCGGCGTAGCCGACGGGGTAGACGTTGAGGAGGACGAGCAGGATGAGCGAGGGGAGGGCGAACAGCAGCAACGTCGTCGAGCGCGAACGGTGCCCCGGCATCCGGTTCGAGTTGCTCGGCTTGAACTGGACGGGCCGGCCCGCTCCGCCGTTGCCGACACCGCGGCGGGCCCGCCCGATGCCCCGCGTGATCGTCTCAGTCGACATGGGGCCGCCTCTCGGCGGCGATGGGCTGGGTCACGTGCGTCATTGCATTACTCCTCGTCGGTGAAGCCCGCGGCCCCGAGGATACCCCGGGGCCGCGGAGCCCGATCGCGAACCTGTCGCAGGTCGGACTACTTCATCAGCCCTTCGATGCCGCTCTGGAGCGTGGTCAGAGCCGACTTGGCGTCGGTCTTGCCGCCCAGGATGGCCTGCGTGAAGTTGAGCATCGGCTGCGTGCCGTCCACCGTGTTGGCGATGTTGGCGAAGAGGCCGTTGCCGCCCGGAGCCGCCCACGTCTTGAAGATGGGGTTCCAGTCGTTGAGGATCTTCACGTTGTTCGCGTTCGACTTGAACTCGTCGGTGTCCGCGATCGACTTGAGGGGCGGCAGACCGATACCGGTGTTCTCGGTCCACAGCTCCTTCATGTTCTTGTAGTAGTACGTGACGAACGCCTCCGACCCCTCCTGGCTGGGGGTGTTGGTGTACATCATGATGTTGTTCGGGAAGTACAGACCGCCCTTCTTGCCGGACGGGCTGGTCAGCGGGTCCGCGACGACGAGGTCGCTCGCGACATCGCCCACGGCGCCGGCCGGCAGGCCCGCGCCGTCCCAGCCGTAGCCGAACCGCTTGGCCTTCCACTGCGCCTGCACGTTGTCGGACGTGTAGGTCGCCGCGGCCGGGTCGGAGTAGCCGTTCTTCACGAGCTCGAGGATGAACTCGATCGCCTCGATGTTCTCGTCGGTGACCGCGTCGGGCTCCTGCTTCTTGTTGAACAGGCCGCCGCCGTTGTTGATCATGAAGGCGGTCATGATGTGGCTGCCGGTGAAGGAGCCCGCACCCGACCCGAGGCCGAAACCGTACACGCCGATCTTCTTCAGCTTGGCGCAGACGGCCTTGTACTCATCCCACGTGGTCGGCACGTCGGCGCCGGCCTGCTGCATGAGCGCCTTGTTGTACCAGGCGACGCGCACGTCGAGGTTGTACGGGACGGCCGCGTAGCCCTTGTCCGTCTTCATGGTGTCGAGCAGGCCGTCGAGGAAGTCGTCCTTGAGGCCGTTCGACTCCCACGACTTGATGAGGTGGTCGGCGTAGGCGATCTTGCCCTGCGCGGCGAACTGGAACGCCTGCGTGCCGCCGCCGGAGCTGACCGCCGGGCCGGTGTTCGAGGCGATCGCGGAGGAGAACGTCTGGGTGAAGTTCGCCCACTGGATCTCCTGGTAGGTCGCCGCCGGGAGGCCGCTCTTCGGCTTGTAGGCCAGCGTGATCTTCTTGTCGGTCGGGTTGAACTTCGTTCCACCCCACGGCATGTTCCAGAACTTCAGCGGCTTGCTGCTGCCGCCTCCGCCTCCGCCGCCCGCGCCGCTGGGCGAGCACGCGGCGAGGATCGCCGCAACGCTCACACCACCGGCGACGCCGAAGAATCCGCGTCGGGTGAAACTCGCACCGTTCTGTGATGGCATCGTCGCCTCTTTCTGATCTTGGTGGACCGCGTCCAGGGCGGCCCTCTCTGCATTGAGGGATCAGCCGGCGCCCTGGTCGGGTGCCGGGTCTTCTTAGTAGACCAGTCAACCGGGAGCCGGTCAACGACAAATTCGGACAAATCGCGAAAACTTTCGCGATCGGCGCGGGCGGTCGCCGCCGCCAGTGGCGGAATATAGCCGCGATCGGTAAACTTGAGTCAAACAGACTCAGTTTTTGACGACGTCGCGCAAGGAGACGATGTGGCCAACATGCAGGGCGCGCCCTCCAGCCAGGAGGACCAGAAGAGCGCCCTCGAGCAGTACGGCGTGAATCTCACCGAGATCGCCAAGAGCGGCAAGCTCGACCCGGTGATCGGGCGGGATGCCGAGATCCGCCGGATCAGTCAGGTGCTGACCCGGCGCACCAAGAACAACCCCGTGCTCATCGGCGAGCCCGGCGTCGGCAAGACCGCCGTCGTCGAGGGCTCGCGCAGCGCATCGTCGCGGGCGACGTCGCGGACTCCCTCAAGGACAAGCAGCTCGTGTCGCTCGACCTCGCGGCCCTCGTGGCCGGCGCGAAGTACCGCGGAGAGTTCGAGGAGCGGCTGAAGGCCGTGCTGAAGGAGATCGACGAGTCCGACGGCCAGATCATCACCTTCATCGACGAGCTGCACACGCTCATGGGTGCCGGCGGCGGCGAGGGCTCGGTCGCGGCCGCGAACATGCTGAAGCCGATGCTCGCCCGAGGCGAGCTGCGGCTCATCGGTGCGACGACGCTCAACGAATACCGCGAGTACATCGAGAAGGACGCCGCCCTCGAGCGCCGCTTCCAGCAGGTGTACGTGGGCGAGCCGAGCGTGGAGGACACGATCGCGATCCTGCGCGGGCTCAAGGAGCGATACGAGGCGCACCACAAGGTGACGATCGCCGACAGCGCCCTCGTCGCGGCGGCGTCCCTCTCCAACCGCTACATCACCGCTCGGCAGCTGCCCGACAAGGCGATCGACCTCATCGACGAGGCCGCGTCGCGGCTCAAGATGGAGATCGACTCGAGCCCCGTCGAGATCGACGAGCTCAAGCGCGCCGTCGACCGGCTGAAGATCGAGGAGCTCGCGCTCAAGAAGGAGAAGGACGACGCGTCGAAGGCGCGGCTCGAGAAGCTGCGCGACGACCTGCGCACGATGGAGGCGGAGCTCGGCGTGCTGCAGGGCCGCTGGGCCGCGGAGAAGGCCGGCCTGCATTCCGTCGGCGACCTGAAGACGCAGCTGAACGACGCGCGCATCCAGCTCGACCGGGCGATGCGCGAGGGCGACTACCAGACGGCGTCGAAGCTCAACTACGAGACCATCCCCGGCATCGAGCACAAGCTCGGCGAGGCGGAGCAGGTCGAGCAGCAGGGTCCGCGGATGGTCAACGACCAGGTGACCGACGAGGACATCGCCTCGGTCGTCGCCGCCTGGACCGGCATCCCCGTCGACAAGCTGCGCCAGGGCGAGCAGGAGAAGCTGCTGCACCTCGAGCAGGAGCTCGGCAAGCGGCTCATCGGGCAGAAGGACGCCGTCCGCGCCGTCTCCGAGGCCGTGCGCCGTACGCGCGCCGGCATCTCGGATCCCGACCGGCCGACCGGCTCGTTCCTGTTCCTCGGGCCGACCGGCGTCGGCAAGACCGAGCTCGCGAAGGCGCTCGCCGAGTACCTGTTCGATGACGAGAAGGCGCTCGTGCGCATCGACATGTCGGAGTACGGCGAGAAGTTCTCCGTCTCGCGGCTCGTCGGGGCCCCTCCCGGATATATCGGATACGAGCAGGGCGGGCAGCTCACGGAGGCCGTGCGCCGGCGCCCGTACTCGGTGATCCTGCTCGACGAGGTCGAGAAGGCGCACCCCGAGGTGTTCGACATCCTGCTGCAGGTGCTCGACGACGGCCGGCTGACGGATGGTCAGGGCCGCACCGTCGACTTCCGCAACACGATCCTGATCCTGACCTCCAACCTCGGCAGCCAGATCCTCGTCGACCCGTCGATGCCGTGGCAGCAGAAGCAGGAGGCCGTGCAGGACCTGGTGCGTCAGGCCTTCAAGCCCGAGTTCGTGAACCGGCTGGACGACATCGTCGTGTTCGCTCCGCTCACCCACGACGACCTCGGTCAGATCGTCTCGCTGTACGTCGACCGGCTCGAGCGCCGGCTCGCCGAGCGCCGGCTGCAGCTGGCGGTCACCCCCGAGGCGCGCGCCTGGCTGGCCGAGCGCGGCTACGACCCGATCTACGGGGCGCGGCCGCTGCGCCGGCTCATGCAGCACGAGATCGACGACCGCCTCGCGAAGGCCCTGCTCGAGGGCGTCATCCGTGACGGCGACACCGTGCGGGTCGACCTCGAGGCCGACGGTCTCGCGGTGTCAAGGTTCGAGGCCGCCGCGGTCTGACCGGCGCATGCGATCGTGCATGCTATTTTGTATGCATGGTGGCCATCCAGGTGCGGGACGTCCCCGACGACGTGCGCGAGGCGCTGGTCGGCGAGGCACGGCGGCGGGGGTCTCGTTGCAGGTGCTCCTGCAAGACGTGCTCGCACACGAGGCGAAGATGGCGCGCAATCGTGCCTGGTTGGCCGAGATGCGGAAGGGTCCCATCGCACGGATCGACTCGTCCGCTGAGAGCACGGTCGGCCTGATCCACCGCCTGCGCGACGAGCGGACGCAGCAGATCCTGGATGCGGTCTTCCCGCCGCCGAATGAGACGGCATGACCGTCGCGGTCGATGCGTCGGCGGTCGTCGAGATCCTGGCCGGCGATGACGACCGGCGCCGGGCCGCGATCCTGGGTGCGGCTGGCAGCGACCCGCACTGGGTCGTTCCCGAGCACTTCCTGCTCGAGGTGATCAGCGCCCTCCGCGGGCGACTGCTCGGACATCACATCGACCGAGCGCAGTTCGCATCGGCGGTCGTGGCACTGCGGGAGTTCGAGTTCGACGTCTGGCCGACCGCCGGTCTCCTTCCGCGCATCGTCGAACTCACCGACGACGCGGCTCCGTACGACGCCGCGTACCTCGCGGTGGCCGAGGAACTCGGATGTCCACTCGTGACGGCCGACGGAAAGCTGGCCCGTGTGCCCGGCATCACCTGCCGCGTCGTCGGCTGGGAGTAGCGCGCGGATCAGACGGCTCGTCCGCCGGTCTGCACGAGCCCAGGTCGAGGCGCCGCGTCGCGGGCGTCGTGCCAGCGGGGCCGCGCCGCAGGCTCTGGCGCCGGTCTCCGGGAGCTGAGCGACCCGACCCCCGCCTGGATCACCGGAATCCGTGCTCGTCGCGCGGCGCGCGACCCACGGTTTCTGGCGTGCAGACGCGGAGACGTCCCGGGGAGACGCCCGAGATGACGCACGTGTGCGCGGTTGGGCGTTTTCGGAGGCCGCCGGGCCGAGAAAAGTGCGACAAGCGCCCGATCCCGCGCGAAAGCCCTCATCGAGTCAGCGAAACGCTCATACGGCATGAGCAATTGATCAGTCTTGCCCCCGCGGCGATTCGGCCGGTCGTAGTGTGACAAATCCTGTGGCATCGAGGCCAGGTGGGTCGATGCCGGTTCCGAGCGAACCGCCGAGCCGACCAGATGGGGGACCTTCCCGTGGCCTTCGATCATCCCCTCCGGATCGCGGCGCGTCTCCGTCCATGAGAGGCAGTCCGCTCCGCAGGCTCCGCTTCGTGGATCGGGCGTGGTCCCGGTGAACACGTATCGCGTGGCGATCGTCGGCACCGGCGAGATCGCATCCGAGCACGCGGCGGCTCTCCGGCGGCTGAGCGACCGCGCACGCCTGGTCGGGGCCGTCGATGTCGACGAGGCACGCGTCGCGGAGTTCGCGCGCCGGTGGGACGTGCCGAGTTCGTTCGAGGCCCTCACCCGCCTGCTCGCGTCCGAGACGCTCGACGTGGTCCACATCTGCACGCCGCCCTCGACCCACGTGCCCCTCGCGCTCGAATGCCTGAGTGCCGGGGTCGTCCCCCTGCTCGAGAAGCCGCCGGCTCTCTCGCTCGAGCAGTTGGATGCCCTCCTCGACGCCGAGCGGCGGTCCGGGGTGCCCGTCGCGGTGGTGTTCCAGCATCGCTTCGGCGGTGTTCCGGTTCGTCTGCGTGAGGCGCCCACGAGAGCCGCCCTGGGTCGGCCTCTCGTCGCGACGTGCAACACGCTCTGGTTCCGCGACGACGAGTACTACGCCACTCCGTGGCGAGGCAGCTGGGCGAGCGAGGGAGGCGGTCCGACGATGGGCCACGGCATCCACCAGTTCGACCTCCTCCTGTCGATCCTCGGGGACTGGCAGCTCGTGACGGCCCTGGCAGGACGCCAGTCGCGGCCGACCGAGACCGAGGACGTCTCCGCGGCGGTGGTGCGCTTCGCGAACGGCGCGATCGCGACGATCCTCAACTCGCTCGTGTCGATCCGGGAGACGAGCTACCTGCGCATCGACTACGAGAACGCGACGGTCGAGCTCGAGCATCTGTACGGGTACACCGACGCCGACTGGAGGGTGACGGGCCTCGATGGGCGCGCGCTGCCCGCGTTGACGGCGAGCCGGGAGGGCGCCGAGACCTCGAGCCACGTGAGCCAGCTGCGAGCGGTGCTCGACGCTCTCGATCGGGGCGACGCACCCCCGTCACCCTCGCCGACTCCCGCCGGTCGCTCGAGCTGGCGGCAGCGATCTACGCATCCGCGTTCGGCGGCGGGGCGATTCGCCCCGGCGACATCGCGGCGGGCACCCCTTCTACTCGAGCATGCAGGGCACGGGTGCCCCGTGGCTCGATGCAGGTCGACAGGATGGCTGAGGTCACGTCGGGCGAGACCATCCGGCCCCTGCAGGAGGCGGACCTCGAACGGCTGGAGGAGCTGAGCGGCCAGGTCGGGTTCAATCAGACACGTGCCGACTGGAAGCGACTGCTCCGGCTGGCGCCGGACGGCTGCTTCGCCGCCACACGGGGAGGTCGCGTCGTGGCCACCACCACCACGACCGCGTATGCCGGGCGACTGGCCTGGGTCGGGATGGTCGTCGTCGACGAGTCGTTCCGTCGTCTCGGAATCGGAAGCCGTCTCGTCGAACACGCCCTGAACCATCTCGACTCGGCCCACGGCATCCGGAACGTGGCTCTCGACGCCACCGTGCTGGGCAAGCAGGTCTACGACCGATACGGCTTCGTCGAGCAATACCAGGTGCATCGCCTGCACGGGGAGGCGAGTGCGGTGGATGCGACGACCCTGGTGGGGGTGCGACCGATGTCGCCGACGGATCTGCCAGCCGTGACGGCCATGGAGAGTGCGGCGCTGGGCGTGCCGCGTGCCACCCTGCTCGAGGACCTGTGCCGCACGTTCCCCGAGGGGTGCTCTGTCGTCGAAGACGAGGGCCGGCTGATCGCGTGGTCCTTCCGTCGACCCGGAGCACGGCGCTGGCATATCGGCCCCGTCGGAGCCCGCGATCAACGGGCCGCCGATCTCGCCTTCCAGGCCGCGATCTCTCCCATCCCGGGCGCACCGATCGAGCTCGATGTGCCGGAGGGTCCGAGGCGCGCGCATCTCGCGAAACGATTCGCGCTGACGACCGCCCGCTCATTCGCCCGCATGGTACGCGGGCCGTCGCTGCCCGACCCCGACGGGGGCACTGGATACGCCACCGTCGCTCCCGAGCTGGGCTAGCGATTCCCGTCCGACCCCACCCTGTCAGTGAAGGAGAATCCCTTGCTCAGCCACCCTGCCGACGAGGAACAGCTGGACCGCCTGCTCGGCGTCCCCTCACCCGGGCTCGTGTCCGACATGTCGAGGCTCAGCGGGGATCTCGTGATCCTCGGAGCCGGCGGCAAGATGGGACCGAGCCTGTGCCTCGCCGCCCGCAACGCACTCGACACCGCCGGCAGCACGGATGCCCGTGTCATCGCGGTCTCCCGCTGGAGCGACCAAGGCCTCGCCGACCGGCTGGAGGCGGGGGCGTCGAAGTCGTCCGCGCCGAACTGAGTCCGGATGCCGACCTCTCGGGATTGCCGGAGGCCGAGAACGTCGTGTACATGGTCGGTGCCAAGTTCGGCAGCGACGCGAATCCGAGCGGAGCGTGGATGACCAACTGCGTGCTTCCGTCGGTGGTCGCACGCCGCTATCGCGCCTCCAGGCTCGCCGCGTTCTCGACCGGGAACGTCTACCCGTTCACGCCCGTCACCGGTCTCGGATCCACGGAGGACTCACCGACCGCGCCCGTCGGCGAGTACGCGATGAGCTGCCTCGGACGGGAGCGGGTCATCCAGGCGGCCTCGCTGAGCGGCGGCCTCCGCGCGTCCATCATCCGGCTAAACTACGCGGTCGAGCCGCGCTACGGAGTGCTGTGCGACATCGCGCAACGCGTCCTCGCCGGTTCCCCCGTCGATCTCTCCGTGGGCTTCGTCAACGTCGTCGCGCAGCGGTACGCGAACGAGGTCGCTCTGAGATCGCTCCTGCTCGCCGACAGCCCGCCGCGCATCATCAATCTGGCCGGCCCCGAGATCCTCTCCGTCCGTGCGATCGCCCTTCGATTCGGCGAGCTGCTCGACCGCGAGGTCGTGTTCTCCGGACAGGAGGGCGAGACCGCCCTGCTCTCGAACGCCGCCACGTGCCACTCGCTGTTCGGCTACCCCGACCTCGCGGCGGGCGCGCTGATCGAGATGCAGGCCGATTGGCTTCTCGCCGGCGGCCGGGTGCTCGGCAAGCCGACGAAGTTCGAGCGCAATGACGGGAGGTTCTGACGTGACGGGATCCGGCTCCAGGAGCGCGGCATCGGAGGCGCTGGCACGGGGCACCGTGATCCCGGCGCACCCCTCGCCATCACCGAGGACAAGGCTCTCGACGAGCGGCGGCAGCGGGCCCTGACGCGGTACTACATCGACGCCGGCGCCGGGGGCGTCGCGGTCGGGGTGCACACGACGCAGTTCGCCATCCGGGATCCCCGTTTCGGCCTGTACGAGCCCGTGCTGCGGTGCGCCGCCGACACGGTGGCGGAGTTCTCGCCCGGCGATGCCTTCGTGAAGATCGCCGGAGTCTCCGGAGCGATCGACCAGGCCGTCGCAGAAGCCGAGGTCGCGGCGGACCTCGGGTACGACGCGGTCCTGCTCTCGCCCAACGCGACCACGTCGCTGAGCGAGGAGGATCTCGTGCGACGGACGCGGGCGGTCGGGGGCGTGCTTCCGGTCATCGCCTTCTACCTGCAACCGGCCGTCGGCGGACGACGCTTCTCGGAGGAGTACTGGACGCGCACCGCCGACATCGAATCCGTCGTCGCCGTCAAGCTGGCGCCCTTCAGCCGCTACCGCACGCTGGAGGCGGTGCGCGGCATCGTCCGATCCGGGCGCGGGGCCGACGTCGCGTTGTACACGGGCAACGACGACACCATCGTCAACGACCTGGTGACGGATTTCCACGTGGGCGCGGCGGGCGAGACGCGCCGGTTCGTGGGCGGCCTGCTGGGGCAGTGGGCGGTCGGAACCCGCGCCGCCGTCGAGCTGTTCGCGACCATCCGGAGCGCGTCGACCGGAGACGACGAGGCGCTGCGTCGTGCCATCGCACGGGGCTCGGATGTGACCGACGCCAACAGTGCTCTCTTCGACACCGCCCACGACTTCGCCGGCAGCATCGCGGGGATCAACGAACACCTTCGTCGGCAGGGCCTGCTGGCCGGGAACTGGTGCCTCGAGGAGGCGGAGGTGCTCTCGCCCGGTCAGGCGGAGGAGCTGAGCCGCGTCCGGAGCGCGTATCCGTGGCTCACCGACGACGCCTTCGTCGCCGAGAACCTCGATCGGTGGCTCGGGTGAACGCGGCGATGGCACGTCGATGAGCCTCAGCACGCTGGACGTCTTCTCCATCGGCATCGGGCCGTCGTCGTCGCACACGGTGGGCCCGATGCGGGCCGCGAAGGCCTTCGTGACCGAGCTTGCGCGCGGCCCGGGCCTCGGCGAGATCCGCCGCGTGCACGTGGAGCTCTTCGGGTCCCTGGCCGCGACCGGTCGTGGCCACGGCACGGATCGGGCCGTCGTTCTGGGACTCGAGGGCGATGATCCCGAGACCGTCGACACCGGGGCGACGGAAGACCGGTTCCACCGGCTGACCGTGCGACGATGCGTGACGCTCCTCGGCACCCATCCGATCGAGTTCGACCCCGATCGCGACATCACCTTCCGTCGATCGGTCGAGCTGCCCGGACACCCGAACGCGCTGACCTTCACCGCGCACGGTCACGACGGGGCGGTCATCCGATCGGACACCTACTACTCGATCGGCGGCGGATTCGTGTCGCGCGGCCCCGGTGAGGACCCGGAGGACGGAGCGCCTGTTCCGCATGAGTTCTCGACTGCGAACGAGCTCCTCTCGATCTGTCGTGAGACGGGGCTGAGCATCAGCGGGGTCATGCTCGAGAACGAGCTGGCGATGCGGAGCGAGACACAGGTACGTGAGGGCATCGCTCGTGTCTGGCAGGCCATGCGCCAGTGCGTGATCCGTGGGTGCGAGAGCGGGGAGGCGGTGCTCCCCGGGCGGCTGCGGGTCCCCCGCCGGGCTCCGGCGCTGTGGTCGACCCTCAGCGAGCGTGGCGACCGGGGGAGGCACGACGCCGGAGAGTGGGTCGCCCTCTTCGCCCTGGCCGTCAACGAGGAGAACGCCGCGGGGGCCGCGTGGTCACGGCGCCGACCAACGGTGCCGCGGGCATCGTGCCGGCCGTACTCCATTACTACGTGAAGTTCGTTCCGGGCGCGACGGAGGAGGGCGTCTTCAGGTTCTTCCTGACCGCTGCGGCCATCGCCAGCCTCTTCAAGAGGAATGCGTCGATCTCGGGCGCTGAGGTGGGATGTCAGGGAGAGATCGGATCCGCGTGCTCGATGGCCGCAGCGGCGCTGTGCGAGGCCCTCGGGGGTGCGCCCGAGCAGGTTGAGAACGCCGCCGAGATCGGCATCGAGCACCACCTCGGGCTGACCTGCGATCCCGTCGGCGGACTCGTCCAGATTCCGTGCATCGAGCGGAACGCGATCGCCGGCAACACCGCGATCACGGCGGCCGGCCTCGCGCTGCACGGCGACGGCTCGCACAAGGTCTCGTTGGACGCCGCGATCCTGACGATGCGTCTCACCGGCGCCGACATGAAGGACGCCTACAAGGAGACGTCGCGCGGAGGCCTGGCGGTCAATGTCGTCGAATGCTGACCGGAGCGGGAGACGCCGGTGAATCCCGTGGAGAGGGTGAGGCGCGGGCAACCGCATTCGACCTCGATCAGGCGCTCTCAACGCATGCTGTCGATCATCGAGAGGCTCACGGAGAGCGGCAGCCTGACACTGGAGGGCCTCTCCGGCGAACTGCGCGTCTCGCCGGCCACCATCCGGCGGGATCTCGCCGATCTCGAGGATCAGCAGCTGCTGCGTCGCACGCATGGCGGCGCCCGGCTGATCGAGGTCGGACATGACATCGAGATCGAGCTGCCGGTGCAGTTGAAGGACGGCCAATTCCGTGAAGCGAAGCGCCTGATCGCCCGCGCGACGGCTCGCTTGATCCGTCCCGGTCGCCACGTCGTGGCGATCGGGGGCGGGACGACGACGACCGAGGTCGCCCGGTTGCTGTCGACGAGGCACGACTTCACCATCGTGACCAACTCGCTCACGACGGCGACTCAGCTCGCGGCGCGCCCGACGCTGCGCGTCATCATGACCGGCGGCGTGATGCGGCCCCACTCGCACGAGCTCGTGGGAGTGCTCGCCGAGAACACCTTTCAGGCGATCAACATCGGCACGGCGGTTCTCGGCGTCGACGGCATGACCGCCGTCCGCGGGGCGACCACGCATGACGAGACGGAGGCGAGAACCAATGGCGCGATGGTGGGCCATGCCCAGCGGGTGATCGTCGTCGCGGACGGCTCGAAGATCGGCCGGGTCACCCTCGCGAGCGTCGCCGGCATCGATCGCATCGACGATCTCGTCACGGACTCGTCGGCCGACGTCGGCGAGCTCGAGGCGATCCGGGCGGCCGGCACGCGAGTGCACATCGCCGACTCCCCTAGCTCCCGATCGCGTTCAGGAGGTGACGCCGCCGGCTATCCCTTCAACCCCGAGACGGACATCGTGGCGACGAACTGCTTCTGAGCAACGGTGAAGAAGATGATGAGGGGAGGGTGGCGATGACGTTGCCCGCCATCAGCAGAGACCAGTCGGTGCGATGGACTCCCTGGAAGTTCGCGATACCCAGCTGCAGCGTGAAGGCATTGGCGTTGTTGATCGCGATCAGCGGCCACACGAGGTCGTTCCACGCGCCGAGAAGCGTGAAGATCGCCAGTGTCGCCAGGGCCGGTTTGGCCAAGGGGAGCACGATTCTGATGAAGACGTGCAGTCGGGAGCATCCGTCGATGAGGCCCGCCTCCTCGAGCTCCGCGGGAATGGAGAGGAAGAACTGACGCATGAGGAAGATGCCGAATGCGGTCGCCAACCAGGGAACGATCGCCGCCCCGAGCGAATTGATCAGGCCCAGGCGCGAGAACAGCAGGTAGGTGGGGATCATCAGCACCTGGGTCGGAATCATGATGGTGCCGACGATCGCCACGAAGAGCACGTTCCGGCCCCGGAACTTCAGCCGCGCGAATCCGTAGCCGGCAAAGCTGCACAGGATCATGTTGGAGACGATGGACGTCGCCGAAACGATGAGCGTATTGCCCAGCCACAGCAAGATGTTGGACTGCTGGAAGAGGCTCTGATATCCGGAGAGGGTCAGGTGGGAGGGAACGAACGGCGGCGGGAACCGCAACAGCTCCGCCGCGGGCGACAGTGACGCGAGGAACATCTGCAGCAGCGGGATCGCGAACAGGATCGCGAGCGGGAGGAGGAGGAAATGCCATCCGCTGAACGGCAGGCGCCTCTTGCGGCGCCGCGTCGCCTCGCCATCGTGAGCCCGGAGGCCGGCCTGAACTGTCGTACTCATTGCACGCGCGCTTCCCGTCGGCGCGAATAGGCGCCGACACCCAGGGTGATCAGGATCGTGACGCCGAACAGCACGTAGGCGATGGCCGACCCGTAGCCGAAGTCCAGCTTGAGGAAAGCGGTGTTCCACAGGTAGTAGACGATCGTCTCGGTCGCATTGAGCGGACCCCGCGCGTCGTCGTATAGACGAGGTCGAAGAGTTGTATCGCCTGAACGAGCTGCCAGATGACGAGGAAGGTCGAGACCGACTTCAGTTGCGGGAGGACGACCAGCCAGAAGGTCTGCACGCGATTCGCGCCATCGATGGTGGCGGCCTCGACCAGTTCCGCCGGGATGTCCTGCAGCGCGGCGAGGTAGATCACGGTCGTGAACGCCGCGGATCCCCAGAGCGACATGATCACGATGACGACCATCGCCTGCTTCTGGTCCGTCAACCATCCCTGAGCAGGGAGGCCGAGGACGTTGAGGACATGGTTGACGATGCCGAACTGGGTGTCGAAAAGGTAGTTGGTGAGCACGCCGGTGGTGGCGGCCGAGACGACGAACGGGACGAAGATGAGCGTCCGGTAGAGCCCGATGAAGCGGATTTTCCGGTTGAGAGCAACCGCGAGGATCATCCCCGCGAACACCGACAGCGGCACGAAGAGGACGACGTAGACCGCGGTGTGGACGACCGCATCCCAGAACTCCGAGTCGGTGATGACGCCCGCGTAGTTGGAGACGCCGGCGAACTCCGGCTGACTGAATCCATTCCAGTGCTGCAGTGAGAGCACGAAGGCCCAGCCGGCGGGGAAGATCGACAGGCCGACGACGATCACGGAGGCTGGGGCCACGAAGCCCCAGCCTTCGAGGGTCTGTCGGACGGTGGCAGCGAGCGACCGTCCGGGGCGCCGTTTCGGCACCCCGGACGTCCGGCCCTTCACACTGTTGCCGACGGTGGTCACCAATGAAGACGCTCCCTATTTCTTCGCGAGCGCCTTATCGGTTGTCGCATCGGCGATCTTCAGGTTCTCCTCGCTGGTCCCCTGGCCCTGCATCGCATGCGACATCGCCGTCCCGACCGCGTCGGAGAGATCCGGGAATGCGCTGATGGAGGAAGCGCCTGCTGGACGTTCGACAGGTTCGCGGCCATCGATTGGAATCCCGGGTACGTGTCGACGGCCTTCTTGAACTCCGGCAGATCGTTCTCCTGCGACGGCCGAAGCGGAAGATTGCCGAGCGCCAGCGAGTACCGCGCATCCTGCGCGGGGTCGGTGAGCCACTTGATGAGCTGGTACGACCAGTAGGCGCGGTTGGCGTCGTGGTTGTCGAAGAGCGCCCAGATATCGGGACCGGAGATCGTGGTGTGCTTGCCGTCGACTCCCGGCAGGTTGACGACGCCGTAATCGGTGTGGCCGGTCTTGAGGTCCGACAGCAGCCACGGTCCGTCCATGATCATCCCGATCCGGCCGGCCACGAAGAGGGGCTCGAACTTCGATCCCGTCTGATCCAGGTAGACGCTCTTGTCCTTGACGGCGAGCGAGTTCATGAAGTCGAGGGTTCCGACGCCGGCAGCCGAGTTCAGCTGGGACTTGGTCTGATCGGCGTTGAGCAACGTTCCGCCGCGCTGCCAGAACTGGGGGAAGAAGCGGTAGGCCGCATCACCCGGATCGACCGGGAACGCCGTCCCGAACGTCTGTGTGGACTTGTCGGTCAGCTTCTTCGCCGCCTGCCGGAAGTCGTCCCACGTCCAGTCATCGGTCGGATACGCGAGGCCCGCCTTGTCGAACAGCGCCTTGTTGTACATGAGGCTGACGACGTCCACGATCGAGGGCATCCCGATGACCTTCCCCGCGGGAGCGGCGATCTTCCTCGCCGACACGGGGAATGCGTCCCAGTGCACATCGGGTGCGGACACCTGTTTGGTGATGTCCAGCATGTGGCCGCTGGCGGCGAGGGTCCCTCCCCAGTACCCGTACGTGTACGAGATGTCGGGCGTGTCGCCGCTGACGAAGGCTGCCGAGATCTTCTGGAGCAGGTCGGTCGTGGTCGGTGCACCCGAGGAGATCTGAATCGTGACGTTCGGGTGATCGGTATGGAACTCCTTGGCCAGCGACTCGAGGGTCTTCTCGGCCGTCTGCGTCTGCCCCGTCCACCAGGTGAGCGTCACGGGCGCGCTCTTATCGAGCTTCGAGCTGCCGCCGCCCCCGCCGCTGCAACCCGCGAGGGTGAGAGATACGGCGCTGAAGAGCGCCAGCGCTGTGAACAGTTTTGCGGTGACCGAACGTTTCATTTTTCGCCTCACTTCGTTGTGCATCCCGGCTCTGCTTCGCGTCGAGATCGGATGGACCGCGCCTGCTGTCCCGCGTCGGACAGGGCTCTCGCGACGTCGGGCTTCGTCATCGTCGACGGGAGTCATGGTCCGCCAGGGCCGATCAAGTGACAACAAAACCGGTCAAAGAGTGCAAACGGAGTGAGCGATTTGATCGTCTCGGCCGTGAGCGATCACAAATGGGCGTATACCTCCGTCAAGGCGTCTGTGACCGCGGTCAGCTGCTGGCAGCGGTTCACGAAGATGCCGAGCCCGGTGCACGTCGGCGTAGATCGAGGGAGATCGTTCCCGGCCTGCCGGGGCTCACTCGAGGGTGGTGACAGGAAGGAACAGCGGCGCATGGATGGGTCGACCCTGGTGAAGGACTCATGGCGGGGCAGCGTGTTCGTCGATGGCGACTACCGTCCGCTCGCTCAGCGCTCCGGCCTCGACGTGCTCGAAAAGGCGACGGGCGACGTCCTGGGTGTAGCCGGTCTCGGCGGCGTCGCCGAGCTCGAGGAAGCGCTGAGGGGTGCGCGAATCGCGCAGCCGGACTGGGCCGCTCAGCCGTACACCAGACGTGCCGAGCTGCTGCGTGCCGTCGCGGCGCTGCTCCAGGAATCGGCACAGAGTTTCACGGAGCTCATCATGCGCGAAACGGGCTCGATCCGTGGAAAGGCGGAGTTCGAGGTGCAGCTCGCGACGGAGGAACTCCTGACCGCTGCGAGCCTCGCGTCGAGCGTCACCGGCGAGATCCTCCCGTCGAGCGATCCCCATCGATTCAGCGTGTGCGAACGCATCCCCGTCGGTGTGGTCGCGTTGATCACACCCTGGAACTTCCCCCTGATCCTCGCCACGAGAGTCATCGCTCCGGCTGTCGCGCTGGGGAACTCGGTCGTGCTGAAGCCCTCGCCCGAGACGCCCTTCTCCGGCGGCCTCGCCATTGCGGACCTCTTTGCCAAGGCGGGCGCACCCGCCGGGCTGCTCCAGGTCGTCCTCGGTGATCAGGAGTTCAGCGAGGCACTCGTGGCGCACCGAGACGTCGACATGGTTCATTTCACCGGTTCGACCGCGGTCGGCGCGAAGATCGCCGAGGTGGCGGGAAGCCAGCTGAAGCGGGTCTCCCTGGAACTCGGAGGCAACAACTCGCTCACCGTCCTCGATGACGCCGATCTCGACACCGCCGTGATGATCGGTGCGTGGTCCACCTTCCACTTCCAGGGACAGACCTGCATCACCGCCGGGCGTCACCTCGTGCATCGTGACCTGTTCGACGGATATGTGGACCGGCTCGCCGAGAGAGCGCGCGCGATCGCGGTGGGCGATCCGAGCCGGGAGCCGGTCGGGCTCGGGCCGATGATCAACCAGCGACAGGCGGACCGCGCCGCCCGCATCCTGCACGACTCCGTGGCGATGGGAGCGACCGTTGTCGAAGGCGGAGTCATCGACGGGCTCTTCTTCCGTCCCACGATCGTCACGGGGATCACGACGGACATGCCCCTGTGGAAGGAGGAGATCTTCGCCCCGATCGCTCCGATCATGTCCTTCACGGATGACGACGAGGCGATCGAGTTGATCAACGACACCGACTACGGCCTCGTGAACTCGGTTCTCACGAGCGACGAAGAGCGCGGGCAACGGCTCGCGCGCCGCATCCGATCGGGCATGGTCCACATCAACGACGCCACGTGCATCGACGAGCCGTCCGCCCCCTTCGGCGGCCTCGGCCGGTCCGGACTCGGGGGCGCATCGGGGGAGCCGCCAACCTCGAGGAGTTCACGGAGCGTCGTTGGATCTCGGCGCAACGCGGCTCGCTCGCCTATCCGTATTGAGGCGAACCGCCGCTCCCTCGGGCGATCAGTTGCCCCGTGCCCACTGTCAACGCGTCGACAATCGAATTGGAAAAAGGTCAAAGGTGTCCGAAACAATGTCTGGGGTCCGGGTCGTCCTCATCGGCGCGGGAAGCGTCACATTCACCCACCAGCTCTCCACGGATCTCTATCGTTTCGACGACCTTCCTCCGCTGGAGCTCGTGCTGTACGACATCAATCCGGATCGGCTGAACTTCGCGCGCGTCACCGCAGAGCAGGCGGCGGCCCGATTCGGCCGGGTGGCCGACATCGTGACGACCAGTGATCGCCGCGAGGCTCTGGCCGGCGCTTCGTTCGTCATCAACGTGATCGCGGTCGGAGGGTTCGCCGCGACGCGGATCGACCTCGAGCTGCCCGCCGCCATGGGCCTTCGCCAGACCGTCGGCGACACCACCGGCGTGGGGAGTGTTCCGCGGCCTGCGGACCTTCCCGGTGCTGTCCGGGATCGCCCGTGACATGCGGGAGCTCTGCCCCGACGCTTGGTTCCTCAACTACACGAACCCGATGGCGATGAACGTCTGGTGGATGTCGGTGGTCGCCCCGGACATCAAGACTGTCGGGCTCTGCCACAGCGTCTACTGGACCGTGCACGACCTCGGTGAGCTGCTCGGCGTGCCGATGGAAGGCACTCATTTCCGCGCCGCCGGTGTGAATCATCTCTCCTGGCTCACGGAGTGGTCGCACGACGGCGAGGACCTCTACCCGCGGTTCCGCGACGCGATCCGAGCCGATCCCGGCCTGGAGCGGCGGGTGCGGGTGGAGGTCATGAAGCGGATCGGGTACTACCCCACCGAGTCGAGCTTGATGACGGCCGACTATCTCCCCTGGTTCCTCCGCTCCGACGAGCAGATCGAGAGGTTCCGGCTCGAGCCGCTCAAGTACATCGACATCTCGCTCCACAACATCGCCGAGTTCGAGGAGGCGCAGGCGGCGCTCGACGCCGGCCGGCCGCTCCCGTTCGAGGATGAGGGCGCGACCGAGTACGCGCCGCTGGTCATCCATTCGATCCTGACCGGAACGGAACGCGAGATCCACGCCAACGTCGTCAACGACGGCTATGTGACCAACCTCCCGGACGGGGCCGTGGTCGAGGTGCCGAGCCTCGTCGATGGCTCCGGGGTGCACCCCATCCGTTTCGGCGACATCCCGGCGGCAGGCGCCGCTCTGGACCGCACCTACCTGTCCGTGGCCGCGCTCACGATCGAGGCCGCGCGAACCGGCAACCCCGAGATGGTCCGGCAGGCCGTCCTCATCGATCCCAATGCGAGCTCGACGCTCACCCCGGAGCAGATCTGGACGCTCTGCGATCAGCTGACCGAAGCCCACGCGGATCTGCTTCCCTCGTCGCTGGGGGACGCCTCGAGGCCTGACGGGTGACGGTCGGGGGAGCCCCGGTCACTCCCAGAGGTACTCCGCGGGATCGAACCGGCGCACGGTGCGTGCGAAGGTCGCGGCGGCGTGCGGCCAGATCGTCGGGTTGGCGCCGCCGGCATCCTGGTAGTAGCTGACGCAGCCGCCGGTCTGCCAGACGGATCGCGTGAGCGCGCGGTCGAGGCGATCGGCGTAGTGACGCTGAGCCACTGGGTCGGTCTCGATGGTCCGGGCGCGCCGCGCCTCGAGAGCGGCGAGCGCTGCGAGCACGTAACGGATCTGCGACTCGATGACGTACACCATGCTGTTGTGCGCAAGCGCCGTATTCGGGCCGACGAGCAGGAACAGGTTCGGGAACCCGGCGACCGTCGTCCCGCGCAGCGCGCTCGCGTGCGGTCGCCAGTGCTCGGCCAGCGTGCCGCCGCGCGAGCGGATTCGCGTCGCGATGGGCTGGGCGGTCACGTTGAATCCCGTCGCAGCCACGAGTACGTCGGCGCGGTGGCGGGCGCCGGCGGCGGTCACGAGGTAGGCGCCGTCGATCCTCAGCACGGGCTCGGTCACGAGACGCACCTCGGGTGAGGCGAGCGCCGGGTACCAGTCGCTCGAGATGAGCACGCGCTTGCAGCCGAGGCGGAAGCGCGGCATCACCTGCTCCCGCAACGTCGGATCGGTGATCTGCCGCCGCAGCGACCGCCGGTAGACGGCCTCCGCGACCCGCCCGATCACGGGCGTGGCGAACCCGGGGAAGCGCGCCTCCGCTCCCGCGAAGACCAGGGCGCGCGCGAGGCGCTGCCGCCACGGCCGGCGACGGAACGCCCGGCGGCGGCGGTCGCTGGTCGGCGGGTCGTGCCGCGGGATCACCCAGGGCGCGGTGCGCTGCAGGACGATCACCCACGCGCCGCGGGGCCGGAGCTCGGGAACGAGCTGGATCGCGGAGGCTCCGGTGCCGAGCACCGCGATCGTCTTTCCCGCGACATCGAGGGCGGGATCCCACCGTGCCGTGTGCAGCCGCGGGCCGGGGAACGTCTCGACCCCGGGATGGCCGGCCAGGCCGGGTCGATGAACGGGCCGGACGCCGAGACGAGCACGTCGGCCGTCCAGCTCGCGGCATTCGTCGCGATGCGCCAGACGGCGGCTGCAGCATCCCATTCGCCCGACTCGACCTCGGTACCGAACCGGATGTGCGGCGTCACCCCGAAGCGGTCGGCGACGTCGCGCAGGTAGTGCAGCAGCTCCTCCTGCCGCGGGTAGCGGTGGCTCCAGTCCGGGTTGGGTGCGAAGGAGAAGGAGTACAGGTCGGCCGGGATGTCGCAGGCCGCCCCGGGATAGACGTTGTCGCGCCAGGTGCCACCCACCTCGCGTGCGCGTTCGAGGAGCACGAAATCGGTCACGCCCGCACGGAGGAGGCCGCACGCCATCCCGATGCCGGAGAAGCCGGCGCCGATGATCGCGACCCTCACGGCGGGCATGGTCAGCCGTCGTTCTGCACGTCGTCCCGCTGCAGCAGCCGATCGCGCACCTGGCGGCGGATGACCTTGCCGATGAGCGACTTGGGGAGCTCGTCGACGACGTAGACGTGCTTCGGCGCCTTGTAGTGCGCGAGGTTCTCCTTCGCGTAGGCGATGAGCGCGTTCGCATCGACGTGCTCGCCCGGCTTCTCGACGACGGCCGCGGCGACGTGCTCGCCGTCGCGCTCGCTCGGGATGCCGACGATCGCGATATCCGCCACCGCCGGGAATCCGCGAAGGGCGTCCTCCACCTCGGAGGGCGAGACGTTGAACCCGCCGGTGATGACGAGGTCCTTGATGCGGTCGACGATGGAGACGAAGCCGTCCTCGTCGATGCGCACGATGTCGCCGGTGCGGAACCAGCCGTCGACGAACACGTCCGCCGTCTCCTCGGGCTTGTTCCAGTAGCCGGAGAAGACCTGCGGGCCGCGCACGACGAGCTCGCCCTTCTCGCCGAGCGGCATCTCCCTGGTCGGGTCGTCCGGGTCGACGACGCGCACCTCGGTGTTGGGCAGGGGCAGGCCCACCGTGCCCTCGCGGCGGTTCTCGGCGACCGGGTTGGCCATGAGCACGGGGCTCGTCTCGCTCAGGCCGTAGCCCTCCACGAGGTAGCCGCCGGTCGCCTTCTCCCAGGGGCTGATCACGGACTGCGAGAGCGGCATCGCCCCGGAGATGGCGATCTCGATGCCCTCCAGCGAGACGCCCGCCTCCGCGGCGGCCTTCGTCAGGCGGTCGTAGATGGGCGGGACGGCGGGGAGGAAGGTCGGCGGATGCCGCTTGACGGCCGGGAGGACGAGATCCGGATCGAACTTCGGGAACATCACCAGCCGCGCGCCCATGCTCATCGCGAAGGTGAGGCAGAGGGTCAGGCCGTAGGCGTGGAAGAGCGGGAGCACGGCGTAGACCACGCAGTCGCCGCGTGTGATCTGCGGCACCCACGCGCGCGCCTGCGCCGCGTTGACCCCGAGGTTGAGGTGGGTGAGCGTCGCGCCCTTGGGCATGCCGGTCGTGCCGCTCGTGTACTGGATGAGCGCGACGTCGTCGACGGTCGGTCCGGGCACGCTCGCCTTGATCGGCACGTCCGCGAGCAGGTCCTCCCACGGAAGGGCGTCGTGCACGCGCTGGGTCAGCTCGGCGCGCTGGGAGCGGGCGCGCGCGACGGGCAGGCGCAGCAGCATCCGGAGCCGCAGCGGCATCGCGCGCGTCATGTCGACGGAGATGATGCGGTCGACGGCGACATCGTCGGGGAAGGCCTGGATGTGGGGCACCATCTTGTCCCACGCGATGACGACCTTCGCGCCGTGGTCCTCGAACTGGTGGCGCAGCTCGCGCGGCGTGTACAGCGGGTTGTGCTCGATGACGATGGCACCGAGCCGCAGGATCGCGTAGAAGGCCGCGACGTGCTGCGGGCAGTTGGGCAGCACGATGGCCACGCGGTCGCCCCTGCGCACGCCGAGCCGCCGCAGGCCTTCGGCGGCCCGGTCGATCTCCGCACCGAGCTGCGAGTACGTCCACTCCCGTCCGAAGAACTCGATCGCGGGGCGCTCGCCGAACTCGGTCACCGACGCCCGCATGAGGTCGGAGAGCGACCCGGTCGGCATCGGGATCTCGTGCGGCACGCCCTCGGCGTAGGAATCGAGCCAGGGCTTGGCCGGGTCCGTCGTCATGGGGGTCAGCCTAGGCAGTGCGCCGCCCGCGAGCGATGTCAGGCGATCGAGGTCCAGTAGGGCTCAAGGCGGCGCTCGCCGACCGGCGTTCCGACGGCGTCGAGCGCCAGGGACTCGACGAAGAACCGCGCGAGGTTGGCGGCCCGCGGCGACGCGCGCTGCGCCAGCCACTCGAGGCCGTGACCGACCCCTCCCCGACGCGCAGGATCCGCGGCCTCTTGCCGGCCACGCGGAAGGCGAGCTGCTCGAGCTCGCGGTAGCTGAAGACGTCCGGCCCGCCGACGTCCCAGCTGCCGGCCGGGCCGTCGAGGCGGTCGACGATGAAGGCGGCGAGGTCGGCGCCGTGGATCGGGTTGATCCGCGTCGCGCCATCTGCCAGCGTGAAGCCGATCCCGCGCTGCGCCATGCGCAGGAAGTCGGTCATGTCGGAGAAGTACCCGGATGGGTTGATGATCTGCGGGGTGACCGTGCTGCGCCGGAGGGCCTGCGAGAACGCGAACTTGGACCGCATCGTCACGGAGTTCCCCGCTTCGGAGCGCATGACGTTGACGTAGGCGAACGAGCGCAGACGGTGCTGCTCCGCGTCGGCGAGCACGAGCAGGTTGCCGAGGAAGTCGATGTTCCACGGACTCACCTTCTGCCGCGTGACGCCGAGCGCCGAGACGACCCGATCCGCGCCCGCGCACGCGTCGGTCAGCGTGGCCGGGTCGCCGAAGTCGACGATGCGCCATTCGGCGACGCGGTCGCGCAGCGCCGGCGCGTCGTACGCACCGGGCGCGTCGGCCTTCTCGCGCGACCGCACGAGGGCTCGCACCCGGTATCCCCGCGCGTCGAGCTCGGCGACGACGTGCCGCCCCACGTAGCCGGTGGCTCCCGCGACGACCACGAGCTCACTCATTCCGCGCGCCTCTATTCATGTACCACATGGTACAGGAATACACTGTCGGTGATGTCCCGTCCACCCCGCCCGCTCGACGCCGCCGCCTCCGGCCGCCTCCTGGCCGCCGCCGCCGACGCTTTCGGCGCGAGGGGGCTCGAGCGAGCGTCGCTGAACGACGTCCTCAAGCGCGCCGGGATGGGCAAGGGGTCGTTCTACCACTGGTTCGCCGACAAGGCCGCGCTGCATGACTGGGTGGTCGACGCGATCGCCGGGCGGCTGGGCACCACGCTGCGCGCGCCCGACCCGTCGTCGCTGACGGCGGAGAGCTTTCGCGCCGAACTGGACGCGGTCCTGGCCCGATTCGCCCAGGCCGCCGAGGCTGATCCGCAGCTCGCGGACCTCGGCCTGATGTTCCACAACTCGATCGGTCTCGCGCCGGAGCGCTCGATCAGCCGGGTGCGCGTCACGGCTCTGCGATGGATCGACGAGGTGCTGCGCGCGGGGCGCGATCTCGGCGTGATCCGCACGGATCTGCCCGCCGATCTGCTGTCGGCGTGGGCGATCGCATCCTCACGACGCTCGATCAGTGGGCTCTCGGTACCGACGCACCGGATCGCGCCGCCCTCGCGGCCACCGCCCTCGACGCGCTGTGGTCGCTGCTGGCGCCGCGCGCCGCCTAGGACGCGGCGAGCTCGCGATGCCAGGCGGTCTGCCGCAGCGCGGAGCGCAGGCTCACGTCGCGCAGGCTCTCCCAGCCACCGGTCCAGGTGAGCTGCGGCGCGATCTCGTCCACCGTGGCATCCGGATGACGCGCCAGCACCGCCACGACCTCGGCCGAGCGCGCGCGGTGGTGCGCCGCGAGCTCGGCGCATCGCGACGGCAGGTCGTGCAGGTCGGGACCGTGGCCGGGCAGGCCGGTGCGGTGGGCGAAGTCGCGTGCGAGGCGCTCGAGCGTGGCGAGGTAGTCGCGGATCGGGTTGCCCTCGACGTGGAAGCTCAGTCCGATGCCCGGGTTGATCTCGGCGAGCAGCGTGTCGCCCGTCACCAGGCCGTCGTCGCCGAGGTCGAGGCAGAGGCTGCCGGGGGTGTGACCCGGAGCGCCGACGACGCGCACCGGCCGATCGCCGAGCACGACCTCGTCGCCGTCGGCGAGCAGGCCGTCGACCGGGACGGCGGCGTCCAGCTCGTCGCCGCGCCCCAGCAGCACCCGTGCGGCGCTGCGCTCCCGCACCCGCGCCGAGAGCGGCAGGTGGTCGACGTGCCAGTGGGTCGCCACGATCGTGCGCACCCGGTCGACACTCGTGCCGAGTCCGGCGAGACCGGCCTCGAGCGCGGCGAGCGATGCCGGGTCGTCCCAGCCGGGGTCGACGAGGTCGACGGCGTCGCCGGCGAGGAACGCGTAGCAGTTGGTGGCGGGCGGGTGCGGCCCCGGCGGGGTCGGGATCTCGATCCGCACGGGCCCGGTCACCGGGCCAGTTCCTCCCGGATCGCGGCGGCGAACGCGTCGACGTCGGCCTCGGTCGTGTCGAAGGCCGTCATCCAGCGCACCTCGCCGCGGGCGCGGTTCCAGTCGTAGAAGCGGTACCGGGCGCGGATGCGGTCGGCGACCGCGTTGTCGAGCACCCCGAAGATCGCGTTCGCCTCGGTCTTCTGCGAGAACGAGAGCCCCGGCGTGCCCTCGATGGCCGCGCGCAGCCGAGCGGCCATCGCGTTGGCGTGCTGCGCCGAGCGCAGGCCCAGCCCGTCGTCGAACAGCGCGAGCAGCTGCGCGCTGAGGAAGCGCATCTTGCTCGCGAGCTGCATCGCCGTCTTGCGCAGGTAGACGATGCCGTCGACGTTGTCCGGGTTCAGCACGACGATCGCCTCGGCGGCGAGGGCGCCGTTCTTGGTGGCGCCGAGGCTCAGGATGTCGACCCCGGCGTCCGTCGTGAACGCGCGGAACGGCACCCCCAGCGCCGCGGCCGCGTTCCAGAGCCGGGAGCCGTCGAGGTGGACGGTCATGCCGAGCGCGTGGGCGGCATCCGCGATGGCACGGATCTCGTCCGGCTGGTAGAGCGTGCCGAGCTCGGTGGTCTGGGCGATGCTCACGGCGAGCGGCTGGGCGCGGTGCTCGTCGCCGAAGCCCCACGCCTCGGTGGCGAGCAGCTCGGGCGTGAGCTTGCCGTCGGGCGTCGGCACGGGGAACAGCTTCAGCGCCGCCGTCTTCTCCGGGGCGCCGCCCTCATCGGTGTGCATGTGGCTCGTCGAGGTCGTGACGAGGGCGCCCCAGCGGGGAGGACGCTGGTGAGGGAGATGACGTTCGCGCCGGTGCCGTTGAAGACCGGGAAGGCCTCGGCGCGCTCGCCGAACTCCCGCTTCACGACCTCCTGGAGGCGCTCGGTGACCGAGTCCTCGCCGTAGGAGATCTCGTGCCCGGTGTTGACGGCGGCGATCGCGGCGAGCACCTCGGGGTGCACCCCCGCGTAATTGTCGGAGGCGAAGGTGCGGTCCATGCGTCTCAGTCTGCCGTGGCCGAGGAGGCGGTGATGCCCGAGGTCGAGGCGATGACGTCGCCGAGCTTCTTGCCGAGCGCCTCGTAGAACATCGAGAGCGGGAACTCGTCGTCGAGCACCGCGTCGGTGTAGCCCTTCGGCGCGCCGGCGAGCGTCTCGTCCGGGAGCCCGCGGGCCCAGTTCGACGCCGGGTTCGGCGCGAGCGTCGCCCGGACCAGCTCGTAGGCCGCGAGCCAGTGCGCGGTCTTCGGGCGGTCGATGCTCCGCCAGTACAGCTCGTCGATCGCGTCGCCGAGCGCGCCCACGGCGGCCGGCACGGCATCCCAGTCGACGGCCAGCTGCACGTCGGTCCAGTGCAGCACGCCGCGCTGATGCAGCCAGGCGAACAGCAGCTGCCCGCCCAGCCCGTCGTAGTTGCGCACCCGCGAGCCGGTGAGCGGGAAGCGGAAGATGCGGTCGAACAGGATCGCGACCCGCACGAGGCGGGCGTGGTCGCGGATCGCGTCGCTCACCCCGTCATCGGCGGCGAGCCTCGTCGCCTCGCGATACGCGGTGAGGTCGCAGCGCAGCTCCTCGAGGAGTAGAGGAAGTACGGCATCCGCTGCTTGATCATGAACGGGTCGAACGGCAGGTCGCCGCGCATGTGGGTGCGGTCGTGGATGAGGTCCCACATCACGAACGTCTCCTCGGTCAGCCGCTGGTCGCCCAGCAGCCGCTCGAGGTCGTCGGTGACGTCGAGCTTGGTGATCGCGGCGGCGGCGCGCACGACCCGGCGGAACCGCGCCGCCTCGCGGTCGGAGAAGATCGCGCCCCAGGTGAAGCGCGGGACCTCGCGCATCGCCACGGTCTCCGGGAAGAGCACGGCGGCGTTGGTGTCGTAGCCGCCCGTGAAGTCGACGAAGCGGATCGGCACGAAGAGGGCGTTCGTGTAGGCCTCCTGCAGCTCCGCGATGAAGTCGGGCCAGAGCACCTCGACGAGCACCGCCTCCAGCAGCCGGTCGGGCGAGCCGTTCTGGGTGGTCATCGGGAACAGCACGAGGTGGCGCAGCCCGTCGACGCGGTGCTCCTGCGGCTGGAACGCGGTGAGCGAGTCGAGGAAGTCCGGGATGCCGAAGCCGCCGTCGGCCCAGCGCGCGAGATCCGCGTCGAGCGCCTCGAGATACGCCGCGTCGTGCGGGAACGCGGGTGACAGATGACGGAGCTCTTCGCGGATCCGGCTGACGGCCTCCCGGAATTCCGGGCGTTCCGCGGCATCCGGGATGCTGCCGTCCGTCGTCTGCCCGGATCGGACGACCTCGACGGCGGCTGTGAGCCGGCTCCAGGCGGCCGTCTGCTCGATGCCGTCGGCGGTCACGGCGGGGGTCGTCATGGTCATGCCACGACGCTACGGAGGATCGCGCCGCAAAGGGTTGCCCCCAGCGCAAGGCTCTTGCGCAGATCTGCCGGCGGCGCGCGTCTTCCGCCGCCGCACGCGATCGGACGGCCGGATCACTGCGTCGGGCGGGCCGATACCCGCCCGCGGCACTGCTCACCCACCTCAGTACGCTCGAGCACGTGACGGGCGTGCTGATCGGGTTCGCCATCATCGCGGTCGTGATCGGCGCCGGCTACCTCATCGCCCGCATCGACCTGCTCGGTGCCGAGGGCCAGCGCGTGCTCACCCGGCTGGCGTTCTTCGTCCTGCTGCCGTGCCTGCTGTTCGCGACGGTCGCGACGGCCGACCTGCGCAGGGTCTTCTCCTCGGTGCTCCCGGTCGCGGCGATCACGGCGGTGATCTGCATCGGGATCGTCGTCGTCGCGGGCCTGCTCTGGCGCCGTCCGCTGCCCGAGTCGATGGTCGGGGGCCTCGGCGCCGGCTACGTCAACGCCAACAACATCGGCTTGCCGGTGTCGGCCTACATCCTCGGCGATGCGACCAGCTCGGTGCCGGTCATCCTGCTGCAGGTGATCGTCATCGCGCCGATCGCGCTCGCCGTGCTCGACATCTCGACCAGCGGCTGCTTCACCCTCGGCCGCATCCTGCTGCAGCCGGTGAAGAACCCGCTGATCCTCGGCTCGGCGCTCGGGCTCGTGGTCAACCTCGCGGGCATCCGCCTCCCGGCACCGGTGCTCGAGCCGTTCACGCTCGTCGGAGCGGCGGCGGTCCCGGTCGTGCTGCTGTCGTTCGGCATCTCGCTGCGCGGGCGGCGACCGCTCGCCGCCGGATCGGATCGCCGGCTCGTGATCCTGGCCTCCGCCGTGAAGGTGCTGCTCATGCCCGCGCTCGCGTGGGTCGTGGGCGCATTCGTACTGCACCTGCACGGTCACGCGCTGTTCGTCGTCGTCGTGCTCGCGGCACTCCCCGCCGCCCAGAACGTCTTCAACTACGCCCAGCGCTACGGGCGGGGCGCGGCCGTCGCCCGCGACGTCGTGCTCATCACGACGGCGCTGTCGCTGCCGGCGATGTTCGTGATCGCCGCGCTGCTCGCCCCGCGGTGAGAGCGCCCCCGCTCAGAAGATCATCGGCCGGTCGTCGTCCTCGAGCGCGAGGTCGATGTCGACCGTGACCGGCACATGATCGCTCGGGGCGTCGCCCTTGCGCTCGTTGCGGTGGATCGCGGCCGCCGTCACCCGCTCGGCGAACGGGCGCGATCCGAGCACGAAGTCGATGCGCATGCCCTCGTTGCGCGGGAACCGCAGCTGCTTGTAGTCCCAGTAGGTGAAGCCCTCGGGGATCAGGGGGCGCACGACGTCGGTGAGGCCGGCATCCTGCAGGGCCTGGAAGGCCTCCCGTTCGGGCGCGGACACGTGCGTCGAGACGCCCTCGATGACGGTGGGATCGCCGTTGTCGACGTCGAGCGGCGCGACGTTGTAGTCGCCCGCGACCATGAGCGGGCTGTCGGGGTGCTCCGCCATCCAGTCGGTCATCGCGCCCTGCAGCGCGCCGAACCAGTCCAGCTTGTAGTCATAGTGCGGGTCGCCGAGCGCGCGGCCGTTCGGTGCGTAGATCGACCACACCCGGATGCCGTTGGTCGTCGCGCCGATCGCCCGCGCCTCGAGGGGCAGGTCCGGTCCCTCGGCCCCCTTGAGGAAGCCGGGCTGCCCGGCGAACGAGGTCTCGACGTCGTCGAGCTCGAAGCGGCTCGCGATCGCGACGCCGTTCCACTGGTTGAGGCCGTGCAGCACGACGCGGTAGCCGGCGTCCTCGAACGGGGCGAAGGGGAACTGGGCCTCCGTGCACTTGATCTCCTGCATCGCGAGCACGTCGACGTCCTCCCGGGCGAGCCAGTCGACGACGCGGCCGACGCGGGAGCGCACGGAGTTCACGTTCCAGGTGGCGAGGCGCATGCCACCACGCTAGCCCGCGCGCCGCCGCCCCTGCGGCGCGCCTGCTCCGCGACACGAGCGCGGTCGCGTCGCTTCGCACGCAGGCTAGGGCGGACCGCCGATACCCGTGGCGTTCTACCCCGAAAACAGGGGAGCGCGCGGCGAGCGCTCCCCGATTAGCGTGAGGGGCGGTGACCCCCGACACCCCGTTCCCGAGCCCATGCCCCGCCTTTCGCGTCGCGCGATCGCGCTGGGTTCCGTCGGCGTGCTCGCGGGCGCCGTCGTGATGGGCGCGCTCGGCTTCACCGCGCCCCGCCCCGCCCACGTCGCGCCGATCACGGCCGTCGTGTCGCCGTCGCCGTACGTCGGCGGTCAGCTGCAGACGCTCTCGCTGACCGACCTGCGCGGCCACCAGCCGCTCGGCCGCCGCTGACCTCCGGCGCCGATCCACGGCCCGCTACCGTATGGGTGTGACCGACGACCGCGCCCAGCTCATCGACCACATCACCCGTGAAGCGGTGTTCCACGGCGACTTCACGCTCACGAGCGGCAAGAAGGCGACCTACTACATCGACCTGCGGAAGATCTCGCTCGATCACCGCGTCGCACCGCTGATCGGGCGCGTCATGAGCGAGCTGATCGCGGACATCGCCGACGTGGATGCCGTGGGCGGTCTCACGATGGGAGCCGACCCGATCGCGTCGGCGGTGCTGCATCAGAGCGCGGCGCTCGGCCGCTCGTACGATGCCTTCGTCGTGCGCAAGGAGCCGAAGGACCACGGCCGCGGCCGGCAGGTCGAGGGTCCGGATGTCGCCGGCAAGCGCGTCGTGGTGCTCGAGGACACCTCCACCACGGGCGGCTCGCCGCTGAAGGCGGCCGAGGCGCTCGAACGCGCGGGTGCCACGGTCGTCGCCGTCGCGGTCGTCGTCGACCGCGCGACCGGCGCGCAGGCGGTCATCGAGCGCGCGGGCTACCCGTATCGCGCCGCGATCGGCCTCGCCGACCTGGGACTCGAACCGCAGTGACCACGGGGAGGAGCCGCCGCCGACCGAGCCGGTCGACGTCGGCGACGCGACGCAGCCGGTCGAGCTGAACGCCGAGACCGGCCCGTTCGCCCGGACCACGCCCCCTCCCGTCCCGTGCCCCTGGTCTCGCCCACCGCGGCCAACATGCTCCTGGCCGACGCCATGCCCGCCACGACCGCGCCGGAGCCGGCGGTGCCGGACCCGACCACCGGTCTCGACTCGCTGTTCGCCGACTCGCAGTTCCGCGCGTACGAGAACGAGCCGACGCCCGAGCCGCCGGCGCTGCCGCCCGCGCCGCCGCCCGCCGCGATCGTGATCGAGGAGCCGCCGCACATGACACGCGCGCATCGCGTGCTGCTCGCGCTCGCCGGGAGCCTCGTGGCCCTGATCGCGCTCGGGGCCCTGTTCTTCCTCGGCACCCGGCTCGCCGGGTTCACCGAGACCCCGCGCGCGACGCCGACGCCGACGACCCGCCACACGCCCACGCCCGCTCCCACCGTGCTGCCGCCGGGCCCGATCGCGAACGGACCGCACCGCTGGGACCAGCTGCTCGGCGGCGAGTGCCTCGCACGCTATCCGGGGCCGTGGGCGCAGCGGTACACGGTCGTCGACTGCGCGTCGCCGCATCCCGCTCAGCTCGTGTATCGCGGCCGGTTCGCCGATCCCGCGGCGCCCGGATATCCGGGCGCCGACGTGCTCGCCTCGCAGCTGTCCGTGCTGTGCTCGAAACCCGATGTCATCGGCCTGGCCGCCGCCGCGGCCTACCGGGATGCGCAGATCGAGGCGAGCTATCCGGTGAGCGCGAAGCAGTGGGACGCCGGGGACCACTGGTACTACTGCTTCGTGAGCCGCTCGTCGAGAGATCCGCTCACCGGCAGCGTCGCCGTCCCGCACGCGCCGTCGCCGAGCGCGACCGGCTAGATCTCGACCTCGACGGGCTCCGGGCTCAGCAGCTCGTGCACGCCGGCGAGCACCTCCGACGGCCGGAACGGGTACCGCTCGATCTCGGCCCGGTCGCTGATACCGGTGAGCACCAGGATCGTGTGCAGGCCGGCCTCGATGCCCGCGACGACGTCGGTGTCCATGCGGTCGCCGATCATCGCGGTGTTCTCGCTATGGGCGCCGATCTTGTTCATCGCGGAGCGGAACATCATCGGGTTCGGCTTGCCGACGACGTAGGGGTCCTTGCCGGTCGCCTTCGTGATGAGCGCGGCGATCGCACCCGTCGCGGGCAGTGCGCCGTCGGCGCTCGGGCCGGTGGCATCC
Organism: Pseudolysinimonas kribbensis; assembly: GCF_030161895.1. Taxonomy (GTDB): domain Bacteria; phylum Actinomycetota; class Actinomycetes; order Actinomycetales; family Microbacteriaceae; genus Pseudolysinimonas; species Pseudolysinimonas kribbensis. The sequence continues at coordinate 1,826,870 of NZ_BSVB01000001.1, forward strand.
GGGTTGGTGGCGATGAAGCGGGCGCCCCTGTCGATGAGCCGGATCGCCTTCGTGATCGCCTCGAACGAGTAGTTGCGGGTCTCGCCCACGACGACGTAGTCGGGATCCGACTCGGTCATGATGAAGCCCACCTCGTGCAGCGCCGTGGTGAGCCCGGACTCGCCGATCACGAACGCGGAGCCCCCGGGATCTGCGAGGCGAGGAAGTCGGCGGTGGCCAGCGCGCTGGTCCAGATCGCCTCCTCCGGAACGTCGAGCCCGGATGCCCGCAGCCGCGCCGCGAGATCCCGCGGCGTGAAGATCGAGTTGTTGGTGAGCACGAGGAACGGCGTGCGCGTGTCGGTCCACTGCCGGATGAGCGCCTGCGCGCCGGGCAGTGCCGTGCTCTCGTGCACCAGCACGCCATCCATGTCGGTGAGCCAGCACTCGATCTCGCCGCGGTCGGTGCGGGTAGCCGCCGTCATGGCTCCAGCGTAACGACGCGCGCCTCGGGAAGCCGCTCGCGCATGACGGCCACGGCGCCCGCGCTCTCATCGCAGAGCAGGAAGCGCCGGCCGAGGGCGTGGGCCGCGGCGCCGGCGGTGCCGGACCCGGCGAACAGGTCGAGCACGAGATCCCCCGGGGCGCTCGAGGCCTGCACGATGCGCCGCAGGATGCCGAGCGGTTTCTGGGTCGCGTAGCCGGTGCGCTCGGCGGCGTTCGTGCCCACGATCGTGTGCCACCAGACGTCGGTCGGCAGCTTGCCCCGCGCGGCCTTCTCGGGGGTGACCAGGCCCGGCGCCATGTACGGCTCGCGGTCGACCGCCGTCGAGTCGAAGTAATAGGAGCGCGGGCTCTTCACGTACACGAGGATCGTGTCGTGCTTGGCCGGCCAGCGCGTCGTCGACTTGGCGCCGTAGTCGTAGGCCCAGATGAGCTCGTTGAGGAAGCAGTCGCGCCCGAACAGCGCGTCGAGTGCGACCTTCGCGTAATGCGCCTCGCGGTAGTCGAGGTGCAGGTAGAGCGTGCCGCGCTCGTCGAGCAGGCGCCACGCCTCCTCGAGCCGGGGGCCGAGGAACGCCCAGTAGTCGTCGAAGCGATCGTCGTAGCGGGAGAGCGCGCCGCGCACCTCGGCATAGCTGCGACCCTGGAATCCGCGCCGCGCCCCTCGGGATCGCGCACCGTGCGCACCGGTTGATGGCGCTGGGTGCGGCCCGTGTTGAACGGCGGGTCGAGGTAGATCAGGCGGGCGACGCCGTCCGGAAGAGTCGCGGCGAGGGCGAGATTGTCGCCGTGCACGATCGTGTCGGGACGCTCCGCGGCGAGCCAGGCGTCCGCATCCCATCGCATGGCGGGAGATTAACAGGGTGGACGACGAGCAGCGCGCATCGGTCGGCGTGGGACCGTGGCCCGGAGGCCGAGCGGCGTGGCCCGACGACCCGCGTTACGACCCCGAGCTGCTCGAGCACGGCGACGCACGCAACGTCGTCGACGCCTACCGCTACTGGAGCGTCGAGGCGATCGTCGCCGACCTCGACGCCCGGCGGCATCCGTTCTCGGTCGCGATCGAGAACTGGCAGCACGACCTCAACATCGGCTCGATCGTGCGAACGGCGAACGCGTTCCTGGCCGAGACGGTGCACATCGTCGGGCGCCGGCGCTGGAACCGCCGCGGCGCGATGGTGACCGATCGCTACCAGCACATCGCCCACCACCCGACCATCGACGACCTGGTGGCCGCGGTGGGGGCGCGCCGATCGTGGCGGTCGACAACGTGGCGGGCGCCGTCGATGTGGTGGATGCCGACCTCCCCGAGCGCTGCATCCTGCTGTTCGGGCAGGAGGGCCCCGGCCTCTCCGCCGAGGCGCTCGCCGCCGCGGACACGGTCGTCTCGATCCGCCAGTTCGGCTCGACCCGCTCGATCAACGCCGCCGCGGCCGCCGCGATCGTCATGCATGAGTGGGTCCGGAGGCACTCCGCCGCTTAGACTGGGGCGTAATCCCTCCTCTCTCGAAGGAGAGACCCATGCCCGCGATCGTTCTCGTCGGCGCCCAGTGGGGCGACGAAGGCAAGGGCAAGGCCACCGACCTGCTCGGCAGCCGCGTCGACTACGTCGTCAAGTTCAACGGCGGCAACAACGCCGGCCACACCGTGGTGATCGGCGACGAGAAGTACGCGCTGCACCTGCTGCCGTCCGGCATCCTGACCCCGGGCGTCACGCCGGTCATCGCGAACGGCGTGGTCGTCGACATCGAGGTGCTCTTCGACGAGCTCACGGCGCTCGCCGCCCGCGGCGTCGACACGTCGCGGCTGCTCGTGAGCGCCGACGCGCACGTCATCACGCAGTACCACCGCACCCTCGACAAGGTGACCGAACGCTTCCTCGGCAAGCGGCAGATCGGCACGACCGGGCGCGGCATCGGTCCGGCGTACGCCGACAAGATCAACCGGGTCGGCATCCGGATCCAGGACCTGTTCGACGAGAACATCCTGCGCCAGAAGGTCGAGGGCGCCCTCGAGCTCAAGAACCAGATGCTCGTCAAGATCTACAACCGCCGGGCGATCGCGGTCGACGAGATCGTCGACGACCTGCTGCAGTACGCCGACCGGCTGCGGCCGATGGTCGTCGACACCTCGCTCGAGCTCAACCGCGCGCTGGATGCCGGCCGGACCGTGCTCTTCGAGGGCGGCCAGGCGACGATGCTCGACGTCGACCACGGCACGTACCCGTTCGTCACGAGCTCGAGCGCGACCAGCGGCGGGGCGGCCACCGGCTCGGGTGTCGCGCCCAACCGGTTCGACCGGGTCATCGCGATCGTCAAGGCGTACACGACGCGGGTCGGGTCGGGTCCGTTCCCGACCGAGCTGTTCGACGAGTCGGGCGAGTTCCTGCGTTCCGCCGGGTTCGAGTTCGGCACGACGACCGGTCGCCCGCGCCGCACCGGCTGGTACGACGCCCCGATCGCGCGCTACGCCGCCCGCATCAACGGCGTGACCGATTTCGTGATGACCAAGCTCGACGTGCTGACCGGGCTCGAGAAGATCCCGGTCTGCGTCGCCTACGACGTCGGCGGCGTGCGCCACGACGAGGTGCCGGTCAACCAGACCGACTTCCACCACGCCACGCCGATCTACGAGGAGCTGCCCGGCTGGAACGACGACATCTCCGGCGCGCGGTCGTTCGACGAGCTGCCGAAGGCGGCGCAGGAGTACGTGCTGACGGTCGAGCAGATGTCGGGCGCGCGCATCTCGGCGATCGGGGTCGGCCCGTCGCGCGACGGCATCGTCGTGCGGCACGACCTCGTCGACTGACGTGCCGCTTCCCGGAGAGAAGGGGTGCGATGAGCGCCACGTTCCCGGATGCCGTCGTGCTCGAGGGGCACGGCATCCGGCTCGAACCGTTCGAGCACCGCCACCTGCCGGGGCTGTGGCGAGCGCTCGGACGCCCCGAGATCTTCGCCGCCGGCTACGGCGGCGGCCCGAGCGGGCTGCCGGCCGACGAGGCGGCGTTCGACGCGTGGTTCCCGCAGTACTGCCGCCACGGGTCCGGCGGGCGCTGCTGGGTGGTCGTGCGCGACGGCGAGATCCTCGGCTCGTCGAGCATGCTCAACATCGTGCTCGAGAAGGAGCACGTGGAGATCGGCTGCACCGGCTACACGCCCGCCGTGTGGGGCACCGACGTCAACCCCGCGACGAAGCTGCTGCTGCTGACCCACGCGTTCGCGCACGGGTTCGGGCGCGTCGCGATCCGCACCGACGAGGTCAACGCCCACTCGCGGGCGGCGATCCTGAAACTCGGCGCGACGTTCGAGGGGATCATGCGCCGCGACCTCCCCCGCGCCGACGGCACCTGGCGCAACACGGCGGTGCACTCGATCACCGTCGACGACTGGCCCGAGGTGCGCGCGGGGCTCGAAGCTAGGCTCGGATCATGACGGACACCGACGTCACGGCGCAGCTCTCGGCCTACCGGCGCACCATCGACAACATCGACGCCGCCCTCGTGCACATGCTCGCGGAGCGCTTCAAGGCGACGCAGGCCGTCGGGCACCTGAAGGCCGCGCACGACCTCCCGCCCGCCGACCCGGAGCGCGAGCGCGAGCAGATCGCGCGGCTCCGGGCCCTCGCGGAGGAGTCGCACCTCGACCCGGCCTTCGCCGAGAAGTGGTTCAACTTCGTGGTCGCCGAGGTCATCCACCACCACGAGCAGATCGCCGCGACGGGCAGCATCGAGACGCCGGCCGGACCCGCACCGCGGTGAGCTGGGACCCCGATCGGCTGCCCGACCAGCACGGCCGCACCGTCGTCGTCACCGGCGGCAACGCCGGCATCGGCGCCCGCGTGAGCGAGCAGCTGGCCGGCGCCGGTGCGCGCGTGGTGCTCGCGTCGCGCTCGCCGGAGCGGGCGCAGGCGACGATCGACGGCATCCGGGATCGCGTGCCCGGCGCCGCACTCGCCCTTGTGCGCCTCGACCTCGCCTCGCTCGACTCGATCCGCACCGCCGCGGCCGAGCTGCGCGCGCTCGGGCGGATCGACGTGCTGGTCAACAACGCCGGCCGCACCGACGCCGTGCGGCGGCGCGAGACCACCGACGACGGGCTCGAGCTCATCGTCGGCACGAACGCGTTCGGCGCGTTCGCGCTCACCGCGCTCGTCGCCCCGGCGCTCGCCGACGACGGCCGGGTCGTGTGGCTCGGCAGCTTCGCGACGAAGCTCGTGCGCGGCGACGTGAGCGACCTGCAGTCCGAGCGACGGTATGCGCCGTTCCGCGCCTACGGGCTGTCGAAGCACGCGACGCAGGCGCTCGGATTCGAGCTCGATCGGCGGTGGCGCGCGGCCGGATCGGCGCGGCGCTCGCTCGTCGCGCATCCGGGGTTCGCGCTGGATCGCGGGTCGTTCCCGCTGTTCCTGCAGAGCAAGGAGCGCGGCGCGTGGCCGGTCGTGCGCGCCGCGATCGATCCGGATGCCGAGGGCGGCACCTTCTGGGGCCCGCACCGTGGTCTGGTCGGTCGCCCCGCCCCCGCCAAGCCAGTCGCCTCGAGCGCGGACCCCGCGTTCGGCGCGGAGGTATGGCGGCAGGCGGAGGCCGCTACCGGCGTCGCGTTCCCCATCGCGTAAGCCGCTGCGCCCCGGGTCCCCCCGCGTGTGGTCGCCGCGTGTGGTCGCCGTGCGGGGTCTCCCCTGCGGATCCCCCAGTCAATAGTGCAGGACATCGTCGCGCGCCGTGACCGTATCGGCTCGGTCGCGCAGCGATGCTCCTGAACTTTGACCGCCGAAACCTGCGCGTGGACGCTACGCGAAACGGGTGCGCAGGGGTTTACGCGAAGCGGGCGAGGGGCGCGCGCGAGGTCGCGCGGAGTTCGGCGAGGGGGACGGTGAGCACGTCCTGGATCTCGAGCACGGGCTCGGCGTCCGCGCCGTCGTCGGTCACGCCGATGCGCGCCACCGGGTAGCCCCGGCCCTCGCACAGGCGCGTGAACTTGACGTCCTCCTCGCGCGGCACGGCGACGACGACGCGGCCGCCGGTCTCGCTGAACAGCGCCGTCGTCCGGTCGATCCCGTCGCGGGTCAGCAACTCGTCGAGCCACACCCGCGCGCCGACGCCGAAGCGCAGGCACGCGTCGACGAGGGCCGTCGCGAGCCCGCCGTCCGACAGGTCGTGGGCGCCGTTGAGCAGGCCCTCGTGCGCGGCCGCGGCGAGCAGCCCGGCGAGGTCCCGTTCGCGCGGCAGGTCGACCGCCGGCGGGCGCCCGCCGAGGTGGCCGTGCATCACGCCCGCCCACGCCGAGCCGTCGAGTTCGAGCGCGGTCGTGCCGAGGAGGTAGAGGTTGTCGCCGGCATCCTGCCAGCCCGAGGGGATGCGGCGGCCGACGTCGTCGATCGTGCCCATGACCGCCACGACCGGCGTCGGGTGGATCGGCACGTCGCCGGTCTGGTTGTAGAAGCTCACATTGCCGCCGGTCACGGGCACGGCGAGCTCGAGGCAGGCGTCCGCGAGCCCCTCGACGGCCTGGGCGAACTGCCACATGACCTCGGGGTTCTCGGGGCTGCCGAAGTTGAGGCAGTCGGAGACCGCGGCCGGCACGGCGCCGGATGTCGCGACGTTGCGGTACGCCTCCGCGAGGGCGAGCTGCGCCCCGGCGTACGGGTCGAGGTAGGAGTAGCGGCCGTTGGCATCCGTGGCGAGGGCGACGCCGAGCCCCGAGGTCTCGTCGACGCGGATCATGCCCGCGTCGTCCGGGTAGCTCAGGGCCGTGTTGCCGAGCACGTACTTGTCGTACTGCGACGTGATGACGCTCTTGTCGGCCAGGTTCGCGCTGCCGACGAGGGCGAGCAGCTGGGCGCGGAGATCGCCGTCACGGGGGAGCGACGCGGCACTGTCGGCCTGCACGGCATCCAGCCACACCGGTCGCACCATCGGGCGGTCGTACACCGGCCCGTCGATCGCGACCGTGCGGGGGTCGACGTCGACGATCGTCTCGCCGCGCCAGGTGATGACGAGCCGACCGGTCTCGGTGACCTCGCCGAGCACGCTCGTCTCGACGTCCCACTTCGACGTCACCGCGAGGAAGCCCTCGAGCTTGCCGGGGGCGACGATCGCCATCATGCGCTCCTGGCTCTCCGACATGAGGATCTCCTCCGCCGTGAGCGTCGGGTCGCGCAACAGCACGCTGTCGAGCTCGATCGCCATGCCGCCGTCGCCGTTGCTGGCCAGCTCGGAGGTGGCGCACGAGATGCCGGCCGCGCCGAGGTCCTGGATGCCCTCGACCAGGTCGCCCGCGAACAGCTCGAGGCAGCACTCGATGAGCACCTTCTCGGCGAACGGGTCGCCGACCTGCACGCTCGGGCGCTTGGTTGGGCCGCCCTCGCTGAAGGTGTCGGAGGCCAGGATGGATGCCCCGCCGATCCCGTCGCCGCCGGTGCGGGCGCCGAACAGCACGACCTTGTTGCCCGCGCCGCGCGCGTTGGCCAGATGCAGATCCTCGTGGCGCAGCACGCCCACGGCGAGGGCGTTCACGAGCGGGTTCGCCTGGTACACCGGGTCGAACCAGGTCTCGCCGCCGATGTTCGGCAGGCCGAGGCAGTTGCCGTAGAAGCTGATGCCGCCGATCACGCCGGGCAGCACCCGCTCGGTGTCGGGATGATCGACCGCACCGAATCGGAGCGCGTCCATGACGGCGACGGGTCGGGCTCCCATCGAGATGATGTCGCGCACGATCCCGCCGACGCCGGTCGCGGCGCCCTGGAACGGCTCCACGTACGACGGGTGGTTGTGGCTCTCGATCTTGAAGGTGACCGCCCAGCCCTCGCCGATGTCGACGACGCCGGCGTTCTCGCCCATGCCGACCATGAGGTTCTTGCGCATCTCGTCGCTGACCTTCTGGCCGAACTTCCGGAGGTGCGTCTTCGAGCTCTTGTAGGAGCAGTGCTCGCTCCACATGACCGAGTACATGGCGAGCTCGCCGCTCGTGGGGCGGCGGCCGAGCAGGCTGCGGATGCGCAGGTACTCGTCTTCGCGCAGCCCGAGCGCCGCGAACGGCTGCTCCTTCTCGGGGGTGGCGGCCGCGACGGCGACGGAGTCGATGATGGGCGGGATCGTCATCGGCGCTGTCGTCATCGGCACCGAGCCTACCGGCGCGCGCGCCGGGGCTCCGCCTAGCATCCATCCATGCGCTCCTTCGACGACCTCGTGGCGGAGGCGGAGGCCGCCGACGTCTCCGGATGGGACTTCTCGTGGCTCGACGGCCGGGCGACCGAGGAGCGGCCCGGGTGGGGCTACCAGCGGCTGCTCGCCGAGCGCCTCGGCACGGTCGGGGCGGCGCTCGACATCCAGACCGGCGGGGGCGAGGTGCTCGCCGGTGCGCTAGATGCCGCGGCGGCCGTGCCGCGCGTGCTCGCCGCGACGGAGTCGTGGCCGCCCAATCTCGCGAAGGCCACGGCCGCCCTCGGCGCACGCGGCGGCGTCGTCGTCGCCGACCCGGATGAGCCGCCGCTGCCGTTCGCGGACGGCGCGTTCGAGCTCGTGACGAGCCGGCATCCGGTGCGCGCGCACTGGGGCGAGATCACGCGGGTGCTCCGCCCGGGCGGCAGCTACCTGGGCCAGCACGTCGGACCGGAGAGCGCGTTCGAGCTGATCGAAGAGTTCCTCGGGCCGCTCGGCGCGGCGGCGCGGCGGGGGCGGCATCCGGATGACGAGGCGGCCGCCGCGAGGGCCGCGGGTCTGGAGGTCGTCGATCTGCGCACCGCCCGGCTGCGGATGGAGTTCCGCGACATCGGCGCGATCGTCTGGATCTTGCGCAAGGTCATCTGGTGGGTGCCGGGTTTCACGGTCGCCGAGCACCTCGGCACCCTCCGCGCCCTCGATGCGCGCATGCGGCACGACGGACCGTTCGTGGCGCACTCCTCCCGGCATCTCATCGAGGCGCGCCGCGGATGACGGGTGGCGGCGGCGCTACCGGCCGTGCCCGGTGGTGAGCAGCACCGTCACGACGATCCCGACGATCACGAGGATCGTCACGACCCCGATGACGACGCCGGCCGGTCGGCCCAGGTTGAGCGTCCAGCCCAGACCGAACCGGCGCGGCACCCAGATCGACGGGTCGTCGCGGTTGACGTAGATGATCCCGCCCTTCCAGTGCGCGTCGTCGTCGGGGGCCGCCGGGCCAGCGGCGCGGGGCGGGGTGCCCGGAGGGGATGCGGCGGACGCGTGGCCGGGGGCGGACGCGCTGGTCCGGCGGACGATGCGTCGGTATCGCACGACCGCGACCGCGAGCACCCCGACGATGAGCAGGATCATCACGATGAGTCCCGTGCGCGTCGCGACCGCCGGCGGAGCGAGCCAGATGAGCACGCTGACGAGCGACAGGCCCACCGCGATGGCGGCGGACAGCTGGGCGAGCAGCGCCGCGAGCACGCCGCGCCGCGCGTCGGCACGTGCGAGGGCGCCCTGGGGCGCATCGCCCGGGGTGGCGCGCAACGCGGTGCGCGGCACGACGACCGCGAGCACGAACAGCAGCGCGGCGACGCCGACCCCCACGATGAGCAGGCCGAACACCGCCCACAGCGTTTTCGGCTCGAAGCGGTCGGGGGCGCCGGCGAGGTCGAAGTGCACGGGATACGGGTCGGCGAGCGACGGATAGACGGCCGCTCCGATCGCGAACGCGGCGACGAAGGCGAGCACCGCGACGATCGCCCAGACCAGGGGCGGGTGATGGTGGGTGGGAGCCGTGACCTCGGCGCTCTGCTGCACCGGGACGCCCTCGTACCAGTCCTGGTCGCGCTTGGCCGCGATGATCGTGCGCCGCGACAGCACCAGCCAGGCGACCGAGAGCGCGAGGAAGAGGAACACCGGCACGAAGATGCCGGCGACCGGCGGCGCGAACAGCAGGGCCGCATCGACGAGCAGGGCGACGATCGCCAGCACGACCTCGCCGATCCGGTAGCGCGTGATCACGCGCCGCACGAGCGGGTCGCCGGTGCGCGAGGGCGGGACCGCGACGCCGAGCGGCACGGTGGCCGGTGTGATCGCCGGCATGGCGATCAGCAGCAGCGCGAGCAGTGCGACCAGGCCCGCCGAGAATGCGGGCGCGAACGTGGATGTCATCGGTCTCCTCCGGAGCGGAAGCGGTGGAGCTCGGTGCTCACCGCGGTGGTCACTTCGTGGTCGGTCATGCCGTGTGCGACGGCTTCGGCGAGCAGGGTGCGCAGCCGGGGAACCCAGCCGTCGCTGAAGGAGGCGGCCGCGGGTCCGGATGCCGCATCCCGCGCCACGATCGAGCCGGAGCGGCGGTTGGTGGTGACGAGCCCCTCCTGGCGCAGCAGGTCGTAGCCCTTGGCGACGGTCGCGAGGTTGATCCCGAACGCTCCGGCCAGCTGGCGCACGGACGCGAGCGAGGTGCCGGCCGGCAGCGATCCGTCGGCGATCGCCTCGACGACCCGATCATGCAGCTGCTGGTACAGCGGCACGTCGGAGCGGGGATCGATGTCGATCTGCATGACGACTCCCTTCTGTGTCACTAGTTATAGAACAGATAGGTCAAAAGCGCCAGCCCGGCAATGACCTCGGAGCCTGATCGGCGCTCGCGCGGGGTGCCTAGCGTGGACGCGGAGGTGCACCATGGGCTTCACGCAGCACTCGTGGCCGACGCTCGCGGTCGCGGTGGCGGCGGCGATCGTGCTCGCACTGCTGGTCGCCGGGATCGTCTCAGTGATCGTCGGCGCGGTCGCGCGCCGCCGGCAGTGGCAGGGCGACCCGATGCGGCATCTGCGGCTGCCGTTCCGGGCCGCGCTCGTGGTGGCGCTCGTGTCGCCCGCCATCGTGGCGACCTGGCCGGCGGGGGTGCATCACGCCGGGAGCCGCGACCACGTCATCCTGATCGTGGCGATCGTCGTGGGTGCCTGGTTCATCGGGGCCGTTCTCGGGTTCGTGATCGGTGTCGCGATGGGGCGCTACCGCGTCGACGTGCCCGACAACCGCGTCGCGCGCCGGGTGCGCACGCAGCTCGCGGTCATCCGGCGGCTCATCTACGTCATCCTGTTCGTGCTGGCGATCGGCGCGGTGCTGCTGACCTTCCCGGGTGTGCAGGCGGTCGGCACGAGCGTGCTCGCCTCGGCGGGCGTGATCTCCGTCGTCGCCGGGCTCGCGGCGCAGTCGACGCTGTCGAACCTGTTCGCCGGGATCCAGCTCGCATTCTCGGGGGCGATCCGCGTCGACGATGTCGTCGTCGTGGAGCAGGAGTGGGGGCGCATCGAGGAGATCACGCTCAGCTACGTCGTCGTGCACGTCTGGGACGACCGGCGGCTCGTGCTGCCGTGCACCTGGTTCACCCAGAACCCGTTCGAGAACTGGACCCGCACCTCGAGCCAGCTGCTCGGCGCGGTCGAATTCGACCTCGACTGGCGCGTGTCGCCGGGGCGCATGCGCGCGGAGCTCGACCGCATCCTGGACGACGCGAGCCTGTGGGATCACCGCGCCAAGGTGCTGCAGGTCACCGACGCGGTCGGCGGATACGTGCACGTGCGGGTGCTCGTGACCGCGCGGGATGCCGCCGCCCTGTTCGACCTGCGCTGCCTCGTGCGCGAGCGGCTCGTCGACTGGCTGCAGCGGGAGACCCCGGAGGCGCTGCCCACGCAGCGCGTGGAGGTCGAGCGCGAGCACGCGACGAGCGCGCGACGTCGCTCGGGCAAGGAGGCGGAGCCGGAGGGGGTGTTCAGCGGGAGCGACGAGGCGGAGCGCCGCGCCCACAACTTCACCGGGACGAACCCCGTGGTGCGCTCCGACGCCGATGAGCCCGACGCCGGGCAATGACCGGATCGGTTCTCAGGACGGATCTCGCGGCGCGCCGGCGTCCCGAGCGGGCGCGCGGCGCGTCCTGCGCTCGAGTCCTGAAAACGACGAGCGGTCGGGCGGGAGCGCGCGTCTAAACCGCGGCGAGGGTGCGCTCGATGACCGAGCGGAAGAAGGTGAGACCGTCGACGCCCGAGCGCATCGCCGAGGGGGTGTCGGGGCCGAAGCCCGGCTCGGTCGCGTGCTCGGGATGCGGCATCAGGCCGACCACGTTGCCGCGCTCGTTGGTGAGGCCCGCGATGTCATCGAGCGAGCCGTTGGGGTTCACGTCGACGTAGCGGAAGGCGACGAGCCCCTCGCCCTCGAGCCGCTTCAGCGTCTCCGCGTCGGCGATGAACCCGCCCTCGCCGTTCTTGAGGGGCACCGTGATCAGGTCGCCCTGCTCGAACCCGTGCGTCCACGCGGTGGTCGCGTTCTCGACCCGCAGGGTCTGGTCGCGGCACACGAACGCGCCCGCCTCGTTGCGGATCAGGCCGCCCGGCAGCAGATGCGCCTCGACGAGGATCTGGAAGCCGTTGCAGATGCCGAGCACCGGCATCCCGGCGTTCGCCGCCGCGACGATCTCGTGCATGATCGGGGCCTGTGCCGCGATCGCGCCGCAGCGCAGGTAGTCGCCGTAACTGAAGCCGCCGGGCAGCACCACGGCATCCACACCCTGCAGGTCGTGGTCGCCGTGCCACAGGGCGACGGCCTCCGCGCCGGCCAGCCGGATCGCGCGCTGCGCGTCGCGGTCGTCGAGCGACCCCGGGAAGGTGACGACGCCGATCCGGGCGGTCATGCCACCGCGTCCTCGGCCGCGTACACGCGCACGACGTTCTCGATGACGGCGTTGCTGAGCAGTTCTTCGGCGAGGTGCTGCGCCTTCGCGAGGACCGCGTCGGTGACCTCGTCGACGTGCAGCTCGAAGCGCTTGCCGATGCGCACGGCCGTGAACTCGCCGTCACCGCGTTTCGCGAGCGCCGTCGCCACGGCCTTGCCGGCCGGGTCGAGCAGCTCCGCCTTGGGCATCACCTCGACCACGATCACCGGCACGCTGTCATTCTACGGTGACGATCAGCGACGCCCGCTCGCGCCCGCGCGCGATGAGCTCGGCGTTGCGCTCGTCGGTGCCGAGTACCCAGGCGCGGGCCTCGTCCGGGGTCTTGCCGAACTCCACGTGCCGTCGGATGAGCCGCTCGAGCCGCACCCCGGGGTCCGCCTCGAGGTAGATCACGCTGTCGAGAAGCGGCGCCACCTGCTCCCAGCCGCCGGCATCATGCAGCAGGTAGTTGCCCTCGACGACGACGGTCCGGATGTCGGGCCCCACCCGCAGCGCGCGGGGCCGGGCCTCCTCCACGGTGCGATCGAACACCGGGAGGGCGGCGCTCCCCGGCCGTCACGCAGCACCCGGAGCGCGGAGACGAATCCCGCGACGTCGAAGGTGTCGGGGGCGCCCATCCGGTCGCGCCGGCCGAGTCGCACGAGCTCGGCCTGCGGGAGGTGGAATCCGTCCATGCCGACCACGGCCGTCGGCACGCCGTCGCGGCGCAGGTCGGCGGCGAACTGCTCGGCGAACGTCGACTTGCCGACCCCGGCGCGCCCGCCACGCCGATGAGCGTGCGCACGCGGTCCATGACGACTGGAGAGTAGCGCGAAGATCGAGTCATGCGAATCGTGGTCATCGGAGCGACCGGGCACGTCGGCGGGTACCTGGTGCCGCGCCTGGTGGAGGAGGGGCACGAGGTGGTCGCGGTCACGCGCGGCACCTCGGCGCCGTACCGGCAGGATCCGGCGTGGGAGCAGGTCGAGCGCGTCGTCGCCGACCGCGAGGCCGAGGATGCCGCCGGCACATTCGGCACCCGCATCGCGGAACTCGGGGCCGACGTCGTCGTCGACATGATCTGCTTCACCGAGGACTCCGCGCGGCAGCTCGTCGACGCCCTGCGCGGCCGGGTGCGTCAGCTCGTGCACATCGGCACGATCTGGGTGCACGGTGCGCTCACCGAGGTCCCCGCGATCGAGTCCGACCCCAAGCACCCGTGGGGCGACTACGGCGTGCAGAAGGAGGCCATCGAGCGACTGCTGCTGGCCGAGTCGCGACGCGACGGCGGCCTGCCCGTGGCGATCGTGCATCCCGGCCACATCTCCGGTCCCGGATGGCCGATCATCACCCCGCAGGGCACGATCGACACGGGCGTGTGGCGCGCCCTCGCCTCGGGCGGCGAACTTCTGCTGCCCGAGTTCGGCCTGGCGACCGTGCACCACGTGCACGCCGACGACGTCGCGCAGCTCGTGCTGCGCTGCATCGCGCAGCCGGATGCCGCGAACGGCGAGGCCTTCCACGCCGTCTCGGAGCGCGCGCTCACCCTGCGCGGCTTCGCCGAGGCTGCCGCGGGCTGGTTCCGGCAGAGTGCGCGGCTGCGGTACGTGCCGTTCGAGGAGTTCGTGCAGTCGCTGCCCGAGCAGCACCGCGACGCGGCGTACCAGCACATCGCCCGGAGCCAGGCGATGAGCATCGAGAAGGGGCGCCGGATGCTGGGGTACGCCCCGGCGCACACCTCGCTCGCGGCGGTCGCCGAGGCCGTCGAGTGGCTGCGGGTCGATGGGCGCCTCGGCGAGGGCATTCCGCCGGTGGCCTTCCCGGGCTGACGCGGCGAGCGCGCGGGAACATCCGCGCCGTCGGGCGGGTTGGCCCGTTCATGCAGGTCACCGTCTTCGGCGCCACCGGCTACACCGGTCGCCACCTCCTCGCCGAGTTGCTCGAGCGCGGTCACTCCGTGGTCGCCGTCTCCCGGTCCGCCGCGACCGGCCTCCCCGACGGCGTGCGCGTCGTCGCGGGCGACATCCACGATCCCGCCGTCGTCGACGACGCGACCCCGGGCTCCCAGGCGATCCTCGTCGCGGTCGGTGCGATCGACGAGGGCGGACGGCATCTCGTCGAGGCCGTGCCCGCACTGGTCGGGGCGGCCGCCGCGGAGGGCGCGAGGCTCGGCGTCGTCGGCAACGCCGGATCGCTCTCCCGCGAGGCGGGCGGTCCGCGCGTCTACGACGAGCCCGACTTTCCCGCCGACTGGAAGCCGGGATCGCTCGCGCTGACCGAGGTGCTCGACACCCTGCGCAGCACAGGCGACGGTGTGGACTGGTTCTTCCTCAGTCCCCCGCTCGGCTACGGCTCGTATGCGCCGGGCGAGAAGCGCGGCGTCTACCGCACCGGCGGCGACGAGATCGTGGCGGATGCCGACGGCCGGTCGTTCATCTCGGGGCCGGACTTCGCGACGGCCATGGTCGACGAGCTCGAGCGGCCGGCGCACCGCCGGACGCGCTTCACCGTCGGGTACTGAGCTCGGCCGCGATCCGCTCCGCCATCGCGTCGTAGCCGGACGCATCGGGGTGGAATCCGTCGCGCGCCACGTGACTCCCGTCGAACCCGGGCACGAGTGCGGCGCCGTGCGCCTCGGCGATCCGGGCGGCCCGACGGGTCAGTCCGTTCGCGACGGCGCCGAGCGCCGCGCGCAGCGGCTGCGGCAGCACCGGATAGCGCCCGAACTCGGGCGGCGCGACGATCACCACGCGCTCCGCCCGTGCCGCCACGATGAGCCCCTCGAGTGCCCGAGCGAACGCGCGGCCGGACCGCACCCGCATCGCGTCGTTCCAGCCCACCAGCAGCACGAGGACGTCCGCGGGCGCGGCGGCGTCGGAGCCCACGCCGCGCAGCACCTCCGTCGCCGTCCATCCGCTTCGGCCGGCGATGCTCCAGCGCGCCCCGAGCCGCGCGGCGAGGCGGGCCGGCAGGGCCTCCTCGAGCGTGTCCACGCCCATCCCGACCGCGGTCGAGTCGCCGACGACCAGCACCCGCGGCGCGCCGGCGCCGCCGCGGCGCGCCCCGGGCGGATCCTCCAGCTCGGGCGTGCGCCGGCGAAGGGCTCGCGCCTGGGCGAGCACCACAGGCGCGAGCAGCACGACGAGGGCCCGGGTCACGCGCTCATTCTCGTGCCGTCGCCGTCGCCGTCGCACCCGCGGACGCATCCGCGGACTCGAACGTCCGAGGCTCCTCGCCTCGGGCCGCGGCCTCGGTCTCGCGCACCGCACGGCGACTCGGCAGCACGAACGACAGGGCGACCGCCACCCCCGTGAATCCGGTCGCCCACCAGAACGCGGCGTCGAAGGCCGCCGCGGGGGATCCCGACGAGGCCGCCGTGATCGAGAGGATGACGGCGAGCAGCGCGACGCCGACCGACCCGCCGACCTGCTGCGCGATCCGTGTCACGATGCTGGCGTGCGGCACCTCGGCGCGGTCGAGCCCGACGAAGGCGACGGTCATGATCGGGATGACGACCACCCCGACCCCGAGCCCGCGCACGAACAGCACGGCGCCGAGCCACCAGATCGAGGTGTGGCCGTCGGCGAAGGCGAAGGGGAGGGTCGCGAGGCCCACGAACAGGAAGCCGATCACCGAGGTCCACCGCGCGCCGATGGCGTCGATGAGCCGGGCGGCGACGCTGCGACTCACGAGCGATCCCACGCCCTGGGGGATCAGCAGCAGTCCGGCACCGAGGGCGTCCGTGCCGCGCAGCTCCTGCCAGTACAGCGGCAGCAGCAGCATCGCGCCGTAGAGCGACGCCCCGGACAGGAACAGCAGCGCGGTGCCCGCCCAGGTCGGGCGCGAACGCAGCACCTGGAGGTCGACGAGCGCGGCGGCACGACGCCGCAGCGCCCAGAGCACGAACGCGATGAGCAGGACGGCGCCGCCGACGAGCGGCGCGAGCACGTCGGCGCGGCCGAAGCCGCCGGAGCGCGTGACGTTCGACAGCCCCCACAGCAGAGCCACGAGAGCCGGCGACAGGAGGACCACCCCCACCACGTCGAGCCGGACCCGGCCGCCGCGGCGATCGGCGGGGATGAGGAGCGCGGCGAGCACGATGCCGGCGAGGCAGAGCGGCACATTCACGAGGAAGAGCCAGCGCCAGTCGCCGGCGCCGAGGATGAGGCCGCCGACCACCGGTCCCAGGATCGGCCCGACCGCCGTGGGCAGCGCGACGACCGACATCAGCCGGCCCAGGTCGCGCCCTCCGGCCGCCTGCATGATGATCGTCGTCATGAGCGGCATCATCGCGCCGCCGCCGACGCCCTGCAGCGCCCGGAAGGCGATGAGGCTGGGCGCGTCCCAGGCCAGCGAGCACAGCACGGAACCGAGCAGGAAAACCCCGATCGCGGCGATCCAGAGCCGCTTGCCCCCGATCCGGCTCTGCAGCCAACCGACCACCGGGATCACGACGCCCAGGGCGAGCAGGTAGGCGGTCGAGACCCACTGGATCGTGCCGATGGTCGCGTGCAGGTCGTGCGCGAGCTGATGCAGCGCGACGCTCACGATCGTCGAGTCGAGGATCACCGTGATGCCGCCGACCAGGATCGCGACGGAGGTGCGCACGACCGTCGGGTCGAGCTTGCTGGATGCCATGGGAGCGCCGCCTTAAGGTACGAGAGCGTATCTAACGCTCGACACCGTACGCTTTCGCATTAAGATACGCAAGTGGATCTAAAACCTCCCACCCGCCGCCGCGGCCCCGAGCTCGAAGACGCCCTGCTCGACGCGGCATGGGAGGTGCTCGTGCACGACGGCTACCCCGGGTTCACCTACGAGGCGGTCGCCGCTCGCGCGGGCACCAGCCGGCCCGTGCTGTACCGGCGCTGGCCGCGGCGCGAGGAGATGCTGTTCGCCACGCTTCGCAAATACTGGTGGTCACGGCCCCTCGAGGTGCCCGACACCGGGAGCCTGCGCGACGACGCGCTCGCCTTCCTCCGCGGCGCCAACGAGAGCCGCGCCCAGCTCATGGCCGTGATCAGCGTGCAACTGATGGACTACTTCCGAGACACCGGATCGAGCTTCAGCGAGCTGCGCGAGATCCTGCGGGGTCCCGTGCGACGCGTGAGCGGGCTCCGGATCATGGTGCGCCGGGCCGTGCAGCGCGGCGAGCTGGCGGCCGAGCCGGTCTCCGATCGCGTGGTCGACCTGCCGTTCGACCTCTTCCGGCACGAGATGCTCATGACGATGAAGCCGGCCGCCGATGCCGCGATCGTCGCGATCGTCGACGAGGTCTGGCTGCCGCTGCTTCACGCCCCGGGCGTGAGCTCCTTGGCGAAGCAGCGCGACTCGGGCGAGTCGGCGTAGTGCCCGTAGTTCGGGATCGGGGTGTAGCCCTCGCGGGTGTAGAACCGCATCGCGTCGGGCTGCCGCGTGCCGGTCTCGAGCAGCAGCCGGGTCCAGCCCAGCTCGCGAGCGGCGCCCTCGAGCGCGCGGAGGATCGCCGTCGAGACGCCCGTGCCGCGAGCGGCGGGCGCGACGTACATGCGCTTCACCTCACCGTGCCCCGCGTCGATCGCGCGGAGTGCCCCGCAGCCGAGGGCCTCGCCGTCGCGGCGCGCCACCACGAACAACGCGATGTCGTCGGCGCTCGGCTTCGGGCCCGGTTCGGTGTCGCCGCCGTAGCGGCCCTCGATCTCGACGCGCTGCGCCTCGCGCAGGCGCACGGCATCCGGATCGGCCCACGGCACCGGGACGACCTCGAGGCTCATGCCGCGGTCGCGTCCTCGAGGCGCTCGAGCAGCTCGCGGTAGCGCGCCGCGGTGCGCTCGACGATCTCGGCCGGCAGCTCCGGCGGCGTGCCCGTGCGATCCCAGTGCTCCAGGAGCCAGTCGCGGACGATCTGCTTGTCGAAGCTGTCGAGCCGATGGATGCCGCCGGCGGCATAGGTCGTGGCGTCCCAGTACCGCGAGGAGTCGCTCGTGAGCACCTCGTCGGCGAGCGTGAGCTCGCCGCTCGCCGGATCGCGCCCGAACTCGAACTTGGTGTCGGCCAGGATCAGCCCGTGGCGCCGGGCGATCGCGCTCGCCTCCTCGAACGCCTCGAGCGACGTCGTCCGGATGCTCTCGGACGCCTCCGAGCCGATCAGCTCGACCATCCGCTCGTAGCTGATGTTCTCGTCGTGCTCGCCCTGCGGCGCCTTGCGGGCCGGCGTGAAGATGGGTTCGGGCAGCCGGTCGCCCTCGCCGAGCCCCGCGGGCAGCGGGATGCCGCACACGCTCTGCGTCTGCCGGTACTCGGCCCAGCCCGAGCCGACGAGGTACCCGCGCACGACGGCCTCCACCGGGTACATCTCGAGCTCCTGCACGAGCATCGCGCGCTCCGCGATCCCCGGCGGCAGGTGCTCGCCGAGCGAGGGTGCGCCGCGGCGAGGTGGTTGCGCATGCCGAGCCGGGCGAACCACCACAGGCTCAGCTGGGTGAGCATCGCACCCTTGCCCGGGATGCCCGGCTCGAGGATGTGGTCGAACGCGCTCACCCGGTCCGAGGCGACGACGAGGAAGCGTCCGGGGACGGCCTCCGAGGTGTACAGGTCGCGCACCTTGCCGGAATAGCGGTGCGTCCAGCCGAGTGCCGTGAGGCGGGAGTCGGTCATCGTGGTGCGGCCCCTCGTGTCGCGGATGGGTTCTGGGCGATGTCGCGGCGGAACTGCCCGCCCTGGAGGTGGATGCGGTCCATCGCCCGGTAGGCGAGGTCGCGTGCTGCCTCGATGCCGTCGCCGGTCGCGACCACCCCGAGCACGCGGCCGCCGGTCGCGACGAAGCCGCCGTCGACCTCGGCGGTGGCGGCGTGGGCGATCGTCACGCCCGGCACCGCGGCCGCATCGTCGAGTCCCGTGATCGGCCGGCCGGTCTCGGCGCCCTCCGGATAGCCCTCGCTCGCGAGCACCACGACGACCGCGGCATCGTCGGAGAACGTCGGGTAGGGCAGCTTGCCGAGCCCACCCGTCGCGGCCGCGAGCAGCAGCTGCGACAGCGGGGTGCGCAGCCGCGGCAGCACGACCTGGGTCTCCGGGTCGCCGAAGCGCACGTTGAACTCGATGACCTTGACGCCCGATGGCGTGATCACCAGCCCGCAGTAGAGCAGCCCGACGAAGGGCGTGCCCGCGGCCTCGAGCGCGCGCACGGTGGGCAGCGCGATCCGGTCGAGCACCTCATCGACGAAGGCGGCCTCCGAGCCCCACTCGTCGGCGAGCCACTGCAGCGGAGAGTACGCGCCCATGCCGCCCGTGTTCGGACCGAGGTCGCCGTCGCGCAGGCGCTTGAAGTCCTGGGCGGGGCTGAGCGGCACGACGTCGTGGCCGTCGGCGAGGAAGAACAGCGAGACCTCGGGGCCGGAGAGATATTCCTCGATGAGAATGTCGCCCTGCTGCAGGTAATGGGCGGCGTGGGCGAGCGCGGCATCCCGGTCGTCGGTGACCAGCACGCCCTTGCCCGCCGCGAGGCCGTCGGCCTTGACGACGTGCGGCGCGCCGAGCCGGTCGAGCGCGGCGGCCACCGCGTCGTGGGTGGATGCCGTGATCGCGCGCCCGGTCGGCACGCCGGCCGCGTCCATGATCCGCTTCGCGAACGCCTTCGATCCCTCGAGCGCGGCGGCGGCCCGGCCCGGCCCGAACGCCGGGATGCCGCGCGCGCGCAGCGCGTCGGCGACGCCCGCCACGAGGGGCGCCTCGGGTCCGATCACGACGAGGTCGACGTCGTTGTCGGCGGCGTAGCCCGCCACGAGCGGGCCGTTGCTGGCGTCGAGCTTGACCGTCTCGACCTGCCGCGCGATCCCCGCGTTGCCCGGGGCGGCGATGATCTCGTGGCCCGCACCCTCGGCCTGCAGAGCGGTGACGATCGCGTGCTCGCGGGCTCCCGAACCCAGCACGAGGATCTTCATCGGATCAGGCTACCCGGGGCTGCACGACGGCCCGACCACGCCGGGTCCCGCCCGCCGCACCCCCATCGATCTGACACGAATGCCCCGTCGCCGGCCACCGGCACCGGGCATTCGCGTCATATGGATGGTGGCCGCGTGATGGGAGGATCGAGCAATGGCGGTGCGGCGCAAGATTTCGCTCGAGGCTGGCCGTGCCGCCGTGCGCGCCGTGCTCGCCGGCTCGCCGCCGGATGCCGCCGAGCTCGCGATGGCCGTGCGATTCCTGCTCGAGGAGCTGGCATCCGGGCACGAGGGACACACGGTCGAGGTGCGCGTGCCGCCCTACGGAGCGGTGCAGGCGATCGCCGGGCCGCGGCACACGCGCGGCACGCCGCCGAATGTGATCGAGACCGATCCGACGACGTGGCTGGCGCTCGCGACCGGGTCGCTCGGCTGGCACGACGCGGTCGCCGCCGCACGGGTGCTGGCATCCGGATCGCGCGCCGATCTGTCCGACGTGCTTCCCCTAGCCTGGGACTCATGAGCGACCCCGCGGCGAGCGACCCGGGCACCGAGACGACGCAGGCGCACATCCGGCGCGCTCCGCGGGTCGCGGTGTTCCTCGTCCTCGGCGCCGTGCTCGGCGCGATCGTCGCCTTCGTGCTGACCGCACTCGGCCACGTGAGCCCGCGCGTCGGCTTCGGAGCGACCTGGGGCTACCTGTGCCTGCTGTGCGTGCCGGCCGGACTGGTGGTCGGCGCCGTGGTCGCGCTGGTGCTCGATCAGGTCTCCCGTCGACGCTCCCGCCTCGTGACGGTCGAGCACGCGAGCGTCGAGGGCGACCCCGATGACCTCGAGCCGGATGAGCGGGTCGAGTAGCCGCGCAGCGGCGTGTCCCGACCCCCGCGCACGATGACCGACGACGGCCCGGAGTACCGCTACTCCTTCACGGTGACCGAGCACTACCGCCGGGAGCTGACCCGCGCCCTCATCGGCGCGGGGTACCGGTCCGCGGGCATCTGGATGGCGATCGCGATCGTGCTGGTCGCGGGCATCGGCAGTTCGCTGCTGCTTGGAAGTGTCATCCCCGTCATCGTGGCCGCCGCGGTCGATGTGGCACTCGTCGTCGCGGTGCCGGTGGCGGCGCACCGCCGGGTCGAGGCGGCAGCGGCGCTCGGCAGCGTCGCCCGCAGCGGGTTCGGTGAGAGCTCGTTCCGCATCGGTCACGACCTGCCCGGCATGCTCGTCGACTACGACCGGGTCGTCGACGTGACGCCGCGCGGCGACCTGGTCTGGCTCCGCATCCGGATGGCCTCCTCGACGCCGCGCGCCGCCTGGCCCCGCGCCCTCTTCCCGGACGCCGAACTCGCCCGCCTCCGGGACGCCACCGCTCACGAATGACCGAAATGTGCAATCGTGCGAGCGGCGGACCCGCACAAATCGGTCATTCGGCAAGCGAGGTCAGCTGAGCTGGTTGCGCTCGACCCAGTCGAGGTACTCGGGGGTGACCGTGCCGGTCACGTAGTCGCCGGTGAAGCAGCTCATCTCGAGGCTCGCGATGTCGGTGCCCTCGAGGATCGCGGCCTCCATGTCGGCGACCTCCTGGTAGACGAGGTGGTCCGCGCCGAGCTCCGTCGCGATCTCGGGGATGCTGCGGCCCGCCGCCACCAGCTCGTGGCGCGTCGGCATGTTGATCCCGTACACGTGCGGGTAGCGCACCGGCGGCGCCGCGGAGGTGAACGTCACCGAGTTGGCCCCCGCCATCCGGGCCATGTCGACGATCTCGCGCGAGGTGGTGCCCCGCACGATCGAGTCGTCGACGATGAGCACGTTCTTGCCCTGGAACTCCGAGCTCATCGCGTTGAGCTTCTGCCGCACGCTGCGCGCCCGCTGCTCCTGCCCGGGCATGATGAACGTCCGGCCCACGTAGCGGTTCTTGTAGAAGCCCTCGCGGTACTCGATGCCGAGCTTGCGCGCGACCTGCATCGCGGCCGGGCGCGACGAGTCGGGGATCGGCATGACCACGTCGATGTCGCCCTTCGGCGCGTACTTCGCGATCGTGTCGGCCAGCCGGTCGCCGAGCCGCAGCCGGGCCTCGTACACCGAGATCCCGTTCATGATCGAGTCGGGCCGCGCCAGGTAGACGTATTCGAACGAGCACGGGATGAGCCGCGGGTCGGCCGCACACTGCCGCGAGAACAGCTCCCCGGCCTGGGTGATGAAGACCGCCTCGCCGGGCGCGAGATCCCGCACGATCTCGTACCCGCCGTGCTCGAGCACGAGCGACTCGCTCGCGACCACCCACTCGGTGCCGACGAGGCCCGCCGAGCGCTTGCCGAGGATCAGCGGCCGGATGCCGAACGGGTCGCGGAACGCGAGCAGCCCGTGCCCCGCGATGAGCGCGATCGCGGCATACGACCCCTCGACGCGCTCGTGCAATGTCGCGATCGCGTCGAACACCTGGTCTGGATCGAGGTCGAGCCCGCGTGCCTGCGCCTGCAGCTCGTTGGCGAGCACGTTGACCAGCAGCTCGGTGTCGGAGCTCGTGTTGAGGTGCCGCCGGTCGATGCGGAACAGCTCGTCGGTGAGCTCGCGCGTGTTGGTGAGGTTGCCGTTGTGCACGAGCACGATGCCGTAGGGCGCGTTCACGTAGAACGGCTGGGCCTCCTGCTCCTTGCCGGCGTCGCCGCGGGTCGCGTAGCGCACGTGGCCGAGTCCCATGGTGCCGAGCAGCGAGCGCATGTCGCGCGTGCGGTAGGCCTCACGCACCTGGCCCTTGGCCTTGTGCAGGTGGATGACGTTGCCCTCGGCCGTCGCGATGCCGGTCGAGTCCTGACCGCGGTGCTGCAGCAACCCCAGCGCGTCGTAGATCTGCTGGTTGACGGGGCTCGCGGAGACGATGCCGACGATGCCGCACATTGCGGTGAGGACTCCGTGTGTCGAGGAAGGACGCACCCGACCGGGTACGGCTCAGTCTCCCACAGCGAGGCGGTCAGTCGCCGAACGCGCGAGTGCGCAGCTCCCGGTCGATACCGCCCCGGATGCCGCGGCCGCGGGCGAGGTCGCGCGCGGCGGCGACGGCGGCGCCGTACGCGATCCACGCGAGCCCGGCGCCCGTCGACACCCGCCGGACCCCGAGCACGATGAGCTCCGCCACCGTGGGACCGCCTGGCAGGGCGAGCACGTTGACCGGGGCGCCCGTCTCCGCCACCACGCGGGCGATCTGCACCGCGTCGGTGAGGCCGGGCGCGTAGAGCACGTCGGCACCGACCTCGCGGTAGGCGACGAGGCGGTCGATGACCTCGTCGAGCTCCTGCGTGCCGTAGAGGGCTCCCTCCGCGCGTGCGGTGACCACGAGGCCGCCGGCCTCGCGGGCCGCCTCGACCGCGGCCGAGACCCGGGCGATGGCGTCGTCGAGCTCGCGCACGGCGCCGGTCGCGGCATCCCAGTCCTCGATCGAGAGGCCGGCCGCGCCCGCGCTCGCGAGCCGCTGGACCGTCTCGGCGATGCCCTCCGGCCCGTCGGCGTAGCAGTCCTCGGAGTCCACCGAGATCGGCAGACTGGTCGCCCCCGCGAGCGTCTCGACGTGCGCGACGAGCTCGTCGAGCGTGACCCGCTGATCCTCGCGGCCGAGGGTGGCGGCGAACCCGGCGCTCGTGGTCGCGAGCGCGACGGCGCCGCCGGCCTCGAGCAGCTTGGCCGAGGCGACATCCCATGCGTTCGGGATCACGAAGGTGCCGTCGGCATGCAATTCGCGCAGACGGGCGATGCGGTCCTCGCTCGGAGTGCTCATGAGCCGACGCTAGCGCGCGGGCCGCGCCGCCTGATCGACGCCACAGCCCGCGCGCATCCTGGGTGTCCCTCGAGAACGCCTACCGCGGGAATCCGGCGGAGACGCCGTGACCCAGCGCGACGCCGGGTGCGGTCCGTGCGACGGCGGAGACGTCGTCGGTCCGGGTGCCCGCCAGGAGACGGACGGTCGCGAAGCCGGCGGTGTGCCGTGCCTCGGCGAGCCGGCGGCGCGCGCCGCGCAGCTCGTGACGGAGCAGGCGCACGGCCTCCTCCGGGTCGGCGGGGACCTCGATCGTGGTGTTGTTCGTCATGCCCAGAGGTCGAAGCCGGCGGACGCGGGAGGACATCCGCGATCCGATGTCCGGTTGCGTCTGTCGGCTCCGACCATGGTGTGACAGCGTTCCGGGAAGGAGACGACGATGCCGACCGACGACACCCTCATCGCGGCGACCGTGCGCGCGGCCGTCCCCCTCGTCGTCGCCGCGCTCGCCCGCCGCTACGGCAACCTCGCCGACAGCGAGGACGCCGTGCAGGAGGCTCTCGCCGAGGCTGCGGTGGCGTGGTCGCGCACCGGCCTTCCCGACGACCCGCGCGCCTGGCTGCTGACGGTCGCCCGCCGCCGCTACATCGACGCCGTCCGCTCGGATGCCGCGCGGCGCGATCGCGAGGAGCGCGACGCCGCCCTCGACCTGCGCGACGAGGGCGCCGCCTCCGCGCGCGACGACTCGCTCGCGCTGTTCGCGCTGTGCTGCCATCCGGCGCTGGAGCCGACGACGCAGGTCGCGCTCACGCTGCGCACGGTGGGCGGCCTCACGACGGCGCAGATCGCGTCCGCCTTCTACGCGACCGAGGCCGCGATGACGCGCCGGCTCTCGCGCGCCAAGCGCACCATCGACGACGCCGGTCGCCGGTTCGGCTCCCTCGACGCCGCGGAGCTCGCGGCACGCGCCGACGCCGTGCGCTCGACGCTCTACCTCATGTTCACCCAGGGCCACGCGCCCTCCGACGGCGAGCTGCCGGTGCACGCCGAGCTGACCGCGGAGGCGATCCGGCTGACCCGGATGCTGCACGACGCCCTCCCGGCCGATACGCAGACCACGGCGCTGCTCGCCCTCCTCCTCCTCACCGACGCCCGCACGCCGGCGCGGACCGACGCCGACGGCTTGCCGGTGCCGCTCGCGCTGCAGGATCGCGGGCTCTGGCGCGACGACCAGCTCGTCGAGGGGCGCGCGCTCGCCGCGGCCGCACTCGCGGACGGCGTGGCGACGCCGATGCACGTGCAGGCGGCGCTCGCGGCGGTGCACGCCGCCGCGAGCACCGCCGCCGACACCGACTGGCCGCAGCTCGTCGGGCTGTACGACGTGCTCGTGCGGCTGCAGCCCGGCCCGGCGTCGTGGCTCGGCCGGGCCGCGGCGATCGGCATGGCCCGCGGTCCGCTGGCCGGGCTCGCCGAGCTCGCCGAGCTGGAGCGCGACGAGCGACTCGCCGGCGGGCACCGGCTGCCGTCCGTGCGGGCGGGCCTGCTCGAGCGCGCGGGGGCGACCGCCGCGGCACGCGCCGCCTATGCACTGGCCGCGTCGCGGGCATCCAACTCGTCCGAGCGCCGCTGGCTGGCGACGCAGGCCGAACGACTCACCGACCCATCCACCGACCGACCCACCCCAGGAGAAGGAGCATCATGACCGACAACCAGTACCTGCTGCTGTACACGACGGCGCCCGACGGCGAGCCGTGGAGTGCCGAGTCCGACGACATCGCCGACTGGCTCGACACGGTCGACCCGACCGGCATCCGGATCTTCGGCGAACGCCTCACGACGCCCTCCGATGCGCGCATGGTCACCAAGCGCGCGGGAGCGGTCGCCGTGAGCGACGGCCCGTTCGCGGAGTACACCGAGTGGTTCGTGGGCTTCGACCTCATCACCGCACCGGATCTCGCCGCGGCGACCGAGATCGGCTCCCGGCACCCCTGCGCGCGCTTCGGTCGCGTGATCGTGCTGCCGCTCATGGAGCCGATCGAGGGGCGCGAGAAGCTCGAGGAGACGATCCGCGCTCGCGAGGATGCTGCCGCGGTCTGACACACGCCGCACCGGCCCCCGACGGAAGGCCGACGGTTCACCCGGACGATCGCCGGGTCGGGAACCCCGACCCGGCGATCCGTCGTCAGTGGGCGACGACCTGCTGGCTCGCCGTGATCGTCGGCACCGCCGCCGTGGGAATGCGGCCCAGCGCGAGCCGGTGCCGGCGGAACAGGAGCGCTGTCAGCACCGCGCCGCCCGCGAACACCCCGGCGCAGACCCAGAACGCGACGGTGTAGCCGTGGATGGCGGCCGCCGCTGTCACGCTGGCCCCCTCCGCGACGTGGGAGGTCGCGTACGCCGTGGTCGCACCGGCGACGAGCGTGTTGAGCAGCGCCGTGCCGACCGAGCCCCCGACCTGCTGACTCGTGTTGGTCATGGCCGAGCCGACGCCGGCGAAACGCGGGTCGAGCCGGAGAGTGGCGCTCTGGAACGACGACGGCATGATCGTGCCCATCGCCGTGCCGAGGATCAGCAGCGCCGGCAGCACGCCGCCGGCGTAGGTGCTGTGCACGTCGAGCCGGGTCAGCAGCAGCATGCCGACCACGCCGAGCGTCATCCCGATCGGCACGAGCACTTTGGCCCCGAAGCGCGGCACGAAAAGGTTGTTCCCGAGCTGGGCGGCGAGCACCAGCATGCCGATCATCGGCAGGAACGCCAGCCCCGTCGACATCGGGCTGAGCTTCAGGTTCGTCTCCAGGTAGTAGGTGACGAACAGGAAGATGCCGAACATGCTGACCCCCGCGAGGAGGATCGCGACGTAGGCGCCCGCGCGGGTGCGGTCGAGCACGATCTGCAGCGGCAGCAGCGGGTGCGCGGCGCGGCGCTGCCACAGCACGAAGGCGATGAGCAGCAGCCCGGATGCCGTGAGCATGCCCCAGGTGAGCGGCGCGCTCCAGCTGTCGGTCTCCGCGTTCGAGAACCCGTAGACCAACGCGAAGAGGCCGGCCGAGACGAGCAGCGTCCCCGGCGCATCAAGCCGCGGCCGCGGGCCGCTGCGCGCGATCGCCGGCACGAGCGCGATCGCGCCGATCACGGCGACGACGGCGATGACGTCGTTGATGTAGAGGTTCCAGCGCCAATCGGCGTACTGGGTGAGATA
Organism: Pseudolysinimonas kribbensis; assembly: GCF_030161895.1. Taxonomy (GTDB): domain Bacteria; phylum Actinomycetota; class Actinomycetes; order Actinomycetales; family Microbacteriaceae; genus Pseudolysinimonas; species Pseudolysinimonas kribbensis. The sequence goes on from NZ_BSVB01000001.1 coordinate 1,853,866, forward strand.
GCCGCCGAGGAGCAGCCCGATCGCGCCACCGGCTCCGGCGAGCGCACCGAAGACGCCGAACGCACGGGAGCGCTCCCGCGGGATCGTGAAGGTGGTCGCGAGCACCGCGAGAGCCGTCGGGGCGAGCAGCGCGCCGAATGCGCCCTGCAGCGCGCGTGCGGCGATCAGCACGCCGAGGTCCGGAGCGGCGCCGCCGAGGGCCGAGGCGAGGGCGAAGCCGATGAGCCCGATGATGAACGCGCGCTTGCGCCCGATCAGATCGGAGATGCGTCCGCCGAGGAGCAGCAGACTGCCGAACGCGAGCGAGTACGCGGTCACGATCCACTGACGGTCACCGTCGCTGAAGCCGAGATCGCGCTGAGCCACCGGCAGCGCGATGTTCACGACCGTCGAGTCGAGAACCACCATGAGCTGCGCGAGCGCGACGACGGCGAGGGTCCACCAGCGGCGACGCGCGGCGTGGTCCGTGGGGAGGAGATATCGGGCATGCCGGCGAGCATATACGGAACCGGCTAGTATCGGAAATGACCAGTTCCTGAATTACGCCGAGGGCGTACCATGGCACCGACGAGGAGAGAGGGCACGCCGCGATGACGCAGCACGACGCCCCGCGCCCCGGGCGCAAGCGCGACGCGACGCGCGACTGCGCGATCCTCGACGCCGCGGGCGAGGTGCTGGCCGAGACCGGCTACGACGGCATGACGATCGACATGGTCGCCGCGCGGGCCAAGGCCGGCAAGGCGACGGTGTATCGGCGCTGGGCGTCGAAGAGCGAGCTCGTGATCGACGCGGTCGCCTGCCTCAAGAACTCCTCCTCGACCTCGACGCGCTGCCCGATACCGGCACTCTTCGTGGCGACATGGTCGCGATGATCGAGCCGCACACCATCGAGGACGCGGAGAGGAAGCTCAAGGTGATGGGCGGCCTCGTCTCGATGCTGTCGACGCACCCCGAGCTCGCCGACGCGGCACGCGAGGCGATCGTCGAGCCGCGCCTGCGCGCCAACCGGTTCCTTTGCAGCGCGCCATCGACCGCGGGGAGATCCGACCGGACTGCGACGTCGAGACCCTCGCGCTGGTCTCCGCCGCGATGGTCGCGCATCGCACCCTGCTGCTGCGCAAGCCGGTGGACCGCGCGTTCCTGATCTCCGTTCTGGACGGCGTCCTCCTGCCGGCCGTCGGCCTCGCCCCGCATCCCGCGCTGGCCGGCTGACCGCCCATCAGGCGAGCTGCTCGATCACGGGGCGGAGCGCATCCGCGTAGAGCACCGGCTCGGCGCGGACGCTCTCGTCGACCGCGATCGCGCTCTCGCCGATCCACCACAGGCCGGGCTCGGCCAGGGGCAGCACCTCGACCCGCAGGCGGAACGGGTGCGCGTGGCGACCGAGCTCCGCCTCGCGTTCGCGCACGACATCCCCGAGCGTCAGGTCGTGCCGGGCGGCCGCGCGTTCGCCGGCCACCTGATGCGCCACCTGGGCCCACGCCCGCGCGCTGTCGAGGTGCCGGCCGATGAGTGCGCCGAATGCGCCGTCGAGTTCGGGTAGGACGGCGAACCCGGGCCGGTCGGCCTCGACCGTCGAGATCCACCACCGCGCCCACGCCCACCCGATGCGCACGTCCGGGGGATCGACCTCCGGCAGTCCGGTGCCCTCCAGACGGGGCAGGCCGCCGGGATCGACGATTCCCAGCGCGTCGCGCAGATAAAGCACCGTGAGCACCGGCACGCTCGCGTCTTCGGAGGCCGCCCAGGCGTGGGGCGGGATGAACGACACGGCCCCGACGCTAGCCTGAAGGCGTGACCGACAGCTACGCCGAGGCCGGGGTCGACACGGCGGCGGGCGACCGCGCGGTCGAGCTCATGAAGGCGGCGGTCGCCGCCACGCACGGCAGCGAGGTGCTCGGCGGGGTCGGCGGCTTCGCGGGCCTGTTCGACGTCTCGGCGCTCACGGCGTACCGCCGGCCGCTTCTCGCGACGAGCACCGACGGCGTGGGCACCAAGGTGGCGATCGCCCAGGCGCTCGACAAGCACGACACGATCGGCCAGGACCTCGTGGCCATGGTCGTCGACGACATCGTCGTGGTCGGCGCGCGCCCGCTGTTCATGACCGACTACATCGCGTGCGGCAAGGTCGTGCCCGAGCGGATCGCGTCGATCGTCGGCGGCATCGCGCGCGCGTGCGCCGAGACCGGCACCGCGCTCGTCGGCGGCGAGACGGCCGAGCATCCGGGTCTCGTGGATCCCGACGACTACGACGTGGCGGGTGCCGCGGTCGGTGTCGTCGAGGCGGATGCCGTCCTCGGCCCTGAGCGCGTGCAGCACGGCGACGTGGTCGTCGCGATCGCGTCGAGCGGCCTGCACAGCAACGGGTTCTCGCTCGTGCGCAAGATCCTCGCCGACCGCGGCGTCGGCTACGCGGACCGCAGCGACGAGCTCGGCGGCGTCGCCGGCGAGGTGCTGCTCGAGCCGACCCGGCTCTACACGACGCCCCTGCTCGGCGTGATCGACGAGGTGGGCGGCGCGGTGCACGCGCTCTCGCACGTGACCGGCGGCGGCATCGCCGCGAACCTCGCGCGCGTGCTGCCGCGCGGCAGCTGGGTCGAGCTCGACCGCTCCACCTGGGCGCCGCAGCCGGTGTTCCGCGTGCTCGCCGAGTGGGGCGGGCTCGCGCTGGAGGACACCGAAGGCACCTGGAACCTCGGGGTCGGCATGCTCGCGATCGTGGCGCAGGATGCCGCGAGCGCGGTGACGCACCGGCTCACGTCGGCCGGGCTGCCGGCCTGGGTCGCGGGCCGAGTGGAGACGACCGCGCGCGACCTCGGCGGGTTCGTCGCCGGTGCGAAGGGCGTCGAGGGCGGCGCCGTGCGCCTGGTCGGCGCATACCGCGGCTGAGCCCGCCGGAGGATGATAGGACGGTGACCCGCACGCGGCAGGTGGCCGTCGTCCAGCACTCTCCCGCGGTGCTGGATGTCGCGGAGGGCTGCGCCGCGCGCGACGGCTCGTCGGGCAGGCGGCCGCCGAGGGCGCCCAGCTCGTCGCGTTCCCGGAGGCGTGGCTCGGAGGCTACCCCGCGTGGATGTTCGCGATGGCCGGCTGGGACGACCCCGAGGGGCGCGACTGGTACGCGCGCTTCCTGCAGGAGAGCCTCGTCGTCGGCGACGAGCGGTTCGCCGAGCTGCGGCAGATCGCCGTCGATCACGGGGTCACGCTCGTCACGGGCCTCAACGAGCGCGCGGGCGCCGAGGCCGGAAGCGTCTACAACTCGATCGCCACGATCGGACCCGACGGCGCGCTGCTGAACCTCCACCGCAAGCTCACGCCGACCCACACCGAGCGGATCGCGTGGGCCGCGGGCGACGCGCGCGGGCTCCGTGTGGTCGCGACGCCGGTCGGCAGGGTCGGGGGACTCGTCTGCTGGGAGCACTGGCATCCGCTCGCCCGCCAGGCGCTGCATGCTCAGGAGGAGCAGATCCACGTGGCCGTATGGCCGGATCAGCCGGAGATGCACGTGCTGGCGAGCCGTACCTACGCGTTCGAGGGCCGCTGCTTCGTCGTGTCCGCGGCGACGTACCTGCGCCTCGCCGACGTGCCCGAGGGCTGCGCGAGGCGTACGACAGGGGTATCGGGCCCCTCGTCGACGACCCGGAGCTATGCCTCGACGGCGGGTCGTCGGTGATCGGGCCCGATGGGACCTTCGTGGTGGAACCGGTGCGCGGCGAGGCGATCATCCACGCGACCATCGATCTCGACGAGCGCGACCGGCGCAGCAGCGACCTCGACGTCACCGGCCACTACGGCCGGAGCGACGTCTTCCGGCTCGAGGTCGACGATCGGCCGCGGGACATCGTCCACCGCCGGAGCGGATCGGCCGACTAGCGGTTCAGGCCGACTTCGTCTCGTCCTCGTCGACGGAGTCCTCATCGGCGTCGTCGTACGCCGAGTACTCGGGCCACTTGTCGAGGTCCTCTTCGAGGCGGGGGTTGCCGCCGAGTTCACGCTCGAGCGCACCGTAATTGGTGTCCGGGCTGAAGTACTTCAGATCCCGAGCCACCTTGGTGTGCTTAGCCTTCTGACGGCCGCGCCCCATGCGTGACCCCCTCGTGTTTTTCTGGCGAATGGGAGTGGAAAAGACTGGCGGCGAGTCTAACACGCGGCCGCTTTGGAGCATCCGTCAGCCGTCGGAGAGCGACCCCGGGACAGTCGATCCCCCACCGGTACGCTAGACCGGGTGACCGAGGCGCGAACGGACACCTCCGTGGTGATCGTGGGGGCGGGCCAGGCCGGCCTCTCGGTGGCGTTCTATCTGCGGCGCCTAGGGCTCGATCCCGGCAACGACTTCGTGATCCTGGATCGCGGCCCCGGCCCCGGCGGCGCGTGGCAGTTGCGCTGGGAGGCCCTCAAGCTCGGCTACGCCCACCGCGTCAACGACCTTCCCGGCATGGACGAGCTGGGGCTGAGCTTCGACTCCGCCGATCGGAAGGTGCCGGCGAAGCAGGTCGTGGCCGACTTCTACGCGCGGTACGAGGAGCACTTCGGCCTGCAGGTCGTGCGACCGGCCGACGTCACGCGCGTCGACCCGACGCTCGACGGCGTCGTCGTCCACTTCGAGGGGTCGTACGGCTCGCGGGAGGTCTCGACGACGGTGCTGGTCAACGCGACGGGCACCTGGGGCGCGCCGTTCGTGCCGTGGTATCCGGGGATGAACGACTTCGCGGGCCGCCACCTGCACACGAGCGAGTACCGGGCGGCCGAGGAGTTCCGCGACCAGGACGTCGTCGTGGTCGGCGGCGGCACGAGCGCCATCGGCTTCCTGCTCGAGCTCGAAGGGGTCGCCGGCTCGATCACCTGGTGCACGCGCCGGCCGGTCAACTACCTCGACGGGCCGCAGGATCTCAACATCGAGGCCGGCGCCCGCGCGGTCGCGCTGCAGGATGAGGCCGCGCGCGAGGGACGGGCTCTGCCGAGCATCGTCTCGACGACCGGCGTGCCCCGTTCGCGCCGCATCCAGGCCGCGATCGAGCGCGGCCTGCTCTCGCCGCGCGGGATGTTCAGCTCCATCGAACCGGACGGCGTGCGCTTCCCGGACAGCGGTTTCCAGCACGCCGACGCGATCATCTGGGCGACCGGCTTCCGGCCCGAGCTGCGGCACCTCGCGCCACTGAAGCTGCGCGAGAAGGCCGGTGGAATCACCGTGGGGCAGGGCGCGGCGACCCGCAACGCCCGCGTCTTCTTCGCCGGGTACGGACCGACCGCGTCGACGATCGGCGCGAACCGCGCGGGGCGCACGATCGCGCGCCAGGTCATCGCGACCCTGTCCTCGCTGGACCGGTAGAGCGGGCGCTACCGCTCAGCGCGCCTGCGGCGCTACTCGACCCGCTCGAGCGCCGCCCACACCGCGACCGCGGCGGCCGCGCTCCACGCCTGCGGGCGACAGGCGGCCGGGTACGGGGTGGGCGCGGGGGTCGTGGTCGCGGGGTCGCCGCCGTAGAGCTCCGGCATCCGGTACTCGAACGCGACCGCCGCCCGCAGCAGGCCCTCGGCCAGGTCCGCCGCCTCGTCACCGAACCCCTCCGCTGCGAGTCCGGTGATGGCGATCGCGGTGTCGTGGGTCCAGACGCTGCCGCCGTGGTAGCTGAGCGGCCAGTATCCGGCGGCGTCCGTCGAGAGGGTGCGCAGGCCGTACCCCGACGCGAGCTCGGGGAGACCAGCCGCTGCGCCACCAGGGCGGCCTCGTCGCGGTTGAGCAGTCCGGTGCCGAGAAGGTGACCGATGTTGCTCGTCACGGTGTCGACCGGGCGCTTGTGCGCGTCGAGTGCGATCGCCGGATAGGCGCCGGCGGGATCGTCGATCCAGAACGCGGTGCGGAAGCGCTGCGCGAGGGCCTCCGCCCAGGCCCGCCAGGCATCCCCCTCGCCGTGATCGCCGAACGCGTCGAGCAGCTCCGCGCCGTCGAGCGCCGCGCGGTGCGCATACGCCTGCACCTCGCACAACGCGATCGGTCCCTCGGCGAGACGTCCGTCGCGCCACTGCACCGAGTCGCCGGAGTCCTTCCATCCCTGGTTCGCGAGCCCGCGCCCGGAGGTGTCGACGTATTCGAGCAGACCGTCGCCATCGCTGTCGCCGGCGTCGCGCATCCAGTGCAGGGCGGCGCGCAGGTTCGGAGTGAGCGCCCGCACCTCGCCGTCGGGCAGCCCGGCGCGTCGGGCATCGGCGAGCAGCGACACCCAGAGCGGCGTCGCGTCGATGGTGCCGTAGTAGCGCGGCGGCAATCGGATGCCCTGGCTCGGCAGCGCGAGCTCGTCGCGTCGCAGCTCGTGCAGGATCTTGCCCGGCTGCTCGGCCAACCCGGGGTCGTCGCGCGTGCCCTGGAGGGCGGCGAGCACCCGCAGCGTGCCGCCCGCCATGCGGGTGTCGAGCGGGAGCAGCATCCGGGCCGCCCAGATCGCGTCGCGCCCGAACAGCGTGAGGAACCACGGCGCGCCGGCGGCGAGGAAGGCCTCGCCCGGCAGGTCGGAGGTCTCGAGCCGCAGCGCGTCGAGGTCGCCGAGCGCCCGGTCGAGCCAGCGCGCGAGCCGGTCGTCTGCGGGCCGGGATGCCGGCCGCGCGATGGTCGCGGGACCGGCGGCCCGCACGACGGCGTGCTCGTCGCGCACCCGCAGCGCGAGGCCCGCCGACCCCGCCCCGTGCGCCGGCACCCGTAGCCGCCCGCGCATCGCGATCACGGGAGGGGTGAAGGAATCCGAGAGGGTCGCGTCCCAGCCCGCGCCCGTGATCCGGGCCCGGACGCCGCCGCCGGACCACTCGATTCCCTCATCCGTCCTGGTCGGGGAGATGCCGGCCCCCGGGATGACGCCCTCCTTCACCGCGGACATGGGCGTGAGGTCGGGCTCGAGCTCCACGACGAGCTCGACGGCGAGGTCGTGCGGCAGCCGCGAGCTCAGCTCGAAGCGGTGCTCGACGCCGTCCGCGGTGACGCGACGGGTGAGCGTGCCTCGCACGTCGGGGTCGGCGCCGGGTCCGTCGAGCCCGCGGAAGAGCGTCGTGAACTCGACGGTACCGGCATCGATCGAGGTCGTGAGCAGGTGCTCGCCGACGGCACCGCCCACGGTGAGCCGCAGCCCGCGCAGCACCCGGATGTCGCCGACGTACACGCCGTGCACCGGTTCCGCGCCGATCCCCCGTCGGCGCCGGACCACACCTGGACCGGCGCGTGCAGGGCGACGACCGCCTCGTGGAGCAGGGGCTGCAGCCCGTGTGCATGCGGTGCTGACGACATCCCGACCTCGCGGTTCTCCGGGGCTCCGATTGACACCCCTCGGACGGGGGTAACATAACACCCGTTCTTTGATCGTTCAAACTACTCTCGGTCTCGCGAGGTTTGATCGTTCGAATCCGGCGAGGAGGCCAGATGCCGACGAGCGCGACGGTGCAGGGGGCGGCGCGCAGCTGCCGACCGTCGACGACGTGGCCGCGCGTGCGGGCGTCTCTCGGCAGACCGTCTCCAACGTGCTCAACTCGCCCGAGGTGGTGCGCCCCGCCACGCGCAACCGGGTGCAGCTCGCGATCGACGAGCTCGGCTACCGCCCGCACGCCTCCGCCCGGCGGCTGCGCACCCGGCAGAGCTCGACCATCGGCATCCGGCTCGATCCGGTCGCGGGCGGCATCTCCGGCTCGATCCTCGACCGCTACCTGCACGCCCTCGTCGCCCACGCCGACGGGCGCAGCATGCGCATCACGCTGTTCACGGCGAGCGATCCTGCCGACGAGATCGCGCACTACGCCCGGCTGCGCGACGGCGCCGACATCGACGGCGTCGTGGTCACCGCGACCCAGTACGACGACCCGCGCATCGAATGGCTCGCGCGCGAGCGGATGCCGTTCGTCGCATTCGGCCGGCCCTGGGGCGCCGAGCGGGCCGACGATCCCGATCGCCTCTGGGTCGACGTCGACGGCCGCGCGGGCGTGCGTGCCGCGACCGAGCATCTCATCGGCCGGGGCCTCACCCGCATCGGCTTCCTCGGCTGGCCGGCCGGCTCCGGCACCGGCGATGACCGGCGCTCGGGCTGGGAGGCCGCGATGGTCACCGCGTTCGGCCTGGGCGCGTCGGCCCTTGCGGAGCTGACGATCGAGGCGACCGAGGGCGTGCCGAACGCGCGCATCGCGGTCGAGCGTCTCCTGGCATCCGGGGCCGGCCTCGACGCGCTCGTCTGCGCGAGCGACGCACTCGGCCTCGGCGCCATGATGGCGGTCCGCGAGGCGGGTCACCCGCACTTCCCCGTGATCGGGTTCGACAACACGCCCGTGGCCAAGGCGGTCGGGCTCTCGAGCGTCGACCAGCGGCTGGACGTCGTCGCGCGCGCGACTCTCGAGCTGCTCATGGGACCGGAGGGCACGCGTGTGCTGCCGCACGGCAGCGCCGCCGCGGATGCCGCCCATCGCCTGATCACCCCGCAGCTCATCGTCCGCCGGTCGAGTCACCTGGCGCCCGTCGAGGAGGCCGGAGGCAGCAAGGCCTTCGATCACAACGAAAGGGAGCAAGAGGAATGAAGATCACAAGGGCAGGGGCGGTCCTCGTCGCCGCCGTCGCCGCGGTGACGCTCGCCGCGTGCGGGTCGGGGTTCAACTCCGGCGGCGGCAAGCAGGAGTCGAAGAAGCCGCTGACGGTGCTCATCGGTTCATCGGGTGCCGCCGAGACGACCGCCGTCAAGCAGGCGGTGGCCGACTGGTCGAAGAAGTCGGGCATCAAGGCCACGGTGCAGGCGGCATCCGACCTCAATCAGCAGCTCGCGCAGGGGTTCAGCTCGGGCAAGCCGGCCGACGTGTTCTACCTGTCGACCGACGCGCTCGCCGGGTACGCCTCGAACGGCTCGATCTACGCCTACGGCGACAAGCTGGCGAACAAGGACGACTTCTACCCGAGCCTGGTGAAGTCGTTCACCTACGACGGCAAGCTGCAGTGCGCGCCGAAGGACTTCTCGACGCTCCAGCTCATCATCAACACCGACGCGTGGTCGAAGGCCGGGCTCACCGAGGCCGACTACCCGACGACCTGGGATCAGCTCACCGCCGTGGCCAAGAAGCTCACGACCGGCACGCAGACCGGTCTGGTGATCGGCGGCGAGTACGCGCGCGTCGGCGCGTTCATGACCGAGGCCGGCGGCAACCTCATGAACGCGGACAGCACCAAGGCGACCGCCGACTCCGCGGCCAACCTGAAGGCCCTGCAGTACGTGCAGGACAACCTCAAGGCGGGCGACTTCAAGTACGCGGCCGACGTGGGCGCCGGCTGGGGCGGCGAGGCCTTCGGCAAGCAGCTCGGCGCCATGACGATCGAGGGCAACTGGATCACCGGGTCGCAGCAGAACGACTACCCGGACGTGAAGTACAAGGTCGTGCCGCTGCCCAAGGGACCGGCCGGCGCCGGCACCCTGCAGTTCACCAACTGCTGGGGCATCGCGGCCGACAGCAAGAACAAGTCGGGCGCGGTCGACCTGGTCAAGGCGCTCACGAGCAAGAGCGACCAGCTCGCCTTCTCGAAGGCGTTCGGCGTCATGCCCTCGATCCAGTCCGCCGCGGGTGAGTGGAAGAAGGAGTTCCCGAACCTGGCGCCGTTCCTGGAAGCCGCCTCGTACGCGAAGGGCGTGCCGGCGGCGAAGGGGTCGGCCGACGTGGTGTCGGACTTCAACGCGCAGGTCGCGAAGCTCACGACCGCCGACCCGAAGACGATCCTGTCGTCGACGCAGAAGAACCTCGAGGCGCTGCTGAAGTAGCGGCCTCGAGCCCAGGTGACGAGGATCGGGAGGGCGGACATGACCGCTGCGACCATGCCGACGCGCCGGAGCCGCGGGCGCTCCGGTCGTGGGATCACGCGCGGGCAGGCGGCCGCGGGCTGGCTGTTCACCGCTCCCGTCCTCGTCATCCTGGGGCTGTTCCTGCTCGTGCCGGTGCTCATGGCGCTCTGGGTGAGCGTCTCGGACTGGACCGGGCGGGGCAGCCCCATCTCCGGTGACGTGCACTTCATCGGCGCGCAGAACTACGGGCAGGTGCTCTGGGCGGGCGGCCTGGCCGAGCAGGACTTCGGCGTCGCCCTGCGCAACAACCTCTGGTACGTGCTGCTGGTCGTGCCGACGCAGACGATCGTCGCGCTGTTCCTGGCGACGATGGTCAACCGCCGCCTGCTCAGGCTGCGCGGGGCGTTTCGCACGGCGTACTACTTCCCGTCGGTCACGAGCTCGGTGGCGATCACGGTGCTGTGGCTCTTCCTGTTCTCCACGAGCGGCGCGATCAATGCGGTCATCGGCTGGTTCGGCGTGAAGGGGCCGAACTGGTTCAACGACCCGGATGGCATCTTCCACTTCGGCGCGCAGAGCGGCCCGCGCTTCCTGACCGGCCACACGATCCTCGGCGTGAGCTGGTGGGACTGGATCGGCGGCCCGAGCGTCGCGATGTTCGCCTTCGTGCTGCTCGCCGTGTTCACGACGAGCGGCACCTTCATGCTGCTGTTCCTCGCCGCGCTGCAGAACCTGTCGGGCGACGTCGAGGAGGCCGCGATGGTCGACGGCGCGAACGGCAGGCAGCGCTTCTTCCGCGTCACGCTTCCCCAGCTCAAGCCGACCCTGTTCACGGTCATCACGCTGGGCCTCATCGGCTGCTGGCAGGTGTTCGACCAGATCTACACCGGCACCCGCGGGGCGCCGTCGAAGACGACGCTGACGCCGGCCTACCTCTCGTACCAGGCGGCGTTCGAGGGCAACCAGTGGGGACAGGGCGCGGCGATCGCCTTCATCCTGTTCGCCATTATCATCATCTTCACGCTCATCCAGCGGTGGGTGCTCGCCGAGCGGGCGGTGTCGAAGCGGCGGATGCGGTGGATCACCGACTACCAGCGCACGGCCGCGCGCTCCGGGACGGGGGCGGCACGATGACCGTGACGACGCCGACCGAGCTCGCGGAGGGCGCGGCGCTGGTCGGCGGCGCGACCCGGCCCGCCCGCCCGCTGCGCACCCGCGAGCACTGGACCCCGGGGCGCATCGCCGGCCAGGCCGTGGTCTACGTGATTCTCGTGGCGATCGCGGTGTTGTACATCTTCCCGTTCCTCATCGACGTGGCGACGTCGTTCAAGACGGAGCCGGATGCCGCGGCCCACCCGCTCTCGCTCATCCCTCAGGTGTGGACGACCGCCGCCTACGAGAAGCTGTTCCTCAACTCCGACTTCCCGGTCTGGTTCAAGAACTCGCTCATCGTGACGCTGCTCGTCACGGCGGGTCGGGTCTTCTTCGACTCTCTCGCCGGATACGCGCTCTCGCGGCTGCGGTTCCGCGGGCGCAACGTCGTGTTCGCGCTCGTCGTCGCGGTAATGGCGGTGCCGAACGTCGTGCTCATGCTGCCGAAGTTCCTCGTGATCAACCAGCTCGGCATCTACGACAGCTACACCGGCATGATCCTGCCGCTGCTGACCGACGCGGCCGGCGTCTTCATCATGAAGAACTTCTTCGAGTCGATCCCGGTCTCGGTGGAGGAGCAGGCCCGCATCGACGGCGCCGGCACCTTCCGCATCTTCTGGTCGGTCGTGCTGCCGATGGCGATGCCCGCGCTCATCACGATCATCATCCTGAGCTTCCAGGGATCGTGGAACGAGCTCGAGCACTTCATCATCTCGACCCAGGATCCGTCGCTCACCACGCTGACCAAGGGCGTCGCGATGCTCTCGAACGGGCAGCTGAGTCAGGGCACCCAGTACCCGCTCAAGCTCGCCGCGGGAGCCATCATGACGATCCCGGTCGCGATCGTGTTCTTCATCTTCCAGCGCCGGATCGTCAACCAGAGCACGGGGGCGGTGAAGGAGTAGGGGCCGCTCAACCGGCGACGGCGACCGTGACGAGGTCGGCGACGACCACCGCCGCGACCCCGACGACCAGGTTCGCCGCGACGCTCAGCAGCACGGTGCGCCACCGGTTCGCCATCGCGAGCTGCACCGTCTCGGTGCTCCAGGTGCTGAACGTGGTGAGCCCGCCCGCCAGACCGCCGAGCACGATGAGCCGGATGTCGCCGCCGATCAGGTGCGCGTCCGACAGCCCCAGCACCACGCCCCCGATCGCGCAGCCCACCGCGTTGACGACGAAGACGGCCCACGGGAGCCGGCGGCGCGGCATCCCGGTCAGGTGCGTCGCGCCGTAGCGCAGCAGCGCGCCGATCGCGCCGGCTCCGAGCGCGGCGATGACGACCATCACTCGTCGGCCTCGATCGGCTCGGGTCGGCGGCCGAAGCGCAGCCCGAGGAACGCCGCCGCGAGCCCCAGGGCGACGGAGAGCACCAGGTACACGACCGCGAGCCAGCCGGCGCCCGAGCGCGTGAGGGTCACGAGCGACACCGCGAACGCCGAGAAGGTCGTGAAGGAGCCGAGCAGCCCGGTGCCGAGCCCGGCCTTCAGCCAGGTGGCCGCGATCGGCCAGATCCGGGCGACGAGCAGGGCCAGCAGGAAGGACCCGACGATGTTGATCACGAGCGTCGAGAGCGGGAACTGCGCGTCGCCGTGCGGGATGAGCGCGTCGAGCCCGAGTCGCAGCCCGGTGCCGATGATCCCGCCCAGCAGGACGGCCAGAATCGGCATCAACGCGTGCCGGCGCCGGCGGAGGCACCCTTCGCCGCGGGCTTGTCGGCCGCGGGCGGTGCCGCCTTCGCGCGCACGGCCTGATCCTGCACGGCCTTCTGACGGGCGGCCTGCTTGCGTCCCGTCGGTGTGGCGGCCGGCGGCATCGGCCGGCGCATCACCGGGCGCAGCGGCTCGCCGCGGCGATCCTGACCGGGCAGCGGGCGCGAGCGGCGACCGTAGATCATGTCGGACGAGTCGAGGAGCCACGGCACCAGGGCGAGCACGACGCCGTGCACGAGCATGAGCTTGTGCCGGATGCGTCGGGCCGCGTGGTTGTGCAGCATCGATTCCCACCAGTGGCCCACGATGTACTGCGGCGTGTACACGGTGACGACCTCGGAGCCGTGCTCCTCCCGCCGGTGCTTGATGTACTTGATCAGCGGCAGGCTGATATCGCGGTACGGCGAGTCGAGGATGCGCAGCGGCACCTTGATGTTGTGCGCCTCCCACTCCCGCTCGAGCTCCTCCGACGCGACGTCGTCGATCGACACGTGGATCGCCTCGATCGAGTCGTGCCGCGCGGCGATCGCGTAGTCGAGCGCCTTCAGCACGGGCTTCTGCATCCGGCCGACGAGCACGATCGCGTGGTCGCCGGTGGCGCCGAACGTCGTGGTGGCGTCGGCCTCCACCTCTTTGCTCACGTCGCGGTAGTAGCGGTTCACCCCGAGCATGAGCACGAACAGGACCGGCATGATCGCGAACACGATCCACGCGCCCTGCGTGAACTTCGTGATCGTCACGACGACGAGCACCGAGAAGCTCATGAGCGCGCCGATCGTGTTGACCACCATGTAGGCGCGGTGCAGGCCCCGACCGTCGGGCGTCTCGCGGATGAGCCGGCGCCAGTGCCGCACCATGCCGGTCTGCCCGAGGGTGAACGAGACGAAGACGCCGATGATGTACAGCTGGATGAGCGCGGTGACGTCGGCCCGGAAGATCACCTCGATGATCGCCGCGGCCAGCGCGAGCGCGATGACGCCGTTCGAGAAGATGAGGCGGTCGCCGCGGGTGGCGAGCGACTTGGGGGCGTAGCGGTCGGTCGCGAGCACGGAGCCGAGCAGCGGGAACCCGTTGAAGGCGGTGTTGGCCGCGAGCAGCAGCACCAGAGCCGTGAACGCCTGCACGCAGAAGAACAGGATCGAGTTGTCGCCGAACGTGCTCGAGGCCAGCTGCGCGATCATGCTGCGCTGCGGCCCCGCATTACAGGCGAAGCCGACCAACTCCTTGCAGGGATCGGCGGCGTAATGCACCTTCGCGATGAGCCCGATCGCGACGAGCCCGATGAACATGAGAATCGCCGCCGACCCCATGAGCACGAGCGTGCGCTGGGCGTTCTGGATCTTCGGACGGCGGAAGGCCTGGACGCCGTTCGAGATCGCCTCCACGCCGGTGAGGGCGGAGCATCCGGTCGAGAACGCGCGCAGCAGCAGGAGCACGAACCCGGCCTGCGTGACGTCCTGGGTGGCCTTGACCGCGTAGTGGGCGCTCTCGGCGACGGGCGCGTCGCCGAGCGCCGTGCGCACGAGCGCGGTGACCACCATCACGCCGATGCTCGCGATGAAGAGGTAGGTCGGCAGCGCGAACGCCTTGCTCGACTCGCGCACGCCGCGCAGGTTGACGGCGGCGAGCACGACGATGAAACCGACCGCGAGCTCCACGCGGAACGGGTTGAGCACCGGGAAGGCCGAGATGATGTTGTCGACGCCCGACGCGACCGAGACGGCGACGGTCATGATGTAGTCGACGAGCAGGCCTGCGGCCACGACCAGCCCGGCCTTCTCGCCGAGGTTCTTGCTCGCCACCTCGTAGTCGCCGCCGCCCGACGGGTACGCCTTGATCAGCAGACGGTAGGAGAGCACGACGACGAGCAGCAGCACGACGACGACGGCCGCGACCCAGGGCGTGAACGCGAGGAACGCGAGCCCGCCGCCGAGGAGCACGAGCATCATCTCCTGCGGCGCGTAGGCCACGGAGGAGAGCGCATCGCTGGAGAAGATGGGCAGCGCGAGGTGCTTGGGCAGGAGCTGCCCCTCGAGCTTGTCCGAGGGGAGCGGCTCGCCGATCAGCCAGCGCTTCGCGCGGCGCTCCGGTTGGTCGCCCGCCGTCGACGCATCGGTCGACCGCTCGTCAGTCACGGGTGGCCAGCGTACACTCGCGCGCACCCGGCCGCGGCGCACTCAGGCGGGTATATGCATCCGTTCAGGAACCGTTGCGCGCGGCGCCGATCACTTCGCGTCGCAGGGACGTGAGTCCCGTGCGCAGCAGGTCGACGACGGAGGATTCGAGCCGCCCCTCGGCGGCCAGCTGCCGCAGCTCCGAGCGCAGCTCGAACCGGAACTCGTTGACCGCCGACTCGGCCTCGTGCAGCCGGCCGCGGGATCGCATCCGGGCGTCGTCGACCCGCTCGACCCGCTCCGCCTTCGCCTCGCCGCGCGCCTCGCGGGCGGCGGCCGCGAGGTCCGCGCGAAGGAGCGCATCGCGTCGTCGACCGACGAGCGCACCTCATCGGCGAGCCGGCGCACCGAGTCGGTGAGCTCGCTCTCGATGCCGTCGAGGTCGCTCTCGCGTCCGGCGAGCTCGGCCCGGCCCGCATCCGTGATCGCGTAGACGGTCTTGCGGCCGTCGGCGGTCTTGGTCACCAGCCCCTCCTCCTCGAGCTTGGCCAGGCGGGGGTAGATGGTGCCGGCGCTCGGCACGTACGTGCCGCCGAAGCGGTCGGCCAGGGCCTGGATCAGCTCATAGCCGTGCATCGAGCGCTCGCCGAGGAGGCTGAGCAGGTACAGCCGGAGGTGGCCGTGCGCGAAGACCGCCGGGCTCATGCCGATGCCGTGGCGCGCACCGCGTGCAGCACGCTGACGTTGCCGCTCACGGAGTTGACCCGGAAGTCGAGCCAGCGCCGGTCGAGCTCGCCGAACTTGCCGGTCCACCGCCCGCGCACCCCGGTGATCTGGGTCGCGTCGAGTTGCAGCCGGCCGCTGACGGTGCTGATCGTGTAGGCGGCGGGCACGTCGGCATCCAGGCGCAGGGTCGTGTCGCCGCTCACCGTGTTGACCTTCACCTCGTCGGGAGTGCCGGTGAGATCGAGCATGACCTCGCCGCTCACGCCGTCGCACGTGAACCCGAGCACCTCGCCCGCGACCGTCACGTCGCCGCTGACGGTGTGCACCGCGACCTTGCCGTAGTGGTTGCGCACGGCGATCTCGCCGCTGACCGCGTTGACCTGCAGGTCGCCGTTGACGCCGTCGGCGGTGACGTCGCCGCTCACCGTGCTGATCGACGCGTCCTCGTGGAGGCCGCTCACGAGCGCCGTCGCGGAGACGACGCCGAGCCGCAGGGCGACCTCGCGCGGCACCATGATGCTCACATCCGCACTCGCTGTCCCACGAAACGATTTGAAGGCCTCGATCCAGTTGTCCCACCGGATCTGCGGGTGGTCGATCTCGAGGGTGTCGCCGGTGACGGCGACCTTGAGGTCGCGGCCGCTGACCGAGTGCACCTCGACGCGGGTGCCGGGTTCGTCGTGCCCGATGATGTCGACCTGACCGCGGATGAGGCCCACCTTGAGGCGGCGGATGCCCTCGACGTCGATGGTCTTCGGCCCCTCGAGGAGCCACTTGTCCTGAGCCATCACGGCCCTCCTTTCGCGATATATCGCGTCTCGTCCCACTCAAGATATATCGCGTCCTCCGCCTGACGCAACCCGTCGCCCGCGAATGACCGAATTTGGCAGGCCCGTGTCACTCGGACCTGCAAATCGTGGTCATTCGCGAGCGGGTGCCGGGGGTTGAGGTTGACGCTGCGTCAAGTTGTAGCGTCGGGGTGTGGAGCGCACGACGGGGGAGTGGAGCATCCAGGAGGTCGCCCGCCTGGCCGGCACGACGAGCCGCACCCTTCGCCACTACGGCGACGTGGGGCTCGTCCAACCGAGCCGGGTGGGCGCCAACGGATACCGCTACTACGACGCCGACGCGCTCGTGCGGCTGCAGCGCGTACTGCTGCTGCGCGAGCTCGGCCTCGGCATCGCAGGCGTCGCCGAGGTGCTCGCGGGCCAGACCGACGACGCGCACGCCCTCGGCGACCACCTGCGGTGGCTGCACGACGAGCAGGCGCGGATCGGGCGGCAGATCGCGAGCGTCGAGCGCACCATCCGAGGAATGGAAGGAGGTGAACAGATCATGGCGGAGACGATGTTCGACGGATTCGACCACACGCAGTACGAGGCGGAGGTCACCGAGCGCTGGGGCGCCGAGGCGTACGCGAAGAGCGACGCGTGGTGGCGCGGCCTGTCGGCCGACGAGCGCGCGGCGTGGAAGGCGCGGGTCGCGCTGCTGCAGTCCGACTGGATCGAGGCGTGGGAGAGCGGGGCGACCCCGGACTCCGGCGTTGCCCAGGCGCTCGCGCAGCGTCAGTACGACTGGCTGAGCGGGATGCCCGGCACCCCGCAGACCGCGGACGGCCGGCCGACGAAGGCCTACTTCATGGGTCTCGGCGACATGTACGTCGCAGACCCGCGGTTCGGCCGGCA
This sequence comes from Pseudolysinimonas kribbensis, assembly GCF_030161895.1. Lineage (GTDB taxonomy): Bacteria > Actinomycetota > Actinomycetes > Actinomycetales > Microbacteriaceae > Pseudolysinimonas > Pseudolysinimonas kribbensis. The sequence continues at coordinate 1,871,040 of NZ_BSVB01000001.1, forward strand.
CTACGGCGGCGTCGAGGGCGCGACCTTCGTGCGCGACGCGATGCACGCGTTCGCCCAGGCGAACCTGTAGGGCGCGCCGGGGGACGAGTTGCTAGCGCTCGTCCCTCTGCGCGATCGCGCGCAGGTCGGCATAGCCGCGCGCATCGTCGCGGTTCGCGTTCCGACCGCCGGCGAGCAGCCCGGCGGGGCTCCACGCGCTCAGCACGAACGGGCGCGCGCGCGCGCGGCGGGCTTCTCCGGCTCGCCGCCGGGCACCCGCAGCAGCGGCATGGCGACGTGCACGAGCGGTCCGACGAAGACGACGAACGCGACCGTGCCGAGCCCGACCTGGCCGCCGAGCAGCCAGCCGATCACGAGCACGGAGCCCTCGAGACCGGTCCGGATCGCCCAGATCGGCCACGAGGTCCGGGCACGCAGTCCGGTCATCAGCCCGTCACGCGGGCCCGGCCCATGCGGGCGCCGATGTAGAGGCCGGTCGCGAACGCGAGCAGCAGCAGTCCGGCCGCGAAGACGAGGCCCTGCACCACGGGCTCGGTCTGCTGGGGCACGATCCACAGCCCGAGCTGGGCGCTCGGCCCGATGACGAGCACATTGAGCACGGTGCCGAGGCCGGGACGCTGACGCAGCGGGATCCAGAACAGCAGCACCAGCGCCCCGACCAGGTTCGTGACCAGCCCAAACGCGATCCCCGTGCGATTCGAGACGCCCTGTGCCAGGACGTCCCACGGCGAGAGCCCGATGCCCGCGCGCACCTCGAGGGAGATCGCGATGCCGTAGAGCACGAGTCCGCTCAGCAGTTGGGTGAACCGCCGCGCCCGGATGGCGGGGCGGTCGCCCCGGGTGGGGAACGCGATGGAGAGGGCCACATGACCATCCAACCCAGCGATTGGACTGGTTACAAAGGGCCAATCGCGGTACGGTGGCCTGATGACGACCCTCACCGCCCGCCAACTGGCCGCGTCCCTCGGCAGCTGGCGCACCGGCGGGCCCGCGTACCTCGCGCTCGCCGACCGGGTGCGGCTGCTCGTGCTCGACGGCCGCCTCGCGCTGGGGGCGCGGCTTCCGGCGGAGCGGGAACTGGCATCCCACCTCTCCCTCAGCCGCACCACCGTCACTGCCGCCTACGCACAGCTGCGCGACACCGGATACCTCGACAGCATCCGGGGCTCGGGCAGCGTCGTGCGGCTGCCGTCGCGAGCAGAGGCCGAGGCGCCGCCGCTCGAGACCGACATGATCGACCTGAGCAAGGCCACGCTCCCCCGGTACCGCAGGTCGCCGACGCCGCCGTGCGGGCGGCCGCGCTCCTGCCGTCGTTCCTCGGCGACTCCGGGTTCGACGTCGTGGGTCAGCGGATGCTGCGCCGCGCCCTCGCCGACCGCTTCACCGCGCGCGGCCTCCCCACCGACCCCGACGAGATCCTGGTCACAAACGGCGCGCAAGCGGCGATCGCGCTCATCGCCCGCACGATCCTCGGCCGCGGCGACCGGGTGCTCGTCGAATCGCCGACCTACCCGCACGCGATGGAGGCGCTCCGACAGGCCGGCGGACGTCTCGAACCCGTCGCGGTCACCACCGACGACGGCTGGGATGCCGCGGCGCTCGAGCAGGTGCTGCAGCGCACGAGTCCCGCGCTCGCCTACCTCCAGCCCGACTACCACAACCCGACGGGCCGCTCGATGAGCCCGGAGCTGCGCGAGAAGCTCGTCGCGATCGCCGCACGCCAGGGCACGACCCTCATCGTCGACGAGACGATGGGCGAGCTCGGGTTCGACCTGGAGCCCGGGCAGCCGGTCGTGCCCTTCGGCGTGCACGCCGCGAGTGACGGCGTGGTCACGGTCGGGTCGGTCGGGAAGACGCTCTGGGGCGGGCTGCGGATCGGGTGGATCCGCGCCGACCGCGACCTCATCCAGCGGTTCGCGCGCGCGCGGTTCGGCAGCGACCTGGGCACGCCGATCCTGGAGCAGCTCATCGTCAACGAGCTGCTGCCGGACTACGACCGCATCCTGCTCGAGCGCCGCGAGCTGCTGCGCACCGGACGCGACCACCTGCGGCTGCTGCTCGCCGACCGGATCCCGGATTGGCACGCGCCGAACCCGGCGGGCGGCCTGACGCTCTGGGTCGAGCTCGGCGCGCCGATCAGCTCGCAGCTCGCGCTCGCCGCGCGGTCCGAGGGCGTCGTGATCGCGGCCGGCCCGCGGTTCGGGATCGACGGCGTGTTCGAGCGGTTCCTGCGCGTGCCGTTCAGCTTCCCGTCGCAGGTGCTCGACGACGCGGTCGGCGGGCTGGCCGCCGCCTGGTCGGGTGTGACGCGGCATCCGCTCGACATCGGGGTCGAGGATCTCGCGGCGGTGGTCTGAGGTACGCGGCCGGCCCGGCTACGCGGCCTGCTGGAAGCGCGCCGGCGTGACCCCGAGCGTGCGCGCGAAGTGCCGCGTCAGGTGCGCCTGGTCGTAGAACCCGACGGCGGCCGCGACCTCGGCGGGCGGCGTGCCGCGCAGCAGCAGGTGGCGGGCAGCGTCGACGCGTCGCCCGGTGAGATAGCGGTGCGGCGGGATGCCGTACGCCGCGGTGAAGGCCCGCACGAGTCGCGAGGCGCTCGCCTCGAGTTCCCGAGCGGCGTCGGCGAGCGTGGGAGCCCCGGTCAGCCGCGCGTCGAGCAGCGCGCGCAACCGCGCGGCGAGCGGGTCGTCGCGCCGCTCGCGCATCCGCCGGCCGCCGAGGTCGCGCAGCACCACACCGCGGATCGCGAGCAGCTCGCTCTCCGCGCGCAGCCCGTCGCCGCCGGCCTCCAGCGCGCGGTGCATGCGGGCGGCGGCGCCGGCGAGCGCGGGGTGCGCCAGCAGCGGCGCGTCGACGCTGCGCTCCACGAGGTCGTCGTCGAGCCAGCCCGCCTCCACGTAGGCGACGCGCTTGCGGAACCCGCCTGCTCCCGCCGAGCGTCCGTCGTGCGGCACCCCGGGCGGCAGGATCGTGAGCGTCGCCGTCGGCGCCCGGCGAGCCCGCCCCTCGAGCCGGTACGCCACCTCGCCCGCGTCGATCAGCAGCAGCGACCACTCGGCGTGGGTGTGCAGCGGATAGGCGTGCTCGTGGAACTCGGCATGCAGCACCTCGTGGATGCCGGGCACCGCCGGTCGCCACGCTCGCACCCGCTCCCGCTCCCGCATGCTCGAAACGTACAAGACGTCGCGGGACGCGCACCGGGACGATGGGCGCCATGGACGAGATGCGCTTCGACACGAAGGTCGCGATCCTGGTGCGCGACGATCTGCCCGCCTGGCAGGAGCTCAACGTGACCGCGTTCCTCGCGAGCGGCATCGCGAGCGATCCCGAGCTGATCGGCGAGCCCTATCGCGACGCCGACGGCACGACCTACCTGCCGATGCTGCGCCAGCCGATCCTGGTCTTCTCCGCGGACGCCGCGACGATCGCCACGGCCCGCGCGCGGGCCGTGGAACGCGGGATGCGCGTCGCCGTCTACACGGCGCAGCTGTTCTCGACGGGGCACGACGCGGCCAATCGCGAGGCGGTCGCCGCGGTCGCCGCAGCCGACCTCGACCTCGTGGGTGCCGGCATCCACGGACCGCGCAACGCGGTCGACCGGATCACCAAGCCGGCACGCCTGCACCCCTGAGTCCGCGAGATCCACCCCCGCCTCCACCCGGAGGTGGAGGGACGGGCGTCCTTTCATCCACGGGGAGTACGGTGCCCCGCGGCCGCTTCAGCAGAATTGATGACGGACCCCCCACCGAGGAGAACTCCCCGTGCACCTGCTGTCCGTCTTCAGCCTCCGCAACCGCGCGCTCATCGCCCTGCTCACGATCGTCGTGGCCGTGTTCGGCGCGGTCGCCCTCGGGCAGCTCAAGCAGGAGCTCTTCCCGTCGCTCTCGCTGCCGCAGATCACCGTCATCTCCAGCTACCAGGGCGCGAGTCCACAGGTCGTCGAGAACGACGTGTCGACCCCGATCGAGGACGCGATCCAGGGCGTCGAGGGGCTCGACTCCACGCACTCCTCCTCGCGCTCCGGCCAGTCGACCGTGACCGCCGCGTTCGTCTACGGCACGAACCTCACGACCGCCGAGCAGAAGGTGCAGCTCGCGGTCGACCGCCTGCAGTCCCGGCTGCCCGACGGGGTGACGCCGCAGGTCATCGCGTTCAGCATCAGCGATCTGCCCGTCATCCAGCTCGCGGTGACGAGCGACCTCGACCCGGCGACGCTGGCATCCCGGCTGCAGGATTCCGCTGTCACCGACCTGCAGCAGCTCGAGGGCGTGCGCGCGGCGAGCGTGCTCGGCGACCGCGGGCAGCGGATCACCATCACGCCCGACACGGTGAAGCTCGCGCAGGCCGGGCTCAGCACCCAGGCGATCACATCGGCGCTGCAGCAGAACGGCATCCTGCTCGCCTCCGGCTCGATCACCTCCGGTGACAAGACCCTCGACGTGCAGGCGGGTCAGCGCATCGCCTCCACCGACCAGCTCGCGGCGCTGCCGCTCGTCGGCGCGCGGGTCGCGCCCGGCACCGCCGTGCCGACCATCGGCGACGTGGCCACCGTGAAGACGGTGCCGAATCCGGTCGCAGGCATCTCGCGCGTCAACGGCAAAGCCGCGCTCACCGTCTCGATCTCGAAGACCCCGGCGGGCAACACCGTCGACGTCTCGCGCGCGGTGAACGCCGAGATCCCGAAGCTCGAGAAGGACCTCGGGTCGCACACGAAGTTCACGGTCGTCTTCGACCAGGCGCCGTACATCGAGCAGTCGATCAACTCGCTCGCCGAGGAGGGGGCGCTCGGCCTGCTCTTCGCGGTCATCGTGATCCTGCTGTTCCTCCTCTCCTTCCGCTCGACGATCGTGACGGCGATCTCGATCCCGGTCTCGCTCCTGATCGCATTCGTCGTCATGTGGGGCGTCGGCTACACGCTCAACGTGCTGACGCTCGGCGCGATCACCATCGCGGTCGGCCGCGTCGTCGACGACTCCATCGTCGTCATCGAGAACATCAAGCGGCATCTCACGCTCGGCGAGGAGAAGCTGACGGCCATCACGACCGCGGTGCGCGAGGTCGCGGTGGCGGTCACGGCATCCACGGTCACGACCGTCGCCGTGTTCCTGCCGATCGCGCTGGTCGGTGACATCACCGGCGAGCTGTTCCGCCCGTTCGCGCTCACCGTCACGATCGCTCTGCTCGCCTCGCTGTTCGTGGCCCTGACGATCGTGCCCGTGCTCGCGTTCTGGTTCCTGAAGGAGTCGCCGCGCGCTCATCCGCACAGGCACGATGCCGCGGCGGGCGAGTCCGGAGGCCGGCCGACCGACGACGGCGGTGCGCGGGCCGCGGACGAGCTCGACCGCCCGACCGCACTGCAGCGCGGGTACCTGCCGATCATCCGGTGGACCACCCGCTTCCGCTGGGTGACGGTCGTGCTGGCGGTCGTCGTCCTGGTCGGCTCGGCCGCGCTCGGCGGGTTGCTGACGACCAACTTCATCGGGTCGAGCGGCCAGAACACCCTCACCGTCACCGAGACGCTGCCGCCGTCGACGAGCCTCGAGGCCAGCGACACGGCGGCCACGAAGGTCGAGAAGGCGCTCCGGGGCGTCGACGGCGTGACGACGGTGCAGACCTCGATCGGCTCGAGCGGCGGCGGGATCGCCGCGGCGTTCGGGCGCGGGGGCGGGGTGACGTTCTCGATCACGACGGATCCGTCGAAGGACCAGGACCGCATCCAGTCCGACGTGCGTTCCGCCGTCAAGAAGCTGAACGGCGTCGGCGAGGTCGACCTCTCCAGCGGGAGCGGTGGATTCGGCGGCACCGACATCGAGGTCGACGTGCAGTCCTCGAGCGCGCGCGATCTGCAGACGGCGGCGGACGACATCCTGGCCAGGCTGACGAAGCTCCCGCAGGCCGCGCAGGTGACGAGCGATCTCTCCGCCACCCAGCCCTACCTCGCCATCAAGGTGGATCGCGCCCAGGCCGCGAAGGTCGGCCTCAGCGAGGTCGCGGTCGGCCGGCTCGTGTCGCAGGCGATGCTGCCGACGTCGGTGGGCTCCGTCGAACTCGACGACCGCACGCTGAACATCTACATCACCGACCCGAAGGCGCCGACCACGATCGACGCCCTGAAGGCGTTCGAGGTGCCCACCGCGGCCGGGCCGGTGGCGCTCGGCGACCTCGCCACGGTGGAGCAGGTGAACGGTCCGGCGTCGATCAGCACCGAGCGCGGTCAGCGCACCGCGACCGTCACCGTCACCCCGAAGACCGCGGACCTCGGCACCGCGTCGGCCGAGGTGCAGAAGGCCGTCGACAAGGTGAAGCTGCCCTCGGGCACGACCGCGTCGCTCGGGGGCGCGACCCAGGACCAGGCGAACGCGTTCAGCCAGCTCGGGCTCGCGCTGCTCGCGGCCATCCTCATCGTCTACACGGTGATGGTCGCGACCTTCCGCAGCCTGCGGCAGCCGCTGCTGCTGCTCGCGTCGGTGCCGTTCGCCGCGACCGGCGCGATCGTGCTGCAGTACCTCTCCGGCATCCCGCTCGGCGCCGCGTCGCTCATCGGCGTGCTCATGCTCATCGGCATCGTCGTCACGAACGCCATCGTGCTCATCGACCTCGTCAACCAGTACCGCCGGCGCGGGATGGACGTACAGGATGCCGTCGTGCACGGCGCCGCCCGGCGACTGCGGCCGATCCTCATGACCGCACTCGCGACGATCTTCGCGCTGCTGCCGATGGCGATCGGACTCACCGGGCACGGCGGGTTCATCTCGCAGCCGCTCGCGATCGTCGTGATCGGCGGTCTCGTGTCGTCGACGCTCCTGACGCTCATCGTGCTGCCGTCGCTCTACGTGCTCGTCGAGGGCGCGCGCGAGCGGCGCGGGCAGTACCCGCCGCTGCGGCGGTCGATCGCCACACGCATCGTCGCGATCGCCGGCCTCGTGGTGCTCGCGGCCGGCGTCGTGCTCGCCGTGCTCGCCCGCACGGCGTGGGGGCTCGGGCTGACGTCACGCGGATTCCGCGGGGCGCTGCTGCTCGCCGAGGTCGGCGCCGCGGCGCTGGTCGCGGCCGCGTTCGTCTACCTGGTGCGCGCCGGGCTGAACCGCCGCCGGGCGCGGCGGGAGCAGCATCCGGATGTCGTGCAGGAGCTTCCGAGCGCGTAGCGCCCCTGCGCCCCGGCCGCCAACCCCACGTCGGCGCTCGTCTCGGCCCCTGCCGGCTCTCGTCTCGGCCCCCTGCCGGCTCGAGGTCGTCCTCGTGTCGGCCCCATGGTCAAAAGTTCAGGAGCCGCGCGGCGATCCGTGCCCACGCGGGCGCGCCGCGCCGCTGCCCTCCTGAACTTTCGACGGAAGCCGCGTGAGCCACGGGGACGCGGGACCGCGGGCGCGACCGCGGGGGGCGTCGTGAGGCGGGGCCGGGGGCGGGACCGCGGGGGGCGTCGTGAGGCGGGGCCGGGGGCGGGACCGCGGGGCGGGGCCATGGGCGGGACGAAGCAAGGCGGGGCGGGGCGCGGGGGATGTAACGGTCAGTTGAGCACGCCCACCGGCTGGGCGCCGAGCGTGCGGTGGTAGAAGGCGACGATCCGGTTCTTGAGATCGTCGTTCAGCATGGCGATCGAGTGCGCCCGCCCCTGCACGACGACGAACGTCGTGTCGACGCCGGCGTGCCGGAGCTTCGCGACGAAGGCCTTGGACTGCGCGAGAGGGATCTTGCTCTCCTCGCTGGAGTGCGTGATGAAGAAGGGCGGATCGCTCGTGTCGACCTGTTCGACCGGCGAGGCGCGGATCGCGGCGGGGCAGTCGGCCTCGCTCGTGCAGCCCAGGTAGCTCAGCTGGGCCGGCAGGAAATCGGGTGTGACGTCGACGCCGGAGAGGTCGGCGGGGCCCGACATCTCGACCACCGCCGCGACGCGCGAGCCGGAGGCCCAGGCGCCGCTGCCGGTCGTGCCGAGGAGGAGACCAGGTTGCCGCCGGCCGATCCGCCGAACGTACCGATGCGATCCGGATCGATGTCGAAGCGCGCGACCTGCGCGGGCTCGCGCATCCAGCGGACTGCGGCCTGTACATCGTCGAACCCCGCGGGGAACGGGAACTGCGGCGCCAGCCGGTAGTTCAGGTCGAACGTCGGGTAGCCGGCCGACGCGAGCCATTGGCACACCGCGCGATAGCCCAGGTCGGCCTTGTCGCCGCGCGCCCAGCTGCCGCCGTGCACCTCGATGATCGCCGGATGCGGCCCCGCGTCGCGCCGCTCCACGTCGCGCGGCGGGATGCACACGTCGAGACGCTGGGGCTGCCCGGCGTCGGTCGTGTAGGCCAGATCCGAGATCACCGCGATGTCGGGCAGGGTGGCCAGCGCCGGGTTGTTGACCTGCGTCCTGGGGGTGATCTCGACGTTCGGCGTGGTGCCCGTCGCGCACCCCGCGAGGAGGGTCGCCGCGGCGAGGACGCCGACGACCGTCACGAGCAGCGGTCGGGTCGGCACGGCGGGAGCCTAATCGTGATGCCTGAATCCAGCTCATCCGATCGTGTATCGTGGGTCAGTCGGCTCTCGACCATGCGGCTGCGTCCGCGTCACGTTCTTCTTGTAGGTCGTGCGGGCCGTCCATCCACGGCCCGACCATCGTTCGCTCGGGTTCCTTGCAGTGCGAATCCGAAATGACATCGACCATGCCCAAGAACACCCGTGCCTCGAGTGGCGCGTCCTCCTCCAAGAAGCCGCGCTGGAGCTCCGAGAAGCGCTCCGCCCGAGGACTTCCCACCGAGCGTCCGCGCGGCGGTGCCGCCCCCGCCGAGCGCCGGCCCGGTCGCCCGCAACGCGCCGAGGACGGCCGCCCCATGTGGGAGCCCCGCGGCAAGGACGCGAAGTTCCGCCCGGAGCGCGCTCCCGAGGAGCGGCGCCGCTCCGCCCGTCCGCCGTTCGACCGGGATGCCCGGCCGGCCCGCGACGACCGTCCCGCCCGCAGCGACCGTCCGGTGCGTTCGTACGATGACCGTCCCGCCCGTACTGAGCGCCCGGCGCGCTCGTACGACGATCGTCCGGCCCGCAGTGAGCGTCCGGCGCGTTCCTATGACGACCGTCCCGCCCGTACTGAGCGCCCCGCGCGCTCGTACGACGATCGCCCCGCCCGCAGCGAGCGCCCGGCCCGTTCGTATGACGACCGTCCGGCCCGCAGCGACCGCCCGGCCCGCTCCTATGACGACCGTCCGGCCCGCCGCGGCTCCGATGAGCGCCCCGCGCGCGGAGAGCGTCGCTCGTACGACGACCGCGCGCCGCGTCGCTCGTACGACGACCGTCCGGCACCGCGCCGCGACCATGAGGACCGTGCCGCCTCCCCAACCCATTCCCCGAGGACGTCGTCCTCGAGCGACTGACCGCGCAGGCCGTCGAGGCCACCGCGGTCGAGGGCCTCGGTTTCGAAGACCTGGGCCTCGGCCAGAACATCGTCCGCGCCGTCAACGAGCTCGGCGCGACCGAGCCGTTCCCGATCCAGGCTGCGACGATCCCCGACGTGCTCGCCGGTCGCGACGTGCTCGGCCGCGGTCGCACCGGCTCCGGCAAGACCATCGCGTTCGGCGCCCCGCTCGTCGAGCGCCTCCTTCAGCTGAACGCGGACCGCCCCGGCGCCCGCCGCGAGTTCGGTCGCGCACCCCGCGCGCTGATCCTCGCGCCGACCCGCGAGCTCGCGCTGCAGATCGACCGCACCGTGCAGCCGATCGCGCGCAGCGTCGGCCTCTTCACCACGCAGATCTACGGCGGAGTGCCGTACGCGCGCCAGCTCGGCGCGCTGCAACGCGGCGTCGACATCGTGATCGGCACGCCCGGCCGCGTCGGCGACCTCGCCGCGCAGGGCAAGCTCGACCTCTCCAAGACCGTCATCACCGTGCTCGACGAAGCCGACCACATGTGCGAGCTGGGCTTCGCCGAGCCGGTGCAGGAGATCCTCGACCTCACCGCGCCGGGGGCCAGAAGCTGCTGTTCTCGGCGACGCTCGACAAGGGGTGGCCGACATCGTCGACCGCTACCTCGTCGACCCGGCCGTCTTCGAGGTGGCCGGCGAGGACCAGGCCAGCTCGACCATCGACCACCAGGTGCTGCTGCTCGAGCAGCGCGACAAGCAGCAGGTGCTCATCGAGCTCGCCTCCGGCCCGGGCCGCAAGCTCGTGTTCGCGCGCACCCGCGCGTTCGCGGAGCAGCTCGCCGACGTGCTCGACGACGCCGGCATCCGCGCCGAGAGCATCCACGGCGACCTGAACCAGTCCCGTCGCACGCGCGCGCTCGAGAAGCTCACGAGCGGCCGCGTGGATGTGCTGGTCGCCACCGATGTGGCGGCCCGCGGCATCCACGTCGACGACATCGCGCTCGTGATCCAGGCCGACGCGCCCGACGAGTACAAGGCCTACCTGCACCGCGCGGGGCGTACCGGTCGCGCCGGCAAGGAGGGCACCGTCGTGACCCTCGTGCCGCGCAACCGCCGCCGCCGCACCGAGGAGCTGCTCGCCCGCGCCGAGATCGACGCCGAGTGGACCTCCGTCGTGCCGGGTGACGACGTCATCGCGGAGCTCGCCGGGCGCTGACGTGCGTCCGGGGGCCCGAGCGACGCTCGCGCGCCCAAGTCGGGCAGCCGGCCACGCTCCCGCGCGCCTCGTCGACAAGGACCCGTTTCTGCCCGACGTGGGACGGCGCCGGTGCGCCGAAAGCAGAAGACCCGGCCCCTTCGGGTGGGGCCGGGTCGGAGGCTGTGGACCGCGGAGCGCAAGAACGCGGCGTACGGGAAGCGAGCCGAGACGACCGTAACCCGTCGCCATCCCTCCACGGCATCACGTCTTGGGGTGCCACCCGCATGAGGGTCGACCCGCGGGCGAACCGTCGCCGGCGGACCGTAGCCTGGAGGCCATGACCCCCGCTCCCGCCACCGCCGGCCCCGCCGCGCTCGAGACCCTGCACCGGGTCTGGGGCTACGACGCGTTCCGCGGCGAGCAGGCGGCCATCGTCGAGCGCGTCATCGGCGGAGGCGACGCGCTCGTGCTCATGCCGACCGGTGGCGGCAAGTCGCTGTGCTACCAGATCCCGGCGATCGTGCGTGCGGGCACCGGTGTCGTCGTCTCGCCTCTCATCGCCCTCATGCACGACCAGGTGTCGGCACTGGAGGCCGTCGGCGTGCGGGCCGCCTTCCTGAACTCGACGCAGGATGCCGACCAGCGCCGTCGGGTCGAGCAGGCGCTCCTCGACGGCGACCTCGACCTGCTCTACCTCGCCCCGGAGCGCCTGTCGCTCGAGTCGACGCGCACCCTCCTCGACCGGGTGATCGCGGGGCCGGGCATCGCGCTGTTCGCGATCGACGAGGCGCATTGCGTGTCGCAATGGGGGCACGACTTCCGTCCGGACTACCTGCAGCTGTCGATGCTGCACGAGCGGTGGCCGCAGATCCCGCGCGTCGCCCTCACCGCGACCGCCACCGCGCAGACGCGGCAGGAGATCGTCTCGCGCCTCGAGCTGCAGGGCGCCGAGCAGTTCGTCGCGAGCTTCGACCGGCCCAACATCCAGTACCGGATCGAGAGCAAGAACCAGCCGCTGGGCCAGCTGCTGCAGCTCATCCGCACCGAGCATCCGGGTGACGCCGGCATCGTCTACTGCCTCTCGCGCGCGAGCGTGGAGAAGACGGCCGACGCCCTCGTCGCGGCGGGCATCGAGGCGCTGCCCTACCATGCGGGCCTCGACGCCGCGACGCGCTCGCGCAACCAGTCCCGCTTCCTCCGCGAGGACGGGATCGTCATGGTCGCGACGATCGCGTTCGGCATGGGCATCGACAAGCCCGATGTGCGCTTCGTCGCCCACCTCGACCTGCCGAAGAGCGTCGAGGGCTACTACCAGGAGACCGGCCGCGCGGGCCGCGATGGCCTGCCGTCGACCGCGTGGCTGGCCTACGGCCTGCAGGATGTCGTGCAGCAGCGCCGGATGATCGACGAGGGCGACGGCGACCAGGCCCACAAGCGCCGGCAGTCGCAGCACCTCGACGCGATGCTCGCGCTGTGCGAGACGGTGCAGTGCCGCCGCCAGCAGCTGCTCGGCTACTTCGGGCAGCAGAGCGAGCCATGCGGCAACTGCGACACCTGCCTCGCGCCGCCCGAGTCGTGGGATGGCACGGTCGCCGCCCAGAAGCTGCTCTCCACGGTCGTGCGGCTGTGGCGCGAGCGGCACCAGCGTTTCGGCGCCGGACATCTCATCGACATCCTTCTCGGCAAGGAGACCGACCGCGTGCGCCAGCACGGCCACGACGAGCTGACGACGTACGGGATCGGCACGGAGCTGAGCGACCAGGAGTGGCGCGGCGTCGTGCGGCAACTGCTCGCGCAGGGTCTGCTCGCCGTCGGCTCGGACGGCTACGGCACCCTCGTGATCACGGAGGCCTCCTCGGCGGTCTTGTCGGGCGACCGCACGGTGATGCTGCGACGCGAGGCGCCCCGACCGACCCGCGCGTCGAAGCAGAAGGCAGGCGCCGAGTTGCCGGCCGAGGCGCGTCCGCTGTTCGAGCGGCTGCGCGAGTGGCGCGCCGGCGTGGCACGCGAGGCCGGCGTGCCCGCGTACATCGTCTTCGGCGACGCCACCCTGCGCGGTATCGCGCTCACCCGCCCGTCGAGCCGCGACGAGCTCGCGACGATCAGCGGCGTCGGCGAGAAGAAGCTCGAGTCGTATGGTGCGGGCGTGCTCGAGGTGGTCGGCGCGGAGGAGCCGGCGGCGTAGCGGGCCGTCGGGGAGCCGGGCGCGCGACGCGGAACTGGGTGCTTGACCTTGACCCCGGGGGCAGGGTTTAGCGTCGCGGCATGAGGATCGGCGAGCTGGCCCGTCAGACGGGCGCGACCCCGAAGGCCCTGCGCTACTACGAGCAGGTCGGTCTGCTCGGGGCGCAGCGCTTGGCCAACGGGTACCGCGATTACGACGAACGCGACGTGCGCCTCGTCAAGGAGGTGCGGGCCCTCGGCGCCGTCGGCATCCGGGCGGAGCAGGCGAAGCCCTTCGTCGAGTGCCTGATCTCGGGCCATGAGCAGGGCGACGACTGCGCTGCGCCGCTCGCCGTCTACCGGACGGTCGTCGACGACCTCGAGACGAGGATCACGGAGCTCGGCCGCCGCCGCGACACGATCTCCGAGTTGCTGCGTGAGGCCGAGGCGCGGGACGCGATCGCGTGACCGCGCATGCGTCCGCCCTGCCCGAGGTGACCGACGCGACCTTCGACGAGCTCGTGCTGCAGGCCGACGGGCCGGTGCTCGTCGACTTCTGGGCGGCGTGGTGCCCGCCGTGCCGCGCTCTCAGCCCGCTGCTGGAGCAGCTGGCCGCCGAGCATCCGCGCCTGACCATGTACGCGCTCGACGCCGACGAGAACCCGGAGTCGGTCGAGCGCTACCGCGCGCTCGCCCTCCCGGTCATCAAGGTCTTCGAGCGTGGCGGCGACGTCAAGACGATCATCGGTGCCAAGCCCCGTCACGTGCTCGAGGGTCTGCTCGAGCCGTTCCTCTGAGCCGGCGACGGGCCCCCGCGCGGCGGAGCTGGCGATCATCCGAGCAGGCGGCCGGGGCGGGCGAGCCGCGGAGTAGCGTCCCGCCATGACGTTCAACGACGACGCCGACATCCGGGGCGGACGGGTCAGCCGACGGGGCCGCAACGTCGCGATCGGCGCCGGACTCGGCGGCGGCGGCATCGTGGTCGTCGCGGTGGTGCTCATCGCGCAGCTGTTCGGTGTCGACCTGTCGGGCGTCGTGCCGACGACCGGCTCGGTGCCCGACTCGAGCGCGACCGCGCTCAATCAGTGCGCGACCGGCGCCCAAGCCAATGACGACATGGATTGCCGGATGCAGGCCGCGGCGACCTCGCTCGACGCCTACTGGGCCGACACCCTCGGCTCGACGTACACCCAGCCGCAGCTGGCCCTGTTCGACGGTGCGACCTCGACCGGTTGCGGCGCGGCGACCGCGGACGTCGGGCCCTTCTACTGCCCGAACGACGAGACCGTCTACATCGATACCGCGTTCTACGACGAACTCCGGAGCCGGTTCGGCGCGTCGGGCGGCCCGCTCGCGCAGCTGTACGTGGTCGCGCACGAGTGGGGCCACCACATCCAGAACATCACCGGGATCACCGACGGACTCGATCTGCGCGCATCCGGCCCCACGTCCGACAGCGTCCGTCTCGAGCTGCAGGCCGACTGTCTCGCCGGGTCGTGGGTGGCGGGGGCGTCGCACACCACCGACGAGCACGGCACGCCGTTCCTCAAACCGCCGACCACCGCCCAGGTGAGCGACGCGCTGAATGCCGCGGCCGCCGTCGGTGACGACCGCATCCAATCCACTCTCGGCAGCGGTCAGGTCGACCCCGAGAGCTTCACGCACGGCACGAGCGCCCAGCGCGACCGGTGGTTCTCCGAGGGTTACGACGAGCAGACCGGCGGCCGGGTGCAGTGCGACACCTTCGGGGTCTCCGGCCGCGAGCTCTGAGGCTCAGCCGAGTACGTCGAGCAGCTCGGCGGTCAGCTCCGCGGGCTTCGTGAGCTGCGGCCAGTGGCCGGTCCGCAGGTCGCGGATCTGCGCATCGCTCAGCGCGTTCAGCTCCGCCATGAACGGGTGACCGCCGGCCATGGCGGCCCGGATGTCGTCGCCCGGGAATCCGGTCGCGATTAGCGTGGCCGGGATCCGGTGCCGCACCTCGGCGTCGCCGCCGTAGTGGATCGCGTCGCTCGCGACCCGTGCCGGCTCGGGCAGGGCGCGCTCCCGGAACTCCGCGCGCAGCTCGTCGGTCAGGTCGAGCAGGTCGCCCTCGCCGAAGTCGCTCCAGTCGGGCACGGGGATGACGCCGTCGACGACCTTCCACTCGTCGCTGATGCTGCCGCCCTCGGGCAGCGGGAAGGCGTCGATGAACACCACCCGGCTCACGCGGTCGGGACGCGCGTCCGCCGCGCCCCACGCGATCGGACCCCCGCCGGAGTGGCCCACGAGCACGACGGGCGAGCCGGCCGCGTCGATGGCCGCCACGACCGCGTCGATCTGGTCCGCCATCCCGATCGCCGTCGGGTCGTCGCCGGCGGCGAGGCCGGGGAGGGTCAGGGAGCGCACTGAGTGGCCGGCATCGCGGAGCGCGGGCTCGATGTCGCGCCAGAGCGACGCATCCCACCAGAAGCCGGGGATCAGGATCACATTCATGCGGCCACGCTAAGCGGGGCGTCCGTCATTTGTAGGGTTCCGCCATCCCGCCCGGACCGGGCGCCGAGGCCGGTTCGTGGGGTCGGACCACGAATTCGACCCCCTGCGGCGGCCGACCTACCGTCGGAGAAGGATCATCGGGAGGCATGTCATGACGGACGTGGTCGATCGCGTGGAGACCGGGGGCGGCGCAGGCGAGGTGGATGTCGAGGAGCTCGGCGAGCTGCTCATGGGGCGCTGGGCCGCGGCCCGCCGCCACTCGCGCGACCTGGTGAAGCGGCCGGAGTTCCAGCGCGAGCCCGGGCTGCCGATGCCGGAGCACCGCAAGCGCGTCTTCCATCAGCTCGAGCTGCTCGTCGAGCACGGCGCCGTGCACCGTGCCTTCCCGAAGCGCCTCGGCGGCGAGGAGGACCACGGCGGCAACATCGCCTCGTTCGAGGAGTTCCTCATCGGCGACCCGTCGCTGCAGATCAAGGCGGGCGTGCAGTGGGGCCTGTTCGGCGCCGCGATCATGCACCTCGGCACCGAGCGCCACCACGACGCGTTCCTGCCGGGTGCGATGAGCCTCGCGACCCCCGGCGCGTTCGCGATGACCGAGACCGGGCACGGCTCCGACGTCGCCTCCATCGCCACGACGGCGACCTTCGATCCCGCGACCGACGAGTTCGTGATCGACACCCCGTTCCGCGCGGCGTGGAAGGACTACATCGGCAACGCCGCGATCGACGCGAAGGGCGCGGTCGTCTTCGCCCAGCTCATCGTGCGGGGCGTCAACCACGGCGTCCACGCGCTGTACGTGCCGCTGCGCGACGGCGCCGAGTTCCTGCCGGGCATCGGCGGTGAGGACGACGGCCTCAAGGGCGGCCTCAACGGCATCGACAACGGGCGTCTGCACTTCTCCGGCGTGCGGGTGCCGCGCACCAACCTGCTCAACCGCTACGGGGATGTCGACGAGAACGGCGCCTACAGCTCGCCGATCGCCAGCCCCGGCCGTCGCTTCTTCACCATGATCGGCACCCTCGTGCAGGGCCGCGTCTCGCTCGACGGCTCGGCGACGGTGGCGAGCAAGCTGGCGCTGGCCATCGCGATCCGCTACGCGAACGAGCGCCGCCAGTTCGCCGACTCGGCCGACGGCGAGGAGATCACGCTCCTCGACTACCAGCGCCACCAGCGCCGCCTGCTCCCGCGGCTCGCAACCGTCTACGCGATGTCGTTCGCGCACGAGGAGCTGCTGGCCAAGTTCCACGACGTCTTCTCGGGCGCCCACGACACCGACGCCGACCGGCAGGAGCTCGAGACCCTCGCGGCCTCGCTCAAGCCGTTCTCGACGTGGGCGGCCCTCGACATCCTGCAGGAGACCCGCGAGGCGATGGGCGGTCAGGGCTTCATGGCCGAGAACCGCGTCGCTCTGCTGCGAGCCGATCTCGACGTGTACGTGACGTTCGAGGGCGACAACAACGTGCTCCTGCAGCTCGTCGCGAAGCGGTTGCTGAGCGACTACGCGCGCCGCTTCTCCAAGCCGGATGCCGCCGCCATCGCCGGACTCGTCGCCGCCCAGGTGGGTGAGGTGGCGATCAACCGCTCCGGTCTCCGCGCGCTCGGTCAGCGCATCGGCGACCTGGGATCGACGGCCCGCTCGATCGGACGGCTGCAGTCGGCGGCCGCGCAGCGCGCGCTGCTGACCGACCGGGTCGAGACGATGGTCGGCGACATCGCGGGTCGCATGCGCGGCGTCGCGAAGCTCTCTCCCACCGAGGCCGCCGCCCTGTTCAACGCGAACCAGAACGAGCTCATCGAGGCGGCGTACGCGCACGCGGAGCTGCTCGAGTGGGAGGCGTTCACCGCCGGGCTCGCGCGCGTCACGCATCCGGGCACCCGGAAGGTGCTCACCTGGCTGCGCGACCTGTTCGGCCTGGGGCTCATCGAGAAGCACGCGGCGTGGCACCTCATCAACGGCCGGATCTCCGGCCAGCGCGCCCAGGCGATCACGGACTACATCGACGACCGGCTGCTGCCGCGGCTGCGACCGCACGCGCAGGCGCTCGTCGACGCGTTCGAGTTCGAGCAGGCCCACCTCGGCGCCTCGGTCGCGAGCGGCGTCGAGCGCGAGCGCCAGGACGAGGCCCGCGCCTGGTTCGCGGCCCAGGAGGCGGCGGGCACGGCGCCCACGATGGAGAAGAAGGCCGCCGCGCCGAAGCGCTGAACCCCTGGCATGCGGGGACGAGCGGGATGTCGGCGCTCGACCACTGCGCGCATCCGGATGCCGCCTCCTTCCTCGAGCGGATCTGCACCGACATCGCGGAGGCGCTCGCCCCGCGTCGAGGAATACGCCGCGATCGGTAGCTGACGCCGCTGACGGGGATGACCGGCAGGTAGCGGCGCATTCCTCGACGTCGGGCCCCGGCGCCGCACCCCGCGGGTCAGGGCAGCTTCGCCACGAGGTTCAGCACCCGCGTGCGCTGGGTCGCGCTGAAGTTGTCGTCGCTGATGAGGCTGATGGCCGCGCCGTGGAATCCGTGGATGCCGAGGCTGCCGGTGACCGCCATGCCCTCGAAGTTGTCGAGGAGCGGGTTCGCCTGCGGCTCGAGCGCGGTCGCACCGAGCGTCGGGCACGTGACGAGATCCGCGACGAGCTTCTTCGCCACGGCGTCGCCGGTCGCGGCGGAGAGATCGGCGACGCCGGAGACGTCGGTCGCCTTCGACGCCTTCGTCACCGCGTACAGGGAGACCGCGTTGCCGGTGGCCGGGTCGTACGACGCCTCCTCGACGAGCAGGGAGTCCCGGCCGTAGGCGGCGACCTCCGGGATCCGCTGACCGGCCTCCGCGCGATAGGCGATCTGCTTCGAGAGCGACCACGTGCCGTGCCGACCCGCCGTGTAGACGAGGAAGCGGTGCATCGTCGCGTCGCCCGAGGCGGAGACGTCGCCCGAGAGCGCGCCCTCCATCGCCGCGACGATGGTCTTCCCGTCCGGCGAGATCGTCAGGCCCTCGAGGGTCGCATTGGCGGTGGCCTGCCCATCGGATGTCGTGCCGGTCACCGCGAATCGCGCGGGCACGGGCAGCGACGCCTTCTGCACCCCGTCGCGCCCGAAGATCCGAATCGACGGTTCGGTCTCCGAGCTCACGAGGAAGTCGCCGTCCGGCAGCACGGCGAGGCCCTCGTCGTCGGCCGTCTCGCCGGTGTACGGGGTGCCATCCGGAGCCTTCAGCACGAGCGGAGCGTGCGTCGCGGTCGGGTGCGTCGGGCTGCCGATGAACCAGATCCGTGCGGGGTCGGCCGCGTGGTTGTCGACCGCCGAGACGTAGGAGCGGGTGCGCGCGTCGTAGGCGAGCGAGGAGAGCCCGCCCACCGTGGCGCCGTCGACCTGCTGCTTGTTCAGCGCGTCGGTGTAGGAGACGGCCAGCGCATCCGGCGAGCAGATCGGCAGGGTCGGCCGCTTCGCCATCCGGAGCCGCACGAGCTGCGGGTCGTGGTCGCTCACCTGGTCGGCGAACTCCGCGTTCAGGTGCACCACCTCGTACTGCACCGAGCCGTCGCGCACCGAGCCGGCGCCCCGCGTGACGAGGATGTGGTCGAGCGCCTCGGAGATGCCGTCGTAGACGTAGGTGTACTGCTGGTTCTGCGGCAGCGTCGTGATGAGGTCGGTCAGCACCCGGTGCGGGCCGGTGCCCGTGAGCGTCTGCAACGCCGGACTGAACTGATAGTCGTTGAGGTCGCCGGCGACCACGACCTTGGCGTTGTGATCGCGCTTCAGGATCGAGGCGACGAAATCGTGCACCTCGGTCGCCTGCGCCTTGCGCTGCACGGCGGAGGACTGCGCCGGGTACTGGAACCGGCCGTCCGCGTTCTGGTCGCCGAGCTTGGAGTCGAAGTGGTTGCCGATCACGAAGACGTGCTGCCCGCGGAAGACGAACTCGCCCACGAGCGGCTTGCGGCTGTCCTGCCAGGCCGGGCTCGTCGGGTCGATGCGCCCCGGCGAGAGGGTGAGGCCGACCGTGCCGCGGGTCTTGGTGACCGCGGTGCCGGTCGTGGAGCGGTCGACGGATGCCGATCCGGCGTCGACGAACGAGACCCGCGACGGGTCGAACAGGAACGCCACCCGGATGTTGCCGCCCGGCTGCCCGCCGTCCTGGTCGTTCACCGGGTCGATCTCGCGCCACTGATAGAACGGCCCGCCCGCGGCGGCGATCGCGGCCGTGAGCTTCTGGAGGGTCTGATCGGCGGCCACGGTGCCCGAGTCGGCGGCGCCGTCGTTGTCCTGCACCTCCTCGAGTGCCACGACATCCGGCGAGGCGAGGTTGGTGACGATGCCCGCCGCGAGCCGCGCGTACTTGGCGGCCGGGTCGCCGGGGGCGAGGTTCTCGACGTTGTAGGTGGCGACCGCGAGCTGATCGGCGGCCTGCTTCGACGCGACCGTGGGCATGAGGCCGTGCCGGGCGACGGTGCCGAGCTTCGTCGCGGCGATGAGGTAGCCGCCGAAGCTCGACCAGTCGATCGGGCCGACGGTGGCGCCGGTGAGCACGTCGCCGACGTTCGCCGCCGGATCGGAGCCGTCGATCGGCACGACCTCGAGGCGTCCCGACGGGGTCTGGTTCTCGCCCGTGAGGAAGGTGCCGCCGCGCGGCGTCACCGTCTGGTCGGGCTTGGTCGTCACGTACGTCTCGCCGTACGGGTTCGACGGGCCGACGACCCGCGCGTCGTCGACCTCGGCGCGCATGCCCTCGATCGACTCGTCGTAGTCGAGGGCGGAGCGCGCGGGCTGGATGCCGGTGGTCTCGATGTTCGCGCCGCCGAGGTCCGGCGCGTACCGGTCGGGCACGGTCGTCGGCGTCAGCAGCACGGGGGCGGGCAGGGCGTTGCCGTGCGAGAGCACGTACACG
Organism: Pseudolysinimonas kribbensis; assembly: GCF_030161895.1. GTDB lineage: Bacteria > Actinomycetota > Actinomycetes > Actinomycetales > Microbacteriaceae > Pseudolysinimonas > Pseudolysinimonas kribbensis. The sequence goes on from NZ_BSVB01000001.1 coordinate 1,891,094, forward strand.
CTCGAGCTGCCGATCTCGGTGGTCGAGAGGTTGGAGGTGGTGGCGAGGGTGTCGCCGTCGGCGAGCGGGTAGTAGTCCTTGACCGTGCCGGAGACGAGCACGGAGTCGCCGACGGCGACGGTCGGGGTGCTCGTGAAGACGAACACGCCCTCGCTCGTGGAGGTGTCGGCGTCGGGGGTCGGGTCCTGGATCCAGTAGCCCCGGCTCGATCCGGTGTTGCGCACGGCCGTCACGATGCCGGGAACGTTCTGCACCTTCTGGTCGTCGAGCGGCGACACCCACGAGTCGCCCTGGATGTCGTGGATGCGCACGTCGCCGGGGGTGGGCGGGGTGCCGCCGCCGTCGCCCGGGCCGAGGTCGACGGTCTGCCCCGCGGCGTTGGTGGGGGTCGGGATCCCGGCCCTGAAGTCCGCGGCGTTGTCGTCGGTGTCGGCGCCGGTGCGGGCGTCCGAGGTCGCGGCGTTCAGGCCGGGCGCGGGCGCGGTCTCCGAGACGGTCGCGGTGCCGTAGCCGACGAGGTCGACCGTGGTGGCGTCGTGATGCAGCACCACGGTGCCGTTGCTCGCGCTCAGCGCGAGGGTGCCGGTGGCATCCGGGGACGGGAGCGCGACGGTGCCGCTCGTGCCGCCGGACTCCTGCACGAGGTACGTCGCACCGGCGGCGATCGACCCCGCGAGCGTCGTGCTGCCGCCGGACGAGCCGCTCGCGGAGCGGTACTCGAGGGTCCAGCCGTCGACGTCGACGGCCGCGCCCGAGAGGTTCTTGAGCTCGATGAAGTCGTTGGTCAGCGTGGAGCCGTTGTTGCCTCCGCCGCCGTAGACCTCGTTGATGACGATGTCGGTGCTCGCGGCGTTCGCGGGGGCCGCGACGGCGATCCCGGTGAGGACGAGTCCGCCGGTGGCGGCGGCGACGGCGATGGAGCGGATGAGGTGGGACACGGTTCTACCCCCGGATAGGTGACAGTCCCATGAGACACCCGATGGGTGAACTTGGGAAGAACGAAAGACTTCCGGCCGTCGGCGGTCCACGGCAGGGTGGGGCGCATGAGCCGCGACGACGAGGTCATCGACTGGCTGCTGGAGGGCGATCCCGCCGTCCGCTGGCAGGCCATGCGCGACCTGACCGACGCGAGCCCGGATGCCGTGGCGGCCGAGCGGGCGCGCGTGGCGCACGAGGGCTGGTGCCCCGGATGGCTGGCGCGCCAGCGCCCCGACGGCACCTGGGGCGGCGGCGGGGAGGGCGAGCCGACGTGGAGGTTCAATCTCGACATCCTGGAGATCATCCGGCTGCTCGGGCCCGATCCCGCCGACCCGGAGGTGCGCCGGCGGATCGAGCTCACCCGTGACCTCGTGCACTGGCCCGACGAGTTCGGGTCGCCCCCGTACTTCGAGGGCGAGGTGGAGGCCTGCATCAACGGGGAGGTGCTCTCGCAGGGCGCCTTCTTCGGCGAGCCGACCCGGTCGCTGGCCGAACGGCTGGTGTCGGAGCAGCTGGCCGACGGCGGCTGGAACTGCGAGGCGCCGCAGAGCTCCCGGGGTTCCTTCAACTCGACGATCCGGGTGCTCGAGGGGCTGCTCGCCTACGAGCGCGCGGTCGGGGGCTGGGAGCCGGCGGCGGCAGCCCGCGCCCGCGGCGAGGAGTACCTGCTCGAGCGCGGGATGCTGCGGCGCCGGTCTACCGGGGAGCTCGTCGACGAGGGCTTCCTGCGCTTCGGCTGGCCGGGACGCTGGCTCTACGACGTGCTCCGCGGCCTGGACCACCTGCGGGATGCCGGCCGCGGCACCGACCCGCGCCTGGACGAGGCCCTCGAGATCGTGCGCACGCGCCGCGGCGCCGACGGCCGCTGGATCGCCGAGAACGCCCCGCCGGAGCCGGGCATCGGCGAGGTGGAGCCGTCGGGCGAGCCGAGCCGGATGGTCACCCTCCGCGCCCTGCGGGTGCTGCGCCACTTCGACGCCGCCTGAGCACCGGTCCGCCGCATCGGGGGATGGGGCAGGATACGGGGGTGATGCCCGAGGCGAGCGACCGTGTCCTGACGGTGCCGAACGTCATCTCGCTCGCGCGCCTCGTGCTCTTCGCGCCGCTGTTCGTCATCCTGCTGCTGCCGCTGCACTCGCCGTTCGGCGCCCTCGTGGCCGCGCTCGCGCTCGCCGCCACCGACTGGATCGACGGCTACGTCGCGCGGCGCTTCCACCAGGTGTCGGAGCTGGGCCGCAAGCTCGATGCGATCGCCGACCGTCTCAGCCAGATCGTCATCGCGGTGACGATGGTGATCGGCGGGTACCTGCCGTGGTGGCTGCTGCTGGCGATCATGGTGCCGGACCTCGTGTTCGGCATCGCGGTGTTCGCGCGCAGCCGCGACCGCGCGATCCCGGTGCGGTGGGTGGGCCGGATCCGCACGGCGCTGCTCATGATCGGGATGCCGCTCATCCTCTTCGTCGCGGCCATCGCGCCCGACAATCTGCTGCTGCGCGATCTCGCCCTCGGGATCGTGATCCTCGGGGCCGTGCTCCACGTCGTCGCGGACGCCCTCTACACGTGGACGCTGCTGCGCGGCACCGCGATGCTCGCGCGCGACGCGCACCCCGCGGAGCGCTAGGCGCGCCGCCTCCGTTCTCGCCGCGTCGCCCCCTTCCGAAATGCAGGAGAACGTGCGGGCGGCGTCGGACGAGAGGTCGCCTGCGCCTGGCTCGAGGGCCGTCTGCTCCTGCATTTCGGAAACGGTGCGGCGGCGGAGTGCGCGGGCGATGCGAAGGTCGTCCCAGCCGAAGCGGCCCTCGTCGGGAAGCGGGCGCCTGAGGCGCCCTACTCCCGCGGGAGTACGGCGGAATCCACCCCCAGACCGATGCCTCCGCGCCCGCAACGGGCGAGCATCGAAGCATGAACGAGATGGAGCTGCCGTCGAGCCAGACGGCCGAGGTGGAGTTCACCGGTCGCCGTGGCGCGTACCGGCTCATCAACGTCGGCCGTGAGCGCTGGCTGGTCTACGGCAAGGGCGCGCTGCAGTACGTCGCGATGCTCGTCAAGCGCGGCATGACCTTCGAGCTGCACCCGATGCTGCCGCACGGTCCGGATGTCGCGGGGCACGATCTCACCGAGGTCGCCCTCGCCCTGTGAGAGCGCGTCCGTGGCCGTTCCTACACTGAGGGCGTGCTCACGGCGCTCGCGATCGACGGCTACCGCTCGATCCGGCGGCTGCGGCTGGATCTCGCTCCCGTCACGGTCATCACCGGGCCGAACGGCAGCGGCAAGTCGAGCCTGTACCGCGCACTGCGCCTGCTGGCCGCCGCCGGGCGCGACGGCTCGGTCGCGGCGCTCGCGCGCGAAGGGGCCTCTCGTCGACGCTGTGGGCGGGGCCGGAGACGCTGAGTCGGGATGTGCGCGCCGGTCGCGCCCCCGCTCAGGGCACCGTGCGCACCGGCCCGGTCTCGCTGCGCATGGGATTCGCCGGCGACGAGTTCGGCTACGCGGTGGACCTCGGTCTGCCGATCCCGCAGGAGGGGTCGCTGTTCGGACGAGACCCTGAGATCAAGGCCGAGTCGATCTGGCACGGCTCCGTGCCGCGGCCGGCCACGGCGCTCGCCGAGCGCATCGGGCCGCACGTGCGGCTGCGCGACGACGGTGGGTGGACATCCGCCGATCGCGCGCTCGCGCCGTGGGAGAGCATGCTCGACGAGGTCGACTCGCCCGAGGTGCGGGCTGTGCGCAGGGCGTTGCGCGGCTGGCGGTTCTACGACCACATCCGGGCCGACCCGGAGTCGCCCGTGCGCGCCGCGGAGATCGGCACCCGCACGCCGGTGCTCGCCTCCGACGGCCGCGATCTCGCCGGCGCGCTCCAGACGATCCGGGAGATCGGCATGCGCGAGCGACTGGATGCCGCCGTCGACGAGGCGTTCCCGGGCAGCCGGCTCGACATCCGGGAGCACGACGGCCGCTTCGAGGTGACGCTGGCCCAGCCCGGACTGCTGCGCCCGCTGAGCGCGGCCGAGCTCTCGGACGGCACGCTGCGCTACCTCGTCTGGGTCGCCGCGCTGCTCTCACCACGTCCGGCGGGGCTCATCGTGCTCAACGAGCCGGAGACGAGCCTGCATCCGGAGCTGCTGCCGGCGCTCGCCCGGCTCATCGGCGTGGCGTCGCGGGAGTCGCAGCTCGTCGTCGTCTCGCATGCGGCGGTCATCGTCGACGCGCTGCGGCAGGGCGGTGGGCGCGTCGCGGAGCTTCGGAAGGTCGCCGGCGAGACGCAGGTGGCCGGTCAGGGAACCCTCGACGAGCCGTCCTGGAGCTGGCCGACCCGCTGAGAGGGCGCGAACACCGCCGCGTGAGAGAAGTCTTACCCAACGAGGGGTGGTCCCCCTTTCGGCGGACACGTAGCGTCAGCGGCACGGTGGCCTAACCCGTACCCCCGCTTGACCAGGGCCACCGTCACCCCCATCCCCCTGAGACCCGAATCTCTCCGCATACGATGCGGCGCGCTCGCGGTCGCCCTCATCAAGGAGCATCCCCATGCCCCGCCGTATCGTCGCGGCCGCTGCCACCGTGTTGGCAGCCGTCGCCCTCGTGTTCGCCGCAACGGGACCGGCCGCGGCCGATCCGCCCGCCGATCAGAGCAACGCGCCGTCCTACTGGCAGACCCCCGGCACGAACGAGGTCTGCGCCAAGATCGACGACCCGGGCGGCGCGACCTGGACGCTCGGGCAGCCGCCGGCCGGCTCCCAGTGGACCAAGGTCGTCATCAAGTCCGGCAGCACGGGCGAGAGCGTCGAGGCGGAGAACAACGCCTACTACAGCAACGCGACCTACAAGTACCCCGCGGACGCCGCCGGCACCACCTGGAACCAGGTCGAGAGTCTGCAGGCCACGACCTTCAGCCACCCGTCGGGCAAGAACATCAGTCACGTCATCTACTGCTCGGCGCCCATCCCGACGGTCCACGTCTCGGGCTCCGCATCGGCGACCGACCAGACCTGTCCCGCGCGCATCCTCCGATTGTCGATCCGGGATGCGCGCGACGGCAACCGCGCGGCACGTATCGTCGAGGGATGAGCGGCGTGACGCACGTGGTCCTGGTCGGGTGGCGCGGCGATGCCGCCGAGTCGAGCACGCGGGCCGATGCGCTCGTCGACGAGCACCTGCGCGGCATCCGCGGGGTGACGGCGATCGATCGTGGAACGAGCGTGAGCACCGAGGGCCTCGAGCGCGACCACGACTGGGGCATGGTGGTCCGGTTCGCCACGGTCGCCGATCGTGACGCCTATCTGCCCGATCCGTCGCACGCCGTCGTGGCGGACTTCCTCGGCGAGAACGCCGCCCGCATCGTCGTGTTCGACGTGGCAGCCGGCGCCTGACCGGTCAGCTGTACCCGCGCTTGAGCAGCATGCCTGCCGCCGTGTCGAACTCCTCGACGCTCGGGATCTCGAAGTCGAGCGCGTTGGCGTAGCGGGCGATCACGTTGAAGATCGTGCCGACGGCGGCGGCATCCCGCAGCTCGTCGACCGTGACGCCGGCCGCGAGGGCGCGGCGCGCGTCGTCGGTGTCGAGCTCGGCCGGTGCCGTCGTCATCCGCTCGAGGAAGGCGAGCGCCGCCCGCAGGCGCTCCGGGATCGGGGCGGTGCGGTAGTCGGTCAGGACGGCGTCCGCGATCTCGGGATCCATGCCCTTCACCGCGACCGCGCGGTGGGCGCCGATGCAGAACGGGCAGCTGTTCCAGGTCGCGACCATCGAGGCCATGAGCTCGCGCTCCGAGACGCTCCACGTGCTCGGACCGCGCAGCGCTCGCTGGGTCCACGCGCCGAGTGCGGGACCGGCGAAGGCGCGGTCGTAGAAGGCGACCCGGGCCGCGTCGGGCAGCCGGATGCCGGACACGGCCGAGATGATCCGGATGAGGGCGCGGTGCCGGAGGTCGTCGCCGCGTTCGATCTCAGGCAGGCGCATCGGTCGCCTCGTCGATCGCCGCGGACGCGGCGTCCCAGCGGGAGAGCCCGGCGCCGATGCATGCCGTGAGCACGACCTCGAATGCGGCCTTCTGCGATCCGGCCGCCTCGCGCACCTCGTCGACCTGACGATCGACCACGCGGAAGGAGGCGCCGGCGATCTGCCGCACGAGCTCGTCGTACGGCGCGTCGACCGGAATCGAGCCGCCGCCTCCGCGCGCGAGGATGCCGCGCCGGAGGTCCGGAGCGAGGACCCCCGAGGCGAGCACGCGTTCCCGCAGTGCGGCGGCGAGTTCGGCATGGGAGCGAGCGTCTTCGGTCACGCGGGCACCTTATCCCGAGCGGCCGTCACAAGAAACGGTGGTGGCGCGGCCGTCCTCGTGCCATTCTTAGACCAGCGGTCGAACCACCGGACTAGGGAGCGCGGATGAAGGTCCTCATCGTCGGAGCCGGGATCGCGGGGCCCACCCTCGCCTACTGGCTCGCGCGCGACGGCCATGACGTGACGCTGCTCGAGCGCGCGCCCGAGCCCCGCCGCGGCGGCTACGTCGTCGACTTCTGGGGCACCGGGTACACGGTCGCCGAGCGGATGGGTCTCGTGCCCCGGCTCCTCGCCGAGGGGTACCACTTCCGCACCATGCGCGAGGTCTCCGACCACGGCCGCAAGATCACGCAGCTCGACGCCGAGCGTCTCATCGCGGGGGCGGACGGGCGCTACGTCACCATCGCCCGATCCGATCTGGCCGCCGCGATCCTCGACGCGGTCCGCGACGTGGTGGAAGCCGGCGGGGCCGGCAGCATCGAGATGCTCTTCGGTGACACCGTCGAACGGCTCGATGACGACGGCGACCGGGTCCGCGTCGAACTGACGAGCGGTGGATCCCGCGCCTTCGACCTCGTGATCGGCGCCGACGGCCTGCACTCCCGGGTGCGCGCCCTCGCGTTCGGGCCCGAGGCCGGGTACGAGCGCGACCTCGGCATCGCCGTCGCCGCCTTCGACATCCGGGGCTATCGTCCCCGCGACGAGCTCATCGCGATCACCCGCACGCAGGTCGGCGCTCAGACGCTGCGAATCGCGCTGCGCGACGACGTGACGATGTTCTGCTTCATGTTCCGGCACGAGGGCGCCGTACCGATCGACGACGTGACCGCCCAGCAGGAGCTGCTGCGTCGGCGGCTCGGCCACCTCGGCTGGGAGGTGCCGCGCATCCTGGAGCTCATGCCCACCGCCCGCACCTTCTACCTCGACAAGGCCAGCCAGATCCGGATGCCGTCCTGGTCGCGCGGACGGGTCGCCCTGATCGGCGACGCCGCCGCGAGCCCGTCGCTGCTGGCCGGTCAGGGGTCGGCGCTCGCCATGGTCGAGGCGTACGTGCTCGCCCGCGCCCTCCGGGACGCGCACGGCGACCATGCCGCCGCGTTCGCGGCGTACGAGCAGCGCCTGGCTCCCGTCGTGCGCACCAAGCAGGACGCGGCGATCGGGCTCGGCACCGCGTTCGCGCCCCGCACCCGTGCCCAGCTGATCGTGCGCGATGCGCTCGTCGGGCTCATGGGCATCCCGTTCGTCGCGAACCTCGTGACCGGCCGGAGCCTGCGCGACCCGATCGAGTTGCCGCCGCCGTCCGATTGAATGGCGTCATGGCCCGCCCGCGGTTCCACCGGCTCCCCGCCGAGCAGCAACGGGCGATCATGGCCGCCGCCCTCGAGGAGTTCGCAGCCCACGGGTTCGCCGCCGCATCGTTGAACCGGATCATCGATGCCGCCGGCATCTCCAAGGGCTCGATGTACTACTACTTCGACGGCAAGGACGACCTCTACGCGGACGTCATCCGCATGCAGCTGGAGCAGCTTCTCGAGCACTCCGGGCCGATCTCGGTACCCGATCCGGCGGATGCCGACGCGTTCTGGTCAGAGCTCGAGGGCCTCTACCTGCGCCTCATGCGGCGGTTGGGCGAGACGCCGGAGACCGCCGCGCTGCTGCGGGGCTGGCTCACGGGCTCCGGGGGCCCTCGCTGCGCGAGGCCGAGCAGGAGGCGACCGAGGCGACGACGCCGTGGCTGCTGCAGACGATCGAGGCGGGCCAGCGGGTGGGCGCGGTGCGCACCGACCTCGCCGCCGACCTAATCATCGCTCTCGCGATGGGCATGGGGCAGGCGATGGACTCCTGGCTCATCACCCGGCCGCCGGCCGACCTCGACTCCGCGATCGCCACCCTGATGAGCACGATGCGGCGCGCGCTCAGCCCGCTGTAGCCTGATCCGGTCAGGCGGCCATGCCGCCGGCGCTCGGAAAAGGGGCGCGATCCGGCGGGGCCGGGAGACACATACGGATCGTTCGCGACCGTCACGCGTCGCGATCCCGTCTCTCCCTCAGGAGCGCCATGTCCGGATCGTCATCCACCGTCTCCTCCGCCGTCGCCCGTGCGATCGCCGCGCGGGCCGACGACGTCTTCGGCGTCATGGGCAACGGCAACGCGCACGTCCTCGACGCGCTGACCCGCACGACGGCCCGCTTCACCGCGGTGCGCCACGAGGCCGGCGGCGTGGTGGCCGCCGACGCCTACGCGCGTGCCTCCGGCCGCATCGCCGTCGCCACCACCACGTACGGCCCCGGCTTCGCGAATGCGCTCACGCCGCTGGCCGAGGCGGCGCACGCCCGGATCCCGCTCGTGCTCCTGACCGGCGCGGCGCCGACGACCGGGCCGCGCGGCTGGGACCTCGACCAGCACGCGCTCGCCCTCGCCCTCGGCGTGCCGACCGTGACGGTCGACGCCGCGACGCCGCAGCGGCGCGCGCTCGAGGCCTTCGACCGCGCGGTGCGCGAGCGCATCCCGGTCGTGCTGGCGATCCCGTACGACCTGGCGACCGCGACCGCGGGCGACGAGGAGCCGGTCCCGCCCGACGCGCCGCTCGCGCCGCCGCCGCTCGACGAGGCCGCGAACGCGGGGCTGCGGCGCGCGGCCGCGGTGCTGGCCGCCGCCGAGCGTCCCCACCTGCTCGCCGGGCGCGGCGCCTGGCTGGCCGGTGCCGGAGCCGAGCTGAACCGGCTCGCAGCGGCGCTCGGCGCGACGACGTCGAGCACGGCGCTCGGCCGCGGCCTCTTCGCCGACGCGGCGCACGACCTCGGGGTCACCGGCGGGTTCGGTGACCCGGCCGCCATGGACGCCATCCACGACGCGGATGCCGTGCTCGTCGTCGGCGCCTCGCTCAGCCCGTTCACGACGCGGTTCGGTCGGCTCTTCGGCCCGGCTGCGCACGTGATCCGGATCGACCTCGCCGACGCGTCGAGCGACGAGCGGGTCGACGTGCACATTCGCGCCGATGCACGCGTGGCCGCCGAGGCGCTGACCGAGCTGGTGCGCGCAGGGTCGCCTGACGCGCGCGTCGTGCCCCGGCATCCGGAGGCCGACCCCGAGCCCGACCCCGAGCACGCCGCCGACGGCCGGCTGCACCCGCGCGCCCTCGCGGAACGATTGGCGACTCTGCTGCCGGAGGACCGCATCGTGGTGACCGACGGCGGCCACTTCATCGGCTGGCCGAACACGGCGTGGCCCGTCGCCTCGCCCGAGCGGATGATCATGGTCGGCACCGCCATCCAGACCATCGGCGTCGGGTTCCCGAGCCTCGTGGGCGCGACGCGTGCCCGCCCCGACACGACGATCGTGCTCGCTGCGGGCGACGGCGGCAGCCTGATGGCGCTGGCCGACCTCGAGACCGCGGTGCGCGTCGCCGGCGGCCGGGGCATGGCGGTCGTCTTCAACGACGCCGCGTACGGCGCCGAGGTGCACGCCTACGCCGATCGCGGCGTCGCGGAGGCGGCGACGCGCATCCCGGAGGCGGACTTCGCGGCGCTCGCCACGGCATCCGGTGCGCACGGGGTGGTCGTGCGCGACCTCGCCGATCTCGAACCGCTGCGCACCTGGACCTCGATGCCGCCCGCGGAACGGCCCTTCCTCCTGCTGGACTGCCGCATCTCGCCGCTCGTCGTCGCGCCCTTCTGGCACGAGGTCGTCGCGCAGGGAGCCGGTCAGTCGACGGGCGCCCCGGTCAGAGGCGCGAAGAACGCCGCGAGCTCGTCGGTCGCGTCGAGCGGCAGCACCGCCGACACGTACTGATCCGGCCGCACGACCACGATCGCGCCGTCGCGGTGGATGCCCCGCGCCGCGAAGATGTCGTCGCGCGGGTCGGCGGCATAGACCTTCTCGTAGTCGATGAGCTGGAACGGCCCGCTGCGCGGCAGGAAGACCGCCGGCTCGGCGGGGAGGTCGATCTCGGTGTGCGGCTGCGGGTGCACGACCTTCACGTCGAACCAGTGGTCGCGGTCGAGCCCGGGAGGGGTCGCGGCGAGGGGCGACGCGGGGTCGTCGGCCAGCCATCCGGCCAACCGCTCGAGCGGTGCGCGGTCCGCCGGAGCGAACACATAGATGCGCCACCGCCCGTCGGCCCGGGCGTGATGCCCCAGGTGCACGGGGTTGCCGTCGCACACCCGCACCACGGGCGCGGAGCGGAAGCGCCGGCCGATCGGAAAGCCGGTCGCGATCTCCTGGTGACGCGTGTCCGCGACGATGAGCGACGGGGCGTACCGGGTCAGGAAGCCGGCCGGGAACTCCGCGGTGCGCACGTAGAAGTCCTCGAGCTCGGTCGGGTCGGCCAGCTCCTCCGGCCGCGCCGCCATGAGGTTCGACCACTCCCGGTCGAAATCGATCAGGTCCTGTGCGATCACCCGACGCTCGGCGTTGTAGGTGGCCAGCAGCGACGCGGGCGCGCGCCCCTCGAGCACGTGCCCGAGCTTCCACGCGATGTTCCAGCCGTCCTGCATCGACACGTTCATGCCCTGGCCGGCCTTGGCGCTGTGGGTGTGGCAGGCGTCGCCCGCGATGAACACCCGCGGCGTGCGGCGGTCGCGCTGCTCGGGCGGCACGTCGTCGAACCGCTCGGTGATCCGATGCCCGACCTCGTAGACGCTGTGCCAGGCGACGTCCTTCACGTCGAGCGTGTAGGGGTGCAGGATCTCGTTCGCCTTCACGATGATCTGCTCGATCGTGGTGGCCCGCACCGCGGCCTCGTGGCCCTCGCGCACCTCGCCGAGGTCGACGTACATGCGGAACAGGTGCCCGCCCTCGCGCGGGATCAGCAGGATGCTGCCGGCCTCCGACTGGATCGCGCATTTGGTCCGGATGTCGGGGAAGTCGGTCACGGCAAGCACGTCCATGACGCCCCACGCGTGGTTCGCCTGCGTGCCGTCGAGGGTGCAGCCGATCGCCTCGCGCACCCGGCTGCGGGCCCCGTCGGCGCCGAGCAGGTAGCGCGCGCGAATGGTGCGCTCCTCGCCCCCGCCCGTGGCGGCACTGCCACCGTCGGCGATCCGGACGACGCGCGCGTGCACCGGATGCTCAGCGTCGTCGGTGAGGTCGAGGCCGACGAGTTCCCAGCCGTAGTCGGGCGTCATCCGGGTGGGGGAGTTCGCCATCACCTCGGCGAAGTAGTCGAGCACGCGTGCCTGGTTGACGATGAGGTGCGGGAACTCGCTGATGCCGGTCGGGTCGTCGATCGGCCGCGCCGTGCGCACGATGTTCGACGGGGCGGCGGGGTCGGGCTTCCAGAACGCCATCTCGGTGATCCGGTAGGCCTCCTCGGTGATCCGGCCGGCGAAGCCGAAGGCCTGGAACGTCTCGACGCTGCGGGCCTGGATGCCATCCGCCTGCCCGATGACGAGCCGGCCCTCGCGGCGCTCGATGATCCGCGTCGTGATGCCGGGGAACTGCGACAGCTGCGCGGCGGCGATCATGCCCGCGGGCCCCGTGCCGACGATGAGCACGTCCACCGTGTCGGGCAGCTCCGCGGGCCGGTCGATGCCGGTGCCCGCCGCGGGCTGGACCCGCGGGTCGCCCGACACGTACCCGTGATGGTGAAACTGCATCGTCGCCTCCTGCGGGGATCATATACAATCGCCGCTCGGGTCGTATACGATCTCGTCCGAGGAGGCGCCGTGGCCGAGCAGCTCCCGCGACCGGGCAAGGTCGTCGCGGTCCACCTGAACTATGCGAGCCGGGCCGCGCAGCGCGGCAGGACGCCGTCCCAGCCCTCCTACTTCCTGAAGCCCTCCAGCTCGCTCGCCGAGAGCGACGGCACGGTCGAGCGCCCGGCGGGCACCGAGCTGCTCGGGTTCGAGGGCGAGGTGGCGATCGTGATCGGCACCGCCGCCCGCCGCGTCGCCCCCGCCGACGGCTGGCGTCACGTCGCCGCGGTCACCGCCGCGAACGACCTCGGGCTCTACGACCTGCGCACCGCCGACCGGGGATCGAACCTCCGCTCCAAGGGGGCGACGGATTCACCCCGCTCGGGCCGCGGCTGATCGACGCGGCCGACGTCGACCCGGCCGCGCTGCGCGTGCGCACCTGGCGCAACGGCGAGCTGGTGCAGGACGACGACACGTCGCACCTGCTCTTCGACCTCGGCCGCCTCGTGGCCGACCTCAGCCAGCTGCTGACGCTCGAGCCCGGCGACGTCATCCTGACCGGCACGCCGGCCGGCGCGAGCGTGGCCGTGCCCGGCGACGTTCTCGAGGTCGAGGTGGATGCGCCCACCGCGCCCGGCGCGCCCACGAGCGGGCGGTTGCGCACCACTGTCGTCGAAGGCGACGTGCCGTTCGGCGACTTCGGCGCCGCGCCCTCGATCGACGACGAGCAGCGCGCCGAGGCGTGGGGCAGCAGGGAGGCGGCCGGCCTCGCACCCGGATTCGAGCTGGCCCCCGAGCTGCGGGCCGCCCTGCTCTCGGTGTCGACGGCGACGCTCAGCTCCCAGCTGCGCAAGCGCGGCTACGACGACGTCGCGATCGAGGGCGTGCACGGCGTCGTGCCGGGCCGTCGCATGGTCGGGCGCGCCCGCACGCTGCGCTTCGTGCCGTACCGCCCCGACCTCCACGCCGCGCACGGCGGCGGCTTCACCACGCACAAGCGCGCGTTCGACACGCTGCGCGCGGGCGAGGTGCTCGTCATGGAGGCCCGCGGCGAGCTCGGCACCGGCACGGTGGGCGACATCCTGGCGCTGCGGGCGCAGCGGCTGGGAGCCGCGGGGATCGTGACCGACGGCGGCGTGCGCGACACGGCCGCCGTCGCGGCGATCGACATCCCGACCTTCGCCGCGGGCTCGCACCCGGCGGTGCTCGGCCGGCGGCACGTGCCGTGGGATGCCGACATCACCATCTCCTGCGGCGGCGCCGCCGTGCAGCCCGGCGACGTGATCGTGGGCGACGACGACGGGGTGATCGTGATCCCGGCGGCGCTCGCGGTCGAGGTGGCGCGCGACGCGGTCGAGCAGGAGCGCGAGGAGGCGTTCATCGCCGAGCAGGTCGCCGCCGGCGCATCGGTCGAGGGCCTCTACCCGATGAACGCCGAGTGGCGGAGACGCTACGGGTCATGGCAGAGCTGATCGCGGCGCCCAGCAAGTCGCGGCTGGCGTACGACTGGATCCGGAGCCGGATCGCCGACGGTCGCCTCCCGCCCGGCACCCGCCTGGTGCTCGCGGCCGTCGCCGGCGAGCTCGGCGTGAGCGCGGTGCCGGTGCGCGAGGCGATCCGGCTGCTGGAGGCCGAGGGTCTCGTCACCTTCGAGCGGAACGTGGGGGCGCAGGTCGCCCTGGTCGACGAGGGCGAGTACGTCGCGACGATGCAGGTGCTCGGCATCGCCGAGGGTGCCGCGACCGCGATCTCGGCTCCATGGGTGACGGCCGACGATCTCGACCGCGCCGCGGCGATCAACGCGCGCCTGGAGGCGATGCTCGCCGACTTCGACCCGCACGCCTTCACCCGGCTGAACGCCGAGTTCCACGCCGTGCTGTTCGAGCGCTGCCCCAACCCGCAGTTGCTCGCCATCGTGCGCCGCGCCTGGGATCGCCTGGCCCGGCTGCGCGACTCGACCTTCAGCTTCGTGCCCGAACGCGCGGTGGAGTCGGTGCGCGAGCACGTCGGCATCCTCGAGCTCATCCGCGCCGGGGCGCCGGAGCTCGACATCGAGCTCACCGCCCGTGCACATCGCACCCGCACGGTCGACGCGCTCCTCGCGTACCAGGCGCTGCACCGCCACTGACCCGGGAGGAGCACCATGCCGTACCGCACCGATCCGCGCACCCTGCGCGGCTCGATCGCGCCGCTCATGACGCCGTTCACCGCCGACGGCGAGGTCGACCACGAGAGCCTCGCCAACCTCGTGCGCTGGCAGCTCGCCCACGGCACGCACGGCCTGTCGATCGGCGGGTCCACCGGCGAGCCGAGCGCGCAGAGCACCGACGAGCGGGTCGCCGCGATCGCGACCGTGCTGGAGGCATCCGGGCACCGCGTGCCGGTCGTGCCCGGCACCGGCAGTGCACGGCTCGACGAGACGATCGAGCTCACCGCGCGCGCCGTCGAGCTCGGCATCGACGCGGCGCTCATCATCACGCCGTACTACGCGCGGCCCACGCAGGAGGCGCTCTACGTCTGGTACCGGACGGTCGCGGCCGAGTTCCCCGACCTGCCGATCCTCGCCTATAACGTGCCCTCGCGCACCGCGGTCGACATCGCGCCGGAGACGATCGCGCGGCTGTTCCGCGACGTCGAGAACTTCGTCGGCGTGAAGGAGACCACGCGCGACTTCGAGCACTTCAGCCGTGTCATCCGGCTGTGCGGACCGGACCTCGTGGTCTGGTCGGGCATCGAGCTGCTGTGCCTGCCGCTGCTCGCGCTGGGCGGCGCCGGATACCTGAGTGCCACCGCGAACATCGCGCCGGCCGCGCACGCGCGGATGTACGAGCTGTGGATGGCGGGTGACGTCGAGGGCGCGCGCGCCATCCACTACGGGCTGCACCCGCTCGTCGACCTGCTGTTCGTGGAGACCAACCCCGCGCCCGGCAAGTGGGTGCTCGAGGAGCGCGGGCTGATCCGCTCCGGCGCCGTGCGTCCGCCGCTCATCCCGCCGACCGACGCCGGCGTCGAGCGGATGCGGGTCTACCTCGAACAGGGCGCCGACTACCTGACGCCGGTGGACGGCTTCGAGATCGGGGACCGCGGATGACGCCGCACCACGTGCCCGCCGGGCTGCCGGATGGCATCCGGCACTACATCGACGGACGCGTCGTCGACAGCGTCGACGGCGGCACCTTCGAGGTGCTCGATCCGGTGACCAACGAGCCCTACGTGCGCGCGGCGGCCGGCACCGCGGCGGACGTCGACCGCGCCGTCGAGGCCGCGACGCTCGCGTTCCGGCAGGGGCCGTGGCCGCGGATGAAGGCGCGCGAGCGCGCCCGCATCCTGAACCGGATCGCCGACGCGGTCGAGGCGCAGAACGACCGGCTGGCAGAGCTGGAGACCTTCGACACCGGCCTGCCGATCACCCAGGCGCTCGGCCAGGCGCTGCGGGCGGCGGAGAACTTCCGCTTCTTCGCCGACCTGATCGTCGCCCAGTCCGACGACGCGTACCAGGTGCCGGGCGCGCAGCTGAACTACGTCCACCGCAAGCCGATCGGCGTCGCGGGGCTCATCACGCCGTGGAACACGCCCTTCATGCTCGAGAGCTGGAAGCTCGCGCCCGCGCTGGCATCCGGCTGCACCGTCGTGCTGAAGCCGGCCGAGTTCACCCCGCTGTCGGCCAGCCTGTGGGCGGGCATCTTCGAGCAGGCCGGCCTGCCGCCGGGCGTCTTCAACCTCGTCAACGGGCTCGGCGAGGAGGCCGGCGATGCGCTGGTGCGGCATCCGGGCGTCCCGCTCATCTCGTTCACGGGCGAGAGCCGCACCGGGCAGCTGATCTTCGCCAACGCGGCGCCGATGCTCAAGGGCCTGTCGATGGAGCTCGGCGGCAAGTCGCCGGCCGTCGTGTTCGCGGACGCGGACCTCGACGCCGCGATCGACTCGACGCTGTTCGGGGTGTTCTCGCTCAACGGCGAGCGCTGCACCGCCGGCAGCCGGATCCTCGTCGAGCGTCCGGTCTACGACGAGTTCCTGGAGCGCTACGCCGCGCGCGCCGCGAACATCGTGGTCGGCGATCCGTACGACCCGGCCACCGAGGTCGGCGCGCTCGTGCATCCGGAGCACGTCGACAAGGTCATGGGTTATGTCGAGCTCGGCAAGAGCGAGGGTCGCCTGCTCGCCGGCGGAGGGCGGCCGCCGGGCCTCGAGACCGGCAACTACGTCGCGCCGACCGTGTTCGCCGACGTGGCACCGGATGCCCGGATCTTCCAGGAGGAGATCTTCGGCCCCGTCGTGACGATCACCCCGTTCGACACCGACGACGAGGCGCTGGAGCTCGCCAACGGCACGCGCTACGGCCTCGCCGCCTACCTCTGGACCACCGATCTCGAGCGCGCGCACACCTTCGCGCACCGCGTGGAGGCCGGCATGGTCTGGCTGAACTCGCACAACGTGCGCGACCTGCGCACCCCGTTCGGCGGGGTCAAGGCGTCCGGGCTCGGGCACGAGGGCGGCTACCGCTCGATCGACTTCTACACCGACCAGCAGGCCGTGCACATCACGCTCGGGCCGGTGCACACCCCGAGGTTCGGAGTCCGGCGATGACCATCCCCTTCGACATCGTGCGGTGCGCCTACGCCGAGCTCGTCGTGACCGACCTCGCGGCGGCGCGGGCGTTCTACGTCGACGTGCTCGGCCTCGTGGTGACCGAGGAGGACGAGAACGTCATCTGCCTCCGCACCCTGGAGGAGTTCATCCACCACAACCTCGTGCTGCGCCGGGGGCCGGTCGCGGCCGCCGCCGCGCTCGCCTTCCGGGTGCGCACGCCGGAGGACGTCGATCGCGCGGAACGGCACTACCGCGACCTCGGATGCCGCACCGAGCGCCGCGCGTCCGGCTTCGTGCCCGGCGTGGGCGACGCGGTGCGCGTGATCGACCCGCTCGGGTTCCCGTACGAGTTCTTCTTCGAGGTGGAGCACGTCGAGCGCCTCGCCTGGCGCTACGACCTGTACACGCCCGGCGCGCTCGTGCGGCTCGACCACTTCAACCAGGTGACGCCCGACGTGCCGGCGGGGCGCGACTACCTGGAGAGCATCGGGTTCCGCGTCACGGAGGACATCCAGGACGCGGACGGCGTCACCTACGCCGCGTGGCTGCACCGCAAGGACACCGTGCACGACACCGCGCTCACCGGCGGCGACGGCCCGCGCCTGCACCACATCGCGTTCTCGACCCACGAGAAGCACAACATCATCGCGATCTGCGACAAGCTCGGCGCCCTGCGCCTGAGCGACGTCATCGAGCGCGGCCCCGGCCGGCACGGCGTCTCGAACGCGTTCTACCTCTATCTGCGCGATCCGGATGGGCACCGCGTCGAGATCTACACGCAGGACTACTACACGGGTGACCCCGACAATCCGGTCGTCACCTGGGACGTGCACGACAACCAGCGCCGCGACTGGTGGGGCAACCCGGTCGTGCCGAGCTGGTACACCGAGGCCTCCCTCGTGCTCGACCTCGACGGCGAGCCGCAGCCGGTCGTGCACCGCGAGCAGCCGAGCGAGCTCGCCGTGACGATCGGCGCCGACGGGTTCTCGTACACCCGGGAGGGCGACACCGAGAAAGGGTTCAAGCTCGGTCAGCAGCTCTGAGCGTGGTCGGGCGCGCTCAGATCACGGTGGCACCGCCGTCGGCGACTAGTTCCAGGCCGTTGACGTAGCTCGAGTCGTCCGACGCGAGGAACAGCGCGACCGACGCGATCTCCTCGGGCCGGCCCATCCACCGGCGCGGGATCACGGACTCGAAGGCCGCCTTCATCTCCGCGTCCATCACCTGCTCCAGTACGGGCGAGTCGACCTGGCCCGGGGTCAGGACGTTCACGCGGATGTTCCGGTCCCGAAGCTCCGACACCCAGGTGCGTGCCAGGGCGAGCTGCACGGCCTTGCTCGCCGCGTACACGCCGAAGCCGGCGTACCCCTTGAGCGACGCGTTCGACCCGGTCATGAAGATCGACCCTCCGTCGTTGAACAGCGGCAGCGCCTTCTGGACGGTGAAGACCGTGCCGCGCGCGTTCAGCCCGAAGATGGCGTCGAAGTGCTCCTCGGTGATCTCGCCCAGCCTGCTCTGCTCGCCGATCCCGGCGCTCGCCCACAGCACGTCGATGGAGCCCGCCTCCCGCTCGACCGTCGCGAACAGCCGGTCCAGGTCCCCGAGGTCGGCCGAGTCGGCCTGGACGCCGATCGCGTCGTGCCCGATCATTTCGAGCGCGCGGTCCAGCGCGTCCTTCCGCCGGCCGGTGATGACGACGCGCGCGCCCTCGTCGGCGAACAGCCGGGCGCCCGCCAGCGCCATCCCGCTCGTCGCGCCGGTGATGACCGCGACTTTGCCCTCGAGCTTCCCCATGATCACTTGGCCCCGAACGCGACGTCGAACCCGCTGCCGTTGCGCGCCAGCCCCATGAGCAGGATCGCCGCCCACTCCAGGGCGTGGGTGGATTCCATTCCTCCCGCATCGAGCGGCCGGATGCCGAGGCTCTCCAAGAACTCCGCGAAGCGCTGCCTGGACTCGGCGTCGCCTCCCGCGAAGAAGATGTCCAGCGGCCCGTCAGCGGCGAGCACGCCGCGGAAGACGGTGTTGAACGCCTTGATGACCCGGGTGCTCGCCGGGGCGGCGCCGGCGATCTGCTGCGAGACCGAGTCGCCGGGGAGGTGACGACTCCGCTCGCGTCGGGGTTGAAGGGGTTGGTGATGTCGATCAGGATCTTGCCGGCCAGGGCGTCGCCGTACTGCGCGACCACGTCGAGGGCACCGGTGTGAAGGACCGCCAGGACGACGATGTCGCCCACCGGTCGTGCGCCGAAGGTCCCCACCGTCGCCCCGTCGCCGATCTGATCGGCGAGCGCCTGGGACTTCGCGGTGTCGCGGCTCATCACCTCGACGGTGTGGCCGTGCTGCGCCGCTCGGCGGCCGATCGCGCCGGCCATGTTGCCCGAGCCGATGATGCTGATGGTGGTCATCTCGTGTACTCCTCGTCGTTCTCCGGTGGACCGGATGGTCGCCATGCGGCCGGCCTCAAAGGTGAGGCTCCCCTCCGGTTACAGGTCCCAACCGGAGGGGTGCCTCACCTATTCCACGATTCCGCAGTAGATTCGACCGGTGAGCATGACGGAGGCCGACCGCGCACGTGCGCCCCGTCGTCGCGATGCCCGGGAGCGTCGCGACAAGCTGCTTGCCGCCGCACGCAGCGAGTTCGCCGCGCGCGGCGTGGATGCCTCGTTGGAGCGGATCGCGCGAAACGCGGGTGTCGCGATCGGAACCCTCTACCGCCACTTCCCGACCCGCATGGACCTGCTCCTCGCCGCGTTCGAGCCGCGCCTGCAGGAGTTCCTCGGCGACGCCACGGAGGTCGCGGAGCTCGACGATCCGTGGGACGCGTTCGTCCGCTACCTCGAGAACCTGTTCCGGGCGCAGGCCGGCGATCGCGGGTTCAACGACTTCCTCTCCCGACGCTTCCCGGGCAGCCCGGAGACGGAGCGCATCCACGACGAGCTGTGCCACCAGATCGGGCGCCTTCTCGCCCGGGCCCAGGACGCCGGCGAGGCGCGACCCGACATCACGCTCGCCGACATCGTCACCCTGATCTGGTCCAACGGCCGGATCATCGACGCGACCGCCGCCACCGCGCCCGACGCCTGGCGACGCCACCTGCACCTCATGCTCGACGCCTACCGGGCCGAGCGGGCGCATCCGGTTCCCGAGCCGCCGTTGACCGAGAAGCAGCTCTACGACGCGATGGTCGACCTCAGCAAGGCCGACTGACCGGCTCCCTCGGGCCGGTCCGTCAGGCCGGCAGGGCCAGACGGGCCCCCGGGGTGCCGACGACCTCGCCGTCGCGGCGCACGCACAGCACGTCGACGGGCATCGTCGCGGTGACCTCGTCGCAGGTCTCCTGACCGCCGGCGAGGATGGCGGTCGCGAGCACGTCGGCAGTCACGATGTCGGCCGCGAGCACGGTGACCTGGTCGAAATCGGGGCGGGGTCCCCAGACGTGCTCGCCGCGCTCGGAGACGCCCGAGGTCGCGATCGCCCGGTGGGGGGCGGAGATCGCGACGGCGGTCAGCAGCCGACGGCGATCCGCCGGGTCCGCGATGCCGATCGTCTGCTCCGCGCCGTCGGACAGGCGGGTCAGGATGTCCCCACCGCATCCGATGCTCCAGGTCGTCGCGCCGGCGTGGTCGAGGGCCGTTCCCGCGTCGCGGATGGCGAGCGCCTTGACGACGCCGGAGAGGTCGACGACCCCGTCCGGCCGATGCGGGGTGAAGGCACCGTGCGTCGCCGACCTCCAGCCGAGGGCCAGCTCGTAGACATTGCGCAGCTCGGCGCCCGCGGCGAGGAGCGCCAGGCGGCCGTCGGCGATCCTGCTGATCTCGCTGTCCGGTCGGTACAGGCTGAACCTGCGGTCGAACGCCGCGAAGACGCCCTCCACCTCGCGCAGGACGTGCCGCGCAATCGGTGCATCGGCGTGGATCGACACCACGGTGCCCATCGTCGAGAAGACGTGCCAGGCAGTCATCTAGGCGGCCTTGTCGAGCGCGGACTGCAGCGAGGTGAGGTAGCCCCGGCTGGTGAAGGTGGCTCCCGAGATCATGCTGACCTTCGCGGACTGCGCCTGCAGGACCTCCCTCTTGAGCAGCGGGACCGCCTGGCTGTTGATCCGCTCGGAGCGACCGTCGTACGCCTGAAGCGTCGGCGTCGCGACGTCGCTGATCCTGCCGCTCGCGACCACGATCGACACCTGGACCTCGCCGTACGGCGTCTGCACCGACGCCCCCGTGAAGGTGCCGTCCTTGAGCGTCGACGACGCCGGGCTCCCGCTGCCCGACCCGGAGCTCCCGGAGGTCGGGGCGCCGTTCGAGCCGGAGCCCGCCGTTGCGCCGGTCGGACCCGTTGACGTCGTCGTCGCCGGGTGGCCGAGCGCCGCCGCTCCGATCTGCCACCCGATGATGAGGACGGCGGCGGAGGCGAAGACACCACCGAGAGTTCCCCGCGTGCTCATAGTTCGAACCTCTCCCGGTGGATGTGGGCGGACGCGACGCCGCGATGGTGGGCTTCGTGCTCGACGGCATCGGCCCAGCTGTCGGGCCCGCAGATGTAGACCTCGGAGTCGTCGAGGTGGGGAAAGGCGCTGCGCATCGACACCCCGCGGTGCGCGTCGGCGGCGGACAGCCAGCTCGAGGAACCGGATCCCCGCCGGCCGATCGACACCCAGGCGTTCCAGCCGCGGTCCTGGCACAACCGCAGGATCTCGTCCCAGAGGAAGAGGGATCGGGGATCCGAGGCCCGCACGATCACCGACACCATTCCCCGACCGGCGTCGAGCCGCTCGAGCAGGGCCCGGGCCGGCGTCACGCCGATACCCGCCGCGAACACGGCGACCCGTTCCCTGCCGCGGGCCGCGTCGGTGAAGATCCCGTACGGCCCCTCGAAGGTCACGGGGGTGCCGTGCCGCAGCGACGCCTGGAGGGCCCGCGTCCCGTCACCGAGCTCCCGCACCGTGATGCGCGCGGTGCGCGACGTCGGCACCGACGAGAGCGACAACGGGTGGGCGTGCCACCAGGTGCGACCGGTCCAGAACCGCCAGGTGAAGAACTGGCCGCCCTGCGCCCCGAGCCTGTCGAGATCGCGGCCACGGAGGTGGATCGAGATCGCGTCGGGCGCGATCCGCTCGACGCGATCGACGACGATCCGGTGCCGCATGCTCTGCACCGCCGGCTCGACGAATCGGAAGGTGACGATCGCGCCGAGGGCGAGCACGTAGAGCGCGATCCAGTAGACGCGCTGGGGCGTGTCCGCGGCGAAGACGGTGCCCTGGCTGAACTGGTGCGGCAGGGCCGTGAGCACCGCAGCATAGGAAAGCAGGTGGATGAGGTGCCACACCTCGTAGCGCAGCTTCCGCCGCACCGCGACCAGCGAAGTGACGATCACGGCGACGAACAGGCCCAGCGAGAGGTACGCGATCGGCATGTCCTGTGCGCCGATGAGCGACGCCGTCTCGGCGACGATGTTCGCCCGGTCGGCCCACGCGTACCCCAGCGTGAGGAGGACCCCGTGCGCGAGCAGGAGGTAGAACGCCGGCTTGCCGAGCTGCCGATGGACCGCCATCGCCCGGTCATGCCCGATCGTGCGGTCGATGAGCGGGACACGGGCTGCGAGCACGAGCATCACGAGCACCAGGTCGCTGCCGACCAGGCCCGCCACGATTCCTCCAGCGGTCAGCAGGTCCCCGATGCCGGCGAGCGCGACGCCGTGGGTGAGGTACATGGCGACGGCGAGCGCGGCGCTGGCCCAGGCGACCACCGTCAGCAGATCCGCGCGGCGGAGACGGCGACGATGGCGGAGCGCACGACCGGCGGCCGGCGCGGCGGCCGACGTCAGCGCGGGGGCGGTGATCGCGGAAGCCATGGACGACATGCTCCGCACGCCGCCTTGGCCGATGCTCGGAACCGAGCCCGTGGCCGACGAGAGCCTTCACATCTTCGGCAGACGCACCTCCACGGCGAAACCGGGGCCGAGGTTCTCTGCTCGAACGGCGCCACCCGCCGCGTGCGCGATCGCCGCGACCAGGGCGAGGCCCAGACCGCTCCCCTCCCGTTGGCGGGCCGGGTCGGAACGAGAAAAGCGCTCGAACGCGACGGGGAGGAAGTCCTCGGGCACACCGGGCCCGTCGTCCTCGACCCGGATCACCAGCACGTCGACGTCCTGCTTCACGCGCACCACCACCGTGCCGCGCGCGCCCACGGCCCGGGTGGCGTTCGAGAGCAGGTTGTCGGCGACGCGCGAGATCGCCATCGTGCCGATCTCGTAGCGGGCGCCCGGATCGGCGACCACGATGTCATCGTCGATCCGCAGCCGCCGGTCCGCGACGAGGGTGCGCGCGCGGTCGATCGCGTCGAGCATCTCCGCGGTGATCTCCGAGGCGTCGGCGGTCTCCGGCGGTGCCTCGGCCTCGTCCAGGCGTGAGAGCTCGAGCAGGTTCGTGGCCAGCTCCCCCAGTCGCTGAGCCGACCGCTGCGCGGAGACGAGTCCGGCGTCGAGCTGCTGCGGATCGTCGTGATGCCGGCGGGTCAGCTCGAGCTCAGCCGCGAGGCCGGCGAGCGGGGTGCGGAGCTCGTGGGCGGCATCGGAGACCATCCGCCGCTCCCGCCACGCCGCATCGCGCACCCGCGACACGGAGTCGTTGAGCGTCGAGGCGAGCCGGGCGAGCTCGTCGTCGTTGTCGCCGACGGGCAGCAACTCATCGCCCGCGAGGGTCTCCGCATGGCGCCGCATCTCCTCGACCGGACGCAGCGCCCCGCGCACGAGGAACCACGAGGCGAGCACGAGCACCACGAGCAGGCCGATCCCCATCAGGACGAAGACCAGGTCGATCCCGGAGACGGCCGAGCGGCTGCTGGAGACGTCGCGCGCAGCCCACAGCGACCAGTCCCCCTCCGAGGTCTGCACCAGCCGGCCGACGACGACGTAGGAGCGGCCCTCGTCGTCGCCGAACGTGAAGTCGCTGTCGGACGCGACCGCCGGCAGCGCCCGCCGGACGTCGTCGGGCGCCGTGTCGCGCACGACGCGTCCCGACGGATCCTTGACCACGATCAGCAGGCCGTTCGCCACGGTGTCGGGCGGTTCTCCCGGATTGCGCTGCAGGTCGACCGCGAAGGAACTCAGGTCGGTGCGGGCCAGCTGCACAGCGCTGTCGTGCAGCAGCTGCGAGATCTCGACGCGTGCCACGATCAGCGCGACCGCGAGCACGATCACGCCCACCACGGCGGTGCCGGCCACGAGTCGGGTGCGGATCCGCAACCTCGTCACGCGACGGCCTCCACGATCCGGTATCCCCGGCCGCGGACCGTCTCGATCACGGCCGTCGCACCGGCGCTCTCGAGCTTGCGTCGCACGTAGCGCACATACTGATCCACGACGTTCTGATCGATGTGACGCGTGCCCCACACCTCGTCCAGCATCTCCGGACGGGTCACCACCTCGGGGGTGCGGGTGAGCAGCACCCGCAGCAGGCCGTTCTCGCGGATCGTGAGCAGAACCAGGGCGTCTCCCACCTCGAGACGGCCCGCCGCGAGGTCGAGCACGACGTTGCCGAGCGCGAGGCGCGTCCGCGGCTGCGTTCCGTGCCGGCGCAGCAGGGCCCGGATGCGGGCGCTGAACTCCGCGAGGGCGAACGGCTTCGTCAGGTAGTCGTCCGCCCCGGAGTCCAGTCCCTTCACCCGGTCGTCGACCGCATCGCGTGCGGTGAGCATGAGGATGGGGAACGTGAGATCCCGCGCGCGGATCTGCCGGCATACCTCGAATCCACTGGCGCCGGGCAGCATCACGTCGATCGCCGCCGCGTCGAACGTCGACTCTCCCACGGCGATCAACGCCCGGATCCCGTCCTCGCACACCAGGGGCTCGTGACCGTCGTCGACGAGCGCCCGCGAGACGACCTGCGCCATCGTCGGATCGTCCTCGACCACGAGCACCCGGGCCATCGTCAGGCTCCCAGCCCGGCCGTGCCGAGCAGCCGGCCGACGAGGAACGTCGCCGCGAGGGCCAAGGCGCCGCCGATGACGACCCGCAGGGTGGCCCGCAGCGGATGGGTGCCACCGATCCGTGCGCTGATCGTGCCGGTCAGCACCAGCGCGACGAGCACGGCGGCGAAGCAGACGGGGATGCGCGCCGGCTCCGGCGGCAGCAGGATCGCGACCATCGGCAGCACGGCGCCGATCAGGAACGCGAGGGCCGATGCCGCCGCGGCCGCCCAGGGGCTCACGATGTCGTCCTCGTCGATGTTCAGCTCGACCTCCAGGTGCGCGGCGAGGGCGTCGTGAGCGGTCAGCTCCTCGGCGACGGTGCGCGCCGTCGCCTGACTGAGTCCCTTCGCGCGGTACAGCTCGGTCAGCTCGGCCAGCTCCTGCTCCGGCATCGTCGCGAGCTCGTGCCGCTCCTTCTCGATGAGCGCACGGGTGGTGTCGCGCGAGCTGCTCACCGAGACGTACTCGCCGAGCGCCATCGAGATCGCGCCCCCGACCAGGGCGGCCGAGCCGGCGGCGATGATCGCCGGCAGCGAGGTCGTCGCGCCGGCGACGCCGACGACCACGGCCGCGACCGAGACGATCCCGTCGTTCGCGCCGAGCACCCCAGCCCGGAGCCGGTTCAGGCGATCGGCCGTTCCGGGCGCATGCGGTTCGTGATCGTGCACGAGAGATGAGCTGGTCATGACGGCGACTGTACGACGAGCGGCCCCTGGATGCCGCCGGGTCCCGCCCGACATCGCGCGAGCACCGCGCAACCTCTACGACCCGGAGAGCCCGGTGATCAAGCGCAGGGCACGCAGCCCCTCCGGCGTTCCCGGCCAGTGCCGGTCGAGAGCGGCGGCGCCGGCCGTCCGGGTGACGAAGCGGAGGACGAGGGCGACGATGACGGCGTCGTCGAGGTAGCCGACGACGGGGATGAAGTCGGGCACCAGGTCGATGGGCAGCAGCAGGTAGCCGAGGAGGACCACGAGGACGACGCGCACCCTCCGCGGGACCGACCGATCCGCCACGAGCCGGCGCACCAGCCGCACGACGTCGGGCACGAGCTGCAGCAGGTCGACCAGGCGGGTGCGGTCGCCGGCGCGGCGAGCACCGACCAGCAGCGCGATCACGAGAGCGCCCCACAGCAGCAGCAGGCCACCGGCGATCGCCAGCACGATCGTCCACCACGTCACGAGTGAAGTCTGATCCGTCGAGGCGGCGTGGTCAGCCGGTGACGGCCGCGCGGTCTTCGCGGAAGATGTGCACGGCCTCCCGGATCGCGTAGACCACGATCACGTATCCCGCGAGCGCGTCGGCCCACCACCAGCCGAACGCGGCATTCACTGCGATGCCGATCAGCACGGCGGTCGCGAGGATCCCGTCGATGAACGTCACCCGCCCTTCGGTTTCCAGGACCGCATTGCCGAGCGCCTGGCCGACGCGGCGCTTCCCCGCCGCCAGAGAGAACATCACCACCGCGGTGACCCCCGTCCAGACGATCCCGCCCGCGCTGTCATCCGCCCGGTGACCGGTCGCGAGAGCGACGGTCGACTGCACGAGGAGGTAGGCCGCCAGGGCGACGAACGCGGCGCCGATCAGCCGCAGGGCGAGACGCTGCCGGCGGGCACCCGACCCGGAGAGCTCCCACAGCACGACGGCGCTCGCGCCGATCTCGATCAGACTGTCCAGTCCGAAGCCCGCCAGGGCGACGGAGGAGGCCGTGACGGCGAGGGCCGCGAGAACCACGACGGCGACCACGTTCCACAGCAGAGTGATCCACTCCAGCGCTCGGCCGAGCCGCAGAAGGCGAGCGCTGCCCGATGGAGATGTCTCGCCCACGTGAGACATTGTCCTGCGACGAGGTTGTGGGTGGCTCCGACGGGCGTCGATCCCGTGACCTCACGATTTTCAGTCGTGCGCTCTACCAACTGAGCTACAGAGCCGGTTCGCGGCGGTGGCGAGACCGCCGCGATGGAGAAAGAGCCCTTCCTTGCGGAAAGGCTCTGACATCCGCGACCCTGACGGGACTTGAACCCGCGACCTCCGCCGTGACAGGGCGGCACGCTAACCAACTGCGCTACAGGGCCTTGCTGTTGAATTTGCTCGGTTGCCTCGTTCAGCGTGACCCCAACGGGATTCGAACCCGTGCTGCCGCCGTGAAAGGGCGGTGTCCTAGGCCACTAAACGATGGGGCCGCGAGCGAACCGCACGGCAACCGAGGGTCCAGCATACGGGACCGCGCCGGATGCCGCCAACCGGCAGCGACGATCGCGCGCCTGTGCCGGATGGCGCCCCACACCGGCCCGCGTCCCCGGCGTTCGCGTGACCCGCGGTTAGGTTCAACCCGGCGTTGAGACTTCGAGACGTCTGTTGTTATTGTTAACGATGTTATTCGTGTGAATAGCGCGCGCATGCGCGCGCCATCGCACGGGAGCGGGGAAACCATGGACCGGTCGGGGAAGTCCACGCGGGGGCGCGCGTTCGCGTGCGGGGCGTCGCGGCATTCGTCGTGCTCGGATTGCTGCCGGCCGGCGTCATCGCCGCATCGCCGGCGGTCGCCGAGCCCACGCCGGTCAGGGTGGCCACCGCGAGCCTTCCCGCGTTGCGTGCCACGGATTACCCCAGCTGGGCCGACGTGCAGGCCGCGCAGCAGGCCGAGTCGGCGACGAAGAACCTCGTCGCGCAGATCCAGGCACAGCTCGCACAACTGACCGCCGCGGCGGCGGCCGCGCAGAAGGACGCCCAGGTCAAGGGCGACGCCTATGCGAAGGCGCAGGAGGCGTACGACGCGCAGGACTACAAGACGCAGCAGCTGCAGGCCCAGGCCGATGCCGCCACGAAGGACGCCGCGGCCGCGCGTCTGAAGGCGGCGCGGCTGGCATCCCAGCTGGCGCGTACCAACGGCGGCATCGACACGACCGCGACCCTTCTCTCGCACCAGGGCGCGGCGAGCGAGCAGCTCTACCGCTTCCAGGCCTACGACCAGTTGATCAAGCAGGCCGAGGGCATCTACGCGCGGGCGATCCAGCTGGAGAAGAACGCGCAGAAGCTGACGGATCAGGCCACCGTGCAGAAGAAGATCCTCGACGAACTGCAGGTGAAGGCCCAGGCCGCGTTCGCCGCCGCGCAGGATGCCGCGACGAAGGCGCAGGCCGCCGTGGACGCGCAGACCGCGCACGCCGCCCAGCTGCAGGCGCAGCTGGCCGTCCTGACGCAGAAGCGCGCGGCGACCCAGGCCGACTACGAGAAGGGTCTCGTCGCCCAGTGGGGCGCGGGCGCCGCGGGCCGCGTGAGCGCCTCCGGCTGGGCGGATCCGTCGAACGGGGTGCTGCTCGACGGGTTCGGGCTGCGCTTCCACCCGATCTACCACGTGTGGAAGCTCCACAGCGGGCAGGACATCGCCGAGGCGTGCGGGCTTCCGATCTACGCCGCACACGCCGGCACGGTCAAGTACGCGGGCTGGTACAGCGACCTCGGCAACTACATCACCATCGATCACGGCAACGGCGTCATCACCGGCTACGGGCACATCCAGCCGGGCGGCATCGGGGTGCACGTGGGACAGCACGTCGGCCCGGGGCAGAACATCGCGCGCGTCGGCATGACCGGCGGCGCGACCGGATGCCACCTGCACTTCATGGTCTACGTGAACGGCTCGCTCACCAATCCGGTGACGTTCATGCGCGCTCGGGGTGTCACTCTTGGCTCGTGAGGACAGCGGCGGCTGATGCATGCCGCCGCCAGGCGGAGCGCGCGCTCGTGGGGAGCGGCTGCTGCTGCCGCATCCCTGTCGCTCGCGCTGGCCCTCAGCGCGGCGCCGGCCGCCGTCGCCGCACCGTCGGACTACCCGACGTGGCAGGACGTGCAGAACGCGAAGAAGAACCAGACGGCCAAGCAGGCCGAGATCGCGACGATCACCGGGCTCGTGCAGAACCTGCAGAAGCAGGCCGATGCCGCCCAGCGCAACGCGCAGACCACGGCGGAGCTGTACTCGATCGCCCAGCTGAACCTGGATGCCGCGAGCCGCAAGGCCGCCCGACTGACCGACCAGCGCAACGAGGCGAAGTCGAAGGCCGCCGCCTCGGCCCGGCGCGCGGGCGCGATCATCGCGCAGCTGGCGCGCACCGGCGGGGGCGACGTGACGCTGGGGCTGGTGGCGGCGTCCCCGCGTGACACCGACCAGCTGCTGGCGCGACTCGGGTCGATGAACCGGCTGAGCGCGGCGTCGCAGGCGATCCTCGAGAAGGCGCAGTTCGACAAGAACGCGGCGGCGGCCCTTGCCAAGCAGGCGACCGTCGCGAAGAACAAGCGCAGCGCCCTGGCGACCGACGCGCAGCAGGCGGCCGACACCGCCCGGAAGGCGGCGGATGCGGCCGACGCGCAGGTCGCGTCGATCCAGGCGAAGCAGCAGGTCATGTTCTCGCAGCTCGCCTCGCTCAAGGGCACCACCGCCACCCTCGAGGCGGGGTACCAGACCCGTCTCGCCGTGGAGGCCGCCGAGGCCGCGCAGAAGGTGCCGACCGGGGGCGGATCGGGCGGCGGAAACGCCGGCGTGGATCCGGACCCGGGTCCGCCGTCTCCGGGCGCGGTGGGCACGGCCATCGCCTACGCCGAGCGGCAGCTCGGCAAACCGTATGCGCTCGGCGGTGCCGGCCCGACCTACTGGGACTGCTCGGGCCTCACGATGATGTCGTACCGCGCGGCGGGCGTGAACATCGGCCCGCACGGATCCACGAGCCAGTACAACACCATGCGCTCCTCGGCCGTCTCGTGCCACGCAGCGCGGGCATCGTCGCGGGCGACCTGCTCTTCTATGCCGACGGCGGGAGCGCGAGCGCCGAGGTCAAGTACCACGTCGCGATGGCGATCAACGGCTCGCAGATGATCGAGGCGCCGCGTGCCGGGGTGCCCGTGCGCATCGTCGGGATCCGCACGCTCGACCTCGTGCCCTACGTCGGAAGGCCCACCGGATGAGGTTGATCGCCGCCTCCGCCAGCGCGCTCGCGCTGTCCACCGCTCTCGTGCTCGGCAGCGCGCTCGCCGCCGACGCGGCGCCCGCCGACTACCCGAGCTGGCAGGACGTGCAGAACGCCCAGGCCAGCCAGGCCGCCAAGCAGCACGAGATCGACGTGCTGACGGCGGACCTCAAGCTGTCGCAGCAGAAGGCGGCGCAGGCGGAGCAGACCGAGGCGCTCGCGGAGGAGACCTACAACATTGCCGCGGCAGCCCTCGATGCGGCGACCGCGAAGGTCGGTGCTCTGCAGACGCAGCAGAAGGCGGCGCAGGCGACCGCCGATGCGGCACGCAAGCGCGCCGCGGGATTGATCGCCTCGCTCGACCGCACCGGGGGCGGCGACCCGACCCTCGGGATCTTCGTCGGCTCCGGCCCGCAGACCGACCAGCTGCTCGCGCAGCTGGGCTCGATGAACCACCTCAGTCGCACCTCGGCCGGGATCATGCGAACCGCCGAGTACGCGCAGAACGCGGCCCGGGCGCTCGCCCAGCAGGCGTCGGTCGCGGAGGCCAAGCGCAAGGACCTCGCGGCGCAGGCGGCGACGGCGTACGACGCGGCGCAGGCCGCCGCGGCCACGGCGGAGGCGCTCGTCGAGGCCGAGGAGTCGGCGCAGCAGACGATGTTCGCCCAGCTCGCGGCGCTCAAGAAGACGACGGCCGCGGTGGAGGCCGGGTACGCGGCGGGGGTCGCCCAGGCGAACGCGGCGGCCGGCATCCCGCCGCTGCCGTCCGGTGCGATCGGCGCGGTCATCGCGTTCGCGGAACGGCAGCTCGGCAAGCGCTACGTGCTCGGCGGCGCAGGCCCCACCGTGTGGGACTGCTCCGGGCTGACGATGGTCGCGTGGGAGCAGGTCGGCGTCGACATCGGCGGTCACGGGTCGACCATGCAGTACAACCACATGCGCTCGATCGGGCACCTGGTGAACATCCCGCGCAACAGCACGCAGGGCATGCTCCCGGGCGACCTGATCTTCTACTCGGTCAACGGCAATCCCTCGGATGCCGTCAAGACCCACGTCGCGATGTACATCGGCGGCGGCCAGATGATCGAGGCGCCGAACCCGCGGCGACGGGTGCGCATCGTGCCGGTGCGGTACAGCGACTACGAGTCGCGGCTGGTGCCGCAGGTGGGCCGCATCGTCATGTGACGGCCCGCGCTGATCCGCTCAACGGATCGAGCGTTTGCCATCGGATGCGGCCCGCGCGGGCGCGATCGGATGGCAAACGCTCGATCGGTTGCGGCGCGCGCGTGTGACGTCGGCCCGCGGCCGGATCAGTGCGACGGCGGGACGTAGGCCTCCTGGGCCTTCTTGATGAGCCCCTCGGCCGCCTCGGCGCCCTCCCAGCCCTCGGTCTTGACCCACTTGCCGGGCTCGAGGTCCTTGTAGTGCTCGAAGAAGTGCTCGATCTCCTTCTTCGTGTACTCGGGCACGTCGTTCAGGTCCTGGATGTGGTCCCAGCGCGGGTCCTTCGCGGGCACCGCGAGCACCTTGGCGTCACCGCCCCCGTCGTCGGTCATGTGGAAGACCGCGACCGGGCGCACGCTCACGCCGACGCCCGGGAACAGCGGGTACTGCGTGAGCACGAGCACGTCGAGCGGGTCGCCGTCGTCGCCGAGCGTGTGCTCGAAGAAGCCGTAGTCGGTGGGGTAGACGAACGTCGTGTAGAGCACGCGGTCGAGGAACACCCGGCCGGTCTCGTGATCGACCTCGTACTTGTTGCGGCTGCCCCGGGGGATCTCGATGACCGCGTCGTAGTTCGCCATGCTGCTCCTCACGTGTGCGGCAATAACGTTAGTGGATGCCCGATCGGCCCCGACTGACGCCGCCGATCGCCGACGTGCGCCGCGCGGTCCGCACCGCCCTCTCCGATCTCGGCGTGCGCACGGGCGACGGGACCCCGTCGTTCGTGCTGGTGGCGCTGAGCGGGGGCCCGACTCGCTCGCGCTCGCGGCGGCGGTCGCGTTCGAGGCGCCGCGGGCCGGCGTGGCGGCCGGTGCCGTGGTCGTCGACCACGGGCTGCAGACCGGATCGGCACGGGTCGCCGAGCGTGCGGCGCTCCAGGCGCGCGACCTGGGCCTCGATCCCGTCACCGTGGTGCGCGTCGAGGTCGGTGCGGCCGGCGGTCCGGAGGCCGCGGCGCGCGACGCCCGGTATGCCGCCCTCGAGCAGGCCGCGCGCGCGGCGGGCGCCGACGCCGTGCTGCTCGGGCACACCCTCGACGATCAGGCCGAGACCGTGCTGCTCGGCCTCGCGCGCGGGTCGGGCGCCGCGAGCCTGCAGGGCATGGCGCCGATGAACGGGCTGTGGCGACGGCCGCTGCTCGGCATCCGGCGTGCGCAGACCCGGCAGGCGTGCGCGGATGCCGGGCTCGAGCCGTGGCACGACCCGCACAACGACGATCCGGGGTTCGCGCGCGTGCGGGTGCGGCGCAACGTGCTGCCGGTGCTCGAACGGGAGCTCGGGCCGGGCGTCGCGGAGGCGCTCGCCCGCACCGCCGAGCAGCTGCGGGAGGACAATGAGGCCCTCGACGCGTTCGCCGGCGAGGTCGCCGAGGACCTCGCCGATCACGCCGAGGCGGGGCTGACCCTGCCGGTGACCGCGCTCGCCGCGAACCCCCGGCGCTGCGCCAGCGGCTCGTGCGCCTGGCCGTGCGGAGCGAGTTCGGGCTCTCGCTCACGCGCGCGCAGACCCTCGAGGTGTGCCGTCTCGTGACCGACTGGCACGGGCAGGCCGGGGTCGATCTGCCCGGCGTTAGGGTGGTGCGGCGGGGCGTGCTCCTGCACTTCGAAAGCACCCAGACGCGCCCGTTGAGCGCCGAATGACGGGAGAGCCCTGATGGAATCCGCCGACGTCGCCGCCGACCTGTCGGGCGTCCTGCACACGGAGGCCGAGATCCGGGGCCGGATCGCCGAGCTGTGCCGAGAGATCGAGCGCGACTACGAGGGCCGCGACCTGCTGCTCATCGGTGTGCTGAAGGGCGCGGTCATGGTCATGGCCGACCTGTCGCGTGAGCTCAAACGCGACGTCGACATGGACTGGATGGCGGTCTCGTCCTACGGCGCCGGTACGCAGTCCTCGGGTGTCGTGCGCATCGTGAAGGACCTCGACACCGACCTCAGCGGCCGGAACGTGCTGATCGTCGAGGACATCGTCGACTCGGGGCTCACGCTCTCGTGGCTGCGCGCCAACCTGCAGACCCGGGGGCCGGCATCGGTCGAGATCTGCGCGCTGCTGCGCAAGCCGGAGGCCGCCAAGGTCGAGATCGACGCCCGCTACGTCGGGTTCGAGATCCCGAACGAGTTCGTCGTGGGTTACGGACTCGACTACGCGCAGCGCTACCGCAACCTGCGCGACGTCGCGGTGCTGGCGCCGCACATCTACAGCTAGCGACCGAGAACCGACGACCGGGACGGTCGTCGGCACTGGCGCCGCGGCGAAGGCCAGAAATGGCCTTCGCTTCTGAGCGGAGCGCGTGCGCCTCCGGCGAACGTCCAGGCAGGGCCAACGCATCGCGCGATAATCTGGGGGCCACTGTCAGGAGCGGGCGCCGTGCCCGAGTGCACCCATGGACTTCAAGCGCATCCTGCGCGGACCGATCATCTGGATCGCGTTGGCGGGCCTCGCCATCGTCATCGCCTATTCGCTGATCACCGCGTCGGGTTTCAAGCAGATCACGACCCAGCAGGGCCTCGACCTCTTGAACGACCAGGGCACGGTCAAGACCGTCAAGGTCGTCGACGGTGACCAGCGGGTCGACATGACGCTCAAGAGCTCGTACAAGGACTTCGGCACGCAGGTGCAGTTCTATTACGTCGCGCCGCGCGGCCTGGACGTCGTGAGCGCGGTCGACAAGTCGGGTGCCAAGTACGACGACCAGGCGCCGTCGACCAACTGGTTCGGCACGATCATCAGCCTCCTGCTGCCCGTACTGTTCATCGGCGCGATCTTCTGGTTCCTGCTCTCGAGCATGCAGGGCGGCGGCAACCGGGTCATGCAGTTCGGCAAGTCGAAGGCCAAGCTCGTCAGCAAGGAGAGCCCCAAGGTCACCTTCGCCGACGTCGCGGGCGCCGACGAGGCGGTCGAGGAGCTGCAGGAGATCAAGGACTTCCTCAAGGACCCGTCCAGGTTCCAGGCGGTGGGGGCGCGCATCCCGAAGGGCGTGCTGCTCTACGGCCCTCCCGGAACCGGCAAGACGCTCCTCGCGCGCGCGGTCGCGGGCGAGGCGGGCGTGCCGTTCTACTCGATCTCGGGCTCGGACTTCGTGGAGATGTTCGTCGGCGTCGGCGCGAGCCGCGTGCGCGACCTCTTCGAGCAGGCCAAGCAGAACTCGCCGGCGATCATCTTCGTCGACGAGATCGACGCGGTCGGACGCCACCGCGGCGCCGGCCTCGGCGGCGGGCACGACGAGCGCGAGCAGACGCTGAACCAGCTGCTCGTCGAGATGGACGGGTTCGACGTCAAGACCAACGTCATCCTGATCGCGGCGACCAACCGCCCCGACATCCTCGACCCGGCCCTGCTGCGCCCCGGGCGCTTCGACCGCCAGATCGGCGTCGACGCCCCGGACCTCGAGGGCCGCAAGAAGATCCTGTCGGTGCACGCCAAGGGCAAGCCGATGGCCAAGGGCGTCGACCTCGAGGTGCTCGCGCGCAAGACGCCGGGCTTCACCGGGGCCGACCTGGCCAACGTGCTCAACGAGGGCGCCCTGCTCACCGCGCGCAGCAACGCGCAGCTCATCGACAACCGCGCCCTGGATGAGGCGGTCGACCGCGTCATGGCCGGCCCGCAGCGCCGCACCCGCGTGATGAAGGACAAGGAGAAGCTCATCACCGCGTACCACGAGGGCGGCCACGCCCTCGCCGCGGCGGCGATGCGCCACACCGACCCCGTGACCAAGGTGACGATCCTGCCGCGCGGCCGGGCCCTCGGCTACACGATGGTGCTGCCGCTGGAGGACAAGTACTCCGTCACCCGCAACGAGTTGCTCGACCAGCTCGCCTACGCGATGGGCGGCCGCGTCGCCGAGGAGATCGTGTTCCACGACCCCACCACCGGCGCCTCGAACGACATCGAGAAGGCGACCGGCATCGCGCGCAAGATGGTGACCGAGTACGGGATGTCGACCGACATCGGCGCCGTCAAGCTCGGCCAGTCGCAGGGCGAGGTCTTCCTCGGCCGCGACATGGGTCACCAGCGCGACTACTCGGAGGACATCGCCGAGAAGGTCGACCTCGAGGTGCGCAAGCTCATCGACGCCGCACACGACGAGGCGTACTCGGTGCTCAACGCGAACCGCGACATCCTGGACAAGCTGGCGCGGGAACTGCTCGAGAAGGAGACGCTCGACCACGAGCAGCTGGCCACCATCTTCGCGGATGTGCGGAAGCTGCCGGAGCGACCGCAGTGGCTGTCGAGCACGAAGCGTCCGATCAGCGACCAGCCGCCGATCGAGATGCCGAAGGCACCCATCGACCTGGGGGCGACCGACGGCGGCGTGGACTCCGAGCAGACGCCGTCGCGCCCCAAGCGCGCACCGCGTCCGCGCAAGAGTCCCGGCATCGCGACCGCATGACTCTGCGCGCCGCCGCTTCTGCGGCGCGACCGCTCCGCCGACCGCGCGCGAGCGCTCGGCTCCGCTGGCGTAGGGCGTGCGGATGACGCGGCTGCTCGGCATCCTCAACGTCACCCCCGACTCGTTCAGCGACGGCGGCGTCTGGGAGGACACGGCCGCCGCGATCGACCGCGGCGTGGAGCTGCGCGAGCTCGGCGCGGACTACGTCGACGTGGGCGGCGAGTCGACCCGACCCGGCGCCGCCCCGGTCGACGTGGACGAGGAGCGCCGGCGCGTGCTCCCCGTCGTCGCGGGGCTCGCCGATCGGCGCGTGCCCGTCAGCATCGACACGATGCACGCCGAGGTGGCGCGCGCCGCGATCGACCTGGGCGCGCGGATCGTCAACGACGTGTCGGGCGGCCTCGCCGATCCGGGCATGGCGCCGCTGATCGCCGCACGCGAGGTGCCGTACATCGCCATGCACTGGCGGGGCGGGGCCGACGAGCCGGTGCGGCACGACGACGTCGTGGCCGAGGTCCGCGCCGAGCTGAAGGCCCGCGTCGCCGAGTTGATCGTCTTCGGCGTCGATCCCGCCCGCCTGATCGTCGACCCCGGCCTGGGCTTCGCCAAGGACGGGACGCACAACTGGGCGCTGCTCGGACACCTGGAGGAGTTCGCCGGCCTCGGGGCGGGGGTGCTCGTGGGCGCCTCCCGGAAGCGCTTCGTCGGGGAGCTGCTGCCGCCCGAGGCTTCCATGGAGGAGCGCGACACTCCGAGCGCGATCATCACGGCTCTCGCCGCGCGCTCCGGCGCGTGGGGCGTGCGGGTGCACGACGTCGCCGCGAGCCGGCGGGCCCTCGACGTCTGGGAGCGCTGGGAGCGCGGCGCGCAGGACTACCGGGCGCCCGCGGCGCTGACCGCCGGTGCGGCGGTCGAGGCGGAGCGCGGCACGGAGCTCGACGCGGAATCCGCCGTCGATCTGCGGCCCGAGACCGTGGCGACCTCGTGAGCGACTCGATCGAGCTCGTCGGCCTGCGCGCGATCGGTCACCACGGCGTCTTCGCGCACGAGCGCCAGAACGGGCAGCCGTTCCTCATCGACGTGCTCGTGCGACTGCCGCTCGGCGACGCCGCCGGCTCCGACGACCTCGCCCGCACCGTGCACTACGGCGAACTCGCGGAGCAGGCGGTCGCCGCCGTCGAGCGGGATCCGGTGGACCTCATCGAGACGGTGGCCGAGCGGGTCGCCGCGGTCGCCCTGTCGTTCCCGGCCGTCGAATCGGTGCGGGTCACGGTGCACAAGCCCGAGGCGCCGATCGCGGTGCCGTTCGACGACGTGCGCGTCGTGATCGAGCGGAGCCGGTCGTGACCGTTCCCCGCGTCGCGGCCGCCGTGGTCGCGTACGGCGCGAACCTCGGCGACCGTCGGGCGACCGTCCTCGCGGCCGTCGCCGACCTCGCCTCGGCGGAGGGCGTTGAGGTGACCGCGGTCTCCGACGCGATCGAGACGGTGGCGCTGCGACCGCAGGGCGAGGATCCGACCGCACCGGCCTACCTCAACGGGGTCGTGCTGCTGCGCACGACGCTGCCGCCCGACGACCTGCTCGCGCTCCTGCACCGCATCGAGGCCGACCACGGCCGCGTGCGCACCGAGCACTGGGGCGATCGCACGCTCGACCTGGATCTCGTGGACTACGACGGCGAGAGGCGCGACGATCCCGCCCTCACGCTGCCGCATCCGCGCGCCGCCGAGCGCGCGTTCGTGCTGCGCCCGTGGCACCAGGTCGATCCGGATGCCGTGCTCCCCGGCCGGGGACGGGTCGCCGACCTGCTCACCGCGCTCGAGGCGACATCGTGAAGCACACCAGTCCCGCGCTTCTCGTCGCGATCGCGGCCTTCGGCGGCGTCGCCGGATTCGGCATCCAGGCGGCGCTGGCGGCGGCGAGCCTGGCCAAACTGCGGCCGGAGTACACGTTCCCGCTCAGTCTCGTGATCATCGCGGCCCTCGTGATCGTGCTGGCGGTGCCCATCCGCCGGGCGGTCCGCGGATCCCAGCGCCAGCTCATCAACCCGTTCTACGCGACGCGGGTCGTCGTGCTCGCCAAGGCGAGCAGCATCGTGGGCGCGCTGCTCGCGGGCGGTGCGCTCGGGCTGCTCGCCGATCTCGTGCTGCGCGGGTCGCCCAATGGCGAGACGTTCGGACGCATCCTCGCCGCGCTCGCCGGGGGCATCGTGCTGCTCATCGCGGGACTGGTCGCCGAGTACCTCTGTCGGGTGCCGCCGCACGATGACGATGACGACCGGCACGGCGGTCACCCCGAGCGGGTACGGTCATAGCGATGTCCGCCCGCCTCGATCCCGCGCCCGGTGACTGGAAGCGGGTCGCCCCGCGCTACGTCTGGGTCGACCTGGTCGGCACCATCGTGGGCTGGGTCGTGATCACGGTCGCCGTCTCGCTGCCGTGGTGGGTCTCGCATCAGGCGTGGATGCTCGTCTTCCCGGCCGCCGCGTTCGTCATCCTGGTGCTGCTCGCGGCCTTCACGCCGCGCCGCGTGCGCTCGATCGGATATCGGCTCCGCGACGACGACCTGCTCTTCCGCCGAGGGCTGATGTTCCAGCGCTTCGTCGCGGTGCCGTACGGCCGCATGCAGCTCGTCGACATCAACCGGGGCCCGCTCGACCGGGCGCTCGGTCTCGCCGGACTCCGGCTCGTCACCGCCGCGGCGGCGAGCAACGTGACGGTGCCCGGTCTGCCGATGGCCGACGCCGAGGAGCTGCGCGACCGCCTCGTCGAGCTCGCGGAGACGCGCCGGGCGGGGCTGTGAGCTCTCTTCCCCGGCATCCGCGCCCGTCGATCCGGCGGCCGCCAGGAAGGCGGAGGACCTCGCCGACGGCGAATGGCACCGCCTCCATCCGGCGACGCCGCTGCTGCGCGGCGGCATCGCGTTCATCGCCATCGTCGGCATCGTCATCAGCCAGCTGCGTGAGCGACTCGTCGATCTCTTCGTGCCGCAGGCCGGCGACTACGGCGGCGGCGATCCCATCGACCTCATCGTGCGCCACCAGCTCGTGCCGATCGCCTTGCTCATCGTGTTCGGGGTGCTGCTGATCGTGATCGGCATCTTCTACCTGTCGTGGCGCATGCACACCTTCCGCATCACGGGCGACGAGGTGGAGGTGCGCAGCGGCATCCTGTTCCGCACCAATCGCAAGGGGCGCCTCGACCGCATCCAGGGCGTCGATGTGACCCGCCAGGTGCTCCCGCGGATCTTCGGTGCCGCGAGGCTCGAGATCAAGGTGGCCGGCCAGGACGCCAACGTCAACCTCGCCTACCTCTCCAGCCGCAGCGCGGACGCGCTGCGCCGGGTGATCCTGCGCCGGGCGTCGGGGCTGCGCGAGCAGACGCTCGCCGCCGCGTCGGATCCGGCGGACGCCGCCGGTGCGGCCGCGATCCTGAACCAGCGGTACCAGGAGTTCACCGCACCGGAGCTCGACCCGTCGCTGGCACCGCCCACCTCGGTCGTGCAGATGCACCCCGGGCGGCTGGTCGGCTCGACCGTGCTCAGCACCGCCACGCTGTGGTTCGTCGTGATCCTCGCCGTCGCGGTCGGTATGGCGATCGGATTCCACGTCTACGAGGTGCTGTTCGGCCTCGTGCCGCTGCTGTTCGGTCTCGGCTCGGTGCTCGTGCGCCGCGTCACGAAGTCGCTGCGGTACTCGATCGCCGGCACGGCCGACGGGGTGCGCGTCGGCTACGGCCTGCTCTCGCTGAGCAACGAGACACTGCCGCCCGGCCGCATCCACTCCGTGCAGGTCAGCCAGGAGCTGCTGTGGCGGCCGTTCGACTGGTGGGAGGTGCGGGTCAACCTCGCGAGCCGCTCGCGCGAGCGCGGCCAGGAGGGTCGGCGCGGCACGATGATCCTGCCGGTAGGCAGCCGCGCCGAGGTGCTGAAGGTGCTCGAGCTCACGCTGCCCGAGCTGCTCGCCGCGGAGGGCATGGAGCCGCTCGTGCGCGCATCGCTCGAGGGCGGCCGCCCGGACGACGGCTTCACGGTCTCGCCGCCCCGCGCCCGCATCCTGCGCTGGTTCTCGCGTCGCCGCAACGGCTTCGCCTTGCGACCGGATGCCGTGCTGCTGCGTCGCGGAGCCATCTGGCGCGACCTCGTGGTCGTGCCGGCGGCGCGCATGCAGAGCGTGGCGGTGCACCAGGGGCCGCTGCTGCGCCGGCTGCGGCTGGCCGCCATCCACGTGCACACCGTCGCGGGTCCGATCACCGCCCGGCTCGGGGCCCTCGACGCGGACGATGCCGCGGGATTCTTCCGCGACGCGGCCGCCGCGGACGTCGCGGCCGCCGTCGCCGACCGCTCGCACCGCTGGGGAGCGCAGCGCTCGGAGCTCGCTCCGCCACGGGCGCACGACCGACGCCCCGAGTTCCCGGCGGCGCCGGCGTGAGCGCGGCATGAGCCCGGCGTCATGAGCGCCGACCGCGACGGCCGCCTCGGCATCGGGATCGTCGGGGCCGGACGTGTCGGGCCGGTGCTGGGCGCCTCGCTCGGCGGGGCGGGCCACGCGATCGTGGGCATCAGCGCCGTCTCGCAATCCAGCCGCGACCGCGCGGAGGCGATGCTGCCGGGCGTGCCGGTGCTCACAGTGCCCGAGATCGTGGAGCGGAGCGAGTTGGTGCTGCTCGCCGTGCCGCCGGATCAGTTGCCGGAGCTCGTGGCCGGGCTGGCGGCGACCGGGGCATGGCAGCCGGGACAGCTGGTCGTGCACACCGCGGCGGAGTACGGCGTCGGCGTGCTCGCCCCCGCGCTGTCGGCCGGCGCGATCCCGCTCGCCATCCATCCGGCGATGGCGTTCACCGGCACGAGCATCGACCTCGCGCGGCTGCGGGACGCCTGGTGCGCCGTCACGGCGCCCGGCCCCGTGCTGCTGATCGGCCAGGCACTGGTCGTCGAGATGGGGGCGGAGCCCGTCGTCATCGCCGAGGCCGACCGCCCCGCGTACGCCGAGGCGATCGGCGCGGCCTCGGAGTTCTCGTCGGCCGTCGTCGGGCAGTCGGTCGAGCGACTGCGGGCCATCGGCGTCGAGCGACCGGGGCGGATGCTCGGACCGCTCGTGCGCTCGGCCGTGGAGAACGCCCTCGACGCGGGCGACGCCGGCGACCCCGCTGTCGGCTAGCGGTCGCACGGCGTCGGCGGCCGCCCGATCACGGCAGACGGGCTCCGAATCGCCTGTGGCGTTCGGCCATGTCCGCATGCGCGCAGGGCCGGGTCGCGCCGGAGTTCATGTATCCGAACTTCAGTTTTCATAGCCGAAACGCGTGGCTAGAGTTGCCGCACTTACTCACACATGCACCAATCGGCATAAGGAGGCATCAATGCGGATACCCCGACGCACACTGGTGGTGGGGGCCGTCGGCGTCGCCGTCGCGCTCGCGCTCACGGCATGCGGACCCTCGAACAGCCCGGCTCCCTCATCGAGCGGCGGCAAGCCGTCCGGCACCCTGCAGATCGCTCATTGGGACTTCCTCGCCCCCAACTACGGCCAGCAGATGCAGGACATCATCAAGGGCTACGAGAAGTACAACCCGAAGGCGACGATCGAGACGGTCGGCATCGTGCGGGCCGACTACGAGACGAAGCTCAAGATCCAGCTCTCGGCCGGCGGCGGTCCCGACCTGTTCACGATGGCCGACACCTTCCTTCCGACGGTCGCCGCGGCCAACCTGCTCGAGCCTCTGGACAATGTCCTGACGCCGACGACCAAGAAGGCGCTCAACTCGACCAACAAGGGCGGCGTCTACAACAACAAGCAGGTCGCCGTCACCTGGCAGATCGCGCCGTATGCGTTCCTGTGGAACAAGGACATCCTGGCTCAGGCGGGCGTCAAGCCGCCGACGACCTTCGACGAGCTCGTCGACGCCGCCGTCACGATCAAGCAGAAGCTGGGGATCACGGGCTTCGCGGTGCGCAGCCGCCTGGCGGAGGAGACCCCGTGGTGGGTCGACTTCAACAACTGGATCCAGGGCTACGGCGGATCGTGGTCGGACGGCAAGAAGCTGACCATCGACAGCCCGCAGAACGTCGCCGCGCTGACGGCGTTCAAGAAGATGTACGACTCCGGCGCCTTCTCGGTCGGTGACGACGCGTCCACCTTCCGCACGAAGTTCAGCGAGGGTCAGGTCGCCATGATGATCGACGCGACCGGAGCCCCGCCCGCGATGATCAGCGCGAAGGTGCCCTCGACGTCGATGATCTCGTCGCCGCTGCCGTTTCCCAAGCCCTACACGAGCCAGGTCGGCATCTACTTCGGCATCAACGCGCACACCAAGAACAAGGCGCTCGCGGAGGACTTCCTCAACTGGTTCCTCACGAAGGACACGCAGCAGGCGCTCTCGGAGAACCTCGGCAACACCTCGACCCTCGCCACCAAGACCACGGTCTCGGACGAGTTCCTCGCCAAGAACCCGTGGGCCGTCGGCTACCGCGAGGACGGCGAGAACACCCGCAGCTCGGTGATCCGCGGCTTCGAGAGCGTGACGCCGCAGATCGCGCACACGGTGCTCAGCCAAGTCGAGAAGGTGCTCCTGCAAGACGTCTCGCCACAGCGGGCGTTGTCGGACGCGGCCAGCTCCCTGAAGTAAGCCGATCGATCCGCCGTGGGGTGGAGCGCGCCTGGCGCCCCACCCCACGGCCACGGAGTGAAGGACACCGGATGACGACGGCCGCGCCGACCTCGAGGATCCGCCGCCGGAACGCGGCGGCAGCCATCGCGCCCTACCTCTTCGTGGGGGCTGCCGCGATCTACCTGCTGTTCTTCATGGTCGTGCCCATGGCACGCGGCCTGTGGTTCAGCTTCACCGACGCGACGCTTCTCAATCCCGACGGCGGGCAGTTCGTCGGAGGGAAGAACTACGGCGACCTCCTCACGAGCGGTGCGTTCTACTCCTCGCTCCTCACGACCCTGCTCTACACCGCGGGCACCGTGATCGGGTCGCTCCTGTTCGGCACCGTCGCCGCCGTCGCCTTGAGCGAGCGGATCCGCGGCCGGGCGGTCTTCCGGGCCCTTCTGACGATCCCGTGGGCCGTGCCGTCGGTCGCGGCGGTGCTCGTCTTCATCTGGATCTTCAACGTCGAGAGCGGGGTCGCCAACCGGGCGACGAAAGCGCTCGGGATCGGAGCCCAGGGCTGGCTGCTCGACCCCAAGCTCGGGCTGCTCTCGGTAACGCTCGTGAGCGTGTGGAAGGTCTTCCCGTTCGTGATGCTCGTCGTGCTCGCCGCACTGCAGGGCGTGCCGGGCGAGCTGCGGGAAGCGGCGCGGGTCGACGGAGCCGACCGCCTGAACGTCTTCCGCACCGTCACCCTCCCGCACATCGTCCCGACCCTGCGCATCGTGGCGCTGCTCATGACGATCTGGTCGATCCGCCGTTTCGAGGTGATCTACCTCCTGACCGGTGGCGGTCCGATCGACACGACCAACACGATCGTCATCAGCGTCTACCGCGAGGCCTTCCAGAACTCCCAGCTCGGCCAGGCGGCCGCCATCGGCATGCTCGGACTGTGCCTGTCGATGGTCGTGACCGTCGTCTACTTCCTGTCCGACCGCAGCGACGCGCGAAAGGACGCCCGATGAGGCGCCGCCG
The DNA here is from genome assembly GCF_030161895.1 of Pseudolysinimonas kribbensis. Classification (GTDB taxonomy): domain Bacteria; phylum Actinomycetota; class Actinomycetes; order Actinomycetales; family Microbacteriaceae; genus Pseudolysinimonas; species Pseudolysinimonas kribbensis. Next base: position 1,933,735 of record NZ_BSVB01000001.1, read on the forward strand.
ATTCCTCCGATCGCCCGCATCGCGATCATCCTGGTGCTGATCGTGCTGGCCGGGTTCCCCATCTACTGGATGTACGACACGGCGATCACCCCGCGCGATCAGCTCTTCACGGGCCAGCCGCTGATCCCGGATGTGACCCGGACGCCGCAGATCTTCGACGTCTTCACCAGCGGGGTCCCGCTCCTGCAATGGCTCGCGAACAGCTCGATCGTCGCGTTCTGCACGACGTTCCTCAGCCTGCTCCTTGCCGTGCTCGCCGGTTACGGGCTCTCGCGGTACCGCTTCCATGGCCGGGGAGTCGTGGGCTTCATCCTGTTCGCGACGCAGATGCTGCCCGAGGCGCTGCTCATCGTGCCGCTGTACGCCCTCTTCGCCGGCCTCGGTCTGCTCAACGGCCTCGTGGGACTGGTGCTCGCCGACACCGCGTTCGTCATGCCGGTGGCGGTGTGGATCGTCAAGTCGGCGATGGACTCGATCCCCTACGAGATCGAGGAGGCGGCACGCGTCGACGGCTGTCCCCGCTTCGTCATCCTGCTCCGCATCATGCTGCCGCTGTCGGCGCCCTCGATCGCGGCAGCCGCCGTCATCATGTTCTTCGACGCGTGGAACGAATACCTCTTCGCCTCGACGTTCATCCAGGATCGGGACAAGTGGACCGCGTCCGTCGGGCTCTCGTCCTTCATCGGGGAGTTCATCACCCCGCTCTCGACCGTCTTCTCGGCGGCCATCGTGTTCACGATCCCGGCGATCGTGTTCTTCCTGCTCGTTCAGCGTCATATCGTCAGCGGCCTCACGGCCGGGTCAGTGAAGGGGTGAAGATGCCCGCCTTGACGTTCTCGTCGGTGAGCAAGTCGTTCGGCAGCTCAGAAGTCATCAGCGACTTCACGGCGGAGATCCCGGACCGGGAGTTCCTGGTGCTGCTCGGGCCCTCCGGCTGCGGGAAGTCGACCATGCTCCGGATGATCGCCGGCCTCATCGACATCAGCTCCGGCGACCTCCTCTTCGACGGCAGGCGAGTCAACGAGCTGGAGCCCCGGGAGCGCAACATCGCGTTCGTCTTCCAGTCGTACGCCCTGTATCCGCACCTCACGGTGCGCGCGAACATCGCGTTCCCGCTTCTCATGGACCGCTTCCGCTGGTGGCAGCACATCCCCGGCATCTGGTCCATCGAGCGCCGGCGCGCGATGCGCCTGCCGGAGGTCGCTCGCAAGGTGGCCGAGATCGCGGAGATCATGGAGCTCACCCCACTCCTCGATCGCCGCCCCAAGACGCTCTCGGGCGGCCAGCGACAGCGCGTCGCACTGGCCCGCGCGCTCGTTCGCGACCCCTCGATCTACCTGCTCGACGAGCCCCTCTCGAACCTCGACGCGAAGCTGCGGTCGCAGATGCGCATCGAGATCTCGACGATGTACCAGAAGGTCGGCAAGACGTTCGTCTACGTCACCCATGACCAGGTCGAGGCGATGACGATGGGGACGCGGATCGTGTTGCTGGACGGCGGCATCATCCAGCAGCAGGGAACCCCGACGGAGATCTACGAGCGCCCCGCCAACGCGTTCGTCGCTCGCTTCATCGGATCGCCCGCGATGAACCTCATCCCCGTCGAGGTCGCGCACGGCGGGGTGCGCATCCCGGATGCGGGCATCCTCCCCGTCTCCGACGCCCCGGTCGCGGCGGGGCAATCCGTGACTCTCGGCGTCCGCGCGGAGAAGATCGCTCTCGCCGCGTCAGGGGAGACGGACTCCACGGGCACGTCGCGATCGTCGAGCGCCTCGGCGCCGAGACGGTCGTGGGGTTCCGGTTCGGGGATGCGGAGGCCGCGACGCTCGGTGCCGGCGCGGTGCGCGACCTCTACTACGCGCGCATCCCCGGTGAGGTCGACCTCGCCGTCGGCGATCCGTGCGCGATCAGCCTGAGTCTCGCGGGCGCGTCGTGGTTCGACCCGGCGAGCGGCGAGCGGCTGGAACCGGCGGTCGCGGCTCGATGACGAGAGTGCTCGTGAGCGGGGAGACGTCTACGACCCCGATGGCGGCGTGATCGAGCGCCGCGACCTGGTCATCGTCGACGGGCGGTTCGCTGAACCCGACGGCCGTCCGACCGACCGGGTGATCGACGCGTCCGGACACCTCGTCACACCGGGTCTCGTCGATCTGCACGCTCACGTGTTCCGGGGCCAGGATCTGGGGCTCGATCCGGACGACATCGGGCCCTCAGGCGGCACCACGACGATCATCGACGCCGGCAGTGCCGGTGGCCACCTCTTCCCTGCGTTCCGCGCGACGACGATCGACACGAGCGCCGTCCGGGTGCGGGCGTTCGTCAACATCGCATCGGTCGGGACCACGAGCATCCGGCTCGGTGGAGAGCTGAAGGCGCTGCACTACAGCGATGCGTCGGTCGCCGTCGCCTGCGCGCGAGCGAATGCGGATGTGATCGTCGGCGTCAAGGTGCGGGCATCGCACGACGTCGGCGGAGACAACGCCCCCGAGGCGCTGCGCCGTGCTCGCGCCGCCGCCGACGACCTCGGCGTGCCGCTCATGGTCCATCTCGGACCGTCTCCTGCCGCGGTCGACGAGATCCTCGCCACGCTGCGCTCCGGCGACATCCTCACGCATGCGTTCACCGGCTGGGAGGGCAACACCCTCCTGGACGGCGACGCGGTTCGCGCGGGCGCGCGGGAGGCCCGGGAACGCGGCGTCGTCTTCGATATCGGGCACGGGGCATCCGGGTTCAGCGCCGACGTCGCACGGAAGCTCCTCGGGCTCGGGTTCGCGCCCGACACGATCAGCAGTGACCTGCACGCCTACTCGCGCACGCGCGTGGTGAGTCTGCCGCTCGTTCTCTCCCGGCTCATGGCGCTGGGGATGCCGCTGCCGGACGTGCTCCTGCGGGCGACGCTGGCGCCGGCGCGGGCGCTCGGCCTCGACGCTTCGGGGATCGGCACCCTGCGTTCCGGGGCGGCCGCCGACCTCGCGATCTTCGATCTCGCCGAGGGCCCGCAGTCCTTCGAGGACGGCTTCGGCCGGGCTTTCGAGGGCGACCGCGTCCTGCGGCCGGTCGCGACGATGATCGGCGGCGACCTGGTGGAACCGAGGGGGTGCCCGCATGAGCAGGCTGGTCGTGGTGAGCGGAGCCGCGAGCGGGATCGGCCGGGCAGCCGCCCGCTGGTTCGCGGATGCGGGCGACGAGCTCTATCTCCTGGGCCGTCGCCGGGCACCGCTCGAGGCGCTCGCCGCCGAGGTGGGCGGGCGCGCCGTCCCCGCCGACCTCTCGACGGTGGACGGGGCGAGCGCCGTCGCCGCCGCCGTCGGGCCACGGGCCGTCGACGTGATCGTTGCGGCGGCCGGCGGGACGCCTGCGACGAACCCGGTCGGTCTCGACGAGGTCGCGCACGACTGGAACGCCGACGTTCAGCAGAACCTGATGACCGCCGTGCTGCTGGTCGAAGCGCTCAAGTCCCGGATCGCGCGCCCGGGCGGCCGGGTGATCGGGCTCGGTTCGATCGGTGCGCAGCTCGGCAGCGGCTACGGCGGCTCGTACGGAGCGGCGAAGGCGGCGCTCCATGCGTGGATGTACTGGCTCGCGCAGGAGCTCGGGCCGCAGGGCGTGACCGCGAATCTGGTGCTGCCCGGCTACGTGCCCGACACGGAGTTCTTCGGGGACCGGGTCACGGAGGAGTTCGACCGCGTGCGCGTCGAGCGATCCCTCGTCGGGCGCGCGGGGACGGCTGCTGAGATCGCGGCGACGATCGGCTTCCTGGCATCCGCCGATGCCGGTTACATCACGGGTCAACTCATCGGTGTCAACGGGGGAATGGTGCTCGGACGATGACGGACGACACGCAGAAGCCCGATCAGCGCGGGTCCATCAAATCGGCGGAGCGCGTCATGGATCTCCTCGAGCTCATCTCCCGGCAGCGGGACGGGCTCGGGTTCACGGCACTCATCGACGCGCTCGACTACCCGAAGAGCAGCCTCCATGGTCTGCTGCGCGCCCTCACCGACCGCGGGTTCCTCTCCTACGACCCGGAGGGGAAGGTCTACCGGATCGGCGTGGGCGTCTGGGAGGCCGGCCAGTCGTACACGCAGGCCGCACACACGGCGCGCGTCGCCCTGCCTCACCTGCGGAACGCGCGGGACGTCCTCGGGGAGACCGTGCAGATGGCCATCCTCGATGGACTCGACAACGTCTACATCGCCAAGGAGGAGTCGCCGCAGGCGTTCCGTCTGGTCTCCGACGTCGGCAACCGGCTGCCCGCGCATACGACCGGCCTCGGCAAGGTCCTGCTGGCGGCGTTGCCGTCCGACGAGCTCGACCGTCGCCTCGAGGGGGTGCGGCTCTCGCGGTACACCCAGCACACCGTGACGGGGCACGACGAGCTGAAGGCCAGGCTGGAGCGCATCCGCGTCCTCGGGTATGCCGAAGACAGCGGCGAGTACACCCTCGGCCTGTATTGCCTCGCGGTGCCCGTCAAGCGGCGCGGCTCGGTGGTCGCTGCGATCAGCTGCTCGACGCCGGTGGCCCGCCTCAACCGCTCCGTCACCCCGGACCCTCGAATGCTCAACATCATGACGAGCACCGCGGCAGCGATCTCCCGCGACCTGTGAACAGGAAGGACTGAGATGGATCTCCTTGACACCCCCGGCCTCCGGCCGATCGTCAATGGTGTCGGCCCCGCCACCCGGCTCGGGGGACTGCCTCTCGCCGACGAGGTGTGGGACGCGATGCGCGCGGCCTTCCGGCACCCGGTCCGCCTGGACGAACTGCAGGCGGCGGCGGGCGCTCGGCTGTCGGCTCTCCTGGAGATCCCCGCGTGCTACGTGACCTCCGGCGCCGCCGCAGCCCTCCACCTCGCGACGACGATCGCGCTCACTCAGGGCGACGAAGCGGCGATCGATCGACTGCCCGTGGTCGTCGGCGCGCGCTCGACGGTGGTGATCCAGAAGGCGCATCGAGATCCCTACGACCGCGCGGTCGAGCAGGCCGGTGCGCGGTTGTTGGAGATCGGCTATCCGGCGAGCAGCCATCCGGGCGAGCTGGAGCGCGTGCTCGATGAGTCGGTCGCGGCCGTGCTCTTCCGGCCGGGGCGCTCCGGCGACCTGCTCTCTCTCGCCGAGACCGCGGCGATCGCGCACGCGCACGGCATCCCGGTCATCGTGGACGGCGCCTTGCACGTGCCGCCGGTCGACCGGCTCCGGCGATTCCTCGCGGACGGTGCGGATCTCATCGCCGTGTCCGGGGGCAAGGGATTCCGCGGACCGCAGGCCTCGGGCCTGCTCTGCGGGACCGCCGACTGGGTGTCGCTCGCGGGCGTGCACCAGCAGGACATGGACGAGCGTCCGACGACGTGGTCGCCAGCCGTTCCGCGCACCTCGCCGACGCCGCCGCGGCATGGCCCGTCCCGCCCGATGAAGGTCGGCCGGGAGCAGCTCGTGGGCCTCGTCGCCGCCGTCGAACGCTACCTGCGCGACCCCGGCGCTGACGAGCTCCCCGGGATCGCCGAGCTCGATCGTGCGGAGGAGACGCTGGGGGCCGCCGGTCTCGCCGTCGAGCGCCTCCGCGACGACGCGCTCGACGTGCCGATGCTCCGGATCCGAGTGGAGGGGGCCGCGACGGCGCCGACGCCGTCGCACGCGCGCTGGCGGCACGTGCCGTCCCGGTCGTGCTCGGTGAGTCCGAGGCATGGGATGGCGTCCTGACCGTCAACCCGATGGCCCTGCTCCCCGGCCACGGCGAGCTTCTGGCCACCGCCGTCATCGAGGTCGTCGATCGCCTTGAAGGAAGGGAATCATGAAAGCCGTCGTCTACACCGCACCGCTCACTCTGGAATTGCAGGAGGTGGGTGCGCCGCACGCCGGTGAGGATGAGACCATCGTCCGCGTCGGTGCCGTCGGCATCTGCGGCTCCGAACTCGAGGGCTTCGCGTCGCAGAGCCCGTTCCGGCGTCCGCCGCTCATCATGGGGCACGAGTTCGCGGGTACCCGCGTCTCGGATGGTGCCCGCGTCGTCGTGAACCCGCTCGTGTACTGCGGGCACTGCGACTCCTGCCGTCGCGGCTCGGTGAACGTGTGCCGCAACAGGGTGTTGCTCGGCATTCAGCGCCCCGGAGGATTCGCGGAGTACGCAGCCGTCCCGTCACGCAACTGCTACGTGCTCCCGGAAGGCACGCCGCTGGAGGCAGCCGCCCTCGTTGAGCCGCTCGCGAACGCGGTCCATGCTCTCCGTCTCGTGCGGGAGACGACGAAGGATGTCGAGCGAGTCGGGATCATCGGATCGGGAATGGTCGGAGTCGCCGTGACCGTCGTGGCGAAGGCGGCTGGAATCGGCCATGTCGAGGTCGTCGACCTGAGCCCGGAGCGGGCCGCCGTCGCGCTCACGGCCGGTGCCGATGCCGTCGGGGAGAGCCTCGAGGGCGAGTTCGATGTGGTGTTCGACGCCGTCGGCACCGGGGAACGCGGGCCGCAGCCGTCGAAGCGATCCGGCCGGACGGCACCGCGGTCTTCATCGGCCTGCACTCGGACGACGCCGGCTTCGACGGCCGCGACATCATCCGGAACGAGAAGCGTGTGATCGGCAGCTTCTGCTACACGGACGCCGACTTCGCCGCCGCCGTCGAGCTCGTCGGGCACGTGCGGCGCGAATGGTACGAGGTCCGACCGCTGAGCGAGGGCGTCGAGGCATTCACCCGACTGCTGACGACCGTGCCGACCACCATCAAGACCGTTCTCGTCCCCGAGGAGATCGCATGACGGACATCATGACCGTCACAGGACCGGTCGCTCCCGGATCCTCGGCGTCACCCACAGCCACGAACACGTGCTCTGGGACTACTGGAGGCTCATCTCCTCCTACGATTGCATCTTCGATGACGAGGACGTCGCGACCGCCGAACTCGAGGCGTTCCGGGCCGCCGGCGGCGGTGCGATGGTCGACGCGAGCACGGTCGGCATCCGCACCGATCCGCTCGCACTCCGCCGGATCTCCGAGCGGTCGGGCGTGCGCCTGGTGCTCGGCGCAGGCTGGTACCGGGAGCGCCTGTACCCCCGGGAGGTTTTCGAGAAGACCGTCCCACATCTCGCCGAGGACCTCATCGCGGGCATCTCGAGCGGAGTCGACGGGACCGATGTGCGGGCCGGCGTCATCGGGGAGATCGGCACGGAGCGCGGGGCGATCAGCCCCGCGGAGGAGCGGGTGTTCCGTGCTGCGGCGCGCGCGCATCGGGAGACCGGGGTCGCGATCCTCACCCACACGACCCACTTCGGAGAACTCGCGCTGGCCCAGATCGAACTCCTCCGAGACGCGGGCGTCGCCCCGGACCGGCTCATCATCAGTCACCTCGGAGACCGCGTCGACCACCGACTGCTGCTCGAGATCGCGGCGACGGGGGTCTACCTCAGCGTCGACAACGTCGGCTATGCGGGTTCCGGTTATCCGTCCGACGAGGTGCGCGCGGACAGCGTGGCCCGCCTCGTGCGCGAGGGATACGGTGACCGTGTCGTGCTCGGGTGCGACATTTCGGCGAAGACGCAGCTCGCGACGTTCGGCGGTCACGGCTACTCGTGGCTGCTGAACTCCTTTGTGCCACTGCTGGCCGAACGCGGGCTCGACGAGGCGCAGCTGCACCGCCTGACCACTGCCAACATCGCCGAGGCGCTGGAGCCGCGCACGTGACCGGGGCGATGCGCCGCGACGCGGCGACGCCGCGAGGAGGCGCAGTGCGATGAGGTTCCTCCGGGTGGGGGAAGCGGGACACGAGCGGCCCGTCGTCATGGATGGGAGCGTCTTCTACGACCTGCGTCCGCTCACCGACGACCTGCACCCGTCGTTCTGGGCATCCGGCGGCGTGGCGCGCTGTCGGCGCGCGCTGTCGGCCGGCGCGCTGTCGCCGACGTCGATCGAGGGCGAGCGGATCGGTGCGGCGGTCCCGAAGCCGCCCTCGATCATCTGCGTCGGGATGAACTACGCCGCCCACGCGGCGGAGTCGGGAGCATCGGCTCCCGAGCATGTCGTCGTCTTCTTCAAGAAGCCGAACACGGTGGTCGGACCGAATGATCCGATCGTGCTGCCGCCCGGGTCGCGGCATACGGATTGGGAAGTCGAACTCGCGGTCGTGCTCGGTCGCGAGCTGCGCCACGCGCCCGACGATGCGACGGCGCTCGACGCGGTGGCCGGCTACGCGCTGGCCAACGACCTCAGCGAGCGCGAGCATCAGCTGAAGGTCTCCGGAGGCCAGTGGTCGAAGGGCAAGAGCGCTGCGGGATTCGCGCCGATCGGTCCGTGGATCGCGACCCCGGACGAGGTCGGCGACATCCAGTCGCTCACGATGCGGAGCTGGGTGAACGGGGAGCCGCGACAGGATTCGACCACCGCCGACATGGTCTTCCCGGTCGCGGCGATCCTGCGCGACCTGAGCCGGTACATGGTGCTGGAGGCGGGGGATGTCGTCCTCACCGGCACGCCGGAGGGCGTTGCGCTCTCCCGCCGCTATCCCTATCTCGCGCCGGGGGATCGCGTCACCATGGAGATCGACGGACTCGGACGGATCGAGCAGAGCGTGGTCGAAGAGGCGGACGCGGCGTGAGCCGGCGCATCGACGCGATTGCGGTGGCCGACGCCGACCCCGCCGTCGGCTAGCCCGCCTGCCGCACCTCCGCCGCGACCTCGGCGGCGCCGCGGGCCGACATGAGGATCGTGTAGTGGTTCACATCGTCGACCTCGCGCATCGCGATGGCCGGCCACCGCTCGCGCCAGCGTGCGAGCTCGGTGCCGGTGTACATGCCGGGCGTCTCGTTCAGCAACCCGCGCGGCGCCCACAGCAGGCGCATCGGCGCGCGGATCGCGTCGATCGTCTGCGCCGGCGGGTCGCCGTAGAACTGCACCGAGTCCTGTGCGACCGCGTCGGCCTTGCTCGACGGATGGGGCGGATCGCCCACCAGGTCGTAGTCGATGTAGGCCAGCATCTCGGCGTCGAACTCGCCGCCGAAGGCGGGGTGCGCGGCCCAGAACGCCCGGTACGCGGCCGAGTCGGCGAACGTCATCGACAGCCGCTCGAGCGCGGGGCCGAGCGAGGCGCGCACGGCGGCCTCGACATCCCCGCCCGGGGGATCGCGCAGCGGCAGACCGCCGTCGACGAGCACGACCGAGCTCACCCGATCCGGTGCGAGCGCCGCGGTCGCCGCGGCGACGAACGCGCCCATCGAGTGCCCGGTGAGCTGTGCGCGCTCGAGGCCGAGGTCGTCGAGAAGGCGGAGCAGGTCGGCGGCGTGCCGCGGCATCCCGTACGGGCCGGGCAGCTCGTTGCTGCGCCCGCGTCCACGCAGGTCGGGCGCGATGACGCGGCGCTCCGGCAGCGCGGCCGCGACGTGCGCCCAGGCGAGATGCGACGACGTGATGCCGTGGATGGCGATGAGCGGCAGCGCGCCGGGATCGCCCCACTCGCCGACGGTCAGCTCGCCGCCGTCGACGGTCACGGTGCGCGTGCGGTGGGTGCTCACGAGATGCTCCACCCGCCGTCCATCGTGTACGACGCCCCCGTCACCATGTCGGCGTGCGACGAGACGAGCCACCCGACGAGCGAGGCGACGTCGTCGGGTTCGACGAGGCGCTTGATCGCGGCGCGCTCGAGCAGCACGGTCTCGACCACGTCCTCCGGTGCGATCCGGTGGATGCGCGCCTGGTCGGCGATCTGCTTCTCGACCAGCGGGGTGCGCACGTATCCCGGGTTGACGCAGTTGCTCGTGACCCCGTGCGGCGCACCCTCGAGCGCCGCCGTCTTCGACAGCCCCTCGAGCCCGTGCTTGGCAGCGACGTAGGCCGACTTGTACTCCGAGGCCCGGATGCCGTGCACCGACGAGACGTTGACGATGCGCCCCCAGCCGCGGCGGTACATCGCCGGCAGCGCGGCCCGGATCAGCAGGAACGGCGCCTCCAGCATGATGGCGATCAGGCGGTGGAAGGCCTCCGGCTCGAACTCCTCGAGCGGGGCGACGCGCTGGATGCCCGCGTTGTTGACGAGGATGTCGCAGTCCAGCGCGAGGGCGGCCACCGCGCTCGTGTCGGCGAGGTCGACGACCCAGGGTTCGCCGTCGATCCGGTCGGCGACCATCGTCGCGGCGGCGGGATCCAGATCCATCACGCGCACGTGCGCGCCGTCGGCGGCGAGCCGCTCCGCGATCGCCGCCCCGATGCCGCTGCCGCCTCCCGTGACCACCGCCGTGCGACCGTCGAGCTCCGCCATCCGCATCCCTTCCGCAACCGAGGTGGCCGGGTTAACGTGAGCACGCACCCGCCCGAAGGAGAACCGTGTCCACTCTGCTCCCCGGCATCGCGTCCCGCCAGATCCCGACGACCCGGATCCGCACCAACGTCCTCGAGCGCGAGGGTGACGACGACGCCGGCACGCCCGTCGTGCTCGTGCACGGCAACGTCTCGTCGGCGCTGTTCTTCCAGCCGTTCATGCTCTCGCTGCCGCGCTCGTGGCGCGTGGTCGCCGTCGACCTCCGCGGCTTCGGCGACAGCGAGACGGCACCGGTCGACGCGACGCGCGGTCTGCGCGACTACAGCGACGACCTGTTCGCCGCCGTCGAGGCGCTCGGGCCGGCCGGCGCGCCGCATCTCTTCGGCTGGAGCATGGGCGCCGGCGTCGTGCTGCAGTACGCGCTCGACCATCCCGTCGCCTCGCTCACCCTGCAGTCGCCGGTCTCGCCGTACGGCTTCGGCGGCACCGCGCTCGACGGTTCGCGCCTGACCCCGGATGCCGCGGGCACCGGCGGCGGAGGCGGCAACCCGGACTTCGTCGCAGCCCTCGAATCCGGCGACACCGGCGACGGCCCGGCGTCGCCGCGCACCGTCTACCGCACGGCCTATGTGCACGCCGGCCACCGGGACGAGTACGAGGATCTCTGGGTCGAGTCGATGCTCTCGACCGCGACCGGGGTCGGCAACTACCCCGGCGACAGCCGCCCGAGCGCCAACTGGCCGGGCTTCGCCCCGGGCGAGCACGGCGTGCTCAACACGATGACGCCCGATCACCTCGACCTCAGCGGCATCACCGGCCTTGCCGTGAAGCCGCCGATCCTGTGGGTGCACGGCGCCGCCGACGTGATCGTGTCGGACGCCTCGCTCTTCGATCTCAACCAGCTGGGCGCCCTCGGTGCGATCCCCGGATGGCCGGGAGACGACATCGCACCCGCGCAGCCGATGGTGTCGCAGACGCGCGCCGTGCTCGACGGGTACCGCGCCTCGGGCGGCGCGGTGACCGAGCGGCTGCTGCAGGAGTGCGGGCACTCACCGCACCTGGAGCATCCGGATCGGGTCCGCGCCGCCCTCGAGGAGCTCGTCGGCTGACTCGGGCGGAGCGTCGCCTCAGGCCAGGCGGCCGGCGACCCGTTCGGTGCGCGGGGTCCAGAACGGCAGGTCGAGGCCGACGGTGAGACGCACGTCGTCGCCGTCGCCGAACTCGAACCGCCAGATGCGCCGTGCCGCCGACTCGATGCACTGCTCGTGCACCTCGAACGCGGCGTCATCGACCCAGCCGGCGCGGGTCCCGGTGCGGGTCGAGGTCAGCTCCGGGTGCGGCCAGAGCCGGGTCTCGCCCGGGACCCATGCGGTGCGTGCCGCGCCGAGCCGCTCGACCGACCCGTCGGTGCCGACGGTCTCGAGAGTCGTGCGGTCGCCGTCGAGGTGCAGCGTCGCGGTGGCGATGCCGAGGGTCGTGAAGGGCAGGGCGATCGCGCGGCCGGAGACGCGGGCGGCCGCGGCCGGCGGTGCCGCGAGGAACTCGGGCGCCGCGAGCTCGAGCGAGCCGAGGCGGCGGGCGAGCTGATCGTCGCCGGCTCCGTCGGCGGCGGGGCCGTGCGCCCGATCGACGCCGGGCAGCAGGTGATCCCAGACCAGCTGGAGCTCGGACGCGCTGTCGGCCGTGCCCGCCGTCATGGCGACCACGAGGTCGAGCTCCGGGATGACGAGGCCGAACTGCCCGAACGCGCCGTCCATCCGGTACCCGTGCCGCGATCGCCAGAACTGGTAGCCGTAGCCGAGACCCCAGTCCACGGTGGCGCTCGGCCCGTTGTCGACGTGCGCCCGCGTCGCCTCGTCGACCCAGGCCTGCGGCACCAGCTGCCGGTCGCCGCCGTCCCCATCGGACCACCGCCCGCCCCGGCGGTACAGCTCCGCCAGCACGGCGATGTCCTCCGTCAGCAGCGACATGCCGGTGCCGCCGAGGCTGACGCCGCCGGGCGACGGTGCCCAGGGCGGCGTGTCGAGGCCGAGCGGCTGGAACAGGCGCGGCTCGAGGAACTGCGGGAGCGGCATCCCGGTGCGCGACTGCAGGGCGGCGCTCAGCAGATGACTGCCGCCGGAGTCGTAGACGAAATGCTCGCCGGGGGATAGATGAAGGGCGACGCGAAGTAGATGCGCGGCCAGTGCTCGCCGGGCAGCAGCCGCATGAGGTCCATCGTGTCGGCGTCGTGCCCGCCCGACATCGAGAGCAGGTGCTTCAGGAGCACGTCGCGCGGTCCGTCGACACCGGGGAAGAAGTCGACGGCCGGCTCGTCGATCGACAGGATGCCCTCCTCCTGCGCGATGCCGATCGCGGTGGAGAGGAAGCTCTTGGACACCGAGTGGACGAGGTGGCGCACGTCGGGGGCGAAGGGCGTCCACCATCCCTCGGCGACGACCGCGCCGTGCCGCACCACCATGAGACTGTGCAGGCCGTGCCGGCCGCGCTCGGCGGCCTCGACGAGGGAGGCGATCGCCGCGGGGTCGATGCCCTCCGCGGTCGGGGTGGAACGGGGGAGCACGGGCGCGGCCATCGCGACGGAGCCTACGCCGCTAGCATCGTCGGGGCGCCGCAGGCGCGGAGGAGGTCGCGATGAGCGAGTCCGTCGTCGTCACGACCATCGCGGGGATGCGGTCCGCGCTCGCCGGTCGCGGTCCGGTCGCGCTCGTCCCGACGATGGGGGCGCTGCACGAGGGTCACCTCGCGCTCGTCGACCGGGCCCGCGAGGTCGCCGCCACGGTCGTCGTCTCGATCTTCGTCAATCCCACCCAGTTCGCGGCCGGTGAGGATCTGAGCAGCTACCCGCGCGACCCGAGCGGAGATCTCGCGGCGCTGGCGACGCGCGCGGTCGAGTTCGTGTTCGCGCCCGATGCCTCCGAGATGTACCCCGACGGCCCGACCCAGGTCACGGTGCACGCGGGTGCCGTCGCCGAGACCTTCGAGGGCGCGTCGCGGCCCGGGCACTTCGACGGCGTGCTCACCGTCGTCGCCAAGCTCCTGCACATCGTGCAGCCCACCCACGTGCTCTTCGGCCAGAAGGACGCGCAGCAGCTCTTCCTCGTGCAACGGATGGTGCGCGACCTCGACCTGCCCGTCACGGTCGAGCCCGTGCCGACGGTGCGTGCCGACGACGGCCTCGCGCTCTCGAGCCGCAACCGCTACCTCGACGAGGAGCACCGCCGGGCATCGGTCGCGCTGAGCACCGCCCTGCGTGCCGCCGCGGATGCCGCCGGCGATGGGGTGGATGCCGCGCTGGCCGCCGCGCGCGAGGTCCTGACGAGCGACGGCCTCGTTAAGCTGGACTATCTCGCCGTCGTCGATCCGCGCACCTTCCGCCCGGTGGACGCCGGCTACCGCGGCACCGCGCGCATGCTCGTCGCCGCCCGGGTCGGCCCCGCGCGGCTGATCGACAACGACGCCATCCACCTGACCTAGAGGCCCCCATGACCGCCGACCTGCCCCCGCGGACGCTCCCGAGGAGACCCTCGAGGACATCGCCGAGCAGAAGGCCGTCCGGCTCGCCAAGCGCGAGCGCCTCCTCGCCGAGGGCGAGCAGGCGTACCCGGTCTCGGTGCCGGTCACGCACACCATCCCGCAGCTGCGCGAGCGCTTCGCCGACCTGCGCGCCGACGACACGACCGGCGTGCAGGTCGGCGTCGCCGGCCGCATCGTGCACCTGCGCAACACCGGCAAGCTGTGCTTCGCCGCACTGCAGTCGGGCGACGGCAGCCGCATCCAGGCGATGGTCTCGCTCGACCAGGTCGGCGAGGAGTCGCTGCAGCGCTGGAAGGAGCTCGTCGACCTCGGCGACCACCTCTTCGTCGCGGGCGAGGTCATCTCGTCGCGCCGCGGCGAACTCAGCGTGCTCGTGCGCGAGTGGCGGATCGCCTCGAAGGCGCTGCTGCCGCTGCCGAACCTGCACTCCGAGCTGAGCGAGGAGACGCGCGTGCGGCAGCGCTACCTCGACCTCATCGCCCGGGAGCAGGCGCGCTTCACGGTCCGCGCGCGGGCCAAGGCGGTCGCGAGCCTGCGCTCCACGTTCGCGCGCCACGACTTCCTCGAGGTCGAGACGCCCATGCTGCAGACCGTGCACGGCGGCGCGAGCGCGCGTCCGTTCGTCACGCATTCGAACGCCTTCGACACCGAGCTCTTCCTGCGCATCGCGCCCGAGCTCTTCCTCAAGCGCGCCGTCGTCGGCGGCATCGACCGGGTGTTCGAGATCAACCGCAACTTCCGCAACGAGGGCGCGGACTCCACGCACAGCCCCGAGTTCGCGATGCTCGAGGCCTACCAGACCTACGGCGACTACGACTCGATCGCGGCGCTCACCCAGGAGCTGATCCAGGATGCGGCCGAGGCCGTCGCCGGATCGCACACGGTGACCTGGGCCGACGGCACGGCGTACGACCTCGGCGGCGAGTGGGACCGCATCCGGATGTACGACTCCCTCTCCGAGGCCGCCGGCGTCGAGATCACGCCGGAGACGCCGCTGACCGAGCTCGCGGCGCTCGCCGAGAAGGAGGGCGTCGAGGTCAAGCTCGCGACGCACGGCAAGTACGTCGAGGAGCTGTGGGAGCACTTCGTCAAGGGCACGCTGCACCGTCCCACGTTCGTCATGGACTTCCCGCTCGACACCTCTCCGTTGGTGCGCGAACACCGCGCGATGCGGGGTGTGGTGGAGAAGTGGGACCTCTACGTGCGCGGCTTCGAGCTGGCCACGGGCTACTCCGAGCTCGTCGATCCCGTCGTGCAGCGCGAGCGTTTCGTCGAGCAGGCGAAGCTCGCGGCCCGCGGCGACGACGAGGCGATGCGGCTCGACGAGGAGTTCCTCACCGCGATGGAGCACGGCATGCCGCCGATGGGCGGCATGGGCATGGGCATCGACCGGCTGCTCATGGCGCTGACCGGCCTCGGCATCCGGGAGACGATCCTGTTCCCGCTGGTCAAGTAGACGGGATACCGCGATGGCTCAGGATCCGGGCGGTCGTCCGACGACGACCCGCATCGTCGTCTGGATCGCGCTCGCGGCGATCGGGCTCTTCCTGATCGGCGACGGCATCCTGAGCCTGCTCTCGCGGGGCGGCTGATGGACCGCCGCACCTCGCGCATCGTCATGTATGCGGGCCTCGCGCTCATCGTCGTCGTGATCGCCGTCGCGTTCTTCCTCGCGCAGCGCTGACTCAGCCGCCGCGGTTAGGCTGACCGCATGTCGGCCGAGGTGTGGGGCGGGATCATCTGGTCCCTCGTGCCCACCGTCGTGCTCGGCCTCATCTTCTGGTTCGTGATGCGGATGATCGTGCGCGCGGACCGCGACGAGCGCCGCGCCTACTCGCGCATCGAAGCCGAGGAGCGCGCTCGCTTCGCGCAGGAGCACTCCGCGCGTCCCTGAGCCGGATCCCGGGTGCCGGATGCCGATGCCGGCCGTGCTCGTGGACGGCCTTCTCGAACCGATCATGGTCTCGGGATCCGTGGGATGCCGCGCGGGACGCATCCGATGGCGAAACCGCGATCGGATCACCGCGCCGCCACGAGCGACGCGACGAGAGGCGCGGCGCGGCTAGGGCTGGTCGCGGGGCCGCAGCCGCACGTTCGGCAGCTCCGGCGCCGGAAGCGCCGTCCCGTCGGCCCAGCCGTCGATCGAGCCGAAGGTGCCGGCGCGATCGCCGCCCGCGATGACGTCGGCCTGCCACCGTTCGCGGAACGCCACGATCTCGTCGTGGCTGCGTCCGACGAAGTTCCACCACATGACGATGCTCTCGCCGAGCGGCACCCCGCCGATGAGCAGCGCGCGCAGCGGCTCGTCGCCCGCGGCGATCGTCAGGGCGGCGGAGCCGGCGGGGGCGTATCCGAGGTGATGGCGCGGGATCGCGACGCCCTGCAGGGTCGGCGATCCGGCATCCACGAGCAGGCCGTGTTCGAACGCGGGGTCGACGGTCAGCTCGACGCGACCGCCGGCGGGCAGGTCGAACTGCGCGGCGAGGAGCGGCGTGAACGCGGTCACGGCGGAGGTCGCGCCGTGCAGTGTTCCGACGAACACCCGCAGCGTCGCATCGCCCACCGCGATCGGCGCCGGCACGTGGTGCTCGAAGAAGGGCGAGGTGAAGCGGTGCGCATCCGGCAGCGCGGTCCACAGCTGCACGCCGTGCGGCCGCACCGAGCCCGGCGTGGACTCCTCGGAGTGCTGGATGCCGGCGCCCGCCGTCATGAGGTTGACCTGCCCGGGGTGGATGAGCTCCCGGCTGCCGACCGAGTCGCGGTGCTCGATCTCGCCGGCGTAGAGCCAGCTGACCGTCTGCAGGCCGGTGTGCGGATGCGGCGGCACGTCCATCCTGCGGTCGTCGGCGCCGACGGTCTCCTCGCCGGTGTCGCCCCCGTACGAGTCGGCGAAGCACCACGCCCCGATGAGGGACCGCGCCCGCTGCGGCAGCGTGCGCCGCACGTGCATCGCGCGCGGTCCGCCGAGCGGCACGTCACGCGGCTCGAGGATCTCGACTCCGCGGCCGGCGAGGGGCTCGTCGCAGACGAGCTCCGCGGGCTCGACCTCGAGGTTGCTCACGCGGCGAGCCTACGACTCGGCGCGGCGACGCGGGGCCGCGGACGGGGGTGCGCCACCGGCACGCCGACGGGGCTCGCGACACCCCTCACGCCCACGGCGAACACGGGATCACCCGGGCCGACCCCCTCGTTACTCTCAATGCAAGGCACCGCCCGACCGGTGCCTGACGAGAGGTTTCAGATCATGTTCGAGCGTTTCACCGACCGGGCCCGCCGGGTGGTCGTCCTCGCCCAGGAAGAGGCGAAGATGCTCAACCACAATTACATCGGCACCGAGCACATCCTGCTCGGGCTGATCCACGAGGGCGAGGGCGTCGCGGCCAAGTCGCTGGAGTCGCTCGGGATCTCGCTCGACGCCGTGCGCGAGCAGGTGCAGGACATCATCGGGCAGGGGCAGACCCAGCCGACCGGCCACATCCCCTTCACCCCGCGCGCCAAGAAGGTGCTGGAGCTGTCGCTGCGCGAGGCGCTGCAGCTCGGTCACAGCTACATCGGCACCGAGCACATCCTGCTCGGGCTGATCCGCGAGGGCGAGGGCGTCGCCGCGCAGGTGCTCATGAAGCTGGGCGCCGACCTCAACCGCGTGCGCCAGCAGGTCATCCAGCTGCTCTCGGGCTACCAGGGCAAGGAGCAGGTGGCCGTCGGAGGCAACGACGCGACGCCCGACAAGGGTTCGCAGATCCTCGACCAGTTCGGCCGCAACCTGACGCAGGCCGCGCGCGACGGCAAGCTCGACCCGGTCATCGGGCGCGAGAAGGAGATGGAGCGGGTCATGCAGATCCTCTCCCGCCGCTCCAAGAACAACCCCGTGCTGATCGGGGAGCCCGGCGTCGGCAAGACCGCCGTCGTCGAGGGGCTCGCGCAGGCGATCGTCCGCGGCGAGGTGCCGGAGACGCTGAAGGACAAGCAGCTCTACACGCTCGACCTCGGCTCGCTCATCGCCGGATCGCGCTACCGCGGCGACTTCGAGGAGCGCCTCAAGAAGGTGACGAAGGAGATCCGCACCCGCGGCGACATCATCACCTTCATCGACGAGATCCACACCCTCGTCGGTGCCGGCGCCGCCGAGGGCGCGATCGACGCGGCCAGCATCCTGAAGCCGCTGCTCGCCCGTGGCGAGCTGCAGACGATCGGCGCGACCACGCTCGACGAGTACCGCAAGCACTTCGAGAAGGATGCCGCGCTCGAGCGCCGGTTCCAGCCCGTGCAGGTGCACGAGCCGTCTCTGCCGCACACCATCAACATCCTCAAGGGACTCCGAGACAAGTACGAGGCGTTCCACAAGGTGTCGATCACGGATGGCGCGATCGTCGCGGCGGCGAACCTCGCCGACCGTTACGTGAGCGACCGCTTCCTGCCCGACAAGGCCATCGACCTGATCGACGAGGCGGGCGCGCGCCTGCGGCTGTCGATCCTGTCGGCGCCGCCGGAGCTGCGCGAGTTCGACGAGAAGATCGCCGGCGTCCGCGGCAGCAAGGAGGCCGCGATCGAGGAGCAGGACTTCGAGAAGGCCGCGTCGCTGCGCGACGAGGAGAAGAAGCTGCTCGGCGAGCGGCTGCGCCTCGAGAAGCAGTGGCGCAGCGGAGACGTCGCCGCGTCGGGCACCGTGGATGAGGGAGTCATCGCGGAGGTCCTCGCGAACGCGACCGGCATCCCGGTCTTCAAGCTGACCGAGGAGGAGAGCTCGCGCCTGATCTTCATGGAGAAGGCCCTGCATGAGCGCGTTGTCGGTCAGGAGGAGGCCATCTCGGTGCTCGCCAAGACCATCCGCCGCACGCGCGCCGGGCTCAAGGACCCGAAGCGTCCGAGCGGGTCGTTCATCTTCGCCGGCCCCACGGGCGTCGGCAAGACGGAGCTGGCCAAGGCGCTCGCGGAGTTCCTGTTCGACGACGAGGACGCGCTGATCTCGCTCGACATGAGCGAGTACGGCGAGAAGCACACCGTCTCGCGGCTGTTCGGCGCCCCTCCCGGGTTCGTCGGCTTCGAGGAGGGCGGCCAGCTCACCGAGAAGGTGCGCCGCAAGCCGTTCTCGGTCGTGCTGTTCGACGAGATCGAGAAGGCGCACCCGGACATCTTCAACTCGCTGCTCCAGATCCTGGAGGAGGGACGTCTGACGGATGGCCAGGGCCGCGTCGTCGACTTCAAGAACACCGTGATCATCATGACCACGAACCTCGGCACGAAGGACATCACGGGCGGCCCCGTCGGGTTCACGCTCGAGGGCAGCTCGGAGAACTCCTACCGCGCGATGCGCGGCAAGGTGGTGGAGGAGCTCAAGAAGCACTTCAAGCCGGAGTTCCTGAACCGCGTCGACGAGACGATCGTCTTCCCGCAGCTGAACCAGGACGAGCTCAAGCAGATCGTCGGGCTGTTCATCAAGCGGCTGGCCGAGCGCCTGCTCGACCGCGACATGACGATCGAGGTCTCGGATGCCGCCAAGGCCCGGCTGATCGAGCTCGGCTGGGAGCCCACGATGGGTGCCCGCCCGCTGCGCCGTGCCGTGCAGCACGAGGTGGAGGATCGGCTCTCGGAGAAGATCCTGCACAACGAGCTGGTGGCCGGCGACCACGTGCGGGTCGACTTCGTGCCCGGGCCGGACGGCGGCGAGTTCACCTTCGAGACCGGGCGTCAGCCCGGCCGCGAGGAGCTCCCGGAGCCGGTCGCCGCGATCGAGGCCTGACCCCGCGCGATCCCCTAGCCAAAAACGCCCAGTGCGACCCCGGTCGCACTGGGCGTTTTTGGCAACACCGGTAGGGTCGGAACGTGACGGAGATACGGGTGCGGCCCGCCCGCACTCCGGATGTCGTGCAGATCGAGCGCATGATCCAACCGCTCGTCGAGGAGCGCATCCTGCTCGGCAAGGACCGCGTCGTCTTCTACGAGGCCGTCCAGGAGTTCCGGGTCGCGGAAGCACCCGACGGCGAGCTGGTGGGTTGCGGCGCCCTCCACGTCATCTGGGAGGACATCGGCGAGGTGCGCACTCTCGCCGCCGCACCCGCGTGGCGTCATCGCGGCGTCGGCCACGCGCTGCTGGAGCGCATCGAGGACGACGCCCGCGCCCTCGGTCTCGCCCGCCTGTTCTGCCTCACCTTCGAGACGGCGTTCTTCACCGCCCACGGCTACGCCGAGATCGGGGAGGGCATCGTCGCGCCCGACGTCTACGCCGAGCTCGTGCGCTCCCCCGACGAGGGCGTCGCCGAGTTCCTCGACCTGGCCCGCGTCAAGCCGAACACCCTCGGCAACACCCGGATGCTCAAGCAGCTCTAGGAGCGGGCGCCGATCTCGACGATCGCCCGGCCCACGATCTCGCCGCGCGCGAGGGCCGCGTAGGCGTCGGGCGCCTCGTCGAGCGAGACCCGCCGCGTCACCATCGACGACGTGTCGAACCCCCGCGTTCGGCGATGCCGACGACCTCGGGCAGGTCCTGGCGGGTGCGCCCGCCGTAGGAGCCCACGATCGTGTACCCCCGGCGCACCAGCGGGGTGATCTCGATGGAGGCGGTCGCCTGGCCGTCGGCGATGCCGATCGCGACCATGCGACCGCCGTCGTCGAGCATCCGGCTCGCCTGTTCGAACGTCGCCGGGCGACCCAGCGCCTCGAACGCCACGTCGACGCCCCCGGTGAGGTGGCGGACCTCGGCGACGGCGTCGGTCGTCGACGAGTCGACGGCGTCGGTCGCGCCCAGCCGCAGGGCCTGGGCGAGCTTGTCGGCCGCGATGTCGACGGCGACGATGCGGGAGGCGCCGGCCGCGACGGCCATGCGGATGACGGCCCCGCCGATCCCGCCCGCACCGACGATCGCGACGCGATCGCCCTCGCGCACCCCGCCGGCCCGGAAGACCGCGCCGTAGGAGGTCAGGCCCGCGCAGCCGAGGATGCACGCGCTGGCGAGATCGACGCCGACGGGAGCCGGCGTGAGCGCGGTCACCGGGGTGACGCAGTACTCGGCGAGACCGCCCATCGAGTACATCGCGAGGAAGGAGCCGTCGGGCATCGCGAGCCGGCTGGTGCCGTCGTACAGGGTGCCGCGCAGGCGGTTCTGCGCGAAGAACTCGACGCACATGTCGTCGCGGCCGCGCTCGCACTGCCGGCAGGTTCCGCACGGCATGATGAACCCGCCGACGACCGCGTCGCCGACCTCGAGCGAGGTCGAGGTCCCCTCGCCGAACGCGACGATCGTGCCGCTGATCTCGTGCCCGAGCACCGCGGGGCGCGGAAAGCCGACCTCCCCTTGATGACGTGCAGGTCGGTGTGACAGACGCCGCACGCCTCCACGCGGATGAGGGCCTCGCCGCGCTGCGGGACCGGCGTCCGCAGCTCCATCACCCGCAGGCCGGCCGCACCCTCCTCGAGCACCGCGGCCCGCATGACGGGCGGCGCTGCTTTCGTATCGTGGAGGTGTCTATCCACGATTGGCTAACGTAGGGCGAGACGCCGGACGCGGTCAAGAGGCCGCACGACGCACTGCGCGTCGGGAGGGGACCGCTCATGAGGATCGACGCGATCGAGACGCTGCGGCGCGGACCGCTCGTGGTGGTGCGGGTGAGCACCGACGACGGCGCCGTCGGCATCGGTCAGACGGCGCCGTACGAGGCGGCGGTGACCGCCCACGTGCTGCACGAACTGGTCGCGCCGTTCTTCCTCGGCCGCGAGGTCTGGGATGCGGAGGCCCTCGTCGACGAGTTCCTGCGGCAGACGTACAAGTTCCCGAGCAGCTTCCTGCTCCGCGGCCTCGGGGGATCGAGACGGCGCTCTGGGACCTGATGGGCCGCGCGGCAGGCCAGCCCGTCTGGCGGCTCCTCGGTGGCGCGGCCCGCGATTCGGTACCGGTCTACGCCTCCAGCATGGTGCGCGACATCACGCCGGAGGCCGAGGCCGACCGGATCGCCGGCCTCGCCGCGGAGTTCGGCTTCCGGGCCGCGAAGATCCGGGTCGGCGAGGCGATGGGTCGCGACGTCGACGCCGCCCCGCACCGCACGGAGCGCATCATCCCTCGGATGCGGGAGGTCCTCGGCCCGGATTTCCTGCTCAGCGCCGATGCGAACGGCGGATACACGGCCGCCCAGGCCATCCGGGTGGGCCGGATCCTGGAGCAGCACGGCTACTTCCATTTCGAGGAGCCGTGCCCGTTCCCCCAGCTCGACGAGACGGCCGCCGTCGCCGACGCGCTCGACATCCCGGTGTCCGGCGGTGAGCAGGACACCTCCCTGCCGCAGTTCCATCGCATGGTCTCGCGGAGGGCCGTCGACATCGTGCAACCCGACGTCGGCTACATCGGCGGCATCTCGCGCGCACGCAAGGTCGCGGTGCTCGCGGAGGCGGCCGGGATCCCGTGCACACCGCACTGCGCGAACGCCTCGCTCCTGCAGGTCTTCACGCTGCACCTGGCGCTGGCCATGCCCGCGTGCATCCACCCGCAGGAGTGGAGCATCGAGCGCACCCCCTGGACCGAGGGGGTCTTCGGGCCGATGCCCGAGGTCGTCGGGGGCGAGGTCGCGGCGCCGCACGAGCCCGGCTGGGGGATCGAACTCGAGGAGGGCTTCGTCGCCCAGGCGGAACGACGTATTTCGCGTGGATCACAACAAATGGATTGACCTGCTCCGGCCGGTGACCTAGCGTGGCCTGCGTTGCGGAATTTAGTTTCCGTAGCGTGGAAGATGCGAAGGAGCTCCCGTGAGCGATCTGCCCGCGATCGACGTCGATCCCGAACTGAGCGGGGTCGATCCGGTGCCGTGGGCGATCGCACGCCTGGAGCGCGCGATCTCGTCCGCGGGGCGTCCCGTGCCCGCTCTCCGCGTGCGGGCCGGCGGGGTCGCCGCGGGCGACGAGGCCTTCCGGCTCGAGACGGACGACGACGGACTGACCGTGCGCGCCGGCCATGCGCGCGGGGCCGCGTACGGCATCACGGAGCTGGCGGACCGGATCGAGTTCGGGGATGACGGCGCCCTGGTCGCCGCGGACGGAGAGGATGCGGCGCCGGCGGTGCCCGTGCGCGGGGTGCTGCGATCGTTCTCCAGCGACGTCCTCGATCTCGGGTGGTTCCGGGATCGCGCGTTCTGGACCGGCTACCTCGACGAACTCGCCGCCCAGCGGATCAACCGCGTGCAGCTGGCATTCGGGATGCAGTACAACTTCTCGCACGACATCGACGTGCGCGACAACTACCTGTGCTTCGCCTACCCCTTCCTGCTCGAGGTGCCGGGCTGGCAGGTGAGCGTCGCGAACGTCGACGACGCCGACCGCGAGGCGAACCTCGCGGCGCTGCGATTCGCGAGCGACGAGGCCGTTCGGCGCGGCATCGACTTCCAGCTCGGGCTGTGGAATCACGCGGTGCGGCCCGAGCTCGGCGAGAGCCCGGAGCTGCGCTACCCGATCGAGGGGATCGCCGACGAGCAGATCGCCGAGTACTCGGCCGTCGCCCTGCGCCGGCTGCTCGAGGCCTGTCCGGCGATCTCGGGAGTGACCTTCCGGGTGCACTACGAGGGCGGTGTTCCCGAAGCGGGGCACGGGGCGTTCTGGGGGCAGATCATGACGGCCGTCGGCGAGGTCGGCCGGCCGATCGACATCGACATGCACTCCAAGGGGGTCGACGACGAGCTGCTCGCCGCCGCCCGTTCGACGGGCGGGCGGGTGGCGCTCTCGCCCAAGTACTGGGCCGAGCACCAGGGGCTGCCCTACCACCAGGCACGCGTGCGCGATCTCGAGCGCGCGCGGCCGATGAACGACGACGCGCTCTCCGGCGTCACCCAGAACACGCGCCGCTTCACCCGGTACGGCTACGGTGACTTCCTGCGCGGCGATCGCGAGCAGGACGTGGTGTTCCGCGTGTGGCCGGGCACCCAGCGCTTCCTGCTGTGGGCCGATCCGGCGATCTTCGCCGGATACGGCCGCTGGTCGACGATCGGCGGGGCCCGGGGCGTGGAGCTCTGCGAGCAGCTGACGTTCCGCGGGCGCAAGGGCACCGGCGAGGGGCCGCGCGACCTGTACACGGACGCTGAGCTGCACCGGCCGGCGTCGGACGACTGGCAGAAGTACCGCTACGGCTACCGGCTGTGGGGCCGCCTGCTCTTCGACCCGGATGCCGATCCCGAGCAGTGGCGGCGTTACCTCCGTCGCGCGTACGGCGAGGCGGCGACCGCCGTCGAGGAGGCGCTCGGCGCCGCGGGCCGCATCCTGCCCCTGGTGACGGTGGCGTACGGCATGAGCGCCTCGAACAACTTCTACTGGCCCGAGGGATACACGAACCTGCCGATGGTGCACGACGGCGACAAGGGCGCCGGGATGTACGACTTCGACACCCCGGCCCCCTACACCTGGCCCGCGATCAGCCCGTTCGACCCCGAGATGTTCGCGACGACGGACGAGTTCGCCGACGACATCGTGGCCGGGCGCGCCACCGCACGGCGCACCGCGGTCGACAACGCGGCCGACCTGGAGCGGCTCATCGAGCGGGTCGACCGCGCGGTCGCGCAGGCCTCCGCCGCGCCGACGTCGCCGCTCCTGCGCGAGGCGCTGATCGATGCACGCCTGCAGGCGGGACTCGGCCGGATGTTCGCCGAGCGGATCCGCGCCGGTCTCGACGTCTCGCTGCACGAGCGGACGGGCGAGGCCGCGCATCTCGCGCGGGCCGTCGAGGCGCTCCGGCGCTCGCGTCGGGCCCTGGCCGACGTCGTCGACCTCGCGTCGACGGTCTACGTCGACGACCTGGCGTTCGGTGACCGGACGACCGAGCGCGGCGGATGGCGCGATCGCCTCGCGCAACTCGATGCCGAGCTCGCGGAGATCACCGCGCGATCGGGCGCTCTCGGTGCGGGCGATCCGGCGCGCCTGTCGGCGCTCTCCGGCCCGCACACGGCATCGGCGGTGCGGGTCGCCTCCGATGAGACGTACGAGCCGGGCGCGGAGGTCGTCGTCGCGGTGACCGGCGCGGCGCCGTCATCGGTCGTCGAACTGCACCACCGCCCGCTGGACCAGTCGGCCGAGTGGTCGGTCATCACCGTGACCGCCGACGCGGAGGGCACGGCGCGACCGGTCATCCCGGCCGCCGCCACGACGTCGCCGTATCCGCTCTCGTGGTACGTCGTCGCGGACGGGGGCGGTGGCCCGGCCATCCATCCGGGACTCGGGGAGGACCTGTGCGCGCAGCCCTACGTCGTCCTCACCCCGACGCATCACTGATCCCGCATCACCCACCTGCAACGACAAGGAGAGACGAAGATGTTCACCCTGCAGCACTCCGCCGGGGCACGGCCCCGTCGTCGCCGCGGGATCGCCGCGGCCGTGATCGCTCTGGTGGCCGCGTCGGCGCTCGCCGCGTGCTCCACCGCGACGCCCGGCGCCGCCGGAACCGCCAGCGGCGCGCCCGCGAAGGGGCCGAAGGTGAGCGGGTCGCTGACCGTCAGCTTCCTGAGCGGTCAGGCCTACATCGATGACGCCATCAGCTCGTTCAAGGCGCAGAACCCGGGGCTCACCGTGCAGACGACCCAGGCGGTCTCCAACACGTATCAGCCGCAGATCCGCGCGCAGCTCGATGCCAAGCACGCCCCGGATGTCATGTTCGTGTGGGGCGGGTCGGGCAACGCCATGGCGACCAAGATCCTCGCCGAGGCCGGCGAGCTGCAGAGCCTCCAGTCCAGCCCGTGGGTCAAGACGGTCGGTTCGACCGCGAACAGCCTCGTCACCTACAACGACAAGGTCTACGCGCTGAACAGCTTCCAGAACCCGACCGGGGTCGAGTACAACACCGACCTCATGAAGAAGCTCAAGGTGCATGTGCCCACGACCTTCTCCGAGATGCTCGACTTCTGCCAGACGGTCAGCTCGAAGGGCATCGTTCCGATCGCGATCGGCGCGCAGACCGGCTACCTCTCGACGGAGGTGCCGCTCGAGCTCGCCAACACGCTCGTGTACTCGAAGGACCCGAAGTTCGCCCAGCACCTCGCCGACGGCAGCGTGAAGTGGAGCACCTCGAAGCTCTGGAAGAACTCGCTCACGACGGCGCTCAAGCAGTACGTGAAGATGCAGGACGCCAAGTGCTTCCAGGACAACCCCACCGGGTACTCGGATGCAGCGGCCGACCAGCTCGTGGCATCCGGCAAGGCCCTCGGCGTCGACATCATCGGGTCGAACCTGCCGACGCTGAAGCAGGACGCCCCCTCGCTGAACTTCGACATGTACTCGCTGCCCGCCACGGAGAACGCCTCGGACACCGTGCTCACCCTGAACACGGGTGCCGCGTGGGGTGTCGCCGCCTCGACCGACAACAAGAAGGCGGCCGTCGCGTTCGTGAACTACATGGGTCAGCCCGACCAGCTCGCGGCCGCCGCGAAGGCGAACTTCGGGGTGCCGTACACGCCGACCTCGAGCACGAAGATGCAGCCCGAGATGAAGGGCGTCGAGAAGCAGTACCTCTCGAACAAGGTCGCCCTGTGGCAGACCAATTTCTGGCCCGGCTACCAGGTCAAGCAGACCATGATCGCCGAATGCCAGAACCTGCTCGTCGGCAAGCAGACGGTGCAGGGGGTCGTCGACGCGATCCAGAAGTCGCTCGGCGACTCCTGACCCGGCCCGCCCCGGTCCGGCCCGCCGCGGGCCGGCCCGGGGCCTCCATCGGAGACGTCATGACAACAGACATCGCTCGACCCGGTGCCGTCCGTCGCCGCACCCGTCGGCTCGGTGTTCCGTTCTGGTTCGCCGTGCCGGCGCTCGTGTTCTTCGTCGCGCTCGTCGCCTACCCGACCGTGCAGGGCATCGTCTACGCCTTCACGGACTGGAGCGGGCTGGGCAGCGCGATCCACTTCAACGGGATCGACAACTTCGTCGGCCTCTTCTCCGACCCGCAGACGGCCGGCGCGCTCATCAACACGCTCGTCATGGCGGTGACGATCACCATCGCCCAGAACGTCACCGGCCTCGCCCTCGCCCTCGGCGTGAACTCGCGGATCAAGACGCGCAACGTGCTGCGCACGCTGCTGTTCGCGCCGGTCGTGATGACGCCGATCATCGTCGGCTATCTCTGGCAGTTCCTCTACGTGCCCAACGGTCCGGTGGCGTCGATCGCGGCCGCCCTCGGCTGGAGCAACTTCAACGTGCTGGGCGATCCGTCGACCGCGATCTGGGGCGTCGTCTCCGTGGTCGTGTGGCAGTACTCGGGGTACTCCATGGTCATCTTCCTCGCGGGCATGCAGAACATCCCCGAGGAGATCACCGAGGCGGCGGCGCTCGACGGGGCCGGTGCGATCAAACGTTTCGCCTACGTGACCTGGCCGCTGCTGCGCACGCCGACGGCGATCAACCTCACCCTCTCGCTCATCACCTCGCTCAAGCTGTTCGACCAGGTGGTCGCGACCACGCAGGGCGGCCCCGGGTACGCGACGCAGACGCTGTCGACCCTGCTGTACAACGAGGCGTTCCTGTACAACCGCTACGGCTACGGGATCGCCCTCGGCCTCATCGTGTTCGCCCTCATCGCCGTCGTCGCCTTCGCGCAGATGCGGCTGTTCCGTGATCGGAGCCTGCAGTGACCCGCTACCGATGGCGCACGCTGATCGTCGAGATCGTCATGATCGCGGCCGCGCTCGTCTTCGTCTTCCCGCTCTGGATGCTGATCTCGGTCGGCTTCCGCTCATCGCCCGAGGTCGCGACGAACCCGCTCGGCGCGCCGACGAGCCTGTATCTGGACAACTTCGTGCAGGCGTGGCAGACCGGCGGCCTCGGGCCCGCCTTCGTCAACAGCCTCGTCATCACGGTGCTCGCGGTCGCGATCCTCGTCGTCATCGGGTCCGGCGCGAGCTACTACTTCGCTCGTGCGCTCGGCAAGGGCGGCGGCCGCTGGTACGCGTTCGTCGCGGCCGGCATGATGGTGCCCTTCCAGATCGGGGTGCTGCCGCTGTACCGGTTGTTCACCCAGCTCGGGCTGGGCGGCAATCCGCTGTCGGTGATCCTGTTCAACGCGGGGGTGCAACTGCCCCTCACGGTCATCCTGTACACGGGCTTCATGCGCCAGATCCCCGCCGAGTACGAGGAGGCGGCGCGCGTGGACGGCGCGAGCACCTTCCAGATCTTCACCCGCGTCGTCGCCCCGCTGCTGCTGCCGGTCACCGGCACGGTGATCATCCTGGACGGCATCGCGATCTGGAACGAGTTCTTCACCCCGCTGCTGTATCTGGGGGCACCAACAACGTCACGCTGCCGGTGCAGATCTATGGGTTCGTCGGGGAGTACGGGGCCGACTGGGGCAAGATCTTCGCCGGATTGCTGATGGCCAGCGTGCCGGTGCTGGTGGTGTTCTTCGTGTTCCAGCGGTACATGATCCGGAGTTTCGGCAGCGGCCTGAAAGGCTGAGGATCGGTCGGTCGTCGTCACGAGTCACGGCCGGGAGTGGGAGAATGGCGTGGTCCGGTGTATGACGGACGCGCTCATCGGAAGGGACAGGGACACGTGACCGAAGCCCTTTCGTCCCCGGTCGACGACGCCGCCGTCCAGCGAGTGGGCAGCGTGCAGTCCGTCGAGCGCGCGTTCGAGATCCTCGAGCTGATCGCCGCGGCGGACGGGGAGCTCACGCTGAGCGCGATCGCGGCCTCGAGCGACCTGCCGCTGCCGACCATCCACCGGCTGCTGCGCACGCTCGTCGGGCTCGGCTACGTGAGCCAGAGCCCGAGTCGCAGCTACCTGCTCGCACCGCGTCTGATCCGGCTCGGCGAGACCGCGCACAAGCAGCTCGGCGCGGTCGCCCGCCCGGAGCTCGTCCGGCTCGTCGAGGCGCTCGGCGAATCGGCGAACCTCGCCGTGCTCGACTCCGACACGATCGTGTACGTCGCCCAGGCGCCGTCCCGGCACTCGGTGCGCATGTTCACCGAGGTGGGCCGGCGTGCGCACGCGCATGACACCGGCGTCGGCAAGGCGATCCTGGCCTCCCTGCCCGAGGAGCGGGTGCGGGAGATCATCGACCGCCGCGGGATGCCGGCGGCCACCGACCGCAGCATCGGCACCATGCGCGAGCTGCTGGACGAACTCGCCGTGATCCGCGAGCGCGGCTACGCCATCGACGATGGCGAGCAGGAGGTCGGGGTGCGCTGCTTCGCCACGGTGGTGCCGGGGGCTCCCGTGCCCACCGCGATCTCGGTGTCGGGGCCGGACCGTCGCGTCGACGAGGCATTCGGCGTCCGTGCGGTGCCTCTGCTGATGGCCACGGCCGCGCGACTCGGCGAGGAGTTCCGCGGCTGAGACGCCCGCCAGTTCGCGGCGAGGCTTCCGCCCCGTGCGCCGGGCCGGTCTTACCCTGTGCGCATGTCGTCGATCCGCAACCCCGTGGGTCCCCAGCCGCCGCAGGTGTACTGGCGTCGACGGCTGCTGCTGCTGCTCGGGGTCGTCGCCGTCCTCGTCGTGATCGTGCTGATCGTCGTGCGGCCGGGCGGTGGCTCGCCGAGCTCGGCCGAGACGAAGTCGCCCGGCCCGCACGCCACATCCCCGAACCCCAACCCGACCTTCAGCACCGACGGTCCGGCCGGTTCATGCGATCCGAGCGTCATCACGCTGACGCCCGTCACCGATGCCGCGAGTTACGCGTCGACCACCCAGCCCAAGCTCTCGATGTCGATCACCAACTCGGGTGCGAAGGCGTGCACGCTCGACGTCGGCACCAAGGCGCAGGTGTACACCATCACGAGCGGTGCCGAGACGATCTGGACCTCGACCGACTGCCAGACCGACGCCGTCTCCGACGTGCGCACCCTGCAGCCCGGCAAGTCGCTGACCACGACGCCGTTCGCCTGGGATCGCACGCGGTCGTCGAAGAGCACCTGCTCGGCGACGAACAAGACCCCGGTCATCGCCGGCGGCGCGAGCTACCACCTGCAGGTCAAGGTCGGCAGCGTCACCTCGAGCGCCAGCAAGCAGTTCGTGCTGCAGTAGCCGCCCTGCCCGGCGCTCAGAACGCGGGCACGTCGACGCGGTCGCCGGGCACGGTCTGCGCGAACGCGACGCGGATCGCCTCCCGCAGCACGCCCGCCTCGCCGTCGAGCACACCGGAGAACCCGAGCCGCCGGGCCTCCGCGGCACGCTGGGTCGCCGAGCTCACCGGCCGGATCTCGCCCGCGAGGCTGATCTCGCCGATCGCGGCGAGGGTGGCCGGCAGCGCCTGATCCTTGACGGCGCTCGCGATGGCCAGCGCGATCGCGAGGTCGGCTCCAGGCTCCTGCAGCCGGATGCCGCCCACGGTCGACACGTAGACGTCCGAGCTCGACAGCTTCAGCCCGCACCGCCGCTCGAGCACCGCGAGCAGCATCGCCACGCGCGAGGCGTCGACGCCGTTCACGACGCGTCGCGGCTGCGGCGCCTGCGTGGCGACGATGAGCGCCTGCACCTCGACCGGCAGGGCGCGGCGCCCCTCCATCGCGATGGCGACGCACGTGCCGCTGACGGGAGCGGACGAGCGGGAGAGGAACAGGCCGCTCGGGTCGGGCACCTCGGCGATGCCGTCGCCCGTCATCTCGAAGCAGCCGACCTCGTCGGTCGGGCCGAAGCGGTTCTTCTGCGCGCGGATGAAGCGCAGCGCGGTCTGCCGGTCGCCCTCGAAGTGGCACACGACATCCACGAGGTGCTCGAGCAGCCGCGGGCCGGCGATCGTGCCGTCCTTCGTGACGTGGCCGACGAGCAGCACCGGCAGCCCGCGCTCCTTGGCGACGCGGGTCAGCGTGCCGGCCACCTCGCGCACCTGGGACGGCTGCCCGGGGGCCCCGTCGGACAGCGCCGACGAGACCGTCTGCACCGAGTCGACGATCAGCAGCTCGGGCTGCACGACGTCGACCTGGCCGAGGATGGTGGCGAGGTCGGTCTCGGCCGCGAGATAGAGCTCGTCGGCGCCGTTCTCGCTGCGAAGCGCCCCGTGCGCTCGGCGCGCAGCCGCACCTGGCTCGCGGACTCCTCGGCGCTCACGTAGAGCACCCGGATGCCGCGGCGGGCCGCCCGCGCCGCGACCTCGAGCAGCAGGGTCGACTTGCCGACGCCCGGCTCGCCGCTCAGCAGGATCGCGGCGCCCGGCACGACGCCGCCGCCGAGCACGCGGTCGAACTCGGCGATCCCGCTCGGCACGTGGGCGCTCGCCTCGGCGCCCCACTGCGCGATCGGGCGGGCGGCGCGGGCCTGCGAGACCGGGGCCGGCGCCATCGCGACGCGCGGGGCATCCCGCTCGATCACGGTGCCCCAGGCCTGGCACTCCGGGCAGCGGCCGTACCATTTGGCGCCCGTCCAGCCGCAGTCGCTGCACGCGTACGCGGCGGTCGGTCGAGCCATGCGGTCAGCCTAGGTCGCCCCTCCGACGGCAGAGGACGGGCCCGCCGCATCGGAGGAGGATGTCCGCGCGGCGGGCCCGGGTGAGGGGGTTCAGTTGCCGGAGCCCGACCCGCTGCCGCCGCCGGTGCCGCCGCCGAAGCCGCCGCGGAATCCGCCGAATCCGGTCTGGCCCTCGGCGATCGCGGTCGCCGACACATCGCCCGACGCATCCTTCTGCCCGATGACGGTGACGCTGTCGCCGGACTTCAGCTTCGAGACGCTCGAGGTGCTCGTCCGGGTGACCTTCGTCGCAGCGCTCGTGCCGACCTTGACGGTCGAGCCGTCCTGCAGCTTGAGCGTGATGGTGCTGCCCTCGACCGCGGTGATGGTGCCGGCCGTGAAGGCTCCGCCCGCGCCGGGCCGGCCGGCCGGGGCGCCCTGGCCTCCGCCCGCGCCGCCCTGTCCTCCCCCGAAGCCCTCGCCGCCGCGGACCCCTCCCGCGCCCTGGCCGAAGCCGGCTCGCTGCGGGGCGGCGTGGGTGGTGCTCTGGCCGATGAACACTCCGCCGACACCGCCGACGACGAGTGCCGCGACGACCGCGAGCGCGGGTGTCAGATACCTCGTCAGCTTCTTCTTCGGGGCGCTCGGGGCGCTCGGCGCGGCCGGGGCGTCCGGGTCGGGCGCGGGGAGCGCCGCGGGGTCGTGCTCGTCGCCCGGCGTCGCGGGTGTCGTGTCGTCGTTCATGGTGAATCCCTTCGTGATGGGTGTCCGGGTCAGGTGGCGCGCAGGGCCTGGATGGGGCGCATCGCCGCGGCGCGGGCCGCCGGGTAGACGCCGAAGAACACGCCGATCGCGACCGAGACGCCGAGCGCGAGCGGGATCGAGAACCCGAGCACCTCGGGTTGGGTGCCGTTGATCGGGTACTGCGCGCCGACGAGCGCGATGATCACGCCGAGCACGCCGCCGAGGAGCGTGAGCGTCGCCGCCTCGACGAGGAACTGGCCGAGGATGGCCCCGCGGGTCGCGCCGAGCGCCTTCCGGATGCCGATCTCCCGGGTGCGCTCGGTGACGGTCACCAGCATGACGTTGGTCACGCCGATGCCGCCCACCAGCAGCGAGATCGCCGCGACGGCCCCGAGCAGCACGGTGAAGCTCTGCGCGCTCGCCGCGGCCGTCTGCAGCAGCTGCGTCTGGTCGGTGATCGTGTACGGCGCCGGCGTCGCCCCGGATGCCGTGTCGGGGTCGTACCCCAGCAGCTGATCCAGCATGACCTCGGTCTCGCCCTGCGCCGCGGCGACGTCGTCCGCCGACGTCGCCTCCACCGTCATCGTGCTGATCGGGCCGAAGCCGGTGAAGCTGCGCTGCACGCGACTGATGGGAGCGATCACGACCGAGTTGGCATCCTGCGCGCCGGTCGAGGACACCGTCTGCAGCACCCCGACCACGGTGAACGGCGTGCCGCCGACATCGATCGACTGGCCGAGTGCGCTGCCGGTGGGGAACAGTTCCGACGCGAGGGTCGCGCCGATGACCGCGGTCTTCGCCGCGCCGGTCACGTCGGCGTCGGTGAAGGGGCGCCCGAGCCGATGCGGTTCGTGGTGACCGTGAAGTACTGCGGGGTCGTGCCGATGAGCGAGGTCGAGTCCTCCGACGCGGAGGAGGCGACCGTGAGCGAGGTGTCCACCTGCGGCACGACCGCGTCGACGTGCCCGAGCCGGGAGGCGGCGAGGCGGTCGGCGACCTGCAGCGTGAGCTTCTTCGTCGAGTCGGACGACGCGCCCGATTGCCCGCCGAACCCGAACCCGCTGCCCGCGCGCACCGTGAGCGTGTTCGTGCCGAGTTGCGTGATGAGGTCGCGGATCTGGGTCGAGCTGCCGTTGCCGACCGCGAGCAGCAGGATCACCGCAGCGACGCCGATCATGACCCCGAGCAGCGTGAGCGCCGAGCGCAGCTTGTTCGCGGTGATGCCGCGGAACGCGCTGCGCAGCAGCTCGCCGGGCGTCATCGTGCACTCCCGGCCGGTTCGGCCGCGACCGCGCCCCTGCCGCGGACGTCGCTCACGAGCATCCCGTCGCGGATGTGCACCACCCGCCCGGCCCGGGCGCCGACGGCGTCCTCGTGGGTGATCACGACGATGGTGCGGCCCTCGCCCGAGAGCCGATCGAGGATCTCGAGCACGTCCTCGGTCGAGGCCGAGTCGAGGTTGCCCGTGGGCTCGTCGGCGAGCAGGATCGCGGGGTCGGTCACGAGCGCCCGCGCGATGGCGACGCGCTGCTGCTGGCCTCCGGAGAGCGCGTTCGGCAGGTGACCGGCGCGGTCGGCGAGCCCGACCAGGTCGAGGGCGGCCTCGGCGCGCTGCCGGCGCTCGGCGCGGCGCACCCGGCCGTAGACCATCGGGAGCTCCACGTTGGCCAGCGCCGACATCCGGGGGATCAGGTTGAACGACTGGAACACGAACCCGATCCGGCGTCCCCGCACGCGGGCCAGCGCGCGCTCGTCGAGCGACGCCACGTCATGCCCCTCGAGCACGCAGGTGCCGGAGCTCGCCATGTCGAGGCAGCCGAGCAGGTTCATGAGCGTCGACTTGCCGGAGCCCGACGGCCCCATGATCGCGAGGTACTCGCCCCGGTCGACCGTGAGGTCGATGCCGCGCAGCGCGTGCACGGCGGTGTCGCCGCTGCCGTAGGTCTGCCGGATGCCGTGCAGCTCGAGCACCGGATGCCGCGGTGGGAGGAGCGTCATCCGTTCGCCCCTCCGCGGAAGGAGCCGCCCGTGCCGCCGAAGGCGCCGCCGTTGCCGCCGAAGCCCCCGGTGCCACCGCCGAATCCGCCGCGTGTGCCGGTCCTTCCGGTGATGCCCGTCGTGCCGCCGGTGCCCGTCGTGCTCGGCGTGAGCGTGCCGATCACGACGGTCTGGCCGGCCGTGAGGCCGTGGGTGATCTCCGTGCCCTGATCGCCCACGACCCCCGTGATCACGTCGACCGTCGAGGTGGTGCCGGTCTTCTGATCGACGACTTCGACCGTCGAGGTGCCGTTCGCCGTCGTGATCGCGGCCGCCGGCACGAAGAGGGCGTCGTCCTTGCTCGACGCGATCGTGATCGCGACCTCGGCCGTCTGCCCGAGGCGCACCTTGGCCGGCAGCTTGTCGAGCGTGATCGTCGTCGCATACGTGACGACCGAGTTGGATGCCGTGGCCGTCGGCGAGATCGCCGTCACCTTCGCGGTCGCGGTGATGCCGGTGAGCGCGGGGAAGGTGATCGAGGCGGCCTGGCCGACCGCGACGTCGGCGATGTCGGCCTCCGCGATGTTCGCCGTCACGACGTAGGCCGAGGTGTCGGCGATCGTGACGAACCCGGATCCCGAGCTGCTCGACGAGTTCGAGCCCGAGCCGCCGCCGGACGCCCCGGATCCGCCGCTCGTGCCGCTGCCCGACGAGGCGCTCGACCCGCCCGATGACCCACCGACCTCGCCGTTCACCGCGATCACGAGCCCGCCGATGGGCGCCGTCAGGGTCGCCAGGGCGACCTGCGCCTTCGCCTGCTGATAGGCGTCGGAGGCCTTGGTCACGGCGCCCTTGGCCGCGTTGATGCTCGCCGTGGCATTGCCGCCGCCCTGCCCGGAGCCGGAGGTCGCCTGCTGCTCGGCCGCCGTCAGGTTCTGCTCGGCATGCACGTACTGCGTCCAGCCCTCGCTCTGCGCCGTCTCGAGGTCGCTCGCGTCGATCGTGGCGAGCGTCTGCCCGGCGGTCACCACCTGGCCGACGCTCACGTCGACGGCCGACACCGTGCCCGAGACCTGGAACGAGGCCGCGACCTCACGCGTGGGCGCGATCGACCCGCTCGCCGTGACGGTCTGGCTGACCGACCCCCGCTGCACCGTCGCCGTGAGCCGGGTCGCGGAGGCGCCGGCGGCCGATGCCGACCAGGGATGCCAGAGCCAGAGCCCGCCGCCGGCGAGCGCCAGCACGATGACGCCGACCAGGATGCCGTTGACCAGAGCGCGACGCGTGGGCTTCACGCTGAGGACGATGGCCACGCTTCATATGCGCACCATTGAGCGGACCTATGAACGAACCGAGAGCCCGGTCACGCGCGGTGACCGGGCTCTCGGATCGGCAGGGCGCCGGTGCCTCAGGGCAGGTAGTACGTCGGGTTCGGCAGCTTCACGTCGAACAGCGCATGGCCGCCGATGAGGTCGCTGTACTGGTCGCCGAGGTTCGCGACGATCCGGTACTTGCCGCCCGCCTTCGTCTCGAGGTAGGCGCGGGTGCCCGACTTGTACTCGATGGTCGTGCAGGTCGCGCCGGCCGCGCAGTCCAGATACGCCGGCTTCTGGCCCGCGGCGAACTTCACGAAGTAGTTCGCATCGGTGAAGCCGATGTAGCCGACCTTGGTCACGTTCTCGATCGAGGCGGCCTTCTGGGCGGCGCTGCGTCCGGTGATGCCGATGGGCTGGCATCCGGCCTTCAGGATCGCCTTCTCGAACGCCACCATGCCGGGCGTCGCGGGGAAGACCTCGTTCAGCACGTCCTGGTTGTTCTGCGCCGGGTCGAAGTGGAAGTGCATCGTGCCCACCTCGCGGTCGTAGGTCCACAGCATGGTGTCGTCGGTGTCGAAGATCACCGCCGGCTTCTGGTGCAGCCGCTTGCCGACGTAGCACGCGGCCGCGATCTTGGGCAGCTGCTGCCACTCGATGCGCGTCATCTCGCGGATGTAGGGCGAGTCGGTCTTGTTCGCGATACCGGTGCCGGGGTCGCCGTAGTAGGTGGCGATGGTCTTCTTGACGACGTCGATGTTCGGGATGCCCTCCCCGCCCTGCGTCGCCCCGCTCGATCCGTCGGCGGCCATCGTGAAGCGCGTGCGCGGCTGGAGGCTGCGCTCGTCGACTCCGGACTGCTGGATCGACGCGAGGTCGGGCGACGGCAGATAGTAGGTGGGGTTCGGCAGCTTCTGCGCGTTGTCGGAGTAGCCGCCCTGCAGGTCGGACCACTGGTCGCCCACGTTGAGGGCGATGTCGTAGTGCAGGTCGTTCTCGATGTGCTTGCGCGTGTTCGCCTTGTACTCGACGGTCGTACAGCCGGCGGTCGCGCAGGTCACGTAGCTCGGCTGCTCACCGGTCGCCCATTTCGTGAAGTAGTTATCGGCGGTGAAGCCGGTGTAGCCGACCTTGGTCACGTTCTCGATGGAGGCGGGCTTCTGCGCGGCGCTGCGGCCGGTGATCCCGAACACCGCGAAGCCGGCCTGCTGCGCCGCCTTCTCGAACCCGACCATCGCCGGGGTCGCCGGGAACACCTCGCCCAGCACGTCGGTGTTGTTGGCGGCCGGGTCGAAGACGAAGTGCATCTCGCCGACCTCCTGGTCGTAGGTCCACAGCATCGTGTCGTCGGTGTCGAACACGATGGCGGGCTTCTGATCCGGGTGGTGCGCGACCGAGCTCGCGTAGAGGCGCGGCAACTCCGCGGTCATCTTCGCGACGATGCCGTTCATCTCCGAGATATAGGGAGACGACGTCTTGTTGGCGATGCCGGTGCCGGGGTCGCCGTAGTAGGTGGCGATGGTCTTCTTGACGATGTCGATGTTCGGGATGCCCTCCCCGCCCTGCGTCGCCCCGCTCGATCCGTCGGCGGCCATCGTGAACTGGGTGCGCGGCGTCAGGGCCGCATCGTGGTTCGAATGCCCGTGATCGCCGGGGCCTCCGTGGCCACCCGGCCAGGCGTTCGCCGAGACGGCCCCGGCGAGGATCCCGCCGGCGGCGAGCGCGACGGTGGCGACGCCCACGAGGGCGGCGCGGAGCGGACGGTTCGACATTGATCCTCCAGCGCTGAGGCATGGTCACGTCCCCCGAATGGGGGCCGTCTCGAACCTATGTCGGGACTGTGAAGACCACCACCCCCTGTTGGGTAAACTCTCTCCCGGTACCGTGTCCGAGCGGCCGAAGGAGCATGTCTCGAAAACATGTGACGGTTCACCCCGTCCGTGGGTTCAAATCCCACCGGTACCGCCATGAAAAACCCCTGCTGAGCAGGGGTTTTTCTGCTCCAGGCGCACTTGTTATCCGGTGCCGACCCTGACAAGTCTCACTCTGAGGCTCACATCGTCGCTTTGCGCATGAGGCGATCGCGGAGGCGGTGACGACGGAATGGCGGCTGAGTCATGCGCTGCGTGCCGCAGACGACACATCTGCTTCGTCTGGACGTTGAGCCGCCGGACTACCTTCCAGATTGGCGGAGGGTCTGGGCTTGCCACGGCAGGGTGAGCCGCCCCAGCTGAGCCAGATCCACCTGCCCGTCGGCTGGTTGGATACGATCCCGAACGTGCCACTCTCCGGGCCAGTAACGGCCGTGATCATCGACAAGCTGTCCGAAGCCGGTCACAGCGAGGTCGGGCAGAAGCTTCGCGAAGCAGATCTTGCTAAGCATGACCCCGGCAACGTCGACGGTTTGAACAGGGTGAACCGGGTGACGCGGACCCTCGACACGGCGCTCCTCAAGGATCCGCTTGGCGAGGAGAAGGTTCTCAAGCTGATCGACCTCATGATCGAGCCCGACTCCTGGCCCTCCAGGGATCAGGGGTGGCTGGCGCGGCTTGACAAAGCGCTTCAAGCGGACGGCTATTCGATCGCCGAGACGAGGGCGCCTGCCAAGAGCAACATTTGGCCCCCACAGCCGGACATTGAGGTCGTCACACTTCGCGAAGTGGTGCTGCGGGGCGACGGCGGCGCACCCTTCGCCGAACGGACCAGCGAGCTCCGAGCTCGCCTGTTGCAACTCGGGTTCTCAACCGCGGAGCATCACCTCGGCGAGGCAAGCACCCACCTGCGGAACTCGAAATGGACCTCCGCGAACAGCCAGATCCGACCCGCGCTGGAAGCGTTGCTGTTGGAGATCGCGTCCAGAGACGGGCTAACCATTCCGAACCCACCGGGAGGCGGAAGTGCGATCGCCGCGTTCGCGAACGCGGATCTCATCGATGCGAACGGCCGCAAGTTCCTCGACGGGGTCTGGTCGCAGCTGCACTCAAAAGGCAGCCACCCCGGGGCGGGCGGGGAGTCGGACACCAAGAACCGCATGCACCTGTTGACCGGGACTCTCGGCTGGGTACTCGACAGCCTCACGCCCTGAGCTGCATAGACGTCTACCGCAGTCGCGTCGTGTTGGGATGGTTTGGCGCGAGCTTTGCTGGTTGCGTGAGTGACGCTTCCAGGAGTGTGCGGTGGACGCCCCGGGAATCTAAGTCCTTCGTAGACGAGCGGCTTGAGGTTAAGGACGCCCTGGCCCGCCTGCCGACGTTCCTGTCCCCGCACGAAGTTTCTCGATAGTTTTGCGGTACCCTTCACAGTGAAGGCTTCCGCAAAACATTCGGGAAATCATGACAGATCTCGTCGACACGCTGATCGCTCAAATCGCTAACCGCACCACCAGCGCTGACGAACTCGAGGCGCGTCACGTCGAGTTCAAGACGGACGGGCGGTCGCTCCCCGCCGATCTCGTCAATCTGGCCGATGCCGCGGCTTGCTTGGCCAATGCCGCCGGCGGAGTGATCGTCGTGGGCGTCTCTGACTCGATTACCGGGCCAGAGGCCATCCAGGGAACGAGGCTCGATCCTGAACGAACTCGCGTTCGGATCCACGAACTGACTCAGCCCCCACTGCTGGTCGAGATCGTGGACCGGCAGACGGAGCACGGACGGGTGGTGGTCATCGACGTCCCTGAGAGCACCCAGGTGCACAGCGCCAACGGGAAAATACCTACCGAGCGCATCGGGACGAGCTGCATGCCTATGACGACGGATCGGATCACTGTCGTTACATCACAGAAGACAGGCAGGGACTGGAGTCTCGCGAGCAGCCACGCAGGTATGGATGCGCTGGACCCGTTTGCGATG
This sequence comes from Pseudolysinimonas kribbensis, assembly GCF_030161895.1. Lineage (GTDB taxonomy): Bacteria > Actinomycetota > Actinomycetes > Actinomycetales > Microbacteriaceae > Pseudolysinimonas > Pseudolysinimonas kribbensis. The sequence goes on from NZ_BSVB01000001.1 coordinate 1,972,722, forward strand.
CAGGTCGCACGAGATCTCCTCGCGCGTTCTAGCGATCTGTCGAAGCGGAGGTGGGCGGAACTGCCTGATGTAGAACTCTTGCGCGCCGCTGGTGTGGTGCTCGACGATCAGACGCTCACCAACGCTGGGGCGCTGATGTTCAGCCGCCTGTATGCCGACAAGACGCTCATCTCATACACGCATCGGCGCACCCCGGCCGGCCAGCTAACGGCGAACGAGCAGATCCCAGGACCGCTCGTCGTGGCAGTCCAGCGCGTGTTCGACCTCATCGATGCTCGCCTGGAGACAACTCCAGTGTCGATCGGCAAAGGTCAGCAGCTACACATCGCCGATCTTCCGGAGCCCGCAGTCCGCGAGGCCGTAGTTAACGGCATGATGCACCGCGAGTACTTCAGCCTGGAGCGGACCTCCGTCGAGCACACGGTCACCCAGCTCAGGGTCAGTTCACCGGGTGGATTCGTCCCCGGGGTCAACGTAAACAACGTCCTCACCACGTCATCTCGCACTCGCAACTCGAATCTTGCCAATGCGATGCGATCACTCGGGCTAGCCGAGACTGCCGGATCCGGAGTCGACCGGATGTACGCAGAGATGGCTCGAGTCGGCCACCAGCCCCCGCGCTATACCGCGGATCCGACCCAAGTCGAGGTCACTCTGTTGGGCGGCGCGCCCAACACGGCTCTCGCCCGATATGTATCAACGCTGCCGCGCGAAGAGGCCGCGGACGCAGACACCATGCTGATCCTCCTGACGCTGCTGACCAACAAGACTGTCAAGGCAGAAGAGCTGACCCGCCTTCTGCAGAAGGCGTCCGCGGAGGAAGCGCAATCCGTTCTGGCGCGACTGAGCAACGACGAAGTTCGACTCCTCGAGCCCACGCGCGAGACCGCGCGACGTGCACAACCTCGCTATCGGCTGCGGGAGGAGGCCTTGGCCGCGCTCGGACCGGCGGTGACGTACAGACGCCGGACGACGGACCAGCTCGACCGGAAGATCATCGACCTCGTGCACGAGACCACAACGATCAATGCTCGGATGGTGCGGATTCTCCTGGACCTCGACACGGTGGGGGCATCGCGAGTGCTTGCAGACCTGGTCGATCGCGGGATTCTCGTCAAGACCTCTGAGGCCACACGAGGTCCCAGCGTGACCTACGGACGAGGCCGATCTTTCCCGCACCGGCAACGGCCTCCCGCACACAACCGGGAGGCCGCCGATGAGACCGATCCCACTCAGGTCACTCTCGATGGGGCCTAGTCACAGCGCCGAAATGCCCAGCCTCGGGAGAACGTGACAACAACGTGGCAACCAATGAGCAACGCCGTACTGATCGAGCAGTGCCTGACTGAGGGCGAAAAACGACGGAATCGCGAACTCGGACGGCCGGTTTGGGATGGACGAATTCAAATCCCGCCGGTACCGCCACGCAAGAGCCCCGGAGTCGTTGAGATTCCGGGGCTCTCGCCGTCTCACGACTCCGCTGAGTCAGTCCGCGAACACCGCGCAGCACCGCGGCCGATGGCGATCTCAGGCGACCAGGGTCCCTCCGTCCACGACGGCGATGGTGCCGGTGACGTAGTCCTGGTCCATCAGCGCGACGTACGCCTTCGCGGCGTCGTCGGGCGCCGCGACTCGGCCGAGCGGCAGGGACGCGGCGGTGCTCTCGTACATCGTCTCGCGATCCGCGTCGCTCATCGCCGACCACAGCGGCGAGCGGAGCACGCCCGGTGCGACCGCGTTCACTCGCAGCGGGGCGAGCTCGACGGCGAGGGACCGGACCACCGCGTTCATCGCGCCGCACGCGGCGGAGCCGAGCGCCCATCCCGGGCCCCCTTGAACGCGGCCGTACCGCTGGTGAGCGTGACCGAGCCGCCGGCGCGCAGGTGCGGCACGGCGAGCCGCACGGCGTCGAGGGCGTGGAAGAGGCGGAGGCCGAAGAACTCGGCCGCGTTCTGCGCCGTGATCTCGTCGAGGGTCCGGCCCACGAGGTTCTCGGCCGCGGTGTAGGCGAAGTGGTCGAACTCGCCGACGCCATCGAGGAAGGCGGCGACCTCCTCGGCGGACGTCGCATCGACGGCGCGGCCGATGACGCCGGCGGGGAGCTCGCCGAGGGCGCGCTCGATCGATGCGGGGTTGCGCGAGGCGATCGTGACCTGTGCACCCGCGAGGGCGGCGCGGCGGGCGACCGCGAGACCGATTCCGCTGGTGCCGCCGAGGAGGACGACGCGGGAGGAGCTGTCGAGTGTCATGGCCTCAGGTTCGGGCCGCGACCGCCTCGTCGTCCAAGACCTCCTCGGTCGTCAATGATGCCCGGAGGGTATGGGCGAGCGCAACGGCGGCACGCAGCGCCGGGGAGCGGCGATGCGCCATCCACGCGACGGCCACCTCGCTCGGGCCGATCCCGGCGACGGGCCGGGATACGACATCCGGCCGCCGGTAGAAACCCGCTGTGGACGCAGGCAGCACCGCGACGCCCTGGCCGGCGGCGACGCGCTCGAGCTTGACCTCGACCTCCCGCGGATGTCCGCTCACCCGCCCCGCGGAGCGGCCCGCCCGCCGTCGCGCGTCCCGCCACTCGGGCATGGCGTCGGGGGCCTGAAGCAGGTCCCATTCGGCGAGGTCGTCAACCGTCAGCTCGCGACGGGCGGCGAGCGGATGCGAGGCCGCGAGCATCGCCAGGCGCCGTTCGCGGAACAGGGGCTCGACCGACATCCCGGGCGCGCTCACCGGTAGGCGCACGAGCCCGAGATCGACGCGGCCGTCGAGGATCGTCTCGACCTGGTCGTCCCAGCCGGTGCGAACGAGGTCGACCTCGAGGCCGGGAACCTCCGCGCGCAGCCCCTGCACGATCGGCGTCACGATGAGGCCGGGCATGAACCCGATCGAGAGCCGCTCGACGCCGCGTGCCGCGTGCCGCGCGTGTCGCTGCAGCGCCGATGCCGACTGCAGCAGGGCGCGCGCATCCGGAAGCAGAGCGCGCCCCTCGTCGGTGAGGGCCGTGCCGCGGGTCGAACGGGCGAAGAGGATGACGCCGAGCTCCTTCTCGAGGAGCGCGATCTGTCGGCTCAGCACCGGCTGAGCCACGTGCACGCGCTCGGCGGCGCGGCTGTAGCCGAGCTCCTCGGCGACCGCCACGAAGTACTCCAGGCGTCGGAGGCTGAGGTCGATCACGCTGTCATGCTATTCCCAGCGGGTATCAGTCATCCGTCCGTCGCCCGCGCCGAAATCCCACCTTCATTGCTCTAATGGGACCATGCAGGCGCAGGCAGCACGCACATCGCGGGTCAGTCTCGGAGCGGTCTTCGTACTCGTCTCGGTGGGGCTCTGGACCTTCACCTGCGCCTGGATGCGCGTTCCCGACTACCTGTTCCACGCGGAGGGTCAGCTCTACGCGCTGTTTCCGCTCGCCCTCCTCACCGAAGCAGTCGTGATCGTCCTCTCGGTCATCGGTGCGGTCGTCGCGATCGTCGACGTCGCGCGGCGCCGCATCCGGGCCCTCAAGGCCGCGCTGATCTTCGCCGGTGTGGCGTTCATGCTGACGCTCGGGCCGATCTTTCTCTGGTTCGGCACCATCCCGATCGGAGCCCACCTCTTCGGCTAGCACATGAGCGTTCCCGGCATGAGCGTCATCTCATGTGCTTGAGGCAAGCAACGATGCGGGCTTAACCTGCGATCGCCCCTCCTTCGGGGGTCATGTGCATCGTTGTACGGGCCGGGGCGGGGCTTCACTGGGGAGGCAGTAGATGGGAATCCACGATGCTCGCGACGCGAGCGATCAGGGTCGGGGTGCGCAGGTCACGCGACGGGCACTGCTCGGCGCGGGAGCGGCCGCGGCAGCGGGCTTGACGTTCGGTCTCGGGGCGCCGGCGTTCGCCGATGCCAGACCGGCCGCGGCGCCGGGCGGTCCCGGCACGCCTATCACCGAGTCGCCCTTCGGGCCCGTCGTGGTGGCCGGTCAGAACGGCCGGACGTCGTACGCCCGCGCCGTGCAGCTGAGCGCCCGGCAGCCCGGGCGGTCGCGGACGCTGCTCGCGACGTACCAGGGCGCCGGAGGAGCGGGGTTCCCGCTGTACCGCAGCGAGGACGAGGGCCGGACGTGGGCGCTGCAGAGCACCATCCCGGTCAACGGCTTCGCGCTGCAGCCGTTCCTCTACGAACTGCCGCGGGCGTTCGCCGGTCTGCCGAAGGGGCGCTGCTGTTCTCGTGCAACACCTTCGCCAACTTCTCGAGCACCAACATCCAGCTGTATGCGAGCACGGATGAGGGGATGACCTGGCAGTTCCTGAGCACGGTGGCGCAGGGCGGCCCGCCCGACACGACGAACGGCGCGACGCCGGTGTGGGAGCCGTTCCTGCTGCTGCACCAGGACAACCTCGTCTGCTACTACTCCGATCAGCGCGACCCGGACTTCGGGCAGAAGCTCGCGCACCAGACGAGCAGAGATCTGCGCACCTGGGGTCCGGTGGTGAACGACGCGACCGGTACAACGTACGCGAACCGCCCCGGCATGACGACGATCGCGCAGATCCGGGGCGACCTGTGGATCATGACCTACGAGTACGGCGTCCCCGACGATCCGGAGAACCCGCAGCGCGACGACTACTCGTACCCGATCCACTACCGGCTCGCGCGCGATCCGGAGTCGTTCCGGTTCTCGCAGGACATGGCGCTGGTGCCGTCGACGGGTGCCGTGCCGAACGGGGCGCCCGTCGTCTCGTGGTCGCCCTCCGGTGGCAAGAACGGCACGATCATCGTCACCGACAACGACGATCAGGATTTCATGATCAACCGGGCGCTCGGCGATCCGGGAGCGTGGACGCGCTTCTCGTCGCCGATGCCCGCCGGCTACAGCCGGTACACGATCCCGCTGGTCGGTCCCGGTCGTCCGCCGGAGCCCGGTCTGGTGTTCGTCATCACCGGCGCACAGTACGGGAAGTCCGGGCCCGTGGAGGCGGGGATCATCTCGCTGGGGGCGTAAGGCCATCGCGGCATGGGTCGCGCGGAAATCCACCGCGCGACCCATGATCCCGCGGCGAGAAATCGTCGTCACACAATGACCGGAGACGCTCGCTCCCCTAAGCTGACGCGGAAATCGTGGCTGAGCGCGCAAGGGGTGCGAATGCCGGCAGGTCGATCCGTGTTCTGGGTCAGCAGCGTGCGGCGTCGGCCTGCCTCGTTCGTGTGGCTCGTGACGCTGTCGGCGATCGCCATGGTCCTCTCCGTGCTCGCGCCTCTGCTGGTTCGCGCCGTCGACGAGGTCACGCTCGCGCAGGCGGTGCACCGGGCCGGGATCGAGCGCACGGCGATCGTGGCGGCGGCCGACGTGCCGGGCGGATCGGCCCAGAGCGGCCTCGTCTCGGTCGAGGCGGTCACGAACGCGGTGCACGGGAGCGTCTGGGCGCCGCCGTTCCGCGCGGTGGATTCGAGCACGGAGTACTCCTGGGCCCTGAGGGGTCGGGCGAGCGCGCGGGGGACCGCGGCCGTCGCGGCACCCCAGACCTCGTGCCGGGGCACCACGTTCGTCTCCGGTCGGTGCCCGACGCGCAACAGCGAGATCGCGGTGGCTCGAAGCACCGCGGGCACCACGGTGAAGGTGGGCGCGTCCCTCAGGTTGAAGACGCCGACCGCCGTGACGTTGAGAGTGGTCGGCATCTACGACGACCGCAGCGGCATGGGCGCCGTCCTGAAGGGCCCGTCTCGGCTGAGCCGGCACACCGATAGCCCCGCGGCACCGGATCTGGTGGTCACGCTCGGGCAGTTCGGTCGCCTGAACGTCGACGGAACCGCCTCCTCGGTCCGCGTCCTGCGCCGCGACGTGACACTGGATGACGTGTCCGGCATCCGGGCGGACATCCAGCGCGCCCAGGACGAGACCCTCACGGCCGTCAGCGCCGCGGCCGGCACCCGCGTCACCTCCCACATCCTGGACGTCGTGGACGGGGTCGAGCCGCAGCGCGACGCCGCCGCGACCCTGCTCGCCGTCGCCGCTCTCGAGGCGCTCGGACTGGCCTGGTTCGCCGAGGCCCTGCTCGTGCAGCGGATCGGGCGCGATCGAGCGGGCGAATGGGGGCTCGCTCGGCTTCGGGGACTGCCGCGGGGCCGGTGGCTCGCGTCCGTCTTCGTCGAGCCGGCGGTCGCGGTGATCGCCGGATGCGCCGTCGGCGCCGTGGTCGGAGTGGCCGCCGCTCAGCTGGCGGCGGGCGCGGTCATGGGCCCCGCCGCCACCGTGGAGCCGCTCCAGCCGCTGGTGATCGGCGCCGCCGTGCTGTCCGTCGTGGGGTCGCTGGTGGCACTGGTGGCGGCGAGCGTGCGGTCCGCCCGGCTCCCGCTCTCCGTCCTGCTGCGCGAGACCGCCGAGCCGCGCACGATCTCGCGTGTGGCCCTCATCGGGCAGACCGCGATCGTGCTGCTCGCGCTTGTGGTCGTGTACTCGCTCGTGTCGCAGACCAGCATCACCGGCCCGCAGGTAACGTTGCTCGCACCGGCGGTCGTCGCGGTCCTCATCGGCATCGTCGGCCTGCGGCTGGCCATCGCGCTCATCCGGCGGGTCACGCGAAAGGCGCCGAGGTCGCTGACCGGGCTGCTCGTCGGTCGGCGGCTCGGTCGAGCGCCGTCGGCGCTGTACGTCGCGGTGATGGTGACGATGGGACTCGCCGTCGTCACCTACTCCGCCCAGACGGCGGTCGTGGCGGATCGTCTGCAGGATGATCGTGCGGCCGCGTACCTGGGTGCGAGCCAGGCGGTGACGGTCTCGGTGCCCTCGGATGTCGACTTCCTCCAGGCGGTCAGGCGCGCCGATCCGAGCGGCACGCAGGCCATGGCCGTCGAGCTTCTGCCGAGCCGCGGCGACGCTCCGTCGCTGGTCGCGCTCGACGCCTCCCGACTGACGGCGGTCTCCTCGTGGGAGCCGGCGTGGAGCGGGTTGGGCGCGGCGAAGCTGCGCGCGGAGCTGGCGCCGCCGGCGGGCGCGTCGATGACGGTCACCGGCACGCAGATCTCGATCGAGCTCGCCCGCGTGAGCGACGTCGGGGATGCGCCGCCGGATGCGACCGGGCCCTTCCTCACGATGGTCGTGCAGAACGCGACCGGCTGGCACACCGTCTCGTTCGGCGCACCGCACGACGGCACGCTCGTCAGCGCACCGCATGCGGTCCCCTGCGCCGATGGATGCCGGGTGGTCTGGCTCGGCGAGCGCCGCGACGGCTCCGACGCCTCATCCTTCGCGACGGCCATGACGATCACCGGATTCTCGACCGACGCGCAGCCGGCTTCCCGGCTGTCGCCCTGGCTCGACGCGGACAGGTGGCGCAACCGCATCGGTGAGGGCTCCGACTCGGTCCTGACGCCGGGAGCCGTCATCAGAAGCCGGCCGGATGGCCTCGGCGTCCTGTTCACCGGCGGGCAGGGCGACACAGCGAGCATGGCGCCGAAGGACGCCCCCGAACCCCTCCCGGCGATCGTCGGACCGTCGACCCAGCTCACCCGGTATCCGGGAATCCCGCACGCGTTCGTGGGGGCGGGGCTCGACCAGAGCAGGCTTCTGCTGCAGGAGGTGCAGCGCGCGCGCATCCTGCCCCGGATGCTGGGCGACGGTGCGGTGGTCGATCTGGCGGTCGCGGATCGGGTGGCTGATCCCGCGCAAAGCGCCGCGAGCGACGAGGTGTGGCTGGCTCCGGGTGCCCACCCCGAGGTGATGGCGGCGCTGGCTCGCGATCACATCCGAGTCACCGGGCGCACGACGCTCCGCAGCGTCGAGGACCGGTTCGCGAGTGAGGCGTCGCCGAGGTCCGCCCGGCTCGGCCTCGCGGTGGGAGCGGGTGCCCTGCTGCTCTCGCTGCTCGGCGTCATCGCCATCCGCATGGTCGGCGCCGCCGGACGCCGCCGGGACTGGGATTCGCTGCGCACCGCGGGTGTGCCCCGACGGCTGCTCCGCAGGGTGGCCGCCGTCGAGACGCTCGTGCCGATCGGGCTCGCCGCGGTGCTCGGCGTGGGTGCCGGCGTGGTCGCGTTCGTCCTGACGGTGCCGCACCTGCCGCTCACCCGCGGCGATGGCGCGGTTCCCCCGCCGGACTACGCGCTCGCGCCCCTTCCTCTGGCCGCGACCGTAGCGGGCGTGCTGTTGCTGATCGCGGTCATCGCGGAGGTCGGGGCGCGCCTGGAGCTGCGGGGCGGGAGGTCGCGATGAGCGCCCCCTCGCGAGACGCCCGCCCGCCGCGGCCGCCGACGTCCCGGCCCTGCGGTGCGCGGGGCTCGTGCACGTCTACCGCGAGGCCGGAACCGATGTGGCCGCGCTGCGCGGCATCGACCTCGAGGTCGAGCCCGGCCAGCGCGTCGCGCTGCTGGGTCCGTCGGGATCCGGCAAGTCGACGCTGCTCACCGTCGTCGCCGGCATCATGCGGCCCTCGGCCGGCACGGTCGCGGTCTTCGGCACGGACCTCGGCAACGCCCGAGAGCGTAACCTGCGTCGACTGCGAGCCGGCACGCTCGGGCTCATGCTGCAGGGAGCGTCCACGAACCTGCTGCTGCACGAGGGGCGGGCGCGAACGTCGAGTGGGCGCTGCGGGGGATCCCGAGCGGCAGCACCCGGGTGGCCGATCAGCTCCTGGATGCGGCCGGGCTCCGCGCCGACGACCGTCCGGTGCGGGAGATGAGCCCGGCCGAGCAGCAGATGCTCGCCCTCGCCGTCGCGATGTCGACCCGGCCCCGGCTGCTCCTAGCCGATGAGCCGACGAGCCAGCTCGACGATGCGGACCGCGACCGGCTGCTCGATCTGCTCGTCGAGATCGCCGACCAGCAGGGCACCGCGGTGCTGCTCGTCACGCATGACGAACTGGTGGCCGCGCGGATGCAGCGCAGCATCCACCTGCGTGACGGGCGGATCGGCGAGGAGGCCACCGCCGCCGGCCGGTACGCCGTCATCGGAGCCGACGGCTCGATCCCGCTCCCCGAGGCGCTGCGAGCCGAGTGGGGCTCCGGACGGCTGGTGTCGATCGACGCCGTCGCGCCGGGCGAGCTCCGCATCCGCGGGGCCGAGACCGGAGGCGACCATGACTGAGGGTCTGCGGTTCGACCGCGCGACGGTGCTCCGCGCCGGAGCCGAGGTCGTGAGCGACCTCGACCTGAGCGTCGCGCCGGGATCGACCGTCGCGCTCACCGGTGCCTCGAGCGCGTGCCGAGCCCTGCTCGAGGCGGTCGTCGGCTCCCGGCCGCTCACCGGTGGTCGCATCCTGCTGGACGACTCGCCCGTCGACCCCGCCGCGGTCGGGATCGTCACGCAGCGGCACGAGCTGATCGGAAGTCTGAGCGCCGCCGAGAACGTCGCCGTGCGGCTCCTCGCCCGGGGCGGCTACCGCGCGTCGGACTGGTCGGCGATCGAACGGCTGCTCGCCGCTCTGCGCCTGCCGGAGTCGAGCTGGCACAACCTGCTCGAACAGCTCTCGGGCGGACAGCAGCAACGTGTGGCGGTCGCGCGGGCGCTCATCGGCGAGCCGATGCTCTTGTGCCTCGACGACCCGACGAGCGAGCTCGACATGGCCAGCAGCGCGGTCGTGTGGGGCCAGGTGGCCAACGCGACCCGGCGCGGGGCGATCGCGATCGTGGCGACCTCGGACGAGGAGGCGATCGCGCCCGCCGAGCACGTCATCGAATTGACAGATTGACAGGCCCCGGATCGCAAGGCTGATCTGCACGCGCTGACGGCGCTCGGGCGTGAGCAGCCGCCCGATCCCTGCATTCAGGATCGGGGACTGCCGCCGGCGGCTACTTGTGCGTCACCTTCGTCACGGCGTCGGTGGCGCGTGCGGCGCGGTCGTCGCTCGCGCGCTTGTCCTGCTTGGCAAGACGCTTCTCTTTCAACGTCTTGGACGCCGCCGTCTTCGTGGTGTTCTTGCGTGCGGATTTCTCGCCCATGATGGTCCTCGTCTCTCGAGAGCCGCGATGACCCTGTGGCGCGATCCTACGCATCCCACGGGGTCAGCGCGCTCCGATCATCCGAGCTCGATGCTGCACGGTTCGCACATCGCACGTCGCCGGGAGCCTGTTGGGCTTTGCGGGGACCCTGCTCGCGCGAGAGATCCCTCGGGCCGCTCGGCCGTGGGCGGCGACTCGCGAGGTGACGAGATGGCCGGTGCCCGGGCGGACCTCAGGTCAGCCGCTCGAAGACCAGCGTCGCCTGGATGCGGTCTCCGCCACCGATGCCCTTGCTGCCCGAAGCCGCCGTCGTGATCGTGTGGAGTCGGTAGCCGAGGGCGGCCTGGGAGTTGATGGCCTTCTCGAGCTCCGTGAGATTGCCCGAGCCCGTTCCCCAGAGTTTCTCCTTCAGCACGACCTGGAGCACGACATAGCTCATCCCGCTCGCTGCGGGGCGCGGTTGGCCGCCGGCGCTCGCCTCGGTCTTGATGTGCTCGATCAGCGTCGCAGGGCTGTCGACGGCTGCAGGCCCTTGCCGCTGTTCGGTCCAGGCGTTGCCGTCCCACCAGCGCTTGGCGCCCGTGCCGGACCCGTCGTCGTACCAGCCCGCTGCTGCATTCGCCATCGATGGACCTTCCGTCAGGATCGAGTGGAGCGCCGGCTACTCGACGGCTCGCCGCCGACGCCGGACGAAGAACAGCGCGAGCCCGGCGATGAGGAGCACTGCCGCCGCAGCGACCGTGCCGCCGACCGTCATTCCGGTGATGGCGAGACCCGCCGGCCCGGTGCCGGGCGGCACGTCCGCCACGTCATCGACCCGCGCGGTCGAGGGGTCGGAGTCGACGGACCCTCCACCAGGTGCCGTCGCGGTGACCGTCGCCGTGTTGACCAGCGGCCGACCCGTCAGATCGCCGGCCCGCACCGTGTAGGAGGCCGTGCAGACGACGACCTGGCCCGGCAGCAGCGGGCTCGCGCCGGCCGGGCAGTCCGGCGTGGAGACCGTTCCGACACCGCTGAACGATCCCTCGATCACCTCCGGGTCGGTCAGGGTGGTGTTGCCCGTGTTGGTCACGGAGAAGCTGTAGTCGACCACCTGTCCGGCGGCCGTGATCGCCGTGACGGGCGTGGACTTCACGAGTGACACCGCGGGTGCCGCGAGCTGCGGAATGGTCACCGTCGAGGTCGTCGGCGGAGGCGGCGGCGTGAGACCGGGCGGGTCCGCGGTCACGGACGCGGTGTTGGTCACGGAGCCGGCGTCGATGTCGAGCTGGGTCAGTGTGTACGAGGCCGTGCAGACGACCTGCGCACCGGGGGCCAGGAACGCGGCGCCGGCCGGGCAGGCCGGGCTCGGCAGCGTGCCGGTCCCCGTGAAGGCGGTGTCCTGCACGGCGACGTCGGCAAGCGGCACATTGCCGGTGTTCGTGACCACGAAGGAGTAGGTGACGATCTGCCCCTCGGTGAAGTCCGCCTGCGCGCTCGGGGAGGCCGACTTGACGAGCGTCATGGACGGCTCCGGCGTCACCGTGGGAGTGCTCGTCGACGACGCGTTCGAGGTCAGCACGGCCGGGGAACCGAGCGGATGCGCGGCCGTCACGTCCGCCGTCGTGATGACGTAGGGAGCGTCGGCCGTGCACGTCGTGACGCCCGCCGGCGCGATGGTGCCGGGGGACAGCTGACGGTCCCGACTTTGGGGTCGTCGATGGCGACCGTGTCGATGTCGGTCTGCCCGGTGTTGGTGACCACGAAGGAGTACACGATGGTGTCGCCGGCGTCGGTGATGCCGTCACCGCTCGCGTCGACCGGCGGCGCGGCCAGCTTCTGCAACGAGATGCCGGTCGCCTTGGCGGTGTTCGTCACGGTGCACGTGATGTCGTCGCCGGCGGCCGGGGTCACCGTCGTGGTCGAGCCGGTTCCGGAGGGCAGGACGGTGGTGCTGCCCGCCGCGGTGTTGGTGCAGGACCAGGACGGCGTCACGTAATCGGCCAGGTTGGTCGCCGATCCGTCTGCGGCGGACTCGCCGAGGGTGTACGTGGAGCCGGGGGCCACGACCAGGCCGGGCGTGCTCGCGGAGCCGGCGGTGCCGGTGGTCGCCTGCCCCACCACCGCACCGGTCGAGTCCTCGGCGGACACGGTGAAGGAGTCGGCGGGATCGATGCGGCTGGCGACCTGCTTCACGACGGTGAGCTTGGCGGTCTGGACGCCGATGGCGATCGCCGAGCGCGCGCTGGTGACCCAGGTCGTCGCGAACGTGGTCGGCGTGTCGGCCGCGACCAGCAGCGCCGTCGACTTGCCGCCGGCGATCGTGGTGCCGCCGACGCCCGTGCCCGCGCAGGTGACCGACGTCGTCCCCAGGCCGACCGGGTTCTTGCACCCCCACCCGCCGTTCGGGGCGAGCCGTTCGATCTCGTTCAGAGGCTTGTCGGAGCTCCACGCGAACGACTCTCCGCGGACGTTGTCCTCCGCGTCGGCGGCGACGAACGAGTACCCGGCGACCGGATCGCCCTGCGCGTCGGTGACCCGGATGTCGTCGAACGTGATCTTCGCCGCCTTGTTCCCCGACGGCGAGGCGAGACTGTAGAGCGCATTCAACCCCGGGATGCCGCGGTAGGCGTCGGTGCCGAAGGCGAACCGCGTCTCGAGGGGCGTCGACCGGGCCTCGAAGTTCATGGGGACGGAGTTCGGCAGGTTGGTGACCTTCACGGTGAAGTCGGCGACCAGCCCGCCATCGAGCGCGATCTCGATCGGCTGCCCCTCGGTCGATCGCGCCTCGGTCGCGTCGAACGCCGAGAAATCGAACCAGCAGATGGTCGAGGCGTGCGTGCCGTTGTTCGCGGACGTGTCGGCGTAGCCGCAGCCGTTCGCGGCCGCGGCCGCTGGGCCGGCGCCCGCCGTCGCGAGGCCCAGGGTGAGGCCGGCCGCCGCGATGGTGGTGGCCAGCACCACCGACAGTGCGCGGCCGCCGCGGATCCGGCTCGTGCCGCGTTGCCCATGCCGACGCCGTCGTGTCACGATCACCACTCCCCGCGGTCGTGAAGCACTCGTCGAATCTGAGCACTCCTAGGGTTCAGGCTACAGCTCCGGTCCTCCCGCTGGCGGCGGCGACGTCGACGCTTCCGCGGAGGGATGATCGCGCCTGGCAAGCGCTTGCCACCCAACCCGCGCTCGGAGTCTCTAACGCAGTCGGTTGCGCAGCCGTGCTCCGGAATGCGCTTGCCTGACGTAGGCTGCGGTCGAGCCACGAACAACGGAGGTCCGACATGGGCGACACGATCCGCAACCCCGACGGCGAGCTGTTCGTCGACGGGCGGTGGATCCCATCCTCCGCCCGCGACGGGATCGACGTCGAGGATCCGGCCACCCGTGCGACGGTGGGCCGCGTCGCCGTCGCGACCGACGACGACGTCGACGCCGCCATCGACGCCGCCGGACGCACCTGGCGCGAGTGGCGCGAGACGAGTCCGCACGCGCGCACCGCGATCATCATGCGGGCCGCGCAGTTGCTGCGCGATCGCGCGGTGCCGATCGCCGAGGCGATGACCCGCGAGAACGGCAAGCCCTACGGCGACTCGCTCGACGAGGTCGCGTACACGGCCGACATCATGGACTCCCTCGCCACGGACGCTCCCCGCCGCTTCGGCCACGTGCTCCCGACGGCCGCCGCCGACGGTCGCACGATGGTGGTGAGCGAGCCCGTGGGCCCGGTCGCCGCGTTCACGACCTGGAACTACCCGCTCACGGTGCCGGGTCGCAAGGTGGCGGCGGCGCTCGCGGCCGGCTGCACGGTCGTCATCAAGCCCGCGGAGGAGACACCCGCCAGCGCGGTCGCGCTCGCGCATGCGCTCGCCGATGCCGGCCTCCCGGATGGCGTGCTCAACATGGTCTTCGGCGATCCGGCCCGCATCTCGTCGCGGCTGATCGCCTCGCCGGTCATGCGCAAGGTGTCGTTCACCGGCTCCACGGCCGTCGGCACGCTGCTCGCCCGTCAGGCGGCGGAGCACGCCAAGCCGACCATGCTCGAACTCGGCGGGCACGCGCCGGTCATCGTCTTCGATGACGTCGATGTGGATGCCGTGGCCCAGCAGGCGCTGGGCGCCAAGATCCACAACACCGGTCAGTCGTGCGGATCGCCGATCCGCTTCTACGTGCACGAGAACGTGTACGAGCGCTTCGTCGAGCGCTTCGGCGAGCTGCTGGGCGGGGTGTCGGTCGCCGACGGGTTCGCCGAGGGCGTCGGCATGGGCCCGCTCGCGAACGGACGTCGCTTCGCGGCGATGGAGCCCATCGTGCGGGATGCCGTCTCCCGGGGCGCGCGACTGGTCACCGGGGGCGTCGGCGACGATTCGGTCGGCTATTACTGGCGCCCCACTCTCCTGGCCGACGTGCCGGAGGACGCCGTCGTGATGAACGAGGAGCCGTTCGGTCCGATCGCCGCCGTGTCGTCGTTCCGCGACGAGTCTGACGTGATCGAGCGGGCCAACCGGCTGCCGTTCGGACTGGGGGCCTACCTGTTCACCGGATCGGCGGAGCGGGCGCTGCGCATCCCGGGCCGGCTCGACGTGGGCATGGTCAGCGTCAACCGATTCGGCGTCGGTGCCCGCGATACGTTCTTCGGTGGCCGCAAGGAGAGCGGCTACGGGTCCGAGGGCGGCCCCGAGGCGGTCGAGGAGTACCTCGTGCGCAAGCTCATTGTGCAGTCCTGACCGGTCCGTGGTCGCCGCTGCGCCGCGCTAGTTGAGGCGCGGGGTCGACTCCCGGATGACGACGGTCGCCGGCACCGTCGTCGGGCTCTGCGCGCCACCGGCGATGAGCTCGACCACGGCTCGGCCGACCTGCGCCGTCGGCACCCGCACGGTCGTGAGCCCCGGGACGACGTTGCGCAGGGTGCGGATGTCGTCGAACCCCGCGAGCGCGATGTCGTCCGGCACGCGCATCCCGCGATTACGCAGGCCCGCGATCGCACCGAGGGCCATCTCGTCGTTGAGCGCGAACAGCGCCTGGGTGTTCGAGAGGACGGCATCGTCGAGCGCCCCGACCGCTCCGAACGCGCCCTCCCAGCTGAAGTCGGAGAACGTGATGGCCGAGTCGGGCAGCTCGAGCCCGCGCTCCGCGAGGCCGTCGCGGAATCCCTCGATGCGCTCGCGCGTCGTCACGAGGCCCTCGTCGCCGCCGAGCACGTGGAAGCGCTTGTAGCCCAGCCGGGTGAGCGCCACCGCCAGCCGGCGCGCGCCGCCGAAGTTGTCGAGGTCGACGAAGTCGAACGGCATCGTCGTGCGGCTGACGACGACGACCTTGCCGCCGGCCGCCTCGTAGCCCTCCAGCTCGTCCTGCAGCCGCTCGACGCCTTCGCGCGAACGGGTGCCGCTCTCGGCGAGGACGATCGCGCGGGCGTGCTGGCCGCGCAGGTCGCGCACGAGCTCGATCTCGCGCTCGAGCCGGCGCTCGGTGATGGCGATCGTCACCCGCAGGCCCGCCAGCTCGGCCGCCGACATCACGGCCGCCGTCATCGACGAGAAGTAGTCGGTCGCGATGTCGCTCACGAGCAGCGCGAGGTTGGTGGTCGTGCCGCGGGCGACCGCCTGCGCCTGCACGTTCGCGGAGTACCGCAGCTCGTCGGCCGCCGCGAGCACCCGCTGCGCCAGCTCGCCGCCGACGGTGCGCTCGCTGCCGTTGAGCACGCGGGAGGCCGTCGACTGCGACACCCCGGCGCGGCGGGCGACGTCGGCCAACGTGACCGGGTGGGAGCGGCGCTCGGCGGGCATGGCGCTGACATCCCTTCGGGAAAGCGTGGGATCACTCTAGCCAGAAGCGGCGCACATCCACGCCGCAACACCAGGGATTTGCTGAGGGAAAGCGGTGTCCGACTACGCTGACCCGCATGTCGTCGCACGCGTTGCTGCTCTCGGGTTCCGGTCGATACGCCGACCCCTGGCATCCGTTCGCCGCAACCTCCGCGCGCGTCGCCGAGGTGCTCGAGGGCGCCGGGATCGCCACGACGGTGACCGAGGACGTCGACGCCGCTCTCTCGGCTCTTCCGATCACCGCGCCCGACCTGCTCGTCGTCAACATCGGCGCCGCCGACGCGCCGTTCGCCCCCGGCGCCGAACCCGAGCCCGCCGGGCCGGAGATCGACGCGGCCTCTCGCGCGGGCCTGCTCGCGCACCTCGCGGCCGGGCGCCCGCTGCTCGCCCTGCACGTCTCGTCGACGAGTCTGCACTTCGTGCCGGAGTGGGAGGGGATCCTCGGCGGCATCTGGGTGCGCGGCACGACGATGCATCCCGACTACGGCCGCGCGCACATCCACGTCGAGACCGACGCGCACCCGATCGTGGCGGGCGTCCACGACTTCGAGGTCGACGACGAGCGCTACACGTACCTGCGGGTGGCGCCCGACGTGCAGCCGCTCGTCTGGCACGAGCACGACGGCGCGCGGCACCCGCTGCTGTGGACGCGGACGACCGGGTCGGCCCCCGTCGTATACGACGCCCTCGGACACGACGCGGCCTCGTACGACAGCCCGGAGCGGCGAGCGCTCCTCGCCCGCTCCGCCCGCTGGCTTCTGCGTGCGCTTTAGGACGCGCCACGAACGATTCGCGCCGCACGGGCGGGGGCGCGGGTGCGGGCCGGGATGCGGCTAGCGCCCGACCGCGGGGGCCGCGTCCTGCCAGGTGGATGGATCGAGCTCGACCGCGCGCAATGCGCTCCACAGCTCGTCGGGCACGTCGACCTCGTCGAGTTCGACCGAGGCCTCGAGGTCGGCGACGGTGCGCATGCCGACGATCGTCGAGGTGATGCGGGGGTCCCGGGTCGAGAACTGCAGCGCGGCGGCGGCGAAGGGCACGTCGAATTCCGCGCACAGGCGCCCCATCTCGTTCGCGGCGGCGATGAGGGCGGGTGCGCCGTTCCCGTACGCGTAACGCTCGCGGGCCACGGGCCAGCGCGTCAGCATCCCGCCGCCGTAGGGCGCCGCGTTGAGCACGCCCATGCCGCGTGCGGCGGCGAGATCGATCAGCGACTCGGCGCTGCGATCGACGAGGGTGTGCCGGTTGTGGGTGATGAGCGCCTCGAAGTGGCCGGTCTCGACGAAGCGCGTGAGCAGGTCGACCGGGCCGCCCGAGATGCCGAGGTGCTCGATGAGCCCCTCGGCTCGCGCGGCCACGAGCGCCGCAACCGGGCCGTCGTCGTCCATCGCCCGGTCCCACGTGGTGTTCTCGGGATCGTGCAGGAAGACCATCGGCAGTCGCTCGATCCCGAGTCGCTCGAGGCTCTCCGCGAGCGAGGCGCGCATCCGGCTGCCCGAGAAGTCGTTGGTCACGGGATGCCGGTCCGCCTTGGTCTGCAGCACGAAGCCCGGGGGCAGGCCGCCGTTCGCGCGGATCGCGGCGCCGATCCGGCGCTCGCTCTCGCCGATGCCGTAGTTGTTCGAGGTGTCGAGGTAGCGCACGGTCCGATCACGGAAGAGGGCGGCCGCGAGCGCGGCGGACTCCGCGGGGGCGATGCCGCCCTGCGGATCGTCGACGTCGCGCCAGGCGGCGGCGCCGGCGCAGATCCGTGTCACGGCGATGCCGGTCGCGCCCAGCTGTCTCGTCTGCGCCATGCGGTGTCCTCCGATCATCGGTGGGAATGCGGTTGCCATGCCGACCCTAGACGGTTGGACCGGTCGCACACCACGCCATCATCGGATGATGGGGACGAACCGGCCGCCCGCCTTGACAGCGCATGCGGACGATCCTAGGGTCGACTGGAATGCGCATTCCGCCCACATCGGCGTGCCAACCCCGCACCCTTGCGACATCACATCAAAGGAGATGCACCACGTGAACAAGAAGCTCCTGCGCGGCCTGGCGATCCCGCTCGCCGGCCTCGTCGCGCTCGGCGGCCTCGCGGCCTGCTCGACCTCCGGCGGTCAGTCCGACGGCTCGGGCGTCGTGAACCTGACGTTCGTCAACTGGGACAACGGCATGGACAAGGTGGTCGACGCCTGGAACACCGCCAACCCCAAGATTCAGGTCAAGCTCATCAAGCCCTCGGGCACCGGCTACACGCTCTACAACAAGCTGATCACCGACAACAAGGCGGGGACCAACCCCGACATCGCGGAGATCGAGTACCCCGCGATCCCGCTGATGATCTCGAACAAGGTCATCGTGCCCGTCGACAAGTACATCTCGTCGCTCGACAACTACTCGCAGAACGTGCTCGACCGGGTGCGGTTCGAGGGCAAGACCTACGGCGTGCCGCAGAACATCTGCCCGCTCGTGTTCTTCTATCGCAAGGACCTCTTCGAGGCGGCCGGCATCACCAAGCCGCCGGCCACCTGGGACGAGTTCGCGGCCGACGCGGCGATCATCCACGGCAAGAACCCGAAGCAGTACATCAGCAACTTCGACGCCGCGAGCCCCGAGTGGTTCTCCGGCCTCGCCGAGCAGGCGGGCGCCAACTGGTGGTCGGCGAAGGGTTCGACCTGGACCGTCGACATCGACGACGCCGCGACGCAGAAGGTCGCGAACTACTGGCAGGACCTGCTCACGAAGGACCTCGTGGCGCCCGGGCCGAGCTGGTCGACCCAGTGGAACACCGACATGAACACCGGCAACATCGTGGGCTGGATCTCGGGGCAGTGGGCGCCGAACCAGCTGCCCTCCATCACGCCCGACACGGCCGGCAAGTGGGCGGCGGCCCCCGTGCCGTCGTGGACGGCGGGCGACCAGCAGATCGGCACCTGGGGCGGTGAGGTCGAGGGCGTGACCGCGAACTCGAAGCACCCCGCCGAGGCCGCCAAGTTCGTCGACTGGATGAACAACAGCGAGAAGGGCATCGACCTGCTCATCACGAAGGCGCAGGTCTTCCCGGCGTCCGCGAAGTACCAGTCGCTGCCGGCGCTGAAGACGCCGCCGCCGTTCATGAGCACCCAGCCCGACTACAACGCGCTCATGGCTCAGCTCGCCTCGCACGTCCGCGGCTTCGACATCTGGGGCCCGAACGCGAACATCACGTTCAACGCCTACTCCGACGCCTTCGGCAAGGCCGTCCAGAACAAGACCTCGTTCCAGGACGCCCTGAAGACCGTGCAGGAGGCCTCCGTCGCCGACATGAAGAAGGCGGGCTACACGGTCAAGTAGCCGTCTGCTTCACTCGGGCGGGATGCCGGCGGCGCGTTCGCCGGCATCCCGCCTCCCCTGCTCCCGCCCCTCCCACCCCGCAAGGAAGCCGATGGCCACCGTCCCCGCCGCAGCCCCGGCGCGACCCGCACCCGCTCGGCGCCGACGGCGCGGCCCGATCCTGCCGGTCGTGCTCGTCGCCCCCGCCGTCGCGCTGCTGCTGCTGTTCACGTTCGCTCCCGCGGTCTACGCCTTCGTGCTGAGCCTGTTGCGCGTGCACGTCTCGGGCGGCCTGCTCGGCACCTCGACCGAGACGGTCTTCGCCGGTGTCGCCAATTACGCGTCGACGCTGGCCGACCCCGAGTTCTGGGCGAGCCTCGGGCGCATGCTGCTGGTCGCCTCCGTCGGGGTGCCCTCGGTGCTCATCCTCGCGACGCTGTTCGCCCTCTGCCTCGACGCGAACCGCGCGCGTCTCACCGGCTTCAGCCGGCTCGCGATCTTCCTGCCCTACGCCGTGCCGGGCGTCATCGCCTCGCTGCTCTGGGGCTTCCTCTACCTCCCCGCGACGAGCCCCATCGGCGGTCAGTTCATCGACTACTTCGGCAACACGACGATCTTCTTCGCCGTCGCCAACGTCGCCATCTGGGGCGTGCTCGGGTTCAACATGGTCGTGCTCTACACCGCCCTGCAGTCCATCCCCCGCGAGCTCTTCGACGCCGCGCAGATCGACGGCGCGAGCGAGCTGCAGATCGCCGTGCGCATCAAGCTGCCGATGATCGCCCCCGCCATGACGCTCGTCGCACTGTTCAGCGTGATCGGCGCCCTCCAGCTCTTCAACGAGCCCACCACCTTGAAGCCGCTCACCAACGCGATCAGCTCGACCTGGGTGCCGCTCATGCGCGTCTACTCGGACGCCTTCGTCAACAACGACATCTACGGGGGAGCCGCCAGCGCCTTCACGCTGCTCGTCATGACCGTCGTGGCGACCGTGCTCGTGAACGTCGTCGGCAACCGCCTGAGCAGAAGGAGCGCCCGATGACCGCGGTCGTCTCATCCCGTCGCCGCAGCGCTCTGCGGCCGAGTCGTGACGGCCGGCCCGGCGCGCGACGGGTCAGCTGGGTGCCGACCCTGATCCTGCTCGCGGGCGCGGTCTACTGCCTCGTGCCGGTGCTGTGGATCCTCATCGCCGCGACCAAGTCCAACGGGGAGCTGTTCTCCACGCCCCCGCTCGTGCCGTCGTTCGACGGGGCGTTCGGGAGCAACATGGTCGGCATCCTGACCTACGATCACGGGATCTGGGTGCGATGGGCCCTCAACACCGTGATCTACGCGGTCGGCGGCGGCATCCTCTCCACCTTCATCGCGGCGGCCGCCGGCTACGCGCTCGGCAAGTACCGATTCCGGGGCAGCCGCTTCGTGTTCCGCTCGATCGTGGCGGCCGTGCTGCTGCCGCCGGTGCTGCTCGCGGTACCGCAGTACCTGCTGCTGGCACCGGTGGGGCTGACCGACACCTACTGGAGCGTGCTGCTGCCGCAGCTCGTGAACCCGTTCGCGATCTACCTCTGCAAGATCTACGCCGAGGCGTCGGTCGCGGACGAGATCATGGAGGCCGCGCGCCTCGACGGCGCCTCGGAATGGCGGATCTTCCACTCGATCGGGCTGCGCCTCATGTCGCCCGCGCTCATCACGGTGTTCCTGATCCAGTTCATCGGCGTCTGGAACAACTTCCTGCTGCCGTTCGTGATGCTGACCGACCGCGAGCTCTATCCGCTCACGCTCGGGATGTACGGCATGATCATGCCGACCGGCGGGCAGCCCAATCAGTTCTCGCTCGTGATCGGCGGGGTGTTCCTCTCGATCGTGCCGCTCGCCGCGATCTTCCTGTCGCTGCAGCGGTTCTGGAAGGTCGACCTGCTCTCCGGCGGCGTGAAGCTTTAGGCGAATGAGACGCACTCGAGAAGGCGAAGAGGTAGCTTCAGAGCACCCGGGTCAGGCGGGGTACCGACCGCCGGCACGACCCCGCCGCATAGGCTGGTGCCGGAGCGCCGGGAAGTCTGGTCGGCCGGCATCTGTGCCGTGACCGAACGGGAGGCCGTGTGCTGAGAGCCCTGCCGTCCTCCCTCGCCCGCAACTTCCTCGGCGACTCGCCGCGCTGGTACAAGATCACCATCGTCGCGTTCCTCGTTGCGAACCCGGTCGTGTTCCTGCTGATCGATCCGTTCGTCGGCGGCTGGCTGCTCGTCGCGGAGTTCATCTTCACCCTCGCGATGGCGCTGACGTGCTACCCCTGCAGCCCGGGGCCTTCTCGCGATCGAGGCGGTCGCGATCGGGATGGCGTCGCCCCAGGCGGTGTTCGAGGAGACCCGGTCGAACTTCACCGTGATCCTGCTGCTGATGTTCATGGTGGCGGGCATCTACTTCATCCGCGAGCTGCTGCTCCTGCTGTTCACCAAGCTCCTGGTCGCGGTCCGCTCCAAGGTGCTGCTGTCTCTGGCCTTCGCGACGATGACAGCCGTGTTGTCGGCGGTGCTCGACGCCTTGACGGTGGCGGCGGTCGTCATCGCGGTGGCCGCGGGCCTGTATGCGGTCTACCATCGCTTCGCTTCCGGTCGCGGCGCGGGAGACCTCCACGATCACAGCGATGACCGTCTGGTGCACGAGCGCCATGAGGGCGACCTCGAGACCTTCCGCGCCTCCTTGCGGAGCCTCATGATGCACGCGCTGGTCGGCACCGCGCTCGGCGGCGTGGCCACGCTCGTGGGGGAGCCGCAGAACCTGCTGATCGGCGACACGGTGGGGTGGGATTTCGGGCAGTTCCTGCTGCACGTCGCGCCGGTCTCGATCCCCGTCGTCATCGTCGGGCTCGCGATGTGCGCGCTGCTCGAGCGCACCCGATCGTTCGGGTACGGAGCGCGCCTGCCGGACTCGGTGCGCTCGGTGATGGAGCACTGGGACGAGGGTCAGAGCGGCGGCCGTGACGCCCGCGCGCGGGCGCGACTGCTCATCCAGGGGCTCACCGCGGTCGCCCTGGTCGTCGGGCTCACCCTTCATCTCGCCGAGGTCGGCCTGGTCGGGCTCGCCGTGATCGTCCTGGCGACGGCGTTCGCCGGAGTGACGGAGGAGCACGCGATCGGCAAGGCGTTCCAGGAGGCGCTGCCCTTCACCGCGCTGCTGGTCACGTTCTTCGCGATCGTCGCCGTCATCCACGAACAGCACCTGTTCGCGCCGATCATCGACACCGTGCTGGCGCAGCACGGACGGGCCCAGCTCTCGCTCATCTTCCTGGGGTCGGGCGCGTTGTCGGCGATCAGCGACAACGTGTTCGTGGCGACCGTGTACATCAGCGAGATCGCGAAGGCCTTCCACGCCGGCGACATCTCGCGGCATCAGTTCGAGCTGCTCGCCGTGTCGATCAACACCGGCACCAACATCCCGAGCATCGCCACTCCCAATGGGCAGGCGGCGTTCCTGTTCCTCCTCACGTCGACGCTCGCGCCGCTCATCCGGCTCGGCTACGTCCGGATGCTGTGGATGGCGCTGCCCTACGCAGCGGTCCTCTCGGTCACCGCATACCTGGCCACGGTGTTCCTGCTCTAGCCGTCCGAGGCGCGCAGCCCGGCCAGCAGCAGGCGCACCATGCGCTCCGCGTGCGCGGGGCTTCGGCCGTGCTGCTCGGCGCCGTGGCAGAGATTGGCCACCGCGCCCAGGAACTCGCCGGCGTCGACATCCTGGATGCGCACCCCCGAGCGCCGCGCCGATTCGAGCAGTCGTTCGAGGGTCGGGGTCAACCGCGCCGAGAAGTAGTCCGCGAGCGGAGCGTAGGCCGGGTCGCCCGAGTGCAGCGCCGCGGCGAGACCCTGCTTGGTGGCGAGGAACTCGGTGTACCGCAGGATCCACCGATCGAGCGCCTCGTCGGGCGGGAACGACGCCTCGATCTCCGTGGCCGCCGTGACGCACGCATCCATCTCGCGTCGGAACACCGCCGAGATGAGGTCGGACCGTCGAGGAAGTGGCGGTACAGCGTGCCCACACCGACGCCCGCGCGGTCGGCGATCGCACGCACCGGTGTATCGACGCCGGATGCCGCGAACTCCGTCTTGGCGGCCTCCAGCAGCGCGTCGAGGTTCTGCCGCGCATCGGCGCGCATGACGCGCGGCGCGTCGCTGGGGCTCTCCGCGGTCGGGACTGAGGGCATGGCGGCATCCGAGACTTGCGGCGGAACCCTGTTCCGCATATGGTCGTCTTAAGCGGAACCATGTTCCGGTTATATCCGGAGTGTCGTTCCGTCTCTCACCACACTATGCCGCCGCGGTCCCGATCGCGGCGACGAGGAGCACACCATGCAGTACCGCACGCTGGGCCGCACCGGCATCAAGGTCACGCCCTACGCGCTGGGGGCGATGATGCTCGGCTCGCTGGGCAACCCGGATCGCAGCGCCGGCGTCGCGATCATCCACCGCGCCCTCGATGCCGGCATCAACTTCGTCGACACCGCCGACCGCTACGGCGACTCGGAGGAGGTGGTCGGCGAGGCGCTCAAGGGCGCCGCGACGAGGTGGTGCTGGCCACCAAGTTCTGGGGGCCCGTCGACGACGACGTCAACCATCGGGGCGCGTCGCGGCGCTGGATCCGGGAGGCGGTCGAGCGATCGCTGCGTCACCTCCAGACCGACTACATCGACCTGTACCAGCTGCACCGCCCCGACCCCGACACCGACATCGACGAGACGCTCTCGGCCCTCACGGATCTCGTTCGGGAGGGCAAGGTCCGCTCGGTCGGCAGCTCGTCGATGCGCGGCTCCGAGATCGTCGAGGCGCAGTGGATGGCGGAGCGCCGCGGCTTCGAGCGCTTCCGCACCGAGCAGCCGAACTACTCGATCCTCGACCGGGAGATCGAGCGCGAGATCCTGCCCGTGGCCGAGCGCTACGGGATGGGCACGCTCGTCTACAGCCCGCTCGCGGGCGGCACGCTGACCGGGCGGTACCGGTCGGGGCAGGAGAACGACAACTTCCGCTCCACCCGGACGGGGATGCGCCACTTCCGCGACGAGCGTCGGCTGGCCGCCGTCGAGCAGCTCGTCGCCCTCGCGGAGGAGCTCGGCGTGAAGCTGACCCACCTCGCGATGACCTTCGCGATCGCGCACCCGGGCGTCACGTCGGCCATCGCCGGACCGCGCACGATGGAGCAGCTGGAGGACACCCTGGCCGGGGTCGACCTCGCGCTCTCCGACGAGGTGCTCGACCGGATCGACGCGATCGTGCCCCCGGGCGAGAGCATCGGCGCGATGGACATGGTCTACCGGGGTCCGCAGGTCGGCGCTGCGGCCCTGCGCCGACGGCCCCCGCGGAGCGTTCCGCCGGCTGACCTTCGCCGACACGGCGTCGTCAGGCGCGTTCGGCGAAAACCGCGGCCGCGACTCCGTACCCCTCGAATGCCCTCGCCACGCCGGCATAGGCGGCGACCTGCACGAACACCTCGACCACCTCCCGTGCGGTGGCGCCGCTGTTGAGGGCGATGCGGATCTGGCCGCGGAGCGGCTCGAGGGTCCCGAGCGTGGCGGCGATGGCCACGGAGACCAGGCCGCGGGTGCGGTGGTCGAGGTCGTCGGTGCGCGGCCACGCGTCGGTGAACGCCTGGATGGTGGCGATCCGCTTGAAGTCCGCGCCGTTGGCGGGTTCGCCCGGGGTGGCCGCGAGGAACGGCTCGAGGGTGTGCCGAGCAGCTGCCCGGCGTATTCCAGCGCTGCGGAGTAGTCGCGGTCGGACGCGAGGGTCATGACGGGGTCCTGTCTCTCTCGGAGAACACCTAGTACAACATGGTTGTGTTATTAACGCAACCCAGGCGCGTTACGCTCACTGCATGTCCGAGTTCCAGCGCGCGCGCACCGCCGACGCCAAGCGCTCCCGTGAGACCGCGATCCTCGACGCCGCCCGCGCGCTGGCGACGCGCGACGGTGTGCGCTCGGTGACGCTGACCGGCATCGCGCAGCAGATCGGGATGCACAAGTCGGCGCTGCTTCGCTACTTCGAGACCCGGGAGCAGATCCTGCTCCGTCTCGCCGCGGCCGAATGGGCGCGGTGGGGTCCCGAGCTGAGCGCGGCGCTGGCCATGCTGGACGATCCCCGTGACGTCGGCGGGGCGGTCTCCGCGACCCTCACCGCTCGCCCGTTGTTCTGCGACCTGCTGGGTCACGTCTCGCTCAGCCTCGAGCGCAACGTCTCGGTCGACTCGGTCCGGGAGTACAAGCTGGTGACGCACGGGGAGGTCGACCGCATCGGCGCAGCGCTGCGGGCTGTCCTGCCCGAGCTGGTCGAGCAGGATGCCGTCGATGTCATCTCGACGGCGATCTCGGTGGCCGGCACCATGTGGCAGATGTCGACGCCGGGGGAGGTGCTGAGCGACGTGTATCGGCGCGACCCGCGCCTGGCGCACGCCATCGTCGATCTGCAGCCCACGTTGACGCGGATCCTCGATGCGGTGGTCGAAGGGTTGCGGGTTGCACGGCACGCAGGCGGGTGAGCCGACGCCGGCGCGAGGGCGCAGGATGGTGCCGTGTCGAAGATGAGCCCCAGCACGCCGGAGCGGCTGTCCGGCTACACCGACGCGGTGTTCGCGGTGATCATCACGATCATGGTGCTCGAGCTGAAGCCGCCGGCCTCCGCCGAGCTGAGCGCGCTGCTGTCGCTGTGGCCGGTGGCGTTGAGCTACGTCGTCAGCTACGCGTTCGTGGCGATCATCTGGATCAACCACCACTACCTGATGACCTACATCACGTCACCGTCGCTGCGGGTGATCTGGCTGAACTTCGGCCACCTGTTCTTCGTCTCGCTCGTGCCGTTCACGACGGCGTGGATGGCGCAGACCGAGTTCGCGCCCGCTCCCGTCCTCGTCTACGCGGCCCTGTTCGTCGTGACCGACGGCATGTACAACCTGTTCGAGCGGGAGATCCTGCGCAGCTCCGGCGAGTTCAGTCCGGTCGAGTACCGGGCGACCCGTCGCCGCTCGCTCTTCGCGTTCCTGCTGTTCGTGGTGGCGGCCGTGCTGGCGGTCTTCTCCAACTGGGCGGGATTCGGCTTCATCTGCGTAGCGCTCGCGCTGCACCTGGCCCCGGATGCGACCGGGTGGCGGCGCCGGGCGCGCGAGACGCGCCGGCAACGGCGCGCGACTCCCGGGATGTGAGCTCCTCGGCGCCGGTCTGAACGGCCGCTCGGAGCTTGGGAGGCGCCCAGCGTTCGACCGGCATCCTGGATCCATGAGAGGCATTCCCGTGGCGGCGGCCGCCGTCGCGCTCGCGATCGGGCTGAGCGGGTGCGCGGGCAACGCGGGCTACTCGACGGCCACTGCGCGGGGTCTGCAGCGCTCCGTGTTCGACGTGGCGAGCTCCGCGGCCGGCAGCGACTACTCCGCCGCGCTCACCCGGCTGAGCGCGCTCGAGAGGCTGAACGACGCGGACGCCGAGAAGGGCACGATCGAGCCCGCGCGCCACGACGCGATAGCCCGGTCGATCGCCCTCGTGCGCGCCGACCTGATCCAGCTGCAGGATGCCGCCACCACGGCCGAGCTGCGCGCCCGGCTCCAGCAGCTCCAGGAGCAGCAGGAGCAGCAGAAGACGCAGGCTCCCACGCCGCCGAAGAAGAAGGGCGGCCCGAAGCCCCCGGGGCCGAAGGGATGACGGTGACCGAGAGCCTCGACCTGATCGCGGCGCGATACCGGCTCCGGGATCGGGTCGGCACCGGCGGCATGGCGGAGGTGTATCGAGCCCTCGACGAGAGCCTCGGCCGGGACGTCGCGCTCAAGATCTTCCGGCGCGAGCTCGCGGAGGGCGAGGACCTGCATCGCCAGCAGGGGAGATCCGCCTGCTGGCGCGCCTGTCGCACCCTCCCTCGTGACCCTGTTCGACGCGGTCTCGGACGACCGCGGCCGCGGGGTGCTCGTGCTGGAGTACGTGCACGGGTCCGACGTGCGCGCTCGACTCGCGCGCGGACCGCTGCCGCCCCCGGAGGTCGCGGCGATCGGCGCCGACGTCGCGCGCGCGCTCGCCTACATCCACGGTCAGGGAGTCGTGCACCGCGACATCTCGCCCGCGAACATCCTCCTGCCCGACGACAACGCGTCGGGCCCGACGGCGAAGCTCACCGACCTGGGCATCGCGCGCCTGGTCGATGATGCGAAGATCACCGCCACGGGGTCGGTCATCGGCACCGCCGGGTACATGAGCCCGGAACAGGCCGAGGGCCGCCCGGCCACGCCGGCCGGCGACGTCTACTCGCTCGGGCTGGTGCTGCTGGAGTGCCTCACCGGGCGGCGCGAGTTCCCGGGCAGCGGGGTCGAGTCCGCGGTGGCGCGGCTGGCGCGCGACCCCGCCATCCCGCCCGCCCTTCCGGCGGCCTGGCAGGAGCTGCTGCGCACCATGACGGCGCGTGATCCGGATGGGCGCCCCACCGCCGCGGAGGCCGCCCAACGGTTGAGCGCGCTGGTCTCGCTCCAGGCCCCCGCGCTCGACGACCCCTCCTCGCCGAGCTCCCCACGGTGGCGATGACCGTGGCCGCGGCACCGGATCCGACCAAGGTGCTGCCCGCGAACCCCGCGCCGGACCAGCCGGCGGCGGCGAAGCCGCGCATGCGGGGCCGCCGCGCGGTGCAACTCGTCGCGGGCCTCGCGCTCGCGGTCGCCGTCGTGCTCGTGGTCGTCCTCGTCATGGTCTCCGCGCACGGCGCCACGCCGCGGCCGGACCCCGTGACGAGCTACCCGGCGGTCAGCGGTCCGCTCGGCGAGCACCTGAAGCAGCTCGAGAAGCAGACCTCCGTGACCTACGCGCCGTAGCGGCGTCAGTCCGTCGGCGATCCGTCTCCACGCCGCCGACGGATCACGATCGCGAGACCGCCCGCGAGCAGCAGCACGAGCGCCATCGCGACGCCCGGGAGCAGGAGGTCGCTGCCGGTGAGCGCGAGCCCGCCCGGCGGGTCGACGAGCACCCGCGACGTGGACGGATCACTGGTGATCGTCCCGCCGCCGCGGAGCGTGCCGCTGACCGTCGCGCTGTTGCTCAGCCGGGAGCCGCGGACGAGGTCGGCATCCACGACCGTGTAGGTCGCGGTGCAGGTGACCGACTCAGCCGGTGACAGCGTCGACGCGCTGTCGGGGCAGGCGATCGCCGAGAGCGTGCCGTGACCGGTGAAGGCGCCCTCGTGCACGACCGGGTCGGTGATCGTCACGTTGCCGGTGTTGGTGACCGCGAACGAGTAGGTCACCACCTGACCCGCGCGGGTGACCTTCGCGGCGTCGGCCGTCTTCACGATCGTCAGCGCCGGTGCCGGACTCGTGGTCACGACCGAGGTCGACGGCGGCGACACGGGAGGCGTCGTGCCGTCCGGCGGGGTGCCGGTGACCGTGGCGGTGTTGGTGAGCGCCCCGGAATCCACGTCGTCCTGGGTCGCCGTGTAGTCCGCGGTGCAGCTGACGTCATCGCCGGGCGCGAGGCTGATCGGACCGGTCGGGCACTGGATCGCCGACAGCGCGCCGCTGCCCGAGAACGCGCCCTCGTCGATCACCGGATCGGTGATCGTGACGTTGCCGGTGTTCGTGACCAGGAACGAGTAGGTCAGATGCTGCCCCGCCGCCGCCGCCGTCACATCCGCCGTCTTGGCGAGGGTGAGCGCCGGTGTCCGCGTCACGTTCACCGTCGCGGTGGAGGGGATGGACAGCGCGACGACGCCGCTCGGCGCGACGCCGGTCGCCGTCGCGGTGTTCGAGACGACGCCGCCCGCGTCGATGTCGGCTTGGGTGACCGTGTAGTCGGCGCTGCAGGTCTCGAACTGCCCCGCGAGCAGGGTCTCCCGGGGGCAGTCCAGCGCGCCGAGGGTGCCGGTGCCGGTGAACGTGGTCTCCGGCACATCGATCGCCGAGAGCGTGACGTTGCCCGTGTTCGTCACGAGGAAGGAGTAGGTCACGCTCTGCCCGGCGGCGTCGACGGTGGTCGGCGTCGCGGTCTTGCTCAGGGTGATCCCGGGCGCCTCGGGCGTGGGAACGACGATGGTCGACGGCTCCGAGGGGACCGGGATCTCCGATCCTGGCGGCGTGCCCGTCACCGTCGCGGTGTTGCTGACGCTGCCCGCGTCCACATCCCCACCGCTGAGGGTGTAGTCGGCGGTGCAGAGCGTCTGCTCCCCGGGCGCGAGGGTCGTCTGCGCGCACGTCGGCGTCGGCAGCGAGCCGGTGCCCGTGAAGGTGGAATCGTCGATCGCGATGTCGCTCATGGTCACGTTGCCGGTGTTGGTGACCACGAAGTCGTAGGTGATCGTCTGACCCGGCTGGAAGGTCGCGTCTCCGGATGGCGTGGCCGACTTCACGACGGTGAGCGCCGGAGCGGGGTCGGCGGCGGGCGTCGACGTCGTCGACGGCGGAGAGGTGGTGACCACGCCGCTCGGCGGGGTGCCGTGGGCCGTCGCGGTGTTGTCGACCGCGTGCGCCGCCACATCATCCGGGGTCACCGTGTAGAGCGCGTCCGCTGTGCACGTCTCGGTGTCCCCGGGTGCGAGCGTCGTGCTCGGACAGGTGACCGGCCCGGCCTTGGCGTCGGTGACGCCGACGTCGGTCAGGGCCACGTCTCCGGTGTTCGTGACGGTGAAGGTGTAGCCGATCGTGTCACCGGCATTCGTGATGCCGTCGCCGTTGGCATCCGTCGGCGTTCCGGCGTGCTTCACCAACGTGAGGGCCGGGCTCTCGAAATGCACCGTGCTCGATCCCGGCGGGTTCAGCCCGACCGTCGTCACGTTGCCGGGGCCGTTCGTATAGGCGACCCCGGTGGTCGCGGAGGCGACCTGCACGGTGACGGTGCACGACGCCATGCCGGCGGCGAGGTCGCCCGTCGCGGCGACGCTCGTGCTGCCCGCGGCGGCCGTGACCACGCCGGACGGGCAGGTGGTGCTGATCGCCGGCACCGCCGCCACCCGGAGGCCGGACGGCAGCGCGTCGGTGAACGACCAGCCGTTCTTCGCGGCGAGCTCACTCGTGTTGGTGACCGTGAACGTCAGGGCCGACGCGCCCCCGGTCGGAACGATCGCGGGGCTGAAGGCCTTGTCCAGCTGCGGGGTCACGTCGAGGATCTTGAAGTTGTCGAACGCCTGGTCGTTCCCGGAACCGGACGGCTGCTGGTTGGTGAGGCGGAATCCGATCGTCGAGCTGGTGACCAGAGCGGACTGGTTGCCGGTGAACGTGCCGACGGTGACGGTCGCTGCGTCGACGGCGAAGCTGCGCCGATTCGGGTCGGCGCAGATGTTGTAGTCGGTCGTGTTCAGCGGGATGGCACTGCCTCCGTCGAGGAGGTAGAACCGATCGAGCGCCTGTACTCCGGTGGAGCAGAGGTTGCCGACCTGAACGGAGAACGTGAGGAACCGGCCACTGGTGGGCACGGTGATCCCGTTGCCTTGCAGCATCGTGCCGGTGTAGTTGTTCGACGTGCCGCCGACGGTCTGGTCGGCGACCGCGAGGTTCTGTGTCGGGTCGGTCATGCCGTTGTAGAGCCCGATGCCGGACGGGATCGTCCGCGCGCTCGGCCACCATCCGCTCGACGCGCCGCAGAAGCTCTGCGCCCCGAGGGCCGCGTTGGTCGCCTGGTGGCCGAAGATCAGCCCGTTGCAGAGCGTGGTGTTCTGGTACACGGGGTCCGCCGTGTAGGTCGCTCCGCTGCTGCTCGTGTAACCGGCGATCCTGGTTGCGCCCGCGACCGGCGCATTCTGGAAGTCCTCCTGGTAGACGAGGGTTCCGTCGCTCGGCACCCCCGGGTTCCCGGGTGCGGCGCTCGCCGGTTGGGCGACCAGACCCAGGGCCAGGCCGGAGGCGATCAACGCGGCGGCGCCCGCCGCCGCAGCGAGACGCAGCGGCAGCGATCGCAGTGCCGGCAACAGGCCCCGCCTGCCCTGCTTCGAACCAGGTACGGACAGACCGGTCACTCGGATCCCCCTGCGAATCGCGACTCGGCGCTCCCAGCCCCATCCACACCCGTGGATCACGCGAATAGTCGTCAGCATAGCGATCGGCGCGGCCGGCGCCCATGGTTACTCCCGGGGCGTGAAGAGGTCCGTGATGTCGTGCCCGTCGTCGATGTCGGTGAGCACGACATCCCCGGATCGGAGCCGGGTGCCGGAGCGGACGGGCAGGCTGCGTCCGTCCCGGCTCGCGAGCGCCACGCGGGCGAGCTCGTCGGGGAACAGGTCGCCGACCGTGGCGCCGTCGGCGGCCGACCCCGACTCGACGGTGTGGCGCTCGAGGCCGGTGGGCCGGTCCGCGAAGCGGACGTCGAGCGACCAGGGACGCGCCTCCACCTCGCGCATCGGCACCCGGAGCGCTCGGGCCAGCAGCGGCACGAGTCCGCCTTGCACCACGACGGAGAACAGGACGACGACGAAGACGATCCCGTATAGCGTCTGCGCGCCGGGCACGTCGGCACTCACGATGAGCAGCCCGAGCAGGATCGGCACCGCGCCCTTGAGCCCCGCCCAGAGCAGGAACGCGCGCTCGCCCCACCGGATGCGCAACGGGAGGCTCAGTGCACCGACCAGCACCGGCCGAATGATGAACGACAGGATCGCCGCGATGGCGAGTCCGGGCACCAGCACCTCCGGCCGGAGCACGACGTCGAGCCGGATCGTCAGCCCCAGCACCGCGAACGCGACGATCTCGGCCAGGCTGGCGATGCCCGAGGTGAATCGGGTGATCTCCGTCTTGTAGGGCGCGTGCAGGTCGCCGATGAGGATCCCGGCGATGAACACGGCGAGGAACCCCGAGCCGTGGGCGGCGGTGCCCAGACCGTAGAGCAGCCCGGCGGCGGCGATCGCGAAGACCGACGCGAGCGATTCGCTGGGGAGGGTGAGGCGCGACAGCAGCAGTCGCAGGCCGAGCCCTCCGATGATGCCGACCACGGCGCCGATGCCCAGTTGCAGCAGGAATTCGAGCACCCCGCTGCCGACGGCGCCCCACCCCGTGCCGGTGGCGGCGAGCAGGGCGGCCATGATGGCGATCCCCACCGGGTCGTTGGCGCCGGACTCGCCCTCGAGGATCGTGCCGGTGCGGCCGCCGATCTCCTTGCGCCCCAGCACGGAGAAGACGACGGCCGGGTCGGTCGGCGAGAGCGCAGCCCCGAGCAGAAGCGACGCGGTGAGATCGAGCCCGAGCAGGAGATGAGCGGCGAGGGCGACTGCCGCGGCCGTGACGGCGGTGCCGGCGATGCCGAGCCAGAGAATGGGCGCGGCCGAGCCGCGGAAGCGCCGCCAGCCGATGTGCATGCCGCCGTCGAACAGGATGAAGGCGAGCGCGATGCTGACGACCTTCTCGTCGAGCTGTCGTCCGGATTCCGCGACGGGCGGAAGGGCCAGAGCGAGGAGGGCTGCCGCGACCAGGAAGAACGCCGGGGCCGGGATCCGCAGCCGCTGGCTCAGCCGGTTGGAGAGCACCGCGAGGATCACGGCGGCGGCGACGGCGGCCACCACGAGCGCGAAGGCGATCTGATCGGTCATGCGGCTCCAGGGCGTGCGGGGATGGAGCCGACCAGACTTCCCGGCGCACCTGGGGCCAGCGTAGCCGGGCGTCCACCGGCGGAGCACGAGCGGATCGTCGGGCCCGGACTCCGGGCCGCCTGCACGGCACCTTCGGATATGTCGAAAGCACCCACGACACTATTGGCACTCGGCAGCGGAGAGTGCTAATACATCTTCCGTGGCCCCTCGACCGGGACCGCACCCGATGAGGAAGGAGAGATCCATGTCCAACCCGTTCGATGTTCTGAGCCAGCTCGACCGCCTCGCGTCCGGCGTGTTCGACACGGCCCTGACTCCTCGCCTGATGCCCGTCGACCTGTTCCGTGACGGCGACCAGTACGTGCTGTCCGCCGACCTCCCCGGCATCGATCCGGCCAGCGTCGACCTCGACGTGGACGGCCAGCTGCTGACCATCCGCGCGGAGCGCAGGACGCCGGCGAACGACGGCGTGCAGTGGCTGAGCCACGAGCGCCCCGACGGCTCCTACATGCGCCAGTTCACCCTCGGGGACGGCGTCGACGTGGAGCGGATCACCGCGAACTACGAGCACGGCGTGCTGTCGGTCATCATCCCGATGGCCGAGCGCGCCAAGCCCCGCAAGATCGCCGTCGCCGCGGGCGGTGCGGAACAGAAGCAGGTGAGGGCCTGATGAGGCGGCTCGTGGCCGTGCCGCAGGACCCGCGCGATCGCCGCTCCGAGGGCTCCGGGGTGCGGCTTCCGAACCTCGGACGACGGCTCACGCCGCCGCTCGGGGAGCGTCGGCCGTCGCGCACCGGCTGGTCCGGGCGCTTCCCGGGAGGCCCGCCGCTGCGCGCCGCCTGAGCAACCGGGTCCCGGACGCGTCCTCGCGCCCGGGACCCCTCGGCTCGGGTCGGGGCTCATCGATGCCGTCGGACGTCAGGTCGCCGTTCGGATCCTGACCTCGCGCTCCATCCGCTTCTCGTGCCGCCGGCGGCCCTTGATCGCCTCGAGCTCACGGCTCTTCGGCGGCGCGCTCGTCACCAGCTGCTCGAGCATGCGGCGAGTCGCGAGCGCGATCTCGTCGATCGCCTGCTCGAACGCCGCCGCGTTCGCGCGGGAGGGCCGGGTCGACCCGCTGACCTTGCGCACGAACTGGAGCGCGGCCTCCCGTACCTCGTCATCGGTGGTCGGCGGCTCGAAGTTGTGGAGGCACCGGATGTTGCGGCACATGCCGCCGACCATAGTCCGTGAGGAGCGCCGTGGTGCCGTGTCCGAATCCCGCGAGCCCAGGCATCCGGCGATCGTCAGGATCGACAGGTGCGAACACACGACGTGATCAGCCCCGCGATCTTCTACTTCGGCACCCCGGTCGCTCTGCTGAGCACCGTGACCCCGACCTCGCTCCGATGTCGAGCATCTTCTGGCTCGGCCGACGGGCCGTCATCGGCATGTCGCCGCGGTCGCAGACGGCGCTCAACATCCGCGCGACCGGCGAGTGCGTGATCAATCTGCCCTCCGCCGACCTCGTGGATGCCGTCGACCGGCTCGCGCTGACGACCGGCCGCAATCCGGTCTCGGAGCGCAAGGCCTCTGTCGGATACCGGTACGAGCCCGACAAGTTCGGTGTCGCCGGGCTCACTCCCGTGCCCTCCGATCTCGTGCACCCGTTCCGCGTCGCCGAATGCGCGGTCAACCTCGAGGCGCGACTGGTGGTCGACCACCGGTCCGACGCCGATGCCGACTCGATGCGGCCGATGGAGCTCGAGATCGTGCGCACGCACGTCCATCCGCGCATCCGCTCCGACGAGGGGATGCAGCGGGTCGACCCCGATGCATGGCGGCCGCTCATCATGAGCTTCCAGCACTTCTACGGCGTCGGCGAGCGGCTGCACCCTCCCGGCTCGCCACCATCGGTGAGGAGTGGTACCGGTAGGCGCGGCGGACCGCCGCGTTCGGTCGGCGCACAGCCGAACCGGCTAGATTCGACCCATCTGTTCGATGGGCGAGTCGCCCGCACCTCTGACTGGGAAGTCGGACTTCGATCCCAGGAGAGGCCATGTCCTCCGTTTCGTACACGCGCACCATCTCGGCATCCGCCGCGGGCCCGAACTTCGCCGCGATGTCGCGTGTCGTCCGCGAGACGGGGCTGCTGCGCCGCAGTCGCTGGTTCTACGCCCTCCTGCTCGGCGGGCTGTTCGTCGCGCTCGGCGGGGCCATCACCGGCTTCGTCATGCTGGGCGACTCGTGGTACCAGTTGCTCATCGCCGCGGCACTCGGGCTGATCTTCACACAGTTCGCCTTCCTGTCCCATGAGGCCGCGCACCGCCAGGTGCTCGCATCCGGGCCGGCGAACGACCGCCTCGGGCGGTTCATCGGCACGGCGATGGTGGGCATGAGCTACCAGTGGTGGATGACGAAGCACACCCGCCACCACGCCAACCCGAACCAGCTCGGCAAAGACCCCGACATCGCGGCCGACACGGTCTCCTTCCACCAGGATTCCGCGGCGTCGCGCCGGGGCCTCCTCGCTCTGTTCACGCGGGTGCAGGGCTACGTGTTCTTCCCGCTGCTCTCGGTCGAGGGCGTCAACCTCCACGTGCAGTCCGTGCGCTCGCTCGTCGAGCGCCGCAAGGTGCACGGCCGTGGATTCGAGCTCACCGTGCTCGCTCTGCGCTTCGGGATCCTGCTGAGCGCCGTCTTCCTCGTCCTTCCGCTCGGGATGGCGTTCGCCTTCCTCGGTGTGCAGCTCGCCGTGTTCGGCATCTACATGGGGGCCACGTTCGCCCCGAATCACGTCGGCATGCCGTTCGTGGCGCGCGACGCGAAGCTCGACTTCCTCTCCAAGCAGGTGCTGACCTCGCGCAACATCACGGGCGGCTGGGCGATGACGCTCCTCATGGGCGGCCTCAACTACCAGGTCGAGCACCACCTCTTCCCGAGCATGTCGCGACCGCACCTCGCCCGGGCCCGCGACATCGTGCGCGAGCACTGCGAGCAGCACGACGTCCCCTACACCGAGTCGACGCTCCCGGCCGCCTGGCATCGGGTGATCGAGCACCTCAACACGGTCGGCGGAGCCTCCGCGGATCTTCGAGTGCCCCGTCGCCGCGCGCTACAGCGCGGGCTGAGCCGGCCCGTACCCCGGGGGATACCTCAAGAGCGCTTGCCCAGCACGAAGCGCTGGATCGCGATCACGGCGGCGCCGCGGCACCACTGTGAGTCGTCGCCTGAGGTGCTGACGAGGTCAGGCGTACGCGCTCTCGGGTCGCGGTCGAGCGCGATGCCCTCCCGAATCGCGTCGGCAGCCACGTCGGTCAGGCCGATGCCCTCACCACCCAGCACGATGCGCTCGGCAGCGGTGAGATTCGCCACGGCCGCGATCAGGCGGCCGAGCGCGCGACCGGCATCGTCGACGACGCGCAATGCAGCGGAGTCGCCCGACGATGCGAGTTGCAGCGCCTCCGGGTAGTCGACGACGCGACCGACTGCAGCGGAGACCGCCTGGCTGATGGCGGTCGAGGTGAGCACGCTGCGCGCGCACCCGCGATGGCCTGCCGGGCACACCGGGCCGAAGGGATCCAGCGGCCAGTGGCCGACGAGCCCGAGTCCCGAGTCGCCGTCGACGACGACATCGCCGTGGATGACGAGGCCGTACCCGACTCCGGCACCCAGGGTGATGACGGCGAAGCGGTCGAGGCCGCGCCCGACCCCGAACCAGTGCTGCGCCTCGGTGAACGCGACGACGTCGTTCTCGATGACGACAGGAAGATCGGTCTCGTGCTCGACCATGCTCCCGAGGGGCACGTCCTCCCATCCGAGGAACGGGGCGCTGCGCACGGTGCCGTGGTCGGCAACCAATCCGCCGATCCCGATCCCGACGGCCGTCGGGGTCGGCAGACCCCGCGAGACGCTCGACACCAGCTCGCCGACCTGGCGTGCGACGGCGCGCGGTTCCTGCGATGTGAGCTGCATCGACTCCTCAGCGACCACGTTGGCACGCAGGTCCGTGACGACGGCGCGCAGGTCGGCGCCCGTCAACTTCATCCCGACGAAATGCCGCGAGTCCGCCACGACATCCAGCGGCCGCGATGGCCGCCCGGCACGCGGTGTCTCGGATCGCTCGTCGAGCTCGACGAGCAGACCGCTCTCGATCAGCGGAGTGCTCAGTCGGGTCAAGGATCCCGGCGAGAGATCTAGTCTCCGCGCGATGTCGCTCCGGGAGATCGGACCGTGCAGCAGCACCTCGAGCGCGACCGCGAGCGTGGCCCCCGAGTCGGGCGTCCACGCCGGCGTGGTGATCCGCATTCCGTCCCTCCTTCGATGTGCTCAGAGTGACATAGCGGGGTATCTATTGCAAAGGAAACAACTAGGCCATCGATTGGCCGCGGATCTCGCAGTTGACAGTGTATTTATTTTTGTTGTAAAACTTACCTCGCACGGCCCCCGACTCTCGCGGACGAGGTCGGACCCCCGAACCACGACAGGAGAACCCACGCAATGAAGCGCTCGTACAAGATCGGATCGGCGGTGGTGATCGCGACTTCCGTCGCTCTGATCGCCAGCGGTTGCTCCACCGGGGCCGGTACCGGATCCGATTCGCACAAGGACGTCACCATCACCTT
Organism: Pseudolysinimonas kribbensis; assembly: GCF_030161895.1. Taxonomy (GTDB): domain Bacteria; phylum Actinomycetota; class Actinomycetes; order Actinomycetales; family Microbacteriaceae; genus Pseudolysinimonas; species Pseudolysinimonas kribbensis. The sequence continues at coordinate 2,009,847 of NZ_BSVB01000001.1, forward strand.
CTGGGGGCCTACGGCAACGGCGGCAACTCGACCCAGCAGGATGCGCTGAACAAGACGCTCATCCCCGCCTTCGAGAAGGCGAACCCGGGCATCACGGTCAAGTACGTGGACGTGGCGTACGACTCGCTGCTGCAGAAACTCACGACGAGCGCCGCCGGCGGCAAACTGCCGGACCTCGTCCGCGCGGACCTCGGCTGGGTGCCGCAGTTCGCCGACCTCGGGGTGCTCGAGCCGCTCTCCACCTCGATGTCGGACTACAAGGCCCTCGCGGCCAAGGACTATCCGGGCAGCGTCGCAACCAATCGATACAAGGGCGAGTACTACGGTCTGCCGCTGGACACCAACACGCGCGTGCTCATCACCAGCCAGCAGGCGCTCGACAAGGCGGGCGTCAGCGAACCGCCGAAGACCTTCGCCGACCTGAAGACGATGGCCACCGCGCTCAAGGGCACCGGCGTCTCGCTCTGGGCCGACAGCAAACTCGAGGCCTGGAACATCGCGCCCTGGATCTGGTCGGGCGGCGGCGAGTTCACCAACAAGGCCGAGACCAAGGCCACCGGCTACCTCAACAGCGCGGCCAACGCCGCGACCATCCAGATGCTCGTGGACTGGTACAAGGAGGGGCTGATCCCCAACCTCCTGACCGGCAACAGCGGGGCGGTCGCCACACAGGACGGCCTGCCCAAGAACGACTACGCGACGATCTTCGACGGTCCGTGGATGGCGGGCGTGTGGTCCGGCTCGTACAAGGACTTCCACCCCATCTACGCGCCGATTCCGGCCGGCAAGGGCGGCTCCGTCAGCGTCGTGGGCGGCGAGGACATCGTCATGACCGCGAGCTCCGCGCACAAGGCTGCTGCAGCGAAGTTCATCCGCTTCACGCAGAGCAAGCAGTTCCAGATCGAGATGGCCAAGACGGGTCAACTCACGGTGCAGCCGCGCCTGGCCGATCAGCAGGCCGAGATGGCGGCCGACTACAGCGTCTACTCCGACCAGTTGAAGACGGCCAAGTCGCGCATCGCGAGCCCGAACCAGAGCAAGATCGATGCCGTCCTCGCGGCGGCCCTGACACCGGCCTTCACGGGCGGCACCACGGTCAAGGCGGCGCTGAACAGCGCCGCGTCGCAGATCGACGCTCTGCTGTCGGGAGACTGATCGGATGACGAGCATCCCCACCCGGGGGACGACGACCGGCCGCGCGACGGGATCCGTCGCGCGGCCGGCGCGGTCTCCCCGCCGTGGGCGCTTGCGGGTGGGTGCGGTGCCGTACCTGTTCCTGGCCCCCGGTGTGATCCTCTTCGCCGTGTTCATCGTGTGGCCGGCGGTGCAGGCGCTCCGCATGAGCTTCTACGACTGGAAGATCGTCGCGGGCGCGATCAGCAGGTGGGTGGGTCTCGACAACTACGTCCGAGCAGTGCAGGACCCGCACTTCTGGCTGAGCCTGACCAACAGCGGCATCTACATGCTGGCGACGGTCGCGCCGCAGATGGCGCTGGGGCTGGCCATCGCCCTGCTGCTCAAGCGCAAGAGCCCTGTGCAGCCATTGTTCCGCGTGCTGTTCTACCTTCCGGTCGTCACGAGCTGGGTGGTCGTCTCGCTGCTGTTCAAGTACCTCTTCGCCGACAGCGGGCTCGTCAACTTCACACTCCACGACTTCCTCCACCTGATGAACAGCGACGTGTCGTGGCTCGCCCAGCGCGGCACGGCTCTCGTGGTGATCTGCCTGCTGGGCATCTGGAAGGGCATCGGATGGTCGATGATGATCTACCTCGCCGCCCTGCAGGGCGTGCCGCAGGCCCTCGAGGAGGCGGCGATCATGGACGGCGCAGGCCGGTGGCAGCGCTTCCGCGCGGTGACGCTGCCCGCTGTGAATCCGGCCACGGTGTTCCTCTCGGTGATGCTCGTGATCGGCGGTCTGAACGTGTTCGCATCGGTCGTCCTCGTCACGAACGGCGGCCCGATCGGGCAGACCGACGTGGTGCTGACCTACATGTACAAGCAGGCCTTCACCTACCTCGACTTCGGCTACGGGTCGGCGATCGCGATGCTGCTCGCCGTGCTCGTGTTCGTGCTGGCGGTCCTCCAGCTGCGGATCGCCCGCGGCCGCGCCGACGAGGCACTGGCGTGACGCCCGCCCGTCGCGGCGCCTCCTCGGTCCTCCGCTACGTCGCCCTGATCGCGGGCGCGCTCGTGATGGTGACGCCGTTCGTCTACATGCTGTCGACGAGCTTCCAGCCACAGGCGTACGTGCTCTCCCTGCCGCCGCAGCTCATCCCGAATCCGGCGACCATCGACAACTACACACGGGCGCTCACGACGGAGGACTTCGCCCTCTACTTCGTGAACTCGATCATCGTCACCGCGATCTCCACCTTCTTCTCGGTGCTGATCAGCTCGATGATGGCGTTCGCGTTCGCCCGATTCCAGTTCCGGTTCAAAGAGACGATCTTCCGCGTGCTGCTTGCGGGGTTGACCATCCCGGCCATCATGCTGCTGATCCCGCAGTTCGTGCTCGCGAAGAACCTGGGCATTCTGGATTCGCTCGGCGGCCTGATCGTCTTCTACGTCGCCGGGTCGCTGTCGTTCAACACGTTCCTGCTGCGCGGCTTCCTCGCCTCGATGCCGGGGAGCTCGACCAGGCCATGCAGGTCGACGGCGCCTCGGCGTGGACCCGCTACGCGCGGCTCGCCCTGCCGCTGGCTCGGCCGGCGCTCGCGACGGCGACGATCTTCACATTCCTGAACGGCTGGGACGAATACCCGATCGCTCTGACCCTCATCAGCGACCCCGGTTCGCGCACCCTGCCGCTCGCCATCGCGACGTTCCAGGGCCAGAACGCGACCCAGTGGGGGCTCGTGTTCGCGGCCTCGCTCATCGCGGTGGTGCCCGTGATCGTCATCTTCCTGGTCTTCCAGCGTCAGTTCGTGCAGGGGCTCACGGCCGGGGCCGTGAAGGGATGAGCGCCGAACTCCTGCCGTTCGCGGCGACGGGCGCACCGGGTCAGCCCATCGTCATCGAGGTGCGCGGGATGCGGGGCCCGGGCATCGTCAGCGTCTGGCGGCTCGGCGATCCGGTCCTCGAGCAGTCGTGGTCCGGCGACGGATCCATCGAGCTGCCGCCACTGCCGGCGGGCGGGTACGGGGTCGAACTGACGGTCGGGGAGCACGTCGTGAGGACCGCGGTCGATGTGCGCGACGATCCTCGCACCCGTCTGCGCTACGGCTTCACCGTCGACTTCCGGCCCGGCCGCGACCCAGGGGCCCTCGTCGACACCGTGCGCCGGCTGCACCTGACCGGCATCCAGTTCTACGACTGGGCCTACCGGCACGCCGACCTGCTCGGCGGTGGTGACGAGTACCTGGATGCCCTCGGCCAGCCGGTAGCGCTCGCGACCGTGCGCCGGCTCGTCGCTGCGGTCACCGATGCCGGCGCGGACGCCCTCGGTTACGCGGCGGTCTACGCGGTGGGGCCGCAGGAGTGGCCGCGGTGGGAGCACCGCGCGCTGCTCACAGCGACCGGCGAGCGCTACGCGCTCGGCGACTTCCTGTTCCTCGTCGACCCGGCGGCACCCGACTGGCGGGAAGCCTTCGCGGCGCAGCTGGCCGAGGCGGCGCGGGAGATCGGGTTCGCGGGGTACCACCTCGATCAGTACGGCTACCCCAAGACCGCGGTCTCGCCCGACGGCGGGGCCGTCGACGTCGAGCGCTCCTTCTCCGCGCTCATCGAGGCGGTCCGCGCGGCGCTGCCCGCGAGCCGTCTCGTGTTCAACAACGTGAACGACTTCCCGACCTGGCGCACAGGCGCCGACCCGCAGGACGCGCTCTACATCGAGCCGTGGGCCCCGCACACCACGCTCGGCGACCTGGCCGACGTCGCGCGTCGCGCGCGGGCAGCGGGTGGCGAGAAGCCGATCGTGCTCGCCGCCTACCAGCACGTCTACGACGACGCTCCAGCGGCGAACGCCGACCTCGCCACCGCATTCACCATGGCGACCCTGTATTCGCACGGTGTGACGCAGTTGCTGGCCGGTGAGGGCGACCGCGTCCTGGTCGACCCCTACTACGTGCGCAACCACGTGGTGGAGCTCTCGACCGCTGACCTCCTGCGCCGCTGGTACGACTTCCTCGTCGAGCACGACGAGCTGCTGCTCGATCCCAGCATCGTCGAGGTCACCGGCTCGTACGCGGGCGAGTACAACGCGGAGCTCGACGTCACCTTCGCCGGCGCCGAGCTCGATCACCGTGCGCGCGCCGGCACCGTCTGGCGCCGGGTCACCAGAGCCGGCGACCGTCTCGTGCTGCACCTCATCAACCTCGTCGGCCAGGACGACACCGAGTGGGACGCGCCCCGCGCGCCCGTCGGCGATCCGGCGGCCGGGGTTCTGCGCTTCCGCCGGGTCGGAGCCCACGCGCCGCGCGTGCGCGTCGCCGACCCGGATGGCGCACCGCGCCTGGTCGAGCTGCCGGTACGGCTCGAGGGCGAATGGGCCGAGGCTGAACTGCCGCCGCTGGCGGTGTGGCAGCTCGTCACGATCGAACGGACGCCGACACCATGACCGACACCCTCGCCGGCCGCGAGCCGGCTGCGGGCCTGCCACCGATCGATCCGTGGTGGCACTCCGCCGTGATCTACCAGATCTATCCCCGCAGCTTCGCCGACGCGAACGGCGACGGCATCGGCGACCTGCGCGGCATCCTGCAGCATCTCGACCACCTCGAGGACCTCGGCGTCGACGCCATCTGGCTGTCGCCGATCTACCCGTCGCCGGGCGACGACAACGGCTACGACATCAGCGACTACGAGGCCATCGACCCGGTCCTCGGCACGCTCGAGGACTTCGACGACCTGGTCGCGGCGCTCCACGCGCGCGGCATGCGCCTCGTCATGGACCTCGTCGTCAACCACACGAGCGACGAGCACCCGTGGTTCGTGGAGTCGGCATCCGGACCCGACAGCCCGAAGCGGGACTGGTACTGGTGGCGCCCGGCGCGGCCGGGCACGTTGGCGGGAACCTCGGGCGCCGAGCCGACGAACTGGGAGTCGTTCTTCTCGGGGCCGGTCTGGCAGCTCGACCCGGCGAGCGGCGAGTACTACCTCCATCTCTTCTCGGCCAAGCAGCCGGACCTGAACTGGGAGAACCCGGACGTGCGGCAGGCCGTCTACCGGATGATGCGCTGGTGGCTGGATCGCGGCATCGACGGATTCCGGATGGACGTGATCAATCTCATCTCCAAGGACCCGTCCCTTCCCGACGGCGCCGTACCGCCCGACGGGACGCTCGGTGACGGGTTCCCGCACTATGCGGCCGGTCCCCGCATCCACGAGTTCCTGCAGGAGATGCATCGCGAGGTGTTCGCCGGCCGGGACGCCGCCGACCTCCTCACGGTCGGGGAGATGCCCGGCGCCACGGTCGAGCAGGCGCGGCTCTTCACCGATCCCGAGCGGCGCGAGCTCGACATGGTGTTCCAGTTCGATCACGTCGGCCTGGATCACGGGCCTGGCGGCAAGTTCGACGTGCAGCCGCTCGATCTCGTCGAGCTCAAGGCCTCGTTCGACCGCTGGCAGCGCGGCCTCGCGGACGTGGGCTGGAACAGCCTCTACTGGAACAACCACGACCAGCCCCGTGCCGTCAGCCGGTTCGGCGACGACGGCGCATTCCGTGTGGCATCCGCGACCGCGCTCGCCGCAGTGCTTCACCTGCAGCGCGGCACCCCGTACGTCTACCAAGGCGAAGAACTCGGCATGACCAACGCGAGGCTGCGCACGAGTGACGACCTGCGCGATATTGAGTCGCTGCGCCATTACGAACTCGCGGTCGCGTCCGGTCAGGACTCCGAGCGTGTGATGGATTCGATCCGACGGATCGGTCGCGACAACGCCCGTACGCCGATGCCGTGGAGCGATGAGGAGAACGGCGGCTTCGGATCCCATCACCCGTGGATCGATATCCATCCGGACTTCGCCGAGGTCAATGCGCGGCAGCAGCGCCAGGATCCTCGTCCGTCTTCGCCTTCTACCGGCGGCTCATCCGGCTCCGACACGAGGAACGCGTGGTCGCAGCGGGCCGATTCGAGTTGCTCGCGCCTGGGCATCCGCAGGTGTTCGCCTACCGTCGCGACCTCGACGACCGGCGTCTTGTCGTCATCGCGAACCTGTCCGGCGAGGTCGTGGCGATCGCGGGAATCGCCGACGTGCAGATGTCAGTGTCGGCGGCGCCTTTCCTGTTCGGCAACGTCGGCCGCCCGGCGGACGCGCGTCTCGATGCATTACAGGCGTGGGAGGCGCGGATCTTTCTCGGGTGAGTCCTCGCAGACCTGTCGAAATCCGCCGATCCCGTTCGTAGCAGGAGTGAAGCCGCCCACCGGGGGCGGCGCGAACGGAGCAGCATCATGAGCACCACGTTGACGGTCGACTTCTTCTGCAGCCTCGACGGCTACGGCATGGCCCGGGGCTGGCCGGGCTACTGGGGCAAGGAGGGACCGGAGGTCGTCGAGGATCGCGTGCGCACGTTCGCGCAGGATCAGGTGCTGGTCTTCGGAGCGACGACCTTCCGCCAGTTCCGGAAGTTCGTGACGATGTTCGACGAGCCGTACTACCCGAGCCTCAATGAGCTGCCGAAGATCGTGTTCTCCCGCACGCTCGGCGACGAGCCGCTCGGCTGGCGGAACTCGACGGTCATCGACGAGGACGCCGTGACGGCGATCGAACGGCTCAAGCGGACGACCGATGTGCCGATGCGCTCGCACGGCAGCATCTCGCTGAATCGCGCCCTGCTCGCCGCCGGCCTCGTGGACCGCATCGAGGTCATGATGTTCCCCGCCGTCTCCGGCAGTGCCGGCGAGGCGGCGCTCTTCCAGGGCGGGGCCGAGCTCGACCTCGACCTGGTCGAGTCCACCGTGCTCGACGGCCGGACGATGAAGCTCGTGTACGAGCCGCACCTGCACGGGGAGGTGCCGGAGGGCGCCGGGCCGCGCCCCCGGGCGGCGCAGTAGCGCCGGCATCCGGCACAGGGCAGGATTTCGGGATGCAGTACCTGGTGAACGTCATCGACAGTCGCAGCGAATCCGGCACCGCCGAGGAGGCGGTCGCGATCGACGCCTTCAACCAGCGGCTGGTCGCGGGGGCAACTGGGTGTTCGCGGCCGGGCTGGCCGACCCGACCGTCTCGACCGTCGTCGACGCCCGGGGCGAGGAGCCCATCCTCACCGACGGGCCGTTCGTCGAGGCCAAGGAATGGGCGGCCGGCTTCTGGATCATCGAGGCGCCCGACCTGGACGTCGCGCTGTCCCTCATGACCGAGGGCTCGAGGGCTTGCAACCGGCGGCTCGAGGTGCGCCCGCTGCTTCCTCCGCCGGCGGAGTGATCGACCCGCGGGATGCCCTCACCCGCGCCCACCGCGAGGAGTGGGCACGGGTGGTGGCCACCCTCGCCAAGCGCTTCGGGAGCCTCGACATCGCGGAGGACGCGGCCGCCGAGGCCTTCGCGACCGCCGCCGAGCGCTGGCCGGGGGACGGCATCCCCCGAACCCCGGCGCCTGGCTCACGACGACGGCGACCCGCAAGGCGATCGACCGGATCCGGCGCGAGAGCGACCGCGACGCGCGACACAGGGAGGCGAGGCTCGTGTACGACAGCGATCCCGAGCCCGTCGGCGCGATCGACGACGACCGCCTGCGGCTCCTGTTCATCTGCTGCCACCCGGCACTCGCGATGGAGGCGCGCGTCGCGCTCACCCTCCGGATGGTGGGCGGCCTCGACGTCCCCGAGATCGCGCGGGCGTTCCTCGTGCAGGACACCACCATGGGGGCGCGCATCACGCGGGCCAAGGCGAAGATCGCGGCAGCGGGCATCCCGTACCGGATGCCGACCGCCGACGATCTGCCACGGCGGGTCACGGGGGTGCTCGCGGTGCTCTACCTGATCTTCAACGAGGGCTATCTCGCGTCCTCGCCCGACGCCGAGCCGGTGCGCGCCGAGCTGACGGGCGAGGCCATCCGGCTCACGCGGCTGCTGCACGGGCTGCTTCCCGACGACGGCGAGACGACGGGTCTGCTCGGTCTCATGCTGCTGACCGACGCGCGTCGCCCGGCGCGGGTGTCGTCATCCGGCGAGCTCGTGCCGCTCGGCGAGCAGGACCGGCGCCGGTGGGATGCCGCCCTCATCGCCGAGGGGCAGGCCCTGGTGCGCGAGCGGCTGGCCTCCGGTGTCGCGCCGGGCCGGTACCAGCTGCTCGCGGCCGTCAACGCCGTGCACACCGACGGCGACGCCCCCGACTGGGCGCAGGTGGTCGCCCTCTACGACCAGCTGCGGCGGCTCGACGACTCGCCCATCGTGCAGCTCAACCGCGCCGTCGCCGTGGCCGAACGCGACGGGCCGGGCGCGGGGCTCGCGATCCTGGATGCACTGGAGCCGGCACTGTCCGGGTATCACTCGTTCCACGCGGCGCGCGCCGACCTGCTGCGCCGGTCGGGTCGCCTCTCCGCGGCCCGGTCGGCGTACGACGCCGCGATGCAGCTGACCGGCAACACGGCCGAGGTCGCGTTCCTCAGCCGGCGGCGCGAGGAGCTCGACGCCGGCTGACACGGGCGCACGCCCGCATGTGGACGCTGTCCACTTCGGGTGACATGCTGATGCCGTGAAGTTGCTGCTCACCTCCGGAGGGGTCACCAACCCGAGCATCCGTGAGGCGCTCGTCCGGCTCCTCGGCAAGCCGATCGCGGCGTGCCATGCGCTCTGCATCCCGACCGCGCAATGGGGTCATCCGATGTGCGGGCCCGCATCGGTGCGCCGCTTCATCGCCGACGACTCCGCGTCGCCGCGACTCACCGGTCTGGGCTGGGCGTCGGTCGGCGTGCTCGAGCTCACCGCCCTGCCGAGCATGGGCACGGACCGCTGGACGGACTGGGTTCGCGATGCCGACGTGCTGCTGGTCGACGGCGGCGACGCGACCTACCTGTGCCACTGGATGCGGGAATCCGGGCTCGCCGAGCTGCTGCCCGAATTGACCGACACGGTGTGGGTCGGGATCAGCGCCGGCAGCATGGTGATGACGCCGCGGATCGGCGAGGACTTCGTCGAATGGCCGCTCGCGCCCGACGATCGCACCCTCGGCGTCGTGGACTTCGCGATCTTCCCGCACCTCGACGTCTTCCCGACCAACACGCTCGCCCACGCCGAGCGGTGGGCGGAGCGGGTCGGGCTGCCCGCGTACGTCATGGATGACGAGACCGCGATCGTCGTGGCGGACGACACGGTGGAGGTCGTCTCTGAAGGAGCGTGGACGAGCCGGGGAGGACCGGATGCTGCATGAGGTGGCCGACGGCGTGTGGGTGCGCCGAAGCGAGTGGGTGTCGAGCAACACCACCGTCGTCCGCGCGGACGACGGGCTGATCCTCGTCGATCCGGGCATCGCCGGCGCCGATCTGGAGGACCTCGCCGACGACGTCGACGCGCTGGGGATCCCGGTGGTGGCCGGCTTCTCGACGCATCCGCACTGGGACCACCTGCTGTGGCATCCCCGGTTCGGCGACGTGCCGCGCTACGGCACGGCCGTGAACGCCGGGATCGCCGCCTCGGCCCGGGACCGCGGGCGGCAGATGGCGGCGGAGAGCGCCCCGGGCATCCCGCTCGACCTGCTCGGGATCATCACCCCGCTCCCGGCGGACGGCGGACCGCTGCCCGGTGAGCTCATCGTGCACGACGCCCACGCGCCGGGCCACGCGGCCGTGCTGCTCGCCGACCGTCGCGTGCTGCTCGCGGGAGACATGCTCTCCGACGTGCTGGTGCCGATGTTCGGGATGGCGGGCGCCGACGGGGCCGGCGAGTACGCGGCCGCGCTCGACCTGCTCGCCGACGCGGCGACGGGGATGGATGCCGTGATCCCCGGGCACGGGACGGTCGCGACGGGAGGCGAGATCGCCCCCCATCGAGGTCGACCGTGCGTACGTCGCCGCCGTGCAGCGGGGCGAGCAACCCGCGGACGAGCGCTGGGGTCCGCGCGCGTAACGATCCCACCCGCGCGTGGGACGGCGATCGCTACCCGAGCCGGATGCCGCGGCGCGCCATGAACGGCACCGCATCGACCGCCTTGCTGTCGATCCGGGTCTCGAAGTGCAGGTGGCATCCGGTCGCCGCCCCGGTCGACCCGACCCGCGCGATCTCCTGGCCGGCGCTCACGGTGTCGCCGATCGCGACCTCGATGCCGCCGTTCTCGATGTGCGCGTAGCCGGTCTGGATGCCGTCGCCGTGCTCGAGCAGGATCCAATTGCCGTAGGTGCCGTTCCAGCCGGCCTGCACGACCGTGCCGGCCGTGGCCGCGTGAATGGGCGTGCCGCACGCGGTCGCGAGGTCGGTGCCCTCGTGATAGGCGCTGACCCCGGCGACCGGGCGGTCGGGGCGGGGTCCGAAGCCGTCGGTGATGCGCCCGGCGACCGGGAGCGCCCACGGCTGGTCGGTGAGCTGCCCGGTGTCGAGCAGCAGCTCGCTGCCGATGGTCGCCGATCGCAGCACGGGCGCCGGCAGGCTGGCCGAGTAGCCGTCGCGGGCGCCGGGCACGGCGACGTCGCCGCCGCGGACGACGGCCTGCGGGGTGCCGGTGCCCGTGGCGAGGCGCGGGGCGGCCCGCGCCGGGTCCTGCATGTCGGTGACCAGCGGCAGAGCGGCGACCGCGATGAGGCCGAGGGCGCTCGCGGCCGCCAGCACGGCGTGGGCGGGGCGGTGGCGCGGGCGCGCCGAGCGCTCCGGACGGACGGGGCGCTCCGGACGAGCCGGACGCGTCGCGCGGTGGGTGCGCTCGTACGCGATGCGCTGACGGCGGGTGGCGAACGCGGCGGGGGACGGAACGGGTGGACGGTCGGGCATTCGAGTGATCTCCGGTCGATCGGATGTATGTCGGGCACGGCACAGGCCGCGCCCGACTACACCCGGAGGACGCAGAGATCGATCGTGGAGGGGACGCCGTGCGGCGGCGGCGCGCGGGAGGACGCGGAGGTCGGCGCGATGCCGGCGCCGGTCGTCGAGCCGGCGCCGTCGTCGACCGACACCAGCTGCGGGGGTGCGCCGGGGTGGTCGGCGAGGCGGCGACCATCGCCGGGGTCTGGATGATGCAGGACGGGTTCGCGGGAACCGCCAGGGCATCCGCGGGGAGACGGTCCCGGCCGCGATCGCGGCGGTCGCGGGATGCGGAGCCAGGATGGGCCGGGGGCAGTGCCCGGCCAGCAGCGCGACGAACAGCAGCAGACCCCCGAGCACCGCCGCGAGCGCGGTGATCGAGGGTCGCAGCCGGGTCATGACCTCTCCAGGCTAGTCAGGCCTCGGAGACGATGTTGTCGAAGACCTCGTTGAAGGCCTCCGTCGAGCTCGGGTGCGTGTAGATCGAGTCGCGCAGCTGGGTGGCCGTGATGCCGTGGCGCATCGCGAGCGCGACCGTGTTCACGAGCTCCTGCGCGTCGATGCTCAGCAGCGCGGCCCCGAGGATCAGGTCGGTGTCGGAATCGACGATGAACTTCATGAGCCCGCGCGTCTCCTCCATCGCGTACGCGCGCGGCATCGCGACGATGTCGGCCACGTTCTCGCGCGCGACGCGGACGCGCCGCCCCTCGGTGCGGGCGCGCCGTTCGGTCAGCCCGACCGTCGCGAGCGGCGGGGTGGTGAACAGCGTGTGCGGCACGGCGACCCGGTCGGTCGTGGCGCGCTCGCCGGATCCGAGGAGCTGATCCAGCACGATGCGCGCATCGTCGAGCGAGATGTAGGTGAACTGCTCGCCGCCGTTGACGTCGCCGAGCGCGAAGATGTGCGGCCGGCTCGTGCGCAGGTGCTCGTCGACCCGGATGCCGCCCCGCTCGGTCAGCTCGACCCCCGCGGCCTCGAGACCGAGCCCCTCGATCACGGGGCGGCGCCCCGTCGCGGGCAGCAGAGCGTCGGCCTCGACCTCGCCCGAGTCGCCGTCCACCTCGTAGCGCACGATCGATCCGGCCTCCTCGTCGCGCACGTCGAGCACGGTCGCCCCCGTGATGATCCGGATGCCGTCGCCGGCGAGGATGCCGGTCACCGCTGCCGCGACGTCGTCGTCCTCCCGCGGCAGCAGCCGCTCGGCGCTCTCGAGCACGGTGACCTCGGCCCCGAAGTGCCGGTAGATCGACGCGAACTCGAGGCCGAGGTACCCGCCGCCGATGACGACGAGACGCCGCGGCAGGTGGTCGTTCTGGATCAGTTCCGTGCTGCTGACGAGCCGGGTGCTCTCGGCGAGGCCGGGCACGGCGGGCACGATCGCCTCGGATCCCGTGTTGATGAGGATCGTCGCGCCCGTGACGGTGACGGCATCGTCGCCCTCTCCGACGGAGACGGTGTGCTCGTCGAGGAACCGGGCCGTGCCGGTGAGCACCATCGCGGTGGGCCGGCCGTCGATGGCGGCGAAGTTGCCGGCGCGGAACGCGGTGGTGAGCTCGCGGACGCCGGCGATCGACTTCGCGAAGAACTCCTGGGCGTCGTCTTCGAGGCGGCGCTCGCCGGAGTAGTGCACGAGCATCTTGCTCGGCACGCAGCCGACGTTGGGGCAGGTGCCGCCGTACATGTTCGCGGAGCGCTCGACGAGCACGACGCTCCTGCCCGCATCCGCGAGCACGCGCGCGGCGGTCTTGCCGCCCTTGCCGAAACCGATGACGATGACGTCGGCGGTGAGCTGGTTGTCGTGATCCATGTCCCCATGGTGCCGCGCGCGTGTGAGCCGCACCCGCTGGACAATCTCGACTTCCTGTCCCAGAGTGTCAAGAGTGGATGCCCTGAGCCGCCTGCTGCGGATGGCCCGTCTCGATGCCGCCCTCGACAAGCACTGCCTGCTCGCGCCGGCGACGGTCATGGACATCGACCGGCAGGGCGAGCGGGAGGCGGCCTTCCACGTGCTGCTCGAGGGCGAGTGCCGATTCGAGGTGGGCGACGTCGTGCTCGAGCTGACCGCGGGCGACGTCGTCATCGTGCCGAGCGGATCGTCGCACCGGGTGACGACGCCCGGGGAGGGGCGCCCCACCGGCACGATCGAGACCCGCGGCCCGGTCTTCGTGACGACCCGCAGCGTCGGCGGCGGCCATCCGGCCATCGATCTGTACTGCGGGCATTACACGTACGGGCCGGGGGCGGGCGCGGTGCTGTTCGACAGCCTGCCGACGCCGTTGCGGGTCTCGCTCGGCTCGCCCGAGCAGCAGCCGCTGCTCTCGGCGCTGAGCGCCCTGCTGCGCACCGAGGCCCTCGACGAGGGCGCGGCACGGCGGCCGTCATGAGCTCGCTCTGCACGGTGCTGCTCGCCTACGTGCTGCGGACGGCGCGCGCCGCCGCGGAGGCTCCGGTGTGGACCGGTGCGGCCGACCCCGACATCGCGCGCGTCATCGACGCGGTGCTCGACGCCCCCGGCGACGAGTGGCCGATGCAGCGGCTCGCGGCGGTGGGGCGGATGTCGCGCGCGACGTTCCTGCGTCGCTTCCGGCGCGAGGCGGGGACCACGCCGGGACACTTCCTGGCGCGGGTGCGGATCATCGCGGGCGCCGACCTCCTGACCTCGGCCGACCTCAGCGTGAGCGAGGTCGCCGCGATGGTGGGCTATCGCTCCGAGTCGAGCTTCTCGCGCGCCTTCCGCGGCGAGATCGGGCAGTCCCCGGACGGTTCCGCCGCTCGGCCGCCGCCTCGCCCTCCCCGGCATCGGACGAAGCCGGAGGGCCGGCCGGCGCGATCTGACCGAGCGTGCTAATTTCTGACCATGCGGTCAAACAGCGCCGGCCGCCAGCCGTCCGGCTCCCTCACGGAGGCCGCCCGGCGCTCTCAGATCGTGTCGGCCGCCGTCACGGTGCTCGCCGGCCGCGGGTTCGCCGCCACCGCGCTGTCGGCGATCGCCGGTGAGATCGGGATCAGCAAGGGCGTCATCTCGTACCACTTCGCCGGCAAGGCGGAGCTGCTGCAGGAGGTCGTCCGGCACGTGCTGCAGCAGGCGGCGGAGTGGATGACCCCCGGATCCAGGGTGCGTCCTCCTACGCCGAGGCGCTGCGCTCGTACATCGTCGCGAACCTCGCCTACCTCGATGAGCACCGCGCGGAGATCATCGCGCTCACCGAGGTGCTGGCCAATGCCCGGGCGACGCCGGGCGTGGAGCAGATCTTCCGCGACTCGCATCGGGAGGCGGTCGCGGCCCTGCAGGCGATCCTCGACGGCGGGGTCGCGGCCGGCGAGTTCGCGCAGCTGCCGACCCGCACGACCGCGATCGCGTTGCGCGCCGCGATCGATGCCGCCACCACGGCCATGCGCGCCGACCCCGACTTCGAGCTCGCGACCTTCGGCGCCGAGCTGGCCCAGCTGTACGGGCGCGTCGTCACGCGCTGACCAGGAGATGAGGAGGGCGATGAACGCCCCGGATGCACCCGCCGCGCTCGAGCTGCACGGACTGCGCAAGACCTTCGGCGACAAGGTCGCCGTCGACGATGTCGACCTGACCATCCCGCGCGGCTCGTTCTTCGGGCTGGTCGGGCCGAACGGCGCCGGCAAGACCACGAGCCTGTCGATGGCGGTCGGTCTGCTGCGCCCGGACCGGGGCACGGCGACGGTGCTCGGGCACGACGTCTGGCGCGACCCGGTCGCCGCCAAGACCGTGCTCGGTGTGCTGCCGGATGCCGAATCGCTGCCGCAGCGGTTGACCGGTGCCGAGCTGCTCGGGTACCTGGGGCTGCTGCGCGGGCTCGACCCGGCGGTCGTCACGGCGCGCTCGGCCGAGCTGCTGCAGGTGCTCGACATGCAGGATGCCGCCGGTCGGCTCGTCGCCGACTACTCGACGGGGATGCGCAAGAAGATCGCGCTCGCCGTCGCGCTCCTGCACGGACCCGATGTGCTGGTGCTCGACGAGCCGTTCGAGGCGGTCGATCCGGTCTCGGCGTCGACGATCCGCTCGATCCTGCACGGATTCATCCGCTCCGGCGGCACGATCGTGTTCTCGAGTCACGTCATGGCGCTCGTCGAGCAGTTGTGCGATCACGTCGCCGTGCTCGCGAACGGGCGGGTGCGGTCCGCCGGAAGCCTCGACGAGGTCCGTGGCGGGCACACGCTCGACGAGGCGTTCGCCGACCTGGTCGGCACGTCGGTGGACCGGGCGGAGCTGTCGTGGTTCGCCTCCTGATCCGGATGCGTGCCGCGATGGCGGCGCACCGGCGGTCGACCCGCTTCGGCGTGGCGTCGGCCATCGTCCTCGTAGCCGCGGGTCTGCTCTCCGCGTTCAGCAGCCTGCTCGTCGGCGTCCCGGCCTATCCGACCGCCGCCTCGGGGGCCGCCGTCGTGTCCGCGGTCGTCACGGTCTGGGTCGTCGGGCGGGTCGCCTACGCCGCGTTCAGCGGCGGGTCGACCCCGCGCCTCGAGCTCTTCCGGCCGTTGCCGATCCCGCGCCGCACCCTCGCGCGGGGCCTGCTGGTGACGGGGCTGTTCGATCCGGCGCTCGTGGTCATGGCGATCGCGTTCGGCGCGCTCGTCGCCCTCGGTGCGCACGGCGGGGTCGGTCCGGCGCTGGTCGGCGCGCTCGGCGCGATCCTGACCGTCCTGCTGAGCAGCGTGCTCGTGTCGGTCGTCGAGGCGCTCATGCCACCCGCCTCGCAGCAGCGACGGGCGATGGGCACCATCGTGGTGGCCGTCGTCATCAGTCTCGTCGCGGTCGTCGGCACCCTCCTGCCGTCGGTCGCCGCCGCGCTGATCGCGGGCACGGTGCCGGCGCTCGGGCTGATCCTCGGCATCCTGCCGACGGGGTGGGCCGCCGACGCGGTCAGGGCGACGACGACCGGAGACCTGCTCGGCGCCGTGCTGCCGCTCGCCGGATCGGTGCTGCTGCTCGCCGCGCTGACGCTCGTCTGGCCGGCCGTGCTGTCGCGCCGGCTCGACGGCGACCTGGCCGCGACGAGCCGCCGCCGCGCCACCCGACGGCGCCTGCTCCCGGGAACGCCGGTGGGCGGGGTCGTGAGCAAGGAGCTGCGGATGTGGGCGCGCGATCCGCTGCGCCTCACGTTCCTCGTCATCGCCGCGATCATCGGGCTCGGCGTGTGCATCGTGCCGGAGCTGAGTCAGGGCACGGGGTTCCTGCTCCCGTTCGCCGGCATCCTGTCGGTCGTCATCGCCGGGGCCGGAGGGTGCAACCTGTACGGCTCCGACGGTCTGGCCCTGCGTCTGACCCTCATGGTGCCGGGCGCGGCGCGCGCCGACATCCGCGGCCGTCAGGGGGCGTTCCTGCTCCTGGTCGGTCCCTATGCGCTCATCGCGACGATCGTGCTGACGACGCTCAGCGCACAGGGCTGGGCGTGGCCGTGGGTGCTCGCCCTGCTGCCGGCGATCGTCGGGGGCGCCACGGGCCTCCTGCCGATCGCCTCCCTCGTCGCCGTGCTGCCGCTCGATGCGAACGGCGGTCCGGCGCCCGCCTGGCCGGTCAAGGTCTACGCGGCCATGGTCCTCACGCTGCTGACCGCCGCGCCGACCGCGGCGGTGCTCATCGCCGGGGCGATCACCGGCTCGACGGCGACCCAGTGGGCGGCGGTGCCGGTGGGCGTCGCGAGCGGTCTGCTCGCCGCGGGACTGCTCGGCCGTGCCGCGACCATCCGGCTGCGCCGGCGCGGGGTCGCGATCGTCGAGCAGCTGAGCGCGGCCTGACCGGGCGTCAGCCCAGCTGCGCGAGCAGCTCGGCTCCGTCCGCGGTTCCGGCGTACTCGACGATGCGCCCCTCCGCGATCCGGTAGATGGCGAACTCCGCGACGTTGACGTGTCGCCCCGTCGCGGGGATGCCGCGGAACGTTCCGCGGTGCGTACCCCCGGCGCGCAGGTGGGCGGCGAGCCGGTCGTCCTCGACGAGCACGCTCACCCGCTTCCACCGGAAGTCCGGGAACGCGTCGAACAGATCGCGCAGGTCGTCGATCCAGGCGTCGGCGCCGCCCGGGAGGTGCGCGCGGCGCACGGCCGGGTCGAGCAGCGTGCGCAGCTCGGCGAGATCGTGGCGGTTGCACACGTCGAGGTAGTCGGCGTACCAGGCGCGCAGCTCATCCGGAGACACGGGCCGCCTCGCGCGGGTGCTCGGCGCGGAACGCGATCGGCACGGCGAGCACCGCGATCGCGAACGACAGCAGGATCGATGTGGAGAACCCGGCGCCGGCGGTGCCCCGGCCGCGGCGAACAGCAGACCCCCGAGCGCGATGGCGGTCGCGCCGCCGACCGACTCGATGTTGCTGAGAGCCGAGCTGTTGAAGCCCTGGTCGGCGGGAGCCGAGTAGCCGAGCATCATGGTGCTGAGGCGCGGATAGATCGTGCCCATGCCCCCGGCCGCGATCAGCCAGCCGACGCCCACGACGGCCGGATGCAGCGTGAGCGCGGCGGTCGCGAGCTGCAGCCCGATCCCGAGCACGAGCAGCAGCGCGCCCCCGATCAACGCACGCGTCTCGGAGACCCGCCCGGCCAGCCGCGGCTGGAGGACCGACGCGGCCCCCACGAGACCGCGCCGACCGTGAGGATGAGGCCGGCCTCCCAGGGCTTCATGCCGTAGTGCGCCTGGAGCAGGTACGGCAGGCGCACCTCGGTCGAGAAGAACGAGGCGGCGATCGCACCGCGCAGCAGGATCGTGGAACCGAGGCCGCGGCGGGCGGTCAGCGTGCCGCGCGGCAGCACGGGCCGGAAGAGCAGGATCGCGGCGACGACGCAGCCGGCGGCCACGATCCAGCCCACCCAGGTCGGCAGCTCCTCGGCGGTGCTGATGCCCACGACCGCGAACGCGAGCAGGGTCGCGAGCACGAGATCGCGCGCGATCCGGGCGGCGCTCGCCGGAGGGCGGGCGACCTCCCCGTCCGTGGCCGGGATGGGCGCCCCGCGCAACCGGCGAAGCGACGGCCCGATCGCGACGAGGGCCACGATCACGAAGACGCTGACGCCGACGAAGACCCAGCGCCATCCCGGACCGTCGGCCACCGCCCCGGCGGCGACCGGGCCGACCAGGCCGGGCACGACCCAGGCCGCGGCGAAGGTCGCGAAGACCCGGGTGTGCACTCGTGCGGGGTAGACGCGGGCCACGATCACGTAGATCGCGACGATCGCGGCGCCCATGCCGAGGCCCTGCAGGAAGCGGCCGACGACGAACAGCGGCATCGTGCCGGCCGTCGCCGCGACGACGAGGCCCCCGACGAACACCGCGACGGCGGCGACGAGCGGCGCGACCGGACCGCGGCGGTCGGCCCAGGCTCCGGATGCGACCGTGCCGATCACGCCGGCGGCCAGGGTCGACGAGAACGCGGCCGAGTACAGGGTCGCCCCGTCGAGGTCGCGGGCGACCGTCGGCATGATCGTCGTGACCGCGAGGGCGTCGAACGCCGCCAGGAAGATGATGGCGTTGGCGCCGAGGGTCATCCAGAGCAGGGAACCGGTCCAGATCCCCGTGGGCGGGGCGGGGGTCTCGGTGCTCACTTCCTCACGCTACCCGGACCCACCCCCACCGCCGCGCGATAGTCAACCCCTGGGCGGCGACCGTCGCCGCGGATAGCCTTCGACTACCGGACATCGCATTCTCCGGGGTTAGAACAGCCGGGGCGTCGACCAGCGGACCCCGACGGAAATCGGGTCATCATGACCATCTCTTCAGCTCCCGCATACCGGTGGGAGCAGCTTCGACCCGGGGTCTGGTGGGGCCTGTACGGCGAGGACCACATCGGGAGCATCGCCGAGTACGGATGGCGCTTCCGCACCCGCGACGCCGCCGACGTCTGGCTCGGCGACTACCCCACGCTGCAGATGGCACGGACCGTCCTGCAGCGCCGCTGATCGCGCATCCCGGCGCCGCGGGTCAGAGGCCCCAGGAATCCTGCCAGCTCGGCGGGGTGTCGAAGCCTCCGAGTGCGGCGTAGACGCTCCACTGCCCGTGGTGGATCGCCTCGTGCTGGACGAACTCGCCGGCGAACAGGTCGAACGTGTACGGGAAGCCGTCCCAATCGATCGAGATGGCGGGATCGACATCGCCCAGCAGGGCACCGAGCCTCTGCTGCTGCTCGTCGAGGCCCTCCAGGAGCGCCGCACGGGAGAGGGGTCCGCCGTAGTGCTCGTTCTTGCGCGACCAGTCGACCTTGCCGTTGGCAAGGGCGTCGGCATACACCCCGCGCACGCAGACGACGTGCCGGAGCTGCTTCGAGAACGGCGCGAAGCCGTCGCCGAGGCGGCCCGGCGCGGGCGGGCGACCCGATGACCCCGCCGGCGACGGGGTGAAGTCCCAGCGATCGTCCGGGACGGCGCGAGCGAAGTCGGCGGTGAGGAGCGTCAGCACACGGGTGTGCGCGGCGAAGTCCTCGATCGTCATGCGGTCACCGTAGCCCCGCGACCCGGCGGATACGCCCGCGATAAGGACGGCTGCCTAAGATCCGCGCTATGCGCGTGTTGATCGTCGAGGACGAGCCCTACCTGGCGGAGGCGATCCGCGACGGCCTGCGCCTCGAGGCGATCGCCGCGGACCTCGCGGCTGACGGCGGCGCGGCGCTCGAGTCGCTGGCGGTCAACGAGTACGACGCCGTCGTGCTCGATCGCGACATCCCGGTCGTGCACGGCGACGAGGTCGCGCGCCGGATCGTCGAGCAGCAGCTGCCGGTGCGCATCCTGATGCTCACCGCGGCGGACAGCCTGAACGCGAAGGTGACCGGGTTCGAGCTCGGCGCCGACGACTACGTCACGAAGCCGTTCGAGATGCGGGAGCTCGTGATGCGGCTGCGCGCGCTCGCGCGCCGGCCCGCGGAGGGCGCGCCGCCGGTGCTCGAGTTCGCGGGGCTGCGGCTCGACCCGTTCCGCCGCGAGGTCTATCGCGACGACCGGTACGTCGCACTCACGCGCAAGCAGTTCTCGGTGCTGCATCTGCTGATCCAGGCGCGGGGCGGGGTCGTCAGCGCCGAGACCCTGCTCGAGCGCGCGTGGGACGAGAACGCCGATCCGTTCACGAACGCCGTGCGCATCACGATCTCGTCGCTGCGCAAGCGACTGGGCGATCCGGCCGTCGTGCAGACCGTCGCGGGCGTCGGGTACCGGCTCGCCGACCCCGATCGCGACCCCGATCGCGACGATGCGAGCGGGGCGGCCCGATGAGCGCCCGGATGCGGTTGACCCTGAGCTACGCGGTCTTCCTGCTCGTCGCGGCGGCCGCGATGTTCGCGCTCATCCTCTACGTGCTGCATTTCGTGCCGCTCGCCACAGGCCTGCGCGGCAGGGACGGATTCCTGCCGGGGCGCGACGACCTGTTCCGGGCCGTGTGGCCACGGCTCTGGCAGGTCGCGGGAGTGCTGCTCGTGATCGGCCTGGTCGGCGGCTGGTTGCTGAGCGGCCGGATGCTGCGACCGCTCGGGCGCATCAATGCGGTCGCGCAGCGCGTCGCCGCCGGGTCGCTCGACGACCGCGTGGCGATGACGGGGCCGCACGACGAGTTCCACCAGCTCGCCGACACGTTCGACTCGATGCTCGACCGCCTGCAGCACGCGTTCGAGGAGCAGCGGCGGTTCACGGCGAACGCGTCCCACGAGCTGCGCACCCCGTACGCGATCAGCCGCTCGATGATCGATGTCGCACAGGCCGACCCCGACGGGGTCGACATGCCCGAACTGCTGCGCCGGCTCGACGAGACGAACCGTCGCGGTGCCGAGACGGTGGCGGCACTGCTGACCCTCGCGTCGCTCGACTACCTGCCCGAGGTGCTCGACGAGCCGGTCGATCTCGCGGACCTCACGGCCGACGTCGTGGAGGAGCTGCGCCCGATCGCCCGGGCGTCGGGGGTGAGCGTCACGACGACGCTCGGCGAGGGCGACATCGACGGGCGCACGGCGCTCGTGCGCCAGCTCGTCGGCAACCTCGTGCTGAACGGCATCCGGCACAACGCTCCGGGCGGCGACGTGGAGGTGACGACGCGCTCCGACGACTCGGGCGCGGTCGAGGTCACGGTCGTCAACACCGGACCGGTCGTGCCGCCGGAGGTGGTGGGCACCCTGACCGAGCCCTTCGTGCGGGGGCGGGGCGGGTCGCCGCGGGAGCCGGCCGGGCGGCCGGCGAGGGCAGCGGCCTCGGGCTCGCCCTCGTCGCGCGCATCGCGGAGGTGCACGGCGCGGCACTGCGGCTGGTGCCGCGAGCGCAGGGCGGGCTCACCGCACGGGTGACCTTCCCGGCGCCGCGGGCGGTCCGCTGAGGCGCCTATCGCGCACGTATCCGAAACCGCGAACGCCGGCGAGACGGCTGCTCTGATGCCATCGAGGATGCAGCATCCCCTCGCCTCCGCTTCCCGTTCGCGCCGCTCGACGGGTGAGACGCCGAGGCGATGGCGTCCCGCCGTCGCCCTGCTCGTGGCCTCCGGCCTCGTCGCGGTGTGCTTCGCGCTCGCGAGCCCGCTCGTGACCGCGGTCGCGGAGGCGGGCGACGCTCCGGATGCGGCCGACGGCTACGTCGACCCCCAGGCGCCGATCTCGCCCTTCGACGACGTGCCCGCGCTCACCCGCCTGCGACCCTCGCTGCGGGATGCGCTGCACGCGGCGGCACGAGATGCCGAGGCCGACGGTGTCGCCTTCGTCGTCACGAGCGGCTGGCGCGATCAGCGCTATCAGGACTGGCTGCGCGACCAGGCCGTCGCGCGCGGTGGCGCGCAGGAAGCGAGCGAGTACGTGGCCGCCGGCACGTCGTCGCGGCATCTGAGCGGCGACGCGGTCGACATCGGGTACACCGACGCCGACAGCTGGATGCAGCAGCACGGATCCCGATACGGGTTGTGCCAGATCTACGCCAACGAGATGTGGCACTACGAGCTGGCGACGACGCCGGGCGGCACGTGCCCGCCCCAGTACGCGGATGCGGGCTCCCGTCCCTGACCGCATGCGTACCCTTGTGGTTACGTACACGAGTTGATACGTTGGTGCCGATGGATGCGATGTGGCAGGCCCTGGCCGACGGCCATCGGCGCGCGATCGTGGAGCTGCTGCGCGAGCACCCGGCCACGGCCGGTGAGGTGGCCGCGGTGATCCCGATCGCGCGCCCGGGGTCTCACGGCACCTCCGGGTGCTGCGGGAGGCCGGGCTGGTCGACGTCGAACAGCAGGCGCAGCGCCGGATCTACCGGTTGCGCACCGAGCCGCTCGCCGACCTCGACGAATGGCTGGCGCCCTACCGGGCGCTGTGGCAGGGACGACTCGCCGCGCTGCACACCGAGGTGGCGCGCGGCAGGAGAGAACGGAGAGCGACATGACCGACCGGATCATCGGCACGATGCGGCGCATCGACGACAGGCTCGGGGCGGTGCGGGTCGAGGACCTGTACGACACCGGCATCGACGACCTCTGGTCGGCCCTCACGCGGCCGGAGCGTCTGGCGCGCTGGATCGCCGTGGTCGAGGGCGACCTGCGACTCGGCGGAACCTTCCACGCCCGGTTCACGAGCGAGTGGGAGGGTCCGATGCGCGTGGAGACCTGCGAGGAGCCGCACCGGCTGCTGCTCACCGGTCTCGAGGACGGCACCCAGGTCGAGGCGACCCTCACCGCCGAGGGGGCGCGCACCCGGCTCGTGGTCGAGGAGCGCGGACTGCCCGTCGACAAGCTGCACTTCTACGGGGCGGGATGGCAGGTGCACCTGGAGGACCTCGGCCACCTGCTCGCCGGCGAGGGGTCGGAGTGGAAGCCGCGCTGGCAGGCGCTCACCCCGGCGTACGAGGCGCTCGAGGTCGCCTGAGCCGGTCCCGTCAGCCGACCAGCTCGGCGACCAGGGCCTCGACCCGCGCCCGGATGTCGTCGCGGATCGGACGCACCGCCTCCAGCGGCAGGCCGGCCGGGTCGGCGAGCTCCCAGTCCTCGTAGCGGATGCCGGGGAACACCGGGCAGGCGTCGCCGCAGCCCATGGTGATCACGGCATCCGCGGCGCGCACGTCGCCGACGTCGAGGATCGACGGCACGGCCGGTGCGATGTCGATGCCGTCCTCGGCCATCGCGGCGACGGCGATCGGATTGACGGCCTCGGCCGGCTCGGTGCCGCCCGAGAGCACGCGCAGCCGCCCGCGCCCGAGCACCCGCGCGTAGCCGGCGGCCATCTGGGAGCGGCCGGCGTTGTGCACGCAGACGAAGAGCACGGTGGCGTCGGGCACGGGGATCTCCGATCTCGGGAGGGGTCCGGGTCGCCGTGCGCGCCGACGGCCCGGACGGGTCGATCAGCAGCAGTCGGTCTCGCAGTCCGAGCCCGGCACGCAGATCGTCGGGTCGCAGCATTCGTTCATGGTGCGATCCTCCTCTCCATCGACGGGTGTCGATGCACCGAGCGTCGCGTTAAACATCGACGTTTGTCAATGTATCTGCGAGAATCGGTGCATGCCGGTCGCCGAGCTCATCCCGTTGCGTGATCTGTCGGCGTGCTGCGCCCCATCACCCGCGAGGTGATCAGCGCCGCCAACGCCGAGTCGCTGGCCCGCTCGGTCAAGGCGCTCGCCGATCCGGCCCGCATCCGGATCGTGTCGATGATCGCGGCCCACGACGACGGCGAGGCGTGCGTGTGCGACCTCACCGACCCGCTCGGCCTGTCGCAGCCGACCGTGTCGCACCACCTGCGGATCCTGATGGATGCCGGCTTCCTCACGCGCAGCAAACGCGGCACCTGGGCCTACTACCGGCTGGCGCCGGGAGCGCTGGGCGCCCTGACCTCGTTCCTCGCGTCGGCGGTCTGAGGCGCGGATCCGGCCGCAGCCTGGGATCTGCCTGTTGTCTGTCCCGCGGCACGCGCGCGCGAGCGACGCTCGGAGCATGTCGCATCCTGCCGAGCCGTCGATTCTGGGGCGGCTCAGCACTCCGTACCTGCAGGCACTCGGCGAGCTCTCGATCTGCGCGCGACGACTGCACCGTCGGCGCGAGGGCCACGGGGGCGATCCGGCGTGGAGCCGGGAGGCGGACCACCTGCTCTCCCTCAACGACGCGTTGTCGGCGCGCCTGGGGGTCGGCCCGCTCGTCGAGCACAGCATCGCGATCGAAGACGCGGACGGCACGTTCGTGCCCGCCGACGTCGAGTTCGTCCGTCACCTCGTCGACCGGATCGTCCGTCACCTCGATCACGCGGCCCCCGAGTCCTGACGGGGCCGGCCGCCGCGGTCAGGTGATCGGCTCGAGGGCGGGCGGCTGCCGGTCCCAGCCGTAGGCGTAGGCGTGGGGATCGAGCTCGCCGCGGCGGCCGAAGTAGATGTACGCGACATGCGTGCCGTCGTCGAGCTCGACGTCGAGGGTCGCCGGGGGTGTGTCGTCGACATCGATCGCGCGGAAGCCGCCGGCCGCGGGCCCGTCGATCAGCTCGGCTCGGTGATCCGGAGTCGGGCTCGGGGTGTCCTGGATGTCGACCGCGTCCGACCGGATCGGCGACGCCCCGGTCATCGGTCGCCGTCCGCCGCGTGCCGGTCAGCGAATCGGTCGGCGCCCTCCGCCGCGGCCTCGAGCGCATCGCTCGCGGCGCCGCCCACGCCGGGCACCCTGTCGCGGACGGCGCGGCGGATCGTGCCGGTCGCCCTGCGCACCCCCGGCGACCGCCACGCCTCGGCAGCGCGTCCGGCGACCCGCTCGTACGCCTGCCGTCCGGTGCGGGCTCCGACGAGCCATCCGACGGCGGCACCCGCGACGAAGATCATGACCTTGCTCCACATGACGGCCTCCCAACTGGTGAGTGGATGCCGACGACGCTAAGCGGACCGCTCGCCGCCCGGTGCGCCGTCGCAGCCGACTCGCAGCCACCCCGCGCGCGCACGTTCACTTACTGTCTACGGGCCCGTCGCGCAAGACCCTCGAGGTCGTCGGCGGGCGAAGTTAGCGTGACGACATGAGCAGTGCCACCGAATCGTCGGATCCGATCCTCTGGGCCGCCGTGACCGACGACCTCTGGGTCGCGTCGCGGGGCGGCGACTTCGTGGGCACCGTCGAACGGATCGAGAACCGCTTCGTCGCGCTCGACGGCCGTGGCGCCCCCGTGGGTGTCAACGGGTCGCTCGACGGGGCGCGGCAGCGGCTCGAGACGGCGCCGTCGAGGACGGCGCAGAGCGGCCTCCCGCTCGTGCGCCGTCTGCGCCGACCGCGTCTGCGCCGGACGACGCAGGCCGCCGCCTGATCCCCGCGGCGCGCCTCGCCGCGGCCCCGCCGCCTCAGCGGCCGTCGGCGTCCGGAGCGCGATCCACGTCGCCGCGCCACGCGCCGTCGGCCGATCCGCGGCTCTCGATGTAGTCCTTGAACCGGTCGAGGTCGCGGCCGATCTGGAGGTCGTCGGCCTGCAGCACGGCGCCGGCCTTCTCGACCAGTCCCTCGGGCTCCCAGTCCAGCTGCACGTTCACGCGGGTCGTGGCATCGCCCAGGCGGTGGAACGTCACGACGCCGGCGTGGGTGGTGCCGTCGGTCGAGCGCCAGGCGACGCGCTCGTCGGGATGCTGCTCGGTCACCTCGGCGTCGAACTCGCGCTCGACCCCGCCGACCTTCACCTTCCAGTGCAGGTGGGTGTCGTCCAGCTGCGTCACCTGCTCGACCCCGCCGAGGAACTCGGGAAAGGTCTCGAACTGGGTCCACTGGTCGTACGCCCTGCTGATCGGCACGTCCACGTCGATGGACTTCTCCACGGTCGTCATCTGCTCGTCCTTTCGGTCGGAATCCGTCGACGGTAGCCAGCGGTCGGTGACGGCGGACGGCTCTCGGACGTGACGTCCAGCCACCTCCCGCGTGTCTCCTGGGCGATCGCGAGTCCGCCTTGCGCGCCGCGGCCCGGCACAGAAGGGTCGAGGCATGTCCGCTCGCTCCGCACGTCTTCCCGCGGCCGTCGGCGCCGGTGTCGCGGCCACCGTCGTCATGAGCGCCTACATGCTCGGCGGCGAGAGCCGCGAGGCGATCGGCACGGCCCCGCCGGCTCGGATCGTCGCGCGGCTGCGGCCCGGATGGTCGGCGGAGCAGGTGTCCGCGGCCGGCACGGCGCTGCACCTCGGCATCGGGGCGAGCGGCGGCGTGCTCGCGGTGCTGCTGCGCCGGTTCGGGCCGCCGTCGTCGCTGCCGGCGGCCGTCATCCTGTGGCTCGTCGGTTACGAGGTGATCGCGCCCGCGCTCGGGGTGCTGCCCCCGCCCATCGTGACGGCGAGCGGGCGCGCCACCTGTTCCGGGCGCACCTGGTCTACGGGGCCGCGCTCATGCTGCTGCGCCGAGTGCGCTGATGATCCCGACCGACGCCGCTCTCACGGTCGACTGGACGCAGATGCCGACCTACAACACGATCATGTCGGTGGCCGCGGGGGCGGCCATGCTCACGATCGTCGATCTGGGGCGGCGGCTCATCCGCGGCCGGCCCGTGCACCACGAGGGGTACGCGGTCAGCTTCGGCGTGCTCGGGCTGATCCTCGCGGCGACGGGGCTGCACATGACCCTGACCTGGCCGTTCGCGAAGTACTTCCCGTTCGACGACATCATCTTCGGCGAGCCGAGCCTCGCCTTCGGGGTGCTGCTGCTCGGCGGAGCGGTGCTCCTCTGGGCACGCCGCGGTGCCGCCCGGCATGCGGCATCCGGACCGGCGCGCGATCTCGCGGATGCCGTCGCGCCGCTCTCGATCTTCGTGTGGGGGCTCGGGCTCTCCCTCATCGCGATCGCGATCGCCGGGCTCGTCTTCCAGCTGTTCGCGGCGCCGCCGGAGGAGCCCATCTCGGGCGCCTTCGCCTCGTGGCCGTGGGTGGAGGCCATCTTCATGTCGGGGCTCTTCGCGCTCGGCGGCGTCGGTGCGATCCTCTTCCCGTTCACGGCGGACCGGCTCGCGGAACGTGAACGGTTCACGCCGCTGGAATGGGTCACCGGACTCTGCCTCGGGCTGAGCGGCCTCGCCTTCCTCCTGTTCGGTGCGCTCAACTTCTTCACCCACATCGGGCTCGTGATCAACACGATGCCTCGGTAACGGAGCGAGCGCACCGCGCGAGGCACGACGATGGGAGCGTGATGATGCGCGCCGTCCGGGTCGGGGGTTCGGCGAGCTGCCGACCGTGCGGGAGGTTCCGGTGCCGGAGCCCGGCGCGCGCGACGCTCTCGTGCGGGTCGAGGCGACGGGACTCTGCCGCAGCGACGCGCACGCCTGGGCCGGTGCCGACGACACGGTGCATCCGCCGTACACCCCCGGCCATGAGCTGGTCGGCGTAGTGGCCTCCGTCGGTGCCGAGGTGCGACGGGTCGAGGCCGGGCAGCGGGTGACGACGCCGTTCGTGTGCGGCTGCGGCGAGTGCGAGGACTGCACCGGCGGGCGCGCGCAGGTGTGCCGGTTCCAGCAGCAGCCGGGTTTCACCTACGACGGCTCGTTCGCCGAGTACGTGCTCGTGCGCAACGCCGACGTGAACGCGGTGATCGTGCCCGACGACGTCGACCCCGAGGGCGCCGCGCTGCTGGGATGCCGGTTCGCGACCGCCTACCGGGGCCTGGTCGATCGCGCGCGGCTGCGTGCGGGCGAGACGGTGGCCGTGCTCGGCTGCGGCGGCGTCGGCCTGTCGGCGATCCTCATCGCGTCGGCGCTCGGCGCGCGGGTCATCGCCGTCGACGTCTCCGCGGCGGCGCTCGAGCTGGCCCGCGGCGCGGGCGCGGCGGCGACCGTCGACATCGCCGGGCTCGACGACCCCGCGGTGCCCGGCGCGATCCGGGATGCCGCCGGCGGCGCCCCGGAGGTCGTCGTCGAGGCGCTCGGACGCCCCGCCACCCTCGCCACCGGGTTGCGCACGCTCGCGAGCGGTGGCCGGCTCCTGCAGATCGGGCTGCTGCCTCCGGAACCTCCGGTGCCGATGGGCGAGGTCATCGCCCGGGAGCTCACGGTGCTCGGCAGCCACGGCATGGCCGCCGCCGACTACCCGCGCCTGCTAGAGCTCGCGCGCTCGGGCGGCCTGCGGCCGCAGTCGCTGGTCTCGAGGCGCATCGGGCTCCAGGAGGTGCCCGCGGCACTCGTCGCCCTCGGGTCGCGTGGATCGGCGGGACCGGGCGTCACGATGATCCGCCCCTGACGCCGGCCGGCGTCCGGCGGTCCCCGTCGGCGGCCGGGACTGGCTAGCGTGGCGACCATGACGTCTGCGCCACCGGCGGTGATCGCGATCGATGTCGGCGGAACGACGATCAAGGGCGCTCTCGTCGATGCCGCGGGGGTGGTGCGCGCCACCGAGATCGCGCCGACCCCACGGCCGGGGGCGGAGCGGACCGTGCTCGAGGTGGCATCCCGCCTCGCGGCGGCCGCTCCGGGGGTGGGCACGAACCCGGTCGCGGTCGGCATCGTCTCGCCCGGCATCGTCGACCCGGGCGGCGTGGTGCGGATCGCCGTCAACCTCGACTGGCGCGATCTGCCGCTCGCGCAGCTGGCGGAGGACGCACTCGGCCTGCCCGCCGTGGTGACCCACGACGTGCGCGGCGCCGGAGTGGGCGAGCTCCGCTGCGGCGCCGGGATCGGCGTGCGCGACCTCGCCGTCGTGCAGCTCGGCACGGGCATCGCGTCCGCGCTCGTCGTCCATGGCGAGCTCGTCGTCGGTGCCGGGAGCGCCGCGGGCGAGGTGGGCCATCTGCCGGTGATCCCGGGAGGCGAGCGCTGCGCCTGCGGGCAGGAGGGCTGCGTGGAGGCGTACGCCTCGGGCGGCGCGATCGCCCGCCGCTACGCCGCCCGCACCGGTCGTCCGGCGACGGCCGAGCAGATCGTCGGGCTGCTCGGGGGCGACGCCGATGCCGACGCGGTGTGGGCCGAGGCGATCACCGCCCTCGGGCGGGGAGTGCTGTCGATCGTCGCGCTGCTCGACCCGGCACTCGTGGTGCTCGGCGGCGGCGTCGCGGCGGCCGGGGACGCGCTCCTCGAGCCGCTGCGCGGTTCGATCACGGGCACGTTGACCTGGCGGGAGTGCCCGCCCATCGTGGTCTCGCCGCTCGGAGCGGAGGCCGGACGGCTGGGTGCGGCCGTGCTCGCGTTCGAGCGGGCCGGCATCCCGGTCGACGCGGCGAGCTGGCGCCGCGCCTGACGCCAGTCGTCGGCCGTGTACCGGCGTCCCGGCCTGCTACGCCGCGCGACGGCGCAGCATGACGGCGGTCGCGATCGCCGCCACGACGATGCCGATCGCCTCCACGACCACCGTCGCCGGCACGAGCGTGAACGTCCACACCTCGGTGATGCCGAAGAACCCCACGGTGAGGGCGAGCAGCAGAGCCGCCAGGCTGCCGAGGAGGAAGAGCAGGCTCAGCACCAGCACGATCCGGCGCAGGACGCCGCGGGTCACGAAGAGGGCGACGGCCAGTACGAGCGCGGCGATCGACTGCAGCACGAACAGCACCCCGAGGGTGCCGCCGACGTGGGCCACGACCACGAGGTAGAGGTGGAACAGCGCCACGACGATGAGGAGGATCCCGGTGAGGATCCGCCAGATCCCCGATGCTCTCGTGCTTGCGACCACGCCGATACCCCGATTCGTCCCGGCCTCCCCGATGGAGGCGTCACCCATGAACACGCGGCGGCGGGCCCGGCGGTTCACCGCGGCTCTGGTGCTCGAGCGTCTCGGAGATGGACGATGGACGCCTCACACCCTCATCGCGGGAGGTCGTCATGGATCAGAAGCTCGAGGTCGTGGTGCTGCCGGTGGCCGACGCCGACCGGGCCAAGGCGTTCTACTCCTCGCTCGGATGGCGAGAGGACGCGGACTTCGCGACCGGCCCCGACTTCCGCGTGCTGCAGTTCACGCCGCCGGGATCGGAGGCCTCCGTCATCTTCGGCACCGGCGTGACGAGCGCGACCCCGGGATCCACCGAGGCGATCATGCTCACGGTGACCGACCTCGACGCGTGCCTGGGCGACCTGCGCGGCCGCGGGGTCGAGGTCGACGGACCGTGGCACGACGCGGGCGGCGTGTTCCATCACGGCGGCGAGGAGCAGCGCGTACCGGGGCGCGATCCGCAGGACCGGGCGTACTGCACCTTCGCGTCGTTCGCCGATCCCGACGGCAACACCTGGGTGCTGCAGGAGATCACGACCCGGCTGCCCGGGAGGGTGGTCGGTCCCACCCGGTACGCCGACGCCGACGACCTGGCCGCGGCGCTGCGCCGGGCAGCGGCTGCGCACGGCGAGCACGAGAAGCGCACCGGGGCCGAGGACCCCGACTGGCCGGACTGGTACGCGCGCTACCTGGTCGCCGAGCAGGCCGGCACCGAGCTGCCCGAGTAGCCCGGCTCAGTCGAGGAGCGACGCGAGGTCGCCCGACCAGGCCGCCTCGAGGATGCGCTCCAGCAGCGCGGCGTCGACGGGGACCGGGGTGATCGCGATCAAACGCGCCGAGCCCAGCGCGAGCTCGGCGATCCCGGGCAGCTGCTCGCGCGTCAGGCCGATGTCCTGCAGCGAGTGCGGGAGGCCGATCGCGCGATCGATGTCCGCGATCCGCCGGATGGCGACCTGCGCACTCCCGTCGACTCCGAGGGCCTGGCCGACGAGGGCGAGCTGCTCGGGGATCGCGGCTGCACAGGCGGCCAGCACGTACGGCAGCATGAGCCCCGTCCCGAGGCCGTGCGGGGTGTGGGTCAGCGCGCCGATCGGGTACTGGAGCGCGTGCGACAGGTGCGTGCCGGTGGGGCCGAAGGCCATCCCCGCCAGCAGGCTGCCGCGCGCCATGTCCTCCCGGGCGGTGCGGTCGGTCGGATGCGTGACGGCGGACTCGATCGACGTGCCGATGAGCCGGATCGCCTCGAGCGACAACGGCTCGGTGAGCAGGTTGCGGCCGACGAACACGGGTGGTGTCGTCGACCAGGTGGGCTCGAGGGGGCGACCGGTGAAGGACTCGACCGCGTGCACCAGGGCATCGATGCCGGCGTGCGCCGTGACACCCGCGGGCGCAGCGGCGGACAGCTCCGGATCGACGAGCGCCGCCGTCGGGATGAGGTACGGGCTCGAGATGCCCACCTTGACCGCGCGCGCCGGGTCCGCGACGACCGCGACCGGTGTCACCTCCGACCCCGTGCCGGCCGTCGTGGGCACCGCGACCAGGGGCAGCACGGGGCCGGGCACCGCGTTCTCCCCGTAGTAGTCCGGCAGCGCTCCGCCGTGCGCGAGCAGGAGCGCGACGAGCTTGGACGCGTCGAGCGCGCTGCCGCCGCCGTAGCCGATGACGACGTCGGGGCGCACCGCGCGGGCCGCCTCGGCGGAGGCCTGCAGCGAGTCCACCGGCAGCTCGGGCAGCACATCGGTGTGCACGTGCGTCTCGATCCCGCTCGCCTCGAGCGCCGCGACCGCCTCGCGGAACGCCGGCGTCGTCGCCAGGAAGGGATCGACGACGACGAATGCCCGGCGCCCGAGGGGCGAGACGATCCGGGGCAGGGCGGCGCGGGCCCCCACCCGAACTCGATGGTCCGGGGCAGCCGCAGAACTCCGATGTCGCTCATGTCGTGCTCCTCTGGTCGATCGGATCCCCACGCGGCCGGGGATCCGCTCGACGAGGCTACGACTCAGTATCGGTGCCGACCTCCCCGAACGATGCGGAACCCGCGGCGGCGCACCCGTGTCACGGTGAACAGGCTCCATAATCGGCAGGATGCTCGTCTTCTGGCGCCGGCGCGCGGCCACGCAGCGCTGGCTGCGTCGTGCGCTCGGCGGCGTCGTGCTCGTCGCGGTGCTCGGCACGACCATCGCGGTCGGCGTCGCCGCGCGTCAGCCCGACGTCGCGGTGCGGGCGGCGCTGCGGTCCGCCTCCGCGGTCGACGGGTCGATGGTGTGGGAGCGGCACGCCGCGACCGACTCCGCCGCTGCGGATGCCGCCGCTCGCAGCCGCATCCGCCGGGCGTTCGGCGCCGCTCCCTCACCATCTCGTCGAGCGCGGTGGGCGACCCGGTGCGCCTCGCGGGGGCGGACCGCACGGTGCTGCCGCTGCGCGACGACGCCGCGCTGCGGGCGGCGGCATCCGGATTGCACCGGGTCGACCGCGGGCAGCTCGCGATCGACGAGGCGGGGGCGCGCGCTCGGCGTCTCCCCGGGCGACACGCTGCGACTTCTGACGGATGCGGGGGACCGCGAGCTGACGGTCGCGGCCGTGTGGCGCCCGACCGGTCCGCGAGCCCCGATCTGGAACGGCATCGGCGCCGGCTCGGCGGGCACCGTCGCGCGAGTGGTGCTCTCGCCGGCCGAACTCGCCGCCGATGGCATCGAGCTGACCGCGCGGTGGAGTATCGCACCCGACCCGGCGCGCGTCCACGCGGCCCAGCTGCCGTCCCTCGCGACCGGCTACGCGCGGCTCGCGGCGAGCGCCGCCGGGTCGTTGACGTTCGCGCACCTCGAGGGCGGCGGTGCCGGCACGGTCGCCGCACTGCGGAGGGGCGCCGATGCGGCGGCGGCCGTCGTGCCGGTGCCGGTCGCGCTGCTGGCCGCCGGCGCGCTCCTGGCGCTCCTGCTGCTGGTGCGGCTGCTCGCCGAGGTGCGGACGGAGGAGACGGAGCTGCTGCGCGCGCGCGGCGCCGCACGGGCCCAGATCGCGGGCGGCGATCTCCGCGCCGCGTTGCTGCCGGTGCTCGCGGGCGCCGTGGTCGGCTGGGTCGCGGCGCAGGCACTCCTGCTGGTGGTCGCGCCGCCGGCAGGGGTGCTCGAGCTCGTCCTGCCGTTTCTCGTGCCGACGACCGGCGCGCTGCTCGTGGTGGTGGTCGCCTCGTTCCTCGCGGCGGCGCCGGAGCACGCGGGCGGCGGACGCGGTGGCCGGGTCGCGGGTGTCGCGGGCGCGGCGCTGCTCGGCGTGCTCGCGATCGTCGGGGTCGCACGGCTCGTGGGTGCGGGCGTCGGCGCGGACCCGGCGGCCGAGCTCGCCCCCGCCCTGGTGATCGCCGCGCTGGTGGTCGCCGGTCTGCTGCTGAGCGCACCGCTCGCCGCGGCGTGGGATGCGGTCGCCCGCCGCCGGGACGGGGTCGCCGCGCCGCTCGCCGCCCGCCGGTTGCGCCGCCGGCCCGGCCTCGTGGCGGGCGCGCTCGTGCTCGTCGCGCTCGCGGTCGGCGCCTCCGGTTTCGCCGCCGGCGCCGTCGCGAGCTCCGCCGGCTTCCTGCGCGATGCGGGACGCCTCGTCACCGGCGGCGACGTCGACGTCGAGGTGCCGGGGGCGGCGTCGGTCGCGGCGGGCACGCCGGCACCCGACGTCGCGCGACTCGCGCGCATCGCACACGCAGCCGGATCGGCGCCGGCGCTGACCGAGCAGGTGGCGGTCGGCGACCTCGCCGCGACGCTCACCGCGGCGCCCGTCGCCCGGCTGGGCGCCCTGCAGGATCGTGACCTGGCCGCTCTCCCCGCGCTCGCCGGGCTCGCCGGGAGGAGGTCGGCATCCCGCTGACCGGGTCGGGGCGGCTGCGGCTCCGGCTCGACGCGCGGGGCACGGCCCCCGACGACGCCCGGCTCGACCTCACCGCGTGGCTCGTGGGTTCCGACGGCGAGGCCGTGCGGATCGACCTCCCGGGTGCGCGGATCGCCGCACCCGGAGCGGAGGAGCCCGGCACCGTGGAAGCACGCCTGCCCCGGATGACGCCGGGCGCGGCGGCCTGGCGGCTGGTCGCGCTCGATGCGGCGGTGCAGTCCTCGGGCCCCGTCACCGGGCTGTCGGTCGCGGTCGACCCGGTCGCCGCTCCCCGGAGGCGTGGGCCCTGACGCACGCGTACCGGCCGGCGACGGGCTCGGCGGCCTCCGGCCCGCTCGGCTGGACGGTCGCGGGCGTCCTCGACGCCGGGGGAGGTCGCGCCGAGCTCGGGCGGCTCATGCCCACCGGAACGACGGTCGTGCCGGCCGCGGTCTCGCGTCCGCTCGCGGCGGCGGCGGGCCTCGGCACGGGCGCCCGCGCCACCCTCGACGCGGGGGCGAGCGGCATCCCGGTGCGGGTGGCCGCCGTCGTGCCGCACACGATCGGCGCCCCGGGGCCGTCGGGCGTGTTCGTCGACCTGCCCACGCTGCAGGTGGCGCAGCTGCGCACCGGGGCCGACCTGCCGCGGCCGGATCATGCCTGGTTCGCCGTCGCCGACGCGACGGGCGCCGCGGCACGCCTCACGGCCTCCGACCCCGCGATCACCGCCATGCCGGCTCCCGCCGCGACCGTCGGCCGGCTCGCCCTGCCGGCGATTGTCGCGAGCGTGACGGCCGCGGCCGGCACGGTGCTGTTCGCGCTGCTCGCGATCGCGACGGCGGTCGCGGCCCTGCTGCGCGCGCGGTCGGCCGAGATCGCGGTGCTCCGGGCGCTCGGCGCGGGATCGCGGCTGCAGCGGCTCGCCGCCCGCATCGAGCTGCTCGCGGTGCTCGGCTACGCGGGGGTGGTCGGGGCGGTGGCGGCGATCATCGCCGTCGTGCTGACCGTGCCCCAGCTCGCGCATGCCGCGGCACCGGGGATCGAAGCGGAGGTCGTCGCGCCCATCGCGGCGGATCCGCTCGGGCTGACCGTGGCGGCCGCGGCGCTCGTGGCGGGCGTGGTCGTCGGACTGGTCGTGCAGGAGAGGGTCGTGCGGCGGCTCGCCGAACGCCCGCGCATCGAGGAGGTGCGGCGATGACCCGGCTCGGCCCGGCGCGCCTGGCGCTGCGCGGACTCCGCGTGGCCCCCGGGGTCTCCGCGCTCGTCGCACTGCTCGTCCTGGTCGGCGTGATCCTGGCGGTCGGCGGACCGCGTGCGACCGACGGCGTCCTGACGACGGCGCTGCATCAGGGTCTCGCGCACGCCGGCAACGGGCGGATCGCCCTGAATGCGGTGCTCGGCGATGACAGCGCCTACGACCCCGGGACCGACACCCGCAGCGTCGAGCCGATCTGGTCGGGCCTGCAGAATCGCCTGGACGAGATCCACGGGAGCTTCGCGAGTCTCGGCCGGGTCGTCGGGCCGGGCGCGTTCGTGGGCCGGGCGGTCGGGGAGGGCTCCGGCGGCTTCGCGGGCGCGGGAACCGCGACCGCGGCCAGCAACGCGCGCTTCCGCTTCGCGCTCGAGGCCGCCCCGGCCTGCGCGACGAGGCACGGCTGGTCTCGGGTCGCTGGCCCGGCGCCGTGCGCGCGGGCGGTCCGCTGCAGGTCGTGATGTCGGCCGAGGGCGCGGCGACGATGCACTGGAAACCGGGACAGCGCCAGACGATCGGCACCAGGCCGGCACGGCAGGCCGTGCTCGTGGGCACGGTCGCCCCGCGCGATTCCGGCGACGCGTTCTGGTCGCTCGATGCGAGCCGTGCCGAGGCGGGAGCGCAACCGAGCAGGGACGGCTCCTACACGACCTACTACTCCACGCTCTGGGTCGACGACGCATCGTGGCCGGCCATCGCCCCCACCCTCACCGGCCACCTGATCGAAGCCTGGTACCCGGTCGACGCGTCGGCGATCACCGCGGGCGATGCGCCACGGGTCGCGGCACAGGTGCGGCGGTTCGCGGTCGAGCCGTCGGCGCTCGACATCCCGCGCGCCCCGCAGACCCTGGCATTCCGCACCGACCTGCCCGCGGAGCTGGTCGCCTTCTCGGCGCGGGCCGCGCCGTCGATCGCGCTCATCGCGCTGTTCGCGCTCGGCCCGGCGGGGGCGCTCGCGGCGGTGCTGCTGCTGGGCCTGCGGCTGCTGCGGCTGCGCCGGAGCGCGGCCGGCGCGCTCGTGCGCGGCCGGGGCGGCTCCGGATGGCAGCTCCGCCTGCTCGCGGCGGCCGAGACCGCGGTGTGGACGGTGCCGGTCGCGGTGGCGGGCGCGGCGCTCGCCGTGCTCCTCATCCCCGGCGGCGGCTCGTGGACCGGTGCGCTCGTGCCCACCGCCCTGTGCGCGCTCGCGGCACCGATCGCGGCCGCGGCGCTCGCCTCCCCGTCGTACGGCGACGGGGCGACGTCGCCCGCGCTGCGCGCCCTGCGCCTCGTCGCGGAGGGCGCGATCGTGCTCGTCGCCGCGCTCACCCTCGTTCTGGTCGCGGCGCGCGGGCCGGTCGGTGCGGCGGGTGGCGCCGATCCGCTCGTGGAGGCGGCACCGCTGCTGCTCGCGGTCGCGGTGACCGTGATCGTGCTGCGGATCGCACCCGCCGGCATCCGGTGGCTCGGGGCGCTGCTGCGCCGCGGCCGGGGGCCGGTCGGGCTGGTCGCGGCATCCGGCACGGGGCCGGCCTGGCGCGGCGCCGCGTGGGCGCTCTTCGCTCTCGTCATCGGGGTCGGGATGTCGGTGTTCTCGCTCACGATGGTCGCCACCCAGCAGCACGGCTCGCAGCAGGCGGCGCTGCGCCAGACCGGCGCGGACGTCGCGATCAACAGCACCCGGCTGAGCGCGAAGGAGGTGCGTGCGCTCGAGGCGATCCCCGGCGTCGCGGCGCACGCGACGATCGCCGTGCTGCCCCCGCAGCCGGTCGGCTCCACGCCCGCGGCGGTGTACCTCGCCGATCCCGCGGCCCTGGCATCGGTGCAGCGCGGGATCGACCACTCGGCGCTGGCCGACGCGCACGGCCGGGATGCCGTGGTCGGCGGCATCGACACGCCGCCCGCGACGATGACGATCTCCGATCCCGACCGCGTGACCCTGACGCTGCACCCGGTCGACTCCGACGAGGTGAGCGTCGTGCTCACCGAACCGCGCTGGGTGCTCGTGGATCGCGCGAGCCTGCCGAAGGCCGCGCCCGAGGCGGTGACCGTCGGCGTGCTCCTGCGGGTCGCGCCGCACGCCGACCGCGCGGCCGTCGCCGCCGCGGCGCGGGAGGCCGCCGGCTCGGACGCGTCCGTGCGGACCGCGGGCACGAACGTCGGGTCGCCGCTGGATCAGGCCGTGCGCGCGACGATCCTCGCCGCGACGATCCTCGCGGCGCTGCTGTGCCTCGGCGTGTTCGTGGTGACCCTCGCGGCGGGCGCCGCCGAGCGGCTGCGCCGCGGCGCCATCCTGCGGGCTCTCGGCTTCGACCGCCGGCAGACCGCGGGCCTCGTGCTCGCCGACCTCGCCCCGACCGCCGTCATCGGCGTCGTCGTGGGAGCGCTGACCGGCGCGGGCCTGGCGGCGATCGTGTTGCATACGATCGACCCCGCGGGCTTCGTCGGATCCACGGTGCCGCCGGCGCTCGTGATCGACGTGCCGGCGACGGCGCTCGCCCTGCTCGGCTTCCTCGTCGCGGCGGTCGTCGCGGCGGCGGTGGCCGTGGTGCTCGACCAGCACCGTCCCGCGACGGCCGGGCTGCAGACGCTCGGAGAGGAGCGATGACCATGACGACGACGGCTCCGCCGCCCCCGGGATCGGCCGACGTGATCGACTGCGCCGACCTCGTGCGCATCTACCGCGGCGAGGGCGTGGAGGTGCAGGCGCTGCAGGGGCTCACGCTGCGGGTGGGCGAGGGCGACATCGTGGCCATGGTCGGCGCGTCGGGGTCGGGCAAGTCGACGCTGCTCGGCATCCTGTCGGGTCTCGACCGGCCGAGCGCCGGCCGGGCGACCGTCGCCGGCTACGACCTCACCGCCCTCTCCTCGAAGCAGCGCCTGGCGTACCGGCGGGGCGCGGTCGGCTTCGTGTGGCAGCAGACCGAGCGCAACCTGCTGCCCTACCTGACCGCACGCGAGAACGTCGAGCTGCCGATGCTGCTGGCCGGCCGGCGCGACCGGACGCGGCGCGCCGACGAGCTGCTGAAACTGCTCGACGTGCAGGCGCACACCGACCGGCGGCCGGCGCAGCTCTCCGGCGGCGAGCAGCAGCGCGTCGCGATCGCGGTGGCCCTCGCGAACGGGCCGCAGGTGCTGCTCGCCGACGAGCCGACCGGCGAACTCGACGAGGCGATGTCGGCGGAGGTGCTGGAGGCGATCCGCTCCGTCAATGAGCGGCTCGGCGTGACCGCGCTCATCGTCACGCACGACCCGGCGGTGTCGGAGCACGTGCGCCGGACCGTGCAGATCCGTGACGGCCGCACGTCGACCGAGGTGCTGCGGGATGCCGACCGCACCGGCGCCGAGACCTTCACCGTCATCGACGCCGTCGGCCGCCTGCAGCTGCCCTCGGACTACGTGCACCGGCTCGGCCTGCGCGAGCTCGTGCGCCTCACGCTCGAGGACGATCACGTGCGGGTGCATCCCGACCGCGGCGGGGCGCATCCGGCAGCGGGGGAGAAGCGATGAGCCCGATCATCAGCGTGCGCGGCGTGACCCGTGTGTTCGGCACGGGGCCCGCGGCCGTCGCGGGCTGCCGCGACATCGACCTCGACGTCACCGCGGGGGAGCTGCTCGTCGTCCGCGGTCCGTCCGGAGCGGGCAAGACGACGCTGCTTACGCTGCTCGGCACGCTCGACCGGCCGAGCCTCGGCACGATCGTGATCGACGGGGTCGACACGACCGCGGCGCCCGAGGCGGAGCTGGTCGGCATCCGGCGCCGGCTGCTCGGCTTCGTCTTCCAGCGCTTCGGGCTGCTGCCCGCGCTCACGGCGGCCGAGAACGTCGAACTCCCGCTGCGGCTCGCGGGCGTCGGCCGCGACGAGCGGTCCGCACGCGTGGCGCTGCTTCTCGAGCGGGTGGGGCTCGCCGAGCACGGGCTGCAGCATCCGGACGAGCTCTCCGGCGGGCAGCAGCAGCGGGTCGGCATCGCTCGGGCGCTCGCCGCGGAGCCGCGGGTGCTGCTCGCCGACGAGCCGACCGGTCAGCTCGACAGCGCCACGGCATCCGCGGTCATGGACCTCGTGGTCGAGCTGGTGCACGAGAACGGCGTCGCCGGCGTGGTCACCACCCACGACCCCGCGTTCATGGAGCGCGCCGACCGCGTCGCGCACCTGCACGACGGCCGCCTCACCCCTAACGCGCCCCCGCCCGTCGCCCCGCCCTCGTCGTCTCCTTCCGAAATGAAGGAGTCGGCCCGATCTGCGCCGAACACCGGAGCCGTGATGGCGGCCGCGGCGTCCCGCCGGTCCTGCATTTCGGAACCGGAACTGGAGCCGGGCACGGAACCGGAGCCGGAGCCGGAGCCGGGCAGGAGGTCGGCCTCGGATCGCGGACGGTCGGCGCGGAACACCCAGAGGCGGTAGAGGGCGAAGCGCAGCGCGGTGCCGAGGGCGAGGCCGACGACGTTGGCCGAGACGTTGTCGTCGATCGCGGAGCGCAGGCCGAGCAGGTCGTGGCTGACCACGAGGCAGACCAGCGCGACCGCGCTGCCGAACAGGCTCGCGACGAAGAACTCGACGGCCTCCCGCAGCACGACGCGGCCGCTGCCGCGACGACGCTCCCGGCGGAACGTGAGCGAGCGGTTGCCGACCCAGTTGACGATGATCGCGAGCGACACCGAGACCGCCTTGGCCCAGAGCTCGCCGTTAGCGACGTGCTCGGGCGAGAGCACCGTGGCGCGCAGCGCGTTGAACACCCCGACGTCGACGAGGAACCCGACGCCGCCGACGGCCAGGAACGCGACGCCCTGGCCGAGCAGCGCGCGCAGCCGCGGCGACCCGACGGCGGCCCGCAGCGCGGGACTCCGCGGCCCGCCCACCTGGATCGCGCCGGTCGCGACGCGCTCAGACATGCGACACCACCGGGGCAGCGATCCGCACGCGGCGGGCGACCGCGCGTCGCCGACGGGTGGGCAGCCCGGCGACGCCCCAGCGCGTGACCCGGGCGATCGCCTCGAGCACGATGCGGGTGCTCATCTTGCTCTGCCCGAGCTGGCGGTCGGTGAACGTGATCGGCACCTCCGCGATGCGCAGGCCCGCGAGCACCGCCTTCCACAGCAGCTCGATCTGGAAGCTGTAGCCCTCGCTCGCGATCGCCTGGGGCCCGATCGCCCGGATGGCGTCGGCGCGGTATGCGCGGAACCCGCTCGTCGCGTCGTGCTCGTCGATGCCGAGCGCGATCCGCGCGTACAGCGAGCCCGCGCGCGAGATCAGGCGGCGGGGCAGCGGCCAGCCGTGCACCGATCCGCCGGGCACCCAGCGCGATCCGATCGCCACATCGTGCGTCTCGAGGGCCGCCAGCAGGGCGGGCAGCTGCTCCGGGCGGTGCGAGCCGTCGGCATCCATCTCGACCAGCACGTCGTAGCCGCGGGCGCTGCCCCACGCGAACGCCGCGAGATATGCAGCGCCGAGGCCCTGCTTGCCGGCGCGGTGCAGCACGTGCACCCGGGCGTCGGCACGCGCGAGGCCGTCGGCGATCGCGCCCGTGCCATCCGGCGAGTCGTCGTCCGCGATCAGGATGTGGGCGTCCGGCACGGCGGCGAGGGTGCGCTGCACGATCGCCCGGATCGTGGGCGCCTCGTCGTAGGTCGGGATGCAGACGAGAGCGGTCATGCGATCAGGACATCAGCCGTGGCCCCAGAAACGTCCCAGAAAGCGCTCGTCGCGCATGCGAAAGCCTTCAGCGTGGCCTGGACGACCTCGCTCTTCTGGGAGTCGTCTCAGAGCCCGATCGGGATGCTGGGGCGGCGATCCGCGACCGGATGCGGGGTAGTGTCGCGACACCGGAGGGCTCATGAGATCGATCCTGATCGTCGAGGACGACGCGCACCTCGGCCCCACGCTCGAGCGAGGCCTCACGGACGAGGGCTACGCCACCACGCTCGTCGCCACGGGCGTCGACGCGCTCGTGGAGCTGGCGCGGCATCCGTTCTCGGCGGCGGTCGTCGATGTCGGGTTGCCCGCGATGTCCGGATTCGAACTCGCGCGCCGGGTGCGGGACACGGGCAGCTCGATGCCGGTGCTGCTCCTGACCGCGCGCGACGCGGTCGACGATCGCGTGCGCGGCCTCGACGCCGGAGCCGACGATTACCTCACCAAGCCGTTCAGCTTCGCCGAGCTCGCGGCCCGGCTGCGGGCGCTGCTGCGCCGCGACCCGTCGGACCTGTGGATCCGCGTCGAGCACGGCGACCTGCAGCTCGATTCGGCGCGCCGGCGGCTCACCGTCGGGGACCGGGCGGTGGCCCTGAGTCCCCACGAGTTCGATGTGCTGCGGCTGCTCGTCGCGAGTCCGGAGCGGTCCTTCGCGGTCGCCGACATCCTGGAGGAGGTCTGGGGCACGGCCGAGTACATCGACCCCAACACCGTGCAGCAGTACATCAGCGCGCTCCGCAAGAAACTCGTGCGCGCGGGCAGCACGACCTCGATCGTGACGATCCGCGGCGAGGGCTACCGGATCGAGGCCGGCGCGTGAGGTGGTGGGGCCGCCTCGGGGTGCGCTGGCGCATCACCATCGGGAGCGTGATCGCCGGGGCCGTGCTGCTGGTCGGCGCCGGCGCGCTGCTGCTGCAGCAGGTGGAGCAGGCGCAGATCAACTCGGACAAGAAGATCCTCTACGGCGCCAGTACGCCGTATGTCGCCCAGGTGCGGAGCCACCCCACCGCCCTCGATCGGCCCGGCGGGGAGGAGCGGCTGGTGGTTCTCGATCCGGCCGGGTCGGCGCGCGTGAGCAACCTGCCCGACGCGATCTCCGACCGGCTGCCGGAACTTCATCGGCTGTCGTCCGGCTCGCACTTCGCCTCGTACCGCGGCACCCGGTATCTGCTCGTCGTTCGCAAGGTCGAGCGCAGCGACGGGGTGTGGCGGATCGTCGCGGCCCGCGACGAGTCATCGACCACCGACATCGTCATGCGCAACCTCACGAACATCATCGTGGTCGGCGGGGTGGCGTTGCTGGCGGGATTCGGCGTCGCCTCGTGGGTGCTCACGACGGTGGCGCTGCGCCCGGTGACCCTCATGCGGCGCCGCGCCGAGACGCTCGAGGCGATCGGGTCCGACGAACAGCTCCCCGTCGGGCGCGCCCAGGACGAACTGTCGGCGCTCGCCGTCACGCTCAACGCCTTCCTGGCGCGGGTGCGCGCGTCCGCCGCCCGCGAGAAGCAGGTGGTCGCGGATGCCAGCCACGAACTCCGCACGCCCATCGCCGTGCTGCGCGGTCAGCTGGAACTCGCCAAACGCGATCCGGGCGACCTCGACCGCCTGAGAGAGATCGACGAGACCGCCGCACGTCTGTCGAACCTCGCGGTCAACCTGCTCGTGCTCTCGACCCTGGAGGCCGACACGACGCGCCCCACGAGCACGTGGCCGCAGCTCGTCGACGAGTTCGCGGCCGCGACGGACCGCGCACGCATGCTCGCGACACCGGCGGGCGCGGAGATCGACTTCGATGTCGAGCGGCCCGACGGCGACGGGTCGTATGCGATCTCGGCGACCGACCTCGGCCGTGTGATCGACAACCTCGTACGCAACGCTCTCGCCGCCGGCGGCGCGGGCACGACGATCCGGGGGTCGCTCGCGCGCACGGCGACGCTGCTCGAGTTGAGGATCGAGGACGACGGCCCCGGCATCCCGGACGACTTCATCGCCACCGCCGCCGACCGTTTCACGCGGGCATCGCCGGCAACGGAGGGCGCCGGCCTCGGCCTCGCGATCGTGCGACGGATCGCGGACCGCGCCGCCGGCTCCCTCGAGCTCGCGAACCGGGAGCCCCACGGTCTCCGCGTCACACTCGGGATCCCGGCTGCAGAGACCTTCAGGCGGGCGGCGCGGCCTTCGGGCGCGGCTGTGCGCTGACGGGGGAGGATGCCGCCATGAGCGAGGCCGCCCCGTCCGAGCGGGCCCGGCTGCTGCTCATCGAGGACGACCCGAAGCTCGGCCCGGTGATGCGCGACGTGCTCGAGGAGGCGTACGCGGTCACGCTGCGCGTGGATGCCCGCTCGGGGTTCGAGACCGCGCGCGACGAGGATTTCGACGTCCTGGTCGTCGATCGGCGCCTCCCCGGTGCCGACGGGATCGACGTGGTCGAGGCGCTGCGCAGGGCGGGCAACACGACGCCGATGCTGATGCTCACGGCGCTCGGCACCCTTCACGACAAGGTGCGCGGGCTCGACGCGGGGGCGAACGACTACCTCGTGAAGCCGTTCGAGTTCGGGGAGCTCTTCGCCCGGTTGCGTGCCATCCGGCGGGTGTTCTCCGGCGAGGGACCCTTCATCCGGATCGGAGGGTGGGAGTTCTACCCCGAGAACCGCGCCATCTACTCCCCGTACGACGGCCGGTACATCCTGACCGAGCGGGAGAATCAGCTGCTGCGGCTGTTCGCCGAGCACCCGCAGCGCACCTACTCGCGCCCGCAGATCCTGCGCTCGGTCTTCGATGAGGACGACCGGCCGGGCACGGTCGACACCTACGTGCACTACGTGCGGCGCAAGACGGACCCCGACATCATCACCACCGTCCGCGGGCAGGGGTACCGGCTCGGGCGGCTCTGAGATGTCGCCTCCGTGGTGCCTGAGGTGACGCGCGAGCTTTCGGTGATGCGTGCGCCCTCCGTCACCGCACTCGACCGTCGCCGTCGCCGTCGCCGTCGCCGTCGTCGTCGTCGACCATCGCCTCGGCTTCCGCGAGCACGGCGATCACGAATCGGCCTCCCGCGGCGAGCACGACCACGGTCCCCACGACGACTCCGAGCACCCACCACATGACGACCTCCGACCATTGCGCGAGCAACTGCGACCATGCTCCCGGCGGTGACCCCAGAAACCTCTCAGCAGCCGGGTTCGCCCGCGGCCGACTAGCCTCGGCGTCATCGACATTCCCACCCTCCTGCGCACGCTCCTCGGCGTGGTCGTGCTCGTCGGGGTCACGTTCGGGGTGCTCGCGGCGACGCGGGCGCGGCATCCGTGGTCGCCGGTGCTCGCGATCCTGCGGGGGCTCGTGCAGCTGGCCGCGATCAGCGTCATCCTGGCCGGCGTCATCACGAGTCCGTACTGGGTCGGGCTCGCGCTGCTGGTGATGTTCTGCGTGGCGGTCGGCGTGGCGACCCGGCGGCTCGGCGGACGCGGCCGGCTCCGGATGGTCGCCACGGCGATGGCGGCGGGCGCCGGCGTGGCGCTCGTGGTGGTCTTCGCCTCCGGCGCGCTCGAGCTCACCGCCCGCTACGCGCTCGCGATCGGCGGGATCGTCATCGGCAACACCATGTCGATCGCGACCATCGGCGGCCGCCGGCTGCTGGAGCTCGCCGACGACCGCTGGGACGAGCTGGAGGGCTGGTTCGCGCTGGGGGCGACGCCGTGGCAGGCGACGCGCTGGATCGCGCGCGACGCCGTGTACGCGGCCCTGATCCCGACCACCGATCAGACCAAGACGACCGGGCTGGTGACCCTGCCGGGGGCGTTCGTGGGCGCGATCTTCGGCGGGGTCTCGCCGGTGGAGGCGGGGCGCTTCCAGATCGTCGTGCTCGCCGCGATCATGTGCGCGGGGGCGATCACGGCGTCGACGCTCGTCGCGTTCCTGCGCCCGATCCGGGTGCGTCCGCAGCGTCCCGCCTGACCGCTCACCCGGCGCGTTCCGGGCGGTGGCGGATCCAGGCGACCGTCGCCGCGAACGTCTGCCGCAGGCTGCGATGGGCGCGCCACTCGCGCCAGGTGAGCGCGATCACGATCAGGTCGAGGATCGTCAGCAGCACGACCCCGAGCGACGGCCGGAGGGCGAGGTCGGCGATCTGCAGCACCGTGAGCACGGCGAGCGCGCCGATCGCCCACGGATAGACGCGCAGCGCCCCGACGATGAGGGCGACGACGACGGCCACCTTGACGACGCCGTGCACGAGGAGGAAGACGACAAGCAGCGGCACGTCGTGCGCGTGCAGGTGCCCGTGGGCGATCGACACCGATGTCGTGGCCGGCAGGACCGCGGCCGCGGCACCGCCCGCCAGCTCCGCGACGCCGTTGAGGCCCTTCACGACCACGCCGATCAGGAACAGGAGGTCGAGCAGGTGGCGGACCGTCGGGCGCACGGCCCCAGCATGCTCGGCGGCGCGCCGCGGCGCACTCGGGGGTCACCGATCTCCCA
Source organism: Pseudolysinimonas kribbensis (assembly GCF_030161895.1). Classification (GTDB taxonomy): domain Bacteria; phylum Actinomycetota; class Actinomycetes; order Actinomycetales; family Microbacteriaceae; genus Pseudolysinimonas; species Pseudolysinimonas kribbensis. The sequence goes on from NZ_BSVB01000001.1 coordinate 2,054,575, forward strand.
GGACGGAGCAGGATGGCTGCATGGCCGATGCCCACGCGAGCGCGCACGCGGGCGGTCGTCGACGCCTGGCGATCGCCTTCGGCATCACCGCCGCCATCCTGGTCGCCGAGATCGTCGGCGCCGTGCTCACCGGCAGCCTCGCCCTCATCGTCGACGCGGGGCACATGGCGGTGGATGCCGGGGGCCTCCTGGTCGCGCTGCTCGCGTCGGTCCTCGTGCTGCGTCCGGCCTCCGACCGGCGCACCTGGGGGTTCGCGCGCGTCGAGGTGCTCGCGGCGACGCTGCAGGCCGCGGTGCTGCTGGCGGTCGGTCTCTTCGTGCTCGTGGAGGGCATCCAGCGCCTGGTCGAACCGCCGTCGATCCCCGCGGGCGGCCTGCTGGTGTTCGGCGTCGTCGGCCTGGTCGGCAACGTGGCCTCGGTCGCGGTGCTGTTCTCGGGGCGCGGAGCGGACTTCAACCGCCGCGCCGCGTTCCTCGAGGTGCTGGGCGACGCGCTCGGCTCGGTCGGGGTCATCGCCGCCGCGACCGTGATCGCGCTCACCGGATGGCAGGGGCGGACTCGATCGCCGCCATCCTCATCGGGGTGCTGATCCTGCCGCGTGCGATCCGGCTCCTCGGCGAGACGACCTCGGTGCTGCTGGAGTCGACGCCGCGCGGCCTCGACCTCGACGACCTACGCACCCACCTCGTCGCGCTGCCCTACGTCGACGACGTGCACGACCTGCACGTCACCCAGATCGCCAGCGGGCTGCCGGTGCTCACCGCGCACGTGACCGTCGAGCCGCGCTGCTTCGAGGAGGGCAGGGCGCCGCGACTGCTCGACCAGCTGCAGGCGTGCGTGGCCGAGCATTTCGACGTGAGCATCGAGCATTCGACCTTCCAGCTGGAGCCCGCGGCGCACACCGCCCACGAGCACGTGCCGCACACCTGAGCCGTCACGCCCGGGGATCTCCTGATGACCCGTGGGATCGCGTCGAGGTCCGTGGCACCATGACCCCATGCGACTCGCGCTCGTCTCGATCGTCGCGGCCTCGGTGGCCGTGGGGTCGGTGGCGGGCGCCGTGATCGTGACGAATCGGCCGGGGGACCAGCCCGGCATCCGGATGCAGCAGCCGGCGATCTCGGTCGCCGGCGTCGGTTCGCCGGCGACCTCGCGCACTCCGGCCGCATCGAGCTCCGCGGTCCCCGCGTCCCCGGCGCTGCCGGCCTCCCCGCGCAGCCGCCGGCCTCGACGTCGACCGCGACCCCGGCCTCGCCCCCGCAGCCCGCCTCGCCCGCGCAGCCCGCGTCACCCGCGACGCCGACCGGGCCGGCGCAGTCGGTGGCTCCCGCGCCGGCGCGTCCGGTTCCGCCTGGCGACAAGGGCCGGCATCAGGGGGCGGATGCGGGCGGAACGCCGCGCGGCACCGGTGGGCCGGCCGCGAAGCCCTAGCCCGCCATCCGGTAGCCCTCGCCCCGGACCGTCTGGATGCAGTCCGCGCCCGCCTTCTGGCGCAGGTAGCGCACGTAGACGTCGACGACGTTGGAGCTCTGCCCGGTTCCGTAGCCCCACACGTCCCGCAGGAGCTGCTCGCGCGAGAGCACCCGCCCCGGCCGGCGCATGAAGTACTCGAGCAGCTCGAACTCCCGGGTGGGCAGGCTCACGATGCCGAGCGGGCCGGACACGGTGCGGGCGACGAGGTCGAGCGCGAGGCCGCCGCAGGCCAGCGATGTCTCGGTGGTCCGCGCCGAGCGCAGCCGGGTCTCGACCCGCGCCACGAGCTCGTCGAAGCGGAACGGCTTCACGATGTAGTCGTCGGCCCCGGCCTGCAGTCCCGAGACGACATGCGCCGGCGCGTTGTCGGCAGTGACGATGAGCACCGGCAGCCCGGGCGCCGCCTCCCGGATGCCGGCGAGGACCTGCAGGCCGTCCATCCGCGGCAGGCCGACGTCGAGCAGCACGAGGTCGAATCGGCCGGAGAGCGCCTCGGTCGCCGCGGCGACGCCGTCGCTCACGTGCTCGACGCGATGCCCGGCCGCCGTGAGCGCTCGCCGGATGAGCGCCGCCAGATGGTCGTCGTCCTCGGCGACCAGGATGGCTGCCATCACACCCTCCCCGGGGTCCGGGCCGGCAGGTGGATCGTGAACGTGTTGCCGCCGGCGTCGCTTCCCAGCGTGACACGTCCGTCGTGCGCCGCCGCGATCGCCGCGACGATCGCCAGCCCGAGGCCGGATCCGCCGCGCGCGCCGGCTGCGCGGCCGCGCGCGAAGCGCTTGAAGATCCGGTCCCGATCCGCCAGCGCGATCGGGGTGCCCTCGTCGACGACCCGCAGCAGCACCTCGCCGCCGGCGACCTCGCTGCCGATCGCGATCGGTGAGCCGGGCGGGGCGTACTTGGCCGCGTTGTCGGCGAGCTGCAGCCAGGCCTGGATGATGCGCTCGCGATCCAGGAGCACGACCGCGGCGGCCCGGGCGTCGACTCGCCACGCGTGACCGGACATCGTCGAGGCCCGCGCCAACAGGTCGTCGGTGAGGGCCGCGACGTCGACCGGGGTCCGGGCGAGTGCGGAGGTCTGCACCTCCGTGAGGTCGGTGAGGCCGTCGACGAGGGCCGCCATCCGGTCCACCTCCTCGACACCGACCCGCTGCGCCTGGGCGATCACCAGCGGATCGCCGGAGTCGAGCAGCTCGAACTCGCCCCGCACCACGCTCAGCGGCGCCTTGAGCTCGTGCCGCACGTCGTCGAGCAGGGCGCGGCGCTGCTGCACGCCCGTCTCGATGCGGTCGAGCATCGAGTTGACGGTGCCGGTGAGCACCGAGACGTCGTCGTCGCCCTCGACGGGGATGCGCTCGCGCAGGTCGTCGGCGCCGATCCGCTGCGCCATCGCGTTGAGCCGGCGGATCGGGGCGAGCAGTCTCCCGGCGATGATCCAGCCAATGAGGCCGATCACCACGACGACGATCCCGGCGATGAGCGCGTACGCCCGGAACGTGCCGTCGACCGGTTCGAGCCGCCGCCCCAGGTCGATCGCGACGGCGAAGACGCCGCGCGCCGGGTCGCCGGCGACCGAGACCGGCACGGCGAGGTAGCGGTAGGAGCGGTCACCGGCCGTGAACGTGCCCTTGCGCACCGAGCCGTCGGCGGTCTCCTCGCGATCCGGGTCGCGAAGCCCGCGAGCTTCTCGGGGTGCACGGGTTCGGTGACGCCCGGCGTGAAGGCGACCCGGCCGTCGAGGAGGCCGACCGTGCCGCCGTCCTCCGGCGGCACCGCGACCGACAGGACCTGCCGCAGGGCCGTGCGGGTGGAGGTCACGCCGCTCTGCGCGCCGACGACCCGCCGCGCCTCGGTGAGTTCGGTGGTGAGCCGCGCATCGACCTCGCGCAGGGTCGCCCCGCGCTGCAAGCCGTATGAGACGAGTCCCGCGACGACGAGCCCGAGGGCGGCGGTGACGAGGATGCTCGCGAGGATGCGGACCCGCACCGACCATCCCGGGCGTGCGCTGGTGGTCCCCTCGGACGCCATCCCCTCAGTATCCCGGGCTGGTCCCGGGCTGAGAAGCGCACCGGAGACGGATCGCCTCCGCCATGATCGACGCAGCGCCCGGCGCCCGCCGGCGGTGCGGAGAGGACACCACGTGACCGCGCCAGCCCCCTCGCGCCGTGCCCGGGTGATCGCGCTCCTGCTCGCCGTGCTGCTCATCGGCGGATGGCTCGGGGTCGGCGCGGTCGGCGGTCCGGTGTTCGGCACGATCTCGACGGTCGAGAACGACGACCAGGCGTCGTACCTGCCGGCGTCCGCCGAGGCGACGAAGGTGCAGAACCTGCAGGCGTCGTTCTACGGCGGCGACACCGTGCCGGCGACCGTGCTCTTCGTGCGTGACGGCGGCATCACCGGCGCGGACCGTTCCGCGGTGACCGGGATGGCGCGCGACCTCGGCGACGTCGCCGGCGTGCGGGAGGTGAGCCCGCCGATCCCGTCGGAGGATGGGCGCGCGCTGCAGCTCATCGTCTCCGTCGACGAGGGCGCCGACGGCACGACGGTCGTCGGGCACATGCGCGGCGTGCTGACCGACGGGCACATCGCCGGGCTGCGCGGCTGGGTCACCGGCCCGGTCGCCCTCGGTGCCGACTTCGGCGCCGGCTTCAGCGGCCTCGACGGCGTGCTCCTGCTCGTCGCGCTCGCCGCGGTCTTCGTGATCCTGCTCATCGTCTACCGCTCGCTGCTGCTGCCGATCGCCGTGCTGGCGGTGTCGTCGTTCGCGCTCACCGGCAGCATCCTGATCGTGTACCTGATGGCGAAGGCGGACTGGATCACGGTGACCGGCCAGAGCCGCGGCATCCTGGCGATCCTCGCCATCGGCGCGGCGACCGACTACGCGCTGCTGCTCGTGGCGCGGTACCGCGAGGCGCTGCTGCACGAGCCGAGCCCGCTCGTCGCCCTGTGGAGTGCCTGGCGCCGCACGATCGCGCCGATCGGCGCCTCCGCGGCGACGGTGATCCTGGCGGTGCTCTGCCTCGGGTTCTCGGACCTCAACTCCAACAAGGGTCTCGGGCCGGTCGCGGCGATCGCGATCGCGTTCGCCTTCCTCGCCGCGACCACGGCCCTGCCGGCGATCCTGGCCCTGCTCGGCCGGGCCGCGTTCTGGCCGCTCGTGCCGCGGGTGCTCCCGGTGGATGCGCCGGCCAAGCGCAGCCGCACGTGGGCTGCCGTCGGCCGTCTGGTCGACCGTCGCCCCCGCACGGTGTGGGTCGTCACCGCGCTCGTGCTCGGCGCCCTCGCGACCGGCGTGTTCGGGCTGCAGGCCGCGGGCGTGCCGCAGAGCGACCTGCTGCTCACGGCGTCGCAGTCGGTGGCGGGCGAGAAGGAGCTCGCGAAGCACTACGACGCGGGCAGCGGCACGCCCGCGGTCATCGTCGCGCCCGAGGGGTGCGGGCCGACGTGCTGGCGGCCGCGACGCGCGTGCGGCACGTCGCGTCGGCGACCGTGTTCACCGGCGCGCGCGGGCGCCCGGGCGGCGAGCCGAAGGTCGTCGACGGCAGGGTGCTCATCGAGGCGACGCTCTCGGTCGCGGCGGACTCCGCCGCGGCGCAGCGCACCGTCTCGGCGCTGCGATCCGAGCTCGGGGCGATCGATCCGCACGTGCTCGTCGGCGGCAGCTCGGCGCTCGACCTCGACACCAACGCGGCGGCGCAGCGCGACCTGCGGGTGGTGATCCCGATCGTGCTCGCGGTGATCCTGGTGATCCTCGTGCTCCTGCTGCGCTCGCTCGTCGCGCCGCTGCTGCTCGTGGCGACCGTGGTGCTCTCCTACGGCGCGACGCTCGGCGTCGCCGCGCTCGTCTTCAACGGGATCTTCCGGTTCCCCGGCGCCGATGCGTCGGTGCCGCTGTTCGGCTTCGTCTTCCTCGTCGCGCTCGGGGTGGACTACAACATCTTCCTCATGACGCGGGTGCGCGAGGAGACGACCGCACTCGGGCACCGGCGTGGCGTCGTGGCGGGGTTGCGCGCCACGGGCGGCGTGATCACCTCGGCCGGGATCGTGCTGGCGGCGACGTTCACGGCGCTCGCCACGATCCCGATCCTGTTCCTCGTGCAGATCGCGTTCATCGTCGCGTTCGGGGTGCTGCTCGACACCTTCGTGGTGCGCACCCTGCTCGTGCCGGCCCTCGCGATCCACGTCGGGCGGCCGTTCTGGTGGCCGGCGCCCCGGTCGCGCGGTCGCACCGCGGTCGCCCCCTAGTCGGGCGCGCTCTGCGGCCCGGCGCCGAGGCGGCGGGCGAGCTCGTCGGAGAACTCGCGGATGCGCGTCGCCAGCGCCGGCCGCCGGGCGGGCGGGATGGCGTCGGACGGGAAGCTGACCGTCACCGCCGCCTCCGGCCACCCCGATCGTTCGGCGACCGCGACGGCCACCGACGCGATGCCCTCCGTCACCTCGCCGTCCTCGAAGCCGTAGCCGAGCCGGCGCACCTCGTCGAGCACGCTGCGGAGCTCGGAGACCGTGTGCGGGCCGCGCTCGCCGCGCTCGGCGAGGGAGGCGTCATCCGGGAACAGCGCGCGCAGCTGCGCCTCGGGCAGCATGGCGAGCATCGCGCGACCGCTCGCGGTGAGGTGACTCGGCAGCCGGACGCCCACGTCGGTCACGAGGGCCGGCCGGTGCGGCGCGCGCTCCTCGACGAGGTAGAGCACGTCGCGCCCGTGCAGCACCGCGAGATGCGCGTTCTCGCCGAGCCGGTCGACGAGCGAGGCGAGCAGGTGGGCGCCGATACGGGCGAGCGGCTCCTGCCGCAGGTAGCCCGAGCTGAGCTCGAACGCGGCGATGCCGAGCGCGTAGCGGCGCTCCTCGCGCAGGTGCACCACGTAGCCGAGGTGCTGCAGCGCGCGCAGGTGCTGATAGACGGAGGAGCGCGGCAGCTGCAGGTCACGGGCGATCACGGCGGCGGCGACCGGTCCGCGCTGCCCCGCGAGGAACCGCAGCACGTCGAGCACCTGCACGGCCGCGGGCGCCGCGCCGGCCAGCTCGCGCCGGGGATCGATCTGACGCGAATGCCCGGTGGGCGTGTTGCACACCGGCCATTCGCGTCATCTCGATCAGCCTCTCTGCGTCGGGACGTCGAGGCGTCCGGGATCCCGGACGCTATCCGCCCATTGTGGCATCCCGAACGGGCGCGGGTCGGCTGGAATGAGGGCCATGGACGACGACGCCGACGACGGGGTGCGGCTGGATGGCGTGCCGCTGACGGTGGAGGACGTGGTGCGCGTCGCTCGCGGGCGTGCGAGCGTGACTCTCGACGACGCCGTCCTCGACAGGGTCGCGGCCAGTCGGGCGATCGTCGACGGCCTCGCCGACGACCCCGTGCCGCACTACGGCGTCTCGACGGGATTCGGGGCGCTCGCGTCGACGTCGATCCCGCCGGAGCGCCGCCGGGCTCTGCAGCGCTCGCTCATCCGCTCGCACGCCGCGGGCGCCGGCCCGCTCGTGGAGCGCGAGGTGGTGCGCGCGACGATGCTGCTGCGGCTGCAGACCCTCGCGACGGCGCGCACCGGTGTGCGACCGGAGGTCGTGCGGCTCTACGCCGGCATGCTCGACGCGGACGTCGTGCCGGCGGTGCACGAGAACGGGTCGCTCGGCTGCTCCGGCGATCTCGCGCCCTCGCGCACATCGCGCTGGTCGCGACCGGCGAGGGCGAGGCCGTCGCGCCCGACGGCACGCGCATCCCCGGCGGCGACGCCCTCGCCGCGGCCGGCCTGAAGCCGGTCGAGCTCGTCGAGAAGGAGGGCCTCGCCCTCATCAACGGCACCGACGGGATGCTGGGCCAGCTCTGCCTCGCGATCCACGACCTGCGCGCGCTGCTCGACGCGGCCGACGCGGCGGCGGCGATGAGCATCGAGGCACTGCTCGGCACCGACCGCGTGTTCGCCGCCGACCTGCAGGCGCTGCGGCCGCATCCGGGGCAGGCGCGCTCGGCGACGCTCATCCGCACCCTGCTCGCCGGATCGCCGATCGTCGCGAGCCACGCCGGTCCCGACGATCCGCGGGTGCAGGACGCGTACTCGCTGCGATGCGCCCCGCAGGTGCACGGCGCCGCCCGCGACACCGTGGACCATGCCGAGCGGGTCGCGAGCATCGAGCTGGGCTCGGCGATCGACAACCCCGTCGTCACCCTCGACGGCCGGCTGGAGTCGAACGGCAACTTCCACGGCGCGCCGATCGGGTACGTGCTCGACTTCCTCGCGATCGCCGCGGCCGACGTCGCCTCGATGTCGGAGCGGCGCGTCGACCGGATGCTCGACCCCGCCCGCAGCGGCGGCCTCCCGCCGTTCCTCGCCGATGACCCCGGCGTCGACTCGGGCCTCATGATCGCGCAGTACACGGCGGCGTCGCTGGTCTCCGATCTCAAGCGCCTGGCGGTGCCGGCGTCGGTGGACTCGATCCCGACCTCGGCGATGCAGGAGGACCACGTGTCGATGGGGTGGTCGGCGGCGCGGAAGCTGCGTCGTGCCGTCGACGGGCTGCGGCAGGTGATCGCGATCGAGCTGCTCACCGCGGCGCGTGCGCTCGACCTCCGGGCGCCGCTGACCTCGAGCGCGGGGATCGCGCGCCTGCGCGAGCTCCTCCGCGCGGCCGTGCCGGGGCCCGGGCCCGACCGGTTCCTCGCGCCCGAGATCGCGGCGGTCGTGGAGCTGGTGGGGAGCGAGGCGCTCGCTCCCGTGCTCATGCCGCTCGCGGCATCCACCCCCGTCCCGACCGACCAGGAGGACGCATGACGGCCGCCGCCCGACCCGTCCGCGCCCCGCGGGGCGCGGAGCTCACCGCCCGCAGCTGGCAGACCGAGGCCGCGCTGCGGATGCTCATGAACAACCTCGATCCCGAGGTCGCCGAACGTCCCGACGACCTCGTCGTCTATGGGGGCACCGGCCGCGCCGCGCGCAGCTGGGACGCGTTCGACGCGATCGTGCGCACGCTGCGCACCCTCCAGGCCGACGAGACCCTGCTCGTGCAGTCGGGCAAGCCGGTCGGGGTCTTCCGCACCCACGAGTGGGCGCCGCGGGTGCTCATCGCCAACTCCAACCTCGTGCCCGACTGGGCGACCTGGCCCGAGTTCCGCCGGCTCGAGGGCCTCGGCCTCACGATGTACGGCCAGATGACGGCCGGCTCGTGGATCTACATCGGCACCCAGGGCATCCTGCAGGGCACGTACGAGTGCTTCGCCGCGATCGCCGAGAAGCGCTTCGGCGGCACCCTCGCGGGGAGCCTCACGGTGACCGGAGGGTGCGGCGGCATGGGCGGCGCGCAGCCGCTCGCCGTCACCATGAACGGCGGCGTCGTCATCGTGATCGACGTCGACGAGACCCGGCTGCGGCGCCGCATCGACCACGGCTACCTCGACGAGCTGGCGACCGACCTCGACGACGCGCTCGCCCGCGCGGCGGCCGCGGTCGCCGAGAGGCGGGCGCTGTCGATCGGCGTCGTGGGCAACACCGCGGCGGTGCTGCCGGAGCTGCTGCGGCGCGAGGCGCCGGTCGACATCGTGACCGACCAGACGAGCGCGCACGATCCGCTCAGCTACCTGCCGGAGGGCATCGAGGTCGCCGACTGGCGGGATGCCGCGGCCGCCGACCCGGACGGCTTCACGTCCCGCGCGTACGAATCCATGGCACGCCACGTCGAGGCGATGGTGGGCTTCTCCCGGCGCGGCGCCGAGGTATTCGACTACGGCAACTCGTTGCGCGCCGGGGCGCGGCTCGGCGGTTGCGCCGACGCGTTCGCCTTCCCCGGCTTCGTGCCCGCCTACATCCGGCCGCTGTTCGAGGAGGGCAAGGGGCCGTTCCGGTGGGTGGCGCTCTCGGGCGACCCGGCCGACATCCTCGAGACCGACAAGGCGGTGCTCGAGCTGTTCCCGGAGGATGCGGCGCTGCGGCGCTGGATCACGCAGGCGCAGGAGAAGGTGCAGTTCGAGGGACTGCCGGCCCGCATCTGCTGGCTCGGCTATCGCGAGCGCCACCTCGCGGGCCTGAAGTTCAACGAGCTCGTCGCGTCGGGCCGCGTGTCGGCGCCCATCGTGATCGGGCGTGACCACCTCGACGCGGGCTCGGTGGCCTCGCCGTACCGCGAGACCGAGGACATGAAGGACGGGTCCGATGCGATCGCCGACTGGCCGTTGCTGAACGCGATGCTCAACACGGCGTCGGGCGCGACCTGGGTGTCGATCCATCACGGCGGCGGCGTCGGGATCGGGCGCAGCATCCACGCCGGTCAGGTCATCGTCGCCGACGGCACCGAGCTCGCGGCGCAGAAGCTCGAGCGGGTGCTGACCAACGACCCGGGCACGGGCGTCATGCGCCACGTGGATGCCGGATACGAGCACGCGGCCGAGGTCGCGCGGGAGCGCGGGCTGCGGGTGCCCATGCTCGAGGGCGACTGAGGACGCCCCGGGGCGGCGCGCACATGGCATCCGAGCTGATCACCGGCATCGGCGAGCTGACGACGCTCGCCGACGGGGAGGAGCGTCGACGCGACGCGGCCCTCGTGATCGACGGGGACCGGATCGCGTGGATCGGCGCGGCGGCATCGGCGCCGGCCGCCGACCGCAGGTTCGACGCGGCCGGGGGCGCGGTGCTGCCCGGCTGGGTCGACTCGCACTCGCACCTGGTGTTCGCGGGCGACCGCTCCGCGGAGTTCGAGGAGCGGATGGCGGGGCGGGCGTATTCCGCGGGCGGCATCGGGGCCACGGTGACGGCCACCCGCGCCGCGAGCGACGACGACCTGCGGGCGAACCTGCGCCGGCTGCGCGCCGAGGCGCAGCGCCAGGGCACGACGTTCCTCGAGACCAAGACCGGGTACGGGCTCGACGTCGAGACCGAGCGTCGCAGCGCTGAGCTCGCGGCGGAGGTCGCCGACGTCGTGACGTTCCTGGGCGCCCACGTCGTGCCCGCCGGCATCGACCCGCGCGCCTACGTCGACCTCGTGACCGGCCCGATGCTGGAGGCCGTGCGTCCGTGGGTGCGCTTCATCGACGTGTTCTGCGAGACGGGCGCCTTCGATGTCGACCAGTCGCGCGAGGTACTGGCGGCCGGCCGCGCCGCGGGCTCGGCCTGCGCGTGCACGGCAACCAGCTCGGCGAGTCCGGCGGGGTCGCGCTCGCAATCGAGCTCGGCGCCGCGAGCGTCGACCACTGCAATCACCTCTCGCTCGCCGACATCGACGCGCTCGCCGGCTCGGACACCGTGGCGACCCTGCTGCCGGCGACCGACCTCTCGACCCGGGAGGCGTTCCCGCCCGCGCGCGAGCTGATCGACGCGGGCGCGACCGTCGCCCTCGCCAGCAACTGCAACCCCGGTTCGTCGTACACGACCTCGATGCCGTTCTGCGTCGCCACCGCCGTGCTGCAGCTGCGCCTGACCCTCGACGAGGCGCTGCGGGCGGCCACCCGCGGCGGCGCCCGGGCGCTCCGTCTCAGCGACGACACCGGCACCCTCGTCGTCGGCGGCCCGGCCGACCTCCAGCTGCTCGACGCACCGTCGGTGTCGCACCTCGCCTACCGGCCGGGCGTGCCGCTCACCCGGGCGGTGTGGCGGAAGGGGCGCGCGTTGTCTGAACTGCATCACGACCCGCTCTGGCCGCGCGCCGGCGACTGGCCCGCGCCGACCCCGGGCGAGAGGGCCGATGTCGCGATCGTCGGCGTTCCGACCTGGTCGACCTCGATCACCCCGGGGGATGCCACACCACCCCCGCCGCCGTGCGCGACGCCCTTCGCCGGTACTCGGTCGAGACCGGGCTGACGATCGTCGACGCGGGCGACCTCGTCGACCCCGATTCCTCCCTCGCCGACGCGACGGCGGCCGTCGCCGCGCTCGACGCCCGGCTGGTGATCGCGCTCGGCGGCGACAACGCGGCCGCGGTCCCCGTCGCGCTCGGCCGCGGGACCGGCGCCCTCGTGACCGTCGACGCCCACCACGACCTGCGCGACGGGGTGTCGAACGGGTCGCCGGTGCGGCAGGTGCTCGAGCACGGCATCCCGGGTCGCCGGATCGCGCAGCTCGGGATCGAGCCGCTCGCCAACTCCGCGGCCTACCGCGCCCGAGCGGACGAGGCCGGCATCACCGTCGTCGAACGCTCGGCGCTCCTGACGACACCGCTCGGCGACGCGATGACCGCGGCGCTCGACGCGGTCGCCGCGGACGGGACCGCCATCCACGTCGACCTGGACGTCGACGTGTGCGACCGCGCCGTGGCGCCCGCGTGCCCCGCGTCGGTGCCCGGCGGCATCTCGGCGCTCGAGCTGCGGGCCGCCGCGCGCGCCGCCGGTGCGCACCCGGGCGTCGTCTCGATCGACCTGACCGAGGTGGATGCGACCCTCGACACCCCCGACGGCCGCACCGTGCGCCTCGTCGCGCTCTGCGTTCTCGAGGCGATCCGCGGCTTCGCGACCCGCTGAACGCTGTGGGAGCATCGGTCTGCGCGGCAGCGGGCGCCTGGACGACCGGTCAGCTCATCAAGAGCGACGGCGGCTTCTCGATCGGCTGGTAGCCCGGTCCTACTCGGAGGAGTCGCGACCCTGCTCGGGCCTCCGGGACCGGGACCACACGGTCCAGGCGATCCAGCCGACGGAGGCGAGGGCGGCACCCAGGATCATCGAGGCGGTGTCCATCCCGGTACCGTAGGCGGGCTCGCCGGAGATGTCGAACGGCGCCGGATCAGCCACCCGGCATCCCGGCCGAACGACTCGACCAGCAGCGCGAGCGCGACGCCGACGACGACCGCGTCGGTCACCGGCGGCAGCAGGCCGGTCGCGGCGAGGGTGAGCGCGATCCCGCACACGGCCGTCACGACCTTGCGCCAGTAGCGGAAAGGCAGCGTCGCCCGCATCCAGGGCAGCGCCCACCCGGCCGCGACGAACGCGTAGCGCAGGAGGCCGATCGCGAGCGCCCACCCGCCGACCGTCGGCGCGACGAACGCGCTCAGCACGAGCAGCAGGAACGCGTCCACCTCCATGTCGAAGCGCGCGCCGAGCTCGCTGGCCGTGCCCGTGCGCCGCGCCATCCACCCGTCGACCGCGTCGAGCGCGAGCGCCGGGACGGTCACGCCGACGAGCAGTGCGGTCGGGATCGGCTGCGTGAACGACGTGGCCGTCAGCGCCGTGACGACGGCGACGAGCGCCGAGCGCGTGGCCGTGACCGCGTTGGCCGGGCCGAACCGGCGCATCCGGCGCCGCACCAGGCCGATCGTGAGGAGCGTCGTCGAGCCGAGCAGCCAGAGGGCGCCCGCCGCCCAGCCGAGCGGTGACAGGCCGGCGGCGAGGTCGGTGCCGGCGAGCGCCGCGCCCCCGCCCAGCACCCATCCCCAGGGGGCGAGGTGAACCCGGGCCATGGCGCCTCCGTGTATCCGTTATGGCGTTCACGGTGGATACGAGTGCGGGGGTGCGCAGGGTTCACTCGCGCGAGCGATCCGAGCGGGTCGCGTGGTGGACGACCGGACCCGGCACGGGCGAACTGCGCGCCGAGCCGCTGCGCGATCCGGGCGCCGGCGAGGTGCTCGTGCGCACCCTGTGGACCGGCATCAGCCGCGGCACCGAGACCCTCGTGCTGCGCGGCGAGGTGCCGGCGTCGGAGCGCGACCGGATGCGGGCGCCGTTCCAGGAGGGCGCGTTCCCGTTCCCCGTGAAGTACGGCTACCTCACCGTCGGCGTCGTGGAGGGCGGGCCGCTCGACGGCCGCACCGTCTTCTCGCTCGCGCCGCACCAGTCCCGCTCGGTGCTGCCGGCCGACGCGGTGACGCCCGTCCCGGCGGGCGTTCCGGCCCGCCGCGCGGTGCTCGCGGGCGCGGTCGAGACCGCCGTGAACGTGCTCTGGGATGCCGCCCCGCGACTGGGCGACCGCGTGACGGTGGTCGGCGCGGGCATGATCGGCTGCTCCATCGCGCGGCTCGCGGCCGGCATCCCGGGCGTCGAGGTGGAGCTCGTGGATGTCGACCGGGCCAAGGCGCCGATGGCCGCCGCCCTCGGCGCGGCCTTCGCCTCCCCGATGACGCCACCCCCGACCGCGACATCGTGATCGAGGCCAGCGCCTCCCCCGCGGGGCTCGCGCTCGCGCTCCGGCTCGCGGCGACCGACAGCGACGTCGTCGTCGCGAGCTGGTTCGGCAGCCGGCCGGTGCCGCTCGAGCTGGGCGCCGACTTCCACTCCCGCCGGCTCACGCTGCGCTCCAGCCAGGTCGGCGCGGTCGCGTCCGCCCGTCGGGAGCGCCGGACGATGCGGCAGCGGCTCGCGCTCGCCCTCGAGCTGCTCGCCGACCCGGCGTTCGACGTGCTGCTGAGCGGCCCGTCGCCGTACACCGCCCTGCCGGACGTCGCGGCGGCGCTCGCCGCGGGCACCGACACGGGCCTCTGCCACACGATCGACTGGAGTGCCGCATGAGCGCCGTGACGCCGGGATTCTCGGTGACCGTGCGCGATCACCTGATGATCGCCCACAGCCTGCGCGGCGCGGTGTTCGGTCCGGCGCAGCGGCTGCACGGCGCGACCTACGTCGTCGACGCGACCTTCCGCGCGGAGCGGCTCGACGCGGACGGGATCGTGGTCGACATCGGGCGGGCGACGCGGGCGCTGGGGGAGCTGGTGGCATCCCTGTCGTATCGCAACCTGGATGAGGAACCGGACCTCGCCGGCATCAATACGACGACCGAGCGGCTCTGCCAGCTGCTTGGCGATCGGCTGGCCGACCGGGCGCGATCCGGCGACTTCGCCCCGGCCGAGCTCACGGGGATCGCGGTCACGCTGCACGAGTCGCACGTGGCGTGGGCCTCCTACGAGGTGGCGCTGTGAGCGTGCCCGGCGCGGCGCGCGCGCTGCGATTCGTCGTGCCGGCGGGGCTCGACGATCCGGCGCGGGTGAGCGGGGGCAACGTGTACGACCGGGAGGTGCGCGACGGGCTCGGCCGGCACGGGTGGGCGGTGCGCACGGCCGAGGCCGCGGAGGCGGAGCAGGTCGCGGAGGCGCTCGACGGGCTGCCGAGCGGCGGGGTGGCGCTCGTCGACGGGCTCGTGGCCGGATGGGCGCCCGCCGCGGTCGAGTCGGCGGCGCGGCGCGGGCATCCGGTCGTGCTGGCCCACATGGTGGCGTCGGCGTTCCCGGGCGCGACGGCCGACGCCGTGGAGGCCGAGCGCCGGACGTTCCGGGCCGCCGCCGGAGTCATCGCGACGAGCCGCTGGACCGCCGCGGAGCTCGTGCGCCGCGGGTTCGTCGAGCGCTCGCGGGTCATCGTCGCCGTGCCGGGCAGTCACGAGCGCCCGCCGGCGGTCGGTCCGGTCGGTCACCGCGACCTGCTGTGCGTCGGCGTGCTCGCGCCGCACAAGGGCCAGGACGTGCTGCTCGACGCGCTCGCGCAGGTGGACGGTGACTGGACGCTCACGCTCGCGGGCTCGCGCGCAACCGATCCCGCCTTCGCCGCGCGGGTCGCGGTGGCGGCCGAGCCGTTCGGGCAGCGCGTCCGGCTGCCCGGCGTGCTCGACGGCGGCGACCTCGACCGGGCGCACCGCCGCGTGGGCGTGCTCGTGGCGCCCTCCCGCGCGGAGAGCTTCGGCATGGCGATCGTCGACGCGCGCCGACGCGGGATGCCCGTGATCGCGACCGAGGCGGGCGGCATCCCCGAGGCGGTCGCCGGCGGGGGCGCCATCCTGGTGCCGCCCGGCGACGCGGACGCGCTGGCCGACGCCCTCCGGCGCTGGATGACCGACCCCGCCCTGCGCGCGCGACTGCGCATCGAGGCGCTGCGGGCCCGCGCCCTCGCACCGCGCTGGGCCGACACGGTCGCGCGCGTCGACGAGGCCCTGGTGGCCGCATGAGCGCCATCTCGCTCGTCACGCCGGACTGGCTCGCCCTCCGCGGACCGGCCGACGACGCCGCACGCTCCGCCGCGCTCGCCGCCCGGGCGGCGCGGCTGCTCCCCGCCGGTCCGCTCGAGGTGCACGACCTCGGCAGCGGCACGGGGGCGATGATGCGCTGGCTCGCGCCGCGGCTGCCCGGCCCGCAGACCTGGGTGCTGCACGACGGCGACCCGGGCATCCTGGCCCACGTCGGCAGCGGGTTCGCCCGTGACGCCGACGGTCGGCCGGTCACCGTGCGCACGAGCGTCGAGCCGCTCGCGGAGCTCGACCCGGCGGCGATCGCGGGCGCGGCGCTCGTCACCGCCTCCGCGCTGCTCGACGTCGTGACCGCCGATGAGGCGCGCCGGATCGTCGCGGCGTGCGTCGCGTCCCGGGCGCCCGCGCTGTTCAGCCTGAGCGTCACCGGCCGCATCGACCTCCATCCGGTCCATCCGCTCGATGCAGAGCTCGAGGCCGCGTTCGACGAGCACCAGCGCCGGATCGCCGCCGGACGCCGGCTGCTCGGACCCGACGCCGGCCCCACCATCGCGCGCTTGTTCGCCGACGCCGGATGGCCCACCCGCGCCGAGCGCACCCCGTGGCGACTCGGACCGGCCGACGCCGCGCTCGTCGAGGCGTGGCTCGACGGCTGGATCGTCGCCGCCGTGGAGCAGCGCCCGGAGCTGTCCGCCGCCGCCATCCCGTATCGCGCCCGTCGCCTCGCCCAGCTCGCCGCCGGGGCGCTGCGGGTCGACGTCCATCACGAGGATCTGCTCGCATGGCCCGCCTGACGCCGCCGCTCGTGCGGCGCCTCCTCGTGCCCGCGATGGGCGCCGCGGTGGTCGCCGCCACCGTCGCGGCCGTCGGCGCCGGCCCCTTCCTGCGCGGCATCGCGAGCCTCACGCCCGTCCCGATCCTGGGTGCGGTGCTGCTCGCCGCCGCCGCGACCGCCGCCGCGGCGTGGCGCTGGAGCGTCGTCGCCGGCGCCCTCGGCATCCCGCTCACGTGGCCCGCGGCGGTCGCCGCCTACTACCGCTCGCAGTTCCTCAACACCGTGCTGCCGGGCGGCGTGCTCGGCGACGTGCACCGTGCCTACCGGCACGGCCGCGGCGCTGCGCAGCCGGTCGCCGCGGCGCGGGCCGTCGCGACCGAGCGCATCGCCGGGCAGCTGGCCCAACTCGTGCTCGTTGTCGCCGTGCTGACCGTGCTCGGTGCGTCGGCGGTCCTCCCGGGCACCCTGGCGCTCGCCGCCGTGATCGTGCTCGCCGCCGCCGCGGCGCTCGGCATCGTCGCGGCCACCCCGCGCGGCCGGCGTCTCGCCCGCCGCGAGCTCGCCGACCTGCGCCGCGTCGCCGCCCCCCGGACGCGTGCTCGCGGTCGTCGCGTCGTCGGCGATCGTCGTCGCGTGCCACGCGGCGGCCTTCGTCATCGCGTGTCTCGCCACCGGGGTCGCGGCGTCGCCGCGGAGCTGATCGTGCTCGCCCTCGTCGCGCTCTCGGCGGGATCCGTGCCCGTGAACCTGGGCGGGTGGGGGCCGCGGGAGGCGGCGTCCGCATCCGCGTTCGCCCTCGTCGGCCTCGGATCCGGCGCCGGTCTCGCCGCCTCCGCCGCGTTCGGCGTGCTGACGATGATCGCGCTCGCCCCGGGCGCGATCGTGCTCGTCGCGGACCGGATCGCCGCATCCCGCGCCCCCACCCGCCGTCCCGTCCCCGTCCCGCAGGAGATTCCCGCATGACCGAGCGCCCCTACGTCACCCTGAGCTGCGCGATGTCGATCGACGGCTACCTCGACGGCGACCCGCCGCGGCGCCTCGCGATGTCGAACGCCGCCGACTTCGACCGGGTCGACGAGGTGCGCGCCGGCCACGACGCGATCATGGTCGGCGCCTCGACGCTGCGCCGCGACAACCCGCGCCTGCTCGTGCGCAGCGCCGAGCGCCGGATGCGCCGCGTCGAGGCCGGCATGCCCGCCGGCCCCGCGAAGGTCACCGTCACCTCGAGCGGCGACCTGCCCCGCGACGCGGCGTTCTTCACGGCCGGTGACGTCGACCGCTACGTCTACGCGCCGGTCGCCCGCGCGCGCCGGCTGCGATCCCGGATCGCCGGGGCCGCCACCGTCGTCGGCCTCGGGGAGCGCGTCACCATGGCCGCGGTGCTCGACGACCTGGCCGACCGCGGCATCCGGCGCCTCATGGTCGAGGGCGGTGGGCAGCTGCTGACGCAGTTCCTCGCCGACGACCTCGTCGACGAGCTGCAGCTCGTGATCGCGCCGTTCTTCGTGGGGGAGTCGCGCGCCCCGCGCGTGGTCGGGCCGGGCGCGTTCCCGTGGACGGCCGCGCGGCGCGCACCACTGGCCGAGACGCGGCAGGTCGGCGACGTCGTGCTGCTGCGCTACGCCCTGTCGGAGCGGTTCGGGCGGCCGGCCCCGGTCCTCCGCGCGCAGCCGCGCCAGCTCGCGACGCTGGGCGCTCGGTGAGGCGCGCCCCGGGCGCGGCCACGGTCCTCGCCGTCGCCCTGCTGGTCGCCGCGCCGCTGGCCCCCGGCGTGCTCGCGACCGGGTCGCCGGCCGCCCTCGTGCGCATCCCGGTCGAGTCGCTCGTCGTCGTGCTGCTGCTCGCGCTGCTGCCGTGGCGCGCGGTGCGCCGGTCGGTCGCCGTCGTCTACGGGATGGTGGTGGTGGCGGCGCTCCTGCTGGCCGGCATCGACACCGGGTACGAGTCGATCCTCGACACGCACTTCGATCCGAGCGAGTGGCGGCAGCTCGGCGATGCGTTCGGGGTCGTCGCGGATTCGATCGGCGTCGTGCCCGCGGCGCTGCTCGCGGTCCTCGCCGCCTTCGCCGCGCTCGCGCTCGTCGTCGTGCTCGCGTGGGCGGCGCTGCGCACGGACGCCGCGATCCGGCGCCACCTCGTCCGCGGCACCGCGGTCGCGACGACCGTGACCGCGGTGTGGGTGGTCGGCGCGCTCGCCGGATCGCAGCTCGTCGCCGGCGAGCCGGCGGCGGCCGCGGCATCCGTCGACACGATCGCGTCGGCCGCCGGGCGGGCCGGCGACACCGCGCGGGCGCAGGCCGACCTGGCGGAGCGCGTGCGGGACGATCCGTACGCGGCGGCGCCGGCATCCGATCTGCTGACGCGCCTGAAGGGCAAGGACGTGATCTTCGCCTTCGTCGAGAGCTACGGCCAGGTCGCGGTGCAGGACACGAGCTTCTCGGGCGGGGTCGACCGCACGTTGCGCGGCGGCGAGACCCAGCTCGCCGCCGAGGATATCACGCGCAGAGCGCGTGGCTGACCTCGCCCACCTTCGGCGGCGTGAGCTGGCTGGCCCACTCCACGCTGCAGACCGGCCTGTGGGTCGACTCGCAGTCCCTGTACGACAAGATCATCCGCACGAAGCGCCTCACCCTGAGCGACGCGTTCCGCGGCGCCGGCTGGAACACCGTGAGCGACGTGCCCTCCGACACGCACCCGTGGTCGTACGCCTCGTCGTTCTATCACTACGGCACCGCCTACGACGACGGCAACGTCGGCTACGCGGGGCCCTCGTTCGGCTACGCCCGCGTCCCGGACCAGTACACGCTCAAGTACTTCGCCGACCACCAGCTGACCGGCCCGCACACCCCGGTGATGGCCGAGATCGACCTCGTCTCGTCGCACACGCCGTGGGCACCGCTGCCGCAGCTCGTGCCGTGGTCGCAGATCGGCGACGGCACGATCTACGCGCCGCAGCCCGCGCAGAGCCAGCCGTCGAGCGTCGTCTGGCGGGACCCGGCCCTCGTGCGGCAGTACTACGGGCAGTCCGTGCAGTACTCGCTGGGGTCGCTGTTCTCGTTCCTGAGGAACGTCGACGACCCGAACCTCGTCGTCGTCGCCCTCGGCGACCATCAGCCCGCGACGATCGTCAGCGGGGCGGGCGCGAACCACGTGGTGCCGGTCAGCATCATCGCGAAGGACCCGGCCGTGCTGCGGGATGTCGCGGGCTGGCACTGGCAGGACGGCCTGCTCCCGACCGCCGCGGCCCCGCTCTGGCGGATGGACGCCTTCCGCGACCGGTTCCTCGCCGCCTACGGCAGCACCACGGGGTAGCGGGGCGGGTGGTCGCGGGCCGCGGCGTCGGGGGCCGCGGCGTCGGGGGCGGAGGCGACACTGGCGCGATGCGATGCGCGATCCCCGGATGCCGTGCGACGTCCGAGCCGGACGCCCCGCTCCCGCTGTGCACGCCGCACCTCGCCGAGGCCGGCGCGTGGGCGACCCGGCGCGACGGGGTCGAGGATCTGCTGCCGGCGCCGTGCGCGGCGTGCGGGGCGCGGGTCGGCATCCGGTATCCGTCCGGATGGGCGTGCGCGGTCTGCGAGTGGCGTCCCGGCGACGTGCCCGACCCCGATCTCGCACCGCCGCGGGTCGACGTCGTCTACTACCTGCGGTTCGCCGACCGGGTGAAGATCGGCACGACCGCGAGCCCGCGGCAGCGCTTCGCCGCGATCCGCCACGAGGAGGTGCTGGCCTTCGAGCGCGGTGACCGCCGCCTCGAGCGCCGACGGCACGAGCAGTTCGCGGGGGACCGCTATCCGGGCTCGGAGTGGTTCCGCCTCACGCCGCTGATCGCCACCCACATCGACGCGCTCGCCGGCGGCCGCGACCCGTGGGACCTCCACGCCCGCTGGGTGAGCGCCGCCCTCGCGGCGCGGCTCTGACCCGCCTCTCCCCGCGGAAACTCGGGCAGGCGCCGTCCTTCGTCGAGCGGGGATCGACGAAGGGCCGCCGCTGCCCGACTTGGGCGGCGCGGCGCCCGTCACTCCGCGCGCCCCCGCAGCGCGCGCCGCCGTCGCTCCACGAGGGGCTGCACGCGGTACGGGATGAGCTCGCCCATCGAGAGCGAGGTCTCGGTGCGCTCGACGCCGTCGATCGCGAGGATCGCGGCATCCACGTCGAACAGCCGGTGGATGTCGGGCGACACGACCGTCGCGACCAGGTCGCTCGATCCGCTCATGCCGTGCGCCTGCAGCACCTCGGGGATCTCGGCCATCGCCGCGACGATGCGCGCGAGCTCCTTCTGCCGCGTCGTCACCGTGATGAACGCCGTCACGGGGTAACCGAGCGCCTCGGGGGCGATGCGCCGGTCGAACGCGAGGAAGGCGCCGGATGCCTCCAGTCGCGACATCCGCGCGTAGACCGTGTTGCGCGAGACCCCGAGCCGCTCGGCGAGCGCGACGAGGAGGCACGCGGGTCGTCGGCGAGGGCCGTGAGCAGGTCGAGGTCGACGGCGTCGAGACCGGGCATACTGCGCAGGCTAGCAAGCAAGCGGCGTCTCACGCTACGCACTCTGTTCAGGATGCGGTGGCGATCTTGAACGGATCGGCGCATCGCGCGACGATGGAGACGCGACGCGACGATGCGGGAGGCGACGATGGCGAGGACGCCGGCGGAGATCGACGAGAGCGGTCTCGTGCAGCTGCTGAGCCCGGACGGCGTGCGGCGCTCCTCCCCGAGCACGACGCGCTCGCGGCGGAGCTCACCCCCGCCGCGTTGCTCGACCTGTACCGCGAGATGCGGATCCTGCGCCGCATCGATGACGAGGCCACCGCCCTGCAGCGTCAGGGCGAGCTCGGGCTGTGGCCGCCGGTGCGCGGCCAGGAGGCCGCGCAGCTCGCGTCGGCCCGTGCGCTCACCCCCGGCGACTTCGTCTTCACGAGCTACCGCGAGCACGGCCTCGCGCTGCACCGCGGCGTGCGCGGCGCCGACCTCGTCAAGGTCTGGCGCGGCGTCGCGGGCACGGGGTGGAACCCGCACGAGATCCGGCTCGCCACCCAGCAGGTCATCATCGGCGCGCACACGCTGCACGCGGTGGGCTGGGCGCTCGGCGAGACGATCGAGCGCGGCGAGCAGCATCCGGATGCCGCGGTCGCCTACCTCGGCGACGGCGCGATGAGCGAGGGCGATGTCGCGGAGGCGATGGTGTTCGCCGCGTCGTTCCGTCTGCCGGTGATCTTCTTCTGCCAGAACAACCAGTGGGCCATCTCCGAGCCCGTGACGCTGCAGGCGCCGGGCGAGCTCGCGGACCGCGGTCTGGGCTTCGGCATCCCGTCGGTGCGGGTCGACGGCAACGACGCGCTCGCCGTCTACGCGGTCACCCGCGAGGCGCTCGAGCGGGCGCACACCGGCGGCGGCCCGACGCTCATCGAGGCCGTGACGTACCGGATGGGTCCGCACACCACCGCCGACGACCCCACCCGCTACCGCACGGCGGAGGAAGTCGCGGCGTGGGCGGAGCGCGACCCGATCGACCGGCTGGCGGCGCTGCTGCGCTCGGAGGGCGTGCTCGACGACGAGGCTGAGCGGGAGGTCGCGGCGGCGGCCGACGCGGCGGCGGCCGAGCTGCGCGCCGGATGCGTCGCCCTCGCCGACCCGGAGCCGCTCGCCGTCTTCGACCACGTCTACGCCGAGCCCAACCGGACCATCGAGCGGGAGCGCGCCGAGTACCAGCGGTACCTGGCCGGTTTCGCGGACGCGAACGGATTCGTGGAGGTGGATCGATGACCCGACTCACGTTCGGCGGCGCGCTGCGCTCGGCCCTGCACCGCGCGCTCGCCGAGGACGACCGCGTCGTGCTCCTCGGTGAGGACATCGGGGTGAACGGCGGCGTCTTCCGGGTGACCGACGGACTGCAGGCCGAGTTCGGCCCGCGCCGGGTGATCGACACCCCGCTCGCGGAGGCCGGCATCCTCGGCACGGCGGTCGGGCTGGCGATGCACGGGTTCCGCCCGGTGGTCGAGATCCAGTTCGACGGGTTCGTCTACCCCGCGTTCGACCAGATCGTGTCGCAGCTGGCGAAGATGCATTACCGCACCGGCGGCGCGGTGACGCTGCCGATCACGATGCGGATCCCGGTCGGCGGCGGGATCGGCGCGGCCGAGCACCACTCGGAGTCGCCCGAGGCGTACTTCGCGCACACCGCCGGCATCCGCACGGTCGTCGCGTCGACCCCGCAGGACGGCGCGGTCATGCTGCGCCAGGCGATCGCCTGCGACGACCCCGTGGTGTTCTTCGAGCCCAAGCGCCGCTACCACGTCAAGGCCGAGGTCGACGAGCGGGTCGACCTGCGCACGGCGCTGCCGCTCGACCGGGCGCGCGTCGTCGCCGAGGGCACGGACGTGACCGTCGTCACCTACGGCGCGATGACGGGCGTGTGCCTGGATGCCGCTGCCGCAGCCGGCGACGAGGGCGTCAGCATCGAGGTCATCGACCTGCGCTCGCTGTCGCCGGTCGACTGGGAGAGCGTGGAGGCGTCGGTGCGCCGCACCGGCCGGCTCGTGGTCGTGCACGAGGCCGCGCGGCACGGCGGGTTCGGCGCGGAGATCGCGGCGACGCTGACGGAGCGGTGCTTCCCCTTCCTGGAGGCCGCGCCGGTGCGCGTGACGGGCCACGACATCCCGTACCCGGTCGCCAAGCTCGAGAAGCACCACCTGCCCGACCTCGACCGCGTGCTCGACGGGGTGGATCGCGTGCTCGGCCGGGTCGCGGCGTCGCCGGTGTCCGCCGAGCCCGCGCCAGCCACCGAGTCCCTCGCGGTGCGCACGCCGGAGCCGGTGCGATGACGACGCGGGAGTTCGTGCTGCCCGACCTCGGGGAGGGCCTGACCGAGTCGGAGATCGTGAGCTGGCGCATCGCCGAGGGCGACCCGGTCGAGCTGAACCAGGTGATCGCCGAGGTCGAGACGGCGAAGGCGCTCGTCGAGCTGCCCTCGCCGGTGACCGGCATCGTCGCGCGGCTGCACGCCGAGCCGGGCACGACCGTGAGCGTGGGGCAGCCGCTGGTGACGTTCGAGCTGGCCGACTCGGTGGGTGAGCCGGTCGCGCCCGCACCGGAGCAGCGCGAAGCGACCCTCGTGGGCTACGGCGCCGCCCCGGAGTCCGGCGACCACCCCCGCCGCCGCCCGCGCATCGAGACGCCGGCACCGGCTCCGGAGCACCGCGACGCGCACGAGCGCGTGGCGTCGACACCGCCCGTGCGGCAACTCGCGGCACGACTCGGGGTGGACATCGAGCACGTCACCGGCCATGGGCCCGACGGGCTCGTGACGCGGGAGGACGTCGAGGCGGCAGCGGCGGGTGGGGTCGCGATCCGCCCGCCGGAAGCGGGCTCCTCGACCCGCGAGGGCGGCCCCGAGGACAAGCGCATCCCGGTGCACGGGGTGCGCAAGCGCACCGCCGAGGCGATGGTGCGCAGCGCGTTCACGGCACCGCACGCGAGCGTCTGGACCACCATCGACGTCACCCCCACCATGGAGCTCCTGGAACGGGTGGGGGCGAGCCGCGACGCGGCCGGCATCCGGATCACCGTGCTCGCCGCCGTCGCCCGCGCGGTGTGCCTCGCGCTGCGCCGGCATCCGGAGCTCAACAGCTCGTGGGACGACGCCACCGGGCAGATCGTCGAGTACGCGCGCGTGAACCTCGGGATCGCGGTCGCGACCGAGCGCGGGCTGGTCGTGCCCAACATCCCGGATGCCGGCCCCCTCGGCCTGCTCGACCTCGCAGCGGCGCTCGGCGGGCTCACCGAGACGGCGCGGTCGGGCCGGACCGAGCCGGCGCGGTTCCAGGGCGGCACCTTCACGGTCACCAATATCGGCGTCTTCGGCGTCGAGGGCGGCACGCCGATCCTGAACCCGGGCGAGACCGGGATCCTCGCGGTCGGTGCGGTGCAGCGCCGGCCGTGGGAGCACGACGGCGACGTCGCGCTGCGCCAGGTGTGCACGCTGAGCCTCTCGTTCGACCACCGGGTGGTCGACGGCGAGCGGGCCGCGCGGTTCCTGCACGACGTCGGCGAGCTGCTCGCCGACCCCGCCCTCGCGTTCGCGCGGAACTGAGAAGATCGCGCATGACCGTCCTGACGACCTCCGTCGACCCTGCCGCCGCGGGCCCGGCCGCGAACGATGCGGCCCAGCGGGCGCTCGCCGGTGAGCTGCGCGAGCGTCTCGCGACCGCGGCGCTCGGCGGGCCGGCGAGCTCGCGCGAGCGGCACGTCGCGCGCGGCAAGCTCCTGCCGCGCGACCGCGTGGACCGGCTGCTCGACGAGGGCAGCCCGTTCCTGGAGCTCGCACCGCTCGCCGCGCACGAGCTCTACGACGACGACACCCCGGGCGCCGGCGTGGTCGCGGGCATCGGCGTCGTCTCCGGGCGGCTCGCGATGATCGTCGCCAACGACGCGACGGTCAAGGGCGGCACCTACTACCCGATGACGGTCAAGAAGCACCTGCGCGCCCAGGAGGTCGCCCTCGAGAACCGGCTGCCCTGCCTCTACCTCGTCGACTCCGGCGGCGCGTTCCTGCCGATGCAGGACGAGGTCTTCCCCGACCGCGACCACTTCGGCCGCATCTTCTACAACCAGTCGCGGCTGTCGGCGGAGCGCATCCCGCAGATCGCGGCGGTGCTGGGATCGTCGACCGCCGGCGGCGCCTACGTGCCGGCGATGAGCGACGAGACGGTCATCGTGCGCAACCAGGGCACGATCTTCCTCGGCGGCCCGCCGCTCGTGAAGGCCGCGATCGGCGAGATCGTGACCGCCGAGGAGCTCGGCGGCGGCGAGCTGCACTCGCGCGTCTCCGGGGTGACCGACCACCTCGCGGAGGACGACGAGCACGCCCTCGAGATCGTCCGGAGCATCGTCGCGACCCTGCCGCCCGATCCGGCGCCGGCCTGGCAGGTGCTCGAGTCGATCGACCCGGTCGTCGACCCGGAGGGCCTGTACGCGGCGGTGCCCGTCGATGTGCAGCAGCCGTCCGACCCCCGCGAGATCATCGCCCGCCTCGTCGACGGCTCCGCGTTCCAGGAGTTCAAGGCGGAGTACGGCACGACCCTCGTGACCGGGTTCGCGCACATCCACGGGCATCCGGTCGGCATCCTCGCCAACCAGGGCGTGCTGCTGCGCGAGTCGTCGCTGAAGGGCGCGCACTTCATCGAGCTGTGCGACCAGCGCGGCATCCCGCTGCTGTTCCTGCAGAACATCTCCGGCTTCATGGTGGGCCGGGATGCCGAGGCCGGCGGCATCGCCAAGGACGGCGCGAAGATGGTCACCGCCGTCGCGACCACGCGCGTGCCGAAGCTGACGGTCATCGTCGGCGGCTCCTTCGGGGCCGGCAACTACTCGATGTGCGGCCGCGCGTACTCGCCGCGCTTCCTCTGGACCTGGCCGGCGAGCCGCATCTCGGTCATGGGCGGCCCGCAGGCCGCCTCGGTGCTCGCGACCGTCAAGCGCGACCAGCTCGAGGCGCGCGGCGAGCAGTGGAGCGCCGAGGACGAGGCGGCGTTCCGCGAGCCGATCCGCGCCGCGTACGAGAAGGCCGGCGACCCCTATTACGCGACGGCGCGGCTGTGGGACGACGGCATCCTGGACCCCCTCGACACCCGCCGGGTGCTCGGCATGGCCCTCGAGGTCTGCTCGCGCACGCCGCTGCCCGAGCGCCGCTTCGGCCTGTTCCGGATGTGATGGCGATGACCTCCCGACCGTTCCGGACCGTCCTCGTCGCGAACCGCGGCGAGATCGCGGTGCGCGTGATCCGCACGCTGCGACGGCTCGGCATCCGGTCGGTCGCCGTCCACAGCGACGCCGACGCGGATGCCCTGCACGTCCGGATGGCGGACGAGGCCGTGCGCATCGGCCCGGCTCCCGCGGCCGAGAGCTACCTCTCGGTCGACGCGCTCATCGCCGCCGCGCGACGCTCGGGCGCGGAGGCGATCCACCCCGGGTACGGGTTCCTCTCCGAGAGCCCGGACTTCGCGCGCGCATGCGCCGAGGCGGGCATCGTCTTCATCGGTCCGGGTCCGGATGCCATGGCCATCATGGCTGACAAGATCGCAGCCAAGCAGACGGTCGCCGCGCGCGGCGTGCCGGTCGTGCCGGGCAGCGACGGCCACGGACTGGGTGACGAGGAGCTCGCGGCGGCGGCTCGTGACGTCGGCTTCCCGCTGCTGGTCAAGCCGGCCGCGGGCGGCGGCGGCAAGGGCATGCAAGTGGTGACCGCCGAGCCCGAGCTCGCCCCGGCGCTCGCCTCGGCGCGCCGGGTCGCGGCCGCCGCGTTCGGCGACGACACGCTGCTGCTCGAGCGGCTCGTCGAGCGGCCGCGGCACATCGAGGTGCAGGTCATGGCCGACCGGCACGGCCACGTCATCCACCTCGGCGAGCGCGAGTGCTCGCTGCAGCGCCGGCACCAGAAGGTGATCGAGGAGGCGCCGTCGCCGCTGCTGACGCCCGCGCAGCGCGATCGCATGGGGGCGGCCGCGTGCGAGGTCGCGCGCAGCGTCGGGTACGAGGGGGCCGGCACGGTCGAGTTCCTCGTGTCGGACGGCGACCCGGATGCCTTCTTCTTCATCGAGATGAACACCCGGCTGCAGGTCGAGCATCCGGTCACCGAGCAGATCACCGGCCTCGATCTCGTCGAGCTGCAGCTGCGCATCGCCGCCGGCGAGCCGCTGCCGCTGACCCAGGACGACGTCGAGCTCCGCGGCCACGCGATCGAGGCGCGCATCTACGCCGAGTCGCCCGAGCGCGGCTTCCTCCCGGCGACCGGCACCGTGCTCGACCTCGGCCAGCCGGCGGGGAGGGATGGCGCTGGGACAGCGCGCTGATCCCCGGTCTCGTGGTCACGGGCGACTACGACCCGATGCTCGCCAAGGCGATCGCGACGGGTGCGGACCGCGCGGAGGCGCTCGCCCGGCTCGACGGGATGCTCGCCGCCGGCCGAGTGCTCGGCCTCGACACGAACATGGGGTTCTTGCACGACCTCCTGGCGCTTTCCGAAATGCAGGAGGGGCGCGTGGATGTCGACCTGATCGACCGTCTGGGAGCCCCGGATTCCGGGAATTCCTCCGCCGAGGACCGCGCGGCCGCCTCGCTGGTCCTGCATTTCGGAAGAGCCGAGCAGGCAGGGTCGCCGTGGCGCGCCGACGGGTGGCGTGCGGGCCGCACGACCGAGGCGCCGGGCACGACGCTCACGCCGCTCGGCGGGACGGCGTACCGGCTCACGATCGACGGCCGCAGCGAGACGATCCACGCGGTCGCCGATCCCGACGGCGCCACGGTCTGGCTGCATCGCGACGGCCGCACCCGCGCGGTCGACGCCCCCGACCGCGCCACCGTCCTCGCCCGCCGGCTCGCCTCGCGCGAGCGCGCATCCGGGCCGGTCAGCCCCGAGGTCCGAGCGGCCATGCCGGGCACCGTCGTCCAGGTCGCGGTGCGCGACGGCGAGGTCGTCGAGGCCGGGGCCCTGCTCCTCACGGTCGAGGCCATGAAGATGGAGCACTCCCTCCTCGCCCCGCTCGCCGGCGTCGTGCGCATCGCACTGCTGCCGGGCCACCTCGTCCGACGCGACCAGGTCGTCGCGACGATCGAAACACCCGCCACACCCCAGGAGGTTCCATGAGCACTCTGCCCACGACCGCAGAGCTCACCCCGCAGCAGCAGAAGCTCAGCGACGACGTCCGCGCGTTCGCGGACGAGGTCGTCGCACCGCGCGCCTACCGGTACGACACCGATCGCACCCTGCCGATGGACATCATCGGCCGGATGGGCGAGATGGGGCTGTTCGGCCTGCCCTTCCCGACGGAGTTCGGCGGGCAGGGGCAGGACTACGTGTCGCTGTGCCTCGCGGTCGAGGCCCTGGCGCGCGTCGACCAGAGCCTCGCGGTGACGCTCGAGGCGGGGGTCGGGCTCGGCATGATGCCGATCTTCCGGCACGGCACGACCGAGCAGAAGGAGCGCTGGCTGCCGGATCTCGTGGCCGGTCGCGCCCTGGCCGGCTTCGGGCTGACGGAGGCCGAGGCGGGCTCCGACGCGGGGGCGACCAAGACCACCGCGCGCCTCGCCGACGGCGAGTGGATCATCGACGGCACCAAGCAGTTCATCACCAACTCCGGCACGCCGATCACCTCGCTCGTCACGATCACGGCCGTGACCGGGGAGTCCGAGCGCGCCGACGGCTCCATCAAGAAGGAGCTCTCGTCGATCATCGTGCCGACCGGCACGCCGGGGTTCCGGGCCGAGCCGGGCTACGACAAGGTCGGCTGGCACACCAGCGACACCCATCCGCTCACGCTCGACGACGTGCACGTGCCGGAGTCGTACCTACTCGGAGAACGCGGCCGCGGCTACGCGAACTTCCTGCAGTCGCTCGACGAGGGGCGCATCGCCTTCGCGGCGCTCTGCGCGGGGGCGGCGCTCGGCTGCTTCGAGGAGGCGCTGCGCTACGCGAAGACCCGCAACGTGTTCGGCCACTCGATCGGATCGAACCAGCACATCGCGTTCAAGATCGCCCGCATGCAGGTGCGCGCCCATTCGGCACGGCTCGCGTGGATGCACGCGGCGCGGAAGATGGTGAACGGCCGGCCCTTCAAGGCGGAGGCATCCATGGCCAAGCTCATCGGGTCGGAGGCCGCGATGGACAACGCGCGCGACGCCGCGCAGATCTGGGGCGGCTACGGGTTCCTCAACGAGAACGCGGTCGCGCGGCACTACCGTGACTCGAAGATCCTCGAGATCGGCGAGGGCACGACGGAGGTGCAGCTCATGGTGCTGACCCGCGAGCTCGGACTCGCCACCGCGGACGGGCGATGACGGGCGCCGGTGACGCGGGCGCCGGGGCCGAGCGGGCCGGCGAGGGCCGCACGGTCGAGCAGCGCGGCCTCTGGTTCGAGGAGTTCGAGGTCGGCACCCGCTACCTGCACCGCCCGGGGCGCACCGCGACCGAGGCCGACAACACCCTGTTCACGACGCTCACGATGAACACGCAGGGGCTGCACCTCGACGAGGCGTGGGCCGCGACGACCGAGTTCGGCGGCCGGCTCATGAACTCGATGTGGACGCTCTCGACGATGGTCGGCGCCTCGGTGACCCAGCTCACGCTCGGCACGATCGTCGCCAACCTCGGCTTCACCGACGTGACGTTCCCGCACCCGCTGCGGCCGGGCGACACCCTCTACTCCGAGACGACGGTGCTCGACAAGCGGCTCTCGAAGAGCCGGCCGGGCCAGGGCATCGTGACCCTGGAGCATGTCGGCCGCAACCAGCACGGCACGGTCGTCGGTCGCGCCATCCGCACGACCCTGGTCCGGACCGCACCGTGAGCCTCGCCCTCGGGCCGGCTCTGCTGTTCTGCCCGGCCGATCGCCCCGATCGCTTCGCGAAGGCGCTCGAGCGGGCCGATGCCGTGATCCTCGACCTCGAGGACGCGGTGGCTCCCGGGAGCCGGGATGCCGCCCGGGAGGCGCTGACCACGACCCTCCTCGACCCGGCGCGGGTGATCGTGCGGGTCAACGAGACCGGCTCCTCCGACCAGGGGGCCGACCTCGAGGCGGTGCGCGCCGCCGGCTACCGAACGGTGATGGTGCCGAAGGCCGATGCCCGGATGCCGCCCCTGCCGGGCCTCGACGTCGTCGCGCTGTGCGAGACCGCGGCCGGCGTTCTCGACGCGCGGGAGCTCGCCGGGCGCGAGGGCGTCGTCGCGCTCATGTGGGGTGCCGAAGACCTCGTGGCGTCCCTCGGCGGCACCTCCAGCCGGGATGCGGCGGGCGCCTACCGCGACGTCGCCCGGCACGCGCGCTCGACGGTGCTGCTCGCGGCGGCCGCGGCCGGCATCCCCGCGATCGACACGGTGCACCTCGACCTCGCCGACCTCGAGGGCCTGGCGGCGGAGGCCGAGGACGCCGCGGCCGTCGGTTTCGCGGCGACCGCCTGCATCCACCCCTCGCACGTCGACGTGATCCGCCGCGCCTACGCACCCACCCCCGAGGAGATGGCCGAGGCCCGCCGCATCGTGGATGCCGCCCGCGAGCACGGCGGCGTGTTCCGCCTCGACGGCCGCATGGTCGACGGCCCCGTCATCCGCCACGCGGAGTCGATCCTGCGCCGCGGTCCCGTTCGGGATTGAGCTACGCCGGCGCCCCGCGCCCCGCGGTCGGGACTCCCGTCACGATCCACCTCGTCCCCCGCGCCCGCAGCGACAGGGTCACGCATCGTGCCGCGAGGTACCCGACGCAGAACGCGAGCTGGATCGCCAGGATCGCCGGCGCCCCCGCGGGCACGAGCGCCGCGAGTGCGAGCAGCGGAGCGAACACGGCGAGGTTGAGCACACCGGTCCAGGCGAGGTAGCGCACGTCGCCCGCGCCGATGAGCACCCCGTCGAGCACGAACACGACGGCCGCGAGCGGCTGCGCCGCCGCGAGCACGATGACGCCGGGCACGATCGCCGCGCGCACGTCGGGGTCCGAGGTGAACACGGCGCCGATCACCGGCGAGACGGCCCCGAGCCCGACGCCGAGCGCGATCGCGGTGACGGCGCCCCAGCCGAGCAGGCGCCGCAGGACCGCCCGCACCCGCGGCACGTCGGCGGCGCCGAGCCCGTGGCCGATGAGCGCCTGGCCGGCGATCGCGAAGGCGTCGAGAGTGAGCGCCATCGTCGAGAACAGCGTGAACAGCACCTGCTGAGCCGCGAGCGTCGTGGTGCCGTCGGCCGACGCGACGGCGATGGTGGCGACGAGCGCGACGCGCAGCGAGAGGGTGCGCACGAGGAGCCAGCCGCCCGTGAGCGCGGATGACGAGACCCCGGCGAGCCCGGGTCGCAGCGTCGTGCCCTCGCGTCGCGCGGTCCGGATCGCGATGACGACGCAGGCCGCCGCCATCCCGGTCTGCGCGACGACGGTGCCCGTCGCCGAGCCGGCGATGCCCCAGCCGACGCCGTAGATGAGCACGGCGTTGAGACCCGCGTTCGCCGCGAAGCCGACGACGGCGATCGCGAGCGGCGTGCGGGTGTCCTGCATCCCGCGGAACAGCCCGGTCGCGGCGACGACGACGAGCATCGACGGCAGGCCGAGCAGCGCGATCCGCAGATAGGTGACGGCCGCCACAGTCGTGGGCGCGGACGCGTCGAACAGCCCGGCCAGCGCGGGTGATGCGACCCAGCCGGCCGCCGCGAGCACGACGCCGATGCCGGCGGCCAGCCACATCCCGTCGATCCCGGCGCGGACGGCGCCCGGCCGGTCGCCCGCGCCGAGGCGCCGCGCGACGGTCGGCGTCGTCGCGTAGGCCAGGAAGATGAGCAGGCCGATGGCGGTCTGCAGGATCGTGCCGGCGATCCCGAGGGCCGCGAGCCGGGCCGGGCCGAGGTGCCCCACGAGCGCCGTGTCGGTCGCGAGGAAGAGCGGCTCCGCGACGAGCGCACCGAGGGCGGGCACGGCGAGGGCCGCGATCTCGCGATCGAGGGGCAGGCGGATGGGCAGAGTCGGCTCCTGGTCTGGCGTGATCTCAGCCTCCCACGGCGTCCCTACCTCCCGAGCTCGAACGGGTGGGTGAGCCGCCACCAGGCGGTCGGTGGCCGGATGGCGCCCTTCAGCACCACGGGCGCGGTCGCGGTGTTCGGTCCGGCCTTCCACGTCACGGTGCCGACCCGCTCCCCGTTCCTGCCGGTCGTCAGGGTCGTCGTCGTCATGCTCGCCGTGATCTTCGTGTTCGACCAGACGAGCATCGTCGGGCTCGCCGCGAGCACCATGCGCGCCGATGATCCCCACGGCGTCGAGTACGTGCCCACCACGTCGCCCTCGTGCCCGAGGGGCACGTGGTGGAACCCGGCGGCGATCCCGTCGAGCAGCGCCTCGACGTCGCCGTCCACCTGGCTGCGCGTCGCGCCGCCCAGCTCGACGCCGATGACCCTGAGCGGCGTCGGGGTGCCGACGTCGAGGCTCGCCGAGTAGAGCAGGTCCGATCCGGAGGGGTCGAGGGTGCCGGTCTTGATGCCGTCGACACCGTGCGAGCCGAGCAGGTCGTTGGTGCCGGGCATGCCGCGCAGGTCGTCGGCCGGCACGTCGAGCTGCGTCTTCCCGACGATCGACGCGATCGCCGGGTCGGCCATCGCGAGCCTGCCGAGGGCGATGAGGTCGGCGGGCGTGCTCGTGTTGGCGGCGTCGATGCCGGTCGGCTCGACCATCCGGGTGTGCGTCATCCCGTGCGCGGCGAGCCAGGCACGGGTGGCGGCGAGGAACGCGCCCTCCGAACCGTAGGCCCAGTCGGCGAGCGCCTCCGCGTAGTTGCAGGCCGAGACGACGAGCATCGTCTCGAGCGCGTCGTGCTCGCTCAGGATGCTGCCGGTCGGCATGGGTGCGATCGTCGCGTTCTGCACGTAGTACTTGTCGTACAGCGCGTGGTCGGCCTTCGAGAAGGTGATGCGCGGCCCGGGGTCGGCGGCGCTCGCCAGGGGCTTCGCCTTCAGGATCACGAGCGCCGTGATGAGCTTGCTGATCGACGCGATCGGCACGGCGGCGTCGCCGTGCGCCTGCCAGACGCCGCTCGCGCCGGCACCGAGGTAGGCGTCCGCGCCGGCGACGCTGACCGCGGCCTCGCCCTGCGGGGGAGGGCGATCTCGGCCGCGGCGGGGGTCGGAACGGCCGGGGGATGGAGCGTGGAATCCGCCCGCCCGACCGGCGCGTTGAGCGTGAACCCGGCGTACGACCCCAGCAGCGCGACGACCACCACGGTGACGATCAGCGTGGCGATGAGCGCGAACCGGCGCCGCCGTCGGCGACGGGCGGGGTCGACCGGCGGGCGCTGCCGCGGAAGCGGGCCGGCCGTGCCGCGCGGGCCGGAGCGCAGGAGTTCGGCGAGCTCGGAGATCCCGTCGGACGGTTCGTACCGCGATGCCATCGTCGGCCTCCCCGCCCGGATGTGTCACGACTCAGACGCGTTGCTGAGTTCTGATCATGCTAACGCGATCGCTCACGCCCGCTCCCGGCGCGAGCCGTACGCCTCCCAGTGCACGACGTCGGCGACCGGCTTGCGCCGCGGCTGGGACCAGCGCCCGCCCTCGGGGTAGCCCATCGGGATGAGGCACATCGTCAGAGCGTCGTCGGGCAGGCCGAGGAGTGCGCGCACGTCGTCCTCGTGCGCCCGGTAGAGCGTGGTCAGGTTGGTGCCGACACCGAACGCGCGTGCCGCGAGGAAGAGCTGCTGCACGGCGCCGTAGATCGACGAGCCGAGCCGCGGGTCGGTGGAGCCCGCGGCGCCGAGCAGCACCGGGATCACCCAGACCGGAGCCTCGGCGAGGTGCTGCGCGAGGTGCTCCGCGCCGAGGAACGCCTGCGGGCTCATCGGCAGCTCGCCCGGCGCGGCGGCGAGGAAGCGCTCGCGGTGGGAGCCGTACGCGGCGTTCCAGCCCTCGAGGTACCAGGCGGCGATGCGGTCCTTGGTGTCCTGCTCGCGCACGACGATCCATGCCCAGGTCTGCGCGTTGCCGCCGGAGGGACCGCGCACCGCGGCATCGAGCACGGCCCAGAGGACGTCATCCGGGATCGGCGTCGTCGAGAGGCGGCGACGCGCGGGGGTCGAGTGCAGGGCCTCGAGCACGGGGAGGTCGTCGGGAACGCGGATGTCGGGAAGGGTCACGCCCCCAGTCTCGTGCCGCGATCCGGGCCGCGCTGTCCATCCACCGATCGAGGTCGGCCTCGTGCGCGAGCGACTGGAGCAGCACCGTGGTGGCGCCCGCCTCGACGAGAGCCGCGACGCCCGCGGCGACCGCCTCGTCGTCGCCGACCGCGGCGGTGCGGCGCTCGCCCGCGAGCCCCCACGCGTCGAACTCGGCCTCCATGCGCTCGGCCGATCCGTGGCCGAAGTCGGTCATCAGGAAGACGACGATCTCGTGCTGCCCGCCGCGTCCGGCCGCGGTGCGTGCGGCCCTGATCCGCTCGACGGCCGTGCGCACCATGTCGGGACTCGTGCCGGTCGTGAGGATCGTGCCGTCGGCGACCTCGCCGGTCACCCCGAGCGTCTTCGGCCCCTCGCCCGCGGCCAGCACCGGGACCGGTGCGGCGGGCGGCCAGTCGAGTCGCACGTGGTCCAGCTGCACGTACCGGCCGTCGACCGTGACCTCCTCGCCCGCGAGAAGACCCCGCAGAGCCGGCACGTACTCGCGCATGAGCGTGAGCGGCGAGGCCGCCCGGGCGCCCACCTGCCCCATCCAGTCGAGCACGCCGTGCCCGACGCCGAGGCGCAGCCGGCCGGGGAACAGCCGCTCGATCGTCGCGGCCTCCATCGCGAGCGCGGCGACATTGCGCAGCGGCATCGGCAGGATGCCCACGCCGATCCGGATGCGCTCGGTCGCCGCGAGCGCGGCGGTCACCGACGCGATGCCGCCCTCGCGGAAGCAGTCCTCGAAGACCCAGAGCTCGGCGATTCGCGCCCGCTCCGCGCGCTGGGCGGCCGGGCGCAGGCGCTCGGGCGGGAAGGACGGCTGGAAGATGACGCCGAGGGATGCCATGGGCCGAGTCTGCACCGGCCCGATGACAGCCCCCGGCGAGGACTCAGTCGACGGTGTTCGACAGGGCGTCGAGCGTGGCGACGTCGTCCGGGGCGATGTCGAAGTCGAGCTCGCCGTTGGCGCGGATGCGCTCCGGCGTGACCGACTTCGGCAGCGGCAGCACGCCGTGCTCGAGCAGGTAGCGGATCGACAGCTGGGCGACGCTCACGCCGTACTTCTCGGCGAGGGCCGAGAGGCGCTCGTCGTCGAGCAGCTTGCCCGTCGCGAGCGGCGAGTAGCCCTCGACGAGCACCCCGTGCTCGGCGCACCACGCCGTGGTCTCGGGTTGCGTGTTGCCGATGAACCAGCGGATCTGGTTCGCGTGCGGGGTGATGTCGGTCTCGGAGCCGAGCGACTCGAGGTCGGCGACGTCGAAGTTCGAGACGCCGATCGAGCGCACCTTCTTCGCGTCGTACAGCTCCTCGAACACCTTCCAGACCTCGATGTTGCCGGCGCGGTGGTCGGAGCCGATGGCCGTCCACGGCCACGGCGCGTGGATGAGGTAGAGGTCGATCACGCCCAGGTCGAGGGTCTGGATCGACCGCTCGAACGCGGCCCGGGCGCCCGCGGCGTCCTTGATCTCGGCGCGCAGCTTGGTCGTGATGAAGATCTCGTCGCGGGGCACCCCGCTGTCGCGCACCGCCCGGCCCACGCTCGCCTCGTTGCCGTACGCCGCCGCCGTGTCGATGTGGCGGTAGCCGGCATCCAGCGCGGTCCGCACGGAGTCGTAGGTCTCGGGGCCGTCGGGGATCTGCCAGGTGCCGAAGCCGATCTGCGGGATCTGCACGCCGTTGCCGAGGGAGAGGGTGTCGGTGAGAACGCTCATGGCTCGACGCTACGCCCTCGCGGCCGAGCGCTCGGCGGCGGAGAATGGGCCGATGCGGATCGACGACGCGGTGGCCGTGGTCACCGGGGTGCCTCGGGCCTCGGCGCGGCGACGGTGCGGACGCTCGCCGCCCATGGGGCGCGGGTGGTGGCCCTGGATCTGGCCCGCAGCATCGAGGGTGCCGACGACATCCCGGGCGTCGAGTACCGCGAGGCCGACGTGACCGACGTCGACGGCCTCGGTGCGGCGATCGAGCACGCCGCGTCGCTCGGGCCCCTGCGGGTGCTCGTGAACTGCGCGGGCATCGGCCCCTCCGAGCGGGTGCTCGGGCGCAAGGGCATGCACGACCTCGCGCTGTACGCGCGCGTGGTCGGCATCAACCTCGTCGGCACGTTCAACGCGCTCGCGCTGTGCGCCGCCGAGATGGCGAAGACCGAGCCGGTCGACGCCGACGGGCAGCGCGGCGTCATCATCAACACGGCCTCGGTCGCGGCGTTCGACGGGCAGGTCGGCCAGGCCGCGTACTCGTCGTCGAAGGGGGCGTCGTCGGGATGACGCTCCCGGCCGCCCGCGATCTCGCGCAGCACGGCATCCGGGTCGTCACGATCGCGCCCGGCATCGTCGACACGCCCATGATGGCGACGGTGAGCGACGAGTTCCGCGCAGGACTCGAGGCGAGCGTGCCGTTCCCGGCGCGGTTCGCACGACCCGCCGAGTACGCGCGGCTGGCCGTCTCGATCATCGAGCAGGACTACCTCAACGGCGAGGTCATCCGCCTCGATGGCGCGCTCCGGATGCCGCCCCGCTGAGTCATACGGACGTCGGCTGCGCGTTCGGAACGCCGGCGTGCCCGGCGCCTAGCGTCGCCCCATGGCCCTGCGCGCGATCCTGTTCGACGTCGACGGCACCCTCGTCGACTCCACCTACCTCCACGTCGACGCCTGGCAGCGCGCCTGCGCCGCGGTCGGACGCCCGGTCGACGCCTGGCGGGTGCACCGGGCGATCGGCATGGACTCCGGCGGACTCGTCGACGACCTGCTGGGCGACGCGGCCGGCGAACTCGGCGACGCGGCGAAGGACGAGCACGCGCGGCTGTTCGCCGGGATGCGCGAGCGCCTGCGTCCGCTGCCCGGTGCCGTCGAGCTGCTCGGCGCACTGCGCGAGCGCAGACTGACCGTCGTGCTCGCGACCTCCGCGCCCGAGGACGAGCTGGCGATGCTCCGCGACGCGCTCGGGCTGGCGGAGGGCGAGGTGCCCGAGACGAACGCCGACGACGTCGACGTCGCGAAGCCGCATCCCGGCATCGTGCAGGTCGCGCTCGAACGCGCCGGCGCGGCCGCCGACGAGGCGGTGCTCGTCGGCGACGCGACCTGGGACATGATCGCCGCGGGGCGGGCGGGGTCCCCTCGGTCGGAGTGCGGTGCGGTGGGGTCGGTGCCGACGAGCTCACGGCGGCGGGCGCCTCCGAGGTGGTCGACGATCCGGCGGAGCTGCTGCGGCGCCGGTGGCCCTGACATCCGGCGACACCCGGACGTGGACGCGCCCCGGGCGGGAATCCCGCACCGGGGCGCTCGTCGTCGCGATCGGACCGGCGAGGTGAGCACTGCGCGCCGCCTCTGCCCCACCGGTGGAGGCCGATGCCCGTGTCGGGCACCTCCGCAGCCGAATGTCATGCGACGAAGCCGTCTCCATCATGACCCGAGCCGGGCACGGGCACCAGGGGGTGTCCGGCTTCGCAGGTGGCTCCCTGCTGAGCGCTATCCGGCGGGATACGGGGAGGCCGCCAGCAGCCGAGCGAGGTGCGCGGCGTTGCGCGTCGCCGTCGCGATCGTGGAGGCGACGGCCTCCGGTGTCTCGGGCAGGTCGTTGTAGTCGGTCGATCCCATCGCCTCGCCGTTCCAGTAGGCGACGCCCTGCGACGGGATGCTGAACCCGACGTCGTCGAGGGCCTGGAAGACCTTGGCGGTGATCAGATGCGCGCCGTCCTCGTTGCCGACGACGCCCGCGATCGCCACCTTGCCCTCGACCAGCGGACGACCGTTCTCGTCGGTCTCGGAGAGCTCGGCGTCGAGGCGTTCGAGCACGCGGGCCGCGACGCTCGACGGATGGCCCATCCATGTCGGGGTCGCGAGCACCAGGATGTCGGCGCCCGGCACCCGCGCGCGCAGCGCGGGCCACGCATCCCCGTCGCCCATGTCGGCCTCCACGCCGGGCTTCACGTCGTGATCGACGACGCGGATCAGGTCGCCCCTGACGTCGTGCCGGGCGAGCGCGTCGAGCAGCTGCCGCGCCATGCGCTCGCTGCTCGAGGGAGCGGGCGACGGCTTGAGGGTGCACACGAGCGCGACGGCGCGGAGGGGCAGGGGATGTTCGGCTGTCATGCCGCCAGTCTTCGAGCGCGGTGCGGCTTCCGGGCGCCCTCCCACCGGACATGCAGCAGGCCCCGCTCAGGGGATCGGAGCCTCTTCGGCCCGCGCGCGCAGCGACTCCCAGTAGGGGGACTGCCAGCGGATCAGGCCGGCGTGCCGGCGGCGGAAGGCGGCGAGCACGGGATCTGAGAAGCGCATGCCCTGCACCCCCACGACCACCCAGGCGCCGCCGAAGCGGGCGAGACCCTCGCGGGCGAGTTCGGCATAGTGCACACGGCCGCGCTCGTGGATCTGCTCGATCATCCACTGCGCCACGTCGTACTGGTTCACGTCTCCAGGGAGGTTAGGCAACTCGTCGGGAATGCGGAGAGGGCTTGACAGATCACCGGTGCATCGGGCATACGGTCGGCGCGCTCGACGTCGCGGGACGCCGCTAGCCTCCGTGCATGACCGACGCTCCCGCCGCCGCGCTCGACACCGATCACATCGCGCACCTGCGCCGGCGACTCGACTGGGAGACGGATGCCTCCGACGTGCACGCGGCGCAGGAGGCGAGCCGGCCGTTCGTGCTCGTCGACACCCGCGGCGACGCCGCGTGGGCGCAGGGCCGCGCGGTCGGGGCGGTTCACCTGCCCACCGCGAGGATCGCCGACGAGGCGCCGGGCGCGATCCCGCTCGACCTGCCGGTCGTCGTCTACTGCTGGGGCCCCGGATGCAACGGGTCGACCAAGGCGGCGCTGGCCTTCGCGCTGCTCGGCTACCGGGTGCGGGAGATGATCGGCGGCTTCGAGTACTGGGCTCGGGAGGGGTATCCGGTCGAGGACGACGCCGGCCGCGTGCACCGGCAGGTCGACGCGCTCACGGCGCCGACCGCCGGCGTCGCCTGCGACTGCTGAGCCGGGCGCGGCCCGCCCGACCGCGCGCGAGCGCCGCGTCAGTCCGTGGCGTCGAACGGAAGGTCCAGCGCCCGGGCGACGCCCTCGTTGCGCACGGTGCCCGCGCGGGTGTTCAGACCGCGCGCGAGGGCCGGGTCGGCCGCGAGCGCCGCATCGACGCCCTGGTCGGCGAGGGCGAGCACGTAGGGCAGCGTCGCGTTGGTGAGCGCGACGGTCGACGTGTGCGCCACCGCGCCGGGCATGTTGGCGACGCAGTAGTAGGTCGAGTCGTGCACCATGAACGTCGGGTCGTCGTGGGTCGTCGGGTGGCTGCCCTCGAAGCAGCCGCCCTGATCGATCGCGATGTCGACGAGCACGCTGCCGGGCTTCATGCCCGCGACCATGTCGTCGGTCACGAGCTTGGGCGCCGCCGCGCCCGGGATGAGCACCGATCCGATCACCAGGTCGGCCTGCTGCACGAGCTCGGTGATCGTGTACTGGGTGCTCAGCGCGGTCTCCAGGCCGGGGTGCGCCGCCTCGAGCTGACGCAGCCGCGGGATGTTGACGTCGACGACGGTGACGAGCGCGCCGAGGCCGAGCAGGTTGGTCGCGGCGTGCTCCCCGGCGACGCCGCCGCCGATGACGACGGCGCGGGCCTTGCGGGTGCCCGCGACACCGCCGATCAGGATGCCCATGCCGCCGTTCGGCGCCATCAGCTGGGCCGCCCCGACGTAGCCGGCGAGCCGGCCCGCGATCTCGCTCATGGGCGCGAGCAGCGGCAGCGATCGGTCGGCGAGCTGCACGGTCTCGTAGGCGATGCCGGTCGTGCCGGCGTCCAGCAGCGCGGTGGTGAGCGCCCGATCGGCGGCGAGATGCAGGTACGTGAAGACGACGAGATCCGGGCGCAGGTGCCCGTACTCCGACTCGATCGGCTCCTTGACCTTCAGCAGCAGTTCGGCCCGGTCCCACACCTCGGTCGCGGTGTCGAGGATCGTCGCGCCGACCGACGCGTACTGCTCGTCGGAGATGCCGGATGCCGCCCCGGCGCCCGTCTCGATCAGCACCTCGTGCCCGCGGCGGGTCAGCTCGTGCGCTCCCGCCGCCGTGATCGCGACCCGGCTCTCGTTGTTCTTGACCTCACGGGGGATCCCGACGCGCATCTTCGCGCTCCTCTCGACGCTCCCAATCTGGTGAGATGGGCGATGAGACACCAGAGACGCCGAATGATCTTCGGTGAAATCGGAGAAGAGGCGACCATGCCGTCGGAATCATCCCCCCACTCGGCGTTCGGCGCAACGACGTGCGGCGCGATCCGGACGCGATCGACCGACGCCTCCTCGAGCTGCTGCGCGACGACGCCCGGATGCCGAACGCGCGCCTCGCGGCGGAGGTCGGCCTCGCGCCGTCCAGCTGCCTCGCCCGGGTCCGCGCCCTCGTCGACGCCGGGGTCATCGCGGGGTTCCATGCGCAGCTGGATCCGCGGGCGCTCGGCCTCGGGCTCGAGGCGCTCATCAGCGTCAACATCCGGTCGGGGGCGCGGCAGACGATCGCGGCGTTCGCCGAGGAGGTGCGGGCCCTGCCCGAGGTCACCCAGGTCTACTTCCTCGGCGGAGCGGAGGACTTCATCCTCGACGTCGCGACGCGCGACAGCGATCATCTCCGCGAGTTCGTCGTGGAGAACCTGTCGAGTCATCCGTCGGTCGCCTCGACCCGCACGAGCGTCGTGTTCGAGCACACGACACCGGGCCTGCGGATCGGCTGACCCGGCGGCGCCGACGCCCCTAGAAGGGGGTGCTCCTGCGGCCTGTCGTGCTCGGGTGCACTGGCATAGTTCAATCCGAGGGTCGCTCGGGCGCTGTCGCCGCGACCCGGACGAGAGGAACAGCCCCCGATGTCTCACCCGAACCCGTCCGGCACGCTCCGTACCGGCTCCGTCGTGCTCGCCCTCACTGGAGCGGCCGCGCTCGGTTTCGGGTATTACGCCCTCCTGATGCCGAGCCTTGCCGCGATGCTCGGCATCTCGGCCGCGTCAGCCGGCATCAGTCTGATCCTGTTCATCGCCGGCATCGTGGTGATCGCCGCCGCGATCGTGCTGAGCCCGGTGACGGTCCGGCTCCGCGCCTCGGGCGCGATCCTCGCGGCGGTCGGCGTCCTCCTGTCGTTGCTCGTCGGCTTCGTCGGCGGGCACCTGGCGGTTCGCTTCAGCATGCTGGCGGCGGGAATCCTGGTCGGAGTCGTGCTCGCGGGCCTGATGTGGGCCCTCGGTCTGCGCGGGCGGGCGTTCGCCTGGCTGGCGTTGCTCGCGGTGCCAGTGCTCGTCGGCGCGGCCGTCCCTTCCTTCGCGCTCCTGCTGATCGCGGAGTTCCTGATGGCGATCGTCGCTGCCCTGATCGTCGGCCTCGGCCTCCTCGGCGAGCGCTCCCGCGCCGCACGCGACGCGACGGTCCGGGAGCGCGGGGCGGCGGCGGAGCAGCAGGACATCGCGCAGCGCGCCGACGAGATCCGCAAGTGGGAGGAGGCCTACGCGCTCGCGCACGACGGGCAGAAGCCTCCCGCCGGCTTCATGCCGCCGGTCGTGCAGTCCCGGCCATCGGGAGGCGTCAACACGATCGCGGTGCTCGCGCTCGTCTTCGCGATCCTCGGCTCCATCGTCGGCCTGATCCTCGGCTACGTCGCGCGGGCGCAGATCCGGAGGACCGGTGAGGGGGCGCGGGCCTCGCCCTCGCGGCGATCATCATCGGCTGGGTCGAGGTCGGCATCGGGGTAGTGGTCGTCGTCGCGTATGTCGTCGTCATCGCTGCGGCGGTGAGTCACTGAACGGTGGCGCGCCTCGGCGCGCCTCGGCGGCGCCGCGAGTGCCCCGCGTCCTTCCGGTCGGCGGTCCTTTGGCTCGCCGCACCGGTGGGGCCGAGAACGGCGACCGTCCCGTCGACCCCTAGCCTGGAAGCGATGCCCCGACTCCGCGACCATCCCGCCGGCCTGCACCTCGGACTCATGCTGGCCATGACGTTCTCGACCGGCGTCGTCGACGCCCTCGGCTACCTCGGCCTCGACAAGGTCTTCGCCGGCAACATGACGGGCAACGTCGTCGTGCTCGCGATGGCGCTGACCGGCGCCGGCGGACTCCCGGTCGTCGGTCCCCTGCTCGCGCTCGCGTTCTTCATCGTGGGCGCCGCGATCGCCGGTCGGACCCTGCGCCGCCTCGCCGCGGGATGGGCGGCGAGGACGACCGTGCTCTTCGCCGGGGTCGCGGCGCTGCTGGCGATCGTGGCGATCGTCGCGTTCGCGCTTCCCCAGCACCGTGCGGAGTGGGTCACCTACGCGATCACCGGCGCCCTCGGTCTCGCGATGGGATGCCAGGCCGGCTCGGCCCGGCACATCGGCGTCTCCGACGTCACCACGGTGGTGGTGACCTCCACCCTCGTCGGCCTCGCCTTCGACTCGCGATTCGGACGCGGCGCGGCGGGGCACCCGTGGGAGCGGCGGGTGGGCGCCATCCTGCTGCTGATGGCGGGAGCCGCGACCGGCGCCCTGCTGCTGCGCCTCGGGCTCGGCTGGCCGGCGCTCTGCGCCGCGGTCGTCTCCGCCGCGGTCGCCGTGCTCGGAGCGGTCGGCCGTCCGCACTAGCGCGGCGCTCCGGTCGCGCAGGACGGCTAGAGCCGCGCCCAGGCCTCCGTCAGCACGCCGCGCAGGATGCCCTCGATCTCGTCGAACTCCTTCGGCCCGATCGTCAGCGGCGGCGCGAGCTGGATCACGGGATCGCCCCGGTCGTCGGCCCGGCAGTACAGCCCTGCGTCGAACAGCGCCTTGGACAGGAACCCCCGCAGCAGGCGCTCCGACTCGTCGTCGTCGAACGTCGCCCTGGTCGCCTTGTCCTTCACGAGCTCGATGCCGAAGAAGTAGCCGTCGCCGCGCACGTCGCCCACGATCGGCAGGTCGAGCAGGCGCTCGAGGGCCGCGCGGAACAGCGGCGAGTTCTCGCGCACGCGCTCGTTGAGCTTCTCCTCCTCGAAGATGTCGAGGTTGGCGAGCGCGACCGCGGACGAGACGGGGTGCCCCGCGAACGTGTAGCCGTGATAGAAGCTCGTCGTGCCGTGCCGGAAGGGCTCATAGATCCGGTCGGAGATGATCGTCGCGCCGATGGGGGAGTAGCCGGAGGTCATCGCCTTCGCGCACGTGATCATGTCGGGCTGGAAGCCGTAGGTGGTCGACGCGAACCAGTTGCCGATCCGCCCGAATCCGGTGATGACCTCGTCGGCGACGAGCAGCACGTCGTACCGGTCGCAGATCTCGCGCACGCGCTGGAAGTAGCCGGGAGGGGGCGGGAAGCAGCCGCCCGAGTTCTGCACGGGCTCGAGGAAGATCGCGGCCACGGTCTCCGGGCCCTCGAACAGGATCATCTCCTCGATGCGGTTCGCCGCCCACTGGCCGAACGCCTCGATCGAGCCCTCGAAGCCCATCTCCTTCGCGCGGTAGTAGTTGGTGTTCGGCACCCGGAACCCGCCCGGCGTGACCGGCTCGAACATCTCCTTCATGGCCGGGATGCCGGTGATCGCGAGCGCGCCCTGCGGGGTGCCGTGATAGGCGATCGCGCGCGAGATGACCTTGTGCTTGGTGGGCCGGCCCTGCAGCTTCCAGTAGTACTTGGCGAGCTTGAACGCGGTCTCGACGGCCTCGCCGCCGCCGGTGGAGAAGAAGACCCGGTTGAGGTCGCCGGGCGCGTAGCCCGCCAGCCGGTCGGCGAGCTCGATGGCGTTGGGATGCGCGTAGGACCAGATCGGGAAGAAGGCGAGCTGCTCCGCCTGCTTCGCGGCGACCTCGGCGAGACGCTTGCGCCCGTGGCCGGCGTTGACCACGAACAGGCCGGAGAGGCCGTCGATGTACCGCTTGCCCTTCGAGTCCCAGATGTGGTGCCCCTCGCCGCGCACGATGATCGGCGCGCCGTGCTCCTCGAGCACCGACTGACGCGAGAAGTGCATCCAGAGGTGGTCCTTCGCCTTCTGCTGGAGGGCGGAGTCGTCGGTGACTCCGATCGGCTGCTCGGTGATCGTCATGCGACCACGATATCAATCGTCGGAGCACGCAGGTAGGGCGGAATCCGTTGATTCACCGCCTGATCGCGGCGGTGATCGGCTGTGGCGCCGATGGCCCTCCTTCGAGGGGCAGGCCGCGCCTACACCTGATCGGGCGTCGCGCGCAAGACCCCCGTGCCGCGGATTCGCCGACCTAGCGTCGAGGACATGAACCTGGTGGTGAGCATGACCACGGCGGTCGTCGCCGCGGTGGCGGCGGTGGCGGCGGCGGTCGTCCTGCTCTCAGGGGTGCTGCTGTGAGTCTCGCGACCCAGCCGCCCCGGCTTCATGGCGCCCGCGCAGCCCGTCGCACGGCTCCGGAGCTGCTCTCGTTGACCACCCTGCGTCCCGATCTCGTCGAGGTGAGCAGCGCCCAGCGCGTTCTCGGCTTCGTCGAGGTCGTCGACCACGTCTTCGTGTCCCTCGCCGGGTCGCGCTACGACATCGCGGTCGAGGTCACCCAGCAGATCGACTTCACCCGCGCCCTGACCGCCCTCCAGGAAGGAAACTCCGATGACGATCGCTAAGACCCACGCTCCGACGCTGCTGTCCCGTATCAGCACGCCCTATCTCCGGGCGCTCGGAGAGCTGCAGGTGTGCGAGCTCCGGCTCCGTCACGTCGCGCGCGCCGGGGGCATGGGGCCGGCCTGGCAGGAGGCGACCGACTTCCTCCTGCAGCAGTCCGAGGCGTTGCAGGAGCGGCTCGCCGAGGGCCCGCTCGTCGAGCACGCGCTGCACGTGCAGGCGCCGGACGGCTCCCTCGTGCCCGCGGACATCGTGTTCGTCCAGCGCCTCGTGCGCCGCATGAG
Source organism: Pseudolysinimonas kribbensis (assembly GCF_030161895.1). Lineage (GTDB taxonomy): Bacteria > Actinomycetota > Actinomycetes > Actinomycetales > Microbacteriaceae > Pseudolysinimonas > Pseudolysinimonas kribbensis. The sequence goes on from NZ_BSVB01000001.1 coordinate 2,099,193, forward strand.
CTACCAGCTGGGTCTCGCGACCGCCGATGCCTCGCTGGCGACCGGCTCGATGCCCACCGCCCCCGTGTCGACCATCCGCCAGACGGCGGACGCGCTCGCCTCCTAGGACGGCGGGGACGGCTCCGGCAGCAACTGGAGACCACCCGGTGAGTTCGCCGACTTCGTCAGGACCTCGATCCATGCCGGATTCAGCGCAGGAGTCTTGGATCCGAAGAAGTCGAAGGCGAGGGAGACGTGCGGAGTGACCCAGATGGAGGTGCGGCCGAAACCGTTGCGCTCGGGATCGTTCCAAGTGAACGCGAACGTCTCGCCCCGGCGCAGCTTCGCCCAGATCACGACCTGCAGGTGCGCGAGCGCGCGATCGTCGATGGTCGCCACGACCTTCGAGTCGTACGTCATCGTCCCCACGGTCGAAGGATAACCGGCCCCGAGATGTCAGTATGTGGATTGCCATGAGGTCGGATGCGATGAGCGAGAACGACCTGCGGACCGCGGTGGGCGCCGACGAGATCTTCGCCCTGTACCAGCCTCAGGTCGACGTCGTCTCGCGTCGCGTGGTCGCCGGCGAGGTGCTGGCGCGCTGGAGGCATCCCGAGCGCGGCGTCGTGTCGCCGCTCGACTTCATCCCGCTCGCCGAACGCACGGCGCTCATCGACGAGATCGGCCTCCGGATGCTGCAGCTCGGCTGGCAGGCGGCGCAGCGCTGGAACACCGCCGACTTCCACGTCGGTGTCGCGGTGAACGTCTCGCCAGTGCAGCTTACGAGTGAGCGGCTCGACGCGGCCGTCGGGTTCCTCGTCGAGCACAGCGACCTGCCCCCGGAGACGCTGACCCTCGAGATCACCGAGTCGCACCGGATCCTCGACGTCCCCGGCGTCGCGGCGCGGCTCGCCCGCCTGCGCGACCTCGGCGTCGGCGTCTCGATCGACGACTTCGGCGTCGGCTACTCCTCCATGGAGCGCGTCGAGGAGCTGCCGATCTCGGAGATCAAGATCGACATCTCGATGGTGCAGGACGCGACCGACGGCGGCTATGCCGCGTTCATGGAGATCGCGGAGTACGCCCACGCGCACTCGTTGCGGCTGGTGGCCGAAGGGGTCGAGACCGAGGATCAGCTCGAGCGGGTCGAGAACCTCCGCTGCGACCGGGCCCAGGGGTGGCTGTTCGGTCAGCCGCTGGACGACGCCGCGTTCGAGCGCGCGGTCCGCCCGGCCCGCGGCGCGGACTCCCGGCGGAGCACTGAGTCAGAGGTCGGCGTAGCCCGACTCGGACTGCTCGGGCGACGTGTCCGCGACATCGATCTGCGACCAGGTCACCGGCATCCCCGGCGAGAACAGGATCTCGATGCCCGGTCCGCCGCGCAGCGGCGGGATGGTGACGTACCCGCCGCCGGCCCGGATCGCCTCGAGGATCTGCTGCTTGAGCTCGTCGACCGGATCCGGGAGGAAGTAGTCCCGGCCATCGACGGTCACGCGGTGGATGAGGGCCATCGCCCTAGTATGACAACCACGATGGGCCATCTCCGCTACGGGTCGCCGGCGCAGACCTTCGATGTCGACGACCGCACGCTCGCGCACGTCGAGATCGTCACGCTCGCGAAGCTGCGTCGCGGCGAGCCCTTCGCCCTGACCATCCCGAGCCCGGCGGGAGGTCGCAGCACCCTCTGGATCAACGCCGCGAGCATGCTGGTCTTCGACCTCAACGGCGATCCCGGTCCGATCGACCGCGCGTGGCTCGAGACGCTGATCGACGCGGCGAACACGGGCCCGGGGCTTCGGCTGCCGAGCGCCTGACCGCGGTGCCGCGCCCGCGCGGACCGTTAGCATTCTGGCCATGCCTCCCGCGACCGAGCACGGGGCTCGCGGATTCTGGTACGCGGCACGGCCGTCGACGCCGCCCACGCCCGTCGATGTGCTCGACGCGCTCCGCGGGTATCGCGCGGCGGAACGGGCGATGCGCCGTCGCGCCCGCGGATCGATGGGCGTCGGCGAGACCGATCTGCTCGCCATCCGCCAGCTCCTCGAGGCGCAGCAGCTGGGCCGCACCGTCACGGCCAAGGACCTCGCGCGGCGCCTCGGGATCTCCTCGGCCTCGACGACGGTGCTCGTGGATCGGCTCGTGCGCTCGGGCCACGCCCGTCGTGAGACCCATCCGACGGACCGACGCGCCGTGGTCGTCGTGGCGACACCCCAGGCCGGTGCCGACGTGCGGAAGCACCTCGGCCGGATGCACGAGCAGATGCTCAAGGTGACCGAGTCGCTCGACCCGGAGGCGCGGCGCTCCGTGCACGCCTACCTCGAGGCGATGCGGGCGGTCATGGAGGACGCCGAGCCGGGATGAGGCGCGGGGATCAGGCGCTCAGCCAGCTGCGCCAGTCGTCCGGAAGGTTCGCGATCGTCTCGCCCGGCTGGTCGGAGCCGGCGGCGTAGAGCTGCACGAGCGGCCAGCGCTGCCCGTGCTCGTCGTGATAGTCCAGGCGCGACAGCAGATCCGCGCCGGCCGCGAGCTGGCGCTCGAGCCGATGCAGCAGGCGGCCCAGGTACTCCTCATCGGCCGGGAACACGGTCCCGTCGGCGGATTCGGTCGCGATCGTGTCGCCGCGCGAGCCGGAGAAGTGGGCGGTGCCGCTCGCGTCGAACATGCGGTCCCGGGTGTCGAGGAGGCGGGCGACGCTGCCGGCCCACCCGGCCACGTCCTTGGCCGAGGAGCCGCTCCACGGGGGCAGATGCAGCTTCTCGTGCTGCAGGCGGTGAAGTGTGCGATCCGTCGGGTTGCGCAGCTTGACCCTGTGCGCCACCTCCGTCGCCAGATGCTGCAGGCGGGAGGTGTCGACGGCTACCTGGCCGAGGTGCTTGAGAACCACCTCGTTGGCATGTCCGCTTCCGGTCAGCGGCCCGATCGTGTCGATGGTCATGCGTCTCAGCCTGGCACCGCCTGTGGGCCGGCGACAGTCCGTTGCCCCCGTTCGGGGGCCGCGTACCATACGCTCGCGCAGTCGTAGCCGGTGGACGAATCCACCGGCCACGACCGTTCCCAGAGCCGGTTACACCCGGCTTCCGCGTCCGCTGATGAAACGGACCAGCCACACGATGATGGCGATGACCGCCAGCACGATGCCGATCCACAGCAGGAACTGCAGCGAGGACACGAAGCCACCCGTGAACAGCAGGATGACCGCGATGATCGCGATGATGAGCGCGAGGATGTTCATCTTCTTCACTCTCCCTCTCACGTCCGGGGGCCAGACCGTATCGGGCCGCCTCGCGTGGTCGGATTCCATCGTCCCGAAGCGCCCGCCGCGGTCGATGCTCTCCCAGTCAACGACCAGGGCGCTCCCGCACGCCGCCGCCGGCCGCGCGTAGGCTCGCAGCGCGGAGGTGCTCATGGCCGAGGACGACCAGAAACGCGTCGACCCCCGATACGACCCGGCGTTCCAGCGCGGGTATGCGGGCGAGGTCCGGATGGGACAGCGCGGCGAGAGCGCCCTGCGCCGCGCCGCCGTCGTGTCGGCGGGGCCTGCCCGGGTGGTCGCGACCCCGTCGACCGCGGCCGCCGAGCCCGCATCGCCCGTGGCCGGGTCCCCCGCCGCGGAGGTCATCCCGACCGGGCCGTCGGACTCCCGAGCGGACGCCTCGAATGAGTCGATCCTCATCTCCGAGCCGGTCTCGGCCCGGGACGTCACCCGCAATCCGTTCTATCTCGCGGCGGCCGCGCTCGCGGTGGTGCTCATCGTGGGCGGGGCGGTGTGGCTGAACCAGGGGTTCGCCGCGATCGCCGACGACCGCACCTCGACCACGGTCGGCTATTACGCGGCGATGGCGATGAGTTTCGGCGCACCGCTCACCATCGGCATCGGCGTCGCGATCATCGCCGGGCTGCTGTTCGTGCTCGCTCGCGGCTGGCGAGCGCGCGACGAGGAGGGCTGAGCCGGTTCAGCCGTTCGGGTCGTCGTCGTCCTGCATCAGGCGGCGCGGGGCCGGCGGCACCGGCGGGACGCCGGGATCCCCCGGCTGATGAGGAGCCGACGGGGCCGCGACCTGCCCGGAGGCCGCCCCGGGACGGGTCACGCGGAACGCGGAGCGCAGCAGTGTGAAGCAGCCGAGTGCGCCGAACGCAGCCGCGAGCAGCAGCGAGATCAGCGCCGGGCCGGTGGTCATGGCCTGCACGACGATGCCCCAGAACCGCCCGTCGACGAGCGACTCCGGGATGCTCGTGCCCGCCGCCTTCGAGAACGGTGCAACCAGCGCGACCGCGTAGCCGGAGACGAACGCGAGCACGAGGGTGGCGATGGTCACGACGGCGACCGCGATCGCCCCGCTGCGTCCGAAGACGCCGTTGGAGCCGATCCGGTACAGGCGCAGCGCACCCCAGGCGACGCCGAAGGCGACGATCGATGCGACGAAGCCGATGTTCCAGAGCAGATCCCACGCGACGATGCCGAGCGGCACCACGATGAGTGCGAACGCGACGCCGCGCTGGACGTTCTCGGGCGGCGCGTCGAGGCCGGTGAGCGGGCCCGGCTGCGCCGGTTGGGCGGGGGCACGGGCTCGGTCATGGCATCCACCCTAACCAGCACTGTGCCGTCGGACTCAGCGTTGGCAGACCGGGCACCACGTGACGACGCGCTCCTCGCCCTCGCGGCGCCCGAGCTCGCCGCCGAGCAGCGTGCTGCCGCAGCGCCGGCACGGCTCACCCGTGCGTCCGTAGACCCAGGTGCGGCGGCCGGGGCGCAGGTCGCCCGTCGTCGATCGGGCGCCGCGATCGCGGTTGGCCCACAGCATCCGGCGCGCGAGGTCGACGAGCGCCGGGATGTCGCCGACCTCGCCGATCCGACGCGTCGGCAGCAGCCCGCGCACGAAGCACAGCTCGTTGGCGTAGACGTTGCCGATCCCGGCGAGGTTGCGCTGATCCAGGAGCGCGCCGAACACGGTCTGCAGAGGATCGGCCGACAGGCGGCGCACGGCCTCGGCCGCGTCCCAGGCGTGCGGTGCGGGATGCCGTGCCGCGTCCGGCGCCAGCAGATCGGGACCGAGGTGCCCGACCACCGACTCCTCATCGACGGACGGCAGGAGCTCGGTGGTGCCGAGCTCGAACCCGATGGAGACGACCTCGGCCGTGGTGAGCACGGCGCGCGCCTGGAACGCGGGGCGCGGCCAGCGCTGTGCCGGAGCCACCGTGCGCCACGACCCCTCCATCTTGAGATGGGTGTGCAGGCTCAGCTCATCGAACCGGTGGAAGAGGTGCTTGCCGACACTCGCCACCTCGCGCACGGTCTGACCCGACAGGTCGACGGTCGCGAATTCCGGCACCCGGATGTCGAAACCGGTGAGCACCCGGCCCGAGAGCGCCGCGTGCTGTCGCCGTGCCGTCATCCGGATCGTGTCGCCCTCGGGCATGCCGCGCCTCAGCCGCGCAGCCGCAGGCCCTGCGGCGTGGTCGCGAAGCCGGCGGCGACGAGCGCGTCGCCGAGCGGGGTGCCGACGGCGAACGCCCCGTCGACCTTCTCGACGCGCAGCCGGCCTCCCGTGGCCCGCACGGTGGCGGCGAGCGAGGCGGCGGCGGCGGCGCGCGCGGCCACGGTGCGGTCGGCGTCGTCGTGGGGCAGCAGGTCGAGCACGGTCTTGCCGCCGCGCTCGACGTAGAGGGCGAGGCCGCCGTCGACGAGCACCACGAGGGCGCCGGCCTTGCGTCCCGGGCGGTGGCCCGACCCCGCGTCGGCCGGCGGAGCGGGCCAGCCGATCGCCGCACCGTACGGGTTGGCGGGATCGGTTGCGGCGAGCGTCAGGGCGACGAGATCATCGTGCTCCTCGGGCTCCGGCGCGAACGCGCGCACCCGGTCGACCGTCGCCGGCGTCGCGAACTGCGCGGCCCCGAGCCCCTCGACGAAGTAGCCGCGTCGCGTGCGGCCGGTCTCCTCGAGCCCGGCGAGCACCTTGTAGGCGAGGGCGAAGCCGCCGGCCACACCCTCGCTCTGCACCGCGCCGCGGGTGACGATGCCGTGCCGGTCGAGCAGCTGCTCGGCCAGAGCCGCGGCACGCACCGTGGTCGCCGTCTCGGGCTGGGGCAGCAGGCTCCACCTCCCGGCGACGGTCGGGGGCGCGCTGGAGCGGGAGGCGGAGGTCATGTCCGGCCTCCGTAGCGACGCCGGCGCCGATGGCCGTCCCGGCCGTCGCGTCGGCTTGCGCGGGCGGTACGTCGTGGCGCCGAGGCGCGCGCGGAGCGGGGCGAGCGTGTCGTTCGTGACGAGGCCGGCCCACACGAGATCCCACAGCGCACGGGCGAGGTCGGTGTCGTCGGCCGGCCCGGTCGCGGCGAGCGTCTGCTGCAGCTGCCGGAAGAAGAAGGCGCCGCCACCCGTGAGCGCGAGCAGGATGCGATCGTGCAGCTCGGTCGCGTCGGCGAGCGCGGGCTCGTCGAGCGCCGGCGCGGGCAGCGTGAGCGGTGCGGATTCGGCGAGGTGCAGCGCGAGCCAGCCGTCGCCGCCGGGCAGCTCCCCGCGACCCGACCACAGGACCTCGCCCGTCGTCGTGAGCTCGTCGAGCATCATCGGCAGGAAGTCGCGCACCCGGCTCGGCAGGATCAGGGCCTCCCATGCGGACGCCGGCAGCGCGACGCCGCCGAGCTGCTCGATCGCGGCGACGACGCCGTCGACCCCGCGCAGAGCAGGTCGGGGAGCCGTGACCCGAGGCCCGAGACGGGCCTCGGCGCTGGCGTCGCGGGAGAGGCCAGAAATGGCCTCTCCTTTCAGCTCCAGCGCGCCGACGTGGTGCCAATCCGGGAGGAAGCGTCCGAGTGCGCGCTGCGGCACCGGCTCGACCTCGGAGCGCAACGCCGCGAGCGACCGGGCGCGCAGGCGCCGCAGGACCTCGGCATCCACCCATTCGCTGCCGGTCGCTCCCGGCCGGAACTCGCCCTCGACCGCGCGCCGGTCGGCCGCGAGCCGGCGCAGGGCGTCGAGGACGACGGCGACTCCGAGCCCGAGCCGTGCGGCCGCGTCGGCGGCGGTGAACGGGCCGTGGGTGCGCACGTAGCGGCTGACGAGATCGCCCACCGGGTCGGCGACCGGGTCGAGGAACGCGCTCGGCACGCCGATGGGCAGCGGGACCCCGAGGGCGTCGCGCAGGCGGGAGGCGTCTTCGATGACGGCCCACCGCTCCTCGCCCGCGACGGTCGCCCGCAGCACCCGGTTCGCCCGCGCCAGCTCCCCCAGCGCCCTTGAAAGATCCCAATTGGGGTCACCAATTGGTTCGGTGACCCCAATTGGGCTCAATGAAGAGCGGGCGTGGATCTCGGCGAGGGTGAGGGGGCCGAGGACGCGGAGGAGGTCGACGACGCCCTCCGCGTCGCGCGCGCGGCGGTCGGGGGCGAGGCGCTGCAGCTCGAGCTCCGTCTGCTCGATGACCTCCGGGTCGAGCAGTTCGCGCAGCTCGGCTCGGCCGAGCAGTTCGGCGAGCAGCGTCGGGTCGAGCGAGAGCGCCGCGGCCCGGCGCTCGGCGAGCGGGGAGTCCCCTTCATAGAGGAACGCCGCGACGTAACCGAAGAGCAGGGAGCGCGCGAACGGCGACGGCACGTCGGTCTCGACCTCGACCATCCGGACCCGGTTCGCCTGCAGGTCGGTCGCGAGCGTGTGCAGCGACGGCAGGTCGTAGACGTCCTGCAGCACCTCGCGCACGGTCTCCAGGATGATCGGGAAGCTCGGATACTTGCGCGCCACCTCGAGCAGCTGGGCGCTGCGCTGCCGCTGCTGCCAGAGCGGGGATCGCCGGGTCGGGTTCATGCGCGGCAGCAGCAGCGCACGCGCGGCCGACTCCCGGAACCGGGAGGCGAACAGCGCCGAACCGCCGACCTCGAGCGTCACGAGCTCGTCGAGCTCCTGCGGCTCGAAGCGGAACAGGTCGGCCCCGGGGCCTCGGCATCGGTCTCGGGCAGCCGCACGACGATCCCGTCGTCGCCCGCCATCGCCGAGCCCTCGACCCCGAGCCGCTCCCGGATGCGCGCGGCGACCGCGAGCGCCCACGGCGAGTGCACGGGCATGCCGTAGGGGAGTGCAGCACGAGGCGCCAGTCGCCGAGCTCGTCGCGGAACCGCTCGACCACGAGGGTCGTGTCGGTCGGCACCGCGCCGGTCGCCTCCTTCTGCTCGTGCACGAAGCGCTGCAGGTTGCCGACGGCGTACTCGTCGAGTCCGGCGGCGCGCAGGCGCTCCGCAACCGCCTCGCCCTTCCGGCCTCCGGCCAGGAGCTCGGCCGTGAACCCGCCGATCGCCTTGCCGAGCTCGGCAGGACGGCCGAGGCCGTCTCCTTCCAGAACGGCACCCGACCCGGCTGGCCGAACGCGGGAGAGACGAGCACGCGGTCGGAGGTGATCTCCTCGATGCGCCAGCTCGTCGCGCCGAGGGCGAAGACGTCGCCCACCCGCGATTCGTACACCATCTCCTCGTCGAGCTCGCCAACGCGGCGCGCACCGTCCTCGGTGCCGACGATGAAGACGCCGAACATGCCGCGGTCGGGGATCGTCCCGCCGGATGTCACGGCCAGGCGCTGCGATCCGGGGCGACCGGCGATCGTGCCGGCCACGCGATCCCACACGATCCGCGGACGCAATTCGGCGAACTCGTCGCTGGGGTAGCGTCCGGCGAGCAGGTCGAGCGTCGCGTCGAACGCCGACCGGGGCAGGGTGGCGAACGGCGCCGAGCGGCGCACCGTGTCGAACCACTCCTCCACGTCGAGGCTGTCGAGCGCCGTCGCCGCGACGGTCTGCTGGGCCAGGATGTCGAGCGGGTTCTGCGGGATCGCGATCGCCTCGATCAGCCCGGCCGTCATCCGCTCGCTCACGACCGTCGTGTGCAGCAGGTCGGCGCGGTGCTTCGGGAACAGCACGCCCTTCGAGATCTCGCCGACCTGGTGGCCCGCGCGACCGACGCGCTGCAGGCCGGACGCCACCGACGGCGGTGACTCGACCTGGATGACGAGGTCGACCGCCCCCATGTCGATGCCCAGCTCGAGAGAGCTCGTGGCGACGACGCAGCGCAGCCGGCCGGACTTCAGGTCGTCCTCGATGAGCGCCCGCTGCTCCTTCGAGACGGAGCCGTGGTGCGCGCGCGCCAATACGGGACCCCGGTGACCGCGGTCGCGAGCTTCGCGGCCCCCGTGATGCCGGAGCCGCCGACCGCCTGCGCCGGGAAGCGTTCCGGCGCCGAGCCGGTGACCTGCTCCTCGTACAGCTCGTTCAACGAGGCCGTGAGCCGCTCGGCGAGCCGGCGGGAGTTCGCGAAGACGATCGTCGAACGGTGCCGCAGGATCTCGTCGAGGATCGCCCGGTCGACGTGCGGCCAGATCGACCCGGCACTCTGCAGCGCCGTCTCGTCGTCCTCGAGCGTCTCGGCGGTCTGGCGCGCCCCGAGCTCCGTCATGTCCTCGACGGGCACGACCACGCGCAGGTCGAACGTCTTCTGGATCGGCGGCTTGACGATCTCGACGCTCGCGCGCCCGCCGAGGAACCGCGCGACCTCCTCGACCGGCCGCACGGTCGCCGAGAGGCCGATCCGCTGGGCGGGCGTCTCGAGCATCGCGTCGAGTCGCTCGAGCGACACCGCGAGGTGCGCCCCGCGCTTCGTCGCGGCGACCGCGTGGATCTCGTCGACGATGACGGTCTCCACGCCGGTGAGCGTCTCGCGCGCCGCCGAGGTCAGCATCAGGTAGAGCGACTCGGGCGTCGTGATCAGGATGTCCGGCGGCTCCCGCAGCAGCATCCGGCGGTCGGCGGCGGGTGTGTCGCCCGACCGCACCCCCACCGAGATCGGCGGCACGTCGAGCCCCAGCCGCCGCGCGGTCTGGGTGATGCCCACCAGCGGGGCGCGCAGGTTGCGCTCCACGTCGACGCCGAGCGCCTTGAGCGGCGAGATGTAGAGGACCCGGGTGCGCTGCTTCGGATTGGCGGGGCGCACCTCGGCGGCGAGCCGGTCGAGCGACCAGAGGAACGCCGACAGCGTCTTGCCGGAGCCGGTGGGCGCGACGACGAGCGCGTGCCGCCCGGAGGAGATCGCCTCCCACGCGCCGGCCTGGGCGGGGGTGGGGCCGGCGAACGCGCCCTCGAACCACGCCCGCGTGGCGGGGGAGAACGGCTCGAGGGCGGATGCCATCCCCTCATCCTCCACGCGACCGCCGTCAGATGCCCTGTGTACGCTGTCCACATTCGCGACCGACTCCGACCGACGAGGACGTCATGACCGACATCGCCGCCCCCGTTGCGGTGCCCGAGCGCTGGCGCTCGAACGCGGCGATCTTCCTCAGCGGGCAGACCGTCTCGCTGTTCGGCTCGATGATCGTGCAGTACGCGGTCATGTGGTATGTCACGCTCGAGACCAAGTCGGGCTGGGCGGTGGCGCTCTACGCGCTCGCCGCTTTCGCTCCGCAGGGTCTCGTCTCGATCTTCGGCGGCACGCTCGCCGACCGGGTGAACCGGCGCATCCTGGCGATGACCTCCGACGGCGTCATCGCGCTGACGACGCTGGCCCTCGCACTCGTCATGATGTCGGGGATCACCGACCTGTGGATCATCCTGCTCGCCGTGGGCGTGCGCTCGATCGGGGCCGGAGTCCAGCAGCCCGCCGTCCAGGCGCTCATCCCCCAGATCACACCGCCCGATCAGCTGATGCGCGTCAACGGCCTCTACGGCACGGTGCAGTCCGCGATGTCGCTCGTCGCCCCCGCGGCGGCCGGGCTCGTCTTCGGGCTGGTCGGCATCGTGCCGACCTTCTTCATCGACGTCGTCACCGCCGTCATCGGCATCGGCCTGATGGCGCTCGTGCGGGTGCCCTCGCTGCAGCGCATGACCCAGGCCACCACCGGCTACTTCGCCGACCTCGCCGACGGGTTGCGCTACATCGCGGGACACGGTGTCGTGCGCTGGCTCCTGCTCGTCTTCACGATCATCTTCGTGCTGACGGTCGCGCCGTCGTTCCTCACCCCGCTCATGGTGGCGCGCTCGTTCGGCGACGAGCCGTGGATGCTGGCGGGCCTCGAGGTCGCATTCGGCATCGGCATGACGCTCGGCGGCGTCGCCGTCTCGACCGTGCTCGCCAAGCGGAGCCGGCTGGGGCTCATCCTGTTCTCGACGTTCGGCTTCGCACTGCTGAACGTCGCCCTCGGGTTCAGCCCGAACCTGTGGGTCTTCTACGGCGTCATGTTCGTGTTCGGGCTCATCGTGCCCGCCTTCTCGGCGCCGTTCATGACGCTCATCCAGGAGACCGTCGAGCCGGAGAAGCACGGTCGCGTGTTCAGCTACGTCGGCATCGTGATGGCGCTGGCGACTCCGATCGGCATGGTCGCGTTCGGCCCGCTCGCCGACGTCTGGACGGTACAGGTGCTCCTCGTGCTCGGCGGTGCGGCGACCGCGCTCGTCATGCTCGTCGCCATCGTGGTGCCGTCGGGGCGGTCGGCGATCCGCGCGGCGCGCGGCCCGGCGCCCGAGCGGCGCGAGGCGACCGCGGAGGCCTAGCGCCCGAGCCGTTCCTGCAGGAACGCGCCGGCATCCGCCGCCTCGCGCCTGCTCACGGTGTGGCGCAGCCGCGGGTAGAAGTGCGCCGTGACGGTCGCGTGCCGATCGAGCCACGCGGTCGTGCGGTCGATCGCGACCGGCCCGATCACGTGATCGAGCCCTCCCCGGCCCCAGAAGACCGGGGGTCTGCGCTCACGCAGTTCGGCATCCCGTGCCCGCTCGCCGCGCACCGCGTACCCGCCCAGGTTGACGGCGAAGCGCACGCGGTCCGGATCGTGGCGCAGCAGCTCCAGCGCCATCGCGCCGCCCTGCGAGAATCCGAGCGCCCCGACGAGCGGCGCCGGAGGGAGCGTCTCGAGCCACGACAGCACCGCCGCCGCGGAGGCCGACGCATCCTCCGGTCGCGGATCGCCGCGCTCGTTGTCGGGGGCGAACCACGACCATGTGCCCTCCTCGGCCCGCGTCCCGCGCAGGTGCGCGATCACGAAGTCCTCGGGGAACGAGGCCGACGCCGTCACGAGCCGCTGCTCGCCGCTGACCCGCCCGTGCATCGCGAGGAGCAGGGGCGCCCGGGTCGCGCCTCGGGCGACGCGCTCCAGAGGATCGCGTCGGAGTCGAGAGCGGGCGCCGTCACGGCAGGTGCGCGCGGATGAAGGCGGACGCGTCCGCGATCTCCTCCTCGGAGACCGCGTGCGTCAACCCCGGGTAGAAGTGCGTCGCGACCTCGGTGAGCGGCGTCGCCCAGTCGACGAGCATGTCGGTCCAGGCCCGCGGCACGACGTCGTCGGCGAGCCCGTAGCCGATGAACAGCGGCGTGCGGCGCTCGCCGAGGGCGGTGTCGTCGGCGACGCCGGGCAGGAACCCGGCGAGGCTGACGGCGTAGTCGGCCAGCTCCGGTGCGCGGCGCAACGTGTGCACCGCGATCGCGCCGCCCTGTGAGAAGCCCAGGATGCCGACCGACGGGTGACCGGACTGCGTCGCGACCCAGCGCACCAGGGCATCCGTCGACTCGTCCATCTCGCGGGCGAGCGCGTCGGACTGCTGCGGCTGGAACCAGGCGGCGCCGGGCGCGAAGTCGATCGGCGCGCGCACCGAGGCGATCGCCAGGTCGTCCGGCAGCATCGGGAAGATCGGCACGAAGTCGCGCTCGCTCGCCCCGAGGCCGTGCAGGATCACGAGCAGCGGACGGCCCGCACGGTCGTCGCGGTTCCAGATGACGGCCGACGGGTCGAGCTCCATGTTCCCGAGGCTAGCCCGCGTGACGAAATGCAGGACCGGACGTGAGGGATGCCGCGTCGGGATCATCACCCGCCAGGCCGGCATCGTCCGTTCCTGCATTTCGCGACGAGTCGGCGCGGCGAGCGACGACAATGAGGGCATGAGCCCCGTCGGCACCCCAGATCCGCCCCCGGAGGAACCGAACTCCGCCTGGCTCACCGACGAGGAGCTCGCCGACGTGCGCCGTCGCATCCCGCTCCTCTACGTCGAGGCCGTGCCCGTACGGGTCGACGGGCTCGGCGTCGTCACGAGCGTCGGCCTGCTGCTGCGCGCCAACGCGCAGGGCGACATCACGCGCACGCTCGTGAGTGGCCGCGTGATGTTCGGCGAGACGCTGCGCGACGCGCTGTTCCGGCACCTCGAGAAGGATCTCGGGCCGATGGCGTTCCCGCAGCTGCCGGCGAGCCCGGTGCCCTTCCACGTCGCCGAGTACTTCCCGATCCCGGGTCTCAGCGCCTACCTCGACGAGCGCCAGCACGCGGTCGCGCTCGCCTACGTCGTGCCGGTCACCGGCACGATCGAGCCGCGACAGGATGCGCTGGAGGTCACCTGGATGACGCCGGCGGAGGCATCCAGTGCCTCGATCCACGCCGAGCTCGAAGGCGGTCGGGGGACACTTCTGCGTGCCGCGCTCGCTTCCGTGGGGGTTCTCGGCTGACGCCTGCCGCGAACCGGGGGACACGCCTCGTCACCCCTTCGGGGAGCCCCTTCGTTGGGGTCTTCCGGCTCCCGGCGTCCCCCGCTTAGCCTGCCCGAGGCGGACCGACCGTGAGGGGATCTCGCGGACCGCCTTCGGGGGCTTCACGATCATGCGTCATCTCGCGCGCTCGGGACGGCGTACGGCCGTCTTCACCGCGGCGGTCGCCGCGCTGCTGGCACTGCTCGCAACGGTGGCGCTCGCTGCTCCGGCGCAGGCAGCCGACACGGCCGTGCTCGACATCGCCGTGTCGGTCGACAAGAGCGCCGTCGCGCCCGGCCAGACCTTCACCTACACGATCAGCCCGAGCTGTTCGAGCGCCGGATGCCGCAACGCCGTCGTCACCGACGTGCTGCCTCCGGAGTTCGACGCCCTCACCCTCAACCCCAACGTCGTCGTCACCGGGGCCACCGCCACCACGAGCTGGGGCGGCGCCGGTGGCCGCACCCTGACGGTGCAGTTCACGGCTGCGCTCGAGGAGGGCGGCATCGGTCTGCCGGACGGCAGCGCCCCTCCATCCAGGTCTCCCTCAGTGCGCCCGCGACGCTCAGCCCCGACTGGGCCTCGAACGGCACGCCGATCACCGACACCGCGACGGCCACGGCCGACAACGCGGCCACACGCACCTCGTCGGCGACCACCACCGTGACGATCCCGTACACGCCCGCCACCGCCGCCACCGCGGCGTGGGCGCCGACCGCGACGCAGTACAAGGTGGGCGAGGCCTCGAACCTGACCGTCGGCATCCGCAACACGTCCAACGGCGGCGCACAGAGCCTGGTGCTCGCGGTGCCGGCCGACCCCGCGGCCCCGGGCGACCTGTTCGACACGGTCGACCTGAGCGGTCTGGGAGCGGTGACCTTCCCGGCCGGCGCCGACCGGATCCAGGTGGACGCCGACACCGACCACTGGGTGACCGGCGTCCCGCTGGCGACGGCGGCTCTGCCCGACGGCGTCGTCGCCGCGGACGTCGCGGGCCTGCGCATCACCTTCACCTCGACCTCGGGTGCGACCGGCATCACCGCCAAGGGGGCGGCGGGCTCGGTCGTGCTCCAGCTCGCGCAGCGCACGCAGACCCGATCGGCACACACCCCGCTCGTCACCGGCGGCGCGGCGACGGCGACCGTGCTCGGCACCGTCTCGCTCGGCAACCACGGCGCGGCGTCGAGCAGCGCGACCGCGAGCTACACGATCGGCGGCCTGACCGCGACCGTGTCGGGCTCGACCGCGTTCGCCGGCCCCCGGATCCCGGCGGGCACGACCACGACCGTGACCCTCACGGGCGTCAACACCTCCAACGGCCCGCTGTCGACGTTCACGCTGACCCAGCCGGTCGGCGGAACACTGCTCGGGCCGAAGGTGACCTTCGCGGGTTTCGCCTCCGGTGCCGCCTGGCCGACCGGGGCGACCTCGGCGACGTTGAGCTGGAGCGTCAGCGGCGGCGCCGTCCCGGATGACGTGGTGCTGCACCAGGGCGACGCCCTTCCCGGCTCCCCGGCCCTCGATGCGGGGCAGACGGTCACGGGCTTCACGGTCGTGTACCGCGGCGCGATCGCGCCGAGCGCCACCGCGTCGCTGCCGGTGCGCATCCAGGTCGCGAAGGACATCGCCGCCTCGAGCGCCGCGCCGGCGACGGTGGTCGAGACGGGGTGGGTCGACGGGCACAACGACGCGGGCGACGCCGCGCGCGCCGTGCCGACCGCGTCGCTCGGCGTGCTCTATCCGCAGGTGAAGGTCGCGCTGACGAAGACCATCACGCCGTCCGCGGCCAAGCCGATCCCGGCCGGCGGCCGCTCGATCGCGCAGCTGAAGGCGACGACCGACTCCGACTCGGGCTTCGTGCATCCGACGACGGTCATCATCCAGGACCTCGCCACGGGCGCGGCCGGCGACTACTGGGGCGCGTTCGACATCGTCGCCGTCGCGCCGACGCAGGTACCGGCGGGGGCCGCGCTGACCGTCGCCACCACGACCGACCGCACGACGTGGGACGTCGTGGCCTCGGTGCCCGCGTCGGCCGGCGCCGCCTACTACCAGGCCGCGCTCCCCGGCGCGTCGAACCTCCAGGGCGTGCGACTGACGTTCACCAACGTCGACGGCTTCGCCCAGGCCTCGACCCTGCAGGCGAATCTCGCCTTCGTGGCGCGCGCGACCGTGCGCGATTCGGGGAGAGCACGGCCGGCTCCGGGTCGAACGTGACCTACACGAACGCGGCCACCGCGACCGCGATCGGCGACGTCGTGATCGACGGCGAGGGGCCGGTGACCGCCACGACCGGCTCCAGCAGCACCGCCGTCATCAAGCAGCTCGCGGGCGGGTCCGGCGGGATGATCGCCCCGAGCAAGAGCTGGAACGTCGCCACCGTCAACGCCCAGTCCGGCGACGCCGCCAACGCCACCGTCCGGTGGGGCACCGAGATCTCGGGCTACACGACCGCGACGGTGACCGAGCCCGCCGATCCGTCGGCAGCCGTCTCGAGCACCGTGTTCCAGGCGTTCAACCTCACCAGGATCAACGCGATCACGACCGCCACCGACCCGCTCATCGCCTACGACCGCGTCACCAAGGTGGAGCTGTTCGCCTCCGGCGCCGCGCAGCCAACCGACATCACGAGCAAGGTCTGCACTTCGGCGGCGGTCTGTCAGGGCAAGATGCCCGCGTACTCGCTGAGCACTGCGGAGCAGGCATCCACCGTGGGGGTGCGGATCACGTTCGCCGAGTGGGCCGGCGGCCGCACGACCGACCCGCTTGCCCCGCCGGTCGGGTCGGGCGTCGCCAGCGGGCCGGACAGTCGAGCCGTCACCTTCGTCTTCCAGCTGCGCAACACGCTGCGGGATGCCTCGGGCGACCCGGCCCACCCGTGGGTCACCGGGTCGCGCACCTACAACGACGCCGACGCCGGCGTCGTCACCAACACCGCGGGCGTGGCGCTCGATGCGCAGACCGGCACGGCGAGCGCCGACCTCCTCGTGCTCGACACCACCCCGGGCGTCGCCCTCACCAAGACCGTCGCCCCGACCGCGGTCGCCATCCCGGTCGCGGGCGACATCCCGGATGCCGCGTATCCGAGCACCGACTTCACCCTCACCGCCAACAACACGGCGCCGGCGAAGGCGTGGGCTCTGCGGGTCACCGACCAGGCGCCCTGCGCTGCCTTGACGCCGTCGGACTGCGCGCACCCCAGCGCCGACGGCGTCTCCGGCTGGACCGTCGACCCGTACGCCGGCGCGACGTGGAATCCGGCCACCAGTCCGTTCGACGCCTTCACCATCACGAAGATCGTGCCGAGCGGCTACACGGGCAGCACCGGCATCGACGCCACGGCATCCGGCATCGAGCTCTGGTACGCCGACGGGCACACCGCCACGGTGGGGCTCACGAGCTCGACGCTCACGAGCGCGAGCGCGCTGCGCGACGTCGTCGGCGTGAGCGTGCTGTGGATCGGCTCGAGCCAGGCCGACGGCGGCACGATCGTCTCCACCGCGAAGCCCAGGCTGACCATCACGGCGCAGCTGCGCCCCACCCTGCGCAGCTCCCCCGCGACGCCCGTCACCCCGCGGACGATCACGAACACCGCGTTCGCCGAGTCATGGGACGGCGTGCTCGACGCCTCCGCCGCGTACATCACGCGATCGGTCGACCTCACCCTCAGCGACGCGGCTCTCGCGGTGACCACCGCGAAGTCCTTCAGCCCGAGTGCGCTCCTCGAGAAGGACCGCGCGAATCCCGTGACGGTCACCCTCACCGCCGGCTCCAACGGCGCGACCGCATCGCCGGATCGGCTGGTCGTGCAGGACACCCGCCCGGAGTTCTGGAACGCCGTCCGGCTCGGCGCGCTCGGCGCCGTCGCGCTCCCGACCGGCGCGAACCGCGTCGAGGTCGACGTGCAGCTGAACGGGTCGAGCACCTGGACCACGGGCACCGCGGCCGCGAGCGCCGCCCTGCCCGACGGTGTCGATACGAACGCCGTCACCGGCATCCGGTTCGTCTTCACCAACGACACCACCGACCCCAGCAACCCGAACGACCTGTTCTCGATCACGGGCCCGGCCGCCGCGTGGACCGCGAGCGCGGCGTTCACCGTCACGCTGCGACCGGCGACCCGCGACACCGGCGCCGTGCTGGCGTTCCCGTCGACCCTGCCGGACGACGTCACCGCGACCGTCGGCAACCCGCACCTCGCGGACCGCTCGGCGACGAACACGGCGACGCTGAGCCTGAACCCGGGCACGTTCACGGTCGACATCTCCACGACCCCGGATGTCGCCACCTCGCCGGCGGGCCAGACCATCAACTGGACCCTGGTGATGACCAACACCGGCACGGGCTACCTCACCAACCCGGTCGTCACCGATCAGCTGCCCGCCGACGGCGCCCTCGTCTTCGACCCCACGAGCGAGATCACCTCCGCGACGTCGACCGGCGGCCTGCTGCCGACCTCCGGGCAGAGCGTCGCGTTCGACGCGACGAGCAAGCGCATCACCGTGACCTGGCCGGCCGGATCGCGCATGGCGCCGGGCGAGAAGGTCACGCTCGTGATCCCGATCGCCATCCAGCCGGGGCTGCAGGCCAGCCACGGCGCGATCCCGAACCAGTTCCGGTTCTCGAGCGATCGCGCGCTGAGCGCCTGCACGAACAGCGCATCTGGCAACGGCCAGCCCGTGACCTTCACCGCCGGCGGCACGAGCTGCCTCACGCAGAACTCCGTCAGCACGATCTCGGCCTCGGCGATCAGCTCGTTCAAGGGCGTCAAGGGCGATGTCGACGGTGCGGGCGAGTCGACCCGCGGCGCGGTCAACGTGAACAACGCGGCCACGCCCTGCGTCGCCGACCCCCAGGGCTACTACCGCCAGCCGTGCGCGGCGAACACCGTCGTCGGCGCCACCGATCAGTGGAAGCTGCAGATCGTCAACGGCGGCAACGTGCCGGCGACGGCGGCGACCGTCGTCGACGTGCTGCCGAAGCCGGGCGACAGCTACCTCCGCTCGGGCGCGAGCCGCGGCACGACCTTCCGCCCGGTCTTCGCCGGCGGCGTCACGCTCGCCACCGACGACCTGTCGGCCGGTGCGGCCATGAGCTGGCAGGGCACGACGTCCGCCGACCCGTGCCCCTCCTACGACACCGACTCCAGCTGCTCGACCGCGACGTGGGTCGATGGCGCGACGATGTCGGCGACCCAGCTCGCCCGGGTGACGGCGATCCGCATCGTCTTCGACTTCACCTCGGTGGTCGGCGCCTCCCCGTCCGGCACCCTGCCCCCGGCTGCCACCGTCGCGGTCACCTACCGCACGGTGAACCAGCCGTCGACGACCGCGTCCGACAAGCTCGCCCCCACGACCGTGCCGCTCGGCACCGCGCAGGCGTGGAACAGCTTCGGGGTGTGGGCGAAGTTCGGCGCCGGCTACGCGGACCGCCGCGTCGAGCCGGCCCGCGCGGGCGTGCAGCTGCTCACCGGACCGCTGCAGGTGACCAAGGCGATCATCGGCGCCGGCGCGGCCTACGCCCCGGTCTCGTACGCCGCGACCGCCACCTGCACCGTGGCGGGTGCCCCCGTGACGCTGCCCTCCGGCGGCGCCCTGACGCTCGCGTCGGCGACCGGCTACACCGCACGGATCGACGGGATCCCGGTGGGCGCCGACTGCGGGATCGTGGAGAGCCCCAGCGGAGCGAGCTCGACCTCGTACAGCCCGGCGGCGGCATCCGGAACCGGAGCCGGGATCGCCGTGACGACCGCCGCGGGCTCCGCGGATGCCGTTCCCCCACCCAGCGCGCGACGATCACCAACGCCTACGGCACCACCTCGCTCGTGGTGACCAAGCACGTGTCGACGACCGCGACGGTGGGCGAGGTCGGGCCGTTCTCGTTCGCGCTGTCGTGCACCGCCGCGACCGGGGCCGGCACGCTCGCGGTGCCGCTCGCCGCCGCCGACGTCGCCTTCACGCTCGCTGACGGTGCCAGCCGCACGATCGCGGATCTCCCCGTGACCGCCGTCTGCGCGCTCACCGAGACCGACAGCGATCACGCCGACCGCATCCAGGTGAACGTCGACGGCGGCTCGGCCGTGCCCGCGACCGAGGGCGGCCCAACCGCCATCGTGCTCGGCACCCACGCCGGGTACGACGCCGTCGTGACCAACGTCTACGACGGCGGACGCCTCGCGATCAGCAAGCTCGTGACGGGCGCGGGCGCCACCGACTACGGCACCGGCTCGTACACCGTCGGCGTCGACTGCAGCTACCGGGGCCAGCACGTCCAGACCACGACCGTGATCCTGCAGGCGGGCGAGACCCGCACGCTCGACCCGGTCATGCCCGCGGGCACGCAGTGCGCCCTGAGCGAGACGGACGCCGGCGGCGCGACGACGAACGCCGCGGACGCCTCGGTCGCGATCGCGGGCCCGAGCGGCCCGCAGACCGTGGGGCTGACGACCGCGGTGCTGACCAACCGCTTCGACACGGGCTCCGTCGAGCTCGACAAGACGATCACCGGCGCGGGCGCGTCCGCCTGGGGCACCGGGCCGTTCGAGGCGCAGCTGAGCTGCACCTGGCAGCGCAACGGCGAGCTCCTCACCATCCCGCTGCCGGACGCGGGCATCGTGACCCTCGACGCCGCGCACGACTACCGCGCGACGGTCTCCGGTCTCATCGGCGGCGCGAGCTGCCAGGCGCTCGAGACCGCGACCGGCGGATCGACGAGCTCGAGCGTCGGCGCGATGTCGCCGTCGACGGTGCCCGCGAACGGCACCGCGACGATCGGCATCACCAACACCTTCGACGTGCAGGACCTCGTGGTCACCAAGCAGCAGGAGGGCGACGGCGTCGACACCTACGGCAACGGCACCTACATGGCCTCGCTGCTCTGCACCCTCGACCACGACGGTGCGAGCGTTGCGCTCGACCTCGGCGATCGCGCCACCCTCACGCTGTCGCCCGGCCACTACACCCGCACGGTGAGCGGCCTCCCGGTCGGGGCGATCTGCACCGTCGACGAGACCGACCAGGGCGACGCCGTCACCCACGCGCTGTCGCCCGCGGACGGCACCGTGACTCTGGCCGCCGGATCGCCGTCCGAGGTCACGATCGTCAACACCTTCCTGCTCGGATCGCTCTCGATCGACAAGGAGGCGACCGCGACGATCGTGCAGGGCGCCACCGACTTCGACTACACGATGGATGTCGCCAACACCGGCGAGGTCGCCGCGGCCGGCGTGCACGTCGCCGACCCGCTCGACGACGACCTCCGGGTGACCGGCATCGACGCGGCCGGTTGGAGCTGCGCGGTGACCGGCGCGGACGGCGACGGCTACGGCGGCACCCTCGCCTGCGACCTCGGCGCCGAGCCCGGCATCCTGCTCGGGGTGGGTGCCACCGCGCCGCGCATCACGGCGCACGTGAGCGTGCGCCCGCAGATCGCGCAGGACGACCTCGACAACACGGCCGCCGTCACGTCGACGACGCGCGTGGTGACCGGTGACGACGACACCGTCTCGCTCCCGGTCAAGTGGCTTGATGCGACGGTCACGCCGCAGTGCGTGAAGGACGCGCCGTGGCTGCAGTACTCCGTCGATGCGCGCAACGTCGACCTGTCGGGCAAGACCATGACCGTCGAGTGGCTCGACGGCGCCGGCACCGTCGTGCACACCGACACCGTTCCGCTCGAGGGCGGCGACCCGGATGCCGGTCCGATCACGGGCACGCTGCTCTGGCCGGGTGCCGCGGTCGACCCGTCGACGCAGCAGGGCATCCTGTGGCCGGGGTGGCGCGCCGCCGAGCCGGGGGAGACGCCGCAGTGGGAGAACCTCGTGCAGGACAGCACCCTGCCGGAGTACGGGCTGCGCGCGGACGGGTCGGTGCGGATCAGCATCAACCCGACCACGACGCTCGCGCTGACCTACCCGGCGGCGACCGCGAGCTGCGCCGACGCGCACGGCGACCCGGCGGCCTCGCTGTGGTTCACCAAGGACGTCTCCTCGACCAACGTGCCGGTCGGCACCACCGTCGACTACGTCATGAGGAGCGGCAACAGCGGCCTCGGCGCGGCCGACCAGGTCCAACTGGTCGACCCCATCCCGGCGACCCTCAAGGTGCTGTCGGTCGACCCGGCGCCGGCCGACGCGGGTCAGCCGTCCTGGCAGAGCTGCGAGGTGACGGGGCGAAACGGTTCCGGCTACGGCGGCACGCTGGTCTGCACGCTCGATCGTCCGCTCGGGGCGCTGCAGTCCGCACCCGCGGTCACGCTGACGACCCTGCTGAGCCCCCACGCCGGCTTCGGGCCGATCACCAACACCGCGCACGTGACGGGCACCGACATCAGCGTCGACCTGCCGACGCTCGCCGACCCGGAGGACTCCGCGACGATCTGGACCGCGGGTGCGGCGCTCGCGTCGACGGGCGTCGACCCGCGGGCGCTCATCGCAGCCGCCGCGCTGCTCATGATGATGGGCTTCGGCGCGCTGATCGCCGTGCGCCTGCGTCGCCGGACGCGGCGCGAGGCCCGCTAGCCGTCCGGATGCCGCACGAGACTCCGCAGCGCCGCGACGAGGTCGCGTGCCGCGGATTCGTCGAGCCGTGACAGGAAGGCGGATTCGGCCGCAGCACGGGTTCGCTCGGCCCGCATGACGCGCGCGCGACCGGATCCCGTGAGGACCAGGGCGTTGCGCCGTCGATCGCGCGGGTCCCGGCGGCGTTCCACGAGGCCGCTGCCCTCCAGCTCGTCGAGCATCGCGACGATCGTCGTGCGATCGACGCCGAGCCGCTCGCCGAGGGCGATCTGCGAGAGCGCGTCGTCCGCCGCGATCACGGAGAGCACGGCGAGCTGCCGGGCGGTGAGCCCGAGCGGGGCGAGGGCGGCATCCACCCGCTGGGCCAGCTGGGCGTATGCGGTCTTCAGCAGGAAGCCGAGCCGGTCGTCAAGCGGTGTCACGTCGGTCGCCACACGGTGAATCCTATCGGCTCACTGATCATCAGTGGTACTGACGGTATCCTCGCTCCATGACGACCTTCGGAATCAAGACCGCACCCATGCACGTGAGCTACGACGACATCGTGCGCGTCTGGCGGGAGGCGGATGAGCTCCCGGAGATCGCGGACGCGTGGCTGTGGGACCACCTGCTCCCGCTGGCCCCGCCCGCGGATGGTCCGATCTTCGAGGGCTGGACGCTGCTGAGCGCGCTGGCGGCGCAGACCGAACGACTCGGGCTCGGGCTGCTCGTCACGAGCAACCGACTGCGCTCGCCCGCGCACCTCGGCAAGATCGCCAGCACGGTCGACGCGATCTCGCACGGCCGTCTCACGATGGGCCTCGGCGTCGGCGGGACCGTCCAGCCCGCGGGGGTGGCGGGCTTCGCGACGAACCCCGCGGCCGCCGAGTACGCCGCCTACGGCGTCGACCTCGTGCCCGCCGCCGAGGGCGTGCGCCGGCTCATCGAGACGCTCGACGTGCTCGACCGGATGTGGACGGGCGGCCCGTTCGACTTCGACGGACCGTTCAGCACGCTGCGCGGCACGGTCAACCGGCCCGCTCCGTCGCACCGTCCCCCGCTGCTCATCGGCGCGTGGGGCGACCGGATGCTGCGGCTCGTGGCCGAGCGCGCGGACGTGTGGAACATCCCCGGCCCGCCGCACACCACGGTCGATGCGTTCGCCGAGCGCTCGCGGCGTCTCGACGCGCTGTGCGCCGAGCTCGGCCGCGATCCGTCCGGGCTCGGGCGCTCGGTTCAGCTCACCGTCGCCTACGACGACCTGCCGGCGACCCGCTCGGTCGCGCGGCAGCTCATCGAGTCGGGGGCGAGCCACGTCGTCCTCAACCTCCCCGCGGGTATCCGCAGGGAATCGTGCGTCGGATCGTGGGGGAGGTCGTCGGACCGCTCAGCTGATCGTGCGGCTAGCTGCCGGCGGGACGGCCGGAGCGCCGACCCGAGCGGCGCGGGTTGCCGGTCGGCGCCGCGGGACGCTGAGCACCGCCGCCCGAGGACCACACGGTCGTGCTGCCGCTGCGGGTGCTCGCGGCACCCGAGCGCTGGGGCGCGCCCGCCGCGGGGCGGCCGGAACGGTCGCGGCGGCTGCGGCCGCCGCCGTTCGGCGTCGCACCGGTGCCTGGCTGGGAGGAGCGCAGCGCGCGTTTGCGCTGCGCGTTCGCGCCGGTCGACCGACCGCCACCGCCGCCCTGCTGCTTCGGCGCCTGCGGAGCCGGCTTCACGTACGCGGCGACCTCGCCGACGAGCGCGGTCACGGCATCCGAGGTCGCGGTCACGCGCTGGGTCGGCACCTTGATGCCGGCCTTGCGCAGCAGCTGCCCCAGGTCGCCCTCCTGCACGGGCAGGACGACCGTCACGACATCGCCGGCGGACCCGGCGCGCGCCGTGCGACCGCTGCGGTGCAGGTAGGCCTTGTGCTCGGTCGGCGGGTCGACGTGCACGACGAGCTCGATGTCATCCACGTGCACACCGCGGGCGGCGACGTCGGTCGCCACGAGCACGCGGATCTCGCCCGCGCCGAACGCCGCGAGGTTGCGCTCGCGGTTCGCCTGCGACAGGTTGCCCTGCAGGTCGGCCGCCGGGATGCCGGACTCGGTCAGCGAACGCGCCAGCTTCTTGGCCTGGTGCTTGGTGCGCATGAACAGGATGCGCCGTCCGGTGCCCGAGGCGAGCGCGCGCACGAGCTCGTTCTTGGCGGTGAGGTCGGCGACCCCGAACACGTGGTGCGTCATGTCGACGACGGGCGAGTTCTCCTCGTCGACCTCGTGCAGCATCGGGGAGTGCAGGAACCGGTTCACGAGCTTGTCGACGCCGCGGTCGAGCGTGGCGCTGAACAGCATCCGCTGCCCCTCGGCGGGGGTCGCGGCCATGATCCGGGTCACGCCGGGCAGGAAGCCGAGGTCGGCCATGTGGTCGGCCTCGTCGAGCACCGTGATCTCGATCGCGTCGAGGTGGGCCTGCTTCTGCTGCATCAGGTCCTCGAGCCGGCCGGGGCAGGCAACGACGATGTCGACGCCGGCCTTCAGGGCCGCGATCTGGCGGTTCGGCGAGACGCCGCCGAAGATCGTCGTCGTCGTGAGCCCGTAGGCCGCCGCGAGCGGGGCGATGACCGCCTCGATCTGCGTGGCGAGCTCACGGGTCGGGGCGAGCACGAGGCCGAGCGGGTGGCCGCCGCGGCGTGATCCGCCGGCGAGGCGGGTGCCGAGGCGGGCGACCATGGGGAGGGCGAACGCGAGCGTCTTGCCGGAGCCGGTGCGCCCGCGACCGAGCACGTCGCGTCCCGCGAGGGAGTCGGGCAGCGTGTCGGCCTGGATCGGGAAGGGGTGGTCTTGCCGTCGGCGCTGAGCACCTCGAGCAGGGGATACGGCACGCCGAGCGCGCCGAACGAGTTGTCGGACATAGAGGTCTTTCGGGTGATGATGGGCGACCGTGCCGATGGGCACAGAAGTTCGCCGCAGAGAAGATGTCAGCCGGGCCCGGCTCTCAACGAGACCGCCGGGCGGCGAGGAAGCGTTCCACGACGCGGGCCGCACGATCGCGCGGCCGAACGCAACCGTATCAGTACTTCCCGTCGTACGTCTCCCCGACGGGGATGTCGACCGTCACCGTGTCGCCGGCCGGCGCGAGCGGGCACGCCCATGCGGGGTCGTACGCGCACGACGGGTTGTAGGCGAAGTTGAAGTCGAGCACGAGGGTGTTCGCGGCGGGGTCGGAGCCGAGGTCGGCGCCCTTGATCGTGTCGATGAGATAGCGGCCGCCGCCGTAGGTGCCGCCGGGCTTGCCGTGCAGGCCGTCCTTGACGGGGATGAACAGGCCGCCCCCGTAGCTGGTGAGGCGCCAGACGTCGAAGGAGCCGACATCCGGGATCCGCACCACGCCCGCGCGGTCGAAGACGACCGTGCCGTCGGTGCCGGTCTCGTACTCGAACGCGCCCGGCTCGGCGGGCTCCAGCTCGACCTGGAACCGCCAGGCCGGGTCGTAGTCCGCGACCGGGAGGCCCGTGAAGCCCGCGCGGTCCTCCGGCAGCAGCGCGGTCGCCGGGTGATGGGCGAACAGCTCGTCGCGGCCGTCGCGCCAGATGCGGTGCGCGGTCGCCGGGTCGTCCTCGTCGCGCACGGCCTGGTAGAGCGCGAACACGGAACGCCGCCAGTCGACGACATCGAGCGGGGTCATCGTCCGAACCTCCTTGCGAACGTCGGGGCGAGCTTCTTCAGCCGGCCGCCCCGGTACTGCCACAGTTCCCACAGCACCGGCCAGAGCGGCACGGATGTCGGCCCCCGGACGTCGAGGCGGTCGCGGTACAGCGTCGCGGTGCGCTGTCCCGGGCCCGTCGAAGGAGCGTCGATCGCCGACACCGCCATCCGGTGCCGCCAGAGCGTGAGTGCTGCGAGCGGACCGGTCACCGCGTGGCCGCGATCCTCGAGGATCCGCACGCCGTCGCGCTCGGCGCGCGCGAGGTCCATGACCTGCTCGCCCAAGGGCACGAGCCCGGAGATCGACGTGACCCGCAGCAGCGTGGGGCCGTCGGGCCACCGCTCGGGGAAGGTCGGCGGATCGATCGGCTCGACGTTGGCGAGCGGGTGGTAGACCTCGCGGAACACGTCCGGCGAGCGGATCGCCTCCCAGGCCGCGTCCGGCGGGCAGTCGAGCACGAGCTTGAGCTGGACGCGCATGTCCCCAGACTCGCACGTGTCGGGGGTCGGGGCCATGCTCCGGGCATGCGGTATTGGCTCGGGGTCGTGCAGCGGGCGCACGTGCTCGTCGGCGTCGAGCTCGGCATCGCGCAGACGAACCACGGCGCCAAGGCCGGGATCGCGCGCATGGGGCCGGGCGACGGATTCGTCTTCTACTCGCCGAAGACCTCCTACCCCGACGGAGACCCGCTCCAGGAGTTCACCGCGATCGGCCGGGTCGCGCCGGGGGAGCCCTGGCAGGCCGAGGATGGCGAGTGGCGCCCGTGGCGGCGCAAGGTCGACTACGACGGCGCCGCGCATCCGGTGCCGATCGCCCCCTGCTCGACGTGCTCGACCTCACCCGCGGCAACCGCAACTGGGGCTTCGCGATGCGTCGCGGTCACCTCGAGATGACGGAGCATGACTTCGCGGTCATCGTCCGCGAGATGGGCGCGGTTAGCCTGCTGGCGTGAATGCGGCCTCCCAGTCCTCGTATCAGGTGCGGTTCGACTGGGGCGCGGCCGGTCGCGACGCGATCGCGGTGGATGCCGAGGCCGTCGTGTGGGTCGACCAGCTCGGCGGCGACCCGGGCGCGCGCACCCTCGAGCAGGCCGACGAGGTCGCCGCGTGGGCGCTCGCCGAGCAGGAGCGGCTCGGCGGGCGGTTCCGGATCGCCGTGGTCGCGGCCGGCGCGGCGCGCGACGACGGCACCCTCCGCTTCGCGGTCGAGGACCTGCTCGCGGCCGGTGCGATCATCGACGCGATCGCGGGCGTGGGCATCGACCACCAGTCGCCGGAGGCCGCGGCGGCGGCCGCCGCGCACCGGGGGCTGAGGAACGCGACGCGGCACCTCGTGAATGCGTCGGTCAGCGCCCGGGAGTCCCGCGAGCTCGCCTGATCCGTCGCGCTGCTCGAGCGCCGACGTCGGAACGCGAACGGGGGCCGGCGCCGCGTCGAACGCGCCGCCGGCCCCCGAGATCCCGATCAGCGCACGACGATGCCCTCGGCCCCCACGCCGTTCGGCACGGTCACGGAGCCGACCTCGGTCAGCGATCCATCGCCGGCGACGGAGAACTCGTCGACGATCCCGGCCGCACCGGTCTGGACGTAGAGGAAGGAGCCGTCGGGCGACACGGCCGCGTCGACCGTGCCCGCATCCGTCGGCGTCGTGGCCCCGCCGGCGATCCGGCCGTCACTCGAGTCGGTGTAGCGCGAGAGCGTGCCGCTGCCCGCGTTGCTGGTCCAGAACCGGTCGCCCGAGCCGACGATCCAGCAGGTTCCCTTCTGGCCGGTGGCCGACTCCGCGAGACGCGTGACCGTGCCGCTCGGCTGGATGGCGAACGTCGCGATCGTGTTCGTCCCGCTCTCGGTGGCGACGAGGTGGCCGCCGCGATCGAAGACGAAGCCGAACGGCGCCGCGCCCGCGAAGGTGCTGACCACGGGCCGCGCGCTCAGGCCGAGCAGCCCGTACGAGCGGAAGACGTCGAAGCCGCTGCCGCTGCCCTTGGTCGAGACGACCAGCTTCGACCCGTCCGGCGTGAAGGCGACCTCCGCGGCGGTGCTGACGAACTCGGGTGTGCTGTCCGGGAGCCCGAGCCGACGGTTCCCGCCGGGCAGCGGCGCGAGGTAGCCGCCCAGGTCGACGTACCCCTGCACGGACGCGCCGTGACGGGCGTTGAGCACGTACACCTCGTTGCCGTGCGACGTGACGCTCACCGGGAACTCGCCGCCCGAGGAGATCGTCTGCCGGCGAACGAGACGGTCCCCGACGATCCGGAAGGTCGTGATCGTGTTGCTGCCCGCGTTGACGGTGATCAGGGTGTCGCCGACGATGGCGACGGCGCCCTGGCTGGCCGTGTGGTCGACGACCGAGCCGTCCAGCGCGCCGCCGGGGCCGCCGGTGGCGTAGACGCCGGCCTGGCTCAGCGTGCCGTTCGCCGCGCGGTCGTAGGCGACGATCTGGTTGCCGGATGCGTCATCCGTCTGGACGAAGACCGTGCCGGCGGTCGGCGCCGGCCGCCCGTGCGTCGGGGCGGCGTCGGCGGCTCCGGCCGTGCCGGCCACCAGCGCGGCGGTGGCCGCTGCCAGGAGGCCCCAGCGGGTTGCGGTTCTCATGATTCTTCCTTCCGTCGTGCTCCGAGAGGCTCGGAGGGCCCGTGCCGTCGAGCGGCCGGGCACACCCCACGCTCGCTCATCCGGGCGCCGCCCGGACCGCGAAACCATTACGGTCACGTGACATGTCCGTGGCGGGGCGTCGGGAATCGAACGAGCCCTCCGCGGGTTCATACCGACATGGCTACTGCAACGCTGAACGGAACCGTCATCGCCGAGGCTCCGGCCGAGGACATCATCCACATCGAGGGCAACGCCTACTTCCCGCCGTCGAGCGTGAAGGCGGAGTTCCTCGAGAACAGCCCCACCCCTACACCTGCCCGTGGAAGGGCGAGTGCCAGTACTTCTCGGTGAAGGACCCGGCCTCGGGCGAGCTGCTGCAGGATCGCGCCTGGAGCTATCCGACGCCGTACCCGACCGCGTTCGACCGCGTCGGCAAGGACTTCTCGAACTACGTCGCGTTCTGGAAGGACGTGCAGGTCACCGAGTGAGGTGACCCTCGCTAGGTGCTCTGAGCGGAGCGCGTGCGGGCACGGAAGGCCGCGACCTTCGCGCGGTTGCCGCAGGTGAGCATCGAGCACCAGCGCCGGTTGCCGGTGCGCGAGTCGTCGTGGAAGACGCGTCCGCATCCCGCGCAGCGCCGGATCCGGCCGTCGGCCGCGGCGAGGATCGCGACCGCATCCCGGGCGATCGAGGACAGTGCCTGCGACACGCGCACCGTGGCGGCGCCGGCGCGGCGATGTCCGCCCTCGAGTGCCGGCGGAACGTCGGGCGTCGCGGCGAACAGATTGACGGTGTCGACATCGTCGGCGTGCCGGGTCGTCTCGTCGGCCGTGGCGACCACGAGACGCTCGATCGCGGCGGACAGCGCCTCGGCATCCGCGGCGTCGCGCCCGGTCGCCGGTGCGAGACGGTCGAAGCGCCCGGCCAGCCACACGCCGACCCCGGATGCCCGGTCGATGAAGTCGATCGACAACGTCACGTAACCGATGCTAGGGGTTACGCCGCTCCCACTCGATGCGGAACGCCGGGTCGAAGCGGCGCGAGCACCGGCCGCAGCTGAGCGGACGGGTCGGCCGGCGGTACCGGAAGTGCTGGTGGCCGGCGGGACACCGCCCGACCCAGGGCGCGAGCTCGGTCGCGACCGCGCCGTCGTGCAGCCGCTTGCCCTCGTAGCCGAGGTCGGCGGCGATGCGCTTCCACCCCGGACCATGCCCCGCGCGGGGGCCGGCCATCGCGTGCGCCACCTCATGCAGCAGCACCTGGTGGATCTCGTCGTCCTCGTAGCGGGCCGCCAGCAGCCGCGAGACCGAGATGCGCTTGCGGTCGTAGTTGCAGAGCCCCGCCCGGGTGCGGGCGTTGTCGAAGCCGAAGGTCCACGCATCATCGAGGTGCAGCCGGATGAGCGCCTCGGCCCAGTGCCGCACCCGTTCGAGCTCGGCCATCAGCCCGACACCCCCGGCGGCACGTGCAGCAGCCGGTCGTCGCCGTCGCGCGGTGAGCCGCGGCCGTCGGTGTTGTCGGTGAGCACGAGCAGGCCGCCGTCGGGTGCGGGGGCGACGTCGCGCAGGCGACCGTAGCCGGCATCCCCGGTGAAGAACGCGTCGGTGCTCGCGCGGCCGTCGGCGGAGACCGTGATGCGCCAGAGGCGCTGCCCGCCGAGCCCCGCCATCCAGAACGCGCCGTCGACGTAGGCGAGGCCGCTTGGGCTCGCGTCGTCGGTGGACCACTGCGCCACCGGATCGACGAAGCGCGGGTCGTGCGCGACGCCCTCGACGATCGGCCAGCCGTAGTCCTTGCCCGGCTCGATGCGGTTGAGCTCGTCCCAGGTGTCCTGTCCGAACTCGGATGCCCAGAGCTGTCCGTGGTCGTCCCAGGCCAGACCCTGCGGATTGCGGTGGCCGTAGCTGTAGACGTACGAGCCGGCGAAGGGGTTGTCGTCGGGGACCGCGCCATCCGGCGTCATCCGCAGGATCTTGCCGTTCAGCTTCTTCAGGTTCTGCGCGTTCCCGGTGTCGGACGCGTCGCCGACGGTGACGTAGAGCATCCCGTCGGGACCGAACGCCAGCCGCCCGCCGTCGTGGTTGGGCGCCTTCTCCAGACCGTCGAGCAGCACCTGCGGGGAGCCGAGCGAGAGATCATCGCCCAGCCGCATCCGGATCACGCGGTTGTCGGTCGCGGTCGTCGTGTAGGCGTAGAGCCAGCCGTCTCGGTACGCGAGGCCGAGCAGCCCGCCCTCGCCCTCGTGCACGACGCCCGGCACCGTGCCGATCGGCTGCGCCTCGCCGCGGTCGACGCGCACGATGTGCCCCGAGTCGCGCTCGCTCACGAGGATGCGCCCGTCGCCGACCTGCAGGATCGACCACGGACTCGCGAGCCCGGTCACGACGTCGACCGGTGCGCCGTCGGACGACGACGGCAGCGGCCTCGGCGGCGCCGTCGCCGCGGGGTCGCGCACCGTCTGCGTGCAGCCGGTCAGCAGCGTGCCGGCGAGCGCGGCCGCGGCGAGCGCCGCCGTCGCCGTGCGCGCGCCGCGGGGATCATCCGCCCAGCCGCCTCTGGAAGATGCTGCGGTTGGGATCGGGCGAGCCTTGCGCGTTCGCGTCGGTCGTGACGGGCGCGCCGGCGGTCCAGTCGCGCAGGTCGTCGCCGGTGAGCAGCCCGGCCGGATGCGGACCTCCCGCGAGCAGCCGTGGCATCCACTCGAGGGGCAGCGGAGCCGCCGAACCGACGAGCACGAAGTTGCCGAACCGGCGGCTGCGCACCACCTGCGGCTCCGCGAGGATCGCGACCCGGTCGGGCGAGCCGAACACGTCGACGAGCGTGGCGCCCTGCGAGCGGGCGAAGGCGGCGCCGGGGGAGCCGGAGAGCCCGCCGTCGGCGATGTTGACGAGCATGACGCCGTCGGGCGCGAGGAACGCCGCGCCGGCGGCGTAGAACTCGCGACTCGTGACCTGCGGCGGCGTCGTCGCGCCGCCGAACACGTCGACCACGAGCAGGTCGACCGCGCCGCGCAGCCCGTCCGGCAGCTTGTCGAGGGTCGAGCGCGCGTCGCCGTAGCGCACGCGGATGGATGCCCCGCGCGCCAGCGGCAGCGCCGACCGCACGAGCTCGACGAGCTTCGGCTCGAGCTCGATGACCTGCTGCCGCGACCCCGGCCGCGTCGCGTGGATGTACCGCGGCAGCGTCAGCCCGCCGGCGCCGAGATGCAGCGCGGTGATCGGCTCGCCCGGCTGCTTCAGCTGGTCGATGACGTGACCCATCCGCACGATGTACTCGAAGAACAGCTCGGACGGGTCGTCGAGGTTGACGTGCGACTGCGGCGTGCCGTCGACCACGAGCTCGAACGCGCCAGGCATCCAGCGATCGGGGCGGATGAGCGCCCGGAGCCCGCTGTCCAGCGTGACGGAGGGCTCGGCATCCACCCGTCCATCCTCGCGCACCCCACCGCATTCCACCCGGACTCCACCCCGGGTGGTGGGAAGGGCGGCCACCGCCGCGCACAGTGGAGGACATGAGCATCGTGAACATCGGAGAGGCGCTTCTCGGCGTCGCGCTCCTCGTGTGGATCGTCTACCGCCAGATGACGTGGACCGCGGTCGACGTCGGCCGCATGTGGCGCATGCCGGCGATCCTCGGCCTCGTCGGTGTCGTCACGCTCGTCAGCTCGGGCAGCACGAAGGCGCTGACCGCCGTCGATCTCGGACTCCTCGCGCTCGAGCTCGCCGTCGCGGTGGTGACGGGGGCGCTCATGGGGTTCGTCGCGACCTTCCGTCCGATCACCGAGAAGGGGCTCGCCGCGTGGCGTGCCCGTCGCCGGCCCGGCGACGCCGCCGAGCCGACCACGGAGTCGCGCACCGGCTGGATCGGCCTCGTGCTCTGGATCGTCATGGTCGCCGTTCGCGTGGGGCTCGGCTTCTGGGGCCACTCGCTCGGCTCGGCTCTCGCGGAGTCGTCCGGCGTGATCCTGCTGGTGCTGGCGGTGAACCGCGGGCTCCGCACGCTGGTCTTCAGCCTCCGTCACGATCGTCACCTGAGCCTCGCGGCGCGATGATGGTCGCGTGAGCTCGGCGACGGACGACCCCCGGCCCGACTCCGCCCCCGGCCCGAGCCCGCCCGCGTCCGGGATCTCGGCGGGGATCGGCGGCCGTTCGCGCGGGTGTTCACCGGCCTCGCCGCCGCCGGCGTGACGGTCTTCATCGTCCAGGAGCTGATCACCGGCAGCACCCCGACCTGGGTCGCGGTCGTGACCCTCGGGGGCACGGCCGCCTGGGTCGCCGGAGTCCTCCTCCTCGCGCTGGGACCGCGCGCGGGCCGTCCTCTTCGTCACGGCCGCCGTCTGCGGATCGCTCGTCGCCTGCGGCACGCAGGTGCTCGGCTTCATCCCCGCCATCGGCGCCATCGGCGGCCTCGTCCGGCGGCCGCACCGCCGCGTCATCATGGGGCTCGCGACGGCGGCGCTCTCGCTCGTGCTGTTGGGCCTGAGCGCGCTCCTGTTCCCCTATCCCGTGCAGCTCATCAGCTCGGTCGCGGCACTGATCATCGTGGTGCTGATCTCGCTCAGCCGGCGGCAGTACCTCGCGGCGGAGCGTCAGGAGCGGCTGCTCCTCGAGGAGCGGCTCGCGGTGGAGCAGGAGCGCGCCGAGGTCGCGGCGCTCGCCGAGCGCTCGCGGATCGCGCGCGACATCCACGACGTCCTCGCCCACAGTCTCGGCGGCCTGGTGCTGCAACTCGACGCGGTCGAGGCCCTGCTCGAGTCCGGACGCCACGACGAGGCCCATCGGCGCGTGACGGCGGCGCGGGGACTGGCGGCGGAGGGTCTCGAGGAGGCGCGCCGGGCCGTCGACGCGCTGCGCGATCCGGAGACCGCGGCCGACCCCGCCGCGGCGATCCAGCAGCTCATCGACACCCACCGCTCGCTCGGCGCGCGGGCCGAGCTGCACCAGTCGGGGCAGCCCGGCCCGCTCGATCCCGCCGCCGCCGGGGCGCTGCGCCGCGCCGCGCAGGAGGTGCTGAGCAACGCCCGCCGGCACGCGCCCGGGATGCCGACCGAGCTGTCGCTCGACTGGACCCCGAGCGACGTCGCCTTCCGCGCCTCGACGGGGCTCGCGTCGAGTGCGACGGCCGGCCTCGGGGGCATGGGCGGGGGTCGCGGCCTGGTCGGCTTGAGCGAGCGGATGGCGGCGCTCGGCGGCACCGCGACCGCGGGCGTGCAGGACCACGCCTTCGTGGTCGAGGCGCACCTCCCGCGCGCACGAACGGGATGATCGCGATCGTGCTCCCGAGCCTCCTGCCCCCAGCGACGGGGCCGCAAGAATGTCCCGCGTTGTCATGAAGCCGGTATGGAGCGCGGAACGGCGCGGCGTCCGCGCTACTGTGAGCCCATGTCGACCGATGACCCGCCGGCGGCGCGACGCTCCACCGCGCCGTCGCGGGCGACGACGGCCGACGTCGCACGCCTCGCCGGCGTGAGCCTGAAGACCGCATCCCGGGCGCTCACCGGGCACCCCAGCGTGCGCGACGAGACGCGATCGCGGGTGCTGCAGGCATCCGTCGCCCTCCGCTTTCGGCCCAACGGGATGGCGCGGGATCTGCGGCGCGGCGGAGTCGCGACGAGCATCGCCTTCGTCTTCGGCGACATGATGAACGCCTTCTACGCCGAGGTCGCCATGGGCGCCACGGAGGTCATCAACGCCCGCGACCTCACCCTCGTGATGGCCTCATCCGGCGATCAGCCCGCCCGGGAGCGCCCGACCGTCGACAGCATGCTCGAACGTCGTGTGCAGGCGCTGCTGCTCGTGCCCATCGCCGACGATCACTCCTATCTCGAGGGGAGCGGCAGCTCGGGACCCCGATCGTCGCGGTCGACCGGCCGCTGGCGAACTCGGCCAGCGACTCGGTGATCTTCGACAACCGCTCCGGAGCGCGGAACGGCGTGCTGGCCCTGGCCGACGCGGGGCATCGCCGGATCGGCTTCGTCGGCTCCAACAGCCGCCTGTACACCGACATCGAGCGCCTCTCCGGATATCACGATGCTGTCGAGGCGCGGGGACTCGACACGGATCCCCGGCTGGTGCGTGAGGACGCGCAAACTCTGGAGAGCGCAGCGGCCACCACGCTGGCGCTCCTCGACCAGGCCGATCCCCCCACCGCCCTGTTCGCCGCCAACAACCGAGCCGCGTTCGGCGCCTATGACGCCCTGCGGCGCTCCGGCCGGCCCGTGGCACTCGTCGGCTTCGACGACTTCCCGCTGGCCGACACCCTCGGCATCACCGTCGTGGCGCACTCGCCGAAGGAGATGGGGCGGCGTGCGGCCGACCTCGCGCTCCGCCGGATCGACGACCTCGACGGTCCGCTGGAGCACGTGCTACTCCCCACCCGGCTGGTGCTGCGCGAGTCGCATCGCAGCCACTGACGGCGAGGGGCTGACGGCGGCGGTCGGCCCGAGCGCCCCCGTCAGCGGCGCGACGCGTAGTAGTCGGCGACGACCTGCTGCCCCGGCTTCGCGTACATGCAGTAGTCGGTGTTGGTCGCCGCGTCCGCCGGGTCGTAGAGCCGCACGGGCCAGTCCCAGAGCGCGAAGCCGCCGACCCAGTCCCGCCCGCGGCACGCCTCGAACATCTCGTCGAGGTAGCCGGCCTGCGCGGCGCCGGAGGGCGCGCCCTGCAGGGTCCAGTCGTTCGGGCGAGCGGGCGAGGCGTCGCGGCTGGGGCAGCCGGCCTCGATGAAGAGGAACGGCTTGCCGTGCGCGCGCACGACCGGCTCGATCCGGTCGAGCTGCGCCTCCCACTGCCCGGTCGGGTAGTAGCCGCTCGCCGAGATGACGTCGACGGCGTCCCACCACGAGACGTGGTCCTCCTGATACTTGTCGCAGTTGTAGGTGACGATGCCGGAGTAGACCTCGCGGACGGCGTCGATGAGCGCGCGCCACTCGGCCTCCCGCGGGTCGGAGCGCACCATCTCGCACCCGACGCAGAGCATCTCCGCACCCTCCTCCTCGGCGATCCGGGCGAAGTGGACGATGTACTCCTGGTACGCGGCGAACCAGTCGCCCCAGTGCGCCTCGCCCGGCACGTCCCAGTCGAAGAAGCCGATGTAGCCGCGCCAGATCCCGTCGCGGCAGTTCACGGTCGGCTTGAGGCACGCGCGCCAGCCGCGCTCGTGCACCGCGCGGATCGCCCAGCGCACCTCGTCGTCGGTGGGCGTGGGGGCCTCGCGCCAGGGGATCTCGGTCGAGACCACCGTGGCCTGCAGGGTGGCGAAGGCGATCGTGATCCAGTTCAGGTTCAGCGGGAGCATCGCGTCCATCGAGCGCTCCGCCTCGGGCGTCGCCCAGGTGCCGCGCACGCCGGTCCATCCCCACGTCATGCCCGACACGTGGTCGTCGAGCACCGAGAGGTCGGGGGCGGTGGTCGTCGTGGTGTCGGTCATGCGGCGGTTCGTGCCTTTCGGGGGAGAGCAGGGCGTTGGCGTTGCGGAGGACGTCGGGCTCGAGGAACCGCGCCGGGTCGACCCCGGATGCCGTGCGCACCGTGATGACGGCGCGCTCGCCGGGCAGCAGCGTGAGCAGCATGTCGTCGGCCTCGGCATCCGGGGCGGCGACGTCGGCCAGCACCGCGAGCTCGCGGACGAGGTCGACGGCGGTCACCGTGATCTCGACGCCGCCGTCGACGGCGCGCGCCTCGGTCTCGAGCCGGGCCTCGCTCAGTGCGGAGTCGCGCGGCTCGGTGAAGAACCACAGGCCGCGCTCGCCGGCCGACTCCGCGACGAGGAGCTCGTCCGCCGGGTCGCCGACGGCCGCCACCTCGGCGGGGATCGGGATGCGCGCGGCGCCGCGCGCCGGCACGTCGAGATCGATGCCCACCTCGGCGAGCGCGGTGCCGTCGTAGCGGAGTCGCGAGATCCGCAGCGGCCCCGACCAGGCCGCGTCCGTGTCGTTCACGATCGCGACCTCGAGGCCGTCGCCCTCGGGCTGGACGGTCACGAGCCGGTCGCGGTAGGCGCCGCGCAAGGCGTACCAGAGCGGCTTGCGCCGGCCGTAGCCGTCGATCGCCGCCCAGGAGACCACGGGCCAGCAGTCGTTCAGCTGCCAGACGATCGCGCCCATGTTATGCGGCTGCAGGGAGCGGAACCACTCGATCGCGGTGCGGACCGCGACCGCCTGGTTGAGGACCATCGCCCAGTGCCACTCCGGCATCGTGTTCGGCAGCGGCAGGTGCGCGACGAGGCCGTCGGTGAGCTTGACGTTGCCCTCGATCGCCTTCTGGTGCACGAGCATCGACGGCGACTCGGGGGTGAGGGGCTCGTCGGGGAGCGCCTCGGTGAGGGTCGCCCAGGTCGGCGGCCCCTGCCATCCGAACTCCGAGACGAAGCGCGGGCGGTAGTCGCGGTAGTGCGGGTAGTCGCGCCGATTCCAGAGCTCCCAGATGTGCATCGTGCCGTTGAGCTCATCGTTGGGATGCATCGACGGGTCGGGCGAGAACGGGCTCGCGGGCGTGTACACGACGTGCGGCGCGAGCTCGGCGACGAGGCCGGGGAAGAGGTCCTCGTAGTACGTCGCCCCCCAGGTGCGGCCCTCGAGGCGCTGCTCCCAGCCCCAGTCGACGTGCCCCCAGACGTTCTCGTTGTTGCCGTTGAGGATCACGAGGCTGGCGTGCCGGCCGAGCCGGACGATCGCCTCCCTGGCCTCGGCGGCGATCTCGGAGGCGAGCGGCTCCTCCTCGGCGTATGCGGCGCAGGCCAGCAGGAAGTCCTGCCAGACCAGCAGGCCGAGGTCGTCGGCCGCGTCGTAGAAGTCCTCGCTCTCGTAGATCCCGCCGCCCCACACGCGCACGAGGTTGACGTTCGCATCGGCGGCCTGGGTCAGCCGCTCGCGGTATCGCGCCGCATCCACCCGGGAGGGGAACGCGTCGTCCGGGATCCAGTTGACGCCTTTGACGTACACCGGACGGTCGTTGACCACGATCGTGAAGGGCGTGCCGGCCTCGTCAGGCGTCGTGTCGGCCCGGACGGTGCGGAATCCGATCCGGTGATCGCGCTCGTCGAGGACCCGGTCGCCGGCGAAGAGCTCCACGTGCAGCTCGTACCGGGTCTGCTCGCCGTAGCCGCGCGGCCACCAGCGGTCGGCATCCGGCACGACGAGGCGCAGCGTCGCCTCACCGTCGACGACATCGGCCCGCGCCTCGATGAGGCCGACGGACGCCACCACGCGGAGCGCGTCGCTCCCCACGGCCTCGACGGGCACGCGCAGCTCGATGACGCCGTCGTCGCCGTCGATCCCCGCGGAGACGATCGCCTGCGCGATGCGGGCCGTCGACCACGACTCGAGACGCACCGGGCGCCAGATCCCGCTCGTCGCGGTGTCGAGACCCCAGTCCCAGCCGAAGCTGCACGCCATCTTGCGGATCGCGTTGTACGGGTGGTGGTTGACGTGCGGCCGGTACTCGAGCTCGAGCGAGGCGCGGTCGGCCTCCGGCACCGGAGCCGCGAAGTCGACCTCCAGCCGGTTGGCGCCCTGCCGCAGCCGCGATCCCACCGGCACCCGGTAGCTGCGGTGCTGGTTGCGGCTCTCGAGCACGACCTCGCCGTTCAGCCGGACCGTCGCGATCGTGTCGAGCCCCTCGAACACCAGGTCGATCCGCTCGGCGTCCCCGCGGGCGCATCGAACGAGGTGGTGTAGCGCCACGAGGTGCTGCCGATCCACTCCTGCAGCTTCTCGTTCGTGCCGAGGTACGGGTCGGCGATCAGCCCCGCGGCCAGCAGATCGGTGTGCACCGTGCCGGGCACGGTCGCCGGGATCGGTCCGTGCTCGCGGACGGCGGCCGGGATCTGCGCGCCGACGACCGGCTCGGCCGTCCATCCGTGATGCAGCTCGGTCGAGATGCGGGTGTTCGTCACTTAGTTGCTCCCTGGGTGATGCCGTTGTAGATGAAGCGCTGGAGAAGAAGGAAGATCACGAGCGTCGGCGCGATCACGATGATGATCCCGGCCGCGATGATCTGCTGCGACGCGGCGAACGGCCCGGTGAAGTGGAAGAGCGAGGTCGAGATCACCTGCAGATCCGGCGACGGCAGATACAGGAACGGGATGTAGAACTCGTTGTAGATCGCGATGCCCTTGATGATGATCACGGTCGCGATCGCGGGCTGCAGGAGCGGCAGGATGATGCGCCGGTAGATCATGAAGCGGCTCGCGCCCTCGAGCATCGCGGCCTCGTCGAGGCTCTTCGGGATGCTCTGCATGAACTGGATGAAGATGTACACCGACACGATGTCGGTGCCCGAGAACAGGATGATCGCCGCCCAGTAGGTGTTGATCAGGTGCAGCCCGTTGACGACCTGGTAGGTGGCGACCTGCGTGGTGACGCCCGGCACGAGGGTCGCGATGAGGAAGAGTGCGAAGATCACCCGCTTGAAGCGGAAGGTGAAGCGGTCGAGCGCGTACGCGGTCATGGTGCCGATGAGGATCGTCGCGACGATCGAGGCGACCAGGATGATCGTCGTGTTCCCGAACCCCTGGAGCATGTCGCCGTCGAAGAACGCGGTGCCGAAGTTCGAGAAGTTGAGCCAGTCCTGCGGCGGCGTGATCGGCGAGGTGGTCAGGTACTCCTTCGCCGACTTGAAACTCGCGAACAGGATCACGACGAGCGGCAGCATCAGGATCACGCAGAACGCGACGAGCGAGGCGTACTTGCCGAGCCCCGCGAACAGCCACGTCACCCGGATCGCAGCCTGCGACCGCTGACGTCGCCGTGAGATCGGCTCCGAGCTCATCTCCTGCTCCTCCTGCATCGCCCCGCTCATGACAGCGCCACGTCGTCGTCGGGCACGAGTTTGCGTTGGATCCAGGTGATCAGCAGCACGACGATCGTGAGCATGACCGCCATCGCCGAGGCGAAGCCCACTCGCTGGAAGACGAACGCCTGCTGCACGGTCGTGGTCACGAACGTGCCGCTGCCGTTGGCGCCGCCGGTGATGATGTACGGCAGCTCGAACACCGAGAGCGATCCGGCGATCGCGAGGATCATCGACAGGCTGATGATGCGCCGGATGCCGGGCACGATCAGGTAGCGGAACTTCTGCCACGAGTTGGCTCCGTCGATGTCGGCCGCTTCGTATGCCTCGCTCGGGATCGACTGGATCGCCCCGAGGAACAGCACGAAGTTCAGGCCCGTGTAGCGCCAGACCGAGGCGCCGGCGAGCGAGATGTTGACCCAGCCCGGGTTGCCGAGCCAGAGCGGGAAGTGCCCCATCTTGCCCAGGCCCAGCGCGACGAGGGTGGCGTCGAGGGTCCCTCCCGGCCGGAAGAAGAACAGGAAGATGAGGCCGATCGCGACGCCGTTGATGAGGTAGGGGAAGAAGATGATCCCCTTGAAGAAGTTCTTGAACCGCGTCCTGAAGCTGAGCAGGGTCGCGAAGTAGAGAGCGATCGCCATCTGCACGAACGACGCCGCGAAGTAGTACAGGCTGACCGTGAAGACCTGGAAGTACTGCGGCCGGGTGAAGAGCTGGATGTAGTTGTTCAGGCCGACGAAGTTCTTGGTCTGATCGATGCCGTCCCAGTCGGTGAACGAGTACCAGATCATGTTGCCGACCGGGTAGTACGTGAACGTGATGAGCAGCACGAGCGGCACGGCGAGGAACAGGAGAGGGTGAAGCGGAACCCGCCCTGCGGGCCGCGGAGTCCCCGCCGCCGCCGGGGAGCGGCGGCGGGGCTCAATGCCTTCTCGAATCGAACGCCCTGGCTGGCGTCTCCGCTGATCTCGGTCATCCTTCGACCTCTCCTCGGGTTGCGCCCTGACCGCGGTCAGGTTCGATTCGTTCGGGCTCTGGTGTCTCAGCCGGCGTTGTCCGCGACCGCCTGTCCCCACGCCTGGTTCAGCGAGGCGAAGTAGGAGGCCTTGGTGCCGGAGGCGGCGCCCCGTGCGACGTCGACGAGCTTCTGCCGGTAGATGCCGCCCGACAGATCGATCTGCGACTCCTTCATGATCTGGTTCTGCAGGTTCTCCTTGCCCTTCGGCGCCGGCGCCTGCTCGACGTATTTGACTCCCAGCTTGGCGAAGTTGTTGAGCGTCGCGGGGTTCTTGCTGCCCACCGTCGCGCCCACGCCGCCGTTGAGGTCGGCATAGCCCGACTTCTTCGCGAACCAGTTCGCCCACGCGTAGGCGGTCGGCTTGTTCTTCGACGCCTTGGTGACCCCCTGCAGATAGTCGGGGGCGAGGGCCGCGTAGTACGTGCCCTTCACCTGGTAGGGGAACGGCATGTAGCCGATGCTGTCGGCCGACTTGCCGGCCTTCGTGGCTGCGTCCTGCATCTGGGTGATGGCCCACGAGCCGAGGTACATCGTCGCGATCTGCCCCTGGGCGAGGTAGCCCTTCGAGCTCTCCCACGCGGTGGTGGTCGGGTCGACCTCCGAGAGGCCGTCGTGCACGATGTCGAACAGCAGGCTGTCCGAGATGTTGACGTACGTCTTGCCGGACCACGGCGCCTTGTTCGTGTTGAGGTCGTTGACCGCGTCGACGTTGTTGGTCAGACCCGAGTCGCCGTTCCACTGCGACAGCGGCCACTGGTCGTGATAGTTCGTGTAGTACGGCGTGGCCGACGTCTTCGACTTGATCTGCTTCAGGTCGTCGAGGAACTCCGACGGGGTCTTCGGTAGCGCGGTGATGCCCGCCTGCTTCCAGACGTCCTTGTTGTACACGAAGCCCATCGTCGAGCCGTAGGTCGGGATCCCGTACGCCTTGCCGTTGTACGACTGGTTCGCCACGAAGCGGTAGGTCTTCGAGACCGACGCCTCGGAGCCGAGCGGCTCGAAGAACTGGGGCAGCTGCGCACGGCCGACCGCGGTCGGGATCAGCGCGACGTCGCCGGCGTTGCCCGACCCGAGGCGCGTGGTGACGTCCTGCTCGTAGTTGGTGATGGCCTCGAACTTGACGTTCGTGCCCGGATACGCCTTCTCGAACTCCTTCGCGTACTTCTTGAAGGTCGTGTTCACGATGTCGGTGCGATTGGTGAGGACCGTGATGGTGCCCGTGATCTTGCCCGCGAAGGCGTCGCCGCCCGAACTGTCGCCGCTGCCTCCGGAGCAGGCGGCCAGTCCGGCAGCGAGGACCAGGACGCCGAAGCCGGCCAGTACGTGCCGCATCTTCATGACTATCTCCTTGATCGTCGTTGACCCACAGGGTTGCCGCGGACGCGGCTGCTGTGTCTCGCCGGACGCTACACGCGGTCCGGCGACGACGCAAGCCCATTTGACCATCGTTGTCATCGCTTGCACGCCGATCAGCGGGCGCGACCACGCCCCGAACAACGGGAATTTGAGGCGTGAAGCCTCCATTGCCTCGCCTAGAGTGACATCGTGGGTCACAGTCAGGTCACGACGAGCGGCGTCGGGTCGTCCATCTCGGTGGAGCGCCCGTTCTCGGGGCTCGCGCGCGCCCTGCGCCCCGCGTGGGGCCGTCTGGCGATCGCCGCCCTCGCCTATGTGGTCAAGGACAGCCCGATCTGGGTGCTGCCCGTCATCACCTCCGCGGTGATCGACACGGTGGTCGCGCACGGACCGGCCCTCCGGCTGATCGCCTTCGGCGGGGCCGCCCTCGTGCTCGTCGGGTTGAACTATCCGGTGAGTCAGGTCTACGTGCGCTTCTTCAACTCGTCGGTGCGGGATCTCGGCGTCGCCCTGCGCAATCGGCTGGCGCATCGCCTGCAGGAGTTGTCCATCGGATTCCACACCCGCACGAGCTCCTCCGTCATGCAGACCAAGGTGGTCCGCGACGTCGAGAACGTGGAGTTGATGCTCCAGCAGGCGGCGAACCCGACCCTGTCGGCGCTCGGTGTCATCGCCGGGGCGATCGTGGTGCTGGCGATACAGGTGCCCGCGTTCCTGATCCTGTTCGCGCTCGTCATCCCGCTCTCGGTGACGTTCGTGCGCGGGGTGCGCAAGCGCTCCGAGCGCCGCAACGAGGGATTCCGCCGTGACGTCGAGCGCTTCTCGTCGCAGGTCGGCGAGATGGCGTCGCTGCTGCCGATCACCCGCGCCCATGGTCTCGAGCACGTCGCGACGGAGCGCGTGACGACCACGGCGCGCACGGTACGCGACTCGGGCCTGGTGCTCGACGTGCTCAACGGCCGCTTCACCTCACTCGCCTGGGTCGCCTTCCAGTTCCTGTCGATCGGATGCCTGATCGGCGCCGCGCTGGTGTCGGTGAGCGGGTTGCTGCCCATCACCCCCGGGCAGGTCGTGCTGCTGAGCACCTACTTCGTCATGCTCACCAACTCGATCGTCAACCTGCTGAACCTGGCCCCGCTGCTCACCAAGGGCCGCGAGTCGCTGCGGTCGATCGGCGAGGTGCTCGAGGAGCCGGACGTCGAGCGCAACGAGGGCAAGGTGCGCGTGGACGGGGTGACGGGCCGCCTGCGATTCGAGTACGTCGACTTCCGCTACGACGCCGGCGACTCTCTCGCCATCGACGGATTCGACCTCGACATCCAGCCGGGCGAGACGGTCGCGTTCGTCGGCAGGTCGGGATCCGGCAAGTCGACCGTGCTGAACCTCGCGCTCGGGTTCCTGCGCCCGACGGCCGGCCGCATCCTGCTCGACGGCGTCGACATGGACGGTCTCGACCTGCGCACGGTGCGGCAGAGCGTCTCCGTCGTGCCGCAGGAGTCGGTGCTGTTCACCGGCTCGATCCGCGACAACGTCACCTACGGGCTCGACCACGTCGACGATGACCGGGTGCGGGAGGCGCTGCGCGAGGCGAACGCGCTTGACCTGGTGCACGACCTGCCGCAGGGGCTCGACACCCTGCTCGGGGAGCGCGGGGCGCGGCTCTCCGGCGGGCAGCGCCAGCGGATCTCCATCGCGCGGGCGCTGATCAGGAACCCGCGGATCCTGCTGCTCGACGAGGCCACCTCGGCGCTCGACAGCGAATCGGAGCGCCTCGTGCAGCAGGCGCTCGCGACCCTGCGCCGCGGGCGCACGACCCTCGTGGTCGCGCACCGACTCTCGACGATCCGCTCGGCCGACCGCATCGTCGTGCTCGACGCCGGCCGTATCGTGGAGCAGGGCACGCACGCGCAGCTGCTGGCGGCCGACGGCGTCTATGCGACGCTGCACTCCATCCAGGCCGGATGACTGAGGAGACCATGCCGCACTTCGACCTGCCGCTCGAGGTGCTCGAGCAGTACCTGCCCGAGCGGGACGAGCCCGCCGACTTCGACGACTTCTGGCGCGCCACGCTCGACGAGGCGCGGCGGCACGACGTCGGGCTGGACCGTCGCGAGGTCGACGCGGGGTACCGCGAGCTCATCACCGAGGACATCCGGTTCGCCGGGTTCGACGGACAGCCGATCGCCGGCTGGTTCGTGGCCCCGCGGCACGCCGAGGGCCCCTCCCGGTCGTCGTGTCGTACATCGGGTACGGCGGGGGCCGTGGCCTGGTCGGGTCGTGGTCGCAGCTGCCGAGCGCCGGCATCGCGCAGCTCGTGATGGACACCCGGGGGCAGGGCAGCCGGTATCGCCCGGGCGACACCCCCGACGGGGGTTTCACCGGCCCGTCTTCCGGCGGCGTCATGACGCTCGGCATCGACGATCCCGCGACGTACTACTACCGGCGCGTCTTCACGGATGCGGTCCGCGCCGTCGACGCGGCGGCGGCGCACCCGCTCGTCGACCCCGCCCGCATCGCGGTGCAGGGCGGCAGCCAGGGCGGCGGGATCGCGCTCGCGGCGGCCGCGCTCGCGTCCCCGGTCACGGCGGCGGTGATCGACGTGCCCTTCCTCACGGGATTCCGCCGGGCGATCACGCTCGTCGACACCCACCCGTACGCCGAGATCGTGCAGTACCTGCACGTGCATCGGCATGCCGAGGAGCGCGTGCTACGCACCCTCTCGTACTTCGACGGCGTCAACATGGCCGCCAGGGCGCGCCCCGCCGCGCTGTTCTCGGCCGGGCTCATGGACGAGGTCTGCCCGCCGTCGACGGTGTTCGCCGCCTTCAACCACTACGCCGGCGGCGACAAGCGCATCGTCGTCTACCCGTACAACGGGCACGAGAACGGCGAGGAGTTCCAGGCCCAGGAGACCGTCGACTTCTTCCGCTCCCGACTGGGCTGAGCGCCGCGCGCGCCGCCCGCCGGTCAGGGGTGGGCGAAGGCGCGGTGCGATGCGCGGAGCGCGAGCGAGGTCGGCAGCGCGATCTGCTCGAGGGTGCCATCCAGTTCGTCGAGCCGGCGCAGCGCGAGCGCGGCCGCGACCCTGCCCATCTCGGTCGGGGAGTGCGCGACGACCGAGATGCCGAGCGACTCCGCGAGGTCGAAGTCGTCGAAGCCGAGCAGCGCGGTGTCGGCCCGGGCCGCCCTGATCGCCCGGAACGCCCCGAACGCGGCGCGGTTGTTGCCCGCGAAGACGGCGTCGGGCGGCTCGGCGAGGGCGAGCAGCTGGGTGACGGCGTTCTCCGCCGCCTCGATCGAGTCGGCGTCCTCCCGCACCAGATCGGGGTCGGCATCGAGCCCGCG
Source organism: Pseudolysinimonas kribbensis (assembly GCF_030161895.1). Taxonomy (GTDB): domain Bacteria; phylum Actinomycetota; class Actinomycetes; order Actinomycetales; family Microbacteriaceae; genus Pseudolysinimonas; species Pseudolysinimonas kribbensis. The sequence continues at coordinate 2,143,938 of NZ_BSVB01000001.1, forward strand.
GATCATGACGGCGTCGTGGTAGCCGAGCTGCCGCTCGCCGTGCGTGTAGAGGCCGCTCGAGCTGCCGACGAATCCGATGCGCCGGTGCCCGGCATCCGCGAGCGCCATGACACCGGAGCGCGCGCCGCCGCGGTTGTCGAAGATCACCGAGTCGCTCGCCGCGTTCGAAAGGGGCCGGTCGACGGCGACGATGGGGGTGCCGAGCTGTCGCTCGCCCTCGAGATAGGAGTGGTCGCTCGCGATGGGCACGAGCAGGAGCGCGAGCACGCGGCGCTCGAGCATGCTGTCGACCGTCGGGCGTTCCCTGGCCGCCTGGTCGCCTGAGGCGGCCATGACGAGCGTGAGTCCCAGCTCGGCGGTCGCGTCGCTGACGCCCACCGCGACCTGCGAGTAGAAGGGGTTGGTGAGGTCGCCGATCACGAAGGCGATCGTGGAGGGGCGGCCTCCGCGCCGCAGGTCGCGCGCCATCGCGTTGGGGCGGAACCGTAGCGCGAGCGAGGCCTGGACCACCTTCGCGCGGGTCGACTCCTTGACGCTCGAGTGGCCGTTGAGCGCGCGCGACGCCGTCTTGACGCTCACGCCGGCGAGACGGGCGACATCCGCGACCGTGGCCCGTACGCCGCCCCGCGCGGGAGGCGTCGAGGCGGCGCGATCGACCATAGGAGCAGAGTAGGGCCAAATCCCGTGATCGGCGGGACGCCGTCGCGCTTGACAACGTGGGACAAGCGCCGGAAAGATGGGCGGACCGGCTGGGCGGTCGGCACCCTCGTCTACGAGGGACGAACCGGACGAACTCCGGATTGACGGAGGGAGCTCTCGGCGTGATCGTGGGCATCGAGACGGGCGGCACGAAGGTCGTCTGCGGAGCCTTCTCTCCGGAGGAGCCCGCGGTGCCGCTCGATGTCCGACGATTTCCCACCACATCGCCGAGCGAGACCATCGGACGGATCAACGAGTATCTGAGCGAGGTCGGCGACCGGCAGCCCATCGAGGCGCTCGGGATCGCCTCGTTCGGTCCCCTCAACGTGTCGCGCGACGAGCCGCGCTACGGCTGGATCACCGGCACGGTCAAGCCCGGCTGGGCCAACACCAAGCTGCTCGAGCGCATCCCCGTCGCCGAGGCCGTGCCGACCGCGCTGCTGAGCGACGTCAGCGGCGCGGCGACCGCCGAGCACCGGTGGGGCGCGGGGGCCGGCGTCGCGTCGATCGGCTACGCCACCGTCGGCACCGGCGTCGGGGTCGGGCTCGTGCTGAACGGCCGGCTCTTCCACGGCAACGGGTTTCCGGAACTCGGCCACCTGATGATCCGCCGCCATCCGCTGGACGACTTCGTCGGCAGCTGCCCGTTCCACGGCGACTGCCTGGAGGGCCTCGTGTCGGGGCCGGCGGTGCTCGCGCGCTGGGGCGTCGACTCGTCGTCGTTGCCGGATCGGATCCGGTCGCGGGCGCACGAGATCCTCGGCTTCTACATCGCTCAGCTCGCCGCGACCGTGGCCTACACCTCGGGCGTCGACCGCATCGTGATCGGCGGCGGGGTCCTGAAGGCGCCGGGGCTGCTCGACGAGACGCGTCAGCAGTTCCCCCTCGTCACCGGCGGGCCGCACGCGGGGCACGCGATCACGGCGGACGCCTTCGACTTCCTGGTGCCGCCGCTGCTCGGCGACGCCTCGGGAATGCTCGGCGCGAGCGCCGCCGCCCTCGATCTGCTGCTGGCCCGGCGCGGCGCCTCCGCTCTCTGACGCCGGAGGCGGGTGCCGGGCGCCGAGCCCGACGCCGGAGCGCGCCCTCCGAGTGCCCGGCCCGAGCGGGTCCGCGGCGCTCTGCCCAAACACCCGCGCCGCGCGCCGACCTACTTACATTCTATTTGTAAATTAGATCGGCGAAGATTACTGTGGTCCGGTCGGGCACCACCGACGCACACTCCAACACCTGAGGAGAAACAGTGTCGTTTCGTGCAATCTCGAAGAGGACGGTTCGGACCGCTGCGGCGCTCGCGGTCGCCGGCCTCCTGGCGGCGGGTCTCGCCGCCTGCTCCGGCTCGTCCGGGAGCCAGGGCTCCGCGCAGAAGGGCGACCTCACGTGGTGGGGGTGGACGCCCGATCAGGCGGTCGCCGAGAATGCCATCACCGAGTTCAACAAGAAGTACCCGGACATCCACATCACCTTCAAGAAGATCCAGGACGCGACGTACGCCGCCGCCCTGCGCCCGGCCCTCGCGTCGTCGCACGGGCCGGACGTCTTCAACCTGCTCGTCGGGGGCACCGGCGCGACGGTCAAGACCTACGGTGTCGACGCCGTCGACCTGACGCCGTCGATGAAGAAGCTGCGCGGCGCCGACTGGAAGAACGGCCTCTTCGCCACCGGCGTGAAGGACTTCACGGTCGGCGGCCAGCTGAAGGCGGCGCCGATCGGCAAGGTCGCGGCGGGCATGATGTGGATCAACCTCGACCTGTTCAACCAGTTCGGCCTCAAGCCGCCGAAGACGCTGGACGAGTGGAAGAGCGTCTGCAAGACCTTCCGCGAGCACAACGTGGGCTGCTTCCGTGAGGGCGTCGACCCCGCCGGCTTCGAGCAGGACACCCTGCATACCATCGCCAACAGCGTGCAGCCCGGCTTCTACGAGAAGGCCATCGCCGGCAAGGCGAAGTGGAGCGACCCGGCCATGGTGCAGACGCTGACGATCTGGAAGAACCTGCAGAGCGACGGGATCCTCGATCCGGGCGCGCTGGGGATCCAGCAGTACCCGGACGTCAACAACGCGTTCCTCTCCGGGCAGGTCGCGATGGTGCAGATGGGCACCTGGTACCGCCAGTACACGCGCACCGACACGCTCAAGGCGGCGCTCCAGGGCGCGGGCGTCTCCGACACCAGCAAGATGATCACGATGGTGCCGATCCCGTTCCCGGATGTCGCCGGCAAGGGCCACACGATCGCCGCGTTCAGCGATCCCGACTACGCCCTCGCGGTGAACAAGAAGTCCAAGCACATCGCCGCGGCCGAGACCTTCGCCACCTGGCTGGGCGCGACCAAGGCGGGCCAGCAGGTGATCGCCAACAACCTCGATGAGGACCCGGTGCTGGCCGGCATCACGCCCGACTACGGCAAGGTGCCGCTCGTGAACACGAAGGAGCAGACGCCGTACCTCGACTGGCTGTCGAAGTACACCTCCAACGTGACCGAGGCGCGACTGGCGAACATCTCGGGGACGCTGGACCAGGCGCTGCTCGACTCGGCGAGCACGACGCTCGGCGCGAAGGCGACCCCGGAGCAGGCGGCCCAGACCCTGCAGTCGCAGTCCGGCCAGTGATCGACGAGCGGGCGCGGGCCCCACGCGGGTCCGCGCCCGCTCCGATCGCATCCACGAGGATGGAGCACAGTCGATGACGACCGCGATACCCGCCCGGCGCACACGCCCGGGCCGCAGCGCGGACGGCGCGAGGGCGGTGAACTACGTCTGGCTGCTGCCGGCGTTCGTGGTCTCGGTCGCCGTCATCTACTTCTGCGTCGGCTATACGGCGTGGATCTCGCTGCAGGACTGGGACGGCATCAGCCCCGACCCGATGTTCATCGCGTTCAAGAACTACGCGCGGATGTTCGCCGACCCGGTGTTCTGGGACAGCCTGCAGCACACCGTCATCTTCTTCGTCGTCGCGTTCGTGGCGCAGGCGGTGCTCGGCTTCGTGTTCGCGGTGCTGCTGCACTCGAAGGTGCGGCTCGCGGTGGTCTACAAGGTCATCGTCTTCGTTCCGGTGGTAATCGCCCCGGCGACGATGGCTCCCATCTTCCGGGTCATGTACACGCCGACCGGGCAGTTCAACGACCTGCTCGGCGCCGTCGGCCTCGGCTTCCTCAAGCAGGCGTGGCTCGGGCAGGGGAACACGGCCCTGGCCGTCATCCTGTCGATCGCCGTGTGGAGCGGGACGGGGATCTCCTTCATCCTCTATTACGCGGCGATCGGGCAGCTCGACCCCGAGATGATCGAGGCCGCGCGCCTCGACGGCGCCGGCAACGTGCGCATCCTGTGGAGCGTGATCTGGCCGAACCTGCGGGGCACGACCGTGGCGATCGCGATGCTCACGGCGATCGGCTCGCTCAAGCTGTTCGACATCCCGCAGCTGGTCACGGCCGGCGGACCCAACTACGCGACCGAGTTCCTCGGCACGCTCATCTACCGCCAGAGCGTGCCGCTCAACGCCGTCGGATACGCCTCGGCGCTGTCGATGATGCTGCTGGTGCTCGCCGTGGCGGCCGCGATCATCCTGCGCGCGACCGGCCGCGAGAGGAGCACGACGTGCTTGAGGCCCGGAGCCTGCCCGCGAAGGTCGTGCTGCAGCTGGTCGCCACGATCCTGGTGCTGCCGTTCCTGTACCCGCTCGTGGCGATGGTGCAGGAGTCGCTGGCGGGCACCGGCTGGAACAACTACGCGACCGTGCTGGCGATCCCCGAGCTGCCGGTCTTCTTCCGCAACAGCGCGATCATCGCCGTCTGCGTGATCGTCATCGTCTACGTCTGCACGATGCTCGCGTCGTTCGCCTTCTCGAAGCTCCGGTTCCGCGGCAAGGAGGTGCTGTTCTGGCTCATGCTGGCGGCGCTCACGCTGCCGGAGGTCGTGATCCTCGCCCCGCTGTTCGCGACCGCGAGCGCGCTCGGGATCTACGACACCTTCATCGCCGTGATCCTCCCGCTGGCGGCGCTGCAGATCCCCTTCACGGTGCTGCTGACGCGCAACTTCGTCGACGGCATCCCGAACGACCTGCTCGACGCCGCCCGCGTCGACGGCGCGACGACCTGGAAGACGTTCCGCTACGTGGTGTGGCCGTTGACGGCGCCCATCGGCGCTGCCATTGTCGTGCTCACCCTCATCGGCACCTGGAACGACTACCTGCTCCCCCTGGTGTTCCTCCAGGATCCGGGGCTGCAGACGGTGACGCTCGTGCCGACCTTCTTCGTGGGGGAGTTCAACAACGACCAGACGAAGGTCGTCGCGGCCGCGGTGGTCACCGCGATCCCGGAGATCGTCGCCTACCTCCTGCTGCAGCGCCTGTTCGAGCGCGGCCTCTCGGCGGGTGCGCTCAAGTAGCGCCGGCGGCCCGGGTCAGTGGTACTCGTAGCTCACGAACGCCAGGCGGCGGCTGTCGGGCGACCACGACGGGACGTTGATGGTGCCCTGGCCGCCGAAGAGCTCGGCGAGCACGCGCGACGAGCCGTCCGTCAGGTCGACCAGCTGCAGCGTCACCTCGTGATCGCGCGGGTGGCCGACGACGTCGGCCGCGTAGGCCAGGTGCACCAGCCAGCGACCGTCGGGGGAGATGTGCGGGAACCAGTCGGCGGTCGCGGTCTCGAGCACGCGCTCCACGTCGCCGCCCTCCGCGGGGATCCGGTGGATCTGCATGCGACCGGTGCGATCGGAGTTGAAGTAGATCCAGCGGCCGTCGGGCGAGTAGTCGGGGCCGTCGTCCAGCCCGGTCGCGGTCGTCAGCCGGCGCTCCTCGCCGCCGTCGGCCGGGATCGTGAACACGCCCCAGACCCCGTCGCGTCGCGCCGTGTAGGCCAGGATGGCGCCGTCGGGCGACCAGCCGTGCCAGAACGACGGCGCCTGGGTCGTGACGCGCTGCGGCACACCGCCCGCCAGCGGGAGGATCGAGATGGCCGACTCGCCCTCGCTCTGATCGCTGATGGCCAGCTGTGTGCCGTCCGGCGAGAGTCCGTGGTCGTTGTTGCACTGCACGGCGGTCCCGGTGTCGATGCGCTCCTCGTCGCCGCCGGCCGCGGCGACCGCGAAGATCCGGCCCTCCCCGTTGAAGACCAGGCGGTCGTCGGCGGTCCAGTTCGGCGCCTCGATCCAGCGGTCGACGACGTGGACGGCGCGCCGGTCGGTCGACGCGATGTCGACGGTCTCGAGGCTGCTCCAGAGCGTGCCGGTCGAGGGGTCGGGGCCCCGAGCTCGACATCCGAGAACACCGCGGCCTCGGCGACGCCCGGGTCGTGCGAGCACACGGCGAGCCCGACGTAGTACGCGCCGTCCAGCCGCAGCCGGACGGAGCCGCCGGAGGGTCGCCCGTCGACGAGCGCCGTGACGACGTCGCCGCGGCGCGTGATCCCGATGCGGCGCGGCGCGACGGCCGAGGACTGCACCTCGCGGGTCACGGCGCCGGTCGTGGGGCGGTACTGCAGGCTCGTGAGGCCGTCGCCGTGCAGGGCGATGTCCGCGTAGGCGGCCCCCGGCTCCAGGCTCGCGCGGATCACGAGGCACGCCTTGCGGTGCGGATCGGCGCCCGCCTCGGGGAACGCGATGGTCGCGGCGAGCGCGATGTCGCCCTCGACCCGCTTCCACACGAAGTGGAACTCGTCGCGCTCGAACCACATGTTGGTGCCGCTCCCGGTCACCCGGTAGCCGCCGTCCTGCTCCTGCACGGAGCCGGGGATCGCCACCGGTCCCACGTCGGTCGCGTCGTCGAAGATGCCGGGGGAGATCGTACTGGTCACAAGGACAGACTAGGACATACTTACTTTTCGGCTGTAATGAGGGCACGGTCCGTCTCGCGCGGGGTGCCTCACTATGGTGAGCAGATGAACGGTGTCGGGCTCGTGCTCGTCGGCGACGTCCTGGCCGCCGATCCGGTGATCTCGGCGCTCGTGCACTCCCTCGGCGAGGCGGTGAGCGAGGCCGGCCTGCCGTTCCTCGCGAGGGTCGTGGATGACGCCGACTCCGAACTGGACGTCTACCACGCCTGGCACGCCTCGGGTGCTCCGGATGCCGTGGTCGTGATCCCGGCGGAAGCCGACGACGCGCGCGTCGCACTGCTGACGCGGCTGCGGATCCCCGTCGTCGCGCTCACCCACGAGGAGCACCTGCCGGGCGTCTCGGCCGTCGTGCTGGACGACGACGCCGCGGCCGACGAACTGGCGGCCTTCCTCGACCGGCGCGGCTATCGCGACGTGCTGTACGCCCCCGACGGAGCGGGCGCCTCCGACGCCTCCGACCTGCGCGACTCCGCCTTCGCCCGGCTCGGCGGCCGGGTCAGGGCGCTCGACGATGCGACACCGCAGGCGGTCGCCCGCGCCGTCGCGGAGGCCGTGGCGCCGGCGGCCGTGGTCGCCGCGGACGCGACCGCGGCGGTCGCGATCATCGCCGCCATCCGCGAGACGGGGCGATCCGTCCCGGGGGACGCCGGCGTGCTGTCCTGGAACGACTCCCTGCTCTGCCGCACGAGCGACCCGACCATCACCGCGCTCGATCGCCGCGCGACCGAGATCGGCCGCCTGCTCGGCGAGTGCGTGCTGCGCGTCACGGCCGGCGGCGAGCTCGGGCGTCTCCCGGCGCCCCGCGCCGGCGTCGCGGCCAGGGAGAGTGCGTGAGGTGGCCCAGGTGAGCGTGGTGAAGCAGATCGGCCCGTCGTCCGAGAAGACGCGGGGAGCCATCCTCGACCTCATCCGCTCGAGCGGCACGGTGAGCCGCAACGAGCTCGTGGAGCTGTCGGGGCTCACCGGCGCCTCGATCACGCGGATCGTCAAGGCGCTCATCGAGGCGGGGCTCGTGATCGAGACGGGCTACGGCGACTCGACGGGCGGCAAGCGACCGACCCTGCTCGAGCTCAACCCGCGTTCCCGGTACGCCGTGGGCCTATCGCTCGACGACGCCCACCTCACCTACGCCGTCACCGACCTCGGCGGCCGGCTCGTCGGCCGCCTCGTCACGCGCGGGACCGGCCAGGAGGCGCCCGGCGCCGTCATCGAACGGGTCGCCGGCGAGCTCGAGCTGCTGCTCGCGGGGCTCCAGATCGACCGCGCGAGCGTCGTGGGGATCGGCGTGGCGGGGGCGGGGCTCGACATCCGCAGCCGTGCGGAGCGGGCGTCGTTGAACGCCGAGGAGTGGGAGAACTTCGCGGTGCGCGACGCGCTCGCCGCCTCGTCGGGTCTGCCCGTGGTCCGCGAGAACGACGCGGCGTGCGCGGCGATCGGGCAGTTCTGGGTCGGGCGCCTGTCGGCGAGCCAGGACTTCGCGACCCTCTACATGGCGACCGGATTCGGCTGCGGCATCGTCGAGCACGGCTCGCTCGCGCGCGGTGCCTCCTCGAACGTCGGCGAGATCGGCCACATGGTGCTCGAGGTCGACGGGCCGCCGTGCTGGTGCGGGTCGCGCGGCTGCCTCGAGATGCTCGCCGCGCCGCGTCGCGTGATCTCCGACGCCATGGCGGTGGAGGGTCTGGCCGCCGAGCTGGGCCTGTCGGGGGCCGAGGCCGACGTGCGGCACGACTTCTCCGCCGTCGGCCGCGCGGCGGCGCAGGGTCACACCGCCTGCGTCGCGCTCATCGAGGGCTCGGCCCGCTACGTCGCCCAGGCGACGCTCTCGGTCGTCAACCTCCTCGACCTCGATCGGGTGTACCTGGCGGGGCCGGGATTCGCCGAGGCCGGCCCCATCTACCTGCGCGTCATCCGCGACGCGGTGGGCGGGCTGGCGCGCGTCCGCGACATCCACCGGGTCGAGGTCGTGCTCTCGGATCCGGCGCGCGACGCGGCGGCGGTCGGGGCCGCGTCCCTCGCCCTGCAGCAGTCGCTCACGCCGCACGCGCGGGTCGGCCGGAGTTAGCCGTCGATCATGCCACGTGATTTGCCGCGGCGGCCACTAACTATCATAATGTAAGAAAGAGCGCCCCATCGCGGCACTCCTCCGACGGCGAAGGGCGAGCCCGTGTCCATCCGATCCGTCCTGCTGAACGTCGCCGACGTCCCGCGCGCGGTCGACTTCTACACCCGCTTCCTCGCCGCGGTCCCGGTCGGGGAGGTCTCCGAGCACGGTGCCGACCTCGACCTCGTGACGGCGACGATCCGCCTCCGGCGCGTGGATCGGGCGGCCCCGTCGTCGTGGATCGCCGACGATCTGCACGCCGGGTTCCGTCACGTCGGGTTCAAGGTCGCCGCTCTCGACCCGATCGTCGCCGCGCTTCACGAGGCGGGGGTGCGGTTCCATCTCGAGCCCCTCGAGGCCGAGGGCGGGGTGCGTCTGACCTTCTTCTACGACCCCGACGGCACCCTGCTCGAGCTGGTCGAGGGGCCGCTGCAGTACCACGAGGTGCTCGATCGGGAGGCCGTCGAGAGCGACTGGGCGCTCGGCACCCCGAGCGCCCGCGCCTCGACCACGTCGCGGAGACCGTCGCGGATCTCGATCGCACGGTCGCCTACTACGCCCCGCTCGGCTGGCGGCACATGTCGGGCATCCACCAGCCGTCGGACGCGCGCGGATTCGAGATCGCCTTCCTGCGCTCCGGCGACACCTCCTCGAGATCTTCACCTTCGACCGCGCCGAGCTGGTGCCGGCGACGCCGCGCGTCGACGTGTCCGGGTCCGATGGGCCCGGGTTCGACGCGCCCGGGTTCGTCGCCGTCGAGCTCGATCCGGCGCCGCCCGCCGGAGCCGGCGACGTCACCCTCGATCGCTGGCGGGTCGGCACCGACCCGGACGGGCTGGCGCACGCGACGGCGCTTCCGTGAGGGGGCGCCTCGACGATCGCCCGCTGGGCTCGACCGGCCTCACCCTCTCCTCGGTGACGCTCGGAGGGGGACCGCTCGGCAGCATGCCGGAGGTCTTCGGCTACGAGGTCGACGAGGAGCAGGCCGTCGAGCTGGTCGGCGCCGTGCTGCGCAGCGACATCCGGGCGATCGACACCGCCAACGGATACTCGGCGGGGCGCAGCGAGCAGCGCATCGGCGCCGCCCTCTCCCGCTTCGGCCTGCCAGACGACACGGTCGTCATCACCAAGGTCGACGCCGACGGCCGCGACTACTCGGGCGACCGCGTGCGGGCGTCGCTGCGGGAGAGCATCGAGCGGCTCGGCATCGGGGCTCCGCTCCCCTCGTGCACCTGCACGATCCCGAGTTCCACGACTTCGCCGAGCTCACGGCACCGGGCGGCGCTGTCGACGCGCTCGTCGAGGCGCGCGAGCGCGGGCTGGTGTCGCATCTCGGCCTCGCCGGAGGGCGGGTGCAGGAGATGCGTCGTTACCTCGAGCTCGGCGTGTTCGAGGTGCTGCTCGTGCACAACCGCTGGACGCTCGTCGACCGCAGCGCCGGCGACCTCATCGACGAGGCCCTCGCCCGCGGGATGGGGGTGGTCAACGCGGCGGTCTACGGCGGCGGCATCCTCGCCGCCCCGCCCGGCGCCGTGACCGACTACGGCTACCGGCCGGCCCCGGAGGCGGTGCTCGCCGCGATCGACGAGATGCGGCGGGCGTGCGCCCGCTGGGCGACCGACCTGCGCACCGCCGCGCTGCGCTTCTCCACTCGCGACCCGCGGCTGGCCTCCACCGTGGTCGGCCTCAGCAAGCCGGAGCGCGTGGAACCCGCGATCGCCGCCGCGAGCGCCGACCTGCCCGACGAGCTGTGGCGCGAGCTCGAGGAGCTCGTGCCGCCGCGCTCGAGCTGGCTCGACTTCCGCGACGACCCGCTCGCACCCTCGAAGGAGACATGATGCGCCGCGACGACCTTCCCGCCGACTTCGTGTGGGGGACGGCCACGGCCGCCTACCAGGTGGAGGGCGCCGTCCACGAGGGCGGACGCGGCGTGAGCATCTGGGACACGTTCGCGCGCCGTCCGGGGGCGATCGCCGACGGCACGACGGGCGACGTGGCCGACGATCACTTCCACCGGTACCGCGACGACGTGGCGCTCATGCGCGACCTGGGTGTGAACGCGTACCGGTTCTCGATCGCCTGGCCGCGCATCCAGCCCGACGGCACGGGGCGCGCCCTGACCGCCGGCCTCGACTTCTACCGGCACCTCGCCGAGACCCTGCACGAGGCGGGCGTCACGCCGTGGGCGACCCTCTACCACTGGGACCTGCCGCAGGCGCTGGAGGACCGCGACGGCTGGATGAACAGGGACACCGCCGACCGCTTCGCCGACTACGCCGACCAGGTCACCACCGCCCTCGGCGACGTGATCGACGACTGGATCACGCTCAACGAGCCGTGGTGCTCGTCCTTCCTCAGCTACGCGGGAGGGCTGCACGCCCCCGGCCGGCACGAGGGCACGGGCGCGGCGCGGGCCGCCCACCACCTGCTGCTCGGGCACGGGCGGGCGCTCGCCGCGATCCGGTCGGCGCGCCCCGGCGCGCGGGTCGGCATCACGCTCAACCTGTACTCGGTGGTGCCGGCGAGCGACGGCGAGGCGGACCGGGACGCGGCCCGCCGGATCGACGGCCTCTCGAACCGGTTCTTCCTCGACCCCGTGCTGCGCGGCGCCTACCCCGAGGATGTGCTGGACGATCTCGGGCAGCGGGAGTGGTTCTACGAGAACGCCGGGGCAGGCGACCTGGCGGAGATCTCGCGCCCGATCGACTTCCTCGGCGTCAACTACTACAGCCGGCACACCACGGCGGCCGGCGAGCCGGACCCGGGCCCGAGCTCGAACCCGGGCAGCGAGTTCGTCCGGATGGTCGACACCGGCGCCGCGCGCACCCAGATAGGGTGGGAGATCCACCCCGACGGGCTCGTCGACGTGCTGCGGATGGCGGCCGAGCGCGCCCCCGGCCTGCCGCTGTACGTGACCGAGAACGGCTCCGCGTTGCCCGACGAGGTCGCACCGGACGGCACGGTCGACGATCCGGAGCGCACCGCCTATCTGCAGGCGCACCTCGAGGCCTGCCACGAGGCGGTCGCCGAGGGGCTGCCGTTGCGGGGCTACTTCGTGTGGTCGCTCATCGACAACTGGGAGTGGGCGTACGGCTTCAGCCGCCGCTTCGGCATCGTCCATGTGGACTATCCGACGCAGCGTCGCATCCCGAAGACCAGTGCGCGATGGCTCGCCCGCCTGCTGGGCGGGGCTCTCGACGCGCGATCCGAGGGCTCGTAGCTCATCAGGGGCTTCCATGTCCCCGCGCCGGAACGAGAGGGCTACCGTTTCCGGCATGAGCAGCATGATCCGCGTGCTCGTCGCCGACGACCAGGCGATCGTGCGCGACGGCCTGGTCACGCTGCTGGGCGTGCTCCCGGATGTCGAGGTCGTCGCCGAGGCGGCCGACGGCGCCGAGGCGGTGCGGCTCGCCGACGCGACCACGCCGGACGTCGTGCTCATGGACCTGCGGATGCCCGTGCTCGACGGCGCCGGCGCGACCGCGCGGATCAAGGCTGCGCATCCGGGGATCGCCGTCGTCGTGCTCACGACGTTCGCCGACGACGCGTCGATCGCCGGCGCGCTCGGGGCGGGGGCGCGTGGCTACCTCACGAAGGACGCCGGTCGCGACGAGCTCGCCGCCGCCGTGCGGTCGGCCGCCGCGGGGCAGTCGACGTTCGCGCCCGAGGTGGGCGAACGGCTGGTCGCGGGGTTCTCCGCCGCGCCGGCCGGCGCCGTGCCCGTGGCCGAGCGCTTTCCGCAGCTCACGCGACGCGAGGCCGAGGTGCTCGAGCTCATCGCCGCCGGCCGCAGCAACGCCGAGATCGCTCGGCAGCTCTTCCTGAGCGTCGCGACGGTGAAATCGCATGTGAACGCGATCTTCGCGAAGCTCCCCGCGCGCGACCGCGGCCAGGCGATCGCCCTCGCCCTCGGCTCCGCGGGTTGAGGAGCGCGCCGCGACGCGGCACGCGTCTCGAAACCCGGGACATCACGGCGGGGTGTCGAGACGCGTCGTCCTGCCGGGCGGCGCTCCTCAACCCACGACGAGCACGCTTATAGCGCTGATCCGGAATCAAGTCAAGGAATAGCTGGACACGGCGCGCCGTTATCGCCTAAGCTTGATCCTTGCGCTCCCACCTTCTCCGTGCCGTCATATTGCGGTCGGCTCACGCGCGAAGAAACCCTCCCGAGAATAGCGGCGGGACGGTGTCTGAACGGGGGCGTCTCTCACCTGCCCACACACGAGAGGCCGTCGAGCCTCACGGAGGTTGCATTTCCCTTGGCTGCTGCGCGCTCCGCATCCAGTAAGAACGCCCCCAGAACGGCCGCACCGCATCGCGGCTCTCGTTCGCGAAGATCGCCGACACGCTCACGGTCCCCGACCTGCTGGCGCTGCAGACCGACAGTTTCGACTGGCTGGTCGGCAACGACGCCTGGAAGGCGCGTGTCGCGGCGGCTCAGGAGGCCGGTGACACCGGCGTGAACGAGACCACCGGGCTCGACGAGATCTTCGAGGAGATCTCCCCGATCGAGGACCTCAGCGAGACCATGCAGCTGAGCTTCTCCAACCCCGAGCTCGAGGAGCCCAAGTACTCCATCGACGAGTGCAAGGAGCGCGGCAAGACCTACGCCGCACCGCTCTACGTCAACGCCGAGTTCATGAACCACATGACGGGCGAGATCAAGACCCAGACGGTCTTCATGGGCGACTTCCCGCTCATGACCGACAAGGGCACCTTCATCATCAACGGCACCGAGCGCGTCGTCGTCTCGCAGCTGGTCCGCTCGCCGGGCGTGTACTTCGAGCGCACGATGGAGAAGACCTCCGACAAGGACGTCTACTCGGCCCGCATCATCCCGAGCCGCGGCGCCTGGCTCGAGTTCGAGATCGACAAGCGCGACCAGGTGGGCGTGCGCATCGACCGCAAGCGCAAGCAATCGGTCACGGTGTTCCTCAAGGCCCTCGGCCTCACGTCCGAGGAGATCCTCGAGCGCTTCGCCGGCTACGAGTCGATCGCCTCGACGCTCGAGAAGGACCCGATCCTCACCAAGGAGGACGCGCTCCGCGACATCTACCGGAAGCTCCGTCCGGGCGAGCAGGTGGCCGCCGAGGCCGCCCGCGCGCTGCTCGACAACTTCTACTTCAACCCGAAGCGCTACGACCTGGCGAAGGTGGGTCGCTACAAGATCAACCGCAAGCTGGGCCTCGACGCGCCGCTCAAGGACTCGGTGCTGACGATCGACGACATCGTCGCGACCATCAAGTACCTCGTCGCGCTGCACGCCGAGCAGGCCACGCTCCCGGGCATCCGCGACGGCAAGCCGGTCGAGCTGCGTCTCGACGTGGACGACATCGACCACTTCGGCAACCGCCGCATCCGCGCGGTCGGCGAGCTCATCCAGAACCAGGTGCGCACCGGCCTGAGCCGCATGGAGCGCGTGGTGCGCGAGCGCATGACCACGCAGGACATCGAGGCGATCACCCCGCAGACCCTGATCAACGTGCGACCCGTCGTCGCCGCGATCAAGGAGTTCTTCGGCACCTCGCAGCTGTCGCAGTTCATGGACCAGAACAACCCGCTCGCGGGTCTGACCAACAAGCGCCGCCTCTCGGCTCTCGGCCCCGGTGGCCTGAGCCGCGAGCGCGCCGGCGTCGAGGTCCGTGACGTGCACCCGAGCCACTACGGCCGCATGTGCCCGATCGAGACCCCCGAGGGCCCGAACATCGGCCTCATCGGCGCGCTCGCGTCGTTCGCCCGGGTGAACTCGTTCGGGTTCATCGAGACCCCGTACCGCCGGGTCGAGAAGGGCAAGGTCACCGACAAGATCGACTACCTGACCGCCTCCGAGGAGGACGAGCACATCGTCGCCCAGGCGAACGCGCCGCTGACCAGCGACAAGAAGTTCTCCGAGGACCGCGTGCTCGCCCGCAGCAAGGGCGGCGAGGTCGACCTGTTCCACCGCGAGGACGTCGACTACATGGACGTCTCCCCGCGCCAGATGGTGTCGGTCGCGACCTCGCTCATCCCGTTCCTCGAGCACGACGACGCGAACCGCGCGCTCATGGGCGCGAACATGCAGCGCCAGGCCGTGCCGCTGCTGCGTTCCGAGTCGCCGCTGGTCGGCACCGGTATGGAGGGCTACGCCGCCATCGACGCGCGTGACGTCGTCATCGCCGAGAAGCCCGGTGTCGTCTCCGAGGTCAGTGCTGATGTCGTCTCGGTGACCCTCGACGAAGGTGGCACGCAGGAGTACTTCCTGCGCAAGTTCGAGCGCAGCAACCAGGGCACGTCGTACAACAACCGCGTGATCGTGGATGCCGGCGACCGGATCGAGACCGGTCAGGTCATCGCCGACGGGCCCGCCACCGACCAGGGCGAGCTCGCGCTCGGCAAGAACCTGCTCGTGGCGTTCATGCCCTGGGAGGGTCACAACTTCGAGGACGCGATCATCCTCAGCCAGAACCTGGTGAAGGACGACGTCCTCTCCTCGATCCACATCGAGGAGTACGAGGTCGACGCCCGCGACACCAAGCTCGGCAAGGAGGAGATCACCCGCGACCTGCCGAACGTGAGCCCCGACCTGCTGGCCGACCTCGACGAGCGCGGCATCATCCGCATCGGCGCCGAGGTCGCCCCCGGCGACATCCTCGTCGGCAAGGTCACGCCGAAGGGCGAGACCGAGCTGAGCGCCGAGGAGCGCCTGCTCCGCGCGATCTTCAACGAGAAGAGCCGCGAGGTCCGTGACACCTCCCTCAAGGTGCCCCACGGCGAGGAGGGCACGATCATCGGCGTCAAGGTGTTCGACTCAGCAGAAGGCGACGACGAGCTCGGCTCGGGCGTCAACCAGCGCGTGGTCGTCTACATCGCCCAGAAGCGCAAGATCACCGAGGGCGACAAGCTCGCCGGACGCCACGGCAACAAGGGCGTCATCTCGAAGATCCTGCCGGTCGAGGACATGCCGTTCCTGGCGGACGGCACCCCGGTCGACATCGTGCTCAACCCGCTCGGCATCCCCGGCCGCATGAACTTCGGCCAGGTGCTCGAGACGCACCTCGGCTGGGTGGCCAAGCAGGGCTGGGAGGTCGAGGGCAACCCCGACTGGGCGAAGCAGCTGCCGAAGGAGGCCCACGCGGCCGAGCCCGGCACGAAGGTCGCCACTCCGGTCTTCGACGGTGCGCGCGAGGAGGAGATCGAGGGGCTGCTCGACTCGACCCGCCCGAACCGCGACGGCGAGCGCCTCATCGGCAGCTCCGGCAAGACCCAGCTGTTCGACGGCCGCTCCGGCGAGCCGTTCCCGGCTCCGGTCTCGGTGGGCTACATGTACATCCTCAAGCTGCACCACCTCGTGGACGACAAGATCCACGCCCGCAGCACCGGCCCGTACTCGATGATCACGCAGCAGCCGCTGGGTGGGAAGGCGCAGTTCGGCGGCCAGCGCTTCGGCGAGATGGAGGTGTGGGCCCTCGAGGCCTATGGAGCCGCGTACGCGCTCCAGGAGCTGCTCACCATCAAGTCGGACGACATCCTCGGCCGCGTGAAGGTGTACGAGGCGATCGTCAAGGGCGAGAACATCCAGGAGCCCGGCATCCCGGAGTCGTTCAAGGTGCTCATGAAGGAGATGCAGTCGCTGTGCCTGAACGTCGAGGTGCTCGGCGCCGACGGCCAGCCGATCAGCCTGAAGGACACGGACGACGAGGTCTTCCGTGCCGCGGAGGAGCTCGGCATCAACATCTCCAGCCGCTTCGAGACGTCGTCGATCGACGACATCTGATCACCGGCACTCACAACGTCACTGACTGAATCCAGCGAAAGAGAACACGACACGTGATCAGTGCAACCAGCTTCGATCAGCTCAAGATCGGACTCGCGACCAGTGCGGACATCCGCGCGTGGTCGTACGGCGAGGTCAAGAAGCCGGAGACCATCAACTACCGCACGCTGAAGCCCGAGAAGGACGGTCTGTTCGGCGAGCAGATCTTCGGGCCCTCCCGCGACTGGGAGTGCTCGTGCGGCAAGTACAAGCGCGTGCGCTTCAAGGGCATCGTCTGCGAGCGCTGCGGCGTCGAGGTCACCAAGTCCTCGGTGCGCCGTGAGCGCATGGGCCACATCGAGCTCGCCGCCCCGGTGACGCACATCTGGTACTTCAAGGGTGTGCCGAGCCGCCTCGGCTACCTGCTCGACATGGCGCCGAAGGACCTCGAGAAGGTCATCTACTTCGCCGCCTACATGGTGATCTCGGTCGACGAGGAGGCGCGCCATGCGGACATGCCGGGCCTCGAGAACGAGCTCCGCCTCGAGATCTCGCAGCTCGAGCAGCAGCGCGACAGCCAGATCGCGACGCGTCTGCAGACGCTCGAGACCGACCTCGCGGCGCTCGAGGAGGAGGGCGCCAAGAGCGACCAGAAGCGCAAGGTCAAGGACGGCGCCGAGAAGGAGATGTCGCAGATCCGCAAGTCGTACGACGAGCAGATCGCGCAGCTCGAGCGGGTGTGGGACGACTTCCGCAGCCTGAAGGTCGGCGAGCTGAAGCCCGAGGACTCGGTATTCCACGAGCTCCAGGACCGCTTCGGCCTGTACTTCGAGGCGCACATGGGCGCGGAGGCGATCCAGCGTCGCCTGCAGGCGTTCGACCTCGAGGCCGAGTCGCAGGATCTGCTCGACCAGGTCGCCAACGGCAAGGGCCAGAAGAAGATCCGCGCGATCAAGCGCCTGCGCGTCGTCAACTCGTTCCTCGCGACCGGCAACTCGCCGGCCGCCATGGTGCTGGATGTCGTGCCGGTGATCCCGCCGGAGCTGCGCCCGATGGTGCAGCTCGACGGCGGCCGCTTCGCGACGTCCGACCTGAACGACCTGTACCGCCGCGTGATCAACCGCAACAACCGTCTGCGTCGTCTGCTCGACCTCGGGGCTCCCGAGATCATCGTCAACAACGAGAAGCGGATGCTGCAGGAGGCCGTCGACGCGCTGTTCGACAACGGCCGCCGCGGCCGTCCGGTGACGGGCACGGGCAACCGCGCGCTCAAGAGCCTGAGCGACATGCTCAAGGGCAAGCAGGGCCGGTTCCGCCAGAACCTGCTCGGCAAGCGCGTGGACTACTCCGGCCGCTCGGTCATCATCGTCGGACCGCAGCTCAAGCTGCACCAGTGCGGTCTGCCGAAGCAGATGGCGCTCGAGCTGTTCAAGCCGTTCGTGATCAAGCGCCTCATCGACCTGTCGCACGCGCAGAACATCAAGTCCGCCAAGCGGATGGTGGAGCGCTCGCGCCCGCAGGTGTGGGACGTGCTCGAGGAGATCATCCGTGAGCGTCCGGTTCTGCTGAACCGCGCGCCCACGCTGCACCGCCTCGGCATCCAGGCGTTTGAGCCGCAGCTCGTGGAGGGCAAGGCGATCCAGCTGCACCCGCTCGTCTGCGCCGCGTTCAACGCGGACTTCGACGGCGACCAGATGGCCGTCCACCTGCCGCTGAGCGTGGAGGCGCAGGCCGAGGCCCGCATCCTCATGCTCGCGTCGAACAACATCCTGAAGCCGTCGGACGGCCGCCCGGTGACCCTGCCCTCGCAGGACATGATCATCGGTCTGCACCACCTGACGACCCTCAAGGACGGCGCCACCGGCGAAGGCCGCGCGTTCTCGTCCGTCGCCGAGGCGATCCTCGCGAAGGACCAGGGCTCGCTCGATCTCAACGCGAAGATCCGTCTGCGCATCGAGAACCTGCACCTGAGCGAGGAGGACGCCGCCGAGCGCGACGGCTTCGAGCAGGGTTCGACCGCGCGCGTGGAGACGACCCTCGGCCGCGCCCTCTTCAACGAGGCGCTGCCGGAGGACTACCCCTACGTGGAGGCGCTGGCCGACAAGGGCCAGATCTCGGCGATCGTCAACGACCTCGCCGAGCGCTATCCGAAGGTGGAGGTCGCCGCGACGCTCGACCGGATCAAGGACGCGGGTTTCTACTGGGCCACGCGTTCCGGCGTCACGGTCGCGCTGAGCGACATCGTCACCCCGGAGAGCAAGCCGAAGATCATCGCCGCGTACGAGAAGCGCGCGACGAAGGTCCAGGACGAGTACGACAAGGGACTCATCGACGACGCCTCGCGTCGCCAGGAGCTCATCGACATCTGGACCGAGGCGACCAACGAGGTCGCGAAGGCGATGCAGGACGCGTACCAGCCGGACAACAACATCTACCGGATGGTGTCGTCGGGCGCCCGAGGCAACTGGCTGCAGGTGCGCAACATCTCCGGCATCCGAGGCCTGGTGGCGAACCCGAAGGGCGAGACGATCCCGCGCCCGATCATCTCCTCGTACCGCGAGGGGCTGTCGGTGGCGGAGTACTTCATCGCCACGCACGGTGCCCGCAAGGGCCTCGCCGACACCGCTCTGCGCACCGCGGACTCCGGGTACCTCACCCGGCGCCTCGTGGACGTGTCGCAGGACGTGATCATCCGCGAGGACGACTGCGGCACCACGCGCGGTCTCGAGATCCGCATCGCCGACATGATCGACGGCAAGCTCGTCCGCGACGAGAACGTCGAGAACTCGGTGTTCGCGCGCTCGCTGGCCGAGGACGCGGTGGATGCCAAGGGCAGGGTCATCGCCGAGGCGGGCTCCGACGTGGGCGACGTGCTCATCGACCAGCTCATCACGGCCGGTGTCGAGACCATCAAGGTGCGCTCGGTGCTGACCTGCGAGTCGGCGGTCGGCGTCTGCGCCGCCTGCTACGGACGCTCGCTCGCGACCGGCAAGCTCGTCGACATCGGCGAGGCGGTCGGCATCATCGCCGCCCAGTCGATCGGCGAGCCCGGCACCCAGCTGACGATGCGCACGTTCCACCAGGGCGGCACCGCCGGCGCGGACGACATCACCCAGGGTCTGCCGCGTGTCACGGAGCTGTTCGAGGCCCGCACCCCGAAGGGCGCGTCGCCGATCGCCGAGGCGGCCGGTCGCGTCACGATCGAGGACACGGAGCGGCAGCGCCGCATCATCCTCACGCCCGACAACGGCGACGAGGTGCACGCGTACCCGGTGCTCAAGCGCGCCACCCTCCTCATCGAGGACGGGCAGCACGTCGAGCTCGGCCAGCAGTTCGTGGTCGGCAACCTCGACCCGAAGGAGGTGCTGCGCGTCAAGGGCATCCGCGCCGTGCAGCAGCACCTGGTCGACGGCGTGCAGGGCGTGTACCGCTCGCAGGGCGTGCCGATCCACGACAAGCACATCGAGGTCATCGTGCGTCAGATGATGCGCAAGGTGACCGTCGTGGAGCACGCCGACACCGAGCTGCTGCCGGGTGAGCTCGTGGACCGTTCGCGGTACAACGAGATCAACCGCGCCGCGCTCGCCGAGGGCAAGAAGACCGCGTCGGCCCGCCAGGAGGTCATGGGCATCACCAAGGCATCCCTGGCGACCGAGTCGTGGCTGTCGGCCGCGTCTTTCCAGGAGACGACCCGCGTGCTCACGCAGGCCGCCATGGAGGGCAAGTCCGACCCGCTGATGGGGCTCAAGGAGAACGTCATCATCGGTCAGCTGATCCCGGCAGGCACGGGCCTCAGCAAGTACCGGAGCGTCTCCGTGGAGGCGACCGAGGAGGCGAAGGCGGAGCGCTACCCGAACCGCATCTTCTCCGACGACTCGGTGTTCAACGAGTCCGACCTGAGCTTCGTCGACTTCGACAGCTTCTCGACGGACGACTTCACCCCGGGCACGTACAACTGATCCCACCACCCGAAGGGCCCCGCCATCACGGCGGGGCCCTTCGTCTATACCCCTCGGCGGCCCCGTCGATAGAGTGAGCCCCGACCTCCGAAGGAGTCCGCCCATGAGCGAAGACAAGCCCGTCCGCGACGAGGGTGTCCCCTCCGATGCCGCGGCCCCCGACGTCGAGGCCGTGCCGGCGGGTGCCGAGCCGGTGCCGGTGACCGACGATCCGGCGGCCGTGCCCGTCGCGCCGTCGGCGGAGGGGCCCGCGGAGCCCGAAACACCCGAGGCCGAAGCGCCCGGGGCCGCCGCACCCGCCCCTGCCTCCACCCACCAGGTGGTCTACGTCGAGACCGCACCGCCGCCGCGCAAGCGCGGCAACCGGGTCATCGGCGTGCTGCTGGCCGTCCTCGGCGCCGTCGTGTTCGCCGCGGTCTACGCGGTGGTCGCGGCGCTCATCTACTTCCTCGGCGGCGACGCGTTCTTCGGCGACCGGTTCGGCACGTTCGTGAGCAGCGCGCTGTTCTGGGCGCCGATCCTCGTGTTCGTGCTCGCGTTCATCCTCGAGGTCGTCATCGTCAACCGAGCGGGCTGGGCGGCGCACGTCTTCGGCAGCCTGCTGCTCGCGTTCGTGGTCTACTTCGCGAGCATCGGGCTGCTGCTGCTGGTCGGCAACGTCTTCACGCACCAGAACCTCGCGTTCTCGGCCGTGGCGCTCGTACCGCAGGTCATCGCCGCGGCCGTGATCGCGCGCGAGGTGGCCATCTGGTTCGGCCTGGCGATCGCCGCGCGCGGCCGGAGGGTGCGGGCGCGCAACACCCAGACACGCGAGCAGTACGACCGCGAGCTCGCCGAGAAGCGCGCCCAGTACGAGAACCGGCCCGCCGAGCGGGTCGAGTAGCGGCGCGGCGGCGTATCGAGGGCGCGCGCCCGCGCGTGCGGCCCGACCCCCGATCACGGGACTATCCCGGCGGGGAGCCCCCTCTTAGCCTGAGTGCACCGGGGGTGTCTCGCGTACGCACGCGTGGTCCCCGGTGTTCTCGCGGATCGGGGGTACGCGGGGACCGTGGCATCCACCGAGGGGGTGGTGATGTCCTCCCTGTCGGAGATCCTCGTCATCCGCGGCCACATGCCGATCACGAGCCTCGACGCGCTCTCGGGCGACCCCGTCGAAGACGAGGCGTTCGTGCGCGACCTCGTGCTCGGCGGGATCGTCACCGAGAGCCAGGTGGCGACCGCCCGTGCCGCGCAGCTCGGCCTGCCGTTCGTCGACCTGACCGAGTTCCCGGTCGATCAGGCGTGCGTGGCGCTCGTGCCGGGCGCCCTGCTGCGCCGGCACGAGGTGCTGCCCATCGCGCGCGACGGCGACCGTCTCATGCTCGCGATGGCCGAGCCGCGCGACGTGCTCGCGCTCGACGACGTGCGCGCCGCCGTGCGCATGCAGGTGGCGCCGGTGGTGGCCGAGCGCAGCGACCTGCTCGCGGCGATCGGGCGTTTCGTGCGGTCCGACGGCGAGCTCAGCGAGCTGACCACGGCCATGGTCGAGGAGAGCGGGTCCGGCGGCGGCGACCTGGTGCCCGTCACCGAGCCGACCGAGGACGACGCCCCGATCGTGCGGTTCGTCAACCTGCTCATCAGCCAGGCGATCTCGGACCACGCGTCCGACATCCACATCGAGCCGGCCGAACGCGACATGCACGTGCGGTACCGCATCGACGGGGTGCTGCACGAGATGCAGCGCGCGCCCAAGAACATCCAGAACGGCGTCATCTCGCGGCTCAAGATCATGAGCGACATCGACATCGCCGAGCGCCGCAAGCCGCAGGACGGCCGCATGTCGGTCATCCACGGCGGCCGTCAGATCGACCTCCGCGTCGCGACCCTGCCGACGGTGTACGGCGAGAAGGTCGTCATGCGCATCCTCGACAACGCGTCGACCGGCCTCGGCATGGATCAGCTGCACCTGCTGGAGCGCAACGCGGAGGTCTACCGCGCGTCGTACACGAAGCCCTACGGCATGATCCTCGTCACGGGACCGACCGGGTCGGGCAAGTCGACGACGCTCTACACGACCCTGCACGCGGTCGCGCGCCCCGAGATCAACGTCATCACCGTCGAGGACCCGGTCGAGTACCGGATGGACGGCATCAACCAGGTGCAGGTCAACCCGAAGGCGGGCCTGACCTTCGCGAGCGCGCTGCGCAGCATCCTGCGCTCGGATCCGGATGTCGTGCTGCTGGGCGAGATCCGCGACCACGAGACCGCGCAGATCGCCATCGAGGCGGCCCTCACCGGTCACCTCGTGCTCTCGACCCTGCACACCAACGACGCGCCGAGCGCCGTCACCCGCCTCATCGAGATGGACATCGAGCCGTTCCTGGTGGGTTCCGCACTCGACTGCGTGGTCGCCCAGCGACTCGCACGGCGGCTGTGCGACCGCTGCAAGCAGGCGTACCAGCACCCGCTGGAGGAGCTCGTGGCGCTGCGTCTGATGGCCGGGCACGAGACGGTGGTCCCGACCCTCTACAAGCCCATCGGCTGCACCTCCTGCTCCAACACGGGGTACCGAGGCCGGATCGCATTGCACGAGGTCATGCCGGTCTCGGAGGACATCGAGCGGCTCGCGGTCGCCCGCGCGTCGAGCGCCGAGATCGGGCGCGCCGCGGTCGCTCAGGGCATGTCGACCCTGCGTGACGACGGCTGGGCGAAGGCGCAGCTGGGTCTGACATCCATCGAGGAGATCCTGCGAGTGGTCGCGTGAGTCCGAGTCATGCCGCCGTTCCCGAGGGAGGAACCGTGAACAAGCCGGCCTATGAGATCCCGGTCACCGATCCGGCGCAGCCGCCGTTCGGAGCACCGGGCGCCGCGGGAGCCATGCCGCCCACGCGCGGCGAGCTCCCCCTGAGCTGCCGGGACCGGCGGTGGACTACTCGCAGCTGCCGCCCCCGCGGTCACGCCGGTCGAGCAGCCGTCGGTCCCGGCGTCTTCTGCGACGCCGGCCCCGGCACCGGCTCCCTCCGGGATCCCGGGCCTGATCCCGGCTCCCGGCGACCCGCTGCTGTCGACCCCGGTGTACTCGCTCGATGCTGAACCTTCCGTGCTGAGCGCACCCGCGGCATCCGTGGCCACCCCGGTTCCGCAGGGCACGAGCATCCCGGGCCTCACGCCGGCGCCGCTCGAGTCCCTGCTCACGATGCCGGAGTACGAGCCGCTGCCGCCGCTGCGCCTCGTGAAGGAGAAGGAGTCACGTCGCGCCGTCTTCATGGACGACGAGTACACGCAGGCGGCCCGCGGGAAGGCGGATGCCGATCTCCTGGCCGCGCTCGAGACGGTCGTCAACGAGGGGGCATCCGACCTCCACGTGTCGATCGGCGCGCCACCCATGATCCGTGTCGACGGCGGCCTCCGCGCCATCGACGAGACCGACGTCTGGGATCGGGAGCGCGTCGCCGCGGCGCTCTACAGCCTGCTGAGCGACGAGCAGGCGCTGAAGTTCGACGAGGAGCTCGAGCTGGACTTCGCGTTCACGCTGTCCGAGAGCTCACGCTTCCGCGTCAACTACTTCCTGCAGCGCGGCGCCATCGGCGCGGCGTTCCGTCTCATCCCGGTCGAGATCAAACAGCTGGACGAGCTGGGCGTTCCGGAGGTCGTGGCGGAGTTCGCCAAGCTCCCGCGCGGCCTCGTGCTCGTGACCGGCCCGACCGGTTCCGGCAAGTCGACGACCCTCGCCGCCCTCGTCGATCTGGTGAACCAGACCCGATCCGACCACATCGTCACGGTCGAGGACCCGATCGAGTTCATGCATCAGAACAAGCGCTCGCTGATCAACCAGCGCGAGGTCGGCAACGACACCCACAGCTTCGGCAACGCGCTCAAGCACGTGCTGCGCCAGGACCCGGACGTGATCCTGATCGGCGAGCTCCGCGACCTGGAGACCATCTCGGTGGCCCTGACCGCCGCCGAGACCGGCCACCTCGTGTTCGCGACCCTGCACACCCAGGATGCCGGATCCACGATCGACCGCGTCATCGACGTCTTCCCCCGCATCAGCAGGGGCAGGTGCGCACGCAGCTCGCGTCGACCCTGCAGGGCGTCGTCTGTCAGACGCTCGTCAAGCGGGCGGGCGGTGTCGGCCGCGCGGTGGCGACGGAGGTCATGGTGACGACACCCGCGATCGCGAACCTCATCCGCGAGGGCAAGACGTACCAGGTGCGCTCTTCCCTGCAGGCCGGGCGCCAGAACGGCATGCACACGATGGACCAGCACCTGGCGGAGCTCGTGAACGGCGGCCTGATCACGTACGGCGCGGCGCTGGAGAAGGTGCACGACGTCGAGGACTTCAAACGTCTGGTGCACCGCACCGGCGACAACGATCCGACGGCCGGCTTCGGCCAGCTGGGGGCTTCTGATGTCGAATCTGCTCACCTACGCCTACAAGGGGCGCGACGGCGCCGGCAAGCTCGTCAAGGGCAAGGTGGAGGCGCCGAGCGAGGCCGCGGTCGTCACGCGTTTGCGCACGATGTCGATCTCGCCGATCGAGGTGTCGACCTTCACCGGCGGCAGCGGTCTCCAGATGGACCTCAACATCTCCTTCCTCGAGAAGAAGGTCAAGCTCAAGGACCTCGCCGTCATGAGCCGGCAGATGTCGACGATGGTCGGCGCCGGCCTGTCGCTGCTGCGCTCGCTCACCATCCTCAGCGAGCAGACCGAGAACAAGAAGCTCGCCCGCGCTCTCACGTCGGTGCGCGGGCTCGTCGAGACCGGATCCTCGCTCTCCGACGCCCTCGCGCGGCAGGGACGGATCTTCCCGCCGATCATGATCCATCTCGTGCGGGCCGGTGAGGTGGGCGGGTTCCTCGACCAGTCGCTCGACTCGATCGCGGAGACATTTGAGAAGGATGTCAAGCTGCGCCAGACCATCAAGTCGGCGATGACCTATCCGGTCGTCGTGCTCGTGATGGCGCTGCTGTCAGTGGTCGGAATGGTGACGTTCATCGTTCCCATCTTCGAGAACATGTTCAAGAGCCTCGGTGGCCAGCTGCCGCTGCCGACACAGATCCTCGTGACGATCTCGCACAACATGATCTGGATCGGACCGGTGCTGGCCGTCGGCATCATCGCGTTCACCTGGTGGTGGAACCGGCACAAGCACGACGAGAAGGTCCGTGCTCGGGTCGATCCCTGGCGGCTCAAGGTACCGGTGTTCGGGATGCTGTTCCGCAAGGTCGCCATCGCCCGGTTCGCGCGCAACTTCAGCACCATGACGCACTCGGGTGTGCCGATTCTGCAGGCGCTCTCCATCGTCGGCGACACCTCGGGCAACTGGGTCATCGAGAACGCACTGCGCAAGGTGCAGGACTCGGTGCGCTCCGGCCGCACGATCGCGGCGCCGCTGGCCGAGGAGCCGGTGTTCCCGTCGATGGTTACCCAGATGATCGCCGTCGGCGAGGACTCGGGCTCGCTCGAGCAGATGCTGGGCAAGATCGCGGACTTCTACGACGAGGAGGTGCAGACCACGACCGAGCAGCTCACCTCGCTCATCGAGCCGCTCATGATCGCCGTGATCGGCACGGTCATCGGCGGCATGATCGTCGCGCTCTACATGCCGATCTTCACGATCTACAACAACGTCCACTGACCCTGCAACTGGGGGCGTGTCACAACCGGATTGCCCCCGTTCGCGGGATTCACAACTTCATTTCCACAACTGAATATTCACTTGGGGGTCATTTTTGGGGGCCACCCGTCCAACACACGTCTTACGACAAAGGATGGGAAATTGATTACTGCAATCCACAACTCGCTGCGCACCAAGCGTGAGCGTCTCGAGGACAACGAGGGCGGCTTCACGCTCATCGAGCTCCTCGTCGTCGTTCTGATCATCGGCATCCTCGCCGCGATCGCCATCCCGGTCTTCCTCGGCCAGCAGGACCAGGCCAAGGACTCCGCTGCGAAGTCCGATCTCGCGAACGCCAAGGTCGCCTATGTCAGCTTCCTGGTCGACACTCCGGCCGGCACGACCGCCATCGCCGATCTAGAGACGCAGGCGTACGGATTCGTCCCGACCGCCGGTGTCACGGTCACGATCGCGAAGGGCGATGGCCCGGACTTCTGCATCGACGCGACCAGCGCCAGCTCGGGCAAGAAGCCCTTCCACATCACCAACAGCGGTGGCGTCCAGGACGGCACCTGCGCGGCAACACCGTAACCCGCTGATCGTGAGTCGTGGGGCGTCCATCGCGGCGCCCCACGACTCGCTTCAAATTCGGCGACGAGAAGGGGGTCGACGTCATGCATCGCATCACCACCGAGGACGAAGGTTTCGGCCTCGTCGAGATCGTCGTCTCGATGTTCATGCTCGCCATCCTCGCGATGGCGTTCCTGCCGATCCTCGTGCAGGGGCTCAAGCAGTCGTCCTCCAACGCGACGCTCGCCACCGCCACGCAGCTCGTCAACCAGCAGTTGCAGAAAGCGCAGGCCAAAGGACCGCAGTGCACCCTCGTCGAGTCCGTCGCGGGCATGCAGCAGCTCACCGATCCGCAGGGCGTGGAGATCCAGGTCACCACGAGCGTCGGAGCCTGCCCCACCGCCGTCGGCGGGACCGTGTCGGTGACGGTGTCCGCGGTCCGGCAGGACAGCGGCGACACCGTCGCATCCGCCTCGACCCTGGTGTACGTGAAACATGACTGACCACACCGCGAGTGACAGCGGCTTCACGCTCGTCGAAATGCTGGTCGCCCTCGCCCTCACGACGCTCGTCATGACGGTCATCGGGGGCTGTTCATCAGCCTCACCCAGACGCAGCAGACGGTCGACGCGGTGACGTCCTCGACCACCTCCGGGCAACAGGTCGCGACCACCATCACCGACCGGGTGCGGAACGGTTCCGGATTCCGAGTGACGTCGGTCGGATCCGACCAACTGCTCGTCACCCGCTCCGCGGGCACAGGCAGCACCTTGACCTGGACCTGCTACGGCTGGTACTACTCCGCTGCCGACGAGTCGCTCCGCATGACGACGAGCACACCCGGCACCCGCATCACCGCGCCGACGTCGGCCCAGCTCACCAGCTGGACGCTGCTCGCCAGCGGTGTCACGCCCCGGGGCACGGCCCCGGTCTTCGCGCCGGACGACACGGGAAGCGTGCTCACCGTCACGTTCGACACCCACCGCGCCGGGCATCCGTCCGTCGCCATTCAGACCTCGGCATCACCTCTGACCGGCACCACGGAGGACAACTCATGCTTCTGACCCGTATCCAGCGCTCCTCCGCGGCACCCGCGACGACCGGGGCGTCGCCCTGGCCGCCGTCCTCGGCCTCATGGGCGTCAGCATGCTGCTCACCACCGTGGTCGCGAGCTCCGTCATCACGGCCGTCAGCTACAGCTCCAACACCCGTGCCGGCGTGCAGTCGCAGGCCGCCGCCGAGGCGGGCATCGCCGCGGCGCGAGCCGGTCTCGTCGCCCAGGACTGCGCGGTTCACGGTGGCGCGTACCGCAGCGACGTGGGCGCGACGCCGGCATACTTCGCCACCATCTGGATGCCGTTCGGCACTGGCTGGCGCCGCGGATGCCCCTCCGACACGTCGACGCAGGTGCGGATCCTCTCCACCGGCTACGCCGACGCGAACGCGGTCGGCGCAGCGACGTCCGGCGACAGGACCAACCTCGAGGCGATCCTCTCGGCGGGCGCCGTGGTGACCCAGACGAGCACGAGCACGACGACGACGACGCCGCCGACGCAGATCAACTCCAGCGGCCCTGCCGTGTACGCCTACAGCTCGCAGGGCTTCAGCGGTTCGGGCACGCTTGTCTCGGTGGACGGCAACTCGCCCGACATCATGGTGAAGACGGGCAATGTCTCATGCTCCGGCGCCGCATCGGGCGCTTCCGACCTGGTCGTGCAGGGGGCAACCTCAACCTCAGCGGATCGTGCAACATCGCGGGCAACGTCTGGTCGACCGGTTCCACGACGATCTCCGGCGGCGTGAAGGTCGGCGGCAACGTGGTCGCGGCCGGCGTCTCGATCCCCAGTGGATCGGTGGGTGGCAGCCTCTGGTCCACCGGCCCGGTGTCGATGTCGGGTGGCAGCAGCTCGGTCTCCAAGAACGTGACCGCGACGTCGCTCACGTTCTCGGGCGGCGGCAAGGTCGGCGGCAACGCATGGATCTACGGCGCGACGACCATGGACTGGGGCTCCAAGATCAGCGGGAACGTCACGACCAAGACGTATTCGGCGCCCGCGTGGTCGAGCGGTCTCGTCTCGGGCACCATCACCACGACGAGCCCCTCCACGCCCGGCACCAGCCCGTATGCGACCCCGTCGGTGCCCGTGGTGCCGGACTGGGTCGACTTCGCCTACACCGCGAGCGACTGGACGGGGTTCACCGAGGTCAAGCTGCCCGCCACCAGTGGCACGTGCGGCACGACGGAATTGCGGAATGCCGTGCAGGATCACCCGAGCACGCCGATCGTCGTGAACGCCCTCGCATGCACCGGCGGCATCTACGTCGGCGGTGCCGACAAGATCGCCCTCGACGGGGACATGGCGATCATCTCGAACAAGTTCAGCATGACCGGCAGCGGTGGTTTCACCTCGTCTGCCAACGCGCGCCTCTGGATGGTCACGCCGGACAGCACGGCCGACGGCAAGCCGACCTGCCCCAGCGGCTCGAGCTACAACATCGACGGCGGGTTCACCGTGCAGTCGAACATCTCTCTCATGATGTACAGCCCCTGCCAGATCGTTCTGGCCTCGGGCCTGAACCTCTATGGTCAGGTGTTCGCAGGGCAGGCGGGCATCTCCGGCGGCGCGACTCTTCACTACCTCACGGTCGGCCTGCCCGGCTGGGACCTGTGGACGGGCCACGCCACGCCGTCGACCCCGGTGTCGACCACGACGACGTCGACGACGACGACCAATGACGTCGAGTCGACTCGCACCCTGCTGTCGTCCCGCAACGTCTCCGAGTCCAACTGATGGCCGCTGTCGTCGCGCTCGGCGCGTTCGGATCGATCATCGGGTCGTTCCTGAACGTCGTCGTCTACCGTGTGCCGCGCGGCATATCGATCGTGTCGCCGCGGAGCGCGTGCGGATCGTGCGGCCATGAGGTGCGGTGGCATGACAACATCCCTCTCGTCTCGTGGCTCGTGCTGCGTGGGCGCTGCCGCGACTGCAGAGCTCGCATCTCGATCCGCTACCCGCTCATCGAACTCGCCGGTGCCGCGTTCTTCGTGCTGGTAGCCGAGTTCTTCGCGCCCGCGCTGTTCGCGTCGGCGTCGGCCACCATGCTCGGCTCATCGGCTCTTGCGCTGGCCGCGTTCCTCTACCTCGCGGCGATCAGCCTCGCGCTCGCGGTCATCGACATCGAGACCCATCGGCTGCCGAACGCGATCGTGCTGCCCGCTTACCCCGTCGGCGTAGTTCTGCTGACGCTCTCGGCCGGGCTCGGCGCCGACCTCGGCCGGCTGATCAGCGCGGCCGTGGGCGCCGGCGCAATGCTCGTCGTCTATCTGCTGCTGGCCGTGCCGCGGCCCGGCGGCATGGGGCTCGGCGACGTGAAGCTCGCGGGCGTGATCGGCCTGTTCGCGGGCTGGCTCGGCTGGGCGCCGCTCGTCGTGGCCGGCATCGGCGGATTCATCCTGGGCGGCCTGTTCGGCATAGTGCTGCTGGCCGCCGGTCGCGGACGCAAGACCGCCATCGCCTTCGGGCCGTGGATGCTGGCCGGAGCCTGGATCGGCATCCTCTTCGGTGATCGGATCGTCGCCAGCTACCTCGCCCTGTTCGGGCTGACGTGAGTCACTGAAAGAAATACGGAATCGGGGGATCCGCAATGGGAACGACAGTCGTAGGTGTCGACATCGGCAGCAATGCCGTACGCGCCGTCGAGGTGCAGGGATGTGACACGGCGAAGCCGTTGATCGTCCGGCAGCACGAGATCGCGGTGCCGGAATCGGCGGTGCGCCGCGGCGAGGTGGTGGAGCAGAGCACGGTCGCGACCGCGCTCCGCCGGCTGTGGTCCGCGGCGGGCTTCAAGTCGAAGAACGTGGTGCTGGGCATCGGGGGACAGCGCGTGTTCGCTCGCGACCTGACGGTTCCGCGGGCTCCGCTCGAGCAGATCCGCGAGTCGCTTCCGTTCCACGTGCAGGAGCTGCTGCCGGTGCCCATCGCCGACGTGCTGCTCGACTTCTACCCATTGACGGAGGAGCAGGGCGAGAACGGTCCGGCCGTGGGCGGGCTGCTCGTCGCGGGGCTCAAGGACGCGATCACGGCGAATGTCGCGGCCGTCATGGGCGCCGGTCTGCATCCGGTGCACGTCGACCTGATCCCCTTTGCCGTCGCGCGCGCTCTCGCGCCGCTGCGCACCGCACGCGGCCGTGACGTCATCGTCTCGCTCGGGGCGAACACGACTAACGTCGTCGTGGTCGACGACGGGGTGCCGCGCTATGTCCGCATTCTTCCCAACGGCGGCGACGACGTCACGAGGATGCTCGCGTCGCGGCTGCAGTGGCCACCGGAGCAGGCGGAGCAGGCCAAGCGCGCGCTCGGCATGGGCGGTCCGATGATGCGCCTGGAAGACCGCCCGATCATCGAGATCGTGTACGAGGTGGTCGGCGAGCTGATCTCCGGCATCCGCAACACGCTCGCGTATTACGCCAACGCGCACCCTGCCGCGCCGATCCAGCGGATCGTGCTCTCCGGCGGCGGAGCCCAGCTGAGCGGACTCGCCGGCGCGCTGTCGGAGATGACGAAGCTGCCCATCGCCGCGGCCGACCCCTACGTAGCCGTCGCCTCGAAGGCCCGGGCGCGGCCGGCGCCGACAGAGCAGGACGCGTACGTCACCGCGATCGGCCTCGCGCTCGGGAGCCACGCATGAGCGCCACGACCAACGCCACGCGGAATCTGGTGCTCGCGGGCGAGCCGCGCGTGCAACTTCTGCCGCCCTCGGTCCAGGCTCGCGAGAAGGTGCGCAGCGCACAGCGCCTCGTCGTCCTGGCGCTCGTGGCAGGCGTCGCCGTCGCCGCGGCGATGTACGGATTCGGCGTCGTGACCGCCGGTTCCGCCCAGGCGGCGCTCGCCTCGGCGCAGTCCGAGACCCAGACCGTGATCTCCGCGCAGGCGAAGTATCACCAGGCGACGCAGATCGCCTCGACCGTCAGCGCCATCAAGCAGACGCAGCAGGTGGGCACCTCGCTCGAGGTGCTGTGGGCCCCGCTGATCGGCCGCATCGGGTCGGGCTTGCCGCAGGGTGTCTCGCTGTCGTCGGTCACGGCGACGGGCCA
Source organism: Pseudolysinimonas kribbensis (assembly GCF_030161895.1). GTDB lineage: Bacteria > Actinomycetota > Actinomycetes > Actinomycetales > Microbacteriaceae > Pseudolysinimonas > Pseudolysinimonas kribbensis. Next base: position 2,175,522 of record NZ_BSVB01000001.1, read on the forward strand.
GACGCCATGGGGGCCGCGCTCGCTCCGGAGGGTCCCCTGCGTGCGCCGCGGATCGCCGTGCTCGCGCTGGTGATCTCGAGCCCGGCACCGCCGGACATCGAGGCGGTCACCGCGATGCTGCGCAGCCTGCCCGGGTACGCGGACTCCACGGTGCAGTCTTCCACTGCCGGCGATGGGGGTCGAGACGACCATCTCGCTGACGCTCGGCGCAGGCGCCCTGTCGGGACGCTTCGCTACTCCGGCACCGGCGTCGAGCGACGCCCCGGCGGACGGAGCATCGCGATGATGCGCAGCCCACGCACCTGGCACCTGATCGCGGTGCTCGCGGTGCTCGTGATCGTGGCCCTCGGCTGGTTCCTCGGCGCATCGCCGCTGCTCCAGCAGGCGGCCGCGGCCGACCAGAGCCGCGCGCAGGTTCAGCAGCAGAACGCGCAGCAGCGCACCGTGCTCGCCTCGATGCGGGGCCAGTACGACAAGCTCGACGAATTGCAGGCTCAGATGGCGAGCCTCCAGCTCTCAGTGCCGGGTACCGTCGACCTCGATGACTTCTTCGACCAGGTCGCCGCGATCGCCTCGGCAGCAGGAGCGTCGATCACCTCGATCACGGCCGGCGAGGCGCAGCCCTACGGCCTGACCGCGGGCGGCAGCGGCACGCCTGCGAAGTCGGCGGCGTCGTCGACGCCGCAGCCGACCTCGTCGGCCACGCCCGCGGCGTCCGCCACGCCGGCCCCGGCCGCGACGGCCGCCGCTCCGGTCGCCGCCGCTCCGAAGACTCCCACTGGCGACCTGGCGTCGAAGCTCTATGTCGTGCCGATCGACATCTCGCTGAGCAGCGGCCCGAGCCAGGTGACGGCCTTCGTCAACGGGCTCCAGACCGGCAAGCGGCTGATCCTCGTCAGCTCGATGGCGTACACGAGCTCCCCGGCGGGTGGAACGGTGTCCGGGTTCGTCTTCGTGGTGCACGATCCCTCGGCGTCCGCAGCCTCGCCGAGCGCCACATCCTCGCCGACATCGACCGGCGCCGCCACGCCCACTCCGACCCCGTCGAGCACCGTGCAGACGCCCCGACCTGCGCCGACGCCCACGAAGTAGTACCCTTATTCGGGTGTGCGCTCGTCGCACACGTTCCCCATGCCTGACGAACGCCCGCGAGGGTCTGTTGGGATGCGCGCGGGGAAGGGTCACCGCCACCCGGCGGCTCGACCCCCACGGCATATCCGTCAGCTGTCCCGCACCGATTCCGGTGCCGGGGGCGGATCCCGATGGAACACCATCAACGCTGTCACCGTGCAGCAATGACATAGGAGCAGGTTTGCCCACCATCCAGCAGCTGGTCCGCAAGGGCCGCACGCCGAAGGTCGTCAAGACCAAGGCGCCGGCCCTCAAGGCCAACCCGCAGCAGCGGGGCGTGTGCACGCGCGTGTACACCACCACCCCGAAGAAGCCGAACTCGGCCCTCCGCAAGGTCGCCCGCGTCAAGCTCTCCAACGGCACCGAGGTCACCGCCTACATCCCCGGCGAGGGCCACAACCTGCAGGAGCACTCGATGGTGCTCGTCCGCGGCGGTCGTGTGAAGGACCTCCCCGGCGTGCGCTACAAGATCGTGCGCGGCGCGCTCGACACCCAGGCCGTCAAGAACCGCAAGCAGGCTCGCAGCCGTTACGGCGCGAAGCTCGACAAGAAGTAAGCCGATGCCTCGTAAAGGACCCGCGCCCAAGCGCCCCGTCGTCAACGACCCCGTCTACGGTGCCCCCGTCGTCAGCCAGCTCGTGAACAAGATCCTGGTCGACGGTAAGAAGGACCTCGCCCAGCGCATCGTCTACGGCGCGCTCGAGGGCGTCGCCAAGAAGTCCGATCAGGATGCCGTCACCGTGCTCAAGAAGGCGCTCGACAACGTGCGCCCGACCCTCGAGGTCAAGAGCCGCCGCGTCGGCGGATCGACCTACCAGGTGCCGGTCGAGGTGAAGCCGCACCGCGCGAACACCCTCGCGCTGCGCTGGCTGACCTCGTACGCGAAGTCGCGTCGTGAGAAGACGATGACCGAGCGCCTCACCAACGAGATCCTGGATGCCTCCAACGGCCTGGGTGCCGCGGTCAAGCGCCGCGAGGACACCCACAAGATGGCCGAGAGCAACCGGGCCTTCGCGCACTACCGCTGGTAACAACCCTGCGGGTCGACTAGCCGCGAAGCGGCGTATCGAAACCCCGGTCTCGATGCGCGCTTCGCGCTACTCGACCCTCTCACCACCAAGAAGTAAGGAACCCCCGTGGCACAGGACGTGCTCACCGACCTCAAGAAGGTCCGCAACTTCGGCATCATGGCGCACATCGACGCCGGCAAGACGACGACGACCGAGCGGATCCTCTTCTACACCGGTGTCAACCACAAGATCGGCGAGGTGCACGACGGCGCCGCGACGATGGACTGGATGGCGCAGGAGCAGGAGCGCGGCATCACCATCACGTCGGCGGCGACCACGTGCTTCTGGGAGGGCTACCAGCTCAACATCATCGACACGCCCGGACACGTGGACTTCACCGTCGAGGTGGAGCGCAACCTGCGCGTGCTCGACGGCGCGGTCGCCGTCTTCGACGGCAAGGAGGGCGTGGAGCCCCAGTCGGAGACCGTCTGGCGTCAGGCCGACAAGTACGACGTGCCGCGCATCTGCTTCGTCAACAAGATGGACAAGCTCGGCGCGGACTTCTACTTCACCGTCGACACGATCATCAAGCGCCTCGGCGCGAAGCCGCTCGTGATGCAGATCCCGATCGGCGCGGAGTCGTCGTTCGAAGGCGTCGTCGACCTGGTCTACATGCGCGCGCTCACCTGGCGCGGCGATGCCAAGGGCGACGTGAAGATGGGCGCCGAGTACGCCATCGAGGAGATCCCGGCCGACCTTCAGGCGAAGGCCGAGGAGTACCGCGCGGTGCTGCTCGAGACGGTCGCCGAGACGAGCGAGGAGCTTCTCGAGAAGTACTTCGCCGGCGAGGAGATCACCCCGAGGAGATCAAGGCCGCCGTCCGTCAGCTCACCATCGACAGCGCGCTGTACCCGGTGTTCTGCGGCTCGGCGTTCAAGAACCGCGGCGTGCAGCCGATGCTCGACGCGGTCGTGGACTATCTCCCGTCGCCGCTGGACATGCCGGCAGTCGAGGGACACGACATCCGCGACGAGGAGAAGGTCATCGAGCGTCACGCCGACGCCTCGGAGCCGTTCTCGGCGCTCGCCTTCAAGATCGCGGTGCACCCGTTCTTCGGACGACTCACCTACATCCGGGTGTACTCGGGCCACCTCGACACGGGCGCCCAGGTCATCAACTCGACCAAGGGCAAGAAGGAGCGCATCGGGAAGATCTTCCAGATGCACGCCAACAAGGAGAACCCGGTCGATCACGTGACCGCCGGGCACATCTACGCGGTCATCGGCCTCAAGGACACCACCACCGGTGACACCCTGAGCGACCCGAACGCGCAGGTGATCCTCGAGTCGATGACGTTCCCGGAGCCGGTCATCGAGGTCGCGATCGAGCCCAAGACGAAGGCGGACCAGGAGAAGCTGGGCACCGCCATCCAGAAGCTCGCCGAAGAGGACCCGACGTTCCGCACCGAGCAGAACCAGGAGACCGGCCAGACCATCATCAAGGGCATGGGCGAGCTCCACCTCGACATCCTGGTCGACCGCATGAAGCGGGAGTTCAACGTCGAGGCCAACGTGGGCAAGCCGCAAGTCGCCTACCGCGAGACGATCCGCCGCGCGGTCGAGAAGTACGACTACACCCACAAGAAGCAGACGGGCGGCTCCGGCCAGTTCGCCAAGGTGCAGATCACGCTCGAGCCGCTCGAGGTGACCCCGGAGACCTCGTACGAGTTCGTGAACGCCGTCACCGGCGGTCGCGTGCCGCGCGAGTACATCCCCTCGGTCGATCACGGCATCCAGGACGCCATGCAGGTCGGCGTGCTGGCGGGCTACCCGACCGTGGGCGTCAAGGCGACCCTGGTCGACGGTGCCGCGCACGACGTGGACTCCTCCGAGATGGCGTTCAAGATCGCCGGCTCGATGGCGTACAAGGAGGCGGCCCGCAAGGCGCAGCCGGTGCTCCTCGAGCCGCTCATGGCGGTCGAGGTGCGCACGCCCGAGGAGTACATGGGCGACGTGATCGGCGACCTCAACTCGCGGCGCGGCCAGATCCAGTCGATGGATGACGCGACCGGCGTCAAGGTCGTCACCGCGAAGGTGCCGCTGTCGGAGATGTTCGGCTACGTCGGCGACCTGCGCTCGAAGACCTCGGGCCGGGCCGTCTACTCGATGACGTTCGACAGCTACTCCGAGGTGCCGAAGAACGTCGCCGACGAGATCGTGCTCAAGGGCAAGGGCGACTAGCTCAACAAGCCGGGGCGGCAGAGCCCCACTACAGTAAGTAACCGAAATCCGGATCCTGAGGAGGACCCACAGTGGCCAAGGCCAAGTTCGAGCGGACCAAGCCGCACGTCAACATCGGAACGATCGGTCACGTCGACCACGGCAAGACGACGCTCACCGCCGCCATCTCGAAGGTGCTCGCGGACAAGTACCCGTCGGCTGTCAACGTCCCGCGTGACTTCGCGTCGATCGACTCCGCTCCCGAGGAGCGCCAGCGCGGCATCACGATCAACATCTCGCACGTCGAGTACGAGACGCCGAAGCGCCACTACGCGCACGTCGACGCCCCGGGTCACGCCGACTACATCAAGAACATGATCACCGGTGCTGCCCAGATGGACGGCGCGATCCTCGTGGTCGCGGCGACCGACGGCCCGATGGCGCAGACCCGCGAGCACGTGCTGCTCGCCAAGCAGGTCGGCGTGCCCTACCTGCTGGTCGCGCTCAACAAGGCCGACATGGTCGACGACGAGGAGATCCTGGAGCTCGTCGAGCTCGAGGTCCGCGAGCTGCTGAGCAGCCAGGACTTCGACGGCGACAACGCGCCGGTCGTGCGCGTCTCGGGCCTCAAGGCGCTCGAGGGCGACGAGAAGTGGACGCAGTCGGTCCTCGACCTCATGGAGGCCGTCGACAACAGCATCCCCGACCCGGTGCGCGACAAGGACAAGCCGTTCCTCATGCCCATCGAGGACGTCTTCACCATCACCGGCCGCGGCACGGTCGTGACGGGTCGCGCGGAGCGCGGCACCCTCGCGATCAACTCCGAGGTCGAGATCGTCGGCATCCGCCCGACGCAGAAGACCACGGTCACGGGTATCGAGATGTTCCACAAGCAGCTCGACGAGGCGTGGGCCGGCGAGAACTGCGGTCTGCTCCTGCGCGGCACCAAGCGCGAGGACGTCGAGCGCGGTCAGGTCGTCGTCAAGCCGGGTTCGGTCACGCCGCACACCAACTTCGAGGGCACGGCGTACATCCTGTCCAAGGACGAGGGCGGCCGTCACAACCTGTTCTACGCGAACTACCGTCCGCAGTTCTACTTCCGCACCACCGACGTGACCGGCGTCATCACGCTGCCCGAGGGCACCGAGATGGTCATGCCCGGCGACACCGTCGGCATGTCGGTCGAGCTGATCCAGCCGATCGCCATGGAGGAGGGCCTGGGCTTCGCCATCCGCGAGGGCGGCCGCACCGTCGGCGCCGGAACGGTCACGAAGATCCTCAAGTAGTACCCGCACCACGCGAAGGGGTCGAGCCACACGGCTCGGCCCCTTTCCGCGTCCCCGCTGACAACAGATCGTCTCTTTGCCATCCGACGCGCCCCGCGCGGATGCGATCGGATGGCAAGACGTCGTTCGGATGATGCGGCCGACCTCTGGATTCCGGCTGGGCACTCGACGCACGGCCCGGGTCGCCGCATACCGTCGAGCCATGCCGCGCCTGCGCCGATCCGATTCGAGCGGACCGGGCATCCGTCGCGTCCGCGCCGGTCGGGGCTTCTGGTATCGCGACGTCACGGGGCAGCGGGTGGACGACCCGGTGCTCCTCGACCGGATCGCGGCCCTCGCGATCCCGCCCGCCTGGACCGACGTGTGGATCGCGCCCTACGCCAACGGCCACATCCAGGCGACCGGCATCGACGTCGCAGGGCGCCACCAGTACCTCTACCACCCGACCTGGCGCGAGCAGAAGGACCGCATCAAGTTCGACCGCGCCCTGACCCTTGCCGAGTCGCTGCCGGTCGCGCGGCGGGGCGTCACGCTCGATCTGCGGCGCGAAGGCCTCGGCCGGGAGCGCGTCCTCGCGGCGGCCTTCCGGATGCTCGACACGGGCAGCCTGCGGGTGGGGTCGGAGCGCTACGCGGACGAGCACGGCAGCTACGGCCTGTCGACGCTGCGGGGCGCGCACGCGAAGGTGCGCGGCGACGAGGTGCTGCTCGACTTCCCGGCCAAGAGCGGCAAGGAGTGGCGCAGCGAGATCCGGGATGCCGACCTCGCCGCCGTCGTCCGGGCGCTGAAGCGACGCGGCACTCGAGCGAAGCTGCTGGCCTGGCACGAGGACGGGCGATGGCATCCGGTGGCCGCGGCCGACATCAACGCGGATGTCCATGAGCGCACCGGCGGCGAGTTCACCGCGAAGGACTTCCGCACCCTGCACGGCACGATCGCCGCGGCCGCCTCGCTCGCGCAGGCCGGGCCGAAGTCGTCGCCGACGGCCCGCAAGCGTGCCGTCGCGGAGGCGATGCGGGTCGCCGCCGCGGTGCTCGGCAACACCCCCGCCGTCGCCCGCGCCAGCTATGTCGACCCCCGGGTCGTCGACCTCTACGACGAGGGACGCACGATCGACCCGAACCGGCTGCACGCCGCCGAGAGCGAGCTCCGGGCGCTGCTTTTCGAGTAGCGTCAGCTGACCGCTCAGGCCGACAACCGGCGCCCGAGACGGTCGCCGGGGCGTGTCGCCGTGGAGGTCCGAAAGGACCTCCACCTTCAGGCGACACGCCCGGCTTGCAGCACCTCCCGGGGTGTGGCAAACTCTTCTAGTTCAATACGCCGCGCCTCGCGCGCGGTTCACTGCCAGAGCAGTGCACAGCCCCGAGTAATCGCCGGGCTGGGCCGCGGGTAGAAGAACACAGCTTCAATCGAACCCCGATCCTTCGTGGGAGACGTGTGTGCCGCGTGCACGACACGCCCGACCGCGGGGTGCGAAGGGGCTTTGACAGAAGAACAGCGGTGCGCGAACAGCAGTGTCGCGCGGGTGCGGACCGGAACCGGAGACGGGGACGGGACCGCGCATGGAACGAGAGAGAGAACGCATGGCGGGACAGAAGATCCGCATCCGGCTGAAGTCGTACGACCACGCCGGACTCGACGCGTCGGCACGCAAGATCGTCGACACCGTGACCCGCGCGGGCGCGACGGTGGTCGGCCCGGTGCCGCTGCCCACGGAGAAGAACGTGGTCGTCGTGATCCGTTCCCCTCACAAGTACAAGGACTCCCGCGAGCACTTCGAGAAGCGCACCCACAAGCGGCTCATCGACATCATCGACCCGACGCCCAAGGCCGTCGACTCGCTGATGCGTCTCGATCTGCCCGCTGACGTCAACATCGAGATCAAGCTCTAAGGACCCCGCCATGACTGCAGTCAAGACGACCAAGGGTCTGCTCGGCACCAAGCTCGGTATGACCCAGGTCTGGGACGCCGACAACCGGCTCGTCCCCGTGACCGTCGTCCAGATCACTCCGAACGTCGTGACCCAGGTCCGCTCGGAGGAGAAGGACGGCTACACCGCCGTGCAGATCGCCTACGGCGTGATCGACCCGCGCAAGGTGAACAAGCCGAGCACCGGCCACTTCGACAAGGCGGGCGTCACGCCCCGCCGACACCTCACCGAGGTCCGCACCTCCGACGCTGCCGAGTACAGCCTCGGTCAGGAGCTCGCGGTGGACATCTTCGAGGCCGGCCAGCTGGTCGACGTCGTCGGCACGAGCAAGGGCAAGGGCTTCGCCGGCGTCATGAAGCGCCACAACTTCAAGGGCGTCTCGTCCAGCCACGGTTCGCACCGCAACCACCGCAAGCCCGGTTCGATCGGCGCGTCCTCGACGCCCTCGCGCGTGTTCAAGGGCATGCGGATGGCGGGCCGCATGGGCGGCGAGCGCGTCACCGTGCAGGGCCTCGCGGTCCACTCGGTCGACGCCGAGAAGGGCCTCCTCCTGGTCAAGGGCGCCGTCCCCGGCGCCCGCGGCCGCATCGTCTTCGTCCGTACCGCCGTGAAGGGGGCCTGACCATGGCTGCTGTCGACGTCGTCGACGCGACCGGCAAGAAGACCGGTTCCGTGGAGCTGCCCGCGCAGCTCTTCGACGTGACCCCGAACGTGCCGCTCATCCACCAGGTGGTGACCGCGCAGCTCGCGGCCGCCCGCCAGGGCACCCACTCCACCAAGAACCGCGGCGAGGTCTCCGGATCGGGTGTCAAGCCGTTCAAGCAGAAGGGCACCGGCCGCAGCCGTCAAGGTTCGGTCCGCGCCCCGGAGCACCGCGGCGGCGGTATCGTGCACGGCCCTGTGCCGCGCGACTACGCCCAGCGCACCCCCAAGAAGATGATCGCCTCCGCGCTGCTGGGTCTGCTCAGCGACCGCGCTCGTGGCGAGCGTCTGCACGTGGTGTCGGTGCTCGGCGGCGAGACGCCGTCGACCAAGTCGGCCGTCGCGCAGCTCGACGCCCTCGGCGCCGTGCGCAACGTGCTCATCGTGCTCGCGCGCGGTGACGAGGCCGGGTACAAGAGCGTCCGGAACATCCCGGAGATCCACGTGCTGTTCGCCGACCAGCTGAATGCGTACGACGTCGTGACCAGCGACGACATCGTCTTCACCAAGGCGGCTTTCGACTCCTTCGTGGAGTCCCGGAGCAAGACCGAGGAGGCTGCCAAGTGAGCGGCTACAACAAGGACCCGCGCGACGTCATCCTCGCGCCGGTCGTGAGCGAGAAGAGCTACGGGCTCATCGACGAGGGCAAGTACACCTTCATCGTCGACCCCCGCTCGAACAAGACCGAGATCAAACTGGCGATCGAGAAGATCTTCGGCGTCAAGGTCGACTCGGTGAACACCCTCAACCGCACGGGCAAGGCCCAGCGCACCAGCCGGGGCATCGGCAAGCGCAAGGACACCAAGCGCGCGATCGTCACCCTCAAGTCCGGCTCGATCGACATCTTCACGGCTGTCGGCTAGGGGCAGGGAGAACAACCATGGCCATTCGCAATTACAAGCCGACCACCCCGGGTCGTCGCGGCTCGTCGGTCGCCGACTTCGCCGAGATCACCCGGTCGACGCCCGAGAAGTCGCTGCTGCGTCCGCTCCCGAAGACGGGCGGCCGCAACAACGCCGGCCGGATCACCACCCGCCACATCGGCGGAGGGCACAAGCGCCAGTACCGCGTGATCGACTTCAAGCGCAACGACAAGGACGGCGTCAACGCCAAGGTCGCGCACATCGAGTACGACCCGAACCGCACGGCGCGCATCGCGCTGCTGCACTTCGTGGACGGCACGAAGCGCTACATCATCGCGCCGAACAAGCTCAACCAGGGCGACATCGTCGAGAGCGGCCCGGGCGCCGACATCAAGCCGGGCAACAACCTGCCGCTCAAGAACATCCCGGTCGGCACGGTCGTGCACGCGATCGAGCTCAAGCCCGGCGGGGGCGCCAAGCTCGCCCGCTCGGCCGGCTCCAGCGTGCGCCTCGTCGCCAAGGACGGCCCGTACGCCCAGCTGCGCCTGCCCTCGGGCGAGGTCCGCAACGTCGACGTGCGCTGCCGCGCGACGATCGGCGAGGTCGGCAACGCCGAGCAGTCGAACATCAACTGGGGCAAGGCGGGCCGCAACCGCTGGAAGGGCATCCGCCCGACCGTCCGCGGTGTGGCCATGAACCCGATCGACCACCCGCACGGTGGTGGTGAGGGCAAGACCTCCGGTGGTCGTCATCCGGTGAGCCCGTGGGGTCAGCCCGAGGGTCGCACCCGGCACCCCCACAAGGAGAGCGACAAGCTCATCATCCGTCGTCGCACCGTCGGCAAGAAGCGCAAGTAGCCAGGGCTCGAGAAGGAAGCAGCGAAGAGAATGCCGCGCAGTCTTAAGAAGGGCCCGTTCGTCGACGAGCACCTGCTCCGCAAGGTCTCGACTCAGAACGAGGCCAACACCAAGAACGTGATCCGCACGTGGTCGCGCCGCTCCATGATCGTGCCCTCGATGCTCGGTCACACGATCGCGGTGCACGACGGTCGCAAGCACATCCCCGTCTTCGTCACCGAGACGATGGTCGGCCACAAGCTCGGCGAGTTCGCGCCGACCCGCACCTTCCGCGGCCACGAGAAGGACGACCGGAAGGGACGGCGTCGCTGATGGTCCAGTCGATCGCACGCGTGAAGCACATCCGCGTCACGCCCCAGAAGGCGCGTCGCGTCGTGGACCTCATCCGCGGCAAGCAGGCGCAGGAGGCCCTGGCCATCCTGAAGTTCGCACCCCAGTCGGCGAGCGAGCCGGTCTACAAGCTGGTCGCGTCCGCCATCGCCAACGCGCGGGTCAAGGCGGATGCCAGCAACAGCTACCTCGACGAGCAGGACCTGGTCGTGCACCGGGCCTACGTCGACGAGGGCACGACACTGAAGCGGTTCCAGCCGCGCGCCCAGGGCCGCGCATTCCGCATCAACAAGCGCACGAGCCACATCACCGTCGAGCTCGCAACACCCGATGAGTTCGGAGGGACCAAGTAATGGGCCAGAAGGTCAACCCGTACGGCTTCCGTCTGGGGATCACCACCGACCATGTGTCGCGGTGGTTCTCCGACTCGACCAAGCCCGGCCAGCGCTACGCCGACTACGTGGCGGAGGACGTCAGGATCCGTCGCCTGCTGACGAAGCGCCTCGACCGCGCCGGCGTCGCCAAGATCGAGATCGAGCGCACCCGCGACCGGGTCCGCGTCGACATCCACACCGCCCGCCCGGGCATCGTGATCGGCCGCCGCGGCGCCGAGGCCGAGGCGATCCGCTCCGACCTCGAGAAGCTCACCGGCAAGCAGATCCAGCTCAACATCCTCGAGGTGAAGAACCCCGAGGCGGAGGCTCAGCTCGTCGCGCAGGGCATCGCCGAGCAGCTCAGCGCGCGCGTGGCCTTCCGCCGCGCGATGCGCAAGGGTCTGCAGGGCGCGCAGCGCGCCGGCGCCAAGGGCGTCCGGATCCAGGTGTCCGGCCGCCTGGGCGGCGCCGAGATGAGCCGGTCGGAGTTCTACCGCGAGGGCCGGGTGCCGCTGCACACGCTCCGCGCGAACATCGACTACGGCTTCTACGAGGCCCGCACGACCTTCGGCCGGATCGGCGTGAAGGTCTGGATCTACAAGGGCGATATCACCAACAAGGAGCTCGCTCGCGAGCAGGCGGCCCAGAAGTCGTCGCGCCCGGAGCGTCGTGACGGCGGCCGTGGCCGCGGTCCGCGCGCCGAGCAGCCCGCCACCGCAGGAGCCGAGGCGTAACCATGCTCATTCCCCGCAAGGTCAAGCACCGCAAGCAGCACCACCCCGGACGGGATGGGGCCGCGACCGGTGGCACGAAGGTCAGCTTCGGCGAGTTCGGCATCCAGGCCATCACGCCGGCGTACGTGACCAACCGCCAGATCGAGTCAGCGCGTATCGCGATGACCCGTCACATCAAGCGCGGCGGCAAGGTGTGGATCAACATCTACCCGGACCGCCCGATCACCAAGAAGCCCGCCGAGACCCGCATGGGTTCCGGTAAGGGCTCGCCGGAGTGGTGGGTCGCGAACGTGAAGCCGGGCCGCGTGCTGTTCGAGGTCGCCGGTGTCGATGAGGGACTCGCCCGCGAGGCCCTCATGCGAGCGATCCACAAGCTGCCGCTGAAGGCGCGCATCATCAAGCGTGAGGAGGGCGACGCCTGATGGCCGTCGGATCCAAGGAGCTCGGCACCGTCGAGCTCGACACCTTCGAGAACGATCGTCTGGTCGACGAGCTCAAGAAGGCCAAGGAGGAGCTGTTCAACCTGCGCTTCCAGTCGGCCACCGGGCAGCTCGAGAGCCACGGGCGCCTGCGCGCGGTCAAGCGCGACATCGCCCGTATCTACACCGTGATCCGCGAGCGCGAGCTCGGCATCCGGCCGACTCCGGTCGCCGTCGAGACGCCGGCCAAGCCGAAGCGCGGATCCAAGAAGGCCGAGACCACCGAGGCGCCCGCCGACGAGGTCACGACCGACGAGAACACCGCCGAGGAGGCGAGCAAGTAATGGCGAAGGCAACCGAGAAGCCCGAGGCTGCGGAGGCCACGGCTGCTGCGGAGAAGGCTCCGGCCAAGAAGCCGGCCGCCAAGGCCGCGCCGAAGGCCGCTGCCCCGAAGGCCGAGAAGGCCGACGCCGCTGCGGCCGAGGTGTCGGGTCACGAGCACTCCGCGCACGACGTGCGCGACGCGAGCGCTCGCGGCTACCGCAAGGCGCGCCGCGGCTACGTGACCAGCGACAAGATGGAGAAGACCATCGTCGTCGAGGTCGAGGACCGCGTGAAGCACCCGCTGTACGGCAAGGTCATCCGCCGCACCAGCAAGGTGAAGGTGCACGACGAGGCCAACAGCGCCGGCATCGGCGACCTCGTGCTCATCAATGAGACCCGTCCGACCTCGGCCACCAAGCGGTGGCGTCTGGTCGAGATCCTCGAGAAGGCGAAGTAGGCCATGCTTCAGCAGGAATCCCGCGTCAAGGTCGCCGACAACACCGGCGCCAAGGAGCTGCTCACCATCCGCGTGCTCGGCGGCTCCGGCCGTCGCTACGCCGGTCTCGGCGACGTCATCGTCGCGACCGTCAAGGACGCGATCCCGGGCGGCAACGTCAAGAAGGGTGATGTCGTCAAGGCGGTCATCGTCCGGACCAAGAAGGAGACCCGCCGTCCCGACGGCTCCTACATCAAGTTCGACGAGAACGCCGCCGTCATCCTCAAGTCGGATGGCGACCCGCGCGGTACCCGCATCTTCGGACCCGTCGGTCGCGAGCTCCGCGACAAGCGGTTCATGAAGATCATCTCGCTGGCCCCGGAGGTCATCTAACTCATGGCGAACATCCGTAAGGGCGACCTCGTCCAGGTCATCACCGGTCCGACTCAGGATCGCGGTGGCGACCGTGGCAAGCAGGGCAAGGTCATCGAGATCCTCAAGGATCAGGACCGCATCGTGGTCGAGGGCGTCAACTACGTCACGAAGCACGTGAAGGTCGGCCAGACCCAGCGCGGCACGAAGACCGGTGGCATCGAGACCCATGAGGCCCCGATCCACATCTCAAACGTGCAGCTCGTCGACCCCAAGTCGAAGAAGCCGACCCGCATCGGATTCCGCGAGGAGACGGTGGAGAAGGACGGCGTGAAGAAGACCGTTCGCGTTCGGTACGCGAAGAAGTCCGGAGAGAAGTTCTGATGGCCAAGGCGACTGCCGCGGAGACTGGCACCACCCAGCCCCGCCTCAAGCAGAAGTACCGCTCCGAGATCGCTCCGGCGCTCGCGGAGGAGTTCGGCTTCACCAACCCGCACCAGGTGCCGGGGATCGTCAAGATCGTCGTCAACACCGGTGTCGGCGAGGCCGCGCGGGACTCCAAGGTGATCGACGGCGCGGTCAAGGACCTCGCCCTCATCACCGGCCAGAAGCCGCAGGTCACCAAGGCGCGCGTCTCGATCGCGCAGTTCAAGCTGCGCGAAGGGATGCCGATCGGCGCCCACGTGACGCTGCGCGGCGACCGGGCGTGGGAGTTCCTCGACCGCCTGCTGTCGCTGGCCCTGCCGCGCATCCGCGACTTCCGCGGGCTCTCGGACAAGCAGTTCGACGGCAACGGCAACTACACCTTCGGCGTGGCCGAGCAGTCGATCTTCCACGAGATCGACCAGGACCAGATCGACCGCGTGCGCGGCTTCGACATCACGGTCGTGACCACCGCGAAGACGGACGACGAGGGTCGCGCGCTCCTGCGCCGCCTCGGCTTCCCCTTCCGGAACCAGGACGCCGCGGCCTAGCCGCGTCGCCCACCCATCCAGGTCGGCCGGGCCATCCCCCAGGGCACTGTCCCCGAGTCGATACCAGATAGAAGAGAAGAGACAATCCCATGACGATGACCGACCCGGTCGCCGACATGCTGACCCGACTCCGCAACGCCAACCGCGCGTATCACGAGTCGGTGTCGCTGCCGTCGTCGAAGCTCAAGACCCACATCGCCGAGATCCTTCAGCGCGAGGGCTACATCACCGGCTGGACGGTCGACCCGGCGCGCGTCGGCTCGACGCTCACCATCGACCTCAAGTACGGCCCGAACCGCGAGCGGTCGATCGCCGGCATCAAGCGCGTGTCGAAGCCCGGCCTGCGCGTCTACGCGAAGTCGAGCGAGATTCCCCACGTGCTGGGCGGCCTCGGCGTGGCCATCCTGTCCACCTCCTCCGGTCTGCTGACCGACCGCGAGGCGACCAAGAAGGGCGTCGGCGGGGAAGTCCTCGCCTACGTGTGGTGACCTGACATGTCTCGAATCGGACGTCTCCCCATCGACGTGCCCGCGGGCGTGACCGTCACCATCGACGGCCAGGCCGTCGCGGTCAAGGGTCCGAAGGGCGAGCTCTCGCTCACCGTCGCCCGCCCCATCGCGGTGGAGCTCAAGGAGGGCCAGGTGCTCGTCACCCGTCCCGACGACGAGCGCGTCTCGCGGTCGCTGCACGGGCTGACCCGCACGCTCATCGCCAACCAGATCATCGGCGTCACCGAGGGCTACTCCAAGGGCCTCGAGGTCGTCGGCACCGGATACCGCGTGCAGGCCAAGGGCGGCTCCGTCGAGTTCGCCCTCGGCTACTCGCACTCGATCACGGTCGACCCGCCCGCCGGCATCTCGTTCGAGGTCGAGGGCAACAACAAGCTGACCGTCCGCGGCATCGACAAGCAGGCCGTGGGCGAGGTGGCCGCGAACATCCGCAAGCTGCGCAAGCCGGAGCCCTATAAGGGCAAGGGCGTGCGCTACGCGGGCGAGGTCGTGCGCCGCAAGGCCGGAAAGAGTGGTAAGTAATGACCGCACAGCGCCATCTGGCGGGCGGCAAGACCGCCAAGAGCAAGTCCGCGCAGCGGAACCGTCGTCACGCGCGTCTGCGCAAGAACATCGCCGGAACGCCGGAGCGCCCGCGCCTCGTCGTGACCCGTTCGGCCCGCCACGTCTTCGTGCAGGTCGTCGACGACACGAAGGGCCAGACCGTCGCGTCGGCGTCGACCCTCGAGGCCGACCTGCGGACGTTCGACGGTGACAAGACCGCCAAGGCGCGGAAGGTCGGCGAGCTCGTCGCCGAGCGCGCCAAGAAGGCCGGGGTCGACACCGTCGTGTTCGACCGCGGCGGCAACAAGTACGCCGGGCGCGTCGCCGCAATCGCGGAGGGCGCTCGCGAGGGAGGCCTGAGCCTGTGAGCGACACGTCCAACACCCAGGAGAACACCGCACCGGTGAGCGACACCAGTTCGACCGACGCGACCGTCAGCGAGGGTCAGGTCGTCGAGACGGCGGCCGGCACGATCTCGAATCCCAACGAGCGCGAGCAGCGCCGCGGGGGCCGGGAGCGGAGTCTGCGCAACGACCGCAACTCGCGGGACCGCGGCGACAGCCAGTTCCTCGAGCGCGTCGTGACGATCAACCGCGTCTCCAAGGTCGTCAAGGGCGGCCGTCGCTTCAGCTTCACGGCGCTCGTCGTCGTCGGCGACGGCAACGGCACGGTCGGCGTCGGCTACGGCAAGGCGCGCGAGGTGCCGCTGGCGATCAGCAAGGGCGTCGAGGAGGCGAAGAAGAACTTCTTCCGCGTCCCGCGCACGAACAAGACGATCCCGCATCCGGTGCAGGGCGAGGCCGCTGCCGGCGTCGTGCTGCTGCGTCCCGCGGCCGCCGGTACCGGCGTCATCGCGGGCGGACCGGTGCGTGCCGTGCTCGAGTGCGCCGGCATCCACGACGTGCTGTCCAAGTCGCTGGGCTCGTCGAACACGATCAACATCGTCCACGCCACGGTCGCGGCGCTCAAGCAGCTCGAAGAGCCGCGCGCCGTCGCCGCCCGCCGCGGGCTCGAGTTCGAGGACGTCGCCCCGGAGCGCCTCGTGCGCGCCGAGGCCGATGACCGCGCGGCCGCGCAGGGCGTCTACAACACCGGGAAGGCAGGTGCCTGATGGCTGCGCGTCTGAAGGTGACCCAGACCAAGTCCGTTATCAGCGAGAAGCAGAACCAGCGCGACACACTGCGGAGCCTGGGCCTCAAGCGGATCGGCGACACCGTCGTCCGTGAGGACACCCCGGCCAACCGTGGCTACGTCCGCACGGTCGCCCACCTCGTGAAGGTCGAGGAGATTGACTGATGGCTGAAGCAGAAGACAAGAAGGCGCCGGCCAAGAAGCCGGCCGCCGCCAAGACGCCGGCCGCGAAGCCGGCGGCCGAGAAGAAGACGCCCGCGAAGAGCGCCACCGCGAAGCCCGCTGCGGAGAAGGCGCCGGCCAAGGCCGCCGCCAAGCCCGCGACGACGAAGGCTGCCGCCGACAAGTCGGCCGCCGAGAAGAAGCCGGCCGCCAAGGCCCCGGCTGCGTCGAAGGCCGCGGCGCCGAAGAGCGACGACACCGCCGCCGCGTCCGCCGACAAGTCGGCGACCACGGCTCCGACGAAGGCCGCCGCGAAGAAGTCGGCGCCGAGCGCGTCACGTCCGCAGATCCTCAAGGCGCACCACCTGCGTCCGGCCGCCGGTTCCAAGAAGGACCGGACCCGGGTCGGTCGCGGTGAGGGCTCGAAGGGCAAGACCGCCGGCCGCGGCACCAAGGGCACGAAGGCCCGCTACCAGGTGCGCGTCGGCCTCGAGGGCGGCAACCTCAACGCGGTCATGCGTGCGCCCAAGCTGCGCGGCTTCAAGAACCCGTTCCGGGTCGAGTACCAGGTGGTCAACCTCGACCGCCTGGCCGAGCTCTACCCCTCGGGCGGCGACGTCACCATCGGCGACCTGGTCGCCAAGGGCGCCGTGCGCAAGAACGAGAAGGTCAAGGTGCTGGGCACCGGCGACATCTCGGTTAAGCTGAACGTCGCGGTCGACAAGGTCTCGAGCTCTGCGGAGCAGAAGATCGTCGCCGCCGGCGGCACCATCAAGTAGCGCCGGCTCACCGCAACCATTCGGGACGGCGGCCCCTCCGGGGGCCGCCGGACCCCGGGTCCTCGCAGACCCAGCCCCACGACACTCCGGGAGGCGACGTGTTCAGCGCGATCGGGCGGATCTTCCGCACACCGGATCTCCGCAAGAAGATCCTCTTCACGCTGGCGCTCATCGCGCTCTTCCGCCTGGGATCGTTCATCCCGTCGCCGTTCGTCAACTTCCAGAACGTGCAGGACTGCCTCGCCGGCGTCTCGGGCGACCAGGGCAGCCTCTACGACCTCGTCAACCTGTTCAGCGGCGGCGCGCTGCTGAAGCTGTCGATCTTCGCGCTCGGGATCATGCCGTACATCACGGCGTCGATCATCGTGCAGCTGCTGCGGGTCGTCATCCCGCACTTCGACAACCTGTACAAGGAGGGTCAGGCCGGACAGGCCAAGCTCACCCAGTACACCCGCTACCTGACGATCGGCCTCGGCCTGCTCCAGTCGACGACGCTCATCACGGTCGCGCGCACCGGTGCCCTGTTCGGCACGTCGAACAACTCGAGCTCCTGCCAGAGCCTGCTCTCGCTGCCGCCGGACCCCTTCGAGTGGGTCGGCATCGTGCTCATGGTCATCACGATGACCGCCGGCACCGGCGTCATCATGTGGATGGGCGAGATGATCACCGAGCGCGGGATCGGCAACGGCATGTCGATCCTGATCTTCACCTCGATCGCGTCGCGGTTCATCCCGTCGATGCAGCAGGTCTACGCGAACGGCGGCAACAACGGCGTCGAGCTGGTGATCGGCGTGGTGATCGTCGGCCTGGCGATCCTCGTCGCGGTCATCTTCGTCGAGCAGTCGCAGCGCCGCATCCCGGTGCAATATGCGAAACGCATGGTGGGCAGGCGAACGTACGGCGGCAACAACACGTACATCCCGATCAAGGTGAACATGGCGGGCGTCGTTCCGGTCATCTTCGCCTCGTCGTTGCTGTATCTGCCGGCCCTCATCGCCCAGTTCAACCAGAGCGCCACGGGCAAGAACCCCGCCTGGGTCGACTGGATCAACAACAACATGACCCGCGGCGACAACCCGCTGTACATGGCGATCTACTTCCTGCTGATCGTCGGGTTCACCTACTTCTACGTCGCGATCACGTTCAACCCGGACGAGGTCGCCGACAACATGAAGAAGTACGGCGGTTTCATCCCGGGCATCCGCGCCGGCCGGCCGACGGCCGAGTACCTGGACTACGTGCTCACCCGCGTCACGCTCCCGGGCTCGCTGTACCTGGGTCTGGTCGCGCTCATCCCGCTCATCGCGCTCGCCCTCATCAACGCGGATCAGAACTTCCCGTTCGGCGGCACGAGCATCCTGATCATGGTCGGTGTCGGCCTCGAGACGGTGAAGCAGATCGACTCGCAGCTGCAGCAGCGGCATTACGAGGGCCTTCTCCGGTGACCCGCCTGCTCATCGTGGGTCCCCCTGGCGCCGGCAAGGGGACCCAGGCTGCTCGTGTCTGCGAGTACCTGGATGTGCCGACGATCTCCACGGGCGACATCTTCCGCCGCAACATCGCCGAGGGCACCGAGCTCGGCAAGCAGGTCAAGGCGATCGTCGACAACGGCGACTACGTTCCCGACGAGCTCACCAACGCGCTCGTGAAGGATCGCCTCGAGCAGGCCGACGCCGACGGCGGCTTCCTGCTGGACGGCTATCCCCGCACGCCCGATCAGGTCGCCTACCTGGACGGCCTGCTCGCATCGCACGGCCATTCGCTCGACGCCGTGCTGCAGCTGGTGGCCGACCCCGAGGAGCTCGTGCGCCGGCTGCGGCAGCGCGCCGGCGAGCAGGGCCGCGCCGACGACTCGGAGGAGGCGATCCGGCACCGGCAGGCCGTCTACCAGCGCGAGACCCAGCCGCTTCTCGAGATCTTCCGGGACCGCGAGCTGCTGCTGCGCGTCGACGGGCTCGGCACGGTCGACGAGGTCTGGGAGCGCATCCGCGCGGCACTGTCGGCGCGCGGCATCGCCCGCGCCGCGTGACCGACGACGCGAACGGCGCGCCGCCCGTGGGGGAGGTGCAGTTGGCGGAATACTTCGCCATCGCGTAAGGTTGACCCTTGGTGTCTGCGCTCTGCAGACCACACAATCCCGCACGACCAGCAGACTCTTGGAGCTGATTCACCGAAGTATGGCCAAAAAGGACGGCGTCATCGAGATCGAGGGCTCGGTGCTCGAGGCTCTTCCGAACGCGATGTTCCGCGTCGAGTTGAGCAACGGACACAAGGTTCTCGCCCACATCTCGGGCAAGATGCGCAAGTACTACATCCGCATCCTCCCGGAGGACCGCGTGATCGTGGAGCTCAGTCCTTACGACCTCACTCGCGGCCGGATCGTCCACCGCTACAAGTAGTCCGCTGAGAAGTAACGGTCCCGCCGTGGCATCCGCCGCCCGGGTCACGATGACAGCGAGAGAAGCAGCAACATGAAGGTCAACCCCAGCGTCAAGCCGATCTGCGACCACTGCAAGGTGATCCGTCGCAACGGCCGCGTCATGGTCATCTGCAAGTCGAACCCCCGCCACAAGCAGCGTCAGGGATAAGAAAGAGGTCCTTTCGGACCTCTTTCCCCTGACGCCGAGCCCGTCTCGGGCTCGGACCCCCAGGCCAAGCCGGGGACAAGAGAACAGAACAGAGCGTCACCAGGATCGCCGCGAGGCGTGACACCCCGGGTCCGGAGGCCCGAGCACCGGTGACGCGCAGACCTCCGGATACCGAGTAAGGAACTGCCGACATGGCACGTCTCGCCGGTGTCGACATCCCGCGCGACAAGCGCGTGGAGGTCGCACTCACCTACATCTACGGAGTCGGGCGCACGCGCGCTCTCGCGACTCTCCAGGAGACCGGGATCTCCGGTGACATCCGCGTGAAGGACCTCACCGACGACCAGCTGGTCGCCCTCCGCGATCACATCGAGGGCACCTACAAGGTCGAGGGCGACCTGCGCCGCGAGGTGCAGGCCGACATCCGCCGCAAGGTCGAAATCGGCTCGTACGAGGGCATCCGCCACCGTCGCGGCCTCCCGGTGCGCGGTCAGCGCACCAAGACCAACGCCCGCACCCGCAAGGGACCGAAGCGCACCGTCGCCGGCAAGAAGAAGGCAGGCAAGAAGTAATGGCCACTCCGAAGGCCTCCGCCGGCCGCAAGCCGCGCCGCAAGGAGAAGAAGAACATCGCGGTGGGCCAGGCCCACATCAAGTCGACGTTCAACAACACCATCGTCTCGATCACCGATCCCTCGGGTGCGGTCATCGCATGGGCCTCCGGCGGCGACGTCGGCTTCAAGGGCTCGCGCAAGTCGACGCCGTACGCCGCGGGCATGGCCGCCGAGTCGGCCGCGCGCAAGGCGCAGGAGAACGGCATGAAGAAGGTCGACGTCTTCGTCAAGGGTCCGGGTTCGGGTCGCGAGACCGCGATCCGCTCGCTCACCGCGGCGGGCCTCGAGGTCGGCTCGATCAACGACGTCACGCCGCAGGCGCACAACGGCGTGAGGCCGCCCAAGAGGCGGCGCGTCTAGCTACGAGACCGGGCGGAAGGCCATTTCTGGCCTTCCGCCGCGGCCTCACGCTGCGGCCGTCTCGGCCGCAGCGCCGGAAGCCAGCCACTGAACTTCACAACTCAAAACCCCGGCGGCCCAGCCACCCGCCGTACTTCACGTGGGCGTCATATGGCGGACGCCCTCGCCGAAAGGAACCATCCGTGCTCATTGCACAGCGCCCCACCCTGTCTGAGGAGAACCTCTCCGAGTTCCGGTCCCGGTTCGTGATCGAGCCGCTCGAGCCGGGCTTCGGCTACACCCTCGGCAACTCGCTGCGTCGCACCCTGCTGTCGTCCATTCCGGGCGCCGCGGTGACCAGCATCCGCATCGACGGAATCCAGCACGAGTTCGACACGATTCCGGGTGTCAAGGAGGATGTCGTCGACATCGTCCTCAACATCAAGAACCTGACCGTCTCGAGCGAGCACGACGAGCCGATCACCGCCTACCTGCGCAAGCAGGGCGCAGGCGTCGTCACGGCCGCCGACATCTCGGCGCCGGCGGGGGTGGAGATCCACAACCCGGAGCTTGTCATCGCGACGCTCAACGACAAGGCGAAGTTCGAGCTCGAGCTCACCATCGAGCGCGGCCGCGGCTACGTGTCGGCGACCCAGAACCGCAGCGAGTTCAGCGAGGCCGGTCAGATCCCAGTCGACTCGATCTACTCGCCCGTGCTCAAGGTCACCTACCGGGTCGAGGCCACCCGCGCCGGCGAGCGCACCGACTTCGACCGCCTCGTGGTGGATGTCGAGACCAAGGCCGCGATCACCCCGCGCGACGCGATCGCGTCGGCCGGCCGCACCCTGGTCGAGCTGTTCGGCCTCGCCCGCGAGCTCAACGCCGCGGCCGAGGGCATCGAGATCGGCCCCGCGCCGGTCGACGCGGTGCTCTCGAGCGAGCTGAGCATGCCGATCGAGGACCTCGACCTGTCCGTGCGCTCGTACAACTGCCTCAAGCGCGAGGGCATCAACACCGTGTCGGAGCTCGTGGCGCTGTCGGAGACGCAGCTCATGAACATCCGCAACTTCGGCCAGAAGTCGGTGGACGAGGTCAAGGACAAGCTCACCGAGATGGGTCTGTCGCTCAAGGACAGCGTGCCCGGCTTCGACGGCGCGCACTTCTACGGCGGCTACGACGACGAGAACGTCTGACGCTCCACGGCTCTGAGACTCGGAAGACACAGGAAGACACGGAACAATGCCCAAGCCCACCAAGGGACCCCGACTCGGGGAGGCCCGGCGCACGAGCGGCTGCTGCTCGCGAACCTCGCGTCGGCCCTCTTCACCCACAAGAGCATCCAGACCACGGAGACGAAGGCCAAGCGTCTGCGCCCCTGGCGGAGCGCCTCATCACCTTCGCCAAGCGGGGTGATCTGCACGCCCGACGCCGGGTGATGACGATCATCCGCGACAAGTCGGTCGTGCACGAGCTCTTCACGGAGATCGCGCCGCTCGTCGCCGAGCGTGAGGGCGGTTACACCCGCATCATCAAGACCGGTTTCCGCAAGGGCGACAACGCCCCCATGGCCGTCATCGAGCTGGTGCTCGAGCCGGTGAACAAGAAGCCGGCGTCGTCGAAGAAGTCCGCCGCCCGCAACGAGACGCCGAAGGCGGCTCCGAAGAAGGCCGACACCGCCCAGGCCGACGAGGCGATCGAGGCCGAGGAGTCCGAGGTCGTGGCCGAGGGCGGTGCCGAGTCCGACGCCCCCGAGGTCGAGGAGGCCGCGGTCGAGGCGCAGGACGAGGCGGTCGAGGGATCGACCGACGCCGCGCCGGCCGAGGACGACGCGAAGTAACGCCACAGCAGACAGCACCCGAACGCCCCGCCGGAATCCGGCGGGGCGTTCGTCGTCGTCGCGGCGTACGGTGGCGGCATGGCGGACGCGGTGACGCTCGACGTCGAGGGACCCGACGGCCCACGGTCGATGCGGGTCTCCAGCCCTGACCGTGTGCTCTGGCCGGATGCCGGGGTCACCAAGCGCGAGCTCGTCGAGTATCTGGTGGCGGTCGGCGACGCGTTCGTCGAGGCCAACGGCGACCGGCCCGTGGCCCTGCAGCGCTTCCCCGCCGGGATCGAGGGCGAGGAGTTCTTCAGCAAGGCGCCGCCGAAGGGCACCCCGGACTTCATCCGCACGACGATGGTGACGTTCCCGAGCGCCCGCGCGCATCCCATGCTCGTGATCGACGAGCCCGCCGCCGCGGTGTGGATGGCGCAGATGAACACGATCGTGTTCCACCCTGGCCCTCCCGCGCCGAGGACATCGATCATCCCGATCAGCTCCGCATGGACCTCGACCCGCAGCCGGGCGTCGGCTTCGCCGATGCGGTGCGCGCGGCGCCCGTGCTGAAGGGGATCCTCGAGGAGGCCGGGCTGACGCCGTACGTGAAGACATCGGGCAACCGCGGCCTGCACGTCTACGCCCCCATCGAACCGGTGCGCGACTTCATCGACGTGCGGCACGCCGTCATCGCCGCGGCGCGGGAGCTGGAGCGCCGGATGCCGGGCGAGGTCACGACGGCATGGTGGAAGGAGGAGCGCGGCGAGCGGGTGTTCGTCGACTTCAACCAGACCGCGCGCGACCGCACGATCGCCGGCGCCTACAGCCCGCGCGCCCGGCCCGGCGCGGTGGTCTCCACCCCCATCACGTGGGACGAGCTCGACGGCGTCGACCCGACCGCCTTCACCGTGCGGTCGGTGCCCGACCGGCTGCGCGCGCACGGCGATCCGTGGCGCGGGATGGCCGAGCACCGCGGCACCCTCGACGTGCTGCTGGGCTGGTGGGAGCGCGACCTCGCGGCCGGGATCGGCGAGCTGCCCTACCCGCCGGAGTATCCGAAGATGCCGGGGGAGCCGCCGCGCGTGCAGCCGAGCCGTGCGCGCAAATCCGCGGAGTAGTCGCGGTCCGGCTCAGCCGAGCGCGTCGTCGAGGTCGTAGGCCGGGGGCTCTCGAGCTGGTCGTAGCGGCACGACGCGGGGTCGCGATCCGGCCGCCAGCGCTCGAACTGCACGGCGTGCCGGAATCGCCCGCCCTCGAGCTGGTCGTAGCGCACCTCGAGCACGCGCTCGGGGCGCAGCCGCACGAAGCCGACGTCCTTGGCGGCCGAGAACCGGCTGCGCTCGCCCTCGCCGCGCACCGGCTCGCCGGCGGCATCGCGCTCGACCAGCGGCTCCAGCTCGTGCAGAAGCTCGAGCCGGCGGGCGGTGCTGAACGCCGAGGCGCCGCCGACGCCGCGCAGCGTGCCGTCGGCGTCGTAGAGGCCGACCAGGAGCGACCCGACGCCGGTGCCGGACTTGTGCACCCGGTAGCCGACCGGCACGACGTCGGCGGTGCGGTGGTGCTTGACCTTGCGCATCACCCGCTTGCCCGGCTGGTACGCGGCCGCCCGCGGCTTGGCGACGACCCCGTCGAGGCCGGCCCCCTCGAACTCGGTGAACCAGCGGCGGGCGAGGGCGGCATCCCGGGTCGTCCGGCTCAGGTGCAGCGGCGGCGCGACGTCGGCGAAGAGGGTCTCGAGCCGGGCGCGGCGCTGGGCGAAGGGCTCGTCGAGCAGCGAGCGGCCGTCGGCAGCCAGCAGGTCGAAGGCCACGAACGACGCCGGCGTCTCCTCGGCGAGCTTCGCGACCCGGCTGGCTGCCGGGTGGATGCGCTGGGACAGGGAGTCCCAGTCGAGCCGTTCGGCGCCGGGCCGGCCGGTGCGCACGACGATCTCCCCGTCGACCACGCAGCCCTCGCCCAGCTGCGCGGCGAACACGTCGACGAGCTCGGGGAAGTAGCGCGTGAGCGACTTGGACCCGCGGCTGCCGATCTCGACGTCCGCGCCATCTGCGAAGACGATGCCCCGGAAGCCGTCCCACTTGGGTTCGTAGTCGTACCCGCCCTCGACCGCGTCCGGCTCGGGCACCGCGTCGACGGCGGTCGCGAGCATCGGCTCGGTCGGCGGGTGCAGCGGCAGCGCCATCCGGCCAGCGTAGGCGCGCTACACCGGAATCGGCAGGGCCAGATCGTCGCGCTCGTCGCGCGGGGGCGGCAGCTCGGCCAGCTGCTGCAGGGCGTCCTTGACGACGCTCGTGAAGAGCCGGGCTCCCGCCCCGCCGAAGTGGATCTGATCGCGGTTGAGCTCGGAGAGATACGGCTGCACGGCGTCGTGCCAGTTCGCGAGCACCACGTTGCGGTACCGGTCCGCGAAGGCGGTGAGCGCCGCATTGACGCCGGGGTCCAGCCGCGCGGCGCCTGCGCCGAGACCACGATGATCTCGCGGTCCGGTCCGACCAGCTTGTGGATCTGCTCGAGCGTCGCATGATCGATCGGGCCGTTGGTGCCGAGCTCGATGAGCACCACCTTGCGCAGGGACCCGGCGTCGAGGTCCGCCTGGATGATGCCCGGGGCGGCATACATCGAGCGCGACACGGCGGCGTCGATCGCGATGCCCGGCAGTCCAGCCTGCAGCTCCGGGGCCGCCGCGAGCATGACCGAGTCGCCGATGGCGGTGACCTGGTTGCCGCCGACCGGTGTCGGCACGGGTGTCGGGGTGCCCGAGGCGCCGGGCGTGGGCGCGGCATCCGGCGTCGGCGCGGGCGATGCCGATCGGATCGCCTTGCGCCCGGCCTCCACCTGCTGCTGGGTCTGCCCGATGCCCGGATCGGCGGCGAGCGCGAGCGTGCTGCCCGCCCCCGCGACGACCAGGAGGGCTCCGATCGCGACCGCCCACACCGGCACGCGCCACCGTGCGCGGCCGGACGGACGTGCCGAGCGGCGGAACCGGAACCGCCGGACCGGTTGCTCGACGAAGCGGTACGACAGGGCGGACGCGACGACCGTGATCGCGGCGGCGATGCCGCCGAGCGCCCAGCCCTGCCACCCGTCGCGCTGCCACGTCGGGAGTGCGCTCTGCACGAGCAGGAGCACCGGCCAGTGCCAGAGGTAGAGGCCGTAGCTGCGCCGGCCGACCCACCGGAACGGGCCTGTCTCGAGCGCGCGGCCGAGCCACGACCCGGGCACCAGCAGCGACGTGATGACCGCCGCGGTGAGGACGGCCACGAGCACGAGCCCGCCGCGGTAGGCGTCCGGGTCGGCGCCGTCGAGGACGACCGAGAGGCCGATCAGCGCGAGGAGGGCGAACACGCCGACGACGGGCAGCAGCCAGCGGACGGCGCGCGGCCAGGCGATCCGGCGCATCGGCCACCGCACCGCGGCGAACGCGAGAACCGCCCCGATGGCGAGTCCGAAGGCGTGCGTGTCGGTGCCGTAGTAGACGCGGGTGCTGTCGGTCGGGTCCACCAGCAGCGCCATCGCGAGCCCGGAGGCGGCGGCGAGCAGCAGCACGATCGCGATGCGCAGCCAGCGCGGGATGCGCAGCAGAACGAGCACGAGCAGCAGCGGCCAGACGAGGTAGAACTGCTCCTCGACGGCGAGCGACCACAGGTTGCGGAACAGCTCCGGCAAGCCGGTGCCGAAGTAGGTCGACCCGCTCGCGATGAGCAGCCAGTTGGTGCTGAACGTCGCCGCGCCGATCAGCTGGCGGCCGATACCGACCAGCACATCGCCGCCGATCGCCCATGCCGCGCTGCAGCAGACGAGCACGAGCACGACGAGCGCGGGCAGCAGCCGTCGAGCGCGTCGCAGCCAGAAGGACCCGAGCCGGATGCGCCCGGTCTCGTCGCGCTCGCGCACCAGCAGCGTCGTGATGAGGAACCCGCTGACCACGAAGAAGACGTCGACACCGAGATAGCCGCCGACGAGGGCGCCGGGGCCGAGGTGGAAGACGATGACCAGCACGACGGCGATCGCGCGGACGCCGTCGAGGCCGACGACACGGTACGGGCCGGCACCGGGCAGCCGGGTCACGGGGTCCTCGCGGGTCGAGGGCGTCTCCGCGGGCGCAGGCGCGGGGCGGCTCGGTCGACTCGGTGTCATGGGGCTTCGGGATCGGGGCGGGTGCGCCGTCAAGCCTAGACTCGCGGCATGCTCGAGGCGGGGCCGGCCGGGATCGATCCAGGAGTCGTCCGGGTGAGGCTCGACATCGCCTACGACGGCACCGGCTTCTCCGGATGGGCGCGCCAGCCCGGACTGCGCACCGTGCAGGGGAGCTCGAGGAGCGCCTCGCCGCGCTGTTCGCCTCGACCGGTGCGACGCCCCGCGTGACCGTCGCCGGCCGCACCGACGTGGGCGTGCACGCGACCGGCCAGGTCGGCCACGTCGACCTCGGCGCCGGGGAGCTCGCGGTGCTCGCGCGCGTCCGGGGCCACGCGACGTCGTCGGGGCCCGACTCGCTCGCACGACGGCTCACGGGCATGGGCGGTCCGGTCTCGGATCTCGTCGTCCGCCGCAGCGGGGTGGCTCCGGCGGGATTCGATGCGCGGTTCGCGGCGCTCTGGCGGCGGTACGAGTACCGGATCGCGGACGCCGCCGGCGAGCGCGACCCGCGTCGTCGCGATCACACGCTCTGGCATCCGGGCCCGCTGGATGAGGCGGCCATGCTGGATGCCGCGGAGTCGCTGCTGGGGTTGCACGACTTCGCCGCGTTCTGCCGTCCGCGTGAGGGGGCGACGACGATCCGCACGCTGCAGGCCTTCTCGTGGCAGCGCGACGACTCGGGTGTGCTCGTAGCCGAGGTGCGTGCCGATGCCTTCTGCCACAGCATGGTGCGTGCGCTCGTGGGCGCGTGCATCGCCGCGGGCGAGGGGCGGCTCGCCGGCGGCGAAACGGCGGCGCTGCGGGATGCCGGCCTCCGGACGTCGGCATTCACGGTCGTGCCGGCCCGCGGTCTCACCCTCGTCGAGGTCGGCTATCCCTCCGACGACGAGCTCGCGTCACGCGTGGAGCGCACCCGCGCTCGTCGCGATGCGGGAGAGCTGCAGGCGGCCGACTGAGGGAGCCGGCCGACGTGACCAGGTGATAAACGGGTGAATTCTCGGAATCGGTCCCGAGGGGGTATGTTCAACGCGATTGAATCCAACTGTCAACCCTCGATTCAACGTTGATCGAGGCCGCGGGGGCGCGGCCGATCGGCTCGGGTGACAGCAACAGGGGGAGCAGCCATGCACGGTCGATGGGGCATGTCGTCAAATAGCCGACCGGAGCCGCACCCGGCGCAGCATCGGCGGGCCATCGGCGTGCGGGGTCTTTTCTGGTACACGGATTCGCCCACCCGCGGGTTCCGGGCGCTCTCAGCGGCGGTGGTGCTGACGATCGCCGGCTTCTCCGTCTTCGGTCTGGCCGGCGCCGCCAACGCGGCCACCACGGCCGTGCACGAGATCACGGCGAACTGGGTCGGGAGCCCCTCGTCGGCGCCATACGGGAAGGCGGTCACGTCCGAGTGGCACATCAGCACGAACGATGCCACCGATCCGGAGGCGAACGACCCGGTCAACGACGTGCGCGCGACGCTCACCGTCACGAACGGCGTGTTCGCCAGCATCCCCACCGTCTGCAAGACGAAGGGCGTCACGCCCGTCTCCTCGATCTCGGCGAACGGCTCGACGCTGGTGTGCAACCTCGGCACCATCACCGAGGGCACGGCCTCGGTGATCCAGGCGCCCGTGCGCGCCACAGGAGCGGGGGATCCGCGCTCTCCGTCTCCGGGACGGTCACCTCCGACTCGGCCGTCGCGACGGCGGGGCCCGCGACCACGACGTCGCTTCCCATCACGGGAACGCACGGCATGGACCTCGTGCTCAGCGCGCCGAACCAGAACTATCAGCAGACCACCGTGCAGAGTCGCAGCGGCGGCAACCGTCCGACCGTGGTGGTCGACTACGGCGTCGCCATGACGACGGGCAGCATCCCGGGTCCGTCGAGCTATTCGTTCACGGTGGACATCGCGGTCTCCGTCGCCGGGCAGCTCCCGGGACTGCAATGGGAGGGCTGCCGGCCGGTCGACGACTCGGCCCAGGCCACCGGGATCCCCTACTCCGATTCCGCCTTCAAGAACCGCACCAATGCGCCCACGTGCACCATCACCGGCAGCAGCACGCATTACACGGTGACGTTGAGCGGGCTGGACTACTCGCTCAAGCAGGTCCCCACCGTCGACAGTCTGGGGAACGCGATCCCGTCGACGAGCACCTTCGTCGCCTCCGGCCAGTTGCTGTTCAGTTACACGACTCCGATCACGACCACCGTGGGAGTGACGTTCGGGGCGACTTCGACCCCTTCGTCTTCAGCGATGGGGTCACGCAGCCGGAGACCAACACCACCAACGACGTCTCCGGCACGACGCTGGTCCTCCCCGGTGTGTTCTCGATGAGCTGGCAGGGCGGCCCCACCGCCGGTCGCGCGCCGTGGGACGCCAATCTCTGGGTGGCACCGGGAACGGCGCAGGACAAGACGCTCCCCTGGCCTCCGGCGCGCTCGTCGACCGATCCCGGCCCGTACACCCTCGCCGACGAGCCTCTCGTGGGTCAGGCGGACAGCGTGACGTGGTCGACGTACAGCGGTCCGGGCGCGGCGAATCTGGCGGGTTCCTGCGTGATGGTGCAGAACCCGGCCGCGTTCACTCCGAGATGGGCGGATTTCGTCGCCGCAGATGGAGCCTCGTACTCCAACATGAAGACCGCACATCTCTGGTACCGCACCGATGCGCTGAGTACGAAGACGGAGACCTGCGGCGAGCCGGTCGGCGTGGCGGGGAGTCCGTGGATCGCCGCCCCGGTCGGCGCCGCGTGCGCCACGCAGAGCATCTCGATCTCGCCTGCGTACTCGGATGACCCGTGCATCGCCGCCCTCCCGGCAGGTGTGACCGCGGTGAAGATGACCTGGGATCCGGCGGTGGACAAGCAGTTCCACCACTTCCTGCGAGTCTGGGGCTACATTCCGCCGACGGCCCCGATCGGTGCGGAGTCGTGGGTGGTCGGGGCGTTCAACGCGCCCTACAACACCGCGACGGTGTTCCCGGGCTATCCGACCCTGAACAACTACACCAACCTCAGCACCAACCCGACGGTCTACGCGACCATTCCGGGCAGCACCTACGGCCCCAACACCAACGGCATGCGCGACGCCTTGCGCATCCAGGGCCCGACCGGCGTCATCACCAAGACGACGCCGAGCACGACGGCACAGCCCGGCGTCCCCGTGACCTACACCCTCAGCGCCGAGGCGGATCTCGCCGTCCAGACCCCGCCGAACCAGACGTTCACGGTCACCGACACCCTCCCGGCCGGCATGGCCTATGTCGCCGGCTCGGGCACTCCGACGCCGGCCCTGTCGACCAACGGCTCCGGTCAGCAGGTGCTCAGCTACACCTTCACAAACGTGCCGGCGAACACGGCGCAGCCCATCACCTACCGGGCGCAGATCCCGGCGAGCGCCTCGGTCGCGCCGGGAACCGTCTTGACCAACGTCGCCCAGATCGACGTGCCCGGCGACAACCGCCCGGCCGCCGTCCGGCAGGCGAGCGCGAGAGTGACCGTCCCGAGCAACAGCGCCACCACGCTCGGCAAGTCGGTCGAGTCGAACGTGCTGTCGTTCTACGGCGACAGCTCGGCGTGGGACCTCGCGATCAACTCGCAGG
Organism: Pseudolysinimonas kribbensis; assembly: GCF_030161895.1. GTDB lineage: Bacteria > Actinomycetota > Actinomycetes > Actinomycetales > Microbacteriaceae > Pseudolysinimonas > Pseudolysinimonas kribbensis. Next base: position 2,205,702 of record NZ_BSVB01000001.1, read on the forward strand.
ACCCTGTGACCAACTCCTTCACGGACACCATTGACATCCTGCCGAGCACAGCGGACGGTCGCGGCACAAATATCACCGGCGGCTACTCGATCACCGGCGTGACGCCTCCCGCCGGATCGACCGTGTACTACTCGTCCGCGCCGATCGGATCGCTCAGTAACGACCCGCGCGCCGCGTCGAACGGAGGCACGCCGGGGAGCATCAGCGGCAACACGGTGGGATGGTCCGCCACGGCCGTCGCGCACCCGACCGCCATTCGGGTCATCGCGCCCGCCCTCGCTCCCGGCGCCACCCAGAGGATCCGCATCGCGTTCACGACGCCGGCGGGAACGAGCTGCACGGCGCCGTCGGCGACGGACAACCAGCCGGGACAGGTGCTGGTGAACTCGGCCCTGTCGTTCGCCGGGCACACGGCCCTGCCCATGCTCTCGAGCGCGACGACGACCATCGGCGACTGCTACGCGTTCGACCTCAAGAAGTACGTGCTGGTCAAGGGTGGCAACCCCGCGACGGCGGCGGACTGGCATGACGCCAACGCGACCGCCGACTACCAGCAGTACGCGGCGGGCGACGCCGTGCCGTACAAGATCACCGTCACGAACAAGGGCACGGGCACCCTGACCGACATCCCGGTCACCGACTCCCTGGTGCCGGGCTGCGACTTCACGGTGCCCTCGCTCGCCGCCGGGGCCTCGGCGTCGAACACCTGCACGTCGACCGCCGTGGTCGGAACGACCGTGAACACGGCCTCCGCGAGCGTCACGCCGCCGTCGGGTCCCGTGCTCACCGCGAGCGACCCGGCCGGGATCGCCGTCCCGGAGCCGTATCACGTCGCGAAGACCTCCGTCCCCGCCGCCGGCAGCCCGATCGCGCCCGGCTCCAAGGTCACCTACACGGTGACGGTGTCCGAGCCCGCGACGAGCGCCGCGCCCTCGCTGAACCCCTCCCTGGCGGACGACATGTCCGGCGTTCTGGACGATGCCGCGTATGACGGCGATGTCGCCGCGAGCTCGGGCACCGCGACGGTCAGCGGCCAGACCCTGAACTGGTCGGCGCCCTCGATCATGCCCGGGCAGTCCATCACCATCACGTATTCGGTGACCGTCGACAGCCCTGATGCCGGCGACAAGGTCATGACGAACACGGTGACCAGCGGCACCGGAAGCAACTGCGTGACCGGCAACGCGGACCCCGCCTGCAGGGTGACCGTCGACGTCGAGTCGTACACGGTCGCGAAATCCGTCTCCGTCACCTCGGCGGCCGAAGGACAGAAGGTCACGTACACGATCGCGGTGACGAACACCGGCCAGGCCGCATACACGGCCGCCCACCCGGCGACGTTCACCGACAGCCTGACCGGAGTGCTGGATGACGCGAGCTACGACAACGACGCATCCGCGGGCGCCACGTACTCGGCTCCGAACGTGTCATGGTCGGGGGCGCTCGCCGTCGGCGCGACCCAGCTGGTCACCTACTCGGTGACCGTGAACTCGCCCGAAGCGGGCGACCACGTGCTGAAGAACTCCGTGTCGCCGACCGGCGACGGCGGCGTCTGCGACACCCCCGCGGCCTGCACCACGTCGACGCCGGTCGCCGCGTACACGGTTACCAAGACCTCGTCGCCCGCGAGCACGAGTCCCGGCAGCACCGTCGTCTACACCGTGACCGTGAAGAACACCGGGAAGGTGGCCTACACAGCCGGTACGCCGGCCTCGTTCACCGACGACCTCAGCGGTGTCCTCGACGACGCGACCTACAACGGCGATGCCTCGAACGGTGCGACGTATGCCGCGCCGACCGTGTCGTGGGCCGGCCCGCTCGCGGTGGACGGCATCCAGACGATCACCTACTCGGTGACCGTGAACACACCGGATGCCGGCGATCACGTACTGACCAACAGCGTCGTGCCGACCGGCACCGGGGAACCTGTGCGACCGCCGACGCCTGCCAGACGCACACCCCGGTCGGAACGTACACGGTGTCCAAGACGGCCTCGGCGTCGTCGACGACGCCCGGATCGAGCATCACCTACACGATCGTGGTCACCAACACTGGGCAGGTGGCGTACACCGCGGCCAAGCCCGCCACCATCACCGACAACCTAAGCGGTGTGCTCGACGATGCGGTGTACGACGGCGATGCGACCGGTGGCGCGACCTACTCGGCGCCGACACTCAGCTGGGCCGGGGCGCTGCCGATCGGCGGCACCCACACGATCACCTACTCCGTGACCGTGAACAACCCGGACAACGGCGATCACCTGCTGAAGAACACCGTGTTCACACCGCCGGGCGTCGGCAACTGCTCGGCGGGATCGACCGATCCCGCCTGCTCGCCGGTCACCCCGGTGCAGTCGTACCGGGTGGTCAAGACGACCACGGCGACGACCGTCACCCCGGGTGAGGTCGTGCCGTACACGATCACCGTGACCAACACGGGACAGGTGGATTACACGGCGGCCGCCCCGGCGACCTTCACGGATTCGCTCTCGGACGTGCTCGACGACGCCACCTACGACAACGACGCCACGGGCGGGGCGACCTACGCGGCGCCGACGCTCTCGTGGTCGGGACCGCTCGCGGTCGGCGCGACCGTCACGATCACCTACTCGGTCACGGTGAACACCCCGGACGCGGGCGACCAGGAGCTGAACAACGCGGTCGTCACGGGGTCGACGGGTAACTGCTCGGTGACCTCCACCGACCCGTCGTGCTCCGCGCACGTGCCGACGAAGGCGTTCGACGTCGTGAAGACGTCGTCCGCGTCGACCACCACGCCCGGCGCGACGATCACGTACACGATCGTCGTCACCAACACCGGAGCGACCGACTACACGGCGGCGGCCCCGGCCTCCTTCACCGACAGCCTGGCCGGGGTCCTCGACGACGCGAGCTACGACAACGACGCCAGCAACGGCGCCGTGTACTCGGCCCCCGTCCTGTCGTGGTCCGGGCCGCTCGCGGTCGGCGCTTCGGAGACGATCACGTATTCCGTGACTGTCGACGATCCTGACAACGGGGACCATGCTCTGGACAACGCCGTGCTGACCCCCGCGGGATCCGGCGCGAACTGCACCGCGGACACCACGGACCCCGATTGCGCGGTCCACGTGCCCGTGCAGTCCTACACCGTCCAGAAGACCGTCTCCACGACCTCGACGACCGAGGGATCGCGGGTGACGTACACGGTGCTGGTGACCAACACGGGAGACGTCGACTACACCGCCGCCATCCCCGCCACCTTCACCGACGACCTGAGCGCGGCACTCGATGACGCCACCTACAACGGGGACGCCACCAACGGGGCCACCTACGCCGCGCCGACGCTCTCGTGGGCAGGAGCGCTGCCCGTCGGCGGATCCGAGATGGTGAGCTACTCGGTGACGGTCGACGGCCCCGACACCGGTGACCACGCGCTGCACAACACCGTCGTGCCGAGCGCGGCGGGCGGCTCGTGCGCCGCCGCGGGCGACTGCTCGACGACCACGCTGGTGCGGTCGTACACCGTGACCAAGAGCTCGTCGGCGACGACGACGACACCCGGCGGGACCGTGGACTACACCGTGACGGTCACCAACACCGGCGCCGTTCCGTACACGGCCGCCGACCCGGCGACCTTCACCGACAGCCTCGCCGACGTGCTGGACGACGCGGCGTACGACGACGACGCGACGAATGCGGCGACCTACGCATCGCAGACCCTGTCGTGGTCCGGTGCGCTGGCCGTGGGCGCCACCGAGACGATCACCTACTCCGTGACCGTCGACGATCCCGGCACCGGCGACGGCGTCCTCGCCAACACCGCGGTGCCCACCGCATCCGGCGGCACCTGCACGACGCCCGAGGCGTGCACGACCTCGACGCCGGTCGCCTCGTACACGGTGGCGAAGTCGGCGTCGACGGCCACCGCGACGCCGGGTGCGACGGTGACCTACACCGTGCTGGTCACCAACACCGGGCAGGTCGCCTACACCGCGTCGAACCCCGCGAGCTTCGCGGACGACCTCACGGGAGTGCTGGACGACGCGGCGTACAACGGCGACGCGAGCGCGGGCGCGACCTACGCCGCTCCGACGTTGTCGTGGGCGGGCGACCTCGCGGTCGGCGCCACCCGCACCATCACGTACTCGGTGACGGTGGACGAGCCGGATGGCGGCGACGACATCCTGAAGAACGCGGTCGTTCCCACCGGATCCGGAGGCGCGTGCGCGACGACGGGCGGGTGCGACACGACGACACCGGTCGAGTCCTACACGGTGGCGAAGGTCGCCTCGACGACCTCGACGGCGCCCGGCGGCACCGTCCGCTACACCGTCACGGTGACCAACACGGGCTCGGTGGCGTACACCGCCGCGCATCCGGCGTCGTTCAGCGACAGCCTCGCGGCCGTGCTGGACGACGCGACGTACGACAACGACGCGTCGAACGGTGCGACCTACGCGGCTCCGACCGTGTCGTGGTCCGGAGCGCTCGCGGTCGGCGGGACACGGACGATCACCTACTCGGTGACCGTCGACTCCCCCGACGCGGGAGATCACCTCCTGACGAACGCCGTCACACCGACGGGATCGGGTGGCGATTGCGTCAGCCAGAGCGCGTGCAGCACGACCACCCAGGTCGCCGACTACACGGTCGCCAAGTCGGCTTCGGCCGCGGTCGCGACTCCGGGGGCGACGGTGACGTACACGATCTTGGTGACCAACACCGGGCAGTTCGCGTACACCGCCACGCGCCCGGCGACGTTCACCGACAACCTCTCCGGCGTGCTGGATGACGCGACCTACGACAACGACGCGTCAAACGGGGCGACGTATGCGGCGCCGACCCTGTCGTGGTCCGGTGCTCTGGCGGTCGGCGCGACGCAGACCATCACGTACACGGTCACCGTGAAGAACCCCGACAACGGGGACCACGTGCTGGCGAACACCGTGTTCACCCCGCCGGGGGTGGGCAACTGCCCGGCCGGTTCGGATGATCCGGCGTGCTCCACGCACACGCCCGTGCAGGCGTACCGCGCGGTGAAGACCAGCTCGGCGACGACCGCCGACCCGGGCGACGTCGTGCCGTACACGATCACGATCACCAACACCGGCGAGGTGCCGTACACCGTGGACGACCCCGCGACGTTCGTCGACGACCTGTCGAGCGTGCTCGACGACGCGACGTACGACGGCGATGCCACCGCCGGGGTGACCTTCGACGGCACGTCGCTGTCGTGGTCCGGCGCCCTGGCCGTCGGCCAGAGCCTCACCTTCACCTACTCCGTGACGGCGAACACGCCGGATGCCGGGGATGCGCTGCTGACCAACGCCGTCGTCACGGGCTCGACCGGCAACTGCTTCGACGGGTCGACCGATCCGTCGTGCTCGGTGCAGGTGCCCACGACCGCCTTCCACGTCACGAAGTCCGCCTCCACGACCACGACGAGCCCGGGATCCACGGTGACCTACACGATCGTCGTGACGAACATCGGGGCGACCGACTACACGGCGGCGAAGCCGGCGAGCTTCACGGACGACCTGTCGCAGGTGCTCGACGACGCCCGCTACGACGACGACGCGACCAACGGGGCGGTGTACTCGGCGCCGACCCTGTCGTGGTCCGGGCCGTTGGCGGTCGGAGAGTCGGAGACCATCACCTACTCGGTGACGGTCGACGATCCGGACCACGGCGATCAGTCGCTCGACAACGCGGTGCTGACCCCGGTCGGCTCGGGCGGCAACTGCACGGCGGACACCACCGACCCCGACTGCGCGGTCCACGTTCCGGTGCAGTCGTACACGGTCGCCAAGACGGCCTCGACCACGTCGACCCTGCAGGGAGGGGTGGTGACCTACACGATCGTGGTCACCAACACCGGATCCGTCGACTACACCTCGGCGGCGCCCGCCACCTTCACCGACGACCTGTCCCGGGTTCTGGACGACGCGACGTACGACTTCGACGCGACGAACGGCGCGACGTATGTCGCTCCCACACTGTCGTGGCGCGGGGCGCTGCCGATCGGGGGTCGCAGGCCATCACCTATTCGGTGACCGTGAACACACCGGACTCGGGGGATCATCTGCTGAAGAACACCGTGGTCACCCCGGGCGGCGACTGCGTCGCCGGGTCGTCCGACCCGGCGTGCTCGGTCACGGTGCCCGTGCAGTCGTTCCGGGTGGTCAAGACGGCGAACGCCGCCACGGCGGTGCCGGGTGCGGTGGTGGACTACACGATCACCGTCATCAACACCGGCGAGGTGGCGTTCACGCAGGATCGGCCCGCCTCGTTCAGCGACGACCTGACGAACGTCCTGACGTACGCGAGCTATGACGGCGACGTCGACAGCGGCGCGACCTACGCGGAGCCGACCATCCACTGGTCCGGCGCGCTGCCGATCGGCGGGGTCGTGTCGGTCACGTACTCGGTGCGGTTGGCCGCGGACGCGTCGGCGGGCGAGAGGCTGCTGAACACCGTGGTGACACCGGAGGACCCGTCGGGCGTGATGTCGAACTGCCTGCCGGGCGATCCGGATCCGTCCTGCGCCGCGAACGTCACGGTCCGGTCGGCGACGGCGTCCGGCGGCCAGGTGGCGTTCACCGGGCTCGACGTGATGCCGGCGCTGCTGTGGGCCGTCTCCTCCTCGCGGCGGGCGCGCTCATCACCCTCGCAATCCGGCTCCGTCGTCGTCGTAGCTGATGCCGCTGCAGTCGCCACGTTCTCGGAGACAGGAGATGGTCGCGGGCATGAATCGGACCACAGCGCGGGCCGGCAGGCGCTCACGGGCGGCGTCCGCCGCCATCCTGGCGGGGCTCGCCGCGCTCGCCATGACGGGGCTCACCTCCGTCGAGCCGGCAGCGGCGGTCGCTCCGCCCGCGGGCCTGTCGATCACGCTCAGTGACGCGACCACTCAGACCGAGTCCGGCGCGATCCTGACCTACACGGCTGCCGTGACCAACGCCGGCGCCAGTGCGGTCAAGGGCACACTGCAGGTCACGGTGCCCGGCTATGCGTCGTACGCCCACTCGGCGTCGGGGAAGAAGACGGGCTCCGACCTCAGCTGGCCGATCACCGTCGGGGCGGGGAAGACGGTCAGCCGCGAGACCACCGTCCGTGTGGGCCGCATTCCCCGCGGCGAGGTGCGCTTCACGACCCTGGCGACCCTGTATCCGGAGGGGGAGCCAGGTCGGATCCTGGTCCGCACGGCGGACCCGGACGGCATCCGGGGAGTCGTCGATCCGGCACACTCGGTGCGGTCGCCCGGAGCCTCGGCGGGGCAGTCGAACGCGCCCCTGGTCATCACCGCGATCATCGGCGGCGCCATCATCGTGGTCGCGCTCGCCGTGCTGCTGTGGATCCGCGGGCGCCGGCGCGCACGGGCACGCTCCGCCACCTGAGCCCGGTCGCCCCGAGCGGGCGGGTGCGCCGGAATTGGCCGAATCGACGCCGATCGACTAACCTATTGAGGTTGCCCACCCGCGTGGGCGACGTTCCGAGCCCTCCACCGCAGGGTTCCCGGCGATCCGCCGAGAACGCTCACCGGAGCGGGATTCACGATTCTCCTCGACAGAAACGAGTCATTCATGACGCGTACGTTCAGCCCCAAGCCGGCGGACATCAAGCGCGACTGGGTCGTCATCGACGCGACCGACGTCGTGCTCGGCCGTCTCGCCAGCCACGCTGCGGCGCTGCTCCGCGGTAAGCACAAGCCCACCTTCGCCCCCCACATGGACATGGGCGACTTCGTCATCGTCATCAACGCCGAGAAGGTCGCGCTGACGGGCCAGAAGCTCGAGAAGAAGCTCGCCTACCGCCACTCGGGCTACCCGGGCGGCCTCTCGAGCGAGACCTACATCGAGATGCTCGAGAAGCACCCGACGCGCGCCGTGGAGAAGGCCGTGCGCGGCATGCTCCCGAAGAACTCGCTGGGCCGTGCCCAGATCAAGAAGTTGAAGGTCTACGCGGGCGCCGAGCACCCGCACGCCGCGCAGCAGCCCACGCCCTACACCCTCAACCAGGTCGCGCAGTAAGCGCCCGCATCGACTTCTTAGGACAGACAATGGCGAACATCGAGGACCTGGCTCCCGAGCTCCAGAGCTATTCCACCGAGACCCCGGCCGAGGAGACCGCCGAGGTCCGCGCTCCGCGCAACCTCAGCGTGCCCGGCGCGGCTGTCGGCCGACGCAAGGAGGCCATCGCCCGCGCGCGACTGACGCCCGGCACCGGCGGCTTCATCGTCAACGGGCGCTCGCTCGAGGACTACTTCCCCAACAAGCTGCACCAGCAGCTCATCAACGATCCGTTCAAGGTGCTCGAGCTCGCGGGCAGCTACGACGTGACGGCGAAGATCACCGGCGGCGGACCCTCGGGCCAGGCCGGTGCCCTGCGCCTGGCGATCGCACGCGCGCTCAACGAGATCGACCGCGAGAACAACCGCCCCGCCCTCAAGAAGGCCGGATTCCTCACTCGCGACGCCCGCGTCATCGAGCGCAAGAAGGCCGGTCTCAAGAAGGCCCGCAAGGCGTCGCAGTTCTCCAAGCGGTAACCGCCATGCCCCGCCTGTTCGGGACCGACGGAGTCCGGGGCCTGGCCAACGGCGACGTCGTCACCGCGGACCTGGCCCTCGGGCTCGCCCAGGCGGCGGCGCGGGTGCTCACGCACGGTCGGCACGCCGACCAGCTGCGCACCGAGGGCCGCCGGCCCACCGCTGTTCTGGCGCGCGACCCGCGAGTCTCGGGCGAGTTCATCGCCGCGGCTGTCGCCGCCGGGCTCGCCAGCTCCGGCGTCGACGTGCTGGATGCCGGAGTCATCCCGACCCCGGCCGCGGCGTTCCTGATCGGCGACATCGACGCCGACTTCGGCGTCGTCGTCTCCGCCTCGCACAACCCGGCGGCCGACAACGGCATCAAGTTCTTCGCGATCGGCGGCACCAAGCTGCCCGACGAGGTCGAGGACCGGATCGAGCTCGCGCTCAGCCAGCCGAAGATGACGCCGACCGGCGGGGAGTGGGCCGCATCCGGCGCTTCTCCGACGCCGAGGACCGCTACATCGTGCACCTCGTCGGCACGCTCGACGTGCGGCTCGAGGGCCTGCACGTGGTGATCGACGCGGCGCACGGGGCGGCATCCGGAGCGTCGCCGGAGGCGTTCGCGCTCGCCGGCGCGAAGGTCACCGTGATCGGCGCCGACCCCGACGGTCTCAACATCAACGACGGCGTCGGGTCGACCCACCTCGACCACCTCCGTTCGGCGGTGCTCGAGCACCACGCCGACCTCGGCATCGCGCACGACGGCGACGCCGACCGCTGCCTCGCGATCGACGCGAACGGCGAGATCGTCGACGGCGACCGGATGATGGCGATCCTGGCGGTGTCGCTCAAGGAGCGCGGTCTGCTGGCCCGCGACTCCTCGTGGCCACGGTCATGAGCAACCTCGGCCTGCGCATCGCGATGCAGGAGCACGGCATCCGGATGGTCGAGACCAAGGTCGGCGACCGCTATGTGCTCGAGGAGCTCGACGCGCAGCAGCTCAGCCTCGGCGGGGAGCAGTCGGGGCACATCATCTTCCGCGACCACGCGACGACCGGCGACGGCATCCTGACCGGACTGCAGCTCGCCGCCGAGATCGTGCGCAGCGGCAAGCCGCTCGCGGAGCTCGCCGAGGTCATGACGGTCTACCCGCAGGTGCTGCTGAACGTGAAGGGCGTCGACCGCGAGCGGCTCGACTCCGACGAGGCCGTGGCCGCGGCGGTGGCGGCGGCGCAGGAGCGGCTCGGGTCGACCGGCCGCGTGCTGCTGCGCCCGTCCGGCACGGAGCCGCTCGTGCGTGTCATGGTGGAGGCGGAGGATCACGACGCCGCGGTCGCCATCGCCGACGAACTCGCGGATGTCGTCCGGGATCGGCTCGCGGTCGTCGCCTGAGATCCTCTCCGAGCCGAGGAGGACACCATGCCGCTGAGCGGCGAGTACGCACCGAGCACCGCCGAGTGGGCGCGCAAGCAGGCCGACGTCTATGAGGCGAGCGGCGGCGCCGAGTCGCCCGATATGCGCGGCAGGCCGATCATCGTGCTGACGAGCGTCGGCGCGAAGACGGGCAAGCTGCGCAAGACGGCGCTCATGCGGGTCGAGCACGACGGCGAGTACGCGGTCGTCGCGTCGATGGGCGGCGCCCCGAAGCATCCGGTCTGGTACTGGAACCTCGTCAAGAACCCGCACGTCGAGTTGCAGGACGGCCCCGAGAAGCACGACTACACGGCTCGGGAGCTCGACGGCGACGAGTACCGCACGTGGTGGGAACGCGCCGTTGCGGCGTGGCCCGACTACGCGGTCTATCAGACCAGGACCGAGCGCCGGATCCCCGTGTTCCTGCTGGAGCGCGCGCTGGAGTCCTAGAGCTTGCGCAGCAGTACCGTCGACACGGAGTGATCCGCGTCCTTGCGCAGCACGAGCGACGCGCGGCCCCGGGTGGGCAGCACGTTCTGCTCGAGGTTGGGGCCGTTGATTTCCGCCCAGATCGAGCGGGCGCGGGCGACCGCCTCGCCCTCCGTGAGGTCGGCGTAGCGGTGGAAGTAGCTGTCCGGGTCGGCGAACGCGCCGCGTTGGAGGCGCAGGAACCGCTCGACGTACCAGCGCTCGATGTCGGCCGTGCGGGCATCCACGTAGATCGTGAAGTCGAACAGGTCGCTCACCGCGAGCCGACCGCCGACCGCCGGCTGCAGCACGTTCAGGCCTTCCACGATCAGGATGTCGGGGCGCTTCACGACGACCGCCTGCCCGGGCACGATGTCGTAGACGAGATGCGAGTAGACGGGTGCGCTCACCTCGGATGCGCCGCTCTTGACCTCGCTCACGAACCGCACCAGCCCCCGGCGGTCGTAGCTCTCGGGGAAGCCCTTGCGCTGCATGAGTCCGCGCCGCTCGAGCTCGGCGTTGGGCAGCAGGAACCCGTCCGTCGTGACGAGCTCGACCTGCGGGGTGTCGGGGAATCGGGCGAGCATCTCGCGCAGCAGCCGGGCGATCGTCGACTTGCCGACCGCGACGGAGCCGGCCACGCCGATGACGAACGGCGTCGGCGCGATGTCGTGCCGCAGGAACTCGCTCGCGGCCCGGCGGGTGCCGCGGGCACCCTGCACGTAGAGGTTGAGCAGACGGCTGAGGGGCACGTAGACCTCGGCGACCTCGTCGAGGTCGAGGGGGTCGCCGAGGCTGCGCAGACGCTCGATGTCGCGTTCGGTGAGCTGCATCGGCGCGCTCGGCGCGAGGGCGGCCCAGTCGCGGCGCTCGATCTCGACGAACGGCGTCGTTCCGGAGGCGCCGAGGTCGGACATCCGCACCAGATTACCGACAGGGCCAGACCATAGGATCGAGCCCATGTGCGGAATCGTGGGCTACGTCGGTCCGGGCAGCACCGTCGACGTGCTCCTCGGGGCCTCCGGCGCCTCGAGTACCGCGGGTACGACTCCGCCGGCGTCGCCGTGCTCGGCGTGGACGGCGTGCTGCGCACGCGCAAGAAGGCCGGCAAGCTCGGGGCGCTCGTCGACGACCTCGACCGCAGCGGCATGGCCGACGGCCGCACTGGCATCGGGCACACGCGGTGGGCGACCCACGGCGGCCCCACCGACGCGAATGCGCACCCGCACCTGGGCGACGACGGGCGGCTCGCGCTCATCCACAACGGCATCATCGAGAACTTCGCCGAGCTCAAGGCGGAGCTCGGCGACGAGGACTTCACGAGCGAGACCGACACCGAGGTCGCGGCGCTGCTCGTCGGCCGGGCTTACCGCGAGACCGGTGACCTCACCGAGGCGCTGCGCCGAACCGTCGCCCGGCTGGAGGGCGCCTTCACGCTCCTCGTCATGCACCAGGACGCGCCGGGCGTCGTCGTCGGCGCGCGGCGCAACTCGCCCCTCGTGATCGGGCTGGGCGACGGCGAGAACTTCCTCGGCTCCGACGTCGCCGCGTTCGTCGAGCACACCCGGCGCGCGATGGAGATCGGGCAGGACCAGATCGTGACGATCCGGCCGGATGGCGTCGAGGTCGCCGACTTCGCGGGCACCCCCGTCGCCGCCACCGAGTTCGAGATCGCCTGGGACGCGTCCGCCGCCGAGAAGGGCGGCTGGTCGAGCTTCATGCGCAAGGAGATCAGCGAGGAGCCCGCGGCCGTCGCCAACACGCTTCTCGGCCGGATCCATGACGGCGCTGTGACGCTCCCCGAGCTCGACGACATCGCAGACACGCTCACCGGCATCGACCGGGTGATCGTGCTGGCCTGCGGCACGGCGGCGTACGCGGGGCTCGTCGGCCGCTACGCGATCGAGTCGTGGGCCGGGCTGCCCGTCGACGTCGAGCTCTCGCACGAGTTCGGGTACCGCGATCCGGTCGTGAACGAGCGCACCCTCGTCGTCTCGGTGAGCCAGTCGGGCGAGACGATGGACACCCTGCTCGCGGTGCGCGCCGCGAAGGAGCGGGGCGCCCACACGGTCTCCATCTGCAACACGCAGGGCGCGACGATCCCCCGCGAGTCCGACGCCGTGCTCTACACGCACGCCGGGCCGGAGGTCGCGGTCGCCTCGACGAAGGCGTTCGTCGCCCAGATCACGGCCCTCTACCTGCTGGGCCTGCACCTCGCCCGGCTGCGCGGTGCGCTCGACGAGCCGGCGATCGCGAAGCTGCTGGCCGAGCTGCAGGACATCCCCGACAAGCTCGACCAGGTGGTCGAGTCGACGCCGGCCCGCATCGCGGAGTTCGCGCACTGGATGGCCGACACGCAGTCCGTGCTGTTCCTCGGTCGGCACGTCGGCTACCCGATCGCGCTCGAGGGGGCGCTCAAGCTCAAGGAGCTCGCGTACATCCACGCGGAGGGCTTCGCCGCGGGTGAGCTGAAGCACGGCCCGATCGCGCTCATCGAGCCCGGGCAGATCGTGTTCGTGATCGTGCCGAGCCCGCGCAACGAGCACTCGCTGCATAAGAAGGTGGTCTCCAACATCCAGGAGATCCGCGCGCGCGGGGCGCGGGTCATCGCCGTCGCGGAGATCGGCGACGTCGCGGTCGCGCCGTTCGCGGACGAGGTGATCCGGATCCCGTTCGCCGCCCCCATGTTCGAGCCGTTGCTCGCGGTCGTGCCGCTGCACGTGTTCGCCATGGAGCTCGCCTCGGCCAAGGGTCTCGACGTCGACCAGCCGCGCAACCTGGCCAAGTCGGTCACGGTCGAGTGATCCGATGGCCGTCGTCGGGATCGGCGTCGACGTCGTCGACCTCGCCCGGTTCGAGCGCGCCCTGAGCCGCACGCCCGTGCTGCTCGAGCGCCTGTTCGCCCCCAGCGAACGCGAGCGCCCGCTGCGGTCGCTGGCGGGACGGTTCGCGGCCAAGGAGGCCGTCATCAAGGCGCTCGGCGAGTCGACGGGCGTCGGCTGGCACGACATGGTCGTGGTGAGCGACGACCTCGGCAACCCCGCGGTCGAGCTCTCGGGGGCGGCCGCGGCGCTCGCCGACGCGCGCGGCATCACGTCGTGGCACCTGTCGATGTCGCACGACGCCGGCGTCGCGGTCGCGATGGTGGTGGCCGAGCGATGATGCGCGAGGCGCGGATCGACCTGTCCGCGATCCGGGACAACGTCGCGAAGATCCGGCGGCTCGTGGCCCCGGCGCGCGTGCTCGCGGTCGTCAAGGCGAACGGGTACGGCCACGGGCTGGAGCTCGCGGCGCGTGCCGCGCTGGAGGGCGGCGCCGACCAGCTCGGCGTCGCGGACCTGGCCGAGGCCCTCCAGCTCCGCGCCGCCGGGATCGACGCGCCCGTGCTCGCCTGGCTCCATGCTCCGGATGCCGACTTCGACGCCGCGGTCGACGCCGGCATCGAGATCGGCGTCTCGTCGCGGGAGCAGCTCGAGCGCGCGGTGGGCGCGGTGGTGCACCTCAAGATCGACACGGGTCTCAGCCGCAACGGCATCCCGCCGGCCGACTGGGATGCGGCGGTGGCGCGCGCCGCCGAGCTCGAGCGCACCGGCGTGCTCCGCGTGCGCGGCGTGTGGAGCCATCTCGCCAACGCCGGAGCGCGCGAGACCGAGCGGCAGCGGCGGCGCTTCGAGGATGCCGTGGCCGCGGCCCGCGCGGCCGGCCTCGACCCCGAGGTGCGGCATCTCGCCGCGAGCGAGGCCGCGATCGCCGCTCCGGCGACGCGGTACGACCTCGTGCGCATCGGGATCGCGATGTACGGGCTGCCGCCGGCCGAGGACGTCGACGTCGCGGCCCTCGGGCTGCGCCCCGCCATGGAGCTCGCCGCGTCGGTGGCCGCCGTGCGCCGGGTGCCGGCGGGGAGGGCGTCTCGTACGGCTTCGTGCATCGCACCGAGCGCGAGACGACGCTCGCGCTCGTGCCTCTGGGCTACGCCGACGGGCTGCCGCGCGCCGCGACGGGCGAGGCGGAGGTCGCGATCGGCGGCCGCCGGCATCCCGTCGTCGGCCGGATCGCGATGGACCAGTGCGTCGTCGACGTGGGCGACGCGCACGTGGCGGTCGGCGATCGCGTCGTGGTGTGGGGCGACCCCGCGACCGGAGCACCCTCCGCGGAGGACTGGGCGGCCGCCGCCGGCACAATCGGCTACGAGATCGTCACGCGCGTCGGCCCGCGTGTGCCCCGGGTGCCGGCGTGAGCGACCTCGAGCTGACGATCGCCGACCCTGAGGCGATGGAGGCGCTCGGCGAGCGGCTCGCGCGCGAGCTCCGTGCGGGCGACCTCGTGCTGCTGGAGGGCGAGCTCGGCGCCGGCAAGACGACGCTCACGCGCGGCATCGGGCGCGGGCTCGGCGCGCGCGGTGCCGTGACGAGCCCCACCTTCGTGCTCGCGCGGGAGCACCCCACGGCATCCGGCCCGCCGCTCGTGCACGTCGACGCCTACCGGCTCGGCAGCGCCGCGGAGCTCGACGACCTCGACCTCGACCTCGAGCGCTCGATCGTCGTGGTCGAGTGGCCGAACGACCGGGTGGATGCGGATTCCTGGCTCCGGCTGCGCATCGAGCGCCCCGCGGCGGGCGACCCCGACGCCGAGGCCGAGCCGCGGCGCGTGACGATCGACGCATCCGGAGCGCGGTGGGCCCCGGTGCTGAACGCCCTGGGCTCGTAGGCTCGGATCGTGCTGCTCGCGATCGACACCTCGGCGGGCACGAGCGTCGCCGTCGTCGATCGCGACCGCGGCATCCTGGCGCAGGAGGACGAGGCCGACACCCGCCGCCACGCCGAGGTGATCGGTGTGCTCATCCTGCGCGCGCTCGAGCGCGCGGGCGTCGCACCCCTCGAGCTGAGCGGCGTCGTCGCCGGCATGGGACCGGGGCCGTTCACGGGACTTCGGGTCGGCATCGCGGCCGCGCGCGCCTTCGCCTCCGGCGTCGGCAGGCCGGTCGTGCCGCTCGCCTCGCACGACGCGCTCGCCCTCGATGCCACGGAGCCGATCGCCGTCGTGACCGATGCCCGACGTCGCGAGCTCGCGTGGTCGACGTACGCCGCCGCCGACGAGCTCGGCCTGCCGGTGCGCGTGGCCGGTCCGGCGCTCGCGCCGGTGGGGAGATCGACGCCGTCGTCGCCGGTTACCGACGGATCGACGCCCCGGCGATCCCGGCGGGAGCACTCGGCATGCTCGGCGAGCGGTTGTATGCGGCGGGGCGGGGCTTCGGCCCCGTCGAGCCGCTGTACCTGCGCGCCCCGGATGTCACGCTCTCCGTCCCGAAGCGGGTGGGGTCGTGACGGTGCTGCGGCGCGCCGAGGCGAGCGACCTCGACGCGATCATGGCGATCGAGCGCGCCAGCTACCCCGACGACGCCTGGTCGACCTCGTCGATGCGCGCCGAGTTGAGCGGTCCGCACGGCTACTACCTCGTCGCGGTCGACGAGAGCGGCGACGGGAGCGGCGCCGGCATCGAGGATACGGCGGGCTGCTGGCGCCCGAGGGATCACACCAGGGCGACGTCCAGACCCTCACGGTCGCCGAGCCGGCGCGCGGTCGCGGCATCGGCCGCGCGCTCCTGAACGCGCTGCTCGCGGAGGCCGGCCGCCGCGGCGCCGACGAGGTGTTCCTGGAGGTGCGCGCCGGCAACGGGATCGCGCAGGGCCTCTACGCCTCGCTCGGATTCGAGCGCATCGCGGTGCGTCCGCATTACTACCAGCCCGACGGCGAGGACGCCTGGGTGATGAGGAGGACCGCGTCGTGACCCGCGAGCCGCTGATCCTCGGGATCGAGACCAGCTGCGACGAGACCGGTGTCGGCATCGTGCGCGGCACGACGCTGCTCGCGAACGCGATCGCCTCCTCGATGGACGAGCAGGCCCGCTACGGCGGCATCGTGCCCGAGATCGCGGCACGCGCCCACCTCGAGGCGCTCACCCCGACCCTGGATGCCGCGCTCGCCGAGGCGGGTGTCGCGCTCTCCGACGTCGACGCCGTCGCGGTGACGAGTGGACCCGGGCTCGCGGGCGCCCTCATGGTGGGCGTCGGCGCCGCGAAGGCGCTCGCGATCGCGCTCGGCCGGCCGCTCTACGCGGTCAACCACCTGGTCGGGCACGTCGGGGTCGACCTGCTGCGGCCCGCGGATGCCGGCGGCGGCCTGCTCGAGCTGCCCACCGTCGCGCTCCTGGTCTCCGGCGGCCACACGTCGCTGCTGCTCGTGCGCGACCTGCTCGACGACGTCGAGCTGCTCGGCGAGACGGTCGACGACGCCGCGGGGGAGGCCTTCGACAAGGTCGCCCGGCTGCTCGGGCTGCCCTATCCCGGCGGGCCGCAGATCGACCGCGCGGCCGCGGGCGGCGATCCGGCGGCGATCGCGTTCCCGCGCGGCCTGACGGCCGCCAAGGATCAGGCCGCCCACCGGTTCGACTTCTCGTTCTCGGGGCTCAAGACGGCGGTCGCGCGCTACGTCGAGCAGTGCCAGGCGCGCGGTGAGCCGGTGCCCGTCGCCGATGTCGCGGCATCGTTCCGGGAGGCCGTGGTCGACGTGCTCACCGCGAAGGCGCTCGCCGCCTGCCGCGAGCTCGGGGTGCCACGACTGCTGCTGGGCGGCGGCGTGATCGCGAACGCGCGGCTGCGGGAGGTCGCGACCGAACGCGCCGCGGCATCCGGTGTCGCGCTCCGGATCCCGCCGCTCGCGCTGTGCACCGACAACGGCGCGATGATCGCCGCGGTCGGCGCGCAGCTGGTCATGGCCGGGCGGGCACCGTCCGGATGGGATGTGGGCGCCGACTCGACCCTGCCCGCGACCGTGGTGCAGGCTTAGCCCCATGAGCGATTCGACGCCGCCCGTCCCGCCCACGCCCCCGGTGCCGCCGGGAGACCCGGCCGCGATGCCCGTGCCGCCGGCGCCCGGTCAGCCGCCCTACGGTCAGCAGGCGCCGGGTCAGCAGGTGCCGGGCCAGCCGATGCCGGGTCAACCCGTCTACGGCCAGCCGGTGGCCGGCCAGCCGGTGTACGGGCAGCCGGTCTACGGCCAGCCGTACCCTCCCGCCTACGTCGCCGGTCCCCGTACCAACACGCTCGCGCTGGTGTCGATGATCCTGTCGCTCGTCGGCCTGGTGAGCGGGATCACCGCCGTCGGCGGCATCATCTGCGGGCACATCGCGCTCTCGCAGATCAAGCGGACCGCCGAGGCCGGGCGCGGGATGGCGCTCGCCGGCGTCATCGTGGGCTACGTCGTCGTCGGCCTCTGGGTGCTGTTCATCGTCGCGTACATCGTCATCCTGGCCGTCGTGTTCGGCATCGCCGCCTCGACAGGATCCTTCTCCGGCAGCTGAGAACTGATCGAATCCACATTGGGTCCGCACGGCGGTTCGCATTGACGCCCTCCCAGGGCGCTGCCAGGATTACCCCGTATTAGGCACGCCTCAAGACAAGGAGCTCCCATGAGCGACGCCACTCCTCCTCCGCCGACGCCCGAGCAGCCGGCAACGCCGGCCGCCCCTGCAGCGCCGGCCTACGCCCCGGGCACCCCGGTGAAGCAGGGCCTGAGCCTCACGGGATTCATCCTCGGCATCGCCGCGGTCGTCTTCTCGTGGGTCTTCATCTTCGGCCTGCTCGTCGCCATCGCCGGCCTGATCATCTCGCTGATCGCCCGTGGCCGCGAGCCGCAGGCCCCGAACTGGATGAAGCTCATCGGCCTCATCCTGAGCATCGTGGGCCTCGTGATCGCCGCCCTCGTGCTGATCTTCACGATCATCGGCCTCGTGGCGCTGGCCTCGGTGGGCAACCTCAACTCGTACTGAGTCGAGCAGTACGAAGGGGTCGGACGCGAGTCCGGCCCCTTCGTCGTTCCCGGGGGCTTCAGTCCGCGGGTCGGCTTCAGACCCGGCTTCAGACGCGG
Source organism: Pseudolysinimonas kribbensis (assembly GCF_030161895.1). GTDB lineage: Bacteria > Actinomycetota > Actinomycetes > Actinomycetales > Microbacteriaceae > Pseudolysinimonas > Pseudolysinimonas kribbensis. The sequence goes on from NZ_BSVB01000001.1 coordinate 2,224,016, forward strand.
TCGGCCAGGATCGCCACCCGCGCCCCGGCGATCCGCGTCAGCACCAGCACGGCGCTGTTCTCTCCCCGCAGCGCGAGCCGCTTGCGGAACTCCGCCGGGTCGACGTCGACGCCGCGCTTCTTGATCTCGAGCGTGCCGATCCCGCGGGCCGCGAGCTCCTTCTTGAGAGTCCTCACATCGAGCGCGAAACGCTCGCGCACGCGGAACACCGCCCCGAACGGCGTGGTCGGCTCTGCGTCCGTAGTGATCCACGCGATCGTCGGGTCGAGCATCCGCCCCTCGACACCGCGCGCGAGGTCGCCGATGAGGCGGGCCCGGATGACGGCGCCGTCGGGCTCCACCAGGTATTCGCCGAGCCCGCCGGCCTCCGCGTCGTCGGCATCCCGCGGCCCCGTGAGCTCGGCCGCACCGTGCGCGCCCAGCACGAGGGCCGCGCGACCGATGCCCTCGCGCTGCAGGCCGCCGGCCCATACGACGGCCTCCACGACATCCCGGTCGGCGGAAATCCACTGCCACTCCGCGCCGGCCGGCAGCAGGTCGCGGTCGATGCCGGGGCCGAGCTTGACGCCGACGGGCAGCCGATCGGCGAGGCCGAACGACCAGTCCAGGGGCGGCGACCACGCGGCCGGGTCGCGCCGCCGCACGCCCTCGGACCGGCGGGCGGGGTCGAGCCAGACCGCGCCGACGGCGGCGAGGTCGGCCTCCTCGGCGGCGCCCGCCTCGACCCGGGCCGAGGGGAAGGGGGCGAGGTTGTACGCGGCGACGGCGGCGGTGACCTCGTCGCGCTCGACCGCGACGACGCCGAGGTCGAGGCCGGCGAGGGCGATCGCGTCGCCGCCGATGCCGCAGCCGAGGTCCGCGACGACGTCGATGCCGGCATCCCGGAACCGCCCCGCGTGCACGGCGGCCACCCGCAGCCGCGTCGCCTGCTCGAGCCCATCGGGCGTGAACAGCATGCGGTCGGCGAACTCGCCGAACTTCGCGCGGGCGCGTGAGCGCAGCCGGGCCTGCTCCAGCACGGCCGCGACGAGAGCCGGCGGATGCCCGTCGGCGCGCAGCCGCGACACGAGGCGCACGACGTCGGCGGTGCGGTCGATCGGCCCCACCTCGTCGAGCAGCCGCAGCCCCTCGGGCGTGAGCAGCGCGCGCAGTTCGGCGGCGTCCATCCCCCCATCCTGTCGAAAGTCGAGGATCGGGCGGCGCGTCCGGGCCGCGATCGCCGAGACGCGCCGCCGGGGTCCTGAACCTTTGACGGGGGAGAGGGGAGGGGGAGGGGGAGGCGCGACCCGGTCCTGAACCCGTGACCTGGGCCGAGGCGACGCGGGGTCCTGCGCCCTCGACCGGGGGTGGCTGGCAGTCGCATTGAACGAGTGCTAACGAGGCGCTACAGTTGATCTGGCACTCCCGACCGGAGTGTGCCAACCCTAGAACTTTCAGAAAGAGGTCACACGTGTCGGTCTCCATCAAGCCGCTCGAGGATCGCATCGTCATCAAGCAGGTCGAAGCCGAGCAGGTCACCGCGTCGGGTCTCGTGATCCCCGACACCGCGAAGGAGAAGCCCCAGGAGGGCGAGGTCGTGGCGGTCGGCCCCGGTCGCATCGATGACAACGGCAACCGCGTGCCGCTCGACGTCAAGGTCGGTGACAAGGTCCTGTACTCGAAGTACGGCGGCACCGAGGTCAAGTTCGGCGGCGACGACCTGCTCGTCCTGTCGGCTCGCGACGTGCTCGCGATCGTCGGCTGACGAACCGCAGCTCATCCGAAGGCCCCGCCGCACCGGCGGGGCCTTCGGCGTCTGGTCGGGGGATCGCGCTCGCCGTCGGGGCGAACGTGCTGTGGGGCCTGTTCCCGCTCTACTTCCTCCTGCTCGTCCCGGCGACGGCCTACGAGGTCGTCTCGTTCCGCGTGCTGCTCTCGCTGGTGTTCTGCGCGCTGCTGATCACCGTGCTGCGCGGCTGGCCGCGCATCGCCGGGATCGTGCGCACGCCGCGCGTGCTGCTCGCCCTCGCCCTCAGCGGCGTGCTGATCCTCGCGAACTGGGAGATCTACGTCATCGCGATCGACGCCCAACAGGTCGTCGACGCCGCGCTCGGATACTTCATCACCCCGATCGTGACGGTGCTGCTCGGGGTGTTCGTGCTGCGCGAACGCCTGCGTCCGCTGCAGTGGACCGCCGTGGGCGTCTCGGTCGTGGCGATCGTGGTCGTCGCGGTGGGCGGCGCCACCGTCCCGTGGGTCGCCCTCGGTCTCGCCGCATCGTTCGGGTTGTACGGGCTCGTGAAGAAGCGCGTGGGACCGGGGGTCGATGCGCTGAGCGGCCTCACGCTCGAGACGGCGTGGGTGACCCCGCTCGCGCTCGTGCAGCTGGCGATCGTCGCGGGAGGGACGGGTCTGGCGATCGGACGGCACGGGGCGGGGCAGACGGTGGCGCTGCTCCTCGCCGGGGTGGTCACCGCCATCCCGCTGCTCATGTTCGCCGGCTCGGCGCGCCGCCTGCCGCTCGTGATCATCGGGCTCGCGCAGTACATCATCCCCACGCTGCAGTTCGTCATCGGGGTGGCGCTGCTGCACGAGACGATGCCGGCGGGGCGGTGGATCGGATTCGGGATGGTGTGGCTGGCCCTCGTGCTGCTGACCGTCGATCTCGTCGCGGCATCCCGGCGACGCGGCACGGTGCCGCTGCCGGCGTCCCCGGAGATCCGCTGACGTCGCGATAGGGTCGCCGCAGCCCGTAAGACCCTTCCCGAGAGGATGGCGATGCCGCGCGTCCCCCGCGTACGCGGCGCTGCCGCACTCGGCCTGCTCGCCCTCGCCGGCCTGCTCGCCGGGTGCACCAGTGCGCCGACGCCCACCCCCACGACCACGCCGACGCCCACCGTGCGCCCGGCCGGCGACGGCACGCTCACGATCGGGACGCTCCTCCCGACGACGGGGGCGGCACCTACATCACTCCGCCCATGGCGGCCGCCGTGAAGGTGGCGGTCACCGACATCAACGCCGCGGGCGGCGTCAACGGCAAGCCCGTCGTGCTGGTGTCGCGAGACTCCGGGGATGCATCCACACGCACGGCCGAGGCCTCGTTCGCCGACCTCGTGAAGAACCACGCCGACGTGGTCGTCGGTCCCGTCTCGTCGGCGCTGGCGCAGCGACTGCTCGACCCGGCGCAGAAGGCCGGCGTGCCGCTCATCTCGCCGGCGGCCGGATACCCGCAGCTCGCGGATCAGCCCGACTTCTTCCGCACGGTGCCGGCATTCGGGCACGAGGGCACCGTGCTCGGGTCGCTGCTCCCGGGCAAGGGCGCCAAGGAGGTCGTGCTCGTCGCGACCCAGGAGGCGCTCGGCGCCTCGATCGCCGCGCCCCTGAAGGCGGCGCTCGCGGCGCACGGCGGCACGCTCGCGGCATCCATCACGGTGCCGCTCTCGGGCGCGAATGCGGCGGCGATCGCCGGCCAGGCGAAGGCGGCGGCCCCGGATGCGGTGGTGCTGGCCACGCCCGACAACGGCAACCTGAGCCGCTCGCTCATCACGGCGCTCTCCTCGGCGGGGCTCGGCGGCACGAAGCTGTGGCTCACGGGCCAGAACATGGCCGACTACTCGCAGGCGCTGCAGGGCGGCATGCTCGCCGGCGTGCGGGGCATCTTGGAGGGCGCCGCAGCGGACGCCGCGTTCCAGGCCAAGCTGAAGGGCGCGACCTCGGGGCTCGGCTCGTTCGCGTACGCTCCCGAGACCTACGACGCGGTCGTGCTCGCCGCGCTCGCCGCCGACCTCGCCCACGACGACGCCGGACCGGCGGTCGCCTCGCACCTCGTGGCGGCATCGACCGGCGGCATCAAGTGCGGCAGCTACGCCGAGTGCGTCGACGTGCTGCGCACGGAGCCCGACATCGACTACGACGGCCTGAGCGGCACCCTCGACCTCGACCGGTCGGATGCGCCGGCGGTCGCGAGCTACGGCGTGTACGCCTACGACGGCAGCAACAAGTACGCGCGGAGCGGCACCGTCCGCTTCTGAACGCGCCGCGTTCCGGGCCCGTGCCGCGGAATGCCGGGAGCCGCTGTCCCGTTAGCATGGAACACCGGTCTCCACCGTCGCAGCCGGGCGCTTCTGCACTCCCGAACTCGGCCCAGAGGACAGCCATGGAACAGCACGACCCGTTCGCCTTCGTCGGCCTCACCTATGACGACGTGATGCTGCTGCCGGGTCACACCGACGTGATCCCGAGCGAGGCGGACACGGCATCCCGGCTCACCCGCCGCATCAGCCTCGCCTCGCCGCTCGTGTCGAGCGCGATGGACACCGTGACCGAGTCGCGCATGGCGGTCGCCATGGCGCGGCAGGGCGGTCTCGGCGTGCTGCATCGCAACCTGTCGATCGAGGACCAGGCGGCCCACGTCGACAAGGTCAAGCGCTCCGAGTCGGGCATGATCACCAATCCGGTGACGACGACCCCCGACGCGACGGTCGCGGAGGTCGACGAGCTGTGCGGTCGCTTCCGGGTCTCCGGCCTGCCCGTCGTGCAGGACGACGGCCGGCTGGTGGGCATCATCACCAATCGCGACATGCGCTTCGTCTCGCCGTTCGAGAAGGCGAGCACGCTCGTGCGCGACGTGATGACGACGATGCCGCTCATCACCGCTCCCGAGGGCATCGACCCGGATGACGCGGTCGCGATCTTCGCGCAGCACAAGATCGAGAAGCTGCCGCTCGTCGACGCCGAGGGCCGGTTGCGCGGGCTCATCACGGTCAAGGACTTCGACAAGAGCGAGAAGTACCCCAACGCGACGAAGGATGACGCCGGACGCCTCCGCGTCGGCGCGGCCATCGGCTTCTTCGGCGACGCGTGGGACCGCGCGGGAGCCCTGCTCGATGCGGGGGTCGACGTCATCGTCGTCGACACCGCCAACGGCGACTCGAGGGGCGTGCTCGAGATCATCGCGCGGCTCAAGTCCGACCCCGCGTTCGCGGGCGTCGACATCATCGGCGGCAACGTGGCGACCCGGTCGGGCGCGCAGGCGCTCGTCGACGCGGGCGCCGACGCGATCAAGGTCGGCGTCGGCCCGGGCTCGATCTGCACGACGCGGGTCGTGGCGGGGGTCGGAGTGCCCCAGGTGACCGCCGTGTACGAGGCGTCGCTCGCGGCGCGCGAGGACGGCATCCCGGTCATCGCCGACGGCGGTCTGCAGTACTCGGGCGACATCGCGAAGGCGCTCGTCGCGGGCGCCGACACCGTGATGCTCGGCTCGCTGCTCGCGGGCACCGACGAGGCGCCCGGCGACCTCGTCTACGTCAACGGCAAGCAGTTCAAGAACTATCGCGGCATGGGTTCGCTCGGGGCCCTCAGCGATCGCGGCAAGAAGACCTCGTACTCGCGCGACCGCTACTTCCAGGCGGACGTGCCGTCCGATGCGCAGCTGATCCCCGAGGGCATCGAGGGCCGGGTGCCCTACCGCGGCGCGCTCGGCGCGACCGTGTACCAGCTCGTCGGCGGGCTGCGGCAGTCGATGTTCTACGTCGGGGCGCGCACGATCCCGGAGCTCAAGGAGCGCGGTCGGTTCGTGCGCATCACCCCGGCGGGGCTCAAGGAGTCGCACCCGCACGACATCCAGATGACCGTCGAGGCGCCCAACTACACGCGCTGAACGCCCCGCACCCGGCGCGGGTCTACGATCGCGGCGTGGAGGCGGAGAGCACGCGGCCGGCGTCGATCCGCGACGTGGCCGCGCGCGCGGGGTCTCGCGCCAGACCGTGTCGCGCGTGCTCAACGGCCTGCCCGGCATGACCGACGCCACCGCCGAGCGGGTGCGAAAGGTGATCGACGAGCTCGACTACCGGCCGAACCGCGCCGCCCGGATCCTCGCCTCCTCGCGGCACCGCACGATCGGACTCATCACGACGGCGGCGACGATGTTCGGCCCCGCGAGCATCAAGGAGGCGATCGAACGCGCGGCGCGCGCGCAGGGCTACGCGATCACCGCGGTCACCGTGCTCTCCGAGGCGGAGGACGAGATCGCCGAGGCGCTCGACGAGCTCATGGTGCACGGCGTCGACGGCATGATCGTCATCGCCCCCAGGAGCGCACGTGGCCGCTCATCCAGCGGCGGCTGGGCGGCAAGCCGTCCCTCACGCTGCAGTGGCAGGGGGACCGGCCAACACGGTCGCCCTCGAGCAGCGCGAGGGCGCCCTGCTCGCCGTGCGGCACCTCATCGGACTCGGCCACCGTCGCATCCTGCATCTGGCCGGACCGCTGCACTGGGCCGAGGTCGAGCAGCGCGTCGAGGGCTATCGGCAGGCGCTCGATGAGGCGGGACTCGAGCAGCTGCCGGTGGAGCACGGCGACTGGTCGGCCGACTCGGGGTACGCGATCGGGCTGCGGGTGCTGCCGGCGCGGGATGCCACGGCGGTCTTCGTGTCGAACGATCAGATGGCGATCGGCCTGCTCCACGCCGCGCACGAGCTCGGCATGGACGTGCCGCGCGAGCTCAGCGTCGTCGGATTCGACGACATCCCCGAGGCGCGGCACGCGACCCCGCCGCTGACCTCGGTGCGCCAGGAGTTCGCCGCGCTCGGCGATGCCGCCATCACCCGCATCGTCGCCCTCATCGAGGGTCGGCCGGCGCCGGCCGGTGAGATCACGGATCAGACGACTCTGCACGTGCGCGAGAGCACGGCGCCGCCGCGCGTCTGATCCCGCCTCCGGAAGTCGATTGACTCCCCGGACGGGTGGGCCTACGCTCCTACGTGACCGGTCAACTTGATCGCGTCGCGACCACCGAGAGACAAGGAAGTCGATCCATGCCGCACCCCACCACAGCGCAGCTCAGCCGCCGCGGTCTCCTGACCGGTTTCGGCGTCGGAGCGCTCGGACTCATCGCCATCCCCACGCTCGCGGGCTGCGCCCCGAGCAACGGCGGCGGCGGTGGATCCTCCACCGGGTCGCTGACCTTCGGCTCGAACGCGTCCGACCCCGTGCCGAAGAAGGCCTACGCGGCCTTCGTATCCGCCTTCGAGAAGAAGTCCAAGGACACGGTCACCGTCAACACGAGCGACCACAACAGCTTCCAGAACAAGATCACCAACTACCTGCAGGGCAGCCCGGATGACGCGTTCACCTGGTTCGCCGGCTACCGGATGCGCTATTACGCGAGCAAGGGCCTCGTCGGCGATGTGAGCGACGTCTGGGACAAGATCGGCGACAACTTCTCGCCGGCGCTCAAGAAGGCGTCCACGGCGGACGACGGCAAGCAGTACTTCGTGCCGAACTACAACTACCCGTGGGGCTTCTTCTACCGCAAGTCGTTCTGGGCCGAGAAGGGCTACACGATCCCGGGCACCTGGGACGACCTGATCACCCTCGCCAAGAAGATGCAGGCCGACGGGATCATCCCCGTCGCCTTCACCGACAAGGACCAGTGGCCCGCGTGCGGCACGTTCGACTACCTGAACATGCGCATCAACGGCTACCAGTTCCACGTCGACCTGTGCGCGCACAAGGAGGGCTGGGACACGCCGAAGGTGCAGGAGGTCTTCGACACCTGGAAGGAGCTCCTGCCCTACATGGACCCGAGCGCCGCGGGCCTCACGTGGCAGGAGGGCGCCCAGAAGCTCGGCAACAAGCAGGCGGGCATGATGCTTCTCGGCTCGTTCATCACCCAGCAGTTCACGGATGCGACCGTGCTCGCCGACATCGACTTCTTCCCGTTCCCGGCCGTCAAGGTCGAGGGCACCGACGCGGTCGAGGCTCCGATCGACGGGCTGATGCTGTCGAAGAAGGGCGGGCAGAGCGCTCCCGCCAAGGCGATGCTGCAGTTCATGGGCTCCGGCGCCGGCCAGGAGGCGTACTACTCGATCGACAAGTCGAACATCATGACGGCCAAGGACGCCGACACGTCGGGCTACTCGGCGTTCACGAAGAAGCTCGGCGGCGTCATCGCCGACGCGAAGTCGATCAGCCAGTTCTTCGACCGCGACGCGCTGCCCGCCATGGCGAGCAACGTGCTCGAGCCCGCGATGCTCGACTTCCTCAAGAGCGGCTCCGTCGACCTGAAGAACATCGAGTCGCAGGCGAAGACGCTCTACGCCCAGCAGTAGCGTGACGGATCTGAACCCGATCTCCGCGGCGTCGGTCACCCCGGCGCCGCGGAGGCATCTGCGTCAGCTCACCGGCCGGGACCGCGGGGTCCTGGGCGTCATGATCGGCCTGCCGACGATCATCCAGGTGATCCTCGTCTGGCTGCCGCTCGTCGCCTCCGTCGTCCTCTCGTTCATGAAGTGGGACGGCCTGTCGTTCACGAGCTTCCACTGGAACGGGCTCACCAACTACACGTTCGCCCTCACTCAGTCGCCGCAGTTCCTCCCAGCGCTGCTGCACAACGTGGTCTGGCTGCTGTTCCTCGCCGTCATCGGCACGCCGCTCGGTCTGCTGCTGGCCGTGCTGCTGGATCAGAAGATCCGTGGATCGCGCATCTACCAGTCGATCTTCTTCCTGCCCGTCATGCTCTCGGTCGCCCTCATCGGGATCATCTGGGAGCTCATGTACTCGCAGGACAACGGCTTCATCAACAACCTGCTCGGCACCGCCGGCACGAGCGGCGCGATCGACTGGTTCGGCAACGCCAACGTCAACCTGTGGGCGGCGCTCGTCGCGGCCACCTGGCGCCACGCGGGCTACATCATGATCCTGTACCTGGCGGGTTTGAAGGGCGTGGACCCGAGCCTGCGGGAGGCGGCATCCCTCGACGGGGCGAACGGGGCGCAGACCTTCTTCCGCGTCGTCTTCCCCGCCATGGCGCCGACGAACGTGATCATCGTGGTCATCACGATCATCGAGTCGCTGCGCGCCTTCGACATCGTGTGGGTCATCAACGGCGGCAACAACGGCCTCGAGCTGCTGAGCGTGCTGGTCGTCAAGTACCTGGTCGGCGAGACGCAGGTGATCGGCATCGGCAGCGCCTTCGCGGTCGTGCTGCTCGTGATCTCGCTCGTGCCGATCGTCTTCTATCTCGTCCGCACGTTCCGCAACCGGGAGATCTGAATGAGCGCCGTCACCGTCAGCGCCCGCACCCCGTCGAGGACGGGGCCGGTACGCAGGCGCCCGCACGTCGGCACGCACCTGTTCCTCATCGTCATGGCGGTGATGTGGCTGATCCCGCTGCTGTGGTCGCTGTACACGGCGCTGCGCCCGAAGGCCGACACCGACAAGTACGGGTACTTTTCGATCGCCGGCACCTACAACCTGCAGAACTTCATCGACGCGTGGAACCAGGGCGGATTCCCGACCTACTTCCTCAACTCCGTGATCATCACGGTGCCGACCGTGATCCTCACCCTGCTGTTCGCGTCGATGATGGCGTTCGCGGTGAGCCGCTTCTCGTGGAAGTTCAACGTGACGCTGCTCATCATGTTCACCGCCGGCAACCTGCTGCCACCGCAGGTGCTCGCGACGCCGATCTTCGAGCTGTTCAAGCTGATCCAGCTGCCGTACTCGATCTCCGACTCCGGCACGCTGCTGAACCAGCTGGTCGGTGTGATCGCCGCGAACACCGGATTCCAGATCGGCTTCTGCACGTTCGTGCTGTCGAACTACATGAAGGCGATCCCGACCGAGCTGACCGAGGCCGCGCGGGTCGACGGCGCGGGCGTGTGGACGCAGTACGTGCGGATCATCATGCCGCTCACCCGCCCGGCGCTCGCCGCGCTCGCGACACTCGAGGTGATCTTCATCTACAACGACTACTTCTGGCCGCTGATCCTCATCCAGTCGGGCAACCGGCTGCCGGTGACGACCGCGATCAACAACCTGCAGGGGCAGTTCCTGTCCAACTACAACCTGCTGGCGGCCGGGGCGGTCATCATCGTGATCCCCACCCTCATCGTCTATCTCGCGCTGCAACGCCAGTTCGTGGCCGGCTTGACCCTCGGCGCGAGCAAGGGCTGACGGTGCCCGCGGGAATGGAGCAGGCCTACCTCGAGAACGGCGGCACCGCGCTGCTCGTCGACCTGCGCGACGGGGACGCCGTCATCGTGCACTGGGGAGACGCACTGCCCGCGCCGCTGCCGGATGCCGCACTGCTGCTCCCCGCGGTGCCGCGGTCGAACTTCGACGTGCCGATTCGCCCCTCGCTCGTGCCGCAGGCGTCCCGCGGATGGCGCGGCGCTCCCGGGCTGAGCGGTGCGCGCGACGACGGCTCGGGCTACTCGCCGCTGCTGACCGTGCGGTCGGCCGACGCGACCGCGACCCGCCTGGACCTCGAGCTCGAGGATGCCGTGGCGCGGCTGCGCGTGCGCATCGGGCTCGAGCTCGACGCGCACGGCATCCTGCACGCGTCGGCGGAGCTCGAGAACGCGAGCGACGCCGCCTATCGCCTCGTGGGCCTCGAGCTGGCGCTGCCACTGCCGGCGCGGGCGGCCGAGGTGCTCGACCACGCCGGACGCTGGGGTCGCGAGAAGCAGCAGCAGCGCCACGGGATCGCGCACGGCGAGTGGGTGCGTGCGGGGCGGCACGGCCGCACCGGTCACGATGCGACCGGGCTGTTCGCGGCCGGCACCGCCGGGTTCGGCTTCGGCCGCGGCGAGGTGTGGGGCATCCACCTCGCCTGGAGCGGCGACCACCGCCACCGCGTCGAGCGACTCGGCGACGGTCAGACGGTGATCGCCGCGGGCGAGCTGCTGCATCCGGGCGAGGTCGTGCTCGGCGCCGGCGAGAGGTACACGGCTCCGGAGCTGCTGGCCGCGCATTCGACCGAGGGGCTCGATGGCGTGAGCGCACGGTTCCACCGGATGCTGCGGGCGCGACCGACGCATCCTCGCACCCCGCGTCCGGTGGTGCTCAACACCTGGGAGGCGGTCTACTTCCGCCACGACCTGGACGAGCTCAGCCGCCTGGCCGAGACCGCGGCCGCGGTCGGCGTCGAGCGGTTCGTGCTCGACGACGGCTGGTTCCGCGGCCGCCGCGACGACCACGCGGGGCTCGGCGACTGGGTCGTCGATGCCGACGTGTGGCCGCAGGGGCTCGGCCCCCTCATCGAGCGCGTCGAGGCGCTCGGCATGCGGTTCGGCCTCTGGGTCGAGCCCGAGATGGTCAATGAGGACTCCGACCTGGTGCGGGCGCACCCCGACTGGATCGCCGGACCCGCGGGCCGGCGTTCGCTGGAGTGGCGGCATCAGCAGGTGCTCGACCTCGTCAACCCCGACGCGTTCGCGCACGTGCTCGGGCAGCTCGACGCCCTGCTCAGCGAGAACCAGGGCATCGCGTTCCTCAAGTGGGACCAGAACCGCGACCAGACCGAGCTCGGCTCCGGTGGCCGCGCCTCGACGCACGCGCAGACCCTCGCCGCGTACCGGATGCTCGACGAGCTGCGGCGGCGGCATCCGGACGTCGAGATCGAGAGCTGCTCGTCGGGCGGCGCGCGCGTCGACCTCGGCGTGCTCGCCCGCACCGATCGGGTCTGGGCCTCCGACACGAACGATGCGCTCGAACGGCAACTGATCCAGCGCGGCACGCAGGCGCTGATCCCGCCCGAGCTGGTCGGCGCGCACATCGGCCCGGCCCACTCGCACACGACCGGCCGCACGCAGGACCTGTCGTTCCGGGCGATCACCGCGCTCGTGGGGCACTTCGGCATCGAGTGGGACATCCTGCGCGCGTCCGACGCGGAGCGCGCCGAACTGGCGCAGGCCATCGCCTACTACCGCGACCGGCGGGAGCTGCTGCACTCCGGTCGTCTCGTGCACGCCGACGACCGCGGCCCGTCGTCGACGGTCTACGGCGTCGTCGCCGACGACCGCTCCGAGGCGGTGTTCGTCGTGGCGCAGCTGACGCTCGCCCCGGACGAGCAGACCCCGCCCGCGACACTGCCCGGGCTCGACCCGGCACGGCGCTATCGGGTGCGGTTCGGCCTGCCGCTCGACGAGCGCGGCGTCGGCGAGCGCGGTGCTCCCGCGTGGATCGCGGCCGGTGGCGAGCTCGAGCTGACCGGCGCGGCGCTGGCGGTCATCGGCGTGCCGGTGCCCGCACTGCTGCCCGAGCACGCGTTGTTGCTCGACGTACGGGAGGTGCGGTGACCGACTTCACGGGATCCGACGCGCTCGCCGCGCGCGCGCGGTTCGCGACCGATGCGCGCACCTTGTCGCTCGATGGCGAGTGGGCCGTGCGGTTCTCGCCGTCGTGGGCCGAGGCGCCGGACGACCTCGGCGATCCGGAGCTCGCGATCGACGGCTGGGGCCGGATCCCGGTGCCGTCGAGCTGGCCGATGCAGGCCGAGGGCCACGGACGCCCCTGGTACACGAACACGAAGTTCCCGTTCCCGGTCGAGCCGCCCTTCGTGCCCGACGAGAACCCGGTCGCCGACCACGCGGTGCGCTTCGACTGGGAGCCGGGGGATGCGACGGTGCTGCGACTCGAGGGCGTCGACGCCGCCGGCACGGTCGTGGTCAACGGCGTCGAGGTCGGCACGACCCGCGGCAGCCGGCTCGTGCACGAGTTCGACGTGTCGCGCGAGGTGCGGTCCGGCTCGAACCTGCTCGTCGTGCGGATCGCGCGGTGGGCCGAGACGAGCTACCTCGAAGACCAGGACATGTGGTGGCTGCCGGGGCTGTTCCGGCCGGTCACCGTGCTCGACCGGCCGGCGGACGGCATCCGGGACCTGCGGGTCGAGGCCGACTGGCGGGACGGCGTCGCGACGCTGCGGGTCGAGGTGGATGCCGACGCGCCCGCCCGGGTGAGCGTGCCCGAGCTGGGCATCGAGCTCGCCGCGGGGCAGCGGGTGGAGGTGCCGGGAGCCGAGCCGTGGTTGGCGGAGGCGCCGCGGCTGTACGACCTCGTGGTGGCGGCTCCGGGCGAGACCGCGCGGCTGCGCATCGGGTTCCGCACGGTGCGCATCGACGGGCACCGCTTCCTCGTCAACGACCGGCCGGTGCTGCTGCGCGGGGTCAACCGGCACGAGCACCACCCCGACCTCGGCCGAGTCGTGCCGCGGGCGACCGTGGAGCACGAGCTGCGGCTCATGAAGCGCCACAACATCAACGCGATCCGCACCTCGCACTACCCGCCGCATCCCGACCTCGCCGACCTCGCCGACGAGCTCGGGTTCTGGCTCATCGTGGAGTGCGACCTCGAGACGCACGGCTTCATCCACGTCGACTGGCGCGGCAACCCGAGCGACGACCCGGCCTACGAGGCCGCCTACCGCGACCGGATGGCGCGCACCGTCGAGCGCGACCGCAACCACCCGAGCGTGATCATGTGGTCGCTCGGCAACGAGTCGGGCGTCGGTCGCAACCTCGCGGCGATGGCCGAGGAGGCGCGGCGGCGCGACCCGTCGCGGCCGTTGCACTACGAGGGCGACTGGACGGCCGCCGACACCGACGTCTACTCGCGCATGTACGCGCATCCCGAGGAGGTCGCCCTCATCGCGCGCGGCGAGGAGCCGCCGCTCGACGACCCCGTTCTCGATGCGCGCCGACGCGGGATGCCGTTCCTGCTCTGCGAGTACGCGCACGCGATGGGCAACGGGCCGGGCGGGCTGGCCGAGTACCAGGAGCTGCTGGACTCGAGCGACCGGATGGCGGGCGCATTCGTGTGGGAGTGGCTGGAGCACGGCATCCGGCGCCGCACGCCCGACGGGCGGGAGTACTGGGCATACGGCGGCGACTTCGGCGAGCCCGTGCACGACGGCAACTTCGTGGCCGACGGCCTCGTCGATGCGGACCGGAACCCCCGCCCGCAGCTCGCGGATCTCGCGACCGTGTTCGCACCGGTGCGGATGCGGATCGGCGCCGACGAGGTCGAGATCGCGAACCGGCAGGACCACATCGGGGTGTCGTGGCTGCGCGCAGAGTGGGAGCTGTCGACCGCCGCGGGGGCGGTCGTGAGCGGCGAACTCGCGCTGCCCGAGGTCGCGCCGCGGGAGAGCGCCGTCGTGCCGTTGCCCGACCGGGCGCGCGGCGACGGGGTGCTCACGATCCGCGTGGTGACTGCCGGCGAGAGCACCTGGGCACCCGCCGGGCACGAGGTGGCGTGGGCGCAGCGCGGCGCGCTCGCGGTGCCGGCGGCTCCCGCCGCGACGGGGGCGCCGCGGCGCGAGGGCCGCACGATCGCGCTCGGCTCCGCCCGCATCGACGCCGTCACGGGACTGCTGCGCCTCGACGACCCGGACCGGGGTGACCTCGATCTCGGCGGCCCGGAGCTCGTGCTCTGGCGCGCGCCCACCGACAACGACCGCGGCCACGGGCTGCTGCCGCTGCGCGGGCACGACCGCGAGGAGCTCTCGGAGGAGCAGGCGTGGGAGGCCGCGGAGCTGCCGCGGCTGACCACCCGCGTGGAGTCGGTGGAGGCCGGCGGCACGTTCGTCGAGATCGTGACCCGGGTCGCGCCCGCGATCTTCGACTGGGGCGCGCGGGTGCGCATCCGGTACACGAGCGACGGCGACGTGCTCGGCATGGGCGTGCGGGTGGAGCCCGTGGGCGCGTGGCCGTGCACCTGGGCGCGAGCGGGGCTGCGGTTCCGGCTCCCGTTCGCACCGAGCGCTCACTGGCTCGGGCTCGGGCCCGGGCAGGCGTACCCCGACACGGGCCTCGCGGCGCGCCTCGGCGAGTGGTCGGCGAGCCCCGACGAGCTGCGGACCGACTACGTGCGCCCCCAGGAGAACGGCTCGCGCCGCGGCGTCGTATCGGTCGATCTGACCGACGCGCGCGGCAGCGGCCTCGGCATCACGGGCGAGCCGTTCGCGTTCACGGTGAGCCCGTGGACCGCCGCCCAGCTCGCCGCGGCGGCACACCCCACCGATCTCCCGGACCCCGGCGAGGGCAGCTGGCTCACCATCGATCTCGCGCAGCACGGCATCGGCACGGCATCCTGCGGCCCGGGCGTGCTGGAGCCGTACCGCCTGACTCCCCGCACCGTGGAAGGCCGCATCGCGCTCACTAGAATCTGATGGTGAGCGACATCGAGATCGGGCGTGCGAAGCGCGCGCGGCGGGCGTACACCTTCGACGACATCGCGATCGTGCCCAGTCGCCGCACGCGCGACCCGCAGGACGTCAGCGTCAGCTGGACGATCGACGCGTTCACCTTCGAGATGCCGGTGCTCGCGGCGCCGATGGATTCCGTGGTGAGCCCCGAGACGGCGATCGCGATCGGCCGCCTCGGCGGGCTCGGCGTGCTCGACCTCGAGGGCGTCTGGACCCGGTACGACGACCCGGAGCCGGTGCTCGCCGAGATCCGCGCGCTGCCGCAGGCGGAGACGACCCGGCGGCTGCAGGAGATCTACGCGGAGCCCATCAAGCCCGAGCTGGTCACCCAACGCCTCGCGGAGATCCGGGCGGCCGGCGTGCCGGTCGCGGGCGCCCTCAGCCCGCAGCGCACGGCCGAACTGAGCGACACCGTCGTGGGCGCGGGCGTCGACCTGTTCGTGATCCGCGGCACGACGGTGAGCGCCGAGCACGTCAGCAAGACCACCGAGCCGCTCAACCTCAAGAAGTTCATCTACGAGCTCGACGTGCCGGTCATCGTCGGCGGCGCCTCGACCTACACCGCGGCGCTGCACCTCATGCGCACCGGCGCCGCGGGCGTGCTCGTGGGCTTCGGCGGCGGTGCCGCGTCGACGACGCGCACGAGCCTCGGCATCCACGCGCCGATGGCGAGCGCCGTCGCGGATGTCGCCGGCGCACGCCGCGACTACCTCGACGAGTCGGGCGGCCGCTACGTGCACGTCATCGCGGACGGCGGCCTCGGCACCTCCGGCGACGTCGTCAAGGCGATCTCGATGGGCGCCGACGCGGTCATGCTCGGCTCGATCCTGGCCCGTGCCGAGGAGGCGCCCGGCGCCGGATGGCACTGGGGCGCCGAGGCGCACCACGAGGAGCTGCCGCGCGGTCACCGCGTCGAGGTGGGCACGGTGGCGCCGCTCGAGCGGGTGCTGTTCGGCCCGTCGAGCGCGGCCGACGGCCGCACGAACGTGATCGGCGCGCTGCGCCGGTCGATGGCCACGACGGGCTACTCGGATCTCAAGGAGTTCCAGCGCGTCGAGGTCGTCGTCGCGCCGTACACCCGCAGCTGACCTCGCTCTGCGCGAACCCCGGGCGCCCCGAAACGAGCGCCGGTAGAATAGAAGGATGGTCGACGTCCGTCGTGTGAAGCTCCCCGGGGTGGGGGTGCTGCACACCTTCGTGACCGACGACGGTGGCAAGGTCGGCGTCATCACCCACCGCTCCGGCCATAGCGACCTCGTGTCGTTCGCCGACGCCGCCGACAAGGACCACACCAACAAGGTCTCGCTCCGGCTCGACGAGGACGAGGCGCACACGCTCGCGGAGCTGCTGGGCGGCACCCGCATCACCGAGTCGCTCAGCGGCCTCGACCAGATCCCGGGCCTGTCCATCGACTGGTTCCACGTCGACTACGACGACCACATCGCCGGTCAGCCGCTCGGCGACATGACCGAGCGCGGGCTCGCCGGCGTGACCGTGGTGGCCGTCGTCCGCGGCGAGTCCGCCAATCCCGCTCCCGACACGCACTTCAAGGTGTTCCCGGGCGACACGCTCGTGCTCGCGGGCGCTCCGGAGAAGGTCGCGAAGGCGTTCCACTTCTACCGTGCCGGCGAGTTCTCCAAGTCCGAGGCCGTCGCTCCGCCGGGTCGCTGATGCTGTTCGCCGCCCAGTCCGATGCCGGCCAGTCCATCGGCGAAGAGCTTCTCGTGCTGGGCGCGCTGTTCGTCATCGCCTACATCCTGGGGCGGCTCGGCAAGCTCATCGGACTGCCGGCGATCCCGATCTACATGCTGGTCGGCCTCATCGCGAGCCCGAACTTCCACTTCTTCCCCCTCGAGGTGCCGTCCGCCGACGTGCACCTCATCGCCGTCTTCGGGCTCATCTTCCTGCTGTTCAACCTCGGCCTCGAGTTCGACCAGGACGCCTTCTTCGGCAACTTCACGAGCCTGATCATCTCCGGCGGCAGCCGGATCATCATCAACTTCGGCGTCGGCTTCCTGTTCGGGCTGTGGGTCGGGTGGGGCACGCGCGAGGCGCTCATCATCGCCGGGATGACCGCCACCAGCTCCAGCGCGATCATCACGAAGCTGCTCATCGAGCTGCGCCGCCTCGCGAACAACGAGACCCCGACGGTGCTCGGCATCGCGATCGTCGAGGACGTCTTCATCGCGATCTACCTGGCGATCGTGACCGTCATCCTGAACGGCAAGACCGACGTGTGGCAGATCGTCGGCGAGCTCGCGATCTCGTTCGGCTTCCTGATCGGGATGTTCGTGCTCGCGCGCTGGGGCGGCCGGTTCGTCTCGCGACTGATCGGCACCCGCGACGACGAACTGTTCACGATCGTGTTCTTCGGTCTCGCGGTCGCGTTCGGCGGCATCGGCGAGCTGCTCGGCGTCTCCGACGCGATCGGCGCGTTCCTGATCGGGCTCGTACTCGGCGCGACACGGTTCCGGGCGCGCATCGAGCAGCTGTCCCTGCCGCTGCGCGACGTGTTCGCCGCCTTCTTCTTCCTCGAGTTCGGGCTCGCACTGGAACCGTCGCAGTTCGGGTCGGTGCTCGTGCCGGTGATCCTCGCGGTGGTGCTCACGCTCGTGCTCAACACGGCGGGCGGTCAGCTCATCGCGGTGCTGAACAAGCTCACGCCCGCGGAGGGGCTGAACGTGAGCGCGATGCTGCAGAATCGCGGGGAGTTCGCGCTCATCCTGGCGACGCTGGCGGCGGGGGCGGGCCTCGACTCCCGGCTGACTCCCTTCGCCGGTCTGTACGTTCTGATCATGGCGATCGTCGGGCCGATACTGGCCGTCAACTCGGAGCGCATCGGCGGTCTCTTCGGCCGGCGCCGGCGCCGGATCGTCACCAGCCCGAACGTCGACGTCGAGCGCGAGGCGGAGCTCGCCCTCGCCGAGGCCGCGATGTCGGGCGACGATCTGCCGGAGGCGTTCGAGATCGCCGCGGGAGAGCGGCCCGAGGAGGAGGCCGTCGTCACGGCCGACGCCGCGCAGACCGCCGACGCCGCGGCGGAGGCCGACACCGAATCCGCCGTCGACGTCGAGGCCGTCGACCGGGACAGCGCCCGCCGTCGCGACCCGGAGTACTGATGACGCTCGCCCCCGGACGGTTCGCCGAGCCCGTCACGTTCGCGCGCGTCGCCCGCCGGCCGCGCTGGATCGCCGCGCTCGTGCTCGCCCTCGCGCTCGCCGCCGGTTTCGCCTGGCTCGGCCAGTGGCAGCTGGGCCGCAGCGTCGCCTCCACCGCGACCTCGGGACCAAAAACCGAGAAGGTCGTGCCGCTCACGTCGTTCGCGAAGACCGGCACGACGTTCCGCGACGACCAGCTCGGACGCATGGCGAGCGTCGACGCCCAGCTCGTTCCGGGCGACTGGGTGCTGCTGAGCGAGCGGCTGAACGGCGACCGGCAGGGCTGGTGGCTCGTCGGGCACGCCGTCACGACGGACGGCGACGAGCTGGCGGTCGCGCTCGGATGGGCGCCCACGCGCGCCGCCGCCCGCGCGGCCGAGGCGACCGCGGCGATCCCGACCCCGCTCGTCGGCCGCTACCTGCCGTCGGAGGCTCCGGATGGTCCGAAGGCCGAGAAGGGCGTGCAGTCGGCGGCGTCGGTCGCGGCCTTCATCAACCAGTGGGCGCACTTCACCGGGCACGTCTACCCCGGCTATCTGGTGTCGCATTCGGCGCCGGAGGGCCTCACCCGGATCGACTCGCCCCGGCCGATCCCCCGGATGCCGTCAACTGGCTCAACCTGTTCTATGCGATCGAGTGGGCGGTCTTCGCAGGCTTCGCGATCTACCTCTGGTACCGCCTCGTGAGGGACGTCGTCGAACACGAGAACGAGTCGCTCGAGCAGGTCGAGTAACCCCGCTCAGCGCTGCATGCCACCGCCGCGCAGCCGCAGCCGCGACTCCTCCAGATCGAGCAGCGCCTGGGCGTCGTCGAGCGCGCGCGTGGAGTAGGCGCCCTTGCGGCGCTCCTCGAGCAGCTTCTCGCGCTCCACCTCGACCATGGCCAGCCGCAGGGCGCGGTAGAGCAGGTGCGGCTGGTCGGAGGTCGCCAGGTTCTGCGATCGTGCGCGTTCCCAGACCGCCTCCGCCCGGATGTAGCTCGACTGCCGGGCGCGCTCGATCACGTCGGGGTCGATCGGCGACTCGACGCCGATCGCGGTCTCCGGATCGTCGAGCACGCCCATGCCGGCCTGGCTGAGGTCGTCGAGCAGGCGGGCGAGGTCCTCCTGGTGCGCGGTGGTGTCGTCGTCGCGCACCTTGAGCACCCGGATCAGCAGCGGCAGCGTGCCGCCCTGCAGCACGAGGCTGACGACCGCGACGGTGAACGCGATGAGCACGAGCTGGGGACGGTACGGGATCACGTCGGGGTCCATGGGGAGCGACTGCGCGGCGGCGAGAGTGACCACGCCGCGCATGCCGGTCCATCCGAGCACGACGCCGCCGCGCCATCCGACCTGCTGCTGCCGATGGTGCTCGAGGTCGGCCCGGTCACGCTCGAAGCGCCGCTCGAGCTGGGCCTTGCGCCGCCGTTGCAGCACGTTGGTGACCGGATGATTGCGGTAGTGGTGGATGACGAGGTACTCCCGCAGCATCCGCCGCTCCGCGCGCCGGGCGACCCCGGCCATCCCGAGCAGGAGCGGCCCGACCCAGAGGTAGCGGATGACGACGACGGCGAGCGTCGCGATGAGGCCGATCCCGATCGACTCGCCGAGCCCCAGCACCTGCGGATCGATGTCGTTGATGAGGGTGCGGATCTCGATCCCGATCAGCAGGAAGACGCCGTTCTCGAGCAGGAACTGGATCGTGCGCCAGTTGGTGCGCTCGGTGATCCGGGCCTGCGCGGAGAGGGCACGGGAGCGCGAGTGGCCGGTGTACAGGCCGGCGACGACGACCGACAGCACGCCGGATGCCCCGAGCGCCTCGGCGGGCATGAACGCGACGAACGGCACGGCGAGGCTGATCGCGGTGTCGAGAACGCTGTCGGACAGGCGCGAGCGGATGAACACGGTGACGATGCCCACGATGAGGCCGATCGCGACGGCCACGGCCACGGAGAGCAGGAAGTCGCCGATCGCGTTCCACGGTGTCGCGAGAGTGCCCGCGGCGGCGGCGAGGGCCGAGCGCAGCAGCACGAGGGCGGTCGCATCGTTGAGCAGTCCCTCGCCCTCCAACAGGGCGAGCAGGCGTGGGGGAGCCCCAACCGCCGGCCGATCGAGGTGGCGGCCACGGCATCCGGCGGGCTGATGATCGCGCCGAGTGCGATCGCCGCGCCCAGGTTGAGGTCGGGCAGCACGGCGTACAGGAAGAAGCCCGCGCCGAAGGCCGTCGCGATGACCAGGAGCACCGAGAGGCTGACGATGGGCGCGGCGTTGCGCCGGAACTCCGTGATCGGCACGGTGATCGCCGCCGCGTAGAGCAGCGGCGGCAGCACGGCGTCGAGCACCAGCTCCCCCGGCACCTCGATGAACGGCACGCCCGGCAGGTAGGAGATGCCGACCCCGACGACGACCAGGATGATCGGCGCCGCGATCCCGAGCTTCTGCGAGAACGCCGCGACCGCCACGATCACGGCGACCGCGGCCACGGCGTAGATGCCGAGCTCGAGTCCCATGGGCACCAGCGTAGGGATCCGGCGGTCGGCGACCGCCCATCCGCCGCCCGTAGAATCGGGGCATGCCCGCCGGACCCCGCCCCGAGGACGTGCCGCGCATCCGCATCGTGCTGGCGGTCTTCCGGGTCTCGGCGATCGTCACGGGCGTCTTCCTGCTCGGCCTGTGCACGATGATGGTGCTCCGCTACGCCTTCCACGTCGACATCGAGGTGGGCGGCCCGTTCGGGCTGGTCGCGCTCGTGCCGCCGAAGGAGATCACGGCCGTCAACTTCTCGACCCTCGAGTTGATCGCGCACGGCTGGCTGTACGTGCTCTACCTCGGCCTCGACTTCCTGCTGTGGCGGATGCTGCGGTTCTCGTTCGGCCGGTTCCTGTTCTTCGCGCTCGGCGGCATCATCCCGTTCCTCTCCTTCTACTTCGAGTTCCGCATCCCGGCGTACGTGAACGCCCGGCTCGCGGAGGTGCCGGCCGCCGCGTCGGCGGAGGTCGCCGCGTGACCGAGCCGGCGTCGGAGCCGGATGCCACCCGGCGGCCGGTGCTCGTCGTCGACTTCGGCGCCCAGTACGCGCAGCTGATCGCGCGCCGGGTGCGCGAGGCCGGCGTCTACAGCGAGATCGTGCCGCACACGATCACCGCGGAGGAGATCGCCGCGAAGCAGCCGGCCGGCATCGTGCTGAGCGGCGGGCCGTCGAGCGTCTACGAGCCCGGATCGCCGGAGCTCGACCCCGGCATCCTTCAGCTGGGCGTGCCGACCCTCGGCATCTGCTACGGCTTCCAGGTGATGGCGCAGCAGCTCGGCGGCGAGGTCGCCAAGACCGGGCGTCGCGAGTACGGGTCGACGCAGGTGCACGTCGCGCACCCCGACGGATCGGTCGCCGGCAGCTTCCTCTCCGGGCAGCCCGAGGAGCAGACCGCGTGGATGTCGCACGGCGACTCCGTCGTGCAGGCGCCCGAAGGCTTCGAGGTGCTCGCCACCACCGACGACACCCCGGTCGCCGCGTTCGGCAGCGACGAGCGCAAGCTCTACGGCGTGCAGTGGCACCCGGAGGTGCGGCACTCGCAGCACGGGCAGGCGGTGATCGAGCGGTTCCTGCACAAGGAGGCCGGCATCCCGGCCGACTGGAACAGCGGCAACGTGATCGCCGACCAGGTCGCGAAGATCCGCGCGCAGGTCGGGTCCGGCCGGGTGCTGTGCGCCCTGTCGGGCGGCGTCGACTCCGCGGTGGCCGCGGCGCTCGTGCACGAGGCGGTCGGCGACCAGCTCGTATGCGTGTTCGTCGACCACGGGCTGCTGCGCGCGGGCGAGCGGGAGCAGGTCGAGCGGGACTACGTGGCCGCGACCGGTGTGCGGCTCGTGACCGTCGACGCGGTCGACCGGTTCCTCGACGCGCTCGCCGGGGTGAGCGATCCGGAGACCAAGCGCAAGATCATCGGACGCGAGTTCATCCGGGTCTTCGAGCAGGCGCAGGCCGAGCTCATCGCCGAGTTCGCGGCCGAGGGCGACCCGATCCGGTTCCTCGTGCAGGGCACGCTCTACCCTGATGTCGTCGAGTCGGGCGGCGGTTCCGGCACCGCGAACATCAAGAGCCACCACAACGTCGGCGGCCTGCCGGAGGACCTCCAGTTCGAGCTCGTCGAGCCGCTGCGCACCCTGTTCAAGGACGAGGTGCGGGCCATCGGCCGCGAGCTCGGGCTGCCCGAGGTGATCGTCGGACGGCAGCCGTTCCCGGGGCCGGGGCTCGGCATCCGGATCGTCGGCGAGGTCACGCGGGAACGCCTCGATCTGCTGCGCGAGGCCGACGCCATCGTGCGTGCCGAGCTGACCGCGGCGGGCCTCGACGGCGAGATCTGGCAGTGCCCGGTCGTGCTGCTGGCCGACGTGCGCTCGGTGGGCGTCATGGGCGACGGCCGCACCTACGGGCATCCGATCGTGCTGCGACCGGTGTCATCCGAGGATGCCATGACCGCCGACTGGATCCGGCTGCCCTACGACCTGCTCGCGCGCATCTCGAACCGCATCACGAACGAGGTCGCCGGCGTCAACCGGGTCGTGCTCGACGTCACGTCGAAGCCGCCGGGCACCATCGAATGGGAATAGCGGGACGCGCTAGTTGTAGTTCCCCGTGAGGTTGTGGACGCGGGCTGCTGGGATAAGGCCGCCGATTCCGGTGTGGGGTCGGTGGTGATTGTAGAAGTGCAGCCAGCGGGGATAGTCGGCTGCTCGTGCTTCGTCTGAGGGGTAGTGCTTGGCGTAGGCCCATTCGGCGGCGAGGGTGCGGTTGAACCGCTCCACCTTGCCGTTGGTCTGGGGTCGGTAGGGGCGGGTGAAGACGTGTCGGGTGCTGCCGAGGGCGGCGGCGAAGTCGCGAGAGCGATAGCAGGATCCGTTGTCGGTCATCGCAGCATCTATGCGGATGCCTGCGGCGGCGAAGAACGCTGCGGCTCGGATCCAGAAACCGGCTGCGGTCTCCTTGCGTTCGTCGGCGAGGATCTCGGAGTAGGCCAGCCGGGAGTGATCATCGACCGCGTGGTGCAGGAACGCATAGCCACGACCCTGCTTCTTGTTGTTGTGGTTGCCGATGGTGCGTCCGAGGGTGCGGTGGCCTCCGCCATCGGGGATGCGGCCGAGTTTCTTGATATCAACGTGGACCAACTCGCCCGGAGCGGCCTTCTCATAGCGAACGAGACGCGACCGCCGGACCGGCAGTCCGGTCGCTTGATCCAGATGTGCAAGCAACGGCATCCGATAACGCTCAAGCACCCTTCCGACCGTCGAGCGCGGGATGCCCAGGTGATAACCGATCCGATGCGGACCCCAGCGACGAACGAAACGCAACGCGACGATCCGATGCTCCAGCCGCCGCGAGCACCTGGTGGGCGACTGGTGCGGGCGTGAGCTGCGATCCGTCATCGGCAGCCCCGCCCGATATCGGGCAGCCCACTTCGAAGCCGTCGCCGGCGAGCACTGGAACCGCTCAGCAGCTCGTCTCGCGGACCAGCCCTGCTCGACGATCAACCGGGCAAGCCGAAGCCTGCCCTCGGGCGCGAAAGGCGCTCTAACGTGAGTCACGAAGACCTCCGGTTTGACGATGAGAGTGTGGTTACCCACATCGTCCCGGAGGTCTTCGCTACCTCAAACGATCACAACGTCCCGAGGAACTACAGCTAGTTGCGCGGCATGAAGTACGACACGAGCCGCAGGATCTCGAGATACAGCCACACGACGGTGACCATGATCCCGAAGGCTGCGGTCCAGCCGTAGATCCGCGGCTGGCCGGTCTCGACACCGCGCTTCACCTGGTCGAAGTCGACGACGAGCGAGTAGGCCGCCATCAGCACCACGAGGATCCCGAGCGGGATGCCGAGTGGGATGCCGAAGATCGTCACGTCGCGCAGGCCGCCGAACCCGCTCACGACACCGGTCAGCATCAGCACGACGTTGATCACCGAGAACACCAGGTACCCGACCAGCAGGACCAGGAACACCTTGGTCGCCTTCGCCGACGCCCGCACCCGGCCGCTCGCGAACAGAGCGAGCGTGACACCGACCACACCCAGCGTGCCGAGCACCGCGATCGGGACGATGCCCTGCCACAGCGACGCGTAGAAGCTCGAGATGCCTCCCACGAAGAGGCCCTCGGCGCCCCCGTACAGCAGCACGAGCGCGGGCGACGGCTTGCGCTTGAAGGTGTTGACGAGCGCGAGCACGAAGCCGACGAGAGCGGCGGGGATCGTCACGATCGGCACGAACCAGCCGATCGCCGCGGCCGCCACCAGGATGCCGAACGAGATCAGCGTCTTGACGATGGTGTCCTCGTAGGTCATCCGGCCGGCCTCGTCGGCGGTCGCCGTCGGGAGGTCGTACTGGGCCTGGAGCTGCTCCGCAGTCGGGACGGGCACCGGGGGCACGCCGGCGACGGCGTCCCGCTGGGCGATCCGGCGCGCGGCCCGGTCGTCGAAGGCGGGGGAGTTCGAGAAGGCGAAATTGGCCATCATCGATTCTAAGAATTTCCTGGACATCGTTGCTGGGCAGGTGCCCTGAGACCGCCCCCAGACCGCCCGGCACCGACCGCGACCGCGCAGCCCTGCCGGGCTCGATCGGCTTCAGGCGTTGCCGACCAGGTAGACGATGCCGAGACCGACGATGAACACGAGCGACGCGTAGCCGAGCACGATCGCGATGATCGCCGCCAGTCGTCCGCGCTCACCGGATGCCGCGATCTGCATGAGCGCGATGTGGCCGAACAGCGCGGCGACCGGGCTCACGAGGCACCCGAGCACGAGGGCGACGACCGCCAGCGGATTCAGGCGCCGGCGACGCAGCCGCACGCGCTCGCGTGACCGGGTGCGGATCGGGGTCGGGGAGCGGCGGGCGCGACCGGTGGCGGGGCGAGGGGCAGCGTCACCGGGTGGCCATCGCCGACGGCGTGGGAGACGGGCTCCGCGGTGGGCTCGGCGACGGACGCCGTGGCGGGCCCGGCCACGGCATCCGGGCGTGGGGGCACGACGCCGGTGGGCGTCCCGCAGTGGATGCAGAATTTCCAGTCCGGGCGAAGCTCTCGGGCGCAGTTCGCACAGGCGGACATGTCACCTCGACGTTACCGTGGCGTCATGAGCGCCGGCCCTCGTCCCTCGACCCCCGTTCTGGTGATCGGGCATCGGGGCGCGTGCGGCTACCGGCCGGAGCACACGCGCTCCGCATACGAGCTCGCGATCGCCCTCGGCGCCGACGCGATCGAGCCCGACATCGTCGCGACGAAGGACGGCGAGCTCGTGCTCCGGCACGAGAACGAGATCTCCGGCACGACCGACGTCGCGCGGCATCCGGAGTTCGCCGACCGCCGCACGACGAAGACGATCGACGGCGTACGGCTGACCGGCTGGTTCACCGAGGACTTCACCTGGGCCGAGCTCGCGACCCTGCGCGCGGTCGAGCGCCTGCCCGAGCTGCGGCAGCATTCGGCGACCTTCGACGGACTCGATCCGATCCTCCGGCTGCGCGACCTCCTCGAGATCCTCGACGCCGCAGGGCGGCCGATGACGCTCGTGGCGGAGGTGAAGCACCCCACCCATTTCGCGTCGATCGGCCTGCCGCTCGACGAGCTCGTCGCGGCCGAGCTGGGTCGCTGGCGGCATCCGGAGCGTCTCGTAGTCGAGTGCTTCGAGCGCGGCCTGCTGCACCGGATGCGGGATCGCGGCGTGGCCGCCCGCTACGTGTACCTGATCGAAGACGGCGGGCACGCCCCGACACCGCGGTCGCCTACGACGCGGAGGTCGCGGGAGAGCTGCGCGCCCTCGACGTCGACGGCATCAGCGTCGGCAAGCCGCGGCTGTTCCGCTCGCCGGAGCTCGTCGACCGCGCGCACGACGCCGGGATGCTCGCCTTCACCTGGACGCTGCGCCCCGAGAACCGCTTCCTCGCCCCCGCGCACCGCGGCTCGGGTTCGAAGGCCGACTGGGGCGACTGGATGGCGGAGTACCGCGCCGCGATCGCCACCGGTGTCGACGGGATCTTCGTCGATCATCCGGACCTCGGAGTCGCCGCGCGCGAGCGGGCCGAGTAGGCCTCGGGGAGCACGAGCCGGGGTCGGAGGCCGAACGTAGAATCGGGGATCATGACGTGGCTCCTCGATGACCTCGATGGAGACCAGGCCACCCCCGACGCGGTGACCGTCGACGAGGAGCTGCTCGCCGGGCTCAACCCGCAGCAGCGCGAGGCGGTGCTGTACCGCGGGCCCGCGCTGCTCATCGTGGCGGGCGCCGGCTCCGGCAAGACGAGCGTGCTCACCCGCCGCATCGCCGGACTCATCGCGAGCCGCGAGGCGTGGCCCAGCCAGATCCTCGCGATCACGTTCACCAACAAGGCGGCCGCCGAGATGCGCGGGCGCATCCGCGAGCTCGTCGGCAGCGACGCCGACGGCATGTGGATCTCGACCTTCCACTCGGCGTGCGTGCGCATCCTGCGCCGGCAGGCGGAGGTCATGGGCCTCAAGCAGGGGTTCACGATCTACGACACCGCCGACTCCCGCGCGCTGCTCAAGCGGATCCTGAAGGAGCTGGATGCCGACACCCTCGGCTTCAGCGTCGCGGGCGTCGCGAACCGCATCTCGAAGCTCAAGAACGAGCTCACCGACGTCGACCTGTTCGCCCGGCAGGTGAACATGGACGACCCGAAGGAGTCCGCGTTCCTCGAGCTGTTCCGCCGCTACACGCAGGGCCTGCGACGCGCGAACGCCCTCGACTTCGACGACCTCATCGCCGAGACGGTCTACCTGTTCCGCGCGTTCCCGGATGTCGCGGCCCTCTACCAGCGCCGGTTCCGGCACGTGCTCGTCGACGAGTACCAGGACACCAACGCCGCGCAGTACGCGCTCATCCGCGAACTGGTGCGCCCGGTCGCGCCCGAGCACGTGCCGCTCGACACCCGGATGCGCGTCGGTGCCGACGGCGGCATCCCCGCGGCCACGCTCACGGTCGTCGGCGACTCCGACCAGTCGATCTACGCCTTCCGGGGCGCCGACATGCGCAACATCGTCGAGTTCGAGCAGGACTTCCCGCAGGCGAAGGTCGTGCTGCTCGAGCAGAACTACCGCTCCACGCAGAACATCCTCGACGCGGCCAACGCCGTCATCGGCAACAACTTCGACCGGGTCGCCAAGAACCTCTTCACCACCGGCGGCGCGGGCGAGCGCATCGTCGGCTACACGGGCTACTCGGCGCACGACGAGGCACAGTTCGTCGCCGACGAGATCGAGGCGCTCAAGAAGGCGGGCGAGACCTACGACGACGTCGCGGTCTTCGTGCGCACCAACGCGCAGACCCGGCCGCTCGAGGAGATCTTCATCCGCTCCGCGATCCCGTACCGGATCCCGGGCGGCACCAAGTTCTACGAGCGTGCCGAGATCAAGGACGCCATGGCGTACCTCATCCAGATCGCGAACCCGGACGACGACCTCGCCCTGCGCCGGGTGATGAACGTACCCCGGCGCGGCATCGGCCCGGCGACCGAGGCGGCGCTGCAGGCGCACGCCGAGCGCACCGGGCAGACGCTGCGCGATGCGATGCGGGATGCCGCCTCCCTCGGCCTCGGGGCGAAAGTCACGGGGGCGATCCTCGATCTCGCGAAGCTGCTCGACGACGTCGCCGCCACGGCGGCCACGGCCGCGCCCGCCGACATCCTGAACACGCTGCTCCAGCAGACCGGGTACCTCGCCGGGCTGCGCGCGTCGGGCGACGCGCAGGACGAGGCCCGCGCCGAGAACCTCGAGGAGCTCGTGGCGCAGACCCGCGAGTTCCGGCGTCAGACCCCGGAGGGCAACCTCGTCGACTTCCTCACCGGCGTCGCGCTGTTCGCCGCGGCCGACGAGATCGACGACGAGGACGGCTCGGTGTCGATCATGACCCTGCACACGGCGAAGGGGCTCGAGTACGACGCGGTGTTCCTGACGGGTGTCGAGGAGGAGCTGCTGCCGCACCGCATCTCGTCGGGCGAACCCGGCGGCATCGCCGAGGAGCGGCGCCTGTTCTACGTCGGCATCACCCGAGCACGCAAGCGCCTGTACGTCTCGCTCTCGATGACCCGGTCGCTGTTCGGCGAGCCGAGCGTCGCGATGCCGTCACGGTTCCTGCAGGAGATCCCGGCATCCCTGATCGACTGGAAGCAGTCGCCGGGTGACGCGGCCGGCCGCAACGCCATGCGTCCGCGGGCCGTCACCTCGCGCGAGGGCGGACGCCCGAAGTTCTCGTACTCGACCTCGTTCCCCTCCGACCGGCCCAAGAAGGAATGGACCTCGGCCGTGACGGCGACGGTGCGCGACAACGGCGACCTGACGCTGGCGGTTGGCGACCGCATCCGGCACACCGACTTCGGCGAGGGTCGGGTGACCGACGTCACCGGCACCGGCTCGAAGTCGATCGCCGAGGTGCAGTTCGACACGGCGGGGCGCAAGCGGCTGCTCATCAAGATCGCGCCGATCGAGAAGCTGTAGGCGCTGCGAACACCGCGGATGTGGGCAAATCTCACAGACCCCACCTTCGAGATGCTTCGATGTCAGCGTGGTGCGTCCGTCGGATTGGTATCTGGTCGATCTGGAGGCGGATCCGACGCCGGGTGATTCGTTCGGGATCCGTCAGGTGGCGCAGAAGTACACGGACATCGCCTATGTGGCGGCGAATGCGGCGAGTGTGGTGCGGGCAATGCGTGCCTCGCAATCGGCGGAGGCGTGGGTTGGTGAGGCGGGGTCGGTGTTTCGGTCCGAGACGGATCGGATGCCGGAGGAGCTGTCGAAGGCCGATGATTCGTATTCGCTGGTGGCGAGTGCGTTGGGTGTGTGGGCGTCGGCGTTGGAGGATGCGCAGTCGCAGGCGGATCGAGGTTTGGCGCAGGCGCGGGAGGCGCACGCGGATCTGGCGAGTGCGCGGTCGGCGTATGACGAGGCGCAGCGGTCGTGGTCGACGGCGCATGCGCAGCAGCTGAGCCAGCAGAAGCTGCAGAAGCAGTATCAGGATGTGCCGCCGCCCTCAGGCGTGACGATGCCGACGGATGCACAGTTGCGGGCGACGGGCAGGAACGTGTCGCAGTTGCAGTCGTCGATGGATGCGGCGAGCGCGTCGATGGCGTCGGCGAATGCGCGGCTGGAGGCGGCGAAGCGTCTTGTCATGGAGGCGAAGGCCGCCCGTGATGGTGCCGAGAAGATCGCGGTGAAGGCGATCGGCGACGCCAGGGGCAAGGCGGTCAAGCCCTCATCGGTGTGGGAAGCGATCCAGGACAGCGCGGCGTGGCAGGCGATCGTGGTGATCGCGACCGTGGTGTTGACAATCGTGTCGATCGTCGCGATCTTCGTGGGAGGTCCGCTGGTGTGGGCCCTGATCATCGCGGCGACGGCCCTTCTCATGCTCAACGCATTGATGTCGATCGCTCAGGGCAAGAACGCCTGGGGCGAACTCGCCCTCCTCACCATCGGACTCATCCCCGGCGGTCGCCTGCTCGCCCTCGCAGGCACCGCCGGACACGCGGCCGTCGCGGCGATGGCCCTGACCAGAGTCGGGGAACGCGTCGTGCCGACGGTGGTGCGCGCGGGGAGGCCGTCCAGCGCGTCGCGAGCGACCTGCGGAATGGTGTCGCCTCGTCCGAGACAATCGTGCCGCTGGTGCGCAGGATCTCCGATCTCGCGACGGCGGTGCCCGGTGGCACGCTCAAGGCGATCCATGCCGAGTCGGGCCCGCCGGGCCTCATGACGTCGGTGTTCCAGCACGCGTATCCCAAGCTGAGCGACGTGAACCTCGGACGCGCCCTCAAGCAGCAGCCCGGATTCATGGACAACTGCACCAACTGCGTCGTCGCCACCGATCGCACGCTGTCCGCGGGGAGCGTCGAGGTGGCAGGTTCCGTCGGAGCCGGCGGTGCGCCTATTTCGAACGTCGCGGACGCGTTGGGTGGTCATTGGGGTCAGGTCGGAGGTTACGACGATGTCGTACGCTCGATGAGCGATGCCGGAGATGGGGCAACCTCGGTGGTGTTCGTGGACCGCGGGCCAGAGCTGGTTGGTCACGTTTTCAATGTGATTCATGATCAGAACGGCGTCGTCTTCGTGGACGGCCAGATCGGTCAGTTCGCTCGACTCGAACCGTTCGAACGTCTGTTTTTCCTTGCGGGAAGGTGGTTTCTGTGAACGATGCGACATTCCCCGAGGCGGAGCGCATGCTCAAGAAGCTCGAGGTCGAAATCGCCCGGCCTGCGGCGTTCTGGACCGGCGACGACGGACGGATCCGCGTGACGGACCTCGGCGACGTCGTGCTCTATGCCTGGAACAGCGTCGAATACCTGGAGACGAAGGATGTCTTCCTTCAGCAGCTCTATGGTCCGATCGCTGTGCCGCGCGACGGATCGGGCGCGTTCGTGCTCGGGACCGCGCTCAAGCCGGAGGAGTTCATCGCGGAATGGCGGAAGAGTCGCGGCGCGTGATCGCCGATCTGGCGACGAGGCCCGTGCGGCGTGAGACGGACTGACCCGTCGTCGAGGCACTACTCCACGACGGGGTTCGACGCCGTGTCGACGACCTGGATCGTCGCCGTGACCGGAGCCGGCATCCGGCGCCCGCGCGCCAGCACGACGACGAGCAGCGCGGCGGCGACGACGAGGATCCCGACCGCGCCGAACGCCACGGCGCCGCTCACGCCGAGCGCGCCCGCGAGCAGGCCCATCAGGATGCCGCTGCCGGCCTGGAAGCCGTTGGACGTCATCCCGGCGGCGCCCACGAACCGTCCGCGGCGCTCGGGCGGCGCGGTGAGCTGCACGATCGTGGTGGAGGTCGACGACGTGATCAGGCTGCCCGCGCCCGCGACGAAGAGGGCGACGATCGACAGCGCATAGCTGTGCGAGAACGCGAAGACGAGGATCGACAGGGCGTACGCGATGGCCGTCGTGATCACGACGCGGACGCTCGCCCGAATGCGCCCGATCGCCTCGAGTGTGATGCCCGAGACGAGCGCGCCGGCGGCCATCGAGGAGATGAGCACGGCATAGCCCGCCCCGTCCGGGACGCCGAGGGTGCCGCCGAACTCGGGCAGCAGGGGCATGAGCGCTGCGCCGATGAACAGGGCCACCGCCCCCTGCAGGATCATCACGATCAGGATCGCCGGATATTTCGGCACATCGCGCAGCACCGAGATGATGTCGCTCCAGTGCGCCGCCGCGCGACGTCCGGCATCCCGCACATGCCCGGTCATCGGCGTGATGAAGAGGTACGTGATGAACGGCAGGTACATGAGCACGTTGAGGAAGATCGCGACCGTCGGGCCGACCGTGGTCAGCAGCAGCGCGCCGATCGCGGGGCCGACGAGCTGGCCGAGGGTCAGGCCCGTCGCCATGAGGCGCACCGCGCTCGGCACGCCCTCCGGCCCGACCATGTCGTAGAGCATCAACTGGTCGGGCGCCTTCCAGATGGCGCTCGCGAAGCCGTGCACGAGCAAGAGGGCGACGCACTCCCAGGGCTGGAGCGAGTTCGTGGCGAACAGCACGCCCCATCCGACGGACGCCGTGATGAACAGCAGCCCCGAGACCTGCACGAGCCGGCGGCAGTCGAACCGGTCGGCGAGACCGCCGAGCGGGATCGAGAAGAAGAGGTGGGGCAACCAGTGGGTCAGCACGGCGAGCCCCGCCAGGATCGGCGAGTGGAACGTCTGCCACATCACCCAGTAGGTGATGGCGTGCTCCATGTTGTCGCCGCCCATCATGAGCGACCCCCGGCCCAGTAGCCCTTGTACCAGGGGGCGCGGAGGGCGACGAATCTCACCGGGTAAGCCTAGGGGCTGAGCGCTTGACAGGTCAGCGATATATCGCTTACTATCGCTACAGGTTTTCACGACGAAGGAGAAACACCATGAAGAACCGACACTTCCCTCCCGGATTCGACGGCCGCGCACACCGCGGCGGTCACGGCCCGTTCGGCGGCGAGGGCTTCGACCCCGGCTTCGACCCCCGCGGCATGGGCTACATGCGTAACGAGTTCGCCCGGGCGTGGGGCGGTCCGCGCGCCCGCCGGGGCGACGTCCGGATGGCGATCATCGCCCTCCTGAACGAGGCGCCTGCCAGCGGCTACGGCCTCATCAAGGCGATCGCGGAGCGCACCGAGCACGCCTGGCGTCCCAGCCCGGGCTCCGTCTACCCGACCCTGCAGCAGCTGGTCGACGAAGGTCTGGCGGTTCAGCCGTCCGGCCCCGGCAAGGGCGACTACGAGCTCACGGACGACGGCCGCGCCTACGCGGCGGAGCACGAGGAGGCGATTGCGAACGTCTTCGCGCAGCCCACCGGGTTCCCGGGCCCCGACCGCGAGTTCCTGCAGAGCATCGGCCGCCTCTTCGACGCGGTGAAGCAGTTCCCCCGCACGGCGACGCCCGAGCAGCGGAAGGCCGCCACCGAGAAGATGGACGAGCTGCGGCGCGAGCTGTACCGCATCCTGGCCGACTGACCTGGACGCATCGAGAGGGCGGGGGCAGCTGATGCTCTCCGCCCTCTCCGTGTTCGTCCTGCGGGTCAGGCGCGACGTCGGCCGAACAGACCGCGGCGGCGGCCCTCCTCGGCCGCGGGCGCCCCAGACGTCGGAGGCTCGGGTGTCGGGGCCCCGGCCCCGGGATCCGGCGGCATCGGCCGCTCGGCCATCGTGGCCATCAGCCGCAGGCCCTCGGCGCTGAGCGCCAGCTGGTCGGGACGCTGCGGATTGATGATGAGGCTCGCGCCGTCGGGGAGCCGATGCACGAGTTCGCCCCCGGTGGTCTCCAGCACGTGGGCGGCGGTGAACTCGCCCAACTGGTCGCGATCGGTGAACACGGCGAGGAGCCGTCCGTCGTCCGGGCCGAAGGTGTAGCAGGCGTCGAGGTCGATCGGGCCCTCGAGCGGTCGGGAGCTGGGCACGACGACGGCAGCCGGCCAGAGTGTCGCCGCGAAGCGCAGGATCTCCACACCGGTGATGCCGTCGACGCCGGTCGCGGCGATCGCGCTCTCGAGCTCGTGCGGTGCGCGGGCCGCTCGTGCGTCGGCCGTGGCATGCCGCGCTCGGGCCAGCGCCCGCATGTCCTCGACGCCGGCGCTCTTCACGGCGACGGCCAGCGTCGGATCGCTCCCGGGGTTGACGGTGATCCCCTGCGTCGTGAGACCGAGTGCCGACTCGCCCGAGGTCACCAGCATCCACGGGTGCGCCCTGCCGACGTCCTCCGGGACGCGATCCTCGTCGGTGAAGACGACGAGGTAGCCCTCGCCCTCCGCGCCGCCGAGGCCGAACAGGCGCGCGCCGTCGAGAGTCCCGTCCGTGGGGATCTCGGACGCGGACAGCACCCGCACGCGACCTGCGAGGAACGCCCGCTGCAGCACTCCCGCGCTCGGATCCTCGCCGGCGTTGAAGCTCCGGATCGCGGCTTCCAGAGGCGTGAGGTCGCGGGCGGGGACGGGGTCCATGCTGCCGACCGTACTCGACCGTGTCGAATGCGCAGGTCCGGGGAATTCGGAGTCGCCTACTGCGGCAGCTGCAGCAGCGTCAGCTCGCCGTCGCCGAGGTTCGCGAGTCCGCGACCCGGCTGCACGCCGCTGCCGATGCTCGAGCGCGCGAGGCGCGCCCCGACGAGGTCGCCGTCCGTGATGTTCTGCGGGCTGAGCAGGATCCCGCGGCGCCCCTTGCGCACCTCGACCTGCCAGCCGCTGAACCCGGCCGCGACCTCGGCGATGTCGCCGCCGAGCACGATGCCCACGCCGCGCTCGCGGGCCTCGCGCACGAGGTCGCGCAGCCAGGGCTTGGCCGTGGCGTCGCGCAGCAACTCGCCGTCGTCCACGACGAGCACGCGGTCGCGCACCCCGTCGAAGAGCGGTGCGAGCTCCTCCTCGGTGAGGTCGGACCCGGTCAGCACCGCGACCGCCCCCGGGAGGTCGCGCAGCGGTGACGGCTTCGGCGCCGCCACGACGACCGAGGCGCCGCCCGCGATGAGGGTGGATGCCATGGTCGTCAGCACGGTGGAGCGCCCCGACTTCGGCGGCCCCGCCACGATGAACGTCGACCCCTCGCCGAGGAGGTCCACCCCGCGCCCGCGGAGTTCGTCGCCGCCGACGCCGACCAGCGCCCAGCCGCGCCGGTTGCGCTCGGGACCGGTGCGCTCGAGCGCGTCGGCGATCGTGAGCGTCGTGGGCAGCACATCGATGCGGAACGGGCGGCGGTCCTCGGGCATGCCGGCATCCCGCCGGGTCGCCTGGGCCGCGATCGCCCGGAGAGCCATCGCCTGCGAGGCGCCGGTGGTGTCGGCGTTGAGCACCGCGAGCTGCACCTCGATGCCGCTCCCGGCGCGGAACGCGCGCCCCGCCGCGAGCTCGTCCGGCATCGACCGGGGTTCAGCCCCGCGAGCGAGTAGTCGGTGCGATCGGTGAGGCGCAGCACGAGCTTCTCGTCGACGAACGTCGAGATGCGCCCCGAGAGCAGCTGCCGGTCGCCGCTCATGACCACGTGGATGCCGGCGCTCGCCCCCTCGCGCAGGAGCAGCTGCACCTGATCGACGAGCGCGCCTGCATCGACGTTGCCGAGACTCGCGATGAAGCCCTCCCAGAGGTCGACGAGCAGAACGATGTGCGGCATCCGCTCGGCCGACGGCACGGTGCGGCGCTGCTCGGGCAGCGTCGCGTACCCGCTCGCGGCGAGCACGGCCTGGCGCCGGGACAGCTCCGCAAGCAGCCGCGCGAGCAGGCGCTGCACCCGCTCGGTCTGGTGCCGCTGCGCGATCGCGCCGGCGTGCGGGAAGTCGGCGAGCGGCAGCAGCGCGCCGTTGCCGCAGTCGATGCCGTAGAGGTGCAGGTCGCTCGCGCGCAGCTTCGCGGCGAGCACCGCGCCGATGGTGCGCAGGGCCTGGCTGCGCCCGGACCGCGCGGCGCCGACGACGAAGAGGTGGCCGAACGCGTCGAGGTCGATCGCGGCCGCCTGCTGCAGCTGCTCGTCGGGCAGGTCCTCGAGGCCGTAGGCGATGAGCGGCTTCGGCGCCGGATGCCCGGCCCACAGCTGCTCGACCGTGAGCAGCTCCGGCAGCGGCGGCAGCCACGGGCGGCGCGGCGCCGGGATGCCGGCGGCGCCCGCGGCGGCCCGGATCGCGCCGACCAGCGCGCGCAGATCGGTGTCGTCGGCATCCCCGGGCCCGCGATCCTCCGACGGCGGCTGCGGCTCGGGATCGGCGAGCTCGGCGAACGAGACGGCGCGCACGAACGGCGCGGCCGGGCCCGACGAGACGCTCCCCGGCCGACGACCGCCGACGCGCGCGGTCTGGAAGGGCACGAGCGACGCCGCCCCGAGCCGCACGTAGGCGCGGCCGGGGTGCCCTGCCCGATGCGGGCGGCATCCGGCGCGTCGATCACGTCCGAGCTCTCGGCCGTGTCGGTGACGCGCAGCGCGATCCGCAGGTTGGTGTTCGCGCGGATCTCGGGCGAGACCACGCCGCTCGGCCGCTGCGTCGCGAGCACGAGGTGGATGCCGAGCGACCGGCCGCGCTGCGCGATGTTGACGAGGCCGCGCACGAAGTCCGGCAGCTCGCGCGCCAGCGAGGCGAACTCGTCGATCACGATCACGAGCCGCGCGATCGGGGTGAGGGTGGGGGTGCGGCCGCGCAGGTCGAGGTAGTCCTCGAGATCCTTGGCACCCGCGACGGCGAGCAGCTGCTCGCGGGTGCGCAGCTCCGCGCCGAGCGACTCGAGCGCGCGTTCGACCAGGTGCGCGTCGAGGTCGGTCACCATGCCGACGGTGTGCGGCAGGTCGACGCAGTCCTTGAAGGCGGCGCCGCCCTTGTAGTCCACGAGCACGAAGTTCATCTCGTCGGGCCGGTTGGCGACGGCGAGCGTCGCGACGAGGGTCTGCAGCAGCTCGCTCTTGCCGGATCCGGTGGTGCCGGCGATGAGAGCGTGCGGTCCGTCGGCGCGCAGGTCGATCGAGAAGGGACCGTCGATCGACTCGCCGATGACCGCCGTCGTCGAGCGCGGCGAGAGCAGCCAGCCCGCCTCGATGTCGTCGGCGGTCGGCGGCTCGAGACGCAGCACGTCGAGCAGGCGGCTCGAAGCGGGAATCGTGCCGTCGTCGCCCTGCGGGCTCGCGTCGCGGATCGGAGCGACCGCGCGCGCGACGCGATCGAACCAGCCGTCGTCGACGAGGTCCGGCCGGATGCCGGAGAGCACGTCGACCCGCTGCTGCCGGATCACGACGCCCTCGGGCTCCACGATCGCGACGGCGGTGCACTCCTCCGGCAAGAGCCGCTCCTCGGAGTCGACGCAGATGCTGTAGATGCCGACCGCGGGACCCTCCTTGAGGATCTGCACGAAGCCGGGCATGCTGCGCAGCCGTCGCGCACCGTCGATCACCACGACGACCTCGTCGCCGGTCCAGCGGTCGCCGCGGCCGAGCGCCGCGCGGCGGGCGGCGATGAGCGCGCCGAGCTCGGCGATCCGCCGGGCGGTGCTCGCCGCGGTCACGCCGATCGTGGCCATGGTGTCCTGTCCGAACCCGGGCCGGGTGTGCGGCAGCCAGCCGATCCAGCCCCAGGCGTCGCGCCCCGCCGAGTCCGTGAGCAGGTAGACGCGCACGTCGCGCGGGCTCTGCAGCACGCCGATCTGCGCGACCGCCCACTGCGCGAGCCGGCGCGGCCGGTCGCCCCATCCGGCGATCCCGATGACGCCGCGCTCCGCGAGCTGCACGACGGCCGGCGCGTCGCGCGCGTCCCAGGTCACCCGGCGGCGGTGCTCGAGCTGCTCCGGGTCGTCGAGCGTGACCCGCGAGGGCTGCGTGGCCGTGCCGAGGCGCAGCCGCAGGTGGTCCGGATCGGCGCCGCGCCGCTCCCAGAGCCGCGGCAGCGGGCGCGTGGCGATCTCCGCGAGGGCGGCGGCATCCGGTGACGAGCGCAGCAGCTCGGTGCGCTCCTGCACGAGCGCCTCCTGCGCCTCCGCCTCGATCGTCTCCTTGTGCTCGCGGTAGGCGGCCAGCTGGGCGCGCTTCGAGGTGCGCCCGCGACGCTTGCTGGTCACGTGGTTGACGACCATGATCAGCGGCGACAGGCCGGCGATCAGCAGGAAGAAGTAGCTGTGGAAGACGATCGCCGAGCCGGCGGCCATCGCGAGCGGCGTGAGCGCAGCCAGGATCGGCAACGGCCGGGCCGGCATCTCGGGCGGCGGCGCGGGCAGCCGCAGCGCGGTGGCGGACTCGGGCGGCAGGATGCGCGGGGGTCGGTTGTAGTCGAGGCCGGCGCCGTCGGCCGAGGGCTGCAGCGCCGCGTCGCCGAGGTCCGGTGCGGCGAGCTCGATGAGACGGCCGGCCAGCTCGATCTGACCGCCGAGCGGCCACGGCACGGCCTCGGGGTTGATCGGCGCTCCGTCGAGGAGCGCGGTCGTGGTCTCGGCGGCCGCGCGGACCGTGACCGCGTCGGCGGTCTCGATGTCGACCACCAGCTCGATGGGCCGGACCCGGATGCCGTCGTCGATCCGCAGGCCGGCATCGGGAGCCGACCCGATCGTGATCGACCCGCGCCACGCAGGCGCCACGGCCCCGGCATCGGGGCCCGACACGATCCGCAGCTCGACGAGCGAGTCCGTCGACCCGTCGTCGGCTGTCGTGAGCTCTCCGCGCGGACCGATCACGACGACGCTGCCATCGCGCAGTCCGGCCGCATCGAGCTCGTCGGTGACGGGCACGAACCGGCCGTCGACGACGGCCGCGAGCGGACCTCGCTGCAGGTCGGCGGCGGCGACGCCGGCCAGCTCCGGCAGCACCTCGTCGAGGCGCACGGAGCCGTCGGCCTCGACGAGCACGCGCTCCCTCGAGCCCCCTCGCGCGCCGGACACCGTCACGAGCGCACGCATGCCGCGAGTCTAGGGCGGCGGGCGGAGTGATCCTCGGGGCCTGGGGAGAGCCGTTCCGAGCGATGCTCGGCACGAGTAGCCTGACGGCATGCCTCTCGACATCGACTACGGCAAGATGCACGACCTCGCCGCTGCGATGAAGACCGCGCAGACCGACATCGAGTCGCAGGTGGCCGGCCTGCAGCGTCAGGTCGACGACCTCGTCGCCGAGGGCTTCATCACCGACACGTCGTCACCCGAGTTCGCCTCGGTCTACAAGGAGCTGAACGACGGCATCACCAAGACGGTCGGCGGCATGCACGGGCTCGCGACCTTCTTGACCAAGGCGGCGGACAACTTCCAGGAGACCGACCACAAGCTCGGCAAGAGCCTGAAGGACAACGGCTGACCCTGGGGATATCCGGGTTGCGGTCGCGCCGCCACCGGCTAGCCTGGGGAAGGGGTTGATTCCTCGACTTCTGCTCACTCGTCGTTCCAGCGCAAGGAGATCACCACCATGGCCCTCGACGTCAACGTCAGCTACGACCACCTCGAGACCGTCGCCAAGAGCCTGACCTCGGGCCAGGGCGAGATCGAGTCGCAGCTCATGAACCTCAAGAAGCAGGTCGACGAGCTCGTCAACTCCGGCTTCGTGACCGACGCGTCGTCGAAGGCGTTCGAGGCCTCCTACGCGGAGTTCAACGACGGCATCTCGAAGACCGTCAACGGGCTCGAGGGCCTCTCCGGCTTCCTCACCAAGGCGGCCAGCACCTTCCGCGACTCCGACCAGGGTCTCGCGCAGGGCCTCAAGGGCTGACGCCCTGATCGATGGCCGACCACCTCAAGGTCGATAGCGGCGCGCTGCGGGAGCTCTCCGGTCAGCTCTCGAAGATCGCGACCGACATCGACGGCACCCAGGACGCGTTCTACGGCGCGTATCTCGACATCGGATCCGACCCGGTCGTCGACGCCCTCGAGGACTTCGAGCGCACCTGGGACGTCGGCCGCAAGCGCATCCACGACGACATCGACGCCCTGGGCTCGATGCTCTCCGACTCGGCCGACACCTACGACTCGACCGATCAGCAGATCGCGAAGGCGCTGACCAGCCACGACGACGCGGGCACCGGGTCCGGCGCCGGGAAGCACGCCGAGTGATGGTGCGGCCGAGCGATTGGTATCTCGTCGATCTCGACGTGGATCCGACTCCGGGGATGCGTTCGGCATCCGGCAGGTGGCGCAGAAGTACACGGACATCGCCTACGTCGCGGCGAATGCGGCGAGTGTGGTGCGGGGGATGCGCGCCTCGCACTCGGCGGAGGCGTGGGTCGGCGACGCGGGCTCGGTGTTCCGCTCCGAGACGGATCGGATGCCGGGCGAGCTGTCGAAGGCGGACGACTCGTACTCGCTCGTCGCGGCCGCGTTGGGCGTGTGGGCGTCAGCGTTGGAGGATGCGCAGTCGCAGGCGGATCGCGGGCTGGCGCAGGCGCGCGATGCGCACGCGGATCTGCAGTCGGCGCAGTCGGCGTATGACGACGCGCGCGGCAGCTGGTCGACGGCGCACGCGCAGCAGTTGTCGCAGCAGAAGCTGCAGAAGAAGTATCAGGACGTGCCGCCGCCGGACGGGGTGAGCATGCCGACCGATGCGCAGCTGCGGGCGACGAGCCGGAACATGTCGCAGTCGCAGTCGTCGATGGACGCGGCGAGCGCGCAGGTCGCGTCGGCCAATGCCCGTTTGGAGGCCGCGAAGCGTCTGGTGATGGAGGCGAAGGCGGCCCGCGATGACGCGGAGAAGGCCGCGGTGACCTCGATCACGGACGCGAAGGGCGCGGCGGTCAAGCCCTCGAGCGTGTGGGAGGCGATCCAGGACTCGGCGGCGTGGCAGGCGGTCGTGGAGATCGCGACGGTGGTGCTGACGATCGTGTCGATCGTGGCGATCTTCGTCGGCGGTCCGCTCGTGTGGGCGCTGGTGCTGGCCGCGACGGCCTTGCTGGTGATCAACGCGCTGCTGACCATCGCTCAGGGCGGCAACGCCTGGGGTGACCTGCTCATGCTCGCCATCGGCCTCATCCCCGGCGGCAAGGTCATCGCCCTGCTCGGCACGGCGGCGCACGTCGCGGGCGCCCTGACCGCCGTCGCAGCCGTGGCCCGCGTGGGCGAGCGGCTCCTGCCCGCGGTGACGCGTGCGGGCGCGGCGATCTCGCGGGTCGCCGACGGCGTCCGTTCGGCGACCGGTGCCCTCCAGGCGGTCGTGCGGCCGATCACCCAGGCCGGCCTGGGGTCCGGACGCGGCGCCATGGCCGTCCGCGTGGCGATGCATGCCGTGTCCGGGGGCAAGTTCACCGACGAGGGCAACATCATCGTCAAGCACTGGAGCGCGATCGAGCACGGACCGCTGAGCGGCGGCTCGGACGCGGTCGCCGACACCTTCCGGTCCTCGACCTACAACCAGGTGGTCGTCACCCACGACACGATGCTCAACCGCACGGTCACCGACACGCTCAACGCGAACGGCGACTACGTCCAGCAGGCGGGCGGCGGGTTCTGGAGCCACCACGAGTCGGGCGGCACGCTGTCGTCGCAGCTCGGGTTCGCGCTCAAGCCCGAATGGAACATGACCAATCCCGGCGACCTGCACGCGCTGCACAAGGCCCTGCCGCAGGCGACGCACAACGTGCAGGTCACGATCCCGCACGGGTCGACCATCTTCGAGGGACCGGCGGGGGAGCAGATCAGCACGGGCCTCGGCCGGATCGACGGCGGCAGGGTCTCCAACATCTTCCCCGGGCGCCTCCCGGGCGGCGAGCAGCAGGTGTACCTGACCGGGGCGCTGCGCAGCACGCTCAAGGATCAGCTCGACAACGCGGTCCGGACCCCGATCCTCCCGTGACCTCCGAGCTCGTGGCGACGGACCTGCGCTGGGAGCAGGAGCTCGTGGTGCTGCGGGGCCCGGAGGGCGGCACCGAGCTGTACGCGCAGGCCGAGCGCGGGCTCGGCGTCATCGCGGCGTACACGCACGGGGCTCCGGACCGTCCCGCCGACCGCCGAACGCTGCGGGCGATTGTGGATGCCGTGCCGGACCGCTGGTTCCTGGCGGTCGATCCCGACCCGGCATTCGAGGGCGGCGGAGCGGTGGAGATCGCACCGGGCGACCCGGATCCGCTCGGGATGGCGCCCTCGGCGCCCGATCCGCGCGTGCTCCGCACGGCGTCGATCCGGCTCGTGCCGCCCGGTGCCGGCCGCGTGCGCGACACGACGCTGCTGCACCGCGGGGTCGGCGCCGATGGCCGCGTGTACATCGCGACGTCGGGCGATCGCGCGTGGTGGATCGTCGTCCCGGGGCGCTCGGCGCCGCGGCGCTCGCGGCGCGGATCCGCGCGACGTTCGGCCCCGTGCCGCATCCCGGGATACTGGTCATCGACGAGGCCGATCTGCCGGCCTCCGTGCGACGGAGGATCGCGGCCCTATGACGTTCCCCTCGAACGACCTCGAGATCGTGCTGCAGGCCGCGTCGCGCGGCGAGACGGGCGTGGAGTCGTTCGTCGACGCGCTCTTCGTCTCGAGCGGGTACTTCCCGGTCGCCGTCGCTCCCGACGGCGGCGCCAGCCTCACGGTGATGACCGTGGGGGATCTGCCGTACGTGTCGATGTTCACGTCGGCGGAGCAGGCGACCGCCGCGGGGGTCACGTCGTCCGTCGCCGAGGCGCCGGTGCGGGAGTTCATGGCGGGCGTGCCGGCGCATCTGGGCATCGCGGTCAACCCGGGTGGCGAGCTCGGCCTTCCGGTCGCGGCCGCGACGGTGCAGCTTCGGCTGGGTCGCGGCTCGATGGTGCCCGCCGGCACGACGATCCGGATCGGCGAGCCCGCCGAGGAGCCGGTCGAGCTGCTCCAGCGGGTGGACGAGGCCTTCCGTGCGCTGCCGGCCGTCCGCAACGCTCGCCGATGCTGGGCGCAGGTCGGGGCCGAGGCCCCCGGACTCGTGCTCGGCGTCGACATCGACCCCGACAATCCCGATGTGCGAGGCTCGGTCATCCGGGCCGTCGGAGCCGCGAACAGCCAACCGGGCATCGCGGTGAACGTGGTGTTCACCAACGACGGCGGCGAGTTCGTCTCATGGATGCGCGAGAACGCCGAGCCGTTCTACACCGAGCCCTGATGGCGACGGTCGCCCCGCCGGATCTGTTCGCGCTCACCGTGCCCGACAGCTGGTTCGAGCTGCCGGTGCGTCCGGGCTCGCGCGACGCCCTCATCCGGATGCTCGTCGAGGAGCGCGTGCGCGCCGTGCCCGAGCTGCGGGAGCATCGCACCGAGCTCGCGAGGATCCTCCGGGGCCAGGCGCGCGACGCGTGGGAGTCCGGCGCCGTGTACTGCGCGTGCTTCGTGACGACGGCCGACGAGCAGCTCATCCCCGGCGCCCTGAGCGTGTCGGTGATCCCGCCGCCCCCGGGCGGCGCAGCCCTCGACACCCTCGTCGACGCGCTGTCCGTGCGCGAGCAGGCGGATGACGGCGAGCCCTTCATGATGCGCGGCGTCGTCGAGATCGAGGGCATCGGCCGCGTCGCACGCGCGCACGGGATCGTCGACGTCGAGGTGCCGGGCGGCCGCGAGCGCGTGCGCACCCTGGTCATGCGCACGTTCGTGCCCGTCGACGGCGAGCGGCTGCTGCTCGTGCAGGGCGCGTCGCCGGCGCTCGACCTCGCCGACGCCCTGTTCGACCTCTTCGACGCGGTCACCTCCACGCTGCGCCTGCTGCCGCGGACGGCCTGATCGTCGACGTGGCGAGCGGTCATGACGCCCCGCCGCACTATCCGGGGAGCCGGTCCGGGGCGCCGACGACGGTCGGTACAGTGAGAAGGTTCCCTCACCTCCGACCCTTTGAGGAGATTCCCCCGTGGCTTCAATGATCGAGTTCGCACTCACCGGTGACCAGGAGGCCGCCAAGAAGGTGGTGCTCGACGCGACCGCGCAGCAGGGCTTCGCCGTGACCGCGCGCGACGCGTGGAACTTCGACCTCGAGCGGGGCAGCAACGGCCTGAGCATCGCGTTCGGAGCACTCGCCGGCAAGAAGTTCTACATGAAGTTCCAGCTGGGGTTCTCGGTCGACGGTGAGGGCAAGCTCGTCGCGCGCCTCTCGCGCGACACCGCGGGCAGCGCGCTGCGCGGTGGGGCGATCGGCGCGAGCCGTGCTGCCAACACCTTCCAGGAGGTCGCCGACGCGATCGGCGCGGCGACGACCCAGGCCGGCATCTTCGGCGGCAACCACACCGTCGGCTGACGGGCCCCGCTCAGAGCGACGCGAGCAGGCGGCGC
The DNA here is from genome assembly GCF_030161895.1 of Pseudolysinimonas kribbensis. Classification (GTDB taxonomy): domain Bacteria; phylum Actinomycetota; class Actinomycetes; order Actinomycetales; family Microbacteriaceae; genus Pseudolysinimonas; species Pseudolysinimonas kribbensis. Next base: position 2,267,283 of record NZ_BSVB01000001.1, read on the forward strand.
GCCGGCAGGCTCCGCAGTCGGTACGGCGTGAGGCGCACGAGCATCCGGAGCACGCCCCAGGCGATCCGCGCACGCCCGGGCGCGAACCCGTAGGCCGCCGTGATGGATGCCGGCAGCAGCGTCGGCGTGATCGCCCGCACGAGCGGCATCGCGGCCCGCGCCCACCACGCCATGTGGCGCGGGTGGAGGAGATCGCGGGCGATCGAGCGCGCGTCGTCGCCGACCTCGAGAGCGGCCGCGGCATCCCGCCAATAGGCGTCGAACGCCGTGCGGTCGGCGGGCCAGCGATCGGCCGGCACCTGCAGCACGGTCGCGAGGTCGGCGCTCGCCGCGAGCCCCTCGGCGTCGAGGTCGGCGGGCAGCGGTCCGCGCAGCCGCTCCTGCACCGAGCGGCCGACCTCGTACAGCGTCGCCGCGACCCACAACTGCCGATCGACGTCGCGCGCTCCCGGCACGCCCTCGTGCGCGCGATCGGTGACGGCGGCGACTCGCGCCCGCTGCCGCTCGTCGCCGGCGAGCACGCCGTAGACGAAGGTCAACGTGTGCCGCAGACGGCGCACCGGGTCGTCGCGGAACGCGCTGTGCTCGGCGACGCCGCGCGCCACGACGGGATCGGCGACCTGCAGCAGGATCGCCGCCGCGCCGCCGACGACGATCGCGGCATCCCGCGCGTAGCGATCCATCGCGGGGCTGTGCACCGCTCCAGCGTGACACCGGCGCGAAGATCCCGGGAAGTTTCCTGACCGGCACCCGGCCTCGCGCAGAGACCGCCGGGGTGGCGGGGGTAGAGTCTTCTGCGGCCCAGATGTCTCGATATCGAACTATCTCGGCGTCGAGAGACCATCGGGCGGAACGTTCCCCTCACCCCAATTCAGGGAAGACATACGTGGATCTCTTCGAGTACCAGGCCCGTGATCTGTTCGAGAAGTACGGGGTCCCCGTGCTCGCCGGCATCACCGCCGACACCCCGGCCGAGGCGCGCGCCGCGGCCGAGAAGCTGGGCGGCGTGACGGTCGTCAAGGCGCAGGTCAAGGTCGGCGGTCGCGGCAAGGCCGGCGGCGTCAAGGTCGCCAAGACCCCGGATGACGCCGAGGCGGCCGCGCAGGCGATCCTCGGCATGGACATCAAGGGGCACACGGTGCACCGGGTGATGGTCGCCGCCGGGGCGGACATCACGGAGGAGTTCTACTTCTCGGTGCTGCTCGACCGGGCCAACCGCTCCTACCTCTCGCTGAGCAGCTACGAGGGCGGCATGGAGATCGAGCAGCTCGCCGAGGAGCGCCCCGACGCGCTCGCCCGCGTCGAGGTCGACCCCGAGCAGGGTCTCGACCTCGCGAAGGCCACGGAGATCGCGGTCGCCGCGAAGTTCCCGGCCGAGCTCGTCGACAAGGTCGCCCCGGTCTTCGTGAAGCTGTACGAGGTCTACACGGGCGAGGACGCGACGCTCGTCGAGGTCAACCCGCTCGTGCTGACCGGCGACGGCTCGATCGTCGCCCTCGACGGCAAGGTCTCGCTCGACGACAACGCCGAGTTCCGCCACCCCGAGCACGAGCAGCTCGTCGACACCAGCGCCGCCGACCCGCTCGAGGCCAAGGCCAAGGGGCTCGGCCTGAACTACGTCAAGCTCGACGGCGGGATCGGCATCATCGGCAACGGCGCGGGGCTCGTCATGAGCACCCTGGATGTCGTGGCCTACGCCGGCGAGAAGCACGGCGGCGTGAAGCCGGCCAACTTCCTCGACATCGGCGGCGGGGCATCCGCGACCGTCATGGCGAACGGCCTCGACGTGATCCTCGGCGACGAGCAGGTCAAGAGCGTGTTCGTCAACGTCTTCGGCGGCATCACGTCCTGCGTCGCCGTGGCGGAGGGCATCGTCAAGGCGCTCGAGATCCTCGGCGACACCGCGACCAAGCCGCTCGTCGTGCGGCTCGACGGCAACCAGGTCGAGGAGGGGCGCGCGATCCTCGCGGCCGCCAACAACCCGCTCGTCACCCTGGCCACCACGATGGACGACGGCGCCGACAAGGCCGCCGAGCTGGCCGCGAAGTAAGGACGCGAAGAAGATGTCGATCTACCTGACCAAGAACTCACGCGTCATCGTCCAGGGCATCACCGGCGGCGAGGGCACCAAGCACACGGCGCTCATGCTCAAGGCCGGGACGCAGGTCGTCGGCGGCGTCAACGCCCGCAAGGCCGGCACGACCGTCGAGCACACCGACAAGGACGGCAACCCCGTCAGCCTCCCGGTCTTCGCGACCGTGCAGGAGGCCATGGAGTCCACCGGCGCCGATGTGTCGATCAGCTTCGTGCCGCCCGCCTTCGCGGGCGAGGCGATGATCGAGGCGATCGACGCGGAGATCCCGCTGCTCGTGGTCATCACCGAGGGCATGCCCGTGCAGGACACCGCGCGGGCCTGGGCGCACGCGAAGGCGAAGCGCGGCGTCACCCGGATCATCGGCCCCAACTGCCCCGGCATCATCACGCCCGGCGAGGCGCTGGTCGGGATCACGCCGGCGAACATCACCGGCGCCGGGCCGATCGGCCTCGTGTCCAAGTCCGGCACCCTGACGTACCAGATGATGTACGAGCTCCGGGACCTCGGGTTCTCGACCGCCATCGGCATCGGCGGCGATCCCGTCATCGGCACCACGCACATCGACGCGCTGCGGGCGTTCCAGGACGACCCGGAGACCAAGGCGATCGTGATGATCGGCGAGATCGGCGGCGACGCCGAGGAGCGCGCGGCGGCATTCATCCAGGAGTACGTGACGAAGCCGGTCGTCGGCTACGTCGCCGGCTTCACCGCGCCCGAGGGCAAGACGATGGGCCACGCCGGCGCGATCGTCTCGTCGGGCGCGGGCACCGCGCAGGGCAAGAAGGAGGCCCTCGAGGCCGCCGGGGTCAAGGTCGGCAAGACGCCGAGCGAGACCGCCCAGCTCATGCGCGAGATCATCGCCGGGCTCTAGATGTACCGGGCCATGACTTTGGTGCCGTTGCGGGTCTTGTGAAACGGGAGGACCTCCGGGCTTAGTGGAGATGTCTGACGTCTCTACGACCACACGGAGGTCCTTGTGTCTCACGCTAATGCGCATCTGACGTTTCACGGTCGGCTGCTGATCGTCCGCCGCCGCGAAGCTGGCTGGGCGCAAGCTCATATTGCTGCGGCGATGGGCTGCTCCCGCAAGACCGTCCGCTACTGGCTGGCCCGGTTCGCCGTTGAAGGCGACGCCGGGTTGCACGATCGCTCGACACGGCCTCGGACCTCGCCCAGTCGGTTGCCGGCGTCCGCGGAGGCGGTGATCGTCGAGCTGCGCACGACCGAGCAGCTCGGCCGCGACGAGATCGCCGCGCGCACGGGCATCGCACCTCGGACGGTGTCCCGGGTGATCGCCCGGCACGGTCTGCCGCCTCTGGCGGCGCTGGACCCGATGACCGGGCAGGTGATCCGCTCCTCGAAGCAGACCGCCATGCGCTACGAGCGGGAACGGCCCGGCGAGCTGGTCCACATGGACGTGAAGAAGCTCGGCCGCATCCCGGACGGCGGCGGCTGGAGAGCTCTGGGGCGCGGCGCGGGCGACCACAGAGACCGGAAGAACGGCACCGGTTACGACTACGTCCACTCCCTCGTCGACGATCACAGCCGCCTGGCCTACTCCGAGATCCACCCCGACGAACGTGGGCAGACCTGCGCCGCGTTCCTGGCCCGCGCCCTGGACCACTTCGCCGCTCACGGCATCACCCGTGTCGAGCGGCTGATGACCGACAACGCCTGGGCCTACCGCTGGTCACTACGGGAACTCTGCGCGGCCCGGAACATCCGGCAGGTGTTCATCCGACCGCACTGCCCTTGGCAAAACGGCAAGGTCGAGCGCTTCAACCGCACCCTGCAGACCGAGTGGGCCTACCGACAGCCCTTCACCTCGAACGACGAACGATCCGCCGCGCTTGACCCCTGGCTCGAGCACTACAACACTGAACGACGCCACTCAGCCCTCAACGGCCAACCCCCGATCAGCCGACTGACACCAAAGTGCTGACCCGGTACATCTAGACCGTCTCGAGCGCCGGATCCCGCAGGATGGGGTCCGGCGTGTGCCGGATCCCCTCGTCCCAGATCATCCGCAGCAGCGACGGCGTGCCGTCGTCGGTATGCACCTCCGGGCGCGTGCCGATCCACTCCGGTTCGCGCGCCTGCCGCAGCAGGAAGTGCGCGAGGTCGGGGCGCGAGGTGAAGGCGCCGGGTGCGTGGGCGGTGTCGGCGCGGTAGTCGCTGACGGCGTCCGCCGGGAACAGCCCGGATGCCCGCACGATGGTCGCATCGAGCCCGCTGTGCGCGACGATCTCCTCCGCAGCCCGCATGTCGGCGTAGGTGGTTCGGCCGATCCCGTTCACGACCATCGGCTGCAGGACCCGTTCGAACAGCCAGCCCTCCGTCCGCTCGTGCGCCTCGACCGCCGACGAGCTCACGACCGCGATCCGGCGCACCCCATGCCGGCGCATGGCGTCGGCCACGGCGGTCGCGGCGGCCGAGTAGATGTCGATCGGGTCGCGCGAGAAGGGCACCCCGATCGTCGAGAGCACGGCATCCGCGCCGGCCACGGTCGCGTCGACGCTCTCGGCATCGCGCACGTCGCCCGCCACGACCCGCAGCCGCGGGCCGGTGTACGGGAAGCTCGCCGGACGCCGGACCAGGGCGACGATCTCGTCGTCGGTCGCCAGCGCCTGCCGGATGACGTGACGCCCGGTGGCGCCGTTGGCGCCGAACACGGCGATACGCATGTCGTCTCCTATCATGTGGTCAGGAATCCATCTAATATGAAAACCGTAGCATATGGAAAACATGCAGCGTGATCGCCGGCGCCGCTTGGCGGACGTGCACGACGGCCTGCGCGCCCTGCGTCTCGAGCTCGCCCGGCTCAACCACCGGGTGAGCGATCGCCTCGAGCTGCGCGATCTCGACCTCGACTGCTTCGACCTGGTCGCGCGCTCCGGCAGCCTTACCCCGACCGAGCTGGCGGGCCTGAGCGGCATCCACCCGGCGACCCTCACCGGGATCCTCGACCGCCTCGAGCGCGGGGGTTGGATCGTGCGCGAACGCGCCGCCGGCGACCGACGCTCGGTGCGATTGCGTCCGGCGCCGCGCAGCGCCGCCCAGATCGTCCCCCACTTCGCCGGGATGAACGACGCCATGGACGCGGCGTGCGCCGACTTCAGCGACGAGCAGCTCGACCTCATCGCCGAGTTCCTCCGCCGGGCGACCGTCGCCGGGGAGCGTCCGCGGACGCCCTATAGGGTCGCCCCTATGCGACTGCGCCGCTCGAACGCCCGCCGCCTGACGGCTCTCGTCGCAGTGATGACGGCGACCACGCTGCTGCTCTCGGGCTGCATCCTGCAGAAGCTGCCCGTCCCCGGCAGCACGCACACGGTCACGACGCACACGCACGAGGCGGTCGCACCGGACCTCGAGCGCTTCTACACCCAGGGCCTGAGGTGGCGCAGCGTGAGCGGCGGCATCGACACGACCGAGGTCACCGTGCCGCTGGACTGGGCGAAGCCGAGCGGCGCGACGATCGAGCTCGCCATCGCGCGGCACCGCGCCAAGGGCTCCCGGCTCGGTTCGCTGCTCATCAACCCGGGCGGTCCGGGCGGGTCGGGCTACGACTTCGTCGCCCAGTCCGCGCAGTTCGTGGTGACGCCCGACGTGCTGGGGCACTACGACCTCATCGGCTTCGACCCCCGCGGCGTCGGCCGGTCGACGCCCGTCGCGTGCTACACCGACCCGAAGAAGCAGGATGCGCTCCTGTATCAGCCGTTCGTCCATCCGTTCGGGTCGGCCGAGTGGGCCGGCGAGCTCTCGGCACGTCAGAAGGACTGGATCGCGGCGTGCCGGCGCAACACGGGACCGCTGCTCGGCCACCTGGATGCCGCGAGCGTCGCGCGCGACATGGATGTCATCCGGGCCGTGCTGGGCGACACCCGGATGCACTACCTGGGCTACTCGTACGGCACCTACCTCGGCACGATGTACGCGCAGCTGTTCCCGAAGAAGGTCGGCCGCATGGTGCTCGACGGCGCCGTCGACCCTCGCGCCGACCAGCTCGACGCGCTCGTGACGCAGATGGCCGGCTTCGACAGTGCGTTCAAGGCCTACCTGGCGAACTGCCTGACGCGATCCGGATGCCCGTTCAGCGGCTCGCTCGACCACGCCATCCAGCAGGTGCAGGCCCTGCTCGCGGGCGTCGACGCGCGCCACCTCGTGGCCTCCGACGGTCGGGTGCTCGACGCGGCGACGGTCGGGACGGCGATCAGCGAGCCGCTCTACTCGGAGTTCAGCTGGCCCGACCTGACCGAGATGTTCGCCAGGCTCGCGAAGGGCGACTCCGACCCCGCCTTCGAGCAGGCGGATGCCTACAACAACCGCACGGCGAGCGGCGGCTACTCGACCAACGGGTACGAGATCTACACCGCGGTCACGTGCGACGAGACGACGCTCGGCACCGACGGCGTCGATATCCTCACCGACATGGCGCGCATCGAGAAGGCGGCTCCGGTGCTCGGCAAGTACGTCGCGTACTCCGACACGGCGGCGCTCGAGGCGACCTGCGACGCGTGGCCGTATCCGCCGGCGAAACTGCCGGCGAGCTACACGGCCCCCGGGTCACCGCCGATCGTCGTGATCGGCACGACCAATGACCCCGCGACGCCCTACCAGCAGTCGGTGACGCTCGCCAAGGAGCTCTCCCAGGGCTTCCTCTTCACTCACCACGGCGAGGGGCACACGGTCTACGCCCAGGGCGACGCCTGCATCGACTCGCACGTCGACGACTACCTGCTGCGCGGCGCCCTGCCCGCGAGCGATCCCGACTGCCACTGACGCCGACTGGGCGGGCAGAGCGTCGACCTGGGGCTACTCCCGGAGCTCGGTGCGCACCGGCTTGAGTCGCGCGGGTGCGTCATGGGCGGCTGGGAACTCGCAGGTGAAGGTTCCGTCGTAGCCGAAGAGGAACCCGAAGAACCGGTTCCGCACCTCAAGATCGACCCGGAACACGCCCGCGTGGTCGTCGAATCGCTCGCGGAGCTCAGCCCGGCCGCTGAACAGCATGGGGAACCGGAACCCCACGATGCCCTCGTAGAAGCGCTGCGCGTCGGAGCGGAGCAGCAGCGAGCCATCGGGTTCGACGCGCAACTCGAGATCGACGGCGAGGTGCTGGTGAGTGCCGAGGTAGTCGACGATGCGGCCGAGCCGCTCGCTGTAGATCATCGTCGCATCGAACCGGCGTGATCTGCCATGGATCGCATACTCCCGGACGAAGGTCACCGTCTCGCGGCCGAGTGCGTCGCGATACGGGAAGTTCTCGATCCGGAACGGCACATCGCTGCCGTGGTCGGGCACCAGGATGTTGCGCAGCCGCCCGAACTGCAGGAACGGCACCGTCCACCAGGGACCGCGACGGATGCGCGACATCGTGCCGGTGCCCACGCACGCGTAGCCGGCATCCAGCCCGACGCCGAAGCGTCGCTGCAGCATCGGATGCAGACGCGCGAAGTCGGCGCCCAGCGCGCGCTCGAACATCGAGGTCACGGCGCCTCCAGCCTGTCGGGGACGGCGGGGGCGCCCGCCAGGACGTCGGGATGCGGGGGCGTCGCTCGCAGCGCGCCGCCCGCGGACGGCCCGACGCCCACAGCGCGAGGACGCTCCGCAGTCGCCAACGCTCCGGAGGCTCGCCCGTCTCCGCCCAGATCCGCAACCGATCGAAGCTCCACGCCGTCATCCAGCCGATGAGCCGGCGTAGGACGAGCCGGTCGGCGAGGCGGCCCCAGCCGGGTGCATAGTCGAAGCCGGTGGTGAAGACCGTGGTGGCGCCGTCGGCGGCGGCTTCGTACCGCCAGTAGCCGCGCCCGTCGCCCAACGGCGAGAGCCGGTCGAGCGTGTCGAAGCGCAGCGCCGAGGTCCGTGCGCCATCCGAGCCATGGCGCTCGCCGATCGACGTGCCCGTGCCGCGGATCGTGTGCAGCGGCATCCGGCGCTCATAGACGAAGCGGTAGCCACCTGACGGCAGTTCTCCGATCGGCCGGATGCTGCTGAAGCGCAGATCCCACCGGGCGTGCTCGCCGGGGTCCTGGGTCAGCTCCCAGATGCGCTCGAGCGGCGCGCGGATCTCGATCCGCACGTAGATGCCGCGCCCCGCGCGGGTCCGTCCGCCCACGAGTTCATCCTGGCCGTACCGTGGCGGGGTGACCCGACGCCTCACCGTGCTGTTCTCGGCATTGGAGGCCATCGTCGCCATCGCGATCGGCGTCGCGATCCCGCTCGTGCCGCTGACCCTGGTCTGGGCCGTGCAGTTCGGGTTCGCGCCCGCGTTCACGATCTTCTGGCGCGGCGCGGTCGACGTGTGGCTGCTCGGGCACGGGGTCGACGTGACGTTCCGGCTCGACCCCGCCACCGCCGCGTCCCTCGGTCTGGCCGGTGCCGACCAGCCGGTGCTCGTGACGATCGCGCTGCTCGGGTTCGCGCTCCTCACGGCGCTCCTCGGCGTGCGCGCCGGCGGGCGGATCGCCCAGACCGGTCACCGTCTACTCGGCTCGCTCGTGCTCGTCGTCGTCGGCGGCGCGGTCTCGTTCGGTGTGACCCTCAGCGCGCTGCACGTGGATGCGCGCCCCTCGCTCTGGCAGGGCACGCTGCTGCCGACGCTCGCGCTCGCGATCGGGGCCGGCATCGGCCTGATCGCCGCGACCCGGCCCGGCGCGCGGCGCGCCGATCCGGTGCTGCGTGCCGCGATCGGCGGCGCGCTGCGCGCGGGCGTCGTGGCCGTCGCACTGACCGTCGGCGCCTCGGCGGTGGCGGTCGCGCTGCTCGTCGTCGGCCACTACGGCGAGCTCATCCGGCTCTACGAGGCCCTGCACACGGGTGTGGTCGGCGGCCTCGCCCTGACGCTCGGGCAGGTCGCCCTCATGCCGGATGTCGTCATCTGGGCCGCGAGCTGGTTCACCGGGCCGGGGTTCGCCCTCGGCACCGGATCGCACGTGTCGCCCCTCGGGACGGCCGTCGGTCCGGTGCCCGCCATCCCGCTGCTCGGCGCGATCCCCACCGGCGACCTCGCGTTCGGCTTCGTCGGCCTGCTCGTGCCGGTGGTCGCCGCGTTCCTCGCCGGCGCGGCGGCGCGGCCGTATCTGAACCGGGTGCTCGCCGACGTCGACGCCCCGCGCTGGCCCGCGGTGCTCGCGACCGGCCTCGGCGGCGGCATCGTGGGCGGGGTGCTGCTCGGGCTGCTCGCGTGGACCGCGACCGGGTCCGCGGGGCCGGGCCGGCTCGCGCAGGTCGGACCCGATCCCTGGGCGGTCGGGCTCGCGGCGGCGGCCGAGTTCGGGATCGCCTCGCTCATCGGGGCGGCGGCATCGATCCCGCTGCCCGGGCGGCTGCGCGCTCGCGCGCCGATAGGCTGACGACGTGCTGCGGCTCGTCGTCCTCATCTCCGGGGGCGGGTCCAATCTCCGCGCGCTGCTCGAGGCGTCCGAGGACGCCGAGTTCCCGGCGCGGGTCGTCGCGATCGGAGCCGACCGCGACGCGGACGGGCTCGCGCACGCGGAGGAGTTCGGCATCCCGAGCTTCGTCGTGCCGTTCGGCGCCTACCCGGACCGCGAGGCGTGGGGCGGGGCGCTGCTCGAGCAGGTGCGCCAATGGGATGCCGACCTCGTCATCCTGAGCGGCTTCATGCGGTTGCTGCCCCCGGCTTTCGTGCACGCGCTGCGCCCGAACCTGCTCAACACGCATCCGGCGTACCTGCCGGAGTTCCCGGGGGCGCACGCCGTGCGCGATGCGCTGGCCGCGGGGGCGACGCAGACCGGGGCGAGCGTCATCGTCGTCGACGACGGTGTCGACACGGGCCCGATCGTCGTGCGGGAGCGGGTGCCGATCCAGCCGGACGACACCGAAGGCGTGCTGCACGACCGCATCAAGCACGTGGAGCGCGAGCTGCTCGTGCAGGTCGTGCTCGATATCGCGAACGGCGCCGTCGACCTCGCCGCCCTGCGCTGACGCGCGCGCACGATCCGATCAGCCTTTCGCCATCCGATCGATGTCGCGCGGGCCGCAGCGGATGGCGAACCGGCGATCGGTTCGAGGCCGGTAGAGTGGAAGCGCCGCGACTGGCGTTGAGATGGGGCACCATCGGGAAGCGGCAACCGACTGTTTCGGCCGTACGCCTGGGCCGGACCGGATGCCCTGTCCGGCCGTCCCGAAGGAGCCCGCCGATGTCCGGTCCCACGATCGATCCCGCCCTCTACCGCGAGCGCGACGTCATCCCCATCCGCCGCGCACTCGTCTCGGTCAGCGACAAGTCCGGGCTGCTCGAGCTCGCCGCCGCCCTCGTCGCCGCGGGCGTCGAGATCGTCTCGACCGGGTCGACCGCGAAGGCGATCGCCGATGCCGGGCATCCCGTCACCCAGGTCGGCGACCTCACCGGCTACCCCGAGTCACTCGACGGCCGCGTGCGCACCCTGCACCCCACCGTGCACTCGGGACTGCTCGCCGACCTGCGCCTCGAGGACCACGAGCAGCAGCTCGAGCAGCAGGGCATCGCACCGTTCGAGCTCCTCGTGTCGAGCCTGTATCCGTTCGCCGAGACGGTCGCGTCGGGGGCCGAACCGGATGCCGTGGTCGAGCAGATCGACATCGGCGGCCCCGCGATGGTGCGCGCCGGCGCGAAGAACCACGCGAACGTCGCCGTCGTCACCGACCCGTCGCAATACCGGGTCGTCCTCGACGCCCTCGCCCACGGCGGCACGACGCTGGCCGAGCGGCGCGACCTCGCCGTCGCGGCCTTCCGGCACACCGCGAGCTACGACATCGCCGTCGCATCGTGGCTGGGCAACGTGCTGGCGCCCGACGACGAGGGCAGCGGCTTCCCCGGCTGGGCGGGCGCGAGCTGGGAGCGGGCCTCGATCCTGCGCTACGGCGAGAACTCGCACCAGCGCGCCGCGCTCTACACCTCGGCCGGTGCGCGCGGGATCGCGCAAGCGGAACTGCTCAGCGGCAAGGAGATGTCGTACAACAACTACGTCGACGCGGATGCCGCCCTCCGCGCCGCCTACGACCATCACGAGCCGACGATCGCGATCATCAAGCACGCCAACCCGTGCGGCATCGCGAGCGCCGATGCGCTCGCCGCGGCGCACGCGGCCGCGCACGCGTGCGATCCGGTGTCGGCCTACGGCGGCGTCATCGCCGCCAACCGGGAGGTCGACCTCGCGACCGCGGAGTCGATCGCGCCGATCTTCACCGAGGCGATCGTCGCTCCCGGGTACACGCCCGAGGCGCTCGAGCGGCTGCAGCGCAAGAAGGACCTGCGCATCCTCCGGCTGCCCGCCGACTACGCACGCGGCGACATGGAACTCAAGCAGCTCTCGGGCGGCCTGCTGCTGCAGACGGCGGACGCCATGTTCGCACCCGCGCGGCAGTGGAGGCTCGCGACGGGGGAGCCGGCCGACGCGGCGACGCTCGCCGACCTCGAGTTCGCGTGGCGGGCGGTGCGCGCCGTGAAGTCCAACGCCATCCTGCTCGCCTCGGGGCGGGCCTCGGTCGGCGTCGGCATGGGACAGGTCAACCGGGTCGACTCGTGCCGCCTCGCGGTGGAGCGCGCGGGCGACCGCGCCCGGGGCAGCGTGGCGGCCTCCGACGCGTTCTTCCCGTTCGACGACGGGGCGCGCGTGCTGTTCGAGGCCGGCATCCGGGCGCTCGTGCAGCCGGGCGGATCGATCCGCGACGCCGACACGATCGCGGCGGCGCAGGAGTACGGCGTGACGATGTACCTCACCGGGGAGCGGCACTTCTTCCACTGACGCGATCGGCGCGGATGATCGCGCACGCCGTGTGAGCGGAGCTTGCATCCCGGAAGCCCGCGGTCATAGTCTGTAGGGCTGCCCTCCGCCGGGGCGGCAGGACGAGACGCGGGAGGCAGTCATGACGAACGGAACGCTGAAGCGATTCGAGGTCGTCGTCGTCGCCCCGCGCGGGCGCTGACGACCGCCCCGACCCCGTCTTCTCGCGCGGCCCCGCTGCCGCATTCACCGCCACCAGATCCACCCCGGGAACACGCATCCCTGCGCGCTCCCGCGACCCGGAAACAGGTCATGCTCACCACGCGTCCTTCACGCCCCGACGGATCGCGCGACCTCGGCACGGTCCGCACGATCCTCCGCCTCATGCCGTTCGTGCGCCCCGCGCTGCGCAGCATCATCCTCGGGATGATCGCGGCGCTGCTCGCGGGCCTCGTCTCGTTGGCGATCCCGCTCGTCTTGCAGAACCTCGTCGACGGACCCCTGTCGACGGGTGACGGGCGCCAGGTGCTGCCCGCCGCGCTCGCCGTGCTCGCGCTCGGCGGGCTCGAGGCGCTGCTGATCGGGGCCCGCCGACGCTTTGTGCTGACCCCCGGCACCCACGTCGAGGCGGCCCTGCGCAACACGCTGTACCGCAAGCTGCAGGACCTGCCGGTCGCCTTCCACGATCGCTGGCAGAGCGGTCAGCTGCTGTCGCGCTCCATGAGCGACCTCGGCCTGATCCGCCGGTGGTTCTCGTTCGGCATCGTGCTGCTCATCGTGAACGTCATCACAATCGTCATCGGGTTCGGCGTGCTCTTCATCTGGAGCTGGCAGCTCGCGATCGTGTTCGCGGTCTGCTCGATCCCGATCTTCGTCTACAGCTACATCTTCGAGAACAAGTACTCGGTCGTCGCGCGCCGGTCGCAGGATCAGCAGGGCGATCTGGCGACGGCCGTCGAGGAGTCGGTGCACGGCATCCGGGTGCTCAAGGCGTTCGGGCGCGGTCGTTACTCGCTCGAGAAGTACGTGCGGCAGGCCGAGCAGCTGCGCGGCACCGAGCTCGACAAGGCACGCGCGGTCGCGGGCCTGTGGCTGTGGCTGCTGCTGATCCCCGACGTCGCCTTCGCCCTGTGCCTCGGCGGCGGGGTGTGGCTCGCGTCGCAGCACCTGATGACCGTGGGCGACCTCTTCGCCTTCTTCGCGACGGCGACCGTCATCCGGTTCCCGATCGAGTCGATCGGCTTCCTGCTGTCGATGACGTTCGACACCCGCACGGCCATCGACCGGCTCTTCGAGGTGCTCGACGAGAGCAACCCGATCACCGACCCCGACCCGGCGCGCACGGTGTCGCACCCGACCGGGCGGCTGCTGTTCGACGACGTGCACTTCCGCTACCAGGACTCGCCCGAGTCGGTCCCGGACCTGATCGACGGCGTGCGGCTCGAGCTCGAGCCCGGCGAGACCATGGCGCTCGTGGGGCTCACCGGCTCCGGCAAGACGACCCTCACCGCGCTCACGACGCGGCTCTACGACGTGACGGGCGGGGCGGTGCGGATCGACGGGGTCGACATCCGGGACCTCACGCGCGAGGAGCTGCGCCGGCACATCGCCATGGCGTTCGAGGACGCCACGCTGTTCTCGGCGTCCGTGCGCGACAACGTGCTGCTCGGGCGCCCCGAGCTGGCCGACCCGGAGCGGAAGGCCGACGCCGATCGCGTGCTCGCGGAGGCGCTCGAGATCGCCCAGGCCGAGTTCGTGGCCAACCTGCCCGAGGGCTCCGACACGAAGGTCGGCGAGGAGGGGCTGAGCCTCTCCGGCGGCCAGCGGCAGCGCCTCGCGCTCGCGCGCGCCATCGCCGCGGACCCGGCGATCCTCGTGCTCGACGACCCGCTGTCGGCGCTCGACGTCGACACCGAGGCGCGGGTGGAGGCCGGCCTGCGCCGGGTGCTCGGCAGGACGACCGCACTCGTCGTCGCGCACCGCCCCTCGACGGTGCAGCTGGCCGACCGGGTCGCGCTGCTGCAGGCCGGCCGCGTGACGGCGGTCGGCACGCACTCCCATCTGCTCGCGACCAACGAGCACTACCGGTTCGTCATCTCGTCGCTCGATGACGACCGCGAATCCCCCGACCTGGACCGATACAGCGACGACGACGAGGAGGTGTCGGCGTGAGCGCTGTCGCAGGCGTGGGTGGCGAGGAGCGCTCCGACTACACCCGTGAGGAGAGCCGCGAGATCCGGCAGCGGTCGCTGCGGCTGCTCGGCTCGCTGCTGCGGCCCGAGCGCGGCCGGCTCATCGGCTCCGCGCTCATGATCGTCGTCAGCACGGGCGCCCAGGTGGCCGGTCCGGCGCTCATCGCGTACGGGATCGACGCCGGTCTGCCGGCGCTCGTCGCGAAGCACTCGAGCTTCGTGCCCGTCGGGGTCGCGTTCGCGGCCTACCTGGTGTGCGCCATCGCGGGAGCCGTGCTCGCCGCACGGTTCACGGTGCTCGCCGCGCGGATCAGCCAGGCCATCCTGCTCGACCTGCGCACCCGCGTGTACCGGCATGCGCAACTGCTGAGCCTCGAGTTCCACGAGACGTATACCTCGGGGCGCATCATCGCGCGCCAGACGAGCGATCTCGAGGCGATCCGCGAGCTGCTCGACTCCGGCATCACCGGCCTCGTGCGCGGCGTGCTCTACATGGTGTTCACGGCGATCGCTCTGGTGTGGCTCGATCCGTGGAGCGGCGTGGTGCTCGCGGCGTCGCTCGTGCCGCTGGCGTTCCTGACCCGCTGGTTCCAGCGTCGATCGCAGCTCGCGTTCCGGGCGACGCGCGTCTACTCGGCGCGGCTCATCGTGCACTTCGTCGAGACGATGACGGGAATCCGGGCCGTGCAGGCGTTCCGCAAGGAGAAGCGCAACGAGCGCGAGTACGGGCAGATCGTCGAGGACTACCGGGATGCCAACGCCCGTGCGATCAAGCTCTACGGCCTGTTCGATCCCGGCCTCATCATGATCGGCAACATCACGGTGGCGGTGGTGCTCCTGATCGGCGGCTTCCGCGTGATCGGCGGCGGCCTCGCGATCGGCGCGCTGCTCGCGGTGGTGCTGTACACCCGGCGCTTCTTCGACCCCATGGAGGAGATGGCCACCTTCTACAACTCGTACCAGTCGGCGGCCGCCGCGGCGGAGAAGATCTCGGGCGTGCTCGAGGAGGAGCCGAGCGTGCCCGACCCCGGGCATCCGGTCGACCTGTGGAAGGCATCCGGCGGCGTCGACTTCGACGATGTGCGGTTCGCCTATCGCGACGACCGCGTCGTGCTGCCCGACTTCGAGCTGCACATCCCGCCGGGTCAGACCGTGGCGCTGGTCGGCTCCACGGGCGCCGGCAAGTCGACCCTGGCGAAGCTCATCGCGCGGTTCTACGACCCGACGGTCGGGGCCGTGCGGCTCGACGGGGTCGACCTGCGCGACCTGCATCCGAAGGATCTGCGCCGGGCGATCGTGATGGTGACCCAGGAGGCGTACCTGTTCAGCGGCTCGGTCGCCGAGAACATCGCGCTCGGCAAGCCGGGCGCCTCCCGCGACGAGATCGTCGCCGCCGCGCGCGCGGTCGGGGCGGACGAGTTCATCCGGCTGCTGCCGGACGGCTACGACACCGACGTGAACAAGCGGGGAGGCCGCGTCTCGGCGGGACAGCGGCAGCTGCTCTCGTTCGCGCGCGCGTTCCTCGCCGACCCGGCCGTGCTGATCCTGGACGAGGCGACCGCGTCGCTCGACATCCCCAGCGAGCGGCTCGTGCAGCAGGGTCTCACCACCCTGCTGGCCGACCGGACGGCGATCATCATCGCGCACCGGCTCTCGACGGTCGCGATCGCCGATCGCGTGCTCGTCATGGAGCACGGCCGCATCGTCGAGGACGGCACCCCGGAGGAGCTCATCGGCGGCACCGGTCGCTTCGCCGCGCTGCACGCGGCCTGGCGCGACAGCCTCGTGTAGCGCGGGCCGGGGATGGGGGACACTGGCTCCATGGCTGTCACCGACGTCACCCCGTTCATCTGGTACGACGACGACCTCGCCGAGGCGATCGCGTCGTACGAGCGCATCTTCGGCGATCTGCACCGCCGCCCCGACATGCTCGACCCCGACGGCAAGCTGCTCGGCGTGTGGATCGAGGTGGGCGGGCGACGGGTGATCGGCCTGCAGGGCGGGCCGGGGCATCCGCATACGGATGCGCTCTCGCTCTACGTGACGCTCGACGGCGGGCAGGACGAGGTCGACCGGATCTGGGAGGGCTTCCTCGACGAGGGCGGCAGCGAGGTGGCGTGCGGCTGGATCACCGACCGGTTCGGCGTCTCGTGGCAGATCGTGCCGGTCGAGCTCGAGGAGGCGATCCTGAGCCCGGATGCCGAGCGCCGGTCGTACGCGTACGGTGCCATGCTGCAGATGACCAGGATCGTCATCGCCGACCTGACGCCGGCCGCCGCGTGAGCGGGATCGCGGGCCGCGTCGCGGTCATCACGGGGGCGGCGAGCGGCATCGGGCTCTCGGTCGCGCAGCTGTTCGCCGAGCGCGGCGCGCACATCGTGGGCGTGGACCTCGCGGAGGCCGTGAACGAGTCGGTCGCGGGCCTGCCCGGCGACGGGCACCATGCGATGGTCGCCGACCTCACCGCGAGCGGGGCCGCCGATGCCGTCGCGCAGCAGGCGGTCGCGGCGGCGGGCGGGATCGACATCCTGGTCAACTGCGCCGGCATCGCCCGGCTCGCCCCCGCCCTCGAGGTCGAGGACGCCGACTGGGATGCCGTGCTCGCGGTCAACCTCACGGCGAGCTTCCGCATGGCGCGGGCCGCGGGTCGCGTCATGACCGCCGCGGGGTACGGCCGGATCGTCACGATCGCCTCGCAGGCCGCGCTCATCGCGCTCGACCAGCACGTCGCGTACTCGGCGAGCAAGGCCGGCATCCTGGGGATGACGAAGGTGCTCGCGCGGGAGTGGGCGCCGCACGGTGTGACGGTCAACGCGATCTCGCCGACCGTGGTGGACACGCCGCTCGCCCAGCTGGCCTGGGCGGGGGAGCGGGGCGAGGCCTTCCGCAAGCTGATCCCGGTCGGCCGGTTCGCGCAGCCGCACGAGGTGGCGGCGCTCATCGCGTTCCTCGCCGACGAGGACGCCGCGATGATCACCGGCGAGAACGTCGTCATCGACGGGGGCTACACCGCGGTGTGAGACACGCCGCCGCGTGAGTTGACCTCACGATACCCGGTATGCATACTCGGTATCGTGACGGTTCGGAACAGCCTGCTCGCCCTGCTCGGCGAACGCCCCCACTACGGCTACGAGCTCCGGCAGGAGTTCGAGGCCCGCACCGGGTCGACCTGGCCCCTCAACATCGGGCAGATCTACACGACACTCGACCGGCTGCAGCGCGATGGACTCGTGGCCGACGCCGGGGCGGATGCCGAGGGGCGCCGGCAGTGGAGCATCACCGCCGCCGGGCGCGCGGAGGCCGAGCGGTGGCTGGCGTCCCCGGTCGAGCGCCCCGCCCAGGGGCGCGACGAGCTGGCCATGAAGCTCGCCATCGCGGCGACGCTGCCGGGCGTCGATCTGGCCGCGATCATCCAGGCCCAGCGTGAGGCGACGGCCCGCACGCTGCAGGATCTGACCCGCGCGAAAGTCGCCGGCGGCGACCCGTCGTCGCCGGAGGAGCTCGCGTGGCTGCTCGTCGTCGACTCGATGATCTTCCAGGCGGAGGCCGAGATCCGGTGGCTCGACCATTCGGAGGAGCGGATCCGGCGCAGCGACCTGCGCACCGGCGGTCGCGTGCCGGCATCCCGCGCCGCCGCTCGGACGGAGGCCCGCCGGTGACCGCCGCGACGAACGAGCCCCTGCTGCGGCTGGACGGCGTCTCGATGCATTACGGCCACGGCGCGACGTCGGTCATCGCCCTGGCCGGAGTCGACCTGACGGTCGAACGCGGAGAGCTCGTCGCGATCATGGGCGCGTCCGGCTCCGGCAAGTCGACGCTCCTCACGATCGCGGGAGGCCTCACCCGGCCCACGGGCGGCGAGGTCGTGGTGGAGGGCCGGTGGCTCAGCGAGCTCGACGCCCGTCAGCTGGCGACGCTGCGACGCCGCACCCTCGGCTTCGTCTTCCAGGACTTCAACCTGGTGCCGGCTCTCACCGCGATCGAGAACGTGAGCCTGCCGCTCGAGCTCGACGGCTGGAAGCTGCGCAAGGCGCGCCGGGCGGCTCGCGACGCGCTGAACGTCGTGGAGCTCGCCGAGCGCGCGAATCACTTCCCGGACGACCTCTCCGGCGGCCAGCAGCAGCGGGTGGCGATCGCACGCGCCGTGGTCGGCGGCAGGTCGCTCATCCTCGCGGACGAGCCGACGGGTGCCCTCGACTCCACGACGGGCGAGATGGTGCTCCGGATGCTACGGGCGCGCGTCGACGCCGGCGCCGGCGGGATCCTGGTCACCCACGACCCCCGGCACGCGGCGTGGGCCGACCGCATCGTCTTCCTGCGTGACGGCCGCATCGTCGGCAGCTCCGAGACCGAGTCCGTCGAGGCGCTGGCCCGGCGGTCGGCATGACCGCTCCCGCACCCGGCCCGAGCGGACCGCGCCTCCCGCGCCGCAGCCGAGCGGGGTTCCGGCTGGCGTTCACGCTCGCGGCACGCAACGCGCGGCGCGCGCCGGGGCGCTCGTTCCTCATCGCGGTGCTCGTCGCCCTTCCGGTGATCGGGCTCGCGGGCGCCGCGACGGTCGGCCTGAGCATGGTGGGCAGCCCGGCGCAGACCGCGCAGGCCCAGCTCGGGCACATGGCGGCTTCGATGCAGATGATGTCCAACCACGTCAGGCAGACCGCCACGAGCGCCTACCCCGACGGATACGGCGAGCTCACCCCGACGGATCCGACCACCTGGCTGCCGTCGGATTGGCGGGTCGTTCCGATCAGCCCGACCGGCGTCTACCTCCGCACCGCGCACGGGGTCGCCGAGATCAGCGCCACCGCGGGGCGCTCCTGGGATCCGGCGTTCCGGGGCCGCTTCGACCTGCTGTCGGGGCACGCTCCGCGCGGCGCGGTCGAGATCCTGGCCTCTCCCTCCGCGCTCGCCCGGCTCGGCGCGCGGGTGGGCGACACGGTGCGCACCCCCGACGCGACGAGCTACCGGATCGTCGGCACGATGCTCGACCGCACGAGCGACCCGAGGACGCCGACCGTATTCGGAGGCCGCACCGCGTTCAGCGGCCTCGGCCCGGATCCCACGCTCTGGACCTACTACCTGGCCGGCCCGGCCGTGACCCTGGCCGACATCCACGACTTCAACCGGCACGGGGCGTTTGTCCTGTCCCTCGCCGCCACGGCTCCGTACACCTCGGCCGATCTCTTCTCCGCCGCCGACGGCATCATCTGGAGCTACGCGGCCATGATCGGCATGGTCGGCGGCTTCATGCTCTTCGAGGTCGCTCTCCTCGCCGGCGCCGGATTCCTCGTCGGCGCGCGCCAGGAGCAGCGCGCGCTCGCGGTGCTGGCGAGCGTCGGCGCCGACCGACGGCTGCTGTCGCGATCCGTCGCCGTCGGCGGGATCGTGATCGGCGCGCTCGGAGCGCTCGGCGGGATCACGATCGGTGTCGGGCTCGCCGCGATCTACATGGCCGTGAGCCGGACCGGAAGCACGATGCAGTACTACACGTTCGGCGTGAGCCCGGTGGCTCTGGGGCTGATCGCCCTCGTCGCGGTGTTCGCGTCGTGGATCGCGGCCGCGGTGCCGGGCCGCACGGCGTCGAGGTTCGACGTCGTGTCGGCGCTGCGTGGGGCGCGGCGCCCGCCGCGGCCGAGCCGACTGGCGCCCGCCCTCGGGGTCGTCGTCATGCTCGTGGGGATCGGGATCGCGGTCGTCGGCGGCATCCTCACGCTGGTGCTGCAGCGGGCCGGCGACTGGCGGCTGGGCTGGCTCGGACCGACCCTCATCGCCGTCGGGTCGATCGTGCTCGAGCTCGGGGCGATCCTCGGCGTGCCGGTGCTGCTGCGCGCCGTCGCCCGCCTCGGGGCGCGCAACGCGTCGGCCCGGATGGCGACGCGCGATCTCGCGCGCAACAGCGCCCGCGCCGTCCCCGCCGTCGCCGCCGTCATGAGCACCATCTTCGTGGCGGCGTTCCTGATGGCCGCGCTGTCCGGCGGCGAACGCCAGTCGGAGGCGTCGTACCTCTACCAGGCGCCCCTCGGCGATGTCGCGGTCTCGTTCAGCGTGCCCGATCCGGCCCAACCGCTGACCGATGTCTCGTCGTATCGAGCCACGCTCGAGCGGGTGCTCGGTGTCCGGAGCGTCCGCACGATCGAGGGGAGACCCCGCCCAGCGAGGGATACCGCAGCGACGCGACGACGACGCCGACGTCGGGCACGCCCGTGGCGACCGTCCGGCCGGATGCCGCCTCACGTCACTGCCTGACCCTGCGGTCGCAGAGCAGCGCGCCCTGCGCCCTTCCGCCGTACGTGGAGAACCGCGGCAACAACCAGATCGTCGTCGGCGACCAGGGCGACCTCGCGGCCGTGCTGGGGCAGCGACCGTCGAGCGCCGCCGTCACGGCGCTTCGGGACGGCGGAGCCGTCTCGCTCTATCCGCAGTTCGTCGAGCACGGGAAGGTCACCCTCGACTGGTGGACCCCCGCGCAGCTCTTCGACGGCGAGTTCTTCCGGCCGGGGGCACGCCGCAGCGCAGCAGGTCGGTCGATGCCGTCGTCGATCCCGGGCGGCATCCGGCGGCATTCGGGGTGATCGTGTCCCCCGAGACGGCCCACCGGCTCGGGCTGCATCCACGACCGATCGTGCTGCTCGCGAGACCGTCGCACCAGCCGTCGCAGGCTCAGCTCGACGAGCTGGCCGCGGCCGTCGGCGCCGGCAGGATCAACACCGACCTGCGACCGACGGCGTACTCCTACGTCGAGAACGGCCCGCAGCGATTCGCCGGCACCGTCGGCTGGATCGTCCTCGGGGTCGCCGGGCTCATCACGCTCGGAGCCTCGGTCGTGGCCCTGGGGCTGGCGCGCATCGATGCGCGGCGCGACGAGCTGACCCTCGGGGCGGTGGGGGCGCCTCCGCGCACGCTGCGCGGGATCGCGTTCTGGCAGGCGCTCGTGCTCGCCGGGCTCGGATCGATCGTGGGCGGGGCGTTCGCCCTGGTGCCGGCCTATGCGATGTCGCTCTCGGGTCAGATGGCGTTCGCGCCGCCCTGGCTGCAACTCGGCGCGACCGCGGTCGGCGTCCCGCTCGTGATCGCGATCGTCACGGCGCTCACCCGCCGGGTGCGTCGCCCGGCGTTCGTGGACCGCACGGCGATCGGATAGCCGCTACGGGATCCACCGCGCGGCGTCCAGGTCGACGCGGAACACCGTGCCATCGCGCGACCAGAGCAGCGGGGTGCCCTCCGCGCGGAAATGCTCGATCGCGCGCTGCTCGTGGCAGACCGCGGGGTGCCCCGACGCTCGCACGACGCGCCACCACGGCACCTGGTCGCCGTAGTAGGCCATCACCTGCCCGACGCCGCGCGCGGCGCGCGACCCGATCGCGGCCGCGACGTCGCCGTAGGCCATGACCCGGCCCGGCGGGATCGCCGCGACCACGTCGAGAACGCGACTCACGAAGTCGTCGGCCGGCTGCGCCATCCGGACCCCTTCCTCGCGATCCCCCTCGTTCCCTCGCCAAAAACGACCATCTCGGGGCGCGTGGACTGGGCGTTTTTGGCGACGGAAGCGAGGGGCGGGGTCAGAGGTCGAGGGCGCCGAGGTTCTCGCCGTAGGGGGTCTCGCCCACGACCGTGAAGCCGACGGACTGGAAGAACATCTCCGGGCCGCCCTCGCCGCTGGCCCAGACGACCGTCGCACGGCGGAAGCCGCGGGCGCGGGCCTCGTCGGCGAACGCCTGCACGGCGAACCGGCCGACGCCGGTGCCCTGGATGTCGGCCGCCACGTTGATGCGCCAGAGCGCCGCGCGCAGGAACTCCTCCGACGCATCCGGGTCGAAGTTGGCCATGATGTAGCCGACCACGTCGTCGCCGTCGACCACGACGCGCGGCCAGGAGTTCGCGTTGTCGAGTTGCGGCTCGGCGTGCGCGTAGGTCTCCGGCTCGATGAAGGCCTCCTGGCCGGGCTTGAGCATGAGGCTGTTCGCCGCGACCGCGTTCCGCGCGTCCAGCTCCTGCAGTCTCAGCTCCGCCATGCATCCACCATACGGTCTGCCCCCGCGCTCGGATGAGGTATCTTGATATCAAGATAAATACGCCGGACGATAGGCTGCCGTGGGCAGCGAGAAGGAGCAGGAATGGTCGAGAAGATCACGGTCACGGGCACGGTCGTCGAGCTCGACGGCGACGAGATGACGCGCATCATCTGGCAGTTCATCAAGGAGCGCCTCATCCACCCGTACCTCGACATCGATCTCGAGTACTACGACCTGGGGATCGAGCACCGAGACGCGACCGACGACCAGGTCACGATCGACGCGGCCAACGCGATCCTGAAGCACGGCGTCGGCGTCAAGTGCGCGACCATCACGCCTGACGAGGCCCGCGTTGAGGAGTTCGGCCTCAAGAAGATGTGGAAGTCGCCGAACGGGACGATCCGCAACATCCTGGGCGGCGTGATCTTCCGCGAGCCGATCGTCATCTCCAACATCCCGCGGCTCGTGCCGGGCTGGAACAAGCCGATCGTGATCGGCCGCCACGCCTTCGGCGACCAGTACCGCGCGACCGACTTCGTCTTCGACGGCCCCGGCACGCTGACCCTGAGCTTCCAGCCGAAGGATGGCGGCGAGGCCCAGTCGTTCGAGGTGTTCGACGCGCCCGGCGGCGGCGTCGCCCTCGCGATGTACAACCAGGACGCGTCGATCCGCGACTTCGCACGCGCGTCGTTCAACTACGGTCTCGACCGCGGTTTCCCGGTCTACCTCTCCACCAAGAACACGATCCTGAAGGCCTACGACGGCCGCTTCAAGGACCTGTTCCAGGAGGTCTTCGACGCCGAGTACAAGGACAGGTTCGCGGCCGCGGGCCTGACCTACGAGCACCGGCTCATCGACGACATGGTCGCCAGCTCGCTCAAGTGGGAGGGCGGCTACGTCTGGGCGTGCAAGAACTACGACGGCGACGTGCAGTCCGACACGGTCGCGCAGGGCTTCGGCTCGCTCGGCCTCATGACCTCCGTGCTCACCACCCCCGACGGCAAGGTCGTCGAGGCGGAGGCCGCCCACGGCACCGTCACCCGGCACTACCGCCTGCACCAGCAGGGCAAGCCGACCTCGACCAACCCCATCGCCTCCATCTACGCGTGGACGCGCGGTCTCGCGCACCGCGGCAAGCTCGACGGCAACCAGGCGCTGATCGACTTCTCGCAGACGCTCGAGCGGGTCGTCATCGAGACGGTCGAGTCGGGTGCGATGACGAAGGACCTGGCGCTGCTGATCTCCCAGGACCAGCCGTTCCAGACCACCGAGGAGTTCCTCGCCACGATCGACGAGAACCTGCAGCGCGCGCTCGGCTAGGAGCGCCAACCCGGACGTCGCCTTGGGGGCTCGGATGCGCGGCATCCGGGCCCCTCGTGCGTGGTGGGATGGCGGGGTGACCCTTTCGGAGCTCTGGCTCGTCCGCCACGGCGAGAGCGCGGCGAACGTGGCCGCGGCCCGCGCGGAGGCGGACGGCGCCGACCGCATCGACATCGCCTGGCGGGATGCCGACGTGCCGCTGACCGACACCGGCCGTGAGCAGTCGCGCGCCCTCGCCCGCCTGCTCGCGGGGCGTTGCGCGCCGAATGCCGTGTGGTCCTCGCCCTATCTGCGCGCCCGGCAGACCATCGAGCTGGCGCTGCCGGACGCGGAGCCCGGGCGCATCCGTCTCGACGAGCGCCTCCGCGACCGCGAGCTCGGCATCCTGGACCTGCTCACGAGCCACGGGGTCGAGCACCTGCTGCCGGCCGAGCGCGCGCGTCGGAGCCGGCTCGGCAAGCTCTACTACCGACCGCCCGGCGGAGAGTCGTGGGCCGACGTGGCCGCGCGGCTGCGGTCGTTCCTGCGCGACGCCGACGACCTGCGCGACGCCGATGACGGCGGCGGCGTCGCCCTGCTCGCGGTGCACGACGCGGTGATCTGGCTCGTCGTCTACGTCTGCCTGAGCCTCGACGAGGCCGCGCTCTTCGACCTGATCGACGGCAACGTGCTGGCGAACGCGTCGTTCACGCGGCTGGTACGCCAGGGCGGCGGCTGGCGTCTCGAGGCGCTCGGGGAGACCGCGCATCTCGTCGAGCAGGACGCCCCGGTCACCGAGCACGAGGGCGAGCGCAGCGATGTCCGGTGACGCCACGCGGGTCACGCCCGAGCTGCTGCGGAACTGGCCGCTGCCGGAGGGCGGCGACTCCAAGTACAGCCGGGGCCAGGTCGTCGTGGCGGGCGGAGCGCTGCGTTCCGCGGGTGCGGTCATGCTCGCCGGCACCGCGGCACTCCGTGCGGGCGCGGGGCGCCTGACCCTCGCGGTCGGCGCGTCCGTCGCGACCGCCGTCGGGACGGCGGTACCCGAGTCGGGGATCGTGCCGCTTCCGGAGACGAGGAACGGCTCTGTGGCGGGCGGCGCGCTGAGCGCGGCCGCCGACGACATCCGATCCGCCGACGCGCTGCTGTTCGGACCGGGCCTGGACGATCTGCGCACCACGCGCGCCCAGCTCGACGAGCTGCCCGGGATGCTCGGCGAGCGCACCGCGGTCGTGCTCGATGCCTTCGCGCTCGGATGCCTGCCCGACGCCGACGAGACGATCGAGGCCCTGCGCGGGCGGCTGGTGCTCACCCCCAACCCCGCCGAGGCCGGCATCCTGCTCGGCACGGAGGTCGACGGCACCGGAGCCGAGGACCTCGACCGCGCGGCACGCGAGATCGCCGACCGCTTCGGTGCGGTGGTCTCGTGCCAGAACCGCGTCGCGGAGCCCGGCGGGCGCGCGTGGCGCATCACCGCGGGCGGACCCGGTCTCGGCACCTCGGGCAGCGGCGACGTGCTGGCCGGCGCGGTGGCCGGGCTCGCGGCGCGGGGAGCGGACCTCGCGCGGGCGGCGGTGTGGGGCACGGCCCTGCACGCGGCGGCCGGCGATCGCCTCGCCGCGCGCATCGGCCCGCTCGGCTACCTCGCGCACGAGCTGGCCGACGAACTGCCGGGACTCCTCGTGCGCTTCGGAGAGGGTCGTCCGGCACGCGAACCCTGACGACGGGGCGCGGACGGCATCCCGCCCGCGCCCCCGGTCAGCGGGTCACGGCTTGGCGCAGAGCTTGCCGATCGCGTTGAGGTCGTCCTGCACGGTGGTCGCCGACTTCTCGAGCGCGGCCGGGTCGGACCCCGCCTTGTAGCCCTGCATGGCGGTGGCCATCTTGTCGAGGTCGTCGGCCGCCTTCTGCGCCGGCTTCTTCACGTCGGGGTTGCTCACCTTGTCGACGGAGGCGCGGAACTTGTCGTTGAACTTCACGATCGCGTCGTGCGCCGCCGCGGGGTCGGTCTGCACCTTCTCGAACGCCGAGCTCAGGCCGTCCGTCGCGGAGGAGATCGACTTCCCGAGGTCGGCGCAGGCCTGCAGCTTGCTCTGCCCGCCGATCCCGGCGCAGCCGCTCAGCAGCAAGACGGCCGCGGCGGTGGCGGTGAGGACGGCGATCGGACGGCGTGCAGACATGGTTCTCCCCGGAGGATTTGAATGGATTGCTCACATTCTAGGGGGCTCGCGGGTAGATCCGATCGCCGCGCGCCAGCATGGCCGTGAATTCCCCGACCTTGCGCTCGCGCGTCTCGGCGCGCTTCACATTGCCGATCCGGAACAGGATCGCGAAGCGGTTCTGCGCGTCGAGCGTCGCCCACGCGGCGGCGGCGGCCGGCTCGGCGTCGAGCGCGGCGCGGAGGTCGTCGGGCACGGCGGCGTCCTTCTGGCGGTAGGCGGCATCCCAGCGGCCGTCGGCCTTCGCGCGCTCGATCTCGGCGAATCCGGCCGGCTGCATCCGGCCCTCGGCGATGAGGCGCTCGGCGTGCCCGATGTTGATCTGCGACCACGGACTGCGGACCCGGCGCGGGGTGAACGCCTGGGCGGTGAAGTCCGCATCGTGCCGGCCGATCTGGCCGTCGATCCAGCCGTGGCAGAGCGCGACATCGAGCGCCTCGGGGTACCGGATGCCGGGCACGGTCGCCGCCTTCTTCAGCAGCAGGAGCCGCACCCCGCCCTCCGGAGGGTCGGCGCGGAGGAACGCGTCCCACGCGTCGGCCGAGACGAAATGCAGGAGCGGCTTGTCGGCGAACGCCACCATGGTCGACACCCTAGCCAGAGCCCCCGTCGCGACCGCCCGCACGGCTCGTCCCCCGATTCCAGCGCGATCCGTCCCCCAAAAGGAGGATTTGCGCCCCCTTGTGGGGCGCGGTCTGCCCTCGCACGGGGGTCGCCGCGCCCGACGGCGCCGACCACAGTGGTGTCGGGCGCAGATCATGCGGCGCCGGCTGGTGGGGAACAGACATCCCCACCGGAGCCTTGGGGGCCATTCATGAACACCACCGTTCGCGCGCGTCTCCGCGCCGTCGTCGGACTCGTCGCGACGGCGACCGCGATCGTCGCGCTCGCCGTCGTCGCACCGGAGGCCGCCACGGCCGGCCCGCAGGTCGTCACGACCACCTACACCTACACGGGCGCCACGCAGACCTTCACCGTGCCGAGCGGCATCTCGGCGCTCACCGTCACCGTCACCGGTGGCGAAGGCGGCAACGGTGGATCGGATGCGACCGCCGCGCCCGACCCCGGCGGCTATCGGGGCGTCGTCACCGGCACCATCGCGGTGACGCCGGGGCAGGCGTTGACCGTTGCGGTGGGCGGCGGCGGCGCGACCGGGCCCAGCAAGACGAATGCCCAGAACACCACGAGCGGGCCGCCGGCGGCAGCAATCCGCTCGGTCAGTACGCCGGCGGCGTCGGCGGCAAGGCCGGTTCCAACGGCTCGTCGGGCTTCGGCGGGGCGGGCGGCGCGGCGAGCGTGCTCCGCGTCGGCTCCGCCGACATCGTCGGCGCTGGTGGCGGCGGCAACGGCGGCAGCGGACAGTTCGCCCCCACGCGCGGGCGGCAGGCCACCGCCACGTATGCCGGCCGCACCGATTCGATCACAACCGCCGGTCAGAACGGCACCAACGCCAACGACATCTGCTCGGCCACCAACTGCAGCAACAACGACGGCGGCGGCGGCGGCGCCGGCGGCGGCGGTGCGCAGGGCGGCCAGGCGGGCGCTGTCGAGTTCGGCGCCGCCCAATATAACGAGTGGTTCGGCTACGGCGGCTCGGTCGGGCAGAACTCGACCGCCTCGTACGACGGTCTTGCCGCGTCGTATCAGTGGTACAACGACAACGGCGGCACGGGCCAGGGCGGCTCGATCGTCATCTCCTATACGACCGGATCGCCGGCCGCCCCGACCGCGGTGAGCGGCGTCGCGGGCAGCGGCTCGGTGGCCCTCGCCTGGACCGCGCCGACCGACCCCGGTCAGTCGGCGATCACGGGCTACGTCGCCCGGTTCAGCAGCAACGGCGGCAGCAGCTGGAGCTCGTCGGCCGACCTCGGCACGACCGGCACCTCGGGCACCGTCACGGGCCTGACGAACGGCACCGCGTACGTGTTCCAGGTGGCGGCGGTGAACTCCGTCGGCACCGGCGCGTGGTCGGCATCCTCCACATCCATCACCCCGCAGGGGCCGCCGTCGGCGCCGACGATCTCGTCGATGGTCGGCCAGGACGGCGCGCTGCGGCTCACCCTCACCGCGCCCGCGAGCGGCGCGACGGTCACCGGATACGACTACCGGGTCGACGGCGGCGGCTGGGTGGCGGTCGCGTCGACCGCGACGATCATCGTCATCCCGGGCCTGCTCAACGGCACCTCCTACGACGTCGAGGTCCGCGCGGAGAGCGCCGTCGGCGCGGGCTCCGCGTCCGCATCCGTGAGCGGCACGCCGCGTGCCGTGCCGGGTGCGCCGACCATCGGCTCCGTCTCGGCGGGGGCCGGGTCGATCACGGTGGCGTTCACGACGGGCTTCACCGGCGGCGATGAGATCACCGGCTACGAGTACCGGCTGAACGGCGCCGGAAGCTGGCTGCCGGCCGACGGCGCCACGAGCCCCATCGTCATCACGGGTCTCGACAACGGCACGAGCTACTCCGTCGAGCTGCGCGCCGTCAACGGCTCCGGCACCGGCGCCGCCTCGGCGCCCGCGACGATCATCACCCCGGACCTCCCGGGCGCCCCGGCCGTGGCGTCGGTGCTCCCCGGTGACGGCACGGCGACCGTGGTCTTCACCCCCGGCAGCACGGGTGGCACGCCCGTCGACCACCTGGAGGTGCAGACCTCGGCCGGCGGCGACTGGACCCGTGTCGGCGCGACGAGCCCGGTCATCCTGACCGGCCTCGACAACGGAACCACCTACGCGGTCAGCCTCCGCGCGGTCAACGCGGTGGGCGCGGGAGCCGGATCGGCTCCGGTCGCCGTCACCCCGGCGACCGTCCCGGGTGCGCCCTCGATCATCGGCGACACCGTCGCCGGTGGCGACGAGACGCTGTCCGCGGCGTTCACGGCTCCCGGTTCCGACGGGGGCGCCGCGATCACGCGCTACCAGTACTCGACCGACGGCGGCGCCACCTGGCGCACCCGCACCGACGGCGCCACCACGGCGAGCCCGGTCGTCATCACCGCGTACTCGAGCGACGGCACGACGCCACTCGTCAACGGCACCACCTATTACGTCGAGCTGCGCGCCGTGAACTCCGTGGGTGCGGGCACGGCATCCGCCGTGGCGCAGGGCATCGCGACCACGATCCCGAGCGCCCCGACGATCACGAGCGTCGTCGCCGCGCCGGCGTCGCTGGATGTCACGTTCGCGCCCGGCGCCAACGGCGGCTCCGCGATCACCGGCTACCGCTACTCGGTCGACGGGCAGCACTGGGCGAGCACCGGCACGCTCGGCACGACGTTCACGATCACCGGCCTGAGCAACGGCACCGCGTATCCCGTTCAGGTGCAGGCGGTCAACGACGTCGGCCAGGGCACCGAGTCGGCCGCGATGACCGGCACGCCGGTCGCCCTGCCGGGCCGCGCCTCGATCGTCTCGGTCGTGCGCAGCAACCAGACGCTCACGGCCGCGGTGGCCCTGACCGACGACGGCGGCTCGCCCGTCACGTCGTGGCAGTACTCGACCGATGGCGGCATCAGCTGGGGAACGGCCTCCGGCACGACGAGCCCGCTCGTGCTGACCACGCTCTCCGGCGATCCGTCGACCCGTCTCGCCAACGGCACCGGGTACTCGCTGCTGGTGCGCGCGGTGACGGCCATCGGCACCGGCCCGTCATCCGCGGCCACGACGGTCGCCCCGGCGGCCGCGCCGCCGGCCCCGTCGATCGCGCTCACGCCCGGCAACGGCCAGGTCGTCGCCGACTTCTCACTCGGCGGCGACGGCGGATCGCCGATCGAGGCGCTGGAGTACAGCCTCGACGGCACCACCTGGATGCCGACCGGCACGCTCGCGAGCCCGTTCACGATCACGGGACTCACCAACGGCACCGCGTATGCGATCCGGCTGCGCGCCGACAACGCGATCGGGGCCGGCGCCGCGTCGACCCCGGCGTCCACGACCCCGCGCACGGTCCCCGGGGCGCCGACCGCGGTCGTCACCGGCTCGAACACGGCGTCGGCCGACGTCCGCTGGGCGGCTCCCGCCGACAACGGCGGCGCCGCCATCACCGGGTACACCGCCTCGGCCTACGCCAGCGGCACCTCGGGCACGCCGATCGCCGGCTGCAGCACCACGGCCACCTCGTGCTCGATCAGCGGGCTGACCAACAAGACCGCGTACTACGTCGCGGTCACCGCGACCAACGCCGCCGGCGCGGGCGCGCCCTCGGCCCCGCGGACGATCGTGACGCCGCTCGCCCGCCCCTCGGCTCCGACGATCACCGGCCTGACGGCCGGCGACGGATCGCTCTCCGCGGCGTTCACCGCGGGCGCGATCGGCGACGGAACTCTCATCGGCTACCAGTACTCGGTGGATGGCGGCTCCACCTGGGCGGCGGCGGGCACGACGAGCCCGATCGCGATCACCGGCCTCACCGACGGCACCGCGTACCGCGTCGCCGTGCGAGCGGTGAGCACCGCGGGCACCGGTGCGGCATCCGCCGCGGTCGCCGGCACCCCGTACGGCTACCCGTCGGCGCCCGATCCCACGGGGATCGTGGTGAACGGCGGCAACGGCAAGGTCATCGTGAGCTGGCAGGCGCCGAGCCTCAACGGCGGCGTGCTCGGCGACTACACCGCGACCGCGTTCTCGGCGCAGTCGAGCGGCTCGACCGCAGGCACCTGCACGACGACCGCGCTCAGCTGCACGATCACGGGCCTGGGCAACGGGACCACGTATTGGATCTCGTTGCAGACCCGCAACTCGGTCAGCATGTACAGCCAGCGCTCCGACCCGCGCGTGCCGGCGACGCCCTCGATGACACCAGGCGCGCCGACCGGCGTCTCCGCGGTGGCGGCGGATGGTGCGGCGACGATCGCGTGGACCGCTCCGACGAGCACCGGC
This sequence comes from Pseudolysinimonas kribbensis, assembly GCF_030161895.1. GTDB lineage: Bacteria > Actinomycetota > Actinomycetes > Actinomycetales > Microbacteriaceae > Pseudolysinimonas > Pseudolysinimonas kribbensis. The sequence goes on from NZ_BSVB01000001.1 coordinate 2,297,694, forward strand.
GCGAGCGCGATCAGCGGCTACACGGTGCTGTGCTCGAGCGGCGGCGCGTACACCGCGTGCGGCGCGGTCACCGGCACGGCCACCACCCTGCGGGTCACGGGGCTGACCAACGGGACCGCCTACACCTTCCAGGTCACGGCGACCAACGGCAACGGAAGCGGTACGGCCAGCGCCGCGTCGACCGCGGTGACGCCGCTGGCCCCGGGCGCCACGCCCGTCTTCGGCACGCCCTCGCGGACCGCCGACGGCATCGACGTCGCGATCACGAACTACGACCCCGCCGTGACCTACACCGTCTCGGCGAGCGCCGGCACGGTCACCCGCTCCGGCCCGACGATCACGGTCACCGGCCTTGCGGCATCCGCCTCCTCGACCGTGACGCTGGTCGCCGCGCGCACCGGGTACACGACCGTGTCGGCGAGCGTCGCGGGCTCCGCGCTCGCGAACGGCGTCGCTCCGGCCTTCTCGGGCCTCACGGCCGCGCCGGACGGATTCGCGTTCACGATCGCGAACTACGACGCCGCGTCGTCGTACGCGTTCAGCGCGACCCACGGCGCGACGGTGTCGCGCGACGGCGCGGTGGTCACGGTGTCCGGCCTCGCGCTGGGCGGCGGGTCGCGCGTCACGGTGGTCGTCTCGCGGACCGGTTCCACCGATGCGACCGCAGCGGAGGACGGCGTGGCGATGACCGTCGGCACGGCGCCCGTGCTCACGGGGCTGGTCTCCACCGGCACCGGGTTCCGCTTCGAGATCTCCGACTACGACGCCGCGCTCGACTACGCCGTCAGCGCGACGAACGGCGCGGCGGTCACCCGCACCGGCTCCACCGTGACGGTCACCGGACTCACCGATGGCGCCGCATCCGACGTCACCGTGACCGCGACCGACCCCGGCGTGAGCATCGCGTCGGCCCTCGAGCACGGTGCCGCCCTGCTCGCCGGCTCCGCGCCCTCCGTCTCCGACCCGACCTCGACCGTGGACGGCTTCGTCTTCGACGTCGACCTGCCCGACTCGTCGGCGGTCTACTCCGTCACGAGCTCCGCCGGCACGGCCGTGCTCGACGGCGGCGTCGTGACGGTCACGGGCCTCACCCCGGGCGAGACGGCGGACGTCACCGTCACCTCGGTCGAGCCGGGTCACGTCACGACGAGCACGACCGTGCGCGCCGCGGCGCTGCTCAGCGGCATCCCGCCGCTGTTCGCCGCCCCGTCCCGGACGGCCGACGGATTCACCGTGGCCGTCGACGGTCTCGACCCCGACGGCGTCTACACCGTCGCGAGCACCACGGGGTCCGCCTCCGTCGACGCGGGCGTGATCACGGTCACCGGACTCGCACCGGATGCCGCAGCCACGGTCACCGTGACCGTGCGGCACGCCGGCTACACCGACGGCGTCTCCACCGTGACGGGCACCGCGCTCGCCGCGGGCGTCGCGCCCGCCTTCGCCGACGTCACGGCGACGGCCGACGGCTTCACGTTCACGATCGCGAACTACGACGCCGCGCTCGTCTACGAGACGCGACTGTCGCCGACGGGGGTCGTCGTGATCGACGGCACGGGCCACGGCGTCGTCTCGGGCGTCGGCGCGGGCGTGACCGTGACCCTGGACATCACGGCGACCGATCCCGGCGCGTCGATCGCCACGGCATCCACCGGTGCGACCGTGCTGCTGCCGACGACGGCGCCGGGACTCTCGGCCGCTACGCCGCTGGCGGGCGGATACCGCTTCGTGATCGAGGACTACGACCCCGGCCTCACCTACTCCTTCGTGCAGGCCGACGGCGGAACGGTGGTCCGCTCCGGCGACACCGTCACGGTCAGCGGCCTCGGCGCGGCGGTCACGTCGGTGACGACCGTGTCGGCGACCTCCGCAGGGCACACCGTCGCGGCCTCGACGGCGAGCGGCACCTCGTTCCCGAACGGCACGGCGCCCGGCATCGGGGCCGTCACCCGCACTCTCGACGGCTTCACCTTCACGTTCACGGCCGATCCGGCCGCGAGCTACACGGCGACCGCCGACGCGGGGACCGCCACGCTCAGCGGATCGACGGTGACCGTCACGGGCCTCGGCGCGGGTATCGGCACCACGGTGCACCTGACGGCGACGGTGCCGGGCTCACTCGACGCGACCTCGGACGTCGCCGGCACCGCGATCGCCCTCGGCGTCGCCCCGGTGCTCGGCGCCGCGATCTCGGCGCACGGTGGATTCGTCGTCGTGATCACGGACTACTCGGCGCTGGGCGGCTACCGGGTCGCCACGACCGCCGGTTCGGTCACGCGCTCCGGGGACCGCGTGACGGTCTCCGGTCTGGCGGCCGGCGCGAGCGCGACCGTCACGGTCACGGCCGTGCGGGGCGGTTACCGCGACGCCTCGGCCGCCCGGACCGGCAGCGCCATCGCGCCCGTCGTCCCCGCCGCCCCGACGACGACGGCAGCCGTGCCGACGCCGGCCGAACCCCGTGTGAGCTCCGCCGACGAGCCCACCGAGAGCAGCCAGGTCGGGGGAGCGGGCATCCCCGCGAGCCTGCGCGGCGTGAACCACTCGACCCCGGGCACCGGCACGGTCCAGTCCGGCGGCGACCCGGTCCCCTCGCGGATCTCCACGCACGCCGGCCGCACGGTGCTGACGACGGGCAACGGCCTGCGCATGACGGTCTCGGGTTGGCAGGACGGCCACCGGACACCGACGGGGCCGGATGGCGTGATCGAGATCGTGCGCGGCGGCAGCACGCAGATCGACGTGTCCGGACTGGCACCCGACTCCGAGGTCGTGACGTGGGGCATGTCGCACCTGCAGCAGCTCGTCGCGACGCGAACCGATCACGACGGGTCGCTCGCCCAGCTCGTGCGCCTGCCGTACAGCATGGCGCCCGGTGCGCACACGCTGATCGTGTCGGGAGTCGACGCCGAGGGTCACGACGTGACCATGCAGGTCGGCATCCGGGTGCTGCCGGTCGCGCACGACGCGCCGCCCGCTCCCGCCGCGGGAGGCAGCTGGTGGTGGCTCCTGCTCGTCGGGCTGATCGCCCTGCTGGCGCTCATCACGTGGTTCGTGATCGCGCGCCGTCGCCGCCACGACCGCGAAGCGCGAGTCGCGACCGGCACCCGCTGAGGTGACGCGAATGCCCCGTGCAGCCGTGCTGCAACGGGGCATTCGCGCGATCTCGCTGCCGGGTCAGGCGGCGGGGGTCTCCTCCACCGCGGGGGCCGGCGCGCCGTCGGCGAGCTGCGCGGTCGAGGTCTGGACCTCGATCTTGCGCGGCTTGGCCTTCTCGGCGATGGGGATGACGACGCTCAGCACGCCGTTCTCGTAGGACGCCGAGATGTTCGACGTCTCCACGCCCTGGCCGAGCGTGAACTGCCGCAGGAACGAGCCGCCGCTGCGCTCGCGGGCGAGCCACTTCACGCCCTCCTGGCTGCGGGGGTGCGCTCGGCGCGGATCGTGAGCAGCTGACCGTCCACGTCGATGTCGACGCTGCCCGGGTCGACGCCCGGCAGGTCGGCGTTCAGCACGTAGTGGTCGCCGTCGCGGTAGAGGTCCATCGGCATCAGCCGCGGGCCGTGGCGCTGGTCGAGCAGCTGGCCGGCGACGCGGTCGATCGCCTGGAACGGGTCGAAGTACATGGCCATCGAATCCTCCTGAGACTCAACGATATGAGTCGGTATGACTCAACTTTGAAACAAGTTAGCACTCGGCACGGGGAGTGCCAAGATCGCGCCGTGCGCCTACGGCGAACAGCGCAGAATGCCCGATCAGGGCCCGATCAGGGCCCGATCAGCGCCCGATCAGGACGCGGTCAGTGCCGGATCGGCGACGCGGCCCCCGCGGTCGCCTCGGCCGCCGCGATGAGCAGGCCCACGATCTCCGCGGCGGGGAGGTCGGTGGCGAGGGCGGCATCCACCATCTCCTGCTCGGCCATCGCGACCCAGGCTCTCAGCGCGATCCGCAGCCGCCGGCTGTCGGGTTCGCCGAGCTCGAGGAAGACCGAGACGGCGCGCTCGGCCTGGGCGTTGCGCGCCTCCTCGACGAGCTCGCGCACCTCGGGGAGCCGCTCGCCGCGCCGCGCACGAGCGAGTAGAAGGTCGCGGGGTGCTCCCGCACGAACCCGACCACCCGATCCAACGTGTCGCGCAGACGATCCAGCGGCGCCAGCTCCGGCCGCGGCTCGGTGGCGCGCAGCATGCTGTCGCGCGCGGTGAGCACGATCGCGTGGTGCATGCCCTGCTTGGAGCCGAAGTAGTGGAAGAGCAGGGCCCGCGAGACGCCGGCCTGCTCCGAGAGGAGCTCCATCGTGACGTCCTCGAGCGGGGAGTGCGCGAGGGCGGCGACCCCGAGCGCGACGAGCTGCGCCCGCCGCTCGTCGGGGGTCAGCCGGGTGCGTCGTTCCTCCACCATGACCTCTCCACTGTCCCACCTATTGACAGGGTGTCAATAGCCGGTACGCTCGGAACCGGACGTCACAACCGAACAACTGGCTGGGCTGAGATCGAAGAGGATCGATGAAGCTCAAGAAGGTCACGGGCTCGTACGCCGGCCGCATCCTGCTCGCCGCGGTGCCCGTCGCGATCGTGTCCACCCTCGTCATCGGCGGCGTCGCGCAGGGCGCGGTGCCGGTGTCGATGACCATCTCCGGCAGCCAGTTCAAGATCGCCGCGTCGCAGCTCGACGGCACGAGCTTCTCGCAGTACGCGGGCGTCGCGACCGACACCGCGGGCAAGCAGCACGCCGTCGCGATCGCCAACATCGGCCAGGCCAAGCTCACGAACCTGTGCCAGTCGGTCGTGGCCGACACCCCGCTCGGCAAGGTCGGCGCGATCATCACGGCCGGCGGCGGCGGAACGCCCGCCGAGGCGACCGACCTGCAGATCGGCATGACCGACCTCAAGGGCAACACGAGCTTCGACGACGTGCGCATCGGGGTCGACGCCTCGACCGTGCAGACCAAGGCCAAGGGCGCCGTCGGCGACTTCGCCCAGGACTCGAGCGCTCTGCATATCACCGACCTCCAGCAGATCTCGTGGTCGACCACGGCCGCCGTGTTCACGCTGAACGGGATGCACATGCAGGTGACCACCGACGGCAAGGAGTGCTTCTAGGCATCGGCCGATCGGGAGGACGATGACATGACCGCGATCCGCATGACCCGCGCCGGAGGCGACACCGTGACCGGATTCCGCGTCTGGCGACGGGAGCGCCCGCTCGTCGGCGGCATCCTGCTCGCCCTCGCCGGCGTCGAGATGTTCTTCTCCGGCCAGCTCGACCTCGGCAACATCCACATCTCGATGGGCTTCGAGGGGTTCCAGGCGACGGTGATCCCGGCGCTCCTGGTACTGCTCGGTGTTCTGGCGATCGTGACGCCCGCGCAGCATCTCTTCTACGGCATCTTCGCGCTCGTGCTCGCTGTCTACTCGCTCGTCGGGGTCAACCTCGGCGGATTCCTGCTCGGGATGCTGCTGGGAGCCGTCGGCGGCGTCATCGTCGTCGCGTGGCGGGCCCGGGTCTCGTCCGCGGCGGACTCCGCCGAGGGCGTGGCGGCGGCGGAGAACGTCGCGACGCAGCCCCCGCTGCGCCCGATCCCGAACCCGCGCATCGCGCCGGGCACGCCGGCGTCGTACATGCGGAGGCCGTCGACTACGCCACGCTCAAGGCCCGCGCCGCGGCGCGGCGCGGTGGCGCCGGCGCCTCCTCGTCCAAGAGGACCCCGGGGAACCCCGCCCTTTCGTGCCGGGCCGGTCCTGACCGGCCGGCGCCGATTCAACCGGGCAGCGGCTCTGCTGCTCGTCGTGGCCTCGATCGCCTCGATCGGGGCGGCGCGCGCGCCGGGGGCGGCGGAGGGGTGCCTGCTCGGCATCATCTGCACGCCGTCGTCGCCGAGCCCGTCGCCGTCGCCCACCAGCGGTGGGGGTACCGGAACCGGCACGGGATCGGGCGGCGGGGGACTCGGCGGGCTGCTCGGCGGCGGTTCGTCGAGCGACCCGCAGGACAATGCCGGCGGTCTGCCGCCGGTCCCGCTGGTCGCCTCGCCCGACGACAGCATGACGTTCACGCTGCCGGCGGCGCAGCTCGGGGGATCGTCGATCTCGTTCGGCAGCATCCCGGTCGTATCGCTCGTGACCGTGCCGCTCAAGGACGGGTCGCGTACCACCGTCATCCGGCTGCAGGCGTCGAGCGTGACGATCAACGACTTCGTGCTCGACGTGCGCAAGACCGCGGGCGGCGACAGCGGCGTGACGACCTCGCGGCAGATGGTGCTGAGCGGACACGTCTCGGCCTACATCGACTCGGCGACCGCGACGCTGCCGGGCGGACTCGGCCTCACGCTCGGCGCGGACACCCCGCTGCCGGGCGACGAGCTGCCGCAGACCCTGCTCGGCGTGCACCTCGGACTCGTCGGGGTGATCTCCGACCGGATGACGATGACGCCGTCGCACCTCGTGGTGACCCAGGGCCACTGATCCGGCCGCGCACCGCTGACCCGCGGCGCGACCTCCCGCTTCGTCGCCTCCGGCTTCGTCGCCTCCCGCTTCGTCGAAAGTTCAGGATGCGGTCGCGCGCCGTGGCCCGGGACCTCGCGCCGCGCCGGCGTCATCCTGAACCTTTGACGGGCGGGGCGGGCGGGGCGACGCGGGGCGGGCGGGGCGACGCGGGCGACGCCGGGGGCGCCAGCCCGCATGGGCAGGGACGTCGCACCGGAGGCCGCGACGAGGCGTGGCGACGGGGCGACGCGGGACGCCGCGGGGCGATGGGAGGGGACGTCGCGACGACGCCGCGCTCAGTAGCCGATGAAGGTGTCGGTGCGCACCCGGCGCACGCCCGTGCCGCGCAGCGCGCGCTTGAGGGCGGAGACCGCCGCCGGCGCACCGGAGACGTAGGCGATGCGGTCGCGGGCATCCGGCACGTTGTCGTGGACGATGCCCGCGCTGAGCGCATCGCCCTGCACCCACGACCAGTGCTCCGGCAGCACGAGCGGGCGATCGGGGCAGACCACGACGACGCGCACGCCGGCGGCCTCGAGCTCGGCAGCGTACGCGAGCTCGGTCGCCGACGAGACGGCGTAGACCAGCACGACATCCCGCGGCTGCGGCTCGCCGGCGGCTTGCTGCAGCTGTCCGACGAACGGCGTGACGCCGATGCCGCCCGCGACGAGCAGGAGCTTCTGCGCCGGGTCGGCCGGCAGCGTGAAGTCGCCGCTGACCGAGGTCGCCGTGACCGGGGTGCCCGGTTCGAGCGCCATGAGCGCGGTCTTGAAGCTCGACGGCTTGTCGGGCAGCCGCACCCCGAACCGCACGCCGCCGGTCGCGGGCGCGGTGGCGATGCTGAAGACCCGCCGCCACCCGCGGGCGTCGGTGCCGCTGTGCGGGAGTGTGAGCTCCATGTACTGACCAGGGCGGAAGCGCACGGGCGCGGCCGGCCGGAAGGCGAAGTCCCAGCTGGTCGGCGTGAGCTGGCGCCGGCCCTCGAACTGCAGCCGGATGCCGCGCCGCTGCCCGACGAGGAAGGCGAGCAGGTTGCCGATCAGCAGCGCGAGCTGCGGCGAGCTGTAGAGCGGGCCGAGCGCGAACCCCACGCTCGAGATGAGGCCGACGAGCGCCGCCTCGGCCAGCTGCTGCCAGCGTCGCGGCGGCAGGGTGAGCGGCTCGCTCAGCATGAACCCGGTGAAGAACACCGTCGGCAGCGACAGCAACGACAGGCTCAGCACGTCGAGCGGGCCGGTGGCGCTCAGCAGCCCGCGCACCTGCCACACGACGACGACGGTGCCGACGAAGACCAGTCCGAGCCACAGACGGCGGGTGCGGAACAGGATGAGCAGGGCGCCGATCGCCGCGATCGGCACGAGGGGCGGCGTGGCCACCCACCAGGTCGCGAAGCCGAACGGCAGACCCGGGAATCCGACGATGAAGGCCGCCGCGGCCGCCGGGTTGAAGATGTGCCGCCCGCGCCACGCGAGCAGGTACTTCGTGGCCACGGCCACGAACGCGGCCAGCGCGAGCCCGAGCAGCGGCAGCACGTCGATCGACGGCGTGAAGATGAACAGCAGCAGGAGCGCCGTGATGATCGTGGAGCTCAGCTGCGGCCGGGTGCGGAAGATCAGCCCCGCGATCCCGTTCGTCAGGTACGAGACGACCAGCAGCACGGTCGCGCTGGCCAGCAGCGCCAGGGGGAGAACGACACGGCCTCGGGCACGAAGGTCAGTACGAGCGCCGCGACGCCCAGCACGCTGAGCGAGATGATGACGAGGCCGTACATGGTGACGCGTCCGAGCACGCGGTCGAGCCAGGCGATCATGCGAAGACCTCTCCGGGAAGGTCGGGGAGCGCTCCACGCGCCCGTCAGCGAACATCCTCACGTACTCCACGCCGTGGCGGTGCAGCAGGTTCGGATCGACGTCGAAGAACAGGGACGTGGCGATGCCGTCGGCGACCATCGCGGAGCCCGCCATCGCCCAGGTCGCGACGACGCCTCGCGTCGGCTCGCCGGTCACCGCGTCGAGCACGTGGTGCAGGCCGTCGCCCCATGCGCGGCGGGTGGTCGCGCTCGCCGCGATGGCCCGGTCCGTCGTCTCGACGACGCCGATGGCCTTCGACGGATCGGCGGGATGCTCGAGCGCGACCCGCATCGGCACGCCGCGGGGGCGCAGATCGCCGCTCGCATCCACGACCCAGCGCCCATGGCCGAGGTCGTCGAGCGCCTCGCCCACGAGGTCGACGAGCTGACCCTTGCCGGCCGCGCCGACGTCGAGGAGCGCGCCCGCGGGGGCGTCGAGGCGGCGTCCGTCCCAGGCGATCGCGGCATCCCATGCCGGAACCGGCATGCGATCCGCCGCGGGTGTCAGCCGGTACTGCCCGTCGTAGCCGAGAGCCTCGAGTGCGCGGCCGACGAGCGGCGAGACGCGCCCTCCGGTCGCCTCGTACAGCTCGCGGTAGAGGGCCAGCAGCGGCGCCGCCTCCGGGGGCAGCTCGTAGGAGCCGGGCTCACGCGCGATGCGCGTCACGAGCGAGTCGTCGCGGAAACGCGACCAGTCGCGGTCGTAGCGCTCGATGCGCTCGGCGACCACCGCGCGCTCGGCCGTCGTCAGCTCCCGTTCCGTGTCGATGCGCCACGGCGCCCCGATCGCGTCGAACGACCAGGCGTACGGAAGCGGATCGACGAGCGCGCTCAGGACCCCGCCGCCTGCTTCTTGATGGCCTCGACGGCGGCGCGGAATCCGCCGCTCGTGAGCGAGGATCCGGCGACGCGAGACACGCCGAGGGAGTCGATGTCCTTGCCCACGACGAGCGCCGAGATGCCCTCGGCGAACATGGCCTGGTACTGGATGGCGTTCGGATCGGTCGCGTGCCGCCCGATCCGCACCGCGGTGACCGTGTCCTTCGCGAGCGTCAGGGTCACCGTGATCGTCTCGGTGCCGCTCGGCGCCTGGTAGCTGCCGTCGGCGGTGTAGGTGCCGTCCTGGTAGGGGCCGCCGCCCGATCCGGAACCCGCGGCCGCCCCACCGGCGGCGCACCCGGCCAGCGCGCCCACCAGTCCGAGGCCCGCGAGTCCGAGCCCGGCCCCCGGAGCACGGGACGTGAACGGACGAACGACGAGCGGGGCACGGAGATCTCCTGACGAGGACGGGATGGTCGGCGATGCCGCCCGTGCCTCCAGCATCCGGATCGCACCTTGGAGGTGTCTCGGAGCGACCGGTGGGCGGCGTGCGGCAGAGGAGGGTCCTCCTTCGAATCCTCTCGGACATCACGGCGTCCGTGCGCGGGCGGTTCACCTCGGTAGGGTGGCGCCTCGTGGAGATCGTCATCCTGCCCACCGCCGCCGAGGTCGGTCGCGCCGCCGCCGCGAAGATCGCGCATCGCATCGCGCGGCATCCGGAGACCGTGCTCGGGCTCGCGACGGGATCGTCGCCGCTCGCGATCTACGCGGAGCTCGCCGCCCGCCGCGAGGCCGGCCTCGACGTCGGACGCGTGAGCGGCTTCGCGCTCGACGAGTACGTGGGCTTGCCCACGTCGCATCCGCAGAGCTATGCGAGCGTCATCCGCACCACGGTGACCGAGCCGCTCGGTCTCGACCCCGCCCGCGTGCACGTGCCCGACGGCCTCGCCGACGACATCGAGGCCGCGTGCGCGGCGTACGAAGCCGCGATCGCCGACGCCGGCGGCGTCGACGTGCAGATCCTGGGCATCGGTGCCAACGGGCACATCGGCTTCAACGAGCCCACGTCGTCGTTCCAGTCGCGCACCCGCATCAAGACGCTCGCGCCGCGCACCCGGCAGGACAACGCGCGCTTCTTCGACTCCCTCGACGAGGTGCCGACGCACTGCGTGACCCAGGGGCTCGGCACGATCCTGGAGGCGCGCGAGCTGCTGCTGGTCGCGCAGGGGGAGGCGAAGGCGGATGCCGTGGCCGCGGCCGTCGAGGGACCGTTCGCCAGCGTGGTGCCGGCCTCGGTGCTGCAGTGGCACCGCAGCGCGACCGTGATCCTCGACGAGGCGGCGGCGTCGAAGCTGCGCCTGGCCGAGTACTACCGGTACACCTACGAGCACAAGCCGCCGTTCCAGCGCTGGGACTGAGATGACGCGATCCGCCGCACTCGGCGTGCTGCTGCCGGGTTTCGAGGGCACGGCGCTCCCCGGCTGGCTGCGCGAGCGGCTCGCCGACGGTCTCGCCGGCGTCTGCCTGTTCGCGACCAACATCGCCGCGCCGTCGCAGGTACGCGAGCTGACCGACGCGATCCGCGAGGCGAACCCGCGCGCGGTCATCGCGGTCGACGAGGAGGGCGGCGACGTCACCCGCCTGCATCAGCGCACCGGGTCGCCCTACCCGGGCAACGCCATCCTGGGTCGCATCGACGACCTCGAGCTCACCCGCCGGGTCGGCGAGACGGTCGGCCGGGAGCTCGCCGCCGCGGGCATCACGCTCGACTTCGCGCCGGATGCCGACATCAACTCCGATGACCGCAATCCCGTCATCGGCACCCGCAGCTTCGGCGCCGACCCCGGGCTCGTCTCCCGGCACACGGTCGCGTGGATCGAGGGGCTGCAGTCGACGGGTGTCGCCGCGAGCGCGAAGCACTTCCCCGGCCACGGCGACACGGCGTCCGACTCGCACCTGGCGATGCCGGTCGTCGACCTGCCGCTCGAGGCCCTGCGCGCCCGCGAGCTTCTGCCGTTCGCGGCGGCCGTCGGCGCGGGCGCGCGCAGCGTCATGACCTCGCACATCCTCCTGCCGCAGCTCGACGGCGACAACGTCGCGACGTTCTCGCCGCGGATCCTCGGCGAGCTGCTGCGCGGCGACCTCGGCTTCACGGGCGCGATCGTGACCGACGCGCTCGACATGCGCGGCGCGAGCGGCGGGATCGGGATGGCGACCGCCGCGGTGCGCGCGCTCGCCGCGGGCGCCGACCTGCTCTGCCTCGGCACGGCGAACACGGCAGAGCAGGTCGACGGGCTCGCGGCGGCGATCTCGGCGCGCGTGGCGGCATCCCGGATCGCCGAGGCGCTCGGGCGCGTGGCGCCGCTCGGCGTCCTCCCGCCGGTCGTGCCGTCTCCCGCTCCGGCCTTCGATGTCGACCGCACGATCGGCGCGTTCGACATCGCCGCCGGCGTCACCGTGCGCCCCGAGCGTCTGCTCGTGCAGCTCGAGACCGGGTCGAACATCGCCGTCGGCGTGTCGCCGTGGGGCCCGGCCGCCGCGGGCGTCGAGGTCGTGCGGGTGCGCGAGGGCGACGCCCTCCCGTCACCCGGCGCCGCGCAGCTCGTCATCGTCGGCCGCGACAACCACCGCCGCGCGTGGACGCGCGACGTGATCGACGCGGCTCGGGCATCCGGCCGCGACGTGCTCGTCGTCGACATGGGGTGCCCGTCCGCCGACCGCCGCTACGCCGACGTCGCGACGTTCGGCGCCTCCGCGCACGCGGGAGCCGCGCTCCTCCGCCTCCTCGACCGACTCGGCCGCGGAGCGTCTACTCGACCCGCTCGCCGAGGGACCAGACGCCGGTAACGTTCCACGCCCCGTCGAGTGCGACGACGTCGGCCGGGTAGCCCGGTTCGAGCAGCCCGAGACCGGGGATCCCGAGGGCGCGCGAGGGGATCGTCGTGAGGGCGGCGATCGCCGCCGCCGGCATCGCGCCCATCGCGATCGCCTGGCGCAGCGCCACGTCCTGGGTGAGGGTCGACCCCGCGATCGTCTGGGTGCCGGAGAGCACCGCGAGGCCGTCGCGCACCGTGACGTTCAGGGTGCCGAGGCGGTAGTCGCCGTCGGCCTCGGCGGCCGCCGACATCGCGTCGGTGATGAGCGCGACCCGGCCGGGCGCGGCATCCCAGAGCAGCTTGGCCACGTGCGGATGCACGTGCAGGCCGTCGAGGACGAGCTCGAGCGTGATCCGCTCGTCGTCGATCGCGGCGACCACGGGACCGGGCGCGCGATGGCCGATGCCCGGCATCGCGTTGAAGGCGTGCGTGAGCACTCGTGCCCCCGCGTCGAAGGCGGCGCGAGCCGTCTGCTCGTCGGCCTCGGTGTGGCCGACCGCGGGCACGACGCCGGCGTCGGCGAACCGGGCGATCGCCTCGAGCCCGCCGGGCAGCTCCGGCGCGAGCGTGACCTGGCGCAGCGTTCCGGCGGCGGCCTCGATGAGCCCCTCCACCGACTCGGGGTCGGGATGCCGCAGGAACGACTCGTCGTGCGCGCCGCGGCGGGCGGGCGCGAGGAACGGCCCCTCGAGATGCGAGCCGAGCACCCGCGGATCGCGCGTCGTCAGCTCGGCGACCTCGGCGATCCCCTCGCGCAGCTCGGCCAGCGGCGCGGAGACGAACGACACCATCGACCGGGTGGTGCCGTGTGCACGGTGCGCGGCGAGCGCCCCTCCAGCTCGGCGGCTCCGCCGTCGACCGAGTGGCCGCCGCCGCCGTGCACGTGGATGTCGACGAACCCCGGCGCGAGCGTCGCGTCGCCGAGGTCGACGGTCGCGTCGGCATCCGGAGCCTCGCCCGTGCCGGTCGCCCGGATGACGTCGCCGTCGATCAGCGCCCACGCGCCCCCGCGCCGGCTCTCTCCCCGCGCTCGTCGATCAACCCGGCCGCGCGCAGCAGCGTCGTCATCGGAAGATCACCGTCCTGGCCCCGTCGAGCAGCACGCGATGCTCGGCGAACCAGCCGACCGCGCGGGTCAGGGTGCGGGACTCGATGTCCTGCCCGATCGCGCGCAGCTGCTCGGGCGACTGGCTGTGGTCGACGCGTTCGACGTTCTGCTCGATGATCGGCCCCTCGTCGAGGTCGGTCGTGACGAAGTGCGCGGTCGCGCCGATGAGCTTGACGCCGCGGGCGTGCGCCTGCCGGTACGGGTTGGCGCCCTTGAACCCCGGCAGGAACGAGTGGTGGATGTTGATGATCCGTCCCTCCAGTGCGGCGCACAGCTCCGGCGACAGGATCTGCATGTAGCGCGCCAGCACGACCAGCTCGATGCCCTCGCCCTCCACGATCCGGAGCACGCGCCGCTCGAACGCCGCCTTCTCGTCGGCATCGCTCACGGTCTGCCATTCGAACGGCACGCCGGAGAAGTCGGCGAGGCTCTCCAGGTCGGCGTGGTTCGCGAGCACCCGGGCGATCTCGATCGGGAGCTGGCCGGCGCGCTGGCGGAACAGCAGGTCGTTCAGCGCGTGCGCAGCGGTCGAGGCGAGCACGAGGGTCTTCACGGGGCGACCGACGACGTCGAGCTGCCACGTCATCCGGTACCGCTCGGCGATCGGGGCGAGCGCCGCGGCGAACGCGTCGCGGTCCGCGGCCGACTCGACCTGCAGACGCATGAAGAAGGTGCCGCTGTCGTGGCTGGAGTACTGCTGCGACTCGGTGATGTTGCCGCCGGCCTCGACGACGGCGCCGCTGATGGCGTGCACGATCCCGGGTCGGTCGGGACAGACCAGGGTCAGGATCCAGTGCGTCGCCGCGTCCACGCGCCCAGCGTATCGGCGGCCCGGATGCCGGAGTCGCCGCAGGCTCTCATCCGGTCGTCAGCCGCTCCAGCGCGCCGGTCTGGGAGAGCAGCGCGAACCGATCGGGCACGCCCCAGTGCTCTGCGATGAGGCCGTCGCGCACCCGCACCACATCGATCACCGTGATCTCGAACGGGCGGCCGCTCGGCGGACCCAGCAGCGGCCCCGTCTGGGTTCCGCGCCCGATCGCGCGCACCCAGGTCACGTCGTCGTGCTGGGCCCAATCCTCGATCGTGTAGGTCACGTCCGGGGCCATCTCGTGCACCTGCCTCGCGGCCAACCGGGCCCGTGCCACCGCCTCCGCGCCGACGGCCTGCATGCCGAACTGGTGCTCGACGAGGTCGGGCGAGCTCAGCTCCGCGATCACCTCCGTGCGACCGCCGGCGAACGCCTCCACCAGCACTCGTTCGACGAGGCGCACCGCCTCCGGGACATCCTCTCCTGCGTCCATCTTGCATCTCCCATGCATTCACTGCACTGATACTGCATTCAACGCATTGATAGTGTCGCGCCGTGGGCTCCGATGTCAAGACCAGCTGGCGCGCGCAGCAGGCCGCCGCCACACGGGAACGCATCGCCGAGACGGCGAGAGCGCTGTTCGCCAGTTCCGGTTACGCGACGACGAGCATCGACCGGATCGCGCAGGAGGCGGGAGTCGCCGTGCGCACGGTCTATGCGGCGTACGGCTCCAAGCGCGAGATCCTCTCCGAGATCTGCGAGGCGTGGCTGACCCGCGCCGATGCTCGCGGGCGGGCCGCGGAGGTGCTGGAGCGGCCCGACGAGACGTCTCGCCTCCGCGGTGCGGTCGAGTGGCTCGTCGACCTGTACACCGCCGATTTCGACGTGGTGCTGATCCTGGAGACCGCGGCCGACGAGAGCCCCGAGACGCAGGAGCTGCTCCGTGCGAAGCTCGCGGGCCGCGACCGGATCATGAACGGCTTCATGCGCTCGCTGCGGCCCGCCCTGCGGGTGCCCCTGCCGGAGGCGCAGGCCGTGTACCGAGCGCTGGCGGCTCCTGGTGTCTACCGCGAGCTCGTCCTCCGCGCGGGATGGGACAGAACCCGCCTCATCGACTGGATCGAGGAGACCCTGCGCCGCAGCGTCCTCTAGCCCGAGAATCGGCGGCCGGGAAGGTCATAGGCTGCACGCGAGATGACCGAGCGGACCGCCCCCTTCCCGCTCTTCCGGCTCCTCCTGATCGCGGGCGCGATCTTCGTCAACAACACCAGCGAGTTCCTGCCCACCGGCCTCCTGCCCGACATCGCCCACGGGCTGCGGGTGTCGGAGTCGCAGGTCGGCCTCCTGGTCACGGTCTTCGCGGGCACCGTGGTCGTGACGACGGCGCCGCTCACGGCACTGACTCAGCGCTTCTCGCGCAAGTGGCTCATGGTCGTGACGCTGGGCGTCTTCTTCGTCGTCAACGTGCTGTGCGCGGTCGCCCCGAGCTACGAGTTCCTGCTGGCGGCGCGGGTGCTGGGCGGATTGGCGCACGGGCTGTTCTGGGCGGTGACCGCCCCGTACGCCGCGCGCCTCGTGCCGCGTCACCTGCTGTCGCGTGCGATCGCGGTCACCGGCTTCGGATCGTCGGCGGCCTTCGTGCTGGGCGTGCCGGTCGGCACCGCCCTCGGGCACGCGCTCGGCTGGCGGCTCGCGTTCTTCGTGACCGGCCTCGCCGTGCTCGCGTTCGCGCTGCTGGTCGTGTTCCTGCTGCCGCCGGTCTCGCATCTCGGCTCCCCCGTGACGGGGCCCATCGAGCTGGCGCCGCACCGCGACCGCACGATCATCGTCATCGTCATCGTGTGCGTGACGGTCGTGCTCATCGCCACCGGGCAGAACGTCTTCTACACCTACATCGCGCCCTGGATCGCCCAGGCGGCCGCGATGGGGACGGGTGCCGTCGCCCCGCTCCTGCTCGTGTTCGGCGTCGCCGGCGCGCTCGGCCTCGCCATCGCCGGCGCGCTCGGCGACCGCTTCCCGCGGGGCACGATCATCGGCCTGATCATCCTGCTCATCGCGTCGCTGACGCTCGCGGGCGTCCTGGCCGGCGTCTCCGACCCGGCGACCATCGCGGCGCTCATCGCGTGGAGCATCGGGTTCGGCGGCATCCCGGCGCTGCTGCAGGCGCGCATGATGCACGGCACGTCGCAGCGGCTGCGCGACATCGGCTCCGCCTGGACCACGATCGCCTTCAACGTGTCGATCGGCGGCGGCGCGCTGCTCGGCGGCGTGCTGCTCGACGGGTTCGGGCTCGGCATCCTGCCGTTCGCCGAGGTCGCCTTCCTCGTCGCGGGGCTCGCGTTCCTCGTGGCGACCGACCGGGTGCGCATCGCGCGGCATCCCGGCTGATCGCTAGACTCCGGGGCCATGACGACGACCCAGGAAACTTCCAGCACCCGCGGGGCGTGGAACTCACCGGCCTCGAGACGATCGCCGAGAGCGAGCGGAAGGGTCGTCCCTCCGGGCTGTTCTGGCCGTGGTTCGCGGCCAACGTCTCGGTGTTGGCGATCAGCTACGGCTCGTTCGTGCTCGGCTTCGGGGTGAACTTCTGGCAGGCCAGCATCGTGAGCGTCGTCGGCCTGGCGATCTCGTTCCTGTTCTGCGGCTTCATCTCGCTCGCGGGCAAGCGCGGATCGGCGCCCACGATGGTGCTCAGCCGCGCCGCCTTCGGCGTGAACGGCAACCGGCTGCCGTCGATCATCTCCTGGCTGCTCACGGTCGGGTGGGAGACGGTGCTGTGCGTGCTCTCGGTGCTCGCCACCTCGACGGTGATCGGTGAGCTCGGCGGCCCCAAGGACAGCGTCGTCATCAAGGTCGTCGCGCTGCTCGTCATCGCCGCGATCATCGTGATCGCGGGCATCTACGGCTTCAACCTGATCATCAGGCTGCAGGTGATCATCACGATCGTGACGGGCATCGTCACGGTGATCTACCTCATCCTCGTCATCCCGAAGATCGACTGGGCCGCGGTGTCGTCCCTGCCGGCCGGCGCCATCGGCCCGGTGATCGGCGCGTTCGTGCTCATGATGACCGGATTCGGGCTCGGCTGGATCAACGCCGCCGCCGACTACTCGCGCTACCTGCCGCGCTCGGCGCGTTCGGGCGGCGTCGTCGGCTGGACGACGTTCGGAGCGGCGATCGCGCCGGCGATCCTGGTGGTCTTCGGCGTGCTGCTCGCGGGGTCGTCCAAGAAGCTGAGCGACGCCATCGCGGGCGACCCGATCGGCGCGCTCACCTCGATCCTGCCGGTGTGGTTCCTCGTGCCGTTCGCGATCGTCGCGATCCTCGGGCTCATCGGGGGCGATCCTCGACATCTACTCGTCGGGCCTCGCGCTGCTGAGCGCCGGCCTCCGCCTGCCTCGGCCGATGGCGGCGGGCATCGACGGCATCATCATGATCGCGGGCGCCGCCATCGTCATCTTCGCGGCCAAGGACTTCGTCGGCCCGTTCCAGGGCTTCCTCATCACGCTCGGCGTGCCGATCGCGGCGTGGGGCGGCATCTTCCTCGCCGACATCCTGCTGCGCAGGCGCGACTACGCCGACAAGGAGCTCTACACCTCGCGCGGCCGCTACGGCAGCGTGAACGGGACCGCGGTCATCCTGATCCTCGTCGGCACCGCGGTCGGCTGGGGCTTCGTCGTGGCGACCGCCTCCGTGTCGTGGCTGACCTGGCAGGGCTACTTCCTCGGGATCATCGGCGGCAAGGACGGCGCGTGGGCCTACGCCAACCTGGGCGTGCTGTTCGCGCTCGTGATCGGCTTCGTCGGCACGCTGATCTTCGGCCGGGCGCGCATCCGCCGGCAGGAGGCCGCGACCGCCGCGGAGAGCTGACATGGCCGCCAGCGAACCGGAGGCCGAGACGGCCTCCGGGACTGGGGCCGCGGCGACGGTCAGAAATGACCGTCGCTCTGAAGCGAAGCCCGTCCTCGTCGCGATCGACATGCAGGCGATCTTCGAGCCCCCGAGCCCGTGGGGGCGCCGGACTACGCGACCGCGTCCGCCGGCATCCAGCGGCTGCTGCCCGCGTTCGGCGGCGACGCGATCTTCACGCGATTCGTCGCTCCCGAGCGGCCGCGCGGGGCGTGGGTGCCGTACTACGAGCAGTGGGCGTTCGCGCTCGTGCCCGACGACGACCCGCTCTACGCGCTGAGCGAGCCGTTCCGCGACCTCGCGCCGCACCTCGAGACGCGGCCGACCTTCGGCAAGTGGGACGCCGCATTCGAGGCCGCGATGGGCGGCTCGACCGAGATGGTGCTCACGGGGGTCTCGACCGACTGCTGCGTGATCTCGACGGCGCTCGCGGCCGCGGATGCCGGCGTGCACGTGCGCGTCGTCGCGGACGCGTGCGCCGGGATCAGCCCGGCCGACCACCAGCGCGCCCTCGACGCGATGGCGCTGTACGGCCCGCTCATCGAGATCACGAGCGTCGACGAGGTGCTGGCGGGGAAGTGACCGGGAGCGCGCGGGCCCTCGCCGCCCTGCAGGGCCTGGCGATCGGCGACGCGCTCGGGATGCCGACCCAGCTGCTGTCGCCGGACGCGATCGTGGAGCGGTACGGCGCGATCGAGGGTTTCCGGGCGGCGGTGCACGATCATCCGATCGCGGCCGGGCTGCCGGCGGGCTCGGTGACCGACGACACCGAGCAGGCGCTCCTGCTCGGCCGGCTGCTGCTGGAGACGGGCGGACGCGTGCCGGCCCGGGAGTGGGCCGACCGGCTGGCCGCATGGGAGGACCGGATGCGGGCCCGCGGCTCGCTCGATCTGCTCGGCCCGTCGACGCGGGCGGCGATCGCGGCGATCCGCGCGGGTGCCGACCCGGCCGACGCGGGCCGCACCGGCACGACGAACGGCGCCGCGATGCGCATCGCGCCGGTCGGCATCGCGACCGGATCGCGCGACCTCGCGGCGCTCGTCGACCTGGTCGCCGAGGCGTGCCGACCGACGCACGACACGGGCATCGCGATCGCGGGAGCCGCCGCCGTCGCGGCGGCGGTGAGCGCGGGGATCGACGGCGCCGACCGCGCCGCCGCGACCGAGGTGGCGATCGCCGCCGCCGAGCTCGGCGAGCGGCGCGGGCACTGGATCGCGGGCGCCTCGGTGGCGGCCCGCATCGGCTGGGCGGTCGCGCTCACCGCGCATCCCGACGGGGCCGAGCGGCTGATCGCGCTGGTCGGCACGAGCCTTGCGACGCAGGAGTCGGTGCCGGCCGCGTTCGGCATCCTGGCGCTCGCCGGCGGTGACGGCTGGACGGCCTGCCTGGCGGCGGCCAACCACGGCGGCGACACCGACACGATCGGGGCGATGGCGGGCGCGATCGCCGGTGCGACCGGCTCGGCGTGGCCGGCGGGCGCCGTGCAGACCGTCACCACGGTGAACGAGCTCGACCTCGAGCCGCTCGTCGGCGGGCTGCTGGCGCTCCGGGCGGCCGCGTGACGCGCGTCGTCAGCGTCGGCAACGCCGTGGTCGATCTGCTGCTCGAGCTGCCCGAGCTGCCGCGCTCGGGGGCGGATGTCACGGCGACCTCGTCGCGGACCGCGGTCGGCGGCAGCGCGACGACCCTCGTCGCGGCCCGGCGGCAGGGGGCCGCCGCGGCGTACGCCGGCGGCCACGGCACCGGCCCGTTCGGCGACCTCGTGCGCTCGGCGCTCGGGGCCGAGGGGATCGCCGTGCTCGCCGATCCGATCCGGGATCGCGATACCGGGTGGGACGTCGCGATCGTCGAACCGGGCGGCGAGCGCAGCTTCCTCACGACGGTCGGCGCCGAGGCGCTCGGCGATCCGCACGGCCTCGTACTCGGCGCCGGCGACCTGCTGCACGTCTCCGGGTACGCCCTCGCGCGCGAGCCGAGCGGGCCGGAGATCGCCGCCTGGATCGGGTCGGTGCCGCGCGAGGTGGTCGTGCTCGTCGACCCGGGCCCGCTCGCGTCGACGCTGCCCCGCGAGGTGTTGGCACCCGTCGTGGCACGCGCGGATTGGTGGAGCGCCAACACGGCCGAAGCCGACGCGATCCCGGCGGGCGGGTTCCGCGTGCTGATCCGGCGCGGCGCCGGCGGCTGCACGGTCGACGGCGTCACCGTGCCGGGATTCGCGGTCGATGCGGTCGACACCAACGGCGCCGGCGATGTGCACGTCGGGGTGTTCCTCGCCGGGCTCGGCGCGGGGCTCGATGCCGTCGACGCGGCACGCCGGGCGAACGCGGCCGCCGCGATCGCCGTGACCCGGCGCGGTCCGGCCGGCGCCCCGACCCGGGCCGAGCTCGACGCGTTCCTCGCCGAGCGGGGGCCGTGACGAATGTCACGGGAGAGGCGTGACGGGCGGCCGAGGCATCCGGAGTCGTCGCGGATGAGGCTCGGAGCATGCCGATCAAACTGCTGCGCTGGATCACCCTCGCCCTCCCCGCCGGTCTCATCGCCGAGTTCCTGCTCGGTGACCAGTACCTGAGCGGCGCTCCCGCGCCGGTCGTCGAGCAGGTCGTCGAGGTGCTGCTCTACACGCTGTTCTACGGGTCGGCCGCGATCACGATCCGCGAGGTCACGCGGCGGCTGGGGCGCGGCTGGCCGACGATCCTGCTGCTCGGCCTCGCCTGGGGCGTGATCGAGGAGGGCCTGGTCACGCAGTCGCTGTTCGACCCGCACTACCTCGGCGCGCACCTGCTCGAGCAGGGCTTCATCCCGCTGCTCGGCACCTCCGGTCCGTGGCTCGTGTTCGTGCTCATGCTGCAAATGGTGTGGAGCGTCGCGACCCCGATCGCGCTCGCGGAGGCGATCGCGACACCGGCGGACGGCGGGCCGCAACGCGCCTGGTTCGGCCGCTTCGGGCTCGTCCTGTTCCCGGTGCTGACCGCGCTCGCCGCTGTCGCCGTGTTCTTCGCGTCCGTGCCCGGGGTGCGCGGCTACGACCCCGACCCGCTCCGGCTGCTCGGCTCCGTCGTCGCGGTGGTGGTGCTCGTCGTCGTCGCGGTGCTGCTGCCCGAGCCCGGTGCGGCCCGCGACTCCGGTCGCGTCGTGCTGGGCATCGTGCTCTCGGCCGTGCTGCTGAGCGCGGCGCAGCTGGCGCGCGGGATCGGCGACCCGTGGCTCGCGGTCGGCGTCACCCTCCTCGCACTCGCGGCGCTCGCCGTGCTCATCGGCGCGCTGCGTCCGGCGCCGGTCGGTCTCGCCGCAGGGGCGGTGCTGACCTACGTCTGGGTCGGGATGCGCAACGCGATCCCCGCGGGACCGGTCGCGATCGCGGAGCAGTCGGTGCTCGTCCTGCTGGCCCTCGCCTTCACCGCGCTGGCCCTCGTGAGGCAGCGGCGCGGTTCAGTACACTGAGCAGGGTCGCGACTGGCGTTCGGGTGGATCACCACCGGGGAGCGGCTCACACGGAACGCGGCCGTACGCCTGGGCCGCCGACATCCGACCGTGAGGAGCCCGACATGTCATCGTCCCGTTCGTTCCTGGCTCCGCTCGCGGAGGTCGATCCCGAGGTCGCGGAGGCGCTCGAGCTGGAACTCGGCCGCCAGCGCTCGACGCTCGAGATGATCGCGAGCGAAAACTTCGTGCCGCGCGCCGTGCTCGAGGCCGCCAGCTCCGTGCTCACGAACAAGTACGCGGAGGGTACCCCGGCCGCCGCTACTACGGCGGCTGCGAGTACGTCGACATCGTCGAGAACCTCGCGATCGAGCGTGCCAAGAGCCTGTTCGGGGCGGCCTACGCCAACGTGCAGCCGCACTCGGGTGCGAGCGCGAACGCCGCGGTGCTGTCGGCGATCGCGGAGCCCGGCGACCGCATCCTGGGACTCGAGCTCGCGCACGGCGGCCACCTCACGCACGGCATGCGGCTCAACTTCTCGGGCAAGCTCTACGAGGCCCACGCCTACGGCGTGAACCCCGAGACGATGCGCATCGACATGGACGCGGTGCGGGATGCCGCCCTCGAGGTGAAGCCGAAGGTGATCATCGCCGGCTGGTCGGCCTACCCGCGCGAGCTCGACTTCGCGGCCTTCCGGGCGATCGCCGACGAGGTGGGCGCGACCCTCTGGGTCGACATGGCGCACTTCGCGGGGCTGGTGGCCGCGGGGCTGCACCCGAGCCCCGTGCCGCACGCGCACGTGACCTCGTCGACCGTGCACAAGACGATCGGCGGGCCGCGCTCCGGCTTCATCCTGAGCAACGAGGCGGACATCGCCAAGAAGCTCAACTCCAACGTCTTCCCGGGCCAGCAGGGCGGACCGCTCATGCACGTGATCGCGGCGAAGGCCGTGGCGTTCAAGCTCGCGGCGGACGCCGAGTTCGCCGACCGGCAGCGGCGCACCGTCTCGGGCGCGCAGCTGCTCGCCGAGCGCCTGACCACCGACGAGGCGAGGGCGGGCGGCCTCGACGTGCTGACCGGCGGCACCGACGTGCACCTCGTGCTCGCCGACCTGCGCACCTCGCCGCTGGACGGCAAGCAGGCCGAGGACCTGCTGCACGAGGTCGGGATCACCGTCAATCGCAACGCGGTCCCCTTCGACCCGCGCCCCCGATGGTCACGTCGGGTGTGCGCATCGGCACGCCCGCGCTCGCCACCCGCGGGTTCGGCGACGACGAGTTCCGCGAGGTCGCCGACATCATCGGCACGGCGCTGCACCCCTCCGAACCCGACATCCCGGCCCTGCGCGAGCGGGTGCGCGCCCTCGCCGACCGCTTCCCGCTCTACGAGGGCCTCGAGTCCCCGGGGACGTGGCGATGACCCCCGCCATCCGGCTCGACGGGATCGCGACGGCGTCGGCGATCAAGGAGGAGCTGAAGGTCCGGATCGCCGCCCTCCGCGAGCGGGGGATCGTGCCCGGTCTCGGCACCCTCCTCGTCGGCGACGACCCCGGATCGCTCTCCTACGTCGGCGGCAAGCACCGCGACTCCGCCGAGGTGGGCATCGAGTCGATCCGCGTCGACCTCCCCGCCGACGCCACCGAGGCCCAGGTGCACGCCGAGATCGCCAAGCTCAACGCGGATCCGGCGGTCACCGGCTACCTCGTGCAGCTGCCGCTGCCGCGTGGCATGGACGAGCACGCCGCCCTCGTCGCGGTGGATCCCGCCAAGGACGTCGACGGGCTGCACCCGCTCAACCTGGGCGAGCTCGTGCTCGGCGTCGACGGCGAGCTGCGCACACCGCTGCCCTGCACGCCGAACGGCATCATCGAGCTGCTGCGCCGGCACGACGTGCCGATCGCCGGCCGGCATGCCGTCGTCATCGGCCGCGGCCTCACCGTCGGCCGGCCGATGGGTCTGCTCCTGACGCGCAAGGGCGTCGACGCCACCGTCACCCTCGCGCACTCGCGCACGGTCGACCTGGCCGCCGAGGTGCGCCGGGCCGACATCGTCGTGGCGGCTGTGGGCGTGCCGCACCTCGTGCAGCCCGACTGGGTCAAACCGGGCGCGGCCGTGCTCGACGTGGGCGTGACCCGCGTCGGCACCACCGCGAGCGGCAAGGCGAAGCTGGCGGGCGACATCCATCCGGATGTCGCCGAGGTCGCAGGCTGGCTCTCGCCGAACCCCGGCGGCGTCGGGCCGATGACGCGGGCCATGCTGCTGCAGAACGTCGTCCTGTCGGCCGAGCGCCGGCTCGCCGCCGCATGACCGCACCCGCGATCCCGCGGATCGCGCTCGAGCACGGCGCGGCGCGGGCGCAGGTGTCGCCGCTGGGCGCGGCGCTGTGCTCGCTGACGGTCGACGGTCGCGAGCTCACCGAGCCCGTGCCGGCCACCGCGATCGCTCCCCAGGGCAACGGCCTCGTGCTCGCGCCGTGGCCGAACCGGGTGCGCGACGGACGCTGGACGCACGACGGCGTGGTGCAGCAGCTCGCGATCACCGAGCCGGCATACGGGAACGCCTCGCACGGTCTGCTGCGCAACACCGCGTACCGCGTCGTGGAGCGCACGGCGTCGACCCTCGAGCTCGGCGCCCTCATCGTGCCCCAGCCGGGCTGGCCGTTCACGCTCGAGACGCGCGTGACGTACCGGCTCGACGACGACGGCGTCACGGTGACGCACCGGGCGGTCAACGGCTCCGATGCGTCGGCGCCGTGGGCGGTGGGGGCGCACCCTACCTCCGCAGCGGCGCGCACCCGGTCGAACAGCTCGAGCTCGCGGTGGCCGCCACGGCGTGGCTCGACAAGGACGAACGGCTGAATGCCCTCGGCATCCACCCGATCGACGCGGAGCACGACCTGCACCGGCCCACCGCGCTCGCCGGCATCGACGCCAACACCGCGTACACCGGTCTCGCGAACGGCGACGCGACCGGTCCGATCGCCGAGCTGCGGGCTCCGGATGGCGGCCGCACCGTGCTCTGGGCCGATCCGGCGTTCGGATGGCTGCAGGTCTACACGCCCCGCGACCACCCGCGCCCGGACGGCACGGGACTCGCGGTCGCGCTGGAGCCGATGACGGCCCCGCCGGACGCCCTCAACTCACGTCTCGGGCTCGCGCACCTCGCGCCGGGAGCCGAGTGGTCGGCGTCGTGGGGCATCCGCGCGGCGTGAGCGACGCGCGGTCCGACTAACTGGTGCCGCCGAACTTGCAGGCCGCCCCGCCGTCGGTCTCGGGATGCGCGGCCCAGGTGCTCGCGAAGATGCTCGACGTCGCCGCATCGCCGAGCTGCAGGTGGCAGCGGGTGAACGAGACGCCGTCGGACGCCGCTGCGCCATCGGCGCCGACCGCGCTGAACCCGTAGCGGAACACCGCCCAGCCGCCGATCGCATCCGGCTTGCCGCCGGCCACCGGCGAGACGGCGTGCGCCGTGCCGGGGATGACGGCCAGCGCGGTCGCGCACAGCTGCTGATACGGCTCCTGGTCACCGTTCCAGATCGGGTAGCCGGCCATGTCGATCGCGATGCGGCCGTCATCGTCGCTCCACGTGTCGCCCGGCTTGAGCGTCGACGTGACGGTCGCCTCGAGGTACTGGATGGTCGGGAACGCCTGGCGCCAGCCCTCGCACTGCTGGTCGAGCGTCGTCTCGTCGCCGCTCTGATGCTCGGTGCGCTCGACGGGTGCCTTCACGGTCTCGATGAACGTTGCGGCGCTCCCATCCGGGGCGGTCGCGACCGCCGTGATCTGGAACAGCACGTCGGACGGCAGCGGCGACTCGGTCGGGGTGGGCGTCGCGCTCGGCGTCGCGTGCCGGCTCTTCACCGGCTTCGCGCCGGAGGAGTGCGCGGGGTGCGCCGGCGCGCACGCCGTGAGGGCGAGCACGCCCGCGAACGCCGCGATGGCGAGCACGCCCGACCTGCGCATGGCGACGACGGTAGCAGGAGCACCCGACGGCGCGCCGCGTAGGATCCGAAGGTGATTCAGCCCGTCGGTGAACCCCTGTTCCTGCGTCGCGGCGCCGCGGAGGCGCGCATCGGCACGGTCGCGGCCGCGCTGCGCTCCCTGACGGTCGGCGGAGCCGATCTCACGCAGCCGACCCCCGACGACCGGCCTCCGGCGAGCAGCAACGGCATCGTGCTCTCGCCGTGGCCGAATCGGGTGCGCGATGCCCGCTGGACGTGGAACGGGCGCCCGCAGCAGCTCGACATCACCGAGGTGGATCGCGGCAACGCCTTGCACGGGCTTCTCCAGTTCACGGAGTACGAGGTCCGCGATCGCGCCGACGATCAGGTGACGCTCGCCGCGACGATCTATCCGCAGCACGGCTGGCCGTTCGTGCTCGAGACCTGGGTGCGCTACCGGCTGCTCGACGACGGTCTCGAGGTCACGCACGGCGCCGTCAACCACTCCGCCGACCCCGCCCCCTATGCCACCGGCACCCACCCCTTCCTCCGCGTCGGGGACGCCCCGATCGCCGACCTGCGGATCACCGTTCCGGCCGCGCGGTATCTCGCGGTCGACGACCGGCTCAATCCGACCGGGCTGCCGCCGGTCGACGGCACCGCGTTCGATCTGCGCGGCGACCCCCGCGTCGGCGACCTCGCCCTCGACACGGCGTATGGCGAGCTGACCCTCACCGACGTCGACGGCGGCCGGGGCACGAGCGCGACGCTCGTGGCACCGGATGGCGCCCGCACGATCCTGCGCCAGGACGTCGCGTGGGGCTGGGCGCAGGTCTACACGACGCATCAGTACGCGAGCCCCGACGGGCCGATCGACGCCGTCGCGGTGGAGCCGATGACCGCCCCGCCGGACGCGCTCAACTCCGGCACCGACCTGGTCTGGATCGCCCCAGGCGAGACGTGGGAGGGCGGCTGGGAGCTGCGCCGCGCGGAGGCCTGATGGCCGGGGATCGCGACCGCCGCATCCGGAGGTGGCGGCAGTACCTCGCCGACGAGCGGGCCGAGGCTCAGCTCTATCGTGAGCTCGCCGGCCGCAGCAGCGGCGAGGAGCGTGCGGTGCTGCAGGGACTCGCCGATGCCGAGGGGCGGCACGAGGCGCACTGGCTCGCGCTGCTCGGCGACCAGGCCGGGTCGCCGCGGCGCACCGACCTCCGCACCCGGCTGCTGGTGTTCCTGGCCCGGCGGTTCGGCTCGCTGTTCGTGCTGGTGCTCGCCCAGCGCGCCGAGGGGCGCTCGCCGTACGGGCGTGACGAGGATGCCACCGAGACCATGGCCGCCGACGAGCGGATCCACGGCGAGGTGCTCCGCGGACTCGCGGCGCGCGGCCGCACCCAGCTCGCCGGCACCTTCCGCGCGGCGGTGTTCGGCGCCAACGACGGCCTGGTGAGCAACCTCGCCCTCGTGCTCGGCATCGGCGCGACCGGCGTCGACCGGATGACGGTGCTGTTCACCGGCGTCGCCGGGCTGCTCGCGGGCGCGTTGTCGATGGGTGCGGGGAGTACGTCTCGGTGCGGTCGCAGCGGGAGCTGCTCGAGGCATCCCGTCCCGATCCCGCGTCGCAGGCGGCGCTGCCCCACCTCGACGTCGACGCGAACGAACTCGCCCTCGTCTACCGCGCCCGCGGCATGAGCGAGGCGGAGGCGACGGCGCACGCCGCGCAGGTGCTCTCGACGCTGCGCCTCGACGAGGACGACGCGGCCGCCGTCGGCGTCGACGAGAACGAGGCGGTCGGATCGCCGTGGCGTGCCGCCATCTCGAGCTTCCTGTTCTTCGGGTCGGGTGCGCTCATCCCCGTCCTGCCCTACCTGCTCGGCGCGAGCGACGTCGCCGCCGTCGTGATCGCCGCCGCCGCCGTCGGGGTCGCGCTTCTCGCGACCGGGGCCGTCGTCGGCATCCTGTCGGGCGCCTCGCCGCTCAAGCGCGCGCTGCGTCAGCTCGCGATCGGCTTCGGCGCCGCGCTCGTGACGTATCTGCTCGGGCTGCTGTTCGGCGCGGCGGGGATCTGACGGGTGCTCGCCCGCGAGTGACCAGTTTTTGCGGCTTGCCACGCGCGGACGCGGTCAAAATCGGTCATTCGCGAGCAAGCAGAGGGTGGGCCCGGTGGGGCTCGAACCCACGACCCGCGGATTAAAAGTCCGATGCTCTACCAACTGAGCTACAGGCCCGTCAGCCCCCAGCGTACCGGCGCGTACCGTGGAGGGATGGCCGCCGACTTCCACAAGCCCGCCCACTTCGGCGGCGGGGAGTTCGAGGCGTTCGCCGGTGGGGAGGATCCCGCGGCGATCATGCGTGCGGCGCACGAGAGCGCCCGGGCCCTGCTCGCGCGCGCCCGTCGCAGCGAGGATCCGGAGGTCGTGGAGCGTCTCGTCAGTTACACCGACGAGCACGGCATCGACGCGCTCGCGGAACTGTGGGCGCGGTCGGCGCCGACGAGCCTGCCCGGCGCGCTGTGGCGGATCTACCTCGTGCGGGCCATGATCCATCACGACCCGGCGACCGCGGCGATCCTGTTCCAGCGCGGGGTCGAGGTGCTGCGCACGATCGACCCGGTCGTCGCGGGGGCGCCGACCCCCGCCGGGCCGAGCGAGATCGACGAGCTGGCGGATCGCATCCTGCGCGGGCTGTTCGAGGGGACTTCGCGATCGCCCTCGATCGGGCGGCGGCGTTCTGCCGGGTCGCCGCGGCCGGGGCGTCGAGCATCGCCGACGACCAGGAGGCGACCGATCCGGAGCGCGCCCGCGAGCTGACGACGCGTGCCCTGCGGCTCACCACGACGGGCGAGGAGCTCAGCGCCTGCGCCCGCCTCGCGCGCGACGACTCCCTCGAGTAGTTCGCGCGCAGCGGAGCGACGCCCACGCGGCGCAACGTGTTCTAGGGTGGAACGCGCTGGGCCGCGGTAACCCCGGGCTCCAATTTCCGCCGCTTCGAGCGGCCTTGCGCCGAGAGGCGTTCCGCGGCCCGGCACCATCCATCCTCTGAGCGAGGCGCGCGCTACCCGAACTTGCCCGAGACGTAGTCCTCGGTCGCCTGCACGTTCGGGTTGGTGAAGATCGTCGACGTCGTGTCGTACTCGATGAGCTTGCCCGGTTTGCCGGTGCCCGCGATGTTGAAGAACGCCGTCTTGTCGCTCACCCGGGTCGCCTGCTGCATGTTGTGGGTCACGATCACGATCGTGTACTCCTGCTTGAGCTCCTCGATGAGGTCCTCGATCGCCAGCGTCGAGATCGGGTCGAGGGCCGAGCACGGCTCGTCCATGAGGAGCACGTCGGGCGACACGGCGATCGCGCGCGCGATGCAGAGCCGCTGCTGCTGACCGCCCGAGAGGCTCGAGCCGGGCAGGTGCAGGCGGTCCTTCACCTCGTTCCAGAGATTGGCGCCCTGCAGCGAGGTCTCGACCAGGTCGTCGGCGTCGCTCTTCGGCATCCGGCGATTGTTCAAGCGCACGCCGGCGAGCACGTTGTCGGCGATCGACATCGTCGGGAACGGGTTCGGCCGCTGGAACACCATGCCGACCTGGCGTCGCACGAGCACCGGGTCGACCCCCGGGCCGTAGAGGTCGTTGCCGTCGATGAGCACCTCGCCCCGCACGTGCGCGCCGGGGATCACCTCGTGCATGCGGTTGAGCGTGCGCAGGAACGTCGACTTGCCGCACCCGGACGGACCGATGAAGGCCGTCACGGTGCGCGGCTCGATCGTCATGGAGACGCCCTCCACGGCGAGGAAGTCGCCGTAGTAGACGTTCAGGTCGTTGACCTCGATGCGCTTGGACACTGGCATTCCGTCTTTCGTGGGGGTTACCGCAGGCCCCGGGGCGCGAAGAAGCGCGCGACCAGGCGAGCGATGAGATTGAGGATGACGACGAGGATCACGAGGAGCACCGCGGCGCCCCAGGCCGACTGGAACGACTGCGCCACATCCTGACCCGGGAACTTGAACGCCGCGTAGATCTGCACCGCGAGCGTGTTCATCGGATCGTGGAACGGATCGGCGTTGAAGTTGTTCGAGAAGCTCGCGGCGATGAAGATCGGGGCCGTCTCGCCGATGACGCGGGCGATGGCCAGCATGACGCCCGTGACGAGGCCGGCGACCGCGGTCCGCAGCACGACCTTCGTGATCGTCGAGAACCGTGAGACCCCGAGCGCGTAGGAGGCCTCGCGCAGCTCCTGCGGCACGAGTTTCAGCATCTCCTCGCTCGAGCGCACGACGATCGGGATCATCAGCACTGACAGGGCGACCGATGCCGAGAAGCCGCTGAATGCCTTCGGTCCCACGAGGATGCTGAACAGCGAGAACGCGAACAGACCGGCGACGATCGACGGGATACCGGTCATGACGTCGACGAGGAAGGTGACCGTGCGCGCCATCCAGTTGCCGGGGCGGGCGTACTCGACGAGGTAGACGGCGGTCAGGATGCCGATCGGGATCGAGATGACGGCGGCGATGCCCGTGATGATGAGCGTGCCGACGATCGACTGCAGCGCGCCGTACCGCACGGTCACCTTGAGGGTGCTCGGGTCGAACGTCGCGCCGCTCGAGGTCGAGATGAAGTCCCAGTCCAGCGCCGGGATGCCGCGCGACACGACCTCCCAGAGCGTTGAGACGAGCGGGATCACGGCCAGCAGGAACGCGACGATGACGAGGCCGCGGACGACGCGGTCGGTCGCCCTGCGGCGGTTCTCGACGATCGACGAGAAGGCGCCGAGCGACACCAGATACAGGATCGCCGACGCCACGAGCCAGCCGACGACGTTGAAGCCCATGATCGCGAGGAGGCCGGCGGCGACGAAGAGCGACCCCGCCAGCGCGTACAGCTCGAAGAACCGCGGGAGCTGTCCCGAGGTCAGGCTGTTCGCCTGCGGCCGGCGCGCCGCGCCGCGCTTGCCGATCGTGCCGGTGCTCACGCGTCGTCACCTCCCGCGGCGCGGCGCGTCGCCCGGCGGAGGCGCCGCGTCGACGTCCGGCCGGTGCGCGTGATGATGCCGCGCGCCAGGAAGTTCACGGCGAGCGAGATCACGAACAGCATGAGCCCCGTGCCGATGAGCGCCTGGCGCTGCGGGTCGTTGGACTCGGGGAAGTTGAGGGCGAGGTTCGCGGCGATCGTCTGCGAATTGCGGGTGTCGGTGGCGATCGCGAGCGAGAAGATCAGCGACGGCGAGATGATCAGCGCCAGCGCCATGGTCTCCCCGAGCGCCCGGCCGAGCCCGAGCAGGACGGCGCTGACCACCCCGACCGCGCGTACGGGAACACCGCGTAGCGGATCATCTCCCACCGGGTGGCGCCGAGCGCGAGCGCGGCCTCCTCGTGCAGCCGCGGGGTCTGCAGGAAGATCTCGCGCGAGATCGAGGTGACGATCGGCAGGATCATGACGGCCAGCACGATGCCGCCGGCGAGCATCGTCGAGCCGGTGCCGGACTGCGGACCCTCGAACAGCGGGATCCAGCCGAGGTGCTGCACGAGCCACTGCTCGGCGGGCAGCAGGAAGGGGCGGATCACGAAGATGCCCCACAGGCCGAAGACCACGGAGGGCACCGCGGCGAGCAGGTCGACGAGATAGCCCAGGATGCCGGCGAGCCGGCGCGGTGCGTAGTGCGAGATGAAGAGCGCGATCCCGATCGCGATGGGCGCGCCGATCACCAGGGCGATGGCCGACGACCACAGGGTGCCCCAGATGAGCGGGAGCACGTACGACCAGAAGTCGGCGTGCCCGGCCGTCGTGCCGTGCGACAGGTTCGGGTCGGTGGTCCAGTTCGCCGCGATCGCGGGCGCCGCCCGGATGATCAGGAACAGCGCGACCGCCGCGAGGATCACCATGATCAGCGCGGCGGATCCGGTGCTCAGGCCGAGGAAGACACGGTCGGCCGGACGGCCTCCCGCCTTCCCCGTGGTCGCGTCGGCCGGCCGGCCGGTGCCCGGACGAGAGATGGTCTCGTTGCTCACGGGGCTCTCTCTCGTCCGGGGATGGCGGCCGTCGGCGCGACCGATGGGGGAAGGGTAGTGCGGACTACTTGATGGTCGCGATCGTCTTCTGCGCCTGCTTCAGCACGCTGTTGGGCAGGGGCGCGGCGCCCGCGTTCTTGGCGCCCACCTGCTGCCCCAGCGTGCTCAGCACGAAGCCGAGGTACGCCCGGGTGAGCTCGCCCTGGGTCGCCTCCTTGTGCGCCGTGCAGGTGATGACGTACGACAGCAGCGGGATCGGGTAGGCCGACGCGTCGGTGATCTTCGAGTAGTCGATCACCTCGGACATGTCGCCCGTGCCCTGCGAGTGCACCGTGGCTCCCGCCTCGAACGCCGCCGTGGCGCCCGCGGCGGTGTAGCCCACGAAGTCCGTGCCCGTGCCGACCTGGATCCTGGCAGCCGTCGCGCCGTTGATCGAGCTCTGGTCGGCGTAGCCGATCGTGCCCTCGCCCGCCGCGACCGCGGTCACCACGCCCGAACCGCCCTGCTGGCCGCTCGTGCCGGGCACCGGCCACGCCGTGCCCGGGGCCTGCGTGAAGATGCTCGGCTGGGTGTCGTGCAGGTAGGTCGTGAAGTTCGCGGTGGTGCCCGAACCGTCGGAGCGGGTCACCACGGTGATCGGACCCGCGGGCAGTGCGGCGCCGGGGTTGTCCGCCGCGATGGCCGGGTCACCCCAGGACGTGATCTGCCGGGTGAAGATCTTCGCCACCGTGGCGGAGCGCAGCTGCAGCTTCACCCCGGGCAGGTTGTAGATGACGGCGACGCCCGAGAGGTACGCGGGCAGATCGACCGGGTCGCCGCCCGCGCACAGGGTCTTCGCCTGCGCGAACTGCGTCGGGTTCAGCGCCGCGTCCGATCCGGCGAAGTCGTACGAGCCGTTCAGCCAGTTGGTCACGCCGCCGCCGGAGCCCTGCGACTTGTCGTAGTTCACGGTGATCCCCGAAGCCTGGGCCTGGAACGCGGCGGCCCACGCGGTCTGCGCGTTGGCCTGGGCGCTCGAGCCGCCCGCGGTGATCGTGCCGCCCAGGCTCGAGTCGATCTTCGGACCGACGACCGCGGAGCTGTTCACCGCGGTGTCGGGGCCGGAGGTCGAGCCGCTGTTGCCGCCGCCGGTGGAGCAGGCGGCGAGCACGAGGGCGGAGGCCCCGGCGATCGCCGCGATCGCGCTGACGCGCTTGATGTTCACGGAGTTCCCTTCGGAATGTGGATTCGGGACGGACCCGTTGCGGGATCCGCTCCGACGCTAGGAACGGCGCGTGACCACCCTCGGCCGTGCCGGTGAACGCGAGGTGAACGAGGCCGGAACTCCGCGCCCGTGCCTCAGACCGTCGGGCTGTGCACCTCGACCGCGACGGGGCCCGAATCCGGGTCGTCGACCGGGATGTGCAGCACGGCGTACTCGCCCGTGCTCAGCTGTGCGGCACGCCGCAGCTTCGCGACGTGGCGGTACCCGGCTCCCGCGGCCGCCGCGGCGATGATCTGCGGCAGCACGGGACCGTGGCTGCAGAGCACGGCGGTGCGCCGCTGTCGGAGGCGCTTGGCGACGATCCGGGCCACGCGCCCGCCGTCGTCGGTGTAGTCGTCCTGGGAGATGCCGGGCTTGAGCGTCACGTCGAGTCCGGTCAGCCGCGCCGTCGGCGCGATCGTGCTCTGGCAGCGCTCGGCGGGCGAGCTGTAGAGGCGCTCCGGCCGGAAGGCCGCGATGCCGGGCGCCACGCTGAGGGCCTGGTCGACGCCGCGCTGCAGGAGGGGGCGGGTGGCATCCGGGCCGTCCCAGTTCTCCGCCGGCACCGCCTTGCCGTGCCGCAGCGCGATGATCGCGAACGTGCGGGCGCGACCGAGCCGGTGCAGTTCGTCGAAGCGGTCGACGATGTCGATGTCGTGCGGATAGCTGAGCTGCTCGCGCGCGGCGGGGATCGTCACCCAGCTGAGGCGCTCGATCTCGTCGTTCGACTCGAACGTCGAGTTGGCGATCGCGAGCTCCCCGACCTCGGCGGCCCAGTACGAGACCTCCTTGGGCCGCCCGCTCGGCAGCTTGTAGCGGACCACCCCGAGGGGCGTGCCGAGCCCCACGAGCAGACCGGTCTCCTCGGCGATCTCGCGCACGGCCGTCTCCGGCAGCGTCTCGCCGGGATCCACCTTGCCCTTGGGCAGCGAGGTGTCGCGGTGCTGCGTGCGGTGCACCAGCAGGATCTCGACCCGGCCGTCGGCGCCCTCGCGCCAGCACACCGCGCCGGCCGCGAGCACGGGGAGGGGCTCACCGGGCCACCCGTCGTCGGGATCCGATCCGCCGGGCCAGCTCCACCTGCAGATCGCGCAGCGGCTCGCCGCGCTCGTCACGCGCATGGCGGCTCCAGGTGCCGTCCTCTTCCAGCCACCACGATGCCGTCGCATCGCTCATCGCGAGGTCGAACAGCTCCTCGAGCTCGACGATGTGCTCCGCGCGCCGCAGGCGCACGAGCGCCTCGACGCGGCGGTCGAGATTGCGGTGCATCATGTCGGCGCTGCCGATGTAGACCTGCGGATCGCCGTCGTTCGCGAACCAGAACACGCGCGAGTGCTCGAGGTAGCGGCCCAGCACGCTGCGCACCCGGATGTTCTGGCTCAGTCCCGCGATCCCCGGACGCAGCGAGCAGATGCCGCGCACGAACACGTCGACCTCGACACCCGCCTGGCTCGCCCGGTACAGCGCGTCGATGACGAGCTCGTCGACCATCGAGTTGACCTTGATCCGGATGCGGGCGGGCTTGCCGTCGAGCGCGTTCTGCGCCTCGGTGTCGATGTGCTTGATGAGGCCGGCCCGCAGATGCAGCGGCGCGACGAGCAGGCGCTTGAATTTCTTCTCGATCGCGTAGCCGCTCAGTTCGTTGAACAGCCGGGTGAGGTCCTTGCCGACGGTGTTGCTCGTCGTGAAGAGGCCGAGGTCCTCGTAGATGCGGCTCGTCTTCGGGTTGTAGTTGCCCGTGCCGATGTGGCTGTAGTGCCGCAGCACGCCGTCGCGGTCCTGCCGGACCACGAGCAGGAGCTTGCAGTGCGTCTTCAGCCCGACCAGCCCGTAGACGACGTGCACGCCCGCCCGCTCGAGCTTGCGCGCCCAGCCGATGTTGGCCTCCTCGTCGAAGCGGGCCTTGATCTCGACCAGCGCGAGCACGGCCTTGCCGTTCTGCGCGGCCTGGATGAGCGCCTCCACGATGGGGCTGTCGCCGCTCGTGCGATAGAGGGTCTGCTTGATCGCGAGCACGTTCGGGTCGACGGCCGCCTGCTCGATGAACGCCTGCACGCTCGTCGCGAACGACTCGTACGGGTGGTGCACGAGAACGTCGCCGCGGCCGATGGCGGCGAAGATGTCGGCCTTGTCGGTCGGCTCGGCCGGCCGGAACTGGGCAGCCGTCGTCGGCACCTGCTTCGGGTACTTCAGCTCGGGCCGGTCGATGCCGGTGATCTCGAACAGATCGCTGAGGTCGAGCGGTCCGGGGAGGCGGTAGACCTCCTGCTCGGTGATCTCGAGCTCCGACATGAGCAGCTGCAGCGTGACGTCGTCCATGTCCTCGCTGATCTCGAGCCGGATCGGCGGGCCGAACCGGCGGCGACGCAGCTCCTTCTCGAGTGCCTGCAGCAGGTTCTCGGTCTCGTCCTCCTCGATCTCGACGTCCTCGTTGCGCGTGACGCGGAACTCGTGGGTGGCGAGGATCTCCATGCCGGGGAACAGCTCGCCGAGATGGTTGGCGATGAGGTCCTCGAGGGGGATGTAGCGCACGAGGCCGCTCGCGTCATCAGGCAGCTCGACGAACCGCGGCAGGTTCTGCGGCACCTTCAGGCGCGCGAACTCGGTGCGGCCCGCCTTCGGGTTGCGCACCCGCACGGAGAGGTTGAGCGACAGGCCGGAGATGTAGGGGAACGGATGCGCCGGATC
The DNA here is from genome assembly GCF_030161895.1 of Pseudolysinimonas kribbensis. Classification (GTDB taxonomy): domain Bacteria; phylum Actinomycetota; class Actinomycetes; order Actinomycetales; family Microbacteriaceae; genus Pseudolysinimonas; species Pseudolysinimonas kribbensis. The sequence continues at coordinate 2,332,826 of NZ_BSVB01000001.1, forward strand.
GACCGCGAGTGGCATGAGCACCGGGAAGATCTGCGCCGAGAAGATCTCGTCGATGCGGGTGCGGTCGTTCTCGTCGAGATCCGACCAGTTCTCGATGTGGATGCCGGCCGCGTCCAGCGCCGGCTTGATCTCGTCGTGAAAGACGCGGGCGTGCCGCTCCTGCAGCTCATGCGCCTTCTCGCCGACGCCGGTCAGCACGTCGAGGGGGCGGTGCCCACGTTGGTCGGCACGGCGATCCCGGTCTCGATCCGGCGCTTGAGCCCGGCGACGCGCACCATGAAGAACTCGTCGAGGTTGTCGGCGAAGATCGCGAGGAAATTGGCCCGCTCGAGCAGCGGCACGGTCTCGTCCTCGGCGAGCTCGAGCACACGCTGGTTGAACGCGAGCCAGCTGAGCTCGCGGTCGAGGAACCGATCGGAGGGCAGCGTGCCGTCGTCGATCCAGACCGGCTCCGGCTCGTAGTCGTCGAGCAGGTCGGCGGCGATCGTCGCGTCGCCGAGAGGGCTCTCCGTCTCCATCGCCCCATCCTGTCACCGCGCGCTGGAGCTTGGAGCGAAGGCCATTTCTGGCCTTCGCCGCGACGCCAGCGCTGGCGGCCGTCTCGGCCGCCAGGTTCTCCGGAAGTTCGTCTGGAGTTACAGAACGGGAGCGAGCGCGTCGTCCTCCTCGGCGACGTTGAAGCGGTAGCCGACGTTGCGCACCGTGCCGATGAGCGACTCGAGGTCGCCGAGCTTCGCGCGCAGCCGCCGCACGTGCACGTCGACGGTGCGGGTGCCGCCGAAGTAGTCGTAGCCCCACACCTCGCTGAGCAGCTGCTCGCGCGTGAACACCCGGTTCGGATGGGTCGCGAGGAAGCGCAGCAGCTCGAACTCCTTGAAGGTGAGGTCGAGCGGCCGCCCGTGCACCTTCGCGGAGTAGCTGGCCTCGTCGATCACGACGCCGGATGCCTGGATCTTGGAGCCCGCCTCCTGCCGCTGGGCGAGTCGTCCGATCACGAGGCGGATGCGGGCATCCACCTCGGCGGGCCCCGCGTTCTCGAGGAGCACGTCATCGACGCCCCAGTCGGCGGAGACCGCCGTCAGACCGCCTTCGGTGAGCACGAGCACCAGCGGCACGGCGACGCCGGTGGTGGTGAGGATCTTGCACAGCGACTTGGCGCTCGCGAGATCGGCGCGCGCGTCGACGAGGATCAGGTCGGTGGCGGGGGCGTTGACGAGGGCCGCCGGCTGCGCGGGGATCGTGCGCACGCGGTGGCTCAGGAGCCCCAGCGCGGGCAGCACGTCGCCCGCGACCGCCTGGGTCAGGATGAGCAGCTGGGCCAACGGAGCCTCCTGAAGGGTGCGACGAGTCTATCGGCGGTAATCTGGCGGGCATGGCGTGGCAGATCGGCACCGTCGTCCCGGTCTGGGTCGTCGCACTCGCCGGGGCCGTGGTCGTCGCGGTCATCGCACCGGGGCGCAGCCTCGTCTGGCTGCCGATCGTCATGGCGCTGTGCGTGCTCGTGACCATCGCGATCCAGCTGGGTGTGCAGCGCAAAGAGGGGTTCGTGACCCGGCTGATCCTGAGCTTCTCCGGCGCTCTCGTGATCGTCGGCCTCGCCACGGCGGCGCTGAGCCTCGGCCGGTAGACTGCCCTCATGATCCTGGCCGTCGAGCTCTTCTACATCGGTCTGCTGGGTCTCGCCGCGCTGGCGATCGCCTTCGTCGCGGTCGTGGTGCTCTACAACCTCTTCCGCGGGCAGCGCTAGGCGGCTCGGCCGTGGCGCGCCTGTTCGACCTCGACGCGAGCCTGCCCGCCGAGATCGTGCCGCTGTCGTGGCTGCTCGGTGTGTGGGAGGGCAGCGGCGTGCTCTCGTACAAGATCGCCGACGAGACCCGTGAGCACGAGTTCGGCCAGCGGGTGGCGTTCACGCAGGACGGCACCCCGCACGTGCAGTACACCTCCTCCAGCTGGCTGCTCGGGGGCGAGGAGCCGCGGCCGCTCTTCTCCGAGATCGGCTACTGGCGCCTCGCCCGGCCGCTCGGGGATGCCGACCCCGGCCCCGGCATGCTGCCCGGCCTCGGCTCGCCGGTCTTCCAGACGGCGGAGGCGGTCGAGACCCTGCGCAACGGCGACGGCGGCTTCGACCTCGAGGTGTCGATCGTGCACCCCGGCGGCGTGAGCGAGCTGTACCTCGGGCAGGTGAAGGGGCCGCGCATCGACCTCGCGACCGACGCCGTCGTGCGCACGGCGAGCGCGAAGGAGTATGCGGCGGCGACCCGCCTGTACGGCCTCGTCGAAGAGCACCTGCTCTGGGCCTGGGACATCGCCGCGCTCGGCCAGGACCTGCGCACCCATGCGAGCGGACGGTTGGCGCGCCTTGAGTAATCCCTTCACCGACCAGCGCGCGCTCCTGGCGGCCGACGCGTTCGCCGACCTGTCGTCGCACGATGTGCTGAGCATCACCGGGCCCGATCGGCTCAACTGGCTCGACTCCCTCACGTCGCAGCGGCTCACCACGCTCACGCCGGGGGAGTCGGCCGAGACGCTGCTGCTGGATCCGAGCGGGCGCATCGAGTACGCCGCGCGCGTCGTCGACGACGGCGAGACGACCTGGCTGCTCATGGATGCCGGCACGGGCGCCGGGCTGGCCGAGTTCCTGCAGCGGATGCGCTTCATGCTCCGCGTCGAGGTCGCCGACCGGACGGCGGACTTCGCGACGGTCGGCGGGTTCGGTGTCGCGCCGCAGGGAGCCGTCGTCACGTGGCACGATCCCTGGTCCAGCGTGGTGGCCGGCGGCTGGCAGTACGCCGCCGACGAACCGGATGCGGTGACCGACTGGACCTGGTCGGAGTCGCTCGTGCCGCGCGACGCGCTCCCGGCGGCCCTCGCGCCGGAGGACGCCGCCGAGGCGCTGCGGATCGCCGCACGCCGCCCGCGCGCCGCGACCGAACCTGATGCCACGACCATCCCGCATGAGCTCGACTGGCTGCGCAGCGCCGTGCACCTGAGCAAGGGCTGCTACCGCGGGCAGGAGACGATCGCCAAGGTGCACAACCTCGGCCACCCGCCGCGCCGGCTGGTGCTGCTGCACCTCGACGGTTCAGAGGGCGGCCTGCCCGCCCACGACGACGCCGTGCTGCTCGGCGACGCGACCGTCGGCCGGATCACCGCGGCCGCCCGGCACTTCGAGCTCGGCCCGATCGCCCTGGCGATCGTGAAGCGCACGACCGACCCGAGCGCCGCGCTCACCGTGCGCGCCGCCGACGGCGACCTCGCCGCCGCGCAGGAGGTCATCGTGCCCGTGGATGCCGGCGCGACGGCCGGTGTCCCGCGACTCCCCGCATCCGCTGATCCCTCCCGGTTCCGCCGTTCTCAGCCGGGGGCGACGGCGGCCCAGTCGACGGTGAGCTCGCCCAGGCGCCAGCGGGCGCGCGAGTCGTGCACCGCGAGCCCGGCGGCGCGCAGGGTCTCGACCGACGCGATCCAGCGCTGCACGGGGCCGTAGACGGCGAGCGGGGAGTGCGTCGCCCAGGCGCGGTCGAGGTCGCCGAGGAGGCGGTGGATGCGCTCTCCCGCGACGTTGCGGTGGATGAGCGCCTTGGGCAGGCGCTCCGCCACGATCGAGGGTGCCTCGAGCTCCGCCAGGCGCAGCGAGATCGTGAAGGTGCGCGGCCCGTCCGGACCGAGGCCGACCCAGCTGGCGATCCGCCCGAGCTCGTCGCACGTGCCCTCGACGAGCAGGCCCTCCGGCTGCAGGCGCGCGCACATCGTCGCCCAGGCGGCGGCGACCTCGTGCTCGTCGTACTGCCGCAGCACGTTGAGCGCGCGTACGATCGCGGGACGGCGTCCGTCGAGGGGAGCTCGAACCCGCCGAGCCGGAACGTCACGCCGCCGCGCGCCGCGGCGCTCGCGATCCGCACCCGCTCGGGATCGATCTCGATCCCGACCACCTCGACATCGGGCCGCAGCTTCGCCAGCCGGTCGCGCAGCTCGAGGGTCGTCGTCGCCGAGCGCCCGTAGCCGAGATCGACCACGAGCGGCTGGACGGTGCGCCGCAGCACGGGCTGGGCCGCGATCCACCGGTCGATCCGGCGCAGCCGGTTCGCCCCCGTGGTGCCGCGCGTGATCCGCCCCTGCGGAATCGCGCCCCGTGCCATGCCGCCCACCGTACAAAGTTCAGGAGCGGCACGGCGATTCGCGCCGATTCGCGCGGGACGCGCTCGCCTCCTCCTGAACTTTCGACAGGTCTTTCGGCGGGTCCTTCGGCGGCTGTTTCGGCGGGTCGTTCGGCGGGTCGTTCGGCGGGTGGGGCGGCCGTAGGCTGAAACCGTGACCCACACCCTGATCCTGCTGCGCCACGGCAACTCCGAGTGGAACCAGAAGAACCTGTTCACGGGTTGGGTGGATGTGCGGCTGAGCGAGCAGGGCGTGCAGGAGGCCGCACGCGCCGGCGAGCTGCTGAAGGAGTCCGGGCTGGCCCCCGATGTGCTCCACACGAGCGTGCTCACCCGCGCCATCCAGACCGCGGACCTCGCCCTCGACGTCGCCGACCGGCTCTGGATCCCGGTGCGCCGCTCGTGGCGCCTCAACGAGAGGCACTACGGCGCGCTGCAGGGCAAGGACAAGGCGCAGACCCTGGCCGAGTACGGCGAGGAGCAGTTCATGACGTGGCGCCGCAGCTTCGACGTGCCGCCGCCGCCGCTGCCCGACGACAGCGAGTTCTCGCAGGCGCACGACGTGCGTTACGCCGACGTGCCCGACCGCGAGCTCCCGCGCACCGAGAGCCTCAAGCTCGTGATCGACCGGATGCTGCCCTACTGGCGCTCGGACATCGTCCCGGACCTCGCGGCCGGCAGGACCGTGCTCGTCACGGCCCATGGCAACTCGCTCCGCGCGCTCGTCAAGCACCTCGACGGCATCTCGGACGACGACATCGCCGAGCTGAACATCCCGACCGGCATCCCCCTGGTGTACGAGCTCGGCGACGACTTCACGCCGGTCGCGCCCTCGCGCTACCTCGACCCCGAGGCCGCCGCCGCGGGCGCTGCGGCCGTCGCCGCGCAGGGCAAGAAGTAGGGCGCCGGCAACCGAGGCCCGAGACGGGCGCTGGCGTCGCGGCGGAGGCCGGAAATGGCCTCTGCTCTAAGCTCCAGCGCGCTGCGGCGCCCAATCGCCGGTGGCGAGGTAGCGCACCTTCTTCGCGATCGAGACCGCGTGGTCGCCGAACCGCTCGTGATAGCGCGAGGCGAGGGTGGCATCCACGGTCTCGGCGGCGCCGCCCTTCCAGGTCTCGCCGAGCACCTTGTCGAAGACGCTGAGGTGCAGCGCGTCGATCTTGTCGTCCTCGTCGCGGATCTCCTCGGCGAGCCGGGTGTCCTCGGTGCGCAGCAGCTCGGTGAGCTTGTGCGCGACCTCGACGTCGAGCCGGCCCATCTCGGCGAAGGTCGCGCGCAGCGACGTCGGCACGACCTTGTCGGGGAAGCGGTAGCGCGCGAGCTGGGCGATGTGCTCGGCGATGTCGCCCATCCGCTCGAGCGACGCGCTGATCCGAAGTGCGCTCACGACGATGCGCAGATCGCGTGCGACCGGTGCCTGGCGCGCCAGGATCTGGATGGCATGCTCGTCGAGCTCCGCCGCCAGCGCGTCGATCTTGGTGTCGTCCTCGATCACGGTCTCGGCCAGCGCGACGTTCGAGTCGTTGAAGGCCCGGACGGCGTTCTCGATCGAGCCCTCCACGAGGGAGGAGATCTCGACGAGGCGGTCCTGCACCTCTCGCAGCTCCTGCTGGAACACCTCGCGCATGGCTGACGGTCCTCTCGATTCGCCGGGCGATGACGCGCCCGCAGGCAACGCTCGCCATCCCAGGTGAACGCCCGGTGACGCGGGTCTGAACTTCGGGCGAAGCGGAGCCCCGTCGACGCCCGCGACCGGTGCCACCGGGATGCCGCGCCCTAATCTAGTCGCGTGTACCCCTGGCTCGCGTGGGCGGCGCTGGTCTTCGGCCTCGTGGTCGGGGCCGGAGCGACGGTTCTGATCGTCGCGGCTCATCGCCGGGGTGCTCGCGCCGTCGCCGTCGCGAGTCCCGCCCTCCCGGAGGGGGTCGACGAGGTCATCGACGCCCTCGAGTCGGCGGGGGTCGTGCTCGACCCCTCGAACAACGTGCTCACGGCGTCGAACGGCGCGCTCGCCTTCGGGCTGGTGTGGAACCGGGCGCTCGTGCATCCCGAGCTCGTCGAGCTCGTCGACCGGGTGCGCCGGGAGGGCGAGCCGATCACGCAGGAGCTCACTCTGAGCCGCGGCCCGTTCGGCGAGGCCCAGATCCACCTGCTCGTACGGGTCGCGCGGCTCGGCAGCCGGTTCGTGCTGCTGCTGGCCGACGACCGCACCGAGTCGCATCGGCTCGAGGAGGTGCGGCGTGACTTCGTCGCCAACATCAGCCACGAGCTCAAGACCCCCATCGGCGCGGTGGGGCTGCTCGCCGAGGCGCTCGAGTCCGCGGCGGACGAGCCGGCGGAGGTGCGGCGGTTCGCCGGACGCCTCACGATCGAGGCGGACCGGCTCGGCCGGCTCACGCACGAGATCATCGAGCTCAGCCGGTTGCAGGCGACGGATGCCCTCGGTCACGCCGAGCTCGTGGACGTCGGCGGCGTGATCGCCCAGGCCGTCGATCGCAACCGGGTCGCGGCCGACGCGTGCGGCATCCGGCTGGTCGTCGGGGGCGAGAAGCGCGCACAGGTGTACGGCGACGAGCAGCTCCTGGTGACGGCCGTGCACAACCTCATCGCCAATGCCATCCAGTACTCGCCCGACGGGTCGAGGGTCGGCATCGGCGTCGCGGTGAACGAGGGCGTCGTCGAGATCGCCGTCACCGACCAGGGGGTCGGGATCCCCGAGAACGAGCGCGACCGGGTGTTCGAGCGCTTCTTCCGCGTCGACGCGGCGCGCAGCCGCAGCACGGGCGGCAGCGGGCTCGGCCTGAGCATCGTCAAGCACGCCGTCCAGAACCACGGGGGCGACGTGCGCGTCTGGTCGCAGCCGGGATCCGGCTCGACCTTCACCATCCGCCTGCCGGAGGCCTCGCACGCGACGGCCGCGATCCTCGGAGTGACCTGAGTGGCCCGCATCCTGATCGTCGAAGACGAGCTCTCGCTCAGTGAGCCGCTGTCCTTCCTGCTGCGACGGGAGGGGTACGAGACCGACACCGCGGCGGACGGCCCGGAGGCGCTCGCCGCCTTCGACCGCGCCGGAGCCGACCTGGTGCTGCTCGACCTCATGCTGCCGGGGTTGCCGGGCACGGAGGTGTGCCGCGAGCTGCGGACGCGCTCCTCCGTGCCGATCATCATGCTGACGGCGAAGGACAGCGAGGTGGACATCGTCGTGGGGCTCGAGCTCGGCGCGGACGACTACGTGACCAAGCCCTATTCGTCGCGCGAGCTGCTGGCGCGCATCCGCGCGGTGCTGCGCCGCCGCGTGGAGACCGAGGTGGATGCCGACGCGATCCTGGAGGCGGGCCCGGTGCGGATGGACATCGAGCGGCATTCGGTGTCGGTCGGCGGCGCGGAGGTGGCGATGCCGCTCAAGGAGTTCGAGCTGCTCGAGCTGCTCATGCGCAACGCCGGACGGGTGCTGACCCGGGGCCAGCTCATCGACCGGGTGTGGGGCGCCGACTACTTCGGTGACACGAAGACGCTCGACGTGCACATCAAGCGCATCCGCTCGAGGATCGAGCAGGATCCCTCGCAGCCGTCGATGCTCGTGACCGTGCGCGGCCTCGGCTACCGTTTCGAGGCGTAGCGCCGCCCTTTACGGCGTCGGCGAGGAGCTCGGCGCCGGGCTCTCGGTGGCGCCGGACAGCGGCGTCATCGTGGGCGTCGGAGTCGGCTTGGGCGGCGTGGTCGGGTCGAGCTTCTGGTACTCGCCCTGCCGGTTGGTCAGCACCGGGACGGTGATCTGCTTGCCGGGCTCCGAGCCGTACTGCACGTAGAGCGCCAGCAGGCCGCCCGCGTCGGTGGCGATGTCGGGCAGGAAGACCTGGCCCTTGGACCCGTACCCGAGATCGGTCGCCTTGCCGGGCGCCAGCGTCACCTTCTTGGTGTGCCGGCCGTCGACGTCGTACTGGATCGACAGGGTCACCCTCTCGTCGGACCCGTTGTACGCCTGCGCGACGAGGTTGCCGTTCTGCCCGTTCTTCGTGATCACGAGCGTGTTGAGCAGCTTGACGTCGCCGACGGTGACGTTCACGCCGTCCGTGACGTCGTTGATCTCCTTGGTGGCGATCGGGGTGACGAACGTGCAGCCCGCGATCCCGGCGACCACGAGCCCGGCGGTCACGATCGAGGCGAATGCCCGAGCCTTCAACTGGTCCTCCCGAGGGTCGTGCCCAGCATATCCGGACGGGCGACGGGGCCCGGACCGCCCCCGGAGGCTGAAGGTCCGCTGTGGTAAAATGGAAGGTCTGCGGAAGGAACAACTCCATGCTTTTCGAGGTCGGCGAGACGGTCGTCTATCCCCACCACGGTGCCGCCACCATCACGGAGGTGAAGAAGCGCACGATTCGAGGCGAGGAGAAGGTCTACCTCAAGCTCAACGTCACGCAGGGTGATCTCACCATCGAGGTCCCTGCGGAGAACGTCGACCTCGTCGGCGTGCGCGACGTGATCGGCAAGGAGGGCCTCGACCGCGTGTTCGAGGTGCTGCGCGCCCCGTTCACCGAGGAGCCCACCAACTGGAGCCGCCGCTACAAGGCGAACCTCGAGAAGCTCGCCTCCGGCGATGTGATCAAGGTCTCCGAGGTCGTGCGCGATCTGTGGCGCCGCGATCAGGACCGCGGCCTCTCGGCCGGCGAGAAGCGCATGCTCGCGAAGGCCCGCCAGATCCTGATCTCCGAGCTCGCCCTCGCCGAGAAGACCGACGAGGAGCAGGCGTCGACCGTCCTCGACGAGGTCCTGGCCTCCTAAACATCAGGCCGCGGAGGCCCGGGATGCGCGTCGCGGTCGTCGTCGTGGCGGCCGGTTCCGGCTCGCGGCTCGGCCGCGACCGGCCGAAGGCGTTCGTCGAGCTCGGAGGCACGACGATCCTGGAGCACGCCCTGCGCCGGGCGTGCGCGGCGGCGTCCGTCACGCAGATCGTCGTCGTCGCCCCGCCGGAACGGGTCGGCGAGGCCGGCGCGATCGCGCGACGCGTCGACCCCGGGATCGCCGTGGTGGCCGGGGGCGCGCATCGTCAGGCGTCCGTCGCCGCGGGTCTCGCGCTCGTCGACCCCGCCGCCGGCGTCGTGCTGGTCCACGACGCCGCCCGCCCGCTCACCCCGCCGGAGCAGTTCGACGCCGTCGCCGCGGCGGTGACCGCCGACGCGGGCGCCGTGCCCGGGCTCCCGGTGTCCGACACGATCAAGCGGGTCGAGGGGGAGGTCGTCCGGGAGACCGTCGACCGCAGCGCGCTCGTCGCGATGCAGACGCCGCAGGGATTCCCCGCTCGGCGCTGCTGGCCGCCTACGCCGCCGCCGACCGCGACTACACCGACGACGCCGCCCTGTTCTCGGCGGCAGGGCACGAGGTGACCGTGGTACCGGGTGACCCCACGGCGTTCAAGATCACGACGGAGGCCGACCTGCACCGGGCGGCCGCGACGCTCGAGGGGGCGGCATGCGCACCGGCATCGGCATCGACGTGCACGCGTACGACGACGCGGCGCCTCTCTGGCTCGGCGGGCTGTACTGGCCCGACCAGCCGGGGCTCGCCGGGCACAGCGACGGCGACGCCGTCATCCACGCCGTGTGCGACGCGCTGCTGTCGGCCGCGGGGCTCGGCGACATCGGCGGACGCTTCGGCTCCGACGACCCGCGCTTCGCCGGAGCGCGGAGCGAGCTGTTCCTGGGCGACACGCTCGAGGCGGTCGCCGGCGCCGGTTTCGGCGTCGTCAACGTCGCGGTGCAGGTCATCGGCGACCGGCCCCGGATCTCGGAGCGGCGCAGCGAGATCGAGGCGCTGCTCGGCGGCCGGATCGGTGCGCCCGTGAGCGTCGCGGGCACGACCTCCGATCACCTCGGCTTCACGGGTCGCGGGGAGGGCGTGGCCGTGATCGCCACGGCGCTGCTCACGAGGGCGTCCTGACGGAGCACGCCCTAGGCTCGACGGGTGACGATCCGGCTCTACGACACGCGCGAGCAGCAGTTGCGTGACTTCACGCCGCTCGTCGAGGGCGAGGTCGGGCTCTACGTCTGCGGGCCGACGGTGCAGTCCTCGCCGCACATCGGCCACCTGCGCAGCGCCCTGGTCTACGACCTGTGGCGGCGCTGGTTCGAGCACCGCGGATACCGCGTCAGGTTCATCCGCAACGTCACCGACATCGACGACAAGATCCTCGCCAACGAGAGCGCGACGGAACCCTGGTGGGCGGTCGCGTACCGGGTGGAGACGGAGTTCTCGGCCGCGTATCGCGCGCTCGGCATCCGGGAGCCCACCTACGAGCCGCGCGCGACCGGCAGCGTGCCGCAGATGCTGGAGCTGATCCAGCGCCTGATCGACGGCGGGCATGCCTACGTCGCCGACGACGACACGGGCGACGTCTACTTCGACACCACCACCTGGCCCGACTACGGCGCCCTGACCCGCCAGCGGCTCGGCGACATGGCCGAGTCGGCCGACGCCCCCACGCGCGGCAAGCGCGACCCGCACGACTTCGCGCTCTGGAAGGGCGCCAAGGCCGGCGAACCGGCGTCGGCGAGCTGGCCGGCACCCTGGGGAGCCGATGGCGCGGGCGGCGGACGGCCGGGATGGCACATCGAGTGCTCCGCGATGTCGCGCCGCTATCTCGGCGATGCCTTCGACATCCACGGCGGCGGACTCGACCTGCGCTTTCCGCATCACGAGAACGAGCTCGCCCAGTCGAGTGCGCTGGGCTTCGGCTTCGCGCAGTACTGGGTGCACAACGGGCTCGTGAACGTCGAGGGCCAGAAGATGTCGAAGTCGCTCGGCAACTCGGTCTTCGCGGGCGAGGTGCTCGGCGGTGCGCGGCCGATCGTGGTGCGCTACTACCTCGCGAGCGCGCACTACCGCTCGACGATCGACTACCAGAACGGGTCGCTCGCCGAGGCGGAGGCCGCGTTCGAGCGGATCGAGGGGTTCCTGGCACGCACGGCGAAGGCGCTGGAGGCCGAGCCGGCGACGGGTGTGCCCGGCGCCGTTCCTGAGGCGTTCGCGGCGGCGATGGACGACGACCTCGGCACGCCGCAGGCGTTCGCCGTGCTACACGAGACGGTGCGGGCCGGCAACGCGGCGCTCGACGCGGGCGACCTCGCGGCGGCGGCGACGGCGCGGGCGCAGGTGCTCGCGATGACCGGTGTGCTGGGCATCGACCCGACCGCACCCGAGTGGGCGACCGGCGGCGACGGGGCGGATGCCGCGGCACTCGGCGTGCTCGTCGAGCGACTCCTCGACGACCGGGCCCGTGCGCGGGCGGCGAAGGACTTCGGAGCGGCGGATCGCATCCGCGACGAGCTCGCGGACGCCGGCATCGTGCTGGAGGACGCCGCGAACGGGACCCAGTGGAGCGTGGGCTGATGACGAAACCGGGACGGCCGGGCGGCCGCAAGGGCGGCAAGAAGGGCGCGACCACGGGCACCGGCGGCCACGGCCGCAAGGCGCTCGAGGGCAAGGGCCCGACCCCCAAGGCGGAGGACCGCAGCTGGCACGTCGCCGGCAAGCGCAAGGCGGCCAACGACCGGCTCGAGGCCGCGCGCACGCGCTACGGGCGCGGCGGCACGGGCGCGGGATCCTCGGGCGGGCAGCGCCGGCCGGCACCGCGGTCCCGCCGGGGCGAGGAGAGCGAGGTCGTGACCGGCCGCAACTCGGTGCTCGAGGCGCTGCGGGCACGCATCCCGGCCACGGCGCTCTACATCGCGGCGCGCGTGGAGATGGACGACCGTCTCAAGGAGACGCTCGCCCTCGCGACGAAGCGCGGCATCCCGGTGCTGGAGGTCATGCGCCCGGAGCTCGACCGGCTGAGCGGTCCGGATGCCGTGCACCAGGGCGTCGCGCTCAAGGTGCCGGCCTACGAGTACGCGCACCCGCTGGAGCTGCTCGACCGGATCGAGGACGGCGGCGGCGTGCCGCTGCTCGTCGCCCTCGACGGGGTGACCGACCCGCGCAACCTGGGGGCGATCATCCGCTCGGTCGCGGCGTTCGGCGGCCAGGGCGTGATCGTGCCGTCGCGCCGGTCGGTCGGGATGACGGCGGCGGCCTGGAAGACCTCGGCCGGTGCGGCGACGCGCGTGCCCGTCGCGATGGCGCCGAACCTCACGCAGACGCTCAAGGAGCTCAAGGCGCGCGGCGTCTTCGTGCTCGGACTCGACGGGGGCGGCGACCTGTCGCTGCCCGGTCTGGAGCTCGCGCCGCAGCCGCTCGTGCTCGTCGTCGGCAGCGAGGGCGACGGACTCTCGCGGCTCGTGACCGAGACCTGCGACGCGGTCGTGTCGATCCCGATCGAGTCCTCGACGGAGTCGCTCAACGCCGGGATCGCCGTGAGCGTCGCGCTGTACGAGATCGCGAAGCTCCGCGCCGAGCGCTGAGGCTCAGTCGCTGAGGCCGAACCGGGCGTGCAGCCGCGTCAGCGGCGCGGGCGCCCACCACATGATCCGGCGCTGCCAGGTCATGAACGCCGGCACGAGCAGACAGCGTACGAGCGTCGCATCGATGAGCACGGCGACGGCCAGACCGATGCCGAGCTGTTTGATGACCATGAGGTCGCCGCTGGCGAACCCCAGGAACACGAGAACGATGATGAGCGCGGCCGATGTGATGATGCGTCCGGAGCGCTGCAGGCCGAGGGCGATGGCCTCGGGACCGGGCAGGCCGGCATCCACCCGTTCCTTGATGCGCGACAGGATGAACATCTCGTAGTCCATCGCGAGCCCGAAGCCGAACACGAAGGTCAGCAGCAGCACGAGCACGTCGACGCCGTAGACGTGCGACGGGTCGAAGCCGAGGATCGGCGCGAAGTTGCCCAGCTCGAACCCCCACACCAGCACGCCGACCGAGGCGCCGAGTGAGAGCGCGCTCGCGATGAGCGCCTTGAGCGGCACGACGAGCGATCCGGTCATGAGGAACAGCAGTGCGATGGTGCCGATCGCGATGATGAGGGCGGCCCACGGCGCTCCGCGCAGAAGGGAGGCCGACAGGTCGGTCGTCGACGCGTCGATGCCCGACACCCAGTGCCGGAAGGGGGCGGGTCGGCCCGGATCTCCTGCACGACCGCGATCCCGTCGCGGCCGTCGACGCGCACGCGGGCGCCCCAGCCGTCGCCGGAGCGCACCGGGGCGGCGACGGAGTGCACGTGGTCGAGCGACTCCACGCTCCGCGACCAGGTCTCGGCGTCGGCGCGCGTCGAGGTGACCAGCTCGACCCGCACGAGGGCGGCATCCGGGAAGCGGTCGTCGAGCGTGGTCTGGAACGCGTACTGCGTCGACACCCGCGGGATCGCGTCGACGCTCGTGTTGGCCAGATGCAGCGTGAACAGCGGACTGCCGACCGCGACCAGCACGACGACGCACGCGAGCGTGACGAGCGCCGGATGCCGTTGCACCCGCCGCGTGAGCCGCGAGAAGAACCCGTCGTCGGGCGCGATGTCGCCGAAGCGCGCGACGAGAGCCCGGACCCCCGGCACCCGCGCGAGCGCACCGGGGCGGATCAGGCGCTCGCCGCTCAGCGACAGCAGCGCCGGCATGAGCGTGAGCGCCGACGCGATCGCGATGACCGTGACCGCCATGGCCGCGACGCCGATCGCCTTGATCATGTCGGGCTCGAAGACGAGCAGGCCGAGCGAGGCGATCGCGAACGTCGTGCCCGAGAACGCGACGGTACGGCCGGCGCGGTCGGTCGTCAGCGCGATCGCGTCGATCCGCGCGCCGCGGCCGCGAGCCGAGGTGCGATACAGCTCGCGGAAGCGGCTCACCATGAGCAGCCCGTAGTCGATCGAGAGGCCGAGCCCGACCGCGGTCACGACGTTGATGACGGTGTTGGCGACATCCATCACGTACGTGAACCCGAGCAGCGCGCCCAGGGCGCCGAGGATCGAGGCGCCCGCGCCGACCAGCGGCAGCCCGGCAGCGAGGAACCCGCCGAAGACGAACAGCATCACGAGCAGCGCGACCGGCAGCGCCACCGTCTCGCCGCGGCGCAGATCGTTCTCGGAGGTGCCCTGCAGCGAGTCGGTGAGGAGGCTGCCGCCGCCCACTTCCACGGTCGAGTGCGGGAATGCGTCGCGGATGCGGTCACGTGCCTGTTCGAGCACGTGCCGCACGCGCAGCTTTGCCGCGGTCGACGGGTGCTCGGAGATCGAGGCGGTCAGCAGCACGCCGCGGCCGTCCTTCGAGAACAGCGGCGCGAGCTGCGGCGCCCGCGACCCGTCGGGCAGCGCCGGGATCGCGAGCGGGTCGGTGTACGCGACATGCGGCAGCGGCCCCAGCCGGTCACCGAGGTCGGCGGCGAGTTCCGCCAGCCGGGTCGAGTGGGGGTCGACGCCGTGCACCAGGAGCGTGAAGCCGGTCGTGCCGGAGCCCGAGCTCAGCAGATCCTGACCCTGCTGCGCCTCGCCCTGCACCCTCGGGATGCCGTCGCTGAGCCGCTGGAACAGCGTCTGTCCCCCGCGCCCCCGAGGGCGAACGCTCCGGCGGCGCCGAGCACGATCCCCCACACCACGAGCACGACGACCGGATGCCGTGCCGACGCCCGCCCGAGCGCCGCCAGCGGGCGCCGATGCCCGCGAGTGACCACTTTGTGCGCCTCGTGGGCGGGCGAGTGGTCGAAATCGGTCATTCGCGGGTCAGACGCGGTCGCGCCAGTTCTCGCCCTCGAGGTCGATGACCTCGGTGGGGAGGGTGAGCGCGCTCGTCGGGGGCCGTAGACGGTCGCCTCGTCGCGGCGGTGGCGCAGCACCGTGTCGATGTAGGAGGTCAGCGCCTCGGCGAGCGGCACGTTGCGGTCCTCCTCCTGCGAGCGGTACCAGCGGTGCTCCAGCAGCTGGTGGAACAGCTCAGCCGGCTCGAGCTTGCCGCGCAGATCCTTCGGGATCGCGCGGGTGATCGGCTCGAAGACGCGCACGAGCCACTCGTGCGCCACGACCTCCTCGTCGCGGCCCACCCGGTCGCCGCTCGTGCGGTAGGCGTCGAGGTCGTTGAGCAGCCGCCGCGCCTGGTTCTCGCCCGCGTCGAGGCCGGTGAGCCGCAGCAGCCGGCGGGAATGGTGGCCCGCGTCGACGACCTTCGGCTGGATGCGCACCCGGCTGCCGTCGGCATCCCGCCGCACCGAGATCTCGTCGACGTCGAACCCGAGATCGTTGAGCCGCTCGACCCGGCGGGCGATCCGCCAGCGCTCCGACTCCGGGAACGATTCGGATGCCGTGAGCTCGGTCCACAGCGACCGGTACGCCGTGACGATCCCGTCGGCCACGCGGATCGGGTCGATCGCGTCATCGAGCCGGCCGCCGGACTCGAGGTCGAACAGCTCGCCCGCGATGTTGACGCGTGCGATCTCGAGGTCGTGCTCGCGCTGGCCCTCGCTGAGGCCCGCCTCGTGCAGCACTCCGGTCTCGGCATCCACGAGGTAGGCGGCGAACGATCCCGCGTCACGACGGAACAGCGTGTTGGACAGCGACACGTCGCCCCAGAAGAAGCCCGCGATGTGCAGCTTCGCCAGCAGCACCGCGAGCGCGTCGACGAACCGCACCGCCGTCTCGGGTCGCAGGGTCTGGGAGAACAGGGCCCGGTACGGCAGCGAGAAACGCAGGTGCCGTGTGACGAGGGCGGGCTCCAGCACCTCGCCGTCGGCCGTCGCGCGGTTCGTGATGACGGCGACCGGCTCGACGCAGGGCAGCTCGAGCCGCTCGAGCGTGCGCAGCAGGTCGTACTCATGGCGGGCGAGATCCTCCGTCGTCTCCTTGACCGCGATGACCGTGCCGCCGAGGTTGACGAACCGCACGAGGTGGCGCGAGATGCCCTTCGGGAGTGCCGCGATCACGTCGTCCGGCCAGAGCTCGAGCGGCAGATCCCACGGCAGATCGAGCAGCGGTGTCGGGTCGGCGACGGTCGACGTGATGTTCAGCGCGGAGACCACGCCCCGAGCCTAGGAGCAGCGCGCCGTGTTCCGTGCGCCCGGTTCTCAGCGCACCGCGCCGAGCATCTCGCTCAGATTCCCGGGCCGCGGAGACAGCTCGCCGCGCTCGATGCGATGCGCGAGGTCGGTGACCACGCGATTCACCGGCGTCGGCACGCCGGTCTGGGCACCCTTGGCCGCGACCAGGCCGTTGAGGTCGTCGACCTCGCTGTGCCGGCCGCTGCCTCGACGCCAGTCCTGCAGCACCGTCGTGGTCGCGCCGGGCACCACGAACCCGGCGAACAGCTTGTCGGTCATGATGTCGACGATGCGCGAGCGATCGGCGATCTGGGCCCGGGTCAGGCCGAAGATCGGCAGCACCCTGTATCCCAGCGCGCCGCCGACCGCGAGGGCCTCGTTCCCCGCGGCGATCATGACGTCGCGGTAGCCCGGCGTCTGCAGCGCGTCGAGCATCGGCAGGCCCAGGATCGCCGAGGTGACCAGGAGCGTCGCGTTGCTCACCAGCTTCATCCATTTGGCGCTCTCGATGTCGTCGAAATGATCGACGGTGCCCGAATGCCGCAGCAGCGCCGCGACCTCCTCCTCGCGCTCCGCGGAGGGCCGCCCGGCAGGGTGCCCGTCGCGAACCAGGAGCGGGACACGGGCGTGTGCCGATGGACGAGCGCCGGCTCCTCCATGGTCGCCGAGCACTCGATGACGGTCGCCACCGTGCGGTGCGCGCCCACGATCTCCTCGACCACCCGCGCGGTCATGCCGTTCTGCACCCCGGCCATGAGGCCGTCGGCCGCGAGATGCGGCTCGAGGAGCTGCGCGGCCCAGCGGGCGTCGTACGCCTTCATCAGCATCAGCACGACGTCGAACGGGCGCCTCGATTCCGCGACCTCGCAGAGGTGGATCACCTCCGGCTCGACGCGGATCGTCTCCTCGGGCGTCTGCACCGTGAGGCCGTCGGAGCGCATGCGCTCGACGTGCGCCGGCCACTGCTCGATCAGGGTGACGTCGCGGCCGGCGCGGATGAGGTCGGCACCGATGGAGGCACCGTTGGCGCCCGCACCCAGCACGGCGATCCGGGGTTCGGTCATCGCGACTCCTTACAGCTGGGACGCACACGGACGGCGCCTGCGTTGGTATTTTGCGCCTCGCGCAGCAGAATGTGTACATCATGGCTGAACATCCGGTCCGGCCGCGCGATCACCTCGACGAAGAGAGCAGCACGATGATCCTCCACATCGCCCAGTTCACCTGGAAGCCGGAGGTGACGGCCGCCGACGTCGATGCCCTCACGACCGCGCTCGAGCAGATGGCGGCGCAGATTCCGCAGATCCTGTCGTACCGTGCGGCTGCGAACCTCCGCGTGCGTCCGAGCACCACGGACTACGCCTGCGCGGCCATCGTGGCCGATGCCGACGACCTCGCCGCGTACCTCGACCACCCGCTGCACAAGGCGGTCTACGACCAGCACCTGGGCCGGATGGTCGCGGAGCGCGCCGCGGCGCAGCTGCCGATCGAGTCCGGGAGCTTCGCGTGACGGCGACGCCGGCCGCGGTGCTTCACGAACCGGGCGACCTGCGCATCGAGGAGGTCGACATCCCGCGGCCGGGGCCGGGCGAGGTGCTCATCCGGGTCGGCGTGTGCGGGGTGTGCGGCTCCGACGCGACCGAGTACGGCCGGAGCCTCGTCCTGGCCGAGCCGCCGGTCGTGCTGGGCCACGAGTTCGCCGGCACGGTGGAATCGGTGGGCGAGGGGTGACGTCGCTCGCACCCGGGGCGGTCGTGGTGTGCGGCGCCGGCATCTCGTGCGGTGAGTGCAAACCGTGCCGCCGGGGGCGCACGAATCTGTGCCGCAGCTACAAGACGATCGGATTTGCGTCGCACGGCGGCCTCGCGCGGTACGTCATCGCCCCCGCCGGCATCACGCTCGACGTGAGCGACAGCGGTCTGCCCATGGATACCCTCGGGCTCGCCCAGCCGATGGCGATCGCGGTCCACGCGGTCCGCCGATCCGGGCTCGCGGCCGGCGACGACGCCGTGATCGTCGGCGTCGGCGGGATCGGGGCGTTCATCACGGTCGCCGCCGTCGCCACGGGGGCGCGGGTGCTGGTCGTCGACCTCAACCCGGAGCGCCTCGAACTCGCGACCGCTCTGGGTGCGACGGCGACGCTGCGCTCCGGGGACGCCACCCTCACCGACCGGATCGACGAGCTCGGTTTCGACGTCGACGTGTTCTTCGAGGTGAGCGGCTCGCGACCCGGGCTGCAGTCGGTGCTCGAGGCCGCCCCGCGCGGCAGCACGATCGTGCCGGTCGGCATTCAGCGGGGCGAGCCGGAGCTGCCGCTCGGGCACTGGACCCTCGACGAGATGAAGGTCGTGGGCACGGTCGCGCACGTCTTCGCGACCGACTTCCCGGAGGCGGTCCGACTGCTCGGCACCCGCGACGACTGGAGCGACATCGCGCCGACCGCCTACCCGTTGAGCGGCCTCCTGCCGGACGCCCTGCAGCCGCTGCTCGATGGGTCGCCCGCGCAGATCAAGGCGCTCATCGATCCCTGGATCGAGGCCCCGCGCCCGGCCGACCATTCCCGATAGAGGGCCCCATCGACAGGCGCCACCGGCTTCAGTGCCGCGGGGGAGCCGCCGTCTCGGCGTCGGCGGCGTCGAAGCCGAGGAGCCGGAGCGCCGCCCGAGCACGAACCAGATCCCGCGGGCGTCCGTCGCACCGCGGTTGCTGAAGAGGTGCGGGCGCATCGACTCGAACTGCATCGAGTCGCCCGGGCCGAGCACATGGGTGTCGAAGTCGAGCTCGAGGGTCAGCTCTCCCTCGAGGATGTACGCGTACTCGTACCCGGAGTGCCGGGACAGGCGCCCGTCGCCGCTGCTCGTGGCCCCGGGCTCGTAGGTGACGAGCAGTGCGTCGGCCGGCCCGCCTGCGCCGACCGCGAGCCGTTCCCAGCGCACGCCGTTCTCGAGCAGGATCACCGGGTTGTCGGCCGCCCGCTGCACGTCGGGAAGCGCATCGCCGCTGTGGCCGAACATCGGCCCGGGCTGGCTGCTCGCGGGCGTGATGCCGAGCAGCTCGTCGAGGGAGACGCCGAGGTAGCTCGCGATCGCATACAGCGTCGCGACCGATGGCTGGGTCTTGCCGGTCTCGACCTGCGACAGCAGCGACGCCGAGACGCCGAGCGCCTGCGCGACGCTGCGCAGGCTCAGACCGCGTCCGGTGCGGGCGTCCCGCAAGTGTGCACCGATGCTCTCCGTGGGCATGCCGCTCCCGCCTGAATCGACTGTCGCCGACTGTACACGGCGGTGAACAGCCTCCGGCCATCGTTCAGCCCTGCTGTACGCTGTGAACAAGATCTGCCGCCGCATCCGCCGAGGGAGCACTCGATGAAGAGCACCGGGACGACCGGGACCAACGCCGTCGACTGGGAGGAGCGGGTCGACATGGACCGGCTCCGGGATGCACGGCTCGCCCGCCTGCATGCCGAGCTCGAGAGGTCGTCGCTGGGCGCGGTGCTCGCCTTCGACTTCTCGAACATCCGGTACGCGTCGGCCACGCACATCGGCACCTGGGCGATGGACAAGCTGATCCGGTTCTGCCTCGTCACGCGCAAGACCGACCCGATCGTGTGGGACTTCGGCTCCGCCGCGAAGCATCACGCTCTCTACAACCCGTGGCTCGACGTGACGACGCAGGAGGCCGACGCCGACCCGTCCTCGCCGCACGAGGGGCCAAGCGCACCCGCCTCGAGTCGGGCGCGCGCGCCGGGATCTCGACACTGCGCGGCGCCTTCCCGCCCGATGCCGATCTGGCCGGCGACCTCGCGCGCAAGATCAAGCGCGAGCTCGAGAAGTTCGGTCTGGCGAACGAGCCGCTCGGCGTCGACGTCGTCGAGCTGCCGGTGCTGCTCGCACTGCAGCGGGAGGGCATCGAGGTCGTCGACGGGCAGCAGGTCTTCATGGAGGCGCGCCGGATCAAGACGCCCGATGAGATCCGCCTGCTCACGCAGGCAGCGTCGATGGTCGACGGCGCCTACGAGGAGCTCTACCGGTTCCTGCGACCGGGGGTGCGCGAGAACGAGGCGGTCGGGCTGGTCGCGAAGACCCTCTACGACTACGGGTCGGAGTACGTCGAGGGCGTCAACGCCATCTCGGGTGAGCGCTGCTCGCCGCATCCGCACGTCTTCAGCGACCGGATCATCCGACCGGGCGACCCCGCGTTCTTCGACATCCTGCACAGCTGGAACGGCTACCGCACCTGCTACTACCGCACGTTCGCGGTCGGCTCCGCGAGCACCGCCCAGCGTGACGCCTACAAGAAGTGCCGCGAGATCATGGATCGCGCGATCGCCCTCGTGAAGCCGGGCGCGACGACCGCGGACATCGTCGCGGTCTGGCCCAAGGCCGAGGAGTTCGGCTTCGCCGACGAGATGGCCGCGTTCGCGCTCCAGTACGGCCACGGCGTCGGCCTCTCCATCTGGGAGAAGCCGATCTTCAGCCGGCTCACGTCGTTCGACCACCCCGAGACGATCCAGGAGGGGATGGTGTTCGCCCTCGAGACCTACTGGCCGGCGGCAGACGGCTGGGGCGCGGCGCGGATCGAGGAGGAACTCGTGGTCACCGCCGACGGCTGCGAGGTGATCACGAAGTTCCCGGCGGAGGAGCTCATCGTGGCGGGTCGGCAGTACTACACGATCGACGGCCCGCTGAACCTGAATCGCGATTCCCAGTCCAGCCGCAACACGGTCTGGGGCCGGGGCGAGGCGTGACGACCCTCGGGTTCCTCGGCCTCGGGGCGATGGGCTCCGGGATGGCGGCGCGCCTGGTCGACGCCGGTCACGAGGTGCTCGTCTGGAATCGCTCGAAGGAACCGCTGGCCGGACTGGTCGCGAAGGGTGCGCGGGAGGCGGGGAGCCCCGCGGAGGCGCTCGCCGCCGAGGTGTCGTTCTCGATGCTCGCCAACGATCAGGCGACCGGGCAGGTGCTCGCCGACCCGGAGATCGCCGCCGCCGCCGGGTCGACCCACGTCTGCATGGCGTCCGTCTCGCCGGAGCTCGTGACGGACCTCGCCGAGCGCTTCGCGGCGGTCGGAGCGGGCTTCGGATCCGCCCCGGTGCTCGGCCGCCCGCCCGACGCGGCCGCGGGGCAGCTGAACATCATGTTCGCCGGTCCGCCCTCCGTGCTCGAGACGGCGACGCCGTACCTGGAGCTCCTGGGCAAGCGGATCTGGAACCTCGGGACGAACCCGGCCCAGGCGAACATCGTCAAGATCTCGGTGAACTACAACATCATCCACGCGATGCAGGCCCTCGGTGAGTCGATCGCCATGGTCGAGCGCCAGGGCGTCGATCCGGCGGCCTTCGTCGAGCTGCTGACCAGTTCCCTGTTCGGCGGCGTCGCGTACAGCGGGTACGGCGCCGAGATCGCGAACCGGTCGTACCAGCCGGCCGGGTTCGAGATGGCCCTCGGCTTCAAGGACCTGCTGCTCGCCGAGGGCGTGCAGGAGCTGGGCGGCGTGAACGCCGCGACGATGCCCGCCCTGCGCGCCGTCTTCGAACGGGCGCTCGCCGACGACGACCTCCGCGACGCGGACTGGGGCGCCATCGCCGAGGTCACCCGCCGCGATCTGCTCGGGCCCGCCTAGGCGCGACGCCATGCTGCGCGGCGGCGGGTCAGCGTGCGGAGGCCGGATCGCCGGCCCTGCCGAAGACCGACGCGAGGGCGTCCTCCAGTCGGTGCGCGGCATCGTCGCCGGCCTCCCGCGCCCGCCACGCCACGATGCCGTCGGGCCGCACCAGCACGGCGCCCGAGTCGGTGATCCCGTACCGCTCGGCGAAGGCGCCGTCGGGCGCGACCACGACGTGCACGCCGAGCTCGGCTCCGGTGCGCTCGACCGCCTCGCGAGCGGCATCGGTCCAGCCGGACTCGCCGGACGCGACGAGGAGCACCGGCCGGGTGCCGAACAGATCCAGGATGGACGCCGCCGTCCCGTCGAGCGAGATCTCGACGTGCGGGGCTCGCGACCCGGGCACGCCACGGAGGTCGCGAGGATGCCCGTGCACCTCGAACGCCTCATCCGGATCCTCGACGATCGCGCTCGAGCGGTAGCGGGTGCCGAGGTCGATGTTCGCATCGTCCACGGTCTGCTCGAAACCGCCCTCGCGCAGCGACGGCGCCGCCCGCACCACGTAGCGGGCGTACGCCTGCTCGACGGTGAACGCGGCGACCGGCTTGCGCTCCGCCTCGTAGCTGTCCAGGAGCCGGGGGTCGGCGTCGCCGCGCAGCACCGACGCGAGCTTCCAGGCGAGGTTGTGGGCGTCGTGGATCCCGGTGTTGCCTCCGTAGCCGCCGTACGGCGGCATCACGTGCGCGGCATCGCCGACGAGGAGGACGCGCCCGTCGCGCCAGCGGTCGGTCACATCGGCGCTGGCCTGCCACTCCATGACGTCGTCGATCGTCACCTCGATGTCCGGGACGCCGAGCCCCGCGCGGACGAGTTCGATGCACCCTGCTCGGTCAGTCCGGTCCAGACATCCGAGTTGGGGTTGGCGGGGTCGCCCAGCCCGTGCACGGCGAGGAAGCCCGCCTGATAGGGCTTCTGGATGCGGAAGAAGCCCTGCAGGGTGTCGTTGACGACCATGATCACGCCGAGCGTCCGGTCGCGCAGCAGCGGCCGGACGTCGGCGCGGAAGTAGATGGTCACGCTCTTCGAGAAGGTGCCGTGACCGGTCTGGCCGATGCCGAGCTGCTCGCGGATCCCGCTCTTCACGCCGTCGGCCGCGATCAGGTAGCGCGCCCGCACCGTCGAGACCGGGCCGCCGTCGCGGTCGCGGATCCGGGCGGTGACGCCGTCCTCGTCCTGCTCGAAGTCGACGAGCTCGGTGCCGAACCGGATGTCGGCGCCCAGCTCCCGCGCACGCTCCTCGAGCAGCGGCTCGATCGCGATCTGCGACGCGAAGAGGCGCTCCGAGGGGCTGAGGTCGCGCACGCCGTCGTTCAGTCGGGGCAGATACCAGGCGATCTCCTCGCCGGCGAGGCTGACGACGGCCATGATCGCGGCATCCTGATCGAACTGTTCGCTGGAGCGGTCGCGGATCGCGTCCTCGAGGCCGATGGTGCGCATGATCTCCATCGAACGCTGCATGATGAAGGCCGCGCGGGGGTGGATGGCGGTGCCGCGATGGCGCTCGACCACCATGGTGGGAACGCCGAAGTGGCCCAGCAGGGCCGCGGTCGTCATCCCGACCAGACTGCCGCCGGCGATCAGGACGGGGACGTCGTGATCTGCTGTCGATGTCGTGCTCATGCCTCAGCTCCGTTGCTCGGCCGTGCAGCTCGATGCGCCGCACGCTCACCCGCACCATATGGACGCGCCGCGCCCGCACGCATCGGCGCAGCGTGCACGCGTCTGTTCGCAGCGCGCAGGATCGCGGCGGCGCGCGCCCCGCACGGCCGCCCCGGTCGGAGGGTGCCGTGAACGAGGTCGACGTCGTCGAGACGGCGGACGACGCGCCGGGCTGGAACGCGGCGCTCGAGCGCTCCTTCATGCGCTTCGCCGTCGAGTCGCACGGCGACCGGGGCTTCCACGGCAGCTTCCGCGTCCGACGCGCGGGGGCATCGATTTCATCGCCATGGTGACCGATCGGCACGTCTCGCATCGAAGCGCCGAGAGCATCGCCTCCGATGAGCGCGCGGACTTCCTCGTCTGCCTGCAGGTCGACGGCGTCGGCGAGTTCTCGCAGGGATCGCGCACCGCGACCGTGCGACCCGGCGACGTCACGCTGTTCGACTCGACGGTCCCCGCGTCGGTCGCCAGCAGCGACGGCTACCGGAGCCTCTGCGTACGCCTGCCGCATCAGCTCGTCGGCGTCTCCCGTTCGGCGATGAGCGAGCTCACCGCCATCCGGTTCGCCCCCGACGACGGCCTCACCCCCGCCTTCGGAGCGCTGCTCGCCACCGTCGACCGGGCCTGGGACCGCATCCCGGGGAGGGCCAGGAGCCTGGCGGCCCACAACACGGCGGATCTCCTGACCACGATCTTCCTCACGACGCTGGGCAGGCGGCCGGCCCGTCCCGCCGACGAGACCGACCTGGAGCGCATGCTCCGCTACGTCGATCGCCACCTCGCGGACCCCGAGCTGTCGCCCGGGGTGATCGCCGCTGCGCACTACATGTCGCTGCGCCGTGCCCACGGCATCTTCCACGACGCGGGGCTGACGATCGCCGGTGCGATCCTCCGGCGCCGCCTGGAGCGCTGCCGTGCCGACCTCATCGACGTGGCGGATGCCGAGGTGCCGGTGGCGAGGATCGGCGTCCGCTGGGGGTTCCGCACGGCGACGCAGTTCGGCCGCGCGTTCCGCACCGGCTTCGGCGAGCCGCCCGCGACCTACCGCTCGCGCTTCGGCGCCGAGTAGCGGGCGAGCCCGCGGGATCGGTCAGATCAGGGCGCTGCCGCGGTCGACGTAGAGGTGCTGGCCGGAGATCCCCCTGTTGTCCAGGAGGAAGCGCGTCGTCTCGACGACATCCTGCATCGTCGCGAGCTTGCCGCCCGGGGTGTGGTTCTCGTAGCCCTCGAGCACCCCGGCGGGTTTGCCGGCCCAGAACGGACTGTCGCCGATGATGCCGGGATGGATGGCGTTGACGCGCATCGGCGCCAGCTCGAGCGCGAGCGTGTGGGTGAGGCCCATCACGCCGCCGTTGATCGTCGACACCGTCGTCGAGCCCGGGTAGGGCAGGTCCTTCGCCCGGCCGCCGAACAGCACGATGCCGGTCGCGTTCGAGGGTCGAGCCGGTCGAGCAGCGTGTGGATCGTCTCGGTGTAGCCGACGAGCTTGAGCACCACGAGCCGTCGTGCGCGCTCGATCGAGTAGTCGCGGGCGCTGTTCGCGTCGCGCTCGATCGCCGCGAGCACGAGACCGTGCACCGCTCCCACCGGTCGGAGGGCTTCGGCGATCGTCTCGGGCTCGGAGATGTCGAGGGCGATCCCGCTCGCGCCGGGCCCGATGCCCGCGGCGATCTCCTCGGTGCGCGTCCGGTCGCGACCGGTGATGATGACCCGGTCGCCGTGGGCGATCACGTCCTTCGCGATCTCGAGGCCGATGCCGCTCGTTCCGCCGACGACGATGATGGTCCGGTCGCTCATGGTCCGTCTCTTCCGGAAGTTGTACTGGACACCTGTGTTCAGTGTTGCTTAACTAAAGCACAGTCGACCCGATCGGGGAAAGTCACGCCGCGCGATGGCGCGCGGCCCCGGAGCCGACCGCGAATCAAGGAGGATGAGCACCCCATGACCGTTCCCCAGGCTGGCCGACCCGTCGTATTCCGAGGCGGCATCGTGCTGACGATGGACGACGCGCACACCATCGTGCCGGGCGGCGACGTGCTCGTCGTCGACGGCCGGATCGCCGAGGTCGGCACCGCGTTGACCGTGCCCGACGGCACCCACGAGATCGACGCATCCGGCGGCATCGTCATGCCCGGCATGGTCGACACCCACCGCCACATGTGGCAGACCGCGATGCGCGCCTACGGGGCCGACTGGACGCTCACCCAGTACTTCGTCTGGTACTACCTGCAGTACGGCAAGCTCTTCCGGCCCGAGGACTACGTCGCCGGCAACCTGATCTCCGCGCTCGACGCCATCGAGTCGGGCACGACCACGAGCGTGGACTGGTCGCATGGTCTGCGCACGCCCGAGCACGGCTGGGCGGCGTACGAGGCGCTCGCGACCTCGCCGGGACGATACGTCTTCGCCTACGGCAACATCCACGCCGCGCCCTGGGAGTGGACCGCGGACCCCGAGGTGCGCAAGATCCTCGAGGCGTCGCGTGACGACGCCCGGATGTACGGCACCCAGATCGCGTTCGACGTCTCCGACCAGGACGAGAACTTCCCCGAGCTCGCGGCGTATCGGGCCGCCAAGGAGCTGGGGCTGCGGGTCACCACCCACGCCGGCGTGTGGGGTGCCACCAACGACTGGGGCATCAAGAACGCCTACGACGCGGGGGTGATGGAGGAGGGCTTCACCTACGTGCACGCCGCCTCGCTCTCCGCGGAGTCGTACCAGAAGATCGCGGCGACCGGCGGCAACGTCTCGCTCGCCACCGAGTCGGAGGACACCTGCGGCCAGGGCTATCCGCCGCTGCACCAGCTGCGCAAGTACGGCATCCCGACCTCCTCTCGGTCGACACGAGCGTCTGGGAGAGCGCCGACCTGTTCTCGCAGATGCGTGCGACCGTCAACGCCGATCGCGCCCTCGAGCACTACCTCGCGCATCAACTGGAGCCGGCCGAGACGGTGACCCACGTCAAGCTGCGCGTCGAGGACGTGGTGCACATGGCCACCCGCGGCGGGGCGCACGCGATCGGCAAGGACGACGAGATCGGCTCGCTCGAGAAGGGCAAGCTGGCGGATGTCGTGCTCCTGAAGAACGACGACTCGCCCACCTGGGCGCCGCTCATCAATCCGTACGGCCAGATCGTCTACCAGGCTCAGCGCGGTGACGTGCACACGGTGCTGGTCGGCGGCGAGGTCGTGAAGTCCGAGGGCAAGCTCGTCGCCGGCGATCTGAAGGGCGTCAAGGCGAAGCTCGAGAGCACGGTCGCGTACCTCGAGCGCGAGGTGGGCGACGACTGGATCTCGGGGCAGTTCCCGGAGATCCCCGAGGCCGAGGTGCTCTACAACCCCTACCAGTACAAGAAGTAGGCGGCGCCGGAAGCGGGGCCGGCAGACGACGCCGGCTCCGGCCCCCGGGCACCGTCAGGTCGCCCGAGGGTACTCCGGTTGGCGTCGCTCGGATGCGCTACAGGCCGCGACTGCCCTTGATGGCGAAGTACACGATGATGCCGATGACGATCACGGCGAGGATCAGCCCCGGCACGGCGAGCCAGCTCAGATCGGGAAAGGTTCCCGTGTCGTGGCAGGGGCCCGTGGTGGCGCAGGAAGTCGGAACCGTCTCGACGTTCACCCTTGCTCCCGGGTTGATCCTCGAACCCTAGGCCGGCCCTACTCCGTGGCTGCAGTCCACTTTCGTGCTGAGAGGTAGTCGCCATCCATCCACAGCCGCGGCCATCGACGCCGGGAGCGCGGCTGCAGGCATCAGTACTCGTTCGCGATGACGAGCTCCTGTGCCGGGAACCGCGTCAGGATCTCGGTGCCGTACTCGGTCACCACGACCTCCTCCTCGATCCGCGCCGCCGACATCCCGTCCGAGGCGGGACAGTAGGTCTCCATCGCGAACACCATGCCCGGCCGGATCTCGACCGGGTCCTTCAGCGAGTTGAGCCGCGAGATGATCGGTCGCTCGTGCAGGCCGAGACCCAGGCCGTGCGCGAACTGCAGACCGAAGGCGGCGAGCTCGCTGTCGAACCCGAACTCCTCGGCACGCGGCAGCACGCTCGCGACCTGGTCGGACCCGACACCCGGCCGGATCGCGTCGAGCGCGGCATCCATCCACTCCCGCGCCTGCTTGTAGGCGTCGCGCTGCGACTCCGTCGCCCAGCCGACCCCGAAGGTGCGGTAGTAGCAGGTGCGGTAACCGTTGAACGAGTGGATGATGTCGAAGAACGCCTGATCGCCGGGCCGGATGATGCGGTCGGTGAAGTTGTGCGGGTGCGGGTTGCAGCGCTCGCCCGAGATCGAGTTGACGGCCTCCACCTGATCGCTGCCGTACTCGTACAGGCGTGCGTTGGCCAGCGCCACGATCTCGTTCTCGCGCACCCCGGGTCGCAGCGCGTCGACGATGTCCTGATAGACGCCGTCGACCATCGCGGCGGCCTGGTTGAGCAGCATGATCTCGTCCTGGTTCTTGATGACCCGCGCGTCGAGCATCGATTGCTGCGCGTCCGCGACCCGGAGACCCTGGCGCTGCATCTCGAACAGGAACGTCGGCTCGACGAGATCCAGGCCGACGGGGGCGTCGGCGAGGCCGTTCGCGCCCAGCAGCGACTTGATCTCGGCGACGGCGTCGACCATCAGATCGGAGCCCCCGGTCGGGTCCACCGCGCCCTTGAAGCCGAGGAAGCCCGCCCGGTAGTTCTCCTCCGGCACCCAGTCGGAGTAGAGCTTGTGGTGCTTCACCGCCGACCCGAAGTCCCACAGGATCGGGTCCTGGCCGCGCATCAGCAGCGCGTAGCGGATCATCTTGTCGCCGAGCGCCCCGCCGATCCAGGTCTGCGTCGTGTACCGGATGTTGTAGAAGTCGAAGAGCAGGAAGGCCCCGCACTCGCTCGCCTCCAGCGCCGCCTTCGCGCGGTCGAGGCGATAGCGCCGGAGCCGGTCGAAGTCGACGCGGTGCTCGTAGTCGACGCCGGCCTGTCCCGGCGCGCCGAGCGGCCGGATGCCGGCGGGTCGCTGCGATGGTCGCTCGAAGAGCCGGCTGGGCTTGTACCGGTGGCCGTGCTCGGCGCCGGTTCCGTGGTCGGGGCTCATCATTCCTCCGGGGCGAGTCCGTCGTCGACCGGCACGTTCTCCGACTCGATCGACATGCCCGAGTGCTTGGCCCACGTCATGATGAGCGAGGAGAAGTCCTGCTCCGTGTTGCCGTCGCCGACCTCGCTCGCGACGACCTGGCGGGTCGCCGAGGTGACCGGCATCACGACGCCGAGGTCGTGCGCGGCGGCGAGGCCGAGGTCGAGGTCCTTGCAGAGCAGGACGTTGGTGAAGGTCGCCGCGAAGTCGAGGTTGACCAGCGCCGGCGACTTGTACCGGGTGAACGCGGATCCCATGACGGAGTCGTTGAAGAAGCTCAGGAAGTCGCTGCGCCTCACGCCCGCCTTCTCGGCCAGCAGCGTGATCTCGATGAGGTTCTGGATGACGACGCCGAGCATCACGTTGTGCGCGATCTTCACGATGCGGGCGAGTTCGCCCTCGCCGACGTAGGTGACGCCGCGGCCCCAGGTCTGCAGCACGGGTTCCACCTCTTCGAACACCGCGCGCGGTCCCGAGACGGCCACCGTCAGCTTGCCCGCGGCGATGACCTTCGGATTGCCCGAGACCGGGGTCGCCAGGAAGCCGACCCCGCGTTCCTCGGCCGCCGCGCGGACGCGCTTGCTGGTCTCGGTGTCGACGGTCGAGGAGTCGCCGATGATCCGCGGCGTGGTCGCCGGGTCGGTGAGCAGTCCGCGCTCGCCGAGCATGACCTGTTCGAGGTCGGCGCCGGTCGACACCATGCTGAAGACGATGTCGCGCCCGGCCAGATCGATCGGGTGGTCGACGATCGTGGCCCCGGACGCGGCCAGCGGCTCGGCCTTCGCCTTCGTGCGGTTGTAGACCGCGACGTCGTAGCCGGCGCGGAGCAGGCGCTGGGCGAGCTGCAGGCCCATCCGGCCCGCGCCGATCCAGCCGATGGTGGGCAGGGAGCTGTCGGTCATGTGGTGTGTCATCCTTCCGGGATTCTATGCAATCGGTTGTATCGGCGGGCGTGCCGAGCGGCCGGCCGATCGGCCACGTTCAGTCGGCGGGCACCGCGGCGACGGCCTGGATCTCCAGACGCAGTCGGGGATCGGTCGCGAGGCGGGTGATCTGCACGGTCGTGCTCGTCGGGATGTGCCCGCCGAACCACTCGCCCTGCACGCGGTTCACGACATCCTGGTCCTCGTCGATGTTCGTGAAGAACCGGGTGAGCCCCACGACGTCGGAGCGCTGCGCCCCGGCGGCGCGCAGCGCGTGATCGAGATTGTCGAAGAGGATCTGCACCTGGCCGTCGATGTCGGCCGGCACGGCGTCGATGACCGACGCGACGTGCGGATGGTCGTGATACACCGGCGCGCCCGTGACGCCGCTGATGAAGACCAGGCGCGCGTTCGAGACGGTGCGGATCGCCGGCACGAAGGGGCTGCGGATGGCCTCGTCGTAGCCCTCGTGGTGCAGGATCTCGGAGGCGCCGCTGGCCACCTTCCGGGGTTCGGGGATGGAGGTCATGCCGATGTTCCTTCCGTCAGCCGGCCGGCCGACCACGTGATGCGGCCGCCCATGATGGTGAGCTCGCTGCGGATGCCGGCGAGGTCGTCGTCCGCGCACGAGAACGGGTCGTCGGTGGGCACCATGAGGTCCGCGTCGAAGCCCGGCAGCAGCCGGCCGCGGTGATCGTCGTCGCCGGTGAACCACACGGCGTCGGCGCTGTACGCCCGAAGCGCCTCGTCACGGCTCATCAGGTGCCGCGCGGCCCGCACGCCCGCGCCGTCGACGGACCGGCCGGTGACGAACCAGGCGATCGAGGCCCACGGCGAGAACCAGTTCGCGCGCGTCGCGTCGCTGCCGGCCCCGATCGGGATCCCGCGCGCTCGCAGGTCCGCGACCGGCTGCGCGTCGGCGGCGGCCCGCTCACCCCACCGTTCGACGTAGTCGCCGCCCTTGAGCACGTGCCGGTTCTGCACGAGCACACCGAGGCCGAGGGCCGCGATCCGGTCGAGGTTGGCGGGGCTCGCCGCGTCGGCGTGCACGATCGACCACCGCCGCCCGCGGATGCCGCCGGTCTCCGCCTCGACCTCTTCCCACGCGTCGAGCACGCGGCCGACGGTCTCGTCGAGCACGGCGTGCATCGACATGCGCCAACCGCGCTGCGCACACAGCCGACTGATCTCCCGCAGTTCGGCGACCGCCGCGTCATCGACCTGGACCTCGTCCAAGCCCTCGAGGTCGTGGCATCCGAGGTGCACCACCTCGCCCACCCCCGAGACGGCGAGCACGTCGTCGCCGAAGTCGTGCTGCTGGTGCTCGGTGTAGGCCGAGAAGTCGGCGAGCTCCCCACCGCGGGTCCAGGCCGAGATGAAGAGCCGGAAGCGCAGCGGGAGGTCGCCGGAGCGCCAGAGGTCGAAGAGGGCGTCGTAGTCGGACGGGCGTACCAGCAGGCCGCCGCCGTCGTTCACGCCGGTGAGCCCGTGGCTCGCGAACTCCTGCGCCATCGCGCGCGTGCCGACGACCGCCTGGTCGTGATCGACCGCGAGGGCGAGGCCGGTCGGTACCGCGAAGGCCCCCGTGCCGTACAGCACGCCGGTGGGTGCGCCGTCGGTGCCGCGCTCGAGCCGGCCGCGCGCCGGGTCCGCGGTGCCCGCGTCCGACCAGCCGCACGCGGCGAGACCGGCCGTGTTCAGGATGCCGACGTCGTAGGTCTCCTGCACGTAGACCGGATGCCGGGGCGCCGCGGCCGTGAGCTCCTGCGACGTGGGCAGGCGGCGCTCGGCGAGCTGTCGCCGACTCCACCCGCCGATCACCGGGATCCAGGCCCCGTCCGGCAGCTGCGCGGCACGCGCCCGGATCATGTCGAGACCCTCGCCGATGCTGCGCACGTCGTCCCAGCGCACCGAGACCGACCAGCCGGCGCCGGCGCGCATCGCGTGGATGTGCGAGTCGACCAGACCCGGAAGCACCCGCCGTCCGTCGAGGTCGACGACCCGGGTCGCGTGCGGGGCGTACGACGCGAGGTCGGCATCCGAACCGGTCGCGAGCACCCGGCCCCCGGAGATCGCGAGCGACTGCACCTCGGCGGGGCCGTCACCCGCCTGGGCGAGGGTCGTGATCCGCCCGCCGCGCAGCAGCAGGTCGACAGCCGGTCCGGTCACGTCAGACGCCGAGGTACTGCTCGAGGCGCACCGTGTCGTCGCGCAACTCGGCGGGGGAGCCGGTCCAGGGCACCTCGCCGTCCTCGATGATCACGATGCGGTCCGCCATCTCGAGTGCCAGGTCGACGTTCTGCTCGGCGATGAGCACCGACAGGCCCGTGCCCCGCAGGCCGCGATCCGGTCCTGGATGACGTCGAGCACGCTCGGGGCGAGCCCCTCGCTCGGCTCGTCCATCACCAGCAGCGACGGGTTGGTCATGAGGGCGCGCCCGATCGCGAGCATCTGCTGCTCGCCGCCGGAGAGCGACTTGGCGTAGGAGCGCTGGCGCTCGGCCAGGCGCGGGAAGAAGTCGAAGACGCTCTCGAGCGTCCACGGCTCGCCGGTGGTCGAGGTCCGCTTGCGGACCGCGGTGAGGTTCTCGACCACGGTGAGCGACCCGAACACGCGTCGCCCCTGGGGCACGATCGCGATGCCCGCCCGGTTGATCTGGAAGCTGGATCGCTTGGTGATGTCGGCTCCGTCGTAGGAGATCGTCCCCGCGGTGACGACCGGCGGACGCAGACCGCAGATCGTGCGCACGAGCGTCGTCTTGCCCATGCCGTTGCGGCCGAGCAGCGCCACGGTCTCGTCACCGGCCACCGTCAGATCGACGCCGTGCAGCACCCGGGCGCCCGCGTAGCCGGCATGCAGGCCGGTGACGTCGAGGGTCATCGCTTGTCCCGCCTTCCCAGGTAGATCTCCTTGACGGTCTCGTTGCTCCGGACCTCGTCGGGGGTGCCGGTGACTACGTGCCGTCCGTTCTCCATGCACATGACGCGGTCGGTGAGGCCGAGGGCGAGCGACATGTCGTGCTCGATGAGCAGGATCGGCAGGGTGCGGGGAGCTCCTCGATCAGCTGCTTCAGCGTGACCCGCTCGACCGCGGAGAGGCCGGCGGCCGGTTCGTCCAGGAGGAGGATCTGGGGCTCGCCGACGAGCGCCATGGCGATCTCCAGCTGACGCTGCTCGCCGTGGGAGAGATCGGAGACGATGTCGTCGCGACGCCCGTGCAGGCCGACCTGGGCCAGGGCGTCGATCGCGCGGTTGCTCACGGCGTCGTTCGCGCGCTGCGGCCACCAGAAGACCCGCGCCTTCGCGGAGCCGCCGCGGGCCGCGACCCGGACGTTGTCGAGCACCGTCATGTCGCGGAAGAGATTGGAGATCTGGAAGGTGCGGCCGACGCCCATCCGGGCCCGGCGTGCGGCGCCGATCCGCGTCACGTCCTTCGCGAACAGCTGGATGGACCCCGAGGTCGGGATCACGTCGCCGGCGATCATCTTGAACAGCGTGGTCTTTCCGGCGCCGTTCGGGCCGATGACCCCGATCCGCTCGCCGGCGTGCAGGGTGAGGGAGATGCCGTCGACGGCCTGCACGCCGCCGTACCGCTTGCCGACCTCGTCGATGACGAGCACGGGGGCGCCGGCCCCGGACCCTCGCGGGTCCGGAGCCGTCGCCGTCGTCGTATCAGCCGCCATCAGCCCTGGAAGGAGTTGGTGTACGGCTTGCTCTTGTCCTGGTCGATGACCTTCTGCGGGTCCTTGCCCAGGAACTGCGAGACGTTGTCGTTCTCGGCGATGACGTCGTTGTACAGCTTGCCGTCATCGTGACGCTTCACCTCGCGGACGTAGACCGGGCCGACCATGTTGTTGCCCTTCTCCCACGAGACCTTGCCGAAGATGCTGTCCTCGAACTTGAACGACGTGATGCTCGACACGAGGTCGGGTCCGGTCACGAGGCCCTTGTCCTTGAGCACCCGGTCGAGCAGCGAAGCGGTCATGTACCCGCCGGCGATGTAGGCGCCGGGGATGGTGCCGGTCGCCTCCGTGTACTCCTTCACGAAGTCCTGGGTCGCCTTGTTCTTCGCGCCCTCGGCCCAGTAGCTGATCGACTTGAGCCCGACGATCTTGTCACCGTTGCCCGACTTGTCCAGCGACACCAGGGTGCCCTGATCCGCGGCGCAGCAGTTGAGCAGCAGCTTGTCGAGGTCGCCGCCGGCACCGAGGTAGGCGTTGATGAACGCCGGTCCCGGGGCACCGCCCGCCGTCGCCACGTAGATCACGTCGGCCTTCAACGCGAGCACCTGGGAGACGTACGACGCGAAGTCGGTCGTGCCGTTCGGGGCCCAGATCTGCTTGACGATCTCGCCGCCCGCGTCCTTGAAGCCCTGCGTGAATCCGGCGCAGGACTCCCAGCCGAAGGAGTAGTCGGAGCAGACGGTGACGGCCGTCTTGGCGTCACCCTTCGTCGCCGCCCACTCTCCGCCGGCGTAGTTCGCCTGCGTGCCGCCCATCGAGCTGGTGCGGACGGTGAGGTCGTTGGCGCCGCTGAGCGTGAGGTTGTTCGACGCCGCCACCGGTTCGAGGTTCGGGATGCCCTGGCTGAACGTGTACGCCGCCACCGCGGAGGCGGTGTTCGCGATGAGCGGGCCGACGACGATGTCGACGCCGTCCTGCTCGACCAGCTTCTTGGCCTTCGACAGCGACTGGTTCACGTCGCCCGCGTCGTCCTCGTACGTGGTCGCGATCTTGACGCCGCCGGCCTTGTTCTTGGCCTGGTCCCAGTAGAACTTCCAGCCGTCCTCCATCTGCTGCCCCGCGATCGCGAACGTGCCGCTCGTGGGGGAGATGAAGCCGACCTTGAGGGTGCCGGTGTCTTTCTTGGAGCCCGAATCGGAATCGTTCGATGCGCCGGGAGGGGCGCAGGCCGCGAGTGCGAGGGCGGCGGCGACGCCGAGACC
Source organism: Pseudolysinimonas kribbensis (assembly GCF_030161895.1). Taxonomy (GTDB): domain Bacteria; phylum Actinomycetota; class Actinomycetes; order Actinomycetales; family Microbacteriaceae; genus Pseudolysinimonas; species Pseudolysinimonas kribbensis. The sequence continues at coordinate 2,367,248 of NZ_BSVB01000001.1, forward strand.
CGCGAGCGCCGCGAGGCGACCGCGAGCTGACATCTTCGTCGACATCATGCTGTTTCCTTTCATGCAGGGTGATTGCCGACCGACGCGGGTGCGTCGGCCTCCGGGACACCGTCGCCGGAGTGCCCGGGAGGGCGGCGGCGGCGCAGGATTCGGTTGACGAGCTTCGCGATGCTGCCGACGAGACCCGCGCGGGCCAGCAGGATCACGATGATGAACACCAGGCCCAGCAGGGTCTGCCAGCGGTCGATGTAGCTCGAGACGGTGAACTGCACGATGATGACGATCGCGGCGCCCACGAGCGGGCCGAGCAGGGTGCCGACCCCGCCGAGGATCACCATGACGATCAGCAGGATCGATCCGCTGACGTTCACGCTGTCGGGGCTGACCGACTGGGTGTTCCAGGCGCCGAGGATGCCCGAGACACCGGCGATGAAGCCCGAGATCATGACCGCGGCCACCTTGTACGCGGCGACCGAGTAGCCGAGGCTGCGCATCCGGCTCTCGTTGTCGCGGATGCCGCGCAGGCTCGCGCCGAATGGCGACCTCGAGACCACCCAGAGAACCAGTGTCGCGACGACGAGCACGGCGAGCACGAAGTAGTAGAAGACCCACCAGTTCTCGCGCGCGCTGATCCACTCGGGGCGCTGCAGCAGGATGCCGTTGTCGCCGCCCGTGACGCTCGACCAGCGGAAGGCCAGGCCGTAGATCAGCATCCCGATCGCGAGCGTCACCATGAGGAAGTAGATGCCCGACGTGCGCATCGTCAGGATGCCGTAGACGAACGAGACGACGAGCGTCAGGACGATCGCCAGCAGCACCGAGAGCGCCGGATCCCAACCCTGCTTGAAGGACCACGCGACGGCGTACCCCGCGGCACCCGCGATCGCGGCGTGCCCGAGCGAGGCGAGCCCCGCCTGACCGACGAGGAAGTTGACGCTCGCGGCCGTCATGGCGGCGATCAGGATCGTCGTCGTCTCGCCGACCTGGAACCGGGACACCCCGAGGTAGGGCAGCGCGACGAAGAACACCACGACGAGGGCGAGCAGCAGCAGTTGCACGGCACGCATCGCCCGCCCGCCGGCGGGGCGGGGGAGAGCGTCGGGATCAGCCCGGTGGCCGAGCGGACGACCGGGGTGGCGCGGGTCAGCGGGTTGCTCATGCCTTCTTCCCGAAGAGTCCGGTGGGCCTGATGACGAGGACGAGGGCCATGGGCAGGAAGATCGTGAAGTACGACAGTTCGGGGATCCACACCTTGGCGAACACGTCGATCAGCCCGATCAGCACGGCGCCGACGGCGGCGCCGGAGACGCTGCCCAGTCCGCCGACGATGATCACGACGAGCGCCTTGAGCAGCACCTCGTTGCCCCCGGTCGGGAGGATGCTCTCGGTGCCCGACCCGAGCACACCGCCCACGGCGGCGAGCGCGGCGCCGACGACGAACATGCCGGTGAAGACCCACCGAATGTTGATGCCCATCGCCGAGATGATTTCGCGGTCGTCGACACCGGCACGCACGATCGCGCCGATGCGGGTCTTGTTCTGCACGATCGCGAGGGCGACGCCGATCACGACGGCGACGCCCATGACGAGCACCTTGAACCAGGGGAACGACGCGGATCCGATCGGGAAGCCCCCGATGGCATGGCCGTGCTCGAGAGGTTCTCGGGGTTGCCGCCGAAGATCCACAGGCAGACGTCGCTGATGACGAAGGCGACGCCGATCGTCAGGAGCACCTCGGGCAGCTCCTGGCCGCGCACCCAGCGGAGGAGACCCAGCTCCACGATGAGAGCCAGGACGGCGACGGTCGCGGCGGCGGCGATGAGGGCGACCAGCAGGTTGCCGGTGAGGGCCGAGATCACCACGCCCACGTACGCGCCGACGATGTAGAAGGCGCCGTGCGCCATGTTCACGATGCGCATGAGCCCGAAGACGAGCGTCAGTCCGCTGGCGAGCAGGAAGAACACCGCGGCCTCGCTGAGCCCGTTCAGCGCCTGCTGCGCGATGAACACCGGATCGAACACGTCTGTGAGAGCCTTCCGCGCCATTGGGGATGTGTCTGGGTGGGCGACTCCAGCATTGCAATCGATTGTAGAAATGTCAACGTGCAGTAGAGGTGATCAATAGTGGCATGAGGTTCAGCGGGACTCAACAGATCGATAGCGCGCCCGTCCGATCGCGCCGGCGACGGCGAACCCCGCCGCGCCGGCGATCGAGGCCGCGAACAGGAGCGGGAAGGCGTGACGATCCACGGCGGCCTGGCCCAGCGCGGCGCCGATCGCGCCCCCGAGCATGAGCGAGATCGAGAAGAAGGTCAGGCCCATGGCGCGGGCCGGTGTCGCGGCGTCCGTCATCCACGACTGCAGGGTCGTGTGCGCGAGCGCCCACGCGACGCCCATGAGCGCGGCGCCCGCGAGCACCGACCCGGGGGTGATCGAGATCGCGAGCACGATGAAGGCGGCGACGGCGAAGCAGCCGCCCGAGAGCATGAGCATCCACGGTCTCACTCGGTTGAGAACGAGCTTCATCGCCTGGCTCACGATCACGACGGTCACACCGAACGCCGCGGTCACCAGCCCCGAGACGAAGATGCCCTCGCCGGTCTGCTGCAGCGCCTGCGGCAGGAAGTTGTAGATCCCGATGAGCAGGGTGCCCTCGAGGACGGTGATCAGGTAGAGGACGAGCATCCACCGGCTGCGGATGATCCTGCCCAGCTGCGGCACGAGCCGCTCGTCGTGACCGTGGACCGGCTCGGGGAGCCGGGCCAGCACGATCGTGAGCGCCGCGCCGACGAGGGCGAAACCGACGAAGACCCACCGCCAGGAGAACCACTCGGCCACCGCAGCCGCGCCGAGCGTGCCCAGACCGAGGCCGAGTGCGGTCGCGGTGGCGAGGTTCGACATGGCGCCCGGACGGCGCGGGGCGGGAAGCGTGTCGCCGAAGTAGACGAGCACGGCGGAGAACGTCGCTGCCCAGGATCCGCCGGACAGGATGCGGGCCGCGATGAACAGCGGGAGGGTCGGAGCCAGCGCACTCGCCAGGCCCGCGACCGTGCCGATCGCGGCCGAGATCCACAGCACCCGCACCCGCCCCCAGCGCGTCTGCAGGGGCCCCCAGAGCAACTGAAACGCCGAATACGCGAGTGCGTACCCCGTGATGGCCCAGCCGGTGGTGACGACGTCGGCGTGGAAGTCGCCCGCGATGGTCGGCACCATCGGGAGCGCCAGGGCCCGGTCGACGGTCGACCAGAAGATCGCGAAGGGGAGCACGGCCGTGGCGCCCGGGCGGCGCGCGCCTGCGGCAGCCGGCATCCGGCTCGTCAGCTGCGGAGCCCGTCGGCGGCCGCCGCGTCACGCAGGTAGTCCCAGTCGCGTGCGAAGCGGTAGGCGTACCGGGGCGGCATCTGCGGGGCCTGCGTCTCGAGCCAGCGCACCGCCGCGCCGGTCGCGGCGAAGGAGTGCACGCATCCGACTCCGGCCCAGGCGAAGTCGCCCGGGCCCAGCAGCACCTCCTCGCCGTCGAAGGTGGCGAGCACCTCGCCCTCGAGCACGAGGTACGCCTCCTCCAGCGGGTGGTCGTGGGCGCCCGCCCTGCCGTCCGGTGCGTACTGCACCATGAACATCGTGCCCAGGGTCGCGCCGAGGTCCGAGTCGACCATCATCTTGAGCGAGATACCGCTGTAGACCAGCAGTGCGGTGCGCATGCTCGCCGAGACGGCAAGAAGCTCCTGGGACTGGCGCGCCGGGTCGAGCTGTTCCGGGACGACGCTGCCGAACGACCTCGTGCGCGGGTCGCGCGGATCGACCGGGACGGCCTCCACGGTCGGCAGCTCGGGCACGACGAAGGTGTCCTGGTCGTGCCCGGCGCGTGCCGGCGGAGTGATGAGGTCGGCGATCAGGGCGGGCGAGGAGCCGGACCCAGACCAGCGATGCGGCACGCCGATCGGCACCACGCCGTAGTCCCCGCGGGCAAGGCGCACCGTGGCTTCCGGGGTCGCGAGCACCGTCTCGCCCTCGATCACGTGGAAGCTGTACTCGAACGAGTGCACGTGGGTCGCGCTGCCCGCGTCGGCGTCGATGCGCATCAGGCCGACGTCCGAGTGCGCGGCACCGTCCGGTTCGCCCACGAGCCGCCAGCGGGTGATGCCCCGGGCGCCCGGGATCAGGTCGCCGGGATCGCGGTAGTCGGCATCGGCAGCCCGGCGGACAACGGACGTGGGCATGAGCTCTCGTTTCTGCAAACGGTTGCAGACATGCTAGCCCACGTGTTCAGCAGACCTGAACACTAGGCGGGCGCCGGGCCGGTGGACCCGCGGACCATGAGCGACACCGGGAGATGCACCGTCACCGGTTCCTGCGCCTTCGTCTCGATGGCCTCGAGCAGCACCCGCGCCGCCTCGGCCCCCATCTCCTGCATGGGGACATGCACCGTCGTGAGCGGGGGATTGGAGTCCTGAGCGAACTCGATGTCGTTGAAGCCCGCCACCGAGATGTCGCCCGGGCAGCTGAGACCATGCGCCCGCAGGCTCCGGAGCACGCCGAACGCCACGAGGTCGTTGCCCGCCACGATCGCGGTCGGGCGGTTGCGGTGCTCGGTCAGGATGCGGTCCATCGTCTGCTGCCCGCTCTCGACCGAGAGCGCGGCCGCTTCGACGACCGTCCCCGTGACGCGCCGGGTGGAGGCGCACGCGGCCCGGAACGCCGCGGCACGCGTCTCGCTCGTCGAGAAGTCGGCCGGTCCGGCGATGTGCAGGATCCGGCGATGTCCGAGCTCGGCGAGATGGGCGACCGTCGCGGCGATGCCCGTCGCGTCGTGGCCGGTGACGAGGGGGTAGGGGATGCCGCCGGCGTCACGGTTGAGCATCACGGCGAAGACGCCGGCCTGATACGCCTCGGCCAGAGTGCTCGCGCGCCGCGACCCGGAGGCGACGATGAGCCCGTCGACCCGCCTGCCGAGAAGCGATCCCAGGGCGGCTCGCTCGATCGCATCCGAGCTGTCGGTGTTGGCGAGCAGCGCGGTATAGCCGCGCGGCTGAAGGTAGTTCTCGATGCCGCGGATGATGGGGGAAGAAGGGGTTGGTGAGGTCGGGGATGATCACCCCGATCGTCATCGAGCTGCTCGTCCGCAGACCGCGGGCGATCGCGTTGGGAACGTAACCCAGCTCCCCGGCCGCCGCCTCCACGCGGGCGACCGTGTCGTCGCTCACCTGATGCCGGGTCCGGGCGTTCAGGGCACGCGAGACGGTGGCCTTGTGCACGCCCGCCCGTGTCGCGACGTCGTCGATCGTGACGCGGTGCAGCGGATCGACCGTCACCACCGGCGCTCCTCTCCGTGGGCCCTTGTCGTGGTCGGCCGATCTCACCCGCGGTTCATCCGCGCGAACAGCTCGACCGACGCGTCCAGGGCATCTTCGTACGACAGCTCCGCGAAGCGGTAGAAGGCGGGTCGGCCCATCCGGGTGACGGCGCCGCCGCGCGCGGCCCGTGCGAGCCAGGCCTCGGCCGCGGGCACGACCTCCGCGGGCGGGACGATCTCGTTGATGAGCCCCACCTCGAGTGCCCGGCGTGGGGTGAACGGATCGCCCGAGCCGATGTTCTCCATCGCGAACCGGGTTCCCAGCCGATGGATCAGCGGCACCTGGGCGACCATCGGCCAGATGCCGAGGCCCACCTCACGGGTGCCGATCTGCACATCCGGGCATGCCGTCGCGTAGTCGCATGCGGCGACGATCGAGGCGCCCGAGGCGACGGCGTCGCCGTTCACGGCCGCGGCGACCGGCGTGCCGAGCGTCGGCAGCAGCTTCAGCAGCCCGGCGAGCGCCGTCGAGAACTCGACGGGGTCGCCTCCCGCCTTGATGGCCGGGATGTCGAGGCCGTTGCAGAAGATGCCGCCGGCGCCGGTGATCAGGATCCCCGACACCGACTGGTCGGCATCCGCCGCCATCAGCCGCTCCACGAGCCCCGCGATGACCGTCGGGTTGAGGAGGTTGCCCTCGCCCGCCGGGTTGTCGATGACGACGGTCGCGATGCTCATGCAGCCAAACGTAGTGGCGGCGGATGCCGGTGGACCTGCCGGATTCAGCCGCGCCAGACCGTCTTGACGTTGGTGAACTCGCGGATGCCCTCCTTGGCGAGCTCACGGCCGAAGCCCGAGTTCTTGACGCCGCCGAAGGGCAGCTCCGGGTAGGAGACCGTCATGCCGTTGATGAAGACCGCGCCGGCCTCCAGCTCGCGCACGAAGTGCTCCTCATCGTCGGCATCCCGCGTCCACACCGCGGACGAGAGGCCGAACGTCGTCTGATTGGCGATCCGCACGGCCTCCTCGCGGTCGGCGACTTTGTAGAGCGAGGCCAGCGGACCGAACGCCTCCTCCATGACGAGGCGCATGTCGTCCGTGAGGTCGGTCACGAGGGTCGGGGTGAAGAACCAGCCGGGTCCGTCGACGGGCGTGCCGCCGGCGAGCACCGTCGCGCCCTTCGCGACGGCGTCGTCCAGCAGCTCGATCAGGTCGGCACGCCCCGACTCGGTCGCCACCGGGCCGACGTCGACCGACTCGTCGAACGGGTCGCCGACCTTGAGGGCCTTCATCTTGTCGGCGAAGAGCTTCGCGAACTCGTCGTAGACGTCGGCGTGCACGAGGAAGCGCTTCGCGGCGATGCAGCTCTGGCCGTTGTTCTGCACGCGGGCCTTGACGGCGGTCGTTGCCGCCGCCTCCAGGTCGGCGGACGGCATGACGATGAACGGGTCGGACCCGCCGAGCTCCATGACCGACTTCTTGACCTCGGAGCCGGCGATCGCCGCGACCGAGCGCCCCGCAGGCTCCGAGCCGGTGAGGGTGACGGCCTGGATGCGCGGGTCGCGCAGCACGCCCTCGACCTCGCGGGCGCCGATGAGCAGCGTGCGGAACGATCCGGTGGGGAAGCCGCCGCGCTCGAAGATGGTGTCGAGCCACAGCGCGGCCTGGGGCACGTTCGACGCGTGCTTGAGCACGCCCGTGTTGCCCGCCATGAGCGCGGGAGCGGCGAAGCGAACGACCTGCCAGAGCGGGTAGTTCCACGGCATGACCGCGAGGATGACCCCGAGCGGCTGGTACACCGCGTAGGCCTTCGACGCGCCCACCGCGGAGGGGTCCTGGAGCGGCTCGTCGGCCAGGAACCCCTCGGCGTGGTCGGCGTAGAAGCGCATGTTCTTGGCGCACTTGAGCACCTCGGCCTTGGCCTGCGCGATCGGCTTGCCCATCTCGAGCGTGAGGATGCGCGCGAGGTCGTCCGCCTCGCTCTCGACGATCCCGGCACTCGCGCGCATCCACTCACCGCGCTGCGCGTAGCTCGTGCTCTTCAGCGCCTCGTACGCCGACTGCGCCTCGGCGATGCCGCGTTCCCGCGCCGCGGCGTCGAGCGGGGCGAACTCCTTCACCGTCTCGCCGGTGGCCGGGTTGATGGTCGCGATGGCCATGCGTGTTCCTCTCGTTGTTCGGTTCAGTTCTCGAAGACTTCGGGATGCCGCGCCAGCTCCAGGCGGGTGCGGCGGATGTGGCCGGCGAGAACGCGCTCGGCCTCGTCGAGGTCGTGTCGTCTGATGGCGGAGACGAGCAGCTGATGTTCATAATGCACGCTCCGGTCGCCCTCCAGCCGGATCATCCGGGTGAAGGCCCGCCGATAGTGGTGGGTGCGGTTCCACAGCCGCACCACCGTCTCGCCGAGCACCGCCGTGCCGGCGCCGCGATAGGAGGCGAGGTGGAATTCGCGGTCCAGCCGCAGGAACTCCTCGACGTCGCCGGAGCGCTCCATGGCGTCGGCGAGCGCCTGCAGCGAGCCGACGGCCGCGGCGTCCAGCTGCGGGATGCTGTAGCGCAGCAGCAGCGGCTCGAGCCGCTCCCGGATCTGGTACATCTCCTCGCACTCCGCGAGGCTCAGCCGTGAGACCCAAGCGCCGGTGTTGGCGACCAGCGTGACGAGCCCTTCGGCCTCGAGGATCCGCAGCGCCTCGCGCACCGGCAACCGGCTCGCACCGTGGCGGCCGGCCAGGTCGTCCTGCCGGATGCGGGATCCGGGCGCGTGCTCGCCGCGCAGGATCGCCTCCCGCACCTCACCCGCGATCCGGGCTCCCGCAGCGCCGTGCGTCGGGAGCTCCACCGTCATGTCCGACATTCTCCTCCGCGCCGTTCACTCGGCCGGATGCGCCGGATGCCAGAGCCGACGCGGGGCGTCGGCCTCGTACGCCTTGCCGCCGGGGTAGCTGACGAGCTCGAACTGCATGCCCCAGGGGGCGCGGAAGTACAGCCAGCGCTGCCCCGCCGCCGGTCCGGCGCTCGCGACCGGCTCGCCCATGATCTCGACGTCGTGGGCGCGCAGGTGCGCGATGGCGGCATCCATGTCATCGACGTAGAGGGCGAGGTGGTGACCGCCGATGTCGCTGTTGCGGGGCTCCGCGGACTGTCCGTCGGCGGCGTCGTAGCGGAAGGTCTCGATGTTGGATCCGTTGCCGAGGCGGTAGAAGCGGATCTCGCGGATGACGGTGCGGGGGTGCACGCCGAGCTGCACCGCCATCCAGTCGCCCTCGTCGTCGCGCTTGGCGCCGAGGGTGTAGATGTGCTCGGCGCCGAGGACGTCGACGAGGAAACGCTCCGCCTCGTCGAGGTCGGGCACCGTCACCCCGATGTGGTCGATCCCGCGCATGCCGGGCAGTCCGTGCATCAGCGCCTCCTCCGTGTTGTATCCATCCTGGCGCACATTATGCCGTTTTGCTCCATAGATTCGCGATGGAACGCTTGAATTGAATCCAATCCTGCTCTACCGTGCTTGCATGCCCCGACGACGACGCCTGGAAACCGGTACCCCGTGGGTGGAGCTCAGCACCACCGCCCAGGACTGGAAGGACGCGGACCCCGCGCTCCTGTCCGGCATGCTCGCGGAGCTGCACCTCATCCGGGCCTTCGAGGAGACCGTGCTCGAACTGGCCGGAGAGGGCCTCGTGCACGGCCCCGCCCACTCGAGCATCGGCCAGGAGGGCGGTGCGGTCGGGTCGATCATCGGCCTGCGCACCCCCGACGGCGTGACCGGATCGCACCGCGGCCACCACCAGTTCCTCGCGAAGGCGCTCACCCACGTCACGGGCGGCGCGTTCGAGCTGGACCGCCTCGTGACCGACGACGTGCAGGCGCTGCTGCAGCGCACGCTCGCCGAGATCCTCGGACTCGCCCAGGGGTTCTCCGGCGGCCGAGGCGGCTCGATGCACCTGCAATGGCTCGAGGCCGGCGCCCTCGGCACGAATGCGATCGTCGGGGGCGGGGTGCCCTTCGCCGCGGGCAACGCCTGGGCGCAGAAGCACTCGGGCACGGGCGACCTGACCGTCGCCTACTACGGCGACGGATCGAGCCAGATCGGCTCCGTGCTCGAGTCGATGAACCTCGCAGCCGCCTGGCGCCTGCCGCTCGCGTTCTTCGTCGAGAACAACCTCTACGCGGTGTCGACCCTCATCGACGACGTCGTCGCCGACACCCGGCTGTCGGTGCGCGGACAGGGATTCGGCATCCCGGGCTGGAAGGTCGACGGCATGGACCCGCTCGCGGTGCACCTCGCCGCCCTCGAGGCGGCGGAACGACTGCGCGCGGGAGAGGGCGCGGCGATCATCGAGGCCGACGTCTACCGCTTCTTCCACCAGAACGGCCCGTACCCCGGCAGCGCGTTCGGCTACCGCACGAAGGACGAGGAGGCCGCGTGGCGCGAGCGCGACCCGCTGCTGCGCGTCGCCGCCGAGATGACCAGGCTCGGCCAGCTCGAGAAGGGCGCCGAGGCCGGAGTGCGGGAGCAGGCGCAGGCGGCGATGAGCGCGGCCGTGGCCGCTCTCATCGAGGACGACCCCGACAACGCGGGCACTCGCCGCATCCGGCCCGAGCTCTGGCCCGATCCCGGCTTCGTCGACGTCGGGATCCGCAGCGACGGGACGGAGCTCGCATCCCTCACCGCCGCAGAGCCCGCGGAGCACGCCGGCGCCTGGCGCGACCTCAAGTACGTCGAGGCGGTGGCCGGCGTGATGGATCGCCGCATGGAGACCGACGAGCGCATCGTGGTGCTCGGCGAGGACGTGCATCGGCTGGCCGGCGGCACCAACGGCGCGACCAAGGGCCTCGCCAAGAAATACGGCCCCGATCGCGTCATCGGCACCCCGATCAGTGAGAACGGCTTCGTGGGCCTCGCCGGCGGCATGGCGCTCGACGGCCGCTTCCGCCCCGTCGTCGAGTTCATGTACCCCGACTTCATGTGGGTCGCCGCCGACCAGGTGTTCAACCAGATCGGCAAGGCCCGGCACATGTTCGGCGGCGACAACCGGATGCCGCTCGTGCTGCGCACGAAGGTCGCGATGGGCTCCGGCTACGGCTCGCAGCACCTCATGGACCCCGCCGGGATCTTCGCGACGAGCCCCGGCTGGCGCATCGTCGCCGCCTCCAACGCGGCCGACTACGTGGGCCTCATGAACGCCGCGCTCGCGCTGGAGGACCCGGTGCTGGTCATCGAGCACGTCGACCTCTACGGGCGCGACGACCGCGTGCCCGAGGGCGAGCTCGACTACGTCATCCCGCCCGGCAGCGCCGCGATCCGCCGCGAGGGCTCGGACGTGACCGTCATCAGCTACCTCTCGATGGTGCACCACTGCCTCGAGGCGATCGAGGAGACCGGCATCGATGCGGAGCTCGTCGACCTGCGCTGGCTCGACCGCGCGTCGCTCGACTGGGACACGATCGGCGAGAGCATCCGCAAGACGGGAGCAGTGCTCATCGTCGAGCAGGGCGCGCGGGGCACCTCGTACGGCGGCTGGCTCGCCGACGAGCTGCAGCGCCGCTTCTTCGACTGGCTCGACCAGCCCATCCAGCGCGTCACCGGCGGCGAGGCGAGCCCCAGCATCTCGAAGGTGCTCGAGCGCGCCGCCATCGCCCGCACCGAAGAGGTCGTCGCCGGCCTCGAGCGGGTGCGGGCGGGCTTCGGCGGAGGCCGCTGATGGCCACCGTCGTGCGGATGCCGTCGGTGCTGGCCAACGTGACCGAGGGCGCGATCCAGAGCTGGCTGGCCACCGAGGGGCAGACCGTCGCGGTCGGCGACCCGCTGGCCGAGATCGAGACCGAGAAGGCCGTCGTCGAGTACGCGGCCGAGGTCGAGGGCACCGTCGGCCGGCTTCTCGTGGAGCCGGGCGACAATCTCGCCGTCGGCACGCCCATCGCGGTGATCCTGGCCGAGGGCGAGGGGCAGGACCAGGTCGGACCCGCGCTCGCCGCCGCCGGCGTCACCGTCGGCACGGACGCCGGCCCGGCCCCCGTGCCGCCCGCCGCCGTGCCTGAACAGACCTCCTCGCCGGAGCCCCGGGTGGCGGTGGCTCCGGCGGGGAACCCCGCTCCAGCGGCGCCGACACCGACGCCGTCGCCGTCGCGCGGGCAGCGCACATTCGCGAGCCCGCTCGCGCGGCGGCTCGCGCGGGAGCGCGGCATCGACATCGCGGGCATCGACGGGACCGGCCCCGACGGCCGCATCACACGACGCGACATCGAGCGCGTGCCGGCGTCGAGCGCACCGCAGCCGACCGCGCCCGCCGCGGCGTCCGGTGACGCCGCCTCCTTCACCGACGAGAAGCTGACCGGGATGCGTCGGGCCATCGCGCGCCGGCTCACCGAGAGCAAGACGACCGTGCCGCACTTCTACGTCACGGCGCACGTGCGTGTCGACCGGCTGCTCGAGCTGCGCCGCGAGATCAACGAGACCGCGCCGCGCAAGGTGTCGGTCAACGACCTGGTGCTGAAGGCCGTCTCGGGCGCTCTGCAGCGGGTGCCCGCGGCCAACGCGATCTGGAACGGTGACAGCATCCGCCGGTTCACCGGCGTCGACATCGCCGTCGCCGTGGCGATCGAGGGCGGGCTCGTGACCCCCGTGGTGCGCGCCGTGCAGGACCTCACCATCGGCCGGTTGAGCGCGGTCGTCGCCGACCTCGCCGAACGCGCTCGTGCCGGGCGGCTGCAGCAGCATGAGCTCGAGGGCGGCAGCTTCTCGGTCTCGAACCTCGGCATGTACGGCGTCGACGAGTTCTCCGCGATCCTGAACCCGCCCCAGTCGGGCATCCTCGCGGTGAGTGCCGCGAAGCCCCGGCCGGTCGTCGGCGACGACGGCGCCCTGGCCGTGGCCACCGTCATGACCGTCACCCTGTCGGCGGATCATCGCGTCATCGACGGAGCGGTCGCCGCCGAGTGGATGGCCGCCCTCGTCGAGCTGCTCGAGCATCCGGTGGGCCTGCTGGTCTGACGGCGCGGAGGATGCGCCGATCGTCTCCGCTGGGAGATAATCCATCCCGAGCGGGTGGAGGAGCGTGCCGAAGAGAGTCGATCACGAGCAACGCCGACGCGAGATCATCGAGGCGGCGTGGCGCCTCGTCGCACGCGGCGGCTTCGCCGCTGCGACGATGCGCGAGATCGCGGCGGAGGCGGGATTCGCCAACGGCGGGCTCAAGTACTACTTCGACAGCAAGGACGACCTGCTGATCGCGGCGTTCCAGCACACCTTCTATCGTGTGAACGAGCGCGCCGCCCTCTCGATCGGCGACCGGACGGGGCTCGAGGCCATCCGGCTGCTGTGCCTCGAGATGCTGCCGCTCGACGACGAGCGCTCCGTCGAGGCCCGGGTCGCCGTCGCCTTCTGGGATCGCGCGGCGTCGAGCAAGGCGATGCGCAAGATCCATGCCGACTCGTTCGCGATCTGGCGCACCTGGATGGAGAACGAGTTGCAGACCGCCCGACGTAACGGGCGACTGAACACGGCCGTCTCCGATCGTCAAATCGTCGACGAGTTCCTGGCCGTTACGGCGGGGCTTCGGATCATGCCGATCCTGGAGGCCGGCGCCGCCGAGCCCCTGGACCAGGTCGAGCTCATCGACGCCCTCGTCGCGCGTCTCGAGGCCGGGGATCCCGCGCACGTCCAGCCGCGGACCGCCGCGGCCACCCCCACGGCGTAGACGACCCCATGTGCAGCATCGCTTGACACCTGTCGCTTCTTTTGTCTACAAATGTAGGAATTGATCGCTGCCGATCATCTCGACGACGAGAGCACCCTGAAGGGAGGGAGTGGAGATGGACCCCGTCTTCCTCACTCAGCAGGTGCTGAACGGGCTGAGCTTCGGGGCCCTGCTGTTCCTCGTGGCCAGCGGTTTCACGCTCGTGTTCGGCCTCATGCGCATCTCCAACCTCGCGCACGGCGGCATCTACCTCGTCGGGGCCTACGTCGCGGTGAGCGCCGTCGCCGCGACCGGCAACTTCTGGCTGGGTGTCCTCTCCGGGGCCGTCGCCGGCGCCGGCGTCGGGCTCGTCGTCGAGCGCGGCCTGCTCCGGCGGGTGCGCAACCAGGAGATGCCCGAGGTGCTGGTCACGGTCGGCATCTCCTTCATCATCGCCGACCTCGTGCTCGCCTTCTTCGGCGGCGACCCCAAGTCGTTGCCCTCGGGCGGCACGGGTGCGCCGAGCGGCGTCCTGACGATCGGCGAATTCGGCTACCCGTACTACCGGCTGTTCATCATCGGGGTGACCGTGCTGATCGGTCTGGCGCTGTTCCTGCTGCAGAAGCGCACCCGGATCGGCGCGATCGTCCGCGCGGGGGTCGACAACCGCGAGATGGCCGCGGCCATCGGCATCAACATCGACGCGGTGTTCACCGGGGTGTTCGTCTTCGGCGCCCTGCTCGCCGGGGTCGCGGGAGCCATCGGTTCCGGCCTGCTCAGCCTGACGCCGTCGTCGGGCACCGAGATCCTGCTGTTCGCGATGGTGGTCGTCATCGTCGGCGGTCTCGGCAACATCGCCGGCGCGGCCATCGGCTCCGTGCTCATCGGGATCATCGACGCGTTCGCGAAGGCGTGGGTGCCGGAGTTCTCCTACTTCACGATCTTCGCGCCGATGGCGCTCGTGCTCGTGTTCCGCCCTTACGGACTGCTCGGGAGGCGATCGTGAACCGCGGCCGACTGATCCGCGGGATCGCTTTGGCGGCGATCGCCGTCGTCGCCATCGCGCTGCCCTACGTCGTGACGAGCTACTACGTCATCCTCGCCTCGCTCGTGCTCGCCACCGCCCTGCTGGCCTCGAGCGTCAACATGCTCGCGGGCGACGCGGGGCTGTTCTCACTGGGGCACGCGGGCATCGCCGCCGCCGCAGGCTACGGCGTGGCGTGGGCATCGCGCGAGGGCTACGACATCGGCATCCAACTGGCCATCGCCGGCGGGCTCACGGTGCTCGCGAGCGTGCTCTACGGGCTCATCTCGATGCGAACCAACGGCGTCTTCTTCCTCATGGTCACGCTCGCCGCGGGCATGGTCTGCTACGGCATGGCCTACCGCTGGTCGTCGGTGACCGGGGAGACAACGGCCTCACCGGCGTCCGGCGCCCACCGGTCTTCGCGGAGTACTGGCAGTACTACTTCTTCATCCTGGCGGTCTTCGTCCTCGTCACGATCGCGCTGATCCGGGTCTCGCGCTCGCCCTTCGGGCTCACCGTCCGCGGCATCCGGGACAACGACGCCCGCATGCGCAGCCTCGGCTACGGCATCTCGGCATACAAGTTCGCCGCGGTGGTGCTCTCGGGCGTCGTCGCCGGGATCGCCGGCATCCTCCTGGTCTGGCAGACGGAGTTCATCAGTCCCGCGTCGGCGGGATTCCAGGCGTCGGCTCTCGCCCTCGTGATGGTGGTGCTCGGCGGCACCGGGACCGTCCTCGGGCCGCTCGTCGGTGCGGCGGTGGTCGTGCTCACGCAGCAGGTCGTCAGCACCTACTTCGAGCGATGGCCCACGGTCCTCGGCGCGGTCTTCGTCCTCGTCGTCATCGTGGCTCGCCGGGGGATCCTGGGAGGCTGGGCCTCCTCCTCATCCGTCGTCGGCGACGCCCGCCGACGTCGAGCAACACGCCCGAAATCACAGGAGGTTAGCCATGCATTCCTCTCGCTCACCACGGCGCAGAGCAGTCGTCGTTTCGGCGCTCGCCACCGTCGCGGCTGTGGCCCTCGCGGCCTGCGCGCCCTCGTCGTCGCTCGGCGGCGGCACCAGCACCGGCGGCTCGTCCGCCGACACCTTCAAGGTCGGCGTCCTGGCCCCCATGACCGGGTTCGTGTCGGCCATCGGCAAGGACCTCCAGCAGGGCTGGGATCTCTACTGGAAGCAGAAGGGCACGAAAATCGGTCACTTCACGATCGACACGGTGCTCGAGGACGACGCGAGCAGCGCCGACACCGCGCTCACCAAGGCGGCGCGTCTGGTGAAGGAGGAGAAAGTCGACGTCGTGGTCGGCCCGGTCCTCGCCAACCAGGCGCTCGCCGTCGGCGACTACCTCGATCGGCAGGGCGTTGCGAACCTCGCGCAGTCCTCCGCCGACGATGTGACCCAGCGCAAGGAGAGTCCCCTCGTGCTGCGCACCGGCGCGATGGCGGGAAGCCAGACCACATTCCCCGGCGGCAAGTGGGCCTACGACAAGGGATTCCGCACCGCTGCCACGCTCTGCGTCGACTACGCGTTCGGCTGGGAGTCGTGCGGTGGGTTCGTGAGCGCCTTCACGAGCGCCGGCGGCAAGGTGACGCAGCAACTCTGGTATCCCGGGGATGCGACCGACCTGAGCACCTACGTCACGCAGCTGGCGAGCCAGAAGGTCGACATGGTGTTCGTGGGCACGGCGGGGGGCACGGACAGCTCCAACTTCCTGCGCTCCGCATCGGACTTCGGCCTGCTGAAGACCCCGATCCTCACCAACTGCTGCACCCTCGACCAGGCGATCCTGCAGGACGTCGGCGATATCGCCCTGGGCATCCGGTCGGTCTCCTATTACGCCGAGGGGGCGACCGTCAGGCGTCCTTCGTGAAGGCCTTCGAGAAGGAGTACGGGGTCATCCCGTCCGTCTACGCGATGGGGGCCTACGCGACCGCGCAGCTGCTGGCGGCGGCCCTCGCCGACGCGGATGCCAAGCCGACCGGCAAGAAGCTGGTCTCCGCCATCAAGGGCGCCGATCTGTCGGACACCGTCTGGGGCAAGGTCAGCTTCGACGACCACAACAACATCGTCGGCCCGGTCATGGTGCGCGAAGTCGCGAAGCGCAGCGACGGCAAGCTGTGGAACACCGTGGTCAAGCAGTACGAGGACGTCAGCCAGTTCTGGGACTACGACCCGAAGGAGTTCCTGGCCAGCCCGCCGTTCTCGACCACGCGAACCGGCAAGTGACCCCGCCAGCCATGGCGCCGTCGTCCGCCCCGGCTCCGGCCCTCGTGGCCCGGGCTGACGGCAGCGCCCTCCGCCTCGACGGCGTGACGCGGCGTTTCGGCGGCCTCGTGGCCGTGGACGGGGTCAGCCTCGTCCTCCCGCCCGGCGGCAGGCTCGCCGTCATCGGTCCGAACGGGGCGGGCAAGACGACGCTGTTCCGGTTGATCGCCGGCGAATTCCGACCGACCTCCGGGCGGGTGCACCTGTTCGGCGAGGACGTCACCCGCACGAGCGAAAGGGCCCGCGCGAGGCGCGGCATCTCGCGCACGTTCCAGGTCTCGACCCTGTTCGAGCAGTTGACCGTCATCGAGAACGTCCTGCTGGCCGCGCAGGCGGGGAGCGCGACCAGCAGATCCTTCTGGTCACGCACCCCGCTCCGCGGCGCCCACGCCGGGCGGGCCGCCGACATGCTGGAGCGGGTCGGACTCGCGGCACGCGCCGGGGTGCGGGTCGCCGAGCTCTCGCACGGCGAGCACCGGCAGCTCGAACTCGCCGCGGCGCTGATCCACGGCCCCCGCCTGCTGCTGCTCGACGAGCCGGCTGCGGGGTTGTCGGCCGGTGAGCGGGACATGCTCCGCATCCTGCTCGGCGAGATCCCCGACAGTGTCGGCGTCGTCCTCATCGAGCACGACATGACCCTCGCACTCGAGTTCGCCCGCGAGGTGCTGTGCCTCGACAACGGCGTGCCGCTCGCCTACGGCACTCCGGAGGAGATCCGCGCGAACCCCGCCGTGCAGGCGGTCTACCTCGGTCGGAGGGATTGATCATGCTGAGGATCCGCGGTCTGCGTGTGGCCTATGGCAAGGCGCTCGTGCTCGACGGCATCGACCTCGATGTCGGAGCGGGGAGTCCGTCGCGCTCATGGGGCGCAACGGCATGGGCAAGACCACGCTCATCCGCGCCATCAGCGGCATCCGGCCGCCGAACGTGATCGGCGGCTCCATCGAACTCGACGGCGTGGATGTCACGGGCCACGCCGCCCACCGCATCGCCCGGGCCGGCATCGGCCTCGTGCCGCAGGGGCGTCAGGTGTTCGGCAGCCTCAGCGTGCGCGAGAACCTCGCGATCGTGCCGCACGGCTCCGGGTCCGCATGGACGATCGAGCGGGTGTTCGCCATGTTCCCCCGGCTCGAGGAGCGCACCCGCGCCGCGGCGCGCACCCTCTCGGGCGGCGAGCAGCAGATGCTCGCCATCGGGAGGGCCCTCATGACGGCGCCGAGCCTGCTCCTCATGGACGAGCCGTCCGAGGGGCTCGCGCCCGCGGTCCTGCGCGTGATCGAGGAGCGGCTGCAGGCCCTTCGCGAGTCGGGACTGGCCGTGCTGGTCGCCGAGCAGAACGTCGACCTGGCGCTCGCCCTCGGCGACCGTGTGCTCATCCTCGGAGAAGCGGGTCGCATCGCGTGGGACGGGGTGCCCGCCGACCTCGCCGCGGATCCGCGACCCGTTCACCAGTACCTCGGGCTCTGAGCCCGACCATCACGGAAGGAGAACAGCATGTCCGCACTCGAGGTGATCGAGCTCGACCCGGGCAAGGCCCACATGCTCCCGTACGCTCCGTCCGTCCGGGTTCCCGGCTCCGCCGAGCACCTGTTCCTCTCCGGAGCGGTCGCGGCCGACGACGAGGAGTACCCGGACGACATCGTCGAGCAGGTGCGCCGGGTGATGCGCCGGCACACGGCCGTGCTCGCCGCGAACGGCCTCGGCTGGAGCGACGTCATCCACGTGTACGAGTTCCTGACCGACATGCGCGACACCGTGGCGGTGCACGTGACCATGGCCGAATTCTTCGACGACCCGTCGTGGAAGCCCGCCAACACCCTCATCGGGGTCGACGCGCTCGTGAAGCCGGGTGCGCGGTTCGAGCTCGACGTCATCGCGGCCCGAGCGCCGCATGACGCGGATCCGGCCGACAGCGTGTTCTGGATGTCGGGGGCGACGGCGATCCCGCTGTACCACATGCACCCCCACATCCCGGAGGAGTGCGTGCTGCCGGACGACATCGTCGAGCAGACCAGGCGCGTGCTCGCGACCTTCGACGAGGTCCTGGCGTTCGTCGGGCTCGGGTGGTCGGATGTCCGGCGCGGTGACCTCTTCCTGACGGATCTGCGCGACCTCGACGTCGTGCGCGCTGCCGTCGCCGCGCGCTTCGGCGACGACCCGCCGCCCCTCGGCTTCGTCGGGATCAACGCGCTCAGCGCGGCCGGCGCGAGGCTCGAGCTCGAGATCGTCGCGGGTTCGCCGGGGAACGCCGCCGGCGGTTCTCCAGCGAGGGCGGCCGGCGGCGCCGGCGCTCCGCCTGCGGTCCTGACGAGCGCGGGAGCGCCGGTCGTGTTCCTGCCCGCCGTCACGGCGACGCCCGGGCCGAACGCGGCGGGCATCGCGCCGCAGACCGATCAGACGCTCGACGGGATCGCCGCCCTGCTCGCGGAGCGCGGGCTGGAGTGGCGTGCCGTGACGAAGGCGCTCGTGGAGGTCACCGACATCCGCGACGCCGCACACGTGGCGGCCGCGCTCGCTGCCCGCTGCGGAACGTGGAGGCCGGCTCTCACCATCGTGCAGGTCGACAACCTGCCGGTCGCCGGCGCGCGCGTACAGGTGGAGGTCGTCGCCGCGGGGTGACCCGACGTGCGAGAGGCCCCGGGATGCTCCGGGGCCTCTCGGCGGTCGTGGTGACGCTGCTTACGCGGCCGTGCTCGCCGCGACCGGCTTCGACAGGCGCTCGCCCGACTCGGCGTCGAACGCGTGCACGTGCTGCGGCACCGGGGTGAGGTAGACCGTGTCGCCCGCGTTCGGGTGGTTGCGGCCGTCGACGCGCGCGACGATGTCGACGCGGTTGCCGTCGACGTCGGCGTGACCGTAGAGGTAACCGTCCGCGCCGAGCTCCTCGACGACGTCGACGTCGACCCTCAGGCCCTCGCCCGAGGTCTTGATCGTGACGTCCTCGGGGCGCACGCCGATGGTGACCTTCGAGCCGTTCGCCTTGCCGAGCACCTCGCGCTCGACCCCGGCGACCGCGGTGCCGAACTGGATGCCGCCGTCGACGACGTCCGCGGTGAAGAGGTTCATCGCCGGGCTGCCGATGAAGCCGGCCACGAAGACGTTGGTCGGGTTCTCGTACAGGTCGCGGGGGTGCCGACCTGCTGCAGCACGCCGTCCTTGAGCACCGCGATGCGGTCGCCCATGGTGAGGGCCTCGGTCTGGTCGTGCGTGACGTAGACGGTCGTGACGCCGAGGCGACGCTGCAGCGACGCGATCTGGGTGCGGGTCTGCACGCGCAGCTTCGCGTCGAGGTTCGACAGCGGCTCGTCCATGAGGAAGACCTGGGGCTGACGGACGATGGCGCGGCCCATGGCGACGCGCTGACGCTGACCACCGGAGAGGGCCTTCGGCTTGCGGCCGAGGTACTGCTCGAGGTCCAGGAGCTTGGCGGCCTCCTGCACGCGCTGGGCCCGCTCCTCCTTGCCGATGCCCGCGATCTTGAGCGCGAAGCCCATGTTCTCGGCGACGGTCATGTGCGGGTAGAGCGCGTAGTTCTGGAAGACCATCGCGATGTCGCGATCCTTCGGCGGCACGTCGGTGACGTCGCGGTCGCCGATCAGGATGCGGCCCTCGTTGACCTCTTCGAGGCCGGCGAGCATGCGCAGCGTGGTCGACTTGCCGCAGCCGGAGGGCCCGACGAGGACGAGGAACTCGCCGTCGGCGACCTCGAGGTCGATCTTGTCGACGGCCGGACGGCTGGTGCCGGGGTAGATGCGCGTCGCCTTGTCGAATGTGACAGATGACATGGGGGTGTGTTCTCCTTCACCGGCAGGTACGTGCCGGACGATCCGTAGTGAATGGAAGCGCGGCCGACGTCGCCGACGGCCACCGGGTCATCATGCCACAGGTCGTTCGGACCCTCATGGTCGGGTAGGCTCCCAGGCTCGGCACCTAGCATCGTCGCGGCCTCCCACCGCAGGGCCCGACCCGAACCCGAAACGCAGTCAGAACGAGAATCGATGAGTGACCCCGCGGCCCCGTCCGACGCGCGCCAGGCGGCGCGTGAGCGGGCGCGAGCGCTGCGGGAGCAGCACCGCAAGCAGGATCGCCGGCGGCGGCTGATCGTGACCGGCAGCATCGTGCTCGGCACGGTGCTCATCCTCGCGATCGTGGCCACCGTGCTGGTCTCGCTGAGCCGGCCCACCGCCCGCGGTCCGCTCAACATGATCAGCGACGGCGTCAAGATCGGCGCGGGCCTGAAGGCGGAGCCGACCGCGGCGCTCCAGCCCGGCGAGCAGCCGGTCGCCTCCAAGAAGAACCCCCGCACGGTGCTCGACATCAAGATCTACGTCGACTACCTCTGTCAGGACTGCGGCGCGTTCATGCGCACCAACGACACCCGGCTGCGGGCGTTCACGAAGTCCGGGGCGGCGACCGTCGAGATCCACCCGATCGCGATCCTGACGTCCAAGTCGGATGGGACCCAGTACTCGCTGCGGGCGGCGAACGCAGCGGCGTGCGTGGCCGAGCTCTCCCCGACCACTTCTTCGACTTCAATGTCGCGCTCTTCCGGCGTCAACCCAAGGAGAGCAGTCCCGGGCTCACGACGGCCCAGCTGCTGAAACGCGCGGACCAGGCGGGGGTCGATCACCTCTCCGAGGTGCGCACGTGCGTGCAGAACGTCCGCTTCCGGTCGTGGGTCCAGTCCGCCACCACCCGGGCGTTGAGCGGTCCGCTGCCCGGGGTGAACCTGCCCTCGATCAAGCAGACGCCGACGATCCTGGTCAACGGCAAGCAGTTCGTCTACGGCCGCAACCTCGACGCGCAGGACTTCACCGCGTTCATGCAGGAGGTCGCGGGCGACGAGTTCAGCCCGTCGCCGACCCCGACGCCGAGCCCGTCGGGCAGCGCCGGGGCCTCGAGCTCGCCGACGCCGTAGGCTGACGCCGCCCCGCCTCCTTAGCTCAGCTGGCCAGAGCAGCCGCCTTGTAAGCGGCAGGTCGTCGGTTCGAATCCGACAGGAGGCTCTCCGTTAGCCTTGCGCGGGCCGCCGCTCCTGCGGCGCGCCCGCTCCGCCGGCCGCGTGCGAGCGCCCGGCTTCGCTGGGTTAGCCTTGCGCGCCGCCGCTCCTGCGGCGCGCCCGCTCCGCCGGCCGCGCGCGAGCGCCCGGCTTCGCTGGGTTAGCCTTGCGCGCCGCCGCTCCTGCGGCGCGCCCGCTCCGCCGGCCGCGCGCGGGCGCCGGGCCCGCGCGAGGGTCAGAGGGTCGTGAGCATCGTCTTCGCGTGGATCGGCTTGCGCCGCCCGCGCTTGTCGCGGTCGCGTCCGCCGACGTAGAGCCAGCCCAGCAGTCGTTCCCCGGGTGCGAGTTCGTGCATCCGGGCCACCGGCTCGCTGCGGGTCTGCAGTCCGGTGCGCCACATGACCCCCAGCCGGCCTCGTCGAGCACGAGGCTCAGTGCGTGGGCCACGCCGGCGGCGACGGCCTCCTGCTCCCACTCGGGCACCTTGATGCTCGGCCGCGGGCTCACGACGATCGCGAGCAGCAGAGGCGCGCGCAGCGGCTTGGCGGCGAGCTTCTCGGCGGCATGTCCCTCGAGGCCGGCCGCCTCGGCCATGGCCGCGCCGAGCCGATCCCGGGCGTGGCCGCGCAGCGCGATGATCCGCCAGGGGCGCAGGCCCGAGTGGTCGGCCACGGAGCCGGCCGCCTCGATCAGGGGCAGGAGAGCGCGCGAGGTGGGCGCCGCGTCGCTGACCTTGGACTGCGACCGTCTCCGGCGCAGGGCCTCGGCGACCGGCCCCGTGCTCACGCGGTGGGCTCGTCCGCGGCGAAGCCGAGCGCCAGGGAGTTCATGCAGTAGCGCAGGCCCGTCGGCGTGCCGAATCCGTCGTCGAAGACGTGACCCAGGTGGGATCCGCACGTCGCGCAGCGCACCTCGGTGCGCACGACGCCGAGCGAGCGGTCCTCGAGCAGCTCCACGGCATCCGGGTTCACCGAGTCGTAGAAGCTCGGCCAGCCGCAGCCGGAGTCGAACTTGGTGCCGCTCTTGAACAGTTCCGCCCCGCAGGCGGCGCAGGTGTAGAGGCCGGCTCGGTGCTCGTCGAGCAGCTCGCCGGTCCATGCGCGCTCCGTCGCGGCGTGCCGGAGCACCTCGTAGCGCTCCGGATCGAGCTGTTCGCGCCACTCGGCGTCGGTCTTCTCGACCTGATGCCCGGTGGTGGTCGTGTCGTCGATGGCCATGCGGCCCTCCATTCGTGCGTCGTCTTCATTCAACCGCTCCTGCGGTCGAATCGTTCCCACCCGGCGAGGCTGCGGCTGCGCAGCGCTGCCCCGGCCTAGCATCGCGCCATGCCCGCCGAACCGCAGCGCGCGCCCGTGCAGGGTGACGAGCAGGGTCTCGACGAGCGGGGGCTCCGGATGCTCGACTTCGAGGCGCGCTGGAGCGGTCGCCTCGGCGCGAAGGAGGCGGCGATCCGCGAGGAGTTCGGCCTCAGCGCCGCCCGCTACTATCAGGTGCTCGACGCGCTGCTGGACTCACCGGTGGCGCTGCGCCGTGACCCGATCCTCGTCCGCCGCCTGCAGCGGCTGCGCGACACCCGGGTCAGGGCTCGAGCCGCGCGGACCTTCCGTGTCGACCACCGCGAGGACACCACCTAGGCAGATGGCCAGCTTTCCCCGAGACCAGTTCGACGATGTGCCGGACGGCGACGGCCGGGTCGGCGCGCATCGTGCGCCCGCTCGCCGAGGCCGGGGCTGGATCGCGTTCGCCTGGGCGGCGCTGGCCACGGGGGTGCTCGTGATCGTCGGGCTGTTCGTGCTCTCTCGGATCGACCCGTCGTTCGAGCTGCCGAGCCTGCCGCTGGTCGGTGGCAACGGGGAAGCCCGTCGGCGAGCGCCTCGGCCACGCCGACCGAGGCGCCGGTCGCCGAGCCGAGCGATGTGCCGAGCGATGTCGCAGCCGCCCTCACGATCTCGGTGCTCAACGGCACGCCCGACGCGCAGCTCGACGACAAGGCGGGTGCCGCGATCAAGGCCGCGGGATGGCCGGTGCCGACGCTCGCCGACGCGTCGAGCGAGAGCATCAAGACGACGGTCGTGTATTACTCCGACGCGCAGTACGAAGGCATCTCGCGCGGTGTCGCCAAGGCGCTCGGCACGAGCCAGGTGCAGTTGAGCGACGCGTTCCCCGGCGCGAAGGTCACCGTCGTGCTGGGCTCGGACTACAAGGGCTGAGGTTCCCGCGCCGCTGTTCGCCGAGGGCATCCGCCTCGCCTTGCACTCGCCATGTCCGAGTGCCAGAATGACTTTTGGCACTCGCTGGTTTCGAGTGCCAAATCCAGTGCATGGAACCACGTCCGGGAGGGACGACACACACTTATGGCAAAGATCATCGCTTTCGACGAAGAGGCCCGCCGCGGCCTCGAGCGCGGCCTCAACATCCTGGCCGACGCCGTCCGCGTGACCCTCGGTCCCCGGGGCCGCAACGTCGTTCTGGAGAAGAAGTGGGGCCCCCACGATCACCAACGACGGCGTCTCCATCGCCAAGGAGATCGAACTCGACGACCCGTACGAGAAGATCGGCGCGGAGCTCGTCAAGGAGGTCGCCAAGAAGACCGACGACGTCGCGGGTGACGGCACCACCACCTCGGTCGTGCTCGCCCAGGCGCTCGTGCGCGAGGGCCTGCGCAACGTCGCGGCCGGCGCGGACCCGATCAGCCTGAAGCGCGGCATCGAGAAGGCGACCAACGCGGTCGTCGAGTCGCTCGTCGCCTCGGCCAAGGAGATCGAGACCAAGGAGGAGATCGCCGCCACCGCGAGCATCTCCGCCGCCGACCCCGAGATCGGCGAGCTCATCGCCGAGGCCATCGACAAGGTGGGCAAGGAGGGCGTCGTCACCGTCGAGGAGTCGAACACCTTCGGCACCACGCTCGAGCTGACCGAGGGAATGCGCTTCGACAAGGGCTACCTGTCGCAGTACTTCGTCACGGACCCCGACCGCCAGGAGGCCGTGTTCGAGGACCCGTACATCCTGATCGTCAACTCGAAGATCTCGAACATCAAGGACCTGCTCCCGGTCGTCGACAAGGTGATCCAGGCGGGCAAGCAGCTGCTGATCATCGCCGAGGACGTCGACGGTGAGGCGCTCGCGACCCTGGTCGTGAACAAGATCCGCGGCATCTTCAAGTCGGTCGCCGTCAAGGCCCCCGGCTTCGGCGACCGCCGCAAGGCGCAGCTGCAGGACATCGCGATCCTGACCGGCGGCCAGGTCATCAGCGAGGAGGTCGGTCTCAAGCTCGAGAACGCGACCCTCGACCTGCTCGGCCAGGCGCGCAAGGTCATCGTCACCAAGGACGAGACCACGATCGTCGAGGGCGCAGGCGAGGCCGACGCGATCGCCGGCCGCGTCAAGCAGATCCGTCAGGAGATCGAGAACACCGACTCCGACTACGACCGCGAGAAGCTGCAGGAGCGCCTCGCCAAGCTCGCCGGTGGCGTCGCCGTCATCAAGGCGGGCGCGGCCACCGAGGTCGAGCTCAAGGAGCGCAAGCACCGCATCGAGGACGCCGTGCGCAACGCGAAGGCCGCCGTCGAGGAGGGCATCGTCGCCGGTGGTGGCGTGGCCCTCATCCAGGCCGGCAAGACCGCGTTCGACTCGAAGGCCGTCAAGGGCCTGAAGGGCGACGAGGCGACCGGCGCGAACATCGTCAGGGTGGCCATCGACGCGCCGCTCAAGCAGATCGCGCTGAACGCCGGTCTCGAGCCCGGCGTCGTCGTCGACAAGGTGCGCAACCTCGAGGTCGGCCACGGCCTCAACGCGGCCACCGGCGAGTACGTCGACATGCTGGCCGCCGGCATCAACGACCCGGTGAAGGTCACCCGCTCCGCGCTGCTGAACGCGGCGTCGATCGCGGGCCTGTTCCTCACCACCGAGGCCGTCGTCGCCGACAAGCCCGAGAAGGTCTCGGCCCAGGCCGGTGGCGACCCGACGGGCGGCATGGACTTCTAGTCCGACCCGCAGCAACGCCGAACGGGCGGTTCCTCTTTTCGAGGGCCGCCCGTTCGGCGTTCTGCCCGCTGCGTTCCGCGTCGATGACCTACCGCGCGAAGAGCGCGGTGTTCTGCACCTCGGCGTCGGCGTAGAGCTGCGCCGCGCGGCCGAGCGCCGTGTTGATATGCCCGAGACTCTCCTCGACCCGTGCCTGCGTCGCCCGCCAGTCGGCCACGACGCCCTGGAAGGCCGAGGCGGCCGATCCGGTCCACGACGACTGCAGGTCGACGAGCTGGGCGTTCAGCCCGGCCACCTCGCCCTGGATGCGACCCATCGCCGCCTGCGCCCGCGCGGTCGCCGCGGCGACCGCCTCACTGTCCACCTGGTATCGCGTCATGCCGATCACGCTAGGGACGGCGCATCCGTCGCGGGATCGTGATGCGCCCATCCCGGGACGACGCCCGCGGTGGGGTGCTGGGGAGGAGCGGCTCGCCGAGCGCCCACGTTCGCATCAATCCGGCGCGTTCGAGTGCGCCCATGTGATGCGAACGCAGGCGGTCGAAGCCTGCGCGGGTCGAAGCCTGCGCGGTCGGGCCGGCGGGCGTCAGACCGCCGCGTCGGCGGGGTCGCGGCCGGCGTCTCCGGCCGGTACAGCGGGAGCGAGACCCGGAAGGTCGATCCGCCTCCGGGCGTCTCCAGCACCTCGACGACGCCCCCGTGGTTCTGCACGATGCCCGCGACGATGGCCAGGCCGAGCCCGCTGCCGCCGGTGTCGCGGGTGCGGGAGGTGTCGGCGCGCCAGAACCGCTGGAAGATCTTCTCGCGCAGCTGCGGCGGGATGCCCTCGCCGTGGTCGACGACGGCGATCTGTCCGTACCCGCCCGCGCGGTCCACTCCCACCGCCAGCTGGATCGGGCTGTCAGAGGGGTGAACCGCATCGCATTGCCCATGAGGTTGGTGACGACCTGGCGCACCTTGTTCTCGTCCGCGAGAACGACCGGCCCGATCTCGGGCAGGGGCGGCGCCGGCGGCACCGTATCGGCATCCGCGGGGGTGTCGCCCGACCGCCCGCGTCGGCGTAGCCGCCGTGCCACGGCGTCGGCCAGACGGATCGAACCGGTGACCGTGGCCACCGTGGCGCTCCGCACGCGACCGCCCCCGACGGCCTGGGCCGGCACGACGTCGTCGCGTGACTCGTCGGTCGGCGTCAGCTCCTCGGCTTGCGGGAGGACGACGGTGATGCGCCGGTCGGGCGACGACGCCGACGCATCGAGGGCGGCATCCTGGGCGATCGGCAGCAGGTCCAGGGGCGCGAGTGCGAGCGGCCGTGCCTCGTCGAGCCGGGCGAGTTCGAGCAGGTCCTCGACGAGTCCGCTCATGCGGATCGCCTCGCGCTCGATGCGGTCCATCGCCTGGGCGACGTCCTCGGGCTTCTGGATCGCGCCCATCCGGTACAGCTCGGCGTAGCCGCGCAGCGAGACCAGGGGCGTGCGCAGCTCGTGCGAGGCGTCGCCGACGAAGCGGCGCATCTGCTGCACGGTGCGCTCGCGGTCGGCGAAGGCGCGGTCGATGCGCGCGAGCATCGCGTTGAGGGATCGGTTGAGCCGGCCGACCTCGGTGTTGGGCGTCGCGCCGCCGAGGCGCTGGCTGTAGTCGCCGGCGGCGAAGCGGGCCGCCGTCTTCTCGACGTCGCGCAGCGGCGCGAAGGTGGAGGTCACGAGCAGCTGCGTCGTCGCCGCGCCGAACACCACGACCGCGAGCGCGAACCCGAAGAAGATCAGGATGAACCGCGCGATCGTCTGATCCGTCGCCGCGAGGTTGACGCCGAGCACGACGGAGTAGACGACGTGATCCTGGGTCTGCACCGGGATCGCGACGACGCGCCAGCTGCTGCCGTGCGTGCCCGGCACGGTCGTCGCACCGTGGTTGAGCGCGGCGACGCGGTGGATGTCGAGCCCGTGCAGGTCGGGCTGCTCCTCGGATGACGGCAGATTGCTGCAGAACTGCTCGCCCCCGGAGGTGACGATCGCCTCGAGGAAACCGCTCGTGCCGTAATCGAGGGAGCATTCGAGATTGGTGCCGTCGGCCAGCCCCGCCGCGATCTGGGCGACCTTCTGGTCCTGCACGTCGAGCAGGTAGCTGCGCAGCACGGTCGTCGTGCCGGCGCCGGCGACGGCCAGCCCGAAGGTCAGCAGCAGGACGGTGACGGCGGTGATCTTCGCGCGGAGCGAGATCCCGTTCCACCACCGGTCGAATGCGGCGTGCGCTGTGGCCACCGCCGGACTCTACGCGCGGGCGGTCTTGAGCATGTACCCGAAGCCGCGCTTGGTCTGGATCATCGGCTCGCTCGAGTGCTGGTCGAGCTTGCGGCGCAGGTACGAGATGTAGCTCTCGACGATGCCGGCGTCGCCGTTGAAGTCGTACTCCCAGACGTGGTCGAGGATCTGCGCCTTCGACAGCACGCGGTTCGGGTTGAGCATGAGGTAGCGCAGCAGCTTGAACTCGGTGGGGGAGAGCTCGACCTGCTGGTCGCCGACCGAGACCTCGTGGGTGTCCTGGTCCATGGTGAGGTCGCCGGCCCGGATGATCGCGTCCTCCTCGTCGTGCATCGTGCGGCGCAGGATCGCCTTGATGCGCGCGACGATCTCGTCGAGCGAGAACGGCTTGGTCACGTAGTCGTCGCCGCCGACGGTGAGGCCGGTGATCTTGTCCTCGGTGTCGTCCTTGGCGGTGAGGAACAGGATCGGCGCCGTGTAGCCGGATGCCCGCAGCCGCTTGGTCACGCCGAACCCGTTCATGTCGGGGAGCATGACGTCGAGGATGATGAGGTCGGGCTCCTCCTCGAGGACCGCCGAGATGGCCTGGGCGCCGTTGCCGACGGCGCGCACGGCGAAGCCGGCGAAGCGCAGACTCGTGGTCAGCAGGTCGCGGATGTTGGGCTCGTCATCGACGATGAGGATCTTGGGTCCGTCGCTCATGCGATGAGTATCCGTGAGTGCGCTGGATGATTCCTGAACGTGCAGACGCCGCTCAGCGGACGATGCGGACGCAGCATCCGTGGGCGGGGAACGGCTGCGCCTCGGCGGTCGCCCCGGCGCCGTCGGCGTCGGCGGCGCCACGCAGGAAAGCGAGGTTCGCGGCGCACACGAGCTCCGTGTGGCCGCCCGCGAGGCGATGGAACGGGCAGTTGTCGAGCGCGATCCCGTCGGGCTGCCGCCGCGGCTCGTAGCCGGTCTCGACGAGCATCTCGTCGAGCGATCCGGCGGCGAGCCGGGCCTGCGCACCCGCGTCTCCCGCGACGCGGTGGACCGCCGCGGCCACGGCGGCCTCGCCGGCGTGATCGGCCTCGCCCGACCCGAGGTCGTCGAGCGCCGAGGCGAACACGTCGGCCATGAGGTCGTAGCGTCGCGCGGGCAGCGTCACCGCGATCTCGACCGGCGCGCGCGAGTAGACCTTCGCCGGCCGCCCGGCGCCCGGTCCGGTGCGTCCGCTGAGCCGGCGGTTCTCGACCACGAGCAGACCGCTCGCCACGAGCTGGTCGAGGTGCAGGGCGGCCGTGCTGCGCGGCATCCCCAGCGTCGCCGCGGCGTGGTCGCGGGTCACCGGCTGCGTGCTCGTCAGGGTGAGTTCGTAGAGTGCACGACGGGTCGGATCGCGGATTGCGGCGACTGCCGCGAGCTCCTGGTCCCGGTTCACGGATGGCATCCTATTCTAAATGCAGCTAACCTTGACAAAAGAATTTCGACGTCATAGCGTCGCGATGGAGGGACCCGCACCGATGGCCGAATCACCCCGCGACGACGCGTCCGCCCGAGCGACGGCCGCCGCCGCCGCATTGCTCGACGCGCTCGGGCTCGACGTCACAAGCGAGCGGCTGCGCCAGACGCCGCAGCGCTTCGCGACGGCGCTGGCCGAGCTGGTCGACCGGCCGCCGCTGCCCGAGATCGGATACCTGCCCAGCGAGGACTTCCACGATCTCGTGCTGGTGCGCGACATCCCGTTCCAGGCCCTCTGCGAGCACCACCTCTTCCCCTTCCGCGGCGTCGCACACGTCGGCTACCTCCCGGGGAGCGGATCGTCGGCCTCTCGACGCTGGCCAGGGTCGTCGAGCACTTCGCACACGGTCTGCAGATGCAGGAGCGGCTCACCGCCCAGATCGTGGACTGGCTCGAGCGGGAGCTGCAGCCGCGCGGCGCCGGTGTCGTCATCGAGGCCGAGCACCTGTGCATGTCGCTCCGCGGGATCGGCACCCCTGCCACCCGCACCACGACCCGCGCCTTCCGGGGCGAGCTGACCACCTTCGAGGAGAACCCGTCATGACCGAGAGCATCGTCATCATCGGAGGCGGCCTCGCCGCCGCGACCGCCGCGGAGGAGCTGCGCACCGCCGGCTTCACCGGCTCGGTCCGGCTGCTCGCCGGCGAGCAGCACCATCCCTACATCCGACCGCCGCTGTCGAAGGCGTATCTGACCGGGCAGGACGACCGCGACAGCGTCTTCGTGCATCCGGCGCAGTGGTACCGCGATCAGGATGTCGAGGTCTCGCTCGGTGCGCACGTCGACCGCATCGACGACGGCCGCGTCGTGCTCGCCGGCGGCGAGGAGGTGCCGTTCGACCGCCTGCTCATCGCGACCGGCGCCGTGCCGCGGCGGCTGCACCTGCCCGGGTCGGATGCGGACGGCATCCACTATCTGCGCACCCTCGACGACAGCGAGGCGCTCAAGGCCGTGCTCGCCGAGCCGGGGCACCACGTCGTGGTGGTGGGCTCCGGCTGGATCGGCCTCGAGCTCGCCGCCGCCGCCCGCGGGGCGGGGCAGGACGTGACCGTCGTCGCGCCGGAGCAGGTGCCGCTGGCGGGACCGCTGGGCACCGAGCTCGGCACGATGTTCCGCGAGCTGCACGAGACCAACGGCGTCACCTTCCACCTCGGCACGGGCGTGCAGGGGTTCGAGGCCGCCGACGGGCACGTGACCGGCGTCGCGACCGAGGCGGGCGTGCTGCCGGCCGACGTCGTGATCGTCGGGGTCGGCGTCGCGCCGTCGACGGAGCTCGCGGAGGCCGCGGGGCTCGACATCGACAACGGCATCCTGGTCGACGAGCATCTGCAGACCAGCCGGCCGGGCATCTACGCGGCGGGCGACGTCGCGAACGCGATGCACCCGGTGCTCGGCGCGCGGATGCGCAACGAGCACTGGGCGAATGCCATCGCGAGCGGCAAGGTGGCCGGGCGCTCGATGGCGGGGCAGGACGCCGTGCTCGACGACATCCCGTACTTCTACACCGACCAGTACGACCTCGGCATGGAGTACTCGGGCTACCCGCCGCTCACCCGCGACGCGGAGGTGGTGATCCGCGGCGACCGCGCCGCGCGCGAACTCATCGCGTTCTGGGTCGCCGACGGCCGGGTCGTCGCGGGCATGAACGTGAACATCTGGGACGTCAACGAGGAGATCCAGCGGCTCATCCGCGACAAGGTGTCGGTGACGGCCGCGCAGCTCGCCGACCCGTCGGTCGAGCTGTCGTCGCTGACGTGATCCACCGACAGGCCGTCCGGAGAGTGGGACGCCGCGACTTCGACTTCGACCGGCGCGTGGCCGTCATGGCCGTCGTGAACCGCACGCCGGACTCGTTCTCCGATCGCGGCGCCACGTTCGCCCTCGACCGGGCGGTCGAGGCGTCGCTGCGCGCCGCCGAACTCGGAGCAGACTGGGTCGACATCGGGGGCGTTCCGTTCGGGCGCGGGCCGGCCGTGTCGCCCGCGGAGGAGATCGACCGGGTCGTGCCCGTCGTGAACGCGATCGCCGCGGCGAGCGACGTCGTCATCTCGGTGGACACCAACCGCGCCGAGGTCGCGCGCGCGGCGATCGACGCTGGCGCCGCCGTCATCAACGACACCAGCGGCCTGGGCGACCCCGACATGGCGGGCGTCGTGGCCACGTCGGACGCGCACATCGTCATCACCCACAGCGTCGGACCGCCGCGGGTCGAGAAGCCGCCGGCGCACTTCGACGACGTCGTGCGCGAGGTGCGTGCGTTCCTCGTGGAGCGGGTGGAGCGCGCGAAGGCCGCCGGCATCCCGCGCGGGCGCCTCATCATCGACCCCGGGCACGACCTGGACAAGAACACGCTGCACTCGCTCGAGCTCACCCGCCGGCTGGATGAGATCGCCGACATCGGGCTGCCCCTGCTCGTGGCCGTCTCGAACAAGGACTTCGTCGGCGAGTCGACCGACCGGGAGCAGGGGGCCCGGCTGGCCGGGTCGCTCGCCGCGATGGTGTGCTGCATCGAGCGCGGCGCGCGGATCGTGCGGATGCACGACGTCGAGTCCACGGTCGACGCCGTGCGCATGACGGAGGCCGTGCTCGGATTGCGCGCCCCTGCCAGACTCGAGCACAACACCCACCCCACCCACAACGTATGAACGCACGCATCGACCGGCTGTGGCCCGACCCTGCCGCCGACCTCGACGACGAACGGATCCTCGCCGAGTACACCCCGCGCTCGAGCTCCTGGACCCGTTTCAACTTCGTCGAGAGCCTCGACGGCGCCGCGACGCACGAGGGCCGCTCCGGCGGCCTGGGAGGTGACGGCGACCGCCGGGTGTTCGAGCTGATGCGGCGCTGGGCCGACGTCGTGCTGGTGGGCGCCGGGACGATCCGTGCCGAGGGCTATGGCGCGATGCGGTTCGACGACGAGGTGGCCGCGTGGCGGCGGGCGCGCGGCATCGCGCCGCAGCCGACGATGGCCATCGTCTCGGGCCGGCTCGACCTCGACCCCGCCTCGGCGGTGTTCACCGAGGCGTCGGTGCGTCCCGTCGTGTTCACGCTCTCGACGGCGCCGGCCGATCGTCGCGCGGCGCTCGCCGAGGTCGCCGATGTCCGGGACGCCGGCGACGACGTGCTCGATCCGAGGCGGGTCCTCACCGATCTCGAGTCGCTGGGGTTGCGCAAGGTGCACGCGGAGGGTGGCCCGACGCTCTTCGGCTCGTTCGTCGCGGCCGGCGTGCTGAACGAACTCTGTCTGACGCTGGCGCCTCGGCTCGAGGCCGGCCGCGCGGGACGCATCGCGACCAGTGCGCCCGCCGAGCCGCTCGGGATGAGGCTGGCGGGCATCCTGCGATCGGGTGACGACGAGCTCCTGCTGCGCTACCTTCGCGTCACCTAGCCGTCGCGGCGTGCCGCGCGTGCGCCCCGTGCGGAAGGCGCCGTCGGCATCCACCCGGGGGACGACCGTCGTGACGTCCATCGCGGTCGCCAGCTCGAGGTCCTCCGAGAATCCGCGGGCCGCGAGGTCGCGACCGCTCGCCGACGCGTGGATCGCGGCCGCGGGGTCCGGCGTCGCCTCCCACAGGTCGGCGGCGGCCGCCGCTTCGGGGAGAGCCCGCATCCGCGCGCCCGCAGTCGCGCCGCGATCGCGCCGGCTCCGAGGAGATCCTCGAGGGCCGGGCGCAGCGTACCGCCCGGCCAGAGCTCGCCCGCCGGGACGAGCAGCACGCGCCCGGCGATCTCGACCTCCTCCGCCACGGCGCTCGCGTTGCGGAGGCACCCGGCGATCACGGTGGCGCTCGCGGCGACGAGGGCCTCGCAGATCGTGGCACCGTTCTCGGCGGGCACGACGACCGTGCCGCCGTCGAAGCGCAGGAGCGACGCGGGCGACAGGCTGACCCGGCCGTCGCCGCGCAGTCCGGCGAGCACGGCGCCGAGCCGCGCCGCGGTCTCCTCTGCAGCGGCGGGATCGCGCGACGCGACCGGCACCACGGCGCTGCCGCGCTCGCCCGCCACCGTGACGACGGTGGTGAAGGAGAGCACGTCGATGACGATCGCGGTGGCGGGACCGGCGCCCTCGGCGAGCACCGCGAGCGCGCCGGTCTCGCCCCACTCGAGCTGCACCGTCGCCGGCGCCTGGGAGAGAGTCACGCAGCCATGTTGCCGCGTCGGGCCGTCCGACGCAGCGCGGCTCACGCGGAGCGTCGGTACTGCAGGAGCAGGCAGCCCCGGATCGCTCGGCGTCGACGAGGTCGAGCCGCTGCACGTGACCGTCGTCTCCGAACAGAGCCGTGCCGGCACCCGCCAGGCTGGGCGCGAGCACGATCCGCAGTTCGTCGACGAGTTCCGCGGCGAGCAGGTCGCGCGCGAGCGACAGGCTGCCGTGGATGCCGATGTCACCGCCGGGCTGCCGCTTGAGGTCGGCCGTGAACGACGCCGCGTCCTCGGCCACGGGCGTCGACTCGGCCCAGCCGAGCTGCAGCGGAGAGGAGGTGAAGACGTACTTCCGCGTCGTGTTGATGAAGTCGGCGAACGGCTGCGTCTGCGCCGTCGGCCAGTACGGTGCCCACTTCTCGTAGGTGCGTCGCCCGAGCAGCACCGCATCCTGCGTGGCGATCGTCTCGGCGAGGAATCCGGTCAGCTTCTCGCCGCTGTCGCGGAACCACTCGCCTTCGCCGGGATCGTCGGCGAATCCGTCCAGGGACATCAGCGTGTACAGCACGACCCGTCGGGAGGTGGTGCCGGTTCGGGGATCAGTCATGCCCGGGACGGTATCGATCGTCCCGGGGACCCGTCTTGTACAACAACGACAGCGGCTCGTGCCGCTCCGCGCCTCCCGCGAGCTCGGTCGCCGACGGCCCGATGAATCGGCGCAGCGACCGGGCGAGGTGCGGCTGATCGAAGTACCCCGACTCGTGCGCCACCGCCGACGGCAGCCCGTCGCCGTCTCGGAGCCGGATGGCCGCGACGTTGGCGCGTTCGATCTGCTGCACCGTGCGCTGCGGCAGGCCGATGGTGGCGAGATAGCGGCGCTGACGGGTCCGCTCCGGCACCGAGGCGTCCGCGACATCGGTGACGACGAGAGCCTCCTTCCGTACCAGGTGAGCCACGAACTCCTCGGCCGCGGCGAACTCCGGCAGGCGAACCCGGTCGGCCCCGAGGCGGAACCAGCGGCCCTCGACGGGGAGCTCCAGGAAGCCGTCGACGAGGGAGGGCATGGACAGTCCGCGTACCCGGGCGCCCAGCGCCAGCCGGATCCCGACGAACTCGGAGTCCGGGGGCACCGGCGCGCGCGATGCTCTCGACTCGGGTCCCTGGATGCCGGCGTGGACGCCGTCCGGGCCCTCCCAGAAGACGAAGTCCCAGTGCGCACGCGCGACCGAGATCATCGTCGTCGTCGCCCGGCTCCGGCTGCGCCAGACCCTCTCCACGAACGGTGAATCGGAGGGCCGGTGCTCGAACGCGAGGCCCTCACCGCTCACGCGGCCTCGCTCAGCTCGTCGGCGTTGAGGATCGTGTAGGCGTAGCCCTGCTCGGCGAGGAAGCGCTGGCGGTTCTGCGCGAAATCCTGGTCGACGGTGTCGCGCGCGACGAGCGTGTAGAAGCTCGCCGGGATGCCGCTCGCCTTCGGACGCAGCAGCCGGCCGAGCCGCTGCGCCTCCTCCTGTCGCGAGCCGAACGAGCCCGACACCTGGATCGCGACGGTCGCCTCCGGTAGGTCGATCGAGAAGTTCGCGACCTTCGACACGACCAGCACCTTGGTGCGGCCGGTGCGGAACTCCTCGTACAGCCGCTCCCGCTCGGCGGTCGGCGTCGATCCGGTGAGCTGCGGGGCGCCGAGCGTCGTGGCGAGCTCGTCGATCTGGTCGAGGTAGGTGCCGATCACGAGGATCAGCTCGCCCGCGTGCTTGGTCACGAGCTCTTTCGCGACGGCGAGCTTCGCCGGCGCGGTCGCGGCGAGCCGGTAGCGCTCGTCGTCGGAGGCGGCGGCGTACTCGAGCCGCTCGTCCTGCGGGAGGTCGATGCGTACCTCGTAGCAGGTCGCCGGCGCGATGTAGCCCTGCGCCTCGATCTCGCGCCACGGGGCATCGAAGCGCTTGGGACCGATGAGCGAGAACACGTCGTTCTCGCGGCCGTCCTCGCGCACGAGCGTCGCCGTCAGTCCCAGCCGGCGCCGCGCCTGCAGGTCGGCGGTGAGCTTGAAGACCGGTGCCGGCAGCAGGTGCACCTCGTCGTAGATCACGAGGCCCCAGTCCTTGGCGTCGAGCAGCGCCAGGTGGGCGAACTCGCCCTTCCGCTTGGCGGTCAGGATCTGGTACGTCGCGATCGTGACCGGTCTGACCTCCTTGACCTCGCCGGAGTACTCGCCGATCTCCTGCTCGGTCAGCGAGGTCTTGCGCAGCAGCTCGCTGCGCCACTGCCGGGCGCTCACGGTGTTCGTGACCAGGATGAGCGTCGTCGTGTCGGCGGCGGCCATCGCCCCGGCCCCGACGATCGTCTTGCCCGCGCCGGGCGGCAGCACGACGACGCCCGACCCGCCCTCGAAGAACGAGTCGATCGCCTGCTGCTGATAGGGCCGCACGTGCCAGCCGCTGGTGGTGTCGAGCTCGATGTCGTGCGGCGTGCCGGGGGTGTAGCCGGCGAGGTCCTCGGCGGGCCAGCCGAGCTTCAGCAGCTCCTGCTTGATCTGCCCGCGCGCCCACGGCTGCACGGTCCACTCGGTGGAGCTGCGCCGGATGCCGAGGAACGGCCCGACCTTGCTGCTGCGGGTGATCTCGGCGAGCACCGCCGGATCGGTCGCCGTAATGATGAGCCCGCCCTCGGCGTCGCGCGAGATGACCAGCCGCCCGTACCGGCCGACCGTCTCCTCGATGTCGAGCGTGACGGTCTGCGGCACCGGGAACTTCGCGTACCTCTCGAGGGTCGCGAGCATCTGCTCGGCGGTGTGCCCCGCGGCGCGCGCGTTCCAGAGGCCCAGCCGGGTGATCCGGTACGTGTGCACGAACTCGGGAGCCCGCTCCAGCTCGGCGAACACGGCGAGCTCGTGACGGGCCTCGTCGGCCTGCGGGCTGCCGACCTCGAGCAGCACGGTCCGATCGCTCTGCACGATGAGCGGACCTTGACCGATCGCAGACATAGCGACCCAGCCTAGCCGCGCGCGCTGGAACTTGGAGCGAAGGCCGCTTCCGGCCGTCTCCGCGACGACGGCCGTCTCGACCGTCGGTCCCATGGTCGCGGCCTGAGCGGGCCGCGTGGCCGCACGGCGGCGCACATACGACGCCCGGCATGGAGGGCGCACGAAGTTGTAACGATCGGCAATGGTGAGTGGTGCGCCGCAGCCGGATCGAAACCATGCCGCGCTCTCGGGAGAGAGCGAAGCACGGCGTACCCATGTTGAGGGATTGTGAGGATCGACCAGTATCTGCGAGGTTCTCGGAGTGACGATGCCCGAGGGATGGTTCCCGCACCCGACCGATCCAGATCAGGAACTGCATTGGGACGGTTCTAAGTGGACCGGGGAAAGCAGGCCTCTAGATGTACCGGGCCATGACTTTGGTGCCGTTGCGGGTCTTGTGAAACGGGAGGACCTCCGGGCTTAGTGGAGATGTCTGACGTCTCTACGACCACACGGAGGTCCTTGTGTCTCACGCTAATGCGCATCTGACGTTTCACGGTCGGCTGCTGATCGTCCGCCGCCGCGAAGCTGGCTGGGCGCAAGCTCATATTGCTGCGGCGATGGGCTGCTCCCGCAAGACCGTCCGCTACTGGCTGGCCCGGTTCGCCGTTGAAGGCGACGCCGGGTTGCACGATCGCTCGACACGGCCTCGGACCTCGCCCAGTCGGTTGCCGGCGTCCGCGGAGGCGGTGATCGTCGAGCTGCGCACGACCGAGCAGCTCGGCCGCGACGAGATCGCCGCGCGCACGGGCATCGCACCTCGGACGGTGTCCCGGGTGATCGCCCGGCACGGTCTGCCGCCTCTGGCGGCGCTGGACCCGATGACCGGGCAGGTGATCCGCTCCTCGAAGCAGACCGCCATGCGCTACGAGCGGGAACGGCCCGGCGAGCTGGTCCACATGGACGTGAAGAAGCTCGGCCGCATCCCGGACGGCGGCGGCTGGAGAGCTCTGGGGCGCGGCGCGGGCGACCACAGAGACCGGAAGAACGGCACCGGTTACGACTACGTCCACTCCCTCGTCGACGATCACAGCCGCCTGGCCTACTCCGAGATCCACCCCGACGAACGTGGGCAGACCTGCGCCGCGTTCCTGGCCCGCGCCCTGGACCACTTCGCCGCTCACGGCATCACCCGTGTCGAGCGGCTGATGACCGACAACGCCTGGGCCTACCGCTGGTCACTACGGGAACTCTGCGCGGCCCGGAACATCCGGCAGGTGTTCATCCGACCGCACTGCCCTTGGCAAAACGGCAAGGTCGAGCGCTTCAACCGCACCCTGCAGACCGAGTGGGCCTACCGACAGCCCTTCACCTCGAACGACGAACGATCCGCCGCGCTTGACCCCTGGCTCGAGCACTACAACACTGAACGACGCCACTCAGCCCTCAACGGCCAACCCCCGATCAGCCGACTGACACCAAAGTGCTGACCCGGTACATCTAGCGCGTGACGCTGAGTCTGAAGCACAGGTCCTCGAGTCTGCGACGAAACCGCGACTTGTCGCCGATCTCGCGCCGCCTCTGGAGCCCACGGCTGTCGACACCACGCCAAGGGAATCGGTGACCGCTGCACCACGGAATTGGCTATCCAAACATCTTCGTGCCGCGATCGCCCTTGGGATCGTTCTCCTGATCCTGGTCGCTGGAGGAATTACGACCGCAGTAGTGGTCCACGACGCTCAAGCAGCCGCAGCCGTGGCGGCGAGCGCGGCCAAACATAAGCGGGAGCTCGCGGAGCAGAAAGCCGCTGATCAGAAAGCTAAGGACGATGCTGAGCGCGAAAGTCGGAAGGAATCAGTTACGGAGATTGAGAACTCGGTGAAGGAGATGGCCCAAAAGGACGTGACGGAGGGCGTCCTGGATGGCCCAATCATTAGCGCGACGTGTGATCCCGTCAGCGGCTCAACCGACGACCTCACGGATCAGACGACCACGTTCAACTGCTTCGTTGCGAACAAGGACAACGGCGATGGAACTTTCAGTGGGTACTACTTCAACGCGACGATGAACTGGTCCAGCGGTAGCTACACGTACGGTCTTGGGAAGGCGGGGTAGGGCCGGCGTTAGGCCTCGAGACCGCGGCGGATCCGGCTCCTCGGCCGCTCCCACCCGCTCAGCGCGGCGTGACGGCGGTGATCGACGACACGGGCAGGGTGCGCTCGATGTCGGCGCGGCGATCCCGTGCTCGCAGCCGTCCACCCGCGAGGGATGCCGGTTCGACCAGGTACTCCACGTCGCTGCCGTCGGGCAGCCGCACGCTCACGACCACGGTCATCCGGTTCTTGACCGCGAGCTCGAGCTGCCGCTCGAGCCACGCGCGTCCGGTGTCGGCGGGCTCGGCGGCGGCACCGCTGCGCACGTGCTGCACGAGCAGCACCGCGGTGTCGTCGCTCGTGACCCGCTCACCGGCCGCGCGACGGTGACGCGGGGGCGGGACGATCGTGCCCACGGCATCCTCGGTGACGACCGCGTACCGGGCCTCGACGAGCGCGTCGTAGAGCACCTCCTCGGTGTAGCGGCACAGCAGCCGGTTCCCGTCGCGGACGAGGTCGAGCGCCGCGAGCGCGGGGTCGACGGCGAGCGGCTCGAGCAGCGCCGCGTCGGAGGCGCGCACGTACGAGAGCGACCCCTGCACGACACCGGGGTCGAGCGCGCCGACCCGCAGGCTCCCGAACCGCTGCGCCGTGTCGTCGAGCAGGTACTCGACCGGCTGCGGCACACCCGTGAGCGAGGTCGCCGCGAGGAAGTCCCGGATGCCGTCGACCGTCTCGCCGGCGACGAGCGCCCGGGTGATGCTCGCCTCGCTCACGCGGTACGTGGAGGCGAGCTCGAGCGTCTCCACGTCGGCGATGCGGCGCATGCGGTCGTCGACCTCCGCCACGAGCGGACCGGGCGCGATGGCGGACAGATCCGGCTGCAGGTAGATGCGGTCGACCTCGGTCGGGAACAGCGCGCGCATCGCCTCGGATGCCGCCTCCTCCCCGTCGACGAGCAGCGCGGCCCCCGCGGTCGACGGCGTCGCCCCGCTCAGCAGGCCCAGCAGCTCCGCCTCCCGCGCGACGACCATGACGCGATCGCGCACCCAGTCGCCGCCGGCCGGGAACAGCCACGCGACGAAGTCGAGAAGGCCCTCGCCCCACTGGGCGTGGGCCCGGCTGCGCAGCAGGACGAGCAGGTCGTCGGGCAGTCGCTCGAGCCACGCGCCGGCGAGCCGGGCCCAGCGCTCGAGGCGGGGTCGCCGCAGCCACCCGGCCGCATCGACATCCGGGATCCAGCTGCCGCCGTCGAGCCGAGCGAGTCCGGCGCGGGAGGCGACGTCGAGCAGCCGGTCGACGGTGTCGCCCTCGATGCCGGCGGCGGCCGCGAGACGGCGGCCGTCGGGCAGGGCGACCCCGCCGCGGGACAGCTGCCGTGCCGGCTGCGCGTCGAGGGCGCGGAGGAGTTCGCTCACCGTGGTGGTCGTGGCGAACGCACGCTCGGCCGCGCCGCGGTCGACGAAGCGGGCGTCGGTCTCGCTCACCGGCTCGAGCGCGGCGGGCGGCGGATCGGCGATCAGGTGCTCACGCGTCGGCAGGCCGAACGCCGGCCACGCGCGCAGCTGCTCGACCACGGCATCCCAGGGCGCGTATCGGCCGGATTCGACCCCGAGCAGCGCGACGTCCTCGGCGACGCGCGCCCGCTGCTCCACCTCGTCGACCGTCGCGCCGAGCTCCTCGGCGAGGCGGACGGCCGTCGGAGCCCCTCGGTCGCGGCGAGCTCGCCGGCGGTGGCGAGCAGGGCGAGCACGGGACGGTCGAGCCGCTGCAGGGCGGCCTGGACCGACCCGCGATCGAGCAGCGCCTCGGCCAGGTCGAAGAAGTCGTCGATGCCGTGCGCGCGCACACCGCGCGCCGCCACGAGCCGAGCGAGGGCCGCGTCGTCGAGCCCGCGCAGTCGCGCGGCGAGGCCGAGCGCCGAGCCGCTACTGGCCGGCATCGAGTCGGCGCCTGCGGGTGTTCATGACGACGATGAGGACGATGGCGAGCACGAGCGCCGCCGGCAATCCGACAAGCGGCAGGATCGCCACCACCGGCCAGACGCCGGAGCCGAGGTCGGCGACGTGCGCCGCTCGGGCGACGAGCAGGGCGACGATCGCGACGATGGTCAGCCCGGTCACGGCGGCGAGGACGAAAGCCAGCACACGTTCGGTACGATTGAGCGGTACCGCGGTGCTTTTGGCCATCGCACCAGGATAGGGCCCGGGCTGCGGCCGAGATCGAGGAAGAGGTCGGGCGATGCCCACCGGCAAGGTCAAGTTCTACGACGAGGACAAGGGCTTCGGCTTCATCGCATCCGATGACGGCGAGGAGGTCTTCCTGCACGCCTCCGCGCTGCCCGCCGGCACCACCGTGCGATCGGGTTCGCGCCTCGAGTTCGGCGTCGCCCAGGGCAAGCGCGGCGCGCAGGCGCTCTCGGTGCGCGTGCTCGACACCCCCACGAGCCTCAGCAAGATCAACCGCCGCTCGGCCGACGACATGGCGGTGGTGATCGGCGACCTCGTCACGCTGCTCGACGGGATCGGCAACGGGCTCCGTCGCGGCAAGTACCCCGACCGCGCCCACGGTGCCAAGATCGCGGCCGTGCTGCGCAAGGTCGCGGACGACCTGGACTCGTGATCGACATCATGACGCGCGAGCAGCGGGACGAGCGGCTCGCGCGCGAGGCGCTGCTGGAGATCACGCCGGCGGCCACGGTCGGCGATGCGACCGGTCGGTCGCAGGCCGATGACGGCGTGGTGACGCTGACGTTCGCGGCGACGATGCTCGGCTACCCCGGATGGCACTGGACCGTCAGCCTTGCCGAGGTCGACGGCCTGGAGCCCACGGTGCTCGAGGTCGAGCTGCTGCCCGGCGACGGGGCGCTGCTCGCGCCGGAGTGGGTGCCGTGGTCGGCGCGGCTCGAGGAGTACCGCGCGGCGCAGACCGAGGGCGGCGAGACGGACGTGGCCGCGGCATCCGGTGACGACGCCGCAGACGATGACGACGTCGACGATGACGATGACGTCGACGACCTCGATGAGCTCGACGACCTGGGCGACGACCCCGACGACGGCATCGACTTCGAGAGCCACCTGGCCGACCCGGAGGTCGGCGAGGGCGACGCCGTCGAGCTCGAACTCGATCTCGGCGAGCCCGATCTAGGGCTGGCGGAGGTGGGTGACGATCAGCAGCACGACGCCGATCCCGAGCCCGACGAGGACGGTCCACAGCCACCACGCGCCGTGCGCCGCCAGCAGCGCCGGAAGAAACAGCAGTAGGCCGCCGAGCGCCAGGATCCAGACGACCATCCCGCTCAGCACGGCCTTGCGGTCGTCGGTGCGGACGGGTTCCGGCGTCGGCCGGCGATCCTCCGCGCGCACCCAGAGCCTCATGCGGTCGGCGCCTCGGCGTGCTCGAGCACGAAGTCGATGCAGCGGGTGAGGGCGCGCACGTCGTCCGGCTCGATGGCGGTGAAGGTCGCGATCCGCAGCTGATTGCGGCCGAGCTTGCGGTACGGCTCGGTGTCGACGACGCCGTTGGCGCGGAGGGTCTTCGCGACCGCCGCCGCGTCGATCGACTCGTCGAAGTCGATCGTGACGACCACCTGCGAACGGTGAGCCGGATCGGCGACGAACGGCGTGGCGGCAGGCGATGCCTCGGCCCAGTCGTAGAGGACGCCCGAGGACTCCTCGTGCGGGCGTCGGCCCAGGCCAGAGCGCCGTTCGCGGCGATCCAGTCGAGCTGGCCCTCCATCAGCAGCAGGGTCGCGATCGCCGGGGTGTTGAGCGTCTGGTTCAGGCGCGAGTTGTCGAGAGCGTTCTTGAGGCTCAGGAACTCGGGGATCCAGCGCCCGGATGCCGCGATCCGCTCGATCCGCTCGACCGCGGCCGGCGAGACCAGGGCGAACCACAGCCCGCCGTCGCTGGCGAAGTTCTTCTGCGGCGCGAAGTAGTAGACGTCGGCCTGGCTCGTGTCGATCGCGACGCCGCCCGCCGCGCTCGTCGCGTCGACCACGGTGAGCGCTCCCGGGTCGCCGTGCACCCGGCGCACCGGGGCCATGACGCCGGTCGAGGTCTCGTTGTGCGGCCACGCGTAGACGTCGATGCCCGGCAGCACCTCGACGTCCGCCCGTGACCCGGCGGGTGCCGTGACCACGTGCGGCGCCTCGAGATGCGGCGCGGCCGCTGCGGCGGCGAACTTCGATCCGAATTCACCGAAAGTCAGGTTCTCGCTGCGGTGCTCGATGAGCGAGAAGGCCGCGGCGTCCCAGAACGCGGTCGAGCCGCCGTCGCCCAGCACGACCTCGTATCCGTCCGGGAGGGCGTAGAGCTCGGCGAGGCGGGTGCGCACCCGGCCGACGAGATCCTTGACGGGGGCCTGGCGATGCGAGGTGCCGAGAAGGCCCGCGTGCGTCTGCAGGTGGGAGAGCTGCTCCGGCCGGATCTTGGAGGGGCCGCATCCGAATCGGCCGTCGGCGGGGAGGAGGTCTGCGGGGATCTCGAGCGCCACGTGTCGAGTCTAGAAGGCGATTAGGGTTGATCCGTCCGGGCTCCACCCTCGGGCGCCGGGAGCACGCATGACCGATCTCGTCGACACGACGGAGATGTACCTCCGCACGATCCTCGACCTCGAGGAGGAGGGCATCACCGCCCTGCGCGCGCGCATCTCGGAGCGCCTCGGTCACTCCGGCCCGACCGTCTCGCAGACGATCGCGCGCATGGAGCGCGACGGCCTCGTGCGGGTCGAGGGCGACCGTCACCTCGAGCTCACGCCCGAGGGCCGCACCCGCGCGCTGCACGTCATGCGCAAGCACCGGCTCGCGGAGCGGCTTCTCGCCGACGTCATCGGCCTGGACTGGGCTTATGTGCACGACGAGGCCTGCCGTTGGGAGCACGTGATGAGCGAGCAGGTGGAGCGCCGCCTGCTCGAGCTGCTCGATCACCCGACCGAGTCGCCCTACGGCAACCCGATCCCCGCCCTCGACGAGCTCGGGGATGCGCCCGCCGGCCGCTTCCTCGAGGGCGTCGTCAACATCGTCGACCGCACCGCGGGCAGCCCCGCGACGGTCACCGGCACGATCAAGCGTCTCGGCGAGCCGGTGCAGTTCGAGCCCGAGCTGCTGGCGCAGCTGCAATCGGCGGGAGTCGTGCCCGGTGCCACGGCGCAGGTCTCGGCCGCGGGCTCCTACGTGCTCGTGCAGGTGGAGGGCTTCGGCGACGGGCTGGAGCTGCCGTCCGAAGTCGCGCAGCACGTCTACATCGCGGCCTGAGCCCTCGCGGCACCACCCCAGATCTGGGGCCTCCATGGGCCCTCCACCCCTACATCTGGGATGAGATTCTCCTCATCCCGCCGCGTCGATGTGACAAGGGGTGGCACCTCCCTTAGGCTCGACGGGTCCTCTCGGCCACGCATGCCGGTCGGAGGCCGCACTGCAGGGCGTCTCGTTCACCCATCCTCTGCAGCGCGACGTGACATACGACAGGGATGGGGCCGGACCCGAGAGCGGCCGAGACGCGAGGAGACCTCCTTGCTTTCTGGAAACAGCGGCACCCGAGCCGCCGATTCGAACCCCACGACCGCCCTCGCCTCCCGTACCCCGGCATCCACCCGCACCCGGGTCCGTCCGGGATGGCTCAACCTGGCCGTCGTCGCGGTCGCCGTTCCGGCGATCTTCTGCACGGTCGCGCTGCCCGCGTACGCCGCGACGAAGCCCCCGGCGTCGTCCGCCGGTGCCGCCGCCTCCGCCCAGCTCGAGAAGCTCAAGGAGGCAGGCGCCCAGACGACCGTCGTCGATGCCGCGGCCCTGAGCGTCGGTGCGCGCGACGCCTATTCGGCCACCTCGGCGGCGGAGCTGCGTCGCGCCGAGCTGAAGGCGCAGATGGCCGCCCGCGCCCGCCTCTACAACGGGCCGTCCGTGAGCCAGCTGCTCGCGCACCCGCCGTACCCCGGCTTCAGCCTCGCCGCCGTCGCGGCGGTCGCCCAGAAGTATCAGGGCGTGCCCTATGTCTACGGCGGGGCCACGCCCGCCGGCTTCGACTGCTCCGGATTCGTGGAGTACGTCTACGCGCAGTTCGGTGTCGCACTCCCGCACTCGTCGCGCGCGCAGGGCGCCCTGCCGCGGA
Organism: Pseudolysinimonas kribbensis; assembly: GCF_030161895.1. Taxonomy (GTDB): domain Bacteria; phylum Actinomycetota; class Actinomycetes; order Actinomycetales; family Microbacteriaceae; genus Pseudolysinimonas; species Pseudolysinimonas kribbensis. The sequence continues at coordinate 2,411,552 of NZ_BSVB01000001.1, forward strand.
TCGCGCCGAGCGCGGCCGTGCCTGGCGACATCGTCGTGTTCGACACCGGCAGCCACGTCGGCATCTATCTCGGCGGCAACATGATGATCCACGCCCCGTACCCGGGCCGCACGGTGTCGATCCAGGCGATCTACACGACGAACCACTACTTCGTCCGCGCCGGCATCTGAGCGCGACGGCGGAGCGCGCGCATGTCGTTCTCCCTCTGGTTAACAAGGAGCGGCTAGCCTGGTGACCTCGGCGACGAGGAAACCAGGAGAGCCCATGCGGTCCACGAGCAGCATCCGCACCACGGATGCCCGCGCGTGCTTCCGCATATGGCACAGCATCCAGCCGGTCGTGCACTGTCACGTCCGGAACAGGTAGGCGCTGTCGTTCGCGACGGCGCCTTTTCTGTGTGCTCCTCCCGGCATCCGGCGAGTCGGGGCATCGAATGCCCGCAAGCCGTGCGGGCGCTTTCGAGAGGAGCACCGCATGCGCACCCTGGTTCTCAATGCCGGCTACGAGCCGCTCGCCGTCGTGTCGTTCAAGCGAGCGCTGGTGCTCGTGCTCGAGGGCAAGGCGACGCTGCTGGCGCGCGACGAGGCCCATCCCGTGCTGAGCGCGGCGGGGGAGTGGGACCGGCCGTCGGTCATCCTGCTGCGGCGCTACGTGCGGGTGCCCACCGGACGGGCCGTTCCGGTGTCGCGGCGCGGGGTGCTGCGCCGCGACGGGCAGCGCTGTGCGTACTGCGCCGCCTCGGCATCCACGATCGATCACGTCATGCCGCGCTCCCGCGGCGGCGCCGACAGCTGGGAGAACCTCGTCGCGTGCTGCCTGCGCTGCAACAACGTCAAGGGCGACCGGACACCGCAGGAGATGGGGTGGACGCTGCGGCACCAGCCGCACGCCCCGTACGGCACCGCCTGGCTCGTGCGCGGGGTCGAGCGGTCGCTGCCGCAGTGGGAGGAATTCCTCGCTCCGGCGGCCTGACGAGACGAGCCTCGCTCGACTATGCATCCGCATGCGCCCGACGGGGCGACATCCCGTTATCTCAACGTGACAATCGCCTCCGCGTCGCGTAGCCTCGGTCGAGTCGCCAACCCGGAGGCTATGTTTTGACGGACCGTGAGACGCCAGATCCTTTGGCCTTTCTCTTCGGTGGATCGACGGACGAGAACTCGATGACGTCCGGCTCCACCGAGTCTGTGCACCCCTTCGCCGGTGCGGCCGCGAGCCCGGTGCCGGTCACCGAGCCCGCCGCTGCGGTGTACCGCTCGCGTCGCGAGATGCGTGCCGCCGGCGGCTACCTGCAGGCGGTGGCCCAGCCCACGCCCGCGACGGCTCCGGATGCGGTGGCCGCGTCGACCGCGTCCATCCCGGTGGTCGATGCGTTCGCGGCCCTCTTCGACGCCGCGCCCTCGTCCACCGAGGCCGCGTCCGCCGCGGTCGTCCCGGCAGTGATCGCGGTCCCCGCGGTGCCGGTGCCTCCCGCCGACTACGAAGCACCCGATTTCACGCTGCCGGCCGTCGAGGCGCCGACCTCGCGTCGTGCCCTGCGCGAGGCGCAGGCCTCCGTGAACGCGAACCGCGCGCCGCGCGATCGCCCCGCGCGCGCGAGCCGGCCCGAGAAGGCGCGGCTCGAGGCCGCCCCCGGTGGCCAGGGCAAGAAGCTGCGCGAGCGCCTGACAGCCGCCGGGGTCATGGTGCTCGTCGGCGGACTCTTCGCCGGTGTCGCGCTCCCGGCCTACGCCGACAGCGGATCGGGCGGCGTCGCCGTGGTCGCGCCGCATGCGCACGGTGCTCAGGCACTCGGTGTCAGCGGCACCTCGTTCGACAAGGCCAGCGCCGTGAAGCGCGACTCCTACAGCGCGACGAGCGCCGAGGATCTGCGCGCCCTCTACGCAAGCGCCCTTCGGCAGCAGAACCTCGGGGCGTTCCTCGCCTCCGGCTCCGCCTCCAAGGGCAACGACTACCCGTGGCCGTCGGAGCTCTCGCGCAACCAGGGCGGCGGCCTGTCGCCGCTCGGCTACTACTACCGCGAGTGCGTCGACTTCGTCGCATGGCGGCTCAACCGCGATGCCGGAGCCGGCGCCAACGGCCCGTGGGTGTGGACCTGGAGCCAGCTCACCCCGAGCGGCGGCAACGCCAGCCAGTGGAAGGCCGCGTGGCTGAATCACGGCTGGGCGACCGGCACGACCCCGCAGGTGGGCGCGGTGGCCTGGTTCCCCGGCCAGAATCACGTCGCGTACGTCTCCGGCATCCTGCAGAGCGGCGAGATCGTGATCGACGAGTACAACATGGGCGGTCGTCACGAGTACGACCAGCGCGTGATCAGCCCGTCGACCGTCGAGTTCCTCTACGCGCCTCCGCGGTAGTCCGGCGCGGCTCGGCCCGTGAGGTGACGCGGCGCGGGTGCGCACCGTAACCTGACCGCACGAACGCCACCTCGATCCCCGCGGCCACGACCGCGCCTCACGCCGGGCGCCGGCGACGTCGGGTCGCGCTGGCCGGCATCCGGATCGCGCTCGTGCCGGTCGCCGGTGTGCTCATCGCGACGGTCATCGTGCCGCAGTTCGGCGAGGCGGCGCGGGCGCTGCGCGCCGTCGGAACGGTGTCGCCGCCGCTCGTGACGGCGGGCGTCGTGCTCGAGCTGATCTCGCTCGCGGCGTTCGCGCTGCTGACCCGGCACGCGTTCCCGTTCGCGGTGCGGCCGCGATTCGGCACGGTGCTGCGGGCCGACCTGATCAGCGTCGGCATCGGCAACACCCTGCCGTTCGGTGCGGCGCCGGCGCTGGCCGCGCGGGTGCGGCTCTTCGTCCTCGCCGGAGCGCCGGCGGCGGCCGCGACGGGGGCGATCGTCGTCGAGGGCGTCGTCTCGAACCAGGCGCTGGCCGCGATCTTCGGCGCGGGGATGCTGGGCTCCTCCGGCCTGCTGTCGGGCCTGGACCGCGGAGCGGTCGCCGCGGGCGCGCCCCATGGCCTGACCTGGACGGTCGGCCTGATCGGCTGCGCCGCCCTGGTCGGCTGCGCGGTCGGCCTGATCGGTCTCACGTTGCTGCGCCGCCCGGCGCTCGTGCTGCTCGCCCGCATCACCCGCCCGCTCGGTGCGGCGCGGTCGGCAGCGGTCGTCGAGTTCGTCGACTCGACCCTGACGGTCATCGCCGCCGCTTCGGCCGACCGACGGCGGCTCGGTGCGGTCGCGCTGTGGGCGAGCGTGAACTGGCTCGCGGATGCCGCCGCGCTCGGCGTGCTGCTCGCCGCGTTCGGGGAGCGACTGCCGATCGCGTCGCTGTTCTTCGCCTATGGGCTCGCCGCCATCCTGAACGCCGTGCCGCTCACGCCCGGCGGCGTGGGCATCGTCGAGGGGGTGCTCGTGCCCGTGCTGGTCGGGCTCGGCGTACCCGGCGGTCGCGCGGTGCTCGCCGTCACGGCGTGGCGGCTCGTGCAGTTCTGGATGCCGATCCCGATCGCGGCGCTCGCCGCGGCCACGCTGCTGCGACGGCGCCGCCGGTAGACTCGACCGGCCCGCCTCTGTAGCTCAATGGAAGAGCAGTTCCGTCCTAAGGAAAGGGTTGGGGGTTCGAGTCCCTCCAGGGGCACAGCTCGTCCGGTCGGCATCCGCATCGCCTTCTCACGGGCCACGGATCCGCGGGTTCGCCAGCAGGGTACTTGAAGCCGGCGAGCCGTGATTCAGGCGCCACCGCGTTCGCGAACAGGCACCAGAACGCCCTCGTGATCGCCCCGTCAGGTCTCCCGGCCGCTGACCTCGGGGGCACGCAGCCGCACGACGCGCATCGCGATCGTGAACAAGCCCAGCAGGTACAGCACCCAGTACGCCAGCCGGAACGCGGACGTCGTCCCGTCGATCCGTCCCCCGATCTCGAGGACGACGAGCAACTGGGAGGCCGACAGGAGCGTGGCGCCGAGGCCGGCCCACAGATCCGCGACGAAGGCGGTCGTCGCCACGACGACCACGATCAGCAGGTAGGCGACGCCGAACGCCCGCAGCGCGGGAGCGAGGTCGGACCACGAGATCGCCAGGGCGGTCGCCGCAGCGGCGAGGATGAGCGCCCCCAGCCCGCGCGCCACCGTCGGCCGGTCTCGCGCATCGCGGCGATCGCACCCCACCGTGCGAGCACGACGATCAACAGTACACCGGCCGTCGCGTACGCCGCGACGCTCACGAACAGGGCGCCGGGACCCAGCCCGATCAGGCGGGGTTACCCAGCACGTCGCCCGCCCAGAACATCGCGAGGGCGAGGATCAGGAGCTTCGGCCCCCGCGCACGCCAGACCCACATCGCGAGCAGGGGTGCCACGAGCCAGGTCGAGACGACGGCGAACAGGGAGGGAGCCGGAAGACGATGAGGGCCAGTTGCGCGATCGCGGCCACGCCGAATGCGGCGAGCCACGGGCTCCGGGCCGACGACGTCACGCCGACGACGGTATTCGCCGCCCACGGCGCGATGCGTCATCCCCGAGGCTGATCACGTTGCAGGGTCGGTCGCTCTCCATGCCTCCTTATCGGACCGTCGAGTCGCACCGGGACGGCCCTGCTTGTGAGTCCGCTCGATACTCGACATCTCGTCGGATCCGGCGCGCACGATCGGCCTATGGCCGGTTTCATCCACGAAATGCGCACCAGCGGCAACGGTCTCCTCGTCCGCATCTCGATCATCGCCGCGATCGGCGGGTTGCTCTTCGGGTACGACACGGGGGTGATCTCCGGTGCGCTGCTGTACATCAAGGGCGACCTGCACGCGAACTCGTCGGCGCAGGAGTGGATCGTCTCGGTGCTGCTGCTCGGGGCGATCGTGGGCGCGGCGATCAGCGCGTTCTCGGCCGACATCTTCAGTCGCAAGTGGACGAAGGTCGTCTCCGGATGCGTCTACGTGATCGCCGCGCTCGGGTGCGCCTTCTCGGTGAGCGTCCCCATGCTCATCGGGTTCCGCTTCCTGCTGGGCATCTCGGTCGGCACCGCGTCGTTCGTGTCGCCGCTGTACATCTCGGAGGTCGCGCCGCCGAAGGCGCGCGGAGGCCTGGTGTCGTTCAACCAGCTCGCCGTGACCACCGGCATCCTGCTCTCCTACATCGTCAACTTCCTGTTCAAGGACGTGCCCGGCGACTGGCGGTGGATGCTCGGCATCGCCGCGCTCCCCGGTGCGGCCCTCGCGATCGGCATGCTCACGGTGCCGCACACCCCGCGCTGGCTCGTGCAGCACTCGCGCAAGGACGAGGCGAAGGGCGTGCTCGAACGGCTGCGCGACAGTGATCCGAAGGCCGACATCCCGGGCGAGCTGAAGGGCATCGAGGAGGAGAACAAGCGCGAGGGAGACAGCCGCATCCGCGACGTGTTCCGCAAGTCGCTCCGGCCGCTGGTGCTGGTCGGGCTCGCGCTCGCGTTCTTCCAGCAGTTCGTGGGGGTCAACACCGTGATCTACTACGCGCCGACGATCCTCACCGACACGGGGCTGACCAAGAGCTCGTCGGTGACGCAGACGGTGTTCGTCGGCGTCACGAACGTGGTCTTCACGATCGTCGCCGTGCTGCTGCTGGATCGCATCGGCCGGCGCAAGCTGCTGCTCATCGGCACGGTCGGCCTGACGATCGCCCTCGCCCTGCTCGGCGTGTACTTCACGTCGCCGTGGTTGCAGCACCATGCCGGCTTCCTCGCGCTCGGCGGCCTGCTGCTCTACATCGCCTCCTTCGCGATCGGGCTCGGCCCCGTGTTCTGGCTCATGATCTCGGAGATCTACCCGATCGGCGTGCGGAGCAAGTCGATGGCGGTCTCGACGATGGTCAACTGGGGCGCGAACTTCATCGTCGCCGGCACGTTCCTCACGCTCAGTTCGGCCATCACGCGGCAGGGCACGTTCTTCGTCTACACCGGGATCGCCGTCGTCGCGTTCCTCTTCTTCCTGTGGAAGGTGCCCGAGGCCCGCGGGCGCAGCCTGGAGCAGATCCAGCAGGATCTCGGGGTGTCGAAGACCTGATCCTCAGCCCGCGAGCGTGCCCTCCTCGGCGCTGACCAGCTCCGCGATCGGCGCGAAGAACGCCGCCACCTCCGGGGTGTCGCCGCCCCGCGCGCGCGACGCGGCGAAGTCGTCCGGGCTCGCCCAGAGCACGATGTCGAGCCACTCGTCATCGCCGATCCGCACGAGGTCGGCGCGCACGAATCCCGGCCGGTGCGCGGCGAACGATGCCAGCATGCCGGGGCGTGCGGCAAGCAGCTCGTCGGCGCGGTCGGGATGGGTCCGGAACCGGGTCAGCTCGACGGTCGTCATGCAGCAATCCTCGTGGATGATCGGGCTAGGTTGGGGCGGTGACCGATCAGCAGGGACAGGGGACCCCGGCTCCGGGGTGGTACGCGGATCCGACCGGCCAGGCGGGCGTCCGCTGGTGGGACGGGGCGCAGTGGACCTCGTACTCCGCGCCGCATCCGGGAGGTGCCGCAGCGACCGCCGCGCCACGGCCGGCACTGCCGTCGACGACGCCCGTGTACACGCCGTTCATCTGGCTGATCGTCTTCCTGCCGGTGCTGTCGAGCCTCACGCTGTTCCTGTACCGGCCGAGCTTCCGGCTGACGGAGATCGGCGGGGTTCAGACGGTGGACCCGGGTTCGATCTTCACGCCGGGCTACGTCGCCATCCTCCTCATCGGCATGCTCATCTACGCGCTGGCCATCGTGTTCGCGGCCCTCGACCACCGGGCCCTCGTGCGCGCGGGCGTCGTGCGTCCGTTCCATTGGGCGTTCGCGTTCCTCGGCGTCGTGTACACGATCGGGCGGTCGGTCGTCGTGCATCAGGTCGCGCGGCCGCGTGGTCTCGCGCCGATCTGGGTGACGATCGGCGTCATCGTGCTCAACATCGTCATCGGGGTCGTCTGGGGCATCGTGCTCACCGCTCAGCTCACGTCGCAGCTCACGAGCCTGCCGGGCCTCAGCACCTAGACCCGGGCCGTCGCACGTCGCACGGGTGCGGGGGTGACGTGACCGGTCACGTACCCGCTATCGTCGGGGAGTGGCCACCGGCATCCTGCAGCGCGCCGCTCGTCTCGCCGACGGGCGCGAGCTGATCTACTTCGACGACGCGGACACCGTTCTCGGCCCCGAGCGACGCATCGACGAGCGCCTGCTCGATCCGCGACCGGCGACCGCGACCATGCGGCAGGACGTGCTGACCGGCGACTGGATCTCGATCGCCGCCGCCCGGCAGAACCGCGTGGTCCTGCCGCCGGCGGAGGCCGATCCGCTCGCCCCGCAGACGCCCACCAATCCCAGCGAGATCCCCGATCGCTACGACGTCGCCGTGTTCGAGAACCGCTCGCCGTCGTTCGGCCCGGACCTCGGGGTCGCCGACCTCGCGGGCGTCGGCTTCGAGCGCACCGCACCCGCGTACGGACGCTGCGAGGTCGTGTGCTTCAGCCCCGAGACGACGGGGTCGTTCGCGACGCAGACCCCGAGTCGCGCGCGCACCGTCATCGAGGCGTGGGCCGAGCGCACGGCCGCGCTGTCGGCACTGGAGGGCGTCGAGCAGGTCTTCCCGTTCGAGAACCGCGGGGAGGCGATCGGCGTCACCCTGCACCATCCGCACGGGCAGATCTACGCCTATCCCTATGTCACCCCGCGCATGCAGCGCACGCTCGCGGCCGCCGCGGCGGCGGGCGGCGACCTGTTCGGCGGCGTGCTCGAGCACGAGCGCGCGGGGGAGCGGGTCGTGCTGGCGGGGAGCACTGGACCGCCTTCGTGCCCTTCGCCGCTCGCTGGCCCCTCGAGGTCCACCTGCTGCCGCATCGTCACGTGCCCGACTTCGCCGCGACCACCGACGACGAGCGCGACGAGCTCGCCCACCTGTACCTGCGCCTGCTGCGCGGCATCGACGCGCTCTACGACACCCCCACGCCGTACATCGCCGGCTGGCACCAGGCACCGGTGCATGACGGGAGGGACGCCATCCGGCTGCACCTCGAACTCACCTCGCCGCGCCGCGCCGCCGACAAGCTCAAGTACCTCGCCGGCTCCGAGTCGGCGATGGGCGCGTGGATCGGCGACGTCGTACCGGAGCGGCAGGCCGAGCTGATCCGGAAGGCGATCCAGACCGTATGAGCGACATGCGCGACGACGTGCGGGAGCTGTTCCGCGCCCTGACCGGCCGCGAGGTCGACGGCCTCTGGTCGGCGCCGGGGCGGGTCAACCTGATCGGCGAGCACACCGACTACAACGGCGGCTTCGTGCTGCCGTTCGCGATCGACCGGCGCACCGTGGCCGCGGTCGGCGTGCGCGACGACGACCGCATCCGGGTGGCGAGCACCTTCGCGCCCGACGAGCCGTGGATCGAGTCGTCGCTCCCGGACCTGGATGCCGTGCGAGCGGCCGGCGACGAGGGCGACTGGGCGCGGTATCCGCTCGGGATCGCGTGGGCGCTCGGCCAGGACGTCGCCGGGCCGCGGGGCGCCGACCTCCGGGCGGTCCCCGGCGTGGACATCCTCATCGACTCGACCGTGCCGAGCGGTGCGGGACTCTCCTCGTCGGCCGCCATCGAGTGCGCCGTCGCGGTCGCGCTGAACGACCTGTGGCGGCTGGGGCTCGATCGGCCGGCGCTCGCGAAGGCCGGGCAGCGCTCGGAGAACGACTTCGTCGGCGCGCCCACCGGCATCCTGGACCAGTCGGCGTCGATGCTCGGCCGGCGCGACCACGCGGTGTTCCTCGACTGCCGCTCGCTGCAGGTGGAGATCGTGCCGCTCGGGTTCGAGCAGGCGGGCCTCAGCGTGCTCGTGATCGACACCGGGCAGGCGCACGAGCACGCGAACGGCGACTACCGCGACCGGCGCGAGGCCTGCGAACGGGGCGCGCGCGAGCTGGGCGTCGTGGCCCTGCGCGACGTCGGCGTCGGCGACCTCGACCGCGCGCGATCGGTGCTCGACGACGTGACGTTCCGCCGGGTGCGGCACGTCGTCACCGAGGACGCCCGGGTGCTCGAGACGGTGCGGCTGCTGCGCGAGGAGGGTCCGCGCTCGATCGGGGCGGCCCTCGACGCCTCCCACGCGTCGATGCGCGACGACTTCGAGATCACGACGCCGCAGCTCGACCTCGCGGTCGAGACGGCCCGCGACGCGGGGGCCCTCGGTGCCCGGATGACGGGCGGCGGCTTCGGCGGATCCGCGATCGCGCTCGTGCCCGACGAACTGCTCTCCCAGGTGCGGGTCGCCGTCGACGGCGCGTTCGCCGAGCACGGCTACGGCCAGCCGGACGCCTTCGTGGTGCGCCCCTCCGACGGCGCGACCCGCGAGCCCGACGCCTGACGGCCGCGCGTCCGCCGGCCGCGCCCTCGCCCCGACCGACTTCCGAAATGCAGGAGATCGGCGCTCTTCGGTGCCCGCGGCATCCGGGGTCACGGCGCACCCGCGCGCGGCTCCTGCATTTCGGAACACAACCGATCGCGCGGGGACCGATCGCAGGCCGTGGCGTTCGCGCGGAACGTCAGCCGGTGACCCGGGCGAGGAACGCCAGGGTGTCGTCGAGCGAGGTCTGCGCCTCGGGGAGTCGAGCTGGAACTGGTACTCGTGCGGCAGCGCCGGGGTGTGCGACGCGGGGTAGAACCGGGTCGTCACGTCGACGCCCGCCCGCTGCAGCGTCTGCGACATCGGGATCGACTCGATCCAGGTGAGCCCGTCGCCGTTGCCGCCCGAGATGTACGTCGCCGGGAAGTCGGAGGTGACGAAGTCGATGGTCGACATCGTCGTGCCCTCGTAGCTCGACGACCAGCTCTTAGTGCCGGTGTACGCCCAGAGCGCCACTTTGAAGCCCCAGGCGGCGATGCCATCGAGGTCCGCCATCCGGCGCAGGTCGTAGACGCCGCACTGCAGCACCGTGCCGACGAGCTGATGGGGCTGCAGCGCCGGCGTGATGCCGAGCAGGTGCGCGTAGTCGGGATTGGTGGTGAGCACGTCGAGCTGGCTGGCGAGCTGCGCGCCCGCCGAGTCGCCCGCGAGCACGATGCGGTCGGGATCGACGCGCAGCTCGGCCGCGTGCCGCTGGATGTAGGCCAGGGCGTCGTTGAGCTGGCCGACCGCGGTCGGGTAGACGGCCTCCGGCGCGATCGTGTAGTTGAGGCCGATGGTCGTGTAGCCGTGCGCCGCCAGGATGCGCAGGTACGGGTCGACGTTCTCCTTCGCCCCGGAGATCCACGCGCCGCCGTGAACCCAGACGACGGTCGGCAGCGCGCCGCCCCCGCCCTGGGGGCTGAACGCGTCGAGCGTCGTGTTGCCGCCGGCCGACCCGTCGCCGTACTGCACGTCGAGCGTGGCCGTGACCGGGGTGGACGACTGGTGCCGGTTGAGTTCGGCGACGGTGGCATCCGCGCCCTTCTCGAAGACGGATCGGATGAGCAGGGCCGACGGCCACGGCGTGGACGTGGTCACGATCGAAACGATCGCCGCGACCGCGGCGACTCCCCGAGCGTCCAGCCCAGCCGCCGCAGCCCGCGGTGGCGAGTGGTCATGCGCCGACTGTATCGGCTGGGTACTGCTCGGGCGTTTTGTTGTCGCCCACCCCAAATACCTAGAGTCAGGATATGCAGACACGGAACATCGGTCAGGTCGCCGTCGGCGCGATCGGCCTCGGCGGCATGCCGATGTCGATCGAGGGACGCCCCGACGAGACGCGGTCCATCGAGACGATTCACGCGGCCCTCGACGCGGGCGTGACCCTCATCGACACGGCGGACGCCTACACGCTCGCCGGCGACGAGCAGGGACACAACGAGGAGCTCATCGCGAAGGCGCTGCGCGAGTATGGCGGCGACACCTCGGGGGTGCTCGTCGCCACGAAGGGCGGCCACCTTCGGCCCGAGCCCGGACCGTGGGCGAAGAACGGCGACCCCGACTACCTGAAGCAGGCCGCGAAGGCCTCGGCGAAGCGGCTCGGCGTCGAGGCGATCGGGCTGTACCAGTTCCACCGGCCCGACGAGACCGTGCCGTATGCCGACTCGGTCGGGGCGCTCGCCGACCTGCTCGATGAGGGCGTCATCCGGATGGCCGGCATCTCGAACGCCGACCCGCAGCAGATCCGCCTCGCGCAGGAGGTGCTCGGCGGCCGCCTCGTCTCGGTGCAGAACCAGTTCTCGCCGAAGTTCCGCTCGAGCCTGCCCGAGCTCGAACTGTGCGCCGAGCTCGGCATCGCATTCCTGCCGTGGAGCCCGCTCGGCGGCATCGCCCGCGCAGCGGACCTCGGCGGCAGCGGCGCGGCGTTCGAGAAGGTCGCCGAGGCGCGCGGGGTGAGCCCGCAGCGCGTCGCGCTCGCCTGGGAGCTCGCGCTCGCGCCCGTCGTCATCCCGATCCCGGGTGCGTCGCGGCCCGCCTCGATCCAGGATTCCGTGCAGGCGGCCGAGCTCGAGCTCACCGCCGAGGAGATGAAGGAGCTGTCCGCATGAGCGAGCCGAGGAGGGCGCGGCTCGGCCGCACCGACATGGAGATCACGCGCGTCGGCTTCGGCGCGTGGGCGATCGGGGGCGGCGGCTGGGCCAACGCCTGGGGCGCGCAGGACGACGACGAGTCGGTCGCCGCCATCCGGCATGCGGTCGAGCGCGGCGTCAACTGGATCGACACGGCTGCGATCTACGGGCACGGCCACTCCGAGGATATGACCGCCCGGGCGCTCAAGGACATCCCGGAGGCCGACCGTCCGCTGGTCTTCACCAAGGGCGGCCTCGGCTGGAACGACGAGGACCACATGGAGGCGTCGAGGCGCCGAGGGGATCCGGCGTCGATCCGGCAGGACGTGGAGGACTCGCTGCGCCGGCTCGGGGTCGAGCGCATCGACCTGTTCCAGATGCACTGGCCCGCCGACGACGGCTCGGAGGTCGAGGACTACTGGAACATGTTCGCGCAGCTGAAGGAGGCGGGCAAGCTCCGGGCGATCGGGCTGTCGAACCACGGCATCCCGGCCCTCGAGCGCGCCGAGGCGATCGCGCACGTCGACAGCCTGCAGCCCCCGTTCTCGGCGATCCGCCCCGACGCCGCGACGGACGGCCTGCTCGACTGGTGCGCCGACCACGAGACCGGCGTCATCGTCTACAGCCCGATGGGCTCCGGCCTCCTGACCGGCGCGATGACCGCCGAGCGGGTCGCGGCGATGCCCGACGACGACTGGCGCCGGCGCAGCCCGGAGTTCACCACCCACCTCGATCGCAACCTCGCGACGGGCGCGGCCCTCGCACGGGTCGCCGAGCGACACGGCGTCTCGCAGGCGTCGGCGGCGGTCGCGTGGACGCTCGGCTTCCGTGGCGTGACCGCGGCGATCGTCGGGGCGCGCACGCCCGCGCAGATCGACGGCTGGATCGACGGCGGCTCGGTGGAGCTCACGGCGGAGGACTACGCGGACGTCGGCTCCGCGATCCCGCGCGCCTGAATCCATCTGACGCGAATGCCCCGTGTCTCGGCGTCAGATGCGGCATTCGCGTCAGATGCATATGCAGCACCGCGTAGCGTCGAGGACATGGATCTCCAGCTCACCGGCAAGCGCGCGCTCATCTCGGGCGGCGGCAAGGGCATCGGGCTCGCGGTGGCGCGCGCCCTCGTCGCCGAGGGGTCGCGGTCGCGCTCTCCGCGCGCGGGGAGGGCGTCACCGAGGTCGCGGCCGCGCTCGCAGCCGAGACCGGCGGCCGCGTCATCGGCGTGCGCGCCGACACCCACGACGACGCCTCGGTGCGGGCCGCCGTCGCCGAGGTGGTGGCGCAGCTCGGCGGGGTCGACATCCTGGTCAACACCGCCGCCGCGCCCTGGAAGCCGGGCCAGCGCACCTCCACCATCGAGGTGACCGACGAGCAGATGCGCGAGCACTTCGAGGTCAAGGCCCTCGGCTACCTCCGGATGGCCCGGGCGGCCGCCCCGCACATGATCGACGCCGGCTGGGGCCGCATCATCAACGTCAGCGGACTCGGCGCGCGGCACGCCGGTTCGGCCGTGCAGACCGTGCGCAACGTCGCCGTCTCGGCCATCACCAAGAACCTCGCCGACGATCTGGGGCAGCACGGCATCAACGTGACCGTCGTGCACCCCGGGATGACCCGCACCGACGCCGTCGCCGACCTCGTGGCGGAGCGGGCACGGGCCGAGGGCCTGAGCGACGACGAGATGGGTGCGCGCATGGCGCACAACAGCATCCACCGCCTCGTCGACGCGAGCGAGGTGGCCGATGTCATCGCGTTCCTCGCCTCGCCGCGCAGCATCGCCATCACGGGAGACGCGATCGCCGCCGGCGGCGGGGATCCCGGGGTCGTCGCGTACTGAGCGGCATCGCGCGAAACCCCGGCCCGCTCCCCGGAAATACGGGGCGACCGCCCTATCGTGGCGGTGTGTGGCCGGCCAATCGACGGGATGAGATCGACATGACCGATGTCGACGCGCCCGACCCGGACGCGACAGGCACTCTCGATGGCGTCGACCGCATCGACGAGATCGACGGGATGCGCGTCGAGGTCCGCGGCAGACCGAGCCCGACGCGCCTGCGCGGCACGGCGGAGCTGGAGTCCTCGCGCGCGGCCTGGCGCGCCGAGCTCGAGCGGGTCGGCGGCACCTCGCCGCTGCTGCACCTGGTCGACGACCCCGCCGCGCGCATCGAGCTCTCGACGACGCACCCCGGCGGCCTCGCCCGATTCATCACGGGTCAGGCGACGCTGCTGTCGCAGCTGATCCGCGACGAGATCGCCCTGCGCGCCGCCCGCATCGCGGCCGACCGGATCGCCGCCAAGAATCTGGAGCTCGCCAGCACCCGCGGCATCGATGCCGTGCAGCTCGGCATCGGGATCGCCGAGTGGGAGCACGAGGGCGAGGACTTCACGGCTCCCGTCCTGCTGCGCCCGCTCGCCATCCGGCGCCTCGGCCGCGACTTCGAGATCCGGCTCCGCGGGCCGGCGGCCCTCAACCCGGCTCTCGCGGCCGCCCTGCAGAAGCAGTTCGGCATCACCCTCGACCCGGCCGCCTTCGTCGCGCTCACCGACGCCGACGGCGCGTTCAAGCCGAACGCCGTCATCGACCAGCTCCGCGCGCTCACCGGGCACCTGGCCGGCTTCGCGGTGGCGCCGCGCCTCGTCGTGGCGCCGTTCGCCGAGGTCGCGCCGCGCCTCGTCGCCGACGCCGCGCCGCTGGATCACCCGCTGCTCGACGCGCTCGCGGGCAGCGGCTCGGCCGGCTGGGCCACTCAGCAGGCGTACTCGGCGGTCGAGCCGGTCGATCCCGACCACCGCGACCCCTCGACCGACCGGCTGCTGCTCGACGCCGACGCCGAGCAGGAGAACGTCGTCGCCCAGATCGCGGCCGGCAACTCGCTCGTCGTCAAGACCATGCCCGGCACCGGCGCCACGCAGACCGTCGTCAACGCGCTCGGCGCCCTCGTGAGCCAGAACAAGCGCGTGCTCGTCGTCGGACCGCGCCGGGCGAGCCTGCGCGGCATCGCGCAGCGCTTCGCCGACATCGGGCTCGGCTCCCTCGCCGTGACGCCCGCCGGCCTGCGCAAGGACCTCGTGCGCGCCATCTCGCGCCACGAGCGTGCCGCCCTCCCGCAGCTCGGCGACGTCGACGACGCGCTCGTGCGCCTGCGCGGTGTGCTGCTGGACTACCGCGCCGCGCTCTCCCGCGCCGACGACGTGCTCGGGATCTCGGTGTTCGACTGCGTCACCGAGCTCTCACGGCTCGCGCTGCTGCCGACCCCGCCCTCGACGAGCGCGCGGCTGGACCGGGCGACCGTCGAGCGCATCGCCGGCGACCGCGGAGATATCGCGCGCACGATGATCGAGGCGGCCCAGCTCGGCCAGTTCCGCTACGGGCCGGGCGACTCGCCCTGGTACGGCGCGCAGTTCGCGAGCGGCGAGGCCGCCCATCAGGCCCACGCCCTCGCTCAGCGGCTCTCGGGCACGGAGCTGCCGCGCCTGCTCGCCCGCGCCCAGGAACTGATCGGGTCGACCCGGATGCGGCCCTTCGAGACGGTCGCGGAGCTGGGCGTCTACCTGCGCCTGCTCACCGACATCCGCGACACCCTGGATCGCTTCCTGCCCTCCGTGTTCGACCGCTCGGTGAGCGAGCTCATCGTCGCCACCGGCGCGAAGCGCGAGCACCCGGAGATGTCGTCGGGCGACCGCCGGCGGCTGCGCAAGCTCGCCCGCGAGTACGTGCGGCCGGGCATGCACGTGGGCGACCTGCACGAGGCGCTCACGCGCGTGCAGCAGCAGCGCATCCTGTGGCAGCGCTTCGTCGCCGCCGGCGTCGTGCCCGAGGTGCCGACCGGGATCTCGGATGTCGCGGTCGCCTGGCAGCAGGTCGCGGCCGATCTCGCGACCCTCGACGCGCCGCTACGGCACACCGCCCGCGACCAGCAGCTCGAGAATCTGCCGCTGCCGCGCCTCGGCGCCCTGCTGGCCTCGCTGGCGGAGCCGAGCGACGTGCTGCAGAACCTGCAGGAGCGCAGCGCGCTGCTCGACAAGCTCCGCGACCTCGACCCGCTGCTCACCGATCTCGCCGCGCGCCACGTGCCCGAGCACCAGGTCGCGGCCGAGCTCGAGCTCGCCTGGTGGCGTTCCGCGCTCGACGCCCTGCTCGCGGCCGACCGGGCTCTGCTCGGGGCCAAGGCCGATGTGCTCGAGCGGCTGGAGGCCGACTTCCGTCTGGTCGACGAGGCGCATGCCGCCGGCAGCGCCCAGCAGCTCGCGTGGCAGCTCGCCGAGAACTGGAAGATCGGCCTCGTCGACTGGCCCGACGAGGCGACCGCGCTGCGGGAGCTGCTCAAGACCGATCGGGCGAGCGCGGCCACGCTGCAGCACCTCGCGCCGCACCTCGCGCGCACCGTCGCCCCCGTCTGGCTCGCCTCGCCGTACGAGCTGGACCGCATCTCCGACACGATGACGTTCGACACAGTCGTGATCCTCGATGCGGGGGCGACCACGATCTCCGAGAACGTGGGCGCCATCCGGCGGGCCCGCCAGGTGGTCGCGTTCGGCGATCCGGTGACGCAGACGCCGTCCGCGTTCGCGCTGCGGCTCGGAACCGCCCAGGAACTGCCGGTCGAGCTCGATGCGCGAACGCTGGATGAGCTGCACGGCCGCTCGGCGCTGGCGCAGCTGGCCGGCATCCTGCCCACCCTCTCGCTCACCCGCAGCTACCGGGCGGGCGGGGAGGACCTCGCCGAGCTCGTCAACCGCCGCTTCTACGGCGGCCGCATCGACTCGCTGCCCTGGGCCGGGTCCTTCCTCGGCCACGGCAGCCTCGTGCTCGACTACGTCGAGAACGGCACCGGCATGCCCGACCCCTCCGGCGGAGTGGAGAGCGTCGACGCCGAGGTGGATCGCGTGCTCACCCTCGTCGAGGAGCATGCGGCCGCGCGCCCGCACGAGACGCTCATGGTGGTGACGGCCAGCGAGAAGCACGCCGTTCGGGTGCTGCAGGCGGTGCTCGCGTCGATGGCGGGCAGGCCGGAGCTGACCGACTTCGTGCTGCGCGACGGTGCCGAGCCGTTCACGGTGCTGCCGATCGATCGCGCCGCCGCCGAGAGCCGCGACCGGGTGATCTTCTCGCTCGGCTACGGCCGCACCCCGCACGGCCGCGTCCTCAGCGACTTCGGCGCGCTGGGTCGCCCGGGCGGGGAGCGCCTGCTCGCCGTCGCGATGACCCGGGCCCGGCGCTCGATGGTGATCGTCACCTGCTTCCGGCCCGCCGATGTCGAGGACGGCCGCATCCGGCACGGCGCGGTCGCGCTCGCGGAGATCCTCGACGAGGTCGCGGCGCGCCGCGCGGAGCCGCCGCTGCCCGATGACTCCGACCCGATGCTCGTCGACCTGGCCCGCCGTCTCGAGGCGCGGGGCCTGCGCACCGCGCTCGGCCACCGCGGCAAGCTCGGCCTCGTCGCCGCGAACGGCGGCATGTGCTTCGTCGTCGAGACCGATCAGGCCCTGTTCGGCCGGTCGCTGCGCGAGTCGATCCGGTTGCGTCCCGAGGTGCTGCGCCGGCTCGGATGGCACTATGCGCGCGTGCACGCGTTCGAGCTGTTCGCCGACCCGGATGCCGTGGCCGACCGGATCGCGACGGCCGCCGGGCTCGCGGGCGGCCTCCTGACGCAGGAGATCCCGGTCGTCACGACCCGTGGCTGAGGACCGCGCGGCGGAACCGGACCCGCCGCACTCCGCACGCCTGCCGCGTCGCCGCTCGCGGCGGGCGACGACGCCCCCGCCTCCCGGGTCGGATCCCGCGCCCGCGCGCGAACCGGAGCGTCACGACGAGGGCGAGAACGACGAGCGCATGCGGCAGGACAAGCCCCCGCACTACTGAGCGGGTGTGCCCGGGTCGCGTTCCTTCAGGAGGTCGCGGATCTGCACCAGCAGCTCGGTCTCGGTGAGCGCCGGGGTGGCCGGCGCCTCCTCCGCGGGCTTCTTGCGCAGCTGGACCTTCTTGAGATAGTTCATCGGCACGATCAGGCCGAAGTAGACGGCCGCCGCGATCAGGACGAACTGGATGATCGCCGAGATGACGGCGCCCCAGGCGAGCACGACGGCCTCGTGCCCGGGCGACGCGGCGCGCAGCACGATGCCCGCCTTGGCCACATCGCTCGAGTCGAAGATGAGCGAGATGAGCGGGTTGAAGATACCGGTGACGAGACCGGTGACGATCGCAGTGAACGCGGCGCCGATGACGACCGCGACCGCGAGATCGATGACATTGCCGCGGAGGACAAACTCACGGAATCCCTTGAGCATGATCACTTCCTAACTGGACGAACCGGATCCTGATCCCGATGCCGTGGAGGTGCTGCTGCTGGAACTGCTGGTGCCGGAGGAACCGGAGGAACTGCCGCCACTGCCGCCCGACGCGCTCCCGGACGTGGCCGCGGCGGTGCCCTCGCTCTTCTTCGCGCCGTCCTTCTTCGACCCGTCAACGGGCTTCGCGCGGCTGTCGGTGCGATAGAACCCGGAGCCGTTGAACGTCACGCCGACGCTGCCGTACTGCTTGCGCAGCCGGCCGCCGCAGTTCGGGCACTCGGTGAGCGCATCGTCGGTGAAGGCCTGCTGGATGTCGAAGGCGGTGCCGCACTCGGTGCAGCGGTAGGAGTAGGTGGGCATGTCCCTCAGGGGCGAGAGGTGTCGAGGTCGATGACGCCGCCGGGGGTCACGACGCCGTTCACCGGCATGTCGTGGCGCTCCCGTGGAACGGAGTCGACCAGCTCGTCGTCGAAGATCACAGCATAGACGGGCGGGCAGCGGTCCATGGAGCCGAGCGTCTTGTCGAAGTACCCGCGCCCCCACCCGATCCGCATGCCGCCGCGGTCGACGCTCGCCGCGGGCACCACGATGAGGTCGGCGTCGTTGATCGCGATCGGGCCGAGCAGCTCGGTCATGGGGGTCGGCATCCCGACCACGTCCTCCACCTCGTCGTCGCCGTCGTAGGGCGCCCAGTCGAGCAGGCCGTCCTCGCGCGAGACCGGCAGCAGCACCCGGATGCCGCGCTCGTGCGCCCAGTGCACGAACTCGCGCGTGGGCGGCTCGTCGGGCAGCGAGAGGTACGCGGCCACGGTGGTGGCACCCAGCCGCTCGGTGAGCTCCTCGAGCCGCTGCGTGATCGCCTCGGCGTCGTGATCGCGACGGGTCGAGGTGCGGGTCCTGCGACGTTCGCGGACCTCCGCGCGCAGCGCACGCTTCTGCGAATCGACCTCATCGGTCACACCCGCAGTCTAGGGGCCGGGGTGGAACGGATACTCTGCTGGGATGGCGACCCCGATCACCAAGGCCGTGATCCCCGTGGCGGGACTCGGCACGCGATTCCTCCCGGCGACGAAGGCGATGCCGAAGGAGATGCTGCCGGTGGTCGACAAGCCGGCCATCCAGTACGTCGTCGAGGAAGCGGTCGCGGCCGGGCTCTCGGATGTGCTGATGATCACCGGCCGCAACAAGACGGCGCTCGAGAACCACTTCGACAAGGTCGGCGAGCTCGAGCAGGCGCTGCTCAGCAAGGGCGATGCCGAGAAGCTCGAGAAGGTCAAGTTCTCGACCGACCTCGCCGACGTGCACTACGTGCGCCAGGGCGATCCGATGGGGCTCGGTCACGCGGTGCTCCGGTCCAAGATGCACGTCGGGCGGGAGCCGTTCGCCGTGCTGCTCGGCGACGACATCATCGACGAGCGCGATGTGCTGCTGAAGCGCATGCTCAAGGTGCAGCAGAAGCGCAACACGACGGTGGTCGCCCTGCTCGAGGTGGATCCGTCGCAGACCCACCTCTACGGCATCGCGACGGTCGAACCCACCGGCGATGACGACGTCGTGCGCGTCACCGGCATGGTCGAGAAGCCCGCGCCGGGCGACGCCCTCGAACCTCGCCGTGATCGGGCGCTACGTGCTGCGGCCGGAGATCTTCGAGATCCTCGAGTCGACGCCCCCGGCAAGGGCGGCGAGATCCAGCTCACCGATGCGCTGCAGGCGCTCGCCACCGGGCCGGAGTGGGCCGGCGGGGTGCACGGCGTCATCTTCCGCGGACGCCGCTACGACACGGGCGACCGGCTCGACTACCTCAAGGCGATCGTGCAGCTCGCCGTCGACCGCGTCGACCTCGGCCCCGAGTTCCGGCCGTGGCTCGTCGAGTTCGCGGCGGAGCTCGACGACCGGTCGTGACCGCACCGACCTTGCAGGACGGGCCGGTGACCATCCGACCCGTCGCGATGCGGGATGCCCGCGCCCTCGACCGCGAGCTGGCCGCCAACCGCTCCTGGCTGCGCACGTGGGAGGCGACCAACCCGCACGGGCCCATCAGCTTCGACACCCGTGCCAGCATCCGCTCGCTGCTCGCGAGCGCGCGCGCCGGCACGGGGGTGCCCTTCATCATCGAGTACGAGGGCGAGTTCGCGGGCCAGCTCAACGTCTCGGGGATCTCGTACGGGTCGCTGTCGTCGGCATCCACCGGCTACTGGATCGCGGAGCGCTTCGCGGGCAAGAACATCATGCCGACCGCCGTCGCCCTCGCGACCGACCACTGCATGTTCGGCATGGGCCTGCACCGCATGGAGATCTGCATCCGCCCGGAGAACGGTCCCTCGCTGCGCGTCGTCGAGAAGCTCGGGTTCCGCTACGAGGGATTGCGGCGGCGCTTCATCCACATCAACGGCGACTGGCGCGACCACTTCTGCTTCGCCCTCACGGTCGAGGAGCTGCCGGTGGGCGTGCTGCGGCGGTGGAAGGACGGACGGGTGCCCGCGGGGGTGGGCTCGGTGCCGGATGCCGATCGGCGCGCGGCGACGGTTCCGCTGCGGTTGGGGTAGGGGCGTAGGGGTAGCTCGGGTGCGATTCCGAGGCCCGGGACGGGCCTCGGCGCTGGCGTCGCGGCGAAGGCCGGAAATGGCCTTCGCTTTCAGCTCCAGCGCGCGCGCCTACCTTCGATCCGAGGTTGAAGTTCTTACCCTCGCGATATGGAAGCCACGGGAATCGGCACGGCGATCATGCTCGCCCTCGCCGCCGGCCTGTGGTTCCTCTACCTGGTGCCGACCTGGCTGCGGCGCCGCGAGTACCTCGCGACCGAGCGCACCGCGACCCGGCTGCAGCAGACCCTGCGGGTGATGGCCGAGACCGCCGAGGTCCCCGAGCCGGTGCGGGTCGAGGCGACCGTGCGGGAGGCGGCCAAGCAGGAGCGCGTGCTCCAGGCGCAGGAGCGCGCCGAGCGCCGACGGCTCGCCGAGCAGCTGCGCCGCGACGAGGTCGCCGAGCGCGCTCTCGACCGCTCCGACCTGCGGACCGCGCGCGTGGCATCCGGCCCCGAGTTGCGTCGCCGGCGCATGCGACGCACACGGGTGCTGGCCTCCATGCTCATGGTCGCGGCGACCGTCGTAGGCGCCGCGCAGGTCGTGCTGATCGCGACGACGGGCGCCGTGACCGGATCGTGGGTCGTGCTCGTCGCCGCGGCGGCGGGCGCGTGCGCGGCGGTCGGGGTGCAACGGCGCCTGGATGCCCTCACCGCGCCGCGCGCGACGGGTCGTCCGGCGTCGCCGGCGGCGTCGGTTCCCGCCGAAGCGCCCGCCGCCGCCGCGGACGCTCCCCGGGCATGGACCCCGGTGCCGCTCCCGCGCCCGCGCTACCTCGAGCACCCCGTCGCGTCGCCGACGGCCCCGCGCATCGATGCCGCCGCCCTGCTGCGCGCCGCGGCCGCGGAGGCCGAGCGCGCCCGCCGCGCCGCCCACGACGAGCCGGAGGTCGTGCCGTTCCGCCCGCGGGCGACACCGGCGTCCGCGGCGACGTCCACCGTGTCGGCCGGCGGCGCGCGGCCCGGCGCGTCGTCGCGCTTCGCCCGCATGGGCCTGCTCGACCCCGCCGACACCGCCGCGACCGACCTCGACGAGGTGCTGCGCCGACGCCGCTGGGCGGGCTGACCGCGGGCGCGATGCCCCCGGGCGACCTGCTAATCTTGCTGAGTTGTCCGGACAGCCGGGCGGCATCCGGGCCCTTGGCGCAGTTGGTAGCGCGTCTCGTTCGCAATGAGAAGGTCAGGGGTTCGAATCCCCTAGGGTCCACCAGATGAACACCGCCGCCGCGGTCGCGGCCGGGCTCGCCGGACTGGGGCTCGGCGCATCGCTGATTATCGCCATCGGCGCGCAGAACGCGTTCGTGCTGCGGCAGGGCGTGCGCCGCGAGCACATCGGCATCGTCATCGCGATCTGCATCGCATCGGACGTGGTGCTCATCGGGCTCGGCGTCGCCGGGGCGGGCGCGCTGTTCACCGCCGTGCCGTGGCTCGTCGAGGTCGCTCGCTGGGCCGGGGCCGCGTTCCTCCTGTTCTACGCCGTGCTCGCGGCCCGCCGCGCGATCCGGCCGGCGGTGCTGTCCGTGGACCGGTCGGCCCGCCCGGCCGCGACCGCGCGCGGCGTCGCGCTCACCTGCCTGGCCCTCACCTGGCTCAACCCGCACGTCTATCTGGACACCCTCGTGCTGCTCGGATCGGTCGCGAGCACCCACGGTGAGCTGCGCTGGGCGTTCGGGGCCGGGGCCGCCGTGGCGAGCGCGATCTGGTTCACGCTGCTCGGCCTCGGAGCGCGGGCTCTGGCCCCGCTGTTCGCGAGGCCCCTCGCGTGGCGGGTGCTCGACGTCGTCATCGCGGCGGTCATGGTCGTGGTGGCGCTCACGCTCCTCCTGCCCGTCTTCTCGTGAGCCCGCCGCGACTTCGGCGCGTGTGTGCCGTTCCGGCGCCGACGCGGATAAGGTCTCGCTAGGGCCGGCGGCCGAGCGCGAGGGGTTCTCATGGGTCAGGGTGACGCATCGTCGACACTCATCCGCGCCGACTACCCGCAGCCGTTGTGGGTGCAGGCGGTGGAGCTCATCTCGCACGAGATCGAGAGCGGTGCGCTCAAGCCCGGCATGCGCCTGCCTCCGGAGCGGGAGCTGTGCCTCCAGCTCGGCATCTCGCGGGTGACGCTGCGCAAGGCGCTCAACGAGCTGGTGGGGCACGGGGCGCTGCGCCCCTCGCACGGCCGCGGCTGGTACGTCGCCGGCGCGAGCGGGGCGACGCAGGCGCGCGACTGGCCCAACAACCTCGAGTCGTTCACCGAGACGGCCGCCCGGATGGGGCTGCCCGCGTCGTCGATCGTCCTGCGCGCCGAGGTGCGGTCGGCCACCCTCGACGAGTCGGAACTGCTGGTCGTCGCCCCCGGCACGCCGCTCTTCGTCCTCGACCGCGTCCGGCTGCTGGGCGGAGTGCCGATCGCCGTCGACTCGACGCGGGTGCCGGAGGCGGTGGTGCCGGGCGCCGCCGACGTCGACTTCGCGCACGGCTCGATCTACGAGCGCCTCGAGCAGTCGGGCCTCGTTCTCGCCCACGCCGACTCGACGATCGAGGCGAAGGCCGCCGACGACGAGCTCGCGGGCCACCTGGAGGTCGAGCCCGGGTCTCCCGTGCTCGTCATGACCCAGCTCGTGTTCGATCCGGCCGACCGTCCGGTGCTCTCGTCCGTCATCCGGTACAGCGGCGACCGCTACCGGTTGCGCACCCAGTTCTCGCGCACGGCGCCGCGCCGCTGATCCCGCGCCTCACGGGCCGCAGCCTCACTTGCCGTATCCGGCGCTCAGGCCCTGGATGAACTGCCGGGAGAACACCGCGAACAGCACGATGAGCGGCACGGCGCCGAGGGTGAGCGACGCGAGCAGCGCCGGGTAGTTGCTCTGGAACTGTCCCACGAACTGCTGCACGCCGAGGGTGACGGTCTGATTCTGCGGTGCGGGCGCGAGGATGAGGGGGAACCAGAGGTCGTTCCAGACCGGCAGCATGGTGACCGAGGCGACCGCGGCGATTCCGGGTCGCACGATCGGGATCGCGATGCCGAGCACGCGCAGCTCGCGGGCGCCGTCCATCCGCGCCGCCTCCTTGAGCTCGACCGGCACCGAGCGGAAGTAGGTCGTCATGAGGGCGATCGCGAGCGGCAGCTGCATCGCGGTGTAGACCAGCACGAGCGCGACGAGGGTGTCGACGAGGTGCCACGCGATCATCGTCTTCAGCAGCGGCACGGTGCCGAGCCGGATCGGCACCATGATGCCCACGAAGAAGAACCCGGTGAGGAGCGCGCTGATCCGCACCTGGTACTCCACGAGGGCCCACGCCGCGAGGGTGCCGAGCACGACGGTCAGCACGATCGTCGCGACCGTGACGATGACGCTGTTGCGGTAGTTCAGCAGGAAGTCGCCCTCGCTGAGCACGTCGTTCCAGCCCTGCAGGCTGAACGTCGCGCCGACCGGGGAGCGAAGGGCGCCCCGAAGATGCCCATCGTCGACTTGAACGAGTTCACGACGACGACGAGCACGGGGGCGATCGCGACGATCGCAAACACCACCAGCAGCGCGTGCACGCCGAGCGTCGACAGGGCCTCCGTGCGCGGGCGGGCGGGACGGCGCGGGCGCTGCGCGCGAGGGGCGGCGGCGGTGCTCACAGCTGATAGGTCCGGATGCGGCGCTGCAGCACGACGACGTACGCGGCGGTGGTGATGAGGATGATGAGGAAGATCACCGACGCGATGGTCGCGCCGAGATCGAGGTCGGCGACCTGGCCGCTCGAGCCGAAGAAGGTGCGGTAGAAGAGCGTGCCGAGGATGTCGGTCGAGTAGTTCGGCCCGGGCGCCGATCCGTTGAGCGCGTACACGATGTCGAAGCCGTTGAAGGTCCAGATGTAGGTGAGGATCACGATGAGCGCGAACTGCGGCGCGATGAGCGGGAACTTGATCCGCCAGAACAGGCTCCAGGAGCGCGCGCCGTCGATGCGGGCCGCCTCGACCATGTCGTGCGGCACGGCGATGAGCGCGGTGTACAGGAAGATCATCGGGATGCCGACGTACTCCCACACGGACATGAGCGAGATGGTCGGCAGCGCGGTGTGCTGATCGCCCAGCAGGGGAACTTCACGAACCCCCACAGCGGGTTGATGATCAGCCGCCAGAGGAACCCGACGATGACGACGGAGAGCGTCGCGGGCACGAACAGGAGCGTGCGGTAGACGCCCCGTGAGCGCCGCACGGCGGCGGAGGTCAGCAGCGCCGCCATGAGCAGCCCGATCGGCAGCTCCACGATCAGGTGGATCGCGAAGAACTCGACGTTGTTCAGCAGCGCGTTCCAGAACCGCTCGCTCGTGTAGCGGTCCGTGAACAGGTGCACGTAGTTGCCGAGCCCGACGAATCCGGCGGCGCCGGGCTTCGAACTGAACAGGCTCAGCACGACGGAGCTCAGCAGCGGGTAGACGGAGAACAGGACGTAGACCACGAAGGCCGGCAGCGCGAACAGCAACAGCAGGCGATAGCGGGTGGCGGTGCGGATCATCGATGCTCCGAACGGGCGGGCGGGTCGCGAGCTGGGCGACCCGCCCGCCCAGGGTCTCAGCTGGCCGGCTTGTACCAGGAGTCCAGGTCGGTCTGGAGCTTCGAGGTCGCCGACCGTGCGCTGACGCCGTCGTTCAGCACCGTCTGGAGCACCGCCCAGGTGTCGTCGTCGAGCGGCGGGGTCCCGGCGCTCAGCCGATCCAGCTGCAGGCGCGGGGTGAGCTTCGCGCCCTTCTTCAGATCGGCGAACGCCTGCGCGAGCTTGTTGTCGTAGCTGACGGATGCCTGCCCCATCGAGAAGAAGCCCGGCACCTTGTTGACGTAGACGCTCTGGAAGTCGGTCGTCGTCAGCCACTGCAGGAACACCTTCGCGGCGGCCTTGTGCTTGCTCTTCGCATTGAGGCCGACGCCCTGGTCCGGCATCTCCTGGAGATAGCGCTGGTCGCCGCGCGAGACGACCGGCGGGGCGAAGACCCCGACGTCGAGCCCGGTCTGGGTCGCGGCCGAGATGTCCCACGAGCCGTCGGGCAGGATCGCCGCCTTGCCGAGGGTGAACAGCTGCATCATGTCCTCGTACTTCAGCGACGAGTAGCCGCTGGGCAGGTAGGGCTTGAGCGCCGCGACCGCCTGGAAGGCATCGACGAACTCCGGCTCGGTCAGCTTCTTGCTGCCGTCGATGAGGCCGAGCCGGCCCTCCTCGCCCCTCCAGTAGTTCGGTCCGATGCTGTCGAGCACGTTGTACGAGAGCTGCCAGCCGTCGGCCGAGCCGAGGGCGAGCGGGGTGTACTTCCCGTTGGACTTGATCTTCCCCAGCACGTCCATGAACTGGTCCATGGTCTTGGGGGCCGTGAGGCCGAGCTCCTGGAAGATCGCCTTGTTGTAATAGAAGCCGGCGAGCACGGAGGCGATCGGCACGCAGTACGGATCGCCGTCGGCGCCGGTCCACGCCGCGAGCGCGGTGTCGGTGAAGCCGTCGATGCCCTTCAGGGTCTTCAGGTCGTCGAAGTAGCCCTTCTCGATCCATGCGCGGTTCACGTCGAACGGGCGGCACATGATCACGTCCGGACCGGTGCCGCTCTCGACCTGCGACTGGATGGTCGCGTTGTAGTCGTTGGTGTCGGTGGCCCGGTAGTCAACGACGATGTCGGGGTGGGCCTTCTCGAACGCGGGGATGACGTCCTTCTCCCACAGCTTGGCGTCCTCGGTGCGCCAGTTGCCGAAGGTGATGGTGGTGGTGGCGCGGTCGCCGGACCCGCCGGTGTCGCCGGATGCGCATCCGGCGAGGATCGCGCCGGTGACGGCGATGACGACGGCGAGGGCGAGCGGTGCGATCTTCGAACGCATCGGGTGGGCCTCCGATCTCGGTCGAGCGGGGAGCTCGAGGGGTCGACGGGCGGCTGCCCGTTGCTGCCGGAGCCTATACAGGCATACAAGAGGTAGCAAGAGGTATTTTGGTCATCCCCGCCTTTTCGGGAAAGCCGCGTGATCTGGTAGACATGTGCTCCGCCAGAGGTATCATCTGGTTCACTCAGCTTCGGGAGGTCTCGTGATCGGTGTCGGCATCCTCGGGTCCGGTTTCATCGCGGACTCCTATGCGGACGCCCTTCTGGATGTGCGCACGGCTCGCCTCGTGGCGAACTTCTCGCGCGATCCCGAGCGGGCCGCGGCGTTCGCCGAGCGATGGTCGAGCCCTCCGCCTCCGGCTCGATCGCCGAGCTGTGCGCCGATGAATCCGTCGACCTGGTCGTCGTGGCCCTGCCCAACGAGGCGCACGTCGAGGCGGTTCGCGAGATCGCCGCGGCCGGCAAGGCGGTTGTGTGCACCAAGCCGCTGGCCCGCACGGCGGCCGAGGCGCAGGAGATGCTCGACATCGTCACCGCCGCCGGTGTCTGGCACGGCTACGCGGAGAGCTCCGTGTTCTCGCCGAACATCGCGAAGGCGCACGAGATGGTGCGCGCCGGCGGCATCGGCGAGGTGCTCACGATGCGCGCCCGCGAGGGGCACTCGGGGCCGCACGCCGCGCACTTCTGGGACGCCGAGACCGCCGGCGGCGGGGCGCTTCTCGACATGGGATGCCACACGGTCGAGAGCGCCCGGCACTTCTTCGGCAAGGACAACCACGTCACCGAGGTCTTCGCGTGGGGGCCACCCTCGCGCACGGCGACAAGACGACCGGCGAGGACACCGCGGTCGCGCTCCTGAAGTTCGCCGGAGGACAGCTCGCGACGATCGAGTCGTCGTGGATCGAGAAGGGCGGCATGCAGCTGCGGCACGAGTTCGTCGGAAGCGAGGGGCGGCTCGTGACCGACACCTCCGTCTCGCCCGTCTGGGGATTCATCGGGCAGCCGGTCGGCTACCTCGTCGAGAAGGCGGACTCCGAGACGGGGTGGGTGCATCCGGTCCCGGAGGAGACCCGTGCCTACGGCTTCTCGCAGCAGATGCGCCACTTCGTCGATCACTACGAGGCGGGCACCGAGCCGTCGGAGACCTTCCACGACGGCGTCATCGTCAACACCATCCTGGATGCCTGCTACCGCGCCATGCGGTCGGGTCACTGGGAGCCGGTGCGGTATCCCGCGTGACGAACGTCCGCTCCGACCCCATCTTCCGGCCGGATACCGCACAGCCGCTCTGGGTGCGGGCCGCCGACACGATCGCGCGCGAGATCGCCGACGGCAGATTGCCGGATGGCGCCCGCCTGCCCGCCGAACGCGAGCTCTGCCAGCGGCTCGAGATCAGTCGCGTGACCCTGCGCAAGGCGCTGCAGAAGCTCGTCGCCGACGGTCTGCTGACCTCGAGCCACGGCCGCGGCTGGTACGTCGGCCGCGGGGAGACGCGGTGGCCGCCCGCGGCGAATGGCCGACGACCCTCGAGTCGTTCAGCGAGACCGCGACGCGGCTCGGGCTCAGCTCGTCGTCGCTCGTGCTGCGCTCGGAGGTCGGGCCCGCGACCATCGACGAGGCGGAACAGCTCGGGATCGCGCCCGCGAGTCCGGTGCTGCGGCTCGAGCGGGTGCGGATGCTGGGCGGCATGCCGATCGCGATCGACGCCTCGTGCCTGCCGACCGCGCTGCTGCCGCCGATCGACGGCGTCGACTTCGCCCGGGAGAGCCTGTACGAACTCCTCGGGACGGCGGGGCACGACCCGGCCTTCGCCGAGACCACGATCGAGTCGCGGGGCGCCGACGCCGACCTCGCCGCCCATGTCGGCGTCGATCCCGGCAGCCCGGTGCTGGTGCTGCGCCAGCTGGTGCGCAGCGCCGATGAGCGCCCCGTGCTCGTGAGCACGGTGCGCTACGCGGGCGACCGGTACCGGCTGCGCACCGTCTTCACCCGGTCGGCGCCGGGCGGCCGGGCGCGCTGAGGCCGTCCGCCGGCGGCGGCGCCGGTCAGGGCAGCACGACCGACTTCACGAAGTCGGGGGTCGGCGCCTCCATGAGCTCATAGGCGGCGTCGACGCCGTCGAGGCCGACGCGGTGCGTGATGAGGCGTCCGGAGTCGATGGCGCCCTCGCGCAGCAGGTCGAGGGCGCGCGCCATGGCGCGCATCGTCCGCCGCCGGTCGGGCGAGAACCCGTTGACCACCGTCACGGCCTTGTACCAGAGCCGCATGTCGAACGTGGCCGTGCCGGCGTGGTGGTAGCCGACGACGCACAGGGTGCCGTACGGGCGCACGAGCGAGCCGGCCGTCTCCAGCCCCGGGGTGACGCCGGTGGCCTCGAGCACGAGGTCCATGCGGCGATCGGCCGCGCCCTCGGCGCCGTCGCCGTAGCCCTCCGGCAGCGCGGCCGGGTCGTAGACCTCGTCGGCGCCGTTGCGCAGCCCGTGCTCACGCGCGGCCGCGCTCGGGTCGACGCCCACGATGATCGCGGGGAGTGCCGGCGCAGCAGCTGCACGAGCCCGAGGCCCATGAAGCCGAGCCCGACCACCGCCACCCGGGCACCCGGAAGCGGCGTGCAGCGGCCGAGCGCCTCCTCGAGGCAGGCCAGCGGCTCGCCGATCCAGAGCGCGGGATCGGCGTCGTCGGGCACCCGCAGGATCGCGTCCCGGTTCATCACCGCACGTTCGGCGAAGCCCGGACCCCGAGGCCGGTCACGACGTCGCCGACCCGCCAGACGCTGTCCGGGGATCCGAGGGCGACGATGCGGCCCACCATCTCGTGGCCGAGCCGGATCGGATCGCCGTCGCCCGGGCCGGAGCGCCACGGCGCACGATCCGACGTGCACACGCCGCACGCCAGCACGTCGACGAGCACCTGGTCCGCCGTCGGCACCGGATCCGGGGACTCGACGATCTCCGAGCGACGCGGCCCGGTCACCTGACTGATGCGCATGGTTCCCTCTGGGTGGAATGGATGGTCTGCGTCTTGTGCCGCGACTGGTATCAGTGTACTTTCGCAAAAGCCAACTGGTAAATAGGTGGGATACAGAGGTATCGCACCAATGGGAACGGACGCGATGCAGCCTCAGACCGCAGCGGTGATCGCCGTGGGATCGCAGGGACGCGTGCACCTGCACGGCTACCGGCAGCGCCCCGACGTCGCCGTCGTCGCGATCGCCGACCCGGACCGCGAGCTGGCGGAGAGCGTCGCCGCCGACGCGGGAGTCCCGGCCGTCTACGCCGATCACCGTGAGCTGCTCGCCGCCGAACGGATCGACATCCTGAGTATCTGCACGCCGCCCGGCCTGCATCGGGCCATCGTCGAGGACGCGGTCGCGGCCGGCGTGCGGGCGATCCATTGCGAGAAGCCCGTGGCGCTGACCTTCGGCGACGTGCGCGGGATGCGCGACCTGTGCCGCGAGCGCGGCGTGCAGCTCACGATCAACCACCAGCGCCGGTTCGAGACGGTGTACCGCGACGTGCGCGACCTCGTGGCCGCCGGCGGCATCGGACGCCTGACGATGCTCGAGGGGTACTGCGCGAACCTGTTCGACTGGGGCTCGCACGTGCTCGACCTGCTGCTCTTCCTGAGCGGCGACGACGCGCCCGAGACCGTGTACGGCCAGATCGACGTCGACACGATCCGCCGCATCTACGGTGCGACCGCCGAGACCGGATCGGTCACCCACCTGCACTGGTCCGATGGCCGCAACGCCGTCGTCTTCACGGGTCGCGGGCCCGAGCATCGGGCGGTCGGCCCCGACACCGGGATCGTGCTGCACGGCACGCAGGGCCGGATCGAGATCGCCGACAGCCACGCGGTCGTGCGCTCGTTCGACGGCGCGTCCCGTGAGTTCCGGAGCCGGATCGAGGAACGCAATCGCGTCGATCTGGGTGGCGCCGACGCCACGATCATCCAGGCCACGACCGAGGCGATCGCCGATCTCGTCGAGGCGCTGCGCGAGGGCCGTGAGCCCGCGCTCGACGCCCGGCACGGCGTCGCGGCGGCCGAGCTCATCTTCGCGACCTACGAGAGCAGCGCGCGCCGCGGCTCGGTGCGGCTGCCGCTGCAGACCGACGACAACGCCCTGCTGCGCGGCATCGCCCAGGGGTACTGGACGCCGGTCGGCGAGACGACGGGGACCTTCTGATGAAGGGGTTCCTGCGCCGCGTGGCCTTCTACCTGATCACGGCCTGGGCCGCGATCACGCTCAACTTCCTGCTGCCGCGACTGATCCCGGGCGACCCCGTCACCCGCATGCTCGACCGCTTCCACGGTCAGCTCGGTCCGAACGCGGTGTTCGCGCTGCGCAAGCTGTTCGGCCAGACCAGCGACAACATCTGGGATCAGTACGTCGACTACTGGACCCGGCTGCTGCACGGCGACTTCGGCGTCTCGTTCACCAGCTACCCGACGCCCGTGACGACCATCATCGGCCAGGGCCTGCCGTGGACGCTCGGCCTCATCGGTGTCTGCACGGTGCTGAGCTTCATCATCGGCACCGGCCTCGGGGCGTTCGTGGGCTGGAAGCGCGGCACCTGGGTCGACGGGTTCATCCCCGTCACCACGTTCCTGACCTCGATCCCCTACTTCTGGTTCGGCCTGATCGTGGTCTACGTCTTCGCGGTCGTGCTGCGCTGGTTCCCGCTCTCCGGCGGTTACACCCCGGGCCTGACTCCGGGGTTCAACACGGACTTCATCGGCAGCGTCGTGCTGCACGCGCTGCTGCCCTCGATCGCGATCATCGTGTCGTCGATCGGCTACTGGCTCCTCGGCATGCGCAACATGATGATCACGACCCTCTCCGAGGACTACGTGCTGCTGGCCCGCGCGAAGGGACTGTCGGCCCGCCGGATCCTCTCCACGTATGCCGGGCGCAACGCCCTACTGCCCTCGCTCGCCGGCTTCGCGTTGTCGCTCGGGTTCATCGTCGGCGGATCGATCATCACCGAGGTCGTCTTCAACTACCCCGGCATCGGCTACGCGCTGTTCCAGGCCGTGCAGGGGCAGGACTACCCGCTCATGCAGGGGATCTTCTTCATCATCACGATCGCCGTGCTCGCGGCGAACCTGGTCGCGGATCTGCTCTACGTGATCCTCGACCCCCGCACACGGCAGGGGGCCTGAATGTCGACGACCACCTTGGCGGAGGCCTCGGTCGACCCGAACGAGACCATCACGCGCGAGCGCGGGAGGCGCTTCGCCTGGATCCGCGGATTCCGCTCGGCCAAGACCGTCACGGGCGTCGTGCTGCTCCTGTTCTTCGTGCTGGTCGCCGTCATCGGGCCGCTCGTGATCCACACCGACCCCTCCGCCGTGAGCAACGAGGTGCTGCTGCCGCCCTCGCCGCAGCATCTGCTCGGCACCACGCACACCGGGCAGGACGTGTTCACGCAGGTCGTCGACGGCTCGCGCATCTCGCTGCTGATCGGATTCGTCGCCGCGGTCTTCGCGACCCTCCTGTCGATGCTCTTCGGACTCGCCTCCGGCTACCTCGGCGGGTTCTGGGACGAGGTCCTGTCGGTCATCAGCAACATCTTCCTGGTCATCCCGAGCCTGCCGCTGGTCGTGATCCTGGCCGGTGCCCTGCCCTCGACGGGGTCGCTGGCCATCACGATCGTGATCTCGATCACCGCGTGGGCATGGGGCGCACGGGTGCTGCGGGCGCAGACGCTCTCGCTGCGCAAGCGTGACTTCGTCGAGGCCGCCCGTGCCACGGGCGAGAGCACCTTCCGCATCATCTTCCGCGAGATCCTGCCGAACCAGTGGGCGATCGTCGCGGCCACGTTCCTCTCCACGGTGATCGGGGCGATCCTCACTCAGGCCTCCTCGCCTTCCTCGGCCTGACCGACGTGACCGAGTGGTCGTGGGGCGGGATCCTGTACTGGGCGCAGAACAGCTCGGCCCTCGCGTTCGGCGCGTGGTGGTGGTTCGTGCCGCCGGGACTGTGCATCGCGCTGCTCGGCACGGCGTTGTCGCTCATCAACTTCGGCATCGACGAGTTCATCAACCCGCGGCTGCGCTCGGCCGGGATCGCGACCCGGAAGGGCGCGAAGCGTGCCGCGCGCGCGTCGGCGGCTGGCATCCGGCGCGCGACGGGACGCACCCCGCGCCGTGCCCTGCGGCGCACCGACGCCGCGTTCACCCGGGGTGACGTGATCCTGCAGATCAACGATCTCGTGGTCGACTACGGCTCGGCCGACCAGCCGGTGCGCGCGGTCGACGGCGTCTCGCTGACCCTGCGTCGCGGGCAGGTGCTCGGCATCGCGGGCGAGTCCGGCTCGGGCAAGTCGACCCTGGCCTACGCGATCACGCGGTTGCACCAGCCGCCGGCGCAGATCACCGCCGGCCAGCTGCTGTACACCGGCCGCGACGGCGAGACGGTGGACGTGCTGGCGCTCGACGACCGCGAGCTCACCGACTTCCGGTGGGAGGAGCTGTCGATCGTCTTCCAGTCGGCGATGAACGCCCTGAACCCGATCCTGCGGGTCGGGGCGCAGATCGAGGATGCCATCGAGGCGCACCGTCCCGGGATGTCGGGCGAGGAGCGCGCCGAGCGGGTGCGGGAGCTCATGCGGCTCGTGGGCATCAGCGCGGACCGCGTCGGCGCCTACCCGCACGAGCTCTCCGGCGGCATGCGCCAGCGCGTCATGATCGCGATCGCGCTCGCCCTTGATCCCGAGATCATCATCATGGACGAGCCGACGACGGCCCTCGACGTGGTCATCCAGCGCCAGATCGTCGAGAAGATCATGGAGCTGAAGGACCGGCTCGGCTTCTCGGTCATCTTCATCACCCACGACCTCTCGATGCTCATCGAGCTCTCCGACGAGATCGCGATCATGTACGCGGGCCGGGTCGTCGAGACGGGCGCGGCGCGCGACTTCTACAGCTCGCCCCAGCACCCGTACAGCCAGGGCCTGCTCGGGTCGTTCCCGACCCTCAGCGGACCCAAGAAGACGCTGACCGGCATCGTCGGCTCGCCGCCCGATCTACGGGCGCTGCCGAGTGGATGCCCGTTCCGCACCCGCTGCCCGCACGCCTTCGAGCCGTGCCCGGTCGAGGATCCTCCGCTGCTGCCGATCCCGACCGTGCGGGATGCCGACGGCGACGCCCCGGCACCGCGCGCGGTCGCCTGCCACCTCTACACGGCCCAGCAGGCCGCGCTCGCGGAAGGGGCAGCGGTATGAGCGCCGAGCGCATGACCACGACACCGGGAACGCCGGCGCGACCCGCCCCGGTGCTCAGCGTGCGGGGACTGACGAAGCGCTTCCCCGTGCGCGGCGGCCTGTTCGCGCGCCGCGGCAAGGTGGTGCACGCGGTGGAGGGGTCGACCTCGACCTGCGCCCCGGCGAGGTCACGGCGATCATCGGCGAGTCGGGGTCGGGCAAGTCGACCGTGGCGCGCCTCATCGCGCAGCTCTACACGCCGACGGCCGGCGAGATCTCGCTGGACGGGGCACCGGTGCGGGTGCGCGGGGGACGGGCCCTGCGCCGCTACGTCGGCCAGGTGCAGCTGATCCTGCAGGACCCGTTCGGGTCGTTCAACCCGGTGCACACGATCGCGTACCACCTGCGACGGGTGCTGCGGATCCACCATCGCGGTCTCTCGCTCACCGAGATCGATGCCCGCATGGCGCATGTGCTGGCCGAGGTGAACCTCACGCCGGCGCAGCAGTTCGCCGACAAGTTCCCGCACGAGCTCTCGGGCGGCCAGCGGCAGCGCATCTCGATCGCCCGGGCGCTCGCCGCGAACCCGAAGGTGCTGCTCGCCGACGAGCCGGTCTCGATGCTCGACGTGTCGATCCGCCTCGGCATCCTGAACCTGCTCGACGAGCTGGCGCGCGAGCGCAACCTGGCGCTGCTGTACATCACCCACGACATCGCCTCGGCGCGCTACTTCGCGACCACCGCCTCGGTCATGTACGCGGGCGAGCTCATCGAGGGCGGGCCGGCCGAGTCGGTCACCCAGCATCCCGGGCATCCGTACACCCGGCTGCTCATCGACTCGGCACCCGACCCCGATCGGCCGGAGGGCGTGCAGCGGATCCAGGACACCGGTCAGCCGCCGAGCCTGATCGACCCGCCGTCGGGATGCCGATTCCACCCCCGCTGCCCCTTCGCCATGGAGCGCTGCCTCACCGATTCGCCCCCGCCTTCGCGCTGGGCGAGGAGCACTGGGCGCGCTGCTGGCTGCATGAACCCGGGGGCCCAGCTCGCCCCCATCCGGCGGGCGGAGCAGCCCGTCGCCGATCCCACCGCAACACCGCATTGAGAGGAAGCACACGATGTCACGAAGCACGAGATGGCGTGCCGCGATCGCGGCCGTCGCCGTGGTCGCGATGGCTGCGACCATGTCCGCCTGCTCGTCGGGCGGATCCGACTCCAAGGACGGACTGATCCTGAACACCGCCATCACCGGCGGCGACTTCCAGGACGTCTTCAACCCCTACCTGCCCACGAGCGGCACGCAGGCCAACCGGTTCATGATCTACGAGCCGCTGGTGCAGGTGAACAAGATCAAGTCCGAGGACTACAAGCCGTGGCTCGCCACGAAGTGGGACTGGTCGTCCGACTCGAAGACGCTGACCTTCCACCTGCGTGCGAACGTGAAGTGGAGCGACGGCAAGCCGTTCACGAGCGATGACGTGGTCTACACGTACCAGATGCTCAAGGACACCCCGGCCCTGAACCTGAACGGCCTCGAGTACGACTCCGTCAAGGCCGACGGTCCGCTCACGGTCGTCATGACGTTCGAGAACAACGGGCGCCCGTCCTTCCCGAAGACGGCGAACACGGAGATCGTGCCGAAGCACATCTACTCCAAGAAGGGCGACCTCACCAAGTTCGAGGACCCGAGCCCGATCGGCACCGGACCCTTCGTCTTCGACAAGGCGAAGTTCAGCCCGCAGAGCTACACGCTCATGAAGAACGACGACTACTGGCAGAAGGGCAAGCCGTACATCGGTGGCATCCGGGTCATCGGCTACAAGGACAACACCGCCGTCGCGGCCGCCCTCATCCAGGGCGACGTCGACTGGTCGAGCGCCTACATCGCCAACATCGACCAGACCTTCACCGCGAAGGGGCCGCAGTTCAAGCACTTCTGGCCGGTCATCGGCTCGGACGGCCTCATCACCAACAACGCGGCGTTCCCGTTCGACGACCAGGCCATCCGTGAGGCCACCAGCCTGGCGATCAACCGCAAGCAGGTCGCCGACTCGGCGAACCGCCCCGCGGCGACCAACAAGGTCGGCCTGCCGCTGCCGCTGTTCGACAACGCGATCGCCGACAAGTACAAGGACGCCACGTACTCGTACGACGTCGCCGGCGCCAAGAAGCTCATCGAGCAGCAGGGCTACACGATGGGCTCCGACGGCTACTACGCCAAGGGCGGCAAGACGCTCGGGTTCACCATCACGATCCCGTCGGCGTACACCGAGCAGGTGGCGGCGGCGCAGATCATCCAGGCGAACCTCAAGCAGGCCGGCATGAAGGTCGCGGTCAACGGCGTGTCCGTCGACGCGATCGACCCGCTGACCAGCAAGGGCGACTACGACGCGACGATCGGCTACCCGATCGACGAGTACACGACGGTCTACGGGCTCTACAACGCCTGGATGAACCCGAAGTACTACGCGCCCGTCGGCACCGTCGACCAGACGAAGCAGAACATCGAGCGCTGGAACGACCCGCAGACCGCGAAGTTCTTCGCGGACTACGAGAACGCCACCACCGATGCGCAGCGCAACGCCGCCATCGAGGGGCTCGAGGGCCGCTTCGTCGAGGGCCAGCCGTGGCTGATCCTCAGCTACTACCAGGGCTACGCCGACTGGAACGACACCAAGGTGAAGGGCTTCCCGACGGATGCGAATCCGTACTGGCGAGGCGACCCGAACCCGGTCGTCGCACTGCAGCTGAAGCCGACCGGCAAGTGACACCGGTGGGGCGGCGCCGCGAGCGCCGCCCCACCACCCTCCCGAGGAGAGAACGTGACCGACACCACCCCCAGCGCGCCATGGTCCTCGTGGCCGGCGACGACGTGGACCACGACCTGCTGCAGGCCGCCCCCGCACTCTCGCGCATCGCCTCCGACGCCGGCTTCATCACGACCCCGGCGGCCGGGATGCAGCGCTTCGTCGACCCGTTCGAGTCGACCGCCAACCAGGACGTCTTCCTGCTCTACAAGGCAGGGGGCGAGTTCACGCCCGCGCAGCAGGAGGCGTTCGCCGAGCGCATCCGGAACGGTGGCGGCGTCGTCGCCCTGCACTGCTCCAACGTCATGGGATCGGTCGAGCCGGATGCCGCGAACAGCTTCGCGACCTGGTTCGGCGTGCTCGGCAACCACTACCTCTCGCACGGCCCCGGATACCACAAGGGGATGCAGCGGATCGAGGTCGTCGCGCAGCATCCCATCACCGAGGGCGTGAGCGACTTCGAGCTCTACGACGAGTTCTACGAGTTCGAGTTCGCCGACGGCGACCACGAGATCCTCGCGCAGCGCCGGCGCGACCAGGACGGCGAGATCATCCCCGTGCTCTACACCCGCGAGCTCGGCGCCGGACGCGTCGTCTATCTCGCGCTCGGGCACGACATGCGCGTCTGGGGCGACCCCTCGTTCCAGCGGCTCGTGCGGCAGGCGTTGAACTGGGTGGCGCACCGCTCGTGAACGCCGCGCAGAACGACCTCCCGCGCATCGGGGTCATGATGTACACGGTCCTCGACCTGGCGCGGCGGGACCTCGAGGGCACCCTCGCCCGGATCGCCGAGCTCGGCTTCCTCGGCGTCGAGACCTATGGGCTCCTCGAGCACTTCACCCCGGCCCGCCTGCGCCGCGCCATCGACGCGGCGGGGCTCGAGCTGACGAGCGCCCACGCGCCGTTCCCGAGCGGATCGGATGCGACCCGCATCCTCGACGAGAACGCCGAACTCGGCGCGACGACACTGGTCTGGAGCCTCGAGCGCGAGGAGTTCGAGAGCCCCGAGGCGATCACCGCGGGTCTCGTGCGGGTCAACGACGGCGCCGAGAACGCCGCCGGCTACGGCATGCGCATCGCGTACCACAACCACTTCGCCGAGTTCAGTCAGGTCTTCGACGGCCGTCAGGCCTACGACCTGCTGCTCGAGCAGCTCGACCCGCGGGTCGTCATCGAGCTCGACATGTACTGGACCCGGATGGGTGGGGCCGACCCGGCCGCCGTCGTCGCCGCGCTCGGCGATCGCGTCGAGTACGTGCACATCAAGGACGGCCCGGCGATCAGCTACGAGCACGACGTCATGGTGCCGATCGGCGAGGGATCGATCGACTGGGATGCGGCGCTGGCCGCCAACCCCGGCCTCGACTGGCACCTGCTCGAGCTCGAGCGGCTGAGCGTGCCCACGTTCGAGGCCGTCGAGCAGAGCTACGACTACCTCGTCGGGCGCGGGCTGTCCCGGGGCAGCCGATGAGCCTGCGCGTCCTCTTCCTCGGCGGGGCCGGGATGATCGGCTCCGCGGTCGCCGCGGAGCTCGCCCGGCGAGGGGCCGAGCTCACGGTCGTCACCCGCGGCGAGCCCCGCCGCGAGCTGCCGGACGCCGTGCGGCACGTGCGAGCCGACCTGCGCGAGCCCGGCGCGGTCGCCGGGGTGCTGCGCGGTCACGAGTACGACGCGATCGTCAACTGGATCGGATTCCACCCCGACCACGTGCGCGACGGCCTCGACGCCGTCGTCGCCTCCACCGGGCAGTACGTCTTCATCAGCACGTGCAGCGTCTACGCGCGGCCGGTGCCGCTGCTGCCGATCACCGAGTCGAGCCCGCGCCGCCAGCCGGTCTTCGGCTACGCCCGCGACAAGGTGGCGACCGAGCTCGCCCTCGAGGAGGCCTATCGCGAGCGGGGCCTGCCGCTCACGATCGTGCGGCCGTTCCACACCTACGACCGGGGCGTCATCCCGATCCTCCCCGGATGGACGGCGATCCAGCGGATGCGCTCCGGCCGCGCCGTGGTCGTGCCCGGCGACGGCACCTCGATCTGGACCCTCATGCACTCGAGCGACCTCGCGCGGGCGTTCGTGCCGCTGCTCGGCAACCATCACGCTGTGGGGGAGTCGGTCAACCTCGTCAGCGGCGACCTGCTCACCTGGGATCAGATCCACCGGGTCCTCGCCGAGGCCGCCGGGGTGCGCGACCCCGTGCTCGTGCATCGCTCCAGCGAGGACGTCGGAGCGGCGCATCCGCCCTGGGCCGAGGTGCTCGAGCACGACTTCCGGCACTCCATGATCTTCGACACCACCAAGCTCTCGCGGCTCGTCCCGGGCTTCGCCCCCGCCGTCGACTTCTCGCACGGCGCCCGCGAGGTGCTCGCGTGGTACGACGCGCATCCCGAGCTGCAGCGCGTCGACCCCGTGCTCGACGCCGCCTTCGACCGCCTGACGAACGGGGATCCCGATGACGACCGCCGCCGCGCTCACGACCATGACCGCCGACGAGATCGACCAGGCGATGGAGGTGCTGCGCCGCGAGGGGCTCGCGGGCCCCGACACGCATGTGTCGTACCTCGGTCTGCGCGAGCCCGACAAACGCGACGTGCTCGCCGGCGCCCCGGGGAGCGCGAGCTGCGCGGCTTCCTCATCGACATGCGCACCGGCGCATCCCACGACGTGGTCGTGGCGCCCGCGAGCGGCCGACTCGTGTCGCAGCGCCTGCTCGACACGTCCGTCGACGGCGCCGTGCCGGTCGTGCTGCGCGAGTTCGCCTACGTCGAGGAGGTCGTGCATCGGGACGAGCGCTGGCTCGCCGCGATGCGCAAGCGCGGCCTGACCGACCTGTCGACCCTGCGGGTCAACCCGCTGAGCGCCGGCGTGCTCTCGGTCGACGAGGCCGGCCGGCGCATCCAGCGCTGCTTCACCTTCGTGCAGAAGACCCCGGAGGATCTCGGCTGGGCGCATCCGGTCGATGGCGTGACCGTCATGGTCGACGTCGTGACGGGCGACGTGCTCGACGTCATCGACTACGTCGACCTGCCCGTGCCCCAGGAGGACGGCAACTTCCATCTCGCATCGTGGCGCGGACCGGACCGCACGGGCCTTCGCCCGATCGAGATCACCCAGCCCGAGGGTCCGAGCTTCACGATCGACGACGACGGCGTGCTGTCCTGGGCCGGCTGGGAGCTGCAGGTCGGCTTCGACCAGCGCGAGGGGCTCGTGCTGCACAACATCTCGATCGCCGACGAGGGCGAGCAGCGCCCCGTGATCTACCGCGCCTCGATCGCGGAGATGATGGTGCCGTACGGCGACCCGAGCCCGCAGCGCTGGTTCCAGAACTTCTTCGACTGCGGCGAGTACCTGCTCGGCGGGTTCGCCAACTCCTCGAGCTCGGCTGCGACTGCGTCGGCGACATCACCTACCTCGACGCGGTCGTCGCCGCGAACGACGGCAGCGCCCGGGTGATCCCGCAGGCGATCTGCATCCACGAGGAGGACGCGGGCATCCTCTGGAAGCACTTCGACAACTGGAACGGCTCGAGCGACTCGCGCCGCAACCGGCGCCTCGTCGTGAGCTTCTTCGTCACGGTCGGCAACTACGACTACGGGTTCTACTGGTACTTCGGCCTCGACGGATCGATCGAATTCGAGGTGAAGGCGACCGGCGTGGTCTTCACCTCGGCCTACCCGCGGGACGGCTACGAGTTCGCGACGGAGATCGCCCCGGGGCTCGGGGCTCCGCACCACCAGCACCTGTTCAGCGCGCGCCTCGACATGGCGGTCGACGGTGTCGACAACTACGTGGACGAGCTGGAGGCCGCCCTCGTGCCGCGTGGCGAGCGCAATCCCACCGGAACGGGATTCACCCAGACCGTGACGCGGCTGCGGCGGGAGAGCGACGCCCAGCGGCTGGCCGACAACCTGCGCAACCGCCTGTGGTTCATCGGCAACCCCTCGTCCCAGAACCGGCTCGGCCGCGACGTCGGCTGGGTGCTGCTGCCCGAGGGCAAGCCGGTGCTGCTCGCGGATGCCGAGTCCGACATCCACAAGCGCGCCACCTTCGCGACCAAGCACCTCTGGGTCACGGCGTACGACCGTGACGAGCTCTACCCGGCGGGCGACCTGGTCAACCTGCACGCGGGCGGCGCGGGACTGCCGAGCTGGACGAAGGCCGACCGGCCGGTCGACGGGGCCGACATCGTGCTGTGGCACACGTTCGGCCTCACGCACTTCCCGCGCGTCGAGGACTGGCCGGTCATGCCGGTGGACACCTGCGGCTTCGTGCTGCGCCCGCACGGCTTCTTCGGCCGCAACCCCGCGCTCGACATCCCCGAGTCGACGAGCGAGCACTGCCACCCGGCGCACGGAGGGGCGCACCATGAGCACTGACCGGACCGAGGCCCGCGGCCCGTCCCCGCGCGTCGGGGTGCAGCTGTACAGCACCAAGGACCACCTCGGCCCCGAGCTGCGCGGCACCCTGCGCCGGCTCGCCGAGCTCGGCTACACCGACGTCGAGCCGTACGACGTGCTCGGGCAGACCGACGAGCTCGCCGCCGGTCTCGCCGAGACGGGACTCGAGGCCCGCACTGCGCACGTCAAGATCACCGACCTCGACCGGGATGCCGTGCTCGCCGCCGCGCGCCGGCTCGGCATCGGCACGGTCGTCGTGCCGTGGGTCGACAAGGCGCGGTTCGCGACCGCGGACGACGTGCACGCGCTCGCCACGGAGATCAACGAGGCCGCCGCGTTCTACGCCGATCACGGCATCCGCACCGGGTATCACAACCACGACTTCGAGTTCTCGTCGATGATCGACGGCCGGCACGCGTGGGAGCTGCTCGTCGAGGCGCTCGACCCGGCCATCGTGCTGCAGGTCGACACCTACTGGGCGAGCGTGGGCGGGGCGGACGTGTTCGCGCTCATCCCCGCGCACCTCGACCGCATCCGGATGCTGCACGTGAAGAACGAGCCGCCGGATGCCGACGACCCGCCCGCGCGCGTCGACATCACCGGGCGCATGGACGAGGTCGTGGCGCTCGCCGCGCCTGCGCTCGAGCTCGCGGTCGTGGAGGTGGTCGTCGACGGCGACGTCTTCGCGGTGCTCGAGCGCAACCGCCGGTTCTTCGCCGAGCTGCTGGAGGCGACATGAACACCGGACCGGTCGGGATCGGCGTCATCGGCGCCGGCAACATCTCCGACGAGTACCTGCGGGCGATGACCGCGGCGGCCGACCTGCGGGTGATCGCGATCGCCGACCTCGACGCCGCGCGCGCGGCCGCGCAGGCCGACGCCTACGGCATCGCGCACGCCGCGACGCCCGAGGCGCTGCTGGCCCGCGACGACGTGGAGCTGATCGTGAACCTGACGATCCCGGCGGCGCACGCCGAGGTCGGCCTCGCCGCGATCGAGGCCGGCAAGCACGTCTGGGCCGAGAAGCCGATGGCGCTTCGCCGCGACGACGCCCGGCGACTGCTCGAGGCGGCCGGCGCCGCGGGCCTGGTCGTCGGGAACGCGCCCGACACGATCCTCGGCGAGGGCATCCAGCACTCCCAGCACCTGCTCGACGACGGCGAGATCGGGGCGCCGCGCACCCTGCTCACGCTCATGCAGGGGCCGGGGCCCGACTCGTGGCACCCGCGACCGCAGTTCCTGTTCGCCCGCGGCGCCGGGCCGCTTTTCGACATCGGCCCGTACTACGTGTCGACGATGGTGCAGCTGCTCGGCTCGATCGTCGAGGTCGAGGCGCTCGGCAGCCGGCCGCGCGCGACGCGCGTCGTCGGGTCGGGACCGGATGCCGGCACGGAGTTCCCCGTCGAGGTGTGGACCCACGTGAGCGCGCTGCTGCGGTTCGAATCCGGCGTCGTCGGCACGTCGGTCTACAGCTTCGACTCCTGGGTGGAGCGTCAGCTCTTCGATGTCACCGGCGATGCCGGCACCCTCGAGGTGCCCGTGAGCGGGTTCGACGGCCCCACCCGGATCGCCGCCGCGGGCACCCGCGGCGCCGGCTGGCGCGAGAGCCCGCCGCCCGGAACGCCGCGCGCCCGCGGCACCGGCGTCGTCGAGATGGCCAGGGCGATCCGCGCCGGCGTGCGTCCGCGTGCCAGCGGCGAGCTCGCGCTGCACGCGCTCGACGTCATGCTCGCGATCGAGGAGTCCGCCGACGCCGGAGGCCGCACCGTCGCGCTCGCCACCCGCGCCCCGCGTGTCGAACCGCTTCCCACGGACTGGGATCCCACCGCAGCGACGCTGCCCGACGCGGGGAGCTCGTCGTGACCCTGTACGCCCCACCCGAGTACATCGCGTACGAGCAGGCCCGGCGCGGCCAGGCCGAGCAGCTCGGGGTCGCCATCGCGCGCATCCGGGAGCAGCTCGACCGATGGAAGGCCGAGGGCGCGCTCCGCGGTCCCGGCCCCGTCATGGTCGGCATCGGCGCGAGCCACGCGGCATCGTGCGCACCGGTGTGGGCGCTGCGCAAGCGCGGGATCGCCGCCTGGCGCATCAGCGCCGGCGACGTGCCCGTGCCGTACCCCCTCACCGAGCACCGCATCATCGGGGTGTCGCAGAGCGGACGCAGCGC
This sequence comes from Pseudolysinimonas kribbensis, assembly GCF_030161895.1. Lineage (GTDB taxonomy): Bacteria > Actinomycetota > Actinomycetes > Actinomycetales > Microbacteriaceae > Pseudolysinimonas > Pseudolysinimonas kribbensis. The sequence continues at coordinate 2,454,260 of NZ_BSVB01000001.1, forward strand.
CGAGACGCTCGACGCGCTCGCATCGGTGCCGCCCGAGCGCCGGCTGGCCGTCGTCAACAGCGCCCCCTCGCCGATCACCGAGCTCGTGACCGACAGCCTCACGCTCGGGAGCCTGCGCGACAGCTATGCATCGACGATCGGCTACACCGCCACCCTCGCGGCGCTCGGCATGCTGGCCGACCGCTGGGACGGCGGCGGGATCGACCCCGGCTGGGACGAGCTGCCGGCCGCGTTCGCCCGCTTCGACGAGGGAATCGCCACGACGATCGACCGCGCCGTCGGGCTGTTCGACGGCGTGCCGTGGGCGGACTTCGTCGGTTCGGCGCCCGCCGTCGGCTCGGCCGAGGAGGGGGCCCTGCTGCTGCGCGAGGTGGCGCGGATCCCGGCGACCGCCATGAGCACACGGCAGTACCTGCACGGGTCGATGGAGTCCGCGGGGGCGGCGTACACGTCGTGTTCGGCGATCGCCGCGAGGCCGGCCTCGCCCGCACCCTGCTCGACGCCGGCAACCGCGTCGTCTTCGTGACCCGGCAGGAGGTCGCCGACGAGCCGGGGCTCGCCGTGATCCGGCTGCCGCGCATGCCCGCGGCCCAGCGCGCGATCCTCGAGGCCGCGGTCGTGCAGTCCCTCGCCGGGGGCGTCGCGCAGGCGCGCGGCGTGCCGATCGAGGAGTTCGTGTTCCACGCCGACGACATCAAGGTCGCCCCGGTCCGCGCGGAGGACGCATGACCGCCGTGGATGTCGGGCTCGACCTGGGCGGCACGAAGGCGGCGGTGCTCGCCGCGACCCCCGATGGCACGCGCGTGGTCGACACGACCGTCGCGGCCGAGGGCTGGAGTGCCGAGCCCATCCCGCACGGGGTGGCGTGGGTACGCCGCCTGCTGGAGCGCGCCCTGCCGGCGGGTCTCGAGCCGCGCGCCGTCGGGATCGGCGCTCAGGGCCTGGACACCGCGGAGATCGCCGAGGAGTTCGCGGCCGCGCTCGGCGCCGCGGGCATCCGGGCGCGCTGCGTCAACGACGCCGCCCTGCTCGTGCCCGCCGCCGGGCTCGAGACCGGCATCGGCGTCATCGCGGGCACGGGCGCGATCGGCGTCTCGACCGCCGCCGACGGCCGCCCGCTCATCACCGGCGGCTGGGGCTGGATCATCGGCGACGAAGCGGGCTCCGCCGGGATCGTGCGCGAGGCGACCCGTGCGGCGCTGCTCGCCCACGACGACGGCGAGCCCGACGACGGCCTGCTCGCGGCCCTGCTCGGCGCCTTCGGCGTCGCGGACGCCGAGCGCCTCGCCCGGGCCGTGAACGACGAGGCGACGATGGACAACTGGGGTCCGGCCGCGCCGGCCGTCTTCGCCGCCGCCGACGCCGGATCGGCCGGGGCCGCCCGCGTGGTCGACGACGCCGCACGGCACCTGGCCCGGCTCGTCGACCAGCTCGTGCGGCGCGGAGCGGTCGGCTCCGACGTCGTCGCGGCCGGCAGCGTGATCGTGAACCAGCCCCGGCTCGCCGACGGGCTCGCGCGGATCGTCGGAGAGCGCCATCCCGCATTCCGCGTGCGCCTGCTCACCGAGCCCCCTGTCGTCGGCGCGCTCGCCATTGCGCGCCGCCTGGCGTCCTGATCGACGCATCGACTGACGAAGAAGGAGTCGCACTCATGGCCATCGCCACCATCAACCCCGCCACCGGCGAGACGCTGAAGACCTTCGAGCCGCACAGCGCGGCGCAGATCGAGGAGATCCTCGCGCGTGCCGACGCGGCCAACGCGCTCATGCGCGCCACCACGTTCGCCCAGCGCTCGGCGTGGATGCACGCGGCCGCCGACCTCATGGATGCCGAGCTCGACCGCGTGGCGGGCCTGGCATCCACCGAGATGGGCAAGACGATCGGCACCGCGAAGTACGAGGTCACGAAGTCGGCCAACGGCATGCGGCACTACGCGGATCATGCCGAGGAGTACCTCGCCGACGAGACGCCCGTCGAGGCGTCGACGGTCGGGGCGAGCGCTGCGCGCGTCGTCTTCCAGCCGATCGGCACGATCCTCGCGGTCATGCCCTGGAACTACCCGTTCTGGCAGGTGATCCGGTTCGCGGCGCCCGCGCTCATGGCCGGCAACACCGGGCTGCTCAAGCACGCGTCGAGCGTGCCGCAGACCGCGCTGTATCTGGGCGAGTTGTTCGAGAGGGCCGGATTCCCGGCGGGCGCGTTCCAGACGCTGCTGGTCGAGGGCGCCGCCGCCTCGAAGCTCATCGACGATCGCCGGATCAAGGGCGTGACCCTCACCGGCTCGGTCGGCGCGGGTTCGGCGGTGGCCGAGGCCGCGGGGCGCAACGTCAAGAAGAGCGTGCTCGAGCTCGGCGGCACCGACGTCTTCGTCGTCATGCCCTCGGCGGATGTCGCGAAGTCGGCCGAGTTCGGGGCGAACTCGCGCACGCAGAACAGCGGGCAGAGCTGCATCTGCGCCAAGCGGTTCTACGTGCACGAGGACGTCTACGACGAGTGGTTCGCGGCGTTCCTGGCCAAGATGGAGGCGACCACGGGCGGCGACCCGTTCGATCCCGCGACCGGTTTCGGGCCGATGGCGACCGAGCAGGTGCGGGCCGAGGCCCACGAGCTCGTCGAGGACGCCAAGGCGAAGGGCGTCACGGTGCACACGGGCGGTGAGCTGCCGAGCGGCCCCGGCTGGTTCTATCCCTCGACGGTGTTCACCGACGTGACCCCCGAGATGCGGATCTACCGCGAGGAGTGCTTCGGCCCCGTCGCCTGCGTCTACCGGGTCTCGAGCGTCGAGGAGGCGATCGAGCGCTCCAACGACTCCGACTTCGGCCTCGCGGCGTCCGTGTGGACGACCGACCCGGCGGAGCTCGCGCGGCTGCAGGAGGGGCTCGAGTTCGGCGCCGTCTTCGCCAACGGCAACACCGCCTCGTTCTTCGGGCTGCCGTTCGGCGGTGTCAAGGACTCGGGCTACGGGCGCGAGCTCGGCAGGTTCGGCATCCGCGAGTTCGTCAACACGAAGACGGTCTGGGAGGCCTGATGACGACGGCCGGTGTGGGATCGGGTGACGTGGTGGCGCCCGCTCCCCGCCGGTCGATCGGTTGGCCGGTCGTCGTGCACGCGGGGATGCTCGGTGCCATGGCGCTCGCGATGCTGCCGGGCGGATCGCCGACCGACCAGCTCGCGGCACTCGCCGTGCTGGTGGCGCTCGGGCTCGCCCTCGCGCCGTTCGCGCGCAGCCGGCCGCATCTCGTCGCCGCGCTGGTCGACCTCGCCGCGATGGGCGCCATGGTGCTCGCCATGATCGCGACGACGCCGGCGACCGCCGTGCATGCCGGGCACGCGCACGGCGGTGGCGCGGGCGCCCTGGCCGAGGTCGCGGTCGTGATCGCCTGGGCGGTGGCGCGCCTGCCGTCCACTCGCACCCGTGCGGATCGCGCGCTCGCGGCCGCCACGGCGCTGTCCCTCGTCGCGATGCCGCTGCTGGCTCTCACCGCGCCGTGATGACCCGCTCGTCCTCATCGACCTGACCCAGATGCCCGGTGCGGCGACGCTCCGACCGGTCATCTGCGTCAACTCGATGCCGGTCGCCCCGGAGCGGCAGTGACGCGGGCTCGAGCCCTATGCTGCGAATCGTGCCCGCCCGCCCCGCGACTCCGACGCTCTACGACGTCGCCCGCGAGGCCGGGGTGTCGTTGGCGACCGCCTCGCGTGCGCTCAACGGCAGCGCCCGGCGGGTCCGCGAGGACTCCCGGGTGAAGGTGCTCGCCGCCGCCGAGCGGCTCGGCTACTCCACCAACGCGCCCGCCCAGGCGTTCGCGCGCGGAGGATCGACGAGCATCTTCCTCGTCGTGAGCGACATCACCGACCCCTTCTTCGCGGCGATCGCGGCCGGGGCGATGCGGCGCGCGGGATCGGACGGCCGGCTCGTGCTCATGGGGGTCACGGAGCGCGATCCGGCCCGCGAGCTCGACATGGTGCGCACGGCGCGGCGGCAGCGGCCGGCGGCGATCGTGCTCGCCGGAAGCCGCCGGCATCCGGACCGCACGCGCGCCGCCCTCCTCGGCGAGCTGGACGCGTTCGAGGCGGGAGGCGGCCGGGTGGTCGCGATCGGTCAGGACTCCCTGCCGTACGCGCGGGTCTCGTTCGATCACGCCGGCTCGGGGCGCGATCTCGCGGCGGCCGTGGCCGGCCTCGGATATCGCCGCCCGCTCGTGCTGGCGGGCCCGGCCGAACTGCAGATCGCGCGCGAGCGGGTGCGCGGTCTGGCCGACGGCTTCGAGACCGCGGGCATCCCGCTGTCCGGCGATCGCGTGGTCTCCGGCGGCTTCGGGCGCGATGACGGCGAGGCGACGATGCGGGACCTGCTGCGGGCCGGCGTCGAGGCCGACCTCGTGGTGGCGGTCAACGACGTCATGGCCATCGGGGCGCTCGCGGCTTTGCGCGAGGCCGGGGTCGGGGTGCCCGACCGGATGGGCGTGGCGGGCTTCGACGACATCGCGCCGTCGCGAGACGCCGCCCCTGCGCTCACGACGGTGCGGCTGCCGCTCGAGGAGGCGGGGAGCACGCGATCGAGCTCGCCCTCGGCGACGAGGTCCACCCGCGGGTGCGGCTCGGCACGACGGTGCTGATGCGCGCGAGCACGGCCGCCTGAGCCGCGGGCTCGCACTCCTCGACGCGGCGGGACACTGCCGCTATGCTACGGAAAGCACTTTCCGTACGCGAGGAGAACCGCATGACCCGCACCACCCGACTCGGCGTGATCATGAACGGCGTCTCCGGACGCATGGGGTACCGGCAGCACCTCGTGCGCTCGATCCTGGCGATCCGCGAGGAGGGCGGCGTGCTGCTCTCCGACGGCTCCCGCGTCATGCCCGACCCCGTGCTCGTCGGCCGCGACGAGGACAAGCTGCGGGTGCTGGCCGAGCGACACGGCCTCGAGCACTGGACGACCGATCTCGATGCGGTCCTGGCCGATCCCGAGTACCCGCTCTACGCCGACTTCCTCGTCACGACCAAGCGCGTCGACGCGATCCGCCGCGCCATCGCCGCCGGCAAGGACATCTACACCGAGAAGCCCACCGCCGAGTCGTTCGCCGACGCCCTCGACCTCGCCCGCCGCGCGCGCGAGGCGGGCGTCAAGAGCGGCGTGGTGCACGACAAGCTCTACCTGCCCGGGTTGCAGAAGCTGCGCCGGCTCATCGACTCGGGCTTCTTCGGCCGCATCCTCAGCGTGCGCGGCGAGTTCGGCTACTGGGTGTTCGAGGGCGACTGGCAGACCGCCCAGCGGCCGAGCTGGAACTACCGCGCCGAGGACGGCGGCGGCATCACCTCCGACATGTTCGCCCACTGGAACTACGTGATCGAGAACCTCTTCGGATCGATCTCGTCGGTGTACGCGCGGGCGGTCACCCACATCCCGCAGCGCGTCGACGAGCACGGCGTGACGTACCCGGCCACGGCCGACGACGCGGCCTACGCGATCTTCGAGCTCGCGAACGGCGCCGTCGTGCAGCTGAACTCGAGCTGGGCGGTGCGGGTGCACCGCAAGGAGCTCGTCGAGTTCCAGGTGGACGGCACCCTCGGATCAGCGGTCGTCGGCCTGTTCGGCGCCGAGATCCAGCCGCGCAACGCCACCCCGAAACCGGTCTGGAACCCCGACGTGCCCGACCCGCGCGACTACCTGGGCGACTGGCACGAGCTGCCCGAGAACGACGTCTTCGAGAACGGGTTCAAGACCCAGTGGGAGCAGTTCATCCGGCATGTCGCGGAGGACGCGCCGTACACGTTCGATCTGCTCGCGGGCGCTCGCGGTGTGCGGCTGAGCGAGGAGGGCCTGCGCAGCTCAGCCGAGGGCGCCGCGTCGATCTCGCGCCGGTGACCCTGTGAGCTCGGTCGCGCTGCTCGGCGCCGACGGCACGTCGACGCGGCTCGAGCTCGCACCCCCGCCGCCGGACCCGCGACCGGCGCACGCCCCGCGCACCCGCGAGGTGTTCGCCGCGGCGCACGTCGTGCCGCGGGCCTGGGCCGACAACACGCCCGGCGCCCCGGCGGAGCTCGACTGGGACGCCACCCTCGCGTTCCGCCGTCACGTCTGGTCGTGGGGTCTCGGCGTCGCCGACGCGATGGACACCGCGCAGCGCAACATGGGCCTGGACTGGGCCGCGACCACCGAGCTGATCCGGCGCAGCGCCGCGGCGGCCCGGGAGGTCGGGGGCCCGCTCGTGGTCGGCGTCAACACCGACCACGTGGCCGAGCCCGTCATTCCGCTCGACGCGGTCATCGACGCGTACCTCACGCAGCTCGAGGTCGCGGAGGACGCCGGCGCGGGTGTCGTGCTCATGGCATCCCGGCACCTCGCGCGCGCCGCGGAGTCCGCCGCCGACTACGAGCGCGTGTACCGCGCCGTTCTCGACCGGGCCGGCGCCCCCGTCGTGCTGCACTGGCTCGGCGACGCGTTCGACGCGCAGCTGGCCGGCTACTTCGGCCCCGCCGGCTCGACGGGCGCCGACTGGCGGGCGGCCGCGGAGACCGTGCAGCGGATCATCGGCGAGAACCTCGCGAAGGTCCGCGGCATCAAGATGTCGCTGCTCGACGCCGAGGCGGAGCGCGTGGTGCGCGCCGGACTGCCCGCGCCCGCGCGGCTCTACACGGGCGACGACTACCACTACGTCGAGCTCATCGAGGGCGGGCGAGACGTCGACGGCGTGCAGCGCCACTCCGACGCCCTGCTCGGCGCCTTCGCCGCGGTCGCGCCGCGCGCCGCCGTGGCGCTCGCCGCGCTCGATGACGGCGACACCGCCCGCTACCGCGCCGTTCTCGCGCCCACCGAGGCGCTCGCCCGGCAGGTGTTCGCGGCGCCCACTCCCTATTACAAGACGGGCGTCGCATTCCTCAGCTGGCTGAACGGACATCAGAGCGCGTTCCAGCTCGTGGGCGGACTGCACGCCGGCCGCGGCCTCGTGCACCTGAGCGAACTCGTGCGGCTTGCCGACGCGGCCGCCGCGCTCGAGAGTCCCGACCTCGCCGCCGAGCGCTGGGGTGCCCTGCTGCGGGTGAACGGCATCGAGGCATGAACCGCTTCTCGCTCAACCAGGCGACCATCAAGAAGGCCGACCTCGCGACGGCGCTGCGCGTGACCGCCGAGGCCGGCATCCCGGCGATCGGGCTGTGGCGCGAGCCCGTGCAGGAGGTCGGCCTCGCCCGGGCCGCGGACCTCGTGCGGGGGTCGGGGCTGCGCGTCTCGAGCCTGTGCCGGGGCGGCTTCTTCACGACTCCCGAGAGACCGGAGCGCCGCGCCGCGCTCGACGACAACCGCCGGGCCCTCGACGAGGCCGAGGCGCTCGGCGCCCCGACCCTCGTGCTCGTCGTGGGCGGTCTGCCCGCCGGCTCGACCGACCTCGTCGGCGCGCGCTCCCGGGTCGCCGACGCGCTGGCCGAGCTCGCGCCCGACGCCACGGCGAGGGGCGTGCAGCTCTCGATCGAGCCGCTGCATCCCATGTACGCGGCCGATCGCGCTGTCGTCTCGACGCTCGGTCAGGCGCTCGACCTCGCCGCGCCGTTCGAGCCCGCCGCCGTCGGCGTCGTCGTCGACACCTTCCACGTCTGGTGGGATCCCGAGCTCGCCGCGCAGGTCGCGCGCGCCGGCCGCGAGGGCCGCATCGCCTCCTATCAGGTGTGCGACTGGGTGACGCCCATCGCGCCGGACGCTCTCCTGTCCCGCGGCATCCCGGGCGACGGCCACATCGACTTCACCGCCGTGACCGCCCTGCTGCGCGACGCAGGCTACACGGGCGACGTGGAATGCGAGGTGTTCCGGCAGGAGGTGTGGGACGCCGACCCCGCCGAGGTCGCGCGGCGCTGCGCCGCCGCCTACCGGGAGTTCGTCGAGCCGGTGCTCTGAGCATCTTGCCGCCGTCGCGGCGGGCGGCGAGGATCGGAGCATGACCGACGCCCCCGCCCCCGTGCAGCGCATGGTCGAGGCGACCAACGCCGCCGACAGCGACGCGTTCGTGGCCTGCTTCGCGCCGGACGCCTACCTCGAGGACTGGGGGCGGGGCTTCCACGGTCGGGAGGGCGTGGCGGCGTGGGACCGGACCGACAACATCGGCGTGCACATGCACTTCGAGGTCGACGCCGCCCGTCGCGACGGCGACGACTGGGTCGTCACCCTCGTCTCGACGGGCGGCGGCTACAACGGCACGAGCGAGATCCGGTTCCGTCTCGACGGTGACCTCATCGCGCGGATGATCATCGCCGGGTAGCGCCTGCGTCGGCCGGGAGCTCGAGGAGGGACGCCATCAGGTCCGGGTGATCGACGAAGACCCCATCGACGCCCGCGTCGAGAATGCGGCGCCACTCACCCCGCCAGTCGCCCCAGGCCGCGTCCGGTCCGGGCATCCGGAATGGCGGCGTCAGGTAGCGGTTCTCGGGCCGCAGGGTCCAGCAGAAGACCTCGAGTCCGGCCGCGTGCGCCCGGGTCACGATGCCGTCGGGACGTTCCGCGGACGCCAGCACGAGCGGTCGCTCCAGGCTGATCCCATCGAGGTCCCGCGCGATCCACTGCAGCTTCGGGTCGTCGAGCTCATCGACGGCCGCCTCGTCCTCCAGGAGCCGGATCAGGCGCCCTCCGTCGCCCTCGGCGGCCAGTTCGTGGAGGGGCTCCGACTCGAAGCTCTCGGTGACGAGGCGCGGGTCGCGTCCCGCCCAGCCGCGCCGGGCGAGGTCGCGACGGTACGCCTCGGTCATCGAGAGGCCGAGGGAGGCGAAGTGTTCCACATGCTTGAGCTCGGCCACGATGCCCAGCCGGCGACCGCTGCGGAGGGATTCGCGCTCCACCAGCTCGATCAGGTCGGGGAAGGACAGCAGGCCGAAGCGGTCGTCGAACGCGGCGTTGGCCGGGCGGACCCCGGGCGGCGCTCCCGGGCACGCAGGGTGCGCAACTCCGCCCAGGCGAAGTCCTCCGTGAACCAGCCCGTGACCTCCTGACCGTCGACCGTCGCCGTGCGGCGGCGGTCGGCGAACTCGCGTCGGTCGGCCACGTCGGTGGTCCCCGAGATCTCGTTCTCGTGGCGCAGCACGAGCACCCCGTCGCCGGAGAGCACGAGATCCGGCTCCACGGCATCCGCACCCTGGGCGAAGGCGAGTTCGTAAGCCGCCGACGTGTGCTCGGGCCGGTAGCCGCTGGCGCCCCGATGCCCGATGACGAGCGGTCGATCCGGCGTCATTCCTTGATGGCCCCAGCCAGCATCCCGCGGATGAAGTACCGCTGGAGGATCGCGTACAGGATGATGAGGGGCAGCGCCACGATCGTGGCGGCGGCCGAGAGCAGCGCGTACTGCGTGACGAACTGGCTCTGGAAGAAGCTCAGGGCCAGCGGCGCCGTCCGGAACGACTCGCTCGTGATCATCACGAGCGAGAGCAGGAAGTCGTTCCACGTCCACATGAACGTGAGCATCACCATCGTGATCACCGCGGGCCGGACCACCGGCACCAGCACCTGCCACAGGGTCCGCATGTCGCCGGCCCCGTCGAGACGGGCGGCCTCGATCAGGCTGGACGGGATGGCGGCGAAGAAGCCGCGCATCCAGAAGATCCCGAACGCGACGCTCTGCGCGATCTGGGGCAGGATCAGGGCGGCGTAGGTGTCGGTCAGGCCGACGTCGCGCATCTCGAAGTAGAGCGGGATGATGTACGCCTCGAGCGGGATGAACATCCCGATGAGCATCAGGTAGAACAGCACGTTGCGTCCCGCGAAGCGCATGCGCGCGAAGGCGAAGCCGGCGAGGATCGAGAAGACCGCGGCGACGACGACCGTCGTGACGGTCACGATGACGCTGGAGAGCATGTACTGCGAGAACCGGCCCTGATTCCAGGCCTGCACGAAGTTGCCGAAGTCGAGCGAGCGGGGGATCGCGAAGGACGCGGTCGCCTGGTCCGCCGGCGTCAGCGCGGTGAGGACGACCCCGACGATCGGGATGAGCGAGATGAGCGCGAACAGGCCGAGGACCGCGTAGTTCACGATGGCCTCGGGGCGGGACAGTCTCATAGGTCGTCCTTCGGCGCGATCCGGCGGATGAGCATCGTGATGAGCAGCACCAGGACCGTCAGGATGATCCCGATCGTCGTGGCCATACCGACCCGCCCCTGGTTGAAGGCGAGGTTGTACACCTGGAAGGCCGGCACGGTGGTGCTGGTGCCCGGTCCTCCGCCCGTCGTCACGAACACAACGTCGAAGGTCTTGAGGGCGGCGACCACCGTCAGGGTCAGGGCGACCGACAGCGGCGCGCGCAGAGCGGGAAGCGTGACGGAGAACAGCTCACGCCAGAAGCCGGCCCCGTCCACCCGGGCCGCCTCGAACAGCTCGCGCGGGATCTGCGAGATGCCGGTGAGGAACAGCACGAGGCACAGGCCGATCTCGACCCACGTGCCGATCAGCCCCACCGCTGGCAGCGCCGTGGAGAAGTCGCCGAGCCAGGTGCGGGTCGCGACGCCGAGCCCGAAGATCCGCAGCACGGTGTTCAGCAGGCCGTCCGGCGCGTAGATCGACACCCAGATGACGCCGATGACCACGGCGGCGATCACCTGCGGCAGGAAGATGAGGGTCTGCAGGATGCCGGCACCCCGCAGCCGCGCAGCCCGCTGCAGGAGGGCGGCGAGCACGAGCGCGATCACGATCGGCAGCACCGCGTAGAAGAACACGAGCACGGCCACATGAGCGAACGACTGGGTGAGGGCCGGGTCGGTGACCGCCGCGACGTAGTTCCCGATGCCGACCCAGGTGGCGAGGCTGATGCCGTCCCATCGGAAGAAGGAGATCCAGATCGCCTGCCCGACCGGGTAGAGCACGAAGGCCGCGACGAACACGAACGCGGGCGCGACGTAGAGATACGCCCGGTGGTCCCGACGCCGGGGACGGCGCCGCGTTGCCGCGACGCCGTCCCCGTCAGGACCCGGTGAGGTGTGCGCCTGCGCGGCGCGTGCCTGGTCGGTCATGCGTCGATCAGTTGCCTCCGCCGAAGCCGGAGTAGTCGGCCTGCAGCGCCTTCGTGAACGCGGCCGTGTTCTCCGTGCCGCCCATGAGGGACTGCACGTTCGAGACGATCGTGTCGTAGAAGGTCGGGGTCGACCAGTCCATGTAGGCGACGAGTCCGTTGTCCTTGGTCAGCCGCGACCACGTCGACAGGATGTCGTTCGTCAGCGTGCCCTCCTCCGCCTTCGCGTCGGCCGACGGGACGGCGGGCAGCTGGTTGTTCTTCTCCAGCGTCGTCATGCCCTTCGCGCTCGAGATGAAGTCGATGTAAGCCGCCGCAGCGTCCTTCTTCTTCGACCGGGCCGGGATCGCCCATCCCATGCCGACGCCGCCCATCGCGACGAGCGGGTCGCCCGCCTTCTGGGGGAGCACCGTGAAGCCGGCACCCGAGTCTCCGGCACCCGCCTTCTGGATGGCATCCTGGTTCCACACTCCGCCGAGGAAGAAGGCGGCCTTGCCCTGACCGAAGGCCGTGGCGGCGGTGTTGGAGTTGACGCCGTTGAAACCGGGCGTCACGTAGCCCTTCGTCGCCCAGCCGGCGAGCAGGTCGGCGGCGGTGTGGACGCTGGGCGAGTCGAACGTGCCGGCCTGGTGGAAGATCAGCTGGGACGCGGCCTTCTGCCCGAGCTGCGGCATGAGCGCGATCCCGAGGAGGTGCACAGCCGGCGACTTGTCCTGGTCGCCGAACGCGATCGGGAGGATGCCCTTCGCCTTGATCTTCGGGAGGTCCGCCTCGAGCTCCTCCATGCTCTTCGGAACGGGCAGCCCGACGCTGTCGAGAACCTTCTTGTTGTAGAAGGTGCCCACCATCTCGCCGGTGATCGAGAGGCCGTAGAGGTTGCCGGAGCCGAGCTTGGACCCGTCCGGCGTGACGGAGTCGAGGGCGCGCTGGCTCGACGGGAAACGCTTGGTCCAGCCGTACCGGCTCGCGTACGGTCCGAGATCGGTGAGCAGGCCCGCCTTCACGTAGGCGGCCATGTCTGCGAAGCCCTGGTTGGCCTGGATGACGTCGGGCGGGGTCGAGGAGCTCAGGGCGAGCTTCAGCGTGGTCCGCAGGTCGCTTCCGGAGCGGACGACGCGATCGATGTGGACGTTAGGGTACTTGGCCTCGAACTGCTTGTTCAGATCGTCGAGCGAGGTGCTGATACCGGGCGTGGTCTCCTGGTCCCACACCGTGAGGGTGAGCTTGCCGAGCGAGGCGACATCGGTGGTGATCTTGGTCGGCTTGTCCGTCGAGCCCGACGACGACTGCCCGCTCCCCGGTGTGCACCCGGCGAGCAGCATCGCCGTCGCCGCGACCGCCGCCAGCGCGGCCGACCACTTCATCGTGTGTTTCGTGTGCATCTCGTCTTACCTTTCGAATGGATCGGATCCGCTGACCTCCGCGAGGTCGATCCGTGCAGGGACGTGAAGACGAGCATACTCACAATCTGGTCTAACTGGTACAGTCATCTGGAAAACTCAGGATGAGCGCTCCGTATCCAGCGTGTAGCGTCGGCGAAAACCAGCTAGACCAGTTTGAGGAGAGTCGTGCAGCAACCCCAGATCTTCGCCACCGAGGACGCAATCGGCAGCGCCGTGGCCGACGAGATCGTCGCCGGACTGGCCGAGGCGAGCGCCGCCGGCCGACCGTACGCCCTCGGGGCGCCCAGCGGCCGCACCCCCGCACGACCTACCGCGCCCTCGCCCGGCTGCTGGCGAGCCGTCGCGATCTCGACCTCGGACTCCTGCACATCGTGATGATGGACGACTACGTCGTCCGCACCGCCGGCGGCGCGTTCTCGCGAGTGGATGCCGCGCTCCCGTACTCCTGCGAGCGCTTCGGCCGCGATGAGATCCTGGCGCCGATCGCGGCCGTCACGGGTTCCGGCATCCCCGAGGCGAACCTCCATCTGCCGGACGCGGCCGATCCGGGCGCCTACGACGACCTGATCGCGTCGCTCGGCGGCGTGGACCTGTTCATCCTGGCCAGTGGGGCGACCGACGGTCACGTCGCCTTCAACCCGTCCGGCTCGCCGGCCGACAGCCTCACCCGCGTGGTGGAGCTCTCGCCGGAGACGCGCCGGGACAACATGGACACCTTCGCCCCCACTTCCGCACCCTCGACGACGTGCCCAGCTACGGCATCACGGTCGGGGTCGGAACCATTCTGCGCGCGACCCGCCGGGCCGTCATGCTGCTCATCGGCGAGGGCAAGCGAACCGCGGCGACCACGATCGCCGCCGCGACGTCGTATCAGCCCGCCTGGCCGGCGACCGTCGTCGCCGAATGTCGGAACCCGTCCCTGTATCTCGATGAGGCAGCCGCGGGCGCCATGAGCGCCGGCGTCCGGGAAGCGCGATGAGCAGTTCGCGGTTCGTCCTCGGCGTCGACGCCGGCAACACCAAGACCGATGCGGTGCTCGCGGCGACGGACGGCACGGTCCTCGCATGGGCGCGCTCGGGCGTGGGCGACATCTACAGCGCAGCTGGATCGGCGGCGGCGATCACCGAGGTCCGTGCCGCGGTCGACGCGGCGCTCGGCGACGAGCGGCCCGACCACATCGCGTTCCGGCTCGCGGGCATCGACTGGTCGGAGGACGTCCGGCTCTGGGATGCCGTGATCGCGCAGGAGTGGCGTCTCGGCGGAACCCGCAGCCTGAAGAACGACGGCTTCGCCGCCATCCGGCTCGGCTTCCCGTCGGGGGTCGGTCTGGCGATCACCGGAGGCACGGGGGCGGCCTTCGCCGCCCGGGCTTCCGACGGCCGCGAGTCGAGCCTGGATATGTGGGGCCAGGACGACTTCGGGGCGAAAGGGCTGGGGATCGCAGGCTATCGTGCGGTGGTCCTGGCGGAACTGGGCCTGGCGGAGCCGACCGCGCTCGCCGAGCGGTACCTCGAGTTCTTCGCCGTCCCGACGGTGGATCGCCTCGTCCACCTGTTCACCGCCCGCGAGCACCTTCCCGTCAAGGCCTCCCTGGCACGCACCGCGCCGCTGGTCACGGCCGCGGCCTCCCATGACCCGGTGGCGCACCGCATCGTGGATGAGCAGGCAGCGCTGCTCGCCGACTACGCGCTGGCCACGGCGCGCCGGGCCGGCGACGAGTCGTTGCCGATCGTGCTGGCGGGCACCGTGCTGAGCGCCCCGGAATCTCCGCTCGCCCGGCGCGTCACCGACCGGATCGCGGCGGCCCGGCCGGGCACGCACGTCGCGATCGCGTTCCTTCCCGCGGTGTGCGGCGCCGTCCTGGACGCGATCGCCGAGCACGGCGCACCGGTCACGAGCGGCACGATCGAGCGCGTCGCCGAGACGCTGCCCGAGACCCCGCGGCCCGCGCGCGCCGTCAGCTCGCGCTGATCGGACGGAGAAGATCGGCTTGGAAGCGGTAGGAGTCGGCGCGGTACGTCAGGGTGGCACGGAGGATCGGCACGCCGGCTCGGTCGAAGGTCAACTCCTCCGCGATCAGCGCCGGATCGGTCGCCTCCACGTTCAGCACCGGCGCCAGCGTGCTCCCCATGAGGTCGGACCGGACGCTGTACAGGCTGCGCCCGATCTCCACACCGGACACCGTGCTCAGGAACTCGTAGAGGAGCGGTCCTCCATGTCGGCCGTGTCGATGCCGCGTGCGCGTGCCAGAACAAGCACCGTACGGTCGTAGCAGATCGGAACGTCGTCGAGATAGCGCACGCGGACCAGCTCCACCGCTTGCGCGTCCGGGGCGGTCTGCAGCGACTTCGCCTCATCGAACGTGATCGGTCGCAGGGTCTTCTCCAGCACGTGACTGCGCGGCGTCATGCCGCGTTCGAGAGCCATCTCGGTGAAGCTCTGCAGGGTGTTCGGCGGCTCGCCGACCACGTTGGCGCGGACGTACCAGCCGCGCTTACTGGAGGGCACCAGCCAGTCCTCCTCCGCCAGCCGGTTCAGGCCGATGCGCAGGGTCGCGCGACTGACCCCCAGCGACTCGGCGAGGGCGCGCTCGCCCGGCAACCGGCTGCCCGGTTTGAACATCCCGGCGGTGAGGCGGGCGAGGAGCTCGGTGTAGGCGCTCGTCGTCGCGGGGGACCGGCCGCCGCTGCTCATGTTTGAAACCCTACCGACGTCATCGGCCCGCCGGTCGGCAGACGAAAGGACCCCCGCGTGACGCTTCTCGGCATCGACCTCTTCTCCCCGACGACCGGCACCGAACTGGTCCTGCTGCTGCTCTCCTTCGTGCTCTCGGCCGTCATCGGCATGGAACGACAGCGTCGCCTGAAGAGCGCCGGTCTGCGCACGCACACGCTCGTCGGGATCGGTGCCACCGTCTTCACCCTCGTCTCCGCCTACGGGTTCAGCGCCGTGATCGGCCACGACGTGGTCCTCGACCCTTCTCGGATCGCGGCGCAGATCGTCTCCGGCATCGGCTTCCTCGGGGCGGGGGTCATCTTCGTGCGGCGCAGCACCGTCAGCGGTCTGACGACCGCGGCTTCGATCTGGTTCACGGCGGCGATCGGGATGGCGTGCGGAGCGGGCATGCCGGTCCTGGCGGCGACCGGTACGCTGCTCTACCTCGTGACAGTGAGCCTGCTCAGCGTCGTCGGGAGGCGGGTACGCGCCGCGGACTCCGGCGAGCTGTGGGTGCTCACCTATCGGGAGGGAAAAGGCGTGCTTCGCACCGTCCTCGCGGAGGCCGCCCACCAGGGGTTCGAGGCGACGCTGTCCGACATGCGCGTCGTGGAATCGAAGCACGGATCCGCGCGGGTCGAGGCGCAGCTCCGGATCCGAGGCGCCGGCCCGCTCCGGGAGTTCGTGGAGCATGTCTCCACCATCGATGGCGTCAAGGCCATGACCAGCCGCAGCTCCGCGGAGTAATCGGACTGCGTAGGCTCGAGACCGCTCGACCGTCCGACGAGGAGACCCATGGCCGCCGCGATCCCGAAGACCATGCACGCCGTGGTGGTTCACGGCCCCGAGGATTACCGCCTCGAGGAGCGCCCGGTGCCGGTTCCCGGGGACGGCGATCTGCTCATCCGGGTGGATGCCGTGGGCATCTGCGCGAGCGATCTCAAGTGCTATCACGGCGCGGCCAAGTTCTGGGGCGACGAGCACCGGCCCGCCTGGGCCGAGCGCGACCGCATCCCCGGTCACGAGTTCGTCGGCACGGTGGTCGCGGGTGATCCGGCGGCGCTCGAGCGGCGCGGGCTGGCGGAGGGCGATCGG
The DNA here is from genome assembly GCF_030161895.1 of Pseudolysinimonas kribbensis. Taxonomy (GTDB): domain Bacteria; phylum Actinomycetota; class Actinomycetes; order Actinomycetales; family Microbacteriaceae; genus Pseudolysinimonas; species Pseudolysinimonas kribbensis. The sequence goes on from NZ_BSVB01000001.1 coordinate 2,470,455, forward strand.
ATCGCGTGCGAGCAGATCGTGCCGTGCTGGGAGTGCCGGTACTGCCTCGACGGGGCGTACTGGATGTGCGCCGTGCACGACATGTTCGGCTTCAAGGGCTGGGACGGGGCGATGGCCGAGTACGTGCTCGTGCCGCGCCAGGCGCTTACGCATCCGGTCAGCCGCGAGCTGCCGCCGCAGGTCGCGGCCTTCGCCGAGCCGCTCTCCTGCGCCTTCCACGCGGTCGAGCGGGCGGAGATCCGCTTCGACGACACCGTCGTCGTCGCCGGAGCCGGCCCGATCGGCTTGTCGGCCATCGCGGGTGCGCGACAGAAGAATCCGCTGCAGCTCATCGCCCTCGACGTGCTCGACGAGAAGCTCGAGCTCGCGAAGAAGGTCGGCGCCGACATCGCGATCAACATCACGACCGACGACGCGGTCGCCCGTGTGAAGGAGCTGACCGGCGGCGACGGCGCCGACGTCTACATCGAGGCGACCGGGCATCCTCGGCCGTCCCGCAGGGGCTCGACCTGCTGCGCAAACTCGGCCGCTTCGTCGAGTACTCGGTGTTCAAGGACCCGGTGACCGTCGACTGGTCGATCATCTCCGACGACAAGGAGCTCGACATCCGGGGCGCCCACCTCGGCCCGCACACCTGGCCGGCCGCCATCAAGCTGCTCGAGGCGCAGACCCTGCCCATGGACGAGATCTGCACCCACCAGTTCCCGCTCGAGCGGTTCCAGGAGGCGCTCGACCTCGTCGGCGACTCGGCGGGCCGGTCGGTGAAGGTCTCCCTGATCCCGTCGCTGTCATGACCGCCGACGTCGATCCCCGCGACGGGCGGAACGAGACCGCGGATCAGCGCGCCGACCGCAACTGGAACGAGCTGCTGCAGGAGCTGCGCGTGATCCAGACGGGCACGCAGCTGATCAGCGGCTTCCTGCTCACGGTCGCGTTCCAGCAGCAGTTCCCGGAGCTCGACCCCGTCGACCGGGCGATCTACGGGGTGCTGGTCGGGCTCGCCGCGGTGAGCACTATCCTCGGGCTCTCGATCGTCGCCCTGCATCGCACCCGGTTCCGCCAGCACGACAAGCCCGCCATCGTGACGGCCTCCAACCGGATGCTGCGGGTGATGCTCGTGGCGGTCGCGATCCTCTCGGTCGGCGTCGTGCTGCTCATCTTCGACGTCGTCTTCGGACGGGTCGCCGGCATCACCGCGGGCGTGCTGGCCCTGCTGATCGCGATCGTGCTGCTGCTGATCGTGCCGCGGCGCTGGGGCCGGCGCGGGGTGGGCACCTCCTGAGAGTCGACGGCCGGCATGCGGACGCCGCGTAGCGTCAGGCGCATGAGCACGACCACCGAGACCAAGCCCGACGTCGAGCGCACGCGGCGGGAGAACGCGGAGCACGGCTTCGTGGCCTCCCGTGCCCTCACCGACTCGCTGCAGGAGGTGCTCGTCGACCTCATCGAGCTCGCGAACCAGGGCAAGCAGGCGCACTGGAACCTGGTCGGACCCAACTTCCGCGACCTGCATCTGCAGCTCGACGAGGTCATCGAGGCGGCCCGTCTGTTCGCCGACGAGGTCGCCGAGCGGATGCGCGCCCTGCACGCGACCCCCGACGGACGCAGCGGCGTCGTGTCGGCCCAGACGACGCTCGAGGAGTTCCCCGGCGGCGAGGTCCTCACCATCGACACCGCTGACATGGTCACGGCCCGCATCGAATCGGCCGTCGGAACCTGCCGCCGGGTGCACGACACGGTCGACGACGAGGACCCGACGAGCGCCGACCTGCTGCACGAGATCATCCAGAAGCTCGAGCAGTTCGCCTGGATGATCTCCGCGGAGCACCGCCGGCCGAAGGGCGCATGATGTCCGCCGCGGAGCCGGAGCTGGAGGCGGTCCGCGCGATTGTCGCCGCCGGGCGGACCGCCGCCGTCACGACCCGGACCGCGGGCGGGGCATTGCACAGCAGGCCCCTGGCCGTGCTCGACGACGAGTTCGATGGCACGCTGCACTTCTTCACGCAGGACCCGAGCGCGAAGACCGCCGAGATCGCGACGCATCCCGAGGTCAACGTGTCGATCGGCGACGGCAAGGGCTGGGTGTCGCTGGCCGGCACGGCGAGCGTGACGCACGACCCCGGGCTGCTGGACCGGTACTGGAACGCGTGGGCAGACTCCTATTTCGACGGCGGACGCGGCGACCCGACTGCGGCGATCCTCGAGGTGCGCGTCGAGACGCTCGAGTACTGGGATCTGCGCAAGCCCGCCGTCGCGCAGCTCTTCGAGGTGCTGAAGGGCGTCGTGACGAAATCCGAGCCGGACCTCGGCGAGAGCGGCACGGCCGACCTCCGGTAGTCCGCGCCCGTCGGCTAGCGTGCGCACATGGTCGAGTCGCGTCGTGCGCCGAACATGTACGACGTCGCCACGCGCGCCGGTGTGTCGCACCAGACCGTGTCGCGCGTGCTCAACGGGTCGCACGGGGTGCTGCCGGCGACCCGGGACCGCGTGCTCGGCGCGATCGCGGAGCTCGGCTACCGGCGCAACCTCGCCGCGCGCACCCTCGCGACCAGTCGCACCCGCGCGATCGGGGTGCTGACGCCGGCGACGGCCGACTTCGGCCCGACGAGCAGCCTGCACGCGATCGAGCGGGCGGTGCGCGAGGCCGGCTACCAGTCGCTCATCACGAGCACGCCGGTGGATGCCGAGGCCGTCCGCGCGAGCCTCGAGTTCCTGCTCGGCCGGTCGGTCGAGGCGCTCGTGGTGATCGCGCCCTACCGGGTCGTGCTCGACGCGCTCGCCGAGGTCGCGGATCCACCGCCCGTCGTCGCGCTGCAGACCGGCGATCCCGCCGACGGCGTGACCGTCGACCAGGTCGCGGGCGCCCGTCTCGCGGCGCGCCATCTCGTCGAGCTCGGTCACCGGTGGGTGCAGCAGCTCGTCGGGCCGGACGACTTCGTCGAGGCCGGGGTGCGGCGCGATGCCGCGGCCGAGGTGCTCGCGGCCGCCGGCCTGGAGCCGCTGCCGGACCTCCGGGGCGATTGGACGGCCGACTCCGGGTATGCGGCCGCCGCCGCGCTCGACCCGCGCGCGACCGCTGTGCTGTGCGGCAACGACCAGATGGCGCTGGGGCTCGTCCACGCGCTCGCGGATCGCGGCCGCCGCGTGCCGGAGGAGGTCAGCGTCGTCGGCTTCGACGACATCCCGGAATCGGCGCACAGCCTGCCGCCGCTCACGACCGTGCACCAGGATTTCGTGGAGGTCGGCCGCCGCGCGGTGGCCCGCCTCCTCGCCCTCCTCGAGGGTGAGGTGGCACCTTCCGTCGGGTCGACCCGGTCTGATGCGACAGAAGCTGCCACCTCACGGAAAGATTCGAGGGTGGAACCGTGGTTGGTGGTGCGGGGATCGACGGCGCCCCGCGGTGCAGAGGAGACGATGTGAACGCTAACATCGAGGACATGACCCCCGACGTCGAGGCCGAGATCGCCCGCGTGCGGGAGGAGGTCGCGCGACTGCACGGCGAACTCGTGCGCTACGGCCTCGTGATCTGGACCGGCGGCAACGTCTCGGGCCGGGTGCCCGGCACCGACTACTTCGTCATCAAGCCGTCGGGCGTGGCGTACGACGACCTGGCGCCCGACAACATGATCCTCTGCACCCTCGACGGCGAGGTCGTGCCCGGCACCGCCGGCAGCGAGCGCAGCCCCTCGAGCGACACCGCCGCGCACGCCTACGTCTACCGCGAGATGCCGGAGGTCGGCGGCGTCGTGCACACCCACTCGACCTACGCCGTCGCCTGGGCCGCGCGCGGCGAGGAGATCCCGTGCGTCATCACCGGGATGGCCGACGAGTTCGGCGGGCCGATCCCGGTCGGCCCGTTCGCCGTGATCGGCGACGACTCGATCGGCCGCGGCATCGTCGAGACCCTGCGCGGGCACCGCTCGCGCGCCGTGCTCATGCAGAACCACGGTCCGTTCACGATCGGCGCGAACGCGAACGACGCGGTCAAGGCGGCGGTCATGTGCGAGGACGTGGCACGGTCGGTGCACCTCGCCATGCAGGCCGGGCCGGTGGTGCCCATCCCGCAGGAGAAGATCGACAGCCTCTACGCGCGGTACCAGAACGTGTACGGGCAGGCCGGCGACGCGCGGCGATGACGGTCTTCGACGACGCCGCGCTGGGCATCGAGCTCGGATCGACCCGCATCAAGGCATGCCTCATCGCACCCGACGCCACGGTGCTCGCGGCCGGCTCGTACGAGTGGGAGAACCAGCTCGTCGACGGGCTGTGGACCTACGCGCTCGACGAGGTGTGGTCCGGATTGCGGGCCGCGTACGCCGACCTGGTCGCCGACGCCGAGGCGCGGCACGGCTCCCGGCCGACCCGCCCCGCGGCCATCGGCGTCTCGGCGATGATGCACGGCTACCTCGCGTTCGACGAAGCGGGCGAGCTGCTTGCGCACTTCCGCACGTGGCGCAACACCAACACGGGCCCCGCGGCGGCCGAGCTCACCGAGCTGCTCGGGGTCAACATCCCGCTCCGGTGGTCGATCGCCCACCTGCAGCAGGCGGTGCGGGATGCCGAACCCCACGTGCCGTCGATCCGTTGGGTGACGACGCTGGCGGGCTACGTGCACGCCGCGCTCACGGGTCGCCGCGTGCTCGGCGTCGGCGATGCGTCGGGGATGTTCCCCATCGACCCCGCCACCGGCGACTACGACGCGGCGATGGTCGCGCGCTACGACGAGCTCGCCGCGGGCACGACGCTGGCCGCGCCGCTGCGCGACCTCCTGCCGCAGGTGCTCTCGGCGGGCGAGGACGCGGGGGAGCTCACCGCCGAGGGGCGGCGCTGCTCGACCCGACGGGCGGGCTGGCGGCCGGCATCCCGCTCGCCCCGCCCGAGGGCGACGCGGGCACGGGCATGGTCGCGACGAACGCGATCGCGCCGCGCACCGGCAACGTGAGCGCCGGCACGAGCATCTTCGCGATGGTCGTGCTCGAGCGGCCGCTGCGCGAGGTCCACCACGAGCTCGACGTCGTGACGACGCCAGTCGGCGATCCGGTGGCGATGGTGCACTGCAACAACGGGGCGAGCGAGCTCGCGGGCTGGGTCGGTCTCTTCACCCGGTTCGCGGCCGCCGCGGGATCGCCGCTCGAGGCCGACGCCGTGTACGAGACGCTGTTCCGCGAGGCGCTCGAGGGCGAGCCCGACGCGGGCGGGCTGCTCGCCTACAACCACCTCGCCGGCGAGCCGATCGCGGGGCTCGACGAGGGCCGTCCGCTGTTCGTGCGCACCCCCGAGAGCCGGCTCACGCTCGCCAATGTCTTCCGCGCTCAGCTGTACGGCGTCTTCGGCACCCTGGCCCTGGGCATGCGCGTGCTCGACGACGAGGGCGTCGGCCTCGACCGGATGTATGCGCACGGCGGCATGTTCCGCACTGCCGGGGTTGCGCAGCGCTTCCTCGCCGGGGCGCTGGGGGCACCCGTGAGCGTCGCCGAGACCGCCTCCGAGGGCGGCGCGTGGGGCATGGCCGTGCTCGCCGCGTTCCGGGCGGCCGTGCGCGCCGGCAGCACCGCCGACCTCGCGAGCTACCTGACCGATCGCGTGTTCGCCGGCCCCGCGCCGGTCACCGCCGAACCCGACCCGGCCGACGTCGCGGGGTTCTCCGCCTACCTCGACCGCTACCGCGCCGGCCTCGCCGTCGAGCGCGCCGCGGTCGACAGCCTCTAGATCCTCGAAAGGACATCCCGTGAGCCGCTCCATCGTGCCCGACCTCAAGACCTTCACCGTCTGGTTCCTCACCGGCAGCCAGGGGCTGTACGGCGAGGAGACGCTGCGCCAGGTGGCCGAGCAGTCGCAGGCGGTCGCGGCCGGACTGGCGGGCTCGCCCGACATCCCGGTCACGGTCGAGTGGAAGCCGGTGCTGACCGACTCCGCCGCGATCCGGCGGGCGATGCTCGAGGCGAACGCCGACGACTCGGTCATCGGCGTCATCGCGTGGATGCACACCTTCAGCCCGGCGAAGATGTGGATCGCCGGTCTCGACGCGCTGCAGAAGCCGCTGCTGCACCTGCATACCCAGGCGAACGTCGACCTGCCGTGGGGCGAGATCGACTTCGACTTCATGAACCTCAACCAGGCCGCGCACGGCGACCGCGAGTTCGGCTACATCGAGTCGCGCCTGAACGTGCCGCGCACCACCGTCGTCGGGCACGTCTCCGATCCGGCCGTCACCGGGCGGGTCGGTGTCTGGACCCGCGCCGCCGCCGGCCGTGCCGCCACCCGCGAGATGAAGGTCGCGCGATTCGGCGACAACATGCGCTACGTGGCCGTCACCGAGGGCGACAAGACGGAGGCGGAGCTGCGGCTCGGCGTGCAGGTCAACACCTGGGGCGTCAACGAGCTCGTGGAGGCCGTGGCGGCGTCCACGACACAGGACGTCGACGCGCTCGTGGACGAGTACCTCTCGCTCTACGACGTGCAGCCCGGACTGCGACCGGGCGCCGAGCGGCACGAGTCGCTGCGGGAGGGCGCGCGCATCGAGCTCGGGCTGCGCTCGTTCCTCGAGGCGGGGGCTTCCACGCCTTCACCGACTCGTTCGAGGACCTCGGCGACCTGAAGCAGCTGCCCGGCCTCGCGGTGCAGCGGCTCATGGCCGACGGGTACGGCTTCGGCGCGGAGGGCGATTGGAAGACCGCGGTGCTCGTGCGCACCGCCGCCGTGATGGGCGCCGGCCTGCCGGGCGGCGCGAGCCTCATGGAGGACTACACGTACCACCTCGAGCCGGGGCACGAGCTCATCCTCGGCGCGCACATGCTCGAGGTCTCCCCGACCCTGACGACGGCCAAGCCGAGCCTCGAGATCCACCCGCTCGGCATCGGCGGCAAGGACGACCCGGTGCGGCTGGTCTTCACCGCCGACCCCGGACCCGCGGTCGTCGTGGCGCTCAGCGACATGCGCGATCGGTTCCGGCTCGTGGCGAACGTCGTCGAGAACGTCGACCTGCCGCAGCCGATGCCGAAGCTCCCGGTCGGCCGGGCGATCTGGAAGCCGCAGCCGGATTTCCGCACCTCCGCGACCGCGTGGCTCACGGCGGGCGCCGCCCACCACACGGTCATGTCGACCCAGGTCGGCGTCGACGTGTTCCGCGACTTCGCGAAGATGTCGGGCATCGAGCTGCTGGTCATCGACGACGCGACCACGATCGACGCCTTCGAGCAGACCGTGCGCTGGAACGCGGCGTACTACCGCCTCGCCCAGTCGATCTAGCGGGTTGGATACGCGGTCTCCGGCCGCTACTCGACCACCTCGCGGGCCAGGCCCTCGATCACCTGCGCGTGCGGCAGCGCCGCGAGCACCGCGCCCGGCAGCTCGACCTTGCTGCCGCGGATGCCCGACCCGACGATCGCGCGCGGCAGCGCCGGGATGCGCACGTCGATGTACAGCGCCCAGTCGTCGGGCAGGCCGATGGGCGTGATGCCGCCGTACTCCATGCCGGTCAGGGCGACCGCGTCGTCCATGGGGGCGAAGCTCGCCTTGCGCGCGTCGAGCAGCCTGCGCACAACGCCGTTGACATCCGCGCGCGTGGTCGCGAGCACGACGCACGCGGCGTAGCGGGTCTCCTCCCCGCGGCGGCCGGCGATGACGACGCAGTTGGCCGAGATGTCGAGGCCGACGCCGTACGTCGCGCAGAACGCGGCGGTGTCGGCGAGCGCGGCATCGATGGGCGCGACGTCGACCTCCGCCGCCGCGTCGCCGAGCGCGTCGAGCGCCGCCACGACGGGGGAGCGAGCAGCTCCGGATGGCGCAGGGCGGGCACGAGGGCGAGCGAGCCGGTCATGGCTCCATTGTGGAGCAGCCGGATGCCCTCGCCGGCGTGCGGAGTCACCCTCCGGATCGACTAGCATCATTGCTTCAGCTAACGATCCCGGCCTCGACGGTGAGACCCGAATCACCCCCACCGGAAGGCGTGCGTTGACCACCCCCGCAACCCGAGAGCGCTCGGGCATGTTCCACCAGGACCACCCGCGCTACAAATGGATCGCGCTCAGCAACACGACGCTGGGGATGCTGATGGCGACGATCAACGGCTCGATCGTGCTCATCTCGCTGCCCGCGATCTTCAAGGGCATCGACCTCGATCCGCTCGACCCGAACAGCACGAGCTACCTGCTGTGGATGCTCATGGGCTTCATCCTCGTGACCGCCGTGCTGGTCGTGAGCTTCGGCCGCCTCGGCGACATCTACGGCCGGGTGCGCATCTACAACATCGGCTTCGCGGTCTTCACGGTCGCCTCGATCGCGCTCGTCTTCGACCCGTTCACGGGCGGCGCCGGAGCGATGTGGCTCATCCTGCTGCGCGTGCTGCAGGCCGTCGGCGGCGCGATGATCTTCGCGAACTCGACCGCCATCCTGACCGACGCCTTTCCGGCGACCCGCCGCGGCTTCGCGCTCGGCATCAACCAGATCGCCGCGATCGCCGGCACCTTCCTCGGCCTGATCCTCGGCGGCGTGCTCGCCGTCGTCGACTGGCACGCGGTCTTCATCGTGAGCGTGCCGTTCGGGATCCTCGGCACCGTCTGGTCGTTCGTGTCGCTGCACGAGGTCGGCGCGCGCGGCACCGGGCGCATCGACTGGTGGGGCAACCTGCTCTTCGCGGTCGGCCTGTTCGCGCTGCTCATCGGGATCACCTACGGCATCCAGCCCTACGGCGACTCCTCCACCGGGTGGGGCAACCCGTGGGTGCTCGGCGGCATCATCGGCGGGGTGGTGATCCTCGCCGCGTTCGTCGTGCTCGAGTACTTCGTGAAGGACCCGATGTTCAACCTGCGGCTCTTCAAGATCCGCGCGTTCACGTTCGGCAACCTCGCGGGACTGCTCGCCTCGGTCGGCCGCGGCGGTCTCCAGTTCATGCTCATCATCTGGCTCCAGGGCATCTGGCTGCCGCTGCACGGCTACTCCTACGAGTCGACGCCGTTCTGGGCGGGCATCTACCTGCTGCCGCTGACCGTCGGGTTCCTCGTCTCGGGACCGCTGTCGGGCACGCTCTCCGACCGGTTCGGCGCCCGCACGTTCGCGACGGCGGGCCTGATGATCGTGGCGGGTACCTTCCTGCTCCTGCTGGTGATCCCGGTGGACTTCCCCTACTGGCTCTTCGCCGTGATCATCTTCGTGAACGGGATCGGGTCGGGCATGTTCGCGGCGCCGAACCGCACGGCGATCATGAACTCCGTTCCGGCGGCGCAACGCGGGGCGGCATCCGGGATGACGGGCACGTTCCAGAACGCCGGCAACTCGCTCTCGATCGGCATCTTCTTCTCGCTCATGATCGGCGGCCTGGCGAGCACGCTGCCCAAGGCGCTGACCGCCGGACTCACGGCACACCACGTGCCGGCCGCGGGCGTCGCGGCGGCCGCGCAGATCCCGCCGGTCGGCAACCTGTTCGCGGCGTTCCTGGGAATCAACCCGATCGACGCGCTCCTGCAGCAGCTGACCGCCGCGGGCACCATCGCCCGGGATGCCATCCCCGCCGCCGACCTGAAGGCGCTGACCGGGCACCAGTTCTTCCCGGCGCTCATCTCCGATCCGTTCCACTCGGGTCTCGTGATCGTCTTCATCGCGGCCGCCATCATGTCGGTCATCGGCGCGCTCGCCTCGGTCGTCATGGGCGGCAAGTACATCCACGAGACCGAGCCGGTGCGCACCGTCGGGCCGGGCACCGAGTCGACCGAGACGGTGGATCCCGCGCAGGCCCTCAGCGACGTCTGAGCCCCGGCGGCGCGCGGGTCAGGCGGGAGCGGCGGCGGCCGCGAGGTAGGCGCGCGCGTGCGCGACGAGCGCACCGCGATCGCCGCCCCGCAGCGCCTCGGAGGAGATGAGCTCGCTGCCGGCGCCCACCGCGACGGCTCCGGCGGCGATCCACTCGGCGACCGCGTCGCCCCGGATGCCGCCGGTCGGCACGAACGCGACGTCGGGGAACGGACCGCGCAGCGCGCGCAGCAGCGCCGGGCCGCCGATCGACGCCGGGAACAGCTTGACCAGCTCGACCCCGTTCGCGACGACCTGCTGCACCTCGGTCGCCGTGTAGGCGCCGATGATGGCGGGACCGTCGCCGGCCCGGATCGCCGCCACCACATCCGCGTCGAATCCGGGCGACACGAAGAACGCGGCACCCGCGTCGCGGGCACCGGCGACCTGCTCGGGCGTCGTGAGGGTGCCGGCACCCACGAGCGCACGGTCGCCGTACCGATGCACGGCCTCGGCGATCACGCGCCCGGCATCCGGGACCGTGTAGGTCACCTCGATCGAGGTCGCGCCCGCCTCGACCAGGGCCTCGACCGCGATGAGGGCGAGGTCGGCGTCCGGAGCGCGCAGGGTCGCGATGACGCGATCGGCGCGGATCCGCTCGAGGACGTCGTGATCGGGGCGCTCGGGGTGGGTGCTCATGGGATGACGGCTCCTGCCGGGTCGTGGGCGGCGTGGTCGTGGGTCGAGCGCAGCACGCGCTCGGCGAGGCGATGCCCGCCGGCGAGGGCGGCGTCGAGGTCGCCGTCGTCGAGGATCGCCGCGAGGTATCCGGCGGCGAAGGCGTCGCCCGCGCCGATCGCCTCCGTGATCGTGACCGCGTCCGGGCGCAGGCGGCGCGACACCGGTCCATCGAACGCGGTCACGGCGCCGCCGTCGTGCTTGAGCACCAGACGCCGGGGCGCGGGCAGGGCGCGGCGCACGGCATCCGGATCGTCGGAGCCGACGATGATGCGGGCCTCCTCCTCGCCGAGCAGCACGAGGTCGGAGCCCGCGGCCAGCTCGCGCAGGACGTCGGCGCCCTCCCGCTCCCGCCCGCGCCAGAGCGCGGGACGCCAGTTGGCGTCGAAGGCGAGGAGGGCGCGAGGGGCGGCGGAGCGCAGCGCCCGCGTCAGCTCGAGCGTCGTCGGCGACAGCGCCGGGGTGATCCCCGTGACGTGCACGGCCTGCACGCCGTCGAGGATCGCCCGCACGGACGCCTCGTCCAGGTACTCGGGGCCGAGTGCGCTGGCTGCGGATCCCGCGCGGTAGTAGTGCATGCGGCTGGCGCCGAGCGGCAGATCCGTCGCCGCGCCGGTGCCCCCGCCGCGCTCCTTGACGTACATGCCGGTGGCCCGCGCCGGATCGACGCGCACCGCGGAGGTGTCCACGCCGAGCTGTGACGCCCGCGCCACGAGATGGCGGCCGAAACCGTCGTCGCCCACCGCGGTGAGCAGGGCCGACGGGATGCCGGCGGCGACCAGGCCGATCGCCGTGTTGAGCTCGGCGCCTCCGATCGATCGCTCGAAGTCCGCGGACTCCTCGAGCGGACCGGGGCGCCCGGCGACGAGCACGATGAGCGCTTCGCCCAGACAGGCGACTCGGGGTGCCGGCATGGGGCCGAGGATAGTCGTCATCTCACCGGGTGCACAGTCGGTTGCACTCAGCGCAACGACTCGGCGCCCCGCACGGCGCGGCCCGCGATCGCGGCGTTCCGGCGGCCGCCCTCGACGACCCGCACGCCGTTGACCCGTACCTGCCGGATGCCCTCGGGTCGGCGCCGCGGGTCCTCGTACGTCGCGGGCGATCCCACGCGCTCCGCGTCGAACACGACGAGGTCGGCGAACCCGCCCGCGCGCACGATGCCGCGATCGCGCAGGCCGAGACGCCGCGCGGGGCGCCCCGTCAGGTGGTGCACGGCGTCCTCGAGCGTCATGAGCCCCTCATCGCGGGCGTACGCACCCAGGAACCGGGGGAAGGTGCCCCACTCGCGCGGATGCGGGTGGGCGCCGACGAGGATCCCGTCGCTGCCCACCGTGTGCGCGCTGTGACGCATGATCGCGCGCATGTTGTGTTCGTCGCCGACGTCGAGCACGCATCCGGTCGCGAGATCGTCGGCGACCAGCAGCTCGACCACCGCCCGCCACGCGGTCACGCCGCGCGCCCGCGCCCAGGCCGCCACCGGCATCCCGACGGCCCCGGCGTTGCCGGGCGCGACGACCGACGAGATCGAGATCGCCTCCCAGTCGGCCGGCACGCCGTGGTTGCCGTCCGAGCCGGTCTGCTCGACCGCGCGGCGCAGCTCCTCGCTCGCGGCCGGATCCTCCAGACGCCGGAGGACGCCCGCCGGTCCGTCGACGGCCGCCGCGCTCGGCAGCAGGGACACCAGCGAGGTCGCGCTGCGCGAGTACGGGTAGGCGTCGAGCGTGACGTCGACGCCCCGGTCGATCGCGGCATCGATGAGGGCGAGCAGCTCGGGGCGCGCCCGCGGTTGACGGGGAAGTTGAGGTGGCAGTGCGCGAGATGCAGGGCGACGCCCGCGGCCTCGGCGATCGCGATGCACGACGCGTACGACTCCATCGCGTGCGTGCCGTAGTTGCGGTGGTGCGGAGCGTAGAACCCGCCGTGGTCTCGGACCGGCTCCAGCAGCGCCACCAGCTCGTCGTCCGTCGCGAAAGCCGCGGGGGTGTAGCTGAGGCCGGCCGAGAGCCCGACGGCCCCGTCGCGCATGCCCTGGTCGACCAGCTCGCGCATCCCGGCCAGTTCGGCCGGCGTCGCGGGCGCCGCCCGGTCGCCCATCACCGCCTGGCGCACCGTGCCGTGCGGCACGAGCACCGCGACGTTGAGCGGCGCCCCCGGTCGATCCGGGCGAGGTAGTCGGCGACACTGCGCCACGTGAAGTCGAGATCGGGCGAGCCGTTGAACGCCGCGAGCCGCTCGCGCATGGTGCGCATTCCGCGGTCGTCCACCGGCGCGTAGCCGAGGCCGTCCTGAGCGAGGACCTCGAGCGTGACGCCCTGCTCGAGCTTCGCGGCGTGCGCGGGGTCGGCGAGCACCGCCAGGTCGGAGTGGGCGTGCATGTCGATGAACCCCGGCGCGACGATCGCGCCGCTCACGTCGTCATCGGCGGCGTCGCTCGGCGCCCCGGGCTCCAGGATGCGGGAGATCCGGTCACCGTCGAGCTCGACGTCCGCGGCGCGTCGCGGGGCGCCCGTGCCGTCGACCAGAATCCCGCCGCGCAGGACCACGCGCTCGCCCGATTGCGCTGAATGCAACACCCTGTGCATTATCCTCGGCTCATGTCGGAGACCGTGCGCAGGGCCACCGAGCTCATTGAGCTCGTGGCCTCCGGTTCCCGCACCCTGCGCGAGATCTCCGAGCACTTCGAGGTGCACCGCTCCACCGTCTTCCGCCAGCTCAAGACGCTCGAGAGCGCCGGATTCCTCGTGCATCGCGACGACGGCACCTGGGCGATCGGCATGCGCCTGGTGGCGATCGGACAGCAGGCGGTCGACGAGCTCGACCTGCGCCGGATCGCGCATCCCGCGCTGCGAGAACTGCACCGCCACGTCGGCAGCACCGTTCATCTCGCGCAGCTCATCGGCGACGGCGTCTACTACGTCGACAAGGTCGAGGACACCGACGGCGTGCGCATGTCCTCCCGCGTCGGCGGTCAGGTGGATGCCGCCCGCACCGGCGTCGGCACGGCGATCCTCGCGCACCTCCCCGCGCCCGAGCGCACCCGGCTCCTGGATGCCGAGGACGCGCGGGGCACCAGCGCATCGCACGACCGCGCGGCCCTCGAGCGGCGCCTGGGCGACATCCGCCGACGCGGCTGGTCGGCCGACGACGGCGAGTTCGAGGAGTTCGTGAACTGCGTGGCCGTGCCGGTGGTGTCGTCGGGGGACGCATCCACGGGGCGGTCTCGATCAGCGCGATCCGCGCCGTCCGGCCCCTGACCGAGCTCCGCGGCGAGCTCGGCCGGCTGCAGACCTGCGCCGCGGACATCGCACGGCAACTGGGGTAGGTCATGGGTTTCTACGAACGACTCGGCGTGCGGCCGCTCATCAACGCGGCCACGACCTTCACGGCGATCGGCGGCTCGCTCATGCCGCCGGAGGTGCTCGACGCGATGCGCGACGCTGCCGGCTCGTTCGTCGACATGCACGAGCTGCACCTCGCGGCCGGGCGCCGCCTTGCCGAGCTCACCCGCAACGAGGCCGGGTACGTCGCTCCGGGCTGCGCCGCGGCCATGGTGCTCGCGCTGCTCGGCATCCGCACCGGGGGCCGACCGGACGGGCTCTCCCAGCTGCCGGGGCGCGACGAGGCGCCCTACGAGGTCGTGATGCACGCCGCGCACCGGATCCCGTACGACACGACGCTCGCGCTGGCCGGCATCCGGGTGCGGCAGATCGGCAACGTCATCCAGACCTTCGAGTGGGAGCTGGAGGCCGCGATCACCGAGCGCACGGCCGCCGTGCTCTACGTCGCCGGATCGCACCTGCCCGACGTGGCGCTGCCGCTGCCGACCGTCGTGCGCATCGCGCGCGAGCGGGGCGTTCCCGTGCTCGTGGATGCCGCGGCCCAGCTGCCGCCGGCCTCCAACCTCTGGCGCTTCACGCGCGAGCTCGGCGCCGACCTGGTCGCCTTCTCCGGCGGAAAGGCGCTCCGGGGGCCGCAGGCCTCCGGCCTCCTGCTCGGGCGCGCCGACCTCGTCGAGGCCGCCCGGCGATCCGGCGCCCCCTTCCAGAGCTGGGGCCGTGCGCTGAAGGCCGGCAAGGAGGAGATCGCCGGGCTCGTGCGCGCGGTCGAGCTCTTCGTCGCCCGCGACGAGGCGTGGCTCGAGCGCGAGCAGCGCGCCGTGCTCGAGGACTGGCGCGGGATCGCGCTCGGCGCCGAGGGGTGCACGCGGAGCTCGAGGATGCCAACGAGGCCGGCCAGCCCGTGCCGCGGCTGCGCATCGAACTCGACGACCCGGAGCGCGCCGCCGCGGCGCTCGCCGCGTTCGACGGCTTCCGCCCTCGCGTGGCCGTCCTGCCCTACCGGGTGCAGGGGTCGCCACGCGGCTTCTGGCTCGGCGCCGACCAGCTCGCACCCGGCGACGAGCGCGTCGTGGCCGCAGCCCTCGAGCACGCCCTCAGCATCCACCCCGACATCCACCCCGACGAAGGAGACCGATCGTGACCACCAAGACACCCCTCACCGCCCCGAACGCCCCGAAGCCGGCCGGTCCCTACAGCCACGGCGTCATCGCCGGCGGCCTGCTGTTCACGGCCGGGTTCGGGCCGCAGGTGCCCGAGACGGGCGAGGTGCCCGAGGGCATCGCGGCGCAGACGACGCAGGTGCTGCGCAACGTCGGGGCCGTGCTCGAGGCGGCGGGCGCGAGCTGGGCCGACGTGGTCAAGGTCACGGCGCATCTGCAGCACCTGAAGCGCGACTTCGCCGGCTTCAACGAGGCCTACGGCGCGATCGTGCCCACGCCCCACCCGGTGCGCACGACGGTCGGGTCCGACCTGGCCGACATCCTCGTCGAGATCGACGTCGTGGCCGCCCTGCCGTCGGCCTGAGCTACGACAGCGCGTCCTTCGTCAGGAACCGCCAGATCGCGAGCCCGCCGAACACCACCACATAGCCGAGCTGCAGCCAGCCGTTCACGCCGAACGAGTCCCAGACCAGCGGATCGCGCAGCAGGTCGCCGAAGCCGAACCAGTAGTGGGTCGGCAGCCAGGCGTGGATGGCGTCGAGCTGCGGCAGCGCATCCGCGATCTGCGAGGCCCCCGCGACCACGACCGTCGCGGCCATCGCCCCGACGGGGATGGTCGTGAGCGTCGAGATGAACAGTCCGATCGCGCACAGCCCCGACAGCGACAGCACGACGTAGAGCGCGAGCAGGGCGGCGCGGGCGGCGAACCCGCCGGCGTCGACGGTGTCGCCGGACAGCAGGGTCACCCGGCCGACCGGGAACAGCAGCGCGCCGACGCCGACCCCCGCGAGCACGATGACGCCGGTCGCGGCTGCGGCGAACGCGAGCGCGCCGACGTACTTCACGATGAGCAGCCGGAGCCGTCCTGCCGGGGCGATGAGCAGCGCACGCAGTGTGCCGAGCGACGCCTCGCCTGCGATGGTGTCGCCGGCGACGACGCCGATGGTGAGCGGCAGGAACAGCGGGATCGAGACGGTCAGCGCGGTGAAGGCGACGAACAAGCCGTTCTGCGTGATGTCGCCGAGGAACGCCGGGCCACCCCGGATCCGGCACCGGTCACCCGCACGGCGACGGCGATGAGGATCGGCACGAGCGCGAGCGCGGCGAGCATGGCGATCGTGCGCCGCCGCCGGAACAGGGTCGCGAGCTCCGACCCGAGCAGCGCGAAGGGACGCGGCACGGTGCTGCGCGCCTCGGTCCGCGTGCTCGAGTCGTGCCGATCGGCACGAACGTCGCCTGCATCGTGCGATTCGGCACGACTCGAGGTGAGCGCGGGGGAGGAGCCGTCAGCCGGCGACATCGAAGCCCTCCCCGGTCAGGGCGACGAAGCGGTCCTCGAGGGAGTCGCCCTCGACGCTCACGCCGCGCACGCGCACCCCGGCCTCCACGAGCGCGCGCACGAGGTCCTCGACGACGGCCTCCTCGGGCAGCTCGCCCGTGATGGAGTCGCCCGCGATCGCGGCTGTGATGCGGTGGATCCCGAGGACCGTCGCGGCGTCGGCGGCATCCGGGGTACGCACGACGATCCGCGCACGAGCTGCGCGGCGCAGATCGTCGAGCGAGCCCTGCGCCACGAGCCGTCCGGCGCGCATGACCGCGGCGTGGGTGCACACCTGCTCGATCTCGGCGAGCAGGTGACTCGAGACGAACACGGTCGTGCCGTCGGCCGCGAGCGACCGGATGAGTCCGCGCACCTCGCGGGTGCCCTGGGGGTCGAGGCCGTTGGTCGGTTCGTCGAGCACGAGCAGCTCGCGCGGCGCGAGCAGGGCGGCGGCGAGGCCGAGGCGCTGCTTCATGCCGAGCGAATACGCGCCGGCCCGCTTCCCGGCGGCCGCGGTCAGGCCGACCCGCTCGAGCGCGCCGTCGACCCGGGCGGGGCGGGAGCGGGCGGCGCTGCCGGGGTCCGCCGCGTCGAGGCGGTGCAGATTGGCGCGTCCGGAGAGGAACGGATAGATCGACGGGCCCTCGACGAGGGCGCCGACGCGCGGCAGCACCGAGCGCAGGGCGTGCGGCATGGGCTCGCCGAGCACGTGGATGTCGCCACTCGAGGGCCGCGCGAGGCCCAGCAGCATCCGGATCGTCGTCGTCTTTCCCGAGCCGTTGGGGCCGAGAAAGCCGAACACGGCGCCCCGCGGCACCTCGAGGTCGAGGTCGGCGACCGCACGCTGGCGTCCGAACCGCTTGCCGAGGCCCCGGGTGCGGATGGCCGCGTCCGCGGGCGCGACCGTCCCGCTCACCGCGGGCTCACCGGGCGGCGGCCTCGAGCGTCGCGATCGGCACCGCGCCCGCGAGCACCCGGCCGTCGTCCGTGATGAGGACGGAGACGAGCGTGGTCTGCAGGGCGCGACCGCCGTCGACCGCCGTCGTGAGCTGACGGAACAGGGGGTCGCCGGTGACGCCGGCCGGCAGCTGGCCGGACGGCACGGTCACGACGCTCGCCCACCCGGCACCGGTGACGGTCGGCTCCGATCCCGGCTGCGCCTTCGGCGACGCCGAGGCGTCCGGGTCGGGCGCCACATGGTCGGCCTTCGCATGCGGGCGGACGTGCGAGAGGTCCTTGGTCGTCACGTGCGCGCCCTTCGGCGGACTGAAGGAGAACAGGCCGGCGCCCGGGGTCGAGAACGAGACGTCGGTGAACCCGATCGCGACCGCGTCACCGGACTGGCCGCGGGCGTCGACCGCGATCTTGAGCGGCACGCCGGTCGCGTGGTCGACGGACACGACGACGCGCGAGACGAGCGTCCGGTCGGTGCGCGGGGTGAGGACGAGGCGGTCGACCGAACGGCCCGCCACGCTCGAACCGGTCGCGACTGTGACCTTGCTGCTCGAGCGGACCGAGGCCAGGAGTCGCGTCGCGAGCTCGGACGGCGTCACCGGCGCCGGCGACGCGGAGTGCCGCGAGGGGAGCGTGACGTGCTGCGCGGTCTTGTGCTTCGAATCCCAGATCCACACCGAGGAGCCGTTGCGCACGATGTCGCGTTCGGCGAGCTGGTCGAGCACCTGGACGCGCTGCTTGCTGCGACCGTCGACGTAGACCTTCGCCCGGTGCGCGGCCGTGACGAGGTCGAGGATGGCCGACTCGTCGGAGTGCACCGAGCCCGGACCGACGCTCGGCAGCTGGGGAGTCCGAGATCCGAGGTCTGCGTCAGCGTGCCGGAGTAGTGCTGGTCGACGCTCTTGGCGACCCTCTCCAGCAGTTGGTGCGCGGTCGGCGTGCTCGCAGGTTCGGCCTGCGCCGGGAGGGCGAGCGCGCTCGCGAGCACGACGGCGGGGATCGCGACCCCGAGAGCCAGGGCCGGGAGGGTACGGAAGGATGCATGCATGGGGATCACCTCGACGACGCCGGAGAACGTGGCGTCGCAGGCAGGCTACGTCCGGTTCCCGGTCGTTGGCTGTACTCCGCTGGGATGATTTCCCGGATCGCGGTCAGCCCAGATAGGCGTCGATGAGGGCCCGGCCTCGGCCGTCGATGTCGTCAGCCGCCCCCTGCTCCACGATGCGGCCGCCGCTCAGCACGTAGATCCGATCGCAGACCTGCAGCGCGAGATCGACGCGTTGCTCGACGAGCAGGATGCTGCGGCCGCGCTCACGCAGCGCGAGGAGCGCGTCGGCCATGCTCTGGATCGCGAGCGGCGCGAGACCGAGCGACGGCTCGTCCAGGAGCATGAGCTCGGGATCGCTCATCATCATGCGGCCGATCGCGACCATCTGCTGCTCCCCGCCCGAGAGCGCGGTCGCCGGCCGCGCCCGGTAGCGCTCGACCACGGGGAACAGGTCGAAGACGGAGCGCAGCAGCTGCGCCGTGCGCGCGTGGTCGTGACGCAGATGCAGACCGCCGAGGCGCAGGTTGTCCTCGACCGATTGCCCGAGGAACAGGCGTCGACCTTCCGGCACGATTCCGACCAGGCCGCGAGCGATCCGATGGGTGGGCAGCCGGGAGACATCCGTTCCGGCGACCTCGATCACGCCGCGCCGCTGCTTGACCATTCCCATGATCGCGCGCAAGAGGGTCGTCTTGCCCGCGCCGTTGGGCCCGAGCAGCGCGACCGCCTCGCCGCGCTCGACGTGCAGGGCGATGTCGTGCAGCACGTCGAAGCGGCCGTAGCCGGCGTACAGGCCCTCGAGCCGGAGCGCCGGCGCGATCACCGGAGTCGTGGATTCGGCGCTCATTGTCCCAGGTACACCTCTCGCACTCGTTCGTCGGCGCGCACGGCCGCCGCGCTGCCCGAGGTCACCAGCTCACCCGCCGCGAGCACCGTGACCTCGTCGCACATCTCGAAGATGAAGCGGGTCTGGTGCTCCACGACGATCACCGTGACCCCGTCGCGCTTGAGCTGGCGCAGGATCTCCGACACCTGTTCCACCTCGCCGGAGGAGAGTCCCGCGAGCGGCTCGTCGAGGATCAGGATGCTCGGCTCGCCGACGGTCGCGGCCGCGAGCTGGGTCAGCTGCTCGACGCCGTGCGGTACGTCGGCGACGCGCGCCGTCGCCCAGCCCGAGCCGAGGCCGACCCGGGCGAGCGCGGCGGTCGCCCGCGTGCGGATGGCGCGATCGTCCCGGTGCGCACTCGGGAACAGCGGCCATGCGAGCGACCGGCCCGAGATGCGGGGCACGCGGCTGTACAGCCCGATCCCTGCGTTCTGGCGAACGGACAGCTCGCGCACCAGCACGGCCGTCTGGAACGTGCGCATGATGCCGCGCGCCGGGCGTCCGGCCGCTCCGAGCCGTTCGATGCGGTGGCCGTTGGCCTCGATCGTGCCGGTCGTCGGACGCAGGGCGCCGGAGATGAGGTTGACCAGCGTGCTCTTGCCGGAGCCGTTCGGGCCGATGAGGCCGTGGATGCTGCCGCGCCGAACGCGCATGTCGATGCCGTCGAGCACCGTGGTGCCGCGCACGTAGCCGAAGCGCACGTCGCGCACCTCCAGGGCGATCTCGTCCGAGACCTGCGGCTCCTCGCCCGCGGCGGCCAGCTCGGCCTCGGCGATCGGCGCCGTGTCGGGGGCGCTCGGCTCCGTGGCGGGAAGCGGTCGACGCCGGATGCGGCGAGCCAGGCTCGTCACGATCCCCACGATGCCGCGCGGGAAGAACACGATGACGAGCACGAAGATCGCGCCGAAGATCACCTCCTGCACCAGGGGGTCGATCGAGATGACGACGGGGAACGCGCTGATGAAGATGGCGCCGATGATGGGCCCGAGCCGCGTGTTGATGCCGCCGAGGATCACCATGACGAGGATGTTGACCGAGACCGTCCAATTGAACTGACCGGGCGACACGAACCCCAGGAACGAGAACGCCCAGCCCGCGAGGCCTGCGAGCGCCGCGGACAGACCGAACATCATGACCCGCACGACTCCGGTGCGCACGCCCGCCGACGCGGCGAACGGCTCCGCGTCGCGGATCGCCAGCAGCACCGGGTAGAACGCCGATGAGCGAATGCTCCAGACGATCACCACGGTGACGAGGAACGCGATCCCGACGCACCAGGCGACGGAGGACCCGAGGAAGGACAGGCCCTCCGGGAAATCGGGGAAGGTCGGACCCGCGATGCCCTGCAACCCGCCGGTGAAGTCGAGATCGGAGATCAGCACCGTCACGACGAGCGTGAAGATGAACGTCATGATCGCGAAGTAGAGCCCGCTGACCCGAAGCGAGAGCGCCCCGAGCACGACCCCGACGATCCCGACCCCGACGACGCTGAGCGGCAGCAGGATGAAGACGTTCCAGCCGAGGTTCGCGTTCAGGAGGGTGGTCGCGTACGCGCCGAGCGCGAAGAGACCCGCGTGCCCGAGCGAGTACAGCCCGGTCATGCCGGCCACGAGGTCGAGGCTGAGCGCGAGGATGGCGAAGACCGCCCCGACCTCGGCGAGGTTCTGCACGTAGTACGAGCCGTGCGCCACGCCCAGGTTCGCGGCGAGGTACACGACCACGAGGGCGACCGCGCCGAGCCCGATGAACCGCGACCGGGAGCGCGCCCGCTCGGTCCGGCCCGCGGCCATGTCGATGCCGGCGGTCATGCCTTCGCTCCTGCTCGGTCGTTCCGGTGGGCGATCGCGGCCCAGAGCGTGCGGACCGAGTCGCCGGAGGCGAACAGGCCGTTCGGCGCGATCAGCAGCACGGCCACGACGACGACGAACGGGAACCAGTCGGACGCCTGCGAGCCGATGAACGTGTTCGCACCGACGGACAGGATGCCGAGCACGAGCCCGCCCCCATCGCGGCCGCCGGCCTCTCGATCCCGCCGATCATGAGCGCGATGAAGCCGAAGATCCCGTAGGTGTCGCCGAGGTACGGGTTCGAGAAGGTGATCGGACCGACCAGGATGCCCGCGACGCCCGCGAGCAACCCGCCGATCGCGAAGGCCGCGATCGCGAATCCGGTGACCCGGGCGCCGATCGCCGAGGCCATCTCGGGGTCGGCCGAGATGGCCTGTCCGAGTTTGCCGAACAGCGTCCGGCGCCGCACGAGCTCGAAGCCGACGAGCACGACGATCGCCACGATGATCGTGAGGAGCTCCTGCACGCTGATGCCCGCGCCGCCGATGTGCAGGTTGTCGCGGTTGAGGAGGGCGGGGAATCCCCGCGAGGTGGGACCCCAGATGATCGCCGCGAGCGACTGGAGCACGATCGCGACGCCGAGGGTGGAGACCAGCCAGGCGAAGCTGAACCGGTCGAAGCGCAGCACCGGGCGCACCGCGAGCAGGTAGATGAGGACGCCCGCCACGGTCGAGGCGAGCACGCCGACGACGACCGAGACGATGTCGGGCAGACCGGCTCGCGACAGGGCGGCGGTGATCATGATCGAGACCATGAGCAGCTGCCCCGTCGCGAAGTTGATCACCCGGGTGACGTAGAACACGATGGCGAACGCCATCGCCATCAGCCCGTAGACGGCGCCGATGGCGAGCCCGCTCAGGAGCACCTGCAGCAGCATCCCAGCCTTCTCTTCTCTGCGGTGAGTCGTGGTCGCGACGCTCGGCGCGCCCGGTCCTCCCGTCAGGGTACGGACCGGGCGCGCCGGGGTGACTACGTCAGGGGCTTCCAGGACTTGCTGGCCGGGTCGAACGAGACCATGGTCAGCTGCTCCTTGTTGATGGTCGTGTGCTGCTGCGGCGTGAAGGTCAGCTTGCCGGTCAGCCCGTCGAAGTCCGTGATGCTGTTCAGCTGCTTCTGCAGGCTCGGCGCCTCCGTGGACTTGCCCTGCTCGATGGCCTGCTTGAGCATGTAGATCGCGTCGTAGCTGAGCTCCGCGAACGGCGTCGACTCGGTGTTGAACTTGGCCTTGTAGTCGGCGCGGAACTTCGTCAGCTTGGCGTCGGGGTTCAGCCCGCTCGTGATGGTCGCCGAGATCATGCCGGCCGCCTGGTCCTTCGCGAGGTCGGAGAAGGTCGCGTCCGCGTTGGTCTCGTCATTGCCGAGGAAGGTGAACTTCGCGCCGAGCGCGTGGGCCTCCTGCACGAACGACGCCTGGTCCTGCGGCGTGAGCCAGATGTCGACGCAATCGGCGCCCGACGCCGTGATCTTGTCGATCTCGGACTTCAGGCCGACGGTCGCTCCGGTCGACCAGTTCTCGGTGATCGAGTCCTCGAGCGCGAGCTTCTTGCCCTTCGCGTCGTAGACCATCTTGATCCCGGCCAGGCCGCCGAGGCCGTAGCTCGAGGGGTCGTGCAGTACGGCGAGGCCGCCCTTGCAGTTCTTCAGGGCGTACTCGGCGATCGCACCGCCCCAGGCGAAGGTGTTCAGACTCGTCGAGAACGCGTACGGGTAGGGCGGCTGGTCCGGTCCCTTCGGGTAGACGGTCAGACCGCCGTCGTCGACGGCGCCGATCACCGGGATCTTCTTCTGGCTCGAGAGCGAGGCGGTGGTCGGACCCGTGTCGGGGGAGCCGACGATCGCGACGGCGCCCTCGCTGAGCAGCTTGTTGAACAGCGTGGATGACGTGGTCGCCGAGGCGCCGTCGTCGTGGCCGTCGAACTTGAGCTTCTTGCCGAGCACGCCGCCCTTCTTGTTGATCTCGTCGATCGCCATCTGGGTTCCGTTGAACACGGCCTGTCCGGTCGTGCCGTAGGCGCCCGTGGTGCCGGCGATGCCGCCGATCAGGATCGTTCCTCCGCCGGAGGACGAGCCGCCGCCGCCGGAACAGCCGGCGAGGACGAGTGCCGCCGCAGCGGCGAGGGCTCCGGTGAGGAGCAGGGACTTCTTCATGTGATGCACACCTCTCTGTGTCATGGATTGCGGGGGTGGAGCGGTGGTTCAGGGCGCGAGGTACCCGCCGTCGACGACCAGCGAGGTCCCGGTGACGTAGCTGGCCTCGTCACTGGCGAGGAACAGGGCGGCATAGGCGGTCTCGATCGGGATGCCCGGGCGCTTCACGGCCGTGCCCGCGATGAGCGCGGCGTTGATCTCCGGAGCCTGGTGCTCGTTCATCGGCGACAGGATGTAGCCCGGGTGCAGGGAGTTGCAGCGCACCCCGTCCTGACCGTGCGTGATCGCGACGTTCTTGCTGACGTTGAGGATCGCGCCCTTGGCGGCCTGATAGGCGTACGAGCTGTCGACACCCGCCAGGCCCCAGATCGAGGAGACGTTGACGATGGAGCCGGCCTTCTGCGCGATCATGTGCGGCAGCACCTCGCGCATCCCGTAGAAGATGCTCTTGAGGTCGACATCGAGCACCCGGTCGTAGATCTCGTCGGTCGTCTCGAGGATGGGCTCGTAGAGGCAGATCGCCGCGTTGTTGATGAGGATGTCGAGCCGTCCGTGCTCCGCGATGATCGCGTCGATCACGCTCTTCCACTCGTCCTTCTTCGTGATGTCGAGCTTCACGAAGGTGACGGGGCTGGTCTCGGCGCCCTCCGCGTCGAGGACGTCGGCCGCGATCACCGCGGTCGCGCCTTCGCGCATGAACAGCTCCGCCATCTCGCGGCCCTGCCCACGGGCGCCGCCGGTGATGAGGGCGATCTTGCCTTTCAGACGATCGACCATGTCGTGTGTCTCCGTTCTCTCGTGTCGTGCGGGGGATGCGTCAGGACGCCTTGGCGTACCGCCGGGCGAGGGTCGACAGCCCGACGGCCAGCACGAGGATGCCGCCCTTGAAGATCGGCTGGAACCAGGTCGGTGCTCCGAAGACGCTCAGTCCGTTGAAGGCGACCGCGATGATGAGGACGCCGACGAGCGTCCCGACGATGTGGAACTCGCCGTCGCGCAGCGTCGCCGAACCGAGGAACACGGCCGCGAACGCGTCGAGCAGGTAGCCGTCGGCCGCCGCGAGCGTGCCGGAGCCGAGCAGCGAGGAGAGCAGGATGCCGGTCCCGGCCGCGCAGATCCCGCTGACCGCGAACGCGAACGTCTTCACGCGGTCGACGCGGATGCCCGACAGGCGCGCGGCCTCGATGTTGCCGCCCACCGCCTGCATCTTCTGGCCGAGGGCGGTCTTGTTCAGCACGACCCAGAGCACCGCGAGCACGATGAGCATGATGAAGATCAGGTTCGGGATGCCGAAGATCAGGCGGCCGAGCGCGATCTGCGTGAAGTCGGCCGGGATCCCGGACGCGATCGGGAACTGGCTGTAGGCGAAACCCACGCCGGTCAGGATCGTGCCGATGCCGAGGGTGGCGATGACCGCGTTGATGCGCACCTTGGTGACGAGCAGGCCGTTGACCGTGCCGATCCCGGCTCCGATCGCCAGCATAAGGACGATCGCGATCACCACCGGGAGGTGGTTGTGCGCCATGAACCCGACCGACAGCAGGCCGGCGAAGCTCGCCGCGTAGCCGATGCTGAGGTCGAACTCGCCGACCACGAGGGTCATGGTCAGCCCGGCGGCGATGATCGCCGTCAGGGAGCCCTGACTGAGCACGTTGTAGAAGTTGGCCAGGCTGAGGAATCCGGTCGGCGACTTGATCGTGAAGACGATCAGCATGATCAGCAGCCCGATGAGGGTGCCGTAGCGCGACAGGATCAGCAGCGCGATGCGGCGCACGCTGCGCTGCACGGGCGCGACCTCGGCCGCGGTGTCCCTCCCGCGGACGCTGATGTCGGGGGTGTCGAGATCCGGGGCGCCCGCGGGAGCGGGCGTGGTCGAGGGCGTCATGCTGCTCCTTCGGGCTGCGGGGTCGGGAGGTCGTCGGTCGCGTAGGAGAGCTCGATGATGCGGGCCTCGCTGATCTCGTCGCCGATCAGCTCGCCGCTCACCTCGCCCTCGCGCATCACGACGATGCGGTCGCACAGGAGCGCGAGCTCCTCGACATCGGACGAGATGACGATGGTCCCGACGCCGTTGTCGGCGAGTTCGCGGATCGCCTGGTGGATCTGGCCGCGGGCGCCGATGTCGACTCCGCGCGAGGGCTCGTCGAGGAACAGCACCTTGATGCCGGGGCTGAGCCAGCGGGCGATGAGCGCCTTCTGCTGATTGCCCCCGGAGAGCCCGCCGATGGGCGTCGAGCCCCTGGCGTCTTGATGCTCAGTCGCTCGATCAGGTCGGCCGCCCGGGACTTCGACTTGCTGCCGCTGACGAACGGGAGCCAGGGGTGGTCAGCAGGTTGCGCAGCACGGCGATGTTCATGTTGTAGGCGACGGACTTCTCGAGCATGAGTCCCTCGGCGCGACGCTCCTCCGGAACGAGTCCGATGCCGTTGCGGACCGCTCGGGGCACGGAGCCCGAGCGCAGGGGAGTGCCGTCGAGCTCGAAGCGGCCGTCATCCAGCCGGTCGGCCCCGAAGGCGAGCCGGGCGAGCTCGCTGCGCCCCGCGCCGACGAGGCCGCCGAGCCCGAGCACCTCCCCGCGGTGGAGCTCGAACGAGACGCCGCGCACCCAGCGGCCGCGCCGCACGTTGCGCGCGGCGAACAGCGGGGTCGTGCTGCGGTCGATGTCGACCGCAGGGGGCCGGACGGCATCCGCGACCTCGGCGCCGACGATGGCGCGGATCAGGCCGCGCTTGTCGAGGCTGCCGCGTTCGGCGTGGTCGGTGACCCGTCCGTCCCGGAACACCGTGATCCGGTCGGAGAGGTCGAGCACCTCGTCGAGGCGGTGCGACACGTACAGGATCGCGACGCCGTCGTCGGCGAGGTCGCGGATGACCTTGAAGAGGTTCTGGCTCTCGTTGTCGGAGAGCGACGCGGTCGGCTCGTCCATCGCGATCATCGACGCGTTGCGCACGAGGGCCTTGCAGATCATGACGAGCCATCGCTCGGCGACGCTCAGCTCATCGACTCGACGGTCGAGCGGGAAGGTGATGCCGACGCGGGCGGCAGCCTCGGCGGCGGCACGGCGGGCGCGCTTGCGGTCGACGAAACCGGCACGCGTCGCCAGTCCCGTGCCGAGCACGATGTTCTGGACCGAGGTGAAGTGCGGCACCAGGTTCAGCTCCTGGTGGATGAAGGCGAACCCGGCCTGCTCGGCGTCGCGCGGGTTCGCGATCCGGGTCTCCGCACCGTCCAGGGTGACGACGCCCTCATCGGGCGCGGTCACCCCGGCGAGGCAGCGGATGAGCGTCGACTTGCCGGCGCCGTTGGCACCGACCAGGCCGTGGACCTCGCCGCGATGGATGTCGATGTCCACCGCGGCGAGGGCACGCGCCCCGCCGAACTGCTTGCTCAGGCTCCTGACGCGAAGCCAGGCACCGTTCTCCGACTGCACCGGTGCAGATCCCTTCTGGTGGGGCGGGCGATCGCTACTTGAGCGCGTCCGGGTGATCGGCGAGGAACTGGTCGATGTTGTCCTTGGTGACCGTGACACCCGGGACGTTGATCGTCTTCTGCTTCCACTTCGTGCCGGCCTTGAGCGCTCCGGCCGCCGACTCCATGAGCTGCTTGCCCTCGCTCACGCCGTCCTGCCAGACGACCTGCTCGAGAGTGCCGTCCTTGACCGCCTGCAGCGCCTGCGGGCCGCCGTTGATGGCGTAGACCTTCACATCGGTGCGGCCGGCCTGCTTCAGCGCCGCGATGGCGCCCATGGCCGGCTCGTCCCAGGAGCCCCAGATCGCCAGCGGGCCGCTGCCGGCCGGATGGTTGGCGAGCCACGCACTGGTGAAGTTCGTGCCGTCGTTGACCTGGCCGGGGATCGCGACCTCGTTGCGGGTCACCTTGATCCCGGACTCCTTCGCCATGGCCGCGTCGAACGCCTTGCCACGGTAGAGGCACAGGACACCGGTGTGATACGTGAGCGCCAGCACACTGCCCTTGTCGCCGAAGTCCTTGATCAGGTCATCGACGGACTGCTTGCCGACGGCCTCCGCGCTCGTGGTGGCGGCGATGCCGGGCACGAGCTCGCCGCCCCAGCTCACCACGGGGATGTCGGCGGCCTTGGCCGAGGCGAGGCCGGATCCCAGGGCGCTGGAGAGGAACGCCATGACGGCGATCGCGTCGACCTTCTGGGTGGTCGAGAAGGTCGTCATGGCGGCGTTCGCCTTGTCGACGGATCCCTGCGTGTCGGTGACGACGACCTTCCAGCCGTCCTTCTTGGCGACCTCGGTCGCCCCGTCGATCACGGCCTTGTTGAGGGCGTCCGTCGCGACGAGCGCGACGATTCCGAGGGTCTTCTGCTGACCGGATCCGGACCCGGCGTCGGACGAACCGCCTCCGGAGCCGCCGCTGCTGCACGCAGCCAGGCCGACGGCGATCACGACCGCCGCCGCCGCCGCAAGGATTCGCTTCATGGCACTTGCACCTCTTCTTCGAGTTGTCGCCGGGGCGGTCGGGTCCGATGAGCCGGCCGATCGCGGCATATGAAGTTTCATACGATATGACTGTCGGACAATCCTGCTCATTGTGCGAGCAGGCCGCGCTTCTTGTCAAGGACGCCCGGAGGACGGCTCCGGTCAGAGCGAGAGGAAGCCGCCGTCGATGACGAGCGACGTCCCGGTGATGTAGCTCGCCTCGTCGCTGGCCAGGAACAGCACGGCGTTGGCCACCTCCTCAGGCTGCCCGGGCCGGCCGAGCAGGGTGCCGTCGACGATCGACTGACTGATCGCCGGATCCTGATTCTCGGTCATGGGCGAGACGATGTAGCCGGGGTGGATCGAGTTGACGCGGACTCCGTCACGGCCGTGCGCGGCGGCCACGTTGCGCGACATGTTCAGGATCGAGCCCTTGGCCGCCTGGTAGGCGTGGGCGGACGGCACTCCGGCCAATCCCCAGATCGACGAGATGTTCACGATCGACGAGTTCCCGGTGGCGATGAGGTGCGGCAGGGCGGTGCGCATCCCGAGGAACAGCCCCTTGGAGTCGACGCCGTGCACCCGCTCCCAGATCTCCTCGGTGGTCTCGAGGATCGGTGTGTAGTCGATGATCCCCGCGTTGTTCACGAGGATGTCGAGGCGCCCGGCCTCGGAGACGACGCGGTCCACCGCCTGCTGCCACGAGTCGGCGAGCGTGACGTCGAGCCGCAGGAAGGTGACCGGACTGCTCTCCGCGTCATCGGCGTCCAGCACATCGCCCGCGTAGACGGTGGCTCCTTCTCGGGCGAGGAGCTCCGCCATGGCTCGTCCCTGACCGCGCGCTCCCCCGTGATCAGGGCGACTTTGCCGTCGACTCTGCCCATCGGTCGCATCTCCTTTGATGAGGTCCCAGCTCGCGCCGGGTCTGTACGATTGTCAGACGAAGTGCTTGCTTGTTTTGTCTGACGATCATATAGTCGGGCAAAGCGGCTCCCAGCGCAAGGATCGTGGAAACGAAGGAGATTCCCATGGCCGATGACGCCATCTCGATCTGGCAGGTCAAGTACGGCGAGCGCGTGGTTCGCAAGAGCGACGTGTTCCACGACTACGGGCAGTACGGGTTGCCCGACGGCGACCTCGACATGGACTACAACTTCTGGGTGCTGCGTCGCGGCGACGAGATCATGCTTCTCGACACCGGCTATGACATCCCGAAGAAGGACTGGCTCGGCGAGATCAGCGTGACGCCGACGCCGAAGGGCCTCGAGATCCTCGGGATCGACCCGAAGGACGTCACCCTCGTCATCACGAGCCACTTCCACTACGACCACATCGGCTACCTCGGACTGTTCGAGAACGCGACGGTGGTCTCAGGACAGCGGGAATGGGACTACTGGATCGGCAAGAAGAACGCGAACGAGCTCGAGGGCGAGTTCGCGACGACGGACGACCTCGAGCCCGTCGAGAAGGCGCACGCCGAGGGGCGGCTGCGGCTGATCTCCGAACCGACCGAGGTGGTGCCGGGGATCACCGTCTACCCGATCGGCGGCCACTGCCCCGGCGAACTGCTGACGAGGATCGAGACCGGATCCGGGTCGTACATCATGACCGTCGACGCTGCGCACTTCTACGAGCAGATCGAGCACGAGTGGCCGTTCTTCGCCTTCACCGACCTCGATGAGATGACGGCGGGGCTGAGCTTCATCAACCGGCTCGCGGCGGAGACCGGGTCGACGATCGTCCCGGGCCACGACGCTCGAGTGCGGGATCGCTTCCCGGCGGCCCCGGGCGCTGCGGGAGAGATCGCGACCGTCCTGGCATAGGGTCGCGCCCGAGTCCCCGGGCCGTGGTGGTGCGGCCCGGGATCACCCGCCGCCGGCGGGATCGTTCGGAATTCAGACAGAGGAGCACGATGGCCGACCAGTACCAGGTGGTGATCGCCAAACACGGCACGCGCCGCACGGTCCGCTCCGACGTGTTCCTCAACTACGCCCTGTACGGCGAGCCGGACGATCCGATCGGCATGGACTACTTCGTCTGGATCGCGCGCAATGCCGACCGCACCGTCGTGATCGACACCGGGTTCTCCGGTGCCGGCGGGCGCAAGCGCGGACGCGAGATCCTCGTCGAGGTCCCCGAGCTGTACCGCCGTCTCGGCGTCGACCCGTCGGGCGTCGAGGTGGTCGCGATCACCCATGCGCACTACGACCACATCGGCAACCTCGGCGTGTTCCCGAGCGCGCCGATCGTGCTGGCGCGGTCGGAATACGACTTCTGGACCGGTCCGCACGCGGGACGCCCGCTCTTCCACCACTCGGTCGAGGATGACGAGCTCGCCGGGCTGCGCTTTCTCGTCGACCAGGGCCGGGTCGAGCTCTTCCGCGAACGCCGTGAGCTCGCCCCCGGGATCGAGATCATCGAGGTCGGGGGCCACACGCCCGGGCAGAGCGTGGTCACGGTGCCGACGAGCGAGGGCGTGGTGCTGCTCGCGAGCGACGCCATCCATTACTACGAGGAGTACGAGCGGGCGATGCCCTTCACGTCGGTGGCCGACCTGGTCGGCATGTACGACTCGTTCGAGACGGTGCGCGGCATGGTGCAGCGCGGCGAGGTGCAGCACATCGTCTCGGGGCACGACCCGGGTACGCTCCAACGCTTCACCCCGGCGGACGGCGAGCTCACCGGATTGGTCGCGACGATCGGGGCGGCGGCATGACCGGGCGATTCGAGGGCAAGGTCGCCGTGGTGACCGGTGCCGCAGGGGCCTCGGTCGTGCCTCGGCGCAGCGCCTCGCCTCTGAGGGCGCCCACATCGTCGTCGTGGACATCGACGCCGACGCGGCGCACGAGGTCGCCGGATCGCTCGCGACGCCGTCCATCGCCGTTGCTGCCGACATCAGCGAGGAGGCAGCGGTCGCCCGCTACATCGACGCGGGCGTGGAGGCGTTCGGCCGGATCGACCTGCACCACCTCAACGCCGGCATCTTCGGATCCTTCGACCATCTCCCCGACCTCAGCGTCGACGAATTCGATCGCGTGATGGCGGTCAACGTGCGCGGTCAGTTCCTCGGCGTCCGCGCGGCTTTCCGGCAGTACCGCGGGCAGAGCCGGCCCTCCCAGGGCGCCATCGGGACCATCGCGGTCACGGGCTCGATCGCCGGTCTGACCGGATCGGCGGACCTGCTGCCGTACCACGTCTCCAAGCACGCCGTGCACGGCCTCGTCCATGCCGCCGCCGTCTACGGAGGTCCGATCGGCGTGCGGGTGAACGCGGTGGCGCCCGGCATCGTGCCGACCGAGCTGTTCGCCCGCGCCGCGACGGCGACGGGCGGCAAGAACGACATGGAGCAGCGCGCGTCGACGACGCCGCTGCGCCGTGCGGGCAGTCCGGAGGAGATCGCGGGCGTCGTCGCCTTCCTGCTCAGCGAGGACAGCGCGTACGTCACCGGCCAGATCGTGTCGGCCGACGGGGGAGCGACCGTCGTCAACACCGTGCGGCCCGCCGGCGGCGCGGGCGCGTGGGACCCCGCCGGGATCGACGCCGCCATGTACACGACAGCGGGAGAGAAGCAGCAGTCATGAGCAAGAACATCGGGTTCATCGGTCTCGGCAACATGGGCGGCCGGATGACCGGCTGCATCGTGCGCGCCGGGCAGGCCGTTCTCGGGTACGACGCGAAGACCGAGAACATCGCCGCGGCCGGCGCGACACCCGCCGACTCCGCCGCCGCCGTCATGGCGGGCGCGGACGTCGTGCTGCTGTCGCTGCCCGACAGCCGCGTCGTCGAGGCGGTGGTGTACGGCGACAGCGGCATCCTCGCGGCGGCCCGCGAGGGACAGGTCGTGATCGATCTCAGCACCTCGGCGCCCGACTCGACGCGGGCGATCGCCGCGGACTTCGCCGCGCGGGGCGTGCGATTCCTCGACGCCGGCATCTCGGGCGGTGCCGCCGCGGCCGAGAAGGGACAGCTCACGCTCATGGTCGGCGGCGATGCCGACGCCCTCGCCTCCGTCGACGACGTGCTCGGGTACTTCGCCTCGAACATCTTCCACATCGGCGAGAGCGGCGCCGGGCACACGACGAAGCTCCTGAACAACTTCCTCAACGCCGTCGCCCTCTCCGCGACGGCCGAGGTGATGGTGGCCGCCAAGAAGGCGGGACTCGACCTCGCGACCGTCCTCGATGTCTTCAACAAGAGTTCCGGTGTCAACTTCGCGACGATCAACCGGTTCCCCAAGATCATCACGGGCGACTACCTCAAGGGGGTCTGACGAACACCCTCATGCTCAAGGACGTCACGCTGTACGCCGACCTGGTCGCGCGGCTCGGCGTCGCCAGCCTCAATGCCTCGGGCCCGCTCGCGGCATTCGGGCTCGCGCGTGCCCTCGGCTATGCCGACGACATCAGCAACACCGTGGTCGACGCGATCGGCGACATCTCGGGCGGCGTCCGCCTGCACGACGGCGAGCGGAAGGAATCCCGATGATCATCGTCCCGCCCTCCCGGGCATCCGGGACCGCCGGCAAGCCGGGGTCCCAGTTCACCGGCGACGTGTATCCGTACGTCACCATGCCGTCGACCGATGGCGTCGTGATCAACACCGTGAACTTCACGCCGGGCGCCCGCACCTACTGGCACCGCCACGAGCGCGGTCAGATCCTGCAGGTGCTGGCCGGCCGGGGTCTCATCCAGTCGGAGGGCGACCCCGTCGCGGTGATCCGCGCCGGCGACACCGTCTGGGTCCCCGCCGGCGAACGCCACTGGCACGGTGCCGCCCCGGACTCCTACCTCATCCACACCGCCATCTCGCTCGGCACGACCGACTGGTCCGACCCCGTGTCGGACGAGGACTACGACCGCGCCCCGGACACCCAGGACTGACGATGACCGACGACACGACGCGCGACGACCTCTTCGAACGCGGTATGGACATGCGCCGTCAGGTGCTGGGCGCCGATCACGTGGAGCGCTCGATGGCCAACGTCAGCGACTTCTCGCGCCCCATTCAGGAATTCGTCACCGAATACTGCTGGGGGTGGTCTGGAGCGACGACGGCCTCGAGCCGAAGACGCGGAGCATGCTCAACCTCGCCATGCTGACCGCCCTCAACCGCTCGCACGAGCTCGGAGTGCACGTGCGCGGCGCCCTCAACAACGGAGTCACCGAAGCCGAGATCCAGCAGGTCCTCCTGCAGACCGCCGTCTACGTCGGCGTTCCGGCGGCGCTCGAGTCCTTCCGCGTCGCCGAGAAGGTCATCAAGGAGTTCCACGCGAATGCCTGAGCAGATCGGGTTCGTCGGCCTCGGGAACATGGGGCACCCGATGACCTCGCGGCTGGTCGGAGCCGGACATCGCGTCCGGGCCTACGACGTCGCCGAAGCGGCACGCGCGAGGGCGGTCGAGGCCGGGGCCGTCGAGGCCGCCACGCTCGCGGCCGCGGCGGACGACGCGGACCTGGTCGTCCTGATGCTGCCCAACTCCGACATCGTCGAGCAGGTCGTCACGGATCCGGGCTTCGCCCAGGCGCTGTCGCCCGGCACCACGGTGATCGACATGAGCTCATCGGAGCCGTTGCGCACCCGTGCGCTGGCGGCGCGGTTGGCCGAGCGCGGCATCCGCATGGTCGACGCGCCCGTCTCGGGCGGGGTGAAGGGCGCCGAGAGGGGCGCGCTCACGATCATGGTCGGCGGCGATGACGCGGACGTCGCGCGCGTGATGCCCGTGCTCGAGACCCTCGGCCGACCGGTGCACGCAGGGGCGATCGGATCGGGCCATGCCGTGAAGGCCCTCAACAATCTGCTGTCGGCGACCCACCTGTGGGTCACGAGCGAGGCGATCGAGGCCGGCCGGCGCTTCGGTCTCGACCCGGAGGTCATGCTCGCCGTCTTCAACGGCTCGAGCGGCCGCAGTGGGTCGACCGAGAACAAGTGGCCCAACTTCATCCTGCCGGGCACGTTCGACTCGGGATTCGGGCTCCGGCTCATGCTGAAGGACATGCGGATCGCGGTCCAGCTCGCCCAGCAGTCCGGGGCCCCCAGTCGGCTGGGCGCCGACGCGGTCGATCTCTGGGCAGAGGCCGCCGACGGGCTGCCGGCCACCGCGGACCACACCGAGGTCGCGCGCTGGATCGCCGACGAAGGAGCCGGATGACGCGCTGACACTCCCGGAGAGATCGTATGACGATGCAGCAAGACCCGTCCTTATAGTGAGAGCCATGCCATCCACCAACTCCCTCGCAGGCTCATGGACCGCAGAGCCCATGGGCCGCGTTGCGGCGCCTCTTCGCGAGCAGGTGATCGCCGCCCTGCGGCAGGCCATCCTCGACTTCCAGCTCAAGCCCGGCCAGCGTCTGGTCGAGCGCGAGCTGATCGAGCAGCTCGGCGTGAGCCGGACCACGATCCGCGAAGCGCTGCGTGAGCTGACGTCGGAGGGGTTGGTCACCGTGGTGCCGCAGCGCGGGGCCATGGTGAGCGCACCATCGCTCGAGGAGGCGATCGACCTGTACGAGGTGCGTGCCTCGCTCGAGTCGCTCGTGGTGCAGCATTTCGTGGAGCGCGCGAGCGACGAGGAGATCGACAAGCTGCGCGAGACCGTGCGCGACGTGGCCAAGGTCGCCGAGAAGACCGCCGACACGCGTGAGATCCTCGGCGCCAAGGATGCCTTCTATCTCGTGCTGATCGCCGGCGCACGCAGTGCCGCGCTGCAGCAGCTCATCGAGGGGATCCAGGCGCGCGTGCAGGTGCTGCGCGCCACCTCCTCTCGGAGCAGGGACGGCCGCACGAGATGGTGGCCGAGCTCGAGGCCATCGTCGACGCGATCGCGGCGCGCGACGCCCCGCTGGCCTCGAAGCTCACGGCGGAGCACATCCGCAAGGCGTCGGTCACCGCGCTGCACAGTCTGCGCGAGGCCGAAGCGGTCTAGGCCCGCACGATCTCTCCTCTCATTCCGCATGTGAAGACGAGGAAAGGAAACACGATGGAGCTCACCGCCCGTCAGCAGGAGGTCAAGGATCGGTTCATCCAGGTGCGCGGCACCTGGGGCGACACGTGGGAGGCCATGCTCCGACTCGACCCGGAGTTCCTGCTCGCCTATCTGGACTTCTCGGCCGTGCCATGGCGCAAGGGCCACCTCGACACCAAGACGAGGAGTTCATCTACATCGTCGTGGATGCCGCGGCGACCCACATGTACGCGCCGGGGGTGCGCCAGCACATCAAGGCGGCGCTCGCCGCGGGTGCGACACCGCAGGAGATCATGGAGGTGCTCGAGTGCACCGCCACCCTCAGCATCCACGCCATGAACGTCGGCGTCCCGGTGCTCACCGAGGTGCTGGCTGAGAGGGGCATCCGCACCGACGCCGCGCCCCTGAACGAGTATCAGGAACGGCTCAAAGCGGAGTTCACGCAGAAGCGCGGCTACTGGAACCCCACGTGGGACGAGATGCTCGAGCTCGACCCGGAGCTCTTCGACGCCTACACCGCGTTCTCCTCCCACCCCTGGACCCACGGCACGCTCTCGCCCAAGGTGCGGGAGTTCATCTACATGGCGTTCGACACCTCTGCCACGCATCTCTACAAGGTGGGCCTCAAGCTGCATATCGAGAACGCCCTCGGCTATGGCGCGACGATCGGCGAGGTCCTCGAGGTCATGGAGGTCGCGAGCGTGATCGGCATCCACTCGGTCGCGATGGGCGCTCCGATCCTGCTGGAGGAGATCGCGGCGCTCGCCGGCGACGACTAGGGGCGGTTCAGAGGGCGATGCCGCGCTCGCGGAGCTCCTGCGCGACGATCGGCATCGCCGTCTCGACCGCGTCCAGGCCCAGGGCGGACGAGATCTCCATGACCTCGAGGATCTGCTCGACCGTGGCGCCGTGGTTCAGCGCGTTGCGGATGTGGAGCTTCGTGCCGGGCACGTAGAGATGGGTCGCGGCGATGTCGTAGCTGATGTAGATCAGCTCCTTCTCGGCGGGAGTGAGGGGACCGGTCCGCCACGGCACCGTGGAGAAGTCGGTGTAGGCCGCGAACATCTCGGGGTCGAGTTCGAGCATCTCGTTCCAGAAGTCGTGCCAGTACCCGCGCACGCGTGTGAACTCGGCCTTGAGCTCCTCCTGGCGGGCGGTCAGCGGCGACGGTCCGGTGCGACCGCGCTCCTCGAGTACCTCGACGAGCAGCGGGACCCCGATGTTCATGGTGTGGATTCCGAGCGTGGAGGCGAGCTCGAGCACCTCGAGGATCTCGTGCGGGGTTGCGCCCTCGTCGAGTGCCGCCCGCACGTGAGGCAGGATCCGCGGGACGTTGAGGTGGGTCGCCGCGGCGTTGACCGAGATGCGGCACAGCGCATGGAACTTCGCCGACAGGTGGCGCTTGAGGGTGGGCACCTGCCGCAACGCGATCGAGGCGGCCACGAAGTCCGGGTCGATGCGCAGCGCCGCCTCCCAGCCCTCGCTCCACGCCTCCTCGCCGTACGCCTCCAGGGCACGGGCCTTGATGTTCTCCTGCTGGTCGCTCAACGGCATGGCGGCTCCTCCTCGAGACGGGTCACCTCGAATATATGACCGTCATACAAAATGCCGCAACGCGGATTCACGGGTGCGGGTCGACCGTCCGCGCGAACAGGAAGTGCCACCCGATCCACCACCAGAACAGCAGGATCACCATCCGCGCCGCCCGGTCGGCGAGCACCCTGTCGAACAGCGCCCCCGTCGAGGTGAGCCCGAGCGCGTCGCGTCGCCCGGTCACCCAGAGCAGCACGCCCACGACCCCGCACGCGGCGAAGACCAGTTCTGTGACGAGGTACATCAGTCGCGCCGTCCCCGTGTCACCAGGGCCAGACCCAGCGCGATCCATGCCGCCACGAAGAGCGTGCGGAACCACAGCTGGTCCAGTGCCGGGTCGAGGATGTCGGAGATCGCCGGATGCTGCAGCGCCGCCTCGGGGGCAGCATCCGTCCAAGGATCCAGGAGGTCAGCTCCCAGGCACAGGTCGCGACCCCCGTGACCGCCCACGCGACGGCGGTGCGGCGGATCGCGAGGGAATCGGCGGCGCGCTGCTCGCGCGCGCCGGTGCGCGAGCGCACCCCGACCACGCGAACGGCAGCACGACGGCGCCGAGACCGGCCAGCACGATCCCGTCGACGATGCCGTGCCGGGGCGTGAATGCGAGGAGTGCGCCGACCGCGACGGCTCCGACCAGGGTCGGGACCAGCGCCGGCCGCGACAGCCGGCCGACCTGCGGCACCAGTCGCAGCGCATCGATCAGCAGCGCGAGGCCGACGACGCCGAACACGACCCCGTCGAAGAGCGCCTCCCGCACGAACTGCACGGCCGAGGTGATCGCGACGATGGCGATCCACGGCAGGGCGGGCAGCAGTCGTCGACGCGGCGGGTGATCGACGACCGTGCCGGCGTCGATCGGATTGCCGGCGACTTCGTGCGCCATGTCGGCAGGCTACGCCCCCGGCGCGGAGCGCTCGTGGCGGTGAGAATGGGCGGATGATCTCCACCGACCTCGCCCGGAGCCTCCGGGAGTCCGGCCTGCACTGGGCGCCCGTCTCGGGCGACGTGTTCCAGCTCGCCCCCGGGTCCGGGGCGGGGGAGGACGGCGAGCTCGAGGGCGACCTGTTCACGGTGAGCGACATGACGATCGAGGCGCACGTCTATCCCACCGGCACCATCCTCGGATTCAACGGCACGACCGAGTGGGCGCTCGACTCCGTCGCGCTCGAGGATGCGCTCTGGCTGCCACGGGAGGACCAGCTGCGCGATCGGCTGCAGAGCACGTTCCGGGGCCTCGACCGGATCGAGGCGCCGCACGGCATCGAGTACCGGGTGCGCGTGGAACGGGCAGGAGGCGAGCACGTGTACGTCAGCGACGATCCCGCCGAGGCCTACGCTCTCGCGCTGCTGGATCTCATCCGCGCGTCGGCCTGACCACCGCGTTCCGCGCGCGTCGCCGAACGATGGCGACGACCCCCAGCGCGATTGCGCCGAGCAGGGCCAGCAGCAGGAGCCACGGCAGCGCCATCCCGAGGGCCACGAGTGTCGCGCCCCAGAAGGCGACGAAGGCGCTCCAGCCGGTGGCGAGGCCGTCGCCGAAGCCGGCCGGGGTGGACTCCACGACGGTCCCGGTGGGCTGCAACGTCATCGTGATGGTCGACATCGCGACCTGATCGGCGAGCCCGCGCTGCTGCGCCTCGAGGCTCTCGAGGTCGCCCTGCCGGTCTCCGATGGCGGTCTCGATCTCGACGAGGTCGGAGGTGTCGGTCGCGCGCTTCTCCAGCTCGATGAGGCGCTGGATCGTCGCCCGGAGCGCCGTGATGCGTGCGTCCAGATCCTGGGTGCGGCTGGTCACGTCGGTCGAGCTGGTCGAGACCCGGTCGGTGCGGCCCAGGCCCTTGAGCGCCGCGAGCGTGGTGTCGAGCTTCGCGGCCGGGATGCGCAGGGTGAGCGAGGCGGTTCCCGCGTGACCCTGCGACCCGGCGCGTTCGCTCCGGCCGTCCACCCGGCCCCCGCCGACCTCACGATCGATGCGGCACGGTCGGCCGCACGCAGCGGGTCGGATGCGGTGACCACGAGCTCGCCCGTGACCACGATCGACCGGTCGGCGCTCGCCGCCTTCTCACTCCCCGAACCCGTCGTCGCCGGTGCGTCGTTCGCGAGCGGCGCGCCGTGGCCCGCCGCGCCCGAGTCGGAGGTGCCGGTCGAGCCGGCGCCGGCGCCCGCCGAGCAGCCGCCGAGGGCGAGGGCCGCGGCGAGCGCGACGCCGACGAGAAGTGCAGAACGCCTCATGGGGTCACCGTAGAGAACAGGAGACCCGGACGCCGCAGACCGTTGCGCAATCGTGAGAAGCGGCCTGGGCGTCGCCTCCGAGCACACCGGTCCCGGCCGGCCGCAGATCTAGCCTGCTGGCGTCGGCTCACGAAGCCGCGAACAGGAGGTCACGACATGGGACTCATGGATGACGCCCGCGACACCGCCGAGACGGCCGGCCGCAAGCTCGGCGACGCCGCCGAGGATGCGAAGGACCGCGTCGGCGACAAGGTCGACGAGATGCAGGCGGATTCGGACGTGAAGCGCGCCGAGCGCGAGCGCGACGCCGTGCACGCCAAGAACGACGCCAAGGAGAAGATCCGCGGCGACGACTGACCGCCGCAGGGCGAGAGGACCGGAGGGTCGGTGGACGAGCCACCGGCCCTCCCTCGTGCGAGGGGGTCGACGGAGTGGAATGATTGACACGTCATCTATCGACGGGAGCGTCATCCATGCGGGTCATGATCATCGCGGGCAGTGTCCGGCCGGGTCGGATCGGACTGCCGATCGCCCGCTGGGTCGAATCGATCGCCCGCGAGCGCCCGGGGATGGAGATCGACTTCGTCGACCTCGTCGAGCTCGGCCTCCCGTTCATGGATGAGCCCCATCACCCGCGTCTGCAGCGGTACACCCAGCCGCACACGCGCGCGTGGAGCGAACGCGTCCAGGCGGCCGACGCCGTCATCCTCGTGACGCCGGAGTACAACCACAGCTATTCACCGGCGCTCAAGAACGCGCTCGACTACCTGCACCGCGAGTGGTGGCGCAAGCCGGTGGGCTTCGTCAGCTACGGCGGCGTGTCGGCGGGCACGCGCGGCGTCGTCGCGCTCACCGTCGTCACCTCCGGTCTGGGGATGGTGCGCACCGGAGCCGCCGTCGAGATCAACTTCGCCGGCCAGCAGGTGCACGACGGCGTGTTCTCGCCCACCGAGAAGGAGGTCGCGATCCTGGGCCACCTGCTCGACGAGATCGAGACGCTCGCGCCCGCCCTCGCTCCGCTGCGCTGACCGGATCGGTCCTCCATTCGGAGGACAGGCGCGATATGCTGGTCCCCTGAATTCGCGACAAGGCCGGGGGCTTGCACGATGCAGACGACGGCGGATGCCACCGCTATTCAAGCGGCCGTGGAGCACTTCATCGACCGGGTGCTGACCGACCCGGCCCTGGAGGGGTTCCGGGCCAAGATCGACGTGGGCAGCCTGCGTCCCCGCGCGCGGATGTTCGTGATCGAGGCGCTCGGCGGTCCGGAGTTGTACCGCGCTCTCGACCGGGACCGGCGACCGCACGGGGTCGAGGACGCCGAGTTCGAACGGATCACCTGCGTGCTCATCGAGAGCCTCGCCGACGTGGGCGTCTCGGCCGACGTGCTGGCGCTCGTGCGACGTCGCGTCGATGACCTGCGGCCCGTCGTCGTGATGGCGTAGGCGCGGCTCAGCTGGGCTGCACCGGAACCGGCTCGGTATCCGGCAGCGGGCTCGCGTCGCGTCCGCGCAGGTCGGGGTGCGCTCTCCGGAAGAGAACCGGCACGAGGGTCCCGACCGCCGCGAAGGCGACGGCCGCCCAGAATCCGCCGTCGGCGCCGCCCGCGTCGATGAGGAATCCGGCGACGGCCGAGCCGGCCGCGGCGCCGATGAGCTGTCCCGTGCCGACCCATCCGTACGCCTCGGCCGTGTCGCTGAACTTCACGCTCGACGAGACCAGCGCGAAGATGACGGCGAGTGCCGGAGCGATGCACAGCCCCGCGATGATCAGCGCGGCGTTGAGGCTCCAGAACTCCCAGGCGACGACGGAGAGCGCCGATCCGATCAGCACGACCGCCATGCGCCAGGCGAGCGCCCACGGTCCGACCGGCAGGCGGCCGAGCGCGAGCCCGCCGGACAGCGACGCGAGCGCCCAGATCGCGAGCACCACTCCCGAGCGGGAGTCGCCCTCCCCGAAGGTCGCGATCACGGCCGCCTCGGTCGCCGCGCAGGCGCCGACCAGCAGGAAGCCCACGGCGGTCGAGAGCAGCACCGGCGGGCGCGTGAGCACCGATCCGAACCGCCGCTTGCTGCGGGGATGCGCACCCGCCCGACCTCGGGCGAGAAGATGAACCAGGCGCCGCCGCCCACGAGGAAGACCACCGAGAGCAGGATGCCGATGGTCGTCGAGATCTGGGTCGCGACGAATGTGACGATGACGGGTCCGGCGATCCAGATGAGCTCCTGCGCGGACGCGTCGAGCGAGAAGAGCGGGGTGAGCTGGCGCGAGTTCACGAGTTTGGGATAGATCGTGCGCACGGCAGGCTGGATGGGCGGGTAGCTGAGGCCGGCGACCAGACCGGCGGCCATGTAGCCCCACAGGGGCAGAGGCGCGAGGGCGATGGTCGTGAGGGCGATCGCGCACACCCCGACGGTCAGCAGCAGCACCGGCCGCATGCCCCAGCGCCCCATCCACCTGCTCGTGAGCGGACCGGAGACCGCCTGCCCGACGCTCGTCGCGGCGAGCACCAGCCCGGCCGAGCCGTAGCTGTGGAAGATGCGCTCGAGATGCAGCAGGAACCCCAGGGAGATCATCCCGCCCGGGAACCGGGCGACGAGCTGGGCGGCGATGATGCGCGCGACGCCCGGCGTGCGAAGGAGCTGGGCGTAGGCGTTCACGGTGGGACCAGCGTATTGCCCGGTGGCGACGGTGCGCAGCGCTGTCGGCGGCGCGTGCAAGCCTGTGGAATCGGGGGATAAGTCCGCGAACTTATCCCCAACCTGGGGACGACACGCCCACAACATGTAGTGGTGGTGCCCCGGTCAGTGGCCGGATATATAGTGATCGAGCCGCAGGGCGGGCGGGGGCCCGCGAACGGCTCTCCGGGCATCCCCGGGAGCCGACGAGCGTCGCAGAACAGCCGCCGCAGGAGCAGCAGGAAGAGGAGTCCACGTGACCATCACGGTCGTCAAGCGCGACGGGGCGCAGGAGCCCTACGACGCCAACAAGATCAACCTCGCGATCGAGCACGCGAGCCGCGGTCTCGACGAGAGCATCACGTGGGTCACGCAGATCGCGAGCGAGCTCGAGCTCACGCTGTTCGACGGCATCACGACCCAGCAGCTCGACGAGGCCGTGATCCAGGTCGCGCTGCAGAACGTCAAGGACGACCCGCAGTTCGACACGGTCGCCGCGCGGCTGCTGCTGAAGACGATCTACAAGCGCGTGCTCGGCGACTACGAGACCGACGAGGAGCTGAAGGCGCTCCACGCCCGGCACTTCCGCGCCGCGGTCGAACGGGGCGTGGCGGAACAGCTCTTCGATCCCCGGTTCCTCGACCTCTACGACCTCGACCGGATGGCGACGGCGCTCGAGCCGAGCCGCGACGGTCTGCTCAAGTACATCGGCGTGGTCACGCTCAACAACCGCTACGGCATCAAGGCCCGCAACGGCGAGCCGCTCGAGGTGCCGCAGTTCTTCTGGATGCGGATCGCGATGGGTCTCGCCCTCAACGAGGCCGATCCGACCGGCGTCGCGCTCGGCTTCTACGAGAAGATGTCGAAGCTCGAGTACATCGCCGCCGGCTCGACCCTCGTCAACGCGGGCACCGCGTACCCCCAGCTCAGCAACTGCTTCGTCATGGAGATGCACGACGACATCGAGCACATCGCCAAGAGCGTGCGCGACGTGATGTGGCTCACCAAGGGCACCGGCGGCATCGGCCTCTCGGTCACCAAGCTGCGCGCCCAGGGCTCCCCGATCCGCTCCAACAACACGACCTCGACCGGGCCGATCCCGTTCATGCACACGATCGACTCGGTGCTGCGCGCGGTCAGTCGCGGCGGCAAGAAGTTCGGTGCGCTCGCGTTCTA
The DNA here is from genome assembly GCF_030161895.1 of Pseudolysinimonas kribbensis. Lineage (GTDB taxonomy): Bacteria > Actinomycetota > Actinomycetes > Actinomycetales > Microbacteriaceae > Pseudolysinimonas > Pseudolysinimonas kribbensis. The sequence continues at coordinate 2,512,709 of NZ_BSVB01000001.1, forward strand.
CATGGAGAACTGGCACCTCGACTTCCCCGAGTTCCTCGACCTGCGCCAGAACTCCGGCGACCCGTACCGCCGCACCCGCACCGCGAACACCGCCGTGTGGATCTCCGACGAGTTCATGAAGCGCGTGCAGAACGACGAGGACTGGTACCTCTTCGACCCGCTCGAGGTCGGCGACCTCAACGAGCTGTACGGCAAGGCGTTCAGCGAGCGGTACGCGCACTACGTCGCCGAGGCCGAGGCCGGGCGCGTCCGGATGTTCAAGAAGATCGCCGCGCGCGCGCAGTTCAAGGACATCCTGATGTCCCTCCAGACGACGGCCCACCCGTGGCTGACCTGGAAGGACACGATCAACAACCGGGCGCTGAACAACAACACCGGCACGATCCACCTCTCCAACCTCTGCACCGAGATCTGCCTCCCGCAGGACCTCGAGAACATCGCGGTGTGCAACCTCGCCTCGATCAACCTCTCGACCCATCTGCGCGTGGACGCGAACGGCACCCTGGGCTTCGACTGGGACCTCATCGAGGCATCGGCTCGCAGCGCCGTGCGCCAGCTCGACAACCTCATCGACATCACGGTGTCGTCCGTTCCGGAGGCGGATCACGCCAACATCAGCAACCGGGCGATCGGCCTCGGGGTCATGGGCTTCACCGACATCGTCGAGAAGCTCGGCCTCAGCTACGAGTCCGAGGAGGCCGCCACCGTGATCGACGAGGTCATGGAGCACGTCTCCTACGCCGCGATCGACGAGTCGGCGGATCTCGCGCGCGAGCGCGGCTCCTACTCGAACTTCGCCGGCAGCCGGTGGTCGCAGGGGTTGGTGCCGTTCGACTCGATCGCGCTCACCGAGGCCGATCGCGGCACCCCGATCAAGGTCGACCGCACGACGCGGCTCGACTGGGATGCGCTGCGCGCCAAGGTGAAGGGCGGGATACGCAACGCGACGCTCATGGCGATCGCGCCCACGGCATCCATCGGCCTGGTCGCCGGCACCACGCCGGGACTCGACCCGCAGTTCACGCAGATCTTCAGCCGCTCGACCTCGAACGGCAAGTTCCTCGAGGTGAACCGCAACCTGGTCGCCGACCTGCAGCGGCTCGGGATCTGGGGCGAGGTCAAGGAGGCGATCCTGCGCTCGCAGGGCGACATCCAGGGGATCGACGCGATCCCGGAGGACATCAAGAAGGTCTACAAGACCAGCTTCCAGCTCTCGCCGTACTCCTTCCTGGAGGTCGCGGCGCGCGCGCAGAAGTGGATCGACCAGTCGATCAGCCGCAACATCTACCTCGAGACGCGCGACCTCGGCGACATGATGGACATCTACTACGCGGCGTGGGAGCGCGGGGTGAAGACCACGTACTACCTGCACATGAAGCCGCGTCACCAGGCCGAGCAGTCGACGGTCAAGGTCAACAAGGCCGAGGAGATCGCGGCGAGCAAGGCGGCTGCGGCGCCGATCGCGGCATCCTCCGAGTCGGCTGCGCCCGCGGCACCCGCCCGTCGCGGATTCGGGGGCTGGCCTGATCATGGACACCGAGACCGTCGGAGCCTACGAAGTCCCGGTCGATCCCATGGACGACCTCCAATGCGAAAGCTGCCAGTAAGCACATGCCTCTTCTCGGTACCGGAGTCCAAGAGGGACTCCTCCTCAAGCCCGTCACCTACCCGTGGGCGATGGAGCTCTACGACCAGGCCGTCGCGAACACCTGGTTCCCCAACGAGATCCAGCTCGGCGAGGACCTGGCCGACTTCAAGAAGATGACCGACGAGGAGCGCCACGCGGTCACCTTCCTGATCAGCTACTTCAACCCCAACGAGCTGCTCGTCAACAAGGCGCTCGCCTTCGGTGTCTACCCGTACGTCAACGCACCGGAGACCCACCTCTACCTCGCGAAGCAGATGTGGGAGGAGGCCAACCACTGCATGTCGTTCGAGTACGTGCTCGAGACGTTCCCGATCGACCGCAACGAGGCCTACAACTCGCACGTCGACATCCCGTCGATGCGGCGCAAGGAGGAGTTCGAGGTCAACTTCATCCGTCGCATGACGGAGGAGACCCTCGACATCACGACGACCGCGGGCAAGCAGGACTTCATCCGCAACCTCGTGGCCTACAACATCATCCTCGAGGGCATCTGGTTCTACTCGGGGTTCATGGTGGCCCTGTCGTTCCGCCAGCGGAACCTGCTGCGCAACTTCGGCTCGCTCATGGACTGGATCGTGCGCGACGAGTCGCTGCACCTGAAGTTCGGGATCAACCTGATCCTCACGGTGCTCGACGAGAACCCCGATCTGCAGACGCCGGAGTTCGCGGCCGAGATCAAGAAGATGATCACGGATGCCGTGGAGATGGAGGAGGCGTACAACAACGATCTCCTGCCGGGCGGCATCCTGGGCCTGAACGCCGGATACATCAACCAGTACGTGAAGTATCTCGCCGACCGCCGGCTCGAGGAGCTCGGCTTCGGCACCGAGTACAACGTGACCAACCCGGCGAAGTGGATGGCGACGGCGAACGACACACTCGAGCTGGTGAACTTCTTCGAGTCGACCAACACCTCGTACGAGTCGAACGCGAAGGCGTCCAGCTAGGCGCGGCGACCTGCGGGTGACTGTGCCGGTGGCCGGGCATCACCCCCGGCGAGCCGGCCACCGGCGTGCTCCACGACATCGGAAGGAAACCCCCGAGTACGCGCGTGCACCAGCGCATCGTCTCCAGTATCGGAGGCGTGCGCACAACGACACACCCTACTCCGGCCGCGCGGTCCTTGCCCCCAATACAGGGGGCACGCGATCATGTCGCCGGTGTCACCAGACCATCGTCCCCCGGCGCCCGCCCAGGCCGCTGAGCCGGCGCTTTCGGCAGGAGCAGCCCCGGCCCGGCGATGAGGCGCACGGCGGCGAAGTACGCGTCGCCGTCGAACGCGGGCACGAGCGCCCGCTGCACGAAGTAGCCCTGGGCGAGCGCGAGCACCGCGGGCCACGCGCCGGTCGCCCAGGCGCCGGGATCGGGCATCCCGCGATGCGTCGCCCAGGTGGTCAGATAGTCGAGCCAGGCCTTCTGCAGCACGGCGAAGATCTCGCCCACGAGGCCGCTCATCTCGGAGTCGGCGGTCGCCTCGCCCCAGAGCTGTACGAGCACGCGGGTGTCGATGATGTCGTCGACCATCCCGCCGAGCAGGCCGCGCATCGTCTCGACCGGATCGCTGAGCCGCCCGTCGTCCGATGTGCCCAGCTCTCCGAGCCGTCGGGAGAGCACGTCGCGCCCCACGCTCAGCGCGATCTCCTGCTTGCCGGAGAAGTGCAGGTAGATCGCGCCGGCCGACAACCCGGAGCGGGCGATGATGTCCGCCATCGAGGTGCGCTGAAAGCCCTTCTCGCCGAAGCACTCCAGCGCAGCGGCGACGATCCGAGCGCGGCGGGATTCGCGGTGCGCGTCGCTGACCTTGGGCATCTTGACCTCATCCTGGCATGGAGAGTATAAAGAACGAGCGTTCGTTTTTAATAGATCGGAGCCCCTCATGCCGACATCGGCACCCGAGCCGCATTCGCCGTGGCGTCGCGCCATCGGGATCGGCGTCGCCCTGGCCGCCCTCGTCACGATCGTCGTCCTGGCCTTCGCATGGCCGAGCGTCACGTCGGCTCCGAAGGGCGTCCCGATCGCCGTGGCGGGCCCGGATGCCGCGGTGGGCCGGTTCGAGACCGCCCTGCGTCAGCAGGCGGGTGATGCGTTCGACGTCCATCCGGTCGCCGGTCGCACCGCTGCCGTGCGGGCGATCGAGCGCCGCGCGGACTACGGCGCCATCCTCCTCGGCGACCGCCCCGCCGTGCTCACCTCATCCGCCGCGTCGCCGATCGTCGCCCAGCAGCTGGCGGCGATCGCACCCGTGCTGCAGGCGCAGCTGCAGAAGGCCGTCGCCGCGCAGCTGCCGGCGGGAGCTCCAGTACCGGCCATCAGCGTCGAGGTCGCCGATGTGGTGCCGCTCGCCGAGGCCGACGCGCGCGGCACGGGGCTCATCGCGGCGGCGCTGCCGCTCGTGATCGGCGGACTGATCGGCGGTGTCGCCCTCACGATCGCGCTCGTCGGTTCGGTCCGTCGGCTCGCCGCCCTCGCCGTCTACGCGGTCGTGGGAGGCATCGCGCTCACGAGCGTGCTGCAGGGATGGTTCGGCGTGCTGCAGGGGTCCTTCCCGCTCAACGCGAGCATCTTCACCCTGGCTCTCCTGGGGATCGGTGCGCCCATCATCGGGTTCGCCGCGCTCGTCGGCCGGATCGGCGTCGCGATCGGCCCCGCGACCTTCCTCCTGATCGCCAATCCGATCTCGGCGGCGGCGCAGCCGCTCGAGTTCCTCCCGGCCCCGTGGGGAGCGGTCGGCCAGTGGTTCCCGCCGGGCGCGGCCGCGACGCTGCTGCGCGACGCCTCGTACTTCCCGCACGCGGACACGACGTTCCCCTGGCTCGTGCTCGCAGGATGGGCGGCGGCCGGTGCGCTGCTCGGGCTGGTCGGGCACTTCCGGCAGACGGGCGGCGCGACCGCGGAGGCGATCCACGAGGCGGAGCGGGCGGAGGTCTCCGAGCCGGCGGTGGCCGCCTAGAAGGTCATCCGGGTGAAGCTGCGCACCGTCTCGGTGAGCGCCCGCTCGGTGGGCAGCCGCTCCATCGAGGACGCGCCGTAGAAGCCGTGCAGGCCGGTCGCATTCGCGAGCACGTACTGCGCGTCGGACGGTTCGGCGACCGGACCGCCGTGCACGAGCACGACGACGTCGTCGCGGACCGCCTTCGCGGCGGCCGCCCACTCGCTGGCCAGCGCGACGCAGTCGTCGAGGGTCTTGGCGGTCTCCGCGCCGATGCTGCCGCCGGTGGTCAGTCCCATGTGGCACACCACGATGTCGGCACCGGCCCGCGTCATCGCCTCGGCGTCCTCGACCGAGAACACGTAGGGCGTGGTCAGCAGGTCGTGGTCGTGGGCACGACGCACGATGTCGACCTCGAGCTGGTAGCTCATGCCGGTCTCCTCGAGGTTGGCGCGGAAGACGCCGTCGATGAGACCCACCGTGGGGAAGTTCTGGATGCCGGAGAAGCCGAGCTCCTTCAGCTGCTTCAGGAAGTGGTCGGGGTTCAGGAACGGATCGGTTCCGTTGACGCCGGCGAGCACGGGCGTGTGCTTCGGCACCGGGAGCACCTCGCGCCCCATCTCGACCACGAGATCGTTGGCGTTGCCGTACGCCAGGAGGCCGGAGAGCGAACCGCGGCCGGCCATCCGGAACCGGCCCGAGTTGTAGATCACGATGAGGTCGGCGCCGCCGTCCTCCTCGCATTTCGCCGAGAGACCGGTGCCGGCCCCGGCGCCGACGATCGGTCGGCGCTCGGCGATCTTGCGGGTGAAGCGGGCGAGCAGCTCGGCTCGCGGGATGAACGGCATGGGTGAGTCCTGGGTGTCGTGGGGCGGGCGGGGTTCAGTGGGCGGCGGCGATCGCGGCGTGCAGGGTGTCGACCATCGCGTCGGCGAAGGCCGGGTCGTTGACGTCGAGCTCGAGCTCGACGAGGGGGATGCTCGATCCGGCGAGGCCCTCTCGGATGGCGCCGAACAACCGCTCGTCGGCCTCGGCGTCGAAGAACGGGCCGCCCTCCACCGCGATGGCGGAGACGCCGCGCACGGGGAGGAAGACCGTGGTCGGCCCGGTCGCGGCGGCGGCCTTGCGGGCGACCTCGGCGCCGAGCTGCGCGCACTCGTCGGGCGTCGTGCGCATGAGCGTCACGCTCGAGTTGTGCTCGTACAGGGTGCGCCCGCGGAACTGCGGGGGCACCGTGTCCATCGGCCCGAAGTTGACCATGTCGAGCGCGCCGACCGAGATCACCTGCGGTGTGCCCGTCGCGCCGGCGGCGGTGAGGCGGTCCTCGCCCGCGTCGAAGACGCCGCCGACGAGGTGGTCGGCGAGCTCGGTGGTGGTGACGTCGAGCACGCCGGCGAAGAAGCCCTGCCGGCACAGCGACTCGAGCGAACGGCCGCCGGAGCCGGTCATGTGGAAGACGAGCACCTCGTAGCCGAGCGCCTCGAGCCGTGCCCGGGCGCGCGTCACGCACGGGGTGGTCACGCCGAACATCGAGGCCGCCACCATGGGCTTGCCGCCGGACTCCTGCGGTGCCGGAGCGCCGACCATGCCCGCCATGGCCGCGGCGGCATTGGCGAGGATGCGGATCGAGATGCGGTTCAGCCCCGCGATGTCGACGATGCTCGGCACGAGGATGAGGTCGGTCTCCTCGATGTACATCTCGGTGTTGCCGGATGCCGCGGTCGAGACGATCAGCTTGGGGAACCCGAGCGGGAGCGGACGGAACGCGGTCGCGGCGAGCGATGTGCCCCCGGTGCCGCCGAGCGCCATGGCGCCCTGGATCTCGCCCCGCTCCTGCAGGTCGGCGACGACCCGCGTCGCTCCGGCCGCCATGATCGCCATCGCGGCACCGCGGTCGCCGGCGCGCACGAGGGCCTCGATGTCGCCTCCACCGGCGGCGGCGACGCGGTCCCGTGCGATGTCCGGGGTGAACCCGGGCTCGCCGAGCACGCCGGTGTCGACGACGAGCGTGTCGACCCCGGCATCCCGCAGCCGATCGCGCACGAAGGCGTACTCGTCCGACTTGGTGTCGAGCGCCCCGACCAGGGCCACCGTGTGCGGCATCGGGGGACCGTCCCTTCCGCGCCCCGGTTGACCGCGACGCTGCGTCGCTCACATGATGTGCGGATGACGTTGGAGAGGGCGAGTGCCAATTCGTTCCGATTGGCTGCGATCGGCGCGAGCCGGCTCGTGCGTCTGCTCGGGGACTGGGCCCGCGGCGACGGCCCGTTGCACGAGCAGCTCGCCGACCAGATGCGGCATCTGATCCGCACCGGGGCCATGACCTCGGGCACCCGACTGCCCTCCGAGCGATCGCTGGGGCTCGCCCTGAACCTCAGTCGCAACACCGTGACGAAGTCGCTGGACCTGCTGCGCGGCGAGGGGCTGCTCTCGAGCCGGCAGGGCGACGGCACCTACGTGACCGTGAGCCGACGGCACAGCGGGCCGGTCCGCGGCGACGACCGGTTGCGCTCCTTCGTGGCGGAGGATCCGGTGCAGCTGGACCGGATCGACCTGCGCAGCGCTGCGATGCCGGGGCTGGCCATGGTCGCCGACGAGGTCAACCTGCTCGACGGCTCGCGCATGCGCGAGCTCGTCGCGAGCCACGGCTACATCCCCTCGGGCCTGCCCGAGCTGCGCGAGGCGATCGCCGCGTACTACCGGGGTCTCGGGCTGCCCACCGGGCCGGAGCACATCCTGGTGTGCTCCGGGGCGCAGCAGGCGCTGCGGCTCGTCGCGTCGTCGTTCATCACCCCCGGGGCGACGGTGCTGATCGAGGAGCCGTCGTTCCGCGGCGCCATCGAGTCGCTCCAGGCTCTCGGCGCGCGACTCGTGGGCGTGTCCTCGGGCGGCGACGGCATCGACGTCGACGAGCTCGCGGCGGCCGTCGCGGCCCGCAAGCCCGCGCTCATCGTGCTGCAGTCGACGGTGCACAACCCGACCGGGTCCGTCCTCGACCGGTTCCACCGCAGCAGGATCACGGCCATCGCGGAACGCTCGGGCGTGCCGGTCATCGACGACGCGACCCTCTCCGACACCATCATCGATGGCGAGCGCCGGCCGATTCCGCTCGCCGCGGGAAGCGACCTGGTGCTGACCGTCGGGTCGATGAGCAAGTCGTTCTGGGGCGGGCTGCGGCTGGGCTGGGTGCGCGCGCAGCCCGAGACGATCGACGAGCTCATCGCGGTCAAGGGCGGCGAGGACCTCGGCACGTCGGTGCTCGCGCAACTGCTCGCCGCGCAGCTGCTGCCGCAGATCGAGCGGGCTCGCGACGAGCGGTTCCGCACGCTGACCGAGGGGCGCCGACTCGCGCTCGAGCAACTGGCCGAGCAACTGCCGGACTGGACGCCGCAGGTGCCGGCCGGCGGGGATCCCTCTGGATCCGGCTCCCCGGTCCGGGTGCCACGGCGTTCGCGCAGCGCGCGGAGCGCGTCGGCGTGCAGATCCTCCCGGGTCCCACCTTCTCGGCGGAGGACCGGCTCGACGACCACGTGCGGCTCTCCTACGCCGCCGATCAGGGGGCCGTCGCGCGCGGCATCGACCTGCTCGCGCAGGTGTGGAGCGAGTTCGGCTGACCCGCGGTCGTGACCGCTGCTCAGCGAGCGGGTGCCACCTGACCGGAATTGGCCCTCTCCCTGTCCTCGCGCTCCCTTCAGGATGTTCGGGTGGCGACTGCTGATCGCCACCCGACAGCGGGGTCGGCACGCGCCGGCCCGACCGATCCAGCGAGAGGCGCGTTCCCCATGCCCGACACCCCCATCTCCCGCGGCCGCGGCGGCCTCACCCGCGCGAGCGAGGTCGTCGTCGAGCCGCAGTCCTGGGGCCGGCTCGAGTGGGCCGTCTCCGATGCCATCGGCAACTCCGACACGATGACGGTCGGCACCTGCTTCATCGACCCGGGCCAGCAGAACCCGGTGCACCACCACCCGAACTGCGACGAGGTGCTGCGGGTCGTGCGCGGCACGATCCGGCACCGGGTCGACGACGAGTACGTGCAGATGGGGCCGGGAGACACGATCTCGATCCCGCAGGGCGCGGTGCACAACGCCGAGAACATCGGCGACGAGGTCGCCGAGCTCGCCATCTGCTATCCGAACGCGAAGCGGCAGGTGGTCGGCGAATGAGCCGTCATCGTGTCGCCATCGTCGGCTGCGGCAACGTCAGCGACATGCACTTCCGCGGCTACCTCGATCGGCCGGACCGCGTCGAGATCGTCGCGGCGGTCGACCCGGACCCGGCGCGCCGCGCCTGGGCGGCCGAGAACTTCGGCGTGACCGACACCTACGCGAGCATCGGTGAGCTGCTGGCCGGTGCCGACTTCGAGGTCGCGTCGGTGTGCACCCCCAGCACGGTGCGGCTGGAGGCCGTGCGGGAGCTCGCCGAGGGCGGCAAGCACCTGCTGGTCGAGAAGCCGATGGCCGACGACATGACGGAGGCGCGGGAGATCGTCCGCACCGCCGGGGACGCCGGCGTGCTGCTGGCCGTCGACCAGAACTTCCGCGACCACTACGCCTTCGGGCTCGCCCGCGACGCGATCGCCGCCGGACGCATCGGCCGGGTGCTCGGCATCGACCAGAGCGAGCTCATGTGGCGCGAGGTCGTCGGCTGGCGCGCCGAGGCGCGGCACCACGCGCTCGCGGTCATGGGGGTGCACTGGTTCGACGGGTTCCGCTACCTCATCGACGCCCAGCCGGACGCCGCGGACCGCCGCGACGCCGACTGGATCGTCGCGCGCACCTTCACCCACCCGGCGATGCACACCGCGGGGAGACCGACGCCTTCATCCAGGTGCACTTCGGCGGCATCCCGGTGAACTACACGCAGAGCTTCGCCTCCCGGGTGAACCGCGTCGAGACGATCGTGCTGGGCGAGACCGGCACGCTGCGACTCACCTACGACGCCCTGGAGGTCCACACCGCCGACGGCGTGGAGACCACCTCGAACCCGTGCGCCGGCGACGGCAAGCCGATCTCGGCCTACCGCAGTCTGGAGCGCCTGCTCGACGCCCTCGACAGCGGCACGCAGCCCGGCAACTCGGGTGAGGACAACCTCAAGACGCTCTCCTCCTGTTCGCTGCCTACGAGTCGGCGCGGACCGAGCAGCCGGTCGCACTCGAGAACGGGCTCCTGCCGTGAGCGCCGGCAACCGGATCGCCTTCAGCAAGCCCACCCGCACCGACGCCGACACCGAGGCCCTGCTCGGCGGATTCCGCGCGGCCGGTTACGACGGCCTGCAGCTCAAGATGAACCAGTTCACGCCGTGGCTTGATGACGCCGGCGCCTTCCGAGCGCGCTACCCGGAGCCCGGCGTCGCCTCGGCCGTGATCTTCTTCGACGTGCCGGATGCCGCCGGCGAGGAACGCCTCGCGCGGGTCATCGAGTTCGCCGGCGCGGTCGGGTCCGAACGCGTCGTCTACTGCCAGAACCGCACCCACGAGGGCGTGGACCGCGCGCTGCTCGAGGCATACGCGACGAGCCTCTCGGGGCACGGCCGCCGCGCCCGCGAGCTGGGCGTCGCGCTCTCGTTGCACCACCATTTCGACCAGCCCGTCATGACCCCGGATGACGTGCGCGCGTTCTTCGGCGCGGTGCAGACGGCCGACGGGTCGCCGCTCGTGGGGCTCACGGTCGACACGGCGCACCTGGCCAAGTCGGGCGTCGAGGACATCCCGGGCTTCATCGCTGAGTTCGCGGGCGTCATCGACAACATCCACCTGAAGGACTACGCCGACGGCCAGTGGCGGCTGTTCGGCCAGGGCGACCTCGATCTCGTCGGCATCCTGAGCGCCCTGCGCGACGTGGGCTATCCGGGCTGGATCTGCGTCGACGAGGAGTCATCGGCGTCGCTCGAGGACGGCCTGCGCGTGTCCCGCGACTGGCTGGACTCCCACCCACCCGCACGTACCTGACGTCCCGGCTCCGGCCGGGCCCCGCACCACTCGCATTCAACGACGAAGGAGAGAACAGATGTCCGCATCACGACACGGCCGCATGCGGTCGCGGCTCGCGGCGCTGGCGGTGGCGGCCGTCGCCGTCACCGGCCTCGCAGCCTGCGCACCCGGCGGCGGCGGCGCCGCGAAGCCGAGCCACTCGGACGGTCCTGTCAAGCTCACCTGGTGGGACTACTACCAGCCGGGCACCACGGCCAGCGACGGGCTGGACACGATGATCAAGAAGTACGAGAAGTCGCACCCGAACGTCACCGTCGACCGGCAGTACGTCGCCTACGACCAGCTCAAGCAGACGCTCCTGCAGTCGGCGGGCGCCGCCTCGGTGCCCGACATCGTGATCATCAACAGCCCGGACCACCAGCAGTTCGCCGAGACCGGCATCGCGGCCGACCTCACGAAGCAGCTCAAGGACTGGGGCCAGCTCTCCAAGTACCCCAAGGGCCTCATCGCGTCGGCGACCTACAAGGGCAAGGTCTACGGCCTGCCGATCACGGCGAACTGCCTCGCCCTGTTCTACGACAAGAAGGCGCTCGCCGACGCGGGCCTGAAGCCCCCGACCACCTGGGACGAGCTGAAGGAGGACGCCCTCAAGCTCAAGTCGGGCAGCCGGTACGGCCTCTCGTTCTCGGCCATCAACAACCAGCAGGCGGTGTTCCAGTGGCTGCCGACGCTGTGGCAGGCCGGCGGCGACCTGAACAAGCTCACCTCGCCCGACTCGGTGCGTGCCCTCGACTTCTGGGCCGGCCTCGTCAAGGACGGCAGCGTCTCCAAGGAGGCGCTCAACTGGGACCAGACCGCCGCCGAGGTGGAGTTCGCTCAGGGCCGCGCCGCGATGATGATCAACGGACCGTGGCAGATCCCGACGCTCGCGAAGGACGCGCCGAACCTCGACTACGGGGTGGCGCTCCTGCCGAAGGACAAGGAGTCGGCGTCGGCGCTCGGTGGCGAGAACTACCTCATCACCGATGGGCCCAACGAGCAGGCCTCGTGGGATCTCGTGAAGTGGCTGCAGCAGCCGGCGAACCTCGAGTACCTCGCGAAGCAGAACGGCAGCCTGCCGACCCGCTCCGACACCCAGCCCTTCAGCGACTCGGATGCGATCAAGACGTTCACGAAGCAGCTGCAGGTCGCGCGACCGCGGGCCTACGGCTCGAACTACGCCGAGATCGCCGACGCGGTGGTGATCGCCATCCAGTCGACCATCTCGGGCTCGGCGACGGCGAAGGACGCTCTCGACAAGGCGGCCGCGACGGTCAAGCCGCTCCTGCCCTGATCCGGAGATCAGCCACCGTATGACCGCCATCGCCCAGACCCGGCCGACCGTCCCTCGCGGGACGGCCGGCCGGCGCCTGGCGCGCCGCTCGGCGCGCTACCTCTTCGTCGCACCGGCGCTGTTCTACCTGCTGCTGCTGATGTTCTATCCGCTGGCGTACACGTTCAACCTCAGCGTGTTCGACGTGAACGCGGGCAACTTCCTCCGGGGTGGGGCCGCGTTCGTCGGCCTCCAGAACTACCTCGACTTCATCTCGTCGCCCGACTTCCTCAGCTCGCTCGCCATCACGCTGATCTTCACCGTCGGGTCGCTCGTCTTCCAGCACGTCATCGGATTCTGCTTCGCGCTGTTCTTCAACACGGGCTTCCCGCTGTCGGGCCTGCTGCGCGCGATCATGATGGTCGTCTGGGTCCTGCCGGCCGTCGTGTCGGCGAGCCTGTGGCGGTGGATGTACGCCGGCAGCTACGGCGTCATCAACGCCTTCCTGGGGCTGTTCGGCATCCACACCACCCAGGCCTGGCTCACCGACCCGTCGACCGCCCTGCCAGCCGTGATCATCTCGAACATCTGGATCGGCATCCCGTTCCACATGATGCTCGTGTTCGCCGGTCTGCAGACGATCCCGACGACGCTCTACGAGGCCGCGGCGATCGACGGCGCGAGCGCCTGGCGCCGGTTCTGGAGCATCACCGCCCCGCTCATGCGGCCGGTGATCCTCACGGCGTTGCTGCTGGGCTTCGTGCACACGTTCAAGGTGTTCGACATCATCTACGTGATGACGTCGGGCGGGCCCGCCAACGCCACCAACGTGCTGTCCATCGCGGTCTACAAGCTCTCGTTCGAGTACTTCCGTCTCGGCGACGGGGCGGCGGCGGCGAACGTGCTGCTCGTCATCCCGCTGCTGCTCTCGATCGTCTACCTGTTCTTCCGGCGCCGTGAGGAGACTTCGCTGTGATGCTGCATCGCCGCCGCTGGGTTCTGACGATCATCGGCGTCGTCCTGGTCGCGATCTACATCTTCCCGCTGTACTGGATGGTCACGACCTCGATCAAGCCGCAGTCGCAGCTCTTCACCTCGCCGCCGACCTGGTTCCCGACGTCGTTCGACTTCGGCAACTACGTGACGGCGGTCTTCGGCAACGCCCAGATGCTGCGGGCGCTCAGCAACAGCTTCATCGTGTCGATCGGCACGACACTCGTGACGCTCGTCATCGCCGCGCCCGCCGCGTACGGCTTCGCGCGGCTGAAGCTGCGATGGACGAGCCTGCTGCTGCTGCCGTTCCTGCTCGCGCAGCTGCTGCCGACGATCAACCTCGCGCTGCCGATGTTCGCCCTGTTCGCTCAGGCGGGGCTCACGAACTCGCCCTGGGGCCTGATCCTCGGCGACACCGTCATCGCGCTGCCGTTCGCCGTCATCGTGCTGCGGCCGTTCTACCTCGGGATCCCGCGAGAGCTCGAGGAGGCGGCGGAGGTCGACGGCTGCAACCGCTGGCAGGCGTTCTGGCGGATCGTGCTGCCGGTGGTGCGGCCGGGGCTCGTGACCGTCATGGCCTTCACCTTCGTCATGACCTGGGGCGAGTTCACGCTCGGCATCACGCTGAACCCGCGGCAGGAGGCGCAGCCGGTGACGGTCGCGCTCAACTCGTTCATCGGGCAGTACGGCACGCAGTGGGGGCCGCTCATGGCGGCGTCGACCGTGGTCGCGATCCCGATCGTCGTGCTGTTCATCGTCTTCCAGCGCTTCATCACGGCGGGGTTGGCGGCGGGGTCGGTCAAGGACTGACGCCCTCAGTAGTGGTATCGGCAGGCCGCGATCCGGATCTCGTCGCGCTCGATCCGGTAGACCAGGCGATGCTCGTCGGTGATGCGTCGCGACCAGTAGCCGCGGAACCCGTGCTTCAGGGGCTCGGGCTTGCCGATCCCCTCGTGACCGGTGCGCTCGATGTCGCGCAGCAGCGCGTTGATGCGTCGCACGATGGCGCGATCGGCGCCCTGCCAGAAGACGTAGTCGGACCAGGCATCCTCATCCCAGACGAGCCTCACTCGACGAGGTCGTGCTCGAGCCCGTCGCCGTGCTCGAGCCGTTCGATGGATCGCAGCAGCCGCGCGGCGTTGCGGGGGCTTCGGAGCAGATACGCCGTCTCCTTGAGCGACTCGTAGTCGGCGAGGCTGACGATCACGACCGGGTCGTGTCCGGCACGGGTGACCACGACCTCCTCGCGATCGTTGACCACCGCGTCGAGCGTGGCGGCGTAGTTCGCGCGCGACTCGGAGAACGAGATCGTCTTCATTCCAGGATTGTACTTGATCATGTACATCCACCCCGGTTCTGGCAGGCGATGCACCGGCACTCGAGGAAGGGATGCGGACCGCGCACCACGAGAGTCCGCGGCACGTGGTCGGCGAGCGGATAGTCGGTGAACCGATAGACGGGGCCGGTGGTCGCCCACCGCTCGCTGTCGTAGCCCATGTAACCCAGAAGGTCGATCGACCGGCAGCGGAGGATGTCGAGCAACGCCTTCTCCGCGTCCCAATCCAGGTGCTGGAGGAATCCCGTGGCGTCGCTGACGCGGTGTCCGAGCACGGCGAAGCACGCGCCATCCTCCTTCTCGACCAGCGCATCGACCCGGGCGAGGATCCCTTCGTCGAGGACCCCGTCGTAGTCCCGTTCCACGATCGACCGGTGAATCGGTCGAAGGTCGGCGTCGAGGGTCACCATCGCCAACTCGGTTCCCGGCTGCGCCGACAACAGCAGGAACAGGTCGTAACCCGACTCGACGATCATGCGGGGACGATAGCGAGGCGAGCGGGTCGCTCCGGATCGCACGCGGGGTGACCGGGACGGCGCAATCACTCTCGACGCCTGTGGAGGACTAGTCCGGGGCCGTATCGACGGGGCTCAGCCGGCGAGTGCCTTGCGGATGCGCTGCACGCTCACCGGACCGCGCGCACCGAGCGGCTGGGCGAACAGCGACAGGCGGAGCTCCTCGAGCATCCACCGCACCTCCACGAGCCGCTGCGGGGTCGCGAGCTCGAGCGGGAGCGGACCGCCCGCGTCGCGATAGAGCGCGAGCGCCTGCTCGGTCTCGCTCTGCCAGACCCGATCGCGCCCCAGGTTCTCCGCCATCCGCTGCACGCGGTGCACGATGCCCGCAAGGTAGACGGGCACGCGCGGCAGCTGCGCGGCACCGGTGATCCGCACGAAGCCGGGGTGGATGAGCGCCTCGAGCTGGGCGCGGGCGTCGCTGAGCGGCGACATGAGCGCCAGACCCGACGCGGCCGAGATCGCCTTGTCGGCGTCGCGCGCCGCGGCGAGCGTCCTGGCGGCGAGGCCGACGAGCGCGAAGGTGCGGTCGATCAGCGCCGCCGACGCCTCCTGCCGGAGCGCCTCGAATCCCGCCGCGTCGAAGGGCGCGCGCTCGCCGGCGACGTCGTCGACGACCGCGAGCACGGCATCCTCGATGAGCGCCGCGACCGACCGGTAGGGGCTCGCGGCCAGGTGCAGCTTCTCGGTCGTCGTGAGGTGCTCCTGCACGTACGAGGCGGGGCTCGGCAGGGTCAGCGCGATGAGGCGGCGTACGCCCGCGCGGTGGGCCACCGCCTGCTCGCCGGCGTTCGCTAGCACCCGCAGCGCGACGTGGTCGCCCTCGCGCGTGGTCTCGACGGTCAGGGCCGGGTAGCCGCGCACCGGGCCGTTCTCCACGACCGCCGGGAGATCGCCGAGGTCCCAGCGCTCGATCCGGTCGCGTTCGAGGGCCGAGCGCGGCGGCGCGACGGCTTTCGCGACCGAGGTGCGAGTGCGATCCGCGAGCCGCGCCTGCAGCTCACCGAGGTCCTTCGAGGCACCCACCCGGCGGCCGCGTTCGTCGACGGCGGCGAAGTTCACCCGCAGGTGCGGGGGAAGGCGCTCGAGGTCGAAGTCCTCGGGCCGCACGACCACGTGCGCCATCGCGCGGGCGGCGTCGGCGAGCGCCTGCGTGAGGGGGATCCCGGGATCGCCGGACAGGGTGGGCAGCAGCCGGCGCGCCCAGTCGCCGGCCGGCACGAGGTCGCGGCGGATCGCCTTGGGCAGCGTGCGCAGGAGGGCGGTGACGAGCTCCTCGCGCAGGGCCGGCACGAGGCGATCGAAGCCCGCCGGACCGACCGCGGGGAGCCGTGCCAGCGGGATCTCGACGGTGATCCCGTCGTCGGCGGCCCCGGGCTCGAACCGGTAGTCGAGGCGGAACCCGCCGAGCTCGTCGGGGTACTCCTCGTCGTGCTCCTGCTCGAGCAGGTCGGCACGGGTCATCGTGAGGAGGTCCGGCTGCTCGGCGCGGGCCGCCTTCCACCAGCGCTCGAAGCGGCGCACATCGGTGACGTCGGCCGGGACGCGGGCGTCGTAGAACTCGACGAGCGCCTCGTCGCCCGACAGGATGTCGCGCCTCCGGGCGCGCTCCTCCAGCTCGCCGAGCTCGGCCCGCAGCGCCCGGTTGTCACGGTCGAAGGCGTAGAGGGCGTTGCGGCGGATGTCGTACGGCCACTCGCCCTCGACGAGGGCGTGCCGGATCAGCAGCTCGCGCGCCCGCTCGGGCTCGATGCGGGCGAGCTGGATGCGGCGCTTCGACACGATCGGCACCCCGAACAGCGTCACCCGCTCGTCGGCGACGGCCGAGCCCTGCCGCTTCTCCCAGCGCGGCTCGGAATAGGTGCGCTCGACGAGGTCGCCCGCGAGGGACTCGGCCCACGCCGGATCGATCGCGGCGACGGTCCGGGCGAACAGGCGGCTGGTCTCGACGAGCTCGCCCGCCATGACGGCGGCCGGCGGCTTCTTCGCGAGGGATGACCCCGGGAAGATCGCGAAGCGCTGCTGGCGGGAGCCGAGGAATTCCGTGGCGCGACCCTTCGTGCGGTCGTCGCGGAGGCCGATGCGCGACAGCAGGCCGCTCAGCAGCGAGCGGTGGACGGCATCCGGGTCGACCTTCGGCGGCCCCGCTTTGAGACCGCTCTGCGACAGGATCTGGCGGTACAGGTCCTGCCACTCGCGCACCCGCAGGTAGTTCAAGAACTCGGCCTTGCACATCCGCCGGAACGCGCTGCTCGAGAGCTCGCGGCGCTGCTCGTCGAGGTGATCCCAGAGCTTCAGGAGCCCGAGGAAGTCGGAGGTCGGGTCGGCGAAGCGGGCGTGCGCCTGGTCCGCCTGCGGGCGCTTCTCGAGCGGCCGCTCGCGCACGTCCTGGATCGAGAGTCCCGCGACGATGGCCGCGACCTCGCGCGCGACGCCGTTGCGCTTGGCCTCGACGAGCATGCGCCCGAACCGCGGGTCCACCGGCAGCCGAGCGAGCTCCCGCCCGACCGCCGTGATGGCCATCGCCTGCGTTCCCTTGCCAAAAGCGCCCACTCCTCGCGCCGCGGAGTGGGCGTTTTTGGCTACGGGGGCGGGGCCATGGGGGAGGGTGCGACCGCGCCGAGCTCGAGGAGGAGGTCGAGGCCGTCCTGGATGCCGCGCGGGTCGGGCGGGGTGAGGAACGGGAACGACGCGATGTCGCCGAGCCCGAGCGAGATCATCTGCAGGATCACGGCCGCGAGATTGGTGCGCAGGATCTCGGCGTCGGTGTACTCCGGGCGACGCTCGAAGTCCTCCTCGGCGTACAGCCGGATCGCGATGCCCGGCGCCGTGCGACCCGCGCGCCCGGAGCGCTGGTTCGCGCTCGCCTGGCTGATCGCCTCGATCGGCAGCCGTTGCACCTTCGCGCGCGGGCTGTAGCGCGAGATGCGGGCGGTGCCGGCGTCGACGACGTACCGGATGCCGGGCACCGTCAGCGAGGTCTCGGCCACGTTGGTCGCGAGCACGACCCGCGGTCTCGTGCCGCGGGAGAAGACCCGGTGCTGGTCGGCCGCGCTCAGCCGGCCGTAGAGGGGGAGGACCTCCGTTTCCGGAAACCGTCCCGCCACGGCGTCCGCGGCATCCCGGATCTCCTGCTCGCCCGACAAGAACACGAGCACGTCGCCCGGCGCCTCGCGCCTCAGCTCCGCGAGAGCGTCGACGATCCCCTGCTGCACGTCGCGGTCGTCGCTCGCCTCCCCCTCCTCGTCCTCCGACGCCTCCGCGACGAGCGGGCGGTAGCGGATGTCGACGGGGTAGGTGCGCCCGCTCACCTCGACGATCGGAGCGGGGACGCCATCCGGGCCGGCGAAGTGCGCCGCGAAGCTCTGCGGGTCGATCGTCGCGCTCGTGACGATCACCTTGAGGTCGGGCCGCTTCGGCAGCAGCTCGCGCAGGTACCCGAGCAGGAAGTCGATCGTGAGGGACCGCTCGTGCGCCTCGTCGAGGATGATCGTGTCGTAGCGGCGCAGCTCCCGGTCGCGGTTGATCTCGGCCAGCAGCACCCCGTCGGTCATGAGCTTGATGCGGGTGTCGCGCGCCGACCGGTCGTCGAAGCGCACCTGGTACCCGACGACCCCGCCCAGGTCGACCCCGAGCTCCTCGGCGATGCGCTCCGCGATCGAGCGGGCGGCGATCCGGCGCGGCTGGGTGTGCGCGATGCGCTCGCGCCCCAGCTCGAGGCAGATCTTGGGAAGTTGCGTCGTCTTCCCCGACCCGGTGGCACCGGCCACGATGACCACCTGGTTGCCGGCGATGGCGCGCGCCAGCTCGTCCCGAGCGGCGCTGACGGGCAGCTCGGGCGGGTAGGAGATGCGCAGGGGCGCGGTGCCGGACGGCGGGGACATGAGCCCTTCAGGATACGGCGCCGGGGCCGCGGCGCTCAGCGCAGGGCGAGCACCGCGAACGCGGCCAGCCAATGCTGCGCCATCCAGTCGCCGCCCGTGACGAGCGGCAGCGAGGCGGTCAGGTGCGCGTCGGCGGCCGCGGTCATGCCGAGCGCGCGGAAGCCGTGCGCGCGGTGCAGGTTGAGGCCGATGAGGTGCGCGCCCTGCCCGTCGGTGGGGTTCAGGATGACCGCGGGCGTCGCGATCGCATCCACCGCCCCGCCGAACCCGCCCCACCACGCCCCGAACCCGTCGCCGAGCACCTCGCGCATGAGGCCGGCCTCGGCGAGGCCGCCGGAGAGGAAGTCGGCGCCCGACGGCTCATAGCCGAACGGGTAGTCGCGGTCCGCCGCGTACAGGCGGCGCGCCGCCGTGCCGATCGCATCGAACAGCGCCGGATCGCCCGCGGCGGCCTGCTGGCGCGCGTACGGCAACGACCGGGTGAGCGCCCAGGCGGTGTTCGAGTGCATCCCGACCCGCTCGGGGTAGGCGAGCAGCGGCAGCCAGCGCACGAACCCGTCCGCGAGCCGCTCGGCGAGGGGCGCGAGGTCCGCCGCCCAGGCCCGCGCGTCGGCCTCCCCGTCGGCGCCCCACTCGGCGAGCTCGGCCGCGAGCTGCAGGGCCCATCCCCAGCCGTACGGCCGCTCCCACGACGGCGCGGCCTCGACGTAGGCGGCCTCCGCGCGGAGGTTCGCCGCGGTCAAGTGCTCGCCCAGCACCGCGCGGGCGTCGCCGACGAACGGTGCGCTCGGGAAGCTGCGCACGAGCACCGCGAGCGCCCAGTGCATCTCGACCGCGGAGTGCCAGTCGAAGCAGCCGTAGAAGGCCGGATGCGCGCCGCGAGGGTGACCTGATCGTCCGGTCCGTGCATCGTGTGCCGCGGTCCGTTCGGGTACTCGCGGCGCACGGCGGCGATGATCGCCGGGGCGTAGATCTCGGCGACGTCGTGCAACGCGGTCACGGTCGGCGAGCCTAGTCGCGACGTGCCAGGCTGGAGGCATGACGGTGCCCAGCCTGCAGTTCAACGACGGCCACTCCATCCCGCAGCTCGGTTTCGGCGTCTTCCGGGTCGATCCCGCCGAGACCGAGCGGATCGTCACCGACGCCCTCGAGGTCGGCTACCGGCACATCGACACGGCCGCCCTCTACGGCAACGAGGAGGGCGTGGGCGCGGCGATCGCGAAGTCCGGCATCCCGCGCGACGAGCTCTTCATCACGACGAAGCTCTGGAACACCGAGCACGGCGAGGCGACCGCGCTCGCCGGCATCGACGACAGCCTGCGCAAGCTCGGACTCGACCACGTCGACCTGTACCTCATCCACTGGCCGGCGCCGGGCAAGAACCTGTTCGTCGAGACCTGGCAGACCTTCGAGAAGATCCGGGATGCCGGCAAGGCGACATCGATCGGCGTCTCCAACTTCCGCACCCAGGACCTCGATCGCCTCGCGGCCGAGACCGGGACAGTGCCCGCGATCAACCAGATCGAGCTGCACCCCTTCTTCGTGCAGCAGGAGCTGCGCGACTACGACGCCGCGCACGGCATCCTCACCGAGTCGTGGGGCCCGCTCGGCCATGCCGTCGTCGACGTGCTCGGTTCGGGACCGCTCGCCGAGATCGCCGGCGCGCACGGCGTCGCGCCCGCCCAGGTCGTCATCCGGTGGCACCTGCAGCACGGCCTGGTCGTGATCCCGAAGTCGAACAACCGCGACCGCATGCGTCAGAATTTCGACGTCTTCGGCTTCGAGCTGACGGCCGACGAGATGGCGGCGATCGACGCCCTGGACACCGGTGTGCGCTCGGGTGCGGATCCCGACACGCTGAACTGAGGCCCTCGTGGCCTCCCGGCAGGGCTCCTCGAGGCTGGCGGACTCCACCAGTCCGTACCTGCTCGCCCATGCGGGCAACCCGGTCGACTGGTGGCCGTGGGGCGAGGAGGCCTTCGCCGAGGCCCGGCGCCGCGATGTGCCGGTGTTCGTGTCGGTCGGCTACGCGACCTGCCACTGGTGCCACGTCATGGCGCGCGAGAGCTTCTCCGACCCGGAGCTCGCGGCGTACCTCAACGAGCGGTTCGTCGCGATCAAGGTCGACCGGGAGGAGCATCCGGATGTCGACGCGGCCATGCTCGCGCAGGCGGGCGCGTTCACGCAGAACCTCGGGTGGCCGCTGAGCGTCTTCACGACGCCCGAGGGCGGCGCCTTCTACGCGGGCACCTACTTCCCGCCGCGCGCGGGGCAGGGTGTGCCGGCGTTCCGCGAGGTGCTCGAGGCGATCACGGATGCGTGGACCCAGCGGCGCGATGAGGTGGGCGCGATCGCCTCGGCGCTCGTCGGGGCGCTCGCCGAGCGGCGACCGGCTCCGGATGCCGAAGCCGTCGACCTGGATGCCGCGGCCGATGCGATCGCGGCCCTCGACGATCCCGAGTTCGGCGGCCTCGGCCGCGGACCCAAGTTCCCCAACGCCCCCGTCCTCGCGTTCTTCGCCGAGCACGGCCCGCGCGAGCTCGCCCGCCGCACGCTCGCGATCATGGCGGCATCGCCGCTGCGCGATCCGGTCGACGGCGGCTTCTTCCGCTACGCGACACAGCGCGACTGGACCGAGCCGCACTACGAGCGCATGCTCGGCGACAACGCGCAGCTGCTCGCGCTCGCGGCGCGGCTGGCCCCGTTCGATCCCGGCGCCGAGCGCATCGCGACCGGGATCGCGGGCTTCCTGCTCGACACGCTGCGGCTGCCGTCGCGCGCGTTCGCGTCGGCGCAGGATTCCGAGAGCGACCTCGGGGGCAGCGCAGCGAGGGCGGCTGGTACCGGCTCGACGCGGGAGAGCGGGCGCGGCATCCGGCGCCGGCGCTCGACCGCAAGGTGCTCACGGGTCTCAACGGGCTCGCGATCGGGGCGCTCGCCGAGGCCGGTGCGCGGTTCGACCGCCCCGAGTGGGTCGCGGCCGCCGCCGTCGCGGCCGACGCGCTGCCCGTGCGCGACGGCGGGCGGCTGGTGCGGTCCTCGCTCGATGGACGTGCATCGGATGCCGTGGCGACCCTGGAGGACTACGGCGGCCTGGCCGGCGGCCTGCTGCGCCTCGCGCTCGCGAGCGGCGACGTGCGGCACGCGATCCGCGCCCGGGAGCTCGTCGACGCGGCGGGCAGCGGTCCGCCCGAGGGGCGGATCCGGTGCTGTCGGCGCAGGGGCTCGCGCTCGCGCCCGACCTCGCCGACGGCGCGACGCCGTCCGGCCCTGCGCTGCTCGCCGACGCCGCCCTGCTGCTCTGGGCGGTCACTGGCGAGGACGGGTATCGCGAGCTCGCGGCGGCCTCGATCGCGCCGGCGATCGCCGAGTCCGCGGGCCGCGCGAGCGCGTACGGGGCAGCGCTCGAGCTGGCGGCGCGGCTGGCTCGGCCTGCTCGGCAGCTCGTGGTGGTGGGGGACGAGGCCGATCGGGCGCCGCTGGCCGGTGTCGCGCGCACGGCCGTCGCCGACGCGGTCGCGCTCGTCACCGCTTCGCAGGCCGTGGCCTTCGAGGACGCCGGCTTCGAGCTCTTCGCCGGGCGGGCGCCGCGCGACGGGCGACCCGCCGCCTACTGGTGCGAGCAGTTCGTGTGCCGACTCCCGGTCTCGGACGCCGCGGAGCTCGCCACGCTCCTCGCCGGGTCGGGATCGAGCGGCGCGGCGCCTAGCGGGTGACCGCGGGCTCCTCCTCGGGCGCCTCCACCGGCGCCGGATCGTGCCGCGCGAGCTCGCGGAAGATCAGCCAGACGGTCATCGCGAGCACGCCGAAGCCGGCGAGCACCGTCGCGATCAGCCAGAGCGGGGGCTCGCGCGTGGTGTCCTCGAGCGACGTCGGCACCACGATGAGGGCGAACAGGAACGCCGAGGGGATGGCGAGCGCCGCCCAGGTCCGCCGGCTCCCGCCGAACAGCTCCTTGCCCTCCATGAAGGTGATCGGCAGCAGCGCCACGACGAGCCCCGTGAGCCCCTCGTCGGCTGCGGCGCCGAGGGATTCCCGCGCCAGGTCCCAGCCGAAGCCGATGGCCTGCTCGCCGAGGGCATGCACGAGCGAGTAGACCATCCAGCAGAGCACGGAGACCGCGGCGACCAGCGAGAGGCGCAGCGTCGTGGCCCAGCGATGGTGGCTCTCGCGAGCGCCGACGGCCAGTTCGAGTCCCATGACCAGGCCGATCAGCAGCCCCGGTTCGAAGCCGAAGGTCCGTGAGGCGAGCACGCCGATGATCGAGAGCGCGAGCGCCGCCGGCTGGGCGACGAGGTGCGCCGGGGCATGCCAGCGCCGCAGGGCGATCCGCGCGGTCAGGATCGCCGGCAGCGGCAGGACGAGGCCGAGGCCGATGATGAGCGAGAGCGTGGACCGCAGGGAGTCGGCGTCCGCCCCGTACTCGGGGTCGGCGAATCCGAAGGCGACGCTTGCGAGCACGATGACGATCGGCACGGAGATGTGCAGGTGGGGCAGCCGCCGCCAGAGGGTGCGCACGGGGGCGAGCACGGCGGTGAGCGGCGCGAGCAGGGCGGCGAGGCCGGCCCGCGCGCGGTGGAATCGCCATGCGTTCGAGCCGACCGTGTCGTCGAGGAAGTGCGCCGGGATCGCGATGAGCAGCAGGAGGAGCGACCCGAGCCCGCCGGCGGCGGCGAACGACTCCGGATGCGCCAGGATCTGCTGGAGGGTCGGCACCCGATCGCCGAGCACCACGCGCGGTGCGGGCGGTGCGGTCCGCGGGCTCGCGGCGGCGTGACGCACGCTCGGCGCCCGTGCGGGGGCCGGCTCGACGGGTTGCGCGAGGGTCGGGAGCTGCGAGACGGCGACCGCGGGAACCGAGGTCGCGCGCGGCGCGGGGACGGCCGCAGGCACCACGCGCGGGGGCGGGCCCGGGCCTCGAGTCGGCGTCGGGGTGGGAGTCGGCGTGAGTGTCGGAGTGGGGGTGGGCGTCGGAGTCGGGACCGGCGTCGACAGCGGCGGCGTCGGTGTGGGATGCGCATTGCGCACCGCATCCGGCACCACGACGAACCTGCCCATGGCCTCTTCGGTGCCGGACGGACCCGTCGAGATCGCGACGACCCGGGTGTCGCCGAGCGCCCATGCGCCCGGCGGTGCGACCGCGCACGACCAGGCCGTCGATCCGGAGCCGGTTCCGGTGCAGGCGGTGCTCACATCGGTCACGACGTGGCCAGGAGGCTGGACGGTGACCCGGACCGCCGCGTCGGCGTTCTTCGCCCCGGCGATCTCGACGACGGTGCCCGGGTGGATCATCTGCGGGCCGATCCCGAGCGACACGGCGGCCTGCGCGGGCGACGCCAGGCACAGCCCCAGGCCGAGGGCGGCGACCAGGGTCACGGCGGCGCGCAGCAACGAGCGCCACCACCTTCGGACAGGCATGGGGGGACAACTTCCGAGGCGGTTTGATTTCAGGTAAGCGGAGTATGGCAGCGCAGCCGCGTCGCGAGCCAGCCTCGTCCGATGAGATCCGTCTCATCGGATGCGCGTCCTGCTTCTCCCGAGGGCCCTCGACGTTCGTCGCCGGGCGCGCATAGGCTCGCCGCGTGATCCGCCGCGTGCTGCTGCTGGCGCCGCTCGTTCTCCTCGTCGGGGCGCTGACGGCGTGCACGCCGCTGTCGACCGCGCTCGGCGGCGGAGCGTCCGAGCGCCCCGAGACGACGTCGTCCGCCGCGCCGCGGCCCTCCGGAACACCGGTCTCGCCGCCGCGGCCGACGGTGGGCGCGGCCTCATGCACGATCAACGCGCCGGGCGCGTATCAGGCGCCGGACTGCCCCGCGCTCATCGTCAACGGCGATGGGATCACCGTGACGGCCGGCCGCGCGGGCGCCATCGAGATCCACGGCGATCGCAACCAGGTGCTCGCCGACGCGGGCGCCAGCGTGCAGATCGAGGGCCAGGACGACCAGATCGTCGTGGGCGGCGACGTCGGCGGCATCGAGATCCACGGTGATCGCAACGAGATCGACGGCCAGGGACGCATCGGATCGGGGCGCATCGTCGGCAACGACAACGCGGTCAAGGCCGCGGCGGGCGTCGGCCGCATCGATGACGAGGGGGCGCGCAACTCGGTCGGCGCCCAGCCGTAGGGCTAGCGGAGCGCGCCCTTGCGGGACGAGATGACGCCGGTGTCGAAGCCGAGCAGGTGCAGACCCCCGTGGAAGCGCGCGTGCTCGACCTTCATGCAGCGGTCCATGACGACGGTGAGGCCCTTCGACTCGCCGTACTCGGCGGCCTCCTGATTCCAGATGCCGAGCTGCACCCAGACGGTCTTCGCCCCGATCGCGAGCGCCTCGTCGATGACCGACGGGATGTCGCTGCCCTTGCGGAACACGTCGACGATGTCGGGCACGACCGGCAGGTCGGCGAGGCTCTTGTAGACCGGGCGGCCGAGGATCTCGGTCGCGTTCGGGTTCACGAAGTACAGCTCGTAGTCGCTCGATTGCGCCAGGTAGGTGGCCACGAAGTAGCTCGAGCGCGCCGGGTTCGGCGAGGCGCCCACGATGGCGACCGTCTTCGCGTCGCGCAGGATCCGCTGACGCTGCAGGGCATCCGGGCCGTGCCAGGTGCGCTGCGACTTCAGCAGTTTCGCGAGCGGCGAGCTCGCCGGGATCGAGCAGGTGAGCCCGTTCTGCAGGTCGACGGTCTCGAGGGTGTCGGTGCTCATGGCCTCATTCTCCCCGCACCGCGGCGGCCAGCGCCCGGTCGAGGTCGTCGATGATGTCGTCGACGTCCTCGATGCCCACGCTGATCCGCACGAGGCCGGGCAGCACGCCCGCAGCGAGCAGCTGCTGCTCGCTCAGCTGCGCGTGGGTGGTCGACGCCGGATGGATGACGAGCGTCTTCGCATCGCCGATGTTCGCCAGGTGGCTGGCCAGGTTCACGCTCTCGATGAAGCGCTGCCCGACCCCGCGACCGCCCGCGACCCCGAAGCTGAACACCGATCCCGGGCCGAGCGGCAGGTACTTCGCGGCGCGCGCGTGGTGCGGGTGGCCCGGGAGCCCCGCCCAGTTGACGAACTCGATGCGGTCGTCGGCATCCAGCCATTCGGCGACGGCGCGGGCGTTCTCGACGTGCGCCTGCATCCGGAACGGCAGCGTCTCCACGCCCTGCGCGAGCAGCCAGGCGGAGTGCGGCGCGAGCGTCGGCCCGATGTCGCGTAGCTGCTCGGCGCGCAGCCGGGTGAGGAACCCGTACTCGCCGAAGTTGCCCTCCCAGCTCAGGCCCCCGTAGGTCGGCGTCCCGGCCTCGAACAGCGGGAAGCGGTGACTGCCCCACGGGAACCGGCCCGACTCGACGACGACGCCGCCGAGGGTGGTGCCGTGCCCGCCGAGGAACTTGGTGGCCGAGTGGATGACGATGTCGGCCCCCACTCGATCGGCCGGTTGAGGTACGGGGTCGCCACGGTCGAGTCGATGATCAGAGGCACCCCCGCGGCGTGCGCGACCCCGGCGAGCCCCTCGATGTCGGCGATCTCGCCCGACGGGTTCGCGATCGTCTCCGCGAACACGAGCTTGGTCTTCTCGGTGATCGCCGCGGCGTAGTCGGCCGGGTCGGTGCCGGCCACGAACGTCGTGTCGACGCCGAACCGGCGCAGCGTCACGTCGAGTTGGGTGACCGTGCCGCCGTAGAGCTGCGACGACGCCACGATGTGGTCGCCCGCCCCCGCGAGCGCGGCGAAGGTGATGAACTCGGCGCCGAGACCGGATGCCGTGGCCACCGCCCCGAGGCCGCCCTCGAGCGAGGCGACGCGCTCCTCGAAGCTCGCCACGGTCGGGTTGGCGAGGCGGGAGTAGATGTTGCCGTACTTCTGCAGGGCGAAGCGGGCGGCGGCATCCGCGGTGTCGTCGAAGACGAAGGCGCTGGTCTGGTAGATGGGCAGGGCGCGGGACCCGGTCACGGCATCCGGGATGTTGCCCGCGTGGATGGCGCGGGTGCGGAACCCGTAGTGCCGGTCGGAGGCGGGCCGGTCGGAGACGGTCCGGTCGGGGCGAGCGGGATCGGCCATTGTCCGAGGCTAACCGCGCTCCGTGCGGTGTTTCGCCGTGTTGCGATCAGTCCTCGTTGAGCGAGACGACCGCGTCGGCCTCCTCGTCGGCCTCGACCTCGTGGTGCCGGCGCGAACGCACACGGAAGACGACGTAGACGGTGAGGGCGATGAGGGCGAAGCCGGCCAGGACCGCCAGCCAGCCCCACAGCCCGGAGCCGAGGGTCGCCCAGTTGCCCTCCCACGGCACGACGGCGACGATGAAGACGACGAGCGCCACGAGGTACGCGAGGCCCCACAGCACCTTGGACCGCCGGAACACGTGCTCGCCCTCGAGCAGGTGGAACGGCAGCAGCTCGACGAGCAGGGCGACGATGCCCTCGGTCGCGATCGCGACGAGCAGCTCGAGCAGCAGCGCGCTCGTGAAGTCGTGCTCGGCGGACTCGCCCGAGAAGGCGCTGAAGCCCAGCCAGGCGGCGATGGCGAGGCCGATGATGAGCCCCGATCGCACGAGCACGGCCCGCCAGGCGTATCTGCCGACGGCGTGCCCGGCGATGGAGAGCCCGAGCACCAGTCCGATGAGGAACCCGGGCGAGAAGTGCAGCATCCGCGAGGCGATGACGCCGAGCAGGGCGAGCACGAGACCGAGCGGACGCAGGCGGATGGTGACCTCGGCA
This sequence comes from Pseudolysinimonas kribbensis, assembly GCF_030161895.1. GTDB lineage: Bacteria > Actinomycetota > Actinomycetes > Actinomycetales > Microbacteriaceae > Pseudolysinimonas > Pseudolysinimonas kribbensis. Next base: position 2,539,955 of record NZ_BSVB01000001.1, read on the forward strand.
CCCCAGGCGCCGCGCACGATGAGCTTGGTGAACCAATCGACGACGTAGGTCACGATGAACAGGGCCACCGCCAGGGCGATGACGAGGCGCAGCGACTCGGGGTTGAACCCGAAGCGCGGGTCGGCGAAGCAGAACAGCACCGCCGTCGCCGCGGTCACCGCCAGGCCGCCGATCGCGGGCGCGCGGGCGAGGAGGGCGTGCAGCCGTGCGAGCCATCCGGGGTTGCGGCCGAGGCGCGGGTTGCGCCGGCCGAGGTGCTCCCACTGCTCGGACAGCGTCGCGTCGAGAAGGTGCGCGGGCAGGATGCCGAGCACCAGCAGCACGAGCCCGATCGCGATCGCGGCGGGCACCTTCTCCGGGTGGTTGACGACGTCGCCGATCGAATACAGGCCGTTCGTGAGCACGTTGGGCGCGACGTCGGGTTCGATGCCGACGTCGCGCTTGTCACCCGAGCCGGATCCCGCGCCCGAGCCGGTCTGCTCGCTCTGTTCGGACGACTCCTGCTGCTCGTCGCTGGCCGGCACGGCGCCGACGACCGTGACGTCCTTCGCGTTCGTGGTCGAGGTCAGGCCCGTGCCGCTGAGGGTCGCGATGATCTGGTGCGCGCCGGGCGTCGTGTCGAGCGGGATGGTGCCCTGGAAGGCGAAGGCGCCGGTCCGATCGACGAGCGCCCGGCCGAGGGTGACCGGCGTCGAGTGCAGCACGAACGTGACGGTCGAGCCGGCCGGGAGCCCCGATCCGCTCGCGGTGAACGTGTCGCCCGGGTGCAGGTTCGACGTGTCGATGCCGTCGATCGAGAAGGTCCAGACCGGGGTGGTGAGCGTCGTGCCGGGCGTCGTCGCGGGTGCGGCGAGGATCACGGCGCGCGCGGTGCTGAGCGCCGAGGTGCCGCCGGTGCGGTACACGATCCGGCTGTCGGTCTCGAGGATCGCGTCGTCGCGCCCCGCGCCCTGATCGACCTGGGACGCGCGGAAGGTGTGCGACCCGACGCCGGGGCGCGCCTCGCAGCTCCATCGTCCGGCGGCCACGGTGGCGGTGCACGCCGCGGTGCCGCCGTCGGTCACCGTGATGAGATCGCCGTCCGTGCCGGCGCCCGCGATGCTCGCGGCTCCGCTGCCGCGATCGGTGACCGAGTCGATCGTGGGGGCGACCGGGATCACGAAGTAGTCATCGGCCCAGGCGCCCGTGCCCTGGTCGGAGTAGGGGTTCCAGATCCCCGGGGTCAGTCCGCTGAAGACGCAGGTGAGCGCGACGCCGTCGTCGCTCTGCGCGACGTCGACGGGGATCTCGGGCGCCGCCTCCGTGCTGAGCGCGTTGCCGCAGCGCGCCTGGGCGGAGAAGTCGTTCGTCGCGTCCCACGAGTACAGCACGACGCCGACCGCGTCCAGCGGCTGGTCGTGTGTGGGGGTCGCGGTCACCGTGATGCTGCCGGGGGCGTGCCGGTACGACACCGCCGGGATGTCGGCGGTCGGAGCGACGGGCGCGCTCGGAGGCGACTGCGCTCCCGAGCGGTAGCCGAGCACGAGCCCGTCGTCGGAGATCTGACCGTCCTGCTCGCCGGCGCCGACGTCGGTCTGCACCGCGGTCAGGGGGCCGCCCACCTCGCCGGTGTCGCAGATCCACTGGCCGTCGTCGTCGACGGTGGGCGTGGAGTAGTAGCCGTCGCAGTAGGTGCTCTCGCCGTCGCCGAGGAGGATCGTGTCGCCGGGCTCGCCGGTGCCGCTGACGACGGTGTTGACGCCCTCGCTCTGCGTGATGTCGGCGCTCGTGATGACCGGGGCGTCGTGCACCACCGCGTAGACGCCGGCGCTGTGCGTGCCCTGCGTCGTCGCCTCGACGGCGTACAGGCCCGGCGCCAGCCCGCTCGCCGTGCACACGGTCGCCGCCGCGCAGTCGGCGACGGTCCCGAACGTCGAGCCGTTCCGGCGCGCGATCCGGATGTCGGCCACGGTCGCACCGTCGGTCGGCGTCACGGTCGCGGTGATCGAGGCGGGCGCGAACGACAGCGCGATCGTCGGGGGCGTCGTGGCGGGCGGCGGGGCGGCATCCACGTCGAACGTGGTCGCGAGGTCGGTCGACTCCTCGCTGCGGGAGTCGGTGAAGGTGACGGTGAGCGCGTGCGATCCGAGGCCGAGGGTCACCGGTGACGTCCACATGCACGACCAGCTCGTCGAGGCGTCGAAGGCGCCGACGCAGGAATCCTGGGCGATGAGGTCGCCGTCGACGCGGAAGTTCGACATCCCGCCGGTCGCGATCCGGGTGCCGCCGAAATGCAGCACGTCGCCGGCGCGGATCGACGCGTCGGTCGAGAGCGTGGCCGGCTCCGCGACGGTGAAGTGCGGCTGCGGATAATTCGCGATCTGCGAGCTCGGGCCGGTGAGCTGGCCGACGAGCGTGTAGCCGCCCGGCGCGAGCGCGATCGGGTCGAGCGTGCACGAGTACGACACCGGATCGGTTCCGGATGTCGGGGCGCAGTCCGGCGCGAGGTCGATGCCCTCCGGATCGCCGCCGTCGGCGATGGCGTTCCACGTAAGCGTTCCGTCGGCGTCGTGCTGGCCGCTCCAGGTCAGCGGGCCGCCCGGGTAGAGCGTGCCCGCGGTGTCGATCTGCGACGTGAAGATGCCCGCGGCGTTCACCGGCACCGCCAGCACGAGGGCAGCACCCAGACCCGCCACGAGGGCGGTGGCGAGGACGATCGGTCTGCGCACGGGTGCTCCCGCCTCAGGGCTGCCGACGCCGGGGGTTCGCCGGAGGAGCCTGAAGAATTGCTGAGACTCTACGGGTTGACGACGCAATCTCCTAGAGCGCCAGCGGCGCCCTCAGATCCAGGTCGGGAACCAGTAATGCAGCCGGAGATAGTCCAGGGGGATGGTCTGCCCGATCCACAGCGGCCAGAAGAAGACGCTCAACACGGCGCACAGGCCGAGGAAGACGCCGACGAGGGCGAGCCCGCGCACCCGCTGGGGCGCCGGGTCGTCCCGGGTGCCGACGAGCACCCGGATCGTCGCGACCAGGCACAGCAGCAGGTAGGGCTCGAACGCGATCGAATAGAACTGGAAGATCGTGCGGTCCACGTAGAGCAGCCAGGGCAGGTATCCGGCACCGAGCCCCGCCAGCACGAGCGCCTCGCGCCACACGCTCCGCCGGCGCACGGCACCCCAGACGACGCGCACGACGAGAAAGAACGCCGCCGCCGTGGCGGCCCACCAGATGAGCGGGTTCGCGAGCTCGAGGATCTCGGCCGCCGTGCCGTTGCCGTTGTCGTGGTAGTACATCGACGTCGGCCGCACCAGGAACAGCCAGGTGAAGGGGTTGGCCTGGTAGGCGTGCGGCGTGCTCTCGTGGATGTTGTAGTTCCAGATCTCGCCCTGGTAGTGCCACCAGTTCTGCACCGCGACCGGCACCCCGCTGAGCAGACCGGTCGCGGGCGAACCGCCGTTCTGGATCCACGTGCGGTCGTAACCGCCCGAGGTGGCGAACCAGCCGGTCCAGGTCGCGAGGTAGGTCGCGAGGCCGAGCGGCACCACGAGCAGGAAGGTCGCCCACGACTGCTGCAGGAAGCTGCTCGAGGAGTAGAAGCCGATGCCCGCGCGCTTGCGCAGCACGATCTCGCTGAGCACGACGAAGACGCCGAACCCGGCCAGGAAGTAGAAGCCGCTCCACTTGGTGCCCGCCATGAGGCCGAACGAGACCGCCGCGAGCAGGAGCCACGGCCGCCACCACAGGATCGGTCCCCAGTCGGTCGGCTGCCCGGCCTCCCCTCGGTGCGCGACCCACTCCGTCAGTCGTCGCAGGGTCCACCCGCGATCCAGGAGCACGAGGATGACGCCCACGAGCCCCCAGAACGCGACGATGTCGTCGAGCAGCGCGACGCGGCTCATGACGATCGCATTGCCGTCGATCGCCATGAGGCCGCCCGCGATCGTGGTCAGCAGCGTCGAGCGGAACAGCAGGTGGGCGAGCACCATGACGAGCGCGACGAGCAGGATGCCGACGACCGCCGTCGAGATCCGCCACCCCCACGAGCTGGCCGCCCCGCCGGATGCGACCTCGCCGAGCGCGATGATCCACTTGCCGAGCGGCGGGTGCGCGATGAACTCGGGGGCGCTCGTGAACGTGTCGACACGTCCCTGCTGGAACCCGGGGTTCGGGTCGGAGGGCCAGCTGCCCTCGTAGCCGAGGTGCCAGATCGTCCAGGCGTCCTTGACGTAGTAGGTCTCGTCGAAGACGAGCTCGTGCGGCTGACCGAGCCCGACGAGACGCGTGAGGGTCGCGACGACGAGCACGATCACCGGCCCGCCCCAGATCGCGATGCGCCGCGCGATCGGGCGCACCATGAGGTCCTGCCACCAGTCGTCGAGGCGCGACCCGGTCAGCTCGACGACGGTCACGGCGCAACTCTAGGAGACTCGGTTGCATGATCATCCTGGGCGCCACACCGATCGGGAACCTCGGCGACGCCACGCGACGGTTGGTGGAGGCGCTCGGCTCCGTGACGGTGATCGCCGCGGAGGACACCCGCACCGCCGTGCAACTCATGCGGGCGCTCGGCGTCGAGAACCGGCCGAGGTTGATCGCCCTGCACGAGCACAACGAGACCCGCCGCGCAGCGGAGCTGGCCGAGCACGCGCGCGACGAGGACGTGCTCGTGCTCACCGACGCCGGGATGCCGACCGTGAGCGACCCGGGATATCGGCTCGTCGAGGCGGCCGTCGCCCTCGGGGTGCGGGTCACGGTGCTGCCCGGGCCGAGCGCCGTGCTGGCCGCGCTCGCCGTCTCCGGCCTGCCGACCGACCGGTTCGCCTTCGAGGGTTCCTGCCGCGCACGGGACGTCGCGCGCATCTCGCGTCGCTCGCCGCCGAACGGCGGACCCTCGTGTTCTTCGAGTCGCCGCACCGCATCGCGGCCGCGCTCGCCGACGTGGCCGCCGAGTTCGGCGACGGTCGCCGCGTCGTCGTCTGCCGCGAGCTCACCAAGCTGCACGAGGAGGTGCGGCGCGGCACCGCCGCCGAGCTCGCCGTGTGGGCATCGCAGGGGGTGCGGGGGAGATCGTGCTGGTGGTCGCGGGGGCGCCGGATCGCGCCGCCGATCCGGCCCAGGCGGTCGCTCGTGTGCTCGAGCTCGTGGCCGCGGGCGCGCGCCTCAAGGACGCGAGCGCGGAGGTCGCCGCCGAGACCGGCCTGCCCCGCCGCGAGCTCTACGATGCGGCGCTCGCCGCCCGGAGCACGCCGTCGGCATAGACGGATCTGTCGACCCCCTTGCGGGGGTGTCATCGCACGCTTACGGTCAGTGCGCCGATGTTTCCGCATCGGAATCACTTCATCGGGGAAGCGAGGGGATGCACGTGCGTGCATGGACGAGGAGGACGGTCGCGGTGATCGCGGCCGTCGCGACGGCGGCCGGGATCGGGATCGCCGGGGCGGGTGCGGCATCCGCCGCCGATCGCCAGACCTTCAGCGGATCGGTGCCGAGCTGGGCGACGTCGGCGAACGACGAGGGCGCCGCCGCGGACGACGCGACGGAGGAGGCGGAGATCTACCTGCCGCTGCGCGACCCGAAGGGCGCCGAGCGACTCGCGTCGACCGTGTCGACCCCCGGCGTGACGACCTTCCGCCACGGTGTCACGGCGCAGCAGTGGATCGCGCGGTTCTCGCCGACGCAGGCGGACTTCGACGCCGTGCTGGACTACCTCAAGAGCCAGGATCTGACGATCACGGCGTACCCGCAGTCGCGCCTGTACATCATCTTCCGCGGCACCGCCGAGCAGCTCGGCGACGCGTTCGGCACGGCGCTGCACTCCTACTCCTACAGCGGACGCTCGCTGCTGGCCCCGTCGTCGGCGCCGTCGGTGCCCGCGGCGCTCGCCGGCAAGGTCGCCGGCATCGGACTCGACCAGTCGAAGCTGCTGACCCGTCCGACCGACGTGGCGCAGGATCCGGATGCCGCCGCACCGCAGGCGTTCGGCAAGAAGGTCGCGACGACTCCGCTCATCACGACGCCGTGCTCGACCTACGCCGGTGAGCACGTCGTCACGGTGCCGCCCGCCTACCGCGGCCAGACCTCGTACCCGACCTATGTGTGCGGCTACACGCCGGCGCAGGTGCGGGGCGCGTACGGGCTGCAGACCCTGAACCAGAAGGGCATCACCGGCGCGGGCCAGACCGTCGCCCTCATCGACGCCTACGCATCCCCCACCATCGAACAGGACGTGAACACCTGGGCGACGGACGCCGGGGAGCCGACGCTGCGTCCCGGCCAGTACCGGCAGATCGTGCCGGCCCCGTCGCAGTTCTCCGACCAGGCGCTGTGCCAGGAGCCCAGCGGCTGGCAGACCGAGCAGACGATCGACGTCGAGGCGGTGCACGGCATCGCGCCCGCCGCGAACATCCTCTACGTCGGCGGCTACAACTGCGGCGGCGGCCTGGACCTCGCGCTCTCGAAGATCCTCGACGGCAAGCTCGCGAACATCGTGAGCAACAGCTACGGCGACGGCACCGAGGCCCTTCCGGCCGATGTGCTGACCGGGGAGCAGAACCTGTACCTGCAGGCCGCGGCCGAGGGCATCGGTCTCTACTTCTCCAGCGGTGACGACGGGGATGACGCCGACCTCAACGACGGCGTGATCCAGCCGTCGTTCCCCGCATCCAGTCCGTGGGTGACCGCGGTCGGCGGCACCTCGGTCGGCATCGACCAGAGCAACCGCATCTCGTTCGAGACCGGCTGGGGCGACACCGCCGACCAGATCGTGAAGAACGACGACGGATCGCTCGGCTACCTCGGGCCGCTGCCCGGGCCGCGGTTCCTCGGCGGAGCCGGCGGCGGCACCAGCACGGTGTTCGCGCAGCCGTCGTACCAGCGGGGCATCGTGCCGGGGTCGCTCGCCAGGGGCAAGCGGGTCGCCCCCGACGTGGCGGCGCTCGCCGACCCGTACACCGGGTTCCAGATCGGCTACCGGCCGATCGTCGACGACACGACGCTCGAGACCGGCGACTTCGTCGACGAGACGTGGGGCGGCACGTCGCTGGCCTCGCCGATCGTCGCGGCGCAGGTGGCTCTCGTGCAGCAGCAGACGCGCGCGACGATCGGGTTCGCGAACCCGACGCTGTACGCGATCGACCGCGTGCTGCCGTCGGCCTACCGTGACGTCGTGCCGCAGAACCCGCCGCGCGCCCTCGCATACACCAGCGCGACGAGCGGCAACAGCTACCTGATCACCCTGGACAGGGACACCACTCTCACGACCCAGCGCCGCTACGACGACGTCACGGGCCTGGGCGGCATCTCGTTCACGCTGCTCGGGTTGCTCGCGCAGGGTCGTCACTGACCGGCGCTTCTTGAAAGTTCCCCGGCGATCCGCCGCTGTCACGTGCGGCGGATCGCCGGGGAGCGTAAGCCGGAGGGCGTGATGAACGCGGTCCGCATCCCTCGATTCGGTGACAGCAGCGTCCTGGAGCTCGTGCAGGTCCCCGAGCCGGAACCGGGTCCCGGGGAGGTCAGGGTCGCCGTGCGCTACGCCGGCATCAATCCGGGCGAGATCCCGATCCGCGAGGGCCGATTCGGCGGGGAGCCGCCGTTCGGGCAGGGCAGCGACTTCGCCGGCGAGATCGTCGGCCTCGGCGAGGGGGTCACCGGCTGGCGGATCGGGTCGGACGTGATCGGGATGTCCGACCAGCGTTCCGCGCAGGCCGACTACGTCGTGCTCCCGGCCGACCGGGTGATCCCGAAGCCCGCGGGTCTCGGCTGGGACGTCGCGGGCGCCCTCTACGTCGCCGCCACGACCGCGGTCGCCGCGGTCGACACGATCGCCCCGCACCCGGGCGATCGCGTCGTCGTCGCGGGTGCCGCGGGAGGGGTCGGCGTGCTCGCCGCCCAGCTCGCCGCCCGCGCGGGGGCGCGGGTGATCGGCACGGCATCCGAGCAGAATCACGAGGCGCTGCGCGGGCTCGGCATCGAGCCGGTCGCCTACGGCGACGGCGCCCAGGGGCGGATCCGTCTGCTCGCGACCGACGGCGTCGACGCGTTCATCGACACCCACGGCCGCGGCAACGTCGACCTCGCGCTCGACCTGGGCGTCGACCCGGGGCGGATCGAGACGATCGCCGACTTCGCCGCGGCGAGCCGGGGGTGCACACCGTCGGGATGTCGTCGGTCGCCGACCCGCGAGCCGCCGTCGCGCTCGTGGCGCAGCTCCTCGCGGAGGGCGCGATCACGTTGCCGATCAAGGCCCGGTACGCGATCGACGACGTCGCGACGGCCTACGACCGGCTCGCGGAGCGGCACGGCCTCGGCAAGATCGTGCTGCAGGTCGGCACCGGCATCTGACCCGGACGGCGCGGCCGTGCTGCTCGAGGTCGCGGGCGCAGACCGGGATCCGATCGACGTTTCGCCATCCGATTGTCCCCGCGCGGGCCGCATCGGATGGCGACACGCTCATCGGATCCGTGCAGAGGTCGCGCTAGCGTCGCATACGTGATCGACGCGACCGTGGTGGGGTCGGGGCCGAACGGCCTCGCCGCGGCCGTGACGCTCGCGCGCGCGGGTCTCAAGGTGCGCCTGCTCGAGCGCAACGACACGATCGGGGGCGGCATCCGGTCGGCCCCGCTGACGCTTCCGGGCTTCGTGCACGACATCTGCTCGGCCGTGCACCCGGCGGCCCTCGCGTCGCCGTTCTTCCGCGCCTGGGGTCTGACCGAGCGCGTGCCGTTCGTGGTCCCGAAGGCCTCATACGCGCATCCGCTCGACGGCGGGACCGCGGCGATCGCGTACCGCGACCTCGACCGCACCGTCGACGGGCTCGGGCGCGACGGCCGCGCCTGGCGCGGGCTGCTCGGCCCGCTCGTGCGCCGGATCGACGAGGTCACCGACTTCACCGGCTCGACGCTCGTCCGCGTGCCGCCGCATCCGGTCACCGCCGTGCGGTACGGGCTGCGGGCGCTCGAGCAGGGCGGAGCGTGGGGCGCGGCGCGGTTCCGCGACGACGCGGCGCCGGCGCTCCTGTTCGGCGTCGCCGCGCACGCGAACATCCCGCTGCCCTCGCTCGCCGGCGCCGGTGCCGGCCTGCTGCTCGCGGCGCATGGACACGCCGCCGGCTGGGGCCTGCCGACCGGCGGCACGCAGCGGATCGCCGACGCGCTCGCCGACGACCTCCGCGCCCACGGCGGCGACATCGAGACCGGAGCCGACATCGGGTCGCCCGCGGACCTCGACCCTCGACCGTGACCCTGCTCGACACGTCGGCGGGGTTCCTCGACCGGTTCGGCGGGGATCGCCTGCCCGCGGGATACCGGCGCGCGCTGCGGGGCTGCGCCACGGTGCGGGGGTGGCGAAGGTCGACCTCGCGCTGTCGGCTCCCGTGCCGTGGGCCGACCCGGCCGTCGCGTCGTCGCCGACCGTGCACCTCGGCGGCACGCGTGCCGAGATCATCGCCTCGGAGCGGGCGGTCGCGCGCGGCACCGTCTCCGACGCGCCCTACGTGCTCGTCGTGCAGCCGACGATCGCCGACCCGAGCAGGGCGCCGGCCGGGCGGCACGTGCTGTGGGCGTACATCCACGTGCCGAACGGCTCGACGATCGACCCGACCGAGCTCGTGCTGCGCCAGGTGGAGCGTTTCGCGCCCGGGTTCCGCGACACGATCCTCGCGGTGTCCGCGCGCACGGCGCCCGAGGTCGCGCGCGACAACCCGAACGACGTCGGGGGCGACATCAGCGGCGGCGCCGCGACACTGCGTCAGCTCGTGCGCCGCCCGGTGCTCTCGCCGCAGCCGTGGCGCACGCCGATCGAGGGCCTCTACCTCTGCTCGTCCGCGACGACGCCCGGCCCCTCCGTGCACGGCATGAACGGCTGGTACGCGGCGCGCCTCGCCCTCCACGACCGTTTCGGCATCCACACCACCCTCGACGACCTCGCAGTGCGCGAATGACCGAAATTGGCAGGTCTGACGCCGCGCGACCTGCCAAAAGTGGTCATTCGCGAGCAGAGCCCCGGCCGGTAACCGCCGAGGGGGCTCGGTAGACTGCACGGATGCCCGGCGAGTCGTTCTTCATCACGACGCCGATCTTCTATGTCAACGACGTGCCGCACATCGGCCACGCCTACACCGAGGTCGCGGCTGACGTGCTCGCCCGCTGGCACCGGCAGCGCGGCGACGACACGTGGTCGCTCACCGGCACCGACGAGCACGGCCAGAAGATCCTGCGTACCGCGACGGCCAACGGCGTCGGCCCGAAGGAATGGGCCGATCGCCTCGTCGAGTCGGCGTGGAAGCCGCTGCTCGACACGGTCGACATCGCCAATGACCAGTACATCCGCACCACCGACCCCGAGCACGAGCGCGGGGTGCAGGCGTTCATCCAGCAGCTCTACGACGACGGTCACATCTACGAGGGCATCTACGAGGGCTACTACTGCGTCGGCTGCGAGGAGTACAAGACCCGCGACGAGCTGATCGAGACCAAGGACGGCGACTACGCCGGCGAGCTCGTGTGCGCCATCCACTCGCGCCCGGTCGAGGTGCTCAAGGAGAAGAACTACTTCTTCCGCATGAGCGACTTCCAGCAGGAGCTGCTGAACCTGTACGGCTCGCAGCCCGACTTCATCCAGCCGGAGAGCCTGCGCAACGAGATCATCTCGTTCGTCTCGCAGGGCCTCGAGGACCTCTCGATCTCGCGCTCGACGTTCGACTGGGGCGTCAAGGTGCCGTGGGACGAGTCGCACGTCATCTACGTGTGGTTCGACGCGCTGCTGAACTACGTGACCGCCGTCGGCTACGGCGACCCGGAACGCTCGGGGCCGGCCGGCACCGGGGAGTTCCGTCGGCGCTGGCCCGCGGTGCACCTCGTCGGCAAGGACATCGCGCGCTTCCACGCCGTCATCTGGCCCGCCATGCTCATGGCGGCGGGCCTCCCGTGCCGCAGCGCGTCTTCGGGCACGGCTGGCTGCTGGTCGGCGGCGAGAAGATGTCGAAGTCGAAGCTGACCGGGATCGCGCCCCAGCAGATCACGGACGTGTTCGGCTCCGACGCCTTCCGCTACTACTTCCTGCGCGCGATCACCTTCGGCCAGGACGGCTCGTTCTCGTGGGAGGACCTCGCGGCCCGGTACCAGGCCGAGCTCGCCAACGGCTTCGGCAACCTCGCGTCGCGCGTCATCGCGATGATCGCCCGGTACCGCGGCTCGGCGTTCCCCGAGGCGTCGGTGGACGTCGAGATCGCCGAACTCGCCGCGCGGGTGACCGCGGATGCCGACGACGCCATCGGCCGTCTCGCGATCCACGAGGCCATCGCGCACGTCTGGCGGCTCGTCGACGCCCTGAACCTGTACATCACGGAGCAGGAGCCGTGGGTGCTCGCGAAGGACGAGGCGCAGTCCGCCCGACTCGACCAGGTGCTCGCGACTGCGGCACACGGGCTCGGCACGCTCGCCGTGCTGCTCTCGCCGGTCATGCCGAAGGCGACCGCGAAGCTCTGGACGGCGCTCGGCGGCGAGGGCGCCGTACAGGACGTCCGGTTGCAGCACGCGACCGAGTGGAAGGCGCAGACGACCGGGAGCGTGCAGGCGCTCGAGGCTCTCTTCCCACGGATCGAGGAGCAGGAGGCCGGCGCCGCGTGAGCAACCTGGGCGACGAGGCGTTCCTCCGCGCACGAGAGCGGCCGGCTGACCAGCCGGCCGAGTACCCGCCTCTGCCCGAGGCGCTCGTCGTGCCGGTGTACGACAACCACACCCACCTCGACATCCGGGACGGCGAGCACGGGCTCGATTACCGCGAGCAGCTCGATCGCGCCTCCAGCGTCGGCGTGCGCGGCGTCGTGCAGGTCGGCACCGACCTGGCGACATCGCAGTGGAGCGCGGAGATCGCGGCGCGCGAGCCGCGCGTGCTCGCCGCGGTCGCGCTGCATCCGAACGAGGCGCCCGAGATCGAGCGCCGGGGAGCGCTCGATGACCAGCTCGCGGGGATCGCGGAGCTGGCATCCCGGCCCCGGGTGCGGGCGGTCGGCGAGACGGGGCTGGATTTCTTCCGCACCGGTGAGGACGGCCGCGCCGCGCAGATCCGCTCCTTCGAGGCGCACATCGAGATCGCCAAGCAGAGCGGGCTCGCGCTGCAGATCCACGACCGCGACGCCCATCGCGAGGTGGTCGAGGTGCTCGAGCGGGTCGGGGCGCCTGAGCGGACGGTGTTCCACTGCTTCTCGGGCGACGCCGAGTTCGCGCAGCTGGTCGCCGAGCACGGCTGGTTCCTCTCCTTCGCCGGCACGGTGACCTTCAAGAACGCCCCGGCGCTGCGCGAGGCGCTCGAGGCGGTGCCGCGTTCGTCTCTGCTGGTGGAGACCGACGCGCCGTACCTGACGCCGATGCCGTTCCGCGGCCGGCCGAACTCGGCGTACCTGATCCCGCACACCCTCCGCTCGATGGCCGACACGCTCGGCACCGACGTGTCGATGCTCGCGGCGCAGATCTCGTCCAACACCGAGCTCGTCTACGGCGCGTGGGACTCCGACCCCGTCGACGCCCCGCCGGGACCGTTCGACGAGCATGAGTGACGACCGACGGCCGAGACGGCCGTCGGCGCTGGCGTCGCGGCGGAGGCCAGAAATGGCCTCCGCTCCCAGCTCCAGCGCGCTGAACGCATTGCTCGGCCCCGCCGAGATCCGCGCGCTCGCCGACGAGCTCGACCTGCAGCCCACGAAGAAGCTCGGCCAGAACTTCGTCATCGACGCCAACACCGTGCGACGCATCGTGCGCACGGCCGGCGTGCAGCCCGGCGACGAGGTGCTCGAGGTGGGTCCCGGGCTCGGGTCGCTCACACTCGGCCTGCTCGAGACCGGCGCCCGCGTCACCGCGGTCGAGATCGATACCCGGCTCGCGACCCGGCTGCCCGAGACCGTGGCCGAGTTCGCTCCGGATGCCGCGCTCACCGTGATCACCGAGGACGCGCTGCGACTCGACGCGCTCCCGACGCCGCCGAAGCGCCTCGTCGCGAACCTGCCCTACAACGTCTCGGTGCCCGTGCTCCTGCACCTGCTCGAGCGCTTCGACGGGCTCGAGTCGGCGCTCGTCATGGTGCAGGCCGAGGTCGGGCAGCGGCTCGTGGCACCCCCGGCAGCAAGATCTACGGCTCGCCGAGCGTCAAGGCCGCGTGGTACGGCGAGTGGTCGGCGGCGGGGATGGTGAGCCGGCAGGTGTTCTGGCCGGTGCCGAACGTCGACTCGATCCTGGTGGCCTTCCGCCGCCGCCCCGCGCCGGGGACCGAGGCGGAGCGGCGCGAGGTGTTCCGGCTCGTGGATGCCGCCTTCGGCCAGCGCCGCAAAATGCTGCGGCAGGCGCTCGGCGAGGTGCTCGGCGGGGCGGGGCCGGCATCCGAGCGGCTCGAGCGTGCCGGTGTGGCTCCGACCGCGCGGGGCGAGGTGCTCGGCGTCGAGCAGTTCCTGAGCATCGTCCGAGCCGGCTGAATCCAGATCGCCACCCGCCCGGTGCCCGCGAGCCGGGTGACTAGGCTCGTCGCATGGGAGGCCGCATCGGGCACCGCGAGGTGCAGGTGAAGGCGCCCGGCAAGGTCAACGTGTTCCTTCGCGTCGGTTCGCAGCAGGCCGACGGGTACCACGACGTCGCGATCGCCTACCAGGCCGTCTCGTTGTGCGAGCGGGTGCGGGTCGTCCCCGCCGACGAGTTCGCGGTCGAGGTGACGGGCTCGGTGGAGCTCAGCCGCGTGCCGTCGGACGATCGCAACATCGCGATCCGGGCGGCCAAGCTGCTCGCCGAGCGCACCGGCTATCGCGGGGGCGCGCGCATCTCGATCGAGAAGCACGTGCCGGTGACCGGCGGCATGGGCGGCGGTTCGGCCGACGCCGCGGCGACCCTGCTCGCGTGCGACACGCTCTGGGAGACCGGCCTGCCGCGCGACGAGATGCTCGAGCTCGCACGCGCCCTCGGCGCCGACGTGCCGTTCGCGCTCACCGGCGGCACGGCGATCGGCACCGGCCGCGGCGACGAGCTGTCGCCGGCCCTGGCGCAGGGCATCTTCCACTGGGTGTTCGCGCTCGCCGACTTCGGCCTCCCGACCCCCGAGGTGTACGCGGAACTCGACGCCCACCGTGCTCGGCACGCCACGGAGATCACGCCCGCCGACGACGCACCGACCGTCGAGGCCGACGTGCTGCAGGCGTTGCGGGCCGGCAACCCTCGCATGCTCGCGGAGGCGATGCGCAACGACCTGCAGGCCGCCGCCCTGCACCTCTCGCCCCAGCTGACCCGCACGCTCGAGCTGGGCGAGGCCAGCGGCGCGCTCGCGGGGATCGTGTCGGGTTCGGGCCCGACGGTCGCGTTCCTCGCCGCGGACCTCGACGCGGCCCTCGAGCTGCAGGTCGCCCTCTCGGCCGCCCAGCTCAACGTCGTGCGGGCCACCGGCCCCGTACACGGCGCCCGCGTCATCGAGTAGCGCCGGCATCCGGCGGCGAGGCCGCGGCGCGTGCGCCCGCCCCGCGCCCACCCGCCGTGCGTGCGCCCGCGACGCACCCGCCCCACCCGCCCCAGCCGCGTCAAAAGTGGAGGACGTGCACGGCGTTCCGTCCTCCTTCGAGCCCGACGCGCCGCCGGCATCCTGAACTCTTGACGCGCGCACCGCGGCTCGTCGACGGCGCGCGCGCCTAGGCTCGGAAGGATGGCCCACCTCCTCGGCGCCGAGCGCATCGCGCTCGAGTACCCCACGCGCGTCGTCTTCGACGACGTCACCGTCGGCATCGAGGAGGGCGACCGGATCGGCGTGGTCGGCCGCAACGGCGACGGCAAGTCGACCCTGCTGCGGTTGCTCGCCGGCCGTCAGCAGCCCGACTCCGGCCGGGTCACCCGCCGCGGCGGCGTCACGCTCGGGATGCTCGATCAGGGCGACCTGCTGCCCGAGGACGAGACGGTCGAGCACCTCATCGTCGGCGACCGCGCCGAGCACGAGTGGGCCGGCGACGCGAAGGTGCGCGACGTGCTCGCCGGCCTCGTGCGCGAGATCCCGTGGACCGCGACGATCGGCGAGCTGAGCGGCGGCCAGCGCCGCCGGGTCGCCCTCGCCGCGCTGCTGAGCCGCGATTGGGACGTGCTGCTGCTCGACGAGCCGACCAACCACCTCGACGTCGAGGGCGTCGCCTGGCTCGCGCAGCACCTCACCAGCCGCTGGCCGAAGAACCGCGGCGGCCTGGTGGTCGTCACGCACGACCGGTGGTTCCTGGATGCCGTGTCGACCGACACGTGGGAGGTGCACGACCGCGTCATCGAGCCCTTCGAAGGCGGATACGCGGCCTACGTCCTGCAGCGCGTCGAGCGCGACCGGCAGACGGCATCCATCGAGGCGCGCCGGCAGAACCTGCTGCGCAAGGAGCTCGCCTGGCTGCGGCGCGGACCGCCGGCGCGCACGTCGAAGCCGAAGTTCCGCATCGACGCCGCGAACCAGCTCATCGAGGACGTGCCGCCGGTGCGCGACTCGGTGTCGCTCGCGCGGCTCGCGGTCGCGCGGCTGGGTAAGGACGTCGTCGACCTGCTGGATGCCGGGGTCTCGTTCCCGGCACAGGAAGCGGATGGCACCGTCGGCGAGCGGGTGGTGCTGCGCGACGTCGAGTGGCGGATCGCGCCGGGGAGCGCACCGGCATCCTGGGCGTGAACGGGGCGGGCAAGTCGACGCTGCTCGGGCTCGTCGCCGGCACGGTGCAGCCGACCAGCGGCCGGGTGAAGCGCGGCAAGACCGTGCGCATCGCCCAGCTCGACCAGCGTCTCGCCGATCTCGACGAGATCGCGGACGAGCGGGTGAGCGCCGTCATCGCGCAGCAGCGCGCGTCGTACACGAGCGGCGGGCAGGAGCTGACGCCCGGCCAGCTGCTCGAGCGGCTCGGCTTCTCGAGCGCGCAGCTCTCGACCCCGGTCAAGGACCTCTCCGGCGGGCAGAAGCGCCGCCTCCAGCTGCTGCTGATCCTGCTCGACGAACCGAACGTGCTGATCCTCGATGAGCCGACCAACGACCTCGACACCGACATGCTCACCGCGATGGAGGACCTGCTCGACTCGTGGCCGGGCACGCTGCTCGTGGTGTCGCACGACCGTTACCTGCTCGAGCGGGTGACCGACCAGCAATACGCGGTGCTCGACGGGCACCTGCGGCACCTGCCGGGCGGGGTCGACGAGTACCTCGGTCTGTCCGCGGGTCGAGGGGCCGCGGAGCGGCGTATCGAGCCCGGGATCGAGCCTGCCGAAATCGCCTCACCCAGGACATCGGGAGCTCTCGCGGGCGCAGCGCGACGCGATGCCGAGAAGGAGCGCGCCGCGATCGACCGCCGGCTCGCGAAGCTCGGCGAGCTGATCGCCGCGCAGCACACCGCGTTCGCGGAGCACGACCAGAGCGACTACGTCGGCCTCGGCGCCCTGCAGTCCCGGCTGGCCGAACTCGAGTCCGAGACGGCGAGCCTCGAGGAGCGCTGGCTCGAGCTCAGCGAGGCCCTCGAGGCGTAGCGAGCGTGGGCCCGCGGGTCAGGCGTCCGCGAGGATCCCGCGCTCGAGCCGCTGGTACGAGGCCTCCATCCCGTCGGTCATCCCGGTGGCGAGGATCATGTCGCGCTGGGTCACGTCGGGGTAGGCGATGATCATCGTGAGCAGCGTGACCCCGTCGTCCTCGTCCATCGTGAGGTCGTTGACGTTCGGCGGGAACGGTGCCCCGGTCATCCGCTCCGTCGTCACGATGCGCCGCTCCGGCTCGATGACGAGGTTCTCACCCTCGAATCCGAACGGCTCTCCGGCGGTGTCGCCGACCGGCGCCCAGGCGTTGCGGTAGGACCCGCCGACGACGAGATCGTTCTCGCAGACGGTCATCTCCCAGCCGTCCGGCCCGAGCAGCCACTTCTTCATCAGGTCCGGCTCGGTGTGGGCGCGCCAGAGGAGGTGGCGCGGTGCCTCGAACGCCCGCGTGATGCGCACGTGCGTGTCGTCGAGCACCTCCGTGCGGGTTCCGGCGCCGAGGGCGTACTCGCGCAGGTCCGCGAGAACCGCGTCGAGCTGCCCGAACGCCTGCCGCATCCCCTCGGCCTGACCCATCGCGAGCACCTGCTCGAGCGCTTCCGCGGTGGGGGAGGCGGAGACGATCGCCAGGCGCGATCCGGTGGCGGTGCTCTCGATCGTCAGCGTCATCCGGCCGGTCGGCACCGACGGGTCGACCTCGCCCCGGCTGTCGGCGAAGGAATCGAGCACGACGATGCGGTGCGGTGCCGCGACCTCGACGAACTCCCATCGGCCGTGGAAGCGCTCGCCCTCGGGGCTCGTCATCCAGTAGTGCGCCAGGCCGCCGGGGCGCAGGTCGTAGCGGTCGAACGTCGCCGGATACCCGGGAGGGCCCCAGAAGCGCTCGAGCTTGCGCGGGTCGGCGAAGGCGTCCCAGACGCGCTCGACGGGGGCGGGGAAGTCGGCCACGAGGGTCAGTGTGAGCGCCTCGGGGTCGGTGGTGACGGAGGTCACGGGCATCGGTTCTGCTCCTTCTGTCGGGGCGGTCGAGTTCGAGCGCGGTCGAGGGCGGGCGTCGGTTCAGTCGGCATCGAGCAGCTCGCCGAGGCGGTCGATGCGCGAGCGCCACAGGTCGGCGTAGGCGTCGAGCAGCCGCTGTGCGCGCGCGATCGTCTCCGGATCGCCGCGGACGATCCGCGCGCGGCCCCGCTGCTCCTTGGTCACGAGCCCGGCCCCTCCAGCACGGCGACGTGCTTCTGCACGGCGGCGAACGACATCGCGTAGGCGGCGGCGAGGTCGCTCACGGTCGCCTTGCCGGTCAGCGTGCGCCGGAGGATGTCGCGTCGGGTCGCGTCGGCGAGCGCGTGGAAGACGCGATCGACTTCGGCGTCACTGAGTTCAGATTGCACAACCATTTGGTTGTACGTTAGGGGCGAGAGGCGGGCGTGTCAACCGCTCCGAGGGCTAGAAGCCGCCGCCTCCGCCGCCGCCTCCTCCGCCTCCGGACGAGCCGCCCCCGCCCGAGCCGCCGGACGACGACGAGCTCGACGATCCCGACAGCGAGCTCGAGGTGCTCGACGCGAACGAGCCGATCGCGCTCGCGAAGCCGAGCGCGCTGAACGTGCCGATGTCGCCGTCGTACCAGTCCGGCGCCGCGTCGGCGTAGTACTTCGCGAGCTCCGCCGCCCACTCGTTCTCGAGCCCGAACAGCACGGCATAGGGCAGCAGCCGCTCGTAGATCTTCACGATCTGCGTGCCGTCGCTCGTGTCGACGCGCTCCGCGCCGGTGACCGACTGCAGCATCCGGAGCCGGTCGGCCTCGGCGAGCCGGATGTAGAGCTTGAGCCCCTCGAGCTGATCCCAGAGCTTCGAGCCGGCCGGTGTGAGCGGTTTGATGCTCGCCACGGCGCCGAGGGCGAAGATCTCGATCCAGATGCCGGCGTTGATGCCGACGACGCCCCACGCGGTGCCGGCGCCGTTGTCGCCGCTCGTGAAGGCCAGCAGCAGGAAGCACGCCAGCCCGCCGATGCCGAGCAGGGCGCACAGGAGCAGGATGCCGTGCGGCCGCCCGCGACGCACACCGGTCGCGAGCGCCTCGGCGTCGACCTGCTTCACGATCTGCCGCACCGACCGCCCGAGCACCGTGTCGCCCTTCTGCAGCCAGCGCACGGGACCCTCCGCGAAGCCGAACAGCGCATCCATGACCTGCTGCTCGTCCGGAAGCAGGCCCTGGTCGTCGAGCTTCTGGACGCCGTAGACCTCGCTCTTGATCCAGCTCCCCTGCTGCCGCTCGACGATCCGGAGCTTCTTGCGCACGGCGAGGTCGACGATCGACGCCGCCATGCCGCGCTTGGTTCGGCGCACGACGTTGGCGGCGAGCATCGCGCTCACGCCGTCCGGCGGGGTGTATTGCGCGATGATCGGATCGCCGGTGCGCGGCCGCCAGATCACGAAGCGGAAGACGATCGCGAGCACGAGCGAGGCGAGTACGCCCAGCACGGCCAGAATCGCCAGCACCGGCACGTAATCGAAGATGCTGAACGGCGGGGCCGCGAAGGTGCCCTTCGCGAACCCGACCGCCACCGTCATGTTCTGGCGCGGGCCGACGTCGTGCACGACGGCGCGGAAGCCGGCGGTGGCGTCGCCCGTGATGGCGCAGGACTGCGTCGACCCCGCGGCACCCTGGTAGCAGGATGCCGTGCCGGTCAGCCGGGACGCGATCCCGTCGCGGAGCGCGACCCGGGCCGACACCCTGCCGAAGGTCTGGTCCCACCCGGTGCCGTTGGTGTCCCAGTAGAACTCGTCGTCGTGGGTGTCCGCGAAATACCTCGTGACGTCGGTGGCGGTGTAGACGATCCGGAACGTCTGCCGGCCATGCAGATATCGGTCGATGCCGCCCGGATCGCCGATCTTGAGCTCGAGGAAGTCGCCGTCGTCGTCGCTGACGAAGGTCTGGTCGTAGTCGCGCGCGATGCCGGCGCCGTCGGTGACCGACACGATGTGCACGTGCACGGAGTGCCCGTCGTACCTCGACGGGATGTCGCGCACGATGCCGTGGTTCTGGTCGAAGTCCGGGAACTCGGCCACGAGCGTCTCGGTCACCCGCAGGGTGGACCGCTTGTCGTCCGAGCGCCCCAGCACGTAGCGCCCGTCGAACGAGTCGAAGCTGAAGTCGCTCGTGTCGCCGTGCACGCCGATCGCCGCGGCGGGGCGGGTGGTCTCGTGCGGCGCGGCGAGCGGCGCGAGCGGTGCGGCGGCGGCGGGCGCCCCGAGGAGGACGGCGGCGGTGCCGAGCACGGTGGCGGCCTGCAGGATCCGGGTCGTGAGCATCGGCGCACAGCGTATCGACGTGCCGTGACGGCCGCCATGGCGCCGGCCGCGGCGACGCCGGCGCGACGACCTCGGCCGCACGTCGCCCACCCGCGGGAGCCCTAACATCGAGCGTGACGGATGCCGCGATGGCCCGACTCCCAGACGCGATAGGAGACGATCGCATCGTGACTCAGCTGCGCGTGGCCGACGCCGGGCCGAGCGCGCGGTGAGGATCGCGGTCACCGGCGCGACCGGCTTCGTCGGCGGGGCCGTCGCCTCCGCGCTCGCGGATGCCGACCACGAGGTCGTCGGCTTCGGTCGCAGCCTGCCGGGGTGGTCGCATCCGCGCGCGGCCTACCGGGTCTGGGATCTCACGACGGGCGCGCTGCGCGGCGATCGGGAGTTCGACGCCGTGGTGCACTGCGCGGGGCTGGCCGACGACTGGGCACCGCGCGACGCGGCCATGGCCGTCAACCGCGACGGCACCCGCACGGTGGTGCGCTCGTTCCCGGGCGCGCGCATCGTGCACCTGTCGACCTCGAGCGTCTACGACGCGTTCGTGCCGAACGTCGACGTGCGCGAGGAGGACGGTCCCGCCCGGCGGTTCCTCTCCACGTACTCGGAGTCCAAGGCGTTCGCCGAGTTCGAGCTGGCGGGTACCGACGCCGTCATCCTGCGGCCGCACGCGGTCTACGGGCCGGGCGACCGTGCCCTTCTGCCGCGGCTGATCGCGATGGTGCGCGGTCGTCGGCTCGTGCTGCCCGAGGCGGCGGAGGTGCGGCATTCGCTCACTCACATCGACAATCTGGTGCTGGCGGTGCGTCGCGCCCTCGATCCGTCGACGCCGCGCGGCACGTTCAACATCGCCGACGACACGCCCGTGCTGCTGAGCGCGGTGCTGCGGGAGGTGCTGGAGCGGCGGCGCATCGACGCGCGCATCTTCGGCATCCCGTATGCGGCCGCGTTCGCGCTCGCCGGCACGCTCGAGAACGCCGCCCGGATCGCGCGCGGACGCCCGCTGACCACCCGGTACGCGGTGAGCCAGCTCGGCCGCGAGCGCACCCTCGACATCGCCCGTGCGCGCGAGCTGCTGGACTACCGCCCCGCGCCGACCTCGCTCGCGGGCGCCGAGGACTGGTGAGAGCGCAGCAGCAGCGCGACGACGCGAGCACGACCAGCAGCACTGCGAACGAGATGCTCGCGACGAGCGGATCGGCGACGGTCGTGAGCAGGCCGATCCCGATCACCGGCACCGAGTTGCCGACGAAGAAGCAGATCATGTAGCTCGACGTCACCTGACCGCGGCGTTCGTCGCCCGCGATGTCGTTGACCACCTGCAGGCCGCCGCGGTAGCCGAGGGCGAGCGCCGCGCCGCAGACGGCTGAGGCGATCAGCAGCAGCACGAGGAGCGCACGCCCTGCGCGACGACGACGAGCACGACGGCGGGGATGAGCAGGACCAGGCCCGTGCGCATGGCCGCGTCGGGCGCGAGGCGGCGCGCGACGACGATGACCACCGCCGCGACCGCCCCGAGTTCGACGACGGGCAGCCCTGCGAGTGCGACGTTGGCGATATGCAGGTCGTGCCGCACGATTCCCGGGATCAGCGCGAAGAACAGCCCGCCGAGCGCGAAGGTGATGAACGCGGTGAGGGCGGGTGCCGCGAACGCCCCGAGCCGGTCGCGGGGCAGGCCGATCCGGGGCGCCAGCCGCAGCTCCGAGACCCGCTGCACCTGCACGGGCCGGTCGTCGTGCGCGAACACGAGGAACACCGCGACCAATGCGAGCACCACGAGGTACGCGATGAGCGGCAGCCGGAGCGGCAGCGCCGCGTACTGGGCGAGCACACCTCCCAGCAGCGGTCCGAGAGCGATGCCCGCCATGTTGGCGCTCGCGGAGACGACACTCGCACTCGCACGACGCCGGGGACCGTAGCGCTCCGCGATCCACGCCGTGCCCGCGCTCGACAGGATGCCGACCGCGATCCCGACGAGCAGCCGCCCGACGGCGAGCAGCGCCGGCCCGTTCGCGAGGAGGAAGCAGACCGCGCCGAGCGCCGCGACGCCCATCGCGGGCAGCGCGACCCGCTTGCGCCCGAGCTGATCGGCGAGCTGGCCGAAGATCAGCAGTGCGAGCAGGTTGCCCACCGCGTAGACGGCGTAGACGAGCGTCAGCACGAGCGGGGAGAAGCCGAAGTCCTTCTCATAGAGCGGATAGAGCGGGGTGACGACGACGCTGCCCATGAACGCGACGGCGATCATGGCGGCGATGGGCGAGACGGTGCGCACACGCATCGCTCCAGCGTGCGTCGCGCCCCCGACATCCCGATCTCGGTATGGTGCCCTCGTGGACGAGCCGGAGGACCGCGCGGCGCCGGCCGACGAGACTGTCGCTCACAAGCAACGGCGGCTGTTCGCGCGCGGCCGCGACACCGGCAGGATCGAGTACTTCAGCGATGCCGTCATCGCGATCGCCATGACCCTGCTGGTGCTCGACATCCACGTCGAGGTGAAGGCCGGCGAGAACGTCTTCGAGGCGGTGGGGCGGGACTGGGAGCAGTTCTTCGCCTACGCCCTGAGCTTCCTCGTCATCGGGATCAACTGGATGTTCCACCATCGGCGCTTCCGGGTCATCGTGCGCTACGACACGACGCTCGTGTGGCTCAACCTGGTCTTCCTGCTCTTCATCGCGCTCGTGCCGTTCCCCACGAGCCTGCTCGCGGACCGGGCGCCGAACCCCCAGGTCATCACGCTGTACGCGGGGATGGTCGCGATCCTCGGCCTGCTCGGCGCGGCGACGTGGTCGTACGCGTACCGCGCGGGCCTCATGAGCGAGACGATCGATCGTCCGCTGTTCCTCTACATCCTCGGCAACAACCTCGTCTCGCCGCTGGTGTTCGGGCTGTCCATCCCGCTGGCCTATGTGCTGCAGGCGCTCGACGTGGACCCGGCGTGGGCGATGTGGTTCTGGCTGTTCAACTCGCTCGGCGGGATCGCGTGGACGCGTCTGCGGGGAGACACCCGTGTCGGCCCGCGTGGCGCCGCGGTCGACTAGCCGCCGGGCGGCTCGTCGAAGTCGAGACTCAGCTTGCGCAGCAGCATGGCCAGGCGCTCCTGATCGGCGCGCGAGAGACCCTCGAGCAGCTCCGCCTCGACGGCGAGCAGGCCGCTGATGGCGGCATCCACTCGCTCACGCCCGGTCGTCGTCATGACGACCAGCACGCCGCGGCCGTCGTGCGGGTCGGTGCGCCGCTCGACGA
Source organism: Pseudolysinimonas kribbensis (assembly GCF_030161895.1). GTDB lineage: Bacteria > Actinomycetota > Actinomycetes > Actinomycetales > Microbacteriaceae > Pseudolysinimonas > Pseudolysinimonas kribbensis. The sequence continues at coordinate 2,562,988 of NZ_BSVB01000001.1, forward strand.
GGTGCCGCTCGACGAGCCGGTCGATGCGGTTGGTCATCGTGCCGCTCGAGACCAGCGTCTGCTGCAGCAGCGCCTTCGGGCTCAGCTGATACGGCGAGCCCGCCCGCCGGAGCGCGGCGAGCACATCGAACTCCCATGACTCGAGACCGGATGCCGTGAACGCCGTCCGCCGCGACCTGTCGAGATGCTTGGAGAGCCGGCCCACTCGCGACAGGATCTGCAACGGAGAGAAGTCGACGTCGGGGCGCTCCCGCGACCAGTCGGCGACGATGCGATCGACCTCGTCGGCACCGGGCTCTGGCATCCACCCATCTTCTCAGCCGGGCCGCTCGCTCACCGACCCTCTGAGAGGATGGGGCGGCGATCCGCTGTGGTGTAACGGCAGCACGACGGCCTTTGGAGCCGTTAGGTCCAGGTTCGAATCCTGGCGGCGGAGCGGGCGAGGGGTGGCAAGGCGCGAACGCGACACGCCTGTTCATCTCGAAAATGCTTCACAACAAGCAGGCGACCGTGCATGATGGAAATGCACGTCGTGCCCGGGGGTCTGGGCTCGGGGGAACGATGCGGTCGGCGCCTGGCGCCGTCTCGACGGCTGCGCTGCGGTCGTGCTGCTCTCCTCTGAATCGTGGCGTGACCGCAGAGGAGCACCGATGTCCCCGAGTCCCTTCGGCCCTGAGATGTCCGGCCCCCGCCGTCGCCGGCGGCGCGTGGCGAAGGGCGTTCTCGTCGCGCTCGTGAGCCTGGCCATGGTGGCGATCGGCGTGACCCTCCCGAGCCAGGCGGCGTCGGCCGCGGGCACCGCGAGTGTGAGCATCAGCCCCGCCACCACGACGGTGGCGGCGGGCGCGTCGACCACGATGACGCTGTCCATCTCCTGCAGCGTCACCGGCGGCTGCGCCGACACGACCCTCACCTTCCCGGTCACGTCCTACACCGATCTGACGGGCGCGACCGTGAACGACTCCACCCGGTTCGGCGTCCTCTCGTGCACCGGGTGGACGAGGACGGTCACGGCGACCGTGGTCACCTACACCTACACGGGCGGCACACCAGCGGGCACGCTCGCCACCGGCACCCAGCAGTGCACGTTCGTCTACGGCACCAAGAACTACACGACTCCCAACGGGCAGGCGTTCTCGGTCGTGCCGACGATCAATGGCTCGAACTTCACGTCCTCCACCGGCGACGCCGCGACGATCACGACGACGGCCGCGCCGTCGGTGACGTTCACGAAGACCACCACGCTGGTGAATTCCAACGTGGGGCAGGGCGGGCAGTTCGTGTACGACCTCCACTTCAACTGCACGGCAAACAACCTCACGGGTGCGATCGGCACGTCGTCGTTCACCGTCGTCGACCCGCTCCCGGCGAACTTCACCTACCAGAGCTACGAGACCTGGTACAACGCGAACAACGGCAACTACGGGGTCGGCGTGTTCCCGGGCACGATCACGTTCGACGCCGAGAGCAACACGCTCACGTACTCGGACCCCGACGGGACGATCTGCGCCGGCGCCAACAACAGCCCCGGCCGCGACATCCGGATCACGGGCACCGCCTCGACCGCGGGCGTCCCGGACGGGATCGGCGAGACCATCTCCAACACCGCGACCGCGACGTTCGACTACCTGGACGGCACGAGCGGGTCGATCCCGGCATCGACCGCGAGCAACGTCGTGGCCGTGGTTCCGACGCCGTTCGAGGTGAAGGGCTCCACGAGTCAGGCGCTCGGCAACCTCGGCGAGTACCGGTACCCGCCGAACAACGGCGCCTATCGGTACACCTATCCAGGTGACTGGAACGGGAGCGGCCAGTCCGCCCAGTACACGATCTACCTGACCACGAACGGCACGCAGGCCGGCGCATCCTTTGCGGTACAGGACCCGCTGCCGTGCGCAACGAACAATGCCAGCCCCGGCACGAGCGCCAACCCGAACTACGCGTCGAACGCGCCCGGCACGCTCTGCACGGATCCCGCCTTCATCCCCACCGTGATCACGGCCACCGGATTCACCCCGACCGTATCGGACGAGGTCACGGTGATCCATGCCGACGGCAGCACCGCGTCGATCGCCTACACGTCCGGTACCGGCTGGGTGATCCCCGCCGCCCCCGCAGTCTCCGAGATCGACTTCCCCGCGTTCGCGGAGGAGGGACAGAACTCGGCGGCACGCATGCAGCTGACGATCTTGGGCTACGCGGCGGCGGACCTCGCGGTGCCCTCGATCATGACCAACACCGCGACCGCGAATGCCTATCTGGTCGGCTCGGACGAGCCGCTCGCGCCGCAGGAGACGGCGAGCGCGATCCTGATGGTCGCGCCGGCCGACGAACCGTCGGGCACGGTCGTCCAGCCGGGGATCTGGCCGCGCTACAGCGGGGGCGACCTGCACCGAGACCGTCTCGATCGGAGGATTCGGGGGCAACGGCCCGCAGTCCAACTACATCGAGATCGCCGACGCTCCGTCCCGAGCGATCTATCTGTCCTACCTCGCTCCGGCGGGCGCGACGGTGACATCCGGCACGTCCGAGACATTCGTCTTCACGCCGCTGAGCTTCGGGCAGCCCAGCACGCCGGGCGGCGCCTCGGCGACGACCGCCACGATCGACGCGACCGTGACGGCCGACTACAACGGCACCGGACGCCCGCTGCTGCAGTGGGTCATCCCCGCCGACACCATCACCGTCCCGGGCGACTACCAATTCGGCGCGAACAACCTGCTCGTCGACCTCGGGGCCGGATGCGCCGGCAGCTACCAGAACGACATCACGATCGGATACGGTGCACCCATCACCGGGTGCAACGACCCCGGTGGCGTGTCGACACCGTCGAACGGCATCAACGACGCCCTGAACACCACCAACGCACCGGACGCGACGAACTACTGCGGCGAGTCGCAGAACATCACCGTCGCCCCGATCAACCCCGGCTTCTCGGTGGACAAATCAGTGCAGGGCAACCTCGACGCCGATCCGGTCACCGGCGGTGGCGTCGGCAATGTGAGCCCGGATGGCGGCACCGCCGCGTACAAGGTGACGTTCACCAATACGGGTGAGACCAATCTCCTCGACCCGGTCATGTACGACCTGCTCCCGGCCGTCGGCGACACGAACACCACATCGACTGCCGCCCGTGGATCGGAGTTCGGCGTCACCCTGACCCACGTGGGCCCCGTGCCCGCTGGGGTCACGGTCTCCTACTCGCAGGCGACCGACCCCTGTCGTCCGGAGGTGCTGCCGAACGCGGGCAACGCTGGCTGCGTCGACGACTGGAGTACGACCCCGCCCGCGTCGCTCGCCTCCGTGACCGCCCTGCGGTTCGCTTACGACGGCACCGTCTCCGTGGCCGACGCCGACGGGATCAACAGCTTCGCGATCCCGTACACCGTGTCGACCCCGGCCGACATCGCCGGCAAGACCGCGTGGAACACGGTCGGCACGACGGCGACGCCGGGCCTCGACCAGCCGGCGCTGACCGCTGCCGAGTCGTCGCGCACCGGGCTCAAGGCGCAGGCGGGCCTGCAGCTGGTCAAGGTCGCGTCGCCGACCACGGTCGACACGGTCGGGCAGACCGTGACGTACACCTTCACGGTGACCAACGGCACGGCGATCCCGCTGAGCGGCATCACGGTGCAGGACACTCAGGCCGCGCCGGCCGGGGCCCTCACCAGCGGGCCCACCTGTCCGTCGCCGACCCTGGCCCCGGGTGCCAGCGAGGACTGCACCGCCACCTACGTCGTGACCCAGAAGGACCTCGACAAGGGCAGCATCACCGATGCGGCGACCGCGTCGGGCACGCCCACGTCGGGCAGCCCTCTGGTGTCGGCGCCCGCCACGGCGACCGTCACGGCGACGCAGACGGCAGCCATCACCATGACGAAGTCGGCGTCGCCCACCACCGTCAGCCGCGCGGGTGACACGGTGAGCTATTCGTTCGTCGTCGTCAACATCGGCAACGTGACGATGCACGGCGTCGGCATCCAGGAGGATGCCTTCACGGGCGCCGCCACCCCGCCGACGGTGTCGTGCCCGGCGACGCCGCTCGCGCCGACGGCGCAGATGACGTGTTCGGCCACCTACTCGGTGTCGCAGGCGAACATCGACGACGGCACGATCGGCAACACGGCTCACGCGACGGCCCTCGACCCGAACGACGCCGAGGTCGCCTCCGACCCGTCGAGCGCGACCGTGACCGCGACGCAGAGCCCCGCGCTCTCACTGGTCAAGAGCGCGGACCCGCCGTCGGCTCCCGCCGTCGACGAGGTCGTGCACTACCACTTCGTGGTGACCAACACGGGCAACGTCACGATGTCGGACATCGGGATCCAGGAGGGCGTCTTCACGGGACATGACCCGCTGACGGCCCCCACCTGCCCGGCGACGTCGCTGGCACCCGGGGCGCAGCTCGTCTGCAGCACCGACTATGCGGTCACCCAGGAGGACGTCGACGCGGGCTCGCTCTCGAACACCGCCACCGCCTTCGGAACGCCGCCCGGTTCGCAGACGCCGGTCGACTCCGACCCCTCGACCGTCTCGGTGCCCGAGCCGATCGACGCGGTGCTCACCCTGAAGAAGACGGCGGACGTCTCGACCATCACCCGCGCGGGGGAGCCGATCGTCTACACCTTCACGGTGACCAACGACGGCAACGTCACGCTGTTCGACGCCGCCATCAAGGAGGGCGCCTTCACCGGCACCGGGCATCTGTCGACTCCGGACTGCCCCTCGGGCGCCTCGGAGCTGCTGCCCGGGCAGGTGATCGTGTGCACCGCGAGCTACACGGTGGTCGACGCCGACCTGACGGGCAAGGCGCTCAGCAACACGGCCACGGCGGCCGCGACCCTGACCGGGGGCGACCCGGTCGAGTCCGATCCGTCGACGGTCCGGATCGCCGAGGTGCTGCCCGCCGGGCCGACGGCGCCTCTGGCCGCCACCGGCTTGGAGATCGGCTGGGGGTTCGGCGACCTGGCGCTGCTCGGGATCGCGGCCGGCGTGCTGCTTCTCGTCCTGCGTCGCCGGAGGGCCTGACCGCATCCGGATCGACCCGGACCTGCGTGGGGATCCTCGCAGGCCCGGGTCCGTCCCGGATGCCGCCGATCGCCTATCGCGCGATGTGACGCCAGGGCCCGCGGTCCGCACGGCGCAGTTCGACCCACCCGCCCGTCGGCACCGTGAGGCGCCCGCCGCCCTCGGTCAGCCGCTCGGTCAGGGGCTCGATCACGACATCGTGCGTGACGACGAGAATCGGGGCGCTCCAGCGGAGGGCGTCGTCGAGCGCCGGCAGAGTCCGGTCGAGCACGTCGGCCTCCGGTTCCACGCCCGGCGCCGCACCGAGGGATCCCCACCGCGTTTCGACCTCGGAGATGAGGTGCCCGGTCCATTCGCCGAAGTCGCGGTCCGTGAAACGCTCGTCCACACGGACCGGGATGGCGAGCCGCGCGGCCACGGTCTCGGCGGTGACCCTCGCGCGTTGCAACGGGCTCGTGACCACGGCCTCGACTCCGCTGCCGGAGAGCCGCTCGGCCATGGCCGCCGCCTCCGCGAGCCCGGTCTCGTCGAGAGCCGGGTCGCTCCGCCCCCGGATGCGTCCGGCCGCGTTCAGCGCGGTCCGCGCGTGCCGGCCGAGGAGGAGCGTCTGGCCGGCGTGCGGGAGCTCGTACGGCATGCCCCGACTCTAGGGTGAGTACCCGCACGCGAGGGTCATGGTCCACTGTGGACGCATGAGCACTCCGGTCAACGGCGGCGTCTCGTTCTGGTGGTCGTCGATCGGCGGCCCCGGGCCGCAGCGCGCGCCCTCGACGGTTCGCGCCGTGCCGACGTCTGCATCGTGGGCGCCGGATACACGGGCCTCTGGACCGCGTACGCGCTCAAGAAGATCGACCCCTCTCTCGACATCATGGTGCTCGAGTCGCGGTTCGCGGGATTCGGTGCGTCGGGGCGCAACGGCGGATGGCTCACGCACGACATCACGGGCGGTCGCCAGACGTGGGCGGCGAGCCACGGTCGCGCGGCGGTCGAGGACTTCCAGCGGGCGATGGACGTCACCGTGGACGAGGTCATCCGCGTCGCGGCGGCCGAGGGGATCGACGCCGACATCCAGAAGGGCGGGGAGCTCGAGGTCGCGTACACGCCGGCGCAGCAGGCGCGGCTGGTGGCGGCCGCGCGCGAGGCGCAGACCTGGTCCAGCGACGATTCGGTGCTGCTGACGGCGGCGGAGAGCTCGGCGCGCGTCGGGGTGAGCGGCACGCTCGGCGGATGGTGGCATCCGCACTGCGCCCGCATCCAGCCGGCGAAGCTCGCGCGGGGCCTCGCCGCCGCGGTCGAACGCCTCGGCGTGACGATCCACGAGGGCACCCGCGTCGACGAGATCCGGCCGGGCACGGCGGTCACCCCGCGCGGCACCGTCTCGGCACCGGTCGTGGTGCGCGCGACCGAGGGGTTCACGGCCGGGCTCCGGCGTGAGCACCGCACCTGGCTGCCGATGAACTCGTCGCTCGTGGTGACCGAGCCGCTCGGCCCCGAGGTCTGGGATGAGATCGGCTGGGAGGGTCGCGAGACGCTCGGCGACATGGCGCACGTCTACATGTACGCCCAGCGCACGGCGGATGACCGGATCGCGATCGGCGGCCGCGGCGTTCCCTATCGCTACGGGTCACGCGTCGACCACGACGGCGGCACGGCCGAGCGCACGGTGCGGCATCTGACCGAGGTCCTCACCCGGTTCTTCCCCGCGACGCGCGGTGCCCGGATCGAGCACGCCTGGTCGGGCGTGCTCGGCGTGCCCCGGGACTGGGCCGCGACGGTCTCCTTCGATCGCTCGTCGGGGCTCGCCTGGGCCGGCGGGTACGTCGGCACCGGCGTCACGACGACCAACCTCGCGGGGGCACCCTCGCGGATCTCATCACCGGCCGTGACACCGCGATCACCCGCCTGCCGTGGGTGAATCATCGGGCGCGACGGTGGGAGTTCGAACCGCTGCGCTGGCTCGCGGTGCAGGCGATCTACGGGGCGTACGGCGCGGCCGACCGGGCCGAGCTGCGCGGTCGCGCGACGACGTCGCCGCTCGCGCGGGTCGCCGATCTCGTCGCGGGTCGGCACTGACCCCGCTTGCGAGGATGCTCAGCGAGCGGTCCAGCCCCCGTCGACGGCGATGGTCTCGCCCGTGATCAGCGACGCCGCGGGAGAGGCGAGGAAGGCGACCGCCGTCGCGACCTCGTCGGGCGAGCCGATGCGATGCAGCGCGGCGATGCGCTCGACGACATCGGCGCGGAAGTGGGGGTCGGAGAGCGCGGGCTCGGTTCCGTCCGTCTCGACGAACGTCGGCGCGACGGCGTTCACCCGGATGCCGAGCACGCCCCACTCGACCGCGAGGCACCGGGTGAGGTGGATCACGCCCGCCTTCGCGGTGCAGTAGGCGGACTCGCCCGGCAGCGCCACCAGCCCCGCCTGGGAGGCGATGTTGACGATCGCCCCGCCGCCGTTGTCGCGGAAGTGCCGCGCGGCGTGCTGGGAGAGGAAGAACGTCGAGCGGGTGTTGAACGCCCAGACCGACTCGAACTGCTCCTCGGTGAGGTCGATCGCGTCGCCCATGACGCCGCCGCCGGCGTTGTTGACCAGGATGTCGAGGCCGCCCAGCTCGCCGATCACGGCGTCGAGCCCGGCCCGGCTCTGCGCGAGGTCGGTGACGTCCATCGCGACGCTCGCCACCCGCCGCCCCAGCGCCCGGACCTCGTCGGCGACGCCATTGTCGTCGGCGGCGTCGCGCAGCCCGAGTCCGATGTCGGCCCCGCGTCGGGCGAGCTCGAGCGCGACGGAGCGTCCGATCCCGCGTGAGGCGCCGGTGACCACCGCCACCCGTCCGGTCAGATCTTCGGCCGTGCTGGTCATCCGGTGTCTCCCGTCGTCGTCGGCGGGTCCACGCTAGCGGGCGGAGCGGCTCAGCCCACCGGCGCCATCGCGGCGACGAGGCCGAACAGGTCCTTCGGGTCGTCGGGCTCCGCGACGAGGTCGAGCGCCGCCGTGTAGGAGGTGCCGGTCACCTCGTCGCGCAGGAACCGCAGTGCGGAGAAGTCCTCGATCGCGAAGCCCACCGAGTCGAAGATCGTCAGCTGATCGCGCGAGGTGCGGCCGGGGCGGCGACCGGCCACGACCTCCCAGAGCTCGGTCACGGGGAGTCCGGGCCCAGCTGCTGGATCTCGCCCTCGATCCGCGTCTGCGGCGTGTACTCGACGAAGACGTCGCCGCGCTCCAGGATCGCCGGGTCGAGCTCGGTCTTGCCGGGGCAGTCGCCGCCGATCGCGTTGAGGTGCATGCCCGGCTCGATCCAGGCGTCTTCCAGCACGCGGGCGAGCGCCTTGTCGGCCGTGCAGGTCGTCACGACATCGGCGCCGCGCACGGCGTCGCGTCCGGATGCCGCCCGCTCGATGCGGAAGCCGAGCGGCGCGAGGTTGCGCTCGAGCTTCGACACGGCATCCGGGTCGGTGTCCCACACCGCCAGGTCTTCGATGCCGAGGGCGCCCCGGAAGGCGAGCGCCTGGAACTCGGACTGGCTGCCGGCGCCGATGAGCGCCATCCGGCTCGCGTCGGGCCGCGCCAGGTGGCGTGCCGCCATCGCCGAGGTCGCGGCGGTGCGCATCGCCGTGAGCAGCGTCATCTCGGCCAGCAGCACGGGGTAGCCGTTGTGCACCTGCGAGAGCACGCCGAACGCGGTGACGGTCTGGAAGCCGCGAGCCGGGTTCGAAGGATGGCCGTTGACGTACTTGAACGAGTAGGTCTCGTAGTCGCTCGTCGGCATGAGCTCGATGACCCCGTAGGGGTGTGGCTGGCGATCCGCGGGGTCTTGTCGAAGGTCTCCCAGCGCCGGAAGTCGTCCTCGACGTACGCCGACATCCGCGTGATGAGCCGCTCGACGCCGCTCTCGAGCATCCAGCGCACCATGCTGCGCACGTCGACGAAGTCGGTCATGGATCAACGGTAGGCCGGGCGATCTGCGACCGCCACGACCACACCGGGCACCGGAACGCGCATGACATGACGATCTGCGCATCCAGATTGTACGATCTGCACATGGCCGCGCTGACCGAACTCGATCGCCGCCTCCTCGCCGCGCTCCGCGAGGACGGCCGGATGCCGCTGGCCGAGCTCGCGCGCCGGCTCGGCGTCGCGCGGGCCACGGTCACCGCGCGCATCGACCGCCTCACGGCCGACGGGGTGATCGTCGGCTTCACCGTGCAGGTGCGCGACGAGACCGAGCTCGACGCGATCCGGGCGATGTCGCTCATCGAGGTGGAGGGACGCACGACGGACGCCGTCATCCGGCGCCTGAGGGCTTTCCCGAGATCACCGCGCTGCACACGACCAACGGCGGGTGGGACCTCGTCGCCGAGCTGCGGGTCGCGAATCTCGCGGAGTTCGACCGGGTGCTGGGCGGGATCCGGTCGATCGAGGGCGTCGTCAACAGCGAGACGAGCCTGCTGCTGAGCTCCGTCCTCCGGTAGGCGACGGGCTCAGCTCGGCCGGCGCCCGCTCACGACGATCTCGTCGATCTCCGGCTGCGCCAGTCCGCCGTCCAGCCGGTCGTAGAACGGATGCCCGGGCACGAGCTCGGCCCGGTCGACGGGACGTCCCGTGAAGGCCGACGCGTACAGGGCGGTCACGAACTCCATCGTGGGCCGGCTGCTCGCCACCGTCGCCTCGTGCGTCCGGCCGGCGAGCACGTCGTCGACCAGCCGGGCGAGCTGCGCCTCGTGATTGCTGGGCAGGTCCTCCCCGGCGGTCCGCGACCACAGGTCGCCGGACGCCGCCGAGTCACGCCCGGCGTCGGCCCCCGGCGTGAGCGACTGCGCGCCCCCGGGTACCGGATAAAAGGTCCAGTCGCGATCCGAGTACCCGTACAGGTGGTTCACCTCGAGGCTGCCCTCCGAGGTGTCGATGCGCACCCGGGTGAGTTCACGCGGTGAGAGCAGGCTGTTGATGACGGATCCCACGGCCCCGTTCTCGAACACGACCGTCGCGAGCGACACGTCCTCGAACTCGACCGGGCGGTCCAGCCGGAAGGTGCTCGCGTCGACCGTGCGCCACGGTCCGAGCAGGTGCAGCATCAGGTCGATCTGGTGGATGCCGTGGCCGAGCGTCGGTCCGCCGCCCTCGCCGCTCCAGGTGCCGCGCCACTCCGGGTCGAAGTAGCTCCGGGCCCGGTACCACGATGTCTCGCAGAGCACGAAGTACGGGGTGCCCAGTTCGCCGCCGCGCAGGAGCTCCCGTGCCCGCACGGCACCCGAGCCGAACCGGTGCTGGAACACCACGCTGACCGACCCGGCGCTGCGCTCGTCGAGATCCGCGAGCCGGTCGAGCTGCGCGAGACTCAGCACGGGCGGCTTCTCCACGATGATCGACGTGCCGGCGTCGAGCAGCTCCCGGGCGACGTCGAGATGCGACCCGGGCGGGGTGGCGACCGAGACGAGCCGTGGCGCGGTGGCCGAGAGCAGCTCGTCGACCGAGGTGAAGGCGGCCGTGTCGTACTCGGCGGCGAAGGCGCGCGCCCTCTCGGCGACGGTGTCGACGACCCCGACCAGGTCGGTGCGGCCCGTGGCGGCGTAGGCCTGCGCGTGGCGCGGGCCGATCGCGCCGCCGCCGACGACGGCGACCGGCAGGCGGTCGGTGCGGGACTCGGGGGTCATCGTGCTCCTCCTCGGACGGCGGCCCGCTCCTGGGCCGTCAGGGCGAGACGCATCGTCTCGAAGGTGTGCTCCTGCGGCGCGGCGGTCTCGGTGCGATCGCGCACATCGCGCAGCAGGTCGGGATAGTAGGTCAGCTCGACGTCCGAGCAGTCGACGCGCGTGGTCTGCTCGTCGTCGACCAGGAACAGGTGGTCACCGCCGTCGCGACCGGCGATGTCGACGTATTTGCGCAGCTCCAGGTAGCCCTCGGTTCCGAGGATCACCAGCCGGCCGTCGCCCCAGGTCGGCAGCCCCTGCGGCGTGAACCAGTCCACGCGCACGTAGCCCTGCGCGTGGTCGCTGCGGAGCAGCACCTCTCCGAAGTCCTGGAACGCCGGGTGCTCGGGGCTGCCGAAGTTGCCGACCGTGCTCGCCACGACCTCGGCCGTCGTCGATCCCGTGAACCAGAGGAACTGATCGATCTGGTGCGAGGCGATGTCGGTGATGATGCCGCCGTACCGGGCGGGATCGAAGAACCAGGCGGGTCGTCCGCTCCCGCCGGCGAGGTGGCCGCGGTCGCCGATCCGATGCGGGCCGAGCCCGAGCGTCTGCACGACCGTACCGATCCGTCCGGCGCGCACGAGCTCGCCGGCACGGGCGACCGCGCGCACCTCAAAGCGCTCCGAGAACGTCACCGACCAGAATCGGCCGGTCTGCGCCACCGCGGTCCGGAGCCGGTCGAGCTCGTCGAGCGTGACGCACCCCGGCTTGTCGGTGACGACGTCCTTGCCGGATCGCATGGCCTCGAGCGCGATCGGCGCACGTCGATCCGGCACGGCGGCCGTCACGACGAGTTCGACGTCGTCGCGCGCGAGCAGCTCCGACGGGCTCGAGGCGACCGACACCTCCGGATGCCGGCGGCGCACCTCCCGGGAGACGTCGCTCTCGAGGTCGTCGCTCGCGATCCCGACGAGCTCGCCGCCCGCCGCGAGGAGCCCCTCGATCTGCGCGAAGACGTGGGCATGGTCCAAGCCCACGGCCGCGAAGCGGACCGGGGCGCCGGATGACAGGGTCATCGTCGTCCTTTCTGCGGGGAGCGGGTCACCAGTCGTGCATCGAGCCGTCGGCCAGCCGGTTGACGGGCAGGTAGCGCGGGCGGTACGGATGGCGTGCGGCGGCTTCCTCGTCGAACTCGACGCCCAGCCCCGGGGCGTCGCCGGGGTGCAGGTAGCCGTCGGCGAAGGTGTAGCTCCACCGGAACACCTCGTCGGCCGGCGACGGGAACGGCATGTACTCCTGGATGCCGAAGTTCGGCACCGCGAGGTCGACGTGGAGGGCCGCGGAGAGCGAGATCGGCGACAGGTCGGTCGGGCCGTGCGATCCGGTGCGGACCCCGTACAGGTCGGCCAGCGAGAAGATCCGCAGCAGGTGCGTGATCCCGCCCGCGTGCGAGACCGAGGCGCGCACGTAGTCGATGAGCCGTTCCGTGATCAGCTGCTGGAAGTCCCAGATCGTGTTGAAGACCTCACCCACGGCGATCGGCGTCGTCGTGTGGGAGCGGATCAGCCGGAACGCCGTCGGGTCCTCACCGCGGGTCGGGTCCTCGAGCCACCAGAGGCGCATGGGCTCGAGATCGCGTCCGAGTCGCGCCACCTCGATGGGCGACAGGCGATGGTGGGTGTCGTGCAGCAGGTGGAAGCCGAAGCCGAACTGCTCGCGCACGTGGGCGAGCATCCGCGGTGCGAACTCCAGGTAGCGCGCGGTGTCCCACACCTCCTCCTCGGGCAGCTCCGCGTTCGCGGGTTCGTAGGCGCCGTCGTGCGCGGGGCCGATCCCGTAGGTGTGGTCGAGGCCGGGCACCGCCGCCTGCGCGCGGACGGCACGGTAGCCGCGGTCCAGGAAGAGCTGGATGGAGGCGTCGAGGTCGTCGAGGTTCTGGCCGCTCGCGTGCCCGTAGACCATGACGCCGTCGCGCGCCGCGCCGCCCAGGAGCTGGTAGACGGGCAGGCCGGCCTCCTTGCCCTTGAGGTCCCACAGGGCGATGTCGACCGCCGAGATCGCGGCCATGCCCACCCCGCCCCGGCGCCAGTACGCGCCCTGGTACAGGTAGCTCCACGTGTCGGTGATGCGGCGGGCGTCGCGCCCGATCAGCAGGGGACACACGTGGTCGCGCAGGTAGGACGCGACCGCCAGCTCGCGGCCGTTCAGGGTCGCGTCGCCCACGCCGATCGTGCCGTCGGCGGTCTCGATCACGAGCGTCACGTAGTTGCGGCCCGGAGAACTGACGACGACGCGGGCGTCGACGATCTTCATGCGAGGCACCATACTACCATCCAAGTGTTGTACCAACCCGGACGGAGCCCGGATAATGCCGGAGATGATGGCCACCGGAAATGTGCACGCGATGCGCGCGAATTCGCGCAGCGCGCGGGCGATCGTCCACGAGATCCTGCGGCAGCGGATCATCGAGCTCGAGTTCGCTCCGGGGAGCCCCTGTCGGAGAGCGACCTCGCCGGCAAGCTCGGCGTGTCCCGCACGCCCGTTCGCGAGAGCCTCATCCTCCTCGCGGAGGAGGGTCTCGTCGATGTCGTTCCGCAGGTCGGCACGTTCGTCTCGCGCATCCGCGAGTCCGACACCGCCTCGGCGCAGTTCGTCCGCGAGGCGCTCGAGCGGGCCGCCCTCGTGAACGGCGGAGACGCCATCTCGCCCGCCGCGCTCGGAGAGCTGCGCGGCATGATCGACGCCCAGAACCAGGCGGAGGCCGGCAACGATCACGAGACGTTCTTCCGGCTCGACGATGCCTTCCATGCCGCGCTCATGAAAGCCAGCGGGCACGAGGCGGCGTGGCCCCTGGTGGGTCAGGCGAAGTCGCAGCTCGACCGGGCGCGGCGCCTGTCGCTCACGCTCACGCAGCAGTTGCGGATCCTCATCGATCAGCACAGCTCGGTGATCGACCGGCTCGCCGCCCACGACGTGTCGGGCGCCGACGATGCGCTCCGCGATCATCTCCGACTCGTCTTCAGCGACATCAAGACCATCCGCACGGAGCATCCGGAGATGTTCGACGATGGCGAGACGCCGATCGTCCTCGCCCGACGCCCTCGCGCCTGATGCGGTCATGTCGCCCTGCTTGTTGACGGCTTCAAATATGCATGTATGGTAGTACGCGATTCCGACCCCCGTACGCCGCAGTACCCAGGAAGAGGCCATCAATGAAGATCAAATCCGCCGCGATCCTCGCGGCAGCAGCGCTCCTCGTCACCGCGCTCGCGGGCTGCAGCGCGCCCAGCCACCGCACCGCCGCCGGCCCGACCAGCACCTCGCTTCCGAAGCCCTCGAGCCCGATCACCCTGCACATCCTCGACGTCTCGGGCGACCTGAACACGAGCAAGCCGATCATCCAGGCGTTCGCGAAGGCCAACCCCAAGCTCGTCGACAGCATCCAGTTCGAGACGGGCTCCGCTCCGGATGTCGTGGGCAAGGTCCAGGCCGAGCAGCAGGCGGGCCGGGTCGACATCGACATGATCCTCACCGGCCCGCTCGCGCTCGCGCAGATGGCCGGTCAGAAGCAGCTCGTGAAGGTGCTCCCGACCTACAGCTCCCACCTGCCGGACCTCGACAAGACGCTCACCCCGGCCGCGAAGGACTTCTCGACGCTCGCGAACGGCTACGGCGTCATCACCAGCGGCGGCGGATGGGCCGGCCCGATCTGGGCGTACAACAAGGCGAAGGTGACCGATCCGCCCAAGACGCCGCAGGCACTGCTCGCGTGGGCGAAGGCGAACCCCGGCAAGTTCGTCTACGCGAACCCCACGAGCGGATCCGGACCGGCGAACGCGTTCATCGACGCGCTGCCGTACATGCTCAAGGACAAGGATCCGGGCGACCCCATCAACGGCTGGGACAAGACCTGGGCCTACCTCAAGGAGCTCAACCAGTACATCGCCCGCTACCCCTCGAGCACCAGCCCGACGTTCGTCGGGCTCGGCGACGGCACCTATGACCTCGCAGCGTCCGAGGCCGGCTGGGACCTGCTGGAGCACAGCACCAAGGTGCTCGGCAGCTCGTACGGCATCTACGCGTTCGACCACCCGATCCTGAGCAGCGATGGTCACTTCATCGCCGTGCCCAAGGGGTGCCCGCCAGCCACATCACGGTCGACCTGGCGCTCGCGAGCTGGCTGCTGAAGCCGCAGCACGCCGCCCAGGGCTACGCCACGTCGAACGTCTTCCCGGCGAAGGGGTCGAGCTCAGCATGGCCGCTCCCGACGTGCAGGCCGCGGCGAAGAGCTACTACGGCCTCAGCCTGTTCAGCAAGCTCGACAAGGCCAGGACCACCCTGCCGCTCAACGGCGACAAGGTGCAGGCCATGTACGACAAGTGGAACCAGCTGATCGGGTCGCAGAAGTGAGCTCCGGAGGCGGCCGGTTCCGCGAGCTGCGGCTCGAGCGGCTGTCGCGGCGGTTCGGCGACTTCGCCGCCCTGGACGACCTGAACCTGTCTATCGAGGGGGCGAGTTCGTCGCCCTCCTCGGCCCCTCCGGGTGCGGCAAGTCCACCGCGTTGAACCTCATCGCCGGCCTTCTCGAGCCCACCGCCGGCTCGATCTGGCTCGACGACGTCCGCCTCGACCACGTGCCGCCCGAGAAGCGCGACTTCGGCATGGTCTTCCAGAACTACGCCCTCTTCCCGCACATGAGCGTCGCCGACAACGTGGGGTTCGGTCTGTCGTTGCGCCGCGTCGGCAAGGCCGAGCGGCGTGAGCGCGTGCAGAAGGCGCTCGACATGGTGCAGCTCGGATCGCAGGCCGCCAAGCGCCCCTCGCAGCTCTCCGGCGGCCAGCAGCAGCGCGTCGCGATCGCCCGCGCGATCGTGACCGAGCCCCGGCTCGTGCTCATGGACGAGCCGTTGTCGAACCTCGATGCCAAGCTGCGCATCGACATGCGCACCGAGGTGCGCCTGCTGCACCAGGATCTCGGCCTCACGACGATCTACGTCACCCATGACCAGGCCGAGGCGCTCTCGCTCGCCGACCGGCTGGTCGTGATGCGCGAGGGCGTCGTGCAGCAGACCGGGGCCCCGCAGGAGGTCTACGAGAGCCCGGACAACATCTACGTGGCCGCGTTCGTGGGCTACCGCAACGCGATCGACGGCAGGGTGGGCCGCGACGGCCGGATCGACATCGGCGACGCCTCGCTCGTGGTCGCGGATGCCGGAGACCGCCTCGGCGGTGCCCCGCACGCGGTCGCGATGGTGCGACCCGACGACGTGACCATCGCGGCAGCGGACGCGGCGCCGGGTGAGGCGCGCGCCAACGCCATCCCGGTCACCGTGCGAGTGAGCGAGTACCAGGGCAGGGTGTTCGCGGTCGAGGCGCAGACCGCGGGCGGCACGACGGTCTTCGGATACTCCGAGACCCTGCTGCAGCCGGGCACCGCCGCGGTCGCCTCGATCGCGGCGGAGAGCATCCGGGTCTACGGCGAGGACGCGCCGCACGGCGCCGCGCGCGCCGCCGCCGCGGAGGCCGAGCTCGCCGCGAGTGGAGTGCCGGCGTGACGACCTCGGCGGCCGAGCGCCGGGATCTCGGCTCCTGGATCCGCGCGCGCGGCTACACCCCGACGGTCTGGCTCGTGCTGCCGGGCGTGCTCTTCATGGTGGTCTTCTTCATCTACCCGGTGATCTACGGCCTGAATCTCTCGTTCCAGGGGCGAAGCGGTGGTATCTCGGCCTACCTCGACTTCTTCACGAACCAGTTCCCGCACGACTCCGGGAGCTTCCAGACGCTCTGGACGACGCTCGCCCTCGCCCTGCCCTCGGCGCTCATCTGCCTCGTGCTCGCGGTGCCGATCGCCTGGCGGCTGCGCCGCGGGGTGCGCGGGGTGCGGGTGCTCACGGCGATCGTGATGATCCCGATGACGCTCGGCAGCGTCTTCGTCGCCGAGGCGCTCAACACCCTGCTCGGCCCGGCCGGCTGGCTCAACCGGCTGCTGCTGATGCTCAACCTGATCCACGAGCCGCTGCGCCTCACGGGCAACTTCACCGGCGTGCTCATCGCCCTCGTGCTCACCGGATTCCCGTTCTCCTTCCTCCTCATGCTCGGCTTCGCCGCCGGCATCGACCCGTCGCTCGACCGGGCCGCGTCGATCCTCGGCGCGGGGCCGACGCAGCGGTTCTGGCGCATCGACCTTCCCCTGCTGCTGCCCGGCATCACGATCACGTTCGCGCTGTCGTTCGTGCTCGCCTTCGCCGTGTTCCCGTCGGCGACCCTGCTCGGCAACGACGCCGGTCCGACGCGCGTGCTCTCCAAGGTCGCCTACCAGGAGTACTCGAACGGCAACTACGCCAACGCCTCGGCGACGGCCGTGATCATGGCGGTCGCCCAGCTCATCGTGCTCGCGATCGTGTTCCTCATCCGCGGACGGCTGTACCGCGGATCGACCGCAGGAGGCAAGGGATGACGACCTCGACGGTCCTGCCCCGGGCGCCCATGTCGGCGCCGGACGATCGCCGTCCGCGCCGCCGGGCGAGCCTCATGGGCAGCCTCACCTGGGTGGTGCTGTGGCTGTTCATCGTCGTGCTCGTCGCGTCGGTCGCCGTGGTGGTCATCGGCTCGTTCGCCGATCGCACGGGCAGCGGCTGGCTGCCGGCCTCGTACACGGCCAAGTGGTACGCGGCCGCCTGGCAGGACTTCGGCGTCGGCGGGCTGCTCGGCAACACGGTGGTCGTCGCGATCGTGGTGGTCGTGATCTCGCTCGCCATCGGCATCCCGACCGCGTACGTGCTGGCGCGCCAGTCGTTCGCGGGCAAGCGGTTGCTGCTGGGTCTCTTCCTGCTCCCGCAGGTGATCCCGACGTTCACCTACGCGATCCCGCTCGCGACGCTCGTCTACGCGCTGCAGCTGAACAACACGCTCGTCGGGGTGATCATCGTCAACCTCGTGCCGAGCATCCCGTTCGCCGTGCTCGTGCTCATCCCGTTCGTCGAGCAGATCGACCCGCGCGTCGAGCAGGCGGCGCGCATGTCGGGGGCGGGCACGATCCAGGTCTTCGGCCGGATCCTCGCCCCGCTCATGGTGCCGGGACTCCTCGCCGCGGGCGTGCTGATCCTCGTGCGGGTCGTCGGCCAGTTCGAGCTCACGTTCCTCGTCGCCGGCCCCGACAGCCAGACGCTGGTCATCGCCCTGTATGCGGCGGCGACCCAATCGGGCATCGTCTCGCTGCAGGAGATCGAGACGATGGCGGTGGTCTACG
This sequence comes from Pseudolysinimonas kribbensis, assembly GCF_030161895.1. GTDB lineage: Bacteria > Actinomycetota > Actinomycetes > Actinomycetales > Microbacteriaceae > Pseudolysinimonas > Pseudolysinimonas kribbensis. The sequence continues at coordinate 2,580,894 of NZ_BSVB01000001.1, forward strand.
CGTTGACCACGCTCATCCTGCTGATGATCTCGCTGCGCTTCGTCGATCCCACGACCGCGGCCGCGGGAGGACGCACGCGCGTGCGGTGAACGGCCGGGGCGGTCAGCTCGCCCAGGGGCGCGGTCGACCCGCACGGGCTCGCCGGTCGCAGCCGCGCTCTCGACCGCGAGTCCCAGGAGCTGATCCTGCGCCGCCTCGGCGAGCGGGTACGGCGCCGGTCCGGCATCCGTGGCGAACCGTCCCATCGCCGTGAGCAGCTCGGCCATCGCGATCTCGTCGTCGGAGAGCCGGGCCCCGGAGGCGGCGTTGCGCACGACGACCTCCCCGTCCAGCGCGATGTGCTCGAGGTCGGGCGCCTCGAAGTCGCGATCGGCCCCGGTGACGCGACGCACGAGGGTCGACTCGACGACCGTGGTGGCGTCGACCAGCGTGGTCACCCGGTCGTCGGCGATCTCCCCGCGACTGCCGCGGGCCAGGAAACGGGATGAACGCAGCGGGTTGCGGGTCTGCCCGTCGGTGAAGTCGTAGACGCCCACGGCGCCGCCGAAGTCGAGCGTCGCGAGCACGGACGCGGTGTCGTGCTCGGCGTCGTCGTGCGTCCACCCGGCGCGGGTGCGCGGCGCCACGAGGGGAGCGTGCTGCACGTGCGCGCACACCTCCGCCTCGCCGAAACCCGCATCGAGCGCAGCGCGCAGCACGGCGATGGCGTGGTAGGTCTGCGCGATCGAGACGACGGCGGAGGTGGGCGTGCCGATGCGGCCCGCGCGGATCGCCGCGAGCCGGGCCGCCGTCATGGGGTGGCGCGGGTACTGCTCGGCGACCTGGATGCGCGCCGCACCCGGGAGCCGCCAGAGCCGGTGCAGGCCGGCGATGTCGGGGGACGCGGGCGTCTCCGCGAGCACGGGCGCGCCGCGTTCGAGGAGGGCGGCGGCGGTCTCGACGTTGTGCTGCGCCGCCACGGCGGTGAGGACGAACGCCGGCTCGCGTGCGAGCAGGGCGTCGAGGTCGTGGACCACGAGGCCGGCGAGCTCCGGGTCGTGACGAGCCGCGGCCGGATGCCGGCTCAGCACCGCGACCGCCTCGAGGCTCTCGGGGAGGGCGGCCGAGAGTCGCAGGAAGGCGCGGGCACGGAATCCGGTGCCGATGATCGCGAAGCGCGTGCGGGTGGCCACGAAATCAATACTAGTATATCAGTGCCCGCGTGCGGAGCGCGTGCCGCGGTCGACGTGCGCCGCCGACCGGACCGGAGGAGGCTCTCACCGTGCGACTCGTGAACCACCCCGACCGGCTGCTCCCCGTCGACCCAGCCACCCGTGCGGTGGCGCGGGAGCTCTACGCGAGCGTGGCCGAACTGCCCATCGTCTCGCCGCACGGGCATGTCGACCCGCGCATCCTCGTCGACGACCGGCCCTTCGACGACGCCGCCGAGCTGTTCATCCGGTACGACCACTACGTGACGCGGCTGCTGCACGCCGCGGGAGTGCCGTTCGGCGAGCTCGGCATCCCGGGCGGCGGTGCGGTCGCGGCGCCGCGCGAGGTGTGGCGCACGTTCTGCGCGCACTGGGAGCTGTTCGCCGGCACGGCATCCGGTTACTGGCTGCAGACGACCCTCGGCGAGGTGTTCGGGGTGACCGAGCACCCGGACGCCGCCGACGCCGACCGGCTGTTCGACCTCATCGGCAGCGCCCTCGCGACGGACGCGTTCCGGCCGCGGGCGCTGTTCGACCGCTTCCGCATCGAGGTGCTCGCCACCACCGACGATCCGCTCGACGACCTGGCGCCGCACGCGGCGCTCGCCGCGGACGCCGGATTCCGGGGCCGCGTCGTGCCGACCTTCCGTCCCGACGCGTACCTGGACCCGACCGCACCCGGGTGGGCCGAGCGCGTGGCCCGGCTCGCCGAGCTCACCGGCGAGCGCGAGACCTACGCGGGCTACCTCGCGGCGCTCGCGGCCCGCCGAGCCCACTTCGTCGAGCACGGCGCCGTCTCCGCGGACCACGGCGTCGCGCGGCCGCTGACGGTGCAGCTCGACGACGCGGACGCGGCGGCCCTGTTCGAGCGCGGTCGCGCGGGGGCGCTGGAGGCCGATGAGGCACGCGTGTTCTCCGGGCACATGCTGCTGCAGATGGCGCGCATGAGCGTCGACGACGGGCTCGTCATGACGATCCATCCGGGCATCCTGCGCGGCCACGACCGACCCACGCTCGAGCGCTTCGGGCCCGACATGGGGCACGACATCCCCGTGCCGGTCTCCTACGTCGAGCCGCTGCGCCCGCTGCTCGAGCGCTACGGCAACGAGCCGGGCTTCCATCTCGTGCTGTTCACGGTCGACGAGTCGACGTTCTCGCGGGAGCTCGCCCCGCTCGCCGGCTACTACCCGAGCGTCTACATCGGCGCGCCGTGGTGGTTCCTCGACGCGCCGGATGCCGTGCTGCGCTTCCGTGCGGCCGTCACCGAGACGGCCGGCTTCTCGCGCGGCTCGGGTTTCATCGACGACACCCGGGCGTTCCTCTCGATCCCCGCGCGGCACGACATGTCGCGCCGGCTCGACGCCGCCCACCTCGCGCGGCTCGTCGGGGAGGGCCGGATGCCGCGCGAGCTCGCCGAGCGGATCATCGTCGACCTCGTGCGCGACCAGCCGCGGCGGGTGTTCAAGCTGTGACGGCCCGTCTGAGCCGCGCGACCCTCCCAGGGAGGCCGACCGCGCCGATCCGGATCGTGCATGTCGGGCTCGGCTCCTTCCACCGCGCGCACCAGGCCTGGTATACCCACGAGGCCGACCCGGCGGGGAGTGGGGGATCGCCGCGTTCACCGGCCGGGGACCGCGGCAGGCGACCGTGCTGGCCGAGCAGGACGGCCTGTACACGCTGCTCGAGCGCTCGGCGGCCGGCGACCGTGCGACGGTGGTCCGCAGCATCGTCGAGGCCGCGGACGGCGCCGACCTCGCGCGCTTCATCGAGCTCGTCGCCGCACCGGCGACGGCGCTCATCACCATCACGATCACCGAGGCGGGCTACCGGCTGCGTGCCGACGGCGCCCCCGACCTCGAGGATCCGGGCGTCGCGGCCGACCTCGCGACGCTCGCCGCGCAGACCGAAGCCGAGCTGCCACCCGTCACGGCGCTCGGCCGGATCCTGGCGGGGCTCCGCGCCCGGCGGCGCGCCGGGTCCGGTCCGCTCGCGATCGTGCCGTGCGACAACATGCCGGGCAACGGCGCCCTCGTCCGCAACGCCCTCGTCGCACTCGCCGATCGGGTCGACCCGCGGCTCGCGGCGTGGATCCTCGCATCGGTCGCCGTGGTGTCCACCTCGGTCGACCGGATCGCGCCCGCCCCGACCGACGACGACCGCGAGATCGCGAGCCGGCTGATCGGCCTCCGCGACGAGGCCACGGTGGTCGCGGAGCCCTTCCGCGACTGGGTGCTGAGCGGTGACTTCCCCGTCGGTCGACCGGCATGGGAACGCGCCGGGGCCCGGTTCGTCGACGACATCGAGCCGTTCGAGCTGCGCAAGCTGCGCCTGCTGAACGGCGCGCACAGCCTGCTCGCCTACGGCGGCCTGCTGCGCGGGCACGAGACGGTGCCCGACGCCATCGCCGACGAGGTGCTCGCCCGCCGCGTGGCCGCCGCGTGGGACGAGGCCGAGCGCCATCTCCCGAGGGCGGACGAGCTCGAGCTCGACCGATACCGCGCTGCGCTGCTCGAGCGCTTCTCGAACCGGCGACTGGGCGACCGGCTCGTCCGGATCGCCGCCGACGGTTCGACGAAGCTCCGGCTCCGGATCGTGCCCACGCTCGTGGCCGAGCGGGCCGCGGGTCGCCCGGGCGCGGCGAGCATGGCGGCGATCGCCGCGTGGGTCGCCCTGCAGCAGCGCGGCGTGGAGCTGCCGGATGCCGCGCTGCCGAGGATCGAGGACCGATCGACCGCCGGCCTCCTGCGCCTGATCGATCCGCGGCTCGCGGACGATGCCGGCCTTCGGCACGAGATCCAGCGCGCCGTCGACGACGCGGCGGCGGGCGCCGGAGGCTAGGCGGGGAGGCCGCTCAGGCCGGCCACGATCCGGTCGACCAGGGCGTCCGCGCCCGCGCCGATGTCGACCGCGAAGCCGCGTTCGTCGGGGTCCAGGGGCTCGAGGGTGGCGTACTGCGAGTCGAGCAGCGATGCGGGCATGTACTCGTGGTGCCGGTGGGCCAGCCGCTGGGCGATGAGCGACTCGCTGCCGGCGAGGTGCACGAACACCGAGTCCGGCGCGGTGGCGCGCAGTCGGTCGCGATAGCGGCGGCGCAGCGCCGAGCACGCCACGACGGGGGTCGGGGCCCCCGCGAGCCGGGCGCCGACCGCGTCGAGCCAGGGCCAGCGATCCTCGTCGTCGAGGGGGATGCCGGCCGCCATCTTCGCCTTGTTCGCCGCGGGATGCAGGCCGTCGGCATCCACGAAGGGCATGCCGAGCCGCGTCGCGAGCAGCTCGCCGATCGTCGACTTGCCGCTGCCGGAGACGCCCATGACGATGATCGGCGGACGTGCAGACGGCAGGGAGGTCACCCCCGAGCGTACGGTGGCGCCATGATCTGGGAAGCGCGGCACGTCTCCGTCTCGATCGACCGGCCGGTCGCGGAGGTCGTCCGCTATGCCGGAGACCCCCGCCGACTGCCCGAGTGGGCCGCCGGTCTCGCGGCCGGGATCCGGCCGGACGACGACGGCGCGAGCTGGGTGGCCGACTCGCCGATGGGGAGGTCGTGGTGCGCTTCGCACCCGGCAACGACCTGGGCGTGCTCGATCACGACGTGTCGCTGCCCGACGGCACCGTCGTGCACAACCCGTTCCGGGTCATGCCGAACGGCGACGGCAGCGAGGTGGTGTTCACGGTCTTCCGCCGCGACGGCGCGGATGCGGCCGCATTCGACGCCGACGCCGCGGCTGTCGAGGCCGACCTGACGCGTCTGCGCGACATCCTGCAACGCTGATCGGCACACCCCGGGCGCGCCGCATCGTGCCGCTATGATCCCGAGTGACCGGTCCCAATCCGGTGCTGGGACGGAGGGGTCATGGGCGACGAGTCGGTATCGGCGCGCCCTCCTCGATCCGCGACGTCGCCCGCATCGCGGGCGTCTCCCGGCAGACCGTATCGCGGGTCATCAACCGGCATCCCAACATCAGCGCGGGCACCGAGAGCCGGGTGCGGGCCGCGATGGAGCAGCTCGCCTGGCGGCCCAACAGCATGGCGCGTGCCCTGGCGACCTCGCGCACCCACTCGATCGGCCTGCTCGTCTCCGCGCGCTCGCACTACGGCCCGTTCTCCGCGGCGGGCGGGGTCGACGACGCGGCCCGGGCGCGCGGATACACGATCGTCTCCGCGACGATGGCGGGATCCGACGAGACGGAGATCGCCGACGCCCTCGACGCGCTCGTGCGTCAGGGCGTCGAGGCGCTCGTGGTCATCGCGCCCCAGGAGCGGGCGCACGAGGCCCTGCAACGGGTCGCGATCGGCGTGCCGTCGATCACGCTGCAGTGGCGAGACGGGCCCGAGGGGCGCTCCGTCGCCTTCGACCAGCAGGCCGGGGCACGGGCCGCGACCCGTTACCTGATCGACCTCGGGCACCGCGAGATCCTGCACCTGGCCGGCCCGCAGGACTGGAGCGAGGCCGAGGACCGTATGCGCGGCTACCTCGCCGAGATGTCCGATCGCGACCTCACGCCCATGCCGCCGGTGCTGGGGGACTGGACCGCCGACACGGCGTTCGAGCTCGGTCGGCGCCTGCTGCGCTTCCGCGACTTCAGCGCGGTGTTCTCGTCGAACGACCAGATGGCGCTGGGCTTCGTGCACGCGGCCGCCGAGGCGGGACTGCGCGTGCCGCAGGACCTCAGCATCGTGGGGTTCGACGACATCCCCGAGGCCAAGCACTTCACGCCGCCGCTGACGACCGTGCGGCAGGACTTCGACGAGCTGGGCCGGCGCGCGATCGGCATCCTGGTCGCCGAGATCGAGGGGTCCGCCGACACGGGATACCCGATGGTGACGACGCCGGAGCTCATCGTGCGCGCCAGCGCGTCCCGGCCCGCGTAGGCGATGCACTTGACGGACGCGGACGAAGTCGATACTTTCGCAGCGTTCGTTGTGACCGGTCACAGTCTGAACGACGACGAGGTCGGAATCGCGCGCCGAGGCATGCGCGAGGAGGCGGCCTTGCGCGTCGCGGACATCCGGCTTCCGACGATCGCCCTGCGGGGTGAGCACCTCCACTTGCACATGACGACGACGTCGTGGACGTCGATGAAAGGAAGCATCGTGAAGATCAGAAGGATCGCGATGGCCGCCGCCGCCATCGGCGTCGCGGTGGCACTCGCCGCATGCTCGGGCGGTCGTGGCGACACGTCGACCGACTCGAAGGCTCACAGCAACAAGGGCGCCCTGGTCGGCGTCGCGATGCCCACCAAGGTGGACCAGCGCTGGATCCGCGACGGCGCGGCGGTGAAGCAGAACCTCGAGAAGGACGGCTACAAGGTCGACCTCGAGTACGCGAACAACGACATCCCGACCCAGGTGCAGCAGATCAACACGATGATCACGAAGGGCGCGAAGGTGCTCATCCTCGCCTCGATCAACGGCGGATCGCTGAGCGACCAGCTCGACGCGGCGGCCAAGTCCGGCATCAAGGTGATCGCCTACGACCGCCTGCTCACCGGGGACAAGAACGTCGACTACTACGTGTCGTTCGACAACTACAAGGTCGGCGTCTACCAGGCGAACTCGCTGCTTACCGGCCTCGGCGTCCTCGACGCCGACGGCAAGAAGACCGGCAAGAAGGGCCCGTTCAACATCGAGGTGTTCGCGGGCAGCCCCGACGACAACAACGCGACGTTCTTCTACAACGGCGGCATGGACACTCTGAAGCCCTACATCGAGGACGGCACCCTCGTCGTCAAGAGCGGCCAGACCGACTTCAAGCAGGTCGCGATCCAGGGCTGGGACCCGGCGCGCGCCAAGGCGCGCATGCAGAACCTCATCGCCAAGTCGTACTCCGACGGGTCGAGCGTCCAGGGCGTCCTGTCGCCGTACGACGGGCTCTCGGACGGCATCCTGAGCGCGCTGCAGGGCGCCGGGTACGGCAGCGCGGGCAAGGCGCTTCCGATCATCACCGGGCAGGATGCCGAGGTCGCGAGCGTCAAGCAGATCATCGCGGGCACGCAGTACTCCACGATCTACAAGGACACCCGTGAGCTCGCCCGTGAGGCGGCCACGATGTCCGACCAGCTGCTGAAGGGTCAGAAGCCGAAGGTCAACGACACCAAGAGCTACGACAACAAGGTCAAGGTCGTGCCGGCGTACCTCTTCCAGCCCGTCGTGGTCACCAAGGACAACTACAAGAAGGTCCTCGTCGACAGCGGGTACTACACCGACGCCGACCTGCAATAGCGCGACCCCCTCCCCCACGGCGCGGGGCGGTCTTCCAGCGGCCGCCCCGCGCTCCCCTCATCCGGAGGACGAATGACCGACACCATCCTCGAGATGCGCAGCATCTACAAGGAGTTCCCCGGCGTCAAGGCGCTGCAGGACGTCTCCATCTCCGTCGAGCGGGGATCGGTGCACGCGATCTGCGGCGAGAACGGTGCCGGCAAGTCCACGCTCATGAAGGTGCTCTCCGGCGTCTACCCGCACGGGAGCTTCGAGGGTGACATCCTGCTCGACGGCGAGCCCGTGGAGTTCCGGTCGATCGGCGACTCGGAGGGCGCGGGGATCGCGATCATCCACCAGGAGCTCGCGCTCAGCCCGTACCTCTCCATCGCCGAGAACATCTACCTCGGCAACGAGAAGCAGCGGGCCGGATTCATCGACTGGAACGCCACCAACCTGGAGGCGGCGAAGCTCCTGCAGCAGGTGGGGCTGCAGGAGAACCCGATCACGAAGATCGCCGACATCGGCGTGGGCAAGCAGCAGCTGGTCGAGATCGCGAAAGCGCTCTCCAAGGACGTCAAACTGCTGATCCTCGACGAGCCCACCGCCGCGCTCAACGACAGCGACTCGGAGCACCTGCTCGACCTCATCCGGTCGCTGCGCGACCAGGGCATGACGGCGATCATCATCAGCCACAAGCTCAACGAGATCAAGGCGATCGCCGATCGCGTGACGATCCTGCGCGACGGGCACACCATCGAAACGCTCGAGATGGGCGATCGCGACGCCAGCGAGGACCGGATCATCAAGGGCATGGTCGGGCGCGACGTCGACCACCGCTTCCCCGACCACGCGTCGCACATCGGCGGCGAGCTGCTGCGGGTCGAGAACTGGACCGTGCACCACCCGCTGGATCGCGAGCGCAAGGTCGTCGACGACGCGAACATCGTGGTCAACGAGGGCGAGATCGTCGGCATCGCCGGGCTCATGGGCGCCGGCCGCACCGAGCTCGCCATGAGCCTGTTCGGCCGCAGCTACGGCACCAACATCTCGGGCCGCGTCTACAAGCGGGGCGTGCCCATCTCGGTGAGCACGGTGCCGAAGGCGATCGCCAACGGCATCGCCTACTCGACGGAGGATCGCAAGAAGTACGGCCTCAACCTCATCGATACCATCCAGCGCAACATCTCGATCGCCGCGCTCGACAAGCTCGTCTCCTGGTTCGCGTTCGTGAGCGAGGCCAAGGAGCGGATCGTCGCCGACGGCTACCGCCGCACGATGAACATCAAGGCGCCCGGCGTCGGCGTGCTCACCGGCAAGCTGTCCGGCGGCAACCAGCAGAAGGTCGTGCTGTCGAAGTGGATGTACTCCGACCCCGACGTGCTGATCCTCGACGAGCCGACCCGCGGCATCGACGTCGGCGCGAAGTACGAGATCTACACGATCATCGACCGGCTCGCGGACCAGGGGAAGGGCGTCATCGTCATCTCCTCCGAACTGCCCGAGCTGCTCGGCATCTGCGACCGCATCTACACGCTCTCGGCGGGGCGCATCACCGCCAACGTGCCGCGCGCCGAGGCGACGGCCGAGCACCTCATGCAGTTCATGACCAAGGAACGGGAGAAGACGCGCGCATGAAGCCGCTGACATCCGCCATCAACTACCTCGCCGGCCAGCTGCGTCAGGTCGGGCTGTTCATCGCGCTCATCGTCATCGTCGTCTTCTTCCAGATCACGACCGGCGGGATCACGCTCGCGCCGATCAACGTCTCGAACCTGGTCGTGCAGAACAGCTACATCCTGATCCTGGCCGTCGGCATGGTCATGGTGATCATCGCGGGGCACATCGACCTGTCGGTCGGCAGCGTCGTGGCGTTCATCGGCGCCGTGGCCGGCGTGATGATCGGCAAATGGCACATGCCCTGGCTCCTGGCGATCGTGCTGTGCCTCGTGCTCGGAGCCCTGGTGGGCGCGTGGCAGGGGTTCTGGATCGCCTACTTCGGCATCCCGGCCTTCATCGTCACGCTCGCCGGCATGCTCGCATTCCGCGGCGCCGCCGAGATCGTGCTCGGCAACGAGCAGATCTCCTTCTTCCCGAAGGGCTTCCGGGCGATCGGCTCCGGATTCCTGCCCACCTTCGGCTCGACGGGGTACGAACCGCTCACGATGGTGCTCGGTCTGCTCACGGCGCTCGCGATCCTCGTGCTGTCGCTGCGGCAGCGCGTGGTGCGTCGCCGTTACGAGCTCGAGGACGAGCCGCTGTGGTGGTTCGTCGTGAAGCTCGTCTTCATGGTGGCGCTCGTGCTCATCGTGACGGTGCTGCTCGCGAGCTACGACGGCACGCCGATCGTTCTGATCATCCTGGGCCTGCTCGTCGTGGGGTACACGGTCGTCATGAGCCGCACGGTCTTCGGCCGGCACATCTACGCCATCGGGGGCAACCTCGCGGCCGCCCACCTCTCGGGCATCAAGACCCAGCGCGTGACGTTCCTGCTGTTCATCAACATGGGCGTCATCTCGGCGATCGCCGGCCTCGTGTTCACGGCGGGGCTCAACCTCGCGAGCCCGAGCGCCGGCGACGGGTTCGAGCTGGATGCCATCTCGGCCGTCTTCATCGGCGGCGCGGCCGTCACGGGCGGCATCGGCACAGTGCCCGGCGCGATCGTCGGCGGCCTCATCATCGGCGTGCTCAACAACGGGATGTCGATCCTCGGCATCGACAGCGACGTGCAGCAGCTGATCAAGGGCCTCGTGCTCCTGGCGGCCGTCGCGTTCGACGTCTACAACAAGCGGCGCTCGACCGGCCGCTGACCGCGGCCGGCGACGCCGACGCGGCGCTGCTCCGGGATCCGGGCAGCGCCGCGCCGGCGCGTGCGGGAGGTGTCGGTCAGGCCGCGTCGACGACCTGCTCCTCGGCGAACGGCGTGATGGCCGTCGTCTCGAGGGTGCCGGTCGGCACGGGCTCGAGACGGGTCCCACGGCGCAGGGCGAGGCCCGCGACCAGCGACACGACAGCCGCGCCCGCGCCGATGATCCCGACCGTGAGGAACCCGACGGTGTAACCGGACTCCGCGGGCAGCCGACCGGGTGCCGCGCTGCCCGTCACGATGACGGTCATGAGCGTCACGCCGATCGTGCGGAGGTTCGCGTTCATGCCGCTCGCGACGCCGGTCTCGGTGGGGCGCACGGCCTGCACGACGACACTCGTGATCGCCGCGTAGGCGACGCCGAGCCCGAGCCCGAACGCGCCCGCCTCGACCAGCAGCTGCCAGGCGGCGCTGTGGAACAGCGCGATCGCGATCGTCGACGCGGCGATGACGGCGCTCGCGATGGTGACCTGCACCCGGAAGGGCACGAGCCGGGCGAGCGGGCCGCTCAGGAATCCGGCCGCGCCCATCGTCACGAGCATGGGCAGCATGAGCAGCCCCGACTCGCCGACGGTGGCGCCGAGACCCCAGCCGGTGGAGGTCGGCGTCTGCACGAAGCGCGGGAAGAAGGCGAAGGTGCCGAACATCGCGGCGCCCATGAGCACGGCGGCGGCGTTCATCGGCCAGATCGCGGGGAGCGCATCATGCGCATGTCGACGAGCGGGGTGCGGGAGCGCACCTCGACCACGACCCAGGCGGCGATCAGCACGACCGCCAGCGCGAGCAGGCCGAGGATGACGGGCGAGGTCCAGCTCCAGCTCGAGCCCTGGCTGAGCGGCAGGAGCAGCGCGACCAGCCATCCGGAGAGCAGCAGCGCCGCCGGCACGTTGATGCCGCCCGTCGATCGTTCGCGCGATTCGGGCACGGTGAGCGCCGTGAGCACGCCCCCGCCACGGTGAGCACCAGCGGTACCAGGAACAGGCCGCGCCAGCCGAGCACGCCCACGAGCGGGCCGGCCAGCACGGTGCCGAGCCCGGATCCGATGGCCAGGATCGCCGACATCCCGCCGATCGCGGAGGGCACCCGGCGCGCCGGGAACGCCTCCCGCAGCAGGCCGAAGGCCAGCGGGAACATCGCGCCGCCGAGGCCCTGGATCACGCGAGCGATGAGCAGCACCCCGAGCGTCGGCGCGGTCGCCGCGATGAGGGAGCCGAGTGCGACGGCGGCCACGGTGACGAGGAAGGTGCGTCGGCGCCCGACGAGGTCGCCGACCCGGCCGAGCAGCGGGGTCGCGACCGCGGCGGAGATGAGCCACGCGGTCATGGCCCAGGTGACGCCCGCGGTGCCGGTGTGCAGGTCCGCCTGGATGGCGGGCAGCACCGGCACGATGAGCGATTGGAGGGTGGAGAAGGAGGCGACGCTGAGACCGAGAGCGGCGAACGTGCGCATCGGGGTGGATGAAGGCATGGCGGAATGCATCCGTTCCTGGGGTGTGAGGGAGCGCGCCGCGACATCGGCGGCTAGAATCGGAAGGAGTCTCCGTTCGGAGGCTGCCTCCGGTTAGAGTGTAGCGGAGGCTGCCTCCGCTTTGCAAGCCCGTGAAGGAGGGCGCCATGTCGATCGATTCGATCGTGCAGCGTCCGCAGCGGGCGGATGCCCGCCGCAACTTCGACGCACTGCTGGCGGCCGCGCGGGAGGCGTTCACGCAGCACGGCGCCTCGGCGTCGCTGGAGGACATCGCTCGCCGCGCCGGCGTCGGGGTGGGCACGCTGTACCGCAACTTCCCGACGCGCGAGGCGCTCATCGAGGCGGTCTACGTCGACGAGGTCGTCGCGCTGCAGCAGGCCGCGATCGAGACCGAGAAGCTCGAGCCGTGGCAGGCGCTGCGCACCTGGCTCGACCGCTACATCGAGTACGTGGGCACCAAGAAGGCGCTCATCGAGGTGCTCAATCGTCACAGCGAGGTCATGCTGGCCTGCCGCACGATGCTGTACGACGCAGGCGGCCCGGTCGTCGAGCGCGGGCAGGATGCCGGCGTCGTGCGCCCCGACACCTCGATCTCCGACATCGTCCGCCTCGTCTCCGCCGTCGCCGGCGTCGCCTACGAGGACGAGAGCCAGCGCCGACGCGTGCTCGATCTCACGATCGACGCGCTCAAGGCCTGACCTTCCGGGAGAATGGGGGCATGACCGACCCCCGCTTGGCCGTCATCGTCCTCGCCGCCGGCGAGGAACCCGCATGCGCTCGCGTACGGCGAAGGTGCTGCATCCGATCGCCGGCATCCCGATGATCGGGCACGTGCTCGCCGCCGCCCGCGAGCTCGGCGCCGCGCACGTCGTCACCGTGCTGCGGCATCAGCGGGATGCCGTCGCCGCCGCCGTCGCCGAGTACCTGCCCGAGGCGATCGTCGCCGATCAGGACGAGGTGCCCGGCACCGGCCGCGCCGCGGAGATCGGGCTGGCCGCGCTGCCCGCCCAGTTCGACGGCGACATCGTCGTCGTGAGCGCCGACGTGCCGCTGCTCGACGCGGGGACGCTGGGTCAGCTCCTCGCCGGGCACCGGTCTGCATCCGCGGCCGCCACCCTGCTCAGCACCATCGTCGACGATCCGACGGGCTACGGCCGCATCGTGCGCGACGCCGATGGGCGGCTGGCCCGCATCGTCGAGCAGAAGGACGCGACGCCGGAGGAGCGCGCGATCACCGAGATCAACTCGGCGACCTACGTCTTCGCCGCCGCGCGGCTGCGCGACGAGCTGCCGCGCCTGGGCAGTGACAACGCCCAGGGCGAGAAGTACCTGACCGACGTGATCGCGCTGCTGCGCGCATCCGGGGCGGAGGTCGCCGCGATCCCGGTCGCCGAGCCGTGGATCGTCGAGGGCGTCAACGATCGCGTGCAGCTCGCGCGTCAGGCGGCCCGCCTGAACGCGATGATCGTGCACCGCCATCAGGTGAACGGCGTGACGGTCGTCGACCCCGCCACGACCTGGATCGACCTGAACGTCTCCATCGGCGAGGACACCGTCGTCTGGCCCAACACCCGCCTCGCGGGTGCCACGACGATCGACCGCGACGCCGTGATCGGACCGGACACGACCCTCGTCGACTGCGAGGTCGGCGCGGGCGCGACCGTGAAGCGCGCGGATGCCACCCTGGCACTGATCGGTCCCGGCGCCTCGGTCGGACCGTTCGCGTACCTGCGCCCCGGCACCGAGCTGGGCGAGGGCGGCAAGATCGGCACCTACGTCGAGACCAAGAACGCGAAGATCGGCGCCGGCAGCAAGGTGCCGCACCTGAGCTACGTCGGCGACACGACGATCGGCGAGCACACCAACATCGGCGCCGGCGCGATCACTGCGAACTACGACGACCTCGACAAGCACCCGACGACGATCGGGTCGCACGTGCACACCGGGGCGCACAACGTGTTCGTCGCGCCCGTCACCGTGGGCGACGGAGCGAAGGTCGGCGCCGGCGCCGTCGTGCGCAAGGACGTGCCGCCCGGCGCACTCGCGATCAGCGTCGCGCCGCAGCGCAACGTCGAAGGGTGGACCGAGAAGAACCGGGCCGGCACCGACGCCGCGCGCGCCGCCACCGACGCGTCGGACTGACCCCCGCCGCCGCGACCGCCGCGACCGCCCCGACCGCCCCGACCGCCCTGACCGCCGCGACCGCCCACGTCTGCATCACGTCGGCGCGGTCGACCGCGCCCGGATGATGCGAACGTGGGCGCTCGCCCCTCGCGCCGGCGGATCGGGGACCCCGTCCCGGCATCCGGGAGCGGCGGCGGAACCGATAGGCTGCAATCCGGCGGCGGCGAAGGGCGGAACGTGTCGGCGATCACCTCCTCGGGCGGCAAGCGACTCGTCCTGGTCTCCGGACGAGCGCATCCTCAGTTGGCCGAGGACATCGCGACCGAGCTCGATACGGAGCTGCTGCCGACCGACGCGCGCACCTTCGCGAACGGGGAGATCTACGCCCGGTTCCAGGAGAGCGTCCGCGGTGCGGACATGTTCGTCATCCAGTCGCACACCTCGCCGATCAACGAGTGGCTCATGGAGCAGCTCATCATGCTCGACGCGGCCAAGCGGGCGAGCGCGAAGCGGATCACCGTCGTCGCGCCGTTCTACCCCTACGCCCGGCAGGACAAGAAGGGCCGCGGTCGCGAGCCGATCTCGGCCCGCCTGGTCGCCGACCTGTTCAAGGCGGCCGGAGCCGACCGCATCATGAGCGTCGACCTGCACGCCGCCCAGATCCAGGGCTTCTTCGACGGACCGGTCGACCACCTGTTCGCCATGCCCGTCCTCCTCGAGCACTTCCAGCAGCAGCTCGACCCGTCGACACTGACGGTCGTGAGCCCCGACATGGGCCGTGTGCGCGTCGCCGACGTGTGGAGCGACAAGCTCGGCGCACCCCTGGCGATCATCCACAAGCGTCGCGACCCGCTGGTGCCGAACCAGATCAGCGTGCACGAGATCATCGGACCGGTGGAGGGGCGGGTCTGCCTCATCGTCGACGACCTCATCGACACCGGTCGCACGATCGTCAAGGCCGCCGAGGCGCTCAAGGAGCAAGGGGCCACCACCGTGGTGGTGGCGGCGACGCACGCGGTGTTCTCCGATCCCGCCGTCGAGCTCCTGCAGAGCACGATGATCGACTCCGTCGTCGTCACGGACACCCTTCCGGTGCCCGAGGCCAAGCGGTGGGATCGCCTGACGGTCCTGCCGATCGCGCCGCTCATCGCGCGCGCGATCCACGAGGTGTTCGACGACGGGTCCGTCACCTCGATGTTTGACGGCGCCGCGTAGGGCGACAGCCTCAGGCCGCCCGGGTCACCAGGCGCCCGCCGGCGCCTTGATGCGCTCGACCGGTGTGTAGTGCCAGTGGGCGCCGTACGCGTAGTGCCCGCCGGCCCAGTTGCTGTTCCAGATCGCCGACTCGGTGGCCGCGGCGTCGTCACCGGCGGCGAGCCCGGCGGCGATCCCCGACATCCCGGGGTTCGAGTGGATGAGGTGCGCCACACCCTGCGCCGAGGCGAGCAGACTCGGGAAGGAGGCGAAGCCGCCGTTGCCCATGTTCAGCGGGTTGTTGCGGTTCCACCAGTCGTCGACGCCGTTCTCCTGGCGCATCCAGCGGGTCATGACCGTCACGTTCGCGTCGGTCTGCGGCCAGCCGCCGTCGAGCAGCACGATCTTGGCCCAGTCGTAATTGGTGCCGCTGGCCGAGAGGGTCTGCAGCCCCGGGGTCGCCCCGTATCCGTCGCGCGTGAGATCCGGGGCGGGGCCGGCGTCCGGCGTGACGATGGCGGCGGCTCCGGTCGACGTGGGCGCCGGTGAGACGAGCGGGGCGGGAGCCGCCTGGGAGGCCACGTCGAGCTTCTGAGCGTGCGTCGAGATGTATGCGCTCAGCTTCTGCGCGTTGCTCGGCGCCGCGAGCTGCGTCGCGAAGATCGCGCCCGCGAGGGCGAGGGCGCCGACACCGACCGTTCCGCCGAGCGCGAGCTCCCAGCGCCGCAGATGGTGCGGCTGGCGGCGACGCCCGTGAGCTCGGTCACGGGGTCGGGCAGACGGGAATCGGGTCAGTCGTCGAAGAAGGCGCATGGTGTCGTTTCAGTGCCCGGGGATCGGCACGCGTCGGCCAGGGTAGCAAACCCCGCTGGATCGGGCTCTCAGCTCTGCACGGCCGGGTGCGGCGGCCGCGGCGCCGGCTCGAGCCCCGGGATCAGTCCGAGCGTCGCGCGCAGCAGCTCCGACCCGTCGAAACTCCGGCTGTAGCAGTACCACGACGGGCCCGCCGGTCCCGCCGGCTCGAACCGCGCGACGGCACCGATCGCGCTCGTGTCGACCGTGCGGACGACGATGCGGCACGCCGCCTGCGCCGTGCGGATCTGCATCTGAACGGTCGCGATGATGCCCGGGATGATGAGGGCGGCCACCGCGATCAGAACGCCGATCCGCAGCACGCGGCGCACGCCGGGCCGGCTGAGGCTCGCGCCGGATCCGGGCTCGTAGCCCGCGAGCTCGGGGTGCTCGTCGTCGTCGGTCATGCCGCCAACAGTGTCGCAGACGTACCCTCGGCGCATGGGTGCGACCACCTTCGAGCGGCGGCTGATCGACGGGATGACGACGGGCCTCGGCATCCCGGACGCGGAGGTCGGCATCGACGGAACGGCGGTGCTGCGCTCGCGGTATCCCGTCTCGGAGTTCGCCGCCGCCTCGATCGCGACGGCCGGGCTCGCGCTCGCCGAACTGCTGCGGGCGCTCGGGATGCCGTCCGCGCCCGTGCACGTGGACCGCGGCCTCGCCGACGTCTGGTTCGGGTGGGCGGTGCGTCCCGACGGGTGGGAGCGCCCGCAGGTGTGGGACGCGATCGCGGGCGACTACCGTGCGCGCGACGGCTGGATCCGGCTGCACACCAACGCGCCCCGGCACCGGGATGCCGCGCTCGCCGTGCTCGGCGTCGCGAACGATCCCGCCGCCGCGGTGCGGGAGGCCGTCGCCGGATGGGATGCGGAGGCGCTCGAGACCGCGGTCGTCGCGGCCGGCGGCGTGGCGGGCGCGTTGCGCTCACCGGGGGCGTGGGCCGGGCACCCGCAGGGCGCGGCGGTCGCGCGCGAGCCGCTCGCCGGCATCCGGAGCACCGATCCCGGGCCCGCCGAAGCGCGACGCTGGCGGCCGGTGCCGGATCGTCCGCTCACCGGACTGCGGGTGCTCGACCTGACACGCGTGCTCGCCGGACCGGTCGCGACGCGGCTGTTGGCCGGCCTCGGTGCCGAGGTGCTGCGCATCGATCCGCCGGACTGGTCGGAGCCCGGCGCCGAGCTCGAGGTCACTCTCGGCAAGCGGCTCGCGCGGCTCGACCTGCGCACCGACGACGGCCTCGCGAGGCTGCGCGAGCTGCTCGCGGGTGCCGACGTGCTCGTGCACGGCTACCGTGCCGATGCTCTCGAGCGGCTCGGGCTCGGTGCGCAGGAGCGACGGCGGCTGCGTCCGGGCCTGGTCGACGTGAGCCACGACGCGTACGGGTGGACCGGGCCGTGGGCGATGCGACGCGGCTTCGACAGCGTCGTGCAGATGTCGAGCGGGATCGCGTGGCCGGGTGCTGCCGCGACGGAGCCCGACCCCGACGCGCGCCCGACCCCGCTCCCCGTGCAGGCGCTGGACCACGCGACCGGCTATCTGGAGGCGGCGGCCGTGCTGCACGGGCTCGCGCGCCGCGTGCGCGACGGTGTCGGGACGGCGTCGCGGCTCTCGCTCGCCCGCACGGCGCTCGAGCTCACCTCGGCCGACGTCGAGCGCGGACCGCTCGGCGAGGCGGGGGAGCCCGCGTCGACGGCGATTCGGACGGGATGGGGCGCGGCGCGGCTCGTGGCGCCGCCGCTCACCGTGGGCGCGGCGGTGCTGCGCTGGGACCGCGGGTCGCGCCCCTCGGGAGCGACGCCCCGGAGTGGGTCGAGTAGCGGCTCTAGTGCGACGAGCCCTCCGACTCGACCTCGGAGCGGTCGCCCGACCACAGCGTGTGGAAGATGCCGTCCTTGTCGACGCGCTTGTACGTGTGCGCGCCGAAGAAGTCGCGCTGCCCCTGGATGAGCGCGGCCGGCAGGCGGTCGGCGCGCAGCCCGTCGTAATAGGCGAGCGACGACGCGAACGCCGGGGCGGGCACGCCCGCGTGCGCGGCCATCGACACGACGCGACGCCACGGACCCTGGGCGGCCGTCACGACATCCACGAAGAAGGGGGCCGTGACCAGCGAGGTCAGGTCGGGATCGGCGGCGTAGGCGTCGGTGATCCGGTTGAGGAACCGGGCGCGGATGATGCAGCCGCCGCGCCAGATCTTCGCGATGTCGCCCTTGTCGATGTCCCAGCCGAACTCCTCGGCGCCCGCGATGATCTCGTCGAAACCCTGCGAGTACGCGATGACCTTCGAGGCGTAGAGCGCCTGGCGCACGTCCTCGATGAAGTCCTCCGGGCTCTCGATGGTCCAGCGGTCGCTCGGGCCGGGGAGCACCTTCTGCGCGACCGCCCGCTGGCCGGGCTTCGACGAGAGGCTGCGCGCGAAGACGGCCTCGGCGATCCCGGAGACCGGCACGCCCAGGTCGAGCGCGTTCTGCACGGTCCAGGCGCCCGTGCCCTTCGCGCCGGCCTGATCGAGGATGACGTCGACGAGCGGCTTGCCGGTGGCCGCATCCACCTGACGCAGCACCTGCGCGGTGATCTCGATCAGGTAGCTCTCGAGCTCGCCCCTGTTCCACTCGTCGAAGACGTCGGCGATCTCGGCCGGGCTCTTGCCGGTGCCGCGACGGATCAGGTCGTAGCCTTCCGCGATGAGCTGCATGTCGGCGTACTCGATGCCGTTGTGCACCATCTTCACGAAGTGGCCGGCGCCGTCGTGGCCGATGTGCGTCACGCACGGCTCGCCCTCGGCGACCGCCGCGATCGACCGGAAGATCGGCCCGAGCGTCTGCCACGACTCGTCCGAGCCGCCGGGCATGATCGACGGACCGTTCAGCGCGCCCTCCTCGCCGCCCGAGATGCCGGTGCCGACGAAGTGGATGCCCGTCTCGCTGATCCGCTTCTCGCGCGCGATGGTGTCGCGGAAGTTCGCGTTGCCGCCGTCGACGATGATGTCGCCCGGCTCGAAGACCTTCACGAGCTCGTCGATGACCGCGTCGGTGCCCCGGCCGGCCTGCACCATGATGATCGCGGTGCGCGGCGTCGAGAGGCGGTCGGCGAACTCCTGATAGCTCTTCGTCGCGATGAATCCGGCCTCCGGGTGCTCGGCGACGAGCTCGTCGGTCTTCGCCGCCGTGCGGTTGAAGACGGCGACGGTGTTGCCCTCCCTGCTGGCGAGGTTGCGCGCGAGGTTGGAGCCCATCACCGCCAGCCCGACGACGCCGATGTTGGCCTGGGGGACGTCAACTGAAGCCATGCCTCCAGGCTACTGTGAGCCGCATGACCGACCGTCTCCGCGTGGTGGTCGCCGCGCCCTTCCCCGAGGACGATCTGACCGAGCTGCGTCGCCGGGAGCCGCGCGTGGATCTGGTGTACGAGCCCGAGCTCCTGCATGCCCCGGGCGTGGAATGGCAGCAGGCGAAGCGGCGCGAACCCGCCGAGCAGGCGCGCTTCGAGGCGCTCGTCGACACGGCGGATGCGCTGCTCGGGGCGCCCGACTCGTCGGGCAAGGGGCTCGCCCGCACCGTGGCCGCCAATCCCCGGCTCCGCTGGGTGCAGACGATCCAGGCCGGGGGCGGGCAGATCGTGCGGGCCGCACGTCTGCCCGACGAGGCCCGGGAGCGGATCGTCTTCACGACCTCCGCAGGGGCGTACTCCCAGCCGCTGGCCGAGTTCGCGCTGTTCGGCGTGCTGGCCGGCGGACGGCGGCTCGGCATCCTGACGGCCGCGCAGCGCCGGCACGAGTGGGCGCCGCGACTGGTCATGCCCGCGGCCGCCGATCAGACCGTCGCCGTGGTGGGTCTCGGCAGCATCGGCCGGGCGAGCGCGCAGAAGCTCGCCCTGCTCGGCTACCACGTGGTCGGCGTGCACCGCCGACAGGTGGATGCCGAGGGCGTCGAGCGCATCGAGCCCGTCGAGCGGCTGGCCGACGTCGCCGCGCAGGCCGACGCGATCGTGCTCGCCCTGCCCGGGACGCCGGCGACCGAGAAGCTGCTGAGCCGCGAGGTGCTCGCCCGCGTCAAGCCGGGGGCGACGGTCGTCAACGTCGGCCGTGGCACGACGGTCGACGAGCCCGCGCTGATCGAGGCGCTGCAGGACGGCCGGGTCGGGTTCGCCGCCCTCGACGTGTTCTCCGCCGAGCCGCTCGCCGCCGACAGCCCGCTCTGGGACATGCCGCAGGTGGTCATCGCGCCGCACACCGCCGGCGTCGACGGCCATGAGCCGCGCGTCGTGGCGGAGCTGTTCGCCGAGAACGCGCGCCGGCTGCTCGACGGCGAGCCGCTCCTGAACGTCGTGGATCCCCACGAGTTCTACTGACGCCCTGGCGGCGTCCGGCGGCGCTGGCTAGCGTCGGGACATGCGGGCATTCGTGAGCCTCGTGATCGCAGTCGTCCTCTCGGTCGCCGGTCACCTGCTGGTCTGGGGCGGGGGATGGACGCTGCATCGGCTCTCGGCGCAGCTGCGGGAGCAGACGGCCGACGCGCTCCTGCCGAGCGTGGTGCTCGGCCTGGGGGTGCTCTGCCTCGCCGGCGCGATGCTCACCGTGGCGTGGTCGTCGGTCGGGGTCGTCATCATCGGGCTCGTGCAGACGCTCACCGGGCTCGGCATCATCATCCTCCCGGCCGCGATCTGGGCCGGCACGCTCATCTCGGCCGAGCGCATCTACCGACCCGTCGGCGACGGGCTGTTCGCCTGGTGGGCGAGTGGGCTGGGACTCCTCGTGGGCCTGCTCTTCCTGGTCGCGGGGATGGCGACGGCCGCCCGCCGCCCCCGCTCGACCGCGGCGGGCCGGGTGGTCACCACGGTCCTCTCGCTCGTGCTCGGCGCCGGCGCCGTGCTGCTGGTCGCCCTCGGTGGGGCACGCCTCATCCAGTCGATCCAGCAGCGCTCCGGCGGGATCGAGCTGCTCGGCGTGCTGCTCGTGCTCGCGGCCGCGGTGCTCGTCGTGATCGTCATCGCAGGCGTGCGGTTCTCGTCGCTCGGAGCGATCGTGCTGGGCGTCCTGCTCGGCGCTCTGGGCGGCCTGCTGATCTGGTCGCCGCAGCTCGTGCTGCGCCCGATCGCGTCGAACCGGGCGCTCACCGACGGCCTGCGCTACGCGGGCGACGGGGGCGGCTACCTCGTGCTGGGCGTGCTCGTGCTCGTCGCCGGGATCGCCGGCGTCGTGCGCGCCCGCCGCCGGCGCGCGATGGAGCCGGTCGAGGACGTCGACGAACGCATCGGATACCAGCCGGAGGACGGCGTCGGCAGCCTGTTCCCGTTCGGTGCCGCGGGCGACGACACCCCCACCGGACCGATCCGCACGGGGCCCGCGTCGACCGGGCGGGCGACCCCGCCGGGCGAACGGCCCCCGACCGCGTGTAGACTCAGCGACCGAACTTCGGCGAGGGATGCGACGCATCCGTGATCGACGCGGTGGGCGGCCTTCGGTCTGGCAGATCTGAATCGTCCGGCGTGCGCAATGCCGACACCCAGACACAAGGAAGAGACGTACCGGCCATGGCTGACGACAACAAGCTCACCGCGGAACCCCGCACCCAGTTCGGCAAGGGCGCGGCCCGCAAGATCCGTGCGCTCGGCAAGATCCCGGCGGTCATCTACGGCCACGGCACCGACCCGCAGCACGTGACGCTGCCGGGCCACGAGGTCGCCCTCATCATCCGCAAGGCGAACCAGGTGCTCGACCTCGACATCGCCGGCAAGAGCCAGCTCGCACTGGTCAAGGACGTGCAGAAGGACCCGGTTCACCAGGTCATCGAGCACCTCGACCTCATCGTCGTGCGCCGTGGCGAGAAGGTCGTCGTCGACGTACCGGTGCACATCGAGGGCGAGTCGTTCTCGGGCACGATCGTCGTGCAGGACGCGAATACCGTGTCGCTCGAGGTGGAGGCCACGCACATCCCGGAGCGCATCGTCGTGAACGTCGAGGGCGCCGAGGAGGGCACGCACATCACGGCGGCCGACCTGGAGCTGCCGGCGGGCGCGACGCTGCAGGGCGACCCCGAGCTGCTCATCCTCGCGGTGACCACGCCGGCCGCGCCGACGGCGGATGACCTCGCCGCCGACGAGGCGGGTGCCGAGGCCGGCGAGTCGCAGGCGGAGGCCCCGGCCGACGCCGCCGAAGAGTCGGCGGAGTAGTCCGCTCGCCCGATGGCCGACGGACAGTGGCTCGTCGTTGGGCTCGGCAACCCCGGGCCCGGCTACGCGTCGCACCGTCACAACGTCGGGCAGATGGCGCTCGACCAGCTGGCATCCCGCATCGGGGCGCCGTTCAAGCGCCACAAGACGAACGCGACCGTCGCCGAGGGCCGTCTCGGCCCCGGCGGGGCGCGGCTCGTGCTCGCGAAGCCGGCGTCGTTCATGAACCTGTCGGGCGGTCCGGTGGCGCAGCTGATGCGCTTCTACTCGCTGACTCCCGACCGGCTGATCGTGCTGCACGACGAGCTCGACATCCCGTTCGACACGATCAAGCTCAAGGTCGGCGGCGGCCACGGCGGCCACAACGGGCTGCGCGACATCCAGGCCGCGATCGGCACGCCCGACTTCGCGCGGGTGCGGATCGGCATCGGCCGCCCGCCCGGACGCCAGGATCCCGCGGATTTCGTGCTCACCCCGTTCACGAAGGCCGAGCGCGAGGTGCTGCCGTCGCTGCTCTCGGATGCCGCGGATGCGGTCGAGCAGGTCATCGCCGAGGGTCTGCTCCCGGCGCAGCAGCGCTTCCACGCGCCGCGCTAGCAACCGATCGCGCCTTTGCCATCCGATCGCGCTCGCGCGACGTGGATCGGATGGCGAACCAGCGATCGGTTTGGAGCCCGGGTCGGGTGGTGGCGCCGTACGCGGCACGGCTCATGACCTCGCTCGATCTGCGGGTCTCGTCGGAGCGGGCGCACCGCGACCTGGGCTGGACGCCGCGGTATCCGTCGGCGCGCGAGGGCTGGCGCGCCGTCGCGTGACGCGCTCGCGATTCTCTGACTAAAGTCAGAGAATGCGTGACGAGATGGATGTGCTGCGCCGGTTCAACCGGGCGTGGTCGCAGCGCGTCGGCGTGCTCGACGAGTCGTTCCTCGACTCCGGGCGACCGCTCGGCCCCTCGCGCGTGCTGTTCGAGATCGGCGACGCGCCGGGCGGGGCCATCGGGGTGCGTGAGCTGCGCGATCGGCTCGGCCTCGACGCCGGGCACCTCAGCCGCCTCCTGCGCCGCCTGGAGGGCGACGGCCTGGTGACCACGACCGCCGATCCGGATGACGCACGCCGTCGGATCGCCCGGCTCACCGCGGCGGGCTCGCGGGCGTGGCGCGACCTGGAGGAGCGCTCCGACCGGGTCGCGCACGACATCCTGGCGCCGCTGTCCGGTTCGAGCCGCGCCCGGCTGGCCGACGCGTTGCGCACCGCCGACGCACTGGTCCGCGCCGCGACCGTGCGGTTCGCGGAGGTGGACGCGGGGCAGCAGCAGGCGCGAGCGGCGATGGACGCCTACTTCGCCGAGCTCGCCGAGCGGTTCCCCGCCGGATTCGATCCCGGCCCGCCCGCCGATCCGGCCGTGTACGCCCCGCCGAACGGCCGGTTCTTCGTCGCCGCCTCGGACGGGGTCGCGATCGCCTGCGGCGGCATCCAGCGCCTCGGCGACCGGGTGGCCGAGATCAAGCGGATGTGGGTCGATCCCGCCTGGCGGGGCCGCGGCATCGCGACGCGCCTGCTGACCCACCTGGAGCGCACCGCCGCCGCCGACGGCTTCGACGTCGTGCGGCTCGACACGAACCCGGTGCTCGCCGAGGCGATCGCCATGTACCGGCGCGCGGGCTATCGGGAGATCCCGCGCTACAACGACAATCCCTACGCGGGGCTCTGGTTCGAGAAGGCCGTCTGAGCGGCGCTCCACCCGCGGGTGGACGCGGTGGTCGGCGGCCGCCCGTAACATCGAACGAGTGGCACTCGAGCGGATGATCACGGCGCTGGAGCGCGCCCACGTGCTGGATGCGGCCCTCGAGTCCGCACATCGCGACGCCGACTTCTCGCTCATCGAGGGGCTCCGCGTTCCGCTGCTGGCAGCGCTGCTGCGGGCGCGGGGAACGGCGTCCGCGCTGCTCGCGGTGACCGCGACCAGTCGCGAGGCGCAGGCGGTGCTCGATGCCCTGCACTGCTACGCGCCGGATGCGACGGTGCTCGAACTGCCCGCCTGGGAGACGCTGCCGCACGAGCGTCTGTCGCCGAGCGCCGAGACCGTCGGGCGCCGGCTGCACGCGTTGCGTGCCGCGAAGCAGTGGGATCGCGCGGCACCGTTCGTGCTCGTCGCGAGCGTGCGATCCGCGCTGCAGCCGCTCGCCCCCGGCCTGGCGGACCTCGAGCCGCTCGAGCTGCGCGCCGGCGGCCGCGGCTACGACCTCGCGGCGCTCGCGGGCCGGCTCGTCGAGATCGCCTACACGCGCGTCGACCTCGTCACCCGCCGGGGCGAGTTCGCGGTGCGCGGCGGCATCCTCGACGTGTTCCCGCCCGCGGCCGAGCACCCGCTGCGAGCCGAGTTCTTCGGCGACGAGCTCGAGGCGCTGCGGGCGTTCTCGGTCGCGGATCAGCGCTCGCTGCCCGAGACCGTCGGGCACGCGGAGCTCGGACCGGCCCGCGAGCTGCTGCTGACCGACGCGGTGCGCCAACGGGCGGCCGAGATGCAGAGCGAGTTCCCGACGCTGCAGCAGATGCTCGCGAAGATCGCGGAGGGCATCCCGGTCGAGGGCATGGAGTCGCTCGCGCCCGCGCTGCTCGACCGGCTCGTGCCGCTCACCGACTACCTGCCTCCGGATGCCGCGATCGCCGTGCTCGGTCCCGAGCGCGTCGCGACCCGGGCCCTGCATCTCGGCGAGACCAACCGCGAGTTCCTCGACGCCGCGTGGAGCGCCGCGACGGCGGGTGCGCAGGCGCCGATCGACCTCGGCGCGGGCGACTTCCTCTCCGTGAACGGGCTGCGCACGGCCGCCGGCGACCGCACGTGGTGGACGTTCAGCCCGTTCGACGCGGGCGACGAGGAGGGCATCCGCGTCGACGCCGAGCCCGTCCCGGCGTTCGCGGGCCGCGCGGAGGGCGCCGCCGACCACGTCGTCGAGCTGCTGCGCGACGGCTGGACCGTCGCGGTCGCGACCGCGGGAACCGGCCTGGTCGAGCGCGCGGCCGACGTGCTCGCCGGGCGCGAGGCGGCGGGTCGTCCGGTCGAGACCTTCCCCGCCGATCCCGAGCCGGGAGTCGCCTACCTGGTGAAGGGTGCGCTCGAGGCGGGCTTCGAGCTGCCCGAGGCGCGGTTCGCGGTGCTGAGCGAGGCGGAGTTCTACGGCCGCACCGCGGGCGTCGACTCGCGCCAGGTCAAGCGGCTCGCCAGCCGTCGCCGCAACGTCGTCGATCCGCTCCAGCTGCGGCCGGGCGACATCGTCGTGCACCAGACGCACGGCATCGGGCGGTTCGTCGAGCTCGTCAAGCGCGAGGTCGCCTCGGGCGAGCGCACGGCGCGCGGCCCGCTCGGCACGAGCGTCACGACGGCGAAGGTGGAGCGCGAGTACCTCGTGCTGGAGTACGCGCCGTCCAAGCGCGGCATGCCGGGCGACCGGCTGTTCGTGCCGATGGACCAGCTCGACCTGCTGACCCGGTACGTCGGCGGCGAGGCGCCCACGCTCAGCAAGATGGGCGGCTCCGACTGGGCGGCCGCGAAGGGCCGCGCACGCAAGGCGGTGCGCGACATCGCGGTCGAGCTCGTCAAGCTCTACTCCGCCCGGATGGCGAGCGTCGGCCACGCGTTCGGTCCCGACACCCCGTGGCAGCGCGAGCTCGAGGAGGCGTTCCCGTTCGTCGAGACGCCCGACCAGCTGCAGACGATCGACGAGGTCAAGGCCGACATGCAGCGGCCGATCCCGATGGACCGCCTCATCTCGGGCGACGTCGGCTACGGCAAGACCGAGGTCGCGGTGCGTGCCGCGTTCAAGGCCGTGCAGGAGGGCAAGCAGGTCGCGATGCTCGTGCCGACCACCTTGCTCGTGCGCCAGCACATGGAGACCTTCGCCGAGCGGTTCGCGGGATTCCCGGTACATCTGCGCGCGCTGTCCCGGTTCCAGACCGACAAGGAGGCCAAGGACACGATCGCCGGCCTCGCGTCGGGCGAGGTGGATGTCGTGATCGGCACGCACCGGCTGCTGTCGGACGGCATCCGGTTCAAAGACCTGGGGCTCGTCATCATCGACGAGGAGCAGCGCTTCGGGGTGGAGCACAAGGACGCCCTGAAGAAGCTCAAGACCAACGTCGACATCCTCGCGATGTCGGCCACGCCGATCCCGCGCACGCTCGAGATGGCGGTGACGGGCATCCGCGAGATGTCGACGCTCGCGACGCCGCCGGAGGACCGGCACCCGATCCTCACCTATGTCGGCGCCTACAACGACAAGACGGTCGCGGCGGCGGTCCGGCGCGAGCTGCTGCGCGAGGGGCAGGTGTTCTTCGTGCACAACCGGGTGTCGTCGATCAACCGGGTCGCGGCGCAGCTGGCGGAGCTCGTGCCCGAGGCGCGCATCGCGGTCGCGCACGGGCAGCTCAGCGAGCACGTGCTCGAGCAGGTCATCGTCGACTTCTGGGAGCGCCGGTTCGACGTGCTCGTGACGACGACGATCATCGAGACGGGCATCGACATCGCCAACGCGAACACGCTCATCATCGATCGTGCCGACAAGTACGGCCTCAGCCAGCTGCACCAGATCCGCGGCCGGGTCGGGCGCGGCCGGGAGCGCGCGTACGCGTACTTCCTCTACGACGACGACAAGCCGCTGAGCGAGACGGCGACCGACCGGCTCGAGACCATCGCGGCGAACAACGAGCTCGGCGGCGGCATGCAGATCGCCCTCAAGGACCTCGAGATCCGCGGCGCCGGCAACCTGCTCGGCGGCGAGCAGTCCGGGCACATCGCCGGGGTGGGGTTCGACCTCTACCTGCGGATGATCGGGGAGGCCGTGAGCGCCTTCCGCGGCGACGTCGTCGAGGGGCAGACCGAGCTGCGGCTCGAGCTGCCGGTCGACGCGCACCTGCCCGAGGACTACATCGAGTCGGAGCGGCTGCGCCTCGAGGCCTATCAGAAGCTGTCCACCGCCGCGGCGGCGACGAGCGCCGACGACGCCATCGACGCGGTGCTCGAGGAGCTGCGCGACCGGTACGGCGAGCCGCCCGAGCAGGTGGCCAACCTGATCGACGTCTCGCGGCTGCGGCGCCGGGCGCAGAAGGCCGGGCTGTCGGACGTCGTGGCGATGGGCGGCAACCTGCGGATCGCCCCGGCCGAGCTGCCCGACTCCTCCAGGTGCGGCTGCAGCGGCTCTACCCGGGGGCGCGGCTGTTCGGGCAGGCGAAGGCGCTGAGCGTGCCGCTGCCGAAGGATCTCGAGGATGCCGCCCTCGTCGCCTGGGTCGGCGACCTCCTCGACGCGATCTTCCCGATCCCCGTGCCCGCCACCGAGCCGGTCGAGTAGCCGCGGCCCGGCGTATCGAGACGCCCATGACGACCGTGCGCGCCTGGCTCGACGCCAACCGCCCCCGCATCCGGCTCGCCGTCGGCACCGCCGTCGTGACGATCCTCGCGATGGTGCTCACGCTGCTGTCGACGTTCGCGCTCGTGCCGGAGCTCGGCCCCGCGGTGCTCGGGGCGATGCTGACCCTGACCCTGGCGCGCAGCCAGCTGGAGAAGGATGCCCGCGGCCGCATCGAGGCGGCGGTCGCCCTCCCGGTCATCGGCCTCGCCGCGGCGGGCATCGGCACCCTGCTGCTGCGCGCGCCGATCGTGGGCGCCGTCGTCTACGTGCTCGGCATGATGCTCTCGATCTGGCTGCGCCGGTTCGGCGCCGTTCCGCGCCGGATCGGCGCCCTGCTCGTGCTGCCCTTCGTCGCCCTGCTGGTCACACCGGTGCCGGTGCCGCAGCATCCGGTCGGGCCGCTCGCCGGCGTGGCGTGGCTGGTGCCGCCGGTCGTCGCGCTCGTGGCGTTCGCGTGGGTGACGCTGCTGCAGGTGGGTGCGCGGGCGATCCGGCTGCTGCCGCCGCGGCAGCCGACCTGGGAGCGCCCCGACCCGGCTCCGCGCGCCGCCGACGCTCCGCGCGTGCGGGTGACGCCGACCGACAAGCTCGCGCTGCAGATGGGGATCTCGCTCGCCCTGGCCTTCGTGATCGGTTTCGTGTTCTTCGGCGACCGCTGGGCCTGGATCGTGCTCACCGTCGTCGTCGTCACGATCGGCAACGCCGGGCGTGCCGACGTCCTCTACAAGGGCATCCAGCGCCTGGGCGGCGCCGCGGTCGGCACGCTGCTCGCGCTCGCGCCGGCCGCGCACCTGGGGCCTCCGACCGTCGGCACGACGGCTGCGCTCATCGCGATCGTGTTCCTCGCGGTGCTGCTGCGCGAGTTCGCCTACGTCTGGTGGGCTCTGTTCTTCACCCTCGCGATCGCGCTCGTGCAGGCGTTCGGCGGCGCGGTGGGCGGCGGGGGCGGCGGGTTCCTGCTGGGGGAGCGGCTCGAGGAGATCCTCATCGGCTCGGTCCTCGCGCTCGCCGTCGCCTGGCTCGTGCTGCCGATCCGATCGGAGGGAACGATCCGGCGCCGGCTCGGGGCGGTGCTCGCGGCGCTGCAGGAGCGGATGGCGGTGCAGGACGACGCGACCGCCCACGACCTGCGCGGCGCGCTGGCCGATCTCGCGAGGGCGTCGAAGCCGTACGACGCCTGGCTGCGGATCGCGCGTCGCGCCCGGCGTCCGCGCGCCGCGCGCTGGATCGCGACGACGCGCGACTGCGTCGACCTCGGTCGCCACGGAGCCGATGCCGAGGCGCGGAAGCTCCTGGGCGCTGCGCGCCGGGCGTTGCGCGCGCCCGACGAGCTGCAGGCCGCACTCGACGCCCTTCGCACCCACCTGGAACGGGAGTAGCGCGCTCGACCGCCTACTCGACCCGCTCGCGGGCCGTGCCCAGCAGCACCGGGATCAGCACGAGCGAGCGCAGGTCGATGAGCGCGTGCAGCAGGATCGGCACGACGATGAGCCCCGTCACCACATAGAGCGCCGACAGCACGAGCCCCAGCACGGTCGCGAACAGCACGCCGGTCCACCGCTGATAGACGTGCAGCAGGCCGAACACCAGCGACGCGGCGAGGAACGCGACCGGCCCGTTCGGCACGATCCCGAAGATCAGTGCCGGCATCGCGAGCCGGAACATCGTCTCCTCGAACACCCCCGCCGACAGCCCGAGGCCGAGCCCGTACGGCAGCTCGTCGCGGTTGCGCGGCAGCAGCGCCCGGATGTCACCGATCGCCGGGATCTCGTCGATCCGCCCGCGCAGCAGCACCAGCGGCAGCACGATCCCCACGACGAACGCGATCGGCAGTCCGATCGCGAGGCCCGCACCGAATCCGGAGTCGAGCTGCGCGCGCAGCCAGGCCATCGGCGCCCAGCGCTGCGCGTCGCGGAGGGTGGGGCCCAGGATCGTCCAGGTCGCCAGCAGCACGACGGCCGACATCCCGCCCATGACGACGACCGACTCGATCAGCCAGCGCCGATAGACGCGCTGCCGGCTGCGGGTCGCGCGCAGTCGCCGGAACCGGGCCCACTCCCGCCGTTCCCGGCGCACCGCTCGCGCGAGGAGGAACGCCAGCACGAGCACGAGCAGGGCGAGCAGGGCGAGGCGCACGTCACCATCCTCCCGTGCGGGAATGCGCCGATTGGCGCCCGACTTGCATCCGGGGGATCCTTGCCCGACGGAAGGAATGCGGGTGGCTCGAAGCGAGGTCGGACTGCGGTCGGAGCGCGGCCCCATCCTGCTCGGCGCGATGACCTCGACGGCGCTCATCGCCATCGACTCGACGATCCTCGCCACGGCGGTCCCGTCGGTCGTGAAGGACCTCGGCGGCTTCTCGCAGTTCCCGTGGCTGTTCTCGATCTACCTGCTCGCCCAGGCCGTGCTCGTGCCGGTGTACTCCAAGCTCGCCGACATGGTCGGCCGCAAGCCGATCATGATCTTCGGCATCCTGCTGTTCCTGGTCGGGTCGGTGCTGTGCGGCGCCGCCTGGAACATGACCGCGCTCATCGTCTTCCGCGCGGTGCAGGGCCTCGGCGCCGGCGCGGTGCAGCCGATGTCGATGACGATCATCGGCGACATCTACACGGTCGAGGAGCGCGCCCGCGTGCAGGGCTACGTGGCGAGCATCTGGGGCATGGCCTCGGTGGTCGGGCCGGCGCTCGGCGGTGTCTTCTCGCAGTTCCTCACCTGGCGGTGGATCTTCTTCGTCAACGTGCCCGTCTGCATCCTGGCCCTCGTGCTCATCGCGCGCGGCTATCACGAGACGGTCGCGCACCGGCGGCACCGCATCGACGTGCCGGGCGCGGTGCTGCTCACGGTCGGGTCGAGCTCGGTCATCCTCGGACTGCTCGAGGGCGGCGAGGGATGGCCGTGGCTCTCGGTGCCGGGCGTCGCCGTCTTCGTCGTCGGCATCCTCGCCCTCGTCGGGTTCGTGCTCGTCGAACGCCGCGCGGCCGAACCGGTGCTCTCGCTCGAGGTGCTGAGTCGTCGGGTGGTGCTGACCGCGGCGCTCGTGGCCGGCGCCGTCGGCGCCGCGACCATCGGACTCAGCTCCTACGTGCCCACCTACCTCCAGCGCACGCTCGGCACATCGCCGATCGTCTCGGGGCTCGCGGTGGCCGCCCTGACGCTCGGCTGGCCGATCGCCGCCGCGCTCGCCGGGCGGCTCTACCTTCGCTACGGATTCCGCACGACGTGCCTGGTCGGCATCCTGGTCTCCACGACGGGTGCGATCACGCTCGCCGCCGTCGGCATGACGCCCTCGCTGATCGCGGTGATGATCGCCTGCTTCGTGACGGGCTGGGGCTTCGGCTGGTGCGTCTCGCCGGCGCTGGTGGCGGCGCAGTCCAGCGTGATGTGGAATGAGCGCGGCGTCGTGACCGGTGTGCAGGCCTTCGGCCGGTCGATCGGGAGCGCGGTCGGTGCGGCGGTGCTCGGCGCGGTCGCCAACGCGGTGATCGCGATCTCCGGCCGCGGTTCGAGCGACCCGCACGCCGTGACGGTCGCGTCGACGTGGGTGTTCGTCGCGGTCGCCGTCTTCGTCGCCCTCACGATCGCCACGGTGCTCAGGATGCCGCGGCTCCCACCGCCGAAGCGCGACCCGATCACGGGGTCGATCCAGACGATCGAACCGGCCGCATAGCCCGCGTAACGTGGCGCGCATGACCGCGCCGGATCCGCAGCTCGCCCCGCATCCGCAGCTGGACGGGCTGATCGCGACGCTCGAGCGCCTGCGCGCGCCGGGCGGCTGCGCGTGGGACCGCGCGCAGACCCACGAGTCGCTGGTGCGCTACCTCGTCGAGGAGAGCGCCGAGCTCGTCGAGGCGATCGAGGCGGGCGACCGCGACGAGCGGATCGAGGAGCTCGGCGACGTGCTCTACCAGGTGCTGTTCCACGCGGACATCGCGCGCGAAGCGGGGAGTTCACGATCGACGACGTCGCCGAGCACATGACCCGCAAGATGGTGGGCCGGCATCCGCACGTGTTCGGCGACGTGGTGGCCGACACCCCGGAGGCAGTGGCGGTCACCTGGGAGAAGCTCAAGGCGGTCGAGAAGGCGCACCGCACCTCGGTGCTCGACGGCATCCCGCCCGGCATGCCCGCGCTGGCGCTCGCCGAGAAGGTCGTCGGCCGTGCGGCGAAGGTGGGCGTCGTGCCGGATGCCGCTCCGGTGCCCGCGACCGAGGACGAGCTGGGCGCGCACCTGCTCGCGATCGTGACCGGGGCGCGGGATGCCGGGCTCGACCCGGAGCGCGCGCTGCGATCCGCGATCCGCGGGTTGCAGTCCGAGGTGCGCGCCGCGGAGGCCGCCGGATGACCGCGGTGGCGCCGGACGCCTCCGTCGATCCCTCCGCGATCGTCCGGGGCGACGTGCGGATCGGCGCGCGCAGCCGGTGCTCGCGGGCGCGATCCTCGATGCGGGCGACGGGGTGCTCGCCGTGGGCGAATCGGTGATCGTCATGGAACAGGCGGTGCTGCGCGCCAGCGCACGCTTCGCGCTGACCGTCGGAGATCACGTGCTCATCGGCCCCCACGCATCGGTGTCGGGCGCCTGGATCGACGACGAGGTGTTCGTCGCGACGAACGCGGCGATCTTCCCGGGTGCGGTGCTGGGCCGTGGCGCCGAGGTGCGCGTCAACGGCGTCGTCCAGGTGCGCACGCGGCTGGAGGCCGGCGCCACGGTGCCGATCGGCTGGGTCGCGGTCGGGGATCCCGCCCCCATCCTGCCGCCGGATCGCCACGACGAGATCTGGGCGGCGCAGGAGCCCCTCGACTTCCCCGGCACCGTGTTCGGCGTCGATCGCAATGCCCCGGATGCCATGGTGCAGCTCACGGAGCGGTACAGCCGCGCGATCGAGCGGCTCAGTCGCTCTGTTCCGCGAGGCGCTCGCGATAGGCGCTGACGTTCATCCGGTTGCCGCAGCGCAGGCTGCAGAATCGCTTCGATCCGTTGCGCGAGAGGTCGACGAACACGCCCTCGCAGTCGTGCGCCTCGCACGTGCGCAGCTGCGACGTGGCAGCCGCGCGGATGACGTCGACGAACCCCATCGCGGCCTCCACCCGGATGCGCTCGGCGAGCGGCGCGTCGAGGCTCGTCGCGTGGATGTGCCAGTCGAGGTGGTCGTGCCGCACGAGCTGGGGGAGGGCGCCGGCATCCACGAGCATCCGGTTGACCTCGGCCACCGCCTCGTCCTTGCGCAGCCGCCAGAGGCTGCGCAGCTGCGCCCGCGCCGCGCGCACCTCCTCGAGCTCCGCCTCGTCGGCGTCGTGCCGCCCCGAGTACCCGTACTCGTCGAGCAGCCAGGCGAGCTGCTCCGGGGTCTCGAGCTCGTCGGCGCCGCTCGCGGAGGCCGTCGGCACGGTGTTGGCCAGCGCCACGACGAACGCGAGCGAGGCCTCCGTGTCATCACTGAAACGCACTTTGACTCCTGACGGTGGCGACCGCTAGCGTCAGGAGCATAACCCCGATAGACCCTGACGCCGTGGCGGGAGAGGAGCGTGCATGGCCGTTCCGCGCTCCGGCGCCCTCTCGCTCGCGATCGCTGTGGGGTCGTCGCTGTGTTTCTCGACGAGCGGCACGCTCGCCACCCCGCTGCTCGAGTCGGGATGGTCGCCCACGGCCGCGGTGCTGCTGCGGGCGTTCGTCGCGGGACTCGTGCTGCTCGCGCCGGCGCTCGTCGCCCTACGCGGCGACCTCCGCCCGCTCTGGCGGGCGCGGTGGCGTGTGATCGCGTACGGCGGGCTCGGCGTCGTCGGCACGCAGCTCGCGTACTTCGCGGCGATCCGCACGATCCCGGTCGGGCTCGCACTGCTCATCCAGTACCTGGCGCCGCTCCTGCTGGTGGGTCTCACCTGGGTGCGCACGCGCCGGATGCCGAAGCCGGTCGTCCTGGTCGGCAGCGCCCTGTCGCTGGCCGGCCTGCTGCTCGTCATCGGCATCGTGGGCGGCACCGCCGCGGGCGGGTCGCTCGACCCGGTCGGCGTGCTCTGGGCACTGCTGGCCGCCGTGGGACTCGGGATCTACTTCGTCCTGGGCGCGCGGCCCGACGGCGACATCCCGCCCATCGCGTTCGCCGGGTTCTCGCTCCTGGTCGGCGGTGTGCTGCTGGCGGGCGTGGCGGCGACCGGGCTGCTGCCGGTCACGGTCGGTTTCGCCGACGTCCGGTTCCTCGGCGGCGACGTGCCGTGGTGGCTGCCGGCCGCGGGAGTCGCCCTGCTGGCCACGGCGCTCGCCTACGTGCTCGGCGTCACGGGCGCCCGGCGGCTCGGCACCCGGGTCGCCTCGTTCCTGGGCCTGGCCGAGGTGCTGTTCTCGTGCGCGTTCGCGTGGCTCCTGCTGGGGCAGGCGCTGTCGCCGCTGCAGCTCGTGGGCGGTGTGCTGATCCTCGCGGGCATCGTCTTCGTGCGCTCGGAGCGCCCCGACCTGCCGGTCTCACCCGACACGCTCCCGATCCCGGTGAGCGAGCCGGCCTGACAGACTGGACGGGTGCCGAACGCCGTCAATCCGCCCCGGGGAATGCGCGACTTCCTGCCGGCGGAGAAGGCGCATCGCGAACGGCTGCTCGCGATCATCCGGGACGGCTATCGCGCCCACGGCTTCGACGAGATCGAGACGCCCGTCGCGGAGGACAGTGCGCGCCTGCACGCGGGGCTCGGGGGTGACAACGAGAAGCTCGCCTTCGGCATCCAGAAGCGCGGGTTGACGCACGACGACCTGCAGGCCGCCGCCGAGCCGCTCGACCTCGTCGACCTCGGCCTGCGGTTCGACCTGACCGTGCCGCTCGCGCGGTTCTACGCGAGCCACCGCGCGGAACTGCCGGCGGTGTTCCGCAGCATCCAGGTCGCTCCGGTGTGGCGGGCCGAGCGCCCGCAGAAGGGCCGCTACCGCCAGTTCGTGCAGTGCGACATCGACATCATCGGGGAGCCGTCGGTGCGCGCCGAGGCCGAGCTGCTCGTCGCGTCGCTCGACACGGTCGACCGGCTGGGGCTCGAGGGCGCGTTCGTGCGCGTCAACGACCGGCGGCTGCTGATCGGGATGCTCGAGACGCTCGGCTTCCCGGCCTCCGAGCACGAGCAGGCGCTCGTCACGATCGACAAGCTCGACAAGGTCGGGCAGGACGGCGTCGTCGAGGAGCTGCGCGAGCGCGGTCTCACCTCCGCCGCCGTCGAGGCGCTCGACGCGTTCTTCGGACGCCCGCAGACGATGGAGCACCTGACCTTCGGCGAGCGCGCGATCCGGCGGGCGCTGCCCGAGGGTGCGGACGACGCCGTCATCGCGGAGCTCGCGGAGCTCGGCGAGGCGGTCGCGCGGGCGCGCGGCGCCGATCCCGCCGACGCGCTCCTGCAGTTCGACCCGTTCCTGGTGCGCGGCATGGGCTACTACACGGGCCCGATTTTCGAGCTGGCGCACCCGAGCGTGCCGTACTCGCTCGGCGGCGGCGGCCGCTACGACGGCATGATCGGCCGGTTCCTCGGCACCGACGTGCCGGCCACCGGGTTCTCGCTCGGCTTCGAGCGGCTCGTCGACCTGCTCGAACGCTCGGGTGCCGCGGGGAGCGGGCGATCGCGCTGCTGCACGACGCGGACGTGCCGCTCGCCGATCTGGTGGCGCTCAAGGCGGCGCTCGTGGCATCCGGAGCCCGCGTTCGGCTGCTCGTGCGCCCCAGGAACGTCAAGCCCGCCCTCGATGCGCTCGCGGCCGACGGCTTCACCCACTTCGCGTTCGTCGCCGCCGGAGCCGCCACCCCCGAGGCGCTCGACCTGCGCCCCCTCGCGTAGCCTCGCAGCGCGCTCGCCGCGCGGCGCCCCGATCCGATTCGGGATTCGCCATCCGATGCACCCCGCGCGGCGCACAACGGATGGCAAAGGGCCGATCGGATGTGCCTCCCCGCGCTCGGTAGGCTCGGGGGCGCCACCACCCGCATCTTTCAAGGAGCACCCTCATGTCCGATATCGAAGCCGTCGGCGCCCGCGAGATCCTCGATTCCCGAGGCAACCCGACCGTCGAGGTCGAGGTGCTGCTCGACGACGGCACCGTCTCGCGCGCCGCCGTGCCCTCGGGCGCGTCGACCGGAGCATTCGAGGCGTACGAGCTGCGCGACGGCGACAAGGGCCGCTACGGCGGCAAGGGCGTCGAGAAGGCCGTGGATGCCGTGCTCGACGTGCTCGGACCGGCGATCGAGGGCTTCGAGGCCAGCGACCAGCGCCTCGTGGATGCCGAGCTGATCGCCGCCGACGGCACCGACAACAAGTCCAAGCTCGGCGCCAACGCGATCCTCGGCGTGAGCCTCGCCGTCGCCAAGGCCGCCGCCGACTCGTCGGACCTCGCTCTGTTCCGCTACCTCGGCGGCCCCAACGCGCACACCCTGCCGGTGCCGCTCATGAACATCATCAACGGCGGTGCGCACGCCGACAACGGCCTCGACGCGCAGGAGATCATGGTGCTGCCGATCGGGGCGCCGACCTTCCGGGAGGCCCTCCGCTGGGGCGCCGAGGTCTATCACGCCCTCAAGGCGGAGCTGCATGCGAAGGGCCTCGGCACCGGCCTCGGCGACGAGGGCGGCTTCGCGCCCGAGATCGACAACGCGCGCGCGGCGCTCGACTTCATCGTCGGGGCGATCGAGAAGGCCGGGTTCACGGTCGGCGAGCAGATCGCGCTCGGGATGGATGTGGCATCCACCGAGTTCTTCCACGACGGCGTCTACCGCTACGAGGGCAAGGACATGTCGGCCGCCGAGCTGAGCGCGTACTACGACAAGCTCGTCGCCGACTACCCCATCGTCACGATCGAGGACCCGCTGGCCGAGGACGACTGGGAGGCCTGGACCGCGCTCAACGCCGACCTCGGCGACAGGGTGCAGCTCGTCGGCGACGACCTGTTCGTGACCAACCCGGTGCGCCTGCGGAAGGGCCTCGACGTGCGCGCGGCCAACTCGATCCTGATCAAGGTCAACCAGATCGGCACGCTGACCGAGACCCTGGATGCCGTGAGCCTCGCCCAGCGCCACGGCTACACCGCGATCCTGTCGCACCGGTCGGGCGAGACCGAGGACACCACGATCGCCGACCTCGCGGTCGCGACGGACGCCGGCCAGATCAAGACCGGCGCCCCGGCCCGCTCGGAGCGCGTCGCGAAGTACAACCAGCTGCTGCGCATCGAGGAGGAGCTCGGCGAGGCCGCGGTCTACGCGGGCCGCGCCGCGTTCCCCCGTTTCCAGTAGCCGAACGCCCGTGCTCAAAAACGGCTAGTGCCGCGCACGCGGCACTAGCCGTTTTTGCATACTCGCCCGCTTACCCTGGTCGCATGGCACGACCGGGGCGCACCGAGAGGGTGGCCGTCGCCATGCCCGACGAGTCGCGCCCGGCCGCGTGGCTGCGCGGATTCCGGCTCTCGGGCTTCGCGCTCTCGAGCCTGCTGCTCATCGTCGCGGCGCTCGTCGTGCTCGCGCCGAACCTCAAGACCCTCGTCGAGCAGCGCCAGCAGATCGCGCAGCTGCAGCAGGAGGTCGCGCAGAGCAAGAAGGACGTGAAGGATCTGCGCGCCCAGGTCGATCGCTGGAAGGACCCCGCCTACGTCGCCGCGCAGGCCCGCACGAAGCTCTACTACGTGATGCCGGGCGATGTGAGCTACTTCGTCGTGAACACGCCGACCACCCCCACGACCCCCGACGGACTCCCGGTCAGCGACCGGATCCAGACCGCCGACGTCGACTGGGTGCATTCGCTGCTGCAGACGACCTTCGCCGCCGGACTGACCGACGCCACCCCGAGCCAGCTCGACTCGGGCACGATCCCGAGCCCGACGCAGAAGTGACCCGGCCGTGACGACGCCGCCGTTCGCGCCGCCGACCGCCGCCGAGGTGGCGGTCGTCACCGCGCAGCTCGGTCGCCCCGCGCGCGGGGTGATCGGGATCGCTGCCCGCTGCGCCTGCGGCAACCCCGTGGTCGTCGCGACGGCCCCGCGACTCGACGACGGCACGCCGTTCCCGACGCTCTATTACCTCAGCCACCCGGCCGCGACGGCGGCCATCTCGACCCTCGAGGCGACCGGCGTCATGGCCGAGCTGGGCGTCGAGCTCGAGGATCCCGCGACGGCCGCCGCCTACCGGGCGGCCCACGAGAGCTACCTCGCCGACCGGGCCGCCATCGCCGACGTGCCCGAGATCGCCGGCTTCTCGGCGGGCGGGATGCCGGAGCGCGTCAAGTGCCTGCACGCGCTGGCCGCCCACGCTCTCGCGGCCGGTCCGGGCGTCAACCCGATCGGCGATCGCGCGCTCGCCCTCTCGAGCTGGTCGCCGGCGCGCTGCGCGTGCGCGGATCCGGGCGCGGCGCACCGGGACCCGGAACGACGGGACGTCGCGTCGTGAGGCGCACGCTCGCCGTGACGGGGGCGGCGTTCGCGCTCCTGCTCGTCGCGCCCGTGGCGGCCTCGGCGGCGCCGGGCACCCCGAGCACGCCCGCCGTCCGGACCGCGGCGAGCGACCTCGTGCGCTCCAAGGAGTACTGGCTCAGCTCCTACGGCATCCTGCAGGCCTGGAACACGACGCAGGGCAGGGGCGTGACGGTCGCCATCATCGACACCGGTGTCGACGGCTCGGTGCCGGAGCTGCGCGGCGCCGTCGTCGGCGGCACGGACTTCTCTCACCACGGGGCGTCGAACGGTCAGACGCCGGTCGGCTCCGGAGAGGACTCCGACCACGGCACGATGGTCGCCTCGCTGCTCGCCGGCCGCGGCACCGGCCCCGGCACGGGCGCGATCGGCGTCGCGCCGCAGGCATCGCTGCTGTCGATCTCGATCGGCTTCGGCGCGCAGGCACCGGACTCCGACGACCAGATCGCCGACGCCGTCACGTGGGCCGTCGATCACGGCGCCCGGGTCATCAACATGTCGCTGACCCGCAACACGCTCAGCTGGCCCCCAGCTGGGACAAGGCGTTCCTCTATGCGGAGCAGCACGACGTCGTCGTCGTCGCCGCGGCCGGCAACCGCGGCAGCGGCACCGACGAGGTCGGCGCCCCCGCGACGATGCCGGGCGTGCTCACGGTCGCCGGTGTGGACGAGAGCGGTCGCGCGAGCGACGACGCGTCGAGCCAGGGAGTCACGATCGGCGTCGCCGCGCCGAGCGTCGACCTCGTGAGCGTCGTGCCGGGCGGCGGCTACGTCCTGTGGGACGGGACGTCGGGATCGACTCCCATCGTCGCCGGTGCCGTCGCCCTGGTGCGCGCGGCGCACCCGGAGCTGAGCGCGGCCGACGTCATCCAGCGCATCATCGCCACCGCGCGGGACCGCGGCGCGCGCGGCGACGACCCGATCTACGGGTACGGCCTGCTCGACGCGAACGCCGCCGTCAACGCCGACGTGCCCACCGTGAAGGCCAATCCGCTCGGCAGCCTGAAGGACTGGGTCGCCCTGCATCGCCCCGCGGATGCCGCCACCGGTCCGGTGTGGACCTCGCGCGTTCCGATGCCGAGCACCGCCCCCGCCCCGCACGTGCGCGACCCGGTGGGGGTGCTGCTGCCGAGCCCGACCACGCTGCGACTGGTCGGCATCCCGGCGCTCGTCGTGCTTCTCGCGCTGTTCGTCGCGGTCGGGTTCGTCGTGGGAACCGTGCGGTACTTCGGCGGTCGGCGCAGCCGGTAGGCTCGGAGGCGACTTTTTCCTGCGAGGAGCCCCTTCACTGTGCGCAAGATCCTGATCGTCGGCGGCGGCTACGCCGGGTTCTACACCGCCTGGAAACTCGAGAAGCGGCTCCGCCGCGGCGAGGCCCAGGTGACCATGGTCGACCCGTTGCCGTACCTCACCTACCAGCCCTTCCTGCCCGAGGTCGCGGCGGGCTCGATCGAGCCCCGGCATGCGGTCGTCGCCCACCGGCGCCACCTCAAGTCGACCCGCATCGTCACGGCGCGCGTCACGAAGATCGATCACGCGACCAAGACCGCCGAGATCACTCCGGCCGAGGGCGAGGCGTGGACCGAGCAGTACGACACGATCGTCATCACCGCGGGCTCCGTGTCGCGCACCTTCCCGATCCCGGGCGTCGCCGACCAGGCGATCGGCCTGAAGTCGATCGAGGAGGCCATGTGGATCCGCGACCGGCTCACCGAGAACTTCATCAAGGCCTCGACCATGAAGCCCGGCCCCGAGCGCGACCGGCTGCTGACCGTCGTCGTGGTCGGCGGGGGCTTCGCGGGCATCGAGCTGTTCGGTGAGCTGCGCAGCTTCGCGAGCTCGCTCGTCGGCGCGTACCCCGAGGTCTCGATGGACGACACGCAGTTCCACCTCATCGAGGCGATGGGCCGGATCATGCCCGAGGTCTCGCTGAAGACCGCCGAGTGGGTGGTCAAGCGGCTCGCCCAGCGCGGTGCCGAGGTGCACCTGAACACGCAGCTCGCAAGCGCGGTCGGCGGCAAGATCGAGCTCTCGACGGGCGAGACCTTCGAGTCGGACCTCATCGTGTGGACCGCGGGCGTCATGGCCACGCCGAACATGCGCAACAGCGACCTGCCGCTCGACGATCGCGGTCGCGTCACGGTGCGCGCCGACCTGCGCATCACGAACGGCGACGACATCGTCGAGGACGCGTGGGGCGCGGGCGACGTGTGCGCGGTCCCGGATCTCACGGGCGGCGGTGTCGGCGGCTTCTGCGTGCCGAACGCGCAGCACGCGGTGCGCCAGGCCAAGCGGCTCGCCAAGAACATCACCGGCATGATCCGCGGTGAGGACCCGGTGGACTATTACCACAAGGGTCTCGGCGCGGTCGCGGGCATCGGCCTGTACGACGGGGTGTTCCAGAGCGGGCGGCTCGCGATCAAGGGCCTCATCGGCTGGTTCATGCACCGCGGATACCATGGCCTCGCGATCCCGTCGTGGGAGCGCAAGACGCGGGTGTTCGGCAACTGGATCATCAACTTCCTGGTGCGGCGCGACCTCGTCGGTCTTCCGGCGCGCGACACTCCGGCCGCGTACTTCCGGGAGTTCGCCTCGCGCCCGAAGGCGTAGCCGCGGGACGCCCTCGCTCAGACGCGCGCGCTCAGACGCGCGCGGTCGACGCGCGCGCCACGAGCCGCACCGGCAGCTTCTCGACGCCGCCGGCGTGCCGCTCGCCCGACATCGCCTGGGTCAGGCGGCGGGCGGCGGCGCGACCGAGCGCCTCGAAGTTCATATCGACGCTCGTGAGCGGCGGGCGCGAGTCGGCGACGACCGCCTCCCAGTTGTCGAAGCCGAGCACCGCCACGCGCTCCGGTACCGGCACTCCGAGATCGCGGAGCGCGTCGAGCGAGCCGCGCGCGATCTGATCGCTCGCGCAGATGATCCCGTCGAGCTCCGGCACCCGGTCGACGAGCGCGCGGGTGGCCGTGCGACCCCACGCCTCGCTCCACGAGCCGTACATGACCTGCTCGACCAGCGAGAGGCCGGCGGCGGCGACCGCGCGCTGCACGCCCTCGGTGCGGTCGCGCGCCGCGAGGTAGGCCTCGTCGCCCGAGATCAGCGCCAGGTGCCGGCGCCCGGTGGTCACCAGGTGCTCCACGGCGATCTCGCCCGCGCTGACGTTGTCGGGCACGAGCGAGGTGTCGTCCGGGTCGAGTGAGGGGCCGTAGGCGTAGATGACCGGGATCGGCAGCTCGCGCCCGAGGGTCGCCCGGGGGTCGGTGTTGGAGGCCACGGCGATGAGGCCGTCGACGCGCCGGTCGAGGAACGCGTGCAGGTGGTGCCGCTGGCGGATCGCGTCCCCGCGCGCGTCGGCGAGGAAGACCGAGACGCTGCCGCTGCCGAACTCGTCTTCGGCGCCCATCAGGATCGGCAGGCTGAATCGGCCGACGAGGTCGTCGGTGAGCAGGCCGACGGTTCCGGTCTGCCCGCGCAGCAGGCCCTGCGCCATCGGGTTGGGACGGAACGCGACCTTCGCCGCCGCCGCAATGACCCTTTCGCGTGTTTCGGGATGCACCTGATCGCGGCCGTTGAGCGCTTTCGAGGCGGTCGCGATCGACACCCCGGCGAGGGCGGCGACGTCGCGGAGGGTGGCGGCGCGTCGCCCGTCGAAGCCGGGATTGCTGGTGGCCACTGCGCATCGCCTCCTTCCGCAGCGCGATCCGGGTAGGCACATCCTAGGGGCTTGACCCGTCGGAGCATGGAAGGCTACAGTCACAGAAAACCTTTTCGGTATTTTCGTATCGGGAGGGTCGGGCACCGTCGCCCTGACGGCGCTTCCTCGCAACCAGAAGGACGTCCACCATGCAGTTCAGCGCAGAACCGCGGCCCTCCCGGCCGTCTCTTCGTCGTTCCGCCCGGATCCTGCGGACCGTCGCCGTCACCGCGGCGGTCGCGACCGCGGCACTCGGCCTCGCCGCGTGCTCCGGCGGCGGCTCCGGCGGCTCCGGCAGCGGCTCGAGCAAGACGATCACGGTCTGGAGCTACTTCTCCGCCGCCGAGACCGCGCAGCGCGGCCTCATGAGCACCTACGCGAAGACGTTCGAGAAGAACCACCCCGGGTACACCGTCGACAACGTCTACGTGCCGTACGACCAGATCCAGCAGAAGACCATCAACGCGGCCCGCGCCCACAAGGGTCCGGACATCGTCGTCTTCAACGGCGCCGAGGCCGGCACCTACGCGCTCGGCGACACGCTGCTGCCGATCGACAAGTACCTGTCGAAGTTCAAAGACGCGTCGCAGATCTCGAAGTCCGTCATCCACAAGGTCGACGGCACCACCTACGCCGTGCAGGGCTACGTCAACCTGCTCGGCCTCTGGTACAACGCCGACCTCATGAAGAAGGTGGGCATCAGCGCCCCGCCGACGTCGATGTCCGAGCTCGAGGCCGACATGGCCAAGGCGAAGGCGGCCGGCTACGCCGGCATCACCGTCTGCGGCCTGCCGCAGGGTCAGGGCGAGTGGCAGGCCTACCCGTGGCTGACCGACGCCGGGTTCAGCTATAAGAACCCCAGCGCGGCCGACCTCACCAAGGCCTTCACCACCGTGCAGAACTGGGTGAACAAGGGCTGGCTCTCCAAGGAGGCCGTGACCTGGGATCAGACCGTGCCCTTCCAGAAGTGGGAGGCGGGCGGCACGCTGTTCGCCGAGAACGGCAACTGGCAGATCGGCGGCGCCAAGACCGACGCGAAGTTCCAGTACGGCGTCGCGCCGCTGCCGCTCGGCGCGCACGGCAAGACCTACCTCGGTGGCGAGGGTCAGGGGATCGGCAAGTACAGCAAGAACCCCGACATGGCGTGGAAGTACCTCGCCGAGACTTTCCTCTCCAAGCAGGGTCAGCTCGACTCGCTGAAGGCCGTGGGCAGCATCCCGTCGCGTGCGGATGCCGCGGCCGACCCGTCGATCGCGTCCGACCCGATGCTGAAGCCGTTCGCCGACTCGATCAAGGAGTTCGGGGCCAACTACCCCGACGACGCGGTCAAGCCCGCCTCGATCGCCGACCTCCAGCTCGCCGTCGGGCAGACCTGGAGCGGTGTCATCGGCGGCACGACGAGCCCGAAGGATGCGGCCGACCAGCTAGCCGCCAAGCTCAAGGGCTACGTGAACTGACCGTCCACTAGTCAGCACCAGACAGTAGGGCCGAGGAGGGGCACATGACCACGATCGATGCGCGTGCCGCGCAGGCGCGCACACCGTCGCGGGGTCGCGTGCCCCTCCCGAGGCGCCGCCGCCGATTCGACCGGCGCTGGCTCGGGGTCATCCCCGCGGTGATCCTGCTCGGGGTGCTCTCGTTCTACCCGCTCAGCCAACTGGTGCGGATGAGCGTGAGCGCGGTGACGACGGCGACGCTCGACGCCGACTGGCCTTTATCGGGTTCGGCAACATCGTCACCGGATGGCAGCAGGGCGACCTGCAGATCGGCATCACCAACACGCTGCTGTTCGTCGTCATCGTCACCGTGCTCGGCCTCGTGGGCGGGCTCGTCGCGGCGGTGGCGCTGCGCCGCTCCGGGAGGCTGGGCGGCATCCTGCTGGGCCTCATGGTCTTCGTGTGGGCCCTGCCGCCGGTCGTCAACGGCAGCGTCTGGAAGTTCCTTCTCGGCGACGCCGGGCTGTTCAACACGATGCTGCACACGGTCGGCCTGCCGTCGATCCCCTTCCTGTTCGACGAGCACTTCGCGCTCGTCTCGATCGCGCTCGTGAACTCGTGGGCGATCATCCCGTTCAACGCGCTCGTGTTCCGCGCCTCGATCCTCGGCATCCCGGATGAGATCTTCGAGGCCGCCCAGATCGACGGCGCCCGCCCGTGGCAGGAGCTGCGCTACGTGTTGCTGCCCGCCGTGCGGCCGACGAGCCTCGTGCTCGCGGTGCTGACGATCGTGTACGCGTTCCGCAGCTTCGACTTCATCTACGTCATGACCTACGGCGGGCCGGGCAAGGCCACGAACACACTGCCGTTCCTCGGCTACCTGCAGGCGTTCGTGCGCAACGACTACGGGCTCGGATCCTCGACCGCGGTGCTCGCGGCGATCTTCGTGCTGGTTCTGGCCATCGTCTACGCGCGCAGTGTGCGCCGAGAGGAGCTCGAGTCATGAGCGCCGTCGCCGTGTCGCGCGTCACCGAGACCGCCACCGCCACCCGTCGCCGGCCGCGCAACCCGCGGGGTCGCTCGGGGCCGGTCGCGATCATCCTGCAGGTGCTGCTGTTCGTGATGTACGGCATCCCGATCCTGTGGATCCTGCTCACCTCGATCAAGAGCTCCGACGAGGTCATCGGCACCCAGGCCTCGATCATCTTCACGCCCACGCTCGACGCCTACGTGCGGGCGTTCGAGGGTCAGGATCTGTGGCCGGCTCTCGCGCAGTCGCTCATCATCTCGACATCCACGATGGTGCTCGTGCTGGCCGTCGCGATCCCGTGCGCGTACGCGCTGGCGCGGGTCGGCG
Organism: Pseudolysinimonas kribbensis; assembly: GCF_030161895.1. Lineage (GTDB taxonomy): Bacteria > Actinomycetota > Actinomycetes > Actinomycetales > Microbacteriaceae > Pseudolysinimonas > Pseudolysinimonas kribbensis. Next base: position 2,625,266 of record NZ_BSVB01000001.1, read on the forward strand.
GGCGGTGGGTGACGATCGCGCTCGCGCTGCTGATCGTGCTGCAGATGATGCCGCAGACCGCCACCGTCATCCCGCTCTTCCAGATCTTCGGCTCGTGGGGGCTGCTCGACAGCACGTCCGGGCTCGTGCTCGCGGATGCCGCGCTGCTGACGCCGTTCGCGATCGTGCTGCTGCGGCCGTTCTTCCGCGCGGTGCCGATCGCGCTCGAGGAGTCGGCATCCATCGACGGCGCCGGCATCGTGCGCCGGTTCTTCTCGATCGTGCTGCCGGTGGCGCGGAACGGCGTCGCGACGACGGCGACCCTGGTGTTCCTCATCTGCTGGGGCGAGTTCCTCTACGCGATCAACTTCCTGCTCTCGCCGGGCACCTACCCGCTGAGCGCGCTGCTCGCGCAGCAGGTCTCGGCGTTCGGCATCGACTGGCCGGCGCTCATGGCGCTGTCGGTCATCACGTCGATCCCGATCCTCATCCTCTTCGCCGCCACCTACCGCCTGCTCCGCGAGGGCTCACGGTCGGCGCGGTGAAGTGACCCGGCGCTGACCGCGACGCCTTCTGCCCGAACGATCAGAGAACTGCGAATGACCGACACTTCTGCCACCACTCTCGCCGGCCACGGCCGCCCCATCGCGCCGTCGCGCGGCGTCCTGCGCCCGCTCGGCCTCGATGAGGTGACGATCACCGGCGGCTTCTGGGGCGACCGGCAGCGGGTGAACGGCACGGCGCTCATCCAGCACTGCGAGGAGTGGGTCGAGCGCATCGGCTGGGCGGGCAACTTCGACGCGGCCGTCGAGGGCCGGATGCCGGGGCGCACACCGGCAAGTCGTTCGCCGACTCCGACGTCTACAAGCTGATGGAGGCCATGGCCTGGGAGATCGGCCGCACCGGCGACGCGGAGATGGACGGCCGCTTCCGCGCGCTGACCGCCCGCATCGCCCGCGCGCAGGAGCCGGACGGCTACCTCAACACCAATTTCGGCCGCCCCGGACAGGCCCCGCGGTACAGCGACCTCGAGTGGGGGCACGAGCTCTACAGCTACGGCCACCTGATCCAGGCCGGCATCGCGCGCGCCCGCACCACCGGCGAGGACGAGTTCGTGCAGATCGTGCGCCGGGTCGCCGATCACGTGTGCGAGGCGTTCGGGCCGGACGGCATCCAGAGCGTCGACGGGCACCCCGAGATCGAGGTCGCGCTCGCCGAGTGGTCGCGCTACACGGGCGACCCGAAGTACCTCGCGCAGGCGCGGCTGTTCATCGAGCGCCGCGGTCACGGGGTGCTGGGCGACATCGAGTTCGGCCGCAGCTACTTCCAGGACGACGTTCCGGTGCGGGAGGCGACCGTGCTGCGCGGGCACGCGGTGCGGGCCCTGTATCTGACGGCCGGAGCGGTGGATGTCGCGGTCGAGGACGACGACGCGGAGCTGCTCGACATCCTGCGCTCCCAGATGTCGACCACGGTCGCCCGCCGCACCTACCTGACGGGCGGCATGGGCGCGCACCACGAGGGCGAGTCGTTCGGCCTCGACCACGAGCTGCCGCCGGACCGCTCCTACTCCGAGACCTGCGCCGGCATCGCGTCGATCATGGTGCATCACCGGATGCTGCTGGCGACGGGCGAGGAGGGCTACGGCGACCTGGTCGAGCGCATGCTCTTCAACGTCGTGGCCGCGTCGCCCGCCGAGGACGGCCGCTCGTTCTTCTACACGAACACGCTGCACCAGCGCGAGCCCGGCGCCGTGCCGCCGCCCGACGTCGCGTCGCCGCGCGCGTCGTCGAGCCTCCGGGCTCCGTGGTTCAACGTCTCGTGCTGCCCGACGAACGTCGCGCGCACGTTCGCCTCGCTCGGCGCGTACCTCGCCTCGGTGACGGACGACGGCATCCAGCTGCACCAGTACGCCCCCGCGATGATCGCGACCGCCCTCGGCGATGGCTCGGCCGTGGCGCTGCACGTCGACACGGACTACCCGCGCACGGGATCGATCCGCGTGACCGTCGACGAGACCCGCGAGGAGCCGTGGGCGCTGACCCTGCGGGTGCCGGCGTGGGCCGAGGGCGCGACCGTCGCGGTCGCCGGCTCGGACGCGGTCGCGGTGCCGACCGGGGCGCACGTCGTCGAGCGGTCGTGGGCCGCCGGCGACGTCGTCGAGCTCGAGCTGCCGATGCAGCCGCGCTGGACGCGCCCCGACCCGCGCGTGGATGCCGTCCGCGGCTCCGTCGCCGTGGAGCGCGGTCCGCTCGTGATGGCCCTCGAGTCGGTCGACCTCGGCACGTCGGTCAACGACGTGATCGTCCGCTCGGACCAGCCGCTCGTCGACCACCCGGCCCAGTTCGACGGCGAGGTCTCGGTGACGGTGGTGCCGGAGGCCGTGGCCGACGCGCCCTGGCCGTACGCGAACCCGGCCCCGTCACGCTCGGCCGGGGACGCCCGGTCGGTGAAGCTGATCCCGTACTACCGCTGGGCCCGCCGCGGTCCCTCGACGATGCGGGTGTGGCTGCCGGAGGTGTAGCCCGCGCGATGTCACCGGCGGTGCGTACCGTCGGTGACCATGGCCGGAACGCAGAGCGTGACCGCCCGGCTGGCGCCGTTCGTCGGCCTGCTGGTCGTGCTCGGCCTGGCGGACTCCGTCACGGCGTCGTTCCTGGTGCTGTACTTCACGTCGGGCCTCGGTCTCTCGTCGATCGAGACCGGAGTGGCGACGTCGGCCTCGACCCTGAGCGGGATCGCGCTGACGCTGCTGGCGGGGCGGATCGTCGACCGCCGCGTCAGCCGCGTCCCGCTCGTCGTCGCGCTGCTGATCGCGGCGGCGGGCTTCATCGCGCTGGCCGCAGCATCGGGCTTCGTGCCGGTGCTGCTCGGGGTGCTGCTGGCGGGCGCCAGCGCCGTGGGCTTTCCGCAGGTCTTCGCCCTCGAGCGCGCGTCGGCGACCTCGCCCGGAAGCGGGATGGCGACCGGCGCGCTCCGAGCGGGATGGTCGCTGGCGTGGGCGCTCGGCCCGCTCGCCGCGAGCGTCATCGTCGCCGCGGTCGGCTACCGCTGGCTGTTCATCGTCGGCGGCATCCTCCTCGGGGTCGGCGCCCTCGTGACGGTCGGGCTGAGGTTGCGCCGTCCGAGCGCTGCGCAGAACCCGGATGCGCGGCCGGCCGTGGGCGGGGCGGCATCCGGTGCGTCCATCCGCCGACCGGGAACGCGCCTGACGATCGCGGCCGTCGCCGTCTTCCACCTCGCGATGTTCGTGGGGTCGTTCGCGCTGCCGCTGCTGCTCACCGGACCGGCTCACGCCGATCCGGTGTGGGTCGGCGTCACGTTCGGCGTCTGCGCCGCCGTCGAGGTGCCGGCCGCGTTCCTCGGCAGCCGGCTGATCCGCAACCGGGGCACGTCGTGGATCCTCGTCGCCTGCTCCCTCCTCTTCACGCTCTACTTCGTGGTGCTGGCCGCGACCCCGAGCATCGGGGTGATCGTCGCCGCACAGCTGCTGCGCGGCGTCGCACTCGCCGTGACGGGCGTCGCGGGCATCGAGGCCCTGCGCGAACTGATGGCGCCCCGCGTGGCGGCGGCCGCAGCCGCGTTCGCGAACGCCCTCGCGGTCGGCTCCCTCCTCGCAGGGATCGGCGCGGGCACGGCGGTGCAGCTGACCGGACCGCGCGTCACCACGGCCGTCGCCGGCGGCCTGACCGTCGTGGCCGCCGCCCTCCTGGTGGGCGCCGCACGCCGCCGCCGCCGAGCCGCCGCTCCGGACGCGGAGGTGGATGTGGCGGCCGGGGAGTGCCCTAGCTTCGCGCGTGCCGATGGGATTCCACGCCTCCCGAGCGCGGTAGCGTCACGTCGACCGCCCCCGTAGCCCAACCGGCAGAGGCAGCCGACTTAAAATCGGCACAGTCTGGGTTCGAATCCCAGCGGGGGCACGTCCGCGACCCCCGCGCGCCGGCCGACGTGTGCTGCGAACCGGACGAGGAGTTGGCGTCAGGCCGGCCCCAGCTCGCTTGATCGAGTGGCCATCGGCTCGTTCCCTTCGTCCTGGGAAGACAGCGCGGCCGAGGGCAGATCGCTCCTGACCTTCTTCTCGATTTCGACCTCGTCCGGTCGACGCAACCGGGGCGGTGCGGCCGACCAGTCCTTGAGGCGTTGACCGATCATTTCGTAGCTCGACATGACCGCGTCCACCACGGAGTCGATGAACCCGTTCCGGCCGGAGGAGCGTGCGGTGCCCATCTTGCCCAGGTAGGTGACCGTGAAGGACTTCAGCTCCTTCGTCGGGTCGGCGATCAGCGTCGCAGGGTTCGCCCGTGCGACGCCGAGCAATTCCGCAGTTCCGGCTCGCTGACGGGCGACGAACGCCTCGACGCGGAGGAGTCGGGCGAGTCCTTCAGCTGTCGCAGCATCCAATTGACCCGTGTCGTCGCCCTCCCGTCGGTCGGTGCTGTGAGGTCGAAGGAGCAGGTCACCTGTCCCGCGCGAAGATCGGCGGTCACGGTGAGCGGCGAGACGGTGTTCGGGATGCGGACCTGGCCGCGCAGGACGCCGTCGGTTACGAGCATGTTCGTCAGCGCCGTCGTCCGCAGCACAGGGTCCGTCGTTTCGGCTCGCGAGAGCACCTGGGTGACCTCCGCGCCGAGGCGCTGCCCGAGTTTCAGGGACGCGAACCGAAGAAGCGCGTCGAATCGGCCCGCGACCTCGGCCGCGTCCTTGTCGGCCTTGCGGAGAGTGCCCGAGGTCACCGCATCCCGAACGGGGACCCAACTCGCGCCCATGTCCGAGAACTCCAGAGCCCCGGATTTCGGATGCTCGAGATAGCGGATCAGTTCGCCGAGGATCCAGGCCTGGTCCGGGTCGGCCACCCCGCGGAACTCCCGTTGCATCACGGCGAGCGTGAGCACCTCGGACCACGAAAGGTGGTACATCGCAACGGACCGGAGCTTGCGGCCATCGACCACCGTCGGGTGCACGCCGGGCGCGGGCGCGATCTCGTTCGAGATCGTGATGAGGGCGTCGAAGTGGTGTTCACGTGCCACGTCGAGGTAGTTCTCGAGCTGTTCGCGCTGGAGCTCGTTGGTGCCGGTCTTCACCTCGACGAGGGCTACCCAGACCTTCTTGCCCCACTTGACCCGGATCAGGCCGTCGGGAAAGACCTTCTTCCCGCCCAGCTCGAACGGCACCTCGATGAACGTCTCCATCGCGCCGGCCGGTGCCCCGAAGGGCGTGGTCACGGCTCGCCCGTATTCGCGAACGGAGTTCATCACGGCCAGCAGTGCCGACGTCCCTCGCCGTTCTTGCTCCTCGGCTCCATTGATTCCAGAAGTCGGGATGAGGCGGGCGGCGTTCTAGGGCTTCTCTTCGGCCATGCGTTGCTCCAAGTCGTTGAGCGTTGCTCGGAGGGTAGCCGCCATTGCGTTGCCTTCGCACGCGCGACGCGGTTCGGGTGGGGCCGGGAGCCGATCTGCTTCGTCGAGACCGCGTTCGGGGTCAGAACCGAACCCCGAAGTGATTCCCAGCGGCCGCCATCTACGGTCAGTGGATGGTGCACAGGCCGGGCAGCGGAGGGAGTTCCGACCCAACGCGCCGCGGATCAGCCGGCGACGCTGAGGAACCCCAGCGCGACCGCACGGTCGGCTCGCTCGACCTGACGCACTGGTACACGCCGCTCGGTAGGGCCCTGGCGGCGTTCGTTGCCCGGGTCGCTCGGGGGATCGGTGCGCGTCGGGCGCTCGTCGCGATCCTGGTGATCGGCGTCGCCATCGCCATCCTGCTCAGCTTCATCGCGTCGCGGATCTACGACGCCGTCACCGAGTCCGACGGGGTCGCCGGGCTCGATCGTCCGCTGCTCGACGTCGCGATCCGCCTGAGATCGCCGCTGGCGAACTCGATCGTGACGGGCTACACCGACATCGCCGGGCCGATCGGGATGCCGGTGATCGCCGTCGTCGCGATCCTCGTGCTGTCGCTGCGCCGGAGGTCGTGGACTCCGGCGATCCTCATCGCGGCCGCGGGGCTGGGGTCGCTCGCGATGACGATCGGGGGCAAGGACATCATCGACCGCGACCGGCCGCCCCTGATCGACGCGGTGCGGCCCTTCGAGTTCTCGCCGTCGTTTCCGAGCGGTCACACGCTGAACGCCACGGTGATCGCGGGCGTCGTCGCCTACCTGCTCGTGCTGCGGCAGCAGACACTCGCCGCGAGGACTCTGACGATCGCGGTCGCCGCGGTGTTCGCCGTGTCGATCGGGCTCAGCCGCGTCTACCTCGGGCATCACTGGTTCACCGACGTACTGGCCGGATGGGCGCTCGGGCTCGCCTGGCTCGCTCTCGTCGTGACGGCGCACCGCCTCTACATCACGGTGCGCGCCGCCGGGATCCCGCAGGAACCGCCAGGTCCCGGCGCGGGCCGGTAGAGCCTCGACGCGGGGCGCGCCCGGACATCGGATCGCCCCCACTTGGGGGCAGGCGGATCCGCGGCAAGGCCCGGACGGGCTCCGATCCGCCGGTAGGGTTCTTGGACCGCCCCCTTTGTGCTTGGAGCCCGTCCCTTGTTGAAGTCTCTGCTTTTCCCCTTGGTCGGTGTCTCAGCGGTCGCGGTGGGGGTGCTGGCGCTGTCTGCGCCCGCGTCGGCGGCACCGGCCTGCGTGAGTTCGTGCACGGTGACCGTGTCGCCGGGGGCGGAATCGACCTGGGCCGTGCCCGCCAACGCGTCCGACGTGTCGGTGGTCGTTGCGGCAGGTGCGGGCGGTGACAGCACCTGGGGCGCAGCCAACGGGGGCGCCGGAGGGCAGATCACCGTCGACCTGGGAACGCTCTACAACGGCGACACCCTTCACCTGCTCGCGGGTGATCATGGGCAGCGATCCGACGGTGACATCGGAAGCGGCGGTGGCGGTAGTTACATCGCAACGGCTGCCGGGTTCGTGGTAGTCGCCGGTGGTGGTGGCGGCGGTGGCGCGACCGTCGACGGAGGCAGCTCGCCGCTGGGCGGCGCAGGCGGATACTCGACCGCTTCGGCGAATGGCCTCGACGGGACCGACGCGCCCGGATTCCACGCGGCCGGCACCGGTGCCGTCGGCTCGACCCCGGGTCAGCCCAGCACGACTCCCGACGTGATCGTCCGGGGCTCCGCGGGCACTGTCGCATCGGTCGCGTCCGACGGCACGATCACGCCGGGCGTCGGCGGCAGCCCGTCTGCCGCTTACCCCGCGGCTCAGGGCGGCGGGGGCTATGCCGGCGGCGGTGGCGGCGGATCCTCCAACAACCTCGCCCAGTACCCCGACGAAGAAGCCGGAGCCGGCGGCGGAGGGTCGGGCTACCTAGCCGCGGGGCTGGATGCCGTGTCGACCGCCGCGAACGCGGGCGCCGGGTCGATCACGATCACCTACTCGCTTCAACCGACGATCAGCGCCCCCTCGACCACGGTCGTGACGGGGTCGAAGGCGACCACGACGGTCGGAACTCTTGCCCCGGGCACGGAGTTCGCAATCCGGCTCGCACAGACGCAGGCCCAGCTGGGTACCGGCACCATCGACGTCGCCGGCGACCCCGCCACGGTGACGTTCACGATGCCGTCGGTTCCGGCGGGCGACTACACGCTCGAGCTCGTCGTCGGCGGTTCGACCGTCGCAACGAGCGACCCGTTCGCCGTCACCGTCGCCGTGCAGCCGGCGAGCACCGGTGCGAAGACCCTGCCCGCAACGGGCGTCGACGACGTCGCGGCGCTGCTCGCGCTCGCGGTGTTGCTGATGGGTGCCGGCGTCGCGTTCGTGGCGCTGCGGCGTCGACGGGCCTGACGCCGCCGGCGCAGGTCGGCTATTTCGCGCGGCCGTCGCTGTCGTCGTGGGCGTCGTCCGGGTCCGATGCGCCCTGAGGCTTCCCCTCATCCGGGGCGAGCGCGCCGCCCTCGTTCTCCCAGCGGCCGCCCGCGCGTTGAGCCGCGATCTCGGCATCGGTCTTGTGCTGTTTAGCGCGGAGCCTGTCCAGCCATCCCATGGCCGTCACAGTAGCCCCCGACCCGGATGATGTCGCGGTGCGGTATCCGATGAGCGCGGGCGGTGACGTTCCGGGGTCAGCCGACCGCCCCGCGGTTCAGCGCATCCTCCGCCGCGACCCACGCGAGCATCGCGCACTTGACGCGCGCCGGGTAGCGCGAGACGCCCGCGAGCGCGGCGGCGTCGCCCACGAGATCCTCGTCGGGTGCGATCGCGCCGCGGGAGCGCAGCGCGGTGCGGAAGCCGTCGATGCGCTCGCGCAGCTCCGCCGGCGACAGACCCGGCACGACGACGCTGAGCAGCGAGGCGGAGGCCTGCGAGATCGCGCAGCCGTGGCCCCCACCGGCCGTCCGCGACGCGGCCGTCGGTGCCGAGGTGCAGCTCGAAGGTGACCTCGTCGCCGCACGTGGGGTTGATCTGGTGCGAGCTGGCCGCGGTGCCGCCGCGCAGCCCCCGGCCGTGCGGGTGCTTCGCGTGGTCGAGGATGACCTCCTGGTACAGCTGCTCCAGCTCGGTGCTCATGCCGTCCCCCGAAGAAGGCGACGGCGTCGCGCACGCCGTCGACCAGCCGGTCGATCTCGTCGCGGGTGGTGTAGAGGTAGGCGCTCGCCCGGGTCGTCGCGGTCACGCCGTAGCGGCGGTGCAGCGGCTGCGCGCAGTGGTGGCCGACCCGCACGGCGATGCCGCGGTCGTCGAGGAGCTGGCCCACGTCGTGAGCGTGGATGCCGTCGACGACGAACGACGCGATCCCCGTGCGCGGGGCGCCGGAGTCGGAGCCGAGCACGGTCACCTGGTCGATCGCCGACAGCCGCTCGACCATCTCGGTGCCGAGCTCGCGCTCCCGGGCCGCGATGCGATCCATGCCGATCGCGCTGAGGTAGCCGATCGCCGCCGCGAGGCCGATCGCCTGCGAGACGGGTTGCGTGCCGGCTTCGAAGCGCTGCGGCGGTGCCAGGAACTCCGCGCGCTCCATGGTGACGGTCGTGATCATCGACCCGCCGGTGAGGAACGGCGGCAGGTCGGCGAGCAGCTCGCGGCGTCCCCACAGCACGCCGACGCCGGTCGGCCCGAGCATCTTGTGGGCCGAGAAGAAGAGGAAGTCCACGTCGAGCGAGGTGACATCCATGGGGAGGTGCGGCGCCGACTGGCACGCGTCGAGCACGACCAGCGCGCCCACCCGACGCGCGGCGGCCACCAGCTCCGCCACGGGCGCCACGGTGCCGAGCACGTTCGACACGTGCGCGAACGCGAGCACGCGGGTGCGTGGCGTGACGACCTCGTCGAGGCGGCTCAGGTCGAGCGCGCCGCGGTCGTCGAGGGGGACGTAGCGGAACGTCGCGCCGGTGCGCGCGGCGAGCTCCTGCCACGGGATGAGGTTCGCGTGGTGCTCGGCCTCGGTCGCGACGATCTCGTCGCCGGGCCCGAGCGCGAATCGGGATCCGGCCCGCGCGTTGCCCATGGCGTACGCGAGCAGGTTGGCGGCCGCGGTCGCCCCCGGGGTCCAGACGACCTCGTCGGTCGCGGCGCCGATGAAGGAGGCGACCGTCTCGCGGGCGTCCTCGAAGCGCTCCGTCGCGAAGGCGGCGAGCTTGTGAGCACCGCGGTGCACGGCCGCGTTCTCGGTCTCGAGGAACTCGCGCTCGGCATCCAGCACCGCACGCGGGCGCTGGGAGGTCGCCCCGGAATCCAGGTAGGCGAGCGGATGCCCGTTGACCGCGCTCCCGAGGAGGGGAAGTCCCGGCGCAGCGCCAGGACTTCGTCATCGGCCAGACCGGCACGGGCATCCGAGGCGGCGACAGTCACGTCTTGATCGTAGGCACCGCGCCCCGGCCCGCGCCGGACGGCCGGGTCAGCCCGCCGACCGCCAGCGCAGCCGCGGGTCGCCGACCTTGTGGGAGCAGACCATCGGGGTGCCCTTGCTGGTGACTCCGCGCGCTCCCTCGGGGAGCAGAACGCCCCCGGGGTGACCACGCGCGGCGCGGCCGGCTTCGGTGCCGCGGGTTTCGGGGCGGGAGCGGGCGCCGCGGGCCGGGGCGCCGGCGCCGTCGCGGGTGCCCGGGTCGGCACCGGCACCGGCGCGGTCGCGAACGGCGAGGTGCCGGCCGCCTCGCCGGGGCATGCGCTCAGGACGCGGGCCATCGCGTCGCGCTCGGCCTGCGTCACCCACAGGCGGTAGCTGACCTTCACCGAGATCTGCCGCGCGACGTAGCTGCAGCGGAACGACGTCGCCGCCGGCAGCCAGGTCGCGGCATCGCCGTCGCGCTTCTGCTCGTTCGAGTGGGCGTCGACCGCGAGCAGGTTGAGCGGGTCGTTCGCGAGCGAGGTGCGCTGCGCGGTGGTGAGCTGCTGGGCGCCGGTCTGCCAGGCATCCCCGAGCGAGACGACGTGGTCGATCTGCACCTCGGCCGACGTGGTCACGCCGCGCACGAAGTGGATGATGCCGTTCGTGTACGGCGAGACCAGCGTGCCCGACATCACCCGGCACGCCCCCGAGCGCGCGATGCCCGCGAGGTCGCGCGCGAGCACGTCGTTGCGGGTGTCGCACCCGTTGCGATCGACATCCAGCCAGGCGGCGCCGAAGTCGGCCGTACGGTTGTAGCCGGTCATCGGGGCGCGCCCTTGACCGGCAGCTTCGCCAGCAGAGCGAGAGCCGTCGTGTTGCTCGTCACCGACCGGTCGACGGCGGCGGCGCCGCTCATGGCGGGGGTGGTGACGGCATCCGGGTCGGCGGGGGATTCGTCGCTGAAGGTCGCCGACGGAGTGGGCGTGGGATGCCGCGTCGCGCCCGGCTCGGGCCGCTCCGACACGCTCGACCCCGCCGCACTCGGCGACACCGGCTGACGCGGAAGCGTGACCGCGCCGATCGACGTGAGCACGACGCCGCCGACGAGCACGAGCACGCCGACCGTCCGCGTCGGCAGCCGCAGCCACGACCTCCGCCGCGTCGCGACGACGTAGATCGCGGTGACGAGCACGGCGAGCCCGAGGAACACGAGCAGTCCCGGGAATCCACCGGTCGCGACGAACGGGATCGCGAGCACGCCCATCACGCCGATGCCGACCCACGTCACGACGGGAACCCTCGCCAGCAGCGCTCGCGCGGTACGCGTCGGGTCACCCGCGTCAGGCGTCTTCGCCATGCGTCCTCCTCGTGCTGAGGCATGACGCTATCGGCACGCCCGCGCGCCGGGCCGCAGCCGGCTCGTGGCGATTCGTCGTGTCGCCGGCTGGTGCCGACGCGCCGATCAGGGGCGGGCGGGGGACCGCCGGCGCATCCGGATCGACGCGAGTCCCGATCCGGCGGCCAGCAGGCCGAGCGCGGTGAGCATCGCGCCCCACGCATCGATTCCCGTTGCGGCCAACTCGGGGCGGCTCGGCGGGGCCGGGTCGGCCGTCGTCGTGCAGGCTCCCGAGTCGGCCCCGGCTGCGAGGCCGTAGACCGGGCCGTTCTGCAGTTCGGCGACGTCGGTCGTCGGGAGCGGATCGGTCGAGGAGGTCGCCGGCACTGCGGCGATCTTCCGGATCACGCCGGTGACGGCATCCGACAGGTAGACGGCGTCGCCGATGCGCGCCACCCCGAACCCCGCGGGCACGGTGCCGACGGTCGTGCTCGTGCCGTCCGGATGCAGCCGCAGGAGGTGACCGATCGTGTCGTCGCCCGAGACGGCCACGAGCGCGATCACGCCGCCGTCGTTCAGGATGTCGAGATCCCCTGCAGCAGCTCCCCGGCGGGGAGCGCGGTCAGGCTGTTGTAGCTGGCCGAAGCGCCCGGCCCGGTGACGGTGAAGGCACGCGTCACCGTGCCGGTCGTCGGGTCGATCGAGAGGACGGTTCCGGAGCCGTCGATCGGGCTTCCGTAGATCGTGCCGTCGTCCGCACTGACCGCGATGTCCCCGAGCACCCGGATGACGGGGACGCTGGACAGCACCGTGGCGCGGAGCATCAGGAAGGTGATGAGTACTTGATGCTATGACCTCGGCCCCCCGTCGCGCCGGCCGTCGCTACTGTGTGCGCATGGTGGATGGCCAGCTGGGAGAGTTCCTGCGCGCGCGGCGCGAGGCCGTCCATCCCGCCGACGTCGGGCTCGAGACCGGCGTGCGCCGTCGCCGGGTGCCGGGGCTGCGACGCGAAGAGGTGGCGCTGCGCTCCGGGATCAGCGCCGAGTACTACATCCGGCTGGAGCAGGGGGGAGCGCCGCCCGTCGCCGCGGGTCGTCGCGGCGCTCGCGCGTGCGCTGCTCCTCGACCACGCGGCGGAGGACTACCTGCGCCTGCTCGCCGGTCTGTCGCGCGACCCGCAGGGGCGGCCGCTCACGACATCCGCCGACATGGCCGCGCTCGTCGGCTCGCTCGCCGGCACCCCGGCGTTCGCGCATGACCGAGTGCTCGAGGTGATCGAGTCGAATCCGCTCGCGCGGGCCCTGTCGCCGGTGTTCTCGCCCGGGGTGAACCTCATGCGAGCCGTCTTCCTCGACAGCCGGCTCGGCGAGCTCTATCTGAACCTCGACGAGATGCGGATGCGGCTGGTCGCCTATCTGCGCCTCCAGGCGGCGGCGCCTCCGCAGGATCCACGGCTGGCGCCCCTCGTCGCCGAGCTGAGCGACGCGAGCCCGGACTTCGCGGCGCTGTGGGCGAGGCACGACGTCACACCGGCGTCCTCGGGGGTGAACCGGATCCACCATCGGCTGGTCGGCGACTTCGAGCTGCGTTTCGAGCGGTTGTGCTTCGCCGGCAGCGACGACCCCGTGCTCGTCATCTACCACGCCGCGCCGGGCACGCCGGGCGAGACCGCACTGCGCGAACTCGCGCGGCTCGGCGCGCCGCTGCCGTCCGCTCAGAACCCCTTGGACGACATCCAGTCGAGGCAGACCTCCGCCACCTCGCGCCAGCCGGCGTCCATGGTCAGCGAGTGACCCTTGCCCGGGAACTCGTGGAAGTCCGTGACCGACGGTCCTGAGGCGTAGAGCTCGACGACGGCACGCGTGACCGTGAGGGGCACGGTGTGGTCCTCGGTGCCGGATGTCAGCAGCAGCGGGCCGCGATCCGCGACGTGGGTGTCGACGGCGGCGGGCGACGTGCGCGAGAAGTTCGCGGTGGCATCCTCGAACAGCGGCCGGCCGGGGCCGGGGATCGTCCACTGCTCGAACAGCGCGTCCGACTCCTCCTCCGTGATCGCATTGCCGAAGCTGTAGTGGAACTGCTTGGCCGTGAGGGCGACCGTGCGCGATCGGTTGGCGGGATTGCCGAGCACCGGCAGCCCCGATCGCAGCTGCGAGAACGGCAGCTTCGTCACGCCCTTGATCGGCGCCGGGTCGATCGCGACGGCGCCGACCACGTAGTTGTTGGCGAGCAGCTCCTGCGCGATGAGGCCGCCGAAGGAGTGGCCGACGACGAACGGCTTCTCGGGCATCGCCTCGATCAGGTCGGCGTAGTGCCGGCAGATCGCCTCGATGCCGACGTCGTTCATGCCCGACGGGTCGTCCCGGGTCTCGGCCACCGTGTCGCGGTCGCCCGGCCAGCCCGGCGCACTCGAGGTGTACCCGCGCTCGGCGAACAGGGCGGCCCACGGCGCCCAGGCGCTCGAGTGGATCCAGAGCCCGTGGATGAACAGCACGTGCGGCTTCGACATGTCTTTCCCTTTCGTCGGGGGTGGGTGGGGGCCTACAGGGTCTTGACGAATCCGCCGTCGATCAGGATGTCGGCACCGGTCACGTTGCCCGCTCGGTCGCTCGCGAGGAGGAGCACGAGATCGGCGACCTCCTCGGCGGTGGTGAAGCGGCCGGTCGAGAAGCCGCCCTGCTCGGCGATGGCCTCGGACCGCGCCGTGTCGACGTCGACGCCCCGCGACGCGGCGATGGTGGCGGCGACGCCGTGCTCGCCGAGCCAGAGGTCGGTCGCCACCGGCCCCGGGCTGATCGTGTTGAAACGCAGACCGGCCGGACCGAACTCCTTCGACAGGGCCTTGGAGACGTTCCAGAGCGCCGCCTTGGCCGCCGAGTAGTCGATCACGCCCGGGTCCGGCAGGAACGCGTTGACCGACGCGATCGTCACGACGTTGCCGACCTGCGCACGCACCATCGCCGGGATCGCGGCCCGCGTCATGCGCACCGCCGCGAGGAAATCGAGGGTGAGGGTCGCCATCCACTCGTCGTCGCCGAGCGCCAGGAAGCCCTCGGTGCGCAGCTTCACGCCGCCGACGTTGTTGACGAGGATCGTCGCGCCGCCGAGCGCGTCGGCCCGCTCCACGAGGGCCGCCGGGGCCGCCTCGGCGGTCAGGTCGACCTGCACCGGATGCACCCGGCCCTCCGCCTCGAGGGCCAGCAGCTGCGGCGTGACCGTGCGGGAGCCCGCGACCACGTGGGCGCCCTCCCCGGCGAGGGCGCGGGTCGCCGCGAGCCCGATGCCCCGGCCCGCACCGGTGACGATCGCGACGCGGTCGGCGAGGTGCAGGTCCACGCGGCCCCCTCCGGGTCGGAACGGATGAGCTCACCGTAGGGCGGCCCGCCCCGGCTCCAGAAGGCAGCGGTTCTCCTGGTACTGCGACTGCTACCCGGGTACCGGTGGCCCGGGCGTTCAGGCCGGGCCGGTGAAGAAGGTGCCGGGCTCCAACTCCGACAGGGCCAGCCAGTCCGGATCACGGCGTCGGCCGGATGCGGCGTGCGGCATCCGGAGCTCCCACGCCGTCAGGGGGCGCTCGTCGACGCTCAGCACCAGGCCGTACAGCGTCGCCAGGACGTGCATGCAGGGCGCTTCGCGGGTGCGGCAGGTGCAGATCGCCTCGATCTCGTCCGGCGGCACGGCGACGGTCAGGCCGGCGGCGGTCAGTCGGCGGTGGACGTGGTCGGGGATGTCGCCCGTCGTCAGGTGCTCGCGCTCCGACGCGAGGAGGGCCTCGGCGGTCGCGGCCTCGGCATCCGTCCACGGGGGCACGCGCAGCCGCACGGAGTGCTCCCGACGGCCGTCGGCGATCGTCGCGGTGATCGTCGACGCGTCGACGGCGAGCGCGCTCTCCTGGCGATGCGCGATCGCCCGGGCACGGGGCAGCCGTGGGTCGGGCCGCCCCGCGGTCGGTTCGACCGTGCGCAGCCACGCGTACCCCCAAGCGGTCGCACCGAGCTTCGGCCGGGCCGTCATGGCCGCATCCGGAGGTCGAGCACCTCGCGCAGCTCGCGATCCGGCAACTTCGTGAGCGCCGCCGTGGGGTCGCCGGAGATCAGCTCGGCGAGACCCTGCTTCTCCTGGTGCATGCGGTCGATGTAGTCCTCCACGGTTCCCTCGGTGACCAGCTTGTAGACGTTGAGCGTGCGCCGCTGTCCGATCCGGTGCGCCCGAGCGGTCGCCTGCTCCTCGACGGCGGGATTCCACCAGCGATCGAAGTGCACGACGTTCGAGGCACGCGTCAGGTTCAGCCCGAACCCGGCGGCGCGCAGGCTCAGGATCAGGAGGGGCGAGGCGTGGTCGTCCTCCTGGAACGCGCGGATGAGCTCGTCACGCTGCGCCGGCGCGAGCCCACCGTGCAGGAAGGGCACGGCGTCGATCCGGAGCGCCGACGCGAGCCCGGACGACAGGAGCTCGCCCGTCCGGCGGTACTGCGTGAACACGAGGGCGCGCTCCCCGTCCGCCACGACCTCGCCCAGCATCTCGCACGTGCGGTCGAACTTTCCGGACCTCCCGGGTTCGAGTGCGGGCTCCCCGGCCTCGAGGGCGGGATGGTTGCAGATCTGCTTGAGCTCCGTCAGCAGGGCGAGCACGCGTCCGCTGCGGCCGAATCCCGAGCCCAATCCGGCGGAGAACGCGCGCTCCACGGCCTCGCGATAGAGCGCGACCTGCTCCGGGCTGAGCGTGCAGACGACCGTGGCGTCGATGCGAGGCGGCAGGTCCTGCGCGACATCCGCCTTCCTGCGCCGGAGGAGGTGGGGCGCGACGACGGTTGCGAGCGTCGCGGCGGCCGACGCGGAGCGGCGTTGCCGGATCGGGTTCACGAACCGCTGCCGGAACCGGCCGCGGGCGCCGAGCGCGCCGGGGTTGGTGACCGAGAGGATCGACCACAGCTCGTCGAGGTCGTTCTCGACCGGCGTCCCCGTCAACGCGATCCTGCTGGTGGACGGGAGCGCGGATGCCGCCCTGGTCACCTGCGTGTCGGTGTTCTTGAGCTGCTGGGCCTCATCGAAGACGGCGACATCCCAGTGCCGGCTCCGCACCGCCTCGTCCGATCGCAGCAGCGCGTAGCTGGTGACGACGACGGTCCGCGGTTCCGGGCGAGCCGGCAGGCGCCGGTCGGGTCCGTGGTACTCGAGCACGTTCAGGCCGGGTGCGAAGTGCTGGATCTCGCGTCGCCAATTCGCCAGCAACGATGTCGGGCACACCACGAGCTGCAGGCTCTGGGGCTGCCGGGTCGCGAGCACGGCGATGACCTGGAGCGTCTTGCCGAGCCCCATCTCGTCGGCCAGCACACCTCCCTGGCCGGCGTCGACCTTCTGCAGCAACCAGGAGACCCCGTGCACCTGGTACGGCCGGAGGGTCGCCGTGACGTTGGCCGCCCGGAGGGCCTTGAGCGTCGACAGCGCACGCGCGTACTCCCGGACGAGCGCCCCGGGGGCGGCGATCGCCGACTCGTCGGCGTTGAGAACGGCGTGACCGGCCGGCGGCATCGCCGCGACCACGGCGGCGAAGGCGTCCTCCTCCGACCCGGAGCGCGCCGAGCGGAGGACGATGCGGCTCGCCTGCCGCCAGGCCCGCGCCGACATCCCGAGCGCACCGACCCGGGTCGTGGCCGTGAGGGCGGATGCCGCCTCGGCGACGGCGGTGATGCGGGCCTCGACATCGATGGGGCCGACCCGATCACCGACGATCCCGGCGAGGCGCAGCGCGGCGCGGCGCCCGGGCGGGAGCCCGGCGTGCTCGAGGGCGGCGTCGATGTCGGCGACGCCCCACCAGGCGAGGCCGTTCTCGGCGGGGACGTAGGTGGCCTGGAGCAGGGTGGCGGGGGCTGGGTGGCGTGGGGCCGGGTGGCATGGGGCAGCGTGCGGATGAGGACCTCCGGGATGCTCGGCGTGCGTCGGGCGCGCAACGCTACCGAGGTGCCCGGAAGGCCACCTAACCCGCGAAAACGCAAGAGCGGGCGGGGTCGCTACGCGGGCAGCGTGGGCGCGAGCCCGAACGCGGGAATGACCGTGTTCTCGAAGCGGCTCATCGCGGCGATCCGGTCGCCGGCGATCGTGATCGTCATCAGGCCGGAGGTGACGAGGCCGTCGGGCGTGTGCACGTAGATGCCGAACGCGGGCTGCCCGTTGGCGCGGGTCGCGATCAGGCGGTAGCGGCGTCCGGCGGCGAACAGCAGCGCGCAGAACCGGCCGACGAGCTCGCGGCCGACGTACTCGAGCGCCATGGGCGGCATCGACATGAACACGTCGTCCGTGAGCAGCGCCACGAGCGCGTCGAGGTCGCCGGCCTCGTAGGCGGCGACGAACCTCGACACGACGACTGTCTCGGCGGACGATGCGGATGCCGCCCGCTCCTCGCGCGCCCCCTCGCCCGGCAGGGTGCGCCGCAGGTTCGCCCGCGCCCGCTTCAACGCGCTCGCGACCGATTCCACCGTGCCGCCGAGCATGTCGGCGACCTGCTTCGCGGGGAAGCCGAGCACGTCGCGCAGGATGAGCACGGCGACCTGCCGCGGCGGCAGCAGCTGGAGCGCGGTGATGAAGGCGAGCGAGATGGACTCGGTCCGCTCGGAGCTCTCCTCCGGACCGGGCTCGCGAGCGGTGCCGTCCAGCAGCGCGTCCGGGTAGGGCTCGAGCCAGGGCACCTCTCCCAGCTGCGTCGGTTCGGGCGGCTGCACTCCGGGGATGTCCCACTCCCGCGCACGGCGCCGGCCGGCCGCACGCCGCACGTTGAGGCAGCGGTTGGTCGCGATCGCGTACAGCCAGGTGCGCAGCGACGAGCGCCCCTCGAAGCCGCCGAGGCCCCGCCACGCGGTGAGCAGGGTCTCCTGCACCGCGTCCTCGGCGTCGTGGAACGAGCCCAGCATCCGGTAGCAGTGCACCTGCAGCTCACGCAGATGCGGCTGGGTCATCTCACGGAAGGCCCGATCGTCGCCGGCACGGGCCCGCGACAGCAGCTCCTCCGGCATCACCGTCGTCATTGTCGCATCGCTCCTCGTCGGTCGTGAGTGGTGTCCACCGGTGGTGACACCGCCGGCGGCGGAAATCGGGCGGTGCCGGCGCCCGATTCCGCCGACCCGCGGTGTCTGCACCTCTGTACGTCACGAGGGCGTACCCGCACAGGGAGAACACCATGGGAAAGATCGTCATCAGCCAGAACGTCACGCTCGACGGCGTCGTCGAGGACCCCACCGGCGAGGAGGGCTCCGCATACGGCGGCTGGTTCGACCGGTGCATGGCCGAGGACCGCGCGGCGTGGGCGGAGCTGGAGTACTCCGAGGCCATCGCCGCCGACGCGCTGCTGATCGGACGGCGCACCGATGCCTACTTCGGTCCGCGCTGGAACGTCGCCCCCGGCGACTGGGCCGAGCGCCTGCGGGCCCTGCCGAAGTACGTCGTCTCGTCGACCCTCACCGACCCGATCTGGGTCAACTCGACGGTGCTGGGCGGCGACGTGGTCGAGGAGGCGTCGAGGCTCAAGCAGCGGATCGCGGGCGACATCGTCGTCTACGCCAGCCGGCAGCTCGTGCAGACGCTCCTGCACAACGGGCTGGTCGACGAGTTCCGGCTCATCGTCTTCCCGCTCGTGATCGGCACCGGCAAGCGGCTCTTCGACGACGCCGGCACCGCCACCGCGCTGCGCCTGCAGGGGGCGAGGCCCATCGGCCGCAACCTCAGCGCACTCACCTACGAGGTCGTGCGCGACGCCTGATCCGGCACGTCGGGACGACGATCAGACCTCGACGGTCATGTCGAGCACGTTGCGGAACTCCTGGTTCCCGCCGCGCACGAGCAGGTACCGGCGCCGCAGCGTCGCCCGGTAGACAGTCAGCGGGCCCACCGGCAGCAGGTCGTCGGCCGTCATCCGCTTCGGTTCGGGGAGCCGGGCGTTGAGCGCCTCCAGCGCCTGGCCGGTCTCCCCGGCCGGAAGCGCCGCCGCGTCCGCCTCGAAGTAGGCGGCCTCCGCGTGGCCGATCGCCACGGTGGAGTCGAAGACCGTGATCGCCACGGAGGTGCGCTTTGCGATGTTGCGGGAGTGCCGCGCATCGGCCGACGAGACCCAGCACACGCCGTCGCGGCCGAGCGGTGCGAAGAACACGGGCGTGGCCCACGGGGTGCCGTCCGCGTCGGCGGTAGCCAGCACGAGGTAGCGGATGCCGCCCACGATGCGATCGATGTCCGTCAGGTCCGGCATGAGGTCCTCCTCGCATTTCGATGTCCGTCGATGTCCCATCTCAGCGTCCGACGAGCCCGGTGCGGACCGACATGCGGTAACGTTCCCGGGTCCGTGTCGCAGGCCGAGGAGGTGATGCCCGATGAACGAGAAGTCGGGTGCTCCGTCGCCAGCACGGGCCGTCGCGTGATCTGAGGGTCACCGGGAGCACCGAATGGTGATTCCCGAAAGGCACTCTCATGCATCTCATCTCCGAATCGACGCTCGACGGCGTCATCGAACGCGGGTTCGTCCAGGGCGACGTCCCCGGCATCCTCTGGTCACCGGCGCACGTCGGCGAGCCCGCCCCCGTGGTGCTGTCCGGTCATCCGGGCGGACTCCACAAGAGCGCGGGCGGCCTCGTCGCGCGTGCCCGCGTGCTCGCCGCCGGGTACGGCATCCACGTCGTCGCGATCGACGCGCCCGGCCACGGCGATCGCGCGCGCTCGCCCGAGGACGAGGCCTGGGTCGACCGGATGCAGGTGGCCCGCGCGGCGGGGCAGCCCCTCGGCGACCTCGTGGCCGACTTCAACGCCTCCATCGCGGAGCGCGCGGTGCCCGAGTGGCGGTCGGTGCTCGACGCGCTCGAGCGGATGCCCGGGATCGATCTGACCGGGGGAGCCGGCTACACGGGCATGACGCTCGCGACCGAGATCGGCATCCGGCTCGCTGCCGCCGACCGGCGCATCGCGGCCGCCGTGTTCGGCGCCGCGTTCGCGCGCCCGGGGCTCGTCGAGGCGGCGCGACGGGTCACGGTGCCCGTGCAGTACGTGCTGTCGTGGGACGACCCCGAGATCGACCGCGAGTCGGGGTTCGCGCTGTTCGACGCGTTCGGCTCCGCCGACAAGGTGCTGCGCGCCGTGCCGGGACCGCACAGCCGCGTCCCGCAGGCCGAGATCGACGAGTCGACGAGGCGACTGGTCGCCCAGCTGGGATCGCAGGGCGGATAGATTCAGTGGTCATGGTGCCGCATGCCACGAGCGTGCGGAATCGACAGCGGTCGCGCACACGCGCGGCAGATATCCCCCATCAGGAAGGTCCTCACATGCGCAAGGCACTGATTCTCCCGGTTGCGGCGGTCGCGGCAGCGCTGCTGCTGGCCGGGTGCGTCGACAACAGCGGCGGTGGCAGCGGCGGCTCGGGCGGCGACACCGGCCAGAAGAACGCCTACGGCGTCACGAAGGACGCGGCTCTCGCCAAGACCCTGCCCGGCGACATCGCCAAGGCCGGCAAGCTCACGATCGGCATCGACGCCACGTACGCGCCGAACGAGTACAAGGACAGCGACGGCAAGGTCATCGGCTGGGACGTCGACCTCGCCGATGCGATCGCCGCGAAGCTCGGCGTGACGACCGACTACACGATCTCCAAGTTCGACAACATCATCCCGAGCATCACGGGCGGGCGGTACGACCTGGGCGTCTCGTCGTTCACCGACACCACCGAGCGCGAGAAGCAGGTCGACTTCGTCAACTACTACAGCGCGGGCGTGCTGTGGGCCTCGGCCAAGGGCAAGAACGTCGACCCCGACAACGCGTGCGGGCTGAAGGTCGCCGTCGAGGCGGGCACGTACGAGGACACCGAGGAGGTGCCCGCGAAGTCGAAGAAGTGCACGGATGCCGGCAAGGCCGCCATCCAGGTGCTCAAGTTCGACGGCCAGGACCAGGCGACCAACGCGCTCGTGCTCGGCCAGGTCGACGCGATGAGCGCCGACTCGCCGATCACGGAGTACGCGATCAGCAAGCAGAAGGACAAGATCCAGGCGGCCGGCACGACGTTCGACGTGGCGCCCTACGGGTTCGCGGTCGACAAGGGCTCGAAGCTGACCGACGTGATCAAGAACGCGTTGCAGGCGCTCATCGACGACGGCACCTACACGAAGATCCTGCAGAAGTGGGGCGTCGACGACGGAGCCGTGACCGCGGCCGACGTCAACGCCGCCTCGAAGCAGTAAGTCGGTCATGACCGACTCGCAGGGCGCCCGGGGGACAGCGCCGTCCCCTCGGGCGAGGCGATCCGGGCGGTGCGGCTGCGCCATCCCGGGCGGATCACCGTCGCCGTGATCCTGATCCTCCTCGTCGTGCTGTTCGTGCTCGACGCCGCGCAGCGCACGGCGTTCGACTGGCCGGACGTGGGCAAGTACCTCTTCGATCAGCGCATCAGCCAGGCGGCGCTCATCACGCTGCAGCTGACCGTCTACTCGATGGTCATCGGCATCGTGCTCGGCCTGATCCTGGCGATCATGCGGCTCTCGCCGAACCCGGTCGTGAAGGCCGTCTCGTGGGTGTACCTGTGGATCTTCCGCGGCACCCCGGTCTACGTGCAGCTCGTGTTCTGGGGTCTGATCACGCTGATCTACAACTCGATCATCATCGGCATCCCGTTCGTGCACACCTGGGACGTCATCAAGATCGACTGGGTGCCGCCGCTGTTCTTCATCTCGGTGGTCGGGCTGTCGCTCAACGAGGCGGCCTACATGGCCGAGATCGTGCGCGCCGGACTGCTCTCGGTCGATGCCGGCCAGGAGGAGGCGGCGAAGGCGCTCGGGATGTCGTGGGGCCAGACCATGCGCCGCATCGTGATCCCGCAGTCGATGCGGGTGATCATCCCGCCGACCGGCAACGAGGTCATCTCGATGCTCAAGACGACCACGCTCGTCGCGGCGGTGCCGTTCTCGCTCGACCTGTTCGGGCGCGCGCGCGACATCTCCGCCGAGACGTTCGTGCCGATCCCGCTGCTGATCGTCGCGTCGCTGTGGTACCTCTTCTTCACCTCGATCCTCATGGTCGGGCAGTACTTCCTCGAGAAGCGGTTCTCCCGCGGCATCGGGCGCGGCCGCCCGGCGATCGAGAACGATCCGGATGCCCCCGTCATCGTCGGCGGCGTCGGGGGTGTGCGATGACCCCGGTCCAGCGCGCGACGACCCCGGATGCCGCGCGGCCGATGGTCGAGGCGGTCGCGGTCTCGAAGCGCTTCGGTGGCAACGAGGTGCTCACGTCGATCTCGCTGCGGGTCGAGCGCGGGCAGGTCATGTGCGTCATCGGGCCGAGCGGCTCGGGCAAGTCGACGTTCCTGCGCTGCATCAACCATCTCGAGGTGGTCGACGCCGGGCGGCTCTACGTCGACGGCGAGCTGGTCGGGTACCGCGAGAGGGGCGACAAGCTCTACGAGCTCAAGCCGGCGGAGGCGGCGCGGCAGCGGCGCGACATCGGCATGGTCTTCCAGCACTTCAACCTCTTCCCGCACATGACGGCGCTCGAGAACATCGCCGAGGCGCCGACCACGGTGAAGGGGATGTCGCGACGCGACGCGCTGGAGCGCGGGCGCGACCTGCTCGCGCGGGTGGGGTTGGCATCCCACGCGGGCCACTATCCGTCGCAGCTCTCGGGCGGTCAGCAGCAGCGGGTGGCGATCGCCCGGGCGCTCGCCATGGATCCGAAGCTCATGCTGTTCGACGAGCCGACGAGCGCGCTCGACCCCGAGCTCGTGGGGGAGGTGCTCGACGTCATGCGCGAGCTCGCGGACACGGGCATGACGATGGTGGTCGTCACGCACGAGATGGGGTTCGCACGCGAGGTCGGCGACGCGATGGTGTTCCTGGACGGCGGGGTCGTCGTGGAGTCGGGTGCACCGCGCGAGCTGCTGGCGAACCCGCAGCATGAGCGCACGAAGGCGTTCCTGTCAAAGGTGCTCTGAGCGCGCTTCCGGAGGATCCTGGAGGCATGGACACGCAGCGCATGATGAAAGCCGTCACCGTCAGCGATCGCGAGGCCGGCGTCGCCGGCCTGACGCTCGCCGAGCTCCCGGAGCCGCACGCCGCGGAGAACGATGTCGTCGTGTGCGTGCACGCGGCGGGCTTCACGCCCGGCGAGCTCGACTGGCCCGCCACCTGGACGGATCGCGCCGGACGCGACCGCACGCCGAGCGTCCCGGGGCATGAGGTCTCGGGCGTCGTGGTCGGGCTGGGCTTCGGCACGACCGGCCTGACCGTCGGGCAGCGGGTGTTCGGCCTCACCGACTGGGCGCGCGACGGCTCGCTGGCCGAGCTCGTCGCGGTCGAGGCGCGCAACCTCGCCCCGCTTCCCGCGGGCATCGACCACACCGTCGCGGCGGCGTTGCCGATCTCGGGGCTGACGGCGTGGCAGGCGCTGTTCGACCACGGGCGGCTCGAGATCGGGCAGTCGGCGCTCATCCACGGTGCGGCCGGCGGGGTCGGCTCGATCGCCGTGCAGCTCGCGCACGACGCCGGGGCGTACGTGATCGGCACGGGTCGCGCCCGCGACCGCGACACGGTGCTCGGCCTGGGTGCCGACGAATTCGTCGACCTCGACGGCGACGACCTCGACGCGGTCGGCCCGGTCGACGTGGTGCTCGACGTGATCGGCCGGGAGATCGGATCCCGATCGCTCGCGCTGGTGCGCCCCGGCGGCACGTTCGTCACCATCGCGGCGCCCCCGCGCGAGCAGCCGGCCGGCGGCCGTGCGATCTTCTTCGTCGTCGAGCCCGACCGTGCCCGGCTCGCCGATCTCGCCCAGCGGGTGCGCGACGGCCGGCTGAGGCCGATCGTGGGCGAGGTGCGCCCGCTCGCCGAGGCGCCGGACGCCTTCGCCGCCGGGCGCCGCGTGCCGGGCAAGACGATCATCCGCGTCGCGGATTAGTGCCGATCCTCCCGAATCCGCGCGACCCGCGGTTCATCACGATCCGCCGCGGCGGCGCGCTCACCGATGAGCGCGCGTCAGCGGCGGCGCCGGTCGACGCACGCGACGCACGCCGTGCGCTCCGGCTGCAGCTCCAGCTGAGCCGTGGGGATCTCGGCGTCGCAGACGGCGCAGCGGCCGTAGCTGCCCTCGCTGACGCGATCCCCGGCGCGTTCCAGCTCGCGCAGCGTCGCCCCGAGGCGCACGCGGGCTCCTCGGCCTGCGACCACTCGTGGGTCAGGGCGAAACCCTCCGGGTCGTGCTCCTCGTCGGTCCAGTCGCCGCGGGCCTCGCGCACCGCGGCGAGGCGGCGGTCGACCTCGTCGAGGCGACCGCGGATGTCGTCGCGGCGGCGCGCCATGAGCGCGCGGGCGGTCTCGGCATCCACCCGTTCAGTCTGCGCGGTCAGCGCTCGCGGCGCCCCTCGGCGACCGCGGCGCCCAGCCACTGCGCGAGTTCGGAGATCTCGGCGCGGACCATGTCGAGCTCCTCGACCTCGAACGGCAGGAACTCGTGCACCGCCTGCACCCGCAGCAGCCCCTCGGCGCGGTCGAGTTCGGCCTCGAGCATGCCGACGAAGCGGTCGCCGAGCAGGATCGGATGCGCGAACAGCCCGTACCTGCGCTGCGGCTTGGGCTTGAACTGCTCGAGCACGTAGTCGAACTCGAACACGTCACGCAGCCGTGGACGGTCGAACAGCATCCCGTCGTAGGGGTTCAGGAATGCGACCCGCCCGCCGGCGTCGTCCTCGAGCGCGGCGAGCTGGCGGGGGTCGACCCGCCAGGTGCCGGCGAGCCCGTCGATGGTCGCGGCCTCGCCCGCCGTGCCGACACCCGACCACGGCGACTTCTGCTTCGCGATGCCGGCCGCCTGCAGGCGCCGCTCGGCCAGCTGCCGCGCCGCCTCATCCGGATCGAGCTCCGGCAGGTCGCCCGGGTACACCCGTTCGGCGAGATCCCAGCGGCGGTGCCGCCCCTCCCGGCCGACGATCGCGACCACGCCCTGACGGCTGAGGACGTCGAGCATGATCGGCACCTGGTTGGATCCCGACCACCCGTCCGGCGCCCGGCTCACCTGCGCAGTGTCATCGATCTCGCTCGCGAGCAGCGGGCCGTCCGCGCGCAGGCGGGCGAGCACATCCCGGCGGAACCGGTCGTTGGCCTCCAGCCACTGCCGGGTGCTCTCGCGCCGAGGCCAGACGCGCATCGCCGGCAGCATCAGCGGCAGCAGGCTCATCGCGCGGAACGCGCCGTCGAACTCGAACAGCAGCCGATCGCGCTCGACCGCCTTGCTCAGCTGCCCGGGCTCGTAGGCGTAGCCGATGCGGCTCCACAGCACGGTGTGCTCGCACGGGGCGATGATCCGCGTCGGATCGATCTTGATCGCGCCGAGCTGCTCGGCGACCTCCACGACGTCGCCCGGCCGCTCCGCGTCGAGCAGCTGCGCACGCACGACGATCCGCCGCGCGTCATCGCGCGTGAGCCGGTGCGGCGCCATCACGGCGGTTCGCGCCCCTCGCGCGGTTGCGCGACCACGAGGCCCGACTCGTACGCCGCGATCACGGCCTGAGCGCGATCCCGCAGGCCCAGTTTGCCCAGGATGCGGCTGACGTGGGTCTTGACCGTCTGCTCCGCGATGACGAGGTCGGCCGCGATCTCGCGATTGGAGCGGCCTGTCGCCACCAGGCTCAGCACATCCCGCTCGCGATCCGTGAGCTCGTCGAGAGCCGGCGGCTCGGAGCGCGGTGCCGCTGCGGCGACGAAATGCTCGATCATGCGACGCGTGACGCTCGGGGCGAGCAGCGCGTCACCTCGGGCGACGACGTGCACCGCCGCGGTCAGCTCCTCGGGGAGCGCGTCCTTCAGCAGGAAGCCGCTCGCGCCCGCCCGGACCGCCTCGTAGACGTACTCGTCGATGTCGAACGTCGTCAGCATGAGCACCCGCGGCACGGGCGCGATCCCCGGGTCGCCGCTCTGCAGGAGGGCGCGGGTCGCGGCGATGCCGTCGAGGTGGGGCATCCGCACGTCCATGAGCACGACATCCGGATGCGTCTGCCGCACGATCGCGACCGCCTCGGCGCCGTCGGCCGCCTCGCCGACGACCTCGAGGCCGGGGTCGGCGTGCAGCAGGGCGCTGAACCCGGCACGGACCATGGCCTGGTCGTCCGCGATGACGATGCGGATGCTCATGCGGCATCGGTCCGCTCGTCGGAGTGGTCGACGGGCGCCTTCGGGTCCAGCGGCAACCACGCGCGCACCACGTATCCGCCGGCCGGCAGCCCGTGATGCTCGAGAGTGCCGCCGAGACTCGTGGCGCGTTCGCGCATGCCGACCAGGCCGTTGCCTGCTCCGCCGGGCACCGGCACGCCGCGTCGTCGAGCGGGCCCGTTGGTGATCAGAAGCGAGAGCCCCTGGGGTTCCCGTGTGCATCGGACGTCGATGTGCGAGCCCGGGGAATGGCGCAGCGCGTTGCTCACCGCCTCCTGCACGATGCGATACGCGGCGAGGCCGACGATCTGGCGGACCCCCTCATCGCCGAACTCGCCGACCCACTCCAGGTTGATCCAGGTGCCCGAGCGGTCGACGGCGGCGATCAGGCCGGGGATCGCCGCGAGTCCGGGCTGCGGCGCGAGCTCGTTCGGTCGATCATCCTCGCGCAGCACGCTCAGCAGCGACCGCATCTCCGCGAGCGCCCGCCGGCTCGAGGCGGCCATCTGCTCGAACTCCTGGCGCACATCGGGCCCGACGTCGGCGAGCCGATAGGGCGCGCTCGACGCCTGCACGTTGATGACCGACATGCTGTGGGCGATGACGTCGTGCAGCTCGCGCGCGATCCGAGTCTTCTCCTCGGCGACCAGCCGCCTGGCCCGTTCCTCTTCGCTGACCCGCCGCTCGCGAGCCAACTGGACGCGGATGGCACGCCGCTGCTGCAGCACGATCCCGGTTGCGAGCAGTGTTCCCGCGGTCGATGTGAAGACCACCAGGTCGACGCCGACCGACTCGGCGCTGCGAGCCGTCGGCAAGAGCATCGCGATCGTACCGGAGACGAGCAGGTTCGCGACGACGCCGATCACGGCCTCGACCCAGCGGACGCGGTACGCGATGGTGCCCACGATCAGCGCCTGCGTGATCAGGGTCGTGACCGACCACGGCCAGGGCGACAACCCCCGTGCGCGACGACCATGATGCCGGCGGAGGCCACGAGCGCGGCGATGGCCGCCGTGCGCGGTCGGACCGTCGCGAGCACGAGCGCTCCGGCCTGCGCCGCGGTGAACAGGAAGACGAACAGCAGGGGGCCGCGATAGATGCTGGAGCCCAGAATGCTGCCGACGACGAGCAGCGCGACGCCGGCGGCGACCGCTCCCACGCGCATCCAGGCGTCGCGCTGCGTCGAGCGACGGGCCACCCGCTCGCCGACGGCGCCGCCGTCGCGATCGCCGCCGGCCTGAGGGCCTCCCGCGGCTCCCGCCATGCGCACCACGATACGCATGAGCGGCGGGACGGTCACCGGAGCTGCGCCGCGAGGGGGCACTCGAACGGGTCGGCGTGCCGGATGCCGACGCGCTTCAGATAGCGCAGCACGATGCGGTACGAGCCGATGAACGTGGTCTCCGTGTAGCTGACGTTCTTCTCGGCGCAGTAGGCGCGCACGATCCGTCGGGCGCGGCCGAGGTTGATGCTCGGCATGTTCGGGAACAGGTGGTGCTCGATCTGGAAGTTGAGCCCGCCCATGCCGATCGCGACGGCGGGTCCGCCCGTGATGTTGCGGGAGGTGAGGGTCTGACGGCGGAGGAAGTCGATCTCCAGGCCAGCGGGGATGATGGCCATGCCCTTGTGATTCGGCGCGAAGCTGCCGCCCATCGTCAGCCCGAACACGGCGACCTGGATACCGAGGAACGCGAGTCCCATGAGGGGGCCGCAGGCGATGAAGACGATGGTCGGGAAGCCGGCGAGGCGCAGCACCAGGAGTGCACCCTCGACCCAGCGGTGCTTCATCTGGGTGCGGCCGAGCACACCGAGGATCGCGTTGCGGTGCAGCTCGAGACCGGCCAGCAGCAGGACGGGCACGAAGAACAGGTGCTGATAGCGCATGAGCAGGGCGGACAGCCCGTCCCGCTCCGCGCGCTCCGCGGCGGCCTCCGGCGTGAAGACGATCGCGTTGGAGTCGATGTCGCCGTCCTTGCCCAGCTTGTTCGGGTTGGTGTGGTGCTTGGTGTGCTTGTTCATCCACCAGCCGTAGCTGAGTCCGACGACGCCGTTGCCGACGATCCGCGAGAACCACTCGTTGCGGTTGTTGGAGCTGAAGATCTGCCGATGCGCGCCGTCGTGCGCGAAGAAGGCCGACTGGGTGAAGAGCAGGCCGAAGCCGGCGGCGAGCAGCAGCACCCACGGCGAGGAGCCCAGGGCGAAGAGCCCCGCGAAGGCGGCAGCGAACAGGCCGATCATGAGTGCGGCCCGGCCGGCGTACCAGATCGGGCGGCGCTTCAGCAGACCCTCCGCCTTGACGAGCGCCATCAGCTCCTTGTAGTCGCTGGCGTTGCGCTCCTGGCGTGAGCCGGTCGTGCGGATGGGGCGATCCGCGGGGCGTTCGGGGGCGACGAGGGTGGACATACTCCGACGGTAGATTTCGGGATGCCGGGGCGCGTCCCGCTGCGGAGCGCACTTCGCCCCCTACCGCGGTAGGGGGTCGCGCCATCCGGGAACGTCGCGAGGCGCTCCGGTGTTGTACTCATCGGGCCCCGCGATCGGAGCCCAGGACCACAGGAGGCCAGCATGACGGAGTACCGCAAGGACCCCGCAGCCATTCAGAAGCTCACCCGCGAGCAGTTCGCGGTGACGCAGAACGCCGCGACCGAGCCCGCGTTCACCGGCGAGTACGTCGACAACCACGACGCCGGGCTCTACGTCGACATCGTGTCGGGCGAGCCGCTGTTCGCCTCGATCCACAAGTACGACAGCCGATCCGGATGGCCGAGCTTCACCGTGCCGGTCGACCCGGCCAACGTGGTGCTGAAGTCGGACAACAGCTACGGGATGCGGCGCACCGAGGTGCGCTCGGCCCACGGCGACAGCCACCTCGGCCACGTGTTCGACGACGGCCCCGCCGACCAGGGCGGCCTGCGTTACTGCATCAACTCGGCGGCGATGCGCTTCGTGCCCGTCGACGAGCTCGAGCCCGCCGGCTACGGCGAGTTCGCATCCTCTTCACCACCGACACGACCCAGGAGGTCGCATCATGACAACCACCGAGCGCGCGATCCTCGCGGGCGGCTGCTTCTGGGGAGCCCAGGAGCTCCTCCGCTCCGCCCCGGGCGTCATCTCCACCCGCACCGGCTATTCGGGCGACGACAGCACGAAGAACGCCACCTACTACCGCCACGGCGACCACGCCGAGTCGGTCGAGGTCATCTTCGACCCCGAGAAGTTCAGCTACCGGGAGCTGCTGGAGTTCTTCTTCCAGCTGCACGACCCGACCACGCTGAACCGACAGGGCAACGATGTCGGCCGCAGCTACCGCTCCGCGATCTTCTTCACGACCCCGGAGCAGGAGGCCACGGCCCGCGAGGTGATCGCGGAGATCGACGCCGCCGGCATCCACCGCGGCAAGGTCGTCACCGAGGTCGTTCCGGCGGGCGACTTCTGGGAGGCCGAGGAGGAGCACCAGGACTACCTGCGCAAGATCCCGAACGGCTACACGTGCCACTACGTGCGGCCGAACTGGAAGCTGCCGAAGAAGGAGTCCGCGACCGCGTAGCCCGCGGCCGGCGCGCGGCGGAGCTCAGTGCAGCTTCGCCGCGCGCACCGTCATGAGATCGCGGACGCGCTCGCGCAGCCGCTCGGCCATCGGCCGGCCGTCGTCGGCCTCCCGGTCGTGGACGATGCTGCTGAACGCCGCCATGACGAGGGTCATCGCGAGCTGCGCCTCGCGCGCATCGGCGGCCCGCTCCTCGGCGAGGGCCAGGACCTGCTCGCGCATGCCCGCCATCCACTGGGTGAGCGCCGGCATGAGCTCGGGGCATCGCGAGATGAGCTCCTTCATGCGCACCCGCTCAGCCTGCACGTCGGCGGTCGCCGCGAAGACGTCGCAGAGCGCGTCGACGAGCAGGCCGTCCGCGGCACGGAACCCGGCCGCCGCCGCCTCGTCGATCATCGTGTCGGGCAGACCGAGAGCGGCCGCCGCCTTGGACGGGAAGTAGTTGAAGAAGGTGCGCGAGGAGATGTCGGCGTCGCGGCAGATCTGCTCCACCGTCGCCTGCTCGAGCCCCTGCTCGTCGACGAGCCGCACCGCGGCGGCGTGGATCGCGTGCCGGGTCTGGCTCTTCTTGCGCTCGCGGAGGGTGCCCTCGGCGCGCTCGGCATCGGTTGTCGTGGTCATCTGCGGTTCCGTGCGGTGCGCACCGGTGCCGGGACGGGTCCTCGCGGGCCCGCCCCGGCATCCGGTCAGACCGGCTGGGTCTGGATCGTTCCGGTCTCGGACATCCCGTTGGCGTCGGCGCGCTCCTGCAGGGCCGACACCTTGCGCAGCGGCGGCACCTTGAAGAAGAGGCTGAGCAGGAACGCCACCACGATGTCGGCCAGCGCGATCCAGTAGACCGTTACCACCGCGTTGTTGAACCCGGTGAGGAACGGAGTCGTCAGGCGCTTGTCGGCGCCGTTGACGAACGAGGTGTCGCTGCCGGAGGCACCCGAACCGCTCGAGGACTTCGTGGCGTTCTTGACCTTCTTCTGGATGGCCGGCGCCAGCTGGTTGACCCAGTGCGTGCGCTGGCCCGCGTTCGACCAGTCGACCGCGACCCTGCCGTCGTGCAGGCTCGCGTGCGCCTTCGACGCCACGGCCTCGAGCGCCTGCTGCTCGGCCGCGGGCTTCGCGGCCTCGACGTTCTGCGCGACGATCGCCGGTGCGGCGGCTGCCGGGATGGCGCCGGCTGCGACCTGCGCCTGGACCGCCGCGGTCACCTGCTGCGTCACGGCGGCGTCGGCGCCCTTCTGGGCGGCGGTCGTGGCGCTGTCGAGCTGCTCCTGCACCTTCGACTTGATCGGGTCGACGATCGGGTTCCAGAGCTGCGACATCACCTTCGCGTTCTTCTTCGCCCCGGCGACCGCGGGATTCAGGGCCGCGTCGAGCGTCGTGGTGAGCGTGGCCTTGTTCTCGAGCGTGTGCGTGAAGTTCAGCGGGAGCGTCGTGAACAGCACCGAGATCAGGATCGCGACGCCGAGTGTGCCGCCGATCTGGCGGAAGAAGGTCGCCGCGCTGGTGGCGACACCCATCTGGTGCGGGGCGACGGACATCTGGCTGGCCAGCGTGAGGGTCTGCATGAGCTGGCCGAGGCCGAGTCCGATGCAGAACATCGCGAGCATGAGGAACCACAGCGGCTTGTCGATCGAGATGAACGTCAGCAGGAAGAATCCGAGCGCGGTCACGAAGGTGCCGGTGATGGGGAAGATCCGGTAGTGCCCGGTCCTCGCGAGGATCTGGCCGGAGCCGATCGACGCGATCATGAGGCCGACGACCATGGGGATCATCGCGAAGCCCGACTCGGTCGGGGTGAGACCCGTGACGATCTGCAGGTAGAGCGGGATCGTCAGCATGGCGCCGAACATCCCGAATCCGACGAGCACGCCGAGGATCGTCGCCATCGAGAACACGCGCGACCGGAACAGCCGCAGCGGGATGATCGCGTCCTCCTTCATGAGGCGCTCCACGATCACGAACGCGAGCACGCCGACTCCGCCGACGATGTAGCAGGCGATCGAGCCCGGCGAGGTCCAGCCCCAGTCCTGGCCCTTCTCCGCCACCAGCAGCAGCGGCACCAGGGCGATGATCACGGTCGTCGCGCCCCACCAGTCGATGCGCGGCGCCCGGTGGTGCGCGAACTTCGGCAGGTGCAGGAACGCGATCACCATGAGCAGGGCGATGATCCCGATGGGCACGTTGATCAGGAAGACCCAGCGCCATCCGGAGATGAACAGGATCGAGTCCGCTCCGGCGAACAGGCCGCCGACGAGCGGGCCGACCACCGACGAGACGCCGAACACGGCGAAGAAGTAGCCCTGGTACTTCGCGCGCTCGCGCGGGGCGAGGATGTCGCCCATGATCGCGAGCGGCAGCGACATGAGCGCGCCGGCCCCGATGCCCTGGATCGCGCGGAAGCCGGCGAGCATGAACATCGACGTCGAGAACGACGACGCGAGCGACCCGAGCAGGAACACCGCGATGCCGAAGATGAACAGCGGTCGCCGACCGAAGATGTCGGAGAGCTTGCCGTAGATCGGCACCGAGATCGTGGAGGTGATCAGGTAGGCGGTCGTGACCCACGCCTGCTGATCGAGGCCGTGGAGGTCGTCGCCGATCGTGCGGATCGCGGTGCCCACGACGGTCTGGTCGAGCGAGGAGAGGAACATGCCGGCCATGAGGCCGTAGATGACCAGCAGGATCTGCCGGTGGGACATGATCGGCTTCGACGCCTGGGGTGCAGGTGCGGCCGGTTGCGTCGCGACCGGCGCGGTGGCAGTTGACAAGCGAATGTCCTTCGGTGGATGGGCGGGGCGCCCGCAACCACCGGAGAACGCCGACGGCCGGACGCCGACACTGGCGGGCTGTGATTTGCAGCGGCTGCAATATTACACGTCTGCATTCCTGCGTCAACTGCAGGATCTGTGAATTCGCCCTAGTCGACGTGGCTGACGATGTTGACGACGTTCCCGTCGGGGGCGCGCACCATGAAACGGCGCACGCCCCACTCCTCCTGCGTCAGCGGATGCACGATATCGAGCCCGCGCGCCTGGGCCTCGGCGTACGCGGCCTCGACCTCGTCGCCGACGTGCACCGAGATGACCGAGTCGACGGGGAGCCCGCGTCCCGCGTGACGAGCTGGAGCTCGGCACGGCCGTCGGGGGACTGCAGCCTGATGACCCAGCCGAGGTCGAATGCGGTCTCGGTCAGCCCGAGGAACCCGGTGTAGAACTCCCTGGCCGCGGCGCCCTCCGGCACGCGCAGATTGGCGGTGACTCCCGTCGGGTGGATGCTCATGCCTCCACCCGATCACGCCCCGACGTATTGCGCCAGATGCTGCCCGGTGAGCGTCGAGCGCGACGCCACCAGCTCGGCGGGCGTGCCCTCGAACACGACGCGGCCTCCGTCGTGCCCGGCGCCCGGGCCGAGGTCGATGATCCAGTCGGCGTGCGCCATCACGGCCTGGTGGTGCTCGATCACGATGACCGAGCGGCCCGCGTCGACGAGCCGGTCGAGCAGGCCGAGCAGGTTCTCGACGTCGGCGAGATGCAGGCCGGTGGTCGGCTCGTCGAGCACATAGACCTCGCCGGGCGAGCCCATGTGCACCGCGAGCTTCAGCCGCTGGCGCTCGCCGCCGGAGAGGGTGGTGAGCGGCTGGCCGATCGTCAGGTAGCCGAGGCCGACGTCGGCGAGCCGGTTCAGGATGGCGTGCGCGGCGGGCAGACGCGCCTCGCCCGAGCCGAAGAAGGCCTCCGCATCGGTCACCGGCATCCGGAGCACCTGGCTGATGTCGCGCCCGCCGAGCGTGTACTCGAGCACGGCCGCGCGGAAGCCGATGCCGCCGCACTCCTCGCACGTGGTGGCGACGCCGGCCATGGGGCCGAGGTCGGTGTAGATCACGCCGGCGCCCTTGCACACCGGGCAGGCGCCCTCGGAGTTCGCGCTGAACAGTGCGGGCTTGACGCCGTTCGCCTTGGCGAACGCCGAGCGGATCGGGTCGAGCAGCCCGGTGTAGGTGGCCGGATTGCTGCGCCGCGACCCGCGGATCCCGCCCTGGTCGATGGTCACCACACCCTCGCGCGGCGAGACCGAGCCGTGGATGAGCGAGCTCTTGCCCGACCCGGCCACGCCCGTCACGACCGTGAGGACGCCGAGCGGGATGTCGATGTCGACGCCCCGCAGGTTGTGCTCGCGCGCGCCCCGCACCTGCATCGACCCCGACGACGTGCGCACCGTCTCCTTGAGCCGGGCGCGGTCGTCGAGGTGGCGCCCGGTCAGCGTGCCGCTCGCGCGGAGGTCCTCGACCGTGCCCTCGAACATGATCCGGCCGCCCTCCGTGCCGGCGCCCGGCCCGAGATCGACGACGTGGTCGGCGATCGCGATCGCCTCGGGCTTGTGCTCGACGACGAGCACCGTGTTGCCCTTGTCGCGCAGCTGCAGCAGCAGCTCGTTCATGCGCTGGATGTCGTGCGGATGCAACCCGATCGTCGGCTCGTCGAAGACGTAGGTCACGTCGGTGAGCGAGGAGCCGAGGTGCCGGATCATCTTGGTGCGCTGCGCCTCGCCGCCGGAGAGCGTGCCCGACGACCGGTCGAGGGAGAGGTAGCCGAGGCCGATCCGCACGAAGGAGTCGAGGAGCGCGCCGAGGTTGTGCCGCAGCGGTGCGACCGAGGGGTCGTCCAGCCCGTGCACCCAGGCGGCGAGGTCGCTGATCTGCATCGCGCACGCGTCGGCGATCGAGACGCCGGCGATCTTCGACGAACGCGCCGCGGCACTGAGCCGGGTGCCCTCGCACTCCGGGCACGGCGCGAAGGCGACGGCGCGCTCGACGAATGCGCGGATGTGCGGCTGCATCGCGTCGACGTCCTTGGAGAGCATCGACTTCTGGATCTTCGGGATCAAGCCCTCGTAGGTGAGGTTGATGCCGTTGATCTTGACCTTGGTCGCCTCCTTGTACAGGAAGTCGTCGAGCTGCTGCGCGGTGAAGTCGCGGATCGGCACGTCGGCGGGGACGAAGCCGGACTCCGCGTAGATGCGGGTCTGCCATCCGTCGACCGTGTACCCGGGGATCGTCAGAGCGCCCCCGGCGAGCGACCTGCTGTCGTCGTAGAGCTGGGTCAGGTCGATGTCGGAGACCGTGCCCATGCCCTCGCAGCGCGGGCACATGCCACCGAGGAGGGAGAACTCCCGCTCGATCTGCTTGCCGCTCGAGGTGGCGGCGCTACCGGATCCGGTGACCGACGCGATGTTGAACGAGAACGCCTGGGGCGATCCGATGTGCGGTTCACCGAGCCGGCTGAACAGGATCCGGAGCATGGCGTTCGCGTCGGTCGCGGTGCCGACGGTCGAGCGGGCGTTGGCGCCCATCCGCTCCTGGTCGACGATGATCGCCGTCGTCAGCCCCTCGAGCACGTCGACGTCGGGCCGGTCGAGCGAGGGCATGAAGCCCTGCACGAACGCGGGGTAGGTCTCGTTGATCATCCGCTGCGACTCGGCCGCGATCGTGCCGAAGACGAGGGAGCTCTTGCCGGAGCCGGACACCCCCGTGAACACGGTGAGCCGGCGCTTCGGCAGCTCGACGCTCACGTCCTTGAGGTTGTGCTCCCGGGCGCCCTGCACCCGGATGACGTCGTGGCTGTCGGCGGGATGCGGCGGCATGGCGGGAGGCACCCGGTCACGATATCCGTGGCATCCGATCCGCGACCATGTCGCGTTATACCGATACGGCGTCTTACGATATGGGAGTGATCGATCTCGCGCGTCTCAACGTCCGCGACTTCTTCGATGAGGCGCGCGCCGCATCCCCGGAGGCGCCGTTCGTGATCTTCACGACCGACGACCGCGCCTACTCGTTCCGCGAGGCGGGCGGGTTCATCGACCGCGCCGCGGCGGCGTGGCACGAGCTCGGCGTGCGCCACGGCGACCGGGTCGCGTTCATGCTCGGCAACACCCCGGAGTTCCTGTGGGCGTGGCTCGGCCTCGCGCGCATCGGCGGTGTCCTGGTCGCGATCAACACCGGCTTCCGGGAGGCCGAGGCCGGCTACCTCGTGCGCGACTCCGGGGCGCGGATCGCGCTCGCCGACGATGAATTCGCCGGGATGCTCGCCCCCGCGGGCCGTCCCGTCCTCACCCCCGCCGAGTTCGGCGCCCTCGCCGCCCGGTCCGGCCTTGACCCGGCGCCGGCCGTCGATCTCGCGGGCGATGACCTCATCTCGCTCATCTACACCTCGGGGACCACCGGGGATCCGAAGGGCGTCATGCAGACGCATCGCAACTTCGTGCTGACCGGGCAGGCCTACATCGACTGGATGCGCATGGAGCCGGGTGAGCGCATCTACGCCTGCCTGCCGCTGTTCCACATCAACTCGCAGGCCTACTCGACGATGGCGGCGATCGCCGCGCGCGGCGCTCTCGTGCTCGCTCCGCGGTTCAGCGCGAGCCGGTTCTGGCCGGACGTGCGGCGGCACCGCGTGAGCGTCTTCAACTTCATCGGCGCGATGGCGATGATCCTCACCAAGTCGCAGGCGAGCCCCGACGACGCCGACAACCACGTGCGCATCGCCTACGGCGTGCCCGCGCTCGCCGTCGAGGTCGTCGACGAGATCGAGGCCCGCTTCGGCCTGCGCTGCATCTCGGGCTTCGGGATGAGCGAGACGACGTTCGGCCTGCTCGAGCCCTCGACGGACCGCGGCATCCCGGCACGATGGGGCTGCCGCGTCACCACCCCGACCCGAGCGTGCCGCCCACCGAGGCGAAGATCGTCGACGAGTCGGGCGCCGAGGTGCTGCGCGGCACGCGGGGAGCTGCTCCTGAGGAACGCCGCGATGATGAGCGGGTACTTCGGTCTTGCGGAGAAGACCGCCGAGACGCTCGTCGAGGGCTGGCTGCACACCGGTGACAGCGCCTACCAGGACGACGACGGGTTCTTCTTCTTCGTCGACCGCATGAAGGACATCGTGCGACGCCGCGGCGAGAACGTGTCGTCGCTCGAGGTCGAGCGGGTGATCGCACGGCATCCCTCGATCGCCGAGGCGGCCGTCATCGGCGTGCCGGCCGAGCTCTCCGACGAGGAGCTGCTGGTCTTCGTCGTGCCGCGCGACGGTGTGGACGCCGCGCCGCTCTCCGCGGGCGACGTCTTCGCGTGGGCCGCCGAGCACCTCGCTCCGTTCAAGGTGCCGCGCTATCTCCGATTCGCCGACGCGCTGCCGAAGACCGCGACTGCGAAGGTGCAGAAGGAGAGGCTCAGAGCGATGGATGCCGACGATCCGGCCGGCCGCATCGTCCGGGAGCCCGACAGAAGGGATGAGCGATGACGCTCGACCACGCACCCGCCGCCGCCGAGTCGCGCGGGATCGACCTCGTCGGCTACCACGACCTCGGTGGCGACCCGGCGTTCAAGATCGCGTTGCAGAAGGTCGGCGAGCGCTACTACCTCTATCTCAGTCACTTCTGGGTCTCGCGCTGGTCCGTGCTCGATGTCACCGATCCCGCGAACCCCGAGCTGGTCGGTCAGGTCGACGGGGCGGCGACGAGCTGGTGCTATCAGGTGCAAGTGGCCGACGGCCTCATGATCGGCGCGCTCGAGCGACCGACGCCCGGCTGGGGCTACGAGCCGGAGCTCGCCGAGGAGGTCGGCATCCTGCTGTTCGACGTCGCGACCGATCCCGCGCACCCGGCTCTCGTCTCGCATTACGACACCGGCGGACGCGGCACGCACCGCAACTACTGGGCCGGCGGCCGCTACGCGTATCTCGCGACCGAGGCGGAGGGATTCGCCGGCAACATCCTCTCGATCGTCGACGTCTCCGATCCCGCGAACGTCACCGAGGTGGGCCGCTGGTGGGCGCCCGGCCAGAACGTCGCGGCGGGGGAGGAAGGCGCCACCAAATGGGGCCTGCACGGTCCCGCGCACGTCGTCGGCGACCTCGCCTATTGCAGCTGGGGCCAGTACGGCTTCGTCGTGCTCGACGTCTCGGACCCGAGCGCCCCGCGCCTGGTGTCGCGGCTGGGCTTCGGCGACTTCGGCAGTCCGCTCGGCGTCCACACGGCATACTCCTACGGCGACTACGTCGTGGCCAACAGCGAGGCGCTCGGCGAGGGCGATTCCGAGGGGCTGCCGTACGCCGTCGCGATCGACGTGCGGGACCCCGCGGCTCCGCGGATCGCGGCCTGGTTCCCGACCCCGCTGCCGTCGCCCGAGACCGGCCATCGCACTTATCAGCAGAAGGGCGGCCGGCACGGTCCGCACAACCAGCACCAGTACCAGGGGCAGCCGGGAACCCTGAACGATCCGACCCGGGTCTATCTCACCCACTTCAACGGCGGATTGCGGGTCTACGACGTCTCCGAGCCCCTGCGGCCGGAGGAGATCGCGTTCTACGTGCCGGTGGATCCGACGGTGCGGCGCGGTCCGAAGCCCGCGCAGCTCACGACCTCGTTCGAGGACGTGCTCGTCGACGACCGCGGCACCATCTTCTGCACCGACAAGAACTACGGGCTCTTCGTACTGCGGCTCGCGGCGGAGGGGGTCGAGTAGCGGTCAGCGGCCGCATATCGAGACCTCACCCCCGACGACGGTGAGATCTCGATACGCCGCTCGGAGGCGGCTACTCGACCCGCTCCGAAGCGACGACGGGGGTCGACACCGTTCCGATGCGCTCGATCTCGACTTCGACGACGTCACCCGGTGTCAGGAACCGCGGCGGCGTGCGCACGTAGCCGACGCCCGAGGGCGTGCCGGTCGCGATGAGGTCCCCGGCTGAAGCGTCATGCCCTGGCTGAGGAACTCGAGCAGCTGCGGGATGCCGAAGATCATGTTGTCGGTCGTGTCCGACTGCACGACCTCGCCGTTGACCCGGGACGAGATTCGCAATCCGCCGCTGATGTCGCCGAGCTCGGCCGCGGTCACGATCTCGCCGATCGGCCCGCTGCCGTCCGCGTTCTTGCCGAGCGTCCACTGGCTCGTCAGCTTCTGCAGGGTGCGCGCCGTGAGGTCGTTGAACGCGGCGTAGCCGTAGACGATCCCCTCGGCGTCGGCGGCCTTGACCCGGTAGGCCGGCCGTCCGACGACGGCCAGGAGCTCGGCTTCCCAGTCGAGGCCCTGCTCGGACGGCGGCACCGTCACCGCTCTGCCGGGCAACGCGAGCGACGCGGTCCAGCGGGCGAACACGGTGGGGTAGGTGGGCGGCGCCCAGTTGCCCTCCTCCGCGTGCTCGGCATAGTTCAGGCCGACGCAGAGCACCCGGGCCGACGGCCGCACGGGCACGGCGAGTTCCAGGTCCGCCGTGGGCAGCGGATCGGCGCCACTCGGGGCCTCGCCCCAGCGGAACGGATCCTCCCAGAACTCCTCGACGTCCGCGATGGGCTGCACGAGGCCGCCGGCGAGCGCACGCCCCACCGTGACGCTGCGGCCGTGCCGGTATCCGATCAGTCGCACGTGGCTCTCCCTATCCCTGCACCGCGGCGGTCGCCCGCGCGTAGACCGTCTCGAACGCGGCCCTGCCCTCGGTCAGCAGCCGCGACGTCGGCCACTGCCACATCGGGTCGGCGACCGGCTCGCCGAAGGTGCCGTCGTCTGAGAAGATCTCGAGCTCGTACCAGCCGCGGTAGCCGGCCGCGTGGGCGGTTCGGATGACGCCCTCGACATCGAGCACCCCCTGCCCGGCAGCGCGCGATCGAATCGGCCGCCCGAATCGGCCGCGCGATCGCACACCTGGATGCCGGCGATCGCGTCGATGTAGTCGGCGATGTTCTGCAGGGGCTCGTCGGCGATGTGCCAGTTGTCCAGCAGGATGCCGATCGTGCCCTCGCCGCCGGCATCGGTGATCAGATCGGCGGCCTCCGGGATGCTCTGGCACAGGCTCCCCGCGCTGCCGGGGCTGATGACCTCGAGAGCGAGCTTCACGCCGGCGTCGCGTGCGATCTCGACGAGCTCCGTGAAGGCCGCGACGACCCGGCGCCGCGACTCCGCGACGTCGCCGCCCTGCGGCGCGCCCGCGAGGATGCACACGGCCTCGGGCTCGTACACGGCGAAGCGCCGCACCGACTCGCGCAGGATCTGCAGCCGGGCGTCCGGGTCCTTCGGATGGGCGAAGTGCGCGTTGCCGGTGAAGATGCCGGGGGTGAGCGGGAAGCAGAAGGTCGCGTGCAGGCCGGCGTCCTTCATGGCCGCGGCGCGCTCGGCGTCGCGGTCGCCCTCGAGCTTGAACTCCCAGAGCCCGAGCCCATGCACGCCCGCGGCGGGGTAGGCATCGAGCTCGTCGACGAAGGGCGCGTGGTAGGTGGTGCCGTCGCTCGCGGCGAATCTCGGCTGATCGGTCATGGTCGCGCCCTACTCGTTGACCTGGATGAGGATCTTGAGTTGGTCGCTTGGGGTCGACAGCACGTCGAAGCCCTGCGCGGCGATATCGTCGAGCCCGATCTTCGCCGTCACGATGTTCTCGAGCGGCAGTTGCCCTGCGCGCGTGAGCTCGACCGTCTCGTCCCACGCCTTGCGGGTGTAGCCGACGGTGCCGACCATCGTGAGGTCGAAGCGCGTGAGCCGGCGGACATCGACGGTGATGGGCCCCGGGTGCACCGACGGCACGCCGACGGTGCCGCCCGCGCGCACCGACGCGATGGCCGCCTCGTTCGAAGCGGGCTTGCCGGCCGCGTCGATGGCGACGTCGACGCCGAGACCGTCGGTCAGGTCGGCGAGGTAGCCCGGGATGTCGCCCGCAGCCGCGGCCGGCACCGCGATCCCGCCGAGACGCTCGATGAGCGCCGCACGGGAGGGGTTGGGCTCGAAGACGTGGACGGCCGCCGCGCCGAGCGCCTTGGCGGCGAGCATGCACAGCATCCCGATCGCCCCCGCCCCGACGACGAGCACCGTGTCGCCCGGGGCGACGCGAGCGTGCTGCACGGCGTTGAGAGCAACGGCCGCGGGCTCGATCACGGCGCCCGCGACGGTCGAGATGCCGCGCAGGGGGCGAGTTGGTAGTGCTCGACCAGCACCTGCTGACCGAAGCCGCCCCAGGGGAGCTCAGTCCGTTCCAGGCCTTGATGTCGCAGATCTGGTATTCGCCGCGCAGGCACGCCGCGCACTTCCCGCAGTGCAGCAGCGGGTACACCGCGACCTCGTCTCCGACCTCGACGCCCTGGATGCCGGAGCCGACCGCGTCGACCCGCGCCGAGAACTCGTGGCCGAGCGTGATCGGAAGGCCCGCGTACCCGGTGAGCGGATGCGGCTTGCTGTCCGCGGAGCCGCCGTGACCGGTGTACTCCTTGATGTCCGTCCCGCAAATGCCGCTCCAGAGCGGCGAGACGATGGCCTGGAGCGGGCCGGGATCGCCGGGAGCCGGAACCTCGTCGATTCGGATGTCGCCAGGGCCGTAGAGACGGGCCGCCCTCATCGGCGCCCGCGGGGAAGTGCTTGACATAGGGGTAAATCTATAAATTATTGTTCTGATGTCAAGGAGCAGATGCTCCGTCTGACCTGAGGAGCGAAGATGCCCAGAGGACGCCAGGACGCGTCGAAGATCCTGACCCTCGCCGGACACGCGGAGAGCGTGCTGCGCGAGATGATCTTCTCGGGCGAACTGCAACCGGGAGTCCGCATCTACGCGGACGAGACGGCCGAGAAGCTCGGGATGAGCGCGATCCCGGTGCGCGAGGCGCTGAGAACTCTCGCGTCGCGGGGTCTCGTGGAAGCGATCCCGCAGCGCGGCTTCCGCGTGCGCCCCGCCGATCGCGACGACTTCGCCGAGACCTACGATCTGCGTCTCATGCTCGATCCGCACGCGGCCCTGCTCGCCGTGCCGCTCATGGACGAGGCCTCGCTCGCCGCCATGGACCGCGCATTCGAGGCGCTCGCCGACACGATCCGCTCGGGCGACACCGAGAGCTACGACCACGATCACCGCGCCTTCCACTTCTCGATCTACAACCAGTGCGGATCGCGCTGGCTGCTCGACATCCAGGCGATGCTCTGGGAGAACAGCCAGCGCTACCAGCGCCTGTCGACGGGCATCCGCGGATCGGCGGAGCAGCGCATCGAAGAGCACCGCGCGATCGCCGACGCCTGCCGGCTCGGCGACGCCGAAGCGGTCGCGGCCCTCGTGCGCCGTCATCTCGAGCACACCCGCGAGGTCGTCTACGCGGCGCTCAGCGCCGAGGGGGAAAGGTGATGGCCGGGAGGTCGGGCCGCGCGGTCTGGTTCACCGGCCCCCGGCACATCGAGTTGCGCGAGACGGACGTGCGCAGCGCCGGTCCCACCGAGATCACCGTGCGCGCGACGCGTTCGCTCATCAGCGCCGGCACCGAGATGCTCGTCTACCGCGGCGACACCACGCCGGGCGACCGGATGCCGCCGAACTCGGAGGGCACGCTCCCCTTTCCGACGAAGTACGGCTACCAGATCGTCGGGGAGGTCGTCGACGCGGGGGCGGAGAGCGGGTACGCGGTCGGCGACCGGGTGTTCTGCCGGCATCCCCATCAGGATCTGTTCACCATCGACGCGCGCCCCGCGTACGTCGTGCGTGTGCCCGACGGCGTCGGCGACGCGGCGGCGACATTCCTCAACCTGACGCGCGTGGCGCTCACCGGCGTGCTCGACGTCCCGGTGAAGCCCGGCGAGACCGCCGTCGTGTTCGGCCAGGGGATCGTCGGCATGATGTGCGCGCGGATCGCGAACCTGGGCGCCGCCGCGACGATCGTCGTCGACCGGTTCGAGAAGCGCCGCGAGCTGGCCCTCCGCTACGGGATGGCCGCGGCCGTCGAGCCGCAGGACGTCGCCTCCGTCGTCGCGGAGCTCTCGCACGGCCGTGGCGCCGACATCGTCTACGAGGCGAGCGGGGCCCCGCCGGCGCTGCAGTCGGCGATCGAGATCGCCGCCGATCGTGGCGAGATCGTGGCGATCTCGCTCTATGGCAGCCACCTGGTGCCGCTGCGCCTGGCGCCGGAGTTCCACTTCCGCCGGCTGCGCATCACGAGCTCGCAGATGACCGACCAGCCGCGCTGGGACTGGGCGCGCCGCACCGAGGCCTCCTTCGAGCTGCTGCGACGCCTGCCGGTCGACGACATGGTGAGCCGCACCGTCGGATTCGACGATGCGGCCGACGCCTACGACATGGTCGACCGCGACCCGGCCAACGTGCTCGGCGTCGTGCTCGATTACGCGCGGGGATGATGTCGGCCCTCGCGCACATGTGCTAGAACGAGACACTGTATTCAAATAAAGCGATCCCCAGCCGACTCGATGAGGAGAGGGCGACGAAGATGACCGGCCGTCTGCAGGACCGCGTGGTGCTCATCACGGGCAGCGGTGGCGACATCGCGAAGGCGACGGCGCTCACGCTCGCCCGCGAAGGGGCGCGGATCGTCGGCACCGACATCGACGCCGCGCTGGCGGAGGCCACCACGACGGCGGTGCGGAATGCCGGGGGCGAGGCGGCATCCATCGCCCTGGACCTCTCCGACGACGCGGGCGCGCAGGAGTTCTCCCGCTTCGCGCTCGAGCGCTACGGGCGCATCGACGCGATCGTGAACAACGCCAAGGCGGCCAGGGCCGGCTCGGGGAGTCCACCTCGCCCGACGCCTGGCGCTTCACCATCGACCGCAACCTGACGATGCCGTGGCTCGCGACCCGTGCGGCGATCCCCGCGATCCGCGCGGCGCAGGGCTCGATCGTCTTCATCGCGTCGGTGTCGGGCGCCTTGTTCGGCACCGGCTACCCCGGCAACACCACCAACCTCGTCGCATACTCCACCGCCAAGGCAGGCGTCCTGCGGCTCAGCGTCGCGCTCGCCAACGAGCTCGGCTCCGCGGGCGTTCGGGTCAACACGATCTCGCCGGGTGTCGTCGAGACCACCGCGACCCGCCGGACCTACGGCGATCCGGGTAGCCCACGCCGCGAGCTCGCCACCCGCCCGGCGCTGCTGCCGCAGCGCATCGGCCGTCCGCAGGACATCGCGAACGGCGTCCTCTTCCTCGTGTCCG
This sequence comes from Pseudolysinimonas kribbensis, assembly GCF_030161895.1. Classification (GTDB taxonomy): domain Bacteria; phylum Actinomycetota; class Actinomycetes; order Actinomycetales; family Microbacteriaceae; genus Pseudolysinimonas; species Pseudolysinimonas kribbensis. Next base: position 2,669,005 of record NZ_BSVB01000001.1, read on the forward strand.
ACGAGGCGTCCTGGATCACGGGATCCGACCTGCGCATCGACGGCGGCTGGGCCGCATCGGGCGGCGTCGGGCCTGCGACCGACGCCGACCTGGCCACGGTCCGATAACTCAACATCGCACCCCTCGCATCAATCCGGGAATCGATTCAAAGGAGAAGACCCGATATGTCCGAGACCAGAGCACAGGCCGACAAGGCCGCCGAGACGGCGACTGTCGGCAGAGGCGTCGCCGCGACCGGCGAGACGGCGCCCACCCCCACCGTCGACAGGGGCGCGCTGCGCCGCGTCGTGGTGAGCGGCATCTTCGGCGGCATCATCGAATGGTTCGACTACTTCATCTACGCGCAGGCCGCCGCGCTCGTCTTCCCGACGATCTTCTTCCCGAACCAGAGCCCCATCGTCGGCGTCCTGCTGTCGTTCGGCGGCTTCGCGGTCGGGCAGTTCGCCCGGCCGATCGGTGCGCTCATCTTCGGGAACCTCGGCGACAAGTACGGCCGCAAGCCGGTGCTCGTCGCGACCTTCCTGCTCATGGGCATCTCCACCCTGCTCATGGGCTTCCTGCCGACCTACGCGGTCGTGGGCGTCGCGGCGCCGATCCTGCTCACCATCCTGCGCGTGGCGCAGGGCTTCGGGGCCGGAGCGGAGTTCGCGGGCGCGTCGATCATCATGCTCGAGTACGCGCCGAGGAACCGTCGCGGGCTGTTCGGCTCGGTGGGAACCGTCGGATCGTCGTCGGGCCTCATGCTGGGCACCCTCGTCTTCTTCCTGCTGCAGTACATGCCGCACGACGATCTGATCGCATGGGGCTGGCGCATTCCGTTCTTCTTCAGCGCGATCCTGGTGATCGTGGGCCTGTGGATCCGCTACCGGGTCAACGAGTCCCCGCTGTTCCAGAAGGTCGTCGAGAAGGAGCTCGTGCAGAAGGTGCCGCTGGCGACGGTGTTCCGCACCGAGTGGCGCTCGCTCATCCTCGTGTTCTGCCTCGCGGCGGGCGTGCAGATGGGCACCTACGTGTTCCTCACCTGGATCCTGTCGTACCTCAACGGCGTCAAGAGCCCGGCCGGCGCGCTGTTCTTCCAGCCGCAGGAGAGCACGTTCTTCGTGTTCCTCGCGGGCGTGTGCTCGGTCATCGGCACCCCGCTGTGGGGTCTGCTCTCCGACAAGCTCGGCCGCAAGGTCGTGTTCGGCGGCGCCGCGCTGCTCTCGGCGATCCTCGTGCTGCCGTACTTCCTGCTCATCAACACCGGCAACCCGGTCGCCGCGGCGTTCGCCGTCTGCCTGGTCGGCGGCGGCACCATCCAGATGATGGCCGGCGTGCAGGGGTCGCTGTTCGGCGAGGTGTTCTCCACGAAGATCCGCTACTCCGGGTTCGCGCTCGGACGCGAGATCTCGGCCGCGATCTTCGGCGGGCTCTCGCCGCTCATCGCGACCGCGCTCGTCGCCGCCAGCGGCGGTGCGTTCTGGGGCGTCGCGGTGTACGTCGCGGCGGTGTGCATCCTGACCTTCGTCGCGGTGCTCTTCGCCCGGGAGACGCACAAGCAGGAGCTCAGGCTCTAGCGAACCACGCGGGGTGAGGAGCGACCGCCGGCGGCGGCGCTCACCCCGCGGTCACGCGTGACCGAGCCGCACCGAGAGCTGGTGGGCCGCCGCGATGACCGCGGCCGCGATGTCGGGCTCCTGCGCCGCGTCGAAGCGCTGCGCCGGCGAGGTGAACGCGATCGTGCCGCGGCAGGCGCCCGTGCCGTCGAAGAAGGGCGCCGCGATCGCCCCGCCCGTGAGCACGCGCTCCCCGTGGCTCACGGCGTAGCCGCGTGAGCGATCCGCGTGAGCGGCGGCGACGAGCTCCTCCGGGTCCGAGATCGTGTGCTCGGTCATCTCCGGCAGGCCGGTGCGCTTCGCGAACGCGCGGATCTCCTCGTCGGACATCGTCATGAGCACCGCGCGCCCGCCGGCGCCGGCGTGCAGCGGGGCCCGTTCCCCGGCGTCGATGACGTAGCGAAGCGGATGCGTCGTGTCGATCTTGTCGCGGAAGATGATCTCGTCGCCCTCGCGCACCGCGAGGTAGCAGGTCTCGTTGAACGTCGCCGCGAGTTCGCGCAGGATCGGCTCCGCCGCCTGCCAGAGCGTGTCACGGCTGTGGATGGTGGCCGCCAGCGCGAAGAGCTCGGGCCCGACCCGGAACCGTCCCGAGAACTCGTCCTGCTGGGCGATGTCGAGATCGGCCAGCTGCTCGAACAGCCGCGAGACGGCGCTCTTGTCGATGCCCAGTTCGCGCGCGAGCTCGCGCACGCCTATGCCCTCGGGGCGATCGGCGAGGGCGCGCAGCAGCATGACGACCTTGTCCGCGGTGTTGTGGCGGTTCCGGCGACGAACGGCGCTCGCCTCGTCGGCGTCGCGGGTCTCCTCGAGAGTCATCCGCCTCCTTGATCGCTAGCAGAACATTAGTCGCGAGCGCGGGCGAGCCCTTACAGCGCGTCCGCGCCGCCGAGCACGACGCTCGCGTGTCCGCCGAGCGTGAAGCCCATGCCGTGGGCGAGCGCGGTGCGCGCGCCGGCGACCTGGCGATCCCCGGCGCTGCCGCGCAGCTGCTGCACCGCCTCCGTGAGCAGGAACGCGCCGAGCATTCCCGGATGCACGAACGACAGACCGCCGCCGTTCGTGTTGAGCGGCAGCGCCCCCCGGGACGGATCGCTCCGGACTCGACGAACGCGCCGCCCTCACCCTTGGCGCAGAAGCCGAGGTCCTCCAGGAGCACGAGCAGGCTCATCGTGAAGGCGTCGTACACCTCGGCGACGTCGATGTCGTCCGGCCCGAGTCCCGCCATCTCGTACGCCCGTCGCGCGCTGTCGCGGGCCCGGGTCGTCGTGAGGTCGGGCATCCCGGTGATGTTGCGGTGATCGGCCGCCTCGCCGGCGCCGAGCACGTAGACGGGGTCGTTCGGGAGGTCGCGCGCGCGCTCGGCGCTCGTCACGACCAGGGCCGCGGCGCCGTCGGTCACGAGGCAGCAGTCGAGGCGATGGACGGGCGTGGAGATCATCGGCGAGCCGAGCACGTCGTCGACGGTGAGCACGCGATCCCGGTGCGGCGCCCGGGGATTGCGCGCCGACCACTCCCGCGCGGCGACGGCCACCTGCGCGAACTGCTCCGGCGTGGTGCCGAACTCGTGCATGTGGCGGTTCGCGATGAGCCCGATCGGGCTGATCGGATGCAGCATGCCGTAGGGCCGCTCGTACTCGAGCCACTCGGAGCCGCTCATGAGGGCACCCCGGTCCGTGCGCTGGGTCGAGCCATAGGCGATGAGCGCGTAATCGCACAGCCCGGCCGTGATCGCCGCCGCCGCATGCCCGAGGTACGCCTCGAACGAGCATCCGCCGATCACGGTCGAGTCGCTGTAGCGCGGCGTGAGGCCGAAGTACTCGGCGAAGGTGAGACTCGGCGCGTAGTAATAGGGCGTCGTCGTGAACAGGCCGTCGATCTGGTCTTTCCGCACGCCCGCATCGAGGATGGCGGCCCGGGCGGCCTCGGCCATGAACCCGGCGGGCGAGCGGTCGCCGGCGGGCTCCGCGAGCTCGGCGATGCCGACGATCGCGATCTCGCCCCGCAGGCGGTGCGCCCCGCTCATCGCGCGTCCGCCCCGCCGGCCGGCTCGCCGTCGGCGGAGACGAAGCGCACGCCGTCGGCTGCGACCTCTGCGCCGACGCGATCGCCGATCCGGAGGCCGTCAGCGAGGTCGCCGATGATCCGGATGCCCTCGTCCAGGTCGACGAGGGCGACGGTGTACGGCAGCTCGGCCTCCCGGTCCGGATGCCCCGCGCGGTGCAGGGTCGTGAGGCTGTGCACCGCGCCGCGTCCGGCCGAGCGCGCCCATCGCAGCGCGCCGCTCATGCACGCGGGGCACACGGTGCGCGGGTACCAGATCGCCGCCCCGCACTCCTCGCAGACCTGGAAGGCGATCGCGCCCGCGGCGAGCGCGCGCCGAGCACGCTCCTCCTCGCCGCGGGGGCTCGCCATGGGCACTCGGGACATCGAGACCGCCTTCCACTCCGCTCGAATTACGAGACAGCGTTGCAACATAATAGAAGAAGCCGACCTGCGGCCGCCGAACGAGAGGACTCTCCGTGCCCGATATCTCCACCGTCCGCGACTACATGACGAAGTACAGCAACTGGGGCCGCTGGGGCGACGACGACGAACTCGGCACGCTCAACCACGTGACGCCGGAGATCCGGGCGCGCGCGGCGTCACTCGTCAAGTCCGGCAGGCCGTTCTCCCTGGCGTTGCCGTTCGACGAGAACGGGCCGCAGCGCGGCACCTTCAACCGGTTCAACCCGATCCATCTCATGACCCGCGACGGAGCCGACGCGATCGCCGGCACGCTCGTCCGCGACTTCTACGGCAACCACGACCGCCACTTCGGCGCGACCGACGACCTCGTGATCCTGCCGCTGCAGGCCGGGACCCAGTGGGACTCGCTCGCCCACGTCATCTACCAGGGGCAGATCTATAACGGGTACAGCGCGGACCAGGTCTCAAGCAAGGGCGCCCTGCGCAACGACATCACGCACGCGGCTGTCGAACCGGCGGGCCGCGGCATCCTGCTCGACATCGCCCGGCTCAAGGGCGTCGACTGGCTCGAGGGCGGCACGGCGATCACCGGCGACGATCTCGACGCGGCGCTCGAGAAGCAGGGCATCACGGTGCAGACGGGCGACTTCGTGCTCATCCGGACGGGTGCCATGACCGAGGTGCGCGCGCGCGGGTCGTGGGGCGAGTACGCCGGAGGAGCGGCGGCCGGTCTCGGCCTCGAGGCCATCGACTGGATCGCCCGTCACGAGATCGCGGCGGTCGCGACCGACACGTGGGGCATGGAGGTGCTGCCGAACCAGACGCCGGACGTGTTCCAGCCGCTGCACCTCGTGCTCATCGTGCAGATGGGACTGCTCGTGGGGGAGATCTGGGACCTCGACGCGCTCGCGGCCGACTGCGCCGATGACGGCGTCTACGAGTTCTTCTTCGTCGGTCCGGCCCTGCCGTTCACGAACGCCGTCGCGTCGCCGCTGAACCCACTCGCGATCAAGTGATGGATGCCGGGGTCGGCCACGAGGCGACGGGGCGAGTCGGTGGCCCGCTGGACGACCTGCTCGTCGTCGACCTGACGCGCGCGCTCGCCGGTCCGCACGCCGCGATGATGCTCGCCGACCTCGGTGCCCGCGTCATCAAGATCGAGAACCCGGGCGGCGGCGACGACACCCGGTCGTGGGGGCCGCCGTTCGTGGGTCCGGGCGAGTCGATCTCCACGTACTACCTCTCGGCGAACCGCAACAAGGAGTCGGTGATCCTCGACCTCAAGGACCCGAGCGATCTCGCCGTGCTGACCTCGATGATCCGCCGGGCGGATGTGCTGCTGGAGAACTTCCGCCCGGGCGTGCTCGACCGGCTGGGGTTCTCGATCGAGCGGCTGGCCGAGCTCAACCCGCGGCTCGTGACGCTGTCGATCTCCGGGTTCGGGCACGACGGGCCCGAGGGCGCGCGCGCCGGGTACGACCAGATCGCCCAGGGGAGGCCGGCATCATGTCGGTCACCGGACCCGGCCCGGGCGACCCCACCAAGGTCGGTGTGCCGATCGGGGATGTCGTCGCCGGCATGTACGGCGCATACGGCGTGCTCGCGGCGCTCCACGAGCGCGAGCGCACCGGCCGCGGGTCGGTCGTGCGCACGTCGCTGCTGGCGTCACTCGTCGGGGTGCACGCGTTCCAGGGCACGGTGTGGACGGTCGCGCACGAGGTGCCGGTCGCCCAGGGTGCTCACCATCCGTCGATCTGCCCCTACGGCCTCTTCCACGCCTCCGACGGGCCTGTGCAGATCGCGGTCGGCTCGGAAGCCCTGTGGCGCGCGTTCGCGCCGGCGTTCGGCCTGCCGGTGGACGCGCCGGGCTTCGCGACCAACGCCGACCGGGTGCGGAACGCCCCGGAGGTCCGTCGAGCGGTCGACGCCACGTTCGCATCGTGGCGGGCCGAGGAGTTGCTCGCCGAGCTCGCCCGTCTCGGCATCCCCGCGGGACGGGTGCGCGACCTCCGGCAGACCTACGAGTGGGAGCAGACCCGCAGCCAGGGGCTCGTCGTCGAGGTCGAGCATCCGGTGCTCGGCCCCATCGAGCTGCCGGGACCGCCGCTGCGGCACTTCGCTGCGGACGGATCCGAGTGGCGGCGGCAGCACACGGCGCCGCCGCCGTACGGGCAGCACACCGACGCGGTGCGGGAGGAGTTCACAGGGTCATGAGCGATCGGCGGAGCGCGCGGGAATTGCTCCATCTGGTGCTGGATGCCGACAGCTTCGTCTCATGGGACGTGCCCGTCGCGGATCCGGTGGATGCCGTCCCCGCCTACCGCGCCTCGCTCGCCCGAGCCCGCGAGCGCACCGGTCTCGACGAGGCAGTGCTGACCGGCCGCGGAACCATCGGCGGGGTATCCGTTGCCGTGGTGGTGAGCGAATTCGGATTCCTGGGCGGCTCGGTGGGGGTGGCCTGTGCGGACCGCATCGAGGCCGCGGCCCGTCGCGCGACGCGCGAGGCGCTGCCGCTGCTCGCGGCGCCGGCGTCCGGCGGCACCCGGATGCAGGAGGGCACGATCGCGTTCCTGCAGATGGTGCGGATCTCGGCGGCGATCCTGGACCACAAGACCGCGGGACTGCCATATCTCGTCTATCTGCGTGATCCGACCACCGGAGGCGTGCTGGCGTCGTGGGCGTCGCTCGGGCACGTGACCGTGGCCGAGCCCGGCGCGCTCATCGGCTTCCTCGGCCCCCGGGTGAGCGAGGCGATCACGGGGGAGGCCTTTCCCGACGGCGTGCAGCGCGCCGAGAACCTCGCCGCGCACGGCATCATCGACGCCGTCGTGCCGCCGGAGGCGCTCGGTGCCCTCGCCGCGCGGGCCCTGCGCCTGATCGGTGGTCGAGGAGCGCCGCAGGCGCGTGTCGAAACCACGTCCTCGTCCGGCCGTGTTCTCGACACGCGGACAGAGCCGGCCGCCCGACCAGCGGATTCCGTGTGGGACGACGTCCTCCGCACCCGGGACCCCCGCCGCCCGGGCATCCGGCAGCTGCTGCGATACGCCGCCTCGAACGTCCTCCCGCTCTCCGGCACGGCGGAGGGGAGCAGCACCCCGGCGTGCTGACCGCCCTCGCGCGTCTCGCGGACACCGCCTGCGTCGTGGTGGCGCAGGATCGCGCGACGCAGCGTCGTCGCGAACCGATCGGCCCCGGAGCCCTGCGGCAGGTGCGACGCTGCATCGCTCTCGCGAGCGAGCTGCGGCTGCCGCTCGTCACCGTCATCGACACCCCGGGCGCGGCGCTCTCCCGCGAAGCGGAGGAGGGTGGTCTGGCGGGGGAGATCGCGCGGTGCCTGAGCGACCTGCTCCGGCTCCCGTCGCCGACCGTGTCGCTCCTGCTCGGCGAGGGGGCGGGAGGAGCCGCGCTCGCCCTCCTCCCCGCCGATCGGGTCGTCGCGGCCGAGCACTCGTGGCTCGCGCCGCTCCCGCCCGAGGGCGCGAGCGCGATCCTGCACGGCGGCGACATCTCGTTCGCGCCGGAACTGGCCGCGGCCCAGGGCGTCGCGGTCGCCCGACTGCAGGAGGCCGGGGTCGTGGACCTGATCGTGCCCGAGTCGCCGGATGTTGCGACGTTCTCGCGCGACCTCGTGCGTGCGGTCTCGGCGGCGCTCGCGGAGGCCGCGGACGAGCCGTGGTCGCTGCGTGCTCCCCGGCGTGCGCAGCGGTACCGCCGCGGGCAGTGAGTCGCGCGTGCCTGCGCCGCCTCAGCGGACGCCGAGCCAGCGGCGCCAGCCGCGGGCGCGACGCGACTCAGCCTCCTCGGCCGCCTCGCGTTCTCGTCGCTCGGACGCCTCGCGCAGCCGCGTCGTGCGGCGAGCCGCCCAGCGTTGCACCTCGGCGTCGAGGTCACGCGTGGGCGTGATGACCGGGGACCGCCCTGCAGCTGGCGTCGGGCCTCCACCACCCGTCGGTTGAAGTCATCCAGGTGCTCGCGCACCGCCGACTCGGAGGCGAGGGCGTCGAGCCGCTCGTCGAGCTGCGCATCCTCGGTCCGCAGCGTCAGGGCCGGCGGGCCGAGTCCGCTCAGGCGTTCGCGCTCGATCTTGCTGCGGATCCACCAGTCCGGATCGTGCGTGTGGCGCATCCGGAGGGCTTGCCGGCGCCCGGAAGGTCGTCGAATTCACGCCGGCGCATCGCCTGCTGGATGCTGATCTCGACGAAGTGGGCACGCCGGTTCATCGATTCGCGCGCGGCCGCGCCCTCGTGGTCGATCGGCTCCGGTTCCTCGGGCCGTCCCGGTGAGGCCATACTTCGACCCTAGACATCGAAATCCGTCATCGGGAGGCGTTCCGCCCGACCGGTTCGCGAAACTATTGTGGATCCTGCGCGACTTTTCTCTGCGCCACCACCCCCGCTTCGATCTCGACGAGGAGAAGACATGTCGACCACCCCGCTGCGGGTCGCCCTGATCGGCACCGCGTTCATGGGACGCGCGCACTCCCAGGCCTGGCGGGTCGCCCCGCGCATGTTCGAGCTGCCCCGCGACGTGGAGATGTCGGTCATCGTCGGGCGCGACGCCGGTCGCACCGAGGCGGCCGCCCGGCAGCAGGGTTGGCACGAGGCCGCGACCGACTGGAAGCAGGTCGTCGAGCGCGACGACATCGACGTCGTCGACATCTGCACCCCGGGCGACAGCCACGAGGAGATCGCGCTCGCCGCGCTCGCGGCGGGCAAGCACGTGCTGTGCGAGAAGCCGCTCGCCAACACCGTCGCCGAGGCCGAGCGCATGGCCGACGCCGCCCGCGACGCGGCCACCCGCGGCGTGCTGGCGATGTGCGGCTTCAGCTACCGCCGCACCCCGGCTGTCGCGCTCATGCAGCGCATCGTCGCCCAGGGCCGGCTCGGCGACATCCGGCACGTGCGCGCCCAGTACCTGCAGGACTGGATCAGCGACCCCGACGCCCCGCTCACCTGGCGCCTCGACAAGGAGAAGGCGGGCTCCGGCGCGCTCGGCGACATCGGCGCGCACATCATCGACTCGGCGCAGTGGATCTCGGCCTCCCTGATCACGGCCGTCTCGGCCCAGCTGCGCACCTTCGTCACCTCCCGCCCGGTGCAGGGCGAGAGCGTGGGTCTCGGCGGCCGCGGCGCGTCGGGCGCGGAGCGCGGGCCGGTCACCGTCGACGACGCCGCCGTGTTCACGGCCGACTTCGACAACGGCGCCCTCGGCGTCTTCGAGGCGACCCGGATGGCGCTCGGCCGCAAGAACGCGAACCGCATCGAGCTGAACGGCTCGAAGGCGTCGATCGCGTTCGACTTCGAGCGCATGAACGAGCTCGAGTACTTCAGCGCCGACGACGAGACGGGCCTGCAGGGCTTCCGTCGCATCCAGGTCACCGAGCCGGAGCACCCGTACCTGGAGGCCTGGTGGCCGGCCGGGCACGGACTCGGCTACGAGCACGCGTTCGTGCACGAGGTCGTCGACCTGGTGCGCGCGATCGACGCGGGTTCCGAGATCCATCCCACGTTCGACGACGCCGCGCAGGTTCAGCGTGTGCTCGCGGCGGTGGAGACCAGTGCCGGCGACGAGAGCCGGCTGACGAAGGTGGAGAAGAAGTGAGCGAGCGCAAGGCGCTGGTCGTCCGAGGCGGCTGGGACGGGCATCAGCCCGTCGAGGCGACCAACCTGTTCATCCCGTTCCTCGAGCAGAACGGCTTCGAGGTGCGGATCGAGGAGTCCAACGAGATCTACACCGACGAGGCGGTGATGGACGAGACCGACCTCGTGCTGCAGCTCGTGACGATGTCGACGATCTCGCGCGAGGCCCTCGCCGGGCTCCGTCGCGCCGTCGAGCAGGGCGGGACCGGCATGGCCGGGTGGCACGGCGGCATCGCCGACTCGTACCGCAACAGCGAGTGGTACCTGCAGATGATCGGCGGGCAGTTCGCGGTGCATCCCTCGAAGGCCCCGGACCAGGTGCACGGCGACATGGACGACAACTACCTGCGCTACACCGTGAACCTGACCGACCTCGGCCGCTCGCACGAGATCATGGCCGGGATCGACGACTTCGAGCTCGAGACCGAGCAGTACTGGGTGCTGCACGACGACCTCAACGACGTGCTCGCCACGACGACCCACCCGGTGCAGCCCTACCACCCGTGGCACCGGCCGATCGTCTCGCCGGCGATCTGGACCCGACTGTGGGGCGAGGGCCGCATCTTCGTCTCGACCCCGGGCCACCGGGTCGAGATCCTGCAGGACCCCAACGTGAAGACCATCATCGAGCGCGGCCTCCTGTGGGCCGCCCGCGCGGTGGAGCTGTAAGTGAAGGCCATTTCTGGCCTTCACCGCGACCCCAGCGCCGGCCGCCGTCTCGGCAGCCGGTCAACCAAGGAGGAACAGTGAGCGCCCCCATCTCCGTCCAGCTCTACAGCGTGCGCGACGCGCTCGCCGCGGACCGGCCGGGAACCCTGGCTCGCCTGCGCGAGCTGGGCTTCACACAGGTGGAGCCCTTCGGGTTCGCGAACGGCCCGGACGCGCTGCACGCCGACCTGGAGGCCGCCGGTCTCGGCGTCTCGTCGGGGCACACCTCGCTCGTCGACGCCGACGCGGATGCCGCGCTCGACGCCGCGGCTCTGCTCGGCATCCCGGTCGCCATCGAGCCCGCCGTGCGCGACGTCTGGACCGACGCCGACGAGGTCAAGCGCGTCGCCGCCCGCCTCAACGACCTCGCCGCACAGGCCGCCGGCCGCGGCCTCAAGGTCGGCTACCACAACCACTGGTGGGAGTTCGAGCCGCTCGGCGAGGGCACCGCGTACGACCTGTTCGTGAGCGAGCTCGCGCCCGAGGTCGTGCTCGAGGTCGACACCTACTGGGCGACGGTCGGCGGACAGGACGCGCCGGAGCTGCTGCGCCGCCTGGGCGATCGGGTCGGGTTCCTGCACGTGAAGGACGGGTCGCTCAGCGAGGACCCGACCGAGCAGCTGCCGGTCGGCAGCGGCAAGGTGCCGGTGGCCGACATCCTGGCCGCGGCGCCCGGCGCCGTGCGCGTGCTGGAGTTCGACGCCTACGCGGGCGATCTGTTCGAGGGCCTCGCCGAGGGCCTCGCATTCGTGACGAAGACCGAGGGGGACCGCGCGTGAGCGGAACGGGCAGGGTCGGCGTCGGCATCATCGGAGCCGGCGTCATCAGCAGGCAGTACCTGGACTACATGACGACGTTCCCGGACCTCGACGTGCGGTTCATCGCCGACATCGCGCTGGACCGGGCGCAGGAGCAGGCCGAGAAGTACGGCGTCGCGGGCTCCGGCACGGTCGACGAGCTGCTGGCGGATGACGGCATCGAGATCGTCGTCAACCTGACGATCCCGGCGGCGCACGTGCCGGTGGGGCTGCAGATCCTCGACGCCGGCAAGCACATCTGGGCCGAGAAGCCGTTCGCGCTCGACCGCGAGTCGGGGCAGCAGCTGCTCGCCCGAGGGCGGGAGAAGGGCCTGCGCGTCGCGAGCGCGCCGGACACCGTGCTCGGGCGCGGCATCCAGACCTCCCTGCGCGCGATCGACGCGGGCGAGATCGGAACGCCGGTCACCGCGCGGGCGGTGTTCCGCAGCTCCGGGCCGGAGCCGTGGCACCCGAACCCGGACTTCTACTACCAGCCCGGCGGCGGACCGCTGCTGGACATGGGGCCCTACTACCTCACCTCGCTCGTGCAGGCCCTCGGGCCGGTCGCGCGGGTGCAGGGCCGGGCCACCCGGGCGCGCACGGAGCGCGTCATCGGCTCCGGCCCCCGCGAGGGCGCGGTGCTGCAGGTGGACGTCGACACCCAGGTGTACGGGATCCTCGAGTTCGAGGAGGGGGCGGTCGCCCAGGTCGAGTTCAGCTTCGACAGCGCGTTCGCCTACACCCCGGTGCTCGAGGTGCTCGGCGACCAGGGCGCCATGGTGCTGCCCGATCCGAACCAGTTCCACGGCGACACGGAGGTGTTCCCGTGGGGCGGGACGCCGGTGACCAAGAAGGTCGGCGAGCAGCCCGGCCGCGGTACGGGTGTGCTGGAGCTCGCCCGCGCCATCCGGGCCGACGTGCCGGAGCGGGCATCCGGAGCGCTGGCCTACCACGTGCTCGACGTCATGCTCTCGCTCGGCGAGGCCGCGACCTCCGGGGCCGTGGTCGAGGTCGCCAGCACCACCGCGCGCTCGCCGCGCATGCCCGAGGACTGGGACCCGACGGTCGCCACCCTGTAGGACGCTCTAGCCGCAGCTCGAGGAGGAAGCCATGAGCACGCATCCGGTCACCCTGTTCACCGGCCAGTGGGCCGACCTGTCGCTCGAGGAGGTGGCGGCGCACGCGCAGGAGTGGGGCTACGACGGCCTCGAGGTCGCGTGCGGGTCGCACCTCGACGTGCAGCGCGCCGTCGAGGACGACGCGTACCTCGCCGAGTTCCGTGCCGTGCTCGACCGGCACGAGCTGAAGCTGTTCGCGATCTCGAACCACCTGTCGGGCCAGGCGACGTGCGACGACCCGATCGACTTCCGGCACGAGGCGATCGTGCCGAAGCGCGTGTGGGGCGACGGCGAGCAGGAGGGCGTGCGGCAGCGTGCGGCCGAGGAGATGAAGCTCACGGCGCGCGCCGCGCGCCGGCTCGACGTCGACACGGTGATCGGCTTCACGGGCTCGTCGATCTGGCAGTACGTGGCGATGTTCCCGCCGGTGCCGGGCGAGGTGATCGACAAGGGCTACGAGGACTTCGCGAAGCGCTGGAACCCGATCCTCGACGTGTTCGATTCCGAGGGCGTGCGCTACGCGCACGAGGTGCACCCGTCGGAGATCGCGTACGACTACTACACGTCGCTGCGCACCCTCGAGGCGATCGACCACCGGAAGAGCTTCGGGTTCAACTGGGACCCGTCGCACATGATGTGGCAGTACATCGACCCGGTGACCTTCATCCTCGACTTCGCCGACCTGATCTTCCACGTCGACTGCAAGGACACCCGCCTGAAGCCGCGCAACGGTCGCTACGGCGCGCTGTCGTCGCACCTGCCGTGGGGCGACCCGCGGCGCGGTTGGGACTTCGTCTCGACCGGGCACGGCGACGTGCCGTGGGAGGACTGCTTCCGGGCGCTGCGCAAGATCGGCTACACCGGCCCGATCTCGGTCGAGTGGGAGGACTCCGGCATGGACCGCCTGCGCGGCGCGGCCGAGGCCGTCGGCTTCATCCGCTCGCTGCTGTGGGAGCTGCCGACCACCTCCTTCGACGCGGCGTTCTCGACGAAGGACTGACCCGCCCCGCGCGTCCGATCCACCGTTTGCCATCCAATGCGCCGTCCGCGGTGCCGATCGGATGGCAAACAGGCGATCGGATGCGGTGAAGCCGGGCATTGCGTACCGGACACCTGTCTGGGACACTCGTCCCACTATGGCCCGCATCGCCGCCGCCGACCGTCGTGCCCGTCTCGCCGAGGCGGCGCTGACGGTCGCGGCGCGCGACGGGCTGGCCGCGGCATCCACGCGGGCGATCGTGGCCGAGGCCGGGATGCCGCTCGCGAGCTTCCACTACGCCGTCCCGTCGCGCGACGAGCTGCTGCGCGACGTCGTGGGGCTCGTCGTCGCGCAGGAGGGCGACGCGGCGGGCGCCCTGCTCGGCGACGCCGCCGACGTGCGCGGCGCGCTGCGCGACGCCCTCGGCGGCTATCTCGCGCTCGTGCGCCGCGATCCCGGTCGCGAGCAGGCGATGTTCGAGCTGACCCAGCACGCGCTCCGCACGCCCGGTTTGCACGATCTGCCGGCCGAGCAGTATGCGCGCTATCACGCGGTCGCGGCGGCGCTGCTCGAGACCGGCGCGGCCCGGCTCGGTATCCGCTGGGCGGTCCCCGTGGCCGACCTCGCGCGGCTCGTCGTCGGGATCACCGACGGCGCCACGCTCGCGTGGCTCGCCGACCGCGACGATGCGGCCGCCGAGCGCGTGCTCGACCTGGCCGCCGATGCCCTCGCCGTCTTCGCAGCACCCGACACCGGATCGAAGGAGACCCGATGACCGAGACCGCTTCCGCCGCCGGAACCCCCGCCGCCCTCGCCGAACCACGGCGCCGCGTCGGCGGGAGGTGGATCGCCGCGTTCGCCGCCGCGTGGCTCGGCGTCTGGATGGCGCAGCTCGCACCGTTCCAGCAGCTTCTGCCGCTCCAGGTCGAGCGACAAGTCGGCGACACCCCGTGGCAGGACTCGGTGCTCGCGTTCGGCGTGATCTCCGGTATCGCGGGGGTGTGCGCGATCGTCGCCTACCCGCTCACCGGCGCGCTGAGCGACCGCACGACCTCGCGATTCGGGCGCCGCCGCCCGTGGATCGCCGGGGGAGCGCTGCTGTTCGCCCTCGCGGTGTTCGTGCTCGGCTTCCAGAACGAGCTGGTCGGCCTCGGCATCTGCTGGGCCCTCGCGATCGTCGGATTCTGCGTGCTCACCGCGGCGCTGACCGCCACGATCTCCGACCAGGTGCCGGTCGGTCAGCGCGGGGTGGTGGCCGCGTTCATCTCGGCGCCGCAGGCGGTCGGCATCATCCTCGGCATCGTGCTCGTCACGTTCGTCTTCGTGGGCGACGTGGCCGGCTACACGGCGCTCGCCGTGCTGCTCGTGCTGCTCGTCATCCCGTTCCTGGTGCTCGCCCCGGATGCCCGCCTCGCCCGCGCCGACCGCCCGCCGTTCACGCTCGCCGCCCTCATCGAGGGCATGTGGGTGTCGCCCCGCGCGCATCCGGACTTCGGCTGGACGCTGCTCGGCCGCATCCTCGTCAACATCGGCAACGCCCTCGGCACCGGGCTGCTGCTGTACTTCCTCGAGTTCGGCCTGCACCTGAAGGCCGCGGACGCCAACGACGCCCTGCTCGAGCTCGTGCTCGTCTACATGGTGTTCATCGTGATCGCGTCGCTGGTCGGCGGGCGGCTCTCCGACCGGATCGGGCGGCGCAAGCCGTTCGTGATCGTCGCCGCGATCCTGCAGGCGGTCGCCGCCCTCCTGCTCGGGCTGGTGCCCGTCTTCGGGGTCGCGATGGTCGGCGGGGCGCTGCTCGGCCTCGGCTACGGCAGCTTCCTCGCCGTCGACCAGGCGCTCGCCACCCAGGTGCTGCCGGATCCCGCCGACCGCGGCAAGGACCTCGGCATCATGAACATCGCGCTCGCCGTGCCGCAGGCTCTCGCCCCCTGCTCGGCGCCTTCGTGGTCGTGAGCCTCGGCGGATTCGTGACGCTGTTCCTGCTCTCCGGGCTCGCCACGATCCTCGGCGCGCTCGCCATCCTCCCGATCAGGAGCGTGCGATGAAACTGAATCTCGAGACGCGGCCCGAGTCGGCGCCGTGGCGGCATCCGGAGACCTATTGGCCCGCGCTGACCGCGGCCACCCTGAAGCGCTCGGCGCCCGTCGGCGTCATCGGGCTCGAGGCGCTCGCGTCGAACGCGCACGACCTGCTGGAGCGGGCGCAGGGCACGCCGATCCGGGTCGCGTCGAAGTCGGTTCGCGTGCGCGGCGTGCTGGATGCCGTGCTCGCGCTGCCCGGATTCCGGGGCGTCATGGCGTACACGCTCGCCGAGGCGATCTGGCTCGCCGACACGGGCGACGAGCGCTACGAGGACATCCTGGTCGGCTACCCGACCGCCGACCGCACCGCGATCGCACGCCTCGCCTCCGACGAGAAGCTCGCCGCCCGCATCACCCTCATGGTCGATGACATCGCCCAATTGGTCCTCGTCGACGCCGTGGCACCCCGAATGCGCGCAATGAACTCCGGATCGCGGTCGAGCTCGACGCGTCGTACCGTGCGCCGCTGCTCGGGCATATCGGCGTGCGGCGCTCGCCGCTGCACGAACCCGAGGCGGTCGTCGCGCTCGCGACCGAGGTGGTGCGCCGGCCGGGCTTCCGGCTGGTCGGGATGATGGCGTACGAGGCGCAGATCGCCGGCGTCGTGAACAAGGGTCACCCCGTCATCCGCCGCATGCAGGCGTCGTCGGCGACGGAGCTCGCGGAGCGCCGTGGCCGCGCCGTCGCGGGCGTGCGCCGCCTCGCCGAGCTGGAGTTCGTCAACGGGGGCGGCACCGGGTCGATCGAGTCGACCCGGCTCGACGAGTCTGTGACGGAGGTGGCCGCAGGCTCCGGGCTGTTCGGCCCGCACCTGTTCGACGGATACACGCGCTTCGCGCCCGCGCCCGCGGCCGCCTTCGCGCTCGACGTCGTGCGCCGGCCGACCATCGACATCGCGACGGTGCTCGGCGGCGGCTGGATCGCCTCCGGGCCGGCGGCGGCCGACCGCCTGCCGCAGGTGGTGTGGCCGCAGGGGCTCACCATGCTCGCGCGCGAGGGCGCCGGCGAGGTGCAGACGCCGCTGCTCGGCGAGGCCGCCCGCACCCTGCACGTCGGCGACCGGGTCTGGCTGCGGCACACCAAGGCGGGCGAGATCAGCGAGCACCTGGATGCCTTCGCCGTCGTCGAGGACGGCCGCGTCGTCGGCACCCTGCCCACCTACCGCGGAGAGCGGAAGACCTTCCTGTGAGCCCGACCTGGCGCAACTGGGGGCGGTCGGCGGTCGCGCATCCGGTGGAGATCGCGCGACCGGGAAGCGCGGAGGAGGTCGCGGCCGTCGTGCGGGAAGCACGCGAGCGCGGACTGACCGTCAAGGCGATCGGCGCCGGCCACAGCTTCACCGCGATCGCCGCCGCCGACGGCGTGCAGGTCGACGTCTCGGCGCTGGGCGGCATCCGGCGCATCGACGGCGACCTCGTCACGATCGGCGCGGGCACCCGCCTCCACGACCTCACCCGGATGCTCCACACGCACGGCCTCGCGCTCGAGAACATGGGCGACATCGACCGGCAGACGCTCGCCGGAGCGACGAGCACCGGCACGCACGGCACGGGTGCGCGCTTCGGCGGGCTGGCGACCCGGATCGCGGGGGCGACGCTCGTGACGGCCGGCGGCGGCATCCTGACCGTCTCCGAGCGCGAGAACGCCGAGCTGCTGGGGGCGGTGCAGCTCGGCCTCGGGGCCCTGGGCATCCTGACCGACATCACCGTGCGCGCGGTGCCCGCTTTCCTGCTGCACGCGATCGAGCGGCCCGCCGGGCTCGAGGAGGTGCTCGACGACTTCGAGCCGCGCATGACCGCCGCCGACCACGTCGAGTTCTACTGGTGGCCGCACACCGAGCGCGTCATGACCAAGCAGAACACCCGCCTGCCCGCGGATGCCGAGCGCCGCCCCGTCGGACCGCTCGCCAACTGGATCGAGGAGCGGCTGCTGTCCAACGTGGTGCTGGCCGCCAAGTGCGCGGTCGGCCGCGTCGTGCCGGCGCTCACGCCGCCGATCAACCGGCTCGCGACCCGGGTCTACGGCGACCGCGAGTACGTCGACCACTCGCACGAGGTGTTCACGGCGCCGCGCGATGTGCGGTTCCGTGAGCTGGAGTACGCGCTGCCGCGCGCAGCCGTGCCCTCGGCGCTGCGCGAGCTGCGGCGGGCGATCGACGATGCCGGATGGCGCATCGAGTTTCCGGTGGAGGTGCGGGTGGCCGCGCGCGACGACACGTGGCTGTCGACCTCGTACGGCCGCGACTCCGGCTACATCGCGGTGCACCGCTCGATCCGCGAGGACCCGGCCGCCTACTTCGCGGCCGCCGAGCGGATCTTCCTCGCGCACGACGGCCGGCCCCATTGGGGCAAGATGCACACGCTGGGGCGAGCGGAGCTCGAGCCGCGCTACCCGCGCTTCGCGGACTTCCTCGCTGTGCGCGGGCGTCTCGACCCGGAGCACGTCTTCACGAACCCGTACCTCGACCGCGTGCTGAGCTAGACGACGGCGATCGCCCGCACGTCGTCGCGCGCGAGCCGCGCGCGGCCGCCGAGCGCCGCGAGCTCGAGCGCGACCGACACGCCCGCGACCTGGAGCCCCGCGTCGGCGAGCAGCCCCAGCGCCGCCTCGAGGGTGCCGCCGGTGGCGAGCACGTCATCCACCAGCAGCACGCGCGAGCCGCGCGGCAGCTCGTCGCGGTGCAGCTCCAGCGCCGCGGTGCCGTACTCGAGCGCGTACTCGCGCCGGTACACCGCGCGCGGGAGCTTGCCCGCCTTGCGGATGAGCACGAGACCGGTGCCGCTCACCGCCGCGGCGGCCGCCGCCAGCGCGAACCCGCGCGCCTCGACCCCGGCGATCGCGTCGTAGGGTCCGTGCGCGGAGGCCGCGAGCTCCGACGCGACCGCGCGCAGGGCATCCGGATCGGCCAGCACCGGCGTCAGATCGCGGAACAGGATGCCGGGCTCGGGGAAGCCGGGCACGGTCGCGATCAGTCGATCCAGGGCCTCGCTCGCAGCGCTCACCCGGTCAAGGCTAGGCGCGCTCATAGGCGGCCGGGGGTCGCGTCCCCTACCATGAGCCCATGCTCACCGGACTCATCATCCTGATCGTCGTGATCGTGGCCCTCGTGCTCATCATCGGCATCTACCTCTGGGCCACCTACAACGGACTGGTCAAGATGAACGTCCGCGTCGACGAGGCGTGGAGCGACATCACGGTGCAGCTCAAGCGCCGAGCCGACCTGATCCCGAACCTCATCGAGACCGTGAAGGGCTACGCCGCGCACGAGTCCGGCGTGTTCCAGAAGGTCACCGAGGCGCGCGCCGCGACCCTCTCCGCGCAGGGCCCGGCCGAGGCCGGCAAGGCCGAGAACCAGATGCAGTCGGCCCTGAAGTCGATCTTCGCCGTCGCCGAGGCGTACCCGCAGCTGCAGGCCAGTCAGAACTTCCTGCAGCTCCAGGCGGAGCTCGTCGACACCGAGGACAAGATCCAGGCCTCGCGCCGGTTCTACAACGGCGGCGTGCGCGAGCTCAACACCAAGATCAAGGTCTTCCCGAACACGCTGTTCGTGCGGGGGCTCGGATTCACGGAGCGCGAGTTCTTCGAGGTCGACGAGCCGTCGGCCATCGCCGAGCCGCCGCGCGTGCAGTTCTGACCGACGTCTTCCCGACACTGACACCGCAGCACCGGAGAGGTTGATCGCATGTATTCCGCGATCGCCGCCAACAAGCGCAACACCGTGTTCATCATCGCGGTGTTCCTGCTGATCATCGGCGGCCTGGGCGTGCTCGCCGCGTGGCTCCTCAACAGCTGGTCGATCGCGATCGTCGTGTTCGTGATCGCGGCGCTCTACGCGGTGTTCCAGTACTTCTTCGCGTCGGCGCAGGCACTCATGATCAGTGGCGCCCGCCCCATCCAGAAGGCGGACAACCCGCGGCTGTACCGGATCGTCGAGAACCTCGCGATCACCGAGGGGCTGCCGATGCCGAAGGTCTACGTGATCGCCGACCCGGCGCCGAACGCGTTCGCCACCGGTCGCAACCCGCAGACCGCATCCGTCGCCGCGACCACCGGCCTGCTCGACATGATGACCGACCGGGAGCTCGAGGGCGTCATGGCCCACGAGATGGGGCACGTCAAGAACTACGACATCCGGGTCTCGCTCATCGTGTTCGGCCTGGTCGTCGCGATCGGCCTGATCTCGGACATCGTGTTCCGGTTCGTGCTGTTCGGCGGCGGGCGCAGCCGCAACAACAACCTCGGCGGCCCGGCGCTGCTGATCGTGCTCGCCATCGGGATCGTCGCGGCGATCCTCGCGCCCATCGCCGCGGCGCTGGTGCAGGCCGCGATCTCGCGCCAGCGCGAGTACCTCGCCGACGCGTCGAGTGCGCTGACCACCCGCGACCCCGAGGGCCTCGAGTCGGCGCTGGCGAAGCTGCAGGCCGGCTTCCAGCCCGTGCGGCGCACCACCTCGAGCATGTCGCACCTGTGGATCTCTCAGCCCGACAAGCCCGGGTTCATGTCCCGCCTGTTCTCGACCCATCCGCCGATCCCGGACCGGATCGCCCGCCTCGAGCAGAACGCCCAGCGCCTCTAGGCGCGCCGCCGCCCTGCGGCGCTACTTGACCGGCGAGGTGCCCAGCTCCGATGCGAGGGCGCGGGCCGCGTCGCCGCGGTCGACCACCTCGATGTCGGGCAGGCCCTGCCATCCGGCCGCCTCGCGCACGGCGAGGGCGGTCCGCTCGACCGCGGACGCCGGCGCCCCCTCTTCGGTCCAGGCGGACTGCACGCGCAGGGCGCCGCGCTGCCGGTCGCTCTTCAGGTCGACACGGCCGACGATCGCCTCGTCGACCAGCACGGGCAGCGTGTAATAGCCGTACACGCGCTTCGGGGCGGGTGTGTAGAGCTCGATCCGGTAGTGGAACCCGAACATGCGCAGCGCACGGTCGCGATCCCACACGACCGGGTCGAAGGGCGAGAGCAGGGCGGCGGCCTCGATGCGCCGCGGGATGCGCGCGTCGCGGTGCAGGTAGGCGTCCTGCTTCCAGCCGTCGACGCGCACCTGCCGCAGCTCGCCCGCGTCGACGAGGTCGCGCACCGCCTGCTTCGTGTCGTCGATGTACAGCCGGTAGTAGTCCGCGAGGTCGGCGATCGTGCCGATGCCGAGCGCGACCGCAGCGCGGCGCACGAGTTCGCGAAGCGCGTCGGCCTTCGCGATGCGCACGTCGAGGACCTCCGGCGGCAGGACGGTCGGGGCGAGCGCGTATTCGCGCTGAAAGCGGGTGCGGCCGGCGATCGCGACGTCGCCGCTGCGGAAGAGCATCTCGAGGCCCCGCTTCGTCGACGACCACCCCCACCACGGGCCGCCGCGCACGTTCTCCTCGTGCTCGACGTCGCCGGACGTGCGCGGCCCCTGGGCGGCCAGTTCGGCGCGCAGCCAGTCGACGATGCCGGCGTTCTCGCGGAACCACTCGTCGTACTTGGCGCGGAACGCCTCGCGCCGCCAGGCGAACAGCGGCCAGTCCTCGATCGGCACGATCGCGGCCTCGTGGGCCCACTGCTCCGTGTAGGCCGAACGCCGGGCGAACGTCAACCGGTCGAGCAGCCCGCGGTCGTAGGCGCCCAGACGCGCGAACGCGGGCTGGTAGTGGCTGCGCTCGTAGACGTTGACCGAGTCCAGCTGCAGCAGACGCAGTCGCGTCAGCAGCAGGTTCAGCTGGCGCGTGCCGGTGGTCGACGGACGCGATCCGAATCCCTGTGCCGCGAGGAGCACGCGGCGCGCGGCCGCGGGCGAGAGCGAGTCCGGCATCCCTTCATCCTCGCCGGAGCGGCCGACACCGGCGAGCAGGTCGCGGGGTCAGGCGCCGAGCCAGTTGTCGGGCGGGTCGTTGCGCCCCTGCGCGGCCAGCCAGCCGTTGAGCTGCGTCTGCAGCGCCTGGATCAGCGGCCCGACCTGCTCCGAGGGGATCCGCACCCTCGCCGCGACGCGGGCATCCACCACCGTCGGGCCGTCGGGATCCGGACCCTCGGGTGTCATGGCCGGATGCGGTGGCTCCTTCACCGACAGGAAGTCGAGCACGAAGGTGTTCGGCGTGTTCCAGACGTTCGCGAAGTCGGCGAAGACCCCGACCTCCTCGGTCGGCTGGAGGTTCATGTCGATGCGGGTCGGCCGGGGCTGCTCCGGCTGGGCGTCTGCCATCGAGTCAGTATGACCCGGCCGCACCGGAACGGCTGATCGTCGCATCCGAGCCGGGTGTGAGCCGCACGCGGACCCGGTGCGAGGTCCGGAGCGAACAGGGCGGGCTGGCAGACTGACCGGATGGTGTTCCGCAAGCGCTCCGAGCGCGGCGACCGGCGAGGCGAGGCCGTGCGCCCCGTCGTGTCGGCGACGGCCGACGAGACCGTCGCGCCCGGCATGCGCATCGCGGCGGCCTGGTCGTGGCGGGTGCTGGTGGTCGCGGCCGTCGTCGCGCTGTTCTGCTATCTCTTCGTCGCCCTGCACATCGTCGCGATCCCGTTCATGGTCGCGGTCGTGCTCTCGGCCCTCCTCGTGCCGTTCTCGAACTTCCTCCAGCGCCACCGCTGGCCCAAATGGCTCGCCGTCGTCGTGTGCCTGGTCGCGGTCATCGTGGTCGTCGGCGGCCTCGTGACGCTCATCGTGCTCCAGGTGCGCAGCGGGTTCCCCGACCTGCAGAAGCAGACCATGCAGCGCATCGGCGACCTCCGGGCGTTCCTGGCGCAGGATCCGTTCGACCTGTCGGCGAAGGACATCGACGGCTACGTCCAGGACGCCTGGGCCGCGATCCAGAAGGACTCGAGCGGCGTGCTCTCGGGCGCCCTGTCGATCGGCTCGACGTTCGGGCACGTGCTCGCCGGCCTGCTGATCACGCTGTTCTCGACGGTCTTCATCCTCATCGACGGGCGCGGCATCTTCGCCTGGATCGTGCGCCTGTTCCCGAAGCGGGCGCGGGTCGCGGTGCGCGGTGCGGGGGAGGCGGGATGGTCGACCCTCACGAGCTTCGTGCGGGTGCAGATCTTCGTGGCCTTCATCGACGCCGTCGGGATCGGGCTGGGCGCCTGGATCCTCGGTCTCGTGTTCGGCGGATTCCCGCTGGTGCTGCCGATCGCCATCGCCGTGTTCCTGGGGTCGTTCATCCCGGTCGTCGGCGCGGTGCTGACGGGCGTGCTCGCCGTCTTCGTGGCGCTGGTCTACCTCGGGCCGCTGCCGGCGGTGATCATGCTCGCGATCGTGATCCTCGTGCAGCAGATCGAGGGCCACGTGCTGCAGCCCTTCGTCATGGGCACCGCGGTCAAGGTGCATCCGGTCGCCGTCGTGCTCTCGGTCGCGGCGGCGGGCTTCATCGCCGGCATCCCGGGGGCGTTCTTCGCGGTGCCGATCGTGGCCGTGCTGAATGTCATGATCGGGTACATCGCCCGAGGCGAGTGGCGCATCGACCCGCACCCCGACGAGAGCGACGTCACCGAACCGACGAGAGGACCGCACGGCGTTGTCCAGTGACACGAGCGCGCGCCCGGCAGATGTGATGCCGGGCCCCGCGCTGGAGGAGATCCGCGCCGCACGGGAGCGGGTGCGCGAGGTCGCCACCGTGACGCCCATGGAGGAGTCGCGCTTCCTGACCGACCTGCTCGCGCATCCGGTGCACCTGAAGGCCGAGAACCTGCAGCGCACCGGCTCGTACAAGATCCGCGGCGCCTACAACCGGATCTCGCAGCTGAGCCCCGAGGAGAAGGCGCGGGGGTGGTGGCGGCCTCCGCCGGCAATCATGCCCAGGGCGTCGCGCTCGCGGCGCGGGAGCTCGGCATCCACGCGACCATCTACATGCCGATCGGCGCCGCGCTGCCCAAGCTCGAGGCGACCAGCGGCTACGGCGCGGAGGTCGTGCTGCACGGCACCGTGTTCGACGAGACGCTGCTCGCGGCGCTCGAGTTCGCCGAGCGCACCGGGGCCGTCATGATCCCGCCGTACGACCATCCGGATGTCGTGGCCGGCCAGGGCACGCTCGCCTTCGAGATCCTCGATCAGGTTCCGGATGTCGAGAACGTGGTCGTGCCCGTCGGCGGCGGCGGCCTGATCTCGGGGGTCGCATCGGCGTTCGCCCAGCTCGCGCCGGAACTCGGGCGCGAGGTGCGGATCATCGGCGTGCAGGCCGCCAACGCCGCGTCCTACCCGCCCTCCCTCGCCGCGGGGGAGCCGGTGTCGATCACGACGGCGCCCACGATCTCGGACGGCATCGCGGTCGGGCGCCCCGGCTCGCTCAACTTCGAGATCATCCGGCGCACGGTCGACGAGATCGTGACGGTCACCGACGACGAGACCGCCGCCGCCCTCGTCGTGCTGCTCGAGCGCACCAAGCTCGTGGTCGAGCCCGCCGGGGCTGTGGGGGTCGCGGCCGCGATCACCGGCAAGCTCGCGGTGACCGGTCCGACCGTGTTCCTGCTCTCGGGCGGCAACATCGACCCGATGGTCATGGAGCGGATCGTCAGCCGCGGCCTCGCCGCGTCCGGCCGGTATCTCATCGTCGGCATCCCGCTGCCCGACCGCCCGGGCCAGCTCGCGACGATCGCGGACCTGATCGCCGATGCGAACGCGAACGTCGTCGAGGTGCTGCACACACGGCACGGCAACGGCCTGCAGATCACCGAGGTCGAGATCGAGATCCACATGGAGACCCGCGGCCCCACTCACGCGGAGCACGTGCTCGACCAGCTCCGCGCCGCCGGCTACCGCCCGCGCGTCGGCGGCTGAGCACCGCGACGTCGGCGGTGGGCCCTACGGTCGGGGGAATGACCGGACCCCGCCGCGAACGCCCGATCCTCCCCGCCGGCTACGGCCTGCCCGACGACGACTCCGGCCTGCTCGCGTGGGCCGACGTGCGGGGGCGCCTGGAGCGATCGCAGCACTACTGGCTCGCGTCGGTCCGTCCCGACGGGCGGCCCCACCTCATCCCGCGCTGGGGCGTGTGGGTCGACGACGCGTTCTGGTACGACGGCTCGGCCGAGACCCGCCACGCCCGCAACCTCGAACGCAACCCGGCGTGCTCGCTCTCGCTCGAGAGCGGCAGCGAGGCGGTGATCGTCGAGGGACGCAGCGAGGCGGCCCGCGCCGAGCCGGACGACGTCGGCGCGCGGCTCGCCGCGGCCTTCGGCAAATACCACGCCGCCGGGTATGCGCCCGCGGCCGACGCCTGGGCCGGCGACGACGGGGGCGGGCTCCGTGTGCTCCGACCGGACACCGTGCTGGCGTGGTTCAGCTTCCCCACCGACGCGACTCGTTTCGTGTTCCCGCCGGCGCCGCCGGCCGCGACGCCCTAGGCGCGGTAGGTCTCGACGTCGACGACCTCGACGGGGATCTCGCGGCCGTTCGGCGCGGTGTACGTCCCCTTGGCTCCGACCTTCATGCCGAGGATCGCCTGCCCGAGCGGGCTCGTCGCCGGGTAGACGTCGAGCTCGGTGTCGCCCGCGACCTCACGGCTGCCGAGCAGGAACTTGGTGTCGTCGCCCGCGATCTTCGCGGTCACGACCGTGCCGACCTCGACGACGCCGTGGCTCTGCGGCGGCTCGCCGACGCTCGCGTGGCGCAGCAGCTCGGTGAGCTGGCGGATGCGCGCCTCGATGTGGCCCTGCTCGTCCTTCGCGGCGTGGTAGCCGCCGTTCTCCTTGAGGTCGCCCTCCTCGCGCGCGGCGGCGATCCGCTCGACGATGCCGGCGCGCCCGGGCCCGCTGAGCTCCTCGAGCTCGGCCTTCAGCCGGTCGTAGGACTCCTGGGTCAGCCACGTCGTGGCCGTGGTGTCGGACATGATGCTCCTCGGAATATCGGGACACCGCCGGATAAACAAGAAGACCGGCCGGGGCCGGTCTCGGGTACATCCAATTCAGCGGTCGGTCAAGACTAGGTCACGGCTTCGTCAGCCAGCAAGCGCCCACGGTGCCGTTCACAGCCGGCTGCGAGATACGCACGGTCACGCTGTGCCGGAACGTGCGCTGCGTCGACGGCGGGATGTCGACGATCTTCCAGCCCACGATCGCGAACTTCTCGTCCACGCCCTCGAAGCTGCAGGTGACGCGCGTGCCGGGGTCCGCCGAGATCTGCTCCGTGACCTGCAGGGTCGAGGCGTTCACGTGGCGGTAGCCGATGTCCTGGTTGTCGATCGCGGCCCCGGGGGTGAACAACCCCACCCAGATGACCCAGACGACGGCCGTGGCGACGACGGCGACGCCGACGAGCACGGCGACGACCACGGCACGCCGTCGACGCTGGGGGTGCGACCGTAGCGCGCGTCGATGTCCACCGCGGCGGCGGCGGGCCGGTGGGTGATGGACACGGCGGGGCTCCCTTACTCTGAGATGAGGCTATCCGCCCGACTCTGAGAGGCCGACCGTGCTCTGGACCCTCGCCGCCGTGCTCGGCGCCGCCCCGTCTCCCTCGCCGTCGCCGGGGTTCGACGCCGACGCCGTCACGCCCGGTCCCTGGGGGTTCGCGGTGATGGCCGCGATCGGCGTCGTGGTGATCCTGCTGATCCTCGACATGGTCCGTCGCCTGCGGCGGGTGAACTACCGGGCGCAGATCCGCGAACGGCTCGAGGCGGAGGAAGCCGCGAAGGCGAGCGGCACGACGGGCGACGCGGCCGGGGGCGACGACCCGCGCGGCTAACCGACCGGGTGCTGCACGACGAGCAGGATGCCGACCCACTGC
Source organism: Pseudolysinimonas kribbensis (assembly GCF_030161895.1). Lineage (GTDB taxonomy): Bacteria > Actinomycetota > Actinomycetes > Actinomycetales > Microbacteriaceae > Pseudolysinimonas > Pseudolysinimonas kribbensis. The sequence goes on from NZ_BSVB01000001.1 coordinate 2,695,087, forward strand.
GCCAGGAACGCGACGCTCGTGCAGGCGTGGAACAGCTCGTGGAACCCGAAGACCCCCGGCACGGGGTTCGGCCGCTTGAGCGCGTAGAACACCGCGCCGAGCGAATAGGCGACCCCGCCCGCGAGAACGAGCAGCATCGCGATCGCGTCGAACGCGATCAGGTCGCCGGCGTAGAGCACCGCTGCCCACCCCAGCGCGAGGTAGATGGGCACGTAGAGCCAGCGGGGCGCACTCAGCCAGAAGACGCGGAATGCGATCCCGAGGAGGGCGCCGCCCCAGACCACGACGAGCAGGATGGTGCTCTCCGGCGCGACCAGGGCGGTGAGCGAGAGGGGCGTGTAGGTGCCCGCGATGAGCAGGAAGATGTTGGCGTGGTCGAAGCGGCGCAGCCGCGGCTTCGCGGCGTACGGCGCCGGGAGCAGGTGGTAGATCGCCGAGACGCCGAAGAGCAGCAGGGCCGTCGCCATGAAGATCGCGGAGCCGGCCTTCGCCGCCGCACCGTGCGCCACGACGATCAGCACGATGCCGAGCACGACCGCGACCGGCGTGGTCGCGAGGTGGATCCATCCCCGCCAGCGCGGCTTGGCCTCCACGTCGAGAACGCGCCCGCCGTCGGCCGGCGTGTCGAGCGATGAGCGCATGCGCCGAGCCTAGGAGGAGCAACCTGGCAGCCGCCCCGGCTAGCGTATGGGTCGTGGCGCGTGAGCGATCGGACCTGGCGAGCGGGGGATCCTCTACCGCCTGTACCAGGCCCGGCTGCGGCGCTCGCTCACCGACGCGTCCCTGCCGCACCACGTCGCGATGATCATCGACGGCAACCGTCGCTGGGCCCGGCAGCGCGCCCTCGAGACCGCCGCCCACGGGCATCGGGCCGGAGCGGCGAAGATGCGCGAGTTCCTCGAATGGTGCGACGACCTGGGCGTCCGCGTGGTCACCCTGTATCTGCTCTCCGCCGACAACCTGACCGGGCGTCCCGGGGACGAGCTCGAGCAGCTGTTCGTGATCATCGGCGACCTCGCGCGCGACCTCGCCGAGGAGGGCGAGTGGCGCATCCAGCACGTCGGCACCGTCGACGGCCTGCCGGAGAGTCTCGTCGACGACCTCCGGAACGCGCAGACGATGACGGCCGAGAACACCGGGCTGCACGTCAACCTCGCGGTCGGCTACGGCGGCCGGCGCGAGATCGCGGATGCCATGCGCAAGATCGTGCGCACCCATGGCCTCGGCGGCGGCACGATCGACGATCTCGCCGACATCCTGACCCCGGAGCTCATCGCCGAGAACCTCTACACCCAGGGTCAGCCCGACCCCGACCTGATCATCCGGACCTCCGGGGAGCAGCGGCTGTCGGACTTCATGCTCTGGCAGAGCGCACACAGCGAGTTCTACTTCGTCGAGGCGCTGGGCCCCGACATGCGCGAGGTGGACTTCCTGCGGGCGATCCGTGCGTTCGCGAGCCGCGAGCGCCGGTACGGGCAATAGAGCGGGGGACGACGCATGGACATCGACGACTACGCCGGCGGGTTCGACGAGGAGCCGGGATATCTCGACTTCGCCGGCGTCGGCCCGATCGGCCGCACGGTGCGCGGCGAGCTCGCCGGCATGACCGAGTCGCTCGCCCGAGCGCGCTTCGGCGGGTTCGGGGTCTTCCTGGAGCAGGGCGCCCGGCTGCGCTCCGCCGTGGCGGCGCTGACCGGGTTCCCCGCGGACCAGGTGGTCTTCCAGCCGAACACCAGCACCGGACTCATGCACGCGATGTTCGGGATCACGGGCGGCGTCGCGCTCTCGCCCGCCGAGTTCCCGTCGCTCAGCTACGCGGCCGACCGGGCGGCGCGCGCCCTGGGCGTGCTCGTGCCCGCCTGGGTCGAGACCGACCACGGTCGGGTCACCCCGGGTAACCTGCGCGACCAGCTCACACCGTCGATCGTCGCCGTCGCGCTCAGCCTCGTCGACTTCCGCACCGGGTTCCTCGCCGACCTCGAGGGCCTGCGCCAGGTCGTGGGCGACCGCCTGCTCGTGATCGATGCGACCCAGTGCTTCGGCGTCGTCGACGCCCCGTGGCAGCTCGCGGATGTCGTGGTCGCGGGGGCCAGAAGTGGCCGCGCGCCGGTTGGGGCACCGGCTTCATGGCGCTCAGCGAGCGGGCGCTCGAGCACCTGACGCCGGTCTGGTCGGGCTTCGCAGGCGACGACGGCGCGACCATGCCGATGGACGAGGTGCGCGAGCCGGCGGCCGACGCCTCGAAGTTCCTGCTGACCAACCCCGACCCCATCGCGCAGGCTCGGCTGTCGGCGGCCCTCGAGGAGATCGCGGAGGTGGGGGTGGGATCCATCAACGCGCGGATCGCGACGCACGTGAGCCGGATCATCGAGCTCGCCGACGAGTTCGCCGTGCCGGTGAGCTCCCCGCGCACCGAGTCGGAGCGGGCGGGGATCGTGGTGCTGCAGCCCGCGGAGGATCAGCTCACGGCGCTCGCGGCATCCCTGCACAACCACGGGGTGAGCGTCACCGTCCGGGCGGGCACCGTGCGCGTGTCGACGCACGCGTCGACCGACGAGGAGACGTTCTCGATGCTGCGTTCGGCCCTGCAGTCGTTCGCGACCCTGACGACCGTCTGAGCTCAGTCTTAGCCGCCGCGCGCGCGTGTCGCGGGAGGCGGTAGCCGGGCGGGGGTTACGTTCGCCCCATCGGACACGGCGTCCGATCGGGGCGGCCACACACGTTCGCTCCGCGAGCCCCGGCCGCTCCGCAGATGAGAGTCCGGGAGCGCCGAGAGGGCTCCCGGGGATGGAGTGGCAGTGCCCGCGCTCGACAAGCCCTCGCCCGAATCCACCCAGACTCGCGACACGCGGTCGGTCCCTCGGCAGGGGAGCGCACGTACGTGCTCGACACCTCCGTTCTGCTGAGCGATCCGAGCGCGATGTTCCGGTTCGCGGAGCACTCGGTGGTGCTGCCCGTCGTGGTCGTGACCGAGCTCGAGGGCAAGCGGCACGACCCCGAGATCGGCTACTTCGCACGGCAGGCGCTGCGCAAGCTCGACGACCTGCGTGTCGAGCACGAGCGTCTCGACTTCCCGATCGCCATCGGCGACGACGGCGGCACGCTGCGGGTCGAGCTCAACCACACCAACATGTCGGTGCTGCCCTCCGGCCTGCAGCTGGGCGACAACGACTCGCGCATTCTCGCGGTCGCGATGAACCTCGCCAACGACGGTCTCGACGTCGTCGTCGTCTCGAAGGACCTGCCGCTGCGGGTGAAGGCCGCGTCGATCGGCCTGGCCGCCGAGGAGTACCTCGCCGAGCTCGCCGTGGACTCCGGCTGGACCGGCGTCGCCGAGCTGGACCTGTCGAGCGAGCAGATGGCCGAGCTCTACGACAACGAGACCATCGCCTCGCGCGCGGTGGCCGAGCTGCCGATCAACACGAACCTCGTCATCCACTCCGACCGCGGCTCGGCGCTCGGCCGGGTCGTGGATCGCGGGATGCTGCGGGTGGTCCGCGGCGACCGCGACGTCTTCGGACTGCACGGTCGCAGCGCGGAGCAGCGTCTCGCCATCGACATGCTGCTCGACCCGGAGATCGGGATCGTCTCCCTCGGCGGCCGCGCCGGCACCGGCAAGAGCGCCCTGGCGCTGTGCGCCGGCCTCGAGGCCGTGCTCGAGAAGCAGCAGCACCGCAAGATCATGGTCTTCCGCCCCTGTACGCGGTCGGCGGGCAGGAGCTCGGCTACCTGCCCGGCGACAAGGACGAGAAGATGAACCCCTGGGGCCAGGCGGTCTTCGACACGCTCGGCGCCCTCGTCTCCGAGAACGTGCTCGAGGAGGTCGTGGAGCGCGGCATCCTCGAGGTGCTGCCGCTCACCCACATCCGCGGCCGCTCGCTGCACGACGCGTTCGTGATCGTCGACGAGGCGCAGTCGCTCGAGCGCAACGTGCTGCTGACGGTGCTCTCGCGCATCGGCCAGAACTCGCGGGTGGTGCTGACCCACGACGTGGCGCAGCGCGACAACCTGCGGGTCGGCCGGCACGACGGCGTCGCGAGCGTCATCGAGACGCTCAAGGGCAACGCGCTGTTCGGGCACATCACGCTCACCCGCTCGGAGCGCTCCGCGATCGCGGCGCTCGTGACCGAGCTGCTGGAGTCCAACGAGCTCGGCTGACCGGTCGACATCCCGGTGGCGGCGGTGACGCCGGGAGGGCCCGGCGGGCTCAGCCGAACGCGGCCGCGCCCGCCCGGGCGCAGGCGTCGTCGACGGCAGGATCGGGAGCGCCGCTCACGCCGACGCCGCCCACGATGAGGTCGCCGTCGCGCACCGGCACCCCGCCGCCGAAGACGACGAAGCGACCGCCGCCGGTGCTCTGGATGCCGAACAGCGCACCCCCGGCTGCGCCTCCGCGGCGAGGTCGGCCGTCGAGCCGCTGAGTGCGATTGCCGTGTAGGCCTTGTCCACCGCGAGCGCGGGGCCGGCGATCTCGGCCCCGTCCATCCGGCGGAACGCGACCAGGTGACCGCCCGCGTCGACCACGGCCGCGCTCACGGCGAGGTCGTGCCGGGCGGCCTCGGCCAGGGCCGCGTCGAGGATGGCCTCGGCGCGGGCGAGGGTGACGACGGGCACGGGGGCTCCTTCGATCGGGCGGACGCTCGGACCGTAGCAGACCGGGCGCAGCGGCCGGGGCCCGCCGGGGGATCGTCTCCGCGGCGCCCGACGCGGCCGCGCTACCCTCCCGCTGTGCCGACCCCCGACGCCCGTGCCCTGGGATGGCAGCTGCCCCTGGCACTCGCCCTGGCGGTGCTCGCGGTCGTCGCGATCGGCCCCGCCGCGGCGACACTGCCCGGCCTGTATCTGGCCGCGACGGCGCCCGAGCTGGCCCGGTTCGATCTCGTGCACCGGCGCCTGCCCGACCGGATGACGCTGCCGGGCATCGCGGTCGGCGCGGTCGCGATCGTGATCCAGGGGTGCGCGACGCGCGTGGTGCCCTGGGGGCCGATCCTCGCGGCGGCGATCCTGACGGTCGTGTTCCTCGGGCTCGCGCTGGGGGGCGGCATGGGGCTCGGCGACGTCAAGCTCGTCGCCGTGCTCGGTCTCGCCTCGCCGACGCTGACCATCGCGGTTCTCGCGCCCCTCGCCGCGTTCCTGCTGGGCGGCGTCGTGAGCGCCGTGGTGCTGGTTCGCCACGGACGCGGCGCACGGATCCCGTTCGGACCGTTCCTGCTCGCCGGCTACGTCGTCGCGCTGGCGGCGAGCCTTCTCGTCAGCCGCTGAAGGCGTCCACGGTCGGCATCGTCGACTGCACGGGGTAGACCGCCCATCCGAACCCCGGCTGCGGCGCGCAGGGTGCAGCAGCGAGACGTCCAGCGCGATCGTCGACGGTGAGCCCGCGGGCGTCACCTGCAGCGTCGTGTGCTTCGAGTCGGTGCAGTGGCCGGTGATCCCGCCGTCGGTGGTGGTCGACAGCACGACCGGCGCGTACGCGGTCGCTCCGGCGGGCACGACGACGGGACCGGCCGGGAACTTGCTCGAGGTGCCGGCCGCGACGCCCTCGGTGCCGCGCCGACCGCCGGTCAGCGAGGCCGCGGGGGCTCCGTTCAGAAGACAGGTGCCGGTGCTCGTGTTCGTGAGCGCGACCGCGAACTGGCCGAGGGTGCCCCCGTCGACCGGCTCGCGCACGCCCGTCCACGTGCAGGCGGATGCCGCCAGGGTCGGCGTCGGCGACGCGGTCGGCGTGTGCACGGGTGTCGACGTCGGGGTCGGTGCTGCGGTGCAGGCCGCCAGCAGCAGGGCCGCCGCGATCACGGTCGCTGCGAGGACGGCGCGGTGCGTCATCAGCTCGGGTGGGTCATCGACAGCACGTCGAGCGCCGCATCCAGCTGCTCGGTGGTCAGCTCGCCGCGCTCGACGAAACCGAGATCGATGGTGGCCTCGCGGATCGTGCGGCCGGTCGCGACGGCGTGCTTGGCGATCTTGGCGGCGTTCTCGTACCCGATGAGCTTGTTCAGCGGCGTGACGATCGACGGCGACGACTCCGCCAGCGCGCGGTCGCGATCCACGTTGGCCACGAGGCCGTCGACGGTCGTGTCGGCCAGCAGCCGCGTCGCGTTCGCGAGCAGCCGGATCGACTCGAGCAGCGCCGTGCCCATGACCGGGATGGCCACGTTGAGTTCGAAGTTGCCGGAGGCTCCCGCCCAGGCGATCGTGGCGTCGTTGCCCATGACACGGGTGGCGACCATGATCGTCGCCTCGGGGATGACCGGGTTGACCTTGCCCGGCATGATCGAGGAGCCCGGCTGCAGGTCGGGGATGTGGATCTCGTTGAGCCCGGTGTTGGGGCCCGAGCCCATCCACCGGATGTCGTTGCAGATCTTGATGAGCGACACGGCGAGCACGCGCAGGGCGCCCGACGCCTCGACGAGGCCGTCGCGCGCTCCCTGCGCCTCGAAGTGGTCGCGCGCCTCGGTGATCGGCAGGCCGGTCGACTCGGCGAGGATCTGGATGACCCGCTCGGAGAACCCCGTCGGCGTGTTGATGCCCGTGCCGGTCGCGGTTCCGCCGAGCGGCACCTCGGCCACGCGGGGCAATGCCGCCTCGATGCGCTCGATCGCGAGGCGCACCTGTCGCGCGTAGCCGCCGAACTCCTGCCCGAGGGTCACGGGGGTGGCATCCATGAGGTGGGTGCGGCCCGATTTGACGACGCCGGCCCACTCTCCCGCCTTCTTCTCCAGTGCGATCGCGAGCCGGTCCAGCGCCGGCACGAGGTCATGGGTGAGGGCGCCCGTGACGGCGACGTGCACCGACGTCGGGAAGACGTCGTTCGACGACTGCGACATGTTGACGTGGTCATTGGGGTGCACGGGCGAGCCGAGCGAGCGCGTCGCCAGGGTGGCGAGCACCTCGTTCATGTTCATGTTCGAACTCGTGCCCGACCCGGTCTGGAACGTGTCGATGGGGAAGTGCTCGTGATGCGATCCGGCGATCACCTCGTCGGCGGCCGCGACGATCGCGTCGGCGATCTCGGCCGGCAGGATGCCGATCTGCTTGTTGGTCAGCGCCGCCGCGCGCTTGATGCGGGCGAGGGCGATGATCTGGCTCGGCTCGAGGCCGACGCCGGAGATCGGGAAGTTCTCGACCGCGCGCTGCGTCTGCGCGCCGTACAGGGCGGCGGCGGGCACCCGCACCTCACCCATGGTGTCGTGCTCGATGCGGTACTCGGTGCTGTCGGAGGACGCGGTCGTGGCCACGGATCGCCTTTCGAAGTCGGGTCGTCAGTCGGACGTGAGGCCGAGGAGGACGTCGGGGACCACGCGGCCTTCGAGGAGGCGGTAGTTCGCGCCGACGATCCCCAACCTACCGGCGGCGACGGCGTCGGAGATGAGCTCGGACTCGGCCAGCAGCTCGCTGACGGTGTCGCGCAGGTGCGCTCTGCCGACCTCGGCCGGGTCGCGATGGCCCTCGACGATGGGCGTCGCCGCGACGGCCGGCGCGATCGGGGCGATCAGATCCCGGATGTGCGGCGGCAGCGGCGCCGCGTCCGGCTCCGCCTGGTCGATGGCTGCCGCGACCGCACCGCACGAGTCGTGCCCGAGCACCACCAGCAGGGGCGCGTTCAGCACCTCGACCCCGTACTCGATCGAGCCGAGCACCGAGCTGGAGACGACCTGCCCGGCGTTGCGCACGACGAAGAGATCGCCGAGCCCGCGGTCGAAGATGATCTCCGCGGCGAGCCGTGAGTCGCTGCATCCGAAGAGCACCGCGTGCGGCGCCTGCCCCAGGGCGAGCTCCTCGCGCCGCTCCACGTCCTGGCGGGGATGCCGTGGTGCCCCGCCGATGAACCGTTCGTTGCCGCTGACCATCTCCGCCCAGGCCTGCGTCGGGGTCATCGCGGGTGGGGTCATGTCAGGTCCTTTCCGATGGCCGTCGCGACGGTCGCGAACTCGGCGTCGGTCGCGGTCGACCCGGTGAGCACGATGGTCGAGCGGCCGGATGCCGCCACGAGCGCATAGTCGACGTCGCCGCCCGCCTCGCGGTGGTCGTAGACGCGCCAGCTCAGGCCGCCGTACCGGTGCGACCCGGTCGGTTGCAGCTTGCCGACCTGGTCGGCCGTCCAGGTGGCGTCGGCGTCGATGCCCTGCACGACGCCGACGTAGCGTGATGCCGGGCTGATGAGGCCGATCTGCCAGCTGGCGACCTGATCGCTCGGCTGGTCGAGCTCCGCGCGGTTCGCCCACCATTTCGCGGGCAGCACCGGCGCGGTCAGCGGCGTCGAGACGGCGGACTGCGCCTGCGCGGCGGTCTGCGGGTAGTCGACCCGGTTGGCGTCGGCGCCCGGGCCGGGCCGCACGACGACGAGCACGAGCACCACGACGACCGCGAGCGACGCGCCGATGGCGATCACGAGGTTGATGAGGGTCTGGTTCGCCCGATGCCGCCGGCTCGAGTCGGCGCGGCGATCGGCGAGCTCCTCCGGCGTCTCCGGACGACCGAGCTCGGCGACGATCGGCCGCCCCTGCTCGTCGGTCGCGCGGAACCGGGGGCTCACGAGTCGGTGCCCGGCAGGCCCTGATCGCCGCCCGAGCCGCCGCTCGCGGCCGCCGTGCGCGCGGCGTCGAGCCGCTGCTTCGCGCCGAGCAGCCACTCCTCGCACCGGCGGGCGAGCGCCTCGCCGCGCTCCCACAGCGCGAGCGACTCCTCGAGGGTCGCCGAGCCCTGCTCGAGGTCGGTCACGACCCGCACGAGCTCGTCGCGCGCCTGCTCGTAGCTGAGGTCGGCGACGTCGGTCGGGGCGGTGTCGGACACGGCCGTCAGTCTAACCGCGGGCCCCTGACGAGGCGCCGGGGGCGCTGACCGTCGTGGACACCTCGCCGTCGGCCAGGGTGAGGAGGAGCGCATCGCCGGTCGCGGCATCCGTCGCCGAGCGCAGGATGCGACCGTCCGCCCGGTGCGCGATGGCGTACCCGCGCTCCAGGGTGCGCCGCGGCGAGAGCGCGCGCTGACCGCGCAGCTCGCCGACTCTCCGCTCGTGCCGGTCGACGCAGTGGTCCATGAGCTCGGAGCCGCGCGCGATCCACCGCGTGAGCTCCTCGGCGCGGGCGTCGACCAGCCAGCCCGAGTCGGCGAGCGCCGGCCGGCTCCGGATGACGGCGATCCGGTCGATCTCCCCGGTCACGAGGGCGGTGACGCGACCGGTGATCCGGGCGCGCGCCTGCTGCACGCGGGCGAGCTCCTCCGCGACGTCCGGCACCACCCGCTTGGCGGCGTCGGTGGGGGTCGAGGCGCGCAGATCCGCGATCTCGTCGAGCAGCGGCCGGTCGGCCTCGTGCCCGATCGCGCTCACGAGCGGGGTGACGCAGGCGGCCGCGGTGCGCAGCAGGGTGTCGTCGCTGAACGGCAGCAGGTTCTGGAAGTCGCCGCCGCCGCGGGCGACGATGATGACGTCGACCTGGGGATCGGCATCCAGCTCCCGGATGCCCGCCGCGACGTCGGCGGCCGCCCGGTCTCCCTGCACGGCCGCGTACCGGAGCCGGAAGCGCACCTCCGGCCAGCGCAGCTGCGCGTTGCGCACGACGTCCTTCTCGGCGTCGGAGTCCTTGCCCGTGATGAGACCGATGCAGCCGGGCAGGAAGGGCAGCCGCACCTTGCGATCCGGATCGAACAGCCCCTCCTCGGCGAGCTGCCGGCGCAGGCGCTCGAGGCGCTCGAGCATGTCGCCGAGGCCGAGGTGGCGCAGCTGGTACACCTGCATCGACAGCGTGCCGCCCTTGAGCCAGTAGTCGGGCTTGACGAGCGCGACCACCCGGTCGCCCTGCCGGAACTCCTCCGTGAAGCGCGCCCGCGTCGACGACCAGATCCGCAGGTCGAGCGTGACGTCCTGCTCGAGGTCGCGGAGCTTCGCGTAGACGTTCCCCGCGCGCTCGCCCCACTGCGTGAGCTCGCCCTCGACCCAGACCGTGCCGAGCCGGTCGATGTAGCCCTTGAGCTTGCCGGCGAGCACGCTGACCGGCCACGGCGCCTCCGGCGTCGCGGGGACGGAACCGTCGGCCGGTGCCGCGCCGGAGGTCGTGCTGTCGCTCATCCCGGTCACGCTATCCGCAGCCCGAGCCACGCGGCGAACCCATCGAGCTCGTCGTGGACGGCCTCGGTCATCGACGCGGTGAAGGGCTCGTCCTCGTGCACGGCGTTCACGACGAACTCGCCGGATGCCCGGTCGGCCCGCGCGTCGACCTTGCCCACGAGCCGCTCCTCGTGCAGCACCGCGAGCGCGAAGGGACCCCAGCGCCGCCGGGACGCCGGCTTGTACATGTCGACGCCGTACTCGAATCCCCACAGCGCCTCCGCGCGGGTGCGGTCGAAGACCAGCCGGTCGAAGGGGAGAGGATCGCGGTGCGCCCCGCGAACGGCTCGTGAGCGCTCGCGAGGGCCTCGGCATCCACGCGCCACCGTCCGGGCACGCCCTCGATCTCCACCGGCTCGCCGACGGTGGGCATCGTGTGCAGCTCGCCCGGCGCGCTCGTGACGCTGTCCCGGATGACGCCGCTCGCCCGCAGCACCTGCTCGGCCCGGCGGCGGCGCGCCTCGTCCCACGGCACCTCGACCGCGTCCGCGGGGTAGACGCGCTCGGCGAGGTCCCACACGCGGAACCGCCCGACCCGGCCCACCACGGCGAGATCGCCGGTCATGTGCATGATGTCGAGCATCGTGGTGACGTTGCGGTCCTGGGTCCAGCCGCTGGACTCCCACGGCACGATCGCCTCGTCGGGGATCTCGCGCGACGTCAGCGGACCCTCGTCGGCGATCCGGTCCAGGATGCCCTGCCGGAACGCCGCGTTCGCGTCGACCCAGCGCCGCCCGCCGTCGCGGTCGAGCCAGGTGCGCATCCCGGCGAGGAACAGCGGCAGGTCCTCCATGGGATGCAGCAGCCAGCCGCGCTCGAACAGGCGGCCGTCGGTGAGGGCGCGCTCCAGGTGCACCGGCCGGTGCGACGGACCGAGCCGCGTGTAGGCGATGTGGTCGGCCGACGGGCACAGGATCGAGGTGAGCTCGACCCGCAGCGAGACCAGCTCGCGCACCATGGCCACGGCATCCGGGGGCCGATGCTCGTCGAGCCCCGCCGCGCGCACCGCGATCCGCCGCGCCGTCTCCCGGTCCAACCTCACGTTCGCACCCTAGACGGGACGCCCGACTGACCGATTTTGACCACTCTGCGTCGAGGCGAGCTGCACAAAGTGGTCATTCGCGCCGCCCAGCCCGGGCACGGGGCGCCTCCGTAGAATTCAGGGGTGTCCGGCATCACCAACGGGGTCCTCCCGATTGCCTCGCCGCGCGTGCGTCCCGCGCGCGGGCGACTGCGCGACGAACCCGTCGCCGGCGCCAAGCGCGTGCTGCTCGCCGCGCCGCGCGGATACTGCGCCGGGGTCGACCGCGCGGTCGTCGCCGTCGAGAAGGCGCTCGAGCACTTCGGCGAGCCGGTCTACGTGCGCAAGCAGATCGTCCACAACGTCCACGTCGTGAGCGAGCTCGAGCAGCGCGGCGCGATCTTCGTCGACGAGGTCGACGAGGTGCCGGAGGGCGCGCACCTCGTGTTCAGCGCGCACGGCGTGAGCCCCGCCGTCGTCGCCGGCGCCGCGGCCCGCGGCCTGCAGGCGATCGACGCCACCTGCCCGCTCGTGACCAAGGTGCACCGGGAGGCGACCCGGTTCGCCGGGCAGGGCCGCCAGATCCTGCTCATCGGCCACGCCGGCCACGAGGAGGTCGAGGGCACGATGGGCCAGGCACCCGAGCGCACGATCCTCGTGAACTCGCCCGCCGACGTCGACCTCCTCGAGGTCGACGACCCCGAGAACCTGGTCTGGATCTCGCAGACCACGCTCAGCGTGGACGAGACGATGGAGACCGTGCGGCGCCTGCGCGAGCGCTTCCCGCACCTGCAGGACCCGCCCTCCGACGACATCTGCTACGCCACCCAGAACCGCCAGGTCGCCATCAAGAAGGTCGCGCCGGATGCCGACCTCGTCATCGTCGTCGGCTCGGCCAACAGCTCCAACAGCGTCCGGCTCGTCGAGGTCGCGCTCGAGCGCGGCGCGAGGACCGCGCACCGCATCGACTACGCCGACGAGATCCAGCAGGCCTGGCTCGACGGCGTGCGCACGGTCGGGGTGTCCAGCGGCGCGAGCGTGCCGGAGGTGCTCGTGCAGGAGGTGCTCGAGCAGCTCGCCGATGCCGGCTACCGCGACATCGAGGAGGTCCGCACCGCGGAGGAGGACCTGATGTTCTCGCTGCCGAAGGAGCTGCGTCACGACACGAGCGGCACGGCGGACGAGCGTGCACTCGGCGGGCGGGTTCGCGCATGAGTGCCGACGCCGCCCCCGCGCCCGACCCGCACGCGCCGGATTCCGAGGCGGAGCGCCGCCGCCGGCAGGCGCCCCGGTACGGCGAGTACGCCACGCCCGAGGAGGTGGCCGCGCTCCGGGGTCCGGATGCCGCCCCTCCCGCCCCGGCCCTCCCGCCGCCCCCGCCCACCGGGCGTGCGATCCCGGGCCCCCTCCGCCCGGCCACACGCGCGCGGCCGGATGGGACGGCATCGCCACGATCGCGCTGCTCGCCTTCGGCGCGTACAACGTCGTGGCCGGCATCGTGAGCTTCCTCGACATGCCCGGCCTGATCGCCGAAGCGGCTCGCTCCGCGGGCGTGGACGACATCCGGGCGCCCGCGCCCGCGCAGGGCATCGGGTACGGCCTGGTCGGCGTCTGGGCGGTGCTGTTCGTCGTCGCGATCGTCTGGTCGATGCAGCGCCTGCGGCACGGCCGGACCGCGTTCTGGGTGCCGCTGCTCGTCGGCGTCGTCGCGCTCTCGATCGCCTCGATCACATGCCTGATCGTGTTGAGCGCCGCCACGGGCTTCGATGTGCCCCAGAATCGGGGCTGAGCAGCCCATTCGGCGCAGGGGAGCGGAGGCGGCATGAGGGTGCGCGTCCTGCCCCGCGACATCGCCGGCGGCATCATCACCGGCACGATCGCCATGATGGGCTGGGCCATCGGCGCGACCACGATCGTCGTGACGGTGCCGATGCTCATCGAGACCCTCGTGCGCCGGGGCCGGGCCGACGAGCTGCCGCTGCCGCTCGTCATGCTCGCGGTGCTGCTGGCGGGCATCGCGCTCGTCGCGCGATGGCAACGGCGCTGGACGGTGCTGACGTACCTCGCCCTCGGCGCGGTCGCTAGCACCGTTTACGAGCTGGCGTTGCTGCACGGCGACCCCGGCATCCTGCGGGACGCGCTCTTCGTGCTGAACCGCCCGACGCTGGCGCTCGTCGCGGTCGGCGTCACGGCGACCTCGCCGCTGGTCGGCATGGCGTGGGTCCTGCTCGGCTACGCGGTGGCCGGCGGCGTCGCGCTCGCCGTGGCGGTCCTCGGGCAGGTGCCCTTCGATCCGGGTCTCGGGCCGACGATGGTCGTCGTGGTCGCCGCCGTCGGCTACGCGACGTTCGGCGCGATCCAGGCGACCCAGCGCCGCCGACTGCCCAACTTCGACGAGCTCGAACGCGAGACGCGCCGGATGGCGCTGGGCGACGACCTCGCCCGGCGCACGACCGCCATGGTCCACGACACGGTGCTGAACGACCTCGCGATCGTCATGAACGCTCCCGACCGTCTGGATCCCCGAGCCCGCGAGCGGCTGCGCGTCGACCTCGCCGCGCTGCGCAGCGGTGAGTGGCTCTCGGCCGGCGAGAGTCTGCCGTCGGTCGACCGGCAGGATGCCGGCCTGCGCAACGAGCTGTCGGTGCTCGTGAGCGAATTCCAGTGGCGGGGCCTGACGGTGCAGGTCACCGGATCGACGATGGGCGTCTACCGGTTCCGCCCCGAGGCGGCGCGGGCGCTGGTCGCGAGCGTGCGCGCGTGCTTCGAGAACGTGCTGCGGCACGCGGGCGCCACGGTCGCCGAGCTCGAGCTGGTGGAGGGCCCCGACGCGCTCACCGTCATGGTGACCGACCAGGGGCACGGGTTCGACCCCGGTGAGGTGCCGCCCGACCGGCTGGGCCTGCGGATGTCGGTCGAGCACCGCCTGGCGGCGGTCGGCGGCACGGCCCGCGTCTGGTCGGCGCCGGGGAGGGCACCTCGGTGCTGCTGACCATCCCGATCGAGGCCGTGCTCTCGCCGCAGCCGGAGTCGTCGCACCGAGGGGACGTGCGATGACGCTGCTCGAACGCCCCCGCGGCACCCTCTCCGCCCAGCAGGTCGACCCGCTCAGCTGGGTCTCCGGTCCGTTCGTCCCGCTGGTGCTCGGGCTGCTGGTGCTCGCCTATGGGTCCGTGATGGGGGCCATCACCCTGCCCGACGTGCGGCATCCCGGGGCCCAGTTCGTCGCGGCGGGCATCTGCGCGGCCGCGTGCCTCTTCGTGCACCTGGCGACCCGTCCGATGCGACCGCAGATCGGCTGGGCCGCGGGGGTGATCGCGATGCTCATCGCCGCGTCGGGGCTCGTGCTCTCGGCTCTCGGATATGTCGGGGCGCGGTTCACGATCGAGACGTGGTGGGCGCCGATCGGGGTCGCGATGGTCATCGCGTCGCTCGCGCCCTACCTCTCCGTGCGCCGCATCCTCGCGCTCGGTCTCGGTGCGACGATCGTGGGCACCCCGTTCGCCTATCTCGCGATCGCGCCGCAGGTGCCGCTGTGGGGTCCGGTGTCGATCGCGCTCATGATCGCGGGACCGCAGCTGCTGGGCGTGGCCGGCGCCGCGACCTTCTCGGCGGTCGTGGTGCACCGGATGGTGCCGATGCTCGAGCGGCGCTCGCAGTTGCTCGTCTCGCTCGACGCGGCCCGCAGCGAGGATGTCGAACGCGCCGAGCGTCGCCGGCTCGCCGAGCTGAGTGCGCGGGTCGTCCCCTTCCTGGAGGGCGTCGCCGAGACGGGAGAGGTCACCCTGCGGGATCGCGGACTCGCCGGGCAACTCGCCCGCCAGCTGCGCGACGACCTCGTCGCCCGCTCGAACCTCAGCTGGCTCGACTCGGTCGCCGAGACCGAACCGATCGTCGTGGTCGACCCGGAGCGACGGGCGAACCGGATGCGTCCGGCGCAGCGCACGGCGTTGCGCGGGCTGCTGCGTGCGATCCTCGAGACGCCCGGCGCCGACGCCGGATCGGTGCTCGTCGAGCTGCGCGGGCAGCCCGACGGCGCCACCGCGGTGGCGGTGAGCCTGGATGTCGACCTGCCCGAAGGCCGGCGCATCATGCACCTGTCGCCCTACTACCTGACGCTGGACACGGCGGTGCGCGGACTGCGCTGGGACGACGTGCGCCACCTTCGTTTCGAGGTGCCGCCGGAATGAGGCTACGTCGCGCTGATCGAGTGCCCCGCCGAGCCGAGCTGCCGCGTCGCCTCGATGACGCGCGCGGCCATCGCGGTCTCGGCGATCTTGCCCCACGCGCGCGGGTCGTAGATCTTCTTGTTGCCGACCTCGCCATCCACCTTGAGCACGCCGTCGTAGTTGGTGAACATCGTGCCGACGATCGATCGCGTGAACGCGTACTGCGTGTCGGTGTCGATGTTCATCTTGATGACGCCGTTCGCGACGGCCTCGGCGATCTCGGCATCCGATGACCCCGATCCGCCGTGGAAGACCAGGTCGAGCGGCTTCTCGGCGGTGCCGAAACGCTCGGCGACGCCGCGCTGGATCTCGCCCAGCAGCCCGGGTCGCAGCTTGACGTTGCCCGGCTTGTAGACGCCGTGCACGTTGCCGAACGTGAGGGCCGCGATGTACCGCCCGTTCTCGCCGAGGCCGAGGGCCTCGACGGCCTGGATCACGTCGCCCGTGGTCGTGTAGAGGGCCTCGTTGGTGCCCTCGTGCTTGACACCGTCCTCCTCCCCGCCGACCACGCCGATCTCGACCTCGAGAATGGCGTGGATCGCCTTCATGCGCGGCAGCAGCCGGGTCGCGATCTCGATGTTCTCGGCGAGCGGCACGGCCGAGCCGTCCCACATGTGCGACTGGAAGATCGGGTTGCGCCCGGCCTTGACCTCCTCCTCGGAGGCCGCGATGAGCGGTTCGACGAACCCGGGCAGCGCGTCCTTGGGGCAGTGGTCGGTGTGCAGGGCGACCGTGATCGGGTAGTTCTTGGCGACCTCGGTCGCGAACTTCGCGAAGGCGAGCGCGCCGGTGGCACGGGCCTTCACCGTCTGGCCGGCGAAGTAGTCCGCGCCCCCGGTCGACACCTGGATGATCCCGTCCGACCCGGCCTCGGCCAGCCCCTGCAGGGCGGCGTTGATCGTCTGCGACGACGAGACGTTGACGGCGGGGAAGGCGAATCCCGACTTCTTCGCGGTATCG
This sequence comes from Pseudolysinimonas kribbensis, assembly GCF_030161895.1. Lineage (GTDB taxonomy): Bacteria > Actinomycetota > Actinomycetes > Actinomycetales > Microbacteriaceae > Pseudolysinimonas > Pseudolysinimonas kribbensis. Next base: position 2,711,402 of record NZ_BSVB01000001.1, read on the forward strand.
AGCATCTCGGCGTACTGCTCGGGCGTTGCGACAGGCATGACACTCCTTGGGCCAGAGGGGAACCCCGCGATTCTACCGAGGACGCTCGATAGGCTGATCGCGCGCGAACGCCACCTCGTCGCAGCTCCCGTTCCCTCACGATCGACAGGATGCCGAGATGGCCTCGTCCGACACCGGTGCGGCGACGCACTTCCAGAACCCCGACCGCAACCTGGCTCTCGAGCTGGTGCGCGCGACGGAGGCGGCCGCCATCCGGGCCGTCCCGTTCATCGGCCGCGGCGACAAGAACGGTGCCGACGGCGCGGCGGTCAACGCGATGCGCACGTTCCTGGCCACGGTCGAGTTCGACGGCGTGATCGTGATCGGCGAGGGCGAGAAGGACAAGGCGCCCATGCTGTTCAACGGCGAGCACGTCGGCACGGGGCACGGGCCGGCGACCGACATCGCCGTCGACCCGATCGACGGCACCTCGCTCACGGCGGCGGGACGCCAGAACGCGATCTCGATGATCGCGGCCTCCGATCGCGGTTCGATGCTCGACGCGCACACGGTGTTCTACATGCGCAAGATCGTCACCGGACCGGAGGGCATCGGGGTCGTCGACATCCGCAAGCCGGTGGGGGAGAACATCCGCGCGCTCGCGAAGGCGAAGGGCAAGGAGGTGGGGGAGATGCTCATCGGGGTGCTCGATCGCCCGCGTCACGAGCAGCTGATCGCCGACATCCGGGCGGCCGGAGCGGGCACCCGGCTGATGCTCGACGGCGACGTCGCCGGCGGGATCAACTCGGCCAGCTACGAGGGGCGCCTCGACATGTGCGTCGGCACGGGCGGGAGCCCCGAGGGGTCGCCACGGCGTGCGCGATCAAGGCGCTCGGGGGCTGATCCAGACGGTGCTCGCGCCGAAGACCGACGAGGAGCGGCAGAAGGGGCTCGATGCCGGACTCAAGTTCGACCACGTCTACGAGGCCGATGAGCTTGTCACGAGCGACAACACGTTCTTCGTGGCGACCGGCGTGACCGACGGGATGCTCGTGCGCGGCGTGCAGCGCAAGGGCCCGATCATCCGCACCGAGAGCATCGTGCTGCGGGCGAAGTCCGGCACGATCCGTCGCATCGCGGCCGATCACCTCGCCTCGAAGTGGCTCGACTGACGCCGCCCGCACTCCCACTGGCCAAAAACGCCCAGTGCGCTCCGCGCGCACAGGGCGTTTTTGGCCAGTGGAGGAGGCTTCGAGGCGGAGGCGCTTGACTGAGTGAGTGCTCACTCACTACGGTAGCCCGGTGACCCTTCCCACCGGCTTCGTCGTGGCGCGCGAACGCGCCCGGCCGTTGGCCCCGGAAGAGCGCCGAGCTGCGATCCTCGACGCCGTCATCCCGCTCCTCAAGGAGCAGGGCCGCACTGTGTCGACGCGGCAGATGGCCGAGGCCGCGGGCATCGCCGAAGGTACCCTGTTCCGGGCCTTCGGCGACAAGGAGAGCCTCATCGCCGCCGCGATCGAGCGGTACTTCGACCCGGAGCCGTTCCGCAACCGACTGCGCGGCATCGATCCCGACGACCCGACCGAGGACAAGGTGCGGCAGTTCGTCTCGACGTTCCTGGAGCGGTTCCAGGGCGTCGTCGGCTTCATGTCGGCGATGGCGATCGAGCCGCCGCAGCCGCCGAACGGCGAGGACGTGCGCAACAGCGCCTGGTACGGCCTCATCGACCAGATCTTCCGGCCAGGCGAGCTCGCCGTGTCGAAGGAGACGTTCGCATTCTTCGTGCGCCTCGTCGCCTTCGGCAACGCGATCCCCGCCTTCACGGGCCCGCACGCCTTCACGACCGACGAGCTCTCCGACCTCATCCTCCGGGGAGTCCTCCCCGTCCCTCCCCGCACGAACCCTCCCCGCACGAAAGGCTGACCATGCTGCGCAAGATCCTCACGCGCTTTCTGCGGCCGTACTGGCTGCTGCTGCTCGGCGTCGTCGTGTTCCAGGTGCTGCAGTCGATCGCATCGCTGCTCCTGCCGAACATCAACGGCGACATCATCAACAACGGCGTGGCGAAGGGCGACGCCGGCTACATCCTCGGCCGCGGCCTGCTCATGCTGCTCATCACGCTCGGCCAGGCGGCCTGCTCGATCATGGCGGTGTACTTCGGCGCCCGCACCGCGATGTCGTTCGGCCGCGACCTGCGCGGGGCGATCTTCCACCGCGTCGGCGAGTTCTCGGAGCGCGAGGTCGCCAAGTTCGGCGCCCCGTCGCTCATCACCCGCACGACCAACGACGTGCAGCAGGTGCAGATGCTCGTGCTGATGACGTGCACCCTGCTCGTCTCGGCGCCCATCCTCTCGATCGGCGGGATCATCGCGGCCGTCAACGAGGACGCGACGCTGTCGTGGATCATCGTCGTCGCCGTGCCCGCGCTGCTCATCGGGGTGGGCCTGATCATCACCCGGATGGTGCCCCAGTTCCGCAAGATGCAGAAGCGCATCGACGCGGTGAACCGGGTGCTGCGCGAGCAGCTCACCGGCATCCGGGTGGTGCGCGCCTTCGTGCGCGAGCCGGTCGAGGTCGCGCGCTTCGATGACGCGAACGCCGCGGTGACCGAGACGGCGCTCAAGGCCGGTCGGCTGTTCGCGCTCATGTTCCCGTTCGTGATGCTCGTGCTCAACCTCTCGAGCGTCGCCGTGCTCTGGTTCGGCGCGGTGCGCGTGGACGACGGCGACCTCGAGGTGGGATCGCTCACGGCGTTCCTGCTCTACCTCGCGCAGATCCTGATGGCCGTCATGATGGCGACCTTCATGGCCGTGATCCTGCCGCGCGCCTCCGTCTCGGCCGATCGCATCGGCGAGGTGCTCGAGACCGAGCCGAGCGTGCGTCCGCCGCAGGCGCCGGTCACGACGCTGCGCATGCACGGCCAGGTCGAGCTGCGCGCCGCCGGCTTCTCCTACCCCGGCGCCGACCAGCCGGTGCTGCACGCGATCTCGTTCACCGCGCGGCCCGGCACCGTCACCGCGATCATCGGCTCGACGGGGTCGGGCAAGTCGACCCTCGTCAACCTGCTGCCCCGCCTTTTCGACGCCACGGCGGGAGAGGTGCTCGTCGACGGCGAGGACGTGCGCGACATCGAGCCGGACCTGCTGTGGAGCCGGATCGGGCTCATCCCGCAGAAGGCCTACCTGTTCTCGGGCACGGTCGCATCGAACCTGCGCTACGGCAATCCGGATGCCACCGACGACGAGCTCTGGGAGGCGCTCGAGATCGCGCAGGGCGCCGAGTTCGTGCGCGCGATGCCGGAGCAGCTGCAGGCGCCGATCGCGCAGGGCGGCACCAACGTCTCGGGCGGCCAGCGACAGCGGATCGCGATCGCCCGGGCGCTCGTGAAGCGGCCCGAGATCTACGTCTTCGACGACTCGTTCTCGGCACTCGACACCGCGACCGATGCCCGGCTGCGTGCCGCGCTCGACCGTGAGGTGGGCGACGCCACCCGGATCGTGGTCGCGCAGCGCGTGTCGACGATCCTCGACGCCGACCAGATCGTCGTGCTCGAGCACGGCCGCATCGTCGGCATCGGAACCCACGACGAGCTCCTGCACTCCTCCGAGGAGTACGCGGAGATCGTCGCCAGCCAGCTCTCGATCGAGGAGGCCGCGTGAGCGCGGGGACGGGAGCCGCGGCTCCCCAGCAGAAGAAGACCCAGGGCTTCCAGGCGGCCGGCGCACGCCGTCCGATCGGCGGCGGCCCCTTCGGCGGCATGGGCAGCGGCGAGAAGGCGCAGAACTTCGGGCCGTCGGTGAAGCGCCTGTTCGGGCGGTTGAAGTCCGAGCGCGGGTGGCTGACCGGCGTCGTGCTGCTCGGCGTCGTGAGCGTCGTGCTGAGCGTGCTGGGGCCGAAGATCCTCGGCAACGCGACCAACATCATCTTCAGCGGCTTCCTGTCGAAGAAGCTGCCGGCGGGCATGACCGTGGATCAGGCGGTCGAAGCGGCGCGGCAGAAGTACGGCGACCAGATCGCCGGCGTGCTACGGGGCGCGGGCATCCACCCGGGCCACGGGATCGACTTCCCGGCGCTCGAGATGACGCTCGGCATCGTGCTCGTGCTCTACGTCGCCTCGAGCGTCTTCAGCTGGCTGCAGGGCTACCTGCTGAACGGGGTCACGCAGCGCACCGTGTACCGGCTCCGGCGCGATGTGGAGGCCAAGGTGCACCGCCTGCCCCTGACCTACTTCGACCGCACGCCGCGCGGCGAGCTGCTCAGCCGCGTCACCAACGACATCGACAACATCTCGCAGTCGCTGCAGCAGACGATCAGCCAGCTCGTCATCTCGGTGCTGACCGTCATCGGCGTGCTCGTGATGATGTTCACGATCTCGTGGCTGCTCGCGCTCATCGCGCTCATCACGGTCCCGCTCACGATCGGGATCACGGCCATGATCGGCAAGCGCGCGCAGAAGCAGTTCGTGGCCCAGTGGGCGCACACCGGCGCCCTCAACGCGCAGATCGAGGAGGGCTACACCGGCCACGCGCTGGTCAAGGTGTTCGGCCGTCACAAGGAGGTCGAGGAGCGCTTCGCGCAGAAGAACCAGGAGCTGTACGGGGCGAGCTTCGGCGGTCAGTTCGTGAGCGGGCTGATCATGCCGGCCACGATGTTCGTCGGCAACCTGATCTACGTCGCGATCGCGGTCATCGGCGGGCTTCTCGTCGCGAGCGGCTCGATGAAGATCGGCGACGTGCAGGCCTTCATCCAGTACACCCGGCAGTTCACCCAGCCGCTCGCGCAGCTCGGGTCGATGGCCAACCTGCTGCAGTCCGGGGTCGCGAGCGCCGAGCGCGTTTTCGAGCTGCTCGACGCCGACGAGGAGGTGCCCGACCCGGAGCCCGCGCAGAGCCCCGCGGGGCGCACCGGCCGGCTCGAGTTCGACCACGTCGCCTTCCGCTACGAGCCGGAGAAGCCGCTCATCGACGACCTGTCGCTCGTGGCCGAGCCGGGGCACACGATCGCGGTCGTCGGCCCGACCGGTGCGGGCAAGACGACGCTCGTGAATCTCATCATGCGCTTCTACGAGCTCGACGGCGGCCGGATCACGGTCGACGGGGTCGACACCTCGGCGATGACCCGGGCCGACCTGCGCGCACGCACCGGCATGGTGCTGCAGGACACCTGGCTCTTCCAGGGCACGATCCGGGAGAACATCGCATACGGCAAGCCCGGTGCCACCGACGACGAGATCACCGCCGCGGCCGAGGCCGCCTACGTCGACCGCTTCGTGCACTCGCTGCCCGACGGCTACGACACGGTGCTCGACGACGAGGGCGGCAACGTCTCGGCGGGCGAGAAGCAGCTCATCACGATCGCGCGCGCGTTCATCGCCAAGCCGAGCGTGCTGATCCTGGATGAGGCGACCAGCTCGGTCGACACCCGCACCGAGCTGCTCGTGCAACGGGCGATGAGCGAGCTGCGCAAGGACAGGACCAGCTTCGTGATCGCGCACCGGCTCTCCACGATCCGGGATGCCGACCTCATCCTGGTCATGGAGGCGGGCGCCATCGTCGAGCAGGGCACGCACGACGAGCTGCTCGCCGCGGGCGGCGCGTACGCGCGGCTCTACGAGGCGCAGTTCGCAGCACCGGTGGATGCCGAGGAGCAGGCTCCCGTGCCCGCGCTCGTCGGAGCTCCCGCCGGCCCGCCGACCGCCGGGCAGATCGTGCGCGAGGGGCTCGAGGAGGCAGCGGAGTCGGGCGACCTCGAGGCGCCGTAGACCCGCTCAGGCGGTGCGGCGATCCTCCGCGGACCCGTCGTGCGGCAGCCCGAGGTCGAGCTCGGGGCGACCGACGCCATCGAGCGCGTCGAGCGCCGCGAGCTCCTGAGTCAGATCCGACGCCGAGATCTGCCGGGTGTCCTCCTCGATCTCGCCGAGCGGCGGCAGCACCTTCGCCTCGTCGAGCTGGCTCAGCCGGCGCGCGCTCGGCAGCACCTGACGCTCGAGCGAACCGACGAAGCTGTTGTAGTCCTTGACGCTGCGCTCGATCGAGCGGCCCAGCTTGTCGACGTGCTCGGCCAGCTTGGTGAGGCGGCCGTACAGCTCGCGGCTCACGTCGAACAGCGCCCGCGCCTCCTGCGTCACGACCTCGTGCCGCCAGCTGACCGCCACGGTCTTCAGCAGCAGGTACAGGTTCACCGGCGAGCCGAGCACGACGTTCTTGGCGAACGCGAACTCCATGATCGACGGGTCTGCCTCCACCGCGGCGGAGAGCAGCGACTCGCTCGGGATGAAGGCGACGACGAGCTCCGGGCTCGAGTCGAGGCCGTCCCAGTAGCTGCGGGCGCCGAGCGCCGAGATGTGGTCGCGCACGACCTTGACGTGCTGCTTGAGCAGCGCGTCGCGCCGGGCGAGCTCGCCGGGCTCGGCGGTCGCCGGGATCGCGGCCGCCTCCAGGTAGGAGGTGAACGGCACCTTCGCGTCGACGGCGATGCTCTTGCCGCCGGGGAGGTGCACGATCATGTCGGGCCGGGCCGTGCGCTCCTCGACCCGGATGCTGGTCTGCACGTCGAAGTTGACGTTCTCGAGCATGCCGGCGGCCTCCACGACCGCACGCAGCTGCGTCTCGCCCCAGACGCCGCGGGTCGAGTTGTTCCGCAGCGCGGCGTTCAGCGACTCGGCGGTCGAACGCAGCCGCTCCTCCGACGCCTGCGCGGCGCGCAGCTGCTCGCTCAGCTCCGTGTGCTGCTGCGTGCGCTGGGTCTCGAGCTCGGCGACCTTCGACTGCATCGAGGTCAGCGACTCCTTCACCGGGGCGAGGGCCTGCAGCACCCGGCTCTCCTCGCGTTCGGCGGCCGCACGCCGCTCGGCCTCCTCGCGCGTGCGCTCGACCAGCTCGCGGTACTGGCTCTGCGCGTCGGCGAGCCGCTCCCGCAGCTCGTCGAGCCCGGCGGTGGCGGCCGCAAGGCGGGTGCCGAGCTCCTGCCGGGCCTCGGCGAGGGCGACCTGGTGCCGCGCCTCGAGCACGGCGGGGTCCGCTCCGGATGCCGTGGCCTCCCGCCGGGAGCGCATCACGAGCGCGCCGATCACGCCGCCGAGCGCGATGCCGACCACGAGACCGATGAGAAGCCAGACCACGTCCATGCCGTCAGTGTCGCAAGGGCCGCGGACATCGCCGGGTTGCCGCTCCGTCAGTCGGCGTCGAAGCGCCGGCCACCGCGCCGGGCGAGCGCGCGCACCACCGGCCGTTCGAGCATCCGGTCGACACGGGCGTCGGCGCTGCACAGGTCGAGGAAGAGCCGCCGTCCCGCACGCGTGTGCGCGAGACTCCAGTGGTAGGCGCGCGGCATCCGCTCCCAGATCCGAAGGGCCGTCGCGCCCGCCCGCTGCTGAGGCGCGAGTTCGGCATCCACCGCGCGCGCGTACGCGTCGAGATCGCCCCCGGTCGTGGTGAAGGAGCCCGCCGCCTGCCCGGCCATCCGCCCCGATCGGAGCGCGAACGAGATGCCCTCCCGCGTCCACGGGTCGAGCATGCCGGCGGCGTCGCCCGCGACGAGCACGCGTCCGCGGCGCAGCGGCGACGAGCTGGTGCGCCAGCGGGTGAGGTGCCCGGAGTCGTGGATGCGCTCCGCGCCCGCCAGCCCGAGCTGCCCGACCCAGCGATCGAGGTAGGCCCGGGTGCGGTCCGGCACGCCCGTGCGCTGGATGACGCCGACCGTGAGCGTGTCGCGCTTCGGGAACAGCCACGCGTAGCTGCCCGCATCCGGCCCCCAGTCGAAGAGCGCGCGGCCGGCCCAGTCGTGGTCGGGGGCCGCGAGCTCCAGCTCGAGACCCAGGTCGGTGCCGCCGTAGCGCACGCCGACGTGGCTCGCCGTGCGGCCACCCGTGCCGTCGGCGCCGATGACCGTCGCGGCGAGGAGCTCGTCGCCGTCGGTGCGCAGGTGCACGCCGTCGGCGTCCTCCCCGATCGCGCGCACGGCGACGCCGTCGCGGAACTCGGCGCCCGCCTCCACCGCCGCATCCACGAGGGCCTGGTCGAAGTCGGCGCGGCGCACCATGCCGAGGAACGGCTCGTCGCGCTCGATCCAGTGCCGATCGCGGTCGTCGTGCCCGATGCCGAGCCGCGTCGTCGCGTCCTCCAACGTCGACTCGATGCCCGCCGGCAGCTCGCGCCGCGACCACCCGGTGATGCCGCCGCCGCAGGTCTTGTACCGCGGGAACCGGGCGCGATCGATCAGGAGCACGCGGGCGCCGGCCTGGGCGGCGAATCGGGCCGCCGCCGAACCGGCCGGCCCGGCGCCGACGACCACGACATCCCAGCGCCCGGTCACCCGGTCAAGGGTAGGCGGTGCTCAGCCCGCGAGCGCGACCGGATGCTGCAGGAGCGAGAGGCGCACGCTGGCGAGCTCCGACAGCTCGACGAGGTCGATCGCGCCGTAGCGGTCGGCCGCGTGGATCATGATCGCGGCGCACGCCTCGGAGTCGGCGACGGCGTCGTGGTGGGCGAAGTCCTCGAAGCCCGCGGCCATCGCGACCGACGGCAGGCGGTAGGAGTCGAGGTGGTAGGTCTTGCGGGCCAGCTGCAGGCTGCACATGTAGCGGTACTGCGGCACCGTGATGCCGGTCGCGAGGCACGCGGCCTTGATGACGCCCATGTCGAACCCGGCGTTGTGGGCGACGAGGATGTCGCCGTCGCAGTACTCGACCAGGTCGGCGAGCTGCTCGACCCAGCCCGGAGCGTCGGCGACCATCTCAGGCGTGATGCCGTGGATGCGGATGTTCCAGTCGACGAAGTGGTCGTGCCCGAGCGGCGGCCGGATGTACCACCCGATGCGATCGACGACCTGCCCGTCGCGCACCTTCACGAGTCCGACGGAGCAGGCGCTCGCCGCGGAGCCGTTGGCCGTCTCGAAGTCGATCGCGGTGAAGTCGAGGGGCACGTCTCCGACTCTGGCACCGGGCTCCGACATCCCTCGGTCGGACGCGCCGAATGCCGAGGACCCGCGCCCCGGAGGGGACGCGGGTCCTCGGTGGTGATGCCTCGCCCGCTCATCGCGAGAAGGTGTACGGCAGCAGCGTCTGCTGCGCCTCCTGCGCGAGGCGGTTGCGCTCCTGCAGCGCGAGGGCGCGCTCCAGGCGGTTGGCCCGGCGCTCGGCCTCCGGTCGCGGACCGGATCGCCGCCCCCAGCGGATCAGCGCGAGACCCAGATGCAGGGCGGCGCGATCGAGGGGGTGAGCGGACGCAGGTCCGCGTGCGTATCGGGCGGGTGGCCGTGGCGGCGCGGGGCCGTCAGGGTGCTGTTCATGCTGGTGTCCTCACCGTGGATGCTGCGCGCGCCCGGTCGGACGCGTCGCCGAGGCGTCGCGTCCGCGCGGGACGCGACGTCGATGCCGCCGCGCGGGGCGGCGGGGTGCCGATCACCGCGCAGGGCGGGATCGTGGACAGCGGTGGCGGTCGCCGGATGCCGCCGCGATCGGGCGGGGCCGGGGACCTGGGCTTCGTGAGCGTCGCCACCGTCGTCGACGGCGGCGCAGAAGACGCTGCTAGCCGTTCCGGACGGAGAGGACGCCGACGAAGCCGGCGGTGCGGAATGCGATTCCGCGGCTCATTGCGAATGCCACGTGCCGACTCCTTTCTGTGTGTCTCGGCGGGGTGCTCAACGAACGTAGTGAACACCGTCCACTTCGGGCAAGCCGACCGGGCGTGTCGCGCGTCGTCGTGATGCGTTCGTGACATCCGGAGCGTGCGGGGCGGCGCTCGGCGCTCGCCGATAGGCTCGACGCCCGTGGCTCTCACCATCGGCATCGTCGGACTCCCGAACGTCGGCAAGTCGACCCTCTTCAACGCGCTGACGAAGAACACGGTCCTCGCCGCCAACTATCCGTTCGCGACGATCGATCCGAACGTGGGCGTCGTCGACCTGCCCGATGCACGGCTGCAGGTGCTGAGCGACCTCTTCCACAGCGAGCGCATCGTGCCCGCCGCGGTGAGCTTCGTCGACATCGCCGGCATCGTGAAGGGGGCGAGCGAGGGCGAGGGCCTCGGCAACCAGTTCCTCGCCAACATCCGCGAGGCCGACGCGATCGCGCAGGTCGTGCGGGGTTCGCCGACGCCGACGTCGTCCACGTCGCGGGCGCCGTCGACCCGCAGGCCGACCTCGAGGTCATCACCGCGGAGCTCGCTCTCGCCGACCTGCAGACCCTCGAGAAGGCGATCACCCGCCTCGAGAAGGAGGTGCGGGGCAAGAAGGCCGACCCGGCGGTGCTGGATGCCGCCCTCGCCGCGCAGGAATCGTTGAACCGCGGCGTCCCGCTCTCCCGGGCGACCGGCGTCGAGCTGCCGCTGCTGCGCGAGCTGGGGCTGATGACCGCGAAGCCGATCATCTACGTCTTCAACGTCGACGAGGGCGTGCTGATGGATGCCGCCCGCAAGGCCGAGCTGGCCGCGCTCGTCGCGCCGGCTCAGGCCGTGTTCCTCGACGCGAAGATCGAGTCGGAGCTCATCGACCTCGACCCGGCCGACGCGGCCGAGCTGCTGGCATCCACCGGCCAGGAGGAGTCGGGCCTGGATCAGCTGGCCCGCATCGGCTTCGACACGCTCGGCCTGCAGACCTTCCTGACGGCGGGCCCGAAGGAGTCGCGCGCCTGGACGATCGGCAAGGGCTGGAAGGCGCCGCAGGCCGCGGGCGTGATCCACACCGACTTCGAGAAGGGCTTCATCAAGGCGGAGATCGTGTCGTTCGCCGACCTCGTCGCCACCGGCTCGATCGCCGAGGCGCGGGCCCACGGCAAGGCCCGCATCGAGGGCAAGGACTACGTGATGCAGGACGGCGACGTCGTGGAATTCCGCTTCAACAACTGACCGGGGCACGCCCGGACCCGTCGCGCACCCGCCGCGATCGACGTAGCGTGGACGGCATGGACGACCACGAGCATCCGGTGTCCGACGGCAGCGCAAATCGGTCGCGGTGGTCCGCGTCGTCGGCCGGCTGGGGATCGGGCCTCGCGATCGGCATCGTGATTGGGGTGGCCATCGGCGTGGCGATGGGCAACGTGGGGGTGGGCATCGCCATCGGTGTCGCGATCGGATGCGCCCTGGCGGGCGGCCTCGGAACGGCCACCGCGCGCCGGAACGGGCGAAGCGCCGACCCGAACTCTCGACAGCGTCGGTAGCGGCCCGCGCGGTCGCTTCGAATCGCGGCAGGTTCGTCGTCCTTCACGTCCGATTCGTGCCGGGCCGTTCGTTGCATACCTGAGGCGTCCAACGGATGGTCGCCCATGGCAGGAGTGCGACGAATGAAACTCACGACGATCACCCAGATCACGCTGGACGGAGTCACCCAGGGCAACGGCGGCTCGACGGAAGAGGATCTGAGGAACGGATTCGACCGCGGCGGCTGGGCGAGGGTGCGGGTGACGACAGCACCCGCGACCACATCGCCGCGACCTTCCAGCGCGCCGACGCGTTCCTGTTCGGCCGGCGAACGTATGACGTGCTGTTCGACTTCTGGGGCACGATCGAGGACCTGAAGTGGGACCCCGGTCCGGACGTCGCCGTGGACGAGACCGTGATGGGCTTCGCGTTCCCGAGGGAGGAACGGGAGGCGCTGGTCCTGACCGAGCCGGGCGTTCCAGCGGCCCTCGGCGTCGGACATGCGCTTCAACTGGGTGCACGCGGATCTCGCCGCGCTGGACCAGGTCGAGGCGCGCACCCTCGTCGTCGACGCGTGGCGCATGGTCGCGCGGGCGAAGGTCTCCCGCGCCTACGCGGCGATCGTCGACGATGTCCGAGCACTCGGCTCGGAGCTGGAACGCTCGTACGCCGTCCGGGTCGGCGGGCGGCTGAAGTTCCGGGTGGGACGGCTGGTCTACGTCGCATTCTCGCCGACGACTCCCACCCGTTCGGCCCGCGCTGACCCGCGCGGCCTCGGCCCGCGGGGTCTCGGCCCGCGGGGCCGATAGCGTCAAGCATGTGACTCTCGCCCTCGACCCGCGCGGGGTGGATGCCGCCCTCTTCGACATGGACGGCACCCTTCTCGATTCGAGCGCCGCGGTCGTCGCGTCGTGGACCCTCTTCGCGAAGGAGCACGAGCTCGACACCGCCGAGGTGCTCGCCTCGATCCACGGGGTGCGGGCCGGGGACTCGATCGCGCGCTACCTGCCGGCGGACCGCGTGGAGGCCGAGACGCAGCGGCTGATCGAGCGGGAGCTCGGGCTGCTCGACGGGATCGTGGAGATCCCGGGCGCCGCGGAGGTGCTGCGCGCGCTGCCGGATGCCGGCATCCCGGTCGCGATCGTCACGTCCGCGCCGCGCGACCTCGCCCTCGCGCGGCTGGGTGCGGCGGGCATCCCGGTGCCGGACGTCGTCGTGACGGCCGAGGACATCGACCGCGGCAAGCCGGCCCCCGACGGGTATCTCGAGGCGGCCCGGCGGCTCGGGGCCGACCCCGCACGCTGCGTCGTGTTCGAGGATGCCGAGGCCGGCATCAAGGCGGGGATCGCCGCCGGCTCCCGCGTCATCGTCGTCGGCGAGCACGTCGCCGCCTCGACGAACGGTCTCACCCGGATCGCCGACTACCGCGAGGTCCGCGTCGCGCGCTGACCTAGATCGTCGACGCGTCGATGACGAAGCGGTAGCGCACGTCGGAGGCGAGCACCCGCTCCCACGCCTCGTTCACCCGGTCGGCACGGATGAGCTCGGTCTCGGGTGCGATGCCGTGCTCGGCGCAGTAGTCGAGCATCTCCTGCGTCTCCCGGATGCCGCCGATGCTCGACCCGGCGAACGAGCGGCGCTGGTTGAACAGCGAGAACACCGGCACGGGCAGCGGCTCGCCGGGGGCGCCGACGCTCACGAACGTGCCGTTCAGGCGCAGCAGCGACAGGTACCGGTTCATCGGGATGACCGCGGAGACCGTGTTGACGATGAGGTCGAACGAGCTGCGCAGCTCGGCGAAGGTGGCGTCGTCGGACGTCGCGCGGTAGTCGTCCGCTCCCATCGCGATGCCGTCGTCCTTCTTCGAGAGGCTCTGCGAGAGCACCGTGACGTGGGCGCCGAACGCATGCGCGAACTTCACCGCCATGTGGCCGAGCCCGCCGAGACCGACGACGGCCACGCGCATGCCGGGTCCGGCGTTCCAGTGCCGCAGCGGCGAGTAGGTCGTGATGCCGGCGCAGAGCAGCGGCGCTGCCGTCGCGAGGTCGAGCGCGTCGGGGATGCTGAGCACGAAGTCCTCGGTCACAACGACGTGGGTCGAGTACCCGCCCTGCGTGATCGTGCCGTCGCGGTCGACGGACGCGTACGTGCCGACGTTGCCGTTCAGGCAGTACTGCTCCTCGCCGGCGCGGCAGTTCTCGCACTCGCCGCAGGAGTTCACCATGCAGCCGACGCCGACCCGGTCGCCGACCGCGTGCCGCGTGACCGCGGAGCCGACCTCGGTGACGATCCCGGCGATCTCGTGGCCGACGACCTGCGGATAGGCGATGCTGCGCCAGTCGCCGCGCACGGTGTGGATGTCGGAGTGGCAGATGCCCGCGTACCGGATCTCGATGAGCACGTCGTGCGGACCGACGTCGCGGCGCTCGATCGTGGTGCGCACGAGCGGCTCGGTGGCGGAGGGGGCGGCGTAGGCGGCGACGGTCGTGGGCATGGGTTCACGCTAACGGAGGCGGCCTCCGGCCCGCTGAGCGCGGCTCGGCGCACAATCGTCGGGTGCAGGGACACGCGGGGATCGCCGAGGCCGTCGACCGGCTCGTCGCGACGGGCGCGCGCACGGAGCTGCGCGCGGAGGTGCGTGCCGGCAGGCGGTTCGGTCCCGTTCGCCGCCCGGATGTCGTCGTGCCGCTCGGCCGGGTCTGGCGCCTCGGGGTGCTCCTCCTGGATGTCGAGGGCCGCCTCTACCGCACCGGCGAGGTCATCCATGCTCAGCCGGTGCGCTTCGACAATCACCAGTCGGATCGCGCTGCCGCCCGTCGTGCGCTACGGGTCGCGATCCAGCGGGCCGGCATCGCGCCGGGCGAGACCGTCGTCCTCGGTGCCGAGCCGGTGGATGTCGCGGACGCGCGCGAGGTGAGCTGGGACGGCTCGGGCGATCCCGCCACGCTCGTGCCGCTGGCCGACTACCTGCGCGATCGGGTGGCCCTGCTCGCCGACCCACCCCCGGGGACGTAGCGGGAGGGGCAGAATCGGACGATGGTCGATGCCCCCGCACCCCCAACGTCGGCGCCTGGACCGGCGTCGCGGCGATCGCGGTCGCCGTCTTCACGGTGCTCGAGTTCACGATCCGTCAGATCTTCGTCGGCGCACGGCCACCGCTCGACGACGCGCCCGCGCTCATCGACTTCGCGCAGCGCACGGCCGCGGGCACCCTCGGGGTGATCCTCATCGACACCTTCCTGATGGCGTCGCTCGTCGTGTTCCTGGCGGCGTTCCGGCAGCTCATCACGCAGGTGCGGCCGGACCTGGACTGGGTCAGCGCGCTCGCCTACGGTGCGGGCATCGTCTGGGTCGCGATCACGCTCGTCGGCGACGGGCTCGAAGGGGAGCGGCCCTGGATGCCGGCGCGCTCCACCCGGACCCGCACCTCATCCGCACGCTCACGCTCGGGCACTCGCTGCTGTTCGGCGCGATCGGATGCGTGCTGACCGCGCTCGTCGCCGCCGCATCCGGCTATGTGACGATCATCGCGGGCGCGCTGCCGCGCTGGACCGGCCGGCTCGCCCTCGTGGTCGCCGGCGCCAATCTGGTGGCGGTCGCCACGGTGTTCGGCGGCACCGACGACAGCTTCCACGCCGTCGGCGGCTGGGGCACGGCCCTGCTCGCGACGTTCCCGTGGCTGGTCTGGGTCGTGTGCGTGGGCATCGTCGTCATCCGGGGCGCCGCCAGCACCACGAGTCCGCGAAGGCGCTCGCGACCTCGTCCATCGCCGTCGCCACCGCGTCGACGCCGACGTCCTAGCGAGCGGCTACCGGCCGAACTCGCGATCCTTCTCCTCGTGCTTGAGCGCGAGCCCGAGCACGAAGAACGTCGGCGCCCAGTGCCCGATGAAGATGCCCCACCGGTCGGACTGGGCGCGGTCCGTCTTGCGGTTCGCCTGCGACAGCACCCAGCTGACGAAGCTCAGGCCGATCGACGCGAAGCCGCCGAGGTAGGCCCACTCGCTGCGGAATCCGGCCTCGCTGAGGGCTCGGACGGGGTTCTGGAGACCGGCCTGCTGGGCCGCCTGCGCACGGTTCTTGGCCTCGCGCCTGACGCGGTCCGCGGCCTTCATGGTGTCTGCCTTGAGGGAACTCATCACCCCACGGTGCGCGCCGTCGACGCGAGAGCGCGCGATTCACATGCGGCATACACCTGGATCGCGGCCCCCGTCCCGCTAGGCTGGCCGCACAACCGAACATCGGCCGCAGGCGATGCGGGAGAGCCCGTTCCGGATCCGTCCGGACGGCACCGAAGGAGCAAGCCTCCCCGCCAAACTCTCAGGTCCGCGTACCGCACCGCCAGGCCACTCTGAAGAGAGGGTCGTTCGTCGACCCCGCCCACGGTGAAAGCGCGTCGCGCGAAGCTCTCAGGCACCATGACAGAGGGGAGTCCGCGCTCGTTCCGAGAGGACTCCCATGACCCAGAACGCCGACAGCCCGGCGCTTCGCAGCCCGCTCGACGCCGTGCACGCCGAGCTCGGCGCGAGCTTCACCGACTTCGCCGGATGGCGCATGCCGGTGTCGTACAGCTCCGACCTCGCCGAGCACGCGGCCGTCCGCACGGCGGCCGGCCTGTTCGATCTGAGCCACATGGCCGAGATCGCGGTGCTCGGCCCGCAGGCGGCGCCCGCGCTCGATGCGGCGCTCGCCGATCCGGTCTCCGGGATCGCGAACGGCCGCGCGAAGTACACGCTGCTCGAGGACGCCGACGGCGGCATCCTCGACGACCTCATCGTCTACCGCACGGGGGATGACCGGTTCCTCGTCGTCGCCAACGCCGGCAACCGGCACGTCGTCGCGGACGCCCTCCGGGAGCGCATCGGGGCGCACGCGTCGCCCTCGGAGGCGCTGGTCGAGGACGAGACCGACGACGTCGCGCTCATCGCCTTGCAGGGGCCGCTCGCGGAGGAGATCCTGCGCAACGTCGAGGGATTCGAGATCCCCGAGCTCGACGGCCTCGGCTACTACCGCAGCACGTCCGGCGACTTCCTCGGCCACGGCGTCTTCGTCGCCCGCACGGGCTACACCGGCGAGGACGGCTTCGAGTTCTACCTCGCGCCGGAGGCAGCCGAGTCGCTGTGGACGGCGCTTCTCGAGACCGGGGAGGGGTCGGGGCTCAAACCGGCCGGGCTCGCCGCACGCGACTCGCTGCGCCTCGAGGCCGGGATGCCGCTGTACGGGCACGAACTCGACCGCACCACGCGTCGCGAGGGCATCGGTCGCGCCGCGCGCCTCGTCCGCGACGGGCGCGTGCTCGTGGGCCTCACCGGCGAGGGGCGTCGCGCCGCCCGTGCGGGCTACGCCGTCGTCCGCGAGGGGATCCCGTCGGCGGGATCACGTCGGGCGCGCTGTCGCCGACGCTCGGGCATCCGATCGCGATGGCCTACGTCGACGCCGCGCTCGCCGAACCCGGCACCGTCCTCGCCGTCGACGTGCGGGGTACGGAGCTGCCCGTCACCGTCGTCGACCTGCCGTTCTACCGCCGCCCGAAGGAGCACGCATGACCCGCCAGTACACCTCCGATCACGAGTGGGTGGAGGTCGACGGCGACATCGCGACCGTCGGCATCACCCGCTACGCCGCCGACAAGCTCGGCGATGTCGTCTACGTCGACCTGCCGAAGCCGGGCGCGACCGTCACGGCGAGCACCGTCGTGGGCGAGATCGAGTCGACCAAGTCGGTGGGCGAGCTCTTCGCGCCCGTCGACGGTGAGGTCGTCGAGGCCAACCAGGCCGTCGTCGACGACCCCGGCTCGATCAACGCGGATGCCGACGCGGCCTGGCTCATCCGGGTGCGGTTCACGTCGCTGCCGGAGCTGCTCTCCGCCGACCAGTACGCGGAGCTGACCGCCGAATGACCGGATTCGCCGACCGCCACATCGCGCGCTGGAGCTGAAAGCGAAGGCCATTTCTGGCCTTCGCCGCGACGCCAGCGCCGACGCCCGTCTCGGGCGTCGGGAAAACGGGAGAAGAGATTGACTGATTTGTTCGCCGACCGCCACATCGGAACGGATGCGGCGGCGCAGCGCACCATGCTCGCCGCCATCGGGTACGACAGCATCGAGGCGCTCATGGATGCCGCGGTGCCGCCCGGCATCCGGATCACCGAGGACGACACGACCCTCCCGCCGGCCGCGACCGAGCGCGAGACGCTCGCCGAGCTGCGCGAGCTGGCCTCCCGCAACCGCGTGCGCACGCCGATGATCGGGCTCGGATACCACGGCACGATCACGCCGAGCGTCATCCAGCGGGGCGTGCTCGAGAATCCGAGCTGGTACACGGCGTACACGCCGTACCAGCCCGAGATCTCGCAGGGGCGCCTCGAGGCGCTGCTCAACTTCCAGACGATGGTCGCCGACCTGACGGGGCTCGCCACGGCGAACGCCTCGATGCTCGACGAGTCGACCGCGGTCGTCGAGGGGATGCTGCTGGCCCGCCGCGCGTCCGGCTCGGCCTCGAACGTCTTCCTGGTCGATGCCGACGCCCTCCCGCAGACCAAGCGGCTCCTCGCCCACCGCGCCGAGGCCGTCGGCATCGTGCTGCACGAGACCCCTTCGACCTCGACCCGCCGCCCGCCGATCTGGACGTGTTCGGCGCCTTCATCCAGTACCCCGGCGCCTCGGGGCGGGTGTGGGATCCCTCACGCGTCATCGAGGCGGTGCACGCCCAGGGCGGCCTCGCGGTCGTCGCCGCCGACCTGCTCGCGCTCACCCTTCTCACGAGCCCGGGCGAGCTCGGCGCCGACGTCGCCGTGGGCACGAGCCAGCGCTTCGGCGTGCCGCTCGGCTTCGGCGGCCCGCACGCCGGGTACCTGGCCGTGCGCGCCGGTCTGGAGCGGCAGCTGCCCGGCCGGCTGGTCGGCGTGAGCCAGGATGCCGACGGCTATCCGGCATACCGGCTCAGTCTGCAGACCCGCGAGCAGCACATCCGGCGCGAGAAGGCGACGAGCAACATCTGCACGGCGCAGGTGCTGCTCGCCGTGATGGCGTCGATGTACGCGGTGTACCACGGCCCGCAGGGCCTCAGGGCGATCGCGCACCGCGTCAACCGGCTCGCCCGGTTGCTCGCCGACGCGCTCGCCGCCGCCGGCCTCGAGCCCGTGCACGGCGCCTACTTCGACACGCTCACCCTCGCGGTCCCGGGGCATGCCGACGCCGTCGTCGCCAATGCGGCGGAGCTCGGCATCGACCTGCGCCGCGTCGACGGCGACGTGGTCGGCGTCACCCTCGACGAGACGACGACCGAGCACGACGTGCTCGCCGTGCTCGCGGCGGTGCTCGGCGACGACGCGCCCGACGGCCTCGGGTTCAAGCCGGTCGCCCGCGGCATCCCGCCGGAGCTCGCCCGCACGAGCGCGTACCTGACGCATCCGGTCTTCCAGACCCACCGCTCCGAGACGGCGATGATGCGCTACCTGAAGTACCTCGCGGACAAGGACTACGCGCTCGACCGCGGCATGATCCCGCTGGGCTCCTGCACCATGAAACTCAACGCGGCCACCGAGATGGCCGCGATCACGTGGCCGGAGTTCGCCGACATCCACCCGTTCGCGCCCGAGGACTCCACGCGCGGCTACCTCGACCTCATCCACCAGCTCGAGGACTGGCTCGCCCAGGTGACCGGCTACGACGAGGTGTCGCTGCAGCCGAACGCCGGATCGCAGGGCGAGCTGGCCGGGCTGCTCGCGATCCGGGGCTACCACCGCGCCAACGGCGACGACGGGCGCACGGTGTGCCTCATCCCGCAGAGCGCCCACGGCACCAACGCGGCGAGCGCCGTGCTGGCCGGCATGCGCGTGGTCGTGGTCGCCACCGACGAGCTCGGCAACGTCGACCTCGACGACCTGCGGGCGAAGGTCGCGGAGCACGCCGACGACCTCGCGGCGCTCATGGTCACCTACCCGTCGACGCACGGGGTGTACGAGCACGAGATCGCACGCATCGCGGATGCCGTGCACGACGCCGGCGGGCAGGTCTACGTCGACGGCGCCAACCTCAATGCGCTGCTCGGCTACGCCCGGTTCGGCGACTTCGGCGGCGACGTCTCGCACCTCAACCTGCACAAGACGTTCTGCATCCCCCACGGCGGCGGCGGCCCCGGCGTGGGCCCCGTCGCCGCGAAGGCGCACCTCGCCCCGTACCTCCCGGGCATGAGCGGGTCGAGTAGCGGCGGAGCCGCGTATCGAGACCCCCACGCGAACCCCGTCAGCGCGGCGCCGTACGGCAGCCCCGGCATCCTGCCCATCACCTGGTCGTACATCCGGATGATGGGGTCGGACGGGCTGAAGTCCGCGACCGGCGCCGCGGTGCTCGCCGCCAACTACGTCGCGGCCCGGCTGCGCGAGCACTACCCGATCCTCTTCTCCGGAGAACACGGCCTCGTCGCGCACGAGTGCATCCTGGATCTGCGGCCGCTGCGCGAGAACTCCGGAGTAACGGTGGATGACGTGGCCAAGCGCCTCATCGACTACGGCTTCCACGCGCCCACGATGTCGTTCCCGGTCGCGGGCACGCTCATGGTGGAGCCGACCGAGAGCGAGGACCTCGCGGAGCTCGACCGCTTCATCGAGGCCATGATCGCCATCCGGGCCGAGGCGGATGCCGTGGCCGCGGGGAGTGGCCGGCCTCCGACAACCCGCTCGTCAACGCGCCGCATACGGCGGAGGTCGCCGTGGCGACCGAGTGGACCCACCCGTACGCGCGGGAGACCGCGGTGTACCCGGTGCCCGGGCTCGTGCATCGCAAGTACTGGCCGCCGGTGCGCCGGATCGACCAGGCCTACGGCGACCGCAACCTGTTCTGCGCCTGCCCCCGGTGGAGGCGTTCGCTTAGCCGCGGGTCAGGCGGGGGCGGGGAGGGCGAACGCGCCGCCTGAGGGCGCGGGGAAGAGTCGGAGGATCTGCTCGCGGATCTCGTCGGCCTTGCGGAAGCTCAGCCCCATCATGGCGACGTGCTTCCACTGCACCACGCCGCCCGCATCGACGATGAAGATGGAGCGGCGCGTCAGCATGCCGCCGAGGGTCGAGACGCCGTAGGTCTTCGCGACCCCGTCACGGGAGTCGGCCAGCAGCGGGAAGGTCAGGCCCTGCTTGCGCGCGAACTCCTCGTGGCTCTCGACGCCCTGCAGGCTGATGCCCCACACCTGCGCGCCGAGCGCGTCGAAGCCGGAGAAGTTGTCCTGGTAGCTGCACAGCTGCTCCGTGCAGACCTTGCTCTGGTCGAGGGGGTAGAAGGCCAGCACGATCGGATGCCCGCGCTCCTTCGAGAGGCGGAAGGGCATCCGGTGCACCTCGCCGTCGACGACCTGGATGCCGGGGAGCACGAAATCGGGCGCGACGTCCCCGATGTCCACGGCCCCCATGCCGAAATCCTACGTGCTGACCGGTGCGCGTTCAGTGGCCGCTCACACCGAACAGCGATGGGAACGTCGTCGCCGCCCACGCGTAACCCACGAAGACCACCGCGTCGATGAGGAAGTGCGCGACGACGAACGGCAGCACCCGCTTCACCCGCGTGTAGAGCCACCCGAAGATCAGGCCCATGACGAGGTTGCCCGCGAACCCGCCCCACCCCTGGTACAGGTGGTAGCTGCCGCGCACGAGGGCCGCGGTCAGGATGATGGCCCACCGGTTCCAGCCGAGGCTGCCGAGTCGGTCGTAGAGGAAGCCCAGCACCACGAGCTCCTCCTGCAGTCCCGATCGCAGGGCGGACAGCAGCAGGACGGGCACCGTCCACCAGTAGGGCGCGAGACCGGATGCGTCGACGCCCACCGCGAAGCCGAGTTGCCGCGCGAGGACGTAGACGCCGATCCCGCCCGCGCCGATCACCAGGGCGAGGCCGAGCGCCCACAGGGGATCGGATGCGCGCGGTCGTACGACGCCGAGCCGACCGAGGTGCGGCCGGGCCGAGCTCCACACGAAGTAGCCGGCAAGCACGACCGGCGCCAGCGAGAAGGCGATGTCGAGCAGCTGATAGGTGAGATCGATGTACTGCCGTGCGCTCTGGGTGGGGTTCAGCGTCGTGGTCTGGCCGGCGAGACCGCCGGGCCGGGTGGCGTAGTCGATCAGCGACACGATCGCGTAGATCGCCGACTGTCCGAGGCCGAGCCCCAGCACGAGGACGATCTGCCACCAGATACGCCCCTTGTCGGACCTCGACAAGACGGGGGCGGTCACGTCACCGATCGTAGGCATCCTCGGGGACGCATATCCGCCACGGCGCCGATTCCACGCGCATGATTCCGTCGTTGCGCGCCATATCGCTGCACGAATGCGCTAATCGCGCAAGAATTTGCACTCTGCATTTCCGAGATGTAACGATTCCCCTTACGGTTTTGGCAACCGTCGGCCCCCACCTAGGGTCATGGTGTCAGCGCGGACGCCCCGGACCACTGGTGTGCGCCGCGTCGGTTTTCTGCACAGGAGGAAAATTGCATATCAAACGATTGGCCGCCATCACAGCGGCCGTCGCGGCAGCCGCGCTGGTCCTGACCGGCTGCTCGGCGGGAGGCGGCTCGGAGGTCGTCAGCGGCACCTCGATCAGCGTGGCTCAGAACTCGGCCATGACGACGATGAACGCGTTCACCGCGACCAACTACTCGACGTACAACTCGAACCCCGCGTACCTGTACCAGGGGCTCCTGTTCAACTACTACGAGCAGACCAAGCTCACCAAGAACACGGCGTTCGGCACGTACAAGAAGCTCTCGAACGACCCGCTCAAGGTGAAGTACACGATCAACGACGGCGTCAAGTGGACCGACGGCGCGCCCGTCGACGCCGCGGACATGATCCTGGCGTGGGCCTCGAGCATCTCGAAGTACAACGACCCCAAGGGCGTGAACTTCGGCGGTGTCGCCGCGGGCTCGGGTCTCGACAAGGTCACCAAGACCCCGACGATCGGCGACGACGGACGGTCGATCACCATCACGTTCGACAGCCCCTGGGTGGACTGGGAGATCCTGCCCTCCATCGCGCCGAACGTGCCCTCGGCGGTCGTCTGGGAGGAGGCCGGTATCGACAAGAAGACCGGCAAGGACGCCCAGAACGCGGTCGTGAAGGCGATCAAGGACAACGACACCGCGACACTGAAGAAGCTGGCCAAGGTCTGGAAGAACGGCTTCGACATGACGTCGACGCCGAAGGACAAGAAGCTGCTGACGACCTTCGGTCCGTACAAGGTGCAGTCGCTCACCAAGCAGTACGTGACGCTCGTGGCGAACCCGGACTACAACTGGGGTCCGAAGCCGAAGATCGCGAAGGTCACGATCCGCTTCATCGCGGACCAGACCGCACAGGTGCAGGCCCTCCTGAACGGCGAGCTCAGCGTCCTGTACGGCCAGGCCACCGCCGACACGGTGAAGGCGCTTCAGGGGCAGAAGGGTATCGAGTCCACGACCACCCCGACGGCCACCTACGAGCACATCGACCTCACGATGGACCACGGCGTCTTCTCGCCCGCGGCCTACGGCGGCGACGAGCAGAAGGCGCTCTGGGTGCGTCAGGCGTTCTTGAAGGTCCTTCCCCGTCAGGAGATGCTGACCCGCCTCATCACGCCGCTCTCGTCCTCGGCGAAGCTCGACGACTCGGCGCTCTTCCTGCCCGGACAGCCCGGCTACGACGACGTCATCAAGTCGAACGGCTCGTCGGACTACGACAAGGTCGATGTGGAGGGTGCCAAGGCGCTGCTCGCGAAGGCCGGCGTGACCAACCCGGTCGTCAAGTTCGCCTACGCGAACGACAACCCGCGTCGTGCCAGCGAGTTCCAGCTCACGCAGGCCTCGGCTGCGCAGGCCGGGTTCAAGGTCGTGGATGTCGGCAAGTCCGGTGACGAGTACTTCGGCGCCAACGGCCTCGGCTCGGGCAAGTACGACTACGACGCGACCGTGTTCGCGTGGCAGTCGACCTCCGGCGCCGTGACCGGCAACGAGGGTGCGTTCAAGACCAAGGGCGGCAGCAACTTCCAGGGCTTCTCGAACGCCGACGTGGACAAGCTGTGGGAGTCGATCGAGGGACAGACCACGGATGCCGCGGCGATCCCGGACCTCAAGAAGATCGACGGCCTGCTCTTCAAGAACGCGGTCACCATGCCGCTGTTCCAGCTGCCGGATGTCTCGGCCTGGTCGTCGAAGATCTCCAACGTCTCCGACGCGCCGT
This sequence comes from Pseudolysinimonas kribbensis, assembly GCF_030161895.1. Classification (GTDB taxonomy): domain Bacteria; phylum Actinomycetota; class Actinomycetes; order Actinomycetales; family Microbacteriaceae; genus Pseudolysinimonas; species Pseudolysinimonas kribbensis. Next base: position 2,734,710 of record NZ_BSVB01000001.1, read on the forward strand.
ACAGCCCGAACATCTTCTGGAACTTCTGGGAGTGGACGGAGAAGAAGTAGTCGCGTGACGGCCTAGCCGTCGCAGCGGGTCGGGGTCGTGCCGCAAACGCACGGCCCCGACTCGCGACCGCCCCCGTCGCGGGTATCGTCCCGCTCACCAGAACAAGGAAGTCCCACCGTGGTCTCGTTCATCGTCCGACGGATCCTGGCATCCCTCGTGGTGCTCTTCGTCGCCTCCTATCTCGTCTACAACCTCGCGGCGAACTCCTCGGACCCCCTCGCCGACCTCCGCAGCTCGACGCTTCCCACCGCCCAGAAGCACGCCCTCATGGAGCAGCGCATCGCTGCGCTGCAGCTCGACATCCCGCCGTATCTGCGGTACTTCATCTGGTTCGGCGGCATCCTCGCCGGCTTCGTCGGCAAGTTCACGCTCGGCGACACGATCGACGGCCAGCACGTGACCGACGCGCTCGGCTCCGCGATGGGCGCGACCCTGCAGCTGGTCACCACCGCATTCGTCATCGGCCTGATCATCGGCGTGACGATCGGCATCGCGACCGCCCTGCGTATCTACTCGACGTTCGACTACATCACCACGTTCATCGCGTTCCTGTTCTTCTCGCTCCCGGTGTTCTGGGTCGCGGTCATGCTCAAGCAGTTCGCGGCCATCAACTTCAACGACTTCCTGTCGAGTCCAGTGATCCCACCGCTCTGGATCGGCATCATCGCCGTGGTCTCGGGCGTGGTCTGGATGGGCATCGTCGGGGGCGGCTGGCGCCGGCGGCTCATCGTGTTCGGCGTCGCCGTCCTCGCGCCGATCGCCGTGCTGACCTTCACGAACCTCACCGGCTGGTTCAAGACCCCTCGCTCGGCCCGGTCGTCACGCCCGCGCTCGCGATCGGGGCGGCCGTCATCGTCACGGTGCTCTCCACCGGCTGGGCGAACAAGCGCTCCCGGTACACGGCACTCAGCGTCGCGCTCGGCATCGGCCTCGCGCTCTACTACCCCCTGCACCTGCTGTTCAACCAGTTCGGCGTCATCAACATCGGCACGGTGCTGCTGCTCATCGCCGTGATGATCGTGCTGGGCGGTGTCGGCGGATGGCTCTGGGGCGGGAACGACCGGCGGCCGCAGATCCGCACCGGCGCCATCACGGCGTTCGCGACGATCCTCATCGTGCTGATCGACCGGTTCATGGAGTCGTGGGGCATCTACTCCGATCAGGTCACCAACGGCCGGCCGATCTCCACCGTCGGGGCGAACACCCCCGACCTCGACGCGGTGTTCTGGATCAACGGGCTCGACACGTTCTCGCATCTCATCCTGCCGACGACCGCGCTCATCCTGATCTCGGTCGCGAGCTACAGCCGCTACGCGCGGGCCAGCCTGCTCGACGTGCTGAACCAGGATTACATCCGAACGGCGCGGGCCAAGGGCCTCACGGAGCGCACCGTCGTGATGCGGCACGCGTTCCGCAACGCGCTCATCCCGATCACGACGATCATCGCGCTCGACCTCGGCGCGCTCATCAGCGGCGCCGTGCTCACGGAGACCGTCTTCGCCTGGTCGGGCATGGGGGCCCTGTTCGTTCAGGCGCTGCGCAAGGTGGATGTGAACCCGATCATGGGCTTCTTCCTCGTGACCGCGATCACCGTCATCGTGTTCAACTTCCTCGCCGACATCGTGTACTCGGCGCTCGACCCCAGGATCCGGGTGACCGCATGACCTTCGGACAGCTCAACGCCGGTTCCAGCGACGTCGGCACGCCCGGCGGCGAGGACCCGCGCAACCTCGCGCTCCAGAGCGCGGACGGCCTGCTCGAGCAGAACGACGAGGCCTCGATCGAGATGCACGAGGTCGAAGGCCTGAGCCTCGGCCGCATCGTGACCCGGCGCTTTTTCCGGCATCGCGCCGCGATGATCTGTCTGATCATCCTGGCCATCGTCGTCGTGCTCGCGTTCACGTCGCAGGGCATCGATGCGTTCGGCGTGCAGATCCACGGCTGGTGGATGTGGACCTACGCCCAGGTGCCCGACGTGATCAACGGCGGCGAGCCGACGCTCTCGCTCGTGCCGTTCAACATCGGCATCCACCCGCTCGGGCAGGACACCGTGGGGCACGACATGTTCGCGCAGGTCATGCGGGGAACCCAGCAGTCCCTCATGATCGTCTTCCTCGCGGGCATCGTCTCGACGTTCATCGGCGTCACGCTCGGGTCGATCGCCGGCTACTTCGGCGGCTGGATCGACGCTGTGCTCATGCGCCTGACCGACATCACGATCATCGTGCCGTTCTACCTGATCGCCGCGATCGTCGGGCAGACGGTCGGCGGCGCCGGGCCGGCCTTCCTCGGCATCTTCCTCGGTGCGCTGCTCTGGACCACGCTCGCCCGGCTCGTGCGCGGCGAGGTGCTCGCCCTGCGCGAGCGCGAGTTCGTCGAAGCGGCGAAGGTCGCCGGAGCGTCGGATGCCCGCATCATCTTCCGGCACATCCTGCCGAACACGGTCGGCGTCATCATCGTCTCCGCGACGCTCACCATGTCGGCGACGATCCTCACCGAGGCCGCGATCAGCTTCCTCGGCTTCGGCGTCCGGTCGCCCGACACCTCGCTCGGCCTCATCATCAGTCAGTACCAGGCGGCGTTCTCGACCCGGCCCTGGCTGTTCTGGTGGCCCGGCCTGTTCATCGTCGTCATCGCGCTGACGATCAACTTCATCGGCGACGGGCTGCGCGACGCGTTCGACCCGCGGCAGCGTCGCGGGCTCACCCGCCGCGCGCGCCGCGAGCGGGCGATGGAGGTCGAGCGGGCCACGGCGGCGGCCGCGGGGAGCGCCTCGTGACGATGCGTCGTCGCGTCGTGACGACGCGCCAGCGCGTCGGATCAGGGCCAGGCCGCGCCGAGGACCGTCGCCAGCACGAGCACGGCGAGTGCGCTCACCGGCACGATGTTCCACCGCGTCCGCACGCCCGGGCCCTCGACCGCGCCGAGCAGTCCCCGGTCGCGGTAGCTGCTCCACTGGCGCACGACGAGGGAGCGGGACTGCTCCGCGCCGCCCTCCTCGCGACGCCGGCTGAGCGACAGCGACAGCAGGCTGCGGCGCGCCCGTCCGAGCTGACTGAACGGGCCGGGGAGGGCGCCGCCCACGCCGTGATGCGCCCGCGCTCCGTGTCGAGGGTCAGCGACCAGCGCGAGTCGATGTCGCGGATCGCGGCCCACGACACGTCGTGCGTGCGCAGCGGATTGACGACGCGCAGCTCCGCCGGATCCAGCTCGAGCCGCGGCATCCAGAACACCACGACGGCCGCGACGGCGACGAGCAGGACCGCGGGCGTTCCCCGCAGCAGCACGTCACCGTGTCCGTAGACCACCAGCGACACCTCGACCACGGCGCAGATCGCCACCACGAGCCCCGCGAGGACGCGGGAGCCGACGGGATAGAGCACGGTCTCCTGGGGTCCGATCGCCACCCCCACATTCTCGTCCCCGCCACCCGGCGACCCGACCACCCGAGGGGAACCACCCGATGAGCACGCCGAACCCGGCCCCGACCGCGGACGCCGCGACGCCGATCCTCCAGGTCGAGCGCCTCGACCTGGACTTCTGGGTCGACGGCGTCTGGTATCCCGCGGCGAAGGGCCTCAGCTACGACGTCAAGGCGGGCGAGGTGCTCGCGATCGTGGGCGAGTCCGGCTCGGGCAAGAGCTCGAGCTCGATGGCGCTGCTCGGCCTGACCCCGCAGAACGGCCGTGTGGCGGGCAGCGCGAAGCTGGGCGGCAAGGAGCTGATCGGCATCCCGGACGGCCGGCTGCGCTCCATCCGGGGCAAGGACGTCGCGGTGATCTTCCAGGAGCCCATGACGGCCCTGAACCCCGTGTACACGATCGGGTTCCAGATCGGCGAGAGCCTGCGCACGCACCTCGACATGACACCGGTCGAGGCGGAGGCCCGGGCCATCGAGCTCCTGACCATGGTCGAGATGCCCACGCCCGAGACGACGGTCAAGAAGTACCCGCACCAGCTCTCCGGCGGCCAGCGCCAGCGCGCGATGATCGCGATGGCGATCTCGTGCGACCCGCTGCTGCTCATCGCCGACGAGCCGACCACCGCGCTCGACGTGACCGTGCAGGCCGAGATCCTCGACCTGATGCGCAACCTCCGTTCGCGGCTGAACAGCGCGATCATCCTGATCACGCACGACATGGGGGTCGTCGCCGACCTGGCCGACAAGGTCATCGTCATGAAGGACGGCGCGATCGTCGAGAACGGCACGGTCGACCAGATCTTCGCGCGGCCGACCCACCCCTACACGCAGCAGCTCCTCGCGGCGGTGCCGCGTCTGCAGCTGAGCGACCGGGAGGCCGTCACCCTGAGCCGTGGGTCCGATGCCCCGGTGCTGCAGCTCACCGATGTCGCGATCGAGTACCCGAAGCACGGGCGGGTGCCCGCGTTCCGTGCGGTGGAGGGGTTCACCCTCGACATCCACCCCGGCGAGGTCGTCGGGCTGGTGGGCGAGTCGGGCTCGGGCAAGACGACGGTCGGGCGGGCATCCGTCGGACTGCTGCCGGTCAAGGAGGGCTCGCTCGTCGTGCAGGGCGTCGACCTGGCGACGGTGTCGCGCTCGAAGCTGCGGGAGGTCCGGCGTTCGATCGGCATCGTGTTCCAGGACCCGGGGTCCTCGCTCAACCCGCGCTTCCCGATCGGCCAGTCGATCGGCGAGCCGCTGCTGCTGTCGAAGACGGCCGAGGGTTCGCAACTCGCCCACCGCGTCGAGGAGCTGCTCGACCAGGTCGAGTTGCCGCGCAGCTTCCGCAACCGGTACCCGCACGAACTCTCCGGCGGGCAGCGGCAGCGCGTCGGCATCGCTCGCGCGCTCGCGCTGAAACCATCACTGCTCGTCGCCGACGAGCCCACCTCCGCGCTCGACGTCTCGGTGCAGGCGCGCTTCCTGGACCTGCTGCAGGGTCTGCAGCGGGAGCTCCAGTTCGCGTGCCTGTTCATCAGTCACGACCTGGCGGTCGTCGACATGCTCGCGCACCGCATCGCGGTCATGAACAAGGGGCACCTCGTCGAGGTGGGCACGCCGGACCAGATCCTGCGGCACCCGAAGGACCCGTACACGCAGCGGCTCATCGCCGCGGTGCCGGTGCCCGACCCGACCGAGCAGCGGGAGCGCCGCGAGTCGCGTCGCGTCGCCTGAGAGCCGGCCGCTCCCCGCGGGATCCCGGGATCCCGTCGGTAGGGTGGAGCCCCGTGGTCAAGCCCGCATCCGGCCTGCTGGTCGTCGCCGCTGCGGCGGTACTGCTGCTCGGCGGCTGCACGGCCACCCCGTCACCGCTCGTGCGCGGCTCGGCCGTGTCGATCGCGGTCACCGATCCGCTGACCTCGCTCAACGCGGAGACCTCGTACGGGCGGCAGTCCGACACCAACGCGGCCGTCGCGGCGCTGACGAGCACGGGCTTCGGCTACACCGACGACGCGTACCACGAGGTCGACGACACCTCGTTCGGCACGGCGTCCGTCGTGAAGCGGGATCCGCTCACCGTGACCTACAGCATCTCGCCCGATGCCCATTGGTCGGATGGCGCCCCGGTCACCCCCGCCGACCTGCTCCTGGACTGGGCCGCGAACTCCGGGGCGCTCAACACCCCGAAGTTCGACGTGACGCCCTACGTCGATGCCGCGACGGGACGCATCACCCGGCCGTTCCCCGACGGCACCGTCTGGTTCGACGGTGCCGTCGGAGCCGGACTCGAACGCGTCTCGCGCACGCCGGTGCTCGGCTCCGACCACCGCTCGATCACCGTGCAGTTCGACGCGTTCGCGCCGGACTGGAGGACACTGCTGGCACCGGGGCTGCCGGCGCACGTGGTCGCACGGCGGGCGCTCGGGCTGCCGGCTTCCACCTCCGCCGCCTCCGCCGACAAGCGCGTCGTCGAGGCCGTGCAGAAGAAGGACGTCGACCGGCTCGCCCGCATCGCGCGCACCTGGGACACCGCGTACGACCTCGGCGCGACGCCACGGGACCGCGCCCTGCTCGTGTCGTCGGGGCCGTACCGGGTGCGCAGCGTCGCCGCGCAGGCGATCACGCTCGAGGCGAACCCGAGATACCGCGGCAGCCGAGCGCCCTCGGTGCAGCGGATCGTGCTGCGCGTCATCCCGGATCCGCTCGAGCAGGCGAAGGCGCTGGAGGCCGGAACGGTCGACATCGTCTCGCCGACGCCGACGGCATCCGTGCTGAAGACGCTCCTCGACGTGCCGGGTGTCACCGTCACGCCGGGCAGCGAGGCGATCTTCGAGCACCTCGACCTGCAGCTCGCGGGATCGCGCAACGGCGTGTTCGCGGATGAGCGCGTGCGCCGGGCCTTCCTCGACGTGGTGCCGCGGCAGGAGATCGTCGACCGGCTCGTCGCGCCCGTGCAGCAGGGCGCGGGGGTGCTGGACTCCTTCGTGCTGCGCCCCGGCTCGGACGGGTACGACGCGGCGATCGCGACGAACGGGTCGAAGGAGCACCGCACCATGCATCCGGATGCCGCCCGCACGCTGCTCGCGCAGGCCGGCACGCCGAACCCGGCGGTGTGCGTGCTCTACGACCCGGCCAACCCGCGCCGGGTCACGGAGTTCCAGCTCATCCGGGCGTCCGCCGCGAAGGCGGGGTTCCAGGTGACCGACTGCTCGAGCAGCGATTGGGCCGACCTCCTCGGGGTGCCGGGCAGCTACGACGCCTCCCTGTTCGCCTGGGACACGACGCGGCTCGGGGCCGCCGCTGTCGGCGCCGTCTACCGCACCGGTTCGCAGCTGGCGAACTTCAGCGGGTACTCCGATCCGCAGAGCGACGCCCTCATCGACGCCGCGCGGGCGAGCGACGATCCGGCCGAGCATCGCAAGCTGCTGGCCCGGCTCGACACCCGACTGTGGGCGGCCGCGTACGGTCTGCCGCTCTTCGCCTACCCGATCGTGACGGCCGTGGACGGCACCGTCACGGGGGTGACCCGCTCGCCGCTGAGGGCCGGCGTGTTCTGGAACGCCTGGGCCTGGAAGCCGGCCTCGCCGAGCCCCGAGCCGACCCGCACCGGCTGAACTCCGCCGCTCCCGGTAGAATCGCCGTCGGCGTCGCCTTCCGATCGCCGATCCCCTTATCTTCCCTTCCGAGGTGCTGCCATGGCTCAGGCCACTCGTGACGACCTGCGCAACGTCGCGATCGTCGCCCACGTCGACCACGGCAAGACGACGCTCGTCGACGCCATGCTCCGCCAGACCGGATCGTTCGGCGAGCATGCGCACGTCGAGGAACGCGCGATGGACTCGAACGATCTCGAGCGCGAGAAGGGCATCACGATCCTCGCCAAGAACACGGCGATCACGTACAAGGGCGTCCACGCCCAGAACGGCCCCGTGACGATCAACGTCATCGACACCCCCGGCCACGCCGACTTCGGCGGCGAGGTCGAGCGCGGGCTGTCGATGGTGGACGGCGTGGTGCTGCTCGTCGACGCGAGCGAGGGCCCGCTGCCGCAGACCCGGTTCGTGCTGCGTAAGGCGCTCGAGGCGAAGCTGCCCGTCATCCTGGCGGTCAACAAGACCGACCGTCCGGATGCGCGCATCGCCGAGGTCGTGGAGGAGAGCCACGATCTGCTGCTGGGCATCGCGAGCGACCTCGTCGACGACGTGCCGGACCTCGACGTCGACGCGCTGCTGGACGTGCCCGTGATCTACGCGTCGGGCCGCAACGGCGCCGCGAGCTGGAACCGCCCCGCCGACGGGTCGCTTCCCGATAACGACGATCTCGAGCCGCTGTTCGACGCGATCCTCACCCACGTGCCCGCTCCCACCTACGACGACGAGGCTCCGCTGCAGGCGTGGGTGACCAACCTCGACGCGTCGCCGTTCCTCGGCCGCATCGCGCTGCTGCGCGTCTTCGCCGGCACGCTCAAGAAGGGCCAGACCGTCGCGCGCGTGCATCTCGACGGCGGCACCGCCAACGTGCGCATCACGGAGCTCATGAAGACCCGCGCGCTGGAGCGCTACCCGGCCGAGGAGGCGCACGCGGGCGACATCGTCGCGATCGCGGGCGTCGAGGACATCATGATCGGCGAGACGATCGCCGACCCCGACGACATCCGGCCGCTGCCGGCGATCTCGGTGGACGAGCCCGCCATCTCGATGACGATCGGCACCAACACGTCGCCCCTCATGGGCAAGGTGAAGGGCCACAAGCTCACCGCGCGCATGGTCAAGGACCGGCTCGACCGCGAGCTCGTCGGCAACGTGTCGATCCGCGTGGTCGACATCGGACGCCCGGACGCGTGGGAGGTGCAGGGCCGCGGCGAGCTGGCCCTCGCCATCCTGGTCGAGAACATGCGCCGCGAGGGCTTCGAGCTCACCGTCGGCAAGCCGCAGGTCGTGACCCGGCAGATCGACGGCAAGCTGCACGAGCCGTTCGAGCACCTGACGATCGACGCGCCCGAGGAGTTCCTGGGGGCGATCACGCAGCTCATGGCGGCGCGCAAGGGCCAGATGGGCGTCATGTCGAACCACGGCACCGGCTGGGTGCGGATGGAGTTCACGGTGCCCTCGCGCGGTCTCATCGGATTCCGCACCGAATTCCTCACCGTCACGCGCGGCACCGGCATCGCCAACGCGATCTCGCACGGGTACGGTCCGTGGGCGGGGCAGATCACGACCCGGGTCAACGGCTCGATCGTGGCCGACCGCTCCGGCGTCGCGACCCCGTTCGCGATGGTCGCACTGCAGGAGCGCATGAGCTTCTTCGTCGAGCCGACGCAGGAGGTCTACGAGGGCATGGTGGTGGGCGAGAACTCGCGCGCCGACGACATGGACGTCAACATCACCAAGGAGAAGCAGCTCACCAACATGCGGCAGTCGACCGCCGACAACTTCGAGAAGCTCACCCCGCCGCGTCAGCTGACGCTCGAGGAGTGCCTCGAGTTCGCGCGCGAGGACGAGTGCGTCGAGGTGACGCCCGAGATGGTGCGCATCCGCAAGGTGGAGCTCGACCAGTCGCAGCGCGCGCGCGACCGCCCGTGCCAAGCGAGCGCAACCGGCATAGCGGCGAAGGTCATTTCTGACCTTCGCGCCGGTTGCGCGGGTGGTCGTCTCGACCGCCCGGCCGGCATAGCTGTTACGCGGCCATTACGCGCCGTCGCTTCACTGGTCGCATGACGATCATCTCGCGCACCGGGCGCACACCAGCGGCGGCGGGCGCCCTGGTCCTTGCGGCGCTCGTCCTCTCCGGCTGCAGCCTCATCCCGCATCCGGGCGGCGGCTCCTCCCCGGTTCCGACGGCAAGAGCGGCGGCATCTCGATCCCCGGCGTCGGCTCGATCGGCACCGGCAAGCTGCCGTCGGACTGGCCGGCATCGGTGCCCGTCATCCACGGCGACGTGCTCTTCGGCGCCGCGGCCGGCAACGCCAAGACGACCGATGGACGCATCTGGAACGCGACGATCAAGGTCTCGGGCGCCGGCGACTACGGCAAGATCTCGTCGCAGCTGAAGGGTGCGGGCTTCGCCGTCGACACCGAGCCGGATCCCGGCGATGCCGAGGAGGCACGGGCACGTTCCTCAAGGATCCCGACGCGGTGCTCGTCGTCGTCACCAAAGCCGACGACAAGACCGGCTGGGTCGCGAATTACACGGTCACCGAGTCGCAGGGATCCCGGTGACCGTCTCGGACGGCACGGGTGTTGATCAGAACAGCTTCTCGGCGAGGTAGCCGCCCCGCTGGGGCGCGGCCGGCGTGAAGAACAGCCCCGAGCCGATGTGGGCGATGTACTCGTTGAGCCGGTCCGATGAGCCGAGCCGGCGCTGCAGCGCGAGGAAGTGCTCCGGGTCGTTCTGATACGAGATGAACAGCAGGCCGGCGTCGAGCACGCCGAACTGGTTGATGCCGTCGGTGTAGTTGTAGCCGCGACGCAGGATCTTCAGCCCCCGTTGTTCTCGTGCGCCGCGAGCGCCACGTGCGACGTGTCGGAGATCACGAGCTCGCCCGCCGCGTCCTTCTTCCCGAAGTCGGGCGTGTCGTGCTCGGCGTGCCCGGTGAGCGGCTGTCCCTCGACCTTCCCGCGGCCGAAGACGCGCTGCTGGTCGCGGATCTCGTCGGAGTCCCAGTTCTCGATGTTCATCTGGATCTTGCGCACCACCTGGTAGCTGCCGCCGCGCGCCCAGCCCGGCTCGTCGTCGCGGGCCCAGACGAATCGCTCGAAGTCGGGGTCGTCGGTGATGTTGCGGGTGCCGTCCTTGAAGCCCAGGAGGTTGCGCGGCGTCTTCTGGCCGGTGCCCGCCGACGCGCGCCCGAATCCGAGCACCGTCCAACGGGTGGATGCCGTGGGCTGCGCCATCCGCGCGAGGTCGCGCACGGCGTGATACGCCACCTGCGGGTCGTCGGCGCACGCCTGGACGCTCAGGTCGCCCCCGCTGATCCCCGACTGGAGGCGGTCGCTCGGCAGGTCGGGCAGCGGCCGCAGATGCCGCGGCCTCCGGTCGCCGAGGCCGAACCGCTCGTCGAAGACGCCCGGTCCGAGTCCGACCGTCACCGTGAGCCCCGCCGGTGCGAGGTCGAGGGCCTCGCCGGTGTCGGGTGCCACGGCATCCGGTCGCGCCGGCTCGACGGCCCCGACCGTGCGCCCCGCCATGACCTGCGCGATCGCGCCGGACCAGCGCGCGAGCAGCACCTGCAGGTCCTGGCGCGCGTCGCTGGCCAGGTCGAACGTCATGAAGACCGTGTAGCGCTGCGGCGGCGTCTGGATGCCGGCCTGATGCGCCTGGTCGTAGAAGGGGAAGCTGCGGGTGAGGTCGATGACCTCCTCGTCGTGGTTCTGCACGGCGTTCGCGATCGCCATCCCCCGACGCCCGCCGCGGCGCCGACGACGAGACCGCCGCCGGCCGCCCCGAGGAGCAGCCCGCGGCGGGACAGGCCGGAGGACCGGTCGCGATCGCTCGACGTCACGCGGTGGCGACCTTCTCGGCGATCTTGGAGAGGGGGTCTGCAGCGACTGCACCAGCCGGCTCAGCTGCCCCGCATCCGCGGCCCTGGTGGCCGCGTCGTAGACCTTGTAGCCGCCCGCCTGGCCCGGGTCGCGGTAGGCGTCCAGCGCCGCGTTCACCTTGTCGAACTGGGCGGCGACCTGCTTCGTCAGGCCCGCGTCGATCTTCGTCAGACCCGGCCGGAGGTAGGCGAACGCCTGCTGCGCGCCCTCGACGTTGGCGGCGAAGTCGACGATGTCGAGGTGGCTGTAGAGCTCCTCCTCGCCCGTGATCTTGTTCGCCTGCACCTCGTCGAGGAGGTCGGCGGCGCCGTTGGCGAGGTCCTCGGGCTTGTACGTGAGACCCTTGGCGAGCGCGGCGAGCTTCGTGACGTTGGCGGTGAGCTCCGCGGCCTGCGCCCGCGTGTTCGCGGTGATGCCCGTGGTCCAGAGGTCGCGCTCGACGGCGTGGAATCCGTGCCAGCCGACCGCGGGGTCGAGGTTCGATGCGCGCATGTCGATGAGGTAGTCGAGGTTGCCCGTGTTGTCGGTCGGGCCGGTGCCGGGCAGCAGGAAGCCGTCGACATCCGACTCGACCTTCTCGTAGAACGGGCGCGCCAGGGCGTACGCCGCCTTGGCCGCGTCCACGTCGCCCGAATCGACGGCCTTCTGCAGCGCCGCGACCGCCGTGGTCATGTCGGAGAGCACGCCCGCGACGTACCGCGCGTAGCCCTGGGTGCCCTTCGTGAGCAGCGCGGAGGCGCTGCCGCCGGGGTCGACGCGGCCTTGCCGGTGACCCGGAAGTCCTGCAGCTCCTTCTCCGCGCCGGGGCAGTACACCTGGTAGGTGCCGCCACCGAGGGTCAGCGTGAGGCTCGTGGGCTTGAGACCCGGGGCGAGGTTCTCCTTCTCGCCGATGATGCGCTGATCGCTCAGCAGCTCGACCTCGGTGATCGCCGTCGAGCTGGAGTTCTTGATCGTGAAGGTCACGGGGCCGGCGGCGGCGGTGCTCGCGTCGAGCATGCAGGCGTCGCCCGACCCGCCGCTGGTCAGCGTGATCGTCACCTGCGCGGCACCGTGCGACCTGGAGGCGCCGCCCGGGGTGGCGGCCGAACAGCCGGCCAGGGCGATCGCGAGGCCGACGATGCCGGCCGCGGTCGAGACGATGGCCTTAGTGGGTCGCATGGAGGCTGGTCCTGTTCTGTGCGGCGGTCAGGGGAGAGGCGGGCGGGCGACCGGATGCCGGGGTCGCGGCCTCGCGCCGGTCGCGTCGGAACGAGCGCAGCGCGAACGCCGCGAGCACGAGGGCCGCGACGACGAGCGCGGCGGGCACCTGGGCGCCCCACAGGCGCTGCTCGGCGATCGCGGCGGTCCGGGAGGCGCCGGCGGCGGCGACGGCGGCGTCGGAGGCGCGCCAGTTCTCGCCGCCGGAGACCGAGAACGTGCGGGGCGTGCTGAGACCCCCGCCCGAGAGCGTCACGACGCGGGTCTGCTGCTGCGATGCGTCGAGCAGGGCGCCGTCCGCCGCGCGCACCGACCGCGTCGTCGCGGCGCTCCAGGTCGCCCGGTACGGCCCGGGCGCGCGGTTCGCGTCGACGCCGACCGGGAGGCGACCGCCGTTCTGCGTCGCGAGGGCGGTGCGGCTGAGCGTGGCCGGCCCCGCCGCCGGATCGGTGGACCTCAGGGTCCACGTGGTGACGCCGTCCCGGGTGACCGATGCCGACGCGGGGAGGGTGACCCGTCGCTCGTGGCCACCGGACGTCTCGACGATCGAGTCGCCCGACATCCGGACCTCGCCGCCCTGCGCCAGCGCGAGCGGACGATTCGCAGGCTGGAGTGCGAGCGGCGCTACGACGGCCGCGCCGGCGGCGATCGCGATCGCCGCGATCGCGATGCCGAGCTGCAGGCGACGGGCGCCGCCGCTGCGCGGCCGGAGCGCTGCCGGCCAGAACATGAACAACGCCATGGGCACGAGGTAGGCGACCCAGCCGACGACCTCGATGAGTCGCGGGTCGGCCGGGATGCCGAGCACCCCGGTAATGAGCGCCGCCTGGATCGACCCGTTGGGGGCGAGCCAGCCGAGGTCGAGGGTGCGCTGCTGACCGGCGACGATCCAGCCCGCCTCGTGCGCCGTGCGCAGCATCGTGAGCACGAGACCGGCGGCGACGAGGATGAGGAAGACGCCCGTGTAGCGGAAGAACCGACCCAGATCGAGCCGGATGCCGCCCTGATAGATGCCGACGCCGATACCCGCGGAGACGAGCACGCCGATGACGGCGCCGACGGCGGCGAGCGAGGCGTCGGTGGAGGCCTGGAACGTCGCGAGCAGGAAGACGCTCGTCTCGAAGCCCTCCTTGAGCACGGCCAGGAACGCCATACCCGCGAGGGCCCACGCCGTGCCCTCGCGCAGCGCCTGGCCGGCCTCCGCCTCGAGCTCCTTCTTCATGCCGCGGGCGTGATGCGCCATCCACACGATCATCGACGTGACGAAGAAGACGGCGACGAGGCCGATGATCGACTCCATCCCCTCCTGCGCGGCCTGGGGGAGCGACTGCTCGATCACGGTGAGCACGACGCCCACGGCGACGCTCGCGACGAGGGCGGCGGCGACCCCGATCCACATCGGCAGGAGCGATTTGCCGTTGCGCTTCAGGAACGCGGCGATGATGCCGACGATGAGCGCCGCCTCGAGGCCCTCACGCAGGCCGATGACGAGGGTAGCGAGCACGCGGAGCAGTCCTGAGATCGGTTCGGGAGTTCGGTAAGGCTATCCTTACCAACAATTCGACTGTAGACGGCCGCGGCTATGGTGTCCAGCGGAGGTCGGATGAGCGAGCAGGCAGGCCACGTGCGGAGCACGGCGCCGGGGGCGGGTGCGGTCATCGTCTCCTGCGTCTTCGCGCTCGTCATCGCCGGGATCGCGGGCGTCGTGACGACCTTCACCCACGCCCAGCTGGCACCCTGGGGCCTCATCGCGGGGCTGGCGGTCGCCCTCGTGCTGGTGCTCGGGCTCCGGCTGGTGTTCGACAGCCGCGTCGTCGGCGCGGCCGCCGGGCTCGGATTCGTGGCGGGCACCGTGCTGCTCGCGTTCCCCGCCGCCGGCTCGCCGATGTTCGCGCTGACCGACGCGATCGGGTGGGTCTGGGCCCTCGGACCGGCCGTGCTGGCGCTCGTCGCGATCGTCGTCCCCTGGCCCGGAACACTCACGAGACGGCCATAGAATCGATGACGTGACCTACGTCATCGCCCTCCCCTGCGTGGATGTCAAGGACCGCGCCTGCATCGACGAGTGCCCCGTCGACTGCATCTACGAGGGCGACCGGATGCTCTACATCCACCCCGACGAGTGCGTCGACTGCGGTGCATGCGAACCGGTCTGCCCCGTCGAGGCGATCTTCTACGAGGACGACCTGCCCGAGCAGTGGTCCGACTACTACAAGGCCAACGTCGAGTTCTTCGACGAGGTCGGCGTCGGCTCCCCGGGCGGGGCCGCGAAGATCGGTGTGATCGCCGGCGACCACCCGGTCGTCAGCGCCCTGCCGCCGCAGAGCCACTGAGCCCCGGCGTCATGGGCCTCACGCTTCCCGACTTCCCGTGGGACCGGCTGGAGCCGTACCGCGAACGCGCCGCCGCGCATCCCGACGGCGTGGTCGACCTGGCCGTCGGCTCGCCGGTCGATCCGACGCCGGAGCGCGTGAGGCAGGCCCTCGCGGTCGCGACCGACGCGCCCGCGTACCCGCAGACATCCGGCACCCCGGCACTCCGGCAGGCGATCGCCGACTGGTACGGCCGGCGCCGCGGCGTCGCGCTCGAGGCGCGCAACACCCTGCCGACGATCGGCTCGAAGGAGCTGGTCGGGCTGCTGCCGACGCTCCTCGGGATCGGCGAGGGCGACGTCGTCGTGCACCCGACCGCCGCGTACCCGACCTACGAGGTCGGCGCCCGCATCGCCCGTGCGACGCCGCTCGCCTCGGACGACCCCGACGCCTGGCCCGACACGACGCGACTGGTCTGGCTCAACAGCCCGCGCAATCCCGACGGGCAGGTGCTCGGCATCCCGTTCCTGCGCCGGGCGGTGCAGCGCGCGCGTGAGCTCGGCGCCGTCATCGCGAACGACGAGTGCTACGCCGAGCTGAACTGGGGGTCCGACGCTCCGGTGCCGAGCATCCTGGATGCCGAGGTCATCGGCGACTCGCGCCGCCTCGTGCTCTCGGTCTACTCGCTCTCGAAGCAGTCCAACCTCGCCGGCTACCGCGCGGCGTTCGTCGCGGGCTGCGGCGACCTGATCGCCGAGCTGCTCGAGGTGCGCAAGCACGCGGGCCTCATCCCGCCGCTGCCGGTGCAGCTCGCGATGGTCGCGGCGCTGTCGCCCGAGTCGGACGCCGACGTCGCCGCGCAGAAGGAGCGCTACCGCGCCCGCCGCGCCCTGCTCGTGCCGGCACTCGAGCGGGCCGGATTCCGCATCGACGAGAGCACCGCCGGTCTCTACCTCTGGGCGACCCGCGGTGAGGACTCCTGGGACACCGTCGGCTGGCTCGCCGGGCTCGGCATCGTCGTGGCACCCGGGGCGTTCTACGGGGCGGCGGGGCGGCGGCACATCCGGATGGCGCTGACCGGCACCGACGAGCGGGTCGCGGCGGCGGCCCGGCGGCTGTCGGCATCCTCCAACCGCTGATCGAGGGTCTTGGCGGGTGCCACGGTGTTCTGTGAGGCACTTTAGGCTGTAGTCGTGAGCGAATCCGGAGACACCGGCTCGGTCAGGTTCTCCCACGAGGAGACCGCGGCCGAGTTCCCGATCATCCCCGCGGTCGACGGCAGGAGCGCCGCCGACGGCTCGAGCTTCACCCGGCAGACAGGTCTGACCTTCTACGACCCCGGGTTCGTGAACACCGCGGCGACCCGGAGCGCGATCACCTACATCGACGGCGATGCGGGCATCCTGCGCTACCGCGGGTACGACATCGCCGATCTCGCGAAGAACTCGACCTATCTCGAGGTCGCATGGCTGCTGATCTACGGTGAGCTGCCGACGCCGGCGGAGCTCGCGGAGTTCGACGAGAAGATCCGGCGTCACACGCTGCTGCACGAAGACCTCAAGCAGTTCTTCTCCGCGCTGCCGCACACCGCGCACCCGATGTCGATGCTCTCGGCCGCCGTGTCGGCGCTGTCGACGTACTACGAGGACTCGCTCGACCCGCACGACCCCGAGGCGGTCGAGATCTCGACGATCCGCCTCCTCGCGAAGCTCCCCGTGATCGCCGCCTACGCGCACAAGAAGGCGATCGGGCAGGCGTTCATGTTCCCCGACAACTCGCTGTCGTTCGTCGAGAACTTCCTCAAGCTCAACTTCGGCACCTTCGCGGAGCCCTACGAGGTCAACCCCGTGCTCGTGCAGGCGCTCGACCGGCTGCTGATCCTGCACGAGGACCACGAGCAGAACGCGTCGACCTCGACGGTGCGGCTCGTGGGATCGACGGAGGCGAACATCTTCGCGTCGATCTCGGCCGGCATCCACGCGCTGTCGGGACCGCTGCACGGCGGCGCCAACGAGGCGGTGCTCAACATGCTCGGCGACATCCGCGGGTCGGGCGAGAGCGTGCAGAAGTTCATCGAGCGCGTGAAGAACAAGGAGCGCGGGGTGAAGCTCATGGGCTTCGGGCATCGCGTGTACAAGAACTTCGATCCGCGGGCGCGCGTGGTCAAGGAGAGCGCCGACGAGGTGCTCAAGGACCTCGGCGTGAGCGACCCGCTGCTCGACATCGCGCGGGAGCTCGAGCAGGCGGCGCTCGCCGACGACTACTTCGTCGAGCGCAAGCTCTACCCGAACATCGACTTCTACACGGGCGTCATCTACAAGGCCATGGGTTTTCCGACCCGGATGTTCACGGTGCTGTTCGCGATCGGCCGGCTTCCCGGCTGGATCGCCCAGTGGCGCGAGGCGAACACCGACCCCGGAACGAAGATCGGCCGCCCGCAGCAGGTGTACACCGGTCCTCCGGCCCGCCCCTGGCCCACCTCCCGCTGACCTCCGCGCCCTCGCGCACCGCCCGCTCTCGCGGCGGGTACTGCCCACCGGGAGCCAGCCTCCCGTGCCCCTACCGAAATGAAGGATCGGCTCGGGTCGCCGAACGCGAATGCCGCGGTGGCGCCTGACCGTGGCCGCCTGCGATCCTGCATTTCGGAAGGCCGCTACAGGCGCGCGCACGACTCGACCACCCCGCGCACCCAGGCCCAATCGCGCAAGAGCTGGCGCGACGTGAATCGCAGGGGGATCAGCCCCTGCCGCAGGCATTCCGCGTCGCGGCGGCGATCCCGCTCGAAGGCGTCGCGGTCGCGATGGTGCTCCCAGCCGTCCAGCTCGATCACAAGCCGACCGAGCCGCAGATCGATGCGGCCCACCGCGGGAATGGTCACCTGCAGCGCCGGGAAGAATCCGAGCCGCCGCAAGCGGAAGCGCATGATCGACTCGAGGTAGGACTCCGATCGTCTGTCCACGTCGGCGAGGAGCTCTCGTAGCCGAGGAGGCTGTCTGGCGATTCGGCGCAACCAGCTCGCCTCGGAGACCAACCCGAGGCGGATCGCGCTGTCCGCCGCAGCGACCACACGCTCGACAGGCTGGCACATCGTCATGTCATCGAGCGCGTCGATGGCCGACATCGCGTGCCGTGTGCCGGATCCGCCCGGTCGCCAGTGGACGCACACGTCCGGGTCGGAATGAAGTCGGCGAGTGCGATCTGAGGGGTCACGAAGTCGCGCTGCATGCGCCTTGACACGCACGTGGAGGCGACCGTCCGGCATCGCCGCCACGCCCAGCGATCGAGCGGCCGTGATCGACGTGGCCCTGCCGCCGACTCTGACCGCCGATTCGAGACCGCCGTCGGTGTCGGGAAGCCCATACCAGCCCTGTCGAATGCGGACGATCATCCCGGACCGCACTGCGGCCGTCAGCCGATGCGATGTGCTCCCGGCACGGAGCAGTTCCCAGGTCGCGGCGAGGCCGCCGCGTCGTCGTACACCGTCGACTTCGAGCATGCCGGCATCCCACCGCGCCTGCGGTTCCCATCGAACCGGTGGCCGCGGAACGGTGGATGACGCACGCACCCCTTCCGAAGTGCAGGAGTGGTGGAGGGCGTCGCCAGGGCGCTCCTACTACCCGCTCGAGAACGACAGGGCGCGATCCTGCATTTCGGAAGGGTGCGCGCGGGGGCTGGAGCTGGGCGCCGTTGCCGCTCAGCGCGGCCGCGCGCTACGGGTGCAGCGTGGGGTTGAGCGTGACGGGCGCGCCGGTGCGGGGAGGGCCTCCACGGCGCCGGTGGCGGAGTTGCGGCGGAACAGGAGGCCGGGGACCCCGCTCAGGTCGAGCGCCTTGACCGTGCGCGGAGCGCCATCGCCGAGCAGAGTGACCTTGGTGCCGGCCGTCACGTAGAGACCCGACTCCACGATCCCGTCGTCGCCGATCGAGATGCCGACGCCCGAGTTGGCGCCGAGCAGGACGCGTTCGCCGATCACGACGCGCTGCGTGCCGCCGCCGGACATCGTGCCCATGATCGAGGCGCCGCCGCCGACATCCGAGCCCTCGCCGACGACCACGCCCGCCGAGATGCGCCCCTCGACCATCGAGGTGCCGAGGGTGCCCGCATTGAAGTTGACGAAGCCCGCCTGCATGACCGTGGTGCCGGGCGCGAGGTGCGCACCCAGCCGCACGCGCGACGCGTCGGCGATGCGCACCCGCTCCGGCACGACGTAGTCGAGCATGAACGGGATCCGGTCGTAGCCGCGCACCACGACCCCCGCCCGCAGCATCCTCCGGCGCCGTGCGCGGAACACCGCCGGCAGCACGGGACCGTGGCTCGTCCAGATGACGATCGGCAGGTGGCTCATCATCCCGTCGAGGTTGATCGTGTTGGGCGCGACCAGGCGATGCGAGAGCAGGTGCAGGCGCAGGTAGGTGTCGGAGGTCGAGGCGGGGGCGGCATCCGGATCGATGGACAGCGTCATGGGCTCGATGCGCACGTCGCGCAGGTCGTCGGCTCCGGTCTCGGCCGCGAGGTCGGCGGGGAAGCCGTCGGGTGCGTCGCCGAGGCGCGGCTCCGGGTACCAGGTGTCGAGCACGGTGCCGTCGGACGCGACGGTGGCGAGGCCGTGGCCCCAGGCGGCGGTCATGCTCGCCAGGCTACCGGGGAGCGCCGATAGCATGGCCCGATGGCCGCCCTCGACCTCTCGTCCCCGGTGGCTGCGCTCACCCGCGCGCTCGTCGACATCCCGTCGGTCTCCGGCGATGAGGCGGGGATCGCCGACGCGGTCGAGGCGGCGCTGCGGGGGCGTGCGCACCTCGAGGTGATCCGCGACGGGGATGCCGTGCTCGCCCGCACAACGCTTCGTCGCGATCGCCGCGTGGTGATCGCCGGTCACCTCGACACGGTGCCGATCAACGGCAACGTGCCGGCGGTGCTCGACGGCGACGAACTGGTCGGCCGTGGCACCGTGGACATGAAGGGCGGCGACGCGGTGATGCTGCGGCTCGCGGCGGCGCTGACCGACCCGATGGTCGACATCACGTGGGTCTGGTACGACCACGAGGAGGTCGACTCGGCCCTGAACGGCCTCGGTCGCATCGCCCGCACCCGACCGGAGCTGCTCGCGGCCGACTTCGCGGTGCTCTGCGAGCCGTCCGACGCGGGCGTCGAGGGCGGATGCAACGGCACGCTGCGCGCGGAGGTCACCGTGCGCGGAGTGCGCGCGCACTCCGCCCGCGCCTGGGCCGGGTCGAACGCGATCCACGCGGCGGCGCCCGTGCTGGCGGCGCTCGCCGCCTACGAGCCGCAGCAGATCGAGGTGGACGGGCTGGTGTACCGCGAGGCGCTGAACGCCGTGCGGATCCGTGGCGGCATCGCGGGCAACGTCATCCCGGACGAGTGCGTCATCGAGGTCAACTACCGATTCGCCCCGAGCCGCTCGGGCGCCGAGGCGGAGCAGCACGTGCGCGACGTCGTCGCGACCGCGGCTCCGCAGGCCGAGGTGGCGCTCGTTGACCTCGCCGAGGGTGCGCGTCCGGGTCTGGATGCCCCGCTCGCCCAGGCGTTCGTCGCGGCGGTCGGGGGCGAGGCGAGGCCGAAGTACGGCTGGACGGACGTCGCGCGCTTCTCGGCCCTGGGCATCCCGGCGGTCAACTACGGGCCGGGCGACGCCGCGCTCGCGCACGCCGACGACGAGCGCGTGCCGCTCGAGCAGCTCGAGCGCTGCGAGCGGGGACTGCGAGCGTGGCTGACCGGGGTGTGACGGCGGCATCCGCGCCCGAGCGCCCCACGCTGCGGCGGCGGTTCCTGGGCGCGCCGTGGTGGGCCCAGGTGCTGGTCGTCTTCGCGGCCTCCCGGATCGTGACGACCGCGATCATGCTCGCGTTCGCCGCCGCGCAGCAGCAGAACTCCTGGACCGGCGCGCACCCGGACTACGTCGACTTCGCCGGCATCTGGGACGGCCACTGGTACTACATCGTCGCGGTGTCGGGGTATCCGACGACCCTCCCGATCGGCGCCGACGGCCACGTCGCGCAGAACGCCTGGGCGTTCCTGCCGGCATACCCGGCGCTCGTGCGGGTGCTCATGCCGTCATGGGAGTCGTGGAACGTCGTCGCCGTGATCGTGTCGGTCGCGTTCGCCTGCGGGGCGGCGCTGCTGTTCTTCCGGCTCATGCGGCGGGTGCTGCCGGCCGGGACGGCCCTGTTCGCGACCGTGCTGTTCTGCACGGCGCCGCTGTCGCCGATCCTGCAGGTCGCCTACGCCGAGTCGATGCAGCTGTTCTTCCTGTTCCTGGCGCTGATCCTGTTGCTGGATCGGCGCTACCTGCTGCTGATCCCGGTCGTCGTGGTGATGTCGTTCACCCGCCCGAGCGGGGTCGCGTTCGCGGCGCTGCTGCTGTTCCACCTCATCCACCGGTTCGTCATCCGCGCGCGCGACCCCTTCCCGTGGCGGGAGCGGCTCGCGGTCGTGGTCGCCGGGATCGCCTCCTTCGCGGCCGGGATCGCGTGGCCGGTCATCGCGGCGCTCGTCACGGGCGACGCCACCGCCTACACCGACACCGAGCTGTCGTGGCGGGTGCTCTACCTCGGCCACTACGACGAGCTCGTGCCGTTCCAGGGATGGATCGAGGAGCCGAGTGGTGGCTGCACTGGATCGGCGTGCCCTCGCCCGCGTCGCTCGTGCTGGGCTGCATCGGTCTCGTCCTGCTGATCGCGATCGTGGCGGTCGCCCTGCTGTCGCCGTGGGCGCGTCGGATCGGCGTCGACCTGCGGTTGTGGATCGTCGGCTACGGGCTGTACGTGCTCGCCGTGTTCTTCCCGCAGTCGAGCACGTTCCGCATCCTGGTGCCGATGGCGCCGGGGCTCGGGGCGCTCGCCGTGCCGCGCAACCGGGTCTGGCGGGTCGCGCTCGTGGTGCTCGGGATCGCCGGCCAGGCGGGCTGGATCTACATCGCCTGGTGGGTCGATGGCTACGACTGGACGCCGCCGTAGAGGGCTCCGCGCACCGATCGCGCACTCTGGGATGTCGCTGATTTCTCGTCGGTTCCCCCGTACGGGATAATGGAATGGATCCAGGCGAAAGGGGACCACGCATGGCGGCCATGAAGCCGAGGACCGGTGACGGACCGATGGAGGCTGTCAAGGAGGGTCGGCTCATCATCGTGCGGGTTCCTCTCGAGGGAGGCGGACGCCTCGTCGTGTCGGTGAACGACGCGGAGGCAGCCGAATTGCGCGACGCGCTCGTGGGAGTCGTCGGCACCGGCGCCTAGCAGCCGCGGCTACTCCGCGGTCTTCACCAGCTGGAGGAGCCCGTCGCCGGGGGTGCTGAGCGCCGCCGTGACGGCGGTCGACTCGGCGATCGTGCGCAGGAGCGCACGGAAGTCGGCGACGGTGTCGTCGCGCTGCGCGGGGTCCGCGACACGGCCGCGCCACAGGGCGTGGGCGACGAGCACGAGCCCGCCACGGCGCACGATCCGCAGGGCGTGCTCGACGTGGTCGAGCAGGTCGGCCGGGTCGCCGTCGACGAGCACCAGGTCGTAGGCGCCGTCGTTCATCCGCGGCAGCACCTCACCCGCGCGCCCCGTGATGAGGCGCACCCGGTTGGCGGGCACCTCCGCCTCGGCGAAGGCGGCGCGGGCCAGCTGCTGATGCTCGACCTCGCGATCGATCGAGGTGAGCACGGCATCCGGGGCGCCGCTCAGCAGCCAGAGGCCGCTCACGCCCGTGCCGGTGCCGATCTCGAGGATCGTCTGCGTTCCGCTCGCCGCCGCCAGCACGGCCAGCTGGGCACCCACCCCGGGGCTGACGGGATCGATGCCGAGTTCCAGCGCGTGCCGTCGAGCCGCCTGGATCGCCGGTGTCTCCACCGCGAAGTCCTCGGCGTAGCGCCAGCTCAGCTCCTTGTCGGCCACCCGTGCCCTCCTCGGGGCTACCCTATGGGCATGTCGTTCGGACTGACGCCCGACAAGCTGATCATCATCGCGCTCATCGCGGTGTTCCTGATCGGCCCGACGCGTCTGCCCACCTACGCCGGCAAGCTCGCGAACCTGGTGCGGCAGGTGCGCTCCTACGCCGACAACGCGAAGGACCGGATGCGCGAGGAGATGGGCGAGGACTTCGACGAGGTCGACTGGCGCAAGCTCGACCCGCGGCAGTACGACCCGCGCCGCATCATCCGCGAGGCCCTCACCGACGACGGCACCTCGGATGCCGTGGCCGAGACGATCGCCGCGGCGAAGGCCGTGACGTCGCCGCTCGACGCGGAGGAGGTCGCGGAGACTCCCGCGAAGGAGCGCCGTCGCCGCACCGCCGACAAGGCCCTCCCCGCCCCGTACGACATCGAGGCGACCTGACGTCGAGGCGACCTACGTCGAGGCGACCTGCGTCGCACTGACGGTGCTCGGCTCTACCGGCGCCGGACGGCCTTGAGCGTGCGCAGCAGGAGCAGCATCGCGGGGGCGAGACGCCGGAACTCGGATGCCGTGCGCGGCAGCTGCAGCAGTCCCGTCGCGCTCGCGATGGTGGTCGACTCGGCGTAGCGCAGCAGCCCCTCGGGCCCGTTGCGGCGTCCGAGCCCCGAGCGCTTCACGCCGCCCATCGGCGCGTCGACGCTCGAGAAGGTGGCGCGGTAGCCCTCGTTGACGTTCACGCTGCCTGCCTTCAGCCGAGCCGCGACGCGCAGGCCGCGTGCGCGGGATCCGGCGAACACCGACGCGTTCAGGCCGAACTCGGAGTCGTTCGCGGCGGCGATCGCGGCATCCTCGCCCTCGACGACGGTCACGGCGACGAGCGGGCCGAAGGTCTCGTGGGCGAAGCACTGCATCTCGCTCGTGACGTCGGTGAGCACGGTCGGTTCGACGAAGTACGGCCCGAGCTCGGGGCGGGCGTGGCCGCCGGCGAGCACCGTCGCGCCGTGAGCGACGGCGTCGTCGAGGTGCGCCAGGACGCGCTCGAGCTGCGCCTTCGTGGCGAGCGAGCCGACGTCGGTCGTGTACGCGAGGTCGGAGCCGAGCCGCAGCGACGCGACGCGCTCGGCGAAGGCGGGGATGAACCGGTCGGCGACGCCGCGCAGCACGAAGACGCGCTCCATCGACACGCACAACTGCCCGGCCGCGGAGAAGCACGCGTACGCCGCATCCGCGGCCGCCTTCGCGGGGTCGACGTCGTCGAGCACGATGAGCGGGTTCTTGCCGCCGAGTTCCATCGAGGCGGGGATCAGCCGGCCCGCCGCGCGCTGCGCGACCCGCGCGCCGGTGGCGGTCGACCCGGTGAAGCTCACGTAGTCGCCCGCGTCGACGACGGCGTTGCCGATCTCGTCGCCGTCACCCGCGACGACGGCCCACAGGGCCTCCGGCAGGCCCGCGTCGGTGAAGCAGCGGCGCGCCGCGAGGATCGACAGCGCGCCCTGGTTGTCGGCCTTCTGCACGATGCCGTTGCCGGCGGCGAGGGCCGGCGCGATGTCCATGACGGCGAGGCTCAGCGGGTAGTTCCACGGCGTGATGACGCCGACGATGCCCTTCGGCCGATAGTGCACGCGGGTGCGCAGCACGAGCGGGATGCCGGCTCGGCGCGCACCGCCCGCGAGCACCCGGCGCGCGGCCAGCGCGTTGTAGCGCGTCGCGCCCGCCGAGTTGAAGACCTCCTCGAACGCCTGCCCGCGGGTCTTGCCGGTCTCGGTCTGCACGGCGTCGAGCAGCAGCTCGCGCCGCTCCAGCAGCAGGTCGTGCGCGCGCAGCAGCACGGCCCGGCGGTGCCGCCAGCCGGCCGCCCACCACGAGGCCTGCGCGACGCGGGCGGCGGCCGCGGCGTCCTGCACGTCCTGCGCGCTCGAGAGCGGCAGCTCGTGCAGCACATCGCCCGTGAACGGGGCGATGACGCTCGCCGTGCGCCCGGAGGTCGCGGTGAGCCCCGCCGTGAGCGCGTCGGTCTCGGCCCGTTGCAGCATCGATCCGGACATGGGGGCGAGCCTAGTTCTTCGGATACGGTGACGGCATGGCAGCGCAGCCACCGCCCGTCACGGCCGCCCCCAGCGTTCTCGGCACCGGCACCCTCGTCCGCTACGCCGTGGGCTCGATCGGCACCGGCGGCTTCTCGACGCTGCCCGGGCTCGTGCTCGTCTACTTCCTCACCGACACCCTCGGGGTCGCCGCCATCGCGGCCGGGCTGCTCGTGACGCTCGCGAAGGTGTGGGACGTCATCATCGACCCGTTCATCGGCGCCCAAAGTGATCGGAGCCTCGCCCGCACCGGATCGCGGCGGCGCTTCATGCTGCTCGGCGCGATCCTGCTGCCGCTGTTCTTCGTGATCACGTTCGCGGTGCCGGCGGGCCTGTCGCCGCTGCTGTCGGGCGTGTGGGTGTTCGTGGCGTTCGTGCTCGCGGCGACCGCGTTCAGCCTGTTCCAGGTGCCGTACATCGCGCTGCCGGCCGAGCTGGCATCCGGCTACGACGCCCGCACCCGGCTGCTGTCGGCGCGCGTGGTCGTGCTGACCTTCGCGATCCTGCTGTTCGGCGCGGGCGGGCCGGCCCTGCGCTCGCTCGGCGGCGACGACGAGCACCTCGGCTACCTGCTCATGGGCGTCGTCGCGGCGGTCGTGCTCTTCGCCGGGCTCATCGTGTCGATGACCGCTGCCGGGAAGGGCGAGCCGTTCGAGGAGGCGCGCGCCTCGGTGGCCGAGACCTACCGGCGAGGCTGGCGGGCGCTGCGTCGCAGTGCGCCGTTCCGCGCCCTGCTCGGCACGTTCGTGCTGCAGGCGCTCGCGACCGGGATGATGCTGGCCGGCGCGCAGTACGTCGCACGCTGGGTGCTCCACGACGAGAACGCCGTCGACCTGCTGTTCGTCGCACTCATCGCCCCTGCGCTGGTGTGCGCGCCGCTCTGGGGCGTGATCGCACGGCGCACGGGCAAGGAACGCGCCTTCGCGTTCGCGTCGGCGCTCTTCGGGCTCGCCGCCCTCTCCCTCGTCGTGCTGGCGTTCGCGCCGGGCGCGTGGCTCTACGCGTCGGTCGCCGTCGCGGGCGCCGCCTACGCGGGACTGCAGACCCTGCCGCTCGCGATGCTGCCCGACGTCATCGGCCATGATGCGCGGCGGCACGGCGAGAACCGCGCCGGCACGTTCGGCGGGGTGTGGACGGCGGGCGAGACCGCGGGACTCGCGCTCGGCACGACCGTGCTCACCATCGTGCTCGCCGTCACCGGCTACCAGGCGTCGGTGGCCGGCGAGCACACCACCCAGTCGGGCACCGCCGTGCTCGGCATCGTGCTGAGCTTCAGCATCGTGCCCGCCGTGATCGTGGCGCTGAGCCTGCTCACCCTCGCGCGCTACCCGCTGCGACGGGCGGACGTCGAAGCCGACTCCGACGCGCCCGACGCCGACTCCGACTTGCCCGATGCCGAGGCCGCGGGGGCGGTCGACGGCACCCCGCTCGAGACGGGTCCGCTCGCGTGAGCCTCGGATTCGTCGAGGAGCCCGGCGAGATCCTCGACCGGCTCCGCGCGCTGCGCGCCGCGGACGCGCCCACCCACGGCGGCCGGGTGCTCAGCTACGTCTACGACCCCGGCGACGACGCGCTCGACGACCTCGCCGCGGCCGCCATCCGCGAGATGCAGCCGGTCAACGGGCTCGACCCGACGACGTTCACCTCCGTCGCCGCGCTCGAGCGCGAGGTCGTCGGCTTCGTGCGCGGGCTGCTGCACGGAGACGACGACGTCGTCGGGTCGGTCACCACGGGCGGGACCGAGAGCTGCCTGCTCGCGGTCAAGACGGCGCGCGACGTGTGGCGGGCGGGGCATCCGGATGCCGGACGCCCGCGCCTGATCGCGCCCACGACCGTGCACGCCGCGTTTCAGAAGGCCGCGCACTACCTCGACCTGACGCTCGACCCGGTGCCGGTCGACCGCGACGGACGGGTGTCGCCGGATGCCATCGCTGCGCGGCTGGGCGACGACGTCGCGCTCGTGGTGGTGTCGGCGCCGTCGTATCCGGTCGCGGCGCTCGACCCGGTCGAAGAGGTCGCCGCCGCGTGCGCGGACCGCGGCGTCGCGCTGCATGTCGACGCGTGCATCGGCGGGCTCGTGCTGCCGTTCTGGCGCCGGCCCGACGGCGCCGGTCTGCCGGACTGGGACTTCGCGGTGCCCGGGGTGAGCAGCGTGAGCGCCGACCTGCACAAGTTCGGCTACGCGCCCAAGGGCGTCTCGGTGCTGCTGCAGCGCGGACGCGACCGGCAGCGCGCGCAGTACTTCGCGACGACGCGCTGGCCGGGGTATCCGGTCGTCAACCCGACGGTGCTCGGGTCGAAGTCGGCCGGACCGCTCGCCGCCGCCTGGGCGATCATCCACGCGCTGGGTGCCGACGGGTTCGCGGAGCTCGCCGATTCGTGCCGCCGCTCCACCGAGACCCTGCGCGCGACGGTCGACGGGATCGAGGGGCTGCGGGTCCTGGGTGAGCCCACCGGACCGCTGCTCGCCGTCGCGACCGACGAGACCGTGCCCGTCGACCGCCGGGTCGACCCCCACCACTGGGCGGACGCCGTGCGCGGCTCGGGCTGGGTGCTGCAGCTGCAGCCCGGGCTGACCCAGGACGACGGGGTGCGGCTGCCGCCGACGACGCACCTCACGATCACCCCGGTCACCGAGCGCGGACTGTCCGAGCTGGTGCCGGCGCTCGAGGCGGGTGCCGACGCCGTGCGTGGGGAGGCGCCATTCGACCCCGCGCCGCTGCTCGGAACCCTGCCGCTGCTCGACGCGCCGCTCGACAGCGCGACGGCGGCGGTAATTCTCGCGGGTCTCGGTCTGGGCGGGGGCGCGGGCCTCCCGGATCGTCAGGCCCCGCTCCTGGCTCTGATCGAAGCGGTCCCGGTCCCCGTCGCCGAGCGCCTGCTCATCGAGCTGCTCGCGCGCCTCGTCGAACCATCGATCTGACGCACATGCCCGGTCTGCGCCGCGCGCGATAGGGCATGTGCGTCGGATCGACCGCGCGGCGTCCGTCAGCGCGGGCGGAAGGGGAGGGGGCGGCCGGCGAGGCCGCGGGCGCGGGTCGCGAGAGAGGCGGCCAGCTGCGCGATCGCCAGTGATGCCGGGTCGGACGGGTGGGCCAGCACGGCGGGGGAGCCGGCATCCCCGTCCTCGCGCAGCGCGCCGCTCAGCGGCACGGTCGCGAGCATCGGCACGCCGAGGCGCTCGGCCAGCCGTTCGCCGCCGCCCGACCCGAACACCCCGCCCGACATGTTCTCGACCACGCCGATCACGGTCTGCCCGGTCTGCCGCGCGACGAGGCCGCTGCGCTCGGCGACCTCGGCGGCCGCGGGCTGCGGCGTCGTCACCACCACGACCTCCGCGTGCGGCAGCAGCTGCCCGAGCGAGATCGCGATGTCGCCGGTGCCGGGCGGCAGATCGAGCAGCAGCACGTCGAGGTCGCCGAACCACACGTCGGTGAGGAACTGCTGCAGCGTGCGGTGCAGGAGCGGCCCGCGCCAGGAGACGGCGGTCGAGGGCTCCACGAACATCCCGATCGAGATGACCTTCACCCCGTGCGCGATGGGCGGCAGGATCATGTCACCGACCCGCGTCGGGACCGCGCCGGTGACCCCCAGGATGCCGGGGATCGAGAACCCGAAGACGTCGGCATCCACGAGACCCACCCGCAGCCCCGGACCGCCGGGAGCGGGCGCCGCCAGCGCGACCGCGAGGTTGGCGGTGAGCGTCGACTTGCCGACGCCGCCCTTGCCGCTCGTGATCGCGAAGATCTTCGTCAGCGTGTCGGGACCGAACTGCTGCGGCCGGACGCCGCGCAGCCTCGTCACGAGCGCCTCCCGCTCGACCGGGGTCATGACCCCGATCGTGAGGTCGACCGCGGTGACGCCGTCGACACCGGATGCCGCCGCCCGCACATCGCGCTCGATGCGGTCGGCCGCGGGACATCCCACGATCGTCAGCCGCAGGTCGATGCGGGCGACGCCCTCGTCGACCACGGCATCCCGCACCATGTCGAGTTCCGTGATCGGGCGGCGGATCTCGGGGTCCTGCACCCGCGCGAGCGCGGACCAGAGCGGATCAGACGCGGGCATCGGTCACGGGCGCACCTTCTTGGCGGCCGGCTCCTCGGGCTGCCGGTCGAGCTCCTCGAGCAGCGAGCGCAGCTCGGCGCGGATGAAGTCCTTCGTCGCCACATCCTGCATCGCGAGCCGCAGCGACACGACCTCCCTGGCCAGGTATTCGGTGTCGGCGAGGTTGCGCTCGGCGCGCTGACGGTCCTGCTCGATCTGCACCCGATCCCGGTCGTCCTGCCGGTTCTGTGCCAACAGGATGAGGGGCGCGGCGTACGAGGCCTGCAGCGACAGGATCAGCGTCAGCAGCGTGAAGTTGTGCAGGTGCGAGTCGAACTGCCAGGTCGCCGGGAGGGCGGTGTTCCACACCAGCCAGACGACGACGATGACCGTCATCGCGATGAGGAACGCGCTCGTGCCCATCGCGCGGGCGAACGCCTCGGAGAACCGGCCGAATCGGTCGGTGCCGGTCGCCCGGAACGGCACGAAGGACGAGCGCAGGCCCTTGGGGGCGTCGAAGTCGCTAGCGGCGCGTGCCATGAGACGTCCTCCTTCGTGGGATCGGGATCGCTGCGGTCGAGGTGCTCACCGGGCCGCGCCGGTTCTCGGTACTTCGCCAATCATCGGGGAGCAGATAGTCGAGGACGTCGTCAATGGTCACCACCCCGACGAGTCGATGGTTCTCATCCACGACGGGGAGCGAGACCAGGTTGTAGCTGGCGAGGATGCGCGACACCTCGGCCGCGCTCGTGTCGGCGCGCACCGGCTCGAGGCTCGTGTCGAGCAGGGTGCCGAGGCGCTCGTTCGGCGGGTAGCGCAGCATCCGCTGGAAGTGCACCATGCCGAGGAAGCGTCCAGTCGGCGGCTCGTACGGCGGCAGGGTCACGCAGACCGCGGCGCCGAGGGCCGGGGCGAGCTCGTGACGCCGGATGAGCGCGAGCCCCTCGGCGACGGTCGCATCGGCCGACACGATGATCGGCTCGGTCGTCATGAGTCCGCCCGCCGTGTCGGGCGCGTAGGTCAGCAGGAAGCGCACGTCCTCCGCCTCCTCGGGCTCCATGAGGTCGAGAAGGGCCTCGCCCTGCTTCTCGGGCAGCTGCGCGATGAGGTCGGCCGCGTCATCCGGCTGCATGGCGTCGAGCACGTCGGCGGCACGCTCGTTGGGCAGGGTGCCGATGAGGTCGATCTGGTCGTCCTCGTCCATCTCCTCGAGGGCGTCGGCGAGCCGGGCGTCCGGCAGCTCGGCCGCCACCTCGGCGCGCCGGCCCTCCGGCAGCTCGAGCAGGGTCGAGGCGAGGTCGGCGGGCAGCAGATCGGAGTACGTGGCGATGAGCTGCTCGGCGGACTGCGGCTCGCCCTTCTCCGTCTTCTCGCGCACGGCATCCCAGGCCGCGAAGACGGTCGACCCGCGGCCGAACGCGCCCGTCTTCGGGCGGCGCAGGAACAGGTCGGTGACGTCCCACTCGCCGGGCGCGGTCTCCTCGATCGCGACGTCCTCGATCGTGGCGTCGCCGGAGCCGTCCCGCACGACGACACGGCGACCCAGGAGCTCGGCGATCACGCGCACCTCGCCGCCGCGCTGGACGAAGCGGCGCAGATTGATGAGGCCGGTCGTGATGACCTGGCCCGCGCCGATGCTCGTGACCCGGCCGATCCCCACGAAGACGGTGCGCTTGCCGGGGATCTCGACGATGAGCCCCACGACGGTCGGCGACTTGCCGCGGCGGTAGACCACCAGCACGTCGCGCACGCGGCCGACCCGGTCACCGGCCGGGTCGAAGACGCTGCAGCCGGCCAACCGGGCGACGAAGACCCTGGTGGCGCTCACGCTGAAACCCTACTCGCGGCCTCTCGTGGGATGATGCCCGCATGACCGACCCTCTCGCCCGTGCAGCCGATCTCCAGCGCGTGCCGCGCGGCGACATCCTGGGCACCTACGACACCTATCCGGAGGCGCAGTCCGTCGTGGACCGTCTCGCCAAGGCGGACTTCGCCGTCGCCAACGTCTCGATCGTCGGCAACGACCTGAAGACCGTCGAGCGGGTGACGCGCAAGCTCTCGTGGAGCCGTGCCGCGCTGGAGGGTGCACTGAGCGGTGCCTGGTTCGGCCTCTTCATCGGGCTGCTGTTCACGCTGTTCCCGACGAGCACCGGCGGCGTGAACTGGGAGCTCTTCATCGCGGCGATCCTCATCGGCGCGGCGGCCGGCCTGCTGTTCCGGATCGGGGCGTACGGCTTCTCCCGGCGCAGCCGTGACTTCGACTCGACGCGGCAGATGCTGGCCGCGAACTACCAGGTGATCGTGACCGACGGTCAGCTGGCCGCCGCCCAGGCCGCGCTCGCCCGCCAGCCCGCCGAGTAGCTCGTCCACCAGCCAAAAACGCCCAGTGCAACGGAGTGGCACTGGGCGTTTTCGGCTAGGGGGCGCGGGGCTAGCGGCGGCCCGCCTTGCGGCGGAAGAGCCATCCCGACCACACGACGCCGGCCGCCAGGATGAGCGCGCACCAGCCCAGCGCCCACCAGCTGTCGGTGCCGTGGATGCCGGTCCCGAGCAGCAGGCCGCGGATCGTCTCGATGATGGGCGTGAGCGGCTGGTGCTCGGCGATCCAGCGCAGCCAGGTCGGCATCGTGTCGACCGGCACGAACGCACTCGACACGTACGGAAGGAACATCAGGATGAACCCGTACCCGTTCGCGGAGTCGGGGCTCGAGGCGGCGAGGCCGATCGCGGCGAACAGGAACGTGATCACGAGGATGTAGAGCGCGACGAGACCGGCGACGCCGATCCAGCCGCCGAGGCTCGCCTCGGGGCGGAACCCGACCGCGATGCCGACACCGATGACGACGGCGGTCGCGACGAGGTTGCGCAGCAGGCTGGCCACGACGTGTCCCGTGATCACGGCGGATGCCCGCATCGGCATGGTGCGGAACCGGTCGATGATCCCCGCGGTCATGTCGTTCGCCACATCGACGGCGGTCGACGCCGCGCCATACCCGGCGCAGAGCAGGATGATGCCCGGCACGACGTAGTCGACGTAGCCGCCATCGGACTGGATCGCACCGCCGAACACGTAGGTGAACAGCAGCATGAGGATCGTGGGCAGCACGATCGCCATGATCAGCTGGTCGGGCGTGCGCAGCGAGTGGATGATGCTGCGGCGGATGAAGACGGCCTCCTCGGTGAGGGGCGCTGCCGCACTCGCGGAGAGGTGGCGGCGAGGCCCGTGGTGATGGGCAGGGTGGCGGTCATGCGATCTCCTTCTGGTTCTCGGTGCTCTGGTCGTGGGTGGATGCCGCGGCCGGTGAGCCGGTGACGGCGAGGAAGACGTCGTCGAGGCTGGGCGCGCGCAGGCTCACCCCGTCGAGCGCGTCGTCGCCGACGAGCGCGAGGGCGCGGCGCAGGCCGGTGAGGGTGCCGTCGGTCGGCACCTCGCGCACGACGGCCCCGTCGGCGTCGTGCAGGGCCAGCACCTCGCCGCCCACCCGCGCCTTGAGCTCGGCCGGCGTGCCCTCGGCCACGACGCGGCCGTGGTCGATGACGGCGACCCGATCGGCGAGCACGTCGGCCTCCTCGAGGTACTGCGTCGTGAGCACGACGGTCGTGCCGTCGTCGGCGAGCCGGCGGATCATGGCCCACAGGTCCTGACGGCTGCGGGTGTCGAGGCCGGTGGTCGGCTCGTCGAGGAAGATGACGGGCGGGGTGCGCAGCAGGCTGATCGCGATGTCGAGCTTGCGGCGCATGCCGCCCGACCACGTCTTGACCCGCTTGCGGCCGGCGGCTCGCAGGTCGAAGCGGTCGAGCAGCTCGGCGGCCCGGCGCCGCGCCTGGTGCGCGGTGAGCCCGGAGAGCCGGCCCATCATCCGGAGGTTCTCCTCGCCGGAGAGCACCTCGTCGACGGCGGCCGACTGGCCGGTGACGCTGATGCTCGCCTTGACCTGCTCGGGCTGCCGCGCGACATCGAAGCCGTTGACGGTGGCGGTGCCGGCGTCGGGGGCGACGAGGGTGCTCAGGATGTTGACGGTCGTGGTCTTGCCGGCGCCGTTGGGCCCGAGGAGGGCGACGATCGTGCCGCGGTCGACGGCGAGATCGAGTCCGTCGAGCACGACGGTCTTGCCGAACGCCTTGCGCACGCCGCGCAGGGCGACGGCAGGGGCGGTGCTGGTCATGGTGTTCCTTTCCGATACGACGTAAACTGTTTATGCCCTATACGTTATTGTGTAGACCATACGCAGAGGGGTGTCAAGCAGGATGGACGACATGACCGAGGACGTCGAGGCCGACGGCGATCTGCCACGCGCCGTCGCGCTCGCCTGGGGCGTCGCCGCGCATCCCACCCGCGGACCCAAGCGCGAGCTGAGCATCGAACGCATCGTCGACGCCGCGATCGAGCTCGCCGACGAGGGCGGGCTCGCGGCCGTGTCGATGAACGCCGTCGCCACCCGGCTCGGCTTCACGCCCATGTCCCTGTACCGCTACGTGTCGGCCAAGGACGACCTCGTGCTGCTCATGCAGGAGCGCGGGATCGGCGTACCGCCGGACGACCTGGCCGGCGCCGACGACCGCGCCGACGCGGGGGACTGGCGCGCCGGGCTCGAGGCGTGGACCCGGGCGATGGCGGGGCTGTACGTCGAGCACCCGTGGCTGCTCGACATCCCGATCACGGGCGTCGGCGTGACGCCGAACAACCTGGCCTGGCTCGACACAGCGCTGGCGATCCTCGACGGCGTGCCACTCCACCCGAACGCGAAGCTGTCGGTCGTGCTCGCCCTGCTGGCCCAGGGCCGTTTCGAGGGGATCGTGAGCCGCGGCTACGACGGATCGGGCGAGGTCGAGTCACGCGACGCGGCGCTCATGGCCCAGCTGGTGACGCCGGAGCAGTTCCCGCACGTGCACGCTGCGTTCGCGGCGGGCGCCTTCTCCGACCAGGACGACGATCCCGACCCGTTCAGTTTCGGCCGCGCCCGCGTGCTCGACGGAGTGGAGGCGGTGCTGCAGGGACGCGCGATCGAGGCCGCCGCGCCGCACCGGCCGGATCCGGCGGACCAGGCGGCGAGCCGCGATCCCAAGGTCAAGGAGGCCGTCAAGGCGCGCCGGGAGGCCGAGAAGGCGCTCCGCGAGGCCCGCAAGCGGGAGCGCGAGCAGCTGAAGAACGCGCGCGAGCGCGCGCGCAAGCGGGCCGAGTAGCGCCGCTCGCGGGCTGGATCAGGCGAGCCAGGCCTCGACGTCGTCGGCCGTACGCGGGATGCCGATGGACAGATTCTCGGCGCCGTCGGCCGTGACGAGGATGTTGTCCTCGATCCGCACGCCGACGCCGCGGTACTCCTCGGGCACGGTCAGGTCGTCGGGCTGGAAGTACAGGCCCGGCTCGATCGTGAACACCATGCCGGGCTCGAGCACGCCGTCCAGGTAGAGCTCGCGGCGGGCGGCGGCGCAGTCGTGCACGTCGAGGCCGAGGTGATGCGATGTGCCGTGCACCATGTACCGCCGGTGGTACTGCGCGCCCTCCTCGAGCGACTCCTCGGCGCTGCCGGGAAGGAAGCCCCACTCCGCGGTCTTCGCCGCGATGACCTGCATCGCCGTCGCGTGGATCTCGCGGAAGCGGATGCCGGGCCGCACGATCGCGAACGCCGCGTCGGCGGCCTCCCGCACGGCCTCGTACACCCGGCGCTGCACGTCGGTGAAGCGGCCGTTCACGGGCAGGGTGCGCGTGATGTCGGCGGTGTAGAGGCTGTCGAGCTCGACGCCGGCGTCGATCAGGATGAGGTCGCCGTCGCGCACCGCGCCGTCGTTGCGGGTCCAGTGCAGGATGCACGCGTGCGGCCCGCTGGCGGCGATCGTCTCATAGCCAGTCGCGTTGCCCTCGGCGCGGGCGCGGCGGTTGAAGGTGCCCTCGACGAGGCGCTCGCCGCGGTGGTGCGCACGGATCGCGTCACGCTCGGCGATGACGTCGTCGAAGCCCTGCTTCGTCGCCGCGACGGCTCCCCGCAGCTGCTCGACCTCCCACGGGTCCTTGACCAGCCGCAGCTCGCTCAGGTCGCGGGCGAGCTGGTCGTCGCCGCCCTCGTCGACGTCGGCGGCGGACGGGTCGGCATCCAGCAGACGACGCCCGTCGACGCGGTCGGTCAGCTCGCGGTCGGCCTCGCGCACGATGAGCGTGGAAGCGTCGACCGCGTCGAGCACGGCATCGAGCTCGGCGAGGTCGCGGGTGGCGATGCCGAGGTCCGCGGCGACGTGGGCGAGGGAGGGGCGGGGACCCGTCCAGAACTCGCCGATCGCGGGGTTCGCGTAGAACTCGTCGGAGTCGCGCCCGGCCGTCGGGCGGAAGTAGAGCGTCGCGTCGTGGCCGTCGCCGGTCGGCTCGAGGACGAGCACGCTCCCCGCCACCGCATCGGAGCCCCACCCGGTGAGATGCGAGAACGCGGAGTGCGCGCGGTACAGGTACTCGGTGTCGTTCGAGCGCACCGCGGCGGGCCCGGCCGGCACGATGAGGCGCTCACCCGGATGCAGCGCCGAGACCCGCCGACGACGCTCGGCCGCGTACGGGGCGGCCGCGCGCGGCGCCGGCGTCGGCTCGGTGCGCTCGGCCCACTGCGACGAGATGTAGTCGCGGAACGTGTCCGACACGGGCGTCGTCGAGCGGTTGGAGGTCGCGTCTGCCATCAGACCAGTGTCGCACCGCACGCTCGTCGCCACCCGCCCGCGATTCGTGCGGTCCGGTCGCTTCCGCAGCTACGACCGACCGGACGGCACGAATCGAGAAGGTGCGAGGCGTGTCGGATGCCGGACGTAGCGTTGGCGCGTGTCCGAGTCGCTGCAGGCATGGTGGTCGCGGCGCCAGCGCGTCACCGGCGACGCCGTGCCCTACGAGGTGGGGCGCTACCGCGACGAGTGGGCACGCTATCCGGTGCTGCAGCGGCAGTACCACCCGGACCTCAACGCCGGGATCGCGCTCAGCCAGATCCCGCCGGTGGCCGAGGTGCTGGTGCTCTGGCAGTGCGACGTCGGCCACGTGTTCGCGGCGACGCCGCGGGAGCAGCGCGGGCGGCCCGGGCGCGAGCGGCGGCGCTCGACCTGGTGCCCCGAGTGCGCGACCGGGGCCGTGCTCAGGGCGCCGCGGCCGGCCGGATGGCGCCCGCCGGCGACCCGCCGCCCGGCGCGCGGGCCGCGGCTGTGCGATCGCACGCCCGACCTGCCACCGGGGGAGGCGTTCGTGAGCGAGTGCGCTCCCGTTCCCGCGTCGGCGGTGGAGGCGGAGCTGCGTCTCGGGCTCACGGAGCTGATCGAGTTCGACCCGGCGCCGAACGCCGTGCGCCTCGCGCGTGCATTCTTCGACCACCTCGAGGCGTGGCCCGACATCCTGCTGCCCGACCTGCGGGTCGCGATCGAGTACGACTCGACCGGGCGGCACGGGCTGGAGCATGTCGGGCCGCGCGAGGAGGCCGACCGCCGCAAGGACCGCGCCCTGCGGTCGGCCGGATGGGAGGTCGTGCGGGTGCGCACCGGACGGCTCCTGCCGCTCGGGGCGCACGACATCGTCGCGAGCGGGGTGACCCGGCGGCTGTATCCGCGGATCCTCGACGCGCTGCGCGACATCCGGGGGCCGATGTTCGTCGACGCGTACCTCCGCTGAGCGCCGGGTTCGGGCGTCGCGATCTCGGGCGTCAGCCGGCAGGGGTGAGGCGCGCGACGACCGGCCGGTGGTCGCTGCCCGCGCCGTCCTCGGTGTCGATCACCCGGAATCCGGCGATCGTCCACTGCGGCGTCGCGAGCACGTGGTCGATGGGCGCGCCGAGCAGGGTCGGCAGCTTCGTCGGCCAGCTGCCGACCGCGGCCGAGCCGGTCGCCTTCGCGGCGTCGTGGCACGCGCCGAGGTCGCCGCCGTTCGCGCCGAGCCCCGACCAGTGGTCGAGGGTCGAGTTGAAGTCGCCGGCGGCGATGGTGTCGCCGACGCAGTGGTCGGCGTCCCAGCGCAGGCCCTGGCGCCATCCGGCCATCTCGCCGGGCACGGGCGACACGACGTGCGTCGCGATGAAGGTCGGCCCGGAGCCGTCGACCGGCAGGGCATAGACGGTGGGCAGGGTGTCGGTCGTGTGCAAGCCGGATGCGTCGCGGTAGTCACCGAGCCGGGTGCTGATGAGCAGGTCGGTCGTGCGGGCCTTGGAGACCTGGTCGTAGCTGACGTGCAGCACCTGCATCGGCATGCCCGCCGCGCCGAGCTGCTGCGCGACGGCCTGCGCGGTGGCGAGGCTCGTCTCGGCCAGCACGATGACGTCGGCGTGCTGCGCCTCGGCGAGCTTCGCGATCGCCTCGGTGCCGGGGGAGTCGCCGAGGGTGTTCCAGCTGAGCACCGTGATGTCGCCGGATGCCGCGTCCGGCAGCGCCGCGGTCGCGGCTCCGCGGGTGGCCAGCACCGCGAGCTGCACGCCGCCGAAGGCGAGCACGACGACCGCGATCACGCCGGCGAACCGTCGCGCGCGCGGCGACATGACGGTCGCGAGCAGCAGCAGCACGAGCACGAGCAGTGCGACGCACACCGCGATCCCGCGCAGCGAGACGATCTGGGCGATCACAGGGGTCTGCGCGAGGCCGAACAGCTGCGGCCAGGCGATGACGAGCAGGCCGACCGCGACGGCCACGGTGAGGATCGCCGCGAGCACCCGACCGAGCATCCCGGGAGCCTAACGCGGCGATCACGCCCGGCGGCCGCGCGACGCCTGACTCTACGATGAACGGATGCCCGGCGGTATCGATCTGCACGCCCACACGAGCGTGAGCGACGGCACCGAGACCCCCGCCGAGCTGGTCGCCGCCGCCGTCGACGCCGGCCTCGAGGTCGTCGGGATCACCGACCACGACGCGACCACCGGATGGCAGCACGCGTTCGACGCCGCCCGCGGCGCCGGTCTCACGGTCGTGCCCGGCCTCGAGCTCAGCACCCAGCTCGACTACGCGAGCGTGCACGTGCTCGGCTACCTCGTCGACCCCGACGATCCCGGCCTCGTCGCCGAGACCGAGCGCATCCGGGCGGAGCGGCTCAGCCGCGCGCAGTCGATGGTGCAGCGCATCGCCGTCGACTACCCGACCCTCACCTGGGACCGCGTGCTCGAGCACACGACCCCGGATGCCACGGTCGGCCGCCCGCACATCGCCGACGCGCTCGTCGAGCTCGGCTACGTGCCGAACCGCTCGGCCGCGTTCCAGAGCATCCTGCACTGGCAGGGCGGCTACTACCGCCCGCACGACGCACCCCCGCCGCTCGAGGGTGTGCGGCTCATCGTCGCGGCAGGCGGGGTGCCGGTGATCGCGCACCCGGGCGCCCGCGGGCCGGAGCGGGTGCTGAACGGCCCGCGCATGCGGGAGCTGGTGGATGCCGGCCTGGCCGGCCTCGAGATCGCGCACCGCGACAATCCCCCGCGTCGCGCGCCCGCCTGACCCGCATCGCGAAGCGCTACGGCCTGCTCACGACGGGGTCGAGCGACTACCACGGCGCCGGCAAGCCGAACCGGCTCGGGGAGAACACCACCGATCCCGCCGCGTACGCGCGGATCCTCGCCGCGGGGACCGGTTCGGCGCCGTTCCTCGGCTAGATGCGCCGGTCCTCGCTCGTCGGCGGCGTGAGGGGAGCGCTCGGCGGGTACGGGGCGTACCCGCCCGCTCCCGCGTCGAACCGCACCCCGTACGGGTTGCTCGGCAGGATCGTGAGGATCAGCACGATGAGCGCCCCGACCCAGGGGATGAGGTGCAGGAACCAGAAGCCGCCGCTGAGGTTCGCGTCGTGCAGCCGGCGCCACTGGATCGCGATGGTGGGCACGATCGACCCCAGGAAGACGACGCCGGCGATCCCGCCGAAGACGCTGATGATGACGACCGCGGCCGTCTGGTCCGCGCTCCCGAGGCTGAGCCCCAGCACGAGCGTCAGCACGTAGAGCACCGCGTAGACGATCGCGAAGAACAGCACGGTCCACCAGTACTCGCTGCGGCTCGCCCGCCCCGAGAAGGTGGCGTAGTTGCGGTAGAAGCGCTGGACGGACTGCACGAACCCGGCTCCGTAGAGCGGCTGGTCGAGGCGTCCGGAGTCGGCGGTCGTCATGCGGTCAGCCTAGGAGCGGCGCTCATCCCGCCGCGGGCGCCGCCCCGGGGATCGGGGCGAAGAGGTTCACGAGGTTGCCGTCCGGGTCGCGCAGCAGGGCCGACCGGTTGCCCCACGGCATGTCCGTGGGCGGCAGCACCACCGCGGGCGCGGCGTCGCGCAACCGCTCGAACTCCGCATCGACGTCGTCGACCCGGAACTCGACGATGACGCTGCGGTTCGCGCCGGCCTCCGCGGCTCCGGGCACCGCGGCGACCGTGCGGCTGCTGCCGATCGCGAGGGTCGCGCCGGGGCCGGACAGCTGCGCGAACACCTCGCCCGCGCGCACGGCGGTCGCGCCGGTGACGAGCTCGTAGAAGTCGGCGAGGCGGGCGACGTCCTCGGTGATGATGCGGATGGACGCGAACGGCATGAGGGTCTCCTGCGGTGGACGGACGACGCCCACGCTAGGGTCGATACCGGACAGAAACGGTCCGGTATCGATGAGGCGGCCCCGTGATCCGACCCACCGCGCGCGTGCTGGCGATGCTCGAGGCCTTGCAGGCGGGCGGCATCCACCCCGTGCCCGGGCTCGCACAGCTGCTCGGGGTGGACGAGCGCACCGTGCGCCGCTACGTCGATCACCTGCGCGAGCTCGACGTGCCGGTGGAGGCGGTGCGCGGCCGGCTCGGCGGCTATCGCCTCGCGCCCGGATACCGGATGCCGCCCCTCATGCTCACCGAGGACGAGGCCGTCGCGACGGTGCTGGCCCTCGCGTCGCGGTCGCGGGACGAGCCGGCGCAGCCCGCCGTCGCGACCGCCCTGGCGAAGCTGCGCCGCGCGATGCCGCGGGAGCTGGCACGGCGCATCGACGCGCTGCTCGGCGCGGTCTCGTTCGTGCCGGGCGACTCCGCGGATGGTGACGCGGCCGATGCCGGCGACGTGCCCGCCCGCACGCTCGTGATGCTCGCCGAGGCGGCCCGGGAGCGGCATCCGGTCGCCCTGCGCTACGCCGATCGCACGGGCCGCCGCAGCAGTCGCACCGTGCTGCCCTACGGAGTGGTGGCGCGGGCCGGTCGCTGGTACCTGGCCGCGGCGGACTCGCTGAGCGGCGAGGTCCGCACCTTCCGGCTGGATCGCATCGGCCTGCCGCGGGTGCTGCCCGGCACGTTCGAGCCGCCGGCGGACGTCGACGCCGTCCGCACCGTGCAGGAGAGCCTCGCCGCCACACCGTGGGCGCACGAGGTCGTGCTGCGGATCACCGCGCCGGAGGAGGCGATCCGGGGGCGGTTCGCGGAGGGCGTCGCCGTGCTGGAGCGGGTCGACGACGAGAGCTTCCGGGTGCGGCTGCGCGCCGAGGCGCTCGAGTGGATCCCCGGCGTGCTCGCGACGCTCGGCCGTCCGGTCATCGTGGAGAGGCCGGATCGGCTGCGCGAGCTGGTGAAGGACCTGGGGCGCCTCCTCGCCGACGCGGGCGAGGACTGACCCGCGATCAGGCGGTGGGAGCGGGGGCGTCGCGGCGCCGCCGGCGGAGCCGCCGCGACGGCGACGGGTGCGCCGGCGCCGCGCCGGCGTCTCGCCGTCGTGGGTGCCGCCGCCCTCCGCGCGTGCCGACTCGGACGCCGCCTGACGGGGCCGGTCGGTCGCGGGTGCGCCCGATCCGCCGTGACCGCGGCTGCGGCGACGCGGCGGGCGGCTGCCGCCCTCGCCGGACGCCTCCGCGCGCGGCGGGCGATCGGTGTGCGGGGCCGCCGGGGTCGTCTTGAGGCGCCCCTTCGACCCCTCCGGGATGTCGAGGTCGCTGTAGAGGTGCGGCGACGACGAGTAGGTCTCCGCCGGCTCCGGGATGCCCATCTCGAGCGCGCGGTTGATGAGGGCCCACTTGTGCATGTCGTCCCAGTCGACGAAGGTCACCGCGATGCCGGTCTTCCCGGCACGGCCGGTGCGGCCCGCGCGGTGCAGGTAGGTCTTCTCGTCCTCGGGGATCGTGTGGTTGATGACGTGCGTCACGTCGTCGACATCGATGCCGCGGGCCGCGACGTCGGTCGCGATGAGCACGTCGAGCTTGCCGGCCTTGAAGCGCGCCATCGAGCGCTCGCGCGCCTCCTGGCTCATGTCGCCGTGCACCGAGCCGGCGTTGAAGCCGCGGTCGTTGAGCTCCTCGACGAGCTTGGCCGCCGCGCGCTTCGTGCGCGTGAAGACGACCGTCTTGCCGCGCCCCTCCGCCTGCAGGATGCGGGCGATCACCTCGTCCTTGTCGAGCGAGTGCGCCCGGTAGACGAGGTGCTTGATGTTCGCCTGCACCTGGCCCTCGTCGGGGTCGGTCGCCCGGATGTGGATCGGCCGGTTCATGAAGCGGCGGGCGAGGGCGACGACCGGGCCGGGCATCGTGGCCGAGAACAGCATGGTGTGCCGGGTCGCGGGCGTCTGCGCGAAGAGCTTCTCGACATCCGGCAGGAAGCCCAGGTCGAGCATCTTGTCGGCCTCGTCGAGCACCATCTCGCTGACGTTCGCGAGCGAGAGCAGCCGCTGGCTGGCGAGGTCGAGCAGGCGCCCGGGGTGCCGACGACGATCTGCGCGCCCGCCTTGAGCTCCTCGATCTGCCCCTCGTAGGCCTTGCCGCCGTAGATGGCGGTGACCTTGGTGGGGCGGTTGGAGGTGGCCAGCTCGAGGTCCTCGGCGACCTGCACGCACAGCTCGCGCGTGGGCACGACGACGAGCACCTTGACGCCGGGCTCCGGGTCGGGGCCGAGGCGCTGGATGATCGGGAGGCCGAAGCCGAAGGTCTTACCGGTGCCGGTCTTGGCCTGGCCGATGATGTCCTGGCCGGAGAGGCCGAGGGGGATGGTCTGGCTCTGGATCGGGAAGGGCTCGATGATGCCCTTCGCCGCGAGCGCGTCGACCATGTCCTGGTCGATGTTGAGATCGCTGAAAGTCAAGGAATGCCTGTCTGGAATATGAGAGGAGGCCAGTCTACCGAGCCGGGGCGGCCCGCCGCCGCCGCGCGGGGCGGCGCCGCTAGGCTGGCGCGGTGCTGAGGCTGTTCCGCCGCCGCCGTCGGCGCTCCCGGACGGCAGCTCCCACGATCACGCCCCGTTCGGAGGGCCTTGCCGCCGTTCGGGTCGAGCTCGCCGAGCTCACCCCCGCGGCCGAGCCCTTCCTCGGCCAGGCCGGCTATCTCCTGCTCGTGCTGTTCGAGAACCTGGGCCGCGCGGTCGCCCTCGCACCGACGACGGCCGCGAAGACGACGCTGAGTCGCGCCGCGGCGCAGGTGCTGGAGGCGCACGAGGGGCTCGTGACCGAGCTGCTCTCCAGCGGAGCCGACCCGGTCGCGGCGATGGATCCGTTCCGGCAGCCGCTGGACGAGTACCAGCGCCGCATCGAAGGGAACGACTGGGCCGAGATCCTGGTCACCTGCTACCTGACCACCGGATTCCTCACCGACTTCTTCGTCGGGGTCGCGGGCGGACTGCCGCCCGGCCTGGCCGACCGGGTCGCCCTGCTGCTCGACGTCGACCGTGCGGAGCAGGTGCTCGAGGGCGAGCTGCGATCGCTCATCGAACAGAACCCGCGCATGGCGTCGCGGCTCGCGATGTGGGGGCGGCGGCTCATCGGCGACACCATGCTCGTCGCGCGGTCGGCCCTCGTCGCCGCGCCCGGCGCCGACGGCCCGCAGCTGGACCGGATCGAGCCGGTGTTCACGGAGCTCATCGGGGCGCACACCCGGCGGATGGATGCGCTCGGCCTGACGGCGTGACGGGCCGGGTCGCGTGAGGGTCACCGTGCGCGACTGCGAGCGGGTGCAGTCGGCGTGGTTCGACGCCCGGGCGTGGGCGGCATCCGGTCGGGTCTGGGACGACGGTCCGCTGCACTGGTCGGACGGCCCCGACGGCGCCCACCTCATGTTCCCCGCCGCGATCCCCGCCGATGCGCTCACCCGCGGCATCGCCCAGCTCGAGCACCGGCCGGTCGGCGCGTGGCTCTCGCCCGGCGTCGACGCGACCGCGCTGGCCGAGGCGGGGTTCGAGCGCGGGTGGCGGCCGTGGTGGATGACGGCCGCTCTCCCCGAGCTCGCGTCGCCGGAGGTCATCCCGGGCGTCGAGGTCGAGGTTCACACCCGGATGCCGGGCATCGCCTTCCTCGCGACGGCCCGGGCCGACGCTCGTGAGGTCGGTCGCGCGTGGTCGTTCGTGCACGGCAGGCTGTCCGGGCTGTTCGACGTCGAGGTGGATGCGGCGTGGCGGCGGCGCGGGATCGGCACGGCCCTGCTCGCCGCGGCGCAGCGGCCGGCGCGCTGGTGGGGCGCCCAGGCGATGGTCCTGAACGCGACCCCGATGGGGTTCGAGCTCTACGCCCGGCGCGGGTTCGCGCGCATCGGCGAGGGGACCACCTGGTGGCTGCACGCGGGCGCGGAGGCTAGACGCGACCGCCGCTGAGCTCGTGCAGCAGGTGACGGTCGCCGCGGTGCCGGCCGCGCCAGACCAGCAGCTCGACCGCGATCGTGATGAGGGCGCCGCCGCCGATCGCGACGACCCAGATCCAGCCGCCGTCGAACTTCCAGCCGATCCAGGTGAACGCGACCCACAGGATCGCGGTGGCCACGACATCCACGGCGGGCAGCAGCAGCATGCCGTAGCTGTGCCGGCCGGGCAGCGCGTACCGCACGATCCCGCCGATGGCGGCCGCGATCACGAGGACGAACAGCAGCTCCACGCCGTGAAGACTATCGGCCGCGGGTCAGGCGACGAAGCCGATCCGGCGCGACTCCTCGCTGCCGACCTCGAGGTAGGCGAACGAGGCGACCGGGACGATGTAGACCTTGCCCTTGTCGTCGGCGAGCTTGATGAACTTCGCGTCGGAGCCGAGCGCGTCGGCCACCGTCTTCTCGATCTGGGCCGCGGTCTGCGACGACTCGAAGCTCAGCTCGCGCGGGCTGTTGACGATACCGATGCGAATGTCCACGTGACAGAGGCTAGGCGATGCCGTGCCGGCACCGTCGGGCGGTTCTCTCAGGGCAGACATGGGCATGTCCGACCGGGTGGATAGCGTGGCCGCGTGAGCTCCGTCGGTTTCGTGCGCCCGGACGCCGCTGCGCGCGCGGCCGTGGCGCTCGACCCGTCGCAGCGCGCGGTGCTCGCGCTCGCCGAGGGCGAGCCGGCGGCGGTCATCGGGGCGCCCGGCACGGGCAAGACGACGGTGCTCGTCGAGCTGCTCGCCGACCGGGTGCTTCGCGGCGGCTACGGAACCGACGAGGTGCTCGCGCTGACCACCTCCCGCGCGGCGGCGACCCGGCTGCGCGACCTGCTCGCCCTCCGGATCGGACGCCCCACCGACGGTCCGCTGGCGCGCACGTTCAGCTCGCTCGCGTTCGAGCTGGCCCGCTCGGCCGCCCGGGTCGCGGGCTCGGCGCCGCCGCGGCTGCTGACCGGTGCCGAGCAGGACGCCGACATCGCCGACATCCTCGCCGGCCAGGAGGCCGACGGCACGGGACCGGACTGGCCGGACCCGCTCGACGCGTCGGTGCGGCGGCTGCGCGGCTTCCGCAGCGAGCTGCGCGAGCTCATGGCGCGCGCCACCGAGTACGACTTCCCGCCCGCGCGGCTGCGGGAGCTGGGTCGCGCGACCGGCCGGCCCGAGTGGGTCGCGGCGGCCGATTTCATCGAGGGCTACTTGCGGATCGTGAGCTCCGCGCGCCCCGCGCAGTACGACGCGGCGGAGCTCACGAGATACGCCGTGACAGCCATCGACGCCGACCGGTCCTCGGCCGACGGCACGGCCCGGGTGTCGCGGCTGCGTCTCGTGGTGGTCGACGACCTGCAGGAGGCGACCGAGGGCGCGCTCGCGATGCTGCGGGCGATCGCATCGCGCGGCGTCGCGGTCGTCGCGTTCGGCGATCCCGACGTGGCGGCGAACGCGTTCCGCGGCGGCGAACCGGATGCCCTCGGCCGGCTGAGCGCCGAGCTCGGCGTGCCCGCGCGGCAGCTCGTGCTCTCCACGGCGCACCGGCAGGGCGCCGCCCTGCGGGCGCTCACGGTCGCGACGACCCAGCGGATCGGGGCGGCCGCCGCCGGGCCGCAGCGCCGGGCGAGCGCCGGGGCGTC
The DNA here is from genome assembly GCF_030161895.1 of Pseudolysinimonas kribbensis. Taxonomy (GTDB): domain Bacteria; phylum Actinomycetota; class Actinomycetes; order Actinomycetales; family Microbacteriaceae; genus Pseudolysinimonas; species Pseudolysinimonas kribbensis. The sequence goes on from NZ_BSVB01000001.1 coordinate 2,779,411, forward strand.
CGAGCCGGCGGAGCCGCTGCTGCGCATCGAGGCGCCGTCGCCCGCACGGGCGTGGGCGGCCGTCGCACGACAGCTGCGCGAGGAGCATCTGATGCGCGGCGTCCCGTGGTCGGAGCTGGCCGTGGTCGTGCGCAGCGGCGCGCAGGCGCCCGCGCTCTCGCGCGCGCTCGCCCTCGCCGAGGTGCCCACGCGCACCTCGAGCGGCGGCGTGGCCCTGCGCGACGAGAAGGCGGCGCGCGCCCTGCTGACCCTCGTCGAGGTCGGCATCGGCGCCGTCGACCTCACGCCCGAGCTCGCGGTCGAGGTGCTGAGCGGCCCGTTCGGCGGGCTCGACATCATCGCGCTGCGCCGGCTGCGGCTGAGTCTGCGGGCCGAGGAGCTCGCGGCGGGCGGCATCCGGCCGAGCGGTGAGCTGCTCGTCGAGGCGCTGCAGGCGCCGGGCGGCTTCGCGACGATCGACAGCGCGCCCGCGCGCGCGGCGGCGCGGCTGGCCGAGACCCTCGCGCAGCTGCGCACGGCCGACGCCACGATCGAGGAGCTGCTCTGGCTCGCGTGGGAGCGCTCGCGCCTCGCCCAGCCGTGGCGACAGCTCGCGCTCGGGAGCGGCATCCCGGCGGCGGAGGCCAACCGCGACCTGGACGCGGTCGTCGCCCTCTTCGCCGCCGCGAAGGACTACGTCGAACGACGAACCCAGGAGGGCGTCGACGCGCGCGGGATCGCGACCTCGTTCATCGAGGAGACGCTGCGCCCCGACGTGCCCGAGGACGTTCTGGCCCCGCGCCGGATCGACGACGCGGTGCTCGTGACGACGCCGTCGGGGGTCGTGGGGCTCGAGTTCCGCACGGTCGTGGTGGCCGGGCTGCAAGACGGCGCGTGGCCGAACCTGCGCCCGCGCGGCTCGCTGCTCGGCCCGCAGCACCTGGTGCGTCTGGCGACCGGCGGCTCTGCCGTCCAGACGCTCGACGAGCGCAAGCTCGTGCTCGACGACGAGCTCCGGATGCTGGCCCTCGCGGTCTCGCGCGCCCGGGAGCGCGTGGTGTTCGCGGCGGTCGTCAACGACGACGAGGCGCGCAGCGTGTTCTTCTCCCTGCTGCCCGAGTCGACGCCGCTCGTCGAGGCGGCCGGCGCGGTGCCGCTCACCCTCCGCGGGGTGACCGGGCGGCTGCGGCGCACGCTCACCGAGACGCGGGCACCGCGTGCTGAGGTGGAGGCGGCGGCGGCATCGCTCGCCGAGCTCGGCCGGCTCGGCCTGCCGGGCGCGGATCCCGCCGACTGGCACGGGCTCGAGCCGATCTCCTCGACCGGTCCGCTCTACGACGGTGAGCCGATCCGGGTGTCGCCCTCGCGCATCGAGCGGCTCGAGGAGTCGCCGCTGGACTGGTTCCTCGAGCAGATGGCGGGCGGCGACTCGGGCGTCGTCGCGAACGTGGGCACGATCATCCACTGGGCGATGGAGACCACCCCCGAACCCAGCTTCGAGGCGCTCTGGCAGGCGGTCGAGGCGCGCTGGGCGGAGCTCGTGTTCGAGTCGCCGTGGTTCGCCGAGCGGCAGCAGCGGCTGGCGCGCGGGTTCACGCAGGCGCTCGCCGACTACCTCGGCGACTTCGCTCAGGACGGCAAGTCGCTCGTCGCGGCCGAGGGGCGCTTCCTGCTGCAGTACTCGGCCGACGACCTCGACGACCTGCCGCCGGCGGAGGGTGAGACGGCGCCGCGGCCGCGCGTCGAGGTGCACGGCTCGATCGACCGGGTCGAGGTGGGGCCGGACGGCTCGGTCGTCATCGTCGACCTCAAGACCGGCCGGCCGATCACCTCGCAGTCCGCGATCGACGCGCTGCCGCAGCTGGGCGCGTACCAGCTGGCGTACGCCGAGGGGCACTTCGGCGAGCACCTCGCCGACGTCGCGTCGCACCGCGCGGGCGGCGCGAAGCTGCTCTACGTGCGGGAGGGCAAGGGCGACCGGCGCTACCGCGAGGGCGTTCAGGCCGTGCTCGATGACGAGGGGCTCGAGGGGGTGCGTGAGCGGATCCGGCGCGCCGCGGTGCTGATCGCGGCCGCCGCGTACGAGGGTCGGCTCGAGCTGGAGCAGTACGGCGGGTTGCCGACGATCCCGCGGCTGCGGCTGCACCGGGTGCCCGCGGTGTCGAGCGACGAGGGGGCGTCGTGAGCGGGGATGCCGTGCGCTCGGATGCCGTGAGCGCTGCCGACATCGCGGCGGCCCTGCAGCTGCCGCCGCCGACCGCGCAGCAGGAGGCCGTCATCCAGGCCCCCTGGAGCCCGCCCTCGTCGTGGCGGGCGCCGGCAGCGGCAAGACCGAGACGATGGCGAACCGGGTGCTCTGGCTGCTCGCCAACGGCCACGTGCGCCCGAGCGAGGTGCTCGGGCTGACCTTCACGCGCAAGGCGGCCGGCGAGCTCGCGGTGCGCATCCGCACCCGCATCGACCAGCTCGCGGCGGCGGGACTCGTGCCCGGCGAGCACGACTCGTTCGAGGCGCCCGTGGTGGCGACCTACAACTCGTTCGCGAACGGCATCTTCCGCGACAACGCCGTGCTCGTCGGCCGCGACGGCGACGGCCCGGTGCTGGGGGAGGCCGGGGCCTGGCAGCTGGTGCGCCAGGTCGTGACGCGCTCGGCCGACCCGCGGCTGCCCGACCTCGACAAGAACCTCGACCCGGTCACCAACGCCGTGCTGAACCTCAGCCGCGCCATGGCCGAGAACCTCGCCGAGCCCGAGGAGGTGCGCGAGCTCGCCCGTCGGATCGCCGCCCTCGAAGACCTGCCCCTCGGTGACCGGTATGCCCGGGAGGGCGACATCGCGTTCGCGCGGCAGGTCGGCGCTCTCGACGTGCTGGTCGACCTCGTCGCCGAGTACGAGCAGGCGAAGTTCGCCCGCAGCGCGGTCGAGTACTCCGACCAGGTCGCGCTCGCCCTGCGCATCGTGCGCAAGCAGCCGCGGGTGCGCGAGGAGCTGCGGGCCAGCGCGAAGGTCGTGCTGCTCGACGAGTACCAGGACACCTCGGTCGTGCAGACCTGGCTGCTCGCGGAGCTGTTCGCGGGGCATCCGGTCATGGCGGTCGGCGACCCGAACCAGTCGATCTACGGATGGCGCGGTGCGTCCGCCTCGAACCTCGAGCAGTTCGCGGCCCAGTTCGGCGCGACGGGCCGCCCCTTCGCCCTGTCGACGAGCTGGCGCAACGGCCACCGCATCCTGGACGCCGCCAACGCGCTCGTCGCCCCGCTCACCGCCCGCTCGCGCGTGCCCGTCGAACGGTTGACGCCCTCGCCCGTGGCGAGCGCGCGGCCGGTGCGGCTGGCGTTCGAGCAGGACATCGAGCAGGAGGCCGCACGCGTCGCCGACTGGTTCGCCGAGCGGGTCGGCACGGCCGACCGGCCCGTCGCGGAGTCTCCGTCGGCGGCGCTGCTGTTCCGGGCGCGGGCGACGCAGTCGGTGTTCCTCTCGGCGCTGCGCGCGCGCGGCGTGAAGTACCACGTGCTCGGCATCGGCGGGCTCATGGCCGAGCCCGAGGTCGCGGACGTCGTCGCGATGCTCGCCGTGCTCGACGACGCCGGCGCCGGGCTCGAGCTCATCCGGGTGCTGGCCGGATCGCGCTGGCGCATCGGCGTCCAGGACCTGCACGCGCTCAACCGGCTCGCCTCGTGGCTGCGCGACCGCGATCACACCCAGCACGAGTACGACCCGGAGCTGCGCGCGAAGCTCCGCGCGAGTCTCACCGAGGGCGAATCGGGGTCGATCGTCGACGCGCTCGACTTCATCGCGACGGCCAGGGAGGGGCACGGTGCGCTCGCCCGGTTCACCGAGGCGGGCCTGGCCCGGATGCGCGACGCGGGCGAGGTCGTGCGCCGGCTCCGCGCGCGCATCGGCCTGCCGCTGCCCGACCTCGTGACCCTCGTCGAGCAGGAGCTGCGGCTCGACATCGAGGTGGTCGCCAACGACCGCCGGACGCTCGGCGGCGCCGCGATGGAGGCGCTGCTCGACGCGGTCGACGGCTACCTCGCGCTGGATGCCGGCGTCGGCGACGGCGCGAGCCTGCGCGGATTCCTGGCCTGGCTGCGCGCGGCCGAGGAGCGCGAAGACCTGGCGCCCCGCCCCGAGGATCCGGAGCCCGGCACGGTGCAGGTGCTCACGATCCACGGCGCGAAGGGCCTGGAGTGGGACATCGTCGCGGTGCCCCGGCTGGTGGCCGACGAGCTGCCGATGAAGCCCGTCGACGGCGTCAACGGCTGGCTCGCGTTCGGGCAGCTGCCGTGGCCGTTCCGGGGCGACCGCGACGACCTGCCCGAGTTCGCGTGGCGTTCGGCGACGACGCGCAAGGAGGTGGCGGCGGCGCGCAAGGAGTTCCGCGCCGCGGTCGGCGCCCGGTTCGACGACGAGGAGCGCCGCCTTGCCTACGTCGCGGTCACGCGCGCCCGGCACGAGCTCATGCTGTCGGGCTCGTTCTGGTCGACACCGCAGAAGCCGCGCGCGGCGAGCGTGTTCGTCGCCGACATCGCGGACGCCGGGGTCGTGCCGGCGCCCCCGAGGTGCCCGAGAGCGAGAGCAACCCGCTCGGCGAGGACCTCGAGATGTTCACCTGGCCTCGCGACCCGCTCGGCGGGCGTCGCGCCGCAGTCGAGGCCGCGGCCGCCGCCGTGCGCGCGGCCGCACCGCGGATCGCGGGGCGCTGGGCCGGTGAGCTGCAGCTGCTGCTGGCGGAGCGGGCGGCGCGGGCCGCGGGGCACGGGCGGGTGACGCTGCCGGTGCGGGTGGCGGCCTCCCGGTTCAAGGACTTCGTGTCGGAGCCGGGCGACGTGGCCGCGGTGACGCTGCGGCCGATGCCGGAGCGGCCCTACCGCGCGACCCGGCTGGGCACGCTGTTCCACGCCTGGGTCGAGGAGCGCTACGGGATCGGGGCGGGGGCGGACGAGCTGGACGCGAGCGCGGACGAGCTCGACGACCTCGGCGACGATGCCGCCGGTGCGGGTGGGCAGAGCATCGGCGTGCCGCCGGCCGCGGAGGAGCTCGCGCGGTTGCAGTCGACGTTCGAGGCGTCGCCGTGGGCGAGCCGGCGTCCCGTCGAGGTGGAGCGCGAGATCCACCTGCCGTTCGACGACCGGATCGTCATCTGCAAGATCGACGCCGTGTACCGGCAGGACGTGCCGGCGGGGGAGCCGGAGCGGTTCGAGATCGTCGACTGGAAGACCGGCAAGGCGCCCCGGGATGCCGACGACCTCGAGCGCAAGCAGCTGCAGCTGGCGCTGTACCGGCTCGCCTACGCGCGGTGGGCCGGCATCCCGATCGACCGGATCGACGCGGCGTTCTACTTCGTGGCGGACGACCGCATCATCCGGCCGGATCACCTCGACTCGGAGGAGGAGCTGCTCGCCAGATGGCGCGCCGCCTTCGCCCCCGAGGGCGTCAGAGGTGCTTCTTAGACTGAGCGCATGGCCCGCGGACGCGCAGCAGCCCCCGAACCGGAGCAGGTGCCCGAGTCGACGCCGCCCGATCTCGCCGCCGCGAAGATCCAGGCCGACGAGCTGACCACGCGCATCCTCGAGGCGCGCGACGCCTACTACGGGCGCGACACCCTGATCGTCGACGACGCCGAATACGACGGCTGGATGCACCGGCTGGAGCAGCTCGAGCGGTTCTTCCCCGAGCTGCAGAGCCAGGATTCGCCGACCCAGACCGTCGGCGCCGCCCGCAACACGCTCTTCACGCCCGTGCGGCACGCCGAGCCGATGCTGAGCCTCGACAACGTCTTCAGCCGCGACGAGTTCCTCGCCTGGGGGCGAAGGTGGAGCGTGACGCGGGTCGTCGCGTCGATTACCTGTGCGAGCTCAAGATCGACGGCCTCGCCATGAACCTGCGCTACGAGAACGGCGTGCTCGTGAGCGCGGCGACGCGCGGCGACGGCATCACCGGCGAGGACGTGACGAACAACGTGCGCCTCATCCGCGCGATCCCGCAGCGGCTCGCGGTGCCCGCCGGCGGCACGCCGCCGCCGCTGGTCGAGGTGCGCGGCGAGGTGTACTTCCCCGTGAAGGCGTTCGAGGAGCTCAACGAGCGCCAGGTGGCGGCGGGCGACCGCGTGTTCGCGAACCCGCGGAATGCGGCATCCGGATCGCTGCGCCAGAAGGAGGAGGGCAAGAGCCCGGAGGCGCTGGCCCGGATGCGCGACCGCATCGCGCGGCTGCAGCTGCTCGTGCACGGCATCGGCGCGTGGGCGGATCCGCCGGCCGCGTCGCAGTCGGGGGTGTACGAGCTGCTGAAGTCGTGGGGTCTGCCGACGAGCCCGTACTACAAGGTGGTGCCGACCGCCGAGGACGCGGCGGCGTTCATCGAGTACTACGGCGCGCACCGCTCGCCCGCGCAGGGCGGGCCGGAGCACGAGATCGACGGCATCGTGATCAAGGTCGACGAGCTCGCCCTGCACTCCGAGCTCGGGGCCACGAGCCGGGCGCCGCGCTGGGCGATCGCGTACAAGTACCCGCCGGAGCAGGTCAACACGAAGCTGCTCGACATCGTCGTCTCGATCGGCCGCACGGGCCGCGCGACGCCCTTCGCCGTCATGGAGCCGGCGCGCGTCGCGGGTTCGACCGTGCGCCAGGCGACCCTGCACAACCAGGACCAGGTCAAGGCCAAGGGCGTGCTCATCGGCGACACGGTGGTGCTGCGCAAGGCGGGCGACGTGATCCCCGAGGTGCTGGGCCCGGTCGTCGAGCTGCGCGACGGCAGCGAGCGCGAGTTCGTGATGCCCGAGTTCTGCCCCGTGTGCGGCACCCGGCTCGCGCCCGCCAAGGAGGGCGACATCGACCTGCGCTGCCCGAACGCGCGCGCCTGCGCGGCGCAGGTGCGGGGGCGCGTGGAGCACATCGGATCGCGCGGCGCGCTCGACATCGAGGGCCTCGGCGAGGTCGGCGCTGCCGCCCTCACCTCGCCCGAGGTGCCCGCGACGCCGCCGCTCGTGACCGAGGCGGGCCTGTTCGACCTCACGCTCGACGAGCTCATGCCGATCGAGGTCGTGGTGCGGGATGTCGAGACCGGCCTGGTGCGCATCGGCGCCGACGGGGCGCCCGATCGTCGCGCGCCGTTCCGTAAGATCGTGCGTCCGGCGCGCAAGGGGCAGCCCGCGGAGTACGGGCCGAGCGAGGTCGCCGTGAAGCTCATCGACGAGCTCGAGAAGGCGAAGCAGAAGGAGCTGTGGCGCTTCCTGGTCGCGCTCAGCATCCGGCACGTCGGGCCGGTCGCCGCGCGGGCGCTCGCCTCCTACTTCGGATCGCTCGATGCAATCCGCGCCGCGAGCCGGGACGAGCTCGCCGCCGTCGAGGGGTCGGGCCGATCATCGCCGACGCGCTGCTCGAGTGGTTCGAGGTCGACTGGCACCGCGAGATCGTGGAGCGCTGGGCCGCGGCGGGAGTGCCGTTCTCGGTGCCGGGGCATCCGGGGCCGGGGCATGCCGCGGCCGCCGGCGGACCGCTCGCCGGGCTGACCGTCGTCGTCACGGGTGCGATCGAGGGGTTCAGCCGGGAGGGCGCGCTCGAGGCGATCCTGAAGGCGGGGGCAAGGCGGCATCCAGTGTGAGCAAGAAGACCGACTACGTCGCCGCCGGGCCGGGGGCCGGATCGAAGCTCACCAAGGCCGAGGAGCTGGGGCTGCGGATCCTCGACGCGGCAGAATTCGCGGCACTTCTGGCGGGCGGACCGGACGCGATCGGCGACGCACAAGCCTGAAAACATACGGGATTCGAACTCCACGGGTACCACGTCCCCCATTCGGGGCGCAATTGCCCCTATATTGGGGGACGTACCCGACAGGCTCCGACTGGGCGGTGGCTCCGGGTGCGCACGGCCCTATCGACGGGATCCCCCACGTGCTGTTGGACGTCACGGCATTCGCCTCGACGCACCCGAATCCGGTGCTCGAGGCCTTCGGCGCGCTCGAGAACGGGTCGCGCACCGTGATCTCGGCACCCGCGACCCTGAGCGCCGACCAGACGGCCTTCCACGCGACGCTGGACCGGATGGCGGGCGGCGTCGGCGATCCGGGCACGTCGGGCCCCATCTCGCTCACCCAGCCGGCCGCGATCACGCACGTCACCCAGCGCGTGCCGCTGTCGGAGCTGCCCTCGCTGCGCGGCCTGAGCCTGCTGCAGCAGCTGGCGCTGCTGGATCGGTCCGACATGTCGCGATTCGCGTCGGATCACCCGGGCGTTCTGAAGACCCTGGCGAGCCGTCCGCCGGCCGCGACCGTCGTCGACGCGTGGTGGACCGGGATCCCCGCCGCGAAGCAGCGCGACCTCGCGACGGCCGCCCCCGGGGTCGTCGGCAACCTCGAGGGTGTGCCGTACGCGATGCGCGACCGCGCGAACCGCACGTACCTCAGCGACTCGATCCGGGGCATCCGTGACCAGATGCGCGCCGGCACCGGACGTGCGGCGGGCGACGACCTGACCCGCCGGCTGCACATGCTGGAGCAGGTGCGCACCTCGCTGCAGGACGGCTCGTCGAGCGAGCCGCGCGCGCTCATCGGTCTCGACCCCAGCGGCGAGGGCACCGCGGTGATCACGGTCGGCGACGTCACCACGGCCGACTACGTGGGCTACCTCGTGCCGGGCATGTTCTCGAGCGTCGACACCCAGATCGTGAAGTTCGCCGCGAGCTCGCAGCAGATCGCGAGCGACCAGCAGGCGATGCTCGACCGCCTCGAGCCCGCGACCGCGACCCGTCCGACCCCGACGGTGGCGGTGGTCGCCTGGCTCGGGTACCACTCTCCGGGGCTGGCGAACGTCGAGACGCTCGACCTCGCGAAGCAGGCGGAGGCGGCGTTGACGTCCTCGGTGCAGGGACTGCGCGCGATCCGCGGCCCCCACCAGCCGTTCATCTCCGTCATGGCGCACTCGTACGGGTCGACCGCGTCGCTGCTCGCGGTGCAGAGCGGCGGGCTCTCCGTCGATGCGCTCGCGATCGTCGGCTCGCCCGGCAGCCCCGCGCAGAGCGCGTCCGAGCTGTCGGTCACCGACGGCAACGTGTGGGTGGGGCAGGCGGCATCCATGGATCCGGTGCCCGCGACCGGCCTGTTCGGCAGCCGGCCGACCGACCCGGCCTACGGTGCCCACCTGTTCGGCACGGCGGGCGCGACCGATCCGCTGACCGGCGGGTGGCTGACCGCGGCTGTGAGCCACAACGACTACTTCGTGCCCGGCACCGAGTCGCTGCGCAACATCGAGCTGATCGGCATCGACCGCGCCGACCTCGTGCTCGGTCTCGATCGCGCCAAGTAACGGCGACGAGAGACCCTCGCGCGTTCCCTAGGCTGGACGCATGTCCGAGATCACCCCGACGTGGTGCGCCATCTGGCGTCGCTCGCGCTCATCGGCCTCGACGAGCAGGAGGTCGAGCGGCTGACCGGTCAGCTGGGCGCGATCGTGGATGCCGTCGCAACCGTCAGCGAGGTCGCGACGCCCGACGTGCCCGCGACGAGCCATCCGATCCCGCTCGGCACCGTCACCCGCGAGGACGTGCCCGGCGCGACGCTGACGCCCGAGCAGGCGCTGGCGGGCGCCCCCGAGCGCGACGGCGACTTCTTCAAGGTCAGCTCGATCCTGGGGGAGGAGCAGTGAGCGGGGTCGGCCTGACCGCCTCGGCATCGGCCATGGCCGACGCGCTCGCCGCGGGCGAGGTGACGAGCGTCGAGCTGACCCAGGCGCACCTCGACCGGATCGCCGCGGTGGACGGCGACGTGCACGCCTACCTGCACGTCAACGCGGCGGCGCTCGAGGCGGCGGCCGCCGCGGACGCCCGGCGGGCGGCCGGCGACGGCGTGCACCCGCTGACCGGCGTGCCGATCGCGATCAAGGACGTGCTCTGCACGATCGACATGCCCTCGACGGCGGGGTCGAAGATCCTCGAGGGCTGGGTGCCGCCGTACGACGCGACCACGGTGGCGCGGGTGCGCGCCGCCGGGATGGTGCCGCTCGGCAAGACCAACATGGACGAGTTCGCGATGGGCTCCTCGACCGAGTACTCGGCGTGGGGCCCCACGCACAACCCGTGGGACCTCGAGCGGATCCCCGGCGGATCCGGCGGCGGGTCCGCGGCGGCGGTCGCGGCCTTCGAGGCGCCGATCGCGCTCGGTTCGGACACCGGGGGCAGCATCCGGCAGCCCGGCGCCGTGACGGGAACCGTCGGGGTGAAGCCGACCTACGGCGGGGTGTCGCGCTACGGCGCCATCGCGCTCGCCTCGTCACTCGACCAGGTCGGGCCGGTGACGCGCACCGTGCTCGACGCGGGCCTGCTGCACGACGTGATCGGCGGGCACGACCCCCGTGACTCGACCAGCATCCCGGATGCCTGGCCCTCGTTCGCCGAGGCGGCGCGCGCCGGCACCCGCGAGGGCTCCGTGAAGGGACTGCGGATCGGCGTGGTCGAGGAGATGTCGCGGGAGGAGCAGGGCTTCCAGCCGGGCGTGCTGCAGCGGTTCCGCGAGTCGCTCGAGCTGCTGGAACGCCAGGGCGCGGAGCTCGTCGAGGTCAACGCGCCGCACTTCCGCTACGCGATCGCGGCGTACTACCTGATCCTGCCCGCGGAGGCCTCGAGCAACCTCGCCAAGTTCGACTCGGTGCGCTTCGGGATGCGGGTGACCCCGCCCGGCGGCGGCACGGTCGAGGAGGTGATGGCGGCCACCCGCGAGGCCGGCTTCGGCCCCGAGGTGAAGCGCCGCGTGATCCTCGGCACCTACGCCCTGTCGGCGGGCTACTACGACGCCTACTACGGCAGCGCGCAGAAGGTGCGCACGCTCATCCAGCGCGACTTCGGCTCCGCGTTCGAGCGCTGCGACGTGCTCGCGACCCCGTCGGCGCCGACCACGGCGTTCAAGATCGGCGAGAAGGTCGACGACCCGCTGGCGATGTACCTCAACGACCTCACGACCATCCCCGCGAACCTCGCCGGCGTGCCGGGCATCTCGCTGCCGTCGGGGCTCGCGCCCGAGGACGGACTGCCGGTCGGCATCCAGTTCATGGCGCCCGCGCGGCAGGACGCGCGGCTGTACACGGTCGGTGCGGCGCTCGAGCAGGCGCTCGTGGATGCCTGGGGCGGTCCGCTGCTGAACCGGGCCCCGGTGCTCGCGTGAACGGGGCGAGCGTGACGCCGGTCGCCGGGATCGACTACGACCGGAGCGCCGTGTCGGTCGGCATCGTGCACTTCGGGGTGGGCAACTTCCATCGCTCGCACCAGGCGATGTACCTCGACCGGCTGCTGCGCGATCCGGCGACCTTCGAGGCCGCCCGCACGTGGGGCATCTGCGGCATCGGCGTGCTGCCGGGCGACCGCGCGATGCGCGACGCGCTCGGGGGACAGGACTTCGAGTACACGCTCGTGGAGCGGCATCCCGACGGCACGGCCCCGGCGACCCGGATCGGCTCCCTCGTCGACTACCTGTACGCCCCGGACCAGCTCGAGGAGGTGCTCGAGCTGCTCGCCGCGCCCACGACGCGGATCGTCTCGCTCACGATCACCGAGGGCGGCTACAACATCAGCGACGTGACGGGGAGTTCGACGTCGCGAATCCCGCGATCGTCGCCGACGCGCGCCCCGGCGCCGCTCCGGCGACCGTGTTCGGGATCATCGTGGCCGGCCTGGCGAGGCGGCGCGAGCGCGGCATCCCGCCGTTCACGCTCATGTCGTGCGACAACATCGAGGGCAACGGCGACGTCGCGCGGCGCACGTTCGCGGCGTTCGCGCGGCTCGTCGACCCGGAGCTGGCCGCCTGGATCGAGCGCGGGGTGCGGTTCCCCAACTGCATGGTCGACCGGATCACCCCGGTCACGAGCGACGCCGACCGGGCATGGGTCGCCGAGACGTTCGGGGTGCAGGATGCCTGGCCCGTGCTGTGCGAGGACTTCGTGCAGTGGGTGCTCGAGGACGAGTTCGGCGACCCGGAGGCGGGCGGCGGGCGTCCGCCGTGGGAGCGGGCCGGCGTGCAGCTGGTCGAGGACGTGCGGCCGTACGAGCTCATGAAGCTGCGGCTGCTGAACGCGAGCCACCAGGCGCTCGCCTATGCCGGGATCCTGGCCGGGTACGAGTTCGCGCACGACGCGACCCGGGATCCGGTGATCGCCCGGTACCTGCGGGCGTACATGGATCGCGAGGGCACGCCGACGCTCGAGCCGGTGCCGGGGGTCGACCTCGACGCGTACAAGTCGAAGCTCATCGAGCGGTTCTCGAACGAGTACGTGCGCGACACCCTCGGGCGGCTCGCGACGGACGCCTCGGACCGGATCCCGAAGTGGCTCGTGCCCGTGATCCGCGAGCTGCGCGCGTCCGGGCGGCGAGCGCCGCTGTCGGCGTCGATCGTGGCGGGCTGGGCCCGGTACGCGGAGCGCGTCGTCGCGGGCGAAGCGCTGCCGTTCCGCGACCGGCAGGAGGACGCGGTGCGGGATGCCGTCGCCCGGATGGCCGGCGATCCGCTCGGCTTCCTCCGCAACCCGGACTGGTTCGGCGGCCTCCCGGACGACGACGGATTCGTCGCCGACTTCACGGCCTCGCTCGCGGCGTTCCGCGGCTCGGACGACCCGCGGCCGGAGCTCGAGCGCCTGCTGGCCGGGCCGGCCGCGTGACGTCGCCGCGCTCCTCGTCATCGGCGAGGCGCTGGTCGACGTCTTCCAGCACGATGACGGCACCACCACCGTGTGGCCGGGCGGAAGCCCGACCAACGTCGCGATGGGGCTGACCCGCCTCGGTCACGTCGTGAGCGAGCTCTGCTACATCGGCGACGACGCGTACGGCGAGGTGCTGCACGCCAAGCTGCGCGACGAGGGGATCGCCGAACAGCCGGGAGCGCTCACCGCCCCGGCCAGCTCGGTCGCCGACGTGCGGCTGACGGCGGCGGGCGACGCGGAGTACGAGTTCTCGGTGCTGTGGGACGTGCCGACCTCGATCGACTGGGACGGCATCCGGGTCGTGCACGCCGGCTCGATCGCGCTCGCGCTGTCGCCGGGTGCCGACCACGTGCTCGAGCTGCTGCAGGGGCGCCCCGCGGGAGTGCGCGTCACGATCGACCCGAACGTGCGACCGGCCTTCCTGCCGCGCGAGGGGCGGCCGAGCGGCTGGAGCCGTTCTTCGCGCTCGCCGACCTGGTCAAACTGAGCGACGTGGATGCCGAGCACCTGTACCCGGGGCTCGGCGTCGATGCGGTGCTGGATCGGCTGCTCGCGCTGGGGCCCTCGATCGCGGCGATGACGCTCGGGCCGGAGGGCGCGGTGCTGGCGACCGCGCGCGACCGGGTCGCGATGCCGGCGCTCGCGACGCACGTGGTCGACACGGTCGGGGCCGGCGACAGCTTCATGGCCGCGCTGGTGTCGGCGGTGTCGAGCGCGGAGGGCCGGGGCGCGGGCTCCGTGGGCGATTGGGAACCGGACCGCGAACGGCTGGCGGAGTACGCGCGCTTCGCGAGCACGGCATCCGGGATCACGGTGTCGCACGCGGGGCCGGAACCGCCGACGCGCGGCGAGATCGAGGCGGCGCTCGCGGGCTGAGCCGGGGTTTCAGCGGGTTGTTCAGCCGGGCATGTCGTCGAGGGCGGCGGCCATGCGGCGCAGCACGTGGGAGCGCCATCCGCCGTTCATGATCTCGAAGGCGCGGGCCTGCTCGGGGTCGTCGAGGTCGAAGCCGGCGTGGGTCAGCAGCAGGCGGGTGCCGCTGCCCTCGGGCACGAGCTCCCAGGTGACGACGCTGTCGAGGCCCGTGCCGGCGCTGCGCCACGAGATGCGCAGCAGGCGGACCGGCTCGATCTCGAGCACCTCGCAGTCGACCACGCCGGAGAACCCGGTCTGCGGCACCGGGGAGGTGACGAACCGGAACCGCGTGCCGGCGACGGGCACGAATCCCTCGGTGGGCATGAGCCAGGCGTCGAGGAGGTCGGGCTCGGTCAGGGCGCGCCAGACCTTCGCGGGCGGATGCGGCAGGAACTCGTCGGCCTCGAGGGTGGCGGTGCTCACGAGTCCCCATCCTGGTGCCGGGCGGGCTGGGCGGGGTCGGGCTGGGCGTCGTCGGGCAGGGCGTCGAGCACGCCGCGCATGCGCGTCAGGCGCTCCCGCCAGAACCGCTCGTGCGGGGTGAGCCAATCCCGCACGGCGAGGAGCGGTTCGGGGAGGGGAGTACAGCACGCGGCGGCCCGCGGCGCGCTCCGTGACGAGACCGGCATCCCGCAAGGCGCGCAGGTGCTCGGAGACCGAGGGCCGGCTCATCTCGAAGTGCGCCGCGATGTCGCCGGCGCTGCGCTCGCCCCGCAGCAGCAGGTCGAGGATCTCGCGGCGCGTCGGGTTGGCGAGCGCACCGAACAGCCGGTCGGTGGGCGTCTCCTTGGCGCGGACCGGCACGGCTAGCCCTGGACGCCGGGCTGCCCCTGCTGCAGCAGCACGAAGCCGTTGCCGTCGGGGTCGCTGAACTGCGCCTGCGTGCCCCAGCCCGCCTGCTCGGGCTCGGTGAGCTCGACGCCGGCGGCGCGGAGCGCGGCGACCACGCCCGCGATGTCGTCGGTCTGCAGCACGAGGCCCTGCTGCCAGCCGGGCTCTCCGCGGCCCGGGAACGGCGGATGCAACGTGAAGTCGACTGTGCTGCCGACGGGGGCGACCGAGAGCCAGCGCTGGTCGCCGTAGGCGTTGTCGGCGCGCACCTCGAATCCGAGCACGTCGCGATAGAAGGCGAGCGCGCGATCCTGATCGGCGACGGGGATGGTGACGGTCGAGATGCGCAGGGCGGGGATGGTCATGGGGTGACTTTATGTAGGAAAAACCTACGCGTCAAGCGAGCGGCGCGAGGTGTCCTGCCCCAGGAAGGCCGGAGCGACCAGGTCGTGCAGGACCCGGCGGCGGTCACGGTCTTCTAGGGCGGGGTCTGGCCGAGCCCCACTGCGCCGTCCGCCGTCGGCTCCAGCTCGCGGATTACCGCGCTGGACGCAACGCGGAGCACCTCGCTCAGGCGCGTGCGCTCGCGGCAGCGGTCGAACGCGAAGGCGCCCGCGACCTCGCGCGCTCGCTCGGTGTCGATGCCGCGGAACAGCCCCGCGAACTCCTCGACGAGCGGTTCCGCGAGCAGGATGTGCCGCACCATCGTCGCGATCCACTGCCGCTGTCCGAACGGCGCCGGGTCGAATTCGGGGAACTCGCGCTGGACCAGGTCCTCGATCGGCGCCAACACATCGCGGATGCCGGCGTCCGTCGAGCCCCACACGTCGACCCCCAGTCGCGCCTTCTTGCGCAGGACGGGCGCGATGAGTCGCAGGTAGTCGGCGTCGGGCGCGACCGTGACGACACCTTGGAGGCCGATGTCCTTGTACGTCCAGAGGCTCCATCCCGCGTCGAATTCCTCGAAGATCTCGAGCTGGTCCTGCAGGGTCGCGTATCGGTATTCATCGATGGCTGGATCACCGCTGTAGACCGGACCGAACTCGCCCACCCAGATCGGTGTGCCCGTGCGGCGCATGTACGCCGACCGGTCGAGGAAGCGCTCGCGCAGGTAATCGCGGTCGACGTAGCGGCCTCGGCTCACCCCGGGTACTCGCCGCTGTCGGCGAAGCCCGAGAGGGCGTAGTCGTGCAGCGTGTACACCGTGTTCGGCGCGGGCTCGTCGAAGGCGTCGAACTCGGTGCCGTGCCGATTGCCATCGAGGAACAGCACGTGGTGCGGATCGATGGCACGGATGGCGGCCGAGAGTCGGCGGTAGAACGGACCGAGGAACCGCCCGGTCGCATCGCCCGGCTCGTTGAGCAGGTTGTAGCCGGCTACCCACGGCTCGTCGCGATAGCGCCGCGCGAGCTCCTCCCAGAGCACCACCACTCGGTCTTGGAACGACGCCTGCGTCCAGAAGCCCGCGAGATGCGTCGGGTTGTCGCTGTGCCAGCGCTGGTTGTGGCCGCCAGGAGTGGCGTGCAGATCGATGACCGTGTAGAGGCCGTGGCGCGCGCACGTTCGGATCGCCCGGTCGAGCAGCGCGAATCCCGACTCGAGGAAGACACCCGGGGCGTCATCGCTCTCGAAGTGGCGGTAGTTGACGGCGATCCGCACGCAGTTCAGCCCGAGCGAAGCGACGTACCGCGCGTCGTCGTCAGTGAAGAACACGTCGAGGAACTCCGCGAAGAACGCGTCGTAGGCCTCGTCCCCCATCTCCCGCCGGAGCGCCTGCCGGTGGGCGGTCTCGGTTCCGGGGTAGCCGGTGATGAAGTTCTCCATGTTCATCCAGCCGCCCAGGCCGAAGCCGAGCAGGCGCACCGACCGTCCCGATCCGTCGACCAGGTGCGTCCCGTCGACCTGCAGCAGGGGATCCTCGCTCACGTGTTGTCCTCACTCCGCCGTGTGGCGGTTCTCAAGTTCGCCGGGGCGGCGGTTGTCACTTGCCGAATCCGGCTGTCAGTCCGCTGACGAGATAGCGCCGTCCGACGACGTACGCCGCGAGCATGGGCAGCGTCGACAGCACGACGGCCGCCAGCACCCCCGGGACGTTGACGTTGTACTCGCCCTGGAAGGTCCACAGCGCCATCGGCAGTACTCGCTTGTCGGGGCTCTGGGTCAGGATCAGCGGGAACAGGAAACCGTTCCAGACGTGCAGCGCGTCGTAGATCGCCACGGTCACGAGGGCCGGGCGTGCGAGCGGCAGCGCGAGGCTCCACAGCATCCGCAGGTCGCCAGCGCCATCGACACGCATCGACTCGAACAGCTCCGCCGGGATGTCGCGCAGGAAGTTCGCGAGGATCAGCACGGTGATGGGCACCGCGAATCCGATCGACGGGAGGATCAGGCCGATCAGGCTGTCGTAGAGGTGCACCCGGGTGATGAACCAGTACAGCGGGATGATCGTGGCGTGCGTCGGGATCGCCAGCCCGAGCAGGAACAGCGAAAAGCTGCCCCGCACGAAGCGTCCGCGGGTGCGGACGATCGCATAGGCCGCCCCCAGCGAGATCGCCACCGTGACGAGCACTGACCCGAGCGTGATGATCACGCTGTTCATGAGGTAGATGCCGAACTGGTTCTGCACGACGGTCGCGTAATTGTCGAGCGTCGGCGTGAGCGGCGGCAGCAGCGGGTTGGTCGCGAAGAAGCCGGCTTGACTGCGCAGGCTCGTGATCACGACGTAGTAGATCGGCACGACGATCACGGCCAGCCAGACGAACCCGCCGAATCCACCCAGCCAATTGCGGCGAACGCCGGGGCGTCGGCGTCGTCCCGCCGTGGCGCCGGTACGGGATGCCGGGGGACTGCTCGCAGCGGCGGTCATCAGACGCCCTCCTGGTCGCTCTGCATCTTCGCGAACCCCGTGAAGCGGGTGAGCACCAAGGCGAGGGCGAGCCCGATCACGACGAGGATCACGGCGAGCACGCTCGCGGGACCCATCTGGTTGGCGGTGAAGCCGGTCAGGTACATCTGCAGCGGCAGGAGCCGGGTCGCGTACCCGGGACCCCCGCCGGTCAGTACGAACACGACGTCGAAGTACGTAAGCGATCCCGTCACCATGAGGGTGCCCGAGGTGATGATCGTGTTGCGCAGCTGCGGCAGCGTGATGAAGAAGAACTGCTGGATCCGGTTCGCGCCGTCGATCGTGGCCGCCTCGTAGAGCGAGACCGGGATCTGCCGGACGCCGGCCTGGTAGAGGAGGGTGTGGAACGGGACGAACTGCCAGGCGATCACGAAGATCACGACGAACAGCACGAGGTCGGGTCGTCCCAGCCAGTCCTGTTTGAGGAACGGCAGGCCGAACCCGGCGCCGACGCCGAAGTTGGGGTCGAGGATCGCCTTGAAGGCGATGGCGACGGCGGCGGACGAGAGCAGCAGCGGCAGGAAGTAGAGCACCGCGAGCACCTCGCGGTAGCGATGGCGGCCGGCCGTGAAGACGCCGAGGAGCAGGCTGATCGGGGTCTGCACGATGACGGAGATCAGCATGATCTTGCCGGTCAGGGCGAGCGCGTTGCCCGTGATCGGGTCGGCGAGCACCGAGGTCCAGTTGGACAGGCCCGTCCAGCTCATCGGGCCCAGGCCGTCCCAGTGCACGAAGCTCAGCACGACCGCGCCGCCGAGCGGGACGATCGCGAAGGCCACGTACATGAGCAGCGCGGGCAGCGCCAGCCAGGGCGCCGCGCTCCGGGCGCGCCGGCGGCGTGGCCGCTCGGCGCGCCCGGAGCGCGGGGTGGTGAGGGTGTATCCGGTCATGAACTCAGAGGGTCTTGTTCATGGCCGCGGAGAACTGCTTCGGCGTGATCTGCTTCAGGAAGATCTGCTGGAGGTTGGTCAGCAGCGCGTCGGCCTGATCCGGCCGGAGCGCCTGGTCCCACGACAGCTGGAAGCTCGGCGCCAGGTCGGCGAGCTTGTAGATCCTGTTGTAGAACTCGGGGTCGCTGGTCTTCTTCAGCTGCGGCTCGATGCCCCGCACCGGCGGCACGTTGGCGGTGCCGAGGAGGTCGGTGACGTAGGAGTCGTTCAGCAGGTTCTTCGCGATGTACTCCTCGGCCGTCTTCTTCTGGGCCTTCGTGGCGCTCGCCGAGACGGACCAGTAGTTGCTGGGGTTGCCGACGACGTCCTTCGGGTCGCCCTTGCCGCCCGCGACGGTCGGGAAGTCGGCGTAGCCGAGCTTGTGCGACGTCAGGAAGCCGGGATCGCCGGACTGCACCGCTTGGTAAGCGCTGGGAAGCGCCAGCGTCATGGCTGCCTTGCCCGTGTACATGAGCGCGATGTCGGCTCCGCTGTCGGTCGAGATCGAGCCGAAGCCGTTGACGAAGCCGCCCGCGTCGACGAGCTGCTGGATCATCGTGTTGGCCTTGATGACGGCCGGATCGCTCCACGCGTCCTTCTTGCCCGCGACGATGTCCTTCATGACCTGCGGGCCCCCGATCCGATCGACCAGGTACTCCTCCCACATCAGGAGGGGCCACTTGGCCGCACCGGCCACGGTGATCGGCGCGATGCCCTTGGCCTTGAACTTCGGGATCGACGAGATCAGGTCGTCCCAGGTCTTCGGAGGCTTCACTCCCGCGGTCGTGAAAGCGTCCTTGTTGAGGTACAGCTGCACGGGCTTCAGGCCGTTGTTGGGCACGGCGTAGGTCTTGCCATCGACCTGGCCGACCGCCGCGATCGAGGGGATGAAGCGGCCCTTCAGCGCGGGGTCCGCGACCAGGTCGCTGATGTCGACGACCTTGCCCGCGTCGACGTATGAGGCCAGCGTTCCGCCGCCCCAGCCGTAGATGAGTGTCGGGGCCTGATCGGCACCGACCGCGGTGCGGATCTTCTGCTTGTAGGGGTCGTTGGCGAACGCCTGGACCGTGAACTTCTGCGAAGGGTGCGCGTCGTTCCAGCTTGCGAACGACTTGTCGAATGCGACCTCGGTCGCCCCGCTCAGCACCCAGACGCTCGAGGCACCGCCCGCGGTGCCTTTTCCTGCTGCACCGCTCGGTGCCGGTCCCGCTGTCCCGCACGCGCTCAGCACGGCGGTGGCGGCGATCGCTGCGGCGGCGATCAACGATCGCCGCGTCCTGGTGGTCATCTTGGGCATGGACGTCCTCGTCTCAGGAAGGCGGACGACCGGTGCCGTCCGGTCGGCGGCAGCTCCACCGACACAGGCACGCTACTGACGCGAAATCGCTAAGGCAACATTCTGTCCATAATTAGAAAGTTTCTAACGGCGATCATGGCGTCGTGGAGGGCGCCGTCGTGCTGTCGCGCACGACGAGGGTGGTGCTGAGGTCGACCCGCGAGGCCTCAGCCGGCTCGCCCTCACTGAGCCGGATCACCAGCCGCGTCGCCTCCTCGCCCATCTGCGCGAGAGGCTGCAGCACGGTGGTCAGGGGCGGATTCGCCCAGGCGGCCACCCGGATGTCGTCGTACCCGACCACCGAGAGCTCGGCAGGGATCGCGACGCCGCGTCGCCGCGCCGCCTCGTACACGCCCATGGCCTGGACGTCGGTGCCGGCGAACACGGCGGTCGGTCGGTCCCGCCGTTCGAGCAGTTCGAGTCCGCGAGCGAGGCCGTCGCCGTATTGGTAGTTGCCCCGCAGCACCAGCGACTCGTCGAGTGGGATCCCCGCCGACTCCAGCGCGGCGCGATACCCGGACAGCCGGGCCGTCGACGAGAGAACCCCTCCGGGCCCGTGATCGCGGCGATCCGCACGTGGCCGAGGTCGATGAGGTGTCGAGTCGCGGAGTAGCCGCCGCTCCAGTTAGCCGAGCCGACGGACGGGACGTCCGGTGCGGGATCGCCGCTCGGATCGATGACGACGAACGGGATCCCGCGGGTGCGCAGCCGCCGCTTGTCGTCGGGGGCGAGGTCGGAGAAGACGAGGACGACGCCCTCCGGACGACGCCGGAGAGCGCCGTCGATCCAATCTCGACCGGGCGAGCGGCGATCGCCGCTCTGGGTCAGCACCATGCTGCGTCCACTCGACCGGGCCGCGCGCTCGACGCCGGTGATGATCTCGAGGCCGGTGATGCTGGCGATCGCCGGCATGACGAGCTCGATCAGGCGCACGGACGACGCGGCGCTCACGCGGCGGCTGTAGCCATGCGCGCGCAGTGCGCCCTCGACCCGCTCACGCGTCTCCGGCGCGACGCCGCTGCGGCCGTTCAACACTTTGGAGACGGTGGGGACCGAGACGGCGGCCTCGGCCGCTACGCGAGCGAGCGTCGAGCGCGGCACCGGCAACGCAGGGTCGGTGGGCATGCGATCACTGTAGCGATCTCGAAACAGCCGAGAAACGTTTCTGGTCGACCGATCCAGGACGCGGCGTGTCGATCCTGGGGCTGCCCGGCAGAAAGAGGCGGCCGGGGCGCCACCGACTCCGCGCTCGGGTCATGCGGCGCGTCGGGTGCGGACGGGTGCCTTCGTGTGCAGGGGGATGGGTGTCCGGGTGGGGTCGATGGATCGTGGCGGCACGAGGGAGTAGGTGTTGCCGGTGCGGGTGATGTGCCAGCCGTTGTTGTGGATGAGCAGGTGGTGGTGTCGGCACAGGAGGACCCCGTCGGCGACGTCGGTGGTGCCGCCGCGGTGCCAGGGGTGATGTGGTGGGCTTCGCACCAGGTGGGTGGTCGGTCGCATCGGGGGAAGAGGCATCCGCCATCGCGGGCGGCGAGGGCGATGCGTTGCCTTGTGGTGAACAGGCGTTGGCTGCGCCCCACGTCCAGAGGCTGATCCTCGTCGAAGAGGATGGGGAGGTATCCGGTGGCGCACACGTGCCGTTCCACCGTCGCGATGGAGATGGCGCTGGTTTGTCCTTCGAGGGCTCCGGACCCACTGCGGCGGTCCAGGTCGGCGGCGGTGACATGCACCCGCACCGCGGGCCGGCTGGCTCCGAGGATCTCGTCGCTGCCGGCGGTCGAGCCGATGCGGATCAACTCGGCCAGCCCGTCCAGGGCGAGTTGCTCGATGGTGCGGTCGTCCTGGGTGAGGTCGGGAGCGGCATCCGGGTCGACGAACCGGACCCCACCACGCCGGGGTGAGGTGACCCCGTCATAGGCGGCGGTCACGATCGCCGCGGATTCCGGATCCAACAGGCCGGAGAGCCGGGTCATTCCGTCGGGTTGCGGGACCAGGTGCAGGTAGCGGCGCGAGCGCAGCAGCGCCTCCCGGTCTGCGACCCCATCGGCATCGGCTTCGTCGCGCAACTGCCGCGCCCGCACCGCCAATCGCCGTGGCGGCAAGGCCGCCGCCTCCGCGATCAACTGTCCCTCCAGTTCCGGGGACTCGATCGCGCGGATCGCATCCGCCGCATCCAGGGACAGGTCTCCGGCGGCGACGGCGTCGGCGATCGGCCCGGTCAACTCGCCGACGCGCACCATGACGTTGGCATCGTGCGGTGACAGCTGCCCGACCTGTTCGACGAGTTTGGCCGGGGTGCGCAGGCCGAGCCGCTGCGCCAACCCCGCACCGCCGAGCTCGGGACGCGAGCGGTAGGCGATCTCCGCCGCCACCGCCGCCAACTCCCCATCCACCCGCCGCCGATCCGCCGCGAGCACACGCTGCCGATCCAGCAGCTGCGCATCACCGAGGCGGGAGAGGTCCATCCCTCTATTGTCGAGGTCCGAAAGTCTGTTCGGTAGTAGACCGAGCGTGGCTTGGATAACTTCCCCCACCCCCACCCTGTGAAGGAGAAGCGAGGGAATGCGCGGAACCGCGCGATCAGCCCCAGGCGGGCAGGGCATCCCCGGCAAAGCTCCGACCGGCGTGCGCCTCCGATACGAGCACACCGGCCTGAACCGCCGGATCGTCGGCCATGAGCGCCTCGGTCTCGGCGAGGTTCGCGGCGAAGACGCCGATGCCCGCCAGCTCCGACTCGTCGGGGATCGGGCAGACCACCGCGAGCTTGCCCGCGGCCCGCAGGGCGAAGTTGCGCCGCCCGTGCTCCCAGATGATGGCGCGCGCGCCCTCGTCTCGGTAATGCGGGCCGCGGTGGAAGACGACGACGGTGTACGGCTGGGCCGCCGCCATCATCCGGTGCATGTCGTCGTCGGTGATCTGCGGGAGCTCGCTCGCGCTCATGCGGTCAGCATCGCAGCGGTCCGCGCGCGCCGCGAGGGTCGCATCGGGTTGCTCCGCACATCCGACGCGCGACGGCCGAGCCGGCCTCCTCACCGCTCCGCGATCGCGACCCAGGCGGTCGCCTCGACGACGCCGGGTCCGTCGCCGAGCGCCGCAGTGCACTGGCGCTGCAGCTCGCCCCTTCGCGCGTCGTCGAGACCGGCGACGTAGGCGCCGGCCGGCCCGACCCCGAGCGTGTACGGCTGCCACCAGTCGTCGACGTCGCGATACGGCAGGAGCACCGTGAGTTCGCCGGCGCGGACGTTCGGCAGCCCGGCGGCGCGGAAGATCCGCTCGAGATCGCCCTCGCGTGCGCCGGCCTCGTCCGACTCGTCGTGCACGCTCGGATCGAGCTCCCGCGCGACGCGCCAGAAGAGCGAGAGCGGGGCGCGTTCGCCGGCGAAGTCCCAGGTGGATGCCGCCACGGTGCCGCCCGGACGCGTGACCCGCGCCATCTCCGCGACGCCCGTGACGGGGTCGGTCATGAAGTGGATGACGAGCTGCGCGAGCGTCAGATCGAACGACGCGTCGGGGTAGGGGAGCGACTCGGCGGTGCCCCGTCGGGTTTCCACGCCGGGCAGGCTGGCCCGGAGCGCCGTGACGAACGCGGCGGACGGGTCGATGGCGACCACGGCATCCGGACCCAGGGCTTCGACCAGCTGCGCCGTCAGTGCCCCGGTGCCGGCGCCCACATCGAGGGCCCGTTCCGGCGGATGCGGCCGCAGCTCTGCCAGCAGTTCTCGCGCCAGCTCGTCGGCGTACCGCCCCATGAACCGCTGGTAGGCATCGGCGCCGACCTCGAAGGTCATGGTTTGATCCTGCCGCTCCGTGATCCGGATGTCAGCCCCGTCCTGGCCCCGCGGACGAGGTGCTCCGCGATCCGTAGGATCGAACCCATGGCCAAAGCCGATCTCATGGACTTCGACAAGGCCCTCGAACTGTTCGAGCCGGTGCTCGGGTTCGAGGTGCATGTCGAGCTGTCGACGAAGACCAAGATGTTCTCCGACGCGCCGAATCCGGCCAACAGCGAGAACGTGACGGCCGGCCCGAACACGCAGATTACGCCCGTCGATCTGGGCCTGCCCGGCAGCCTGCCCGTCGTCAACCGGACCGCGGTCGAGTACTCGATCTCGCTCGGCCTCGCCCTCGGCTGCTCGATCGCGGCGAGCTCCCGGTTCGCGCGGAAGAACTACTTCTACCCGGACCTCGCCAAGGACTACCAGATCAGCCAGTACGACGAGCCGATCGCGTTCGAGGGCTCGGTCGAGGTGGAGCTGGAGGACGGCACCGTCTTCACCGTGCCGATCGAGCGTGCCCACATGGAGGAGGACGCCGGCAAGCTCACGCACGTCGGCGGCGCGACCGGTCGCATCCAGGGCGCCGAGTACTCGCTCGTCGACTACAACCGTGCGGGCGTGCCGCTCGTCGAGATCGTGACGAAGCCGATCTTCGGCGCGGAGCACAACGCGCCCGCGGTCGGCAAGGCGTACGTCTCGACGATCCGCGACATCGTGCGCAGCCTCGGCATCAGCGAGGCGCGGATGGAGCGCGGCAACCTCCGCTGCGACGCGAACGTCTCGCTCCGCCCGCGCGCACGGGCGGGAGAGCCGCCGGCGCCGCTCGGCACCCGCACGGAGACCAAAAACGTCAACTCGATGCGCTCGGTCGAGCGCGCGGTGCGTTACGAGATTCAGCGACAGGCCGCGATCCTCGCCGCCGGCGGGTCGATCACGCAGGAGACCCGCCACTGGCACGAGGACACCGGCACGACGTCGCCGGGGCGTCCCAAGTCGGACGCGGACGATTACCGGTACTTTCCCGAGCCGGACCTCCTTCCGATCGAACCCGACCCGAAGCTCATCGAGTCGCTGCGGGCGGCGCTTCCGGAGGCGCCGGCCGTCCGACGTCGACGATTGCGCGAATCGTGGGGCTTCACGGAGCTGGAGTTCCAAGACGTGCAGAACTCCGGGCTCCTGGTCGAGGTGGAGGAGACCGTCGCGGCCGGTGCCGCCCCCGCCCAAGCCCGCAAGTGGTGGACCGGCGAGATCGCCCGCCTGGCGAACGCGCAGAATGCCGAGCCGGCCGCGCTGATCACCCCGCTGGCGGTGTCGGAGATCGTGGCGCTGGTGGAGTCGGGAGAGCTGACCGACCGGATGGCGCGTCAGGTCGTCGAAGGGGTCGCCGCGGGGAGGGCACGCCCGCCGAGATCGTCGCGGCGCGCGGCCTCAAGGTCGTCTCGGATGACGGCGCGCTGATCGCCGCGATCGACGAGGCGCTCGCGGCCCAGCCCGACGTGCTCGAGAAGATCCGCGACGGCAAGGTGCAGGCCGCCGGCGCGGTCATCGGCGCCGTGATGAAGGCGATGAAGGGTCAGGCCGACGCGGCCCGCGTGCGGGAGCTGGTGCTGGAGCGCGCGCAGGCCTGAGGCGGGACGCACCTCCCACGTTTCGCTCAGCGCGCGGGCTGCTCCGCGGGCTTCCCGAGGTTCCGCTGCGCCCACAGCCCCAGCTGGGAGATCGTCGGCACCAACTCCGCGCCCGCGGTCGTCAGCTCGTAGCGCACGGTGATCGGTGGCCCTTCGACGACGGCCCGGGTGACGAGTCCCGTGTCGGTCAGCTCGAGCAGGCGTTCCGACAGCACGGTGTCGCTGATGCCGCTGACCGCCTTGCGCAGGCCGACGAACGAATTCACACCGGAGCCCAGGACGCTCAGGATCATGCCGTTCCAGCGCTTGCCGAGCACCGAGAAGGCGAGGGTGATCGCGGCGTCGCAGATCCCCACCTCGTCGTCGTGCTGCGCCATCCCCTCATGATAGTCGTGCTACGTTCTCCCTAGTCACTTTGTTTTTCTTAGTTAGGGAGTTCTACCGTGTCGCTCTACCGTCTCGATGCCAGCATCAACCCCGCGACCTCGCACAGTCGCGCCCTGGCGGATCTCGTCGAGGCGGAGTGGACCGGCGAGCACCCGGATTCCGCGATCACCCGCCGCGACATCGGCACCGATCCGCTGCCGGCCACGACCTGGCGCACGCTCGTGCTGAGCGGCATGACTCCGGATGCCGACCTCACCGAGGAGCAGAAGGGCGCCCGCAAGCTCGCCACCACCCTCGTCGACGAGCTGGTCGACGCCGACGCCATCCTGCTCGCGATCCCGCTGTACAACTGGGGCGTCGCCGCCCACGTGAAGAGCTGGTACGACATCACCTACACGGATGACCGCATCAAGTCCGGCGCCCTCACCGGCAAGCCGGTGGTGCTCGCGAGCGTTCTCGGCGGCGACTACCGTCCCGAGTCGGGCAAGACCGACTGGGACCACTCGACGCCGTGGCTGCGTCACGTGATCGAGAACATCTGGAAGGCCGACCTGCTCGTCGTGCAGCGCCAGCTGACCCTGGTGGGCGTCAATCCGGCGATGGATGGCCTGGCCGACGACGCGGTCGAGGTGCACGCCGCCGCGCAGCAGCTCGCCGTCGAGCACGGGCGCACGCTCGCGTCGAAGCGGAACGCGCGCTCGGCGGCGTAACAAGCGCGCCGCCGGCCAGCGCGGGCGATCCGCACCGGGGAATATGGCATCCATGGAACTCGGACTGCACATCGCCGACTTCACCTGGACCGGCGGCCCCGCCGCGCTGGGTGCCGACCTCGCCGCGCACGCGCGTGCGGCGGAGGATGCGGGAATCACCCGCATCACGGTCATGGACCACTTCTGGCAACTGCCCGGCATCGGACCGGTCGAGCACGAGATGCTCGAGGCCTACACGCTGCTCGGCTACCTCGCCGCGCACACGAAGACGGTGAAGCTGCACACGCTCGTCACGGGCGTGATCTACCGCGAGCCGGCGCTGCTGGCGAAGGCGGTCAGCACCCTCGACGTGATCTCCGGAGGCCGTGCCGGCCTCGGCATCGGTGCGGCGTGGAACGACGAGGAGTCGGCGGGGCTCGGCTTCCGCTTCCCGCCGACGAAGGAGCGCATGGACCGCCTGGAGGAGGCGATCCGGATCTGCCTGCAGATGTGGTCGGGGTCGGAGGAGCCGTTCGACGGCGAGTACTACCACCTCGGCCGCACCCTCAACTCGCCACAGCCGCTGAGCGGAAAGCCCTACCTGATGATCGGCGGGGGCGGCGAGAAGCGCACGCTCAAGCTCGTCGCGCAGTACGCCGACGCCTGCAACATCGGGGCCGGTCCGGATGCCGCCCACAAGCTCGACGTGCTGCGCGCGCACTGCGACGACCTGGGTCGCGACTACGACACGATCGAGAAGACGGCGATGATGGGCATCGACCCGTCGTCGACTCCGGATGACGTGGTGCGCACCGGCGAGGAGCTGGCGGAGCTCGGGTACACGACGTTGTACGTATATGCGACCGGCATCAGGGCGCCGCGGTCGATCATCGACGTGATGGGGGAGGCCGCCGGCCGGCTGCGCTAGTCGACGAGCAACCGCTGCAGCATCCCGCCGAGCACTTCGCGCTCGTTCTCGCCGAGCGGCGCGAAGTGCTGCCGCAGCATGCCGTCGAGGATCTTCTGCCCCGCGGCGCGCACCCGCTCGCCCTCGGGCGTCAGCTCGGGACGGATCGCGCGCCCGGCTCCCGTCACTCGCCGGATCAGCCCACGCGCCTCGAGCCGTGCGGCGAGCGTGCCGAAGGCCTGGTCGGTCTGGAAGGTCAGCACGGCGAGGTCGTGCAGCGAGGCGCCCGGGTTGGCGTGCAGGTGCCGCAGGGCGTCCCACTGGACGAGCGTCACGTCGATCGGCTTGAGCGCCTCGGTCGCCGTGCGGTGCTGCCGTGCCTGGACGCGCTTGATCGTGAGTCCGAGCTCGGAGAGGGACATCGCCATGGCTCGATCCTAGGCGAACGAGACAGCTTGTTTATATAAATATGTTGATATAGCGTGACTGGCATGACGACTCCGCTCTCCCTCACCATCCCGACGTCGTTCGGAGACGTCCCGCTGACCGCCGACGAGCGCGGGGAGGGGCGCGCGATCGTGATCCTGCACGGCGGGGCCGGCCCGGCATCCGTCACCGGCTTCGCCGATCTGCTGGCCGAGCAGACCGGATCGCGCGTCATCGCGCCGAGCTACCCGGGCTTCGGCGGCACACCGCGCCCCGAGGCGCTCACCACGATTGCCGGCCTGGCAGAGCTGATCGAGGGCATGCTCGACGCGCTCGACCTCGACGACGTCACCGTCATCGGCAACTCGATGGGCGGCTGGATCACAGCCGAGCTGGCACTGCGCCATCCGTCGCGCCTCGGTCGCATCGTGCTCGTGGATGCCGTGGGCATCGAGGTCACGGACCACCCGGTCGCCGACTTCTTCGCCCTCACCCCCGCGCAGATCGCCGAGCGCAGCTGGTACGACCCGTCGAAGGCGCCGTCGCTCGACCCGTCGGCGCTGCCGCCGGCGGCGCGGGAGGTGTTCGCGGGCAATCGGGCGTCACTGGCGCTGTACGGCGGGTCGATGGCGGATGCGTCGCTGCTCGGGCGGCTGGGCGGGGACGAGGTGCCGGCACTGGTGCTGTGGGGTGAGGCGGATCGGATCGTGGATGTCGCGTATGGGCGGGCGTATGCGGCGGGGATTCCGAGGGCGCGGTTCGAGGTGCTCGCGGGCGTCGGGCATGTGCCGCAGATGGAGGGGCCGGAGGTGCTCTTGACAACGGTGGCTCGATCCGCAGACACGGACGCGGGTTGAGGCCAAAGCCTGATTCGAGCACCGGAGACTGATCGCTCCGCGAACGCGAAGGGACACGGTGCCGGCCATTCCGATCAGAACTGCGGCGCTCGCGAAGTCTGCTGACTCGCCCGATCGGATGGTGCGTCAGGCAGCGAAGGGCCTCATGGTGGAGGAGAGGACACTTCCAGAGATGGTCGCGGCCGGGAGGCTGAAGGTCCTCTCGGACGACTGGCGCCAATTGTGGCGATTGACCGGTTGGAGCCGCAAGCGCGTGCTGGAGAACGTCCGCCACGGCAAGGCGCGGGCCGCCAGTTCGCGGTGATCGAGGCGACAAAGAGCTCGCGGTGCCGCGCACAATTCCGAGACTCGTCGCGTGGCGCCGCGAAGATGAGCGATCCACGGACACAATGCAAGTGTGTCCGACTTGGTGGAACGAGAAGATTTATACGTCCCTGATCGATTCGAGCAGCTTAGGGACGCCGGAGAGGGCACTCTTCAATCGGTCGTGGTACCGGTGGAGGAAACGTTGGCGCAGTTCTCCGAAAGGTTCGCCGATCTTCGGGCGGCCCGCCGTGGAGGATTCTGGATCATCCGTGGTGAAGCTGGATCGGGGAAGTCGACTTTTCTCGACACGGTCGGAATCTTCAGGGCGGGCGTCTCTACGGTTCGGATCCCGCTGGATGCGGACATACCTTCAGAACTCCAAGCGCTGCCGCCGACGTCCAACGCTCGGGTCATTGTGATCGAGGGCCGCGAGGCTTTGACTGACGTGAGCGAGTCGGCTCTGGAGGCGTCTCTGCACGGCATCAATGGCTTTGTGCGCGCGGCCAACGGTCAAAACACACTCGTCGTGTGGCCGACAAATACGGATGAGCTAACTGAAGCGCTGGTCGGTCTCGGGACCCGGCTTGGCGGAGCAGCTCTCATGTCGGGGATGCCTGTGGTCCGCTTCAGTGGACCTCCGAAATCGGACTATGTGCGGATCGCCGCAAACACCATTGCGGCGCTTAATGAAGGCGCGTCGCTCACTGCGCTGGGCCTTACCGAAGACGCGGCTACCGATCTAGCTGCTCAAGCGCCGACGGTGGGCGACTACATGGGTTCGATCCGTGCCGCTCTCTTACAGAATGGTGCTGCGGTTCGGCGCCTGATGGCGACCGAGCAGCCGCGAGTTTGGACCGTGGTTGTCGCAGGGAATGATCCGGAAGGAGATGTTGCTGCGCTCACTCGAGGTGCTCTCTCCGCAGCGGACATCGACAGACTACTAACGGCGACCAACGCCAACGTGGTCAACGACATTCGAGCCCAGCCGGACACGATCGGCATCCTCGGAACGGTGTTGGACGCAAAGATCTTTCACCTCGAGATTCTCGCCGCGCTCGAGATAGCGCGTTCGTTTGCGAGTGCTGATCTGAAGACGCGAATGACGGGGCTCGGGATGTCGACGCGTGGCAACAAGCGAGACGCAGTCGATCGGCTGCGTTCCAGTGCGATCGGCGTGATCCTGGGAGGTGGTCAGTTGGGGCCACGCCGCAGAGGGGCCGAGCAGGGACGAACACTCAGTCGGCCTACGCAAGCCTCGCATCTATCGCGCAGACGAATGACGGTCTACTGAACCGCGCGGTCGGCGAAGCCTTTGTCGCCGCTGGTATGGCCGATTCTTACGAAGTTGAGGTCGAAATCGGGACAGACTTTCGATTCAAGAGCGATGTCCTGCTTCATAGAGGTTCGGAGCGCATTCGGCTTGAAATGATGTGGCGAACCGAGACACGTCAGGCAACCATCGCGAACTATGTGCTTGGAAAGCTTCGGAACTATGCGAAGGCCATCGGGCTTATGCACTGACTACCCTCATCCCCATGGCGACCCACGAGGTAACCAACCAGCCCCGACCACGCGTCGACGTCGACGAGTACGGCACCAACATCCCCCTCGTCGAAGCCGTCTACCGCCACGACGCCGCCTGGGCCGAGGACCGCCTCCACGAGACGGGTCGCTACGTCGGCACCCAGGCCTTCCAAGACGACGCCGAGCGCGCGAACATCAACACCCCGCAGCTCCACCAATTCGACCGCTACGGCACCCGCATCGACGAGGTCGAGTACGACGAGTCTTACCACCGCGTCATCGCGGCGGCCCTGAAGCGCGGCGCCCACGCGAGCGCATACAACAGCCCCGGACCGGGCGCGGAGGTGGCGCGCGCCGCGACGTTCATGCTCTTCGCGCAGGTGGAGCCCGGCCACGCGTGCCCCGTGAGCATGACGCACTCGGCGGTGGCCAGCATCCGGCACAACAGCGAACTGGCGGAGACCTGGGTGCCAAGGCTCCTCAGCACCGACTACGCCCCCGACCTCCGCCTGGGCAAGAAGTCGGCGCTGTTCGGGATGGCGATGACCGAGAAGCAGGGCGGCAGCGACATCCGCGCCAACACGACGCAGGCCGTGAAGGCGCAGGACCACTACGTGCTCACCGGCCACAAGTGGTTCTGCAGCGCCCCGATGTCCGACGGGTTCCTGGTGCTCGCGCAGACGGACAAGGGGGTGACCTGCTTCCTCGTCCCGCGGGTCCTGCCCGACAACAGCCGCAACGCGTTCGCGATCCAGCGGCTCAAGGACAAGCTCGGCAACAAGTCGAACGCGAGTTCCGAGGTCGAGTTCGACGGCACGGTCGGGTTCCTGGTGGGGGAGGAGGGGCGCGGCGTCCGCACGATCATCGACATGGTCTCCGGCACGCGGCTCGACTCGATGCTCGGGAGCACCGCCGGCATGCGGCAGGCGACCGCGGAGGCCGTCTGGCACGTGCGCCACCGCGCCGCCTTCGGAAGAACTCTGATCGACCAGCCGGCGATGACGGCGGTCGTCGCGGACCTCGCGCTCGAGACCGAGGCGGCCACCGCCACGGCGATGCGGGTGGCGCGCGCGTACGACGCGGATGCCGGGGCCGAGGAGCAGGCCTTCCGGCGGATCGCGACCGCGGTCTCCAAGTACTGGATCTGCAAGCGCGGACCGGGCCACGCCTACGAGGCGCTCGAGTGCCTCGGCGGCAACGGGTACACGGAGGCGTTCCCGCTCGCGCGGCGCTACCGCGAGCAGCCGGTGATGGCGATCTGGGAGGGGTCGGGCAACGTCATCGCGCTCGACCTGATCCGGGCCCTGAACACCGAGCCGGATGCCGTCACCGCGTTCATCGACGAGGTCGCCCTGGCGGCGGGGCAGAACCCGGTGTTCGACGAGCACCTCGCGATCACGGAGCAGCGCGCGCGGGAGGCAGCGGACCTCGATCCGATCACCGCGGCCGCGAATGCGCGGGGCCTCATGGCCGATCTCGCGCTCGCACTGGAGGCATCCCTGCTCATCCGGCACGCGCCCGCCGCGGTCGCGGACCTGTTCGTCGAGTCGCGGCTCGGCGAGGGGGCGCGGTACGGGCACCTCTACGGGGCGCTGCCGGCCGGGGAGACCTCGCGGCGATCCTCGAGCGAAGCTAGGCGCCGCCCGCTCAGCGCACCAGGCGGGCGCGGCTCCGTCGTGAGGTCCACCAGAGCAGCAGCGTCCCGACCGCGATCAGCATCGCCACACCGGGTGCGACCCACCACGGAGTGCTGACGCCGGTCGCCGCGAGGGCGATGGCGGCGGTCACGGTGAACGCCGCACTCGTCGCAGCCCGGATGCCGCCGACCTGCAGGGTCAGCGTGTGCGTGCCTCCGGACGTGTCGGCGGGAACGGTGAAGGACTGGGTGACCGGGCCGCCGGTCACCGGAGTCGTGCCCGAGGCGACGACGGTCGTGCCGTCCAGCAGCACGGAGAACGCCGTCGACGGTGCTACGCCATCGATGATGGTCGACGCGGTCGAGCCGGCCGGCACGCTCGCGGTGGGCGCCGAGATGCTGGGGTCCATCGTGTAGGTGAAGGTGATCGACCCGGCGCCGGTGTTGGGCTCCACCGCGGAGGCGGTGAGGCCCGCACGGAGGAAGCCGGAGCCTCCGCCTCCCGCTCCGGCGGCGGCGAGGCTGGACCCGCCTTCCATCGCCGAGCCGCCGCCGCCGCCGGCGTAGCCGCCGCCGCCTTGAGCAACCGGGAAGTTCAGGTACAAAGCCGGCTCGCCGCCCGCCCCGGGGTGATCGTGCCGTCGCCCGCGACGGACGCGACGCCGCCCGTTCCGCCGTACGCGACAAGACCCACCTGGCTGGTCGGGCCGCCCGGGGTGGCGCCCACGGCGCCGAGCCCACTGATGTCGTACCCGTTGACGCTCGCCCCGTCGGCGCCGTTCGCCGATGCGCTCGCGTATCCGCCCATCCCACCCGGAACGGCAGCGGGCGGGGTGCTGAGAGCACCGGTCCCGCCGCCGCCTCCCGCGACGGCGATGAACCCGGACGCGTCGGCGACGTAGCTTCCGCCGCCTCCGCCTCCGGGGCCCTCGACCGCGATGTCCGCGCCCTTGTCGCCCGCGAGGACGTGGAGGGTTTCGCCGTTGTAGCTCGTTCCGAGATCGACCGTCACCTTGCCTCCGGCGCCGCCGGGGTGCTGGCGTACACACTGGCGCCTCCCGCGCCGCCGGCGACGACCACGGTGACGTCCGTCGCGTCGGAGGGCACGGTCCAGGTCGTCTGCGCACCCGGCGTGAAGCTGACCACGCAGCCGGTGTCGCAGGTCGGAGCGGCGGTCGCCGACATCGCGGGGATCAGCGTGGCCGCTGCCGCGGCCAATCCGACCATCGTCAGCAGGGCTGTCTTTCGCACAGGTCTCCTCCAGGAGCGGACAAGGGGTATCCGCACCCTATCGGTCGTGGCGACCGCGCCGGCGATGCCGCGGCTCGCGACTAGAGTTCCGGGAGACCTGCAGGGAGGCATCTCGTGACAGCTGTGCTCGTGACGGCGACTCTGGGCCCCATCGGCTCGGACGACGGTCGGCTCGCCGCGACCGGAGTCGACAGCGCATGGCTCATCTGGCCCGCGCTCGCCGTCGTGGTGCTCGGGATCGTCGCGGTCGTCGTGACCGGCGTCGTGCGCCGGCGTCGGCGCTCGTCCGAGTAACGCGCCCGCGACCCTGAGTCAGGAGCGCTCGGGCCGGCTGCGCGAGAACTCCCGGATGCGCCCCAGCGCCCGGAACCCGAGCCGGGCGTAGAGCCGCTCGGCCTCCGGCGTCGACTGCAGGGATGCCGTGCCGCACCCCCGCGCGACCGCATCATCGAGCAACGCGCGGGTCACCATCGCCCCGAGCCCCCGGCGTCGCACGGCCTCGGTCGTGCCCACGTTGAAGATGCCGCAGTCGCCATCGTGGTGGAACGCCATCGCCTCGGCGCCGCCGCCCTCGACGCGCGCGGTCACGACGCGGTAGGCGGCGGGGTCGGCGTCGGCGAGGAATCCGGGCAGCTCGAGCAGCTCGCAGTAGGCGTCCCAGTCGTCCCATACCAGCTCGACCCCCGCTGGGCCGGCGGGCGGGGCCGGCACCTCGCCCAGGTCCATGCTCATCGCGAGCGTGCTCTCGGTCTGCCGGTAGCCGCGATCGGTGAGGAAGCGCTGGCCGGCATCGTCGTGCTCATCGATCCAGATCGCGAACTCGGCGATCCCGGCGCTCGCGTACTCGTGCTCGGCGAACGCGACGGCCGCCGCCCGCTCGGCGTCGCTCACGCTCGACTCGAGCACGGCGTTGTTGAGGTACGCGCCCTCGGGCGGCGTGACGAAGACCGCCACGGCGATGCCGGGCGCGCGCACGACCCGCGCGCCGCGGGATCCGCGTGCGTCCTGGTCGAAGCAGGCGAGCAGCGTGCGCCGGTTGCGCGCGGCGAGGTCTCGGTCGGTGATGGCCACCCCCTGCATACGCAGCGGAGCAGCGAACGGTTCACGGCATCCGGAGCCTTCCGGCCTTGGAGCCTCCTGGCAGCGCGTCCTGACACGCGCGCGCTCTGCCTACGGTCACAGGCATGAGCACCGCGACCGACAACGTTCAGACCGTCCGGCGGCTGCGCACCGCCTTCGACGAGCAGGATGCCGCCACCGCCCGCCGCCTGCTCGCCGACGACTTCCGCTTCACGAGTCCGCAGGACGACCACATCGATCGCGAGGCGTGGATGCGCACCTGCTTTCCCAGCGCCGGCCACTTCGTGCAGAGCCACCTGAGCGAGCTGGGTGCGCACGGCGACCTGGTCTTCAGCCGCTACGACTACACGCTCGCCGACGGCACGCACTGGCGCAATATGGAGGCCGCGCTCGTGCACGACGGGCAGGTGCACGAGGTCGAGGTCTACTTCGGCGGGCGCATCGAGTAGCCCGTTACGTCGGCGTTACGCGCCTCCCCGAAGCTGGACGAGCCTGATCCGCTCGTTCCCCGACCCAGGAGCCGCGATGTCCGCCAACCGCACCCGTGCCGCCGCCGGCGGGACGATCGTCGTCCTCGCCCTCCTGAGTGGATGCTCACTCGGAATCGGGACTCCGTCCGGCGTTCAGCCCCCGGCCGCATCCCGATCCGGGAGTCCGGCCGCCGGCTCCGGCTCGACCCCGAAGGCCGGCTCCGGCGACGCGGCCGGCGTCGACGTCTCGAAGCTCGACCCGTGCGTGCTGTTCCCGAAGGATGCCGCCGAGAAGCTCGTGGGCGCCACGCTGTCCGAGCCGATCGACGCCAAAGACCAGTCGCAGCCGAGCTGCACCTACAACCCCGACCCGAACGGCGGCGAGACCGCGCAGGCGACCCTGAGCCTCGGGCCCGGGGCGGAGAACTTCTACACCATCGATGTCAACCAGGGGCACGCCTTCGTCGACGTGCCGGGTCTCGGCGACGAGGCGCACCTCGAGCCGCAGGCCATCTTCTGGAAGTCGCACGGCGTCTGGGCCGAGATCAACATGCTGCGGCTCGTCGACGACGACCACCAGTTCGATCAGCCGCTCATCGACGCGGCGAAGGCGGTGGATGCCCTGCTCGGGTGAGCATGCCGTCGGCCGGCTACTCGAGCCCTCGCGGAGGAACTCGACGCCGGCGCGGCGGAACTCGCGCGACGGCGGCGCGTTGAAGTGGGTGCGCCCCGGGATCTCCAGGAACCGCCCGTGCGGGGTGGCGGCGGCAAGCTCGCGCGAGATGTCGATGATCGAGTCCTCGGTGCCGGTCGCGAACAGCACCGGCTGCTGCGGAGCCTCGGCGGGATCGGGCTGCGCGCCGCCGCGCATCCCCTCGACGAGGGCGATGAGGGCCTCGACGTCGTTGGCGGGGTTGCGTTCGGCGACCGACACGTACGCGTGCGTGAGGCGATCGGCGATCGGGGCGCCGGTGGCGGCGTGGAGGCGGGCGGCATCCAGGTCGAAGCCGGCGAGCCGGTCGCCGTCGGAGATCCCGCCGAGCACGGCCCGGGTGATGTGGTGCGGCAGCTCGATCGCGCCGAACCAGCCGACCCGCCCGCCGAGCGAGTAGCCGAGGTACCCGACGTCGTCGAGCAGCCAGGTGTCGACGACGGTCTCGAGGTCGGCCACGAGCTGATCCATCGAGTAGGCCGAGGGATCGTGCGGCTTGCCGCTCGCGCCGTGGCCGCGCTGGTCGTAGGCGAGCACCCGGAATCCGGCGTTGGTCAGGTCGCGCACCCATCCGGTGATGACCCAGTTGTCGGCCGCGCTCGACGAGAACCCGTGCACCGCCACCACGACCGGCGCGGACGGCTCGCCGAAGGCGTACGTCGCGATGCGCACGCCGTCGCCGGCCATGACCCATTGCGGGTCGGGGACGTCGGTGAGCAGGGCCATCAGGCGTCCAGGTGCGCGAGCAGGAAGGGGAGGGTGCGGTCCATGAGGCGGGTGTCGCCGCCCGACGCGAACGCCTCGCCGAGGTAGTCGCCGTGGATGCCCGGTACGACGAGCAGCCGGCCGTCGGCGAGGGTGCGCGCCAGGAGGGTCGCGCTCTCGACGGTCACGACGTCGCGATCGGCCGCCACGACGAGCGTGGGCGCCCCGATGCCGGCGATCGCGGCGTCGGGCCAGTCCTCGAAGGTCAGCATCCGCTGCCGGTCGAGGTCGAAGAAGCGTTGCAGCAGCGCCGGCTCGTCACCGTTGTGGCGGCGGTGCTCCTCGACGAACAGCGGCGGCATGGTGGCGAGCGAGGCGGCGGCCATGCCGTCCCAGAACCCGGGGATCAGGGCATCGCGGCGCCAGGGCGGCGACGCGAGGATGAGGCGACCGACGCGGTCCGGGAACCCGACGGCGAACGCGATCGCGGTCTGGCATCCGGCGCTGAAGGCCAGGATGTCGACCCGGTCGAGGCCCGCGTGCTCGAGCACGGCCAGGGCGTCGCCGGCCGCGTTCTCGGCCGTGAGCGGGCGCTCGGTCGGGCGGGTGCGTCCGTGGCCCTCCTCCTCGAGCGCCACGACCTCGCGTGTGGCGGCGAGGTGCGGGAGGAGGGCGGCCCAGTTGGTGTCGATCGTCGACCCGCCGCCGTGGATGAGCAGCAGCGGGCGTCGCGCGGTCGGAGATCCATGGCGTTCGTAGTAGATGCCGAGGTCGCCGCTCGGGGCGTACGCCGAGTCCATGCCTCGACGGTAGCCGGTGTGCCGCGGCGCGTCTCCCGCGCGCCAGACTGGACGATGTGCTCATCGTCATCACCGGAGCGAGCTCCGGCATCGGCCGCGCGGGCGCCGTCATGCTGCACGAGCTCGGTCACGACGTGGTCGTCGTCGGGCGGGATCCCGCCCGCACCGCCGCGGTCGCGACGGAGGTCGGTGGCGAGTCGTTCGTGGCCGACTTCGATCGGCTGGATGACGTGCGCGAGCTGGCGGCGAGGCTCACCGACGCCTACCCGCGCATCGACGTGCTCGCCAACAACGCGGGCGGCGTCGTCGCGCGGCGCGAGCTGACGGCGGACGGCGTCGAGCGCACCTGGCAGAGCAACGTGCTCGCGCCGTTCGTGCTCACCAATGCCCTGCTGCCGCGGCTGCGCGCGTCGCGGTCGCGTGTCATCTTCACCGGCAGCAACGCGAACCGGTGGGGCGTCGTCGTTCCCGACGATCCGAACCGCGACGGCCGGCCCTGGCTGCGGGGGCTGCCGGCCTACGGCACCGCCAAGCGCGCCGACATCATGCTGGCCCGGCAGTACGCGAAGCGGGAGCCGGAGCTGCGCTCGTTCTCGTTCCATCCCGGGCCGGTGGCCACCCGGTTCGGCGGGCTGGACCGCGGACCGCTCGCCCCGCTCATCCGGCGCGCGATCCTGACCCCGGAGCAGGGTGCGCGGCTTCTCGTCATGCTGGCGTCGAGCGACGTCACCGCGCCCTCCGGCACCTACTTCGCGGGCCGGCACTGGGACCGGGGCTCGCGCGCCAGGCCCTGGATGACGCCGCGGGCGACCGGCTCTGGGCCGCCCTCGAGGCGCAGGCGGCGTCGCTCGGCCGATAGCCCGCCGGGAGTGCGGGGCGCTCCGGGGTGGTGCGTACTCGAAACGCGATGTGAACTGCGCCTCACAGTGAGGCGCAGTTCACATGGCGTTCGGAGGGCACCCGCCCGCGAGCCTCCGCGGTGCGCGACGGGGCGAAGTGGGAGTCAGCGCCTCCCGGCACCGAGCCGGTGACGGGGCCGGGCTGGTGACAAGGCCCGGCCGGGCGCCCGCGACCGGGCCGGGTCAGGGGATGGTGACGGGACGGGTGAGCGCACCCCGCGGGCCGGCGTTCGCGACGATGGCGGCCGCGGCCCCGAGCGCCACGACGGCGATGGAGCCGAGCTCGATCGCGACGAGGAGCCCGGATGCCGTGGCGATGAACCCGAGGGCGACCGCCGACCCGGCCTGCACGAGGTAGCCGATCGCGTAGACGGCCGAGATCATGGCGGCGCGGTGGTGCGCGGGGGCGTAGCGGGCGATCACGCCCAGGCCGCCCGCGAACAGCAGGCTGTAGCCGGCTCCCGTGACGACCGACGATGCGACGAACAGGATCAGCGAGTGCGTCGCGCCCGACGCGACGAGGGCGGCGACGCCGACCAGCAGCACGAACGGCGCGGCGCCGAGCGCGCGGCGCGGTCGCAGCCGCCGGGCCAGGATCGCGACGACGCCGATCGAGACCGCCGAGACCGCGAGCACCGCGCCGTCGACGAACGCGTCGGACGACTGGATCAGCTCTCGCGCGACCTGCGCGCCGAGGGCGAGGAAGACCGAACCGACCACGTACGCGGCCGAGATGCCGAGAGCACCGGCGGCGAACATGCGACCCAGACCCGCCGGGACGTACGGGGCGCGCGGGCGCCAGGGGCCGGCATCCGCGGCGCGCACCCGCGGCAGGAAGAGCGCGAGCACGCCCACGACGAGCACCGCCGCCACGAGAACCCAGAAGGACAGATGCAGGGGGAGGGGCGCGTACTGCACGAGGGCGCCGCCGACGAGGGTGGCCAGGGCGAGTCCGGTCGCCGTCGACGCGGTCGTCACGGAGCTGGCACGCGGGGCGCGCGACGGTCCACCGAACTCGATCATCGCGGCGGTGGCGGGGCCGAGCGAGAGCCCCACGCCGACGCCCATGAGCGCCCGGCCGACGAGCACCTCCGGCAGGCCGGTCGCGAGCCCGAAGGCGACCGAGCCGAGACCGAGGGCGACGAGCCCGAGGAGGATCGCGATCCGGCGGCCGACGTGGTCGGAGAGGTTGCCGAACAGGAGCAGCGTCGGGATGAGTGCGATCGGGTAGGCGGCGAAGATCAGCGTGCCGACGGCGGGGCTGAGGTGCCACTGCGACTCGTAGAGCGGGTAGACGATCGACGGCGCACCGCTCGCCCAGAGGGCGAGACCCGCCACGGCGGCGGCGGTCCAGAACGAGGCGCGGGGCGAGAGCGTGGGCATGCGGACGACGATACACCCTGGCTAGGAAAAAACAACTGAGCTATCATGAACCCATGAAGTCGCCCACTCTCGTCAACCAGCGCTGCTCGATCGCGCGGTCGCTCGTCGTGCTGGGGGAGAAGTGGACGCTGCTCGTCGTGCGCGACGTGCGGCTCGGCCACACGCGCTTCAGCGACATCCGGAGCCGGCTCGGCGTCGCGCCCGATGTGCTCGCGGACCGGCTCGGCAAGCTCGTCGACCTCGGCGTGCTCGAGCGCCGCACCTACCGCGAGGGCGGCGCGCGCGAGCGCGAGGAGTACGTGCTGACGCCCGCCGGCGAGGACCTCGCCCCCGTGCTCGCGGGCCTCCACCAGTGGGGCACGCGGCACCTGCCGACTGACCTGTCGCCGGCCTCGCGATACGTGGAGGCCGCCACGGGTCGCCCGCTGCACGTCGCGTTCGTCGACGACGACGGCCGGAGCGTCGACATCGCCGCCGTCGCGGTGCTGCCGAGCGAAGCCGGCTAGGGCATCCAGGGCGGGAGCGCCCCGTCGGAGCGCCGCGGGCTACAGCACCCGGCGCTCGCCGGGCGCCAGCACCACGAGCTCCGAGCGACCCGCGGCCGCGAACGCGTCGGCGAAGTCGGCCTGGCCCTGGCTGAAGTGCCGCCAGCCCTCGGCATGCACGAGCACGATCGCCCGCGCGTCGAGCAGCCGGGCGGCGCGCACCGCCTGGTCCGCGCGCAGGGTGAGGTAGGCGTCCAGCCGCCTCGTGCGGGCGCCCCCGCCGAACAGCACGGCCACCTCGATCGGACCCTGGTTGTCGACGACCTCCTCGACGACCCGCACCGCGGCGTTGTCGCCGCTGACGTACGTCGTCGGGATGCCCTCGCCCGAGAGCACGAACCCGATCACGGGCCCGGAGCTCGCGGCGAAGCCATCGGGCCCGTGCTGCGCGGGCACCGCGCCGATCGTGAGGGTGCGCCCGTCGGGCAGGCTCGTCTCGGTGCGCCGCCACGGTTCGACGCCGACCGCGCTGCCGCCGAGGCGCTCGGCCGCCGCCGTGGTCGTGACGACGAGCGGCACCGTCGCGAGGAACGCCCGTCCGGCGGCGTCGAGGTTGTCGGGATGCTGGTCGTGCGAGAGCAGCACCACGTCGACCGCCCCGACCTGCTCGGGGGTCAGCGCCGGCCCGGTCGTCTTCACCAGCACGCTCGGCCCGCTCGGGTACTCGCCGGGCGGGTCGAAGGTCGGATCGGTGAGGATCCGGATGCCGGCGACCTCGATGAGGAGGGTGGGACCGCCGATAAGGGTGACGGTGACGGTGTCGGTGCTCACCGATCCAGTCTGGCGGTCAGCGGCGCCGCGCGCGCGGGTCGGCGATCGACGGCGGCGTGGTGTGGTACATGTCGCCCGGGTTGACATCGGTGCCCGGCGCCACGATCGCGTCGATCGCATCCAGCACGTCATCGCCGAGCACGACGTCGGACGCGGCGAGCGAGTCCTCGAGCTGCTCGGGGGTGCGCGGCCCGATGATCACGGCGGTGATCGCCGGGTGCGCACGCACGAACGCCGTCGCGAGGTGCGGGAGCGGCATCCCGGCCCCGTCGGCGACCGCCTGCAGCCGCTCGACGATCTCGGCACGGCGTGTGTTCTCGGGCGTGGCGGTGTCGAAGACGTGCGGGGTGCGCTTGGCGCGGTTGCTCTCGGCGAGCGGGCGCCCGCTCAGCCAGCCGGCGGCGAGCGGGCCGTAGCTGAGGGCGCCCATCCCGTAGCGCTGCACGGTGGGCAGCACCGCGTTCTCGATCGCCCGGTTGACGATCGAGTAGCGCGGCTGCTCGGTCTGGAACCGGGCATGGCCGCGACGTTCGGACACCCACTGCGCCTCGACGATCTTCTCGGCGGGGAACGACGAGTGCCCGAACGCGCGGATCTTGCCCTCACGCTGCAGGTCGGTCAGGGCGCCGAGCGTCTCGTCGAGGCCGGTCGTCCAGTCGTAGCGGTGCAGCTGGTAGAGGTCGATCCAGTCGGTGCGGAGCCGACGCAGGCTGGCCTCCACGGCGAGCCGGATCCAGCGCGGCGAGGCGCCCTGCCGATTCGGGTCGCCGGCGTTGGGGATGCCGAACTTGGTGGCGAGCACGACCTCGTCGCGCCGGCCCTCGAGCGCCTCGCCGACGATCTCCTCGGTCTCGCCGTTCGCGTAGACGTCGGCCGTGTCGATGAGGTTCACGCCGGCATCGATCGCGCGGTGGATCATGCGCACCGCCTCGGCGTGATCCGGGTTGCCCCATTGGCCGAACATCATGGTGCCGAGGGCGGTGTCGCCGACCGAGATGCCGGTCGTGCCGAGGGTGCGGGGCGAGGTCATGGGGGTCTCCTATCGAGAAGTGGAGGGCACCTCCACCTTATAGGAGACAGCCTCCGGTTAACGCGTGCGGATGCGCGGCGCGTTCGCCGCGGCGCCCTTCTTGATCTCGATCACATCGGTGCGCGACGACAGGAAGTCGGTGAACGACTTGAAGCCGAGCGACTTCTCCTTGAACGAGGGGTCCATGCGCAGCATCTGGTTCTTCAGCTGCGAGTTGCTGATCCACTCCTCATCGCCGCGCGACTCGACCACGCGCAGCGCCCGCAGCAGCAGGTCGGTCGCCCCCTGCGGGGAGTGGACATCGGTGTCGTCGTCGTCCTCCTCCGGTGTGGCGGCGTCGGCCGCGGCCGCCTCGGTCGCGGCGGCCGACCCCGATCGCCGGGTGCGCTTCGGTGCCGGGGGCGCGGTTCGACGCC
This sequence comes from Pseudolysinimonas kribbensis, assembly GCF_030161895.1. Lineage (GTDB taxonomy): Bacteria > Actinomycetota > Actinomycetes > Actinomycetales > Microbacteriaceae > Pseudolysinimonas > Pseudolysinimonas kribbensis. Next base: position 2,821,182 of record NZ_BSVB01000001.1, read on the forward strand.
GGGCAGCGCGTCGTAGTCGGTGAACTCGTCGCACGCCGCGATGAGCGCGCGACTCGTGGAGCCCGCGACCCCGACGCCGATGACCGAGCGGCCGAGCTTGCGGCTGCGCTGCGCGAGGGCGATGTAGTCGGAGTCGCCCGCGATGATGACGACGTGGGTCAGATCCTCGAGCCGGAACAGGTCCTCCAGCACGTCGACCGCGAGCCGGATGTCGGCGCCGTTCTTGCCCGCGGCCGTCACCCGGAACAGTTGCACGAGATCCACGGCGCGGTTGATCAGCTGCGTGCGGTAGCCGGCGTTCGCCGGGTCGGACCAGTCGGCGTAGGCGCGGCTGACCACGATCGTGCCGAACGACGCCGCGTAGTCGAGGATCGCGCCGATGTCGACCGTGGCCTCCGCGAGCCGCTTCGTCGCCGTCTCGTTCGCCGCGTGCCGTGCGCCGTCGCGGAAGAACTCGCCGCGCCCGAACAGCTGGTCGTAACGGGAGATGACGACGTTGTCGAAGTCGAGGTAGACGCCGACGCGCCCTTCGGAGGGTTCGGCCATGGGGCGAGCCTACTGGCCCGCCCGTGGAGCGGCCGGACGCGGCGGGGCAGGATGAGGCCATGCGTGCGGCGTTCTTCGAGACGACGGGCGGGCCCGACGTCATCCGGTACGGCGAGATCCCGGATGCCGTGGCCGGCCCCGGCGAGATCCTCGTGCGCCCCGAGGCGGTCGGCGTCGATGCCGTCGACGCGATCGTCCGCTCCGGACGCTGGGCCACGCCCTGCGTTCGCCCGCCGTGCTCGGGCGCGACCTCGTCGGCACGGTGATCGCGCTCGGCGAGGGGGCGGCGGGGTTCGCGGTCGGCGATGCGGTCTGGACCAACTCGGCCGGCTACGGCGGACGGGCCGGCGCGACGGCGGAGCTCGTGCCCGTCGAACAGGACCGGCTCTATCCACTGCCGGAGGGCGCCGATCCGGTCGCGTTCGTGGCGGCCGTGCATGCGGGGGCGACCGCGCACGGCGTGCTCGTGGGCCGCGCGGCGCTGCAGCCGGGCGAGAAGCTGACGGTGATCGGCGGCACCGGCGCGATCGGGCAGGCGCTCATCCAGGTCGGGGCGGCCGTCGGCGCGCGCGTGGTGGCGACGGTGCGCGACGACGCGGCGAGTGACCGGCTGCGCGAGCTCGGCGCCCACACGGTCGTGGTCGCCGGAGCTCCGGATGCCGTGGCGGCCGCCGCCGCGGATGGCCCCCTCGACGTGCTCGTCGACACCACCGGCCGCATCGACACCGCCGCCGCGCTCGCGCACCTCGCGCCGCGCGGACGGGTCGTGCTCGTGGCCGGGCGCAGCCGCGCCGACCTCGACCTGTGGGAGGTCGAGACCCGGGAGCTCGTCATCGCCGGCTTCATCATGAGCGCGATGACCGCGCCGGAGCTCGCGGCGGCGGCCGCCTGGATCGACGGGATGCACCGCGCGCGCCCGCTCACCTGCGACATCGGGGAGGTGCTGGCCTTCGCCGACGCCCGCCGCGCCCACGAGCTGCTCGACGCGGGCGCCCTGCCGCGCACGCGATACGGCACGATCGGTCGCATCGTCCTGACCCCTGACCCCCTGACCCCCTGACCTGACGCCCGGTCAGTCGAGGCTGTCGCGGCGCTCCTGGGCGCGGCGCAGCGCCGTGCGCGCCTGGTCGGCCCGGCGCTCGGCGCCACCACGGTCGCGGTCGAGTCGCTGCAGCTCGCGCTCCGCCTGGGCGAGCCCCTTCTTCGCGTCGCGGAGGTTGCGCTCGAGATCGTCGATCTCGGTCTCCAGCTCCTCGCGCCGCCGGTCGACCTCGGCGGCCCGGTCGGCCAGCTCGTGCGTGCCCTGCTCGGCCCGCTCGACCGCGCGGCGCGCGTCGGCCACGGCGGCGTCCGCGTCGGCGCGCGCCCGCCGGAGTTCGGCATCCGGGTCGGTGACCGCTCGCGGGCCCTTTCTGCGCCCCGGCTTCGGCGCGCTCGCCACGCCCTCGGGCACCGCGAGCGCCCCCTCGAGCTCGACCGGCTCGAAGCCGACGCTCTCGAGCGCCCGCAGCAGGCGGCCGGAGCGCACGGCGGCCGCGGCATCCGGATCGGCCATCGCCGCCTGCAGGGTCTCGGCGACCTCGTCGAGCACGGTCTGCGACACGGCGTGCCCGGCCGCGTCGGCGAGCTCGCCCGCGCGCGCGGCGAGCGTGCGCACGAGCTCCCGGCGCTGCCTGCCGAGCGTGGTGATCGCCTGCCGGTCGGCGGACTGCTGCGCCGCACGCAGCTTCTCGCCGAGGGCCTCGAGCTCGTCGAGGTCGTCGTCGCGCGCGAGGAGGTTCACCGCCCACGCGACGGGAGCGGGCCGGCGCAGCGCCTTCACGGCATCCGCGAGCGCCCGGTCGTCAGCACGCAGGTCCTTCGCCCGGGCGTCGCGCGCCGCGATGAAGTCCTGCGGGGCGAGCGCGTAGAGCTCGTCCGCGACGTCGCCGAGCTCCATGCCCCCATGTTCTCGCAGCGAGGGCGCCTACGGGGGAAGGCGACCCAGAGCAGTTCGATCGCGGGCAGCTGGAGGGCGACGCCGAGGGCGAACGAGATCCAGCGGCGGCGCGGCGACCCCGTGAAGAACGGATGCCCGAACAGCGGCGAGAGCGGCATGAGCAGCCGGATGAGGCTCTGCGTCGGCAGGAACACCGCGGCCAGGTACCCGACGTAGCCGAACACGAACGCCCAGAGGTCGGTGCCGAGCCGGCGCCCGGTCCGGCTGACCATGAGCGCCGCGAACCCGATGAGCACCGCCGCCACGAGCACGACGCCCCACACCCCGAGCAGGCGCTGATACAGCACGAACGCGGGGGTGAACGGGATCAGCAGGGTGCGTCCGATGAAGTCCTGCCACCAGGCGAACTCGGTGTCGAAGTACGCGCTCGGGTCGCCCGTGACGCCCGCGGCGATCAGCGGCCACGCGATGCCCGCCGCGAGCACGACCACGATCGCCGAGAGCGCGCCCGCCCAGTGCCGCGCGCCGATCGGCTGCCGTCGGGCGAGCCGCACGATCGCCTTGATGACGAGCGCCGCGCCGAGGGCGAGCGCCCCCGGATGCGTGAACGACGCGAGCACCGCGAACGGGATCATGACCAGGTACCGGCGCCGCATCATCGCGGCGATCGCCCAGAACAGCAGGAACAGGAACAGCGACTCGGCGTAGGCCAGTTGCAGGATCCACGACATCGGCCCGAATGCGAAGAACACCGCGGCCCACCACGCGGCCCGCGTGCCGAACCGCATCCGGACGACGCGGTGCACCGCGAACACGGCCGCACCGCCCGCGATCGTCGAGACCAGCGGCCCCGCGATCTCGAACGGCAGCGTGGTCACGGTCATCACGCCGCGCACGATCGCGGGGTACACCGGGAAGAACGCCCACGCGTTGTACGAGACGTCGCCGTTCGGGAAGAGCGGCAGGTGCGGCGGATACCCGTGCAACGCAATCTGCCGGTACCACAGCGCATCCCACGAGGTGAGGAACCCCGAAAAACCGGGGCCCGGCTCCAGGTAGGCGTGCGGCTGGTGGTGCGGAATCGCCCACGCGAGCAGCAGGAATCCGGTCGACAGCACGCGCGAGAGGGCGTACATGATGACCAGCGCCGCACCCAGCGGCAGCGTCCGCCCCAGCACGCGCACGGTCCGATCCTGACACGCCCGGCTCCGCTACCGTGAAGGCCGTGAGCGCCACCGTCGCGACGATCGTCTGGATCGTCGGCTTCGTGCTGCTGACGGTCACGGTCACCGGACTCTCCGGGCGGGTGAACTGGTCGGCCCCGATCGCACTCGTCGTCGTCGGCGCCGGCACCTCGTTCGTGCCGGGCGTGCCCGACATCACCATCGATCCGGAGGCGATCCTCTACGGCGTGCTGCCGCCGCTGCTGTTCGCGGCCGCCATCCAGACCTCGTTCCGGGATGTCCGCGCGAGACGCGACAGCATCCTGGCCCTGTCGGTGGGTCTCGTGGTGTTCACGGCGTTCGTCGCCGGCGTCGCGACCTGGCTGCTCGTCCCGGGGCTCGGTCTGGCCGCGGCGGTCGCGTTCGGCGCCGTCATCGCCCCGACGGATGCCGTGGCGGTGTCGTCGGTGACCGGCTCGACGTCGCTGCCCCGGCGGCTCGTGACGATCCTGCAGGGGGAGAGCCTGCTCAACGACGCGAGCGCGCTCGTCACCCTCAACGCGGCGATCGCGGCGACCGTGACGGTGCTCAACCCCGGACTCGTGGTCGGCGAGTTCGCGCTCGAGATCGTCGTCGGGGTCGGCGTCGGCCTGCTCGTCGGCTGGCTCGTCTCGCTCGTGCGCCGGCAGCTGCGGGCCCCCGTGCTCGACACGAGCCTGTCGCTCATCACGCCGTATCTCGCCTTCATCGCGGCGCAGCTGCTGTTCGGCTCCGGCGTGCTCGCCGTCGTCATCGCCGGGTTGCTGCTCGGCTACCGGTCGCCCACGGTGCAGTCGGCGGAGGCCCGGGTCGCGGAGCGGATCAACTGGCGCACCATCGAGTACCTGCTCGAGAACGCCGTGTTCCTGTTCATCGGGCTCAGCCTCCGGCACATCGTGGTCGCCGCATGGGACCACGGGCCTGGCCTCTGGGGCACCATCGCGGCGTGCCTCGGCATCCTGCTCTCCCTCGTCGTGGCGCGGGTCGTGTGGGTCTTCGCGCTCACGCTCGTCTACCGGCACGGGCCGCGGTTCATCCGGGCCCGCAGCTGGAGCTGGCGCAACGCGGCCGGGGTGTCGGCGGCGGGGATCCGCGGGGTCGTGACGCTCGTCGCCGCGTTCCTGCTGCCCGACATCCCGCAGCGACCCTTCCTGCAGTTCCTCGCGTTCGTCGTCGTGCTCGGCACACTGCTCGAGGGCCTGGCGCTCGCGCCGATCCTGCGCATGCTCAAGCTGCCGCCGCCCAACATCGCGCAGGAGCTCGCGGAGCGCGGCAACCTCCTGGCGGAGGTGCGGTCGGCGGGCGAGGCCGAGCTCGACCGGGTCGTCGCGGAGAACGACCCGGACGAGGTCGTGGACCACCTGCGGCGCGTGGCGCAGTTCCACGGCGCGGTCGACGCGATGCCGGTGGAGCCGGAGGTTGAGCATCCGACGACGGCGTACCGGCGGCTGCGCATGGCGATGATCCAGGCGGAGCGCGCCGCGGTGCTGGATGCCCGCCGCGAGAACCGCTATCAGGAGCCCGCGGTGCTCGCCGTGCTCGCGTCGATCGACGCGGAGGAGACGGCGCTGCGGATGGGCGAGAAGTAGCGCCCCCGGCGCGGGAGGCTACGCGACGCCGACCCAGAGGTGCTCGCGGGCGCGGGTCATGGCGACGTAGAGCTCGCGGCGCTGCAGGTCGCGGCGCTCGATGACGGCGGGATCCGCGTCGCTCGAGAGCGGGCGCACGAGGTGCAGCGGTGCGCGCACGACGAGCACGTCGGTGAACTCGAGGCCCTTGGCGCGCTTGATCGTTCCGACCTTGACGGCGTCGACCGGCATCCCGTCGTAGCGCTCCAGCTCGACGGTCGGGATGCCCGCCTCCTCGAGCGCGGCCGCCGCCTCCTGCGCGACCAGGTTCGACAGTGCGAGCACGCCGATGTCCCCGAGCCGCCCGCCGGCCGCCCGGATGCCGCGCACGTGCTCCACGAAGGACTCGTCGTGCAGCGCCCTCGACTCGAAACTCTGGCGCACCGGCTCGGGTCCGTGCCGCAGCGTCGCCGCCGCGATCTCGTCGGGCGCCCCCTCGATGTCCAGCGAGGTCTCGCCCTGCAGGATCGTCGCCGCGAACTCCGCGATCTCGGCGGTCGTGCGGTAGTTCGTCGTGAGCACCGCCCGCGTCCCGCGACGGAGATGCCGGCCTCGGCGAGCGTGTAGCCGCCGGGGTAGATGCTCTGGCGGCCGTCGGCGACCAGCAGCAGGCCGTCGGGACGGTCGCCGACGAGCAGGTGCAGCATCCGGAGCATGGCGCACGACAGGTCCTGCGCCTCGTCGACGATGACGGCGTCGTAGCGGTCGAGCGGCTCGGCCTGCAGGCTCGCCTCCGCCTCGAGCACGAGGTCGTCCCAGTCGAGGATGCCGCGCCGGCGCAGCTCCTGCTCGTACGCGACGTAGAGCCGCCACATCGCCGCACGCTGGTCGCGGTTCAGCGGACGCCGCCGCCCGGCGCGGGGGAGCGTCTCGTAGGCGTCGAAGGCGGTCAGCCCGCGCCCCTTGATGACGTGGTGCAGCTCCTCGAGCCAGTACTGCGGTGCGGGGTCGATCGCGGCGAGCGGGGTCGCGCCGCCGAGCTTGACCCAGAGGTCGCGGAACACGTCGTCGGCGGCGGGCGCATCGACCGGCACCGGACCGCGCCGCTCGGTGAGCAGGCGGCGCGCGATCGCGTGCACGCTGGCGAACTCGATGCGGTCGGCGACGTCGGGCGCGAGGCGCTGCATGAGGCCCGCCATCACGCGGGGGAGGGTGCGCACGTAGCTCGTGACGAGCACCCGGCCGGGGGTCGTGCGGGCCAGGTAGGCGGCCCGGTGCAGGGCGACCGCGGTCTTGCCGGTGCCGGCGGCGCCGCGCACGCGGGCGGGGCCGGAGAAGGAGCGCCGCGCGAGGCGGGCCTGGTCGGGGGACAGGAGCGTCATCCAGTCCTCGATGGGCTGCTCGTGGGTCGCCTCGGTCAGCGCCGCCTCGAGCTCGGCGACGTCGAGCTCCTGCGCTTCGGGCTGCCCCGCCTCGGACTCCTCCGCGTCGATTGCGTCCGCGTCGGGCTCCTCCGCTTCGACCCCGGCAAGAAGATCCCCCGGCGCCTCGGCGGGGGCAGCAGTCGCTCGACCACGGTCCGGAGCTCGGCCACGCGTCGCGCGTCGAGGCGCCGCCCGCGGCGTGCGATCTCGGTGACGGCCGCGGCCTCGCCGAGCAGGGTGAGGCCGAACAGCCGCGCGGTCGGCACGGGTGCCCCGGAGAAGGCGACCACCCCGGAGACCTCGCCCGGCGCGAGCCCCACCTCGGCGAGCAGCTTCTGCAGCCGGTAGACGAGATCGGCGATGCGGGCGATCTCGTCGGTGACGTCGACGTCGCCGCGGCGCACGGAGTCCGCGTCGACGCGCACGTCGCGCCCGTCCTGGGCGTCGACGATGACCACGCCCGCCGGGCCGACGAGCACGAGGTCGACGTTCTGCGCCGACCCCGGCCACCGCCGGTCGGCGAGCAGCGTCCAGCCGAGCGGTTCGAGTTCGATGAGCGTGCGGGCCAGCCGCCGTTCGTCGCGGGCCGCGGCGCCGAAGGTGCGCACGAGCTGATGGGCGATGCCCTCGAGTCGTGCGCGCTCGTCCGCGAGCGCCCGCTGGCGATCGGCCTCGTGGGCCGCGGATTCCCCGCCAGCCACGATGCACCCCTTCACGGGCACCCCCGTGCCCTGAGGCCAGTGTGCGGGGGCGGCCCCGTGTCGTTCTAGCGCGTCTTCGGGTGGCACCCCTTCGGGTGCCGGTGCGCAGCGGCGGGATCCGCGGGTCAGCGCGGCAGCGGGACGAGCTCGACGTCGCGCAGCACGCCCGCATCCGCGACGGCGGTGAGGTAGGTGCCGGTGGGCTGGCGGCGCTTGTCGGTCGGCGATCCGGGATTCAGCAGGCGCGTGCCGGATGCCGTGGTGCTGTCCCACGGGATGTGCGAGTGCCCGAACACCACGACATCCATGCTCGGGAAGCGCGCGTCCATGCGCCGCTCGCGACCGGCCGCCTGCCCGCTGTCGTGCACGAGCGCGAGCGCGACGCCGTCGAGGTCGGCGGTGGCGACCTCGGGGAGTCGGTCCGCGAAATCCGGCCCGTCGTTGTTGCCGCGCACCGCGATGAGGCGGGCCGCGCGGGCCTCGACCTCGTCCAGCAGCGGGACGGCGTTCCAGTCCCCGGCGTGCACGACGACGTCGGCGGCCTCGATCGCGCGCCACAGCGCATCCGGGATCGCCCGCGCCCGCTGCGGCACGTGCGTGTCGCTGACGATGACCAGGCGCGTCGGCATCGCTCAGCGCTCGTACTGCTGCCGGGTGGGGTAGCGGTCGCTGACGTGCCGGTTGAAGAACGCGCCCGGGCTCTCGGCCGCCATCAGCTCGCGGTGCACGGAGGGCGGGACGGCGTAATAGCGGTAGATGTCGCCGCTGCGGAACTCGATCTCGAGCTCAGCCGTGCTGAGGTCGTAGCCGATCGACCGGATGACGGAGGAGGTGACGGGCCGGCGGTCCATGGGTCATCCCAGGACGACGACGCGGTCGGTCATGGGCCGAGCGTACCGGCAGTGGGCGCGCGCTAGCCTCGCATCATGCCCGGGGCCCCCATCGAAACGCTCGTCATCTTCGGTGCGGGGGTGACCTGACGTCGCGGCTGCTGCTGCCCGGGCTCGCGTCGTTCCTCGCCTCCGACCGCGGGCAGCGGTTGCTGCTCATCGGGGTCGACCGCCGCCCGATCAGCGACGCGCGCTGGCGTGCGCAGGTCACGAAGGCGTTCTCGGCATCGCCGTCGGCGCTCGGCACGGCGGTCGTCGAGAAGTCGCTCTACCTCCAGGCGGATGCCACGCAGGCCGAGGAGCTGGCGCGCGTGCTCGCCGCCACGCAGGGTCGTGTCGCGCTCTACTTCGCCCTCCCGCCGGCGATCACCATGCTGCTGTGCAAGCAGCTCGCGAAGCTCGAGCTTCCGAAGGGCATCGTGCTCGCGCTCGAGAAGCCGTTCGGCACCGACCTCGCCTCCGCCCGCGCCCTGAACCGGCTGCTGCAGAAGTTCGTGCCGGAGGAGCAGATCTTCCGCGTCGACCACTTCCTCGGCAAGTCGACCGTGCTCGACATCATCGGGCTGCGCTTCGCGAACCGGATCTTCGAGCCGCTGTTCTCCAACGAGAACGTGGAGAGCGTCGAGATCGTCGTCGAGGAGGCGCTCGGGCTCGAGAACCGGGCCGGGTACTACGACAAGGCGGGCGCGCTCGTCGACATGATCCAGAGCCACCTGCTCCAGATCCTCGCGCTCACCGCGATGGAGGCCCCGTCGTCGGTGGGATCGGACGACCTGCGCGGCGCGATGGCGCAGGTGCTGCGGGCGACGCGGCCGTGGCTGCGCAACGGCACGGCGAGCCGCCGCGCGCGCTACACGGCCGGCAAGGTCGGCCGCCGCAGCCTCCCGTCCTACGCCTCGGAGGGCGGGGTGGACCCGAAGCTGCAGACCGAGACGCTCGCCGAGATGACGGTCGCGATCGACACGTGGCGCTGGGCGGGCGTGCCGTTCACCCTGCGCTCCGGCAAGGCGATCGGCGACGCACGTCAGGAGATCGTGGTGACGTTCCGTGACGTGCCGCACCTGCCGATCGGCTTCAGCGGTCCCTCGCGCAAGGCGCAGCTGCGGATCGGGATCAACCCCGCCGTCCTCTCGCTCGACGTCGTGACGAACGGGCGCGGCGACCCCTTCGACCTGGAGTGGGACACGATGACCGCCGAGTTCGCGCCGAGCAGCATGACGGCCTACGGCGAGGTGCTGGCGGAGCTGTGCTCCGGCGACCCGACGCTCTCGGTGCGCGGCGACATCGCCGAGGACTGCTGGCGCATCGTCGCCCCGGTGCTCTCCGCGTGGCGCAAGAACGCCGTGCCGCTGGACAGCTACCCGGCCGGCACCGATGGTCCGCGCAGCTGGCGCAGCACCGACATCGTGCAGGTCCGCCGCTAGGACCGCAGCGCCGCGAGCGTCTTCTCGAGGCGGCGTGCCCGGGTCTGGTCGGCCTTCGCCTCGGCGATCGACCGGGCGTGCTCCTTGCGGTTGGTGTACGAGAGCCGGTCCCAGGCCGCCTTCGCAGCCGGATCGGCATCCAGCGCCGCCTGCAGCGCCGGCGGCACCTCGACCTCCCGCGGTGCGTCGTCGACCTCGATGGTCACCTCGACGACGTCGCCCGCCCGCAGTCCGGTGTCGTTGCGCTGCTGCGCGTTCACCCCGAACAGGAACCGGCCGCCCATCGAGACGATCGTCGTGCGGTAGCGGTAGTCGCCGATCCGGACGGCGATCGGCACGCGACGGCCGCGTCCGAATCCCCGCACCACGTCATCCGGGACGATGAAGCCGGTGTTGTTGCCGCCCTGCGATTCGAGCGTCCAGGTGAAGGTGGGCACCGGTCCTATCCTCCGAAGAACGCGGTCAGAACGGGTTCCAGCGCCTGTTCGCCGACCTGGTGCGTCTGGCGCTCGAGCACGCGGTACTGCGCGCCCGGGATGGCGGCGGCGACCGCCTCCTGCGCCGCGGTCATCCGCGCCGGGCTCTTGCCGCCCGCGAGCACGAGGGCCGGAACGCCGATGCGTGCGAGCTCGTCGAGCGGCGGCGTGAAGGCGGCTCCGATGATGCGCGCGTCGTACGCGAGCGTCGGCGCCGCGTCCCGCATCGCGCGCCAGGGCTTGCCCATGAGCCGCAGCATGAACGGCAGGAACGCGGGGCCGCCGACCATCGTCGTGAGGAAGTAGCCGACCGCCTTGCCCCGCTCGTCGCGGCCGATCAGGTCGCCGAGCGTCGCGAGGTAGTCCTCGCCGGGCTTCCGGCCGACCCACGGGGCCTCGAATCCGGCCACCTTGCGCATCGGGATGCCGGCGGCGGCGGCACGATAGGCGAGCGCCGCGCCGGACGACTGGCCGAACACGAACGCGTCGCCGCCGCACGCGTCGATCACGGCATGCAGGTCCTCCAGCTCGCGCTCCACGGCGTACGCGGCGGTGTCCCCGCTCTCGCCGCGCCCTCGGCGATCCCAGGCGATCGCCGTGAAGCGCGCACTCATCGCCTGCTGCAGCGCTCGCGCGGGCCCGAAGTCGCGCGAGCAGAGGGCGCCGTCGGTGAGGACCAGCACGGGACCCGTCCCCGCCCGGTCGAAGGCGATGCGGGTGCCGTCGGAGGAGGTCGCGAACTCGGTCGCGGGGGTGATCGTCGCGGCCATCAGCGGGCCACCAGCGCATCGATCTTGCCGAACGACAGCTCCCAGCCATCGGCGGTGCGATCCCGGAACCCCGGTTCGAACGGACCCTGGTGCAGGGTGAGCCGGGTGCGGTCGCCGTGGTCGTGGAACCACAGCCGCAGCACGATGTCGTCGAGCTCCATGCCCGGGTCGGGCCGCGCCCTCATCCGGATCTCGAGATGCTCGGGCGGGTCGAGTGCGGTGATGACGCCCGCGATGGGGGAGTGCTTGCAGTCCTCGTCGACGATCATGTCGAGCTCCCACCGCCCGCCGAGCCGCAGGTCGACGTGCACCGACGCCGGATCGACGTGCACGCCGGTCGGCCCGAACCACTCGGCGATGCGCGGGCTCTGGGTGAAGAAGCGCCACACCACTTCGCGGGGCGCCGCGAAGACGCGGGTGATGAGCACGTCGCGCTCGGTGGCGACGGGGATCTCGGCGGTCATGACGGCGTCTCCTCCTGATAGCGGGCGAGGGCGGTGTCGAGCTTGTCGAATCCCTCGCTTCAGTAGCGCTGGTATGCGGTCATCCACTCGCTCGCCTTCTGCAATCCGGCGGCCTCGAGGTGGCTGTAGCGGGCGGTCGCGACCCGGGAGCGCGAGATGAGTCCGGCCGCCTCGAGCACCCGCAGGTGCTTGGAGATCGCGGGCTGACTCATCGCGAACGGGCGCGCGAGCTCGGCCACGGTCGCGTCGCCGTGCGTGAGGGAGGCCAGGATCGCGCGGCGCGTGGGATCGGCGAGCGCGGCGAAGATCGGGCTCAGCGCGTCCTTCATAACCCGTAGGTTATCAAAACCTGTGGGTTATGCAAGCCGGGCTCAGGGTAGGCTGTGCGGCATGAAGGTGGTCGTCTTCCTGATCGCGCTGGTCGTGTTCCTCGCGTCGTTCGTGCTGTTCGGATACGCCTTCTCGGCGCCGGTGCAGATCGCGCCCTGGATGTTCTTCGGCGGCATCCTGACCATCTGCATCTCGCTCGCGATCCCCTTCCACCTGCTGCGTAAGACCGACTGACGGCATCCGGCTCCGAGCGTCGCCATGGGCATCCGCGGATCCGGCGCGACGATCAGTGCCCTCGTGCCCGGTCCGCCCTCCCGGGCGTTCGCGATCATGACGCCCGTCGATCCGGCGCGGTTCTATCCGCGGCACGGCGTGATCCCCGCCACCGTCGGCGTGCGCGATCAGACCGGTGACTGGGATGCCGAGGGCCGCTCCCGGCGACTCCTGCTCTCCGACGGCGGGTCGGTCGTCGAGACGCTCACATCGGTGCAGCGGCCGAGCCGGTTCGCCTACGAGCTCACCGACTTCCGCAAGGTCTTCGGCGTGCTCGTCGATCGCGCGCGGGCCGAGTGGACCTTCGACGCCGAGGCAGGCGGCACCCGCGTGCGATGGACGTACACGTTCTTCGCGAAGCCCGCGCGCGGGGCGATCGTCGCCGCCGTCGTGCGGCTGTTCTGGGGGCCGTACATGCGGCGCGTGCTCCCCGGCATCGCCGCCGAGGTGCGCCGCCGCGACGGTTAGCGCGCGTCCTCCAGCACCCGGCTCACGAACGCATCGAGCCGCGTCTCGAGTTGCCGCGACTTGCGGGCCAGCACCTCGCCGGGCCGGCCCAGCTGCTCGTAGGAGCGGGGCGCGATCCGGATCAGCAGCGAGCACGACAGATCGGCGCAGATGTACGTGCCGACCGAGTCGCCGCGCCGGCCGGCCTCTCCCGCGCGCGGTGCCGAGAAGAGGGTGACCTGTCCGCCCGGCTGGCCCGTGCTGCACAGCGAGCAGATGGCGGCGCCGGCCCTCAGCGGCGACGTCGCCGCGCGCAGCACGAGACCGACCGCGCGATCGCCGCGCCAGTAGACGAGATACCCGCGGTGGGCCGACGACGGGTCGCGCCAGCCGAGGTACTCGCGCTCCTCCCACACCATCTCGTGCAGACCGGGCATCGGCATGTGCTCGATCTCCGCCTCGGTCGCGTTGACCATCGAGTCGCGGATCTCGGGGATGGTGAGCGGTCTCATGCTGCCGACAGCCTACGCAGGCGTCGCGGCGGATCGCTCACGCGATCACACATCCGGAGGCGCCCTCCGGTAGACTGCCGCGCATGGCACAGAACTGGTTCATCACCGGCACCAGCCGCGGATTCGGGCGCGAGTGGACGATCGCCGCCCTCGAGCGCGGCGATCGGGTCGCGGCCACCGCTCGCGACGTCTCGAGCCTCGACGACCTCGTCGCCCGCTTCGGCGACGCGATCCTGCCCTCGCCCTCGACGTCACCGACCGCGATGCGGACGTCGCCGCCGTGCAGCAGGCGGCGGCCGCCTTCGGCTCGCTCGACGTCGTGATCAACAACGCGGGCTACGGGCAGTTCGGCATGATCGAGGAGCTCAGCGAACAGGAGATCCGCGCCCAGCTCGAGACCAACTTCTTCGGCGCCTTCTGGGTGACCCAGGCCGCACTGCCGATCATGCGCGAGCAGGGCCACGGCCGGATCCTGCAGGTGTCGTCCATCGGCGGGGTCTCGGCCTTCATGAACATCGGCGCTTACCACGCCTCGAAGTGGGCGCTGGAGGGATTCAGCCAGTCCCTCGCGCTCGAGGTCGCCCGGTTCGGCATCCACGTGACCCTCGTCGAGCCGGGCGGTTTCGACACCGACTGGGCGGGGCCGTCGTCGCGGCACGCCACGCCCATCGCCGCGTACGACGAGATCCGAGAGGAGCGCGCCCGCCAGCGCGGCCTCCAGGCCTCGATGTCCGGCGACCCGGCGGCGACGGCGGCGGTCCTGCTCGAGCTCGTCGACATGGCCGAGCCGCCGCTGCGTGTCTTCTTCGGCATCAACGCGCTCGACATCGTCAAGCCCGACTACGAGGCGCGCCTGGCCAACTGGGACGCGTATCAGCCGCTCGCGATCAAGGCCAGCGGGCGACAGTCGCCCGCGTAGCGGGTCAGACCCCGCGCACCGCCATCTCGATGACGCGCTGGGCCGCCACCCGGCCCAGTTCGCGCGGGAGGCCGCGCAGCGGGCCCTCGAGCACGAGCATGGCGAGCCCGTGCACCGCCGACCAGCACGCGACCTCGGAGAGCGGCCGGCGCTCCTCGGGCAGCGCCCCGGCGGCGACGAGCTCGTCGAGCGCCGACGCGAGCAGCTCGAACGGCGTCCGGCCGCCCGGCCCGGCCTTGGAGCGGCCGAACGCCTCGTCGAGGTCGGCGGGCACCGTGAACGCGGCGCGGAACAGCCCGGGCTCGTCGCGCGCGAAGCCCAGGTAGCCGCGGCCGACGGCGCGGAGGTGCTCCTGCGCGGTGGCGACCGGGTCCAGGGCGGGGGGACGGCATCCCACTCGCGTTCGATGGCCGCCGCCACCTCGCCGGAGGCCGCGTCGCTCACGGCCGTCACGAGCGCGGAGCGATCGGCGAAGTGCCGGTACGCGGCGTTCGGTGAGACGCCGGCGCGGCGCGTCGCCTCGCGCAGCACCACCGCATCCGGGCCGCCCTCGCGGGCCATCTCGAGCCCCGCGTCGATGAGCGCCTGTCGGAGATCGCCGTGCCGATAGCCGGCGCGCGCGGCACCGGGCCGCCCGCCCTGGACCGACGCATCCTGCTGTGCCATTGTGGACAGCGTACACATTGCAGGGCGAGAGGATCGGCATGGTCACCATCAGCGGGGCGTACTCCGGATTCGCGGCGAAGGACCTTACGGCCACCGCCGACTTCTACCGCCGCCTGGGCATCGAGGTCGTCGATACGCCGCAGGGACTCCTGCTCCCGTTCCCCGGCGGAGGACACGCGTTCGTGTACTCGAAGCCCGACCACGAGCCCGCGGGCTTCTCGGTGTTCTACCTCGAGGTCGACGACATCGACCGCGCGATGGACGAGCTCGCGGCCGCCGGGATCGAACCCGAGCGCTACGAAGGATTCCCGCAGGACGAGAGGGGCGTGGTGCGCGGACGGGCCGCCGACCGCGGGCCCGACATCGCGTGGGTGCTCGACCCGTCGGGCAACGTGGTGGCGATCACGCAGAGCTGACCCGCGTGCGTCGGGTCGGGTGCTCGCGCGCGGACAGGGTTGGATGGGAGGCGTGCTCGCCACCCCCGATCCGGACCTCGTCGAGCGCCTGCGACGCGATCTGAGGGCCGCGCGGTACACCGTCGACGAGCTCGAGGCGCTGTGGGGCGCCGAGGCCGAGGCGGCGCTCGAGCGCGGCGACCGCGTGCCCGCGCTCCGGGCGCTCGCCGCCCAGGCAGGCCGGCCGGCGGCGACTCTCGCGACCGCGTTCCTGCTCGGGATGCCGGTGCCCGGCCCGGAGCTGTCCGCCGCGTTGCCCGCCCTCGGCCTCGACGGCGCTCGCGGGCTCGGCCTCCTCGACGCCGCGGGCCGGCCGGCGATGGACCTTCGCCCGTACGCGTTCCTCGACGCGCACGGCGCCGGCTCGTGGTGGATCGCGAGCGACCGCGGCGAGCTCGCGACCGGCGGGGCGCTGCGCACCGACCACGTGCTCGGGATCGGCGGTGCGTCGGCCACGCTCGCGGGACTGCAGCTGCCCGACGTCGTCGACGCGACGCTCGATCTCGGCACCGGATGCGGCATCCAGGCCCTGCACGCGGCCCGCCGCAGCCGCCGGGTGGTCGCCACCGACATCTCGGAGCGGGCGCTCGGATATGCCCGCTTCAACGCCGCTCTGAACGGCGTCGCGAACATCGAGTTCCGGCTCGGCAGTCTCTACGATCCGGTCGCGGGGAGCGGTTCGACCGGATCGTCTCCAACCCGCCGTTCGTCATCACCCCGCGCACGGCGGGCGTGCCCGCCTACGAATACCGCGACGGCGGGATGGTCGGCGACGCGATCGTCGAGGCGGTCGTCACGGGAGCGGCCGGGCATCTCGCACCCGGGGGCGTCGCGCAGCTGCTCGGCAACTGGGAGGAGCGCCCCGGTGTCGCGGGACTCGAGCGCGCGACGGGCTGGGCCGATGCGGCGGGACTCGAGGCGTGGATCGTCGAGCGCGAGACGCTCGACCCGGCGCGCTATGCGGAGACCTGGATCCGGGACGGCGGCACGCGCGACTCCGACCCCGGATACGAGGAGCTCGTCGCGGCGTGGCTCGACGACTTCGCCGAACGCCGGGTCGCGGGCGTCGGGTTCGGCTACATCCTGCTGCGCCGTCCGGACGCCGGGGCGAAGCTGCGCCGCCTCGAACGCCTGGCGGCTCCCCTCGGCGGCGGCTCGGCCGACGGGCAGAGCGCGGCCGGCCTCGGCGGGCACCTCGCGGCGACGCTGGCCGCGTTCGACGCGCAGGCCGCGCTCGACGACGAGGCGCTGCTGGCATCCCGCGCCGTCGTCGCGCCGGACGTCACCGAGGAGCGCAGCCACTGGCCGGGGGATGCGGACCCGAGCGTGATCGTGCTGCGGCAGGGCGGCGGGTTCCGGCGCGAGGTACGCGCGGACACGGGCCTGGCCGCCGTGGTCGGGGCCTGCGATGGCGAACTGAGCCTCGGCGTCATCGTCGACGCGGTCGCCCACCTGCTCGAGGTCGATGCCGTCGCGCTGCGCGCGGAACTCGTTCCGCAGCTGCGCGAGCTGCTCGTCGGCGGCCTCCTGACCCTCGCCTGAGGCATCCGGCGCGACCCTCCTGAACGCGGGCTGCAAGCCACCGGCGAGGAATCGTCGCGGGCGTAACGTCCGGGGCATGTCATCGACGACCGCGCCCGCGAACCGGCAGAACGTCCGCAGCCTCGTTCCCGCCCGGATGGACCGCCTGCCGTGGTCGCGCTTCCACACCCTCATCGTCGTGGGGCTCGGGGTCTCGTGGATCCTCGACGGGCTCGAGGCGCAGATCGTGTCGCAGAACGGCTACGCGACCACGCTGCACATGAACGCCGCGCTCATCGGCTGGGCCGGCACGATCTACCTCATCGGTCAGGTCGCCGGCGCCCTGGTGTTCGGATGGCTCTCCGACCGGCTCGGACGCCGCAAGCTGTTCTTCCTCACGCTCCTGATCTACCTCGGCGGCACGCTCGTCGCCGGCCTCACCCTCCGGGCGAGCAGTGGATCTGGTTCTTCTTCGTCTTCCGGTTCATCGCCGGGTCGGGCATCGGGGGCGAGTACGCCGCCATCAACTCGGCGATCGACGAGCTGATCCCGTCGCATTACCGCGGGCGGGTCGACATCGCGATCAACGGGACCTACTGGGCGGGCGCGGCGCTCGGCGCCTTCGGCAACCTGTTCTTCCTCGACAACCACATCTTCGCCGAAGGCATCGGCTGGCGGCTCGGCTTCTTCGTCGGGCCGGTGCTCGGCATCATCATCATCTTCCTGCGGCGCGGGGTGCCCGAGAGCCCGCGCTGGCTCATGACGCACGGCCGCCAGGAGGAGGCGGAATCCACGGTGCAGGGCATCGAGGATCGCGTCGAGCGCACCACGGGACCGGTGAAGACCGTGCCCGACTCGAAGGCGATCGAGATCTCGCCGCTGACGAAGGTGCCGATCCTGCAGCTGCTGCGGGTGTTCGTGCTCGAGTACCCGAAGCGCACGATCGTCGGTCTCACGATGATGATCACGCAGTCGTTCCTGTACAACGCGATCTTCTTCACCTACGCGCTGGCGCTCACGAACTTCTACCACGTGCCCAAGGAGCAGACCTCGTGGTACTTCTTCCCGTTCGCGATCGGCAACCTGCTCGGCCCCATCCTGCTCGGGCACCTGTTCGACACGTGGGGTCGGCGCAAGATGGTGCTGCTCACCTACGGCGGTGCAGGCGTCATCCTGCTCGCGTCGTCGCTGCTGTTCCAGGCGAACGCCATCACCGCGATCGTGCAGGCGATCTTCTGGAGCGCGGCCTTCTTCCTCGCGTCGGCGGGCGCCTCGAGCGCGTACCTGACGGTCAGCGAGCTGTTCCCGCTCGAGGTGCGCAGCCGCGGCATCTCGTTCTTCTTCTCGATCGCGCAGATCTTCGGCGCCCTCGGCCCGGTGATCTACGGCGGCCTCATCGGCGACGGCCACAACCGCACCGGCATGGCCGTCGGCTACTACATCGGTGCCGGCGTCATGATCCTGGGCGGCATCATCACGTTCGTGCTGGGGGTCAACGCGGAGCGCAAGCCGCTCGAGGAGGTCGCCGACCCGCTGAGCCTCGCCAACCGCCAGCAGCGCCGGGAGGGCTGGACCGACCCGAAGGGCGACACCGGGGCGAACGCCGGCGAGAAGGGGTCGTCCGGATCACGATCCGGGGCTGACCCCTGTCGCGCCGGGCACCGACGGGCGAGCGTGGAGTCATGAACCGACCCACCCTCTCCCGTCCCCGTCAGGGGCGCATCATCGCCGGCGTGTGCGCCGGGCTGGCGCGACGGTTCGGCTGGAACGTCACCGTCGTGCGCGTGCTGGCCGTGCTGTCGTTCGTGCTGCCCGGCTCGCAGCTGCTGGCCTACGCGATCTGCTGGATCGTCATCCCGTCGGATCCGGAGGTCGCGCGGAGCCCGTTCCCGGGTTCGCCCCAGGAGCCCTCCAGCACGAGCGCCTAGCTTCGGGGCGTGGGATTCCTCGGTCGCCTCTTCGGATTCTCCGGAGCGTCGCCGGATGCCGGCGGCGCCGAGCCGCCGGAGGACGCGGCGGCGATCGAGCGCTATCGCTTCGTGGTGCGCACCGCGCCGTCGGCGACGATCGAGCAGGTGCACGCCGAGGCCTTCGCGCGACTCACCGACGCGCAGCGCGCGGTCATCTACGAGGAGCTCAGCCGGGGCGCCGGCACCGGGGAGCGTCCGCTCTCGAGCGAGCCCGCGACGCTCGCCCGGTCGGTCTCACGGGCGCAGTCCCGCACCCCGGATGCGCTCGAGCGCGTCGTCGGCGCCGGGGGCCCGGCCCTCCTGGGCGCGGTCGCCGGATACGTGGTCGCGTCTCCGCTCGTGAGCGCGTTCCTGCCGTGGGGCGGCTCCGCGACTCAGGACGCGGGATCCGGCGCCACCGCGGCCGACGACCGGGGCGACGCGGCGGTCTGACGCGCGCCGCGCCACCGGCCGAGCAGCAGCACGGCGATCCCGAAGCACACGGCGCCGAAGACCGCGAGCGGCAGGCTCAGGAACAGCTCGATCTCCAGGAACGTCGGCAGGAAGGTCAGAGCGGCGCACACCGCGACCACCCCGATCGGCGGCGTCGGCCCGAGCTCACGAGGCGCCTCCCACCGCCCGACGAGCAGCGACAGCGCGAACAGCAGGCCGAGCACGAGCACGTAGACCGCGATCCGCGACCACCACCACGCCGCCGAGCCGGGCGTCGGGCTCGCGCCGGGGATCAGCAGGGCGAGCCCGGCGAGCGCGATGATGATCGGCAGGTGCCACAGGTAGATCGTCATGAGGCGGGTGCCGGCCAGGAAGACGATGCCGCGGGCGCCACGGGTGCGCATGAGGCCGGTCAGCGCCGGCTTCAGCAGCCGCAGCGTGCAGGCCTGCGCGAGGCCGAGCGCCACCAGCGGCAGGGTCGGCGGGTTGAGATTCGTCAGCATGTCGGCGGAGTACGGACCCGCGAAGACCATCGGGAAGAGCGTCGCCCACGCGCCGAGACCGAGCAGCGCGAGCTGCCACCAGCGGCGCCGATCGAACCAGCCGTCGGCGTACCAGAACCCCAGCTGCTGCACGAGCGGCCAGACGAAGAGCATGTCGAGCAGGCCGATCGTGTCGCCGTCGAGAGTCACGTGCACGTCCGCATAGGCGTAGCTGAAATCGAGGTGACCGGGCACGGTGTAACGCAGCACGTCGACGATGATCACGCCCGCCAGCAGCACCGCCAGCGGCGCCCAGCGGTTGCGTTCGTGCCAGGTCGCGAGCGCCGGGAGGAGCGCCTGGCAGAGCGTGTAGGCGGCGATGAACCAGAGCGGCGACCCGGCGCCGACCGCGACGCTCGCGACGAGGGCGGGCGGAGCCCCCACCAGTGTCGCGATCCCGAGCGCGGCGACGTAGAACACGAAGAGCGGCAGGGCGGGCTGCGCCAACCTCAGCACGCGGTTGCGCACGAAGTCGGCCGCCGTTCCCCCGCGGCGACGCAGGTTGCGCCAGGCCGTCATCCCGGCGAATCCGCCGACGACGAAGAACAGCGGCATGATCTGCATCACCCAGGTGACGCCGTCGAACCACCATTGGTGCTCGAGGGGCCGCGTGACGACGATGCCGTGCGGACCCGCGCCGACGCCGACCTCGAGCAGGTGGATCACCACCACGAGCAGCACGCAGAACACGCGCGCCAGGTCGAGGGTCAGGTCCCTTTTCGAGAGGTCGATCGAGGACGGGCGCGCACTCACGCGCCGACACTAGCGGGCGTCAGTGCGCGAGGAGGATGCGCACCGCGGTGTCGCGGTCGCGGGTCTGCGCGATCTCCACCGAGGTGTTGTAGACGGTCCCGTACAGACTCACGAAGCGGTCGCCCGCCTCGATCACGTAGCCCACGACGATGTCGGCCTTCACCACCCGCCAGACCCCGGGCAGCGCTTCGACGACATCCGCGTGGATGACATCGGCGGTAGTGATCATGCGTGTATGATCCCACCCCTCATCGGGGGTACCAGGGGTTGCCGCTGAGCGTCAGGTGTGCATCCGCACGACCGCCGCCGTCTCGGGCGGGATGGCGTCGGCGGCGACATCGGCGCGGGTGCCGAGCAGCAGCTCGCCGGTGCCCGCGGCCCACGCCTCGCGGCCGAGGTTCACCCGCAGCTCGAGGTCGCGGATGCGCAGCCGGAACCGGCCCGCGTCGTCGTCGACGTCCGCGGCCAGCTCGTCGAAGGTCGCCTCCCGGAACGCGCTCTCGCGCCGACGCAGGGCGATGAGGTCCCGGTGCAGGCGCAGCAGCCGGGCGTGCGGGTCGCGCTCGCGCTCGGCCCACTCGAGGTGCGAGCGCTCGAAGGTGGCGGGGTCCTGCGGATCCGGCACGGCATCCGGATCCCAGCCCATCCGCTCGAACTCGGCGATCCGCCCCTCGGCGGTCGCCCGCCCGAGGTCGGGGTCGGGATGCGCGGTGAAGAACTGCCAGGGGCTCGAGGCGCCCCACTCCTCGCCCATGAACAGCATCGGGGTGAACGGCGAGCACAGGGTCAGCACCGCCGCGATGGCGAGCCGGTCGGGCGAGAGCGTGGCCCCGAGCCGGTCGCCGGTGGCGCGGTTGCCGATCTGGTCGTGATCCTGGGCGAAGGTGACGAGCCGCCACGGCTCGAGCTCGGGCGGGATGGGAGCGCCGTGGGGGCGTCCCCGGAACGACGAGTACGTGCCGTCGTGGAAGAAGCCGCGGGTGGCGGCCTTCGCGAGCGCCGCGAGCGAGTCGAAGTCGGCGTAATAGCCCTGCGTCTCGCGGGTCAGCGCGACGTGCACGGCGTGGTGGTAGTCGTCGCACCACTGCGCGGTGAGCCCGTCGCCGCCGGCCTCGCGCGGGGTGATCAGCCGCGCGTCGTTCATGTCCGACTCGGCGATGAGCGTGAGGGGACGGCCGAGCGCGGCGCTGCGCTCGTCGGCCTGCGCGGCGAGGGCGGTCAGCAGCGCGTCGCGACGGTCGTCGGCGAGGGCGTGCACGGCATCCAGGCGCAGGCCGTCGACGCCGTAGTCCTCCAGCCACATCCGGGCGTTGTCGAGCGCGTACCGGAAGACCTCCGGCTCCTCGATCGCGACCGTGTCGCCCCAGGTGTTGCCGCCCTCGGTGCGCAGGTACGGCGCGAACCGGGGCAGGTGGTTGCCCGCCGGGCCGAGGTGGTTGTAGACGACGTCCTGGATGACGCCCAGCCCCCGCGCGTGGCACGCGTCGACGAGGCGGCGGTACGCGCTCGGGCCGCCGTAGCTCTCGTCGACCGTGAACCAGGCGACGCCGTCGTAGCCCCAGTTCCAGTCGCCGTCGAAGGCGTTGACCGGCAGCAGCTCGACGAGGTCGATGCCGAGGGCGACGAGGTCGTCGAGACGCTCGATCGCGGAGTCGGCGGTGCCGCCGGGCGTGAAGGTGCCGAGGTGCAGCTCGTAGACGACCGAGCCCGGCAGAGCGCGCCCGGGCCAGCGGCCGGCGCTCTCGAAGACCGCGGGGTCGACGACGGCGCTCGGGCCGTCGACGCCGTCGGGCAGCGCACGGCCGCGCGGGTCGGGGACCGGGGCCGGGTCGTCGTCGAGCACGAAGCCGTAGCGGCTGCCGGGCGCGAGGTCGACGTCGGCGCGCCACCAGGCATCCGGATCGCGGCGCATCTCGTGCAGCTTCTCCGGAGTCCACAGCCGCACTCGACCGGGGCGCGGGGCCCAGACCTCGGGGATCACGAGGAACTCCGGAGAAGCGCGACGGGATAGCGGTCGAGGAGGTCGGCGACGCGGGTCTCGCCGCCGGCGTGCTCGGCGCCGGTCAGCTCGTCGACGACAGGCCGGTGCGGCAGCAGCACCGTCGTGGCGCCCCAGCCGCCGGCGCGGGCGAGGCCCAGCGGCAGGCGGGTCGCCAGCACGGTCACGCCGCCGCGGTCGACCGCGACGATGTGGCGGGAAGCCGCGCCGATCGCGGGGATCGGCAGGTAGCGGCCGAAGAGCTCCGGATGGTCGCGGCGCAGTCGCAGCGCGCGGCTGGTGACCAGGAGCTTCGCGGCGCCGGTCGCGTCCAGCGGGGGCGCCATCCGGCGTCGAGGCGGGCGAGCAGTGCGCGGCGCTCGCCGAGGTCGACGGGCCGGCGGTTGTCGGGGTCGACGAGGGATCGCTCCCAGAGCTCGCTGCCCTGGTAGACGTCGGGCACACCGGGGCCGGTGAGCTGCAGGAGCTTGGCGGCGAGGCCGTTGGACCACCCGGCCGGCTCGAGCAGGGCGACGATCCCGTCGAGGGCCGCCGCGGTGCTGGCGTCGTCGAAGCAGGCGTCGACGAGCGCGTGCATGCGCCGCTCGAACTCCTCGTCGGGGTGCTGCCAGCTCGTGTGGGCGCCCGCCTCGCGCGCAGCCTTCTCGGCGTAGCCGTGCAGGGCCGCGCGCTCCCGCGGCCACGACCCCGCGACGGACTGCCAGAGCAGGTTCTCGAACACCGGATCGCCGAGGGGATGGCGCTGCCGCATCCCCGCCACGAACGCCGCCCACTCGCCCGGCGCCTCGGCGATCGCGGTGATCCGCGCGCGGGTGTCCTCGCCGCGCTTGGTGTCGTGCGTGGAGAGCGTCGTCATCGCGAGCGGATGCTCGGCGAGCCGCCGCTCCTGGCGCGCGTGGAACTCATCGACGTCGATCGCGAACTCCGAGGGGTCGGCGCCGACCTCGGTGAGACTCGCGAGCCGGGAGACGCGGTAGAAGGCGCGGTCCTCGACGCCCTTCGCCATGACCATGCCGCTGGTCTGCTGGAACCGGATCGCGACCGGCTGCGCCGGGTCGCTCAGCACCGGCGCGAGCGCAGCGATGCTGCTCGCGAGGTCGGGCCGGCGTCGCGTCGCCTCGGCGATCGCCGCGTCGAGGTGCTCCCGCCCGTACGGCAGGTAGCTCCGGTACACGGGGAAGCACGCGAGCACCTCCGCAGTCGCATCTTCGACCCTCTCGCCATCCCCTTCCTGGCCAAAAACGCCCAGTGGGCTCCCGCCCGCACTGGGCGTTTTTGGCCAGGGAGTCGCGGCTTCGCGGGCCGCGGCCTCGCGGGCGAGGCGGGCGACCTCCGAGCGGAGGATGCCGTCGGCGACCTCGCGCTTCATGTCGTGCACGAGGTCGTCCCAGGCGACCGGCGGGTCGAGCCGGTCGAGGGCCGCGAGACCCTCCGGGTCGACGAGCACCCGGTCGAACTCGGCGAGCGCGTCGTACCCGGTGGTTCCGGCCGTCGCCCAGAACGGGGGCAACCGCTCGCCGTGCTCGAGGATCTTCTCGACGAGCACGTAGGCATCGCCCGTCGCGGCGGCCAGGGCATCCAGGTACCCGCCCGGATCGGCGAGCCCGTCGGGGTGGTCGACGCGCAGGCCGTCGGCGATCCCCTCGCGCACCCAGCGCAGGATCTCGCGGTGCGTCGCCGCGAAGACCTCCGGCAGCTCGACGCGGACGGCGGCGAGGTCGCTCACGGCGAAGAAGCGGCGGTAGTTGAGCTCGGCGTCGGCGCGGCGCCAATCGACGAGCTCGTAGTGCTGCGCCGCGTGCACCGCGAGCACGTCCGGCGCCTCGGTGCCGTGGGCCAGGGGATAGCGATGCTCGTGGTAGCGCAGCTCGCCGTCCTCGACGCGCAGCGCTCCGCTCGCGGCGGCGTCGGCGAGGGACTCGCCGAGCACCGGGATGCGCACCCGGCCGCCCCCGAGATCCCCGTCGATGTCGAACCACGCCGCGTGCTCGGCGTCCGCTCCGTGCTGCAGCACGTCCCACCACGCGGCGTTCACCTCCGGCCGCGCCACGCCCACGTGGTTCGGCACGATGTCGACCAGAACCCCCAATCGGTTCGCGTGCGCCGCGCGCGACAACGAATCGAGCGCATCGACGCCCCCGCGCTCCGGATCCACCCTCGCGGGGTCGACGACGTCGTACCCGTGCGTCGACCCCGGCGTCGCCTCCAGCAGCGGCGACAGGTAGACCCAGTCCACCCCGAGGTCGCGCAGGTACCCGGTGGCATCGGCGGCGTCGGCGAGGGTGAACCCGGCGGTCACCTGCAGCCGGTAGGTGGAGATCGGCGAACCGGGCATCGGATCAGGCCGTGCGCTGCGGGGTGCTCACGGCGAGCTCCGGGCTCACCGCATCGTCGGTCGGCGCATCGGGTCGGTGCTCGCAGAGCACGAGCAGCGAGTGCGCGCCGACGGCGCACGGCGCGCCCGCCATGAGCGTGTCGCCCCCCACGCGCTCGCCCGAGGTGTCGATCATGACGTCCCATTCGTCGGCGTAATCGGCGTCGGGCAGCGTGAGCTGCACGTCCTCGTCGTGGGCGGAGAAGTAGACGAGGAAGTGCCGGTCGCTGATCCGCTGGCCGCGCACGTCCATCCCGTGGATGCCCTGCCCGTTCAGATACACCCCGATCGTGCGCCCGAACCCGGCCTCCCAGTCCTCGGGCGTCATCATCTCGGCATCCGGCTTCAGCCACACGATGTCGGGCACCGGCTCACCCGCGCCGCGCCGCACCGGCCGTCCGTCGAAGAACCGGCTGCGCCGGAACGTCGGATGCTCCCGCCGCAGCCGCACGACGGCCGCGGTGAACTCGATGAGCGCCTGGTCGGCGTGCGCCCAGTCGACCCAGGTGATCGGGTTGTCCTGCGCGTAGCCGTTGTTGTTGCCGCCCTGCGTGCGTCCGAGCTCGTCGCCGTGCAGGATCATCGGCACGCCCTGGCTCAGCAGCACCGTGGCGAGGAAGTTGCGCTGCTGCATGCCGCGGAGGGCATTGATGCCGGCGTCGTCGGTCGGGCCCTCGGCGCCGCAGTTCCACGATCGGTTGTCGTCGTTGCCGTCCTTGCCGTTCTCGCCGTTGGCGTCGTTGTGCTTGCCGTTGTACGAGACGAGGTCGCGCAGGGTGAAGCCGTCGTGCGCGGTGACGAAGTTGATCGACGCGACGGGACGTCGTCCGGTGTCCTCGTACAGGTCGCTCGACCCGGTGATGCGGGAGGCGAACTCGCCGAGCGTGCCCGGCTCGCGGCGCCAGAAGTCCCGCACCGTGTCGCGGTACTTGCCGTTCCACTCCGCCCACTGCGGCGGGAAGTTGCCCACCTGGTAGCCGCCCGGCCCCACATCCCACGGCTCGGCGATGAGCTTGACCTGCGAGACCACCGGGTCCTGCTGCACGAGCTCGAAGAAGGTCGACAGCCGGTCGACGTCGTAGAACTCGCGCGCGAGCGTGGAGGCCAGGTCGAACCGGAACCCGTCGACGTGCATCTCGGTCACCCAGTAGCGCAGCGAGTCCATGATGAGCTGCAGCGCCCGCGGGTCGCCCGCGTTCAGCGAGTTGCCGGTGCCCGTGTAGTCCATGTAGTACTCGGGCGTCTTGTCGACGAGCCGGTAGTAGGCGGCGTTGTCGATGCCCTTCATCGAGATCGTCGGGCCGAGATGGTTGCCCTCGGCCGTGTGGTTGTAGACCACGTCGAGGATCACCTCGATGCCGTCGGTGTGCAGGGCGCGCACCATGCCCTTGAACTCCTGCACCTGCTGGCCGAGCCGGCCGGATGCCGCGTAGGCCGCGTGCGGCGCGAAGAACGCGATCGTGTTGTAGCCCCAGTAGTTGTGCAGGCCCTTGTCCTGCAGGTTGCCCTCGTCGACGAACTGGTGCACCGGCATGAGCTCGACCGCGGTCACGCCGATCTTCTGCAGGTGGGCGATGACCGACGGGTGCGCGATCGCGTCGTACGTGCCGCGCAGATGCTCGGGCACGTCCGGATGCTGCTGCGTGAGTCCCTTGACGTGCGCCTCGTAGATCACGGTCTCGGCGAGCGGGGTGCGCGGGGCGCGGTCGCCGGTCCAGTCGAAGAAGGGGTTGATGACGACCCCGTGCAGCGTGTCGGCGACATTGTCGGAGTCGTCGCGCTGCTCGGGGCTGCCGAAGGTGTAGCCGAACATGGACTGCCCCCACCGGATGTCGCCGGTGGTGGCCTTCGCATACGGGTCGAGCAGCAGCTTGGCCGGGTTGCAGCGCTGACCGGTCGCCGGATCCCACGTGCCGCTCACCCGGTAGCCGTAGCGCTGCCCGGGCTGGACCCCGGGCAGGTAGCCGTGCCAGACGTAGCCGTCGACCTCGGTCAGGTCGACGCGGGTCTCGGTGCCGTCTTCGGCGATCAGGCACAGCTGCACGCCCTCGGCGACCTGGCTGAAGAGCGCGAAGTTGGTGCCGTTGCCGTCGAACGTCGCGCCGAGCGGGTAGGCCGTACCGGGCCAGATCGGGGAGGGGGTAGGGGTGGATGCCGCCTGCATTCCGATCACGCTAGCCGCCGCTCTCGAACGCCGCCGTGTCGGGGGCGGGGCCCGGATGCCGTTGCCAGGGACCGCCCAGAAACATCGGAAATCAATGATTCGGCTCCGGAGGCTCCGGTGCAGTCGTGGATCGCGCCGTGTGCGGCCTCCGTGTGGGCCCGAACCCGAATCGGCGTGCCGCGTTGCGCGCCCCCGCGCACGCCGCGCCCGACCCCCGGAGACCTCCCTTGTCCCGTTCCGTCCTGCTGTCCATCGCGGGCGCCTCGCTCACGGCGGTGCTCATCGCCGCCGGGACGACCGTCGTCGCGCTGCCGGCCTTCGCCTCCGTCGTCGAGCACGCCCGGTTCGATGCGGCATCCCAGCACCTCGACCTCGCCGCGCACACCGACCCGATCCGGGTCGCACCCCGCGACGGGGTCACGATGACCTCGATCACCCTCGTGCAGTGGCCGATCGACCCGGCGACGCGCATGAGCAGCGGGTTCGGCCGGCGCATCCCGCCCTGCGGCGGCTGCTCGAGCATGCACAGCGGCGTCGACCTCGTGCCCGGCGCCGGCACCCCGATCGCCGCGATCGCCGACGGCACCGTCGTGAAGGCAGGGTTCTTCGGCGACCTGGGCGAGCACGTCATGATCCGGCACGACGTGAACGGAGAGACGGTCACGAGCGTCTACGGCCACATGATCGCGGGGTCGCTGCACCTCGCCGTCGGCGACCACGTCACCCGGGGAGATCGTGGGCCGGGTCGGCGACACCGGGGAGAGCACGGGGACGCATCTGCACTTCGGCATCCTGGACGCGTCCGGCACGCCGGAGGATCCGCTGGCGTGGATGCGCGCCCACGTGACGCAGCCCTGGGGTTAGAGGTCCCGGCTGGCGCTCGGCGGACTCCCTGCCGCTAGTCTGGCGCCATGCCACCAGCCGGGGGCCGACGGTCTCGATCGTCATCCCCGCCTTCAACGAGGAAGAGCGGATCCGGGCCTGCGTCGTCGCCGCGATCGATCAGACGGAGCCGGCCGACGAGATCCTCGTCGTCGACAACCGCTCGACCGACTCCACGCTCGCCGTGCTCGAGTCGCTGCGGGCGGAGTTCCCCGACGCGCCGCTGCGGATCTTCCGCCAGGACGCCGAGCAGGGTCTCGTGCCGACGCGCAACTTCGGGCTCGACCAGGCGATCGGCGAGGTCATCGGCCGCATCGACGCCGACTCGGTGATCGAGCCGGACTGGGTGCAGGAGGTGCGCCGGATCTTCGCCGACGGCACCGTCGATGCCGCGACCGGCCCGATGATCTACTACGACATGCCGCTGCAGCGGCTCGGGCATCACGCCGACGACGCGCTGCGCCGCGCGATCCTGCGTCTCGCTCGCGACTACCACTTCGTGTTCGGCAGCAACATGGCGATCCGTGCGAGCGCCTGGCGCGACATCCGGGGCGTCGCGTGCCGGGACGCGAACGACGAGATGCACGAGGACATCGACCTCAGCATCCACCTGCAGCGTCGCGGGCACCGCGTCGTCTACAGCTCGGACATGGTCGCCGGCATGAGCGCGCGGCGCCTCGACGACAACCCCGGGACTACGCCAGCTACGTGCGCCGGTGGGAGCGCACCTACGACGCGCACGGGATCGCCAATCCGGCCCTGCGCGCCCCCATGGTCGTGTTCGCGGCGATCTACCCGGTCATGAAGGGCGTGCGCTGGGGCGGCCGGGTGCGCCGGCGGGGACTCGCGCTCGGCCTGGCCCGCTGAATCTGGCACGCTGTCGGCATGCCCGGTTTCGTCCTGACCCGTCTCGACATCGGACCGGCGGAGCTGGAGGCCGCGCTTCCGCTGCGCGCCGACGCCCTGCGCGTCATCCCGGGCTCCGATCGACCAGACTACCTGCTCGCCCGGTTCGAGCACCCGCTCAAGTACCGCACGCCGGCCGGATTCGACGTGAACCGGGCGGACCCGTCGCTGCGCGGCAGCGACGAGCGGGGCGACTTCGTCATCGTGCAGGGCATCATCGTCTGCGCGCGGTTCGTCGGCCAGAACTTCACGTCGGGCATGCGCGACCTCGCCGTCAACATCGCGTACGTCATCGACAACTCCGCGGCGAACGACGCGACCGTCGACTTCTCGAAGCTGGAGTACGTCGCGGTCGGCTTCGTCGACGACGTCGCCTCGGCCGCGTAGCGCCGCGCGCGGTGGGGCGCGCGCACGCGTAGGATCGGCGTCGAACACGGGAGTCCGGTGTGCCGGGCTGAGAGGAGCTGATCCAAGCTCCGACCGTCGAACCTGATCCGGATCATGCCGGCGCAGGGAGGCATCTCGAAACCCGTGCCGACCGATCCGGAGGCACGCATGACCGCAGCAGCTCTTCCCATCCGCACCGTCGCCCGCTGGCGCGTCGTCGACATCGTGGTGGCCGCCGTGCTCGGCGTCGCCTGCGGGGTCGTCTTCTGGGCGTGGGGGATCGCATGGACCCCGCTCTCGACCCCGCTCGCGTTCTCGCCCGGCCTGTTCGGCATCCTGAACGGCCTGTGGCTGTTCGCGGGCGTGCTCGGCGGGCTGGTGATCCGCAAGCCGGGTGCCGCGATCTTCGTCGAGCTGCTCGCCGCGATCGTCGAGATGGCGATCGGGTCGCAGTGGGGCTTCACGACGGTGATCTCCGGCATCGTGCAGGGCCTCGGTGCCGAGATCGTGTTCGCGATCGTGCTGTACCGGCTCGGCTCGTGGTGGATCGCCGTGCTCGCGGGTGTCGGCACCGGGATCGCGGAGGGCGTGCTCGACAGCTTCCTGAGCTCGTCGGTGGTCGCGCTCGATGCCGCGGCGAAGAGCGTCTACATCGGCACGACGATCCTGTCGGGGGCGATCTGCGGGCTGCTCGCGTGGTTCGCCGTGCGGGCGCTCGCACGCACCGGGGCGCTCTCGCGCTTCCCCGCCGGGAGGTCGCGCTGACCACGGTCGGCAGCGGCAGCGGCGGCGGCGTTCGCGGCGTCGCGGTCCGCGCCCGGGGCTGGGGCTGGCGGCACGCCGGCCGGGGCGCGCCCGCGCTCACCGGCCTCGACCTGGCGATCGAGCCGGGGAGCGGGTGCTGCTGCTCGGGCCGTCGGGCGCGGGCAAGAGCACGCTGCTCGCCGCCCTCGCGGGCGTGCTCGGCGCCGACGGCGAGGAGGGCGACGCCGCCGGCGAGCTGACGATCGACGGGATATCGCCCGCCGCCGCCCGCGGACGCGCCGGCCTCGTGCTGCAGGACCCCGACGCCCAGACCGTGCTCGCGCGGGTGGGCGACGAGGTCGCGTTCGGCTGCGAGAACCTCGGCGTGCCGGTCGACGAGATCCGCCGCCGGGTGCCCGAGGCGCTCCGGATGGTCGGGCTCGACCTGCCGCTGCACGCCTCGACCGCGGCGCTCTCCGGCGGTCAGCGCCAGCGGCTCGCACTCGCGGCGGTGCTCGCCATGCGCCCCGGGCTGCTGCTGCTCGACGAACCGACCGCCAGCCTCGACCCCGAGGGCGTCATCGAGGTGCGCGACGCGGTCGCGCGGATCGCCGCCGAGACGGGCGCCACGGTCGTGGTGGTCGAGCACCGGGTCGCGACCTGGCTCGACGTGGTCGATCGGGTGGTGGTGCTCGAGGCGGGCGCCGGGGTGGTGGCCGACGGTGCTCCGGATGCCGTGCTGACCGCGCGCGGCGCGGAACTCGCGGCCGCGGGCGTCTGGGTTCCCGGCCGGCCGCCGGCGCATCCGGTGCGCGACTGGGCGGCCGGCGAGACGCTGCTCTCGGCGCGCGACCTGAGCGTGGGGCGCGGCGCCGCGATCGCCGCCGGCGGCGTCCGGACCACGGTGTCGGTGGGATCGGCGCTCGCGGTGACCGGCCCGAACGGCTCCGGCAAGACGACGCTCGCCCTCACCCTGGGGGCCTGCTGCCGCCGGTCGCGGGCGCGGTGGAGGCGGCGCCCGCCCTCGCCGCCGGGCTCGGCCCCGGCCCGGTGCGCTGGCGGTCCCGCGAACTGCTCACCCGCATCGGCACGGTGTTCCAGGAGCCGGCGCACACCTTCGTCGCGCCCACGGTGCGCGCCGAGCTCGAGGTCGGCCCGCGGGCGCTCGGCCTCCGCGGCGCGGAGCTCGCCGCGCGCATCGACCCGCTGCTCGAGCGGCTGCGCCTGGGCGCGCTCGCCGACGCCCAGCCGCACACGCTCTCCGGCGGCGAGCAGCGCCGGCTGTCCGTCGGTGCGGTGCTCGCCGGCCGGCCCCGCGTGCTCGTGCTCGACGAGCCGACGTTCGGGCAGGACGCGGTCACCTGGGCCGAGCTCGTCGCCCTGCTCGCGGAGCTGCTGCGCGCGGGCACCGCGATCGTGACGACCACCCACGATGCGGAGCTCGTGGCGGCCCTCGCCGACGCCCGGCTCGAGCTCGGCCGGGCGGCGGTGACCGCGTGAGCGTCAATCCGGTCACCAAGCTCGGCGTCGCGCTGCTCGTGACGGTCGCGCTCGTGCTCTCCATCGACGTGGTGTCGGCGGGGGTGGTGCTCGTCGCCGTGCTCGTGCTCGCGCCGTTCGCCCGGGTGGGGCTCGGCGCCGTGGCGCGGCGCAGCATCCCGCTCGTCGTGGCCGGGGCGCTGGCGGCGATCACGACGGCCCTCTACGGGGTCGACGCAGGGGCCGTGCTGCTCGCGCTCGGGCCGGTCACGGTGACGAGCGGATCGCTCGCGCTCGCGGCGGCGGTCGGGTTGCGCGTGCTGGCGATCGGCATCCCGGGCATCCTGCTGCTCGCGACGATCGACCCGACCGACCTCGCGGACGGCCTCGCGCAGCGGCTGCACCTGCCGGCGCGGTTCGTGCTCGGCGCGCTGGCCGCGTTCCGGCTGGTGGGGCTGCTCGTGGCCGACTGGCGCGACCTCGCGCTCGCCCGCCGGGCGCGCGGGATCGCCGACCGCGGCCGCATCCGGCGCGCGCTCGGACAGGCGATCGCCCTGCTCGTGCTCGCGGTGCGTCGTGGAACGAAGCTCGCGACGGCGATGGAAGCCCGGGGTTTCGGCGCCCCGGGGCCGCGCACCTGGGCGCGCGCGTCGCGGTTCGGGGCGGGCGACCTCGTGCTCGCGGGGACCGGTGTCGTCGTCACGGCGCTCGCGATCGGCCTCGCCGTCGCGCTCGGCACCTGGAGGTTCGTCGGTGCCTGAGTTGTCGGTGCCTGAGCTCGTCACCTCGTTCGAGGACCTCGTCGCACGGGCGGCGGCGGTTCCGCGCCCGGTGGTGCTCGTCGACGGCGGCTCGGGGGCGGGCAAGACGAGCCTCGGCGAGCGGCTCGCGCCGGCCCTCGGCGCCCAGCTCGTGAGCCTCGACGACATCTACCCCGGGTGGGACGGCCTGGAGGCCGGGAGCGCCGCCGTCGTGGCGGACGTACTGCGCTCGGAGGATCCGGGATGGCGGGGCTGGGACTGGACCACCCAGCAGCCCGGGATCTGGCATCCGGTCGACCCCGCCCGCCCCCTCGTCGTCGAGGGCTGCGGCGCCCTCAGCCGCGCCGCCCGGCGCCTGGCCACCCTCGGCGTCTGGGTCGAGCTGGATGCCGCCTCGCGCCGCCGCCGCGCGCTCGCCCGCGACGGCGACGCCTACGCCCCCACTGGGACCGCTGGGCCCGCCAGGAGGCCGCCTTCGCCGCCCGCGAGCACCCGCACCTCCATGCCGACGTCACCTGGCCGGTCACTCGCGCGCCTCACCCCCAGCCGAGGCGGTGGAGTTCGTCGTCGTCGATGCCGAAGTAGTGGGCGATCTCGTGCACGAGCGTGACGTGCACCTCGTCGTGCAGCTCGTCGAGGTCGCGGCAGTACGCGAGCAGCGGCAGCCGGAACAGCACGATGCGATCCGGCAGCTCGCCGAACCCGTAGCGGTCGCGGCGCGTGAGGTCGACGCCCTGGTACTCGCCCAGGATGTCGGACCCGTCCTCCGGCGCGTCCTCGCACACGAAAACGACGTTCTCGAGCCCGTCGACCATCTCATCGGGCAGCGCGTCGAGCTCCTCGACGACGAGGGCCTCGAAGGCCTCGGCATCCACGTCGAGCGGCATCGCTCTCAGCGATCGACGGCGTCGACGAGGCGCGCCTGCAGCTCGGCGAGCCAGTGGTACACCTGCCCGAGCTGGTCGTCGGGCACGGTGTCGTCGTCGTGCCGGATGCCGAGCCGCTCGGCGATCACGAGCCTCAGGTCGGTGAGCGCCGGCAGCCAGGCGCCGACGGCATCCGGGTCGAGCAGGATGCGCCCGTCGCCCGCCGCCGCGATCGATGCCGCGATCCGGCCCGCGTTCGCGCTCTTGCGCTCGACGAGGCCCTCGTAGGTGTACCGGCGGAACTCGTCGTCGGCGTCCGGATCGTCGCGGTACGCCACCGGGAACAGCCGGTCGTGCACGGCGTCGTCACCCTCGTCGTCGTGCAGCACCTCGTCGTACTGGGTCGCGAGCGAGGCGAGCAGGTCGCGCTCGACCGCGTCGAGCCCCACGACGATGTCGCCGCGCCGGCGCTGCACCCTCATCGCGTCTCGCTCCGCATCAGATCCGCTCCACGGTCGCCCACAGCCCGAACTCGTGCATCGCCTCGGTGTGCCGCTCCATCTCCTCGCGCGGGCCCGACGCCACCGTCGCCCGGCCCTCGTGGTGCACGAGCAGCATGAGCCGCTCGGCCTCCCGGCGGGGGTAGCCGAAGTAGGTGCGGAAGACGTGCGTCACGTAGGTCATGAGGTTCACCGGATCGTTCCACACGACGGTGCTCCAGGCGCGGTCGGGCTCGAAGAGCTCGCGCTCCTCGAGGGCCTCGTCCGGCTGGGTCAGTGACATCGTGGGGTGGATGACGGGGCTCGAACCCGCGACCACCGGCACCACAAGCCAGTGCTCTACCAACTGAGCTACATCCACCATGCGCCCTCCCACGTGTGGCTGGGCAACCCCACGATTGTAGAGCACCGCGCGGGCTCCGCGACGCGCGCCGCGAGGCCGCGACGTGCGTGTTCCGCCGAACGGGCGCCTCGCGGACGCGGGCCGGTGACGCTCAGTCGTGCGGGGCGTGCGCCGGCAGCTGGTCGGCCCACGCGGCGGTGGTCGCGGCCGACACCTCCTGGGCCTGCTCCGAGCTCGGTCCCGGCTCGGTGACGAAGAGGATGCGGCGGTAGTAGTCGAGCTCGCGGATCGACTCGAGGATGTCGGCGAGCGCCCGGTGTCCGCCGTTCTTTGCGGGCGCCTGGAAGTAGGCACGCGGGTACCAGCGGCGGGCCAGCTCCTTGATCGACGACACGTCGACGCTGCGGTAGTGCAGGTGCTGGTCGACCCGCGGCATGAACTTCGCCAGGAACGAGCGGTCGGTGCCGATCGTGTTGCCCGCCAGCGGCGCCGACTGCGCGTCGGGTGCGAACTTCAGGATGTACTCGAGCACCTCGTACTCGGCCTCGCCGAGGCTCTTGCCGTGCGGGATCTCGTCGATGAGCCCGGAGGTCGTGTGCATCGCGACGACGAAGTCGCTCATGTGCTCGAAGGCCTCGGCATCCGGCTTGATGACGATCGAGAAGCCGGGGTCGAGGGCTTGAGGTCGTAGTCGGTGACCACGACGGCGACCTCGACGAGCTCGTCGATCGACAGATCGAGGCCGGTCATCTCGCAGTCGATCCAGACGAGGACGTCGTGCGCTGCCATGCCCCGACTCTAGCGGCGCACCCCGACGACCCGCCCCGCGCAGGTGATCGTGCGCGAGCACATCGCGCCCCTTCCCTGAGCCTTTCGCCATCCGATCGCGCTCGCGCGGCACGCATCCGATGGCGAAACGTCGATCGGATGCGTGCCGCTCAGGCCGCGTCGGCGACGCCGATGTCCTCGGCCTCCTCGCGCACGGTCTCCTCGCCGCCGTCGATACGGCGCAGCTGATGGCGGCCCGCGACGATGAGCACCGTCGCGACGAGCACCGACGCGCCGCCGACGTAGAACGAGATCGCCGGGTCGCCGGTCCAGGCGGCGATCGCGGCGGCGAGCGGGGAGCGGCCGCGCCCCGATGAACCGCACGAACGAGTACGCCGACGACGCGACCGAGCGCGGCAGGTCGGTGGCGTTCATGACCGCCTCGGTGAGAACGGTGTTGAGCACGCCCAGGAACAGCCCGCCCACGATGATGCAGACGATGATCCCGACCGTGCTCGCGACCAGCAGGCCCACGAGCCCGAGGTCGATCGCGAGCAGCGGCAGCACGACGGCCAGCACCGTCGACCGCGGCATCCGAGCGGTCAGGATCGGTGCGACCCACACGCTCGTCACGGCGACCGCGACGCCCCAGCCGAAGAACACGAAGCCGAGATCGAGCGCCGTGAACCCGTTCAGCCCGGGGGCGAACGGCGAGAACGCGAGCAGGGTGAAGAAGCCGACGTTGTAGAACAGGGCGGCGAGCGCCAGCACCAGCAGCGTGCGGTTGCCGAGCGCGCGCAGCGGCGCCGTGAACCGGGTCTTCTCACGCACGACGCCCTGGGCCTCCCGGGGCAGGAGCACCAGGATCGCGACGAACGCGATCGCCATGAGCACCGAGACGCCGAAGAACGGGCCCTGCCACGCGATCGACCCGAGGAGGCCGCCGACGAGCGGACCGACCGCGATGCCCAGCCCGAGCGCCGCCTCGTACAGGATGATCGCCGCGCTCGTGCCGCCGGATGCCGCCCCCACGATGGTGGCGAGCGCCGTGGAGATGAACAGCGCGTTGCCGAAGCCCCAGCCGGCGCGGAATCCGATGATCGCCTCCACGGACGGGCTGAGCGCCGCGAGCAGCGCGAACAGCACGATGAAGGCGAGGCCGATCAGCAGGGTCAGGCGGGCGCCGATCCGGCTGGAGATGAAGCTCGTGACGAGCATCATGAGTCCGGTGATCGCGAGGTAGCTCGTGAACAGCAGCTCGGTCTCGGTCGCGGTGGCGTGCAGCTCGGTGGCGATGCCCTTGAGGATCGGGTCGACGAGCCCGATGCCCATGAACGCGATGACGCACGCGAACGCGATCGCC
Organism: Pseudolysinimonas kribbensis; assembly: GCF_030161895.1. Classification (GTDB taxonomy): domain Bacteria; phylum Actinomycetota; class Actinomycetes; order Actinomycetales; family Microbacteriaceae; genus Pseudolysinimonas; species Pseudolysinimonas kribbensis. Next base: position 2,856,942 of record NZ_BSVB01000001.1, read on the forward strand.
CACACCGTGCGCGGCTGCTTCAGGATGCTGGCGGTCTCGCCGGTGGCGTTGCCGTGCGCGGGTGCGGTGCTCATGAGGCCGCCTCCTTCTCGACCGCGGTGCGCGCGGCCATCAACTCGGTCGCGCGCTCGAGCGCTCGCCAGTCGGCGTCGTCGAGGTCGCGGAAGAACGGTTCGAGGGCCGTGCCGATCTCGGCGCGGTAGGCGTGCAGTGTCGCGGTGCCCTTGGGCGTGATCCGGATCAGCCACGCGCGCGAGTCGGCGGTGTCGGCGATGCGCGACACGAACTCCTCCTCGACCAGCTGTCCGAGGGCGCGCGTCATGCCGGGCTGGGTGACGCGGCAGGCGGTCGCGAGCTCGCCGACCCGCATCGGGCCGTCGCTCTCGAGGATGCCGAGCGCCCGCCAGATCGCGGAGGGTGCGGTTGCCGGTCGCCTGGGCCGCGACCCGCACGAGGCGGTTGCTCGCGACCAGCAGGGCGGAGAGGGTCTCGCGTCGGGTCGAAGTCATATACCCAGTTTATATAACATTGGTATGTATTGCTGGTCACGGAATCCCGCGGCCCCCGCCGGCGTTGTCCCCGGCGTGATCGTCGAGCTCTACAGTTCGAGCTTCTGCGGCGCCTGCACGGCGACGCGGGCCGTGCTCGACGAGGCCGCGCGCCTGGTTCCGGCGGCATCCGTCGTCGAGCGCAACGTCGCGAGCGCTCCGGATGCCGCGGCCGCCGAGCGGATCCGCGCGACTCCCACGGTCATCGTGCGCCGCGAGGACGGCACCGAGGTCTTCCGCGCGGAGGGCGTGCCCACCGTGCAGCGCGTGCTCGCCGCGCTCGCGCTCGCGGTCTGAGCGCCCGCCCGCCTGCCTGGACGGCATCCATCTGACGCGAATGCACGGTCAGAGCGCGCCGCACCCGGCATTCGCGTCAGATCGAGGGCGGCTCCGGAGCCAGTCCCCCGGAGAGATTCGAACTCCCGACCAGCCGGGTAGAAACCGGATGCTCTATCCACTGAGCTACGGGGGCAACCGAGCCCAGAGTAGAGCACCGCCTTCAGTTCGCGGCCTTCTCGGCGGGCGCCGCCGGCGAGGTGCCGAATGCGGGCAGCGCCGTGGTCGCGCCGCCGACCGGCAGCGACGCCGCGTGCTCCGGCGCCTCGTGGGTCGTCGCGGTCACCTGCTCCTCGGCCCACTTCTGCTGCTCGACCACGAGCGGATCGGGGCCCTGGTCGTCGTAGCGCCAGCGCTGCAGATCGGTCGTGAACAGCCGCTTGCCCTTGCCCGGCTTGTGCAGCCAGAGCACGAGGCGATCGCGGTACTCCGAGAAGGTCTGGTCGGCCGCGTAGCTGTAGCTGACGGAGTTCGTCCGCATCTCGGCGAGCTGGTGCGTGGCCCAGTCGGCGGCGAGTCCGGCGCCCGAGATCGGCAGCAGGCGCACCATGACGTCCGCCTCGCTCGCGAGATGGGCGGCGTGCTCCTTCGCGGCGGCGGACTGGCTGTGCCACTTGGCGGCATCCTGACCCGCCTGGATGAGCGCGGTCACCGCCGACGCGCGCGTCTCGTGATCGCGCTGGGCCACCAGTCGCCGGGTGACGCCGCGCCCGATGACGGCCCCGACGATGCCGGCGACCACGATCGCGATGAAGGGGATGATCGCCCCCGAGATGATCCGCCACCCTGCGTCGGACTGGGTCCAGTCGACGAGGTCGTTCCACCACTGCATGCGCGCACCATAACCCCGGCGCCCGCGCGGGCGGGAACCGAATCGCCGGTCGAGGCCGAAGGCGCTCGCGGCGGGGCGACTACGCGAAGCGCAGGGCGTCGAGCGCCTCGTCGGGCGACCAGAACTCGCCGACGACCGTGAACCCGGCGGCGCGGGGCCGCATGCGCTTGGCGCGGTACCGGACGCCCGCGGCATCCGGAACCGTCTCGACGTACCCGAGCACGCTGCCGTCGCGGTGCAGCACCCGGGTCAGCCCGGCGTGCAGCGGCACGAGCCGCAGGCCCGGGAACGACCGGGAGGTCGGCAGGGGAGCGCTGCGCTCGAGGAGGTCCATGCGCCGATCATGACCCCGGCCACCGACATTCCGGCCGGACCGGGGCTTTCGTGCGCTCGGTCCGGACCGACGCTCAGGCCTCTCCGACGCCCTCGCGGGCCAGCGGCTCGATCGCCGCGAGCTCATCGGCGGTCAGCGGCGCGGCCGTCGCAGCGCGCAGGTTGTCCTCGAGCTGCGCGACGCTCGAGGCGCCGATGAGCGCGCTCGTGACCTCCGGATGCCGCAGCACCCAGGTGAGCGCGAGTTGCGCGAGGGTCTGGCCGCGGCCCCGGGCGATCTCGTTCAGCGCCCGCGCCGTCTCGAGGTATTCGGGCGAGATGTTGCGCTCTGTCATCCAACGGCCGATCGCCGCCCGGGAGTCGCTCGGCACGCCCGCGAGATAGCGGTCGGTGAGCAGGCCCTGCGCGAGGGGCGAGTAGACGATCGCCCCGGCGCCGACCTGCGCGAGCACGGGCAGCAGCCCGCGCTCGATCTCGCGGTCGAACATGTTGTATCGCGGCTGGTGGATGAGCAGCGGCACGCCGTCGGCCGCGAGCGCCGCCGCCGCGGCCCGGGTCTGCTCCGGGTCGTAGTTCGAGACGCCGGCGTACAGCGCCTTGCCGGCCCGCACCGCCGACGCCAGGGCGCCCATGGTCTCCTCGATCGGGGTGCTCGGGTCGGGCCGGTGCGAGTAGAAGATGTCGACGTAGTCGAGCCCCATCCGTCCCAGCGACTGGTCGAGCGAGGCCAGCATGCCCTTGCGCGATCCCCACTCGCCGTACGGGCCCGGCCACATCCGATAACCCGCCTTGGTCGATACCACCAGCTCGTCCCGATACGGCCGCAGGTCGGAGGCGAGCACCGCCCCGAAGGTGCGCTCGGCATCCCCGCCGTCCGGGCCGTAGTTGTTGGCGAGGTCGATGTGCGTCACGCCGAGATCGAACGCGCGCAGCAGGATCTCGCGCTGGGTCTGGCGCGGACGGTCGGAACCGAAGTTGTTCCACAGGCCGAGCGAGATGCGGGGGAGCAGGAGACCGCTGCGCCCGGAGCGCTCGTACGGCATCCGGTCGTATCGGTCGTCGGCGGCGAGATGGGTCACTCGTGGCAGCCTAGGTCGCGTCCTGAGGGGTTGCCGCCAAACCGGGCCAGGATGGGTCGCCCGGCGTACCGTGAGTCGCATCCGAAGTTCCGCTTCCGAAGGGAGTTCGACGATGAACGATCAGGTGACGCAGCAGCGCTGGGTGGCCTTCGGGCCGAACGGTGCGATCGGCTCGATCCTGCGGTCCGACGAGGGGTACACGGTGCGCCTCATCGACGACCCGGAAGCCCAGGACCGCGGCACGTACCCGTCGCTCGACGTCGCGAAGAGCGCGCTGCACGCGGCCATGGCGCCGGGGTCGGACTGGCCCGAGTTCCGGGAGCACTGAGCCGCCTCCACACCCCGCGTCCGACGCCCGCTTCCCCAGATCGGGGCGCGGGCGTCCCGCGTTCCCGGGCGGCTGACGAGCATGGGGCCATCGGATGCCGGGGCGGATTTCCCGGCACGAACCCGCTCCGGCATCCGAGACCACGATCTCTCGAAGGAGCCCCCATGCCCGACACCATCACCGTCACCGGCCTCGTCGCCACCACGCCGCGCCACCTCGTCACGAGCGACGGGCTGCCGATCACGTCATTCCGGCTCTGCTCGACGCTGCGGCGTTATGACCGCGCCGAGAACAAGTGGGTGGATGCCGACACCAACTGGTACACCGTCACCACCTTCCGCCAGCTCGCCACCAACGTCGTCGGCTCGGTCGCGAAGGGGCAGCGCGTCGTCGTGACCGGGCGGCTGCGGGTGCGCGAGTGGGCGACCGAGGACAAGCACGGCACCAACGTCGAGATCGACGCCGACGCCCTCGGCCACGACCTCAGCTGGGGCACCGCGGTGTTCTCCCGCACGGTCGCGGCCTCCGCGGCCGCGGAAGCGACGCAGAGCGGCGAGACGGCCGGGCACGCGGACGCCGGCGACGCGTCCGAGGCCGTCGGCGACGGCGACGCCGAGCCGGGCGACGAGTTGGCCGCCGCACGCGCTCAGCGAGCGACCGAGGCGGCGTTGCCGTTCTAGCCGCGGCGCTCTCGGGCGGCCCCGGGCGTCCTCCGAGCGGACCCGCGGTTCGGCACCCCTAGACTCGGCGCGGACGAGGGAGTCGACGTGTCGTCAGGTCCGTTTCGCGCGCGGGTCGCGCTGGGCAGTGCGCTCGTCGCCGTCGCGCTCGCGACGGTGACGCTGCTGGCCGGATGCACCCCCGCGGCCCCCGCCGGCCCGGCACACACCGCATCCACCGCGTCGAAAGCGCCGAGCCCCACGCCGACGGCGAGTCCCACGATCGCGCTGCAGGGCAACGCCGCCGAGAACCTGCCGTACTTCGACCAGGTCAACAAGACGCTCATCGCCAAGGGCGGCACGCTCAACGGACGCGAGTTCATCGACAACCTCGTCGCCGCGGGGTACCCGAAGGCGGCGATGGAGGTCACGCCCGACACCACGACCGTGAACCTGCAGGCCGACAACATCGAGTTCTCGATCCTGCTCGGTCGCACCTGCCTGGTCGGGGAGTACGGCAACATCGGCTACGCCAGTACCGCCCAGAAGGTCTTCTCGACCGGTCGCTGCCTCGCGGGCAAGACCCGCAAGATCGACTGGTAGCGGCCCGCCCGCGCGATCAGGAAGGGCGCCCGGCCGACCCGTAGGCTGGCTCCATGGCCGAATACATCTACTCCATGGTGCGCGCCCGCAAGGCGGTGGGTGACAAGGTCATCCTCGACGACGTCACCATGGCGTTCCTGCCCGGCGCGAAGATCGGCATGGTCGGCCCCAACGGCGCCGGCAAGTCGACGATCCTCAAGATCATGGCCGGACTCGACCAGCCGTCCAACGGCGAGGCCAAGCTCTCGGCGGGGTACAGCGTCGGCATCCTCATGCAGGAGCCCGAGCTCGACGAGTCGAAGACCGTGCTCGAGAACGTGCAGGAGGGCGTCGGCGAGATCAAGGGCAAGATCGACCGCTTCAACGAGATCTCGGCCGCGATGGCGGATCCCGATGCCGACTTCGACGCGCTCTTGGCCGAGATGGGCACGCTGCAGGAGGACATCGACACGGCCGACGCCTGGGACCTCGACTCGCAGCTCGAGCAGGCGATGGACGCCCTGCGCACCCCGCCGGGCGATGCGAGCGTCGCCAATCTCTCCGGGGGCGAGAAGCGCCGCGTGGCGCTCACCAAGCTCCTGCTCGCCAAGCCCGACCTGCTCCTGCTCGACGAGCCCACCAACCACCTCGACGCCGAGAGCGTGCAGTGGCTCGAGCAGCACCTCAAGTCGTACGCCGGCGCCGTGATCGCCGTCACCCACGACCGGTACTTCCTCGACAACGTGGCCGAGTGGATCGCCGAAGTCGACCGCGGTCACCTGTACCCCTACGAGGGCAACTACTCCACCTATCTCGAGAAGAAGGCCGAGCGCCTGGAGGTGCAGGGCAAGAAGGACGCGAAGCTCGCCAGGCGCCTCGCCGACGAGCTCGACTGGGTGCGCAGCAACGCGAAGGGCCGCCAGGCGAAGTCCAAGGCGCGCCTGGCCCGCTACGAGGAGATGGCCGCGGAGGCGGACCGCACCCGCAAGCTCGACTTCGAGGAGATCCAGATCCCGCCGGGACCGCGCCTGGGCACGATCGTCATCGAGGCCAAGAACCTGCAGAAGGGCTTCGACGAGCGCGGCCCGCTCATCGACGGGCTCAGCTTCACGCTCCCGCCGAACGGCATCGTCGGAGTGATCGGCCCGAACGGCGTCGGGAAGACGACGCTGTTCAAGACGATCGTCGGCCTCGAGCAGCTCGACGGCGGCGACCTCAAGGTCGGCGAGACGGTCAAGATCAGCTACGTCGACCAGACCCGCTCGAACATCGACCCGACCAAGACGCTGTGGGAGGTCGTGTCGGACGGCCTCGACATCCTGACCGTGGGCAAGACCGAGATCCCGAGCCGCGCCTACGTCAGCAAGTTCGGGTTCAAGGGGCCGGATCAGCAGAAGAAGGCCGGCGTGCTCTCCGGCGGCGAGCGCAACCGCCTCAATCTCGCGCTGACCCTCAAGGAGGGCGGCAACCTGCTGCTGCTCGACGAGCCGACCAACGACCTCGACGTCGAGACCCTGCAGTCGCTCGAGAACGCGCTGCTCGAGTTCCCCGGGTGCGCGGTGGTCATCACGCACGACCGGTGGTTCCTCGACCGGATCGCGACGCACATCCTGGCCTACGAGGGCACCGACGAGAACCCGGCGAGCTGGTACTGGTTCGAGGGCAACTTCGAGGCGTACGAGGCCAACAAGATCGACCGGCTCGGCCCGGAGGCCGCGGCTCCGCACGCCTCCGTGCACCGCCGGCTCACGCGCTCCTGAGCGGGGGCGACCGATGACCCGGATGCACGTGCCGGTGCGGCTGCGCTGGAACGACCTCGACGCCTACGGCCACGTGAACAATGCGGCCATGCTCGTGCTGCTCGAGGAGGCCCGCGTGCAGGCCTTCTGGGGGCCGAGATCGTCGACTCGGTGACCAATCCCTCGACCCTGTGGCTCGTCGCGCGGCAGGAGATCGAGTACCTCTCGCCGGTGCCGTACCAGTCCCAGCCGCTCGACGTGCAGCTCTGGCTCGGGCGGCTCGGCGGCGCGAGCCTCGAGATCTGCTACGAGGTGTGCTCACCGCTGGATGCGGAGCCGTTCACGCAGTACGCGCGTGCGGCATCCACGATCGTGCTCGTCGACCCGACCACGCAGCGTCCGCGCAAGATCACCGAGGACGAACGGGCGAGCTGGAGCGCGTGGTCCGACGAGCCGATCGCGTTCACGCGCCGCGGCTGAGCGCGCCGGCCCGAGCGCGCGGGTCCGAGCGGTAGCCCGGGTCAGCGCCCGTCGTAGTCGCGCGGATCGGGGACCCGCACCATGCCCTCCTGCGCGACGCTTGCGACGAGCGCCCCGTCCCGGCGGAAGATCCGTCCGGTCGCCAGCCCGCGCCCCCGGTCGCCGTCGGCGATTCCTGCACGTAGAGCAGCCACTCGTCGACCCGGGCGAACCGGTGCCACCACATCGCGTGGTCGAGGCTCGCGACCTTGAGCCCGGCCGCACCCCAGGCCACGCCGTGCTGACGCATGATCGGTTCGAGGATCGCGTAGTCGGTCGCGTAGGCGAGAGCGGCTCTGTGCAGGTTCGGCTCGTCGGGCATGGCGCCGATCGTGCGCATCCAGACCGCCTGCATCGGGCGGCGCTCCGGGTCGGCGGTCGCGTAGATCGGCGCGTCGAGGTGCCGGATGTCGAACGCGCGCTGGGTCGCCCAGAACCGGGCGATGGGGTGATCGAAGCCGCGCAGCGCGTCCGCGGCGCTCGGCAGCGACTCGGGGTCGGGCATGCCCTGGGGCATCGGCACCTGGTGCTCGAGGCCCTCGTCCTCGGTCTGGAATGACGCGATCATCGACAGGATCGGCGTCCCGCGCTGATAGGCCTGGGTCCGGCGGGCGCTGAACGACCTCCCGTCGTGGATGCGGTCCACCGAGAAGGTGATCGGCAGCTCGACGTCGCCCGGGCGCAGGAAGTAGCCATGCACCGAGTGCACGGCGCGGTCCTCGGGCACGGTGCGCATCGCCGCCACGAGGGACTGCGCGAGCACCTGACCGCCGAACACCCGGCCGGTGGGCATGAAGAGGCTGGGGCCCGTGAAGATGTCCTCAGCGGTGCGGGCGCCCGTGTCGGTCAGGTCGAGGGCGGCCAGGAGGCCCGACAGGGGGTCGCTCACGCCCGGTAGTCTAGGTCGCCGGATGAGCGACACCTTCACTCTCGTCGACGTCGCCTCGCTCGATGACCTCCGGGTCTTCCTCGGCCGCGCCGGCCGCATCGAGGACGGCTCCGTGCGGTTGATCGCAGGGAGCGGCGTCCTGGCCGTCTATGCCGCGGTGCTGTACCCGGTGGGACTTCTCGACGAGACCCCGACGGTGCTGGGGTTGCGCACCTTCGCGCTCGCCCCCGGCGACGGCGGCGAGCAGGCGGTCTTCGACGTGGTCGTGCCGATCGGATCGCTGTCGAGCCGGCTGGATCGCGCGCGCGCCGAGGTCGGCGACATCGCCTCGAGCTTCGACCCGGCGGCCGCGCAGACCGTGACGATCTCGCTGCCGATGTCGGTGGCGAGCGCGACCTGGGCCGCGATCTCCCCGCCGCGCGGGGGATGGCATCCGCTGCCGTCCACCGAGGCGCCGCTGCTGGACGGCGTGGCCCGCGCCGGGATCGAGGAGATCGCCGGCGCCGTGCCGGAGGCCGCCGGGGAGCAGATCGTGCGACGCGTGCGCACCGAGGTGTGGGGCCGGCCGATCCCCGGCTTCGAGCACGTGCCGGCGGGAGCGGCGTTCGCGGCGTTCAGCATGGGGTTCCTCGGCGACGACACCGTGCGCATCCTGGAGACGGGTCCGTGGACCCGGCTCACCTCCGACCGCGGTCACGTGCTCGTGCGCCGTCGCGCCTGGACCCTCGCCCGCTAGAGCGCCTACAGGGCCGCGGCGATCGCGCGACCCGCGGTGCGTCCCGTGAACAGGCAGGCGCCGAGGAAGGTGCCCTCGAGCGCGCGGTACCCGTGGATGCCGCCCCCGCCGAACCCCGCCGCCTCGCCGACCGCGTACAGGCCGGGCACCGGCGCACCGTCCGCCGCGAGTGCGCGAGCGCTCAGGTCGGTCTGGATGCCGCCGAGGCTCTTGCGGGTCAGCACGTGCAGCTTGACGGCGATGAGCGGCCCGCGCTTCGGGTCGAGGATCCGATGCGGCTTCGCGACCCGGATGAGCTTGTCACCGAGGTAGCGGCGCGCGCCCCGCAGCGCGACGACCTGCAGGTCCTTCGCGAACGGGTTCGCCAGCTCCCGGTCGCGCGCGCCGAGCTCGACGGCGATCCGCGTGCCGTCGAGCTCGATGCCGTCGTTGCGCTCCCGCATCCCCGCCAGCAGGTCGTCGAGCGTGTCGGCGACGACGAAGTCCGGGCCCTTCTCCTTGAACGCCTCCACCGGCTCCGTGGCGCCCCTGCCGAGGCGCTGGCGCAGCAGCTCGCGCACGCTCTTGCCCGTGAGATCCGGGTTCTGCTCGCTGCCCGAGAGGGCGAACTCCTTCTCGATGATCGCCTGATCCAGTACGAACCAGGAGTGGTCGTGTCCGAGCTCGCGCAGGTACTGCAGCGTGCCGAGGGTGTCGAAGCCGGGGAACAGCGGCACGGGCAGGCGCGCCCCCGTGGCGTCGAACCACATGCTCGAGGGTCCGGGCAGGATCCGGATGCCGTGCTGCTCCCACACGGGCGCGTAGTTCTCGATGCCCTCCACGTAGTGCCACATACGGTCGCCGTTGACCAGGCGCGCGCCCGCCGTCTCGCTGATGCCCAGCATCCGGCCATCGACGTGGGCGGGCACGCCGCTCAGCATCTTCTCCGGCGGGGTGCCGAGCCAGTCGGGCCACGCCGCGCGCACCAGCTCGTGGTTGCCGCCGATGCCGCCGCTCGCGACGACGACCGCGGCGCCGCGCACCTCGAAGTCGCCGACGACGTCCCGGCTCGACGCCGCGCCCCGCTCGGCGTCGTCGTCGGCGAGCACGGCGCCTCGGGCCCCGACGACCGCGCCGGCCTCGACGACGAGCTCGTCGACCCGGTGCCGGAAGCGCAGCTCGACGCGTCCCGCCTCGACCCCCGCGCGCACCGCGTCGATGAACGGCTCCAGGATGCCGGGGCCGGTGCCCCAGGTGATGTGGAACCGCGGCACCGAGTTGCCATGGCCGGATGCGGTGTAGCCGCCGCGCTCGGCCCAGCCGACGACGGGGAAGAACGTCACGCCGCGCTCGCGCAGCCAGGCGCGCTTCTCGGTCGCGGCGAACGTCAGGTAGGCCTCCGCCCAGGCCCGCCCCCACGCGTCCTCGTCGCGATCCCATTCGGCGCTGCCGAACCAGTCCTGCCGGGCGAGATCGAGACCGTCGTGCACGCCCATGCGGCGCTGCTCGGGGAGTCGACGAGGAACAGCCCTCCGAACGACCACCAGGCCTGGCCGCCGAGCGAGGCTTCGGGCTCCTGCTCGAGCACGATCACGCGCTTTCCCGCGGCCACGAGTTCGGCGGCGGTCACGAGGCCGGCGAGGCCCGCTCCGATCACGACGGCATCCGCGGCATCCGAGTTGTCGCTCATCGGAATCCAACCTACGGCGCACGTTGCCGGATCGTGCCTTGCCGGGGCGAACGCCCGGGATAGGATCGCCACAATCGCCGGGCCGAGGTCGTCTCGTCTACCTCGGGGCCGGAATCACAGCAGGGAGACAACATGATCCAGAAGAGAGTCATCGCGACGTTGTCCGTCGTGGCGGCCGCGGGCCTCCTGCTCGCCGGCTGCGCCAATCCGTCCGGCGGCGGCGGCACGTCCGGAGGCGGCGGGTCCGACAAGGTCGACATCCCGACCATCGACTCGGTCGACGTGCCCAAGGACGCAGTGCTTCCCGCCGGCGACGGCAAGGCCGAATGCGCCTCGTCGCTCACGATCGGCTACGTCGGCGCGGAGACCGGCGCCAACGCGGCCCTCGGCATCAACATCTACAACGGTGTCCAGTTGGCCATCGACCAGCACAACAAGGCCAACCCGAAGTGCCAGGTGCAGTTCCAGAAGTACGACACGGAGGGCGACCCGGCGAAGGCGACGGGCCCGACCACTCAGGCCGCGAGCAACAAGGCGATCGTCGGAGTCATCGGTCTTCCGTTCTCGGGTGAGTCGAAGGCGACCGGGCAGATCTTCGAGGACCAGGGCCTCGTGCACATCACCCCGTCGGCGACCAACCCGACGCTGACCCAGAACGGCTGGAAGACCTTCTTCCGGGCGCTCGGCAACGACAGCATCCAGGGACCGGCGGCCGCCGACTTCATCACCACCAAGCTCAAGGCCAAGAAGGTCTTCCTGGTGCAGGACGACTCCGACTACGGCGTGGGCCTGGCCAACGCCACCAAGCCGAAGCTCGGCTCGAGCCTGGCCGGCAGCGACAAGGTGACGACCGGTCAGAAGGACTTCTCGGCCACCGTCTCCAAGGTCATCAACTCGAAGGCCGACGCCGTGTACTACGCGGGCTACTACGCGGAGGGCGCGCCCTTCGACCAGCAGCTTGTGCAGAAGGGCTTCAAGGGCACGTTCGTCGGCCCCGACGGCGTGAAGGACGACCAGTTCATCAAGCAGGCGGGCTCGGCCTCGAAGAACGCCTACTTCACCTGCCCCTGCATCCCCGGCGAGCTGATCCCGGACTTCGAGAAGGCCTACAACACGGCGTTCAACGCCGAGCCGGGCACCTACTCGATCGAGGGCTACGACTCGGCGACGATCCTGCTCGCGGGCATCGACAAGGGCAACACCGACCGGGCGAAGCTGCTCGACTGGGTGAAGAACTACGACGCCGACGGGCTGAGCAAGCACTACAAGTGGGACTCCACGGGTGAGCTGCAGGCCCCTGCGGTCTACGGCTACAAGGTCGCGGACGGCAAGATCGAACCCATCGGAACGATCGGCAAGTAGTTCGCAACCGTACGGGGCGGGCATCCGTGCCCGCCCCGTACGTCTCGACCAGCGAGGACCCCTGTGCTCGATCTCGTCCTCCAGGCCGTCCCCATGGACGACTCCTGGATCAACTTCGACGTCCAATCCTTCATCCAGGGCTTCTGGAGCAACACCTTCGGCGGCCTGACCTACGGGGCCGTCTATGGCCTCATCGCCCTCGGCTACACCCTCGTGTACGGCGTGCTGAACCTCATCAACTTCGCGCACTCCGAGGTCTTCATCTCCGGCGTCTACGCCGTGGTCTTCACGCTCACCGGACTGGGGTTCAACGGCGATACCCCGAATCTGCCCCTCCCTGCGCTCATCGGCGATCTGCTGCTGGCGCTGCTCGCGGGCATGGCGGCCTCGGCGATCGTGGCGTTCATCGTCGAACGCGCGGCCTATCGCACCCTGCGCAAGCGCAATCCACCACGCCTGGTCTACCTGATCACCGCGATCGGCGTCTCGTTCACGATCCAGGGGCTGTTCTTCCTCTGGCGCGGCGCGCAGCCGGAGCCCAGCGTCATCCTGATCCCCACGGTGCAGGTCTTCGACGTCTTCGGCGGGATCGTCTACAACTACGAGATCGTCATCCTCGTCGCAGCGATCGTCACGATGGTCGTCGTCGACCAGTTCATCCGGCGCTCGCGCATCGGGCGCGGCATCCGAGCGGTGGCCCAGGATCCGGATACGGCGACCCTCATGGGCGTGAACCGCGAGCGCATCATCGTCATCACGTTCATCATCGGTGGCCTCGTCGCCGGCGTCGGCGCGATCTTCTGGATCATGCTCGTGCCGCAGGGTGCGCAGTACAACGGCGGATTCGTGCTCGGCGTGAAGGCGTTCGCCGCGGCCGTCCTCGGCGGCATCGGAAACGTCCGCGGTGCGCTGCTCGGCGGACTGCTGATCGGCCTGATCGGCAACTACGGCCAGACGCTGCTGGGCGCGGCCGAATGGTCGGATGTCGTCGCCTTCGTCGTGCTGGTGGTCGTGCTCGTCGTGCGGCCCACCGGCCTCCTCGGACAGTCCATGGGAAGGAGCCGCGCATGAGCACGGTCAACGGTCCCACCCTGCAACCCGACCCCCAGGCGGAGCAGGACGAGCTCGGTCGCGAAGCGAAGGGACGCGGCGTCGCCAACTCGGGTGCCATCTCGCGGTGGAACAGCCTGAGCCGCCCGGCGCAGTGGGGCGTCCTGCTGCCGATCGTCATCCTCGCCTACGCGGCGCCGGCGCTGAACCTCCCGATCATCTCCACCGAGACCGCCGGCGGCGGCGGCACCAACTGGGACATCAACCTGTTCCAGATGTCGTATTACGCCCTCATCGCGATCGGCCTGAACGTGGTGGTCGGCTACGCCGGACTGCTCGACCTCGGCTACGTGGCGTTCTTCGCGGTCGGGTCGTACGTCGCCGCGATGTTCACGAGCCCGGACTCGCCATTCTTCAAGATCCCGTTCCTGTGGACCCTGCCGCTCGCGATGGCGGTGACCATGTTCTTCGGTGTGCTCCTGGGTGTGCCGACGCTGCGGCTCCGCGGCGACTATCTCGCGATCGTGACGCTCGGCTTCGGAGAGATCATCCGCCTGCTCGCCACGATCATCCCCGCCGTCCGCGGTCAGGTGGGCTTCCAGAACGTCGGTCGGCCACCGGGCACGATCACCGGATCCAACGGGCTCCAGCAACCATTGTTCTCCGCCTCGAACGGCGCGCCATGGTACTGGCTGACGATCACGATCATCATCGTCGTGCTCCTGCTGGTCGGGAACATGGAGCGCTCCCGGGTCGGCCGCGCCTGGGTCGCGATCCGGGAGGACGAGGACGCCGCCGAGATCATGGGCGTGCCCGTGTTCAAGTTCAAGGTGTGGGCATTCGCGATCGGTGCGGCCGTCGGCGGTCTGACCGGCGCGCTGGCCGGCGGCCAGGTCGGGTTCGTCAACAACCAGAGCTTCACCGTGCAGCAGTCGATCCTGTTCCTCGCCGCGGTCGTGCTCGGCGGCGCGGGCAACAAGGTCGGCGCCATCATCGGCGGGGCGCTCGTGGCGTACATCCCGAACCGCTTCATCGCGATCGCGGAGTTCAAGTACCTGATCTTCGGCGCCGCGCTGGTGGTGCTGATGATCTTCCGCTCGGGTGGCATCCTGGCCGCGCGGCAGAAGCTGCTCGCCTATTCGCGGCGCGCGTACGCGTTCCTGCGGGAACCCGCCGGATCGGCGAGCGATCGGCAGCGGAGCGGGGCACGGCGATGACCGATCGCGACGGCGCCGCGGCCCCCGAGGGCCCGGTCGACCCTGCACCGGACGCGGAGGTTCCCGAGGAGATCGCAGAGGCGGCGGCTCCCGAACGGGAGATCGGCACCGCAGTGGGCGAAGCCCTCCTCGAGGTGCGCAACCTCACCGTGAAGTTCGGCGGACTCGTCGCCCTCGACGACCTCTCGTTCGTCATCCGCCGTGGCGAGATCCTGGGGCTCATCGGTCCGAACGGCGCGGGCAAGACCACCGCGTTCAACGCGATGACGGGCGTCTACCGGCCCTCGAGCGGTCAGGTGCTGCTGGACGGCGTCTCGCTCGTCGGCAAGGTGCGCCACCGGATCACCCGGCTCGGGTTGGCGCGCACCTTCCAGAACATCCGGCTGTTCGGCGAGATGACCGCGCTCGAGAACGTCGTCGTCGGGCTCGACGCCCGGCACAAGACGAGCGTGGTGGGCGCGCTACTGCGCCTGCCGCGGCACTGGCGCGAGGAGCGCACCGCGGTCGAGCGCGCGCAGGCGCTGCTGGACTTCGTCGGGATCGGGCGGGATGCCGGCACGCTCGCGCGCAACCTCCCGTACGGCGACCAGCGGCGCCTCGAGATCGCGCGCGCTCTGGCGACCGACCCGAAGGTGCTGTGCCTGGACGAGCCGGCGGCGGGCTTCAATCCGGCGGAGAAGGAGGAGCTCATGGAGCTCATCCGCCGCATCCGCGACGACGGGTACACGGTGCTGCTCATCGAGCACGACATGAAGCTCGTCATGGGCCTGACCGACCGGATCGTCGTGCTCGAGTTCGGCAAGAAGCTCGCCGACGGCCTGCCGGCGGAGATCCGCGAGGACCCGAAGGTGATCGCCGCCTACCTGGGGAGCCCGAAGATGACGTTGCTTGAGCTCCAGGGCCTGAAGGTGCGCTACGGGCGCATCGAGGCGATCCACGACATGTCGATCACGGTCGAGAAGGGCGAGATCGTGAGCCTCATCGGCGCCAACGGCGCCGGGAAGACCACGACGATGCGCACCGTCTCGGGCCTGCTGACGCCGTCCGCCGGTCGGATCCTGTTCGAGGACGAGGACATCACGCGGCTCGCGGCGCACAAGCGCGTCGCACGAGGCATCTCGCAGGCTCCGGAGGGGCGCGGGGTGTTCCCGGGCATGACCGTGGCGGAGAACCTCGACATGGGCACCTTCGGGCGCCGTGAGCGCAGCGGCGTCGCCGACGATCTCGAGCGGGTGTACTCGCTGTTCCCGCGCCTGCTGGAGCGGCGGACCCAGATGGGCGGCACGATGTCCGGCGGCGAGCAGCAGATGCTGGCCATCGGCCGCGCGCTCATGTCGAGCCCGCGCCTGCTGCTGCTCGACGAGCCCTCGATGGGGCTCGCGCCGCAGTTCATCCGGCAGATCTTCTCGATCATCACCGAGATCGCCAAGCAGGGCACGACGATCCTGCTCGTCGAGCAGAACGCGAACCAGGCCCTCGCCCGAGCGGATCGCGCCTACGTGCTCGAGACCGGGTCGATCACCAAGACGGGTACCGGCCGCGAGCTCATGGCCGACCCGTCGATCAAGGAGGCGTATCTCGGCGTCGCCTGAGGCGCGCTAGGCGCGGTTCACCATCGCGTGGGCGGCGCGCTCGAGGTAGTCCCACAGCATCGCCTCGTGCAGGGGCGACAGCTCGAGCGCGTCGAGGGCCGCCCTCATGTGCGCCAGCCAGCGGTCGCGCGCGAGCGGCGTCACGGGGAACGCCGCGTGCCGCATCCGCAGCCGCGGATGCCCGCGCTGCTCGCTGTACGTGCCGGGGCCGCCCCAGTACTGCTCGAGGAAACCGGTGAGCCGCTGGATCGCGCCCTCGAGGTCATGCTCCGGATACATCGGCCACAGCACGTCGTCGTCGCGGACGCCCGCGTAGAACGCGCGCACGAGCTTCTCGAACGTCCCCCGCCCGCCGACGGCGGCCCAGAAGGAACCGCCGACGGGATCGCCGTCCTGTCCCATGCGCAGGGTGAGGTCGCTCATCCGGCTCGCCCGCCGTTCGAGGAGCTCGGCTTCGCGGGGGCTCCGGCCGGTGATGTCGTCGGCGGCTTCGGCGCGGGCCGGCCGCCCGGCAGCTGGCCGCCCGGCGTCGGACGCAGCGCGATCGAGTTGAGCGGCGGCAGCGTGACGCCGAGCTCGTCGATCGCGATCTTGAGCCGCGGCCGCAGCGCCCGCGCGACCTGATCCTTGGTGCCCGAGCGCACCTTCACGACGAGCCGGATGACGATCGCCTCCGCGGAGACGGACTCGATGCCCCAGATCTCGGGCTTCTCGATCACGAGACGCTTCCACTTGGACTCGCCCGCGAACGCGGTCGCGGCCTCCAGCAGCTTCTGCTGCACGAGCTCGACGTCCGAGTCGTAGGGCACCGCGAGGTCGATGATGACGCGGGCCCAGCCCTGGGAGAGGTTGCCGACGCGCAGGATCTCGCCGTTGCGCACGTACCAGAGGGTGCCGTTGACGTCGCGCACCTGGGTGATCCGGATGCCGACCTGCTCGACCACGCCGGTCGCGAATCCGGTGTCGATCACGTCGCCCACGCCGAGCTGATCCTCGGCGACCATGAACAGCCCGTTGAGCACGTCCTTGACGATGTTCTGCGCGCCGAAGCCGAGCCCGGCGCCGAGGGCCGCGGTTATGAGGCTGAACGCGCCGGCCGCCTGCGGTGCGGCGACCGAGACGATCCACACCACCGCGACGATGACGACGAGCGTCGTGACGATGCTCGACAGCACGCCGCCGAGGGCCCGGCTGCGCTGCACGACGCGCATGGCCGCGAGCGGCGAGGCCGCGATGGCCGTCGTGTCGTCGACGCCGGCCTTCTTCTTCGCACCCGAGATGACCCGCTCGACGAAGCGCCGGATGACGAAGTGCAGCACCAGCCGTGCCACGATCGCGAGCACGACGATGAGGGCGACCTGCACGGGGCGGCCCCAGGCCGAGGTGAAGAACACCCCGACCTGCTCCCAGAACGCGCTCCAGCCGCCCATCAGGCGTCTCGGCGTCGCACCAGCACGATCGCGACCGCGCCGAGCACCACGATCCACGCGAGGAGCACGAGCAGCCCCTGCCAGGGCTCCAGGAGGATCGCGCCTGGCTGTACCTGCCGCGTCACGTCGTCCAGGCCGGATGCCGGATAGGCGTACATCCGGGAGCCCGCGGTGGAGGGCAGGAACTCGCCCACGTTCTGCAGCCAGGTGACCTTCGCCAGCGCCGCGACGAGGCTCGCGATATTCGGCAGCACGAGGATGAGCCCCACCATGGTCGCGATGGCACCCGCGGTGTTCCGGATGATCGCGCCGATCGCGAGGGCCATCAGGCCGATGAGCGCGAGGTACCCGGCATCGCCGAGCAGGGCGAGCCAGAAGGCGCCGTCGAGTTCGACGTCGAGCCCACGGCCGGCGGCCTGGGCGAGCACGATCAGGGTCGAGAGGGCGACCGAGACCACGGCGACCACGAAGACCGCGAGGGTCAGCACGATCGCCTTCGCCGCCAGAGCGGGGGTCCGTTTCGGCACCGCCGTGAACGTCGAGCGGATCATCCCGGTGCCGAATTCCCCGGTGATCGTCAGCGCTCCGATGACGGCGGCGACGAGCGACGTGAAGCCGCTGCCGACCGTGATCGCGCTCACGATGAACGACAGGAGCGACGTGCCCGACGGCAGCTGATCGGCCGGCAGGACCGCGAGGAGCAGCGGCGAGAGGGCGACGTTCAGCACGACGATGATCACCGCGCACCAGAACGTGGAGCGCAGGCTGCGCAGCTTGATCCATTCGGAGCGCAGCACGCCGCCGAAGGTGACGCCGTGCGACCCCTGCAGACTCGGCGCGGCGGGAGCGGCGGCGCTCATCGCGGGCCTCCTGTCGAGATCGGGGCCCCGGTGGGCGGGGGCGGTGCGGGCATCTCCGGCGCGCTGCCGGAGACGTACTCGGTCTCGCCCTGCGTGAGCTCCATGTAGGCCTGCTCGAGCGATCCGGCGACCGGGGTGAGCTCGTGCAGCACGAGCCGGTCCTGGGCGGCGAGCTCGCCGATCCGGGGGCGGCCATCCCGGTCACGAGCAGCGCGCCGTCGGCGGCGGTCGTCACCGTCGCGCCCGCCGCGGTCAGCGCCGCGCCGAGCTCGGCCGGCTGCGGCGAGCGCACCGTCACGGCGCCGCCCGTGGACTGCGCGATGATGTCGCCCACGGGGGCGTCCGCGATGATCCGGCCGCGGCCGAGCACGATGATGTGGTCGGCGGTCTGCGCCATCTCGCTCATGAGGTGCGAGGAGAGGAAGACGGTGCGGCCTTCCCCGGCCAGATGCCGGGCGAGGGTGCGCACCCACACGACGCCCTCGGGGTCGAGGCCGTTCACCGGCTCGTCGAGGATGAGCGTCTGCGGGTCGCCGAGGAGCGCGGCGGCGATGCCGAGCCGCTGGCCCATGCCGAGCGAGAAGCCGCCGACCCGGCGGCGCGCGACGCTCTGCAGCCCGGTGAGCGCGATGACCTCGTCGACCCGCCCCGCGCCGATCCCGTGCGTCGCCGCCATCGCGCGCAGGTGCTCGCGCGCGGTGCGTCCGCTGTGCACGGCCTTGGCATCCAGCAGCACGCCCACTCGCCGCAGCGGGTCGCGCAGCTGCCGATAGGGCACGCCGTCGACGCGTGCTTCGCCGGAGGTGGGCCGGTCGAGGCCCACGATCATGCGCATGGTCGTCGACTTGCCGGCGCCGTTCGGCCCGAGGAATCCCGTCACGAGCCCGGGGCGCACCGTGAAGTCGACGTGGTCGACCGCGGTGGTGGCGCCGAAGGTCTTCGTGAGCTGGTGGACTTCGATCACCCTCCGACCCTAACGATCGGGGGCTGGATGCCGGCCCCTACCCCCGGGCGTCGCGCTTCTGCGCGAGCAGCGCACGCTGCACGGTGGCCAGGTTCTCGACGATGAGCCGACGCAGCGCCGGGATCTCATCGTTCTCGCTCAGCCACTCCTCGGTCGCGTCGACGAGCGCCTGCGATGCGAGCGGCGCGGGGTAGAAGCCGTCGACGATGTACTCCGCGATCTTGTAGGTGCGGTTGCGCCACACGCCCTCGAGCATCTCGAAGTAGGGCGCGACGAGCGATTCGAGCGCCACGGGGTCGTTCACGTGCTGGTAGCCCAGCCCCATGTTGCGCAGGATCGTGTTCGGGATCGAGCCGTCGCGCGATCCGGTCTCGAAGGCTCTGCGCTTCGCGGCGGCGGTCGGGATGGCGGCCCGTACGCGCGCGGCGGCCTGCTGCCCGTTGGCCGTGTTGTCGCTCTCCAGTCGCGCGGCGATCTCCTCCTCGCCGGCCCCGCCCGCGAGCACGAGGCCCTCGAGCAGCTCCCAGCCGAGGTCGTCGTCGATCTCGAGCCCCGGCAGGGCCGTCGAGCCGTCGAGCAGGCCGCGGAGGCTGCCGGCGTGGGCCGCGCTCGACGCGGCGTTGGCGAAGAACTTGACGAACTGGAACTGCGCGTCCGACCCTGCCTCGGCGCCCTGCGCGAGCGCCCACAGGGCGTCGCCGATGCGATCGATCGTCGCCGGGCGCTTGGCCGGGGCCACGTAGATCCGGGCGGCCGTGAGCAGCTGGGTCAGGGTGAGGCGCAGCGTCGTCGACTCGGTCTCGGGCGCGATGTGCGCGAGCACCAGGTCGACGTAGGCGCTCGCCGGGATCTCGGCGTCGCGGGCGGCATCCCACACCGCTCCCCACACCAGCGCGCGGGCGAGCGGGGACTCGATGTCGGACAGGCGCGCCAGCGCGGTCGCGTGGCTGCGGTCGTCCATGCGGATCTTCGCGTAGGCGAGGTCGTCGTCGTTGAGCAGCACGAGGTCCGGCCGGGCGCGGCCCACCAGATCGGCGACCTCGGTCGATGCCACGGCGTCGAGGTCGAGCTCGAGCCGGTGCGTGCGCACGAGCCTGCCGTCGCGCTCGTCGTAGAACCCGACGGCGAGGCGGTGCGGGCGCAGGTCGGGGTGATCGGCGGGCGCCTCCTGCAGGATGCGGAACGCGGTGATCGTGCCCTCGCCGTCGGTCTCGATCTCGGGACGCAGCGTGTTGACGCCGGCCGTCTCCAGCCAGAGCTTCGCCCACGAGGCGAGGTCGCGGCCGCTCGTGGTCTCGAGCTCGGCCAGCAGGTCGGTCAGCTCGGTGTTGCCGTACTCGTGCTTCGCGAAGTACGCGCCGACGCCCGCGAAGAACGCGTCGATCCCGACCCACGCGGCGAGCTGCTTCAGCACCGACCCGCCCTTGGCGTAGGTGATGCCGTCGAAGTTGACCTGCACGTCCTCGAGGTCGTTGATCGTGGCGACGATGGGGTGGGTCGAGGGCAGCTGATCCTGCCGGTACGCCCAGCTCTTCTCCATGGCCTGGAACGTGGTCCAGGCCTCGGTCCACTCGGTCGCCTCGGCGGTCGCGATGGTCGACGCCCATTCGGCGAACGACTCGTTCAGCCACAGGTCGTTCCACCACTTCATGGTCACGAGGTCGCCGAACCACATGTGCGCGAGCTCGTGCAGGATCGTGACGACCCGACGCTCCTTGATCGCGTCGGTCACCTTCGATCGGAAGACGTAGGTCTCGGTGAAGGTCACCGCGCCGGCGTTCTCCATCGCGCCCGCGTTGAACTCGGGCACCCAGAGCTGGTCGTACTTGGCGAAGGGGTACGGGTAGCCGAACTTCTCCTCGTAGTAGGCGAAGCCCTTCTTGGTGATGTCGAAGATGTAGTCGGCATCCATGTGGGGCGCCAGCGACTTGCGCACGTACACGCCGAGCGGGATCGTGCGGCCGCTGGAGCTCGTCAGCTCATCGTGCATCGATGCGTACGGCCCGGCGACGATCGCGGTGATGTAGCTCGAGATGCGCGGCGTCGGCTCGAACTCCCAGGTGGCGGCGCCGTCACCCGCGGGGGTCGGATCCGGGGTGGGGGAGTTGGACACGACGGTCCAGTTCTCGGGGGCGGTGATCGTGAACCGGAACGTCGCCTTGAGGTCCGGCTGCTCGAAGACCGCGTACACGCGGCGGCTGTCGGGGACCTCGAACTGGCTGTAGAGGTAGACCTCGCCGTCGACGGGATCGACGAAGCGGTGCAGGCCCTCGCCCGTGTTCGTGTAGAGGAAGTCGGCGTCGACGACGAGCTCGTTGTGCTCCTGCAGGCCGTCGAGGCGGATGCGCACTCCGTCGGCGGCATCCACGTCGATCGGGGCGCCGTTCAGGCGGATCGAGTGCACCGTGCGGGTGATCGCATCGAGGAAGGTCGAGGCTCCGGCGCGGGCCGAGAAGCGCACGGTCGTCGTCGACCGGAACGTCTCGGGGCCCGTCGTGAGGTCCAGGATGACGTCGTAGCTCTCGACGTCGACGAGCGCCTTGCGCTCCTGGGCTTCGACTCGGGTCAGGTTCTCTCCAGGCATCCCCCAGCCTAGGCTTCGCGTTCCCGCCGCTGGATCCTCGAACCCAGAACGCTCAGGTCAGCGCGGGCTCGCGGGTGGCGGTCTCGATGGGCGCGGGCGCCGGATGCGGCGTGCGCCCGAGGAACGCCTCGGCGTCGTCGATGGCCGAGACGAGCATCGCCGCGAGGCGGTCGTCGGCATCGTCGACGCACGCCTGCGCGAGGCCGATCGCGGCCGCCCGCACGATCGCGTCGCAGCCGTGCCGCACGAGCTCGGAGGCCTGCACCTGCCAGACGGCCAGGTGCGCGGCGGCCCAGGCCGCGGCATCCGGCGTCTCGGCCAGAGCGTCCAGGGCGTCGTCGCGTGCGGCCGGCTCGTTGATGCCGTACACCGCGAGCGCCTCGAGGGCGGCGAGCACCGCGACGGCCAGGGCGCGCTGACGGTCCATGCTCGCGACGGGCAGGGCGCTCGTCGCGGCGCGGAGCGAGACGAGCAGTCCGAGCCGGGCGTCGTCGCCGCGCAGCCCGATCACGCGCGGGATGTGCGGCACGAGGTCGCCGCGGCGATCGTCGTGAATGGTGTCGTTGACCGCGCGCGCGAGGGCCGCGAGCGTCGGGTCGGTGCAGCGTGGGTGATCGCTCCAGCGCTCGCCGGCGAGGTACGAGGCGAACTCCATGAAACAGGCGCCCCGCCGGGGCGAACGGTGCCGGCCGGCCGACAGGGTCGGCATCAGGTCGGGGATGTCGGTTCGAGAACTCATGTCGACCTCGCTTCACGCGGTGTGCCTTCGATCATCCTCCCGTCGCCGCGGGCCGACAAGAGTGTCACAGGCGGCTGTTAGCGTCCGGGCCATGCCGAACCTCCCCGAGCAGGACCTCTTCCTCACCGCGGACGGCGCGCTCGCCGCGGTCATCGAGCGGCTCTCGCCCGGGCAGCTCGCCCTCCTGGCGCCGGCCGACTGGACGCGCCGGTTCGAGGACCCGACGCTCGGCCAGATCGTGCTCGTGCACGCGCACGACGAGGCGTTCGTGCCGGAGGTGCTGCGGGGCACGCCGCTCGACGAGATCGGCGATCGCTGGGAGCCCGTGCTCGCCTCCGACGATCCGATCGCCGCGTATCGCAGCGCGCACGCCGCCGCGACGGCGGCCGCATCCGCTCCGCTGGACGGAGCGCGCACCGTGCACTTCAGCTACGGCGACTATCCGCTCGCCGAGGCACTGACCCACCTCGCGATGTACCGCGGTTTCCAGTCGTGGCACATCGCGCGCCTGGCCGGGTTCGACGACACGATGTCGCCGGAACTCGTCGACGGTCTCGACCGCCATGTCATGCCGCACGCCGACGAGTGGCGGCAGTGGGGTGTCTTCCCGCCCGCGATCGAGCCGCCCGCCGGGGCGGACGCGCAGACCCGCCTGCTGTGCGCGGCCGGGTACTGGGCCGCCTGAACGACGTCCCGGCCGTTTCTCTAGGGTGAGGAGCATGCGCATCCACGTCGGAACCGACCACGCCGGCCTCGAGTTCAGTCGCGACCTCCAGCAGCACCTGCGCGACGCCGGGCACGAGGTCATCGACCATGGACCGCAGAGCTTCGACCCGCTCGACGACTACCCGAGCTTCTGCATCAACACCGCGCTCGCGGTCGTCCACGACCAGCGGTCGGGCGTGGACGCGCTCGGCGTGGTGTTCGGCGGCTCCGGCAACGGCGAGCAGATCGCCGCGAACAAGGTGCGGGAGCCCGGGCCGCGCTGGTCTGGAATCACGACACGGCGCTGCTGGCCCGCCAGCACAACGACGCGAACCTCATCGCGATCGGCGCCCGGCAGCACACGGCCGAGGTCGCGCTCGCTCTCGTCGACGCGTTCATCGGCGAGCCGTTCAGCGGCGAGGAGCGGCACGCCCGCCGGATCGCGCAGCTGACCGAGTACGAGCTGACCGGCGGCATCGCGGGTCACGAGATCGACGTCTACTAGATCGACCCCATCCGGAAGAGCCAGCATGCCCGAGGGCCACAGCATCCACCGCATCGCGCGCCAGTTCGCGCGGCACTTCGAGAACGCGCCCGTCGCGGTGAGCTCGCCGCAGGGGCGGTTCGCGGCCGGTGCGGCGCAGCTCGACGGGCATGAGATCGTCGACGCGTTCGCCGTCGGCAAGCAGATGTTCCTGCAGTTCGATCATCAGCTCTTGTTGCGCGTGCATCTCGGGCTCTACGGCGCGTGGGACTTCGCGGGCGACATCACGGTCGACGCCACGACGTTCTCGGCCAACGGCCGGATGGGCCAGACCAACCAGCGCGGCACCGACCTCGCCGGGTACGAGGACTCGCCCTGGTCGATGGGCGCCCCCGCCGCGCCCGGCTGCGGATGAGCGAGCAGGAGAAGCTCGAGGCCCCGGTCGACGGCGACTGGCCGCCGGAGCCGGTGGGCCAGGTGCGCGTGCGGCTGCTCACGCCGACCGCGGTCGCCGACCTGCGCGGCCCGACCGTGTGCGAGGTGGACACCCCGGAGCAGGCGCAGGCGCAGATCGACAAGCTGGGCCCGGATCCCCAGGTCGGCGACCCCGTCGCCAACGAGGAGCGCTTCGTCGCCGGAGTGCGCAAGCGCAACGTCGCGATCGCCCTGCTGCTCATGGATCAGGCCGTCGTCAGCGGGATCGGCAACGTCTACCGCGCGGAGCTGCTGTTCCGGGCGCGGCAGAACCCGTTCACGCCCGGCCGGGAGCTGCCCGAGGAGGTGGTGCGCGCCCTGTGGCACGACTGGGTGCACCTCATGTCCATCGGCGTCGAGACCGGCCAGATGCTCACCATGGACGACCTCAGCCCCGAGGATCTCGCCCGGGCCATGGCCAGTCGCGACGACCGGCACTGGGTGTACCACCGCACGGGCCTGCCCTGCCGGGTGTGCGGCACCCCGATCGCGATGCAGGAGCTGGGCGGCCGCAAGCTCTACTGGTGCCCGGTCGATCAGGCAT
Source organism: Pseudolysinimonas kribbensis (assembly GCF_030161895.1). Lineage (GTDB taxonomy): Bacteria > Actinomycetota > Actinomycetes > Actinomycetales > Microbacteriaceae > Pseudolysinimonas > Pseudolysinimonas kribbensis. The sequence goes on from NZ_BSVB01000001.1 coordinate 2,881,196, forward strand.
GATGCTGCCATGAGGCAGACCCCCGCTACGTCACCGCCGACGAGCAGGAGGTCAAGCGCCTGATCCGCGAGAACCCCTGGGCGACGTACGTGTCGTCGACCACGAACGGCATGGTCGCCTCGCACTACCCGACCCTTCTCGACGACGAGGCCGAGGGCATCGTGATCGTCACGCACTTCGGCCGGCCCGACGACGAGCTGCACGAGGTGGGCGAGCGCGAGATGCTCGTCATCGTCCAGGGTCCGCACGGGTACGTCTCGCCCGGGTGGTACGGGCCCGGCGACATCGTGCCGACCTGGAATCACGTCACCGCGCACCTCTACGGCGTGCCCGAAGTCCTCTCCGAGGAGGAGAACTTCCGGGTGCTGACTCGGCTCACCGACCACTTCGAGGGCCGGATGCCGCATCCGCACTCGCTCGCGGAGGATCCGGAGGGCACGCGCCGGCTCGCCCTCGGAACGGTGGGCCTGCGCCTGCGGGTCACCCGCTTCGACGCGCGGCTCAAGCTCAGTCAGAACAAGACGCCCGAGGTGCGCGACACGATCATGGACGGCCTGCGGGATGCCGGCGGTCCCTACGCCCAGCCGGCGCTCGCCGACGAGATGGAGCGCATCGAGCGGGCCGAGTAGCGCCCGCTCGGCGGCTACGCGGCCAGGTGGGCGAAGAGGAACCAGCGGTCCTTGTCGAGCCCGCGCGCGATCTCGATCGCGACATCCTGGCTCACCTGGTCGAGCTCGTTCAGCTCCTCGACCGCCGTGCGCACGGTCACGAGCGCGGCGTCGATCTGCGCGATGACCTGGGCGATCGTCTGGTCGGACTGCTGGAAGCCCTGCTCGAGCGCGGGCGTCGTGGTCTTCGCGGCGACCGTCTGGATGCGCGCGTCGACCGGCAGCCCCAGGGCGACGACCCGCTCCGCGGCGAGGTCGGCGTAGTCCTGCGCGTGCTGGACCACGAGGTCGAGCAGCTCGTGCACGGCCTGGAAGTTGGTGCCGCGCACGTGCCAGTGCGCCTGCTTGCCGTCGACGGCGAGCGCCTGCAGGTCGAGCACCACCGGGCTCAGGAACTGGGCGACGCCGGCGGCCACATCGGCGTCGACACCGGTCAGGGGAACGGACTTCACATCGGTCATGGAATGCCTCCTCGTCGGGTCAACCGTTTCGCAGCCCGCGGGATTCCGCAAGCAAGCTGAGGCTGCCCTTCGCGGCACCCGCGGACCGGTGCGGGGTTGTCCCCACCCCGATCCGGTCGTCGTCCGGATGCCGGGGCCGTCGCCGCCCCGCGAGCCTGGATGCATGCTCCGCCGACCCCGCGCCGTGCTCGCCTCGATCTCCGCTCTCGCCGCCCTGGGCATCGGGGTGGCCGTGCTGCTGGCCGGCTGCGGGTTCGTGAGCGCGCCGGTCTCCACGGTCGGCAGGGTCGACTTCGATCGCCCGCTCGCGATCCCGCCGCTGGCGACCCCGACGATCCGGCCGGACGGCACCAAGGTCTTCGACCTGGAAGCGCGCTCCGGCAGCTCCGCCTTCGGCGTCGGCCACCGCACGCCGACCCTCGGCTACGACGGCTCCTACTTCGGGCCCACCCTGCGCGCCTCGCGCGGCGACCGGGTCGAGGTGCGGTTCCACAACGGGCTCGCCCAGCCCACGACCGTGCACTGGCACGGGATGCATCTGCCGGCCGCCGACGACGGCGGCCCGCACCAGACGGTCGCCCCGGGAGGCGACTGGGACCCCGCTGGAGGATCGACCAGCCCGCCGCGACGCTGTGGTACCACCCGCATCCGCACGGGCAGACCGCCGACCAGGTCGCGCGCGGGCTCGCCGGGTTCTTCCTGCTCGACGACCCCGCCGAACGCGCGCTTCCCCTGCCGCACGAGTACGGCGTGGACGACATCTCGATCGCCGTGCAGTACGTGCGGTTCCAGCCCGACGGCTCGTTCGCGACGGGCGACGACGACTTCACCGGCCGGCTCGGCGACCGGCTGCTCGTGGATGGCACGCTCGGCCCCTACCTCGACGTCACGACCGATGTCGTCCGGCTCCGCCTGCTCGATGCATCCCCGGCGCGCAGCTACCGGTTCGCGTTGGCCGACGACCGGCCGTTCTCGCTCATCGCGAGCGACGGCGGGCTGCTCGCGAAGCCGGTCAGCTCGCGCAGCGTGCAGCTGTCGCCGGGGAGCGCGCCGAGATCCTGGTGCGGATGACGCCCGGCGAGCGGGTCGTGCTGCGCTCCGAGCCGCCGAGGCTCGGCGAGGTGCACGGGATGGGCGGCGCCGCGGACCGCTTCGACGTGCTGCAGCTGCGGGCCGCCGCCACCCTGCGGCATGCCGGCGACATCCCGGCGGCCCTCGTGCCGCTGCCGGCGATCGACACCAGCCGGGTGGCGGGGGAGCGCGTCTTCCACATGGACGGCACCTCCATCAACGACCGCAAGATGGCGATGGACCGCATCGATGCGGTCGTCAGGGTCGGCACGACCGAGATCTGGGATGTCGTCAACGACATGGGCGCCCCGCACAGCTTCCACGTGCACGACGTGCAGTTCCGGGTGCAGTCCATCGACGGTGCGCCGCCGCCGGCCGCGCTCGCCGGCTGGAAGGACACCGTCTACCTGCCGCCGGGGCAGCGGGTCCGGCTCGTGATCGCGTTCCAGGACTACGCCGACGCCGACCACCCGTACATGTTCCACTGCCACCTGCTGCGTCACGAGGACAGCGGGATGATGGGCCAGTTCCTCGTGGTGAGGCCGGGCCAGAAGGTGCCGGCGACATGGAAGCTCGACGATTCAGGAGCCCCCGATGACCACCACCACTGAGACGATGTCGGACATGACCACGCGCGAGGGCGGCGGCGCGATGCGGCGCTACGGACGGCTCTGGAGCGCCGTCCCGCGCGAGCTGCTCTACCTGTTCATCGCCTTCCCGCTCGCGAGCGTCGGCTTCGGCGTCACGCTCGGCCTGCTCAACGGCGGCATCGGCACGATCGTCACCTTCTTCATCGGCGTCATCCTGCTGATCGCGGGGCTCTACGTCGCCCGCGGTTTCGGCACCCTGGAACTCGCGCTGCTGCGCTTCGCGGGGATGCCGGAGATCCCGCGTCCCGACTGGCGCGACCCCGGGCCCGCACGGGGTTCCTCGGATGGCTGCGCTCGGTGCTCGGCAACGGGCACTACTGGCTGCACCTGCTGTGGGCGGCGCTGGTCAACTTCATCGTGTCGACGGTCACGTTCTCGGTGATGGTCTCGTGGGTCGCCACGGCACTCGGCGGGACCAGCTACTGGTTCTGGTCGATCTTCCTGCCGCAGCGCGGACAGGACGTGTATCCGGCGCATTGGCTGCTCACGCACATCGGGCTCCTCCCGGCGGGGGTCGACCCCGAGGCGACCGACAAGGTCGCGTATCTCGTGGTCGGTCTGCTCTTCCTGGTGACCGCTCCGTTCGTGATCCGCGGGCTGGTCTGGGCGCACTGGGGGTGGCTCGGGGGATGCTCGGGGCCTTCCGCAGCGACGGTCTGCGTCAGCAGGTCTCCGACCTCTCGGCGTCGCGCAGCGCGGCCGTCGCCGCGGAGGGCACCGCTCTCCGGCGGCTCGAGCGCGACATCCACGACGGCCCGCAGCAGCGGCTGGTCCGCATGCAGATGGACCTCGCCGCCGCCGACCGACAGCTCGACGCGGACCCGGAGCATGCGCGCCGGCTGATCGGCGAGGCGCTCACGCAGTCGAAGGAGGCGCTCGACGAGCTGCGTGCGCTGTCGCGCGGATTCGCCCCGCCGATCCTGCTCGACCGCGGACTGGTGGCCGCGCTGGAGTCGCTCGCCGCCCGGGGCGCGGTGCCGATCCGGTTCCATTCCAGCGTGCCGGCCGGCACGGAGCTGCCGCAGGAACTGGAGCGCAACGCGTACTTCATCGTCGCGGAGGCCGTCGCCAACGCGGCCAAGCACGCGTCGGCCACTCAGGTCGACCTGACCGTGGCTCTGCGCCGCGTTCCGGAGGCCGACCGGACCTGGCTCGACCTGACGGTCGCCGACGACGGCCGCGGGGGCGCCGCGGTGGAACCCGGTCACGGCCTCGCCAACCTGCGGGAGCGCGTGCTGGGCCTCGGCGGAGCGCTCGACATCACGAGCCCGGCGGGCGGCCCGACCGTGATCGCGGCGCACCTCCCCTAGAGCGGGTCGAGTAGCGCGCGACGCGCTCGGTACGCTCGACGGGTGGGAGTGCGCGTCGTGGTCGCCGACGACTCGGTGCTGCTGCGCGAGGGTCTCGTGCGGGTGCTCGAGGAGGCGGGGCATGAGGTGATCGGCGCGTTCGGCGATGCCCACGCGCTGCTGGGCGCCGTGCCCGAGCTGCATCCCGACCTCGCCGTGCTCGACGTGCGCATGCCGCCCACCTTCCGCGACGAGGGTGTGCGCGCCGCGATCGAGCTCCGGCGGCGGGAGCCCGGCATCGGCATCCTGCTGCTCTCCCAGTACGTGGAGGTCGCCTATGCCCAGGAGTTGCTGGGCGCCGGGCAGGGCCGGGTCGGCTATCTGCTCAAAGACCGCGTGGCCTCGCTCGCCGAGCTCGACGACGCGATCTCGCGCATCGTGGGCGGCGGCACGGTGCTCGACCCGGAGGTCGTGGCGCAGCTCATCGGCCGGCGGCACGATCCGCTCGCCACCCTCACGCCGCGCGAGCGGGAGGTGCTGCAGCTCATGGCCGAGGGGCGCTCGAACGGTGCGATCGCGGAGGCCCTGTTCATCGGGGTCGGCGCGGTCGAGAAGAACGTGACCTCGATCTTCGGCAAGCTCGCCTTCGAGGACTCGGGCACCGACCACCGCCGCGTGCTCGCCGTGCTCGCCTGGCTGCAGGCGGCCGCCTGAGCTCTGCGGCCCGGCTGCCTAGGCCTGCTCGGCGATCGCGCGTGCGAGGCCGGGCAGCTGCGCGAGCGCGTCCTGCAACGCCTTCTGGAGCGGCCCGTCCATGAGCCGGAGCAGGCCGTGGGTCGGCGCGTCGAGCACGACCGTGACCCGCGAGCTCTCGCCCTCGTCGTCGACCCGCACGGTCGCGGTCATCCGGATGGGCGTGGCGGCGATGCGCATCGTCATCCCGGTCGGCGGGTCGACCCGCACGATCGTCAGGCGCCCGGATCGCAGGCTGCCGCCCACGTCGACCGCCGCCTCGTACTCGGCGCCCACCGTGCCCGCCGCTCCCGCCAGCAGCTCGACGCGCTGCACGGCGGGGATCCACGCGGTGATGTGATCGAGGTCGGTCAGGAATGCGTAGACCACCGGCCCCGGTCGGGGGACGGTGATCCGGTTCTCGGCGTACGCCATGGCACGACGGTATCGGGCCGGGGAGTCCGCTGAGAGGCCCGTGACGTCCGTTCGCGCGCACGCCACCCTGAGGGGCATGAGCGCGCAGGACGCGAATACGAAGGTGATCGAGCAGTTCCGCGCGGGCGGCGAGGTCGAGGGCATGCACCGCGACCGGCTGCTCCTGCTCACGACGACGGGACGGCGCAGCGGCGCACCGCGCACGACGCCGATGATGCGGCTGCACGTGCGCGGCACGAGCTACGTGGTCGCCTCGGCCAACGGCGCGGCCGATGACCCCGCCTGGCTGCGCGACCTCGAGGCGGACCCGCACGCGCACGTCGAGGAGGACGAGCGCGAGTACGACGCCACCGCCCGTGTGCTGCGCGGATCGGCGCGGTCGGCCGCGTGGTCGGCGATCGTGGAGCAGGCGCCCTTCTTCGCCGAGCACCAGGACCGGGTCGACCGCGAGATCCCGGTCGTCGAGCTCATCAACCGGAGCGGAGTCTGACAGAGGCCCGCGTCAGCAGTCCGGCTTCCCGTTTTCCACCCGGCAGAACTCGAGCGACCAGTTGTACTCGAGCGTCGAGAGGCTGCCGGCGCCCTCGGTCCTGCAGCTCATGGTGCCGCTGATCTCCAGCCGTTTTTTGGACTTGTCGAAGATGTCCGCGGTGGAGGGCATGCGCCCGCCAGAGACCTTCGGGCTCTGACAGCCGTCCATCGTCGGCGCAACGGGCGGGTCGGCGGGCTGCAGCTTCATCGTCCCGCAGTCCTTCCAGAGGCCGTAGATGTTGGGGACCTCGTCGGCGAGATACACGTGGCGCGCCTTCGGGATCGTCGCATCGAGTGTCGAGTTGTAGTCGCGCACGCCGCAGTCGGAGCTCTTCTTCGGGGGCGTACTGAGACCGCCGCTGCCGACGCACTCGGCGCTGATGTCTTGGACGTGACGAATGGGCTGCTCGCCGGACGAGGGCGAGACCTTCTCGGTCTTGTACGACACGGGAAGCCTGAACATGAACACCCCGTTGCCGCGGCCCGCGTCACGCAGCTGGAAGTCCTCGCCGCGAGCACCGAAGGTGACCGCCTCACCGGCGCCGACGCCCGTCCGATTGCTGAGGAGCTGCGCCGAGACATCGACGGTATCGGATGCGAAGGTCGCCGTTCCCTTGACGGAGCCCACGACCGTCATGTCCGGCCCGCATCCCGTGTACAGGACGTTGCCCGCGGCGCGCTCGGTCACCTCGCCCACGGCGGTGACCTGGAAGTCCGCATGGAGCTCCCAGTCGCGCACCGGCACCGGATACCGGAAGGTGATGAACTTCGACCGCGCGATCAGCTGCGGGATGAAGTTGAGGCCGAAGGTGCCCGCGGCGTCCGCCGCATCCCACGGCACCGACAGGATGTCGCCGAAGAAGTCCGAGCTCGCGAGATCGTTCAGGGCGCGGATGGTGACGGTCGTGTCGTCCGGGGTCGCCTGCGGGGAGGCGGTCGACCTGCGGTGCGCCCGACAGCTTGAAGGAGACCCTCCCGTCCTTGTCGGTCTGGTCGCTGTCCACCTTCTTGCTCTTGCCGGTCCCGTCGCCGATCCGGAGTATCGACGGGTCATCGGTCGTCAGCCGGACGTCCATGTCCGACGGAGGTTTGGGCGACGTGCCTGGTAGCTCGATCCCCGCGAAGCCCAGGAGCAGGTTGAGGCACGCGCGGGCGGTTTCCCACTTGCCGGCGTCGAACGTGTAGGTGATGTTGAGGTCGCGCACCTCCCCGGGGTGCGTCTCCTTCGTGCGCACGAGGGGGCGTTCGGCATGTCGAAGCTCGCCCGAAGCGACGTGGCCTTGGCGTAGAGCGACGCGGCCGCAAGCAGCACTCGTGCGATGCCGATGAAGCGACCCCCGGTGAAGATCTTCTGCTCATTGTTCCCCGCCGCTTCCTTGGCCGCGTCGGAGAAGTGCTCGACGAGCCCGTCGAAGACGAACTGCGAGTGCGTCTTCTGGGTCTGGTCGAGGATCCGGGTGCCCCAGGGGTTCTTGTCGTAGCTCACGCAATCGCGATGGGCGGTCCGGGGGCGCTGTACGCGGCCGGGTCGATCACGGCGGCTCCCGCATCCGGAACGGTCCGATAGCCCGAGGTCGCCACGTCTCCCCTCCTGCTGCTCGCGACCTCGACCTCGACCGCCAGCCGGCGCATGACCAGCTCCGTCTGCGCCCAGTCGAGCACGGCGTCCGCGACGGGAACCTGCTTGGCTCCCGAGACGAGACCCGGACCCATCGCCTGGTACACCACGCCGAAGTCGTGGTCGGCAGGGGAGTACAGCGCCTTGTAGAGCAGGTTCGCGAGGTCGTTCTTCGACAGCTGGAACGTCGTGCTCCAGGAGTCGGCGAGGTCCGTGAGGCGGATGCCGCCGGGGAGGCCGAGAGCATCGAGTGCAGGCGCAGCTCGGCGTCGCTGGTGAGCCATCCTGAGCCGGTGTCGCCGTGCAGGGAGACCGGCTTGCCGTCGGCTCCCGCCACCGCGATGCCGGCGGTCACGAGCAGCGACTCCCACGCGGCGACCGCCGTCTTGCCGCCCCTCCGGGTCTCGGCCGCGAGCTTGTCGACGGCGGCAGCCTGAGCCTTCGTCGCGGCCTGGGCGCCGGTGAAGGCCGCCGAGTAGACGCCGAGCGCACGGTTGTATGCCTGCATCGCGGCCGGCGTCTGATCGGTCGGGACCTGCGGGTAGGGCGGCAGGTGAGGCGACTCGGGCATCGGAACGGGCGCGGGAAGCGCTCCCGCGTAGAGGGAGGTGTCGGCGGCGGCGCCGGCCTCCTGGTTGCTCGGCGGACCGGACGGCACGCAGCCCGACAGCAGCAGCGCCCCGATCGCGACGGCCGCGACGGCTGCCGACCCGGGCTTGCGCAGGCGGGAGAGTCGGCCGAGGATCCCGGATGGGCGGACGTGCGGTTTCGACATGCGGTTCCCCTTCGCTGCGGCGCGCAGCCAACATATGGGGACGGGCGACCGCTGTCATCGGCCGAACGGACTAGGCCAGACGACCGACACGGGCCCGCCGTCGCCGGGCCGCCTCAGGCTGAGCAGGCTCTGGCAATCCGGGGTAGACCGGGTGAGCGCACTCGTTCGCCTGTCTAGCTTTTCGGTAGCTGCTCAGTGCTGCACGGCCGGCCACCCCGGCGTATCCCCCGCGTCGGGGTGGTCCTGCGCGGCAGAGCCTTGCCAAGATCGTCGGATGAACAGGGACGAGATCCGCGCCGAGCTCGGCCAGCCGGGCGCGCGCGACCTCCTGCGTGATGCCCCGCTGCTCCGCCTGGCGTACCTCGGCGACGACGGCACCCCGCGGGTGATCCCGATCGGCTTCGTCTGGACGGGCGAGCAGCTCGTGATCTGCACGTCCACCGTCGCGCCGAAGGGCCGCGCCCTGCGCGAGCGGCAGCACGCGGCGGTCACGATCGACACCGGTGCGACACCCGCCGACGCCCGGTCCCTGCTGATCCGGGGCACCGCCGCCGTGGAGACGGTCGACGGCATCCCGCCGGAGTACCTCGACGCGGCGGCCAAGACCATCCCGCCCGAGGCGCTGGCCGGCTTCGAGCAGGCGGTTCGGGGCATGTACGAGCAGATGGTGCGCATCGCCATCACCCCCGAATGGGCGCGTTACTACGACTTCGGGGCGGGACGACTGCCGCCGTCGCTGCAGACGCTGGCGGACGAGGCCACGCGACGCGGCTGAGCTCTACGCGGTTGCACCCGACGGGTTCTCCGGGGAGTCCCGGACGGCTCCGTGGTGGGTTCCTTGCTCGGGTCATCGATCGGCTCGCCGGTGGTGGGGTCGCTCATGAGGCACCTGCTCTCGTCGGTGGAGGTCCAGCGTGCACGCCGTCGGGCCGCGCGGCCGAGTGGTCACGGCGATCCGGAGCCGACGCGCAGGCTCTCGAGCGGGTGCCCGGCCGTGCCGATGGGCCTACCGTGTCGGCATGAAGAGCATCGTGAGCACGCCGGACGCGCCCGCCTCGCCGCTGTACAGCCAGGGAGTGGCGGCGGGTCCCTTCCTCTTCGTGTCGGGGATGACCGGGATCGAGGTGACCACGGGGCTGGCGGGCCGCGGCATCCGGGAGCAGACGACGCAGGCACTGAGCAACTGCGTGGCGATCCTCGAGGCGGGTGGCGCGTCGGTCGATGCGATCGTGCAGGTCACCGTGCTTCTCGCGCGGCCCGAGGACTTCGCCGGGATGAACGAGGCCTACGCCGCGTTCTTCGGACCGCAGCCGCCGGCGCGGGCGGTGGCCAAGCTCGGCGTCGAGCTGCCGAACATCCTAATCTCCATCATGATGACGGCCTACCGGGAGCCGAACTCCGGAGAGGGGCGGACGGGAATCGAACCCGCGTAATCAGTTTGGAAGCCGCTCCTCAAACTGTTTCCGCTGCTTGCCGCCGTCGACCGACTCCGACCGCGCTGAGCCGCCGTGCCCAGTGATTTCGGGGCTTCTCGGGCCGTTCGGCGCTCGACACTCGGTCGCCTTCGGTCAACCTCGGATCGTCTCGGCGGAGCGTGGTCGCCCTCTTTTTCGCCCTCTCGCGCCCGCCCGAACCCGACCAGCGCCACCAGTCTTACGCCCGCCCAAGAGAGTGCACTTTGCGACAAAATGGGCGCATGAGCGGCTACGGATTTGTCCCAACGCGCGAGCAGATGGAAGCGTCGATGCGCTCGCAGCGCGACGGCGATATCCGGCGCGCTGCGGCGGCGGCACAAGAGACGAGCGAGTCGCTTGAGCAGGTGATTGAAGCGCTCAACGCCAGTCTGGAAGTGGCGCGCAACGCGAAGGCCGACGCCGACCGCGCGCAGCGCCTAAGCACTGGCATCGCCATTGCCTCTCTCGCCGTCGCTGTCGGTTCCCTGGCTATCGCCGTCGCGGCGCTAGTGGTCACGGGAGTGTCGTAGTCGCGTCTCGCTGCCTAGGCGTCTGGGTAGCAGGACCAAGTCCATGCCAACTCGTTGTAGTTGATCGCCCTGTCGCCGACCTTGGCGACCATCGTTAGTGAGTCGCCGTCCATGTTCGCGGGAAGGATGGCGCCAAGCACATCGTACAACTGCTCCTCACCAATGCCTGTTTGCGGCGGGATAGTGAACACGATCCAGCCTTGTTCGGCCTCGCCGTCGTCGAAGACCTCTAGGTCGACGACGATCAGCATCGACCCTTCTTTGCCGTCCTTAAGTCCCAGTGTGCGATTTACTTCGACACCGGGCTCCGACCGCGCCTCTTCGTAGAGTGCCAATCCGAGCTCGGTCAGTGCATCGATCTGCGCTGCGGTGCTGAGCGTTTCTAGCAGCTCGTAGTCGTCGGCGGTCGGCAGCAGTTCGCCGCGCCCGTCTAGGCGCTCGAAGTCGTTGAACACGTCGCGGTCTTCGCCCTTGGCGTGTGTCGGACCATAGCCGATGAGCCAACAGACGTTCTTGTCAGCGTCGAAGATCGTCACCGCTCGCCCGCGGTTGATGTGAAGCGTCTTCACAGATCCGTGGCTCGGTCCCATGCGAAGCGCTGGCTCACCCACGTCGGGCGCGCCAGATCGCTTCCCAACGAACGTTTGCAGCGCCTCGTGTTCTGCGCAGTAGTGGCGCGCGTCACGGGACGCGTGCGCTACATCCAGCCCTAGGTCGTCACGAAGACAGCGCTGGGTTACGCGCAGACGTGGGAGCTGGCTCACTCAGCTTGCGCGAAGTGCCGCCGCCGCAGCCTCTGCCCGAGCGCGACGGTCAGCCACCTGCTGTGCTTCGCGTTCGGCCGACTTCATGCCGCGTCGCTTGGCGATCTGCTCGCGCACGTACTCGTCGCTTCGAGAACGAACAACCTCAAGAACCTCAGCGGGAGCGATCGCGCGGGCGGCGCGGACAGCAACGGGACGAGCGAGGGTCGCGGGTGCCATGCCTTTCAGACTAACTGAGTTTGTAGTCCGGGTGATACATCTGCGGATAACAGTCTTCTTGGCACTCAATCTTGTGGATCTCCTTGTCGGGAACGTCAATTTCCGGACTCCCAGAAGCGCAACTCATCGAGTCGGTCGCAGAGTCGAACACGGAGCCACTTGCGCGTCGTTCCTGAGCAGGGCGTGTCGAGCCAGACCTCGATGAGGTCGCGGCGGTCGAGTTCTTCGAGAAGATGCCAGCCGCGGGCGGCGTGGATGAGCCCGAATGGGTGGCCGGTGAAGAACACGGCGTGCAGGTTGCGGGCGACGGTGTGCACGCTCATGCGGTCGAGCACGCCGCGCGCCTCGTAGACGCGGAGCCGTGCGACGGCCTCGCGCAGTAGTCCGGCACCCTCGACAGGCGGGCGGAGAGTGATGCGGGCCGTGGCACGCTCGATGGTGCTCAGTAGTCGGGTGGTCTTCGCCGCCTCGCTGCTGATGGTGGCCGGCTCGTGTCGCGTGCCGGGTTGCAGAGCGCGCTCGTGGTAGTCATAGAGCGCCGCGCTCGGCGGGGCGAGTAGCCTTCGGTCGTCAACGTGAGTCATTTGCGTTGCCTCTCTTTCAGTGGGTTGTTCGGTTGAAGACCCGCCGCCGACGACATGGCTCGAACGGCGGCGGCGGGTCAGCCTTACTGGACCCGAATCCCTGGCTTGAGGGTCGGGTACTTCTGCACGAGTGCGAGCCATGTCCCGTAGACGTCGCTCAGCCGCCCGGCGTGCCACTGCGCGGTGCGCTCAGCCACATTCAGCGAGTCCGCCAGTGCTTCGGCCTGAGCGCGCACGCGGTTGAACTCGCGCAGCAGGTCGCGGGTCACGTTGCCGTCCTCGGCAGCGGCGCGGAACCGCGAGTTCAGGTCGGCCACCGCTGCTACCGCTTCGTTTGCGAGCCGGTCGCCCTTGTCGGCGTCCGCCCGCGCTGAGGCGACGACGCCGCGCTCGTACTCTGCGACCCGGTCGAAGACCTCGCGGTCCACGCGCTGGACGTTCTCGCGCTCCTGGGCGGTGTTGTCGTACTTGAGGTGCCGCGCCGCGATCCGCGTGTCATGCGGGTTGAGGATGGTCATCGGAGACCTCGATCCGTGCTGGCGTTGAGGGCTTCGCGGAGTCGGGTGCGGTTCGCCTCGCGGCGCTCCTGCTCGTCCAGCGCCGCGACGAGGGCTTCTTCGGTGGCGGCGATCTCGTCGCGCAGCCCGCGGGCGGTCTGTCCCCAGTGCGCGGCACGGGTCGCCATCTGCTGGCTGATCGAGGATGCCGCGTGGTGCTCGGGGTAGGGCGGCAGGTCGGCGTTCGGCGGTGGTGCCGCCCTCCGCTGCATGCTGCTCATGGTCATGGGGTGTCCTTTCTCTGGGATGCGAGGCCGGGGCCTGCGGTCGGGGCAAGGGTGATGAGTTCGGGGTGCTCGGGCGTGAGCGCCCCGTGTGCGGCGAGGTACTGTGCAAGCGCCGCACGGACGAGGCTCGCCTTGGCGACCCCGGTCGCGAGGACGAGTTCGTTCAGCGCCCGGTCAAGGTCGGCGGTGATCTTCGCGTCCAGACGCACGAGGTCACCCGGCTTGCGGCCCGGTCTGCCCTGAGAACCGTTCTCAACTGTCATACGAGCAATTGAACCCGGTTTGGCAGTCGCCCCGCTTGAAATGCCCCTATTCGCAATCTCCATGCCGTTATGGAGATATGAAATGAGCGATATGGATTACCAGCGGCGCGCGGCGGAATGTGGGCGCGAGGGACGATAGAGGCATGACCGACAAGCCCAACTACCGGCAGCCCGGAGGCACCCCGACCGAGTACGGCGGACGCTCCGGCGACAACCGGCGCACCCCCGCCGGACGGGTGCTCCCCGGCTCCACCGGCCAGCAGGCAACCGACCTGCGCAGCGAGGGTGTGCGCGGGCAAGACACCTGGCCCGCTCCGCGCCGTCTCGGTGGCGGGCGCTAGGGTCGCGTGCCAGCCCTGGCGACGGCGGCGGTGAACTCTGCGCGTCGGGTGCCGAAGTTCAGCGACTGCGGGCTCGGGTGGTGTGTCTCAATCACGACCGGGCCGGGGCCGTCAAACAGCCCGGCGACGTAGCGCCGCCAACCCTGCCGCGCGTAGTCGCCGCAGAGGACGACGGTGTCCAGGCTCGGCAGCAGGTCAATCAGATAGCGAAGCCGTATCGAGCCGTCCGCGAGCTCCAAAGGCGTCGGCTTCACCGATGCCGCGCCGAGATACCACGGCACGATGTTCGCCTGGATGCAGCCGTCGATGAGCCCGGCGTCCGTTCGTGCTTGCCAGAGGTTCGCGGCGGTCTGATCGTTGTTGTCGGCGCTGATGAACCCTGAGCCCTTCGTGGTCGCCGACTTCGGCCCCGGCGCTTCGAGCACGAACATCACCCGCGCATCAGAACCGGCGTCGGTCGGGTCGAAAGCGGGCGCATCCCTGCCGTGGATTGACAGGTCTCCAACGTAGTCACGCAGCGCGGCCAGGGTCGGCTTCGTCTGCCATAGCGCATAGCGCTCGGATACCGCGTCTGGGTCGCGCAGGGAGCGGGGTCGGGTCGCATCCACGGCGCGACCTTACTCATCGTCTATGGAGACTATGAGTCAACACGCCCAGGTTTGAAAGGTGCCGAAAATAGCCCCGCCGCAGCCTTGGCGGGACGCGCTCGGCACGCGCGTTCGAGAACTTCGCGCCGAGCGGCAGTGGTCGCAAGAGACGCTCGCGGAGCGGGCGGACGTCCACACGACCTACGTCAGCGGTATCGAGCGAGGACGGCGCAACGTCAGCATCGACATCCTTCATCGGCTCGCGGTTGCTTTCGGAGTGGAGATTCGCGACCTTTTCTGAGTCGACTCGCGCTCGGGGCACTAGGCCTATTCAGGATCGCCGTTACCACGACCCGCGCTGCTGCAGTCCCGCTATGTGCGATCGGCGAGTCTGAAGATGGCTTCTTCGGGACGCTCCCGTGCAGACGTGATCTTGTCCGCGATGTTGTCGATCAGCTTCTGTCCCCAGAACGGATCGGTGCGATCATAGAGAATCACGCGGATGTGCCGAAGGTCGAATGGCACGTCGTCCTCGTTGGACGAGATCAAGATGACGGGCTTCTCGATGGCGTGAGCGAGGCCGAGTTCATAGAACACATTGGGGTTCTTCGTTGTCAGTTCCGCCAGCAGGATCTCGGCATCCTGGATGCCGCGCCAGATTTGGTCGATGATCTTTCCAGTGCCGAAGATCTCCGCATCGGCACGCACTGGGGTGAGCCCGGCTTGTTCGATCGCGGGACGGAAGATCAGGTCGTAGTAACCGCCGAGCGGTGCCGCGAACGGCTGCATAACAAAGCAGGTCGCGCCGGTTGTTGTCCTGGTCGGCTTCTTGCTTGTAGGGGCCGGAGTGCCAGACGACGTTTCACGTCCGGCGTCGAGGAGGCGGACCTGCGCTCCGCTCTCATCGATGAGGTTTGCTGACCGCATCGACTTCATAAAGATGTCAAGGAACTCGGGCACCTGGTCAGCGGGTATCCCGAATCGATCTGTCAGGGCGTTGGCGAGGAAGGGTTCGTCGGGCAACGCCTCGCCGCGGTAATACTTGTAGACCTCGCCGAGATCGGGTGCAGACAGAACGGCATCCCGTAGAGCATCTCTGCGATCGTTCTCGCTCTGGGGTGAGATCGCCTTGCGGGCGCGTTCCTCCACCACGAGCGTCTTGCCCTCGGTCTTGAGGAAGCCATACTTCTTCGCGGAACTGATCTCGACGTTCCAGCGACCTGAAACCTTGGTGCCTCCGGAGTATTGGACGGCTTCAGCGGGTGTAGCCGGATTCCCCGCGTTCTGCTGCAGAATCGCTTCCGGGATGCGAAGGGCTTGCTCGACCGTGTGCCGAGGAAACTTGGCAAGCGTGGAGTTCGTCTTGGACTTCGACTCGGCCCCGCCGCCGGAATCTTCTGCCGTGGAGTCGCTCATCTTGCTCCAATGCTCGGGTATGTGGAGCATAGCGGAGGCCGACTTCTTGGAGGGGCGGACGGGAATCGAACCCGCGTAATTAGTTTGGAAGACTAAGGCTCTACCATTGAGCTACCGCCCCGAATCTGTATTTAGTTGTGCGGGCTCTCGCCCTCTTTTCGCCCTCTCGGGCTTGCCGGGAGGGTCGCTCTCCTCAGTACTACCAGGCCAGCGCAGATCAGCCGCGCCGGTTTGGAAGACTGAGGCTCTACCATTGAGCTACCGCCCCGAAGGTGCGCCGCGAGTCTATCGGCCCCCGGGGTGGAGTCGTCTCAGGACGCGGCGCGCAGCTCCGAGGCCTCCGCGTCGATGCGCACGGCGACGCAGACGTGCGCCTCCTCCCACGCCATCGCGAAGAAGACGCTCGACTCGATCGGACCGACCTCGCCGCATTCGAGGCAGCGCGGCTCGTACGCCCGCACCTCCATGATCTCGATGTCCGCCATGCCGACCAGTGTGCGCGCGGGCACCGACATCGCCGGGCCGACACCCCGTGCGACCCACCCTCGCGCGGGCGTATCGTGACGCGGGATGGGCCCCACGAGCACGACGCGGCGACGCGTTCTGATCACCGGAGGATCGCGGGGCGTCGGGCGTGCGCTCGCGGAATCGCTGGCGGCCGACGGGTGGGACGTCGTCCTCACCTTCCGCAGCGAGGCGCAGCTGGCCGCGGATGTCGTCGCCGTCATCGCCGAGCGCGGCGGTCGCGCGTCGGCGGCGCGTCTCGATCTCGAAGACGCCGCCGCCATCCGGGACCTCGTCCGTGCCGAGATCGACCCCGCCAACCCGCACGGCGGGCCCTTCGACGCCCTCGTCGCGAACGCCGCCGCCTCCGCGTTCAAGCCCGCGCTCGACCTCACCGCCAACAACCTCGAGCGCTCGTGGGCGACCAATGTCCGCTCGTTCGTGGCACTCGCGCAGGCGGTCGTGCCCACGATGCCCCGCGACGGGCGGATCGTCGCGCTCAGCAGCTACGGCGCGCGACGTGCGTTCCCGCTGTACGGAGCCCTCGGCGCCGACAAGGCGGCGCTCGAGTCGTGGGTGCGCCACCTCGCCGCGGAGCTCGGGCCGCGCGGCATCACCGTCAACGCCGTCAACGGGGGCATGTTCGACACCGACTCTGCCCGGCACTACAACGCGGTCGTCGGGCTCGGATCCGACCGGACGGCCCAGCGCATCCCGCTCGGCCGGCTCGGGACCGCGGCGGAGCTGGCCGGCGCGGTCGCGTTCCTGCTCTCGCCGGCCGCCTCCTACATCACCGGCACCACGCTCGTCGTCGACGGCGGTCTCACCGTGACCGCGCCGCCGTTCTGGTCCGACCTCGCGCCGGCCGCCTCACCCGAATAGCACGCACGAAGGAAACCCCCATGGGCAACACCGACTACGACCCGACCCCGCTCCGGAACGTCTTCGAGAGCACCTTCACCTACGCCGCCGCCGTGGAGCGGAACACGCACCGCTACGCGAACCGGACGGCGATCACCGACCCGCCGAGCGGGCGCAGCTGGACCTACCGACAGCTCGGCGAGGTGACCGGCCAGCTCGTCGCCGGCCTGGCGGCGCAGGGCGTGGGTGTCGGTGACATCGTCTGCTACCAGCTCATGAACCGGCCCGAGTTCGCGTTCCTCTACGTCGCCGCCCAGGGACTGCGCGCGGTCAGCTCGCCCATGAACTTCCGCCTCGCGCCGGCCGAGACCGCGTTCATCCTCGACGCCGCGAAGCCGAAGATCTTCGTGTACGAGGCGGCGCAGGCCGCCGACGTCGCGACGGCCCTCGACCTCGCCGCCGCGCGTCCGCCGGTCATCGTCGGCGTGGGGGAGGGCGAGCTCGTGCCCGGGTCGCTGCGGTTCGAGGAGCTGCTCGTCGCCGGCGCGCCGAGCTTCCGCGCGCCCGACGGGGCGAGCACCTGGGACGAGACCTCCCGCCTCTACACCTCCGGCACGACCGGGATGCCCAAGGCCGTGCCGCTGACCAGCCTCAACGAGCTGCTCACCGCCCACGACGTCGTCATGCACTTCCCGCTCGGACCCACCGACAAGACGATGAACATGTCGCCGTGGTTCCATCGCGGCGGCAACTACTGCGCCGGTCCGAACACGGCGTTCTTCGTGGGATCGGAGGTGGTGTGCCTGCCGGCGTTCGATCCCGCGACCGTGCTGGATGCCATCCGGGATGAGCGCCTGACCTATGTCATCGGCGCGCCGACCAACCTGGAGCGGCTGGCGGATGCCCAGGAGGCCGACCCGCGCGACCTGACATCGCTGCGGGGGATCGTCACCATGGGCGCGCCGCTGGACCGCGCCGCCGCGCTGCGCTACCAGCGGGTGCTGACGCCGCGGATCGCGAACGGGTACGGCACGACGGAGGCGTTCTGGAA
Organism: Pseudolysinimonas kribbensis; assembly: GCF_030161895.1. Taxonomy (GTDB): domain Bacteria; phylum Actinomycetota; class Actinomycetes; order Actinomycetales; family Microbacteriaceae; genus Pseudolysinimonas; species Pseudolysinimonas kribbensis. The sequence continues at coordinate 2,898,784 of NZ_BSVB01000001.1, forward strand.
CACCTACCTGCGTCCGGAGGATCTGCCCGCCGCGGCGGGCGCCGCCGGCCGGGCATGCCTCGACGACGACGTGGCCGTGGTGCGCGTGCAGGCCGACCGGATCTCGCGGCCCGACGAGCTGGCGAAGCAGGACGGCCAGGAGATCGGCGAGGTCATCATGCGGACCGTCAAGAGCGGCTACGCCTACGTCGGCAACCCCGAGGAGCAGGCGCAGAAGTTCCGGGACGGGTGGATGTACCCCGGCGACCTCGCCACCTGGGACGGCGACGAGCTCGTCACGATCGTCGGCCGCAAGGACGACATGATCATCTCCGGCGGCGAGAACGTGCACCCGGTGCAGGTCGAGGAGCTGCTGGCGAGCCATCCGGCGGTCGCGGACTCCATCGTCACGGGCCTGCCGGATCCGGAATGGGGGAGCTGGTGGTCGCGTACCTGCGCCCGCGCGAGTCCGGCGTCGACCTGCAGGCGCTCGCGACGGAGCTCGACGCGTTCTGCAAGGACAGCGTCGCGCTCGCCGACTACAAGCGCCCGCGTCGCTACGCGATCGTCGACGAGCTGCCCTACACGGCGACCGGTAAGAAGCAGCATTTCGTGATGAAGCAGCGGGCCACCCACGACGCGGCAGCCGGGTTGTTCGTCACCCCGTAGACTCGACGGGGCCATCCGAGGGTCACGCCCGCGGCAGCCGGCCGGCCCGGGGCGTAGCTCAGCTTGGCTAGAGCACCCGCTTTGGGAGCGGGAGGCCGCAGGTTCGAATCCTGTCGCCCCGACAGCACGACCCCACACAAGGAGACATCCCCTATGGTCCAGGCGACCGTCGAGAAGCTCTCGCCCACGCGCGTGAAGCTCAGCATCACCGTGACCCCCGACGACCTCAAGCCGTCGATCGATCACGCATACAAGCACATCGCGGAGGAGGTCACGATCCCCGGCTTCCGCAAGGGCAAGGTGCCGCCGCCCATCATCGACCAGCGCGTCGGCCGTGCCGAGGTGCTCAACCACGCCGTGAGCGACGGGCTCGACCGCTTCTACCGCGAGGCCGCCGACGCCGAGAAGCTGCGTCCGCTCGGCCGTCCCGAGGCCGACGTCACCCAGTGGCCCGACGAGAAGACGTTCCAGGGCGACCTGCACGTGACCGTCGAGGTCGACGTGCGCCCCGAGTTCGCGCTCCCGAAGTACGACGGCATGAAGCTCGAGGTGGAGCCCGTCGCCGTGAGCGTCGACGAGGTCGAGAACGAGCTCGACAACCTGCGCACCCGCTTCGGCACGCTCGTGACCGTGGACCGCCCCGCCAAGACGGGCGACTTCGTCACGCTGGATCTCGTCGCCACCATCGGCGGCGAGGAGGTCGACACCGCGAGCAACGTGAGCTACGAGCTCGGCTCGGGCGAGCTCATCGAGGGCATCGACGAGGCGCTCGACACGCTCACCGCCGGCGAGTCGACCACGTTCGAGTCCGAGCTGCTCGGCGGCGACCACGAGGGCGAGAAGGCCGAGGTCGCGGTGACGCTGCTCTCGGTGAAGGAGCGCGAGCTCCCGGAGGCCGACGACGAGTTCGCGCAGATCGCGAGCCAGTTCGACACCATCGGCGAGCTCCGCACCGACGTGCGCGAGCAGCTCACCAAGCAGAAGGAGTTCGGCCAGGGCGTGGAGGCGCGCGACAAGATCGTCGACACGCTGCTCGAGAAGGTCGACATCCCGGTGCCGCCGCAGCTCATCGACGACGAGGTCACGCGCCACCTCGAGGCGGAGAACCGTGTCGGAGACGAGGAGCACGGCAAGGAGGTCGCCGAGTCGGCCGAGAAGACGTTCCGCTCGCAGATCCTGCTCGACGCGATCGCCGAGGCCGAGGAGATCAAGGTCGGCCAGAACGAGCTCACCACGTACCTCGTGCAGGCGGCCGCGCAGTACGGCATGGAGCCGGGCGAGTTCATCAAGGTGATCGACGAGAACGGGCAGCTGCCCGCCATGATCGGCGAGGTCGCGCGCTCGAAGACGCTCGCCGTCATCCTGAGCCGGGCCAAGGTCACCGACACCAAGGGCAAGGACGTCGACGTCTCGGCGTTCACGGCGGGCGCCCTCGGCGATCCGGACGACCCGGAGGCCGTGGTCACGACCCCCGACGCCGGCCCCGACGACCACGCCGGCCACGACCACGAGGGCCACGACCACTAGGGTGACGCGTTTCGTCGCGCTGCTCCGCGGCGTCAACGTCGGCGGGATCACGGTGAAGTCCGCGGATCTCGCCGACGTCGTGCGCGGCCTCGGCTACGACGACGTGGCGACGGTGCTGGCGAGCGGCAACGTGCTGTTCACGACGAGCGAGCCCGCGGCGACGGCGAAGACGCGCCTCGAGGGGGCGCTCGGCGACCGCTTCGGCTACGAGGCCTGGGTGCACGTGCTCACCGCGGCGGCGGTCGCGAAGATCACCGCGGGGTTCCCGTTCCCGCGCAGCGACGACCGGCACGCGTACGTCGTCTTCGTGGTGAAGCCCGAGGTGCGCGCCGAGCTGCTCGCCACCGAGCTCGACCCGGACGTCGAGCAGATCGCGGAGGGCGAGGGCGTCCTCTACTGGAGCGTGCCGAAGGGCTCGACGCTCGACAGCGCCTTCGGCAGGGCGCAGGCCGTCGCGCGGCACAAGCCGTGGCTGACGACGCGCAACCTCAACACGCTCGAGAAGCTCGCACGCTGAGCCGGTCCGGCCGGAGCGGTCAGCGCGCGCCGTCCGCGAGCTCGTCGACGTAGGCCGCCACCGATCGGTGGTAGCGCGGCAGCGATGGGATGAGCGCTCGCAGGGCGACGACGAGCGCGCCGCGATCGCGGCCCAGGCTCGCGAGCGTGAGGGCGGTGAACGCGGCGAGGGCGGGTGTCCACTCGTCGACCGGGCGTCCCTCGGACTCGGCCTCGAGCATCCCGAGCGCCTCCTCGCCCCGGTCGAGGTTGCGGATCGTCGAGGCGAGCTGGATGACGGCCTGGATCCGTTCGGCGGTCGGCAGCCCGGCCGCCAGGGCCGCGCGATACAGCGGCTCGGCCTGCTCCTCGCGTCCGGCGGAGTCGTGCTCACCGGCCTCCTCGAACAGGTGCAGGGCGTCGTCAGTCGTCGTCATGCGTCGAGACTACGGACGCCGTCTCTGCCCACGGCGAACACCCCGCGGGGTGCCGCACCCCTCGATAGATTCGACAGCGACATCAACCGAACAGGAGCATCACCCATGGCCGACACGCCATTCCAGCCGAGCGTCTTCGACCGGCTGCTGCGGGATCGCATCATCTGGCTCGGCGACGAGGTGCGCGACGACAACGCGAACGAGATCGCGGCGAAGCTCCTGCTCCTCGCGGCCGAGGACCCGAAGAAGGACATCTTCCTCTACATCAACTCGCCCGGCGGCTCGATCACGGCCGGCATGGCGATCTACGACACCATGCAGTTCGTGCCGAACGACATCGTGACGGTCGGCATCGGCATGGCCGCCTCGATGGGCCAGCTGCTGCTGACCGCGGGCACCAAGGGCAAGCGCTACATCACGCCGAACGCGCGCGTGCTGCTGCACCAGCCGCACGGTGGATTCGGGGGCACGTCCTCCGACATCCAGACCCAGGCCGCGCTCATCCTCGACATGAAGCGGCGCCTGGCCGAGATCACCGCGGCCCAGACGGGCAAGTCGGTGGAGCAGGTGAATGCGGACGGCGATCGCGATCGCTGGTTCAGCGCGAACGAGGCCCTCGAGTACGGCTTCGTCGATCACATCCGGGAGTCCGCGGCCGACGTCATCGGCGGCGGCGGCACCGACGACACGAACGACACGAAGTAAGGACGCGACAGATGGACACCCCCACCTTCATGAGCGGCGGCGACCTCGCCGCCCGGATGCCGGAGTCGCGGTACATCCTGCCTTCGTTCGAGGAGCGCACGGCCTACGGCTTCAAGCGTCAGGACCCCTACGCGAAGCTCTTCGAGGACCGCATCATCTTCCTCGGCGTGCAGGTCGACGACGCGTCGGCCGACGACGTCATGGCCCAGCTGCTCGTGCTCGAGTCGCAGGACCCCGACCGCGACATCGTGATGTACATCAACAGCCCCGGCGGCTCGTTCACGGCGATGACCGCGATCTACGACACGATGCAGTACATCCGTCCGCGCATCCAGACGGTCGTGCTCGGCCAGGCCGCCTCGGCCGCCGCGGTGATCCTCGCCGCCGGCACGCCGGGCATGCGGCTCGGCCTGCCCAACGCCCGGGTGCTCATCCACCAGCCGGCGGTCGGCGAGGCCGGCCGCGGGCAGGCGTCGGACATCGAGATCCAGGCGAAGGAGATCCTGCGCCTGCGCACGTGGCTCGAGGAGACCCTGTCGCGGCACTCGAAGAAGTCGCAGCAGGAGGTGCACGACGACATCGAGCGCGACACCATCCTCTCGGCCGACGAGGCGCTCGAGTACGGGCTGATCGACCAGGTGCTCACGAGCCGCAAGAACCTGCCGGTGGCCGCCATCGGCAGCTGACCGCCGCTCGACACTCCGCAGCGCCTGGGACTTGAGGTCCCGGGCGCTGCGTCGTCTCTACCGTCGATCGCATGGCTGGGACCGAACAGGAGGTCGAGCGCGCCGCCTCCGACCTGGAGCGCACCCCCGCGTTCCGTCTTCTCGCGCGCACGGGGTACGCCGTCGCGGGCGTGCTGCACGTCATCATCGGGATCATCGCGATCTCCATCGGGCTGCACGCCGGCGGTGGCCGCGCCGACCAGACCGGAGCTCTGCGCTCGATCACGCACGCGCCCGGCGGCATCGTGCTGGTCTGGGCGATGATCCTCGGCCTCGGCGCGCTGGGCGTCTGGCAGGTCGCCCGCAGCATCACGGCCGAGCAGCGCGACGAGAAGCTGCGCTGGCGCTCGCGCCTCTCGGCGTGGGGGCAGGCGATCGGCTACCTGTTCCTCGCCGGCATCGGGATCTCGGTGGCCGTCGGCGGCGGCAAGGGCGCGACCGGCAAGACCCTCACCGCCCAGCTGCTGCACGTGCCGGGCGGCGTCGTGCTGCTCGTGGCGGTGGGACTCGGTGTGCTGGGCGCGGGCGTGTACTTCGTCGTCAAGGGCGTGCGCCGGAGCTTCCTCGACGATCTGCGCCGGCCGACCACCGCCATCCGGGATGTGATCGAGGTCGTGGGCGTCGCCGGGTTCGTCGCGAAGGGCATCGCCCTGTCGGTGCTGGGCGTGCTGCTCGTCATCGCCGCGGCGACGGCCGATCCCGACAAGTCCGGCGGGCTCGATCAGGCCTTCCAGGCCGTCGTGCGCCTGCCCTTCGGCGAGGTGCTCGTCGTGCTCATCGGGATCGGTTTCATCGCCTACGGCGTGTACTGCGGATTCCGCGCCAGGTACGCGAAGCTCTAGCGCCGCGGTTCGTCCGGATGCGGCTCGTCGCGCTCGGGCTCGTCGTGCTCGCGCCCCTCGGCACGCCGCCGCCGTGACACGAGGACGATCGCGACGACCACCGCGAGCGCGACGGCGACGAGCGCGCCGCCGATCCACAGCACATCGGCGATCGGCGCCGACTGCGAGCGCGCCGCATCCGGATCGCCGGGCGTCGCCGTGGAGGCGGCGAGCGGAGCCCGGCCGCAGTTCTGCGGTTGCCGGTGCGCGGTGGCGGGCGTGAACGCGCCGGAGGGCTTCCAGGTGAACGGGTACGAGCCGCTGACGGTGTGGCCGTCCTGCGACACGAGCTGGTAGATCACGGTGTACGTGCCCGCCGGTCCGATGGCCGGCTTGATCGACATCGCGTCGTCCTGGATCGTGATGCAGCCGTCGCCGTAGTAGGCGCCCGCCGAGCTGCGGATCTCGAACGCGAAGCCCTCCCCGTCGCCGCTCACGTCGAGCAGCGGGAGGTTGGTGGTGACGGCGAAGCGGCTGGGCAACGAGGTCAGTGTCGCCTTCGCCGCCGGCGTGGTCGAGATCACCTGGTTATGAGCCGACGCCGGCGCCGCGAGCACGAGCACCGCGGCGGCGACCAGCAGCCCCGTCGACGCGGCGAGGAGGCCGCGCCTCATGACGCGTCCCCGCGGGTGCGGCGGCGTGCCGACATCCCGGCGACGCCGATCACGAGCCCGACCGCGCCGATGACGATGCCGACGATCCCGAACACCCGGGCGATGACGTCGGGCGTCGCGGGCGCGCTCGAGAGCGGCTGCGATGCGGTCGCCGTCACGCGGGGAGGGTGCGGTCGCTCCGGATGCCGGGGGCGCGTCGTTCACGTACAGCACGGGGGCCGGGTGCTCGGCGTTCGCGCCCTTCTGGCTCCACGACACCACCGACCCGTCGCTGTAGGTCTGCTCGGCGGGGAACGCGAGGCTGCCGACCGACGGGACCGGCCCGACGGAGAGCTGGAACAGCCCGAGCGCCCCGGTCGGGATGCCGTGCCCGGCCGGGGCCGTCCAGGTCACCCGGGTGACCGCACGGGTGATGGTGTCGTCGCCGTTGGTCACCGGCTTCGGCAGCGTCTCGGTGGTCGCCGTCGCGGTCCACCCGGGCACCGGCACGTACGACGCGCTCACGAGCGGGTGGTCGGTGGGGAGGGCGACGGCGATGCTGTCGGTGGTCGCGCCGTCGGCCGACTCGTTGGGCACCTTGAAGGTGAGCAGCGTGTACGACCCGGCGGCCGCGGTGTTCGTCTGGAGCGTGACGTGCGCGCTCGCGGCGAGGGGGACGGCGAGGGCGAGGATCGCGCCGGCGCCGAGCGCCGCGAGGGTGCGGCGGACAGGGATGTGCATGGATGGATTCCTTCGATCGTTCTGAGCGCACGCCGGAGGGCCCGGGCGTGCGGGTGGTTCAGTGCGACGGAAGGAGCGGGGGACCGCGCAGCGGCGGCGCCGCGACACGGGCGACGGGGCGCAGGACGCGCACCCGAAAGACGGGGGCGGCCGCGGGGCGGGCGGTCGGTGCGGCGACGGCCGGCCGCAGCACGCGCACGACCAGGCGGCGCAGCATCCCCCAGACCGCGGTCTCGGCGCGACGCAGGAAGAGGACCGTGAGCGCGCCGGCGACGACGTGCGCGAGCCACATCCAGGGGTCGGTGAGATGGCCGAGGTGATCGTGCATCGCCGGCATGCCCGGGATCGCCGGGGTCATGTCCATGTGCATGCCCGGCATGCTCGGGGTCGCGCTCGCGGCGGGAGACACCCCGAGGAACGTGAACAGCAGGTGGAAGGCGAGCTGCGACCCCGTCACCGCGACGACCAGCCGCGCCAGGCTCGGGCGCCGGCCGATCGCGAGGGTGCCCAGCATCCCCGCGAAGAGGAGCGCGGCGCCGAGGCCGAGCGGATCGGGGCGGTAGCCGCCCGCGAGCGTGTGCGAGACCGCGGCGACCCCGGTCGCGAAGGCGCCGACCAGCCACCCTCGGGCCAGTCGTTCCGCCCGTGTGTGCACGGCATCCAGGCTATCCGCCACGCCGCGTCACGTTCTCCCCACAGTGCGAGCCGGCGTCCAGGGTTCGGGTTAGGCTCGGTCTACCGCAGCGGGGAGGCACTCCCCACGCACGGGAGGAGACCCGGGATGGCACGCATCGGTGAGAGCGCCGACCTGCTGAAGTGCTCGTTCTGCGGCAAGAGCCAGAAGCAGGTCCAGCAGCTCATCGCGGGTCCCGGCGTGTACATCTGCGACGAGTGCGTCGAACTCTGCAACGAGATCATCGAGGAGCGGCTGGCCGAGGCCGGCGAGGAGGCCTCGAGCGAGTTCGACCTGCCGAAGCCGCGTGAGATCTTCGACTTCCTCGAGGAGTACGTGATCGGGCAGGAGCCGGCCAAGCGCGCGCTCTCGGTGGCCGTCTACAACCACTACAAGCGCATCCGGGCCCGGCAGAGCGTCGCCGCGGCGGACGCCGTCATCGACGACATCGAGATCGCCAAGTCGAACATCCTGCTGATCGGGCCGACCGGCTGCGGCAAGACCTACCTCGCGCAGACCCTGGCCAAGCGGCTCAACGTGCCGTTCGCGGTCGCGGACGCGACGGCGCTCACGGAGGCGGGGTACGTCGGCGAGGATGTCGAGAACATCCTGCTCAAGCTCATCCAGGCAGCCGACTACGACGTGAAGCGCGCCGAGACGGGCATCATCTACATCGACGAGGTCGACAAGATCGCCCGCAAGGCCGAGAACCCGTCGATCACGCGCGACGTGTCGGGCGAGGGCGTGCAGCAGGCGCTGCTCAAGATCCTCGAGGGCACGGTCGCGTCGGTGCCGCCGCAGGGTGGTCGCAAGCATCCGCACCAGGAGTTCATCCAGATCGACACGACGAACGTGCTGTTCATCGTGGCGGGCGCGTTCGCCGGCCTCGAGGACATCATCTCCGCCCGGGTCGGGCGGCGCGGCATCGGCTTCGGCGCCCCGCTGCACTCCAAGCGCGACGAGTCGATGCTGTTCAGCGAGGTGCTCCCGGAGGACCTGCACAAGTTCGGGCTCATCCCGGAGTTCATCGGCCGTCTCCCGGTCGTGACGACGGTCTCTCCGCTCGACCAGCACGCGCTCATGGAGATCCTCACCGAGCCGAAGAACGCCCTCGTGCGGCAGTACCAGCGCATGTTCCAGATCGACGGCGTCGAGCTCGAGTTCGAGGCCGACGCCCTCGAGGCGATCGCCGACCTCGCCGTGCTGCGTCAGACCGGAGCCCGCGGCCTGCGCGCGATCCTCGAAGAGGTGCTGGGCCCGATCATGTTCGACGTGCCCTCGAACGACGAGGTGGCGCGCGTGGTCGTGACGCGGGAGGCAGTGCTCGAGAACGCCGCACCCACGATCGTGCCGCATCCCGCGCGTCGCACCGAGAAGTCCGCGTAGCGCCAGCTCGCGTGATGCAGCCGGTCGTCGCGGGGGTCGTCGCCGCCGTCACCGGGTTCGCCAGCTCGTTCGCGCTCGTCATCGCGGGCCTGCGCGCGGTCGGGGCCACGCCCGAGGAGGCGGCGTCGGGCCTGCTCATCCTGACCCTGTTCCAGGGCATCGTCGCGATCGTGCTCGGGCTGCGCTTCCGTCAGCCGCTGGCGTTCGCCTGGTCGACGCCCGGGGCCGCGCTTCTCATCGCCGCCCGGCACGCGACCGGCGACTTCCGCGCCGCGGTCGGCGCGTTCCTGCTGTGCGGTGTGCTGCTGCTGATCACCGGGCTGTGGCCATGGCTCGCGCGGGCGATGACGCGCATCCCGCGGCCGATCGCGTCGGCGATGCTCGCCGGCGTGCTGCTGCCGATCTGCCTCGCCCCCGCGACGTCGGCGGTGACGCTGCCGCTGCTCACGCTGCCGGCGATCGTGGTGTGGCTCGTGCTGCTTCGATTCGCACCGCGCTGGGCCGTCGCCGGGGCGGTCGTCGCCGTGATCGTCGCGATCGTGCTCACGCGCCCGGATGTCGCCCCGGCCTCGCTGCTGCCGACCGTGCGGGTCGTGGCGCCGGTCTTCGATCCGTTCGTGCTGGTGAGCATCGGCGTGCCGCTGTACATCGTCACGATGGCCGGCCAGAACGTGCCCGGTTTCGCCGTGCTGCGCACCTTCGGCTACGACGACCCGCCGGCACGTACGATTCTGGCCTCGACGGGTGCCGCATCCGCGATCGGCTCGGTATTCGGGGCGCACGCGATCAACCTCGCCGCGATCACGGCCGCGATGATGGCCGGCCCCGACGCCGACCCCGATCGCAGCCGGCGCTGGATCGCGAGCGTGACCGCCGGCATCGCCTACCTCGTGATCGCGCCCGTCTCGGGCGCCGCGAGTGCGATCGTCGCGGCATCGGCCCCCGTCCTCATCGAGGCGGTGGCGGGGCTCGCCCTGCTGGGCGCCCTGGTCGGTGCGTTCGTCGCCGCGTTCGAGGAGAGCGAGCACCGCATCGTCGCCGTGGCGACGTTCCTGGTCGTCGCGTCCGGCATCCAGGTGCTCGGCATCGGCGCGCCCTTCTGGGGGCTCGTGGTGGGCGGCATCGTCATGCTCGCGCTCCATCTCGGGCGACGCCGACCGGAGCCCGCGGGGAGACATCCGACGGCGATCCCGAGCCGCCGGTGACCGCGTAGCGCGCGACGCCGGCCAGGGGGCGCTCCGCCTCGATGCGGAGCGGTTGCTTGACATGGAACGGTGTTCCATGAAAAGACGATCATGCCGAGTCTGATCGAAGGGGATCGCTCATGACCGTCAACACGCACCACTCTCTCCCTCCGCTCCCGCTTCGTCGCGGTGTTCGCGGCAGGGGCGCTCGCGACGGTGTTCTGCGCACCGGCCGTCGCTCAGGCCGACACGGGAGGGGGCGCGACCACCTTCTCGTTCGAGTCGGACGCGGTCGGTTCCGTGCCCGCGGGATGCACCACACCGGCCGGCCGGGCGGCCGCGACGGTCAGCGACGAACGGGCCCACGACGGCTCGCACTCGCTGCGCATCCACGACACCAGCTCATCCGCACTGGTCGTCAGCAACTGCGAGAACGTCACGCAGCAGGGTGCCGAGATGTCGCTGGAGATCTATCCGGTCAACGCCCTCAGCGTCATGATCGACATCGACGGTGTCGCGAGCAAGGGCCCGACGAACATCGACGGCACCGCCGTCTTCCACCTCAGGGTTCAGGCGAACGGCGCCATGGGCTGGTACAGCGGCACCGGGTGGCAGTCCCTGGCGCCGGCAGGCACCGTGGCGGCGGGGCGATGGAGCCTCATCCAGCTGGCCGTGCCGAGCGACAACAGCTCGGTCTACGTCGGGGTGAACGGCACCGACGTCGCCAGCGCCGGACCGGCCACGGGCAGCGACAACCCGATTCGTGCGATCACTGGGTTCGGCTTCGCCAGCTCGGGAACGGCGGCCGTCGGCGACGACGCCTTCGTCGACTCGGTCACCTTCGGGCCCCTCACCGACACGGAGCCCGGAGTGCCGCCGACGCGGGACTTCACGCCGGGGGCGGTCGACGGCCTCGAGTCCGACGCGGTCGGCTCGGTGCCGTCGGGCTGCGGGACCCCGGTGGGAAGCGTGGCGCCGACGGTGAGCGCTGAGCGGGCTCACGCGGGGCGGCATTCGGTGCGCGTGACCGACACGAGCCCGACGTCGCAGGCCCTGCTGACGTGTGCGACCCCGGCGGTGCAGGGCGCCTACCTGTCCTTCGAGATGTACCCGGTGGCCGTGAAGGGATTCGCGTTCGACATCACGGGGAGCGCCCTGATCGGGGCGGCCCTTCCCGGTGGCGCCGTGTTCCATCTGAGGCTCGGCGCGGACGGCGCCCTCTCCTGGGATCAGCTCGGTGCCTGGTACCCCCTGGCGCCGGCCGGCACGGTCCCGATCGGACGCTGGAGTCACGTCCAGCTCTCGGTGCCGGTCGACGATCAGGCCGTGCACGTCACGGTCGACGGCACGTACGTCGGAAGCGGCGGACCGGCCATCGGCAACAACAGCTCCCGGCATGACGAGATCACCGCGATCACCGGGTTCGCGTTCGCCAGCGCCGGACCGGTGGGCGTCGGCGACGACGTCTTCGTCGACGATGTGACCTTCGGCCCCGTCGCGGACACGCCGACGGCGGCGCTCGGCACCGCGCCGTTCGAGGTCGGATTGCCTGCCACGATCGACGCCGTCGGCCAGGTGCAGCTGCCCACGTCCGACGTCGTCGTGCCGCACGGCGACGGGCAACGCATCCTCGCCGACTACCCGGCGCACTCGGACGCGAGCAACACGAACGGCAACCGGATGGCCTACTCCGATGACGGCGGCGTCACCTGGGCGAGCGACCAGCAGTCCAATCCGATGCCGGATGCCCCATCGTTCTTCCTCACCCGGCTGCGCGACGGCGGCATCCTCGCCGTCGACTACCACACGTACATGACGCCCGATTCGGGTGACCTGCAGTCGGAGGTGGACACCGCGGTCTCCCACGACGGCGGTGCGACGTGGACGGTCCGCAGCGGCATCCTGACCACGCCGCAGCCGATGCGCACGATCTCCTCGGTCACCGACCGCCCGGGCTCCCCGCTCGGCGGCTTCGTGCTGGTGCACAGCGTGGTGGAGGATGCGGACGGCACCCTGTATCAGACGGGCTACGGCTACTACGCGCCCGACGTCCGGTACCGCTCGGTGCTGCTCGTCTCCCATGACGGCGGCGTGGACTGGTCCATCCAGGGGACGATCGCCTCGGACGATCCTGCGATGGACGCCACCTCCGGATATCAGGGTCCGTGCGAGGCGGTGATCGAGCGCCTCGCCGACGGCTCGCTCCTCGCCGTCATGCGGCAGGGCTCGTACCTGCCCATGACCTACGCCCGGTCGACGGACGACGGCCGCACCTGGACCGCGCAGAAGCAGGTCGCGACCGGTCCCTCGGCGCAGCCTCTGTACAGCGTCTACCCGACCATGGAGCTCATGCCGACCGGGGAGCTGGTCCTGCTCGCCGGGCGCCCCGGCATGGTGATGACCGTGTCGAAGGACGGCCGCGGTGACGACTGGTCCACGCCGGTCGGCATCGATTACACCAACTCCGAGAACGGCGTCTTCACCGCGCTGGATTCGGCGACCGTCCTGGTGCTGGGAGACCGGGGGCGGGTGACCCCCTGGCAGGTGTGGGCCCGCGCGGTGGGCGTCGACGCGCCCTGCACGCAGGTCGTCACGGGGGTCCACAACGGTCCGTTGTCGGCCGGTGCGGGCGGCCTGTGCCTGGACCATGCGACGGTCAATGGATCGGTCACGGTCTCCGACGGCGGGCGCCTGATCGTTCAGGGGTCGGCGATCCGCGGTCCCCTCCGAACCAGCGGTGCGTCGGTCGTCTCGCTGTGCGGGTCCACCGTCTCCGGCACGACGACTCTGACCGGCACCGTCGGGAACGTGTCCGTCGGCGACACCATCCGCGGCTGCGACCCCGACACCCTCACCGGCGCGCTCTCAATCGGGGCCACGCACGGTCGCGTCGTGGTGGACCGTGCGGAGGTCACCGGGCCGGTGGCGATCACGGGCACGCGGGGCGCCATGGCGGCCGTGCTCTCGGGGGTCGTCGTGCACGGACCGCTCTCCTGCACGGGCAACTCGATCGCGCCCACCGACTCCGCGGTCCCGGACACGGTGGACGGCCCGAGCCGGGGGCAGTGCGCCGCCCTCGGCTGATTCGATTTCCGCGGAAGTACCGGGCGCCGCCGCGCGTTGACGAGTTCATGACGATTCCGCTCTCCGTGCTGGACCTCGCCGTCGTCCGATCCGACTCCTCGCACTCGGAGGCGCTCGCCGACACGATCGCCGTCGCGCGCGAGGCCGATCGGATCGGCTACCGGCGGTTCTGGGTCGCCGAGCACCATGGGATGCCCGGCATCGCCAGCTCGTCGCCGCCCGTGCTGATCGGCGCGGTCGCGGCGGCGACGGAGCGCATCCGCGTGGGGTCGGGCGGCGTCATGCTGCCGAACCACTCCTCGCTCGTCGTGGCGGAGCAGTTCGGCACGCTCGTCGCGCTGCACGGCGACCGCATCGACCTCGGACTCGGTCGCGCGGCCGGCACCGATCCGCTCGTCTCGGCGATGATCCGGCGCAACGTCGGCGTCGAGACCGTCGACGACTTCCCCGCGCAGGTGCTCGAGCTGCTCGCGTACTTCGGCACCATCCCGGCGCTCGACGGGGGACAGGGCTCGCGCATCGTGGCGGTTCCGGGGATGGGTGACTCGCCCGAGCTGTGGCTGCTCGGGTCCAGCGACTTCAGCGCGCGGCTGGCGGGCATGATGGGCCTGCCGTTCGCCTTCGCGCACCACTTCGCGGGCGGCGAGCAGACGCCTCTCGCGTTCGAGCTCTACCGCGACGCATTCCGGCCCTCGGTCGTGCTGAGCGAGCCGCACGCGATGGTCGCGATCTCGACGCTCGTCGCCGACTCCACCGACGAGGCGCGGCGGCTCATGCTGCCCGGGCAGCTGCAGTTCCTGCGGTTGCGCAGCGGGCATCCCACCCGGCTGCCGTCGCTCGAGGAGGCCGAGGCGCACCCGTGGACCGACGGCGAGCGCGCCTTCGCCGAGCAGCGCATCCGGCATCAGGCGATCGGCACCCTCGACGAGGTGCGCGCGGCGATCGACGGCCTGGTCGCGTCGACGGGGGCGGACGAGGTCATCGTCGTGCCGCAGGGGCCGACGCTCGACACGCGGCTGCGCACCCTGCGCGAGCTGGCTCCGAATGCCGCGCCGAGTGCCGCGCCCGACGCCGCGCCCGGTGTCGCGCCCGTCGCTGCACCCGCGACCTGACGGGCCGAGCGCCCACTTTCGCATCATGTGGGCACCGGTGCACGTGCCGACGTGATGCGAACGTGGGCGCTCGCAGCCCTGCACACGCCGCGCGGCGTGGCGCCATCCCCGAAGGGCATCGCGGCGCCCCCGGGCGCCCCGTCGATCGGTCACCGTGTTCGGGTGGAGATCTCGATCGACCCGGATTGGCGCACGCGCTTCACCCGCACCGCGCATGCCGTGACCGCGCCGGAGCGCAACGCTCTCGCCCGCGCCGCGCGGTCGGGCCGTCTGCAGCGCGTGGTTCGCGGTGTCTACCGCGAACCTCCGCCGCGCCCGCCCTCGCGCGAGGACTCGCATCGGCAGCTCGTCTACGCCCATGACCTGCGCACCGAGGGTCGGCGGGTCTTCGTGAGCGAGTCCGCCGCGGCGCTCTGGCGGCTGCCGGTCATCGGCACCCCTCCGCCGATCGTGCACGTCGCCGACGGCATCGGAGGCGGGCACTCCTCGCGGGCGATCATGCGACACGCCACGGGGGTGCCGCGGGATGTCGCGCGGATCGACGGCATCCGGGTCACGACGCTCGGCGAGACGGTCGTGAGCCTGCTGCGAACGCGTTCGCTCGCCGGCGGGCTCGCCGCGGTGGACTCTGCGTTGAGCGGCATCGCGGAGGCGGGCGGCGCGCGCATCGCCCGCGAGGAGCTCGCCGTGCTCCTCGACCGGGAGGGGCGCGGGATGGGGCAGGCGCGACTTCTCGGCGCCCTTGCCGACGGGAGCGCCGGCTCACCGGGGAGAGCGTGAGCCGGGCCACGATGTACCGGGTCGGGGTGCCGCAGCCGCTGCTCCAGTTCCCGATGGTGGACAGGAACGGGGAGATGTTCGGCGACTTCTGCTGGCCGGAGCACGGACTGATCGGCGAATTCGACGGGATCGGCAAGTACCTCCGCGAGGAGTGGATGGACGGGCAGGATGCCGCCCGGGTCGTCATCGACGAGAAGCTGCGCGAGGACCGCATCCGGGCCCTCGGCTGGCGCGTGGTGCGATGGGGCTGGGCGGTCGCCCGTTCGCCCGCCGCATTGTCGACGCTGCTCGTGGATGCCGGCCTCCCGCGGCCGAGCGCCCACGTTCGCACCACCTGGGCGCCGGTGCACGTGCCGGCGTGATGCGAACGTGGGCGCTCAGCGCTACGGTCGCCGCCCGTCGCCAGCCGACCGTCGCCCGTCGCCCGTCGGGCTGAGGCGCTAGTCGAGCCCGCGGCGCTTCAGGAGCGGCGCGATGTCGGCGTCGCGACCGCGGAAGTCGCGGTAGGCCTCGAGGGGTCCTTCGATCCGCCGACGCCGAGCAGGCGCGAGCGGAACCGGTCGCCGTTGGCGCGGGTGAGGCCGCCGTTCTCCTTGAACCACTCGACCGTGTCGGCGTCGAGCACCTCGCTCCAGATATAGGAGTAGTAGCCCGCGTCGTAGCCGCCCGAGAACACGTGGGCGAAGTACGTGCTGCCGTAGCGCGGCGGCACGAGCGGGTCGTCGAGGCCGACCGCACGCAGGGCGTCGGCCTCGAACGCGGCCACGTCGGTGATCGCCTCGGCGGAGGCGCTCGACAGCTTGTGCCAGGCCTGGTCCAGCAGCGCGGCACCCAGGTACTCCGACGTCGCGAAGCCCTGGTTGAACTGCTCCGACTCCCGGATGCGCTCCACGACGGCCGGATCCAGCGGCTCGCCCGTCTCGTGGTGCCGGGCGTAGTTCTCCAGCACCTCGGGCCACAGCATCCACATCTCGTTGACCTGGCTCGGGAACTCGACGAAGTCGCGGAACACGTTCGTGCCCGAGAACTTCGGATACGTCACGTGCGCGAACAGTCCGTGCAGCGCGTGCCCGAACTCATGGAAGAACGTCGACACCTCGTCGAAGGTCAGCAGCGTCGGCTGGCCGGCGGCGGGCTTCGGAACGTTGAGGTTGTTGACCACGACCGAGCCGGGATGCCCCAGAAGCTCGTCCTGCGAGATGAGCGGGTTCATCCACGCGCCGCCGCGCTTCGAGTCGCGCGTGTAGAGGTCGAGGATGTAGAGGCCGAGCGCCGAGCCGTCCTCGTTGCTCACCTCGAACACGCGCGCATCGGGGTGGTAGGCGACGAGATCGGGGCGCTCGGTGAAGCTCACGCCGTACAGCAGGTGCGCGGCGTAGAAGACGCCGTCGTGCAGCACGCGCTCCGCCTCGAACCACGGGCGCAGTGCCGCGGTGTCGACGTCGTACTTCTCGGCGCGCACCTTCTCGGTGTAGAAGCTCCAGTCCGAGGCGCGCAGCCCGCCGTCGAGGTCGCCCGCGACCGCGGCCAGGTCGGCCTGCTCGGCGCGTGCGTTGCGGGCCGCGGCGGGAGCCAGGCGGCCCAGCATGTCGGCCACGGCCTCCGGCGTGCGGGCCGTCTCGTCGGCCGTGACGGCCGCCGCATGCGACGAGAACCCGAGCAGCTCGGCGCGCTCGGCGCGCAGGCGGGCGATGCGCAGCACGTTCTCGCGGTTGTCGTGCTCGCCGCCGCGGCCGCCCCGTGAGCGGGATGCCGTCATGATCCGCTCGCGCAGCCCGCGGTCGGTGAGCGACGCCAGCCACGGGTGCCCGGTGGGCAGCACGAGGGTGACGAGCCAGCCCTCGAGGTCGCGCGCGGCGGCGGCCTCGCGCGCGGCCGACACCTCGCCCTCGCCGAGCCCGGCCAGCTCCGCCACATCGGTGACGTGCACCGCGAGCTCGTTGGTGTCGTTCAGCAGGTTCTTCTCGAACCGGGTGGTGAGGGTCGAGATCTCCTGGTTCAGCTCGCGCAGGCGCCGCTTCTGCGCGTCGTCGAGGGCGGCTCCGGCGATCGTCATCTCCGTGTACCAGCGCTCGACGAGGTAGCGCTGCTCGGCGTCGAGCCCGGCGGCGGCGTCGCCGCCGGCCTGGATGGCGTCGTGGATGGTCTTGACCCGCCAGTAGAGCATGGGGTCGAGCAGGATCGCGTCGTGATGGGCCGCGAGCTTCGGCGCGATGCGCTCCTCGAGCTCGTTCGTGAAGTCGCTGGAGTCGGACGAGCTCTTGTTGAAGAACACGTACCCGACCCGCTCGAGGATCTGCCCGCTGCGCTCCAGCGGCACGAGAGTGTTGTCGAACGTCGGCTCGTCGCGGCCGCGCACGATCTCCTGGATCTCGGCGAGCTGATCGGCCATGCCCCGTTCGAACGCGGGCTCGTAGTGCTCGTCGCGGATGTCGGCGAACGGCGGGAAGCCGAACGGGAGGGTGCTGGGGTCGAAGAAGGGATTCGCAGACGAGACCATGCGGCCAGCCTACGAGGCGACCCGCGACGTGCAAAGAGACCTCTGCAAATAAACCGCTGCAAAGGATGAGTTGCAAAGGGATCTTTGCAATGCTATCTTTGGACACATGGCCGATCAGTCCCGCGTTCTCGACACCGAAGCCCTGAAGGGCCTCGCGCACCCGTTGCGCGTGGCGCTCCTGGACGCGCTGTCGACCTACGGGCCGGCGACGGCCAGCAAGCTGGGCGAACGGCTGGGGAGTCCAGCGGCGCCACGAGTTACCACCTGCGTCAACTCGAGAAGAACGGCCTCGTGCGCGAGGTCGAAGGGCGCGGATCGGGTCGCGAGCGCTGGTGGGAGAGGGTGCCCGGCGGGATCACGCTGCGCGGGTACGACTTCGCGCCCGAGAGCGTCGAGCGCGCGGCGAGCGACATGATCCTCTCCGAGTGGGTGCGCAACCAGCGGCAGATCGTCAACGATTACCTGTCGCGCGGCGAGGTGCTGCTCAGCCACGACTGGTTCGAGGCCGGGATCATGGACGTCTCGAACCTGCGCTTGACCCTCGCGCAGCTCCGGCGACTGAACGACGAACTGCAGGAGCTGGTCAAGCCGTACATCAAGATCTCGCGCGCCCAGACCGAGCCCGGCGCGCGGCCTGTTCAGCTGCAGATCAACGGCATCCCGATCGTCGATGCGGAGCCCATTCCGGGCCCCGCCGATGTCGGTGGTGCCGAGGAGAATTCCTGATGAGCGGAGGAGTTGAGCATATGAGCGCGGGAGTCATCATCTGCGAACCGCGGCCCACGGGGCTGGCGGCGGCGGCCATCCGGGTCGGCCGGATGCTGGAGACCTGGGGGCGGCACGCGGCGCAGCCCTGGACCGGGAGGACGTGCGTCGGGCCCGCGTGCGCGAGCAGGCGATCGCCGAGCACGAGGCGGCGACCGCCCAGGCGCGCCTGTTGCGGGTGTTCTGAGCGATCTCAGCCGAGGGTCGTTCCGTCGTCGAGTTCGACGACGGGGCGGCCCTCCAGCCATGTCAGGGTCCAGCGCAGCGTCGTGTCGGGCGGCAACGTCGCCTCGACCTCGGCGATCCGCGCGAGCAGGTCCTGCGGCAGCCGGCCCGGGGCGTCGCGCCGACCGACCAACGTCCACCGAGCTGCATCACGACCCCCGGCCGGGCTGGAAGGGGTTGTACAGCGGGGCTCCCGTATCGGCATCGGCGACGACGATCCGCCGGCTGTCGTCGTACGCCTTCGCCGCCGCGACCGTCGGCGCTCCGCATCCGTCCACGGGGGCATAGTAGGCCGCGAAGTCGCCGCCCCGGTCGACCCACACCATGAGCGGGTCGACGATGACCGTGCCGCACTGGCCCGCCGGCCGGGCGACCGCGTTCGGCGCCGCGTACGCCCTCAGCAGCGCCGCCGGGTGGGGCAGCAGGTAGGCGAGCTGCCACGGACCGTAGGTCGTGATCCCGTCGCTCGGGAGCGAGACGTTCGTGCTGCACGCGTAGACGCGGTCGAGCGGGCCGACCACGCCGTCGAAGTGGGCGCCCACCATCGGCGGGCAGAACCGCACCACCGTGACGTCGGTGAGCTCCGGATACGGCGTGACGGCGTCGGGTTGCGCCAGGCCGTCCTGCGAGGGCGGGGCGGGGAAGCATCCGGAGAGCAGGAGGGTCAGCGCGACGAGCATGGCGGCCGCTGCCGCCGTTCCCGTGTGCCGCGCGTTCGTCAGAGGTCCTTCTCGTAGGTGACCCAGGTGGTGCGACGGGCCACCCGGTCGTAGACCCGCTGCGCGCGCTCATTGCTCTGCGCGGTGATCCAGCGCAGTGTGCCGGCCGGGCCCGTCGCCCGGGCCCGCTGCGCCACCGCCTCGACGAGTGCGGAGCCGATGCCGCCGCCGCGGGTGTCGGGCTCGACGAACAGGTCGTCGAGGAACCAGTCGTGCCCGGCCGAGAACGTGTCGGGATGCGAGCGGAAGTGCGCGAATCCGACGACCCGCCCGGCGTCGTCCTCGGCCACGATCACGTCGATCCCCGACGCGGAGTCCAGCAGGAGCTCGCCGACGTGGTCGAGCTGGGCGTCGTCGAAGGCGGTCTCGTAGAACGCGCCGTAGGCGCGGAACAACCCCGCCAGGCCGGGAGGTCGTCCCGCCGGATGTCGCGCACGGTGGCCATCCTCGGACCCTACGCCGACCTCGCTACGCGGCGCTCTCGTCGAGGTCGATCGCCGTGATGGCGATCTCGTCGGCCCCGGTGAACGACAGCTGCGCGATCCGGCCGACCGCGCGCAGGTCGTCGGCCGCCTCCGCCAGGATCGCCGGCCCCGCGATCGTCGCCGACCGCACGGGGGTCTTCTGCGAGGCCTTCGCGTCGGTCTTCGCGCGCCGGATGCCGATGAGCGCCGCGCTCACGGCCGGCAGCAGCCCGCGCGGGGCCTCGGCGTCGAGCACCGGCCAGGCCGCGGTGTGGATCGATCCCTCGTGCGTCCAGCTCCACACCTCCTCGGTCGCGAAGGAGATGACGGGGGCGAGCAGGCGCAGCAGCACATCGAGCGCCGTCCGAAGCGCGGTGACCGCGCTCGCGTCGCCCGCGTACGCCCGCTCCTTCACGAGCTCGAGGTAGTCGTCGCAGAAGGTCCAGAAGAACTGCTCGGTGACCTCGAGGGCGCGGGCGTGGTCGTACTGGTCGTACGCGTGGGTCGCCTCGCGCACCACGACGGCGAGCTCGGCGAGCATGTCCACGTCCAGCGGCGCCGTCACCGCACCGGGCTCACCCGGGAACGAGTACACGAACTTCGCCGCGTTGAGCACCTTGATCGCGAGGCGCCGGCCGATCTTCATGGTCTTGGGGTTCTGCGGATCGAAGGCCGCGTCGGTGCCGAGGCGACTCGATGCGGCCCAGTAGCGCACGGCATCCGACCCGTGCTCCTGAAGCAGCGCGCCGGGCGTGACGACGTTGCCCTTCGACTTCGACATCTTCTTGCGGTCGGGATCGACGATGAATCCGGAGATGCCGGCATCGGCCCAGGGCACCTCGTGGTGCTCGAGCTGCGCGCGCAGCACGGTCGAGAACAGCCAGGTCCGGATGATGTCCTGCCCCTGCGAGCGCAGCGAGTACGGGAAGACGAGACCGAACAGCTCCGGGTCGGTCTCCCACCCGCCGGCGATCTGGGGCGTGAGCGACGAGGTCGCCCAGGTATCCATGATGTCGAGCTCGCCGACGAAGCCGTTCGGCTGCCCGCGCTGCGCCTCGTCGTAGCCGGGCGCGGGGTCGGAGGCCGGGTCGACCGGCAGCAGATGCTCTCCCGGCACGATCGGCTGCTCGCGCAGGGCCTCGCCGGCCGCGTCGAGCGGGTACCAGACCGGGATCGGCACGCCGAAGAATCGCTGCCGCGAGATCAGCCAGTCGCCGGTGAGGCCGCCGACCCAGTTCTCGTAGCGCACCCGCATATGCTCCGGATGGAATCCGATCGCGCGCCCGGCCTCGATGAGCCGATCGCGCAGCGCCTCGTCGCGGGCGCCGTTGGAGATGTACCACTGCCGGGTCGAGACGATCTCGAGCGGGCGGTCGCCCTTCTCGTAGAACTTGACCGGATGCTGGATCGGCTTGGGCGCTCCTCCAGCTCGCCCGCCTCGCCGAGCAGCTCGACGATCCGCTGCTTCGCGCTGAACACCGTCTTGCCCGCCAGCTCCGCGTAGACCGCGCGGCCGGCGTCGGTGAACAGCTCGGCGGCGGGCGCCTCCGCGACGAGCCGGCCGTCGAGGCCGATCACGGCGCGGGCGGGCAGGTCGAGTTCGCGCCACCAGATGACGTCGGTCAGGTCGCCCCAGGTGCAGATCATGGCGATGCCGGAGCCCTTGTCCTGCTGGGCGAGGTGGTGCGCCACGACGGGCACCTCGACGCCGAACAGCGGCGTCGTCACGGTGGTGCCGAACAGCGCCTGGTAGCGCTCGTCGTCGGGATGCGCGACGAGGGCCACGCACGCGGGCAGCAGCTCCGGTCGCGTGGTCTCGATGAACACGGGGGAGCCGTCGGCCGCGTGGAATGCGACGCGGTGGTACGCGCCCGGCTGGTCGCGATCCTCGAGCTCGGCCTGCGCCACCGCGGAACGGAACGTGACGTCCCAGAGGGAGGGGCGTCCGCCTGATAGGCCTCGCCTCGGGCGAGGTTGCGCAGGAAGCCGCGCTGCGCCGCGCGCTGCGCCTCGGCGCCGATGGTGCGGTAGGTCAGCGACCAGTCCACGCTCAGGCCGAGGGCGCGCCAGAGGTCCTCGAACTGGACCTCGTCCTCCTCGGTCAGCCGCTCGCACAGCTCGATGAAGTTGCGGCGTGAGACCGGCACCTGGTCGGCGGGCTTGCCGCTGCCGTCGCCGTGGTGCGGCGGCGTGAAGTCCGCGACGTAGGGCAGCGAGGGGTCGCAGCGCACGCCGTAGTAGTTCTGTACGCGGCGCTCGGTCGGCAGCCCGTTGTCGTCCCAGCCCATCGGGTAGAACAGGTGCTTGCCGCGCATCCGCTGGAACCGCGCGGCGAGGTCCATGTGGGTGTAGCTGAACACGTGCCCGATATGGAGCGATCCGGATGCCGTGGGCGGCGGCGTGTCGATGCTGTAGAGCGCGGCGCGGCCGGCTTCGAGCGCGGCGGCGCGGTCGAACCGGTAGACGCCCGCCTGCTCCCAGTCGGCGGACCACTTCTGCTCCAGCCCTTCGAGGGCGGGCCGCTCGGGGATGGCAGGTCCGGGGATGGCAGACGTCATGACGGGCTCCGGTTCGATATGCGCGGCACCGTGTCGGTGGGGAGGTGCCTGGTTGTGACCGGCTCAGTCTACGGGCGCGACGTACGGCGGGCCCGCGCATCGCGCGGCCCGGGACCGAGGTCGCTAGAAGCGGTCGCCCGTGTTGGTGACGGTCCAGATCTTCTGCACGTGCCGGCCGTCCGAGCCGACGAGCGTGAGGTTGTACGTGGCGGAAGCGGAGCCGCACGCGAAGTCGACCTCGTAGGGGAAGTCCTCCTGGCTGCCGCTCACGGGCACCTGCATGTACTGCGAGTCGGCCGCGTCGCTCGTGCCCTGCACGAACCAGACCGAGTCGGTGCGGATCGTCTGCCACGACACCCGGACCTTGATCGGCGGCGGGGTGAAGTTCGTCGCGGGCGCCTCGCAGCGCACGGTGGCGGGCGCGGTGAATGCGGTGAAGACGCCACCGGTGGGCTGGGGTGCGGTGCCGCCGTTCTGCGAGCCGCCACCCTCGGCAGTCGAGGTCGCCGTCGGGCGCGGGACGGCGCTCGTGGCGACCGGTGTCGGCTCGGCGCCCGCCGTGGTCGGGGTGGCGCTGGCGGTCGCGAGCGCTTGTGGTCGACCCGTGCCGAGCAGGAGCAGCACGACGGTGACGATGAGTCCGATCAGCACGGCAGCGCCGATCACGATGAGGACGATGAGCAGGGTGCGGCGGTCGCGTGACGTGGCGGCGGCATCCGGTGCGGGCTCGCCGCCGGGCGACATGTCCAGGCGCTGCGTCGGGTCGTCGCTCATGGACCGTCCTCTCCGTCGATGCGGCTCGCGGACGGGTCACACTCTAGGGGGCCGGATCGGTCGCGCTCAATGGCCGCCCGGGCGCGCGGCCGGCCCCGCCGGGGGCGCGCGCGAGGCGGGGGAGCCGT
The DNA here is from genome assembly GCF_030161895.1 of Pseudolysinimonas kribbensis. Taxonomy (GTDB): domain Bacteria; phylum Actinomycetota; class Actinomycetes; order Actinomycetales; family Microbacteriaceae; genus Pseudolysinimonas; species Pseudolysinimonas kribbensis. The sequence goes on from NZ_BSVB01000001.1 coordinate 2,921,888, forward strand.
GGACTCCCCCAGCACGAGCGTGCACGGCAGAAGCACCTGCCGGCGGCTGGTGTCGACGCCCTCGAGCTGATCGATGAGCGCGTCGATGCCCAGCTGCCCCAACTCCCGGGCGGGCGCCTCGAGCACGGTGAGCACGGGATCGACCATCTCGCCCATCTCGATCGAGGAGGAGACGGCGACGATGGAGACGTCGCTCGGGACGGAGCGCCCGAGCTCGCGCAGCCCCTGACCAGCCCGGTCGCCGCCTGCTCGTTCATCAGCAGGATGGCGGTGACCTCGGGCGCCTCGTCGCGCAGGCGGCGGGCGGCCTCGATTCCGCCCGCCGCGTTCGGCGGCACGGAGATGACGACCGATCGACCGCCGACCGCCGTCATGTGCTCGCGATACGCGGCTTCCGTGCGCACCGTCGGCCCGAGGTCGGCGACCCAGCCCGTCTCGTCGTTCCCGTCGACGAGGGCGATCGCCTGGTGGCCGAGGTCGGTGAGATGCCGCATCGCGGTGTCGATGGTGGCGGCGAAGTCGATGTCGACGAAGGGGAGGGTCTCGTCGTGGGTGCGACCGATGAGCGCGAACGGCACCGACGAGGTGACCAGCTCGTCGACGCGCGGATCGTGCACGCGGACCTCCATGAGCAGCGCGCCGTCGACGAGGCCGCCGGCCAGCAGGTGCGACATCTGCTCCTCGTCCTCCACCGGCCAGAGCACCAGGTCGTACCCGCGGGCGCGCGCACCGTTGGACGCGGCGATCACGAAGCCCATGACGGTGCCGCCGAGCCGGTTGCCGAGCACGGGATGCAGGAGCGCGACGATATGCGTGCGGGAGCTCGCCAGTGCCCGGGCGACCACGTTGCGGCGATAGCGCAGTTCGTCCATCGCGGCTTCGATCCGCGCCCGTGTCGGGGGCGAGACGTTCTTCGTGCCGTTGACGACGTACGAGACGGTCGCGATGGAGACGCCGGCGCGGTCGGCGACGTCCTGCATCGTGGCCATGCGCACCTCCTGCCCGCGCCGACGGCGCGTGGGCTCAGTATCCCAGGTGGATCGCGGTCCCCGGTAAAGCGCTTAGAAGATTTCGTTGACAGGGCGTGCACGCTCTGTCCACAATGGCTGGCGAGCGTTGGTAAAGCGCTTAGCCGATTCCCCGACGACGACGTGAGCAGGAGCGATGATGCCCCCGACCGCCTCCCCGTCGTGCGCGGACGGCAGCTCGACTTCGTCGGCGACGCGCTCGGTCCCGGCATCCCGGAGCAGCGACCCCGGGATGCCGTCTCCGGCCGGCCGCCGAACGGAGCGCCCGGCGCGGCTCTCGCCGCGCGGGCGTGGGAATGACACCCCTGCTCACCGCACACGCGCCGTTGCGACCGGGCGTGCGCAGATCCGCCGGAGACCTCCGGCAGAAGGAGTCAATCACATGCGAAAGATGACCACTCTGGCGGCGGCCGCGACAGCGGCGCTGCTGATCGGAACGGCGCTGGCCGCCTGTTCCAGCGGCGGAGGATCGTCCGGCACGACCACCCTCACCGTCGAGGACTACTACCAGTCGCCGCAGGACAAGGTCATGGAGGGTGTCTACAACACCTGCGGCACCGCGCTCGGCGTCACGATCAAGGCGACCCACGTTCCCGGGGCCGGCCTCATCGCGAAGGTGCTGCAGCAGGCGTCGGCGAAGAACCTGCCCGACGTGCTGATGCTCGACAACCCGGACGTCCAGCAGATCGCCTCGTCCGGCGCACTCTCGCCGCTCAAGGACTACGGCATCTCCGGCGATGGATTCGCCCCCGCCGTGGTCAAGGCCGGCACTTACAAGGGCGACCTGTACGGTCTCGCGCCGGCGGTCAACTCCCTCGCCCTCTTCTACAACACCGACATGTTCACCAAGGCGGGCCTCACGCCCCCGAAGACCTGGGACGAGCTCCGGTCCGACGCGAAGCAGCTCACCGGCAACGGGGTGTACGGCTTCGCGTTCAGCGGGATCAACACCTACGAGGGCACCTGGCAGTTCCTGCCCTTCATGTGGACCAACGGCGGCGATGAGAAGAACATCGACACTCCGCAGACGGCTCAGGCGCTGCAGTTCCTCGTCGACATGATGAACGACGGCTCCATCTCGAAGGCCTCGATCAACTGGGCGCAGTCCGACGCCCTCGACCAGTTCACGGCGGGGAAGGCCGCGATGATGGAGAACGGCCCGTGGCAGTTCGGTTCGCTGGCGAAATTCCCCGACCTGCACTGGGCGACCGTTCCGATGCCGACGCGGACGGCATCCCAGACCGCCGTCGCGCCCCTCGGTGGCGAGGCGTTCACGGTGCCGGAGACCGGCGACAGGGGCACGATGACCACGGCCGGCAAGCTCGTGAAGTGCATCACGAGCTCCAAGAACCAGGTCACGATCGCCCAGGGTGAGGGAGACGTGCCGGCGAACCTCGCCACGGCGGCCAAGGTGGGTGCCTCGAACAAGCTCATCCAGCCGTTCGTCGAGGTCGTCTCGCACGCCCGCGCCCGCACGGGCGAGCTCGGCGCGGACTGGCCGAAGGCCGCGACGAAGATCTACACCGCCGAGCAGCTCGCGCTGACCGGCAAGGCGACGCCGTCGGCGGCGCTCAAGCAGGCGCAGGGCTCCAACTAGCACGGCATCGCGCGCCCCGGAGAAGAGGAGGAGTGACATCGTGACCACCATCGACGCGGCGGCCGGCCGCTCCCGCGACCTCACCTCCCTCCGGGGCGCGCAACGGCCGGAGGGTCGCCGCGCCCGCCGGCGCCTCGGCCTCACCCAGTGGCTGTTCCTGCTGCCGGCGCTCGCCTACATCGTGCTGTTCTTCGGATTCCCGATCGTGAAGAACATCACGATGAGCTTCCAGGACTACGGCACCCGCACCTTCTTCACCGGAGAGGCGCCGTGGGTCGGCATCGGCAACTACCTCGAGGTGATCAGGAGCTCGCTCTTCTCGACCACCCTCATCAACACCGCCTTGTTCACGATCGGCTCGATCGTCGGGCAGTTCATCCTCGGGCTGCTGCTCGCCCTGTTCTTCCGCCGCCGGTTCCCGCTCGCCGGGGTGCTCCGAGCACTTCTCCTGCTGCCGTGGCTGCTGCCCCTCATCGCGTCGAGCGCGGTGTGGAAGTGGATGCTTGATCAGGACAGCGGGGTGGTCAACCAGACGCTCCTGGCGATCCACGTGATCCCGGCGCCGATCCCGTGGCTCTCCAGCCCCGACGTCGCGCTCGTCGCGGTCATCATCGTGAACATCTGGCTGGGCATCCCGTTCAATGTGACGATCCTCTACAGCGGGCTGCAGGACATCCCGGGCGAACTGTACGAGGCCGCGTCGCTCGACGGCGCGACCGGCTGGAAGGCGTTCCGCTACATCACCTGGCCGAATCTGCGGCCGGTGGTGAGCGTGGTGCTGGTGCTGGGCGTCGTCTACACGCTCAAGGTGCTCGACATCATCCTCGGGCTCACCGGCGGCGGGCCGGCGAACGCCACCCAGACCCTCGCGACGAGCTCGTACCACTACTCGTTCGTCGACTTCACCTTCGGCCAGGGCGCGGCGGTCAGCAACATCCTGATCGTGATCTCGCTGGCCTTCAGCATCGTGTACCTGCGGCTCAACCGCCGCGCCGTCGACGAGTAGGAGACGACATCGATGAAGCGCGACTCGCTCGGCCGCAGGCTCCCGTTCACCATCCTGGGCGTGCTGTTCCTGGCCGTCATGGTCTTCCCCGTCTACTGGATGGTCAACGCGTCGCTGCAGGCCAACGGCAGCGCCGTCAGCAGTGCGCCGTTCCCGGCGCGAGTCGACACCTCCGGGTACCAGGCGGCGTTCTCGCAGCAGCTCGGGAACCTCGGCACGAGCCTCATCGTCGCGATCGGCTCGGTCATCCTGACCCTCGTGGTCGCCGCACCAGCCGCCTATGCGCTCGCGCGGTTCGGGCTGCGCGGCAAGGGCATCGTGCTGCTCGCGCTGCTCATCGCGCAGATGATCCCGGGCATCGTGATCGCCAACGCGCTGTACACGGCGTTCAACGACCTGCGGCTGCTCGACAGCTATCTGGGGCTGATCCTCGCGGACGCCTCGCTCGGCATCCCGTTCGCGGTGCTCATCATGCGGGCCTTCATGCTGGGGATCCCGGCCTCGCTCGTCGAGGCGGCACGCGTCGACGGCGCGAGCCAGTTCCGCGCGTTCTGGTCGATCGTCGTGCCGATCAGCCGGAACTCGATCATCACGGCGGCCCTGTTCACGTTCCTCTTCACCTGGAGCGACTTCACCTTCGCCCTGACGCTCACGACGAGCGACAAGGTGCGCCCGGTCACCCTCGGCATCTACCAGTACCTGAGCGGCAACGTGCAGAACTGGGGTCCCGTGATGGCGACCGCCGTCCTGGCGTCGATCCCCGCCATCGTGCTGCTCATCGTCGCGCAGCGCTACATCGCCGCCGGCGCGCTCGGCGGAGCGCTCAAGTAGTCCCGCAGTCGACGATCACAGAAGGAAGAACCACACCATGAGCACCCCCATCCGCGTCCTCGTCTGGGGCGAGAACCGCCACGAGCAGCTCGAGCCGCACGTGGCCGAGATCTACCCGGACGGGATGCACAACGCGATCCGTCGCGGCATCGAGGGGTATCTCGGCGACCGCGCCGTGGTGACGACGGCGACCCTCGACGACCCGGAGCACGGGCTCACCGAGGAGGTGCTCGCCCGCACGGATGTGCTCACCTGGTGGGGGCACGCCGCGCACGCGGAGGTCTCGGACGAGGTCGTGGAGCGCGTGCACCGCCACGTGCTGTCCGGCATGGGCCTGCTCGTGCTGCACTCCGGGCACTGGTCGAAGATCTTCGGCAAGCTCATGGGCACGACCTGCACGCTGCGCTGGCGCAGCGACAACGACCGGGAGCTGGTCTGGACGGTGGATCCGACCCACCCGATCGCCCGCGGCATCCCGCACCCGATCGAGATCCCGGCGCAGGAGATGTACGGAGAGCAGTTCGACGTCCCGGCGCCCGACGAGCTGATCTTCATCAGTTCGTTCACCGGGGGCGAGGTGTTCCGCAGCGGCATGACGTTCCGCCGCGGCAACGGCAGGATCTTCTACTTCAGCCCGGGCGACCAGGACTACCCCGTGTACCACCACCCCGATGTGCTGCACGTCATCGCCAACGGGGTCGAGTGGGCCAGGAGCGACGGTGAGCGCGCGCTCCCGACCCTGCTGCGCTACGACTCGGGCGACTTCTTCACCGGCCACGGCTACGCGGGCGCGATGCACAACACGGAGCAGGCCGAGTGACGGGTGCCGCGGCGACGCCGCTGCGCGTCGTCCAGGTGGGTGCCGGCGCGATGGGGCGCAACTGGCTGCGGACGATCCAGGCTTCACCCGACGTCGAGCTCGTCGGCGTCGCCGATCTCGACGAGACCCTCGCCCGGTCGGCGCTCGAGGCGATCGGGTTCCGGACCGAGGTGGCCGGATCCCTCGGAGCGCTGCTCGAACGAGTGGATGCCGATGCCGTGATCGACGTGACCGTGCCGGTCGCGCACACCGCCGTCAACGTCGAGGCGCTCTTCGCGGGGCTGCCCGTCTTGTGCGAGAAGCCGGCAGCGCCCACCGTGGCCGACGCGTTCGTGCAGGCGGCGGCGGCCGAGGTGACCGGACGCCTGCTCATGATCAGCCAGTCGCGCCGCTATTACGCGTCGCTCGAGCGCTACCGCGAGGCGATCGCCGAGATCGGCGGGGCGGGGGTGCTCACGACCGAGTTCTTCCGCGGACCGCACTTCGGCGGCTTCCGGGAGGAGATGGCGCATCCGTTGCTGGTCGACATGGCCGTGCACGCCTTCGATGCGGCCCGCTACCTGCTCGGGGCCGATCCCGTCTCGGTGTGGTGCGAGGCGTGGAACCCGTCGTGGAGCTGGTTCGACGGGGACGCCGCGGCCTGCGCCGTGTTCCGGTTCGACGACGGCACGCGCTATCAGTACACGGGCAGCTGGGTCGCCGAGGGGCTCGAGACCTCGTGGAACGGCGTGTGGCGAGCGAGTGGCCCCGACGGCACCGCCACGTGGGACGGCGAGCACCGCGTGCGCTCCAGTGCACGCGGGGATGCCGACCTCGCTCCCGGCGCCGCGGAGGAGATCGCGGGCGCGCTCGCCGAGTTCGTGAGCGCGGTGCGATCCGGCGAGGAGCCGTCCGGGGCGATCGGGCGCAACATCCGGTCGCTGGCGATGGTCGAGGCGGCCGTGGAGTCGGCCGAGACCGGCCGGCGGGTCGAGATCGCGGAGCTGCTCGCCCGGGCCCGCGCGAGCGCGATCGAGCGCGCGCCGCGGCAGGATCTGCGTGGGGCGCTCGAGGCGATGTCGGCTACGGCTTCGTCGTCGGCGTGATCGGTACGGTCACCGGCGCGGAGTCGCCGCCGGGCCCCGTCGCGGTGACGGTGTAGCTGGGAGCCGCGGCCGTGCAGTCGTACTGGAGCCCCGGGAAGGCGGCGGGGGAGCCTCCTGCGCGACGATCGTGCTGCCGTTGGCCAGCTTCACCACGGTGGCGTTGCTCGACGAGTAGTTGATCGTGAACGGCGCGTCGGTCTTCGTCGGGTCGGTGCAGTCCGGCGAGGTCGCCTTGGCCGACACGGTCGGAAGGGTGGCGGCGCCACGGTCGGGGTCGGCGTGGGTGTGGGCGTGGGGGTCGGCGTCGCGCTGGGGGTCTGGCTCGGGGTGGGCGAGGAACTCGGGGTCTCGGACGCCGACGGGGACTGCGAGTGCGAGGTCGAGTGCGTCGGCGTCGGCGCCGAGCCGCGCGCGAGCAGCACGATGCCCAGCACGATGATCGCGATGAGCAGCACGCCGCCGACGATCCCGAGGATGAGGAGGGTGCGGCGGTTGTTGCCCGGACCCACCGGGCCGTCGCCGTCGTCGCCACCGACGGGCGGCGTCGGCTCGAAACGCCGGGTGGCGAGGTCCTCCGCCGCGGCGCCGACGCCGAGGCCGGCGGCCGCGGACGCGACGCCGAACGGGTCGGCGCTCGAGGGAGCCGCGGATGCCGGGGCTGCTCGCCGCCGGGGCTGGTCGCGGGCGCGAATGCGGTGGTCGGTGCGGGCGGCTCGGCCACCGGGGTGGGCGCGGCCTGCTGCCCGGCCAGCAGCCAGGCGAGCGGGTCGGGAGCGGGCTCCGCGGGTGCGGGCTCCGACGGCGCGGGCTCGGTGGCGGGGGCGGGGCATCCTGCTGCGGCATGGCCGTGGTCGGAAGCTCCCAGCTCGGGGTCGCCGGCTGCTGCGGCTCGGGCTGCTGCGGCTCGGGCTGCTGAGGAGCGGGCCGCTGCGGGTGCTGCCCGGTCCTCCCGGGTGGTCCGAACAGCTCGCTCAGGCCGTCGTCGTCGTGCTCGTCGCTCATGTGTCCTCGGTGCGGTGGGCGGGGGCGACCCCCAGCCTACGGCGACGCCGGACTGCGGCGGACCCCCGAGCGCGGGCTCTCAGAGCGTCTCGACGGGCCGGCTCCGGCGCACCGAGGCGAACGCCGCGACGGCCGTGATCAGCGACATGATCGCCAGCACGACACCCGGATGCCACCAGGCGAATCCGGTCGCCGCACCGAGTCCGTCGGTGAGGAACGGGACGAATCCCGAGATCACGGCCGCGATGCTGTACGCGATCGACATCGCGGAGTACCGGAACCGTCCGGGGAAGAGGTCGCTCATGAGCCCGCCCAGGGCGGCCCAGCTGGCGGTCGGCAGGATGCCGCCGACGATCATCGTGCCGACCAGGATCGGGAACGTCGCGAACTGCAGCAGGAAGTACATCGGGAAGGCGATCACCAGGGTGCCGACGGCGCCCCACGCGACGACCCGCGCCGACCCGACCCGGTTGGCGAGCGCGCCGAACAGCGGGATCGTCACGAGCTGCAGGAGGCCGCCGATGCTCGTGGCGATGAGCAGCTGGGTGCTCGAGAACCCGAGATGGCTGACCCCGTAGTTGACCGTGTAGGTGTTCATGAGGGAGTAGGAGCCGATGCCCAGCAGCGCCACCGCGACACCGAGGAGCACGGCCAGCGGGCGTCGCCGGAAGGTGTCGAGGAAGGGCGCCCGCGAGCGCTCGTTCTTCTCGGTCAGTTCCCGGAACACCGGCGTCTCGTCGATCGACCAGCGCAGGTAGAGCGAGACGAGCAGGAACGGGATCGCGACCAGGAACGGCAGGCGCCACGCCCAGCCGTCGAGGGCGTTCGGCCCGAGCCCCGCGCCGAACGCGTTGATGAACCCGATCAGGATGAACGCCGAGGCGAGCGAGCCGACGGGGGATCCGAGCTGCGGGACCGCCGCGTAGAACGCGTGGCGCTTCTGCCCCGCGTGCTCCGAGGCCAGCAGCACGGCGCCGGCCCACTCGCCGCCGAGCGAGAAGCCCTGGACGAGGCGCAGCAGCACGAGCAGCACGGCGCCGAGCCATCCGGCCGTGGCGTACGACGGGAGCAGGCCGATGGCGCCGGTGGCGACGCCCATGAGCAGGATCGTGACGAGCAGCGTGCGCCGCCGCCCGATCCGGTCGCCCAGGTGTCCGAACACGATCGCGCCGACCGGCCGGATGACGAAGCCGACCCCGATGTTCGCGAGCGCCGCGAGGGTGCCGCCCACCGGCCCGAGCGGCGTGAAGAAGAGCGGGGCGGCGAACAGCGCGGAGAAGTAGCTGAAGATGTAGAAGTCGTAGGACTCGAGCGAGGTGCCGACCAGGGAGGCCCACAGCACCCGGCGCGCGACCCGGGTCGGCGGCGCGGGGGCCGGATCCGGCGCGGGGGCGGAGCCGACGGGAACGGTCGCGGTGGTCACGGAGCCTCTATTCTGGACGGAGTCCATCAATTGCCGCCGTCGAGCCTAGTGGAGATCCGGCCATGCCCGCAGGACGTCCCCGCGCCTCCTCCCGCGCGACCATCGAGGAGGCCGCCGGCGAGCTCTTCCTCGAGCGCGGCTACGCGGCCACCTCGCTCGCCGACATCGCACAGCGCGCCGGCGTGGCGCGCGCCACGCTGTTCGCCTACGTGAGCGCCAAGTCCGACCTGCTCTGGCTGGAGGTGGACGACGCCCTCGACGTGCTGGAGGCGGCGCTGGACCGCGGGGAGCCGGCTTCCACGGCGCTCGCGGGCGCACTCGACGGCTGCCGCGTGCCGCTCGCGGTCGGCCAGGCCGAGGCGATGGGCGTCGCCGATGAGCTCCCGGAGTCGGGCCGGCAGCGCACCGCGCGGCTCGAGCATCTGCTCGCCCGCGCCGACGGCGATCACGGGCTGGCCGCGCGGGTGCGCCACCGCGCGCTGGCCGCCGCGATCTCCGTCGGCTGGGAGGCGTGGGCGCTCGCCGGGTCGGCGCGGGATCCGCTGCGTCGCTACGTGGACGACGCCCTCGCCGTGCTCCGCGAGGGGGTCGAGTAGCATGGCGATACCGACAGCGATCCGGCCATCACCGGGGAGTCCTCGGAAGAAACCCGGCCGCGAGGCGGGGAGTAGACCCGAGCGGGTGCGCCCGTCATCGCGTGCAATGAGCGGCCGGTCCGGTTTCCCGGGATCGGCAAGCGAGGTGGTACCGCGGCGTGAGTCGTCCTCGTGCAGACCATCGCACGAGGAGGAACCGCGAGATGTACCCGCTGCACGTCGAGAACGGCGCAGTCCCCGCCAGTCCCGACCTCCCCGAGATCGAGCGCGGCATCCTCGCCTTCTGGAAGAAGGACGACACCTTCCGCGCGTCCGTGCAGCGCCGCGAGGGATGCCCGGAGTGGGTCTTCTACGACGGCCCGCCCTTCGCGAACGGCCTGCCGCACTACGGCCACCTGCTGACCGGCTACGCGAAGGACCTCTTCCCGCGCTACCAGACCATGCGCGGCAAGCAGGTGCACCGCCGGTTCGGCTGGGACACCCACGGCCTGCCCGCCGAGCTGGAGGCGATGCGCCAGCTCGGCATCACGAAGACGGATGAGATCCGCGAGATGGGCATCGGCGTCTTCAACGCCCGCGCCCGCGAGTCGGTGCTGCGCTACACGCGGGAGTGGGAGGAGTACGTCACCCGTCAGGCGCGCTGGGTCGACTTCGAGAACGACTACAAGACACTCGACGTCACCTTCATGGAGAGCGTGCTCTGGGCCTTCAAGTCGTTGTACGACAAGGGGCTCGCCTACGAGGGCTTCCGCGTGCTGCCGTACTGCTGGAACGACGAGACCCCCTCAGCAACCACGAGCTCCGGATGGACGACGACGTCTACCAGCAGCGGCAGGACCAGTCGGTCACCGTGACCTTCCCGCTCGTGGGGGAGCGCGCCGAGGTGCTGGGTCTCACGGGCGTCAACGCGCTGGCCTGGACGACGACCCCGTGGACCCTCCCGACCAATGCGGCGCTCGCCGTCGGCCCCGGCATCGAGTACTCGGTGATCCCGTCGGTGCAGGGCCCGCAGGAGTACCTCCTCGCGACCGACACCATCGGGGCGTACCTCAAGGAGCTCGGCTACGAGTCGGTGACCGAGGCTGTGCAGGCGCGCCGGCTGCGCGTCGACGGCGCCCAGCTCGACGGCGTGCAGTACGACCGCATCTGGGACTTCTACGAGGACCGGCCGGGCATGGAGAACGCCTGGCGCATCCTCGTCGCCGACTACGTCGAGACCGGCGAGGGCACCGGGATCGTGCACCAGGCGCCCGCATACGGCGAAGACGACCAGGTGGTCTGCGCCGCGGCCGGCATCCCGGTCGTGCTGTCGCTCGACGACGGCGGCAGGTTCCTGCCGCAGGTCGCCCCGGTCGCCGGCCTGCTGTGGTCGGATGCCAATCCGGAGCTCATCAAGCTGCTGCGCTCCGACGGACGCCTGTTCCAGGTCAAGAGCTACGAGCACAGCTACCCGCACTGCTGGCGGTGCCGCAATCCGCTCATCTACAAGGCGGTGTCGAGCTGGTTCGTGCGCGTCACCGAGCTCAAGGACCGCATGCTCGAGCTCAACCAGCAGATCACCTGGGTGCCGGAGAACGTCAAGGACGGCCAGTTCGGCAAGTGGCTCGAGAACGCCCGCGACTGGTCGGTGAGCCGCAACCGGTTCTGGGGATCGCCGATCCCGGTCTGGCGCAGCGACGACCCCGCGTACCCGCGCGTGGATGTGTACGGGTCCCTTGCCGAGCTGGAGCGCGACTTCGGCCGGCTGCCCCGCAACGACGACGGCGAGGTGGATCTGCACCGGCCGTTCGTCGACGAGCTCACCCGCCCGAACCCCGACGACCCGACCGGGGCGTCGACGATGCGGCGGATCGAGGACGTCTTCGACGTCTGGTTCGACTCCGGCTCGATGCCCTACGCGCAGGTGCATTACCCGTTCGAGAACCGGGAGTGGTTCGACAGCCACAACCCGGCCGACTTCATCGTCGAGTACATCGGGCAGACCCGCGGCTGGTTCTACCTCATGCACGTGCTCGCGACGGCGCTGTTCGACCGGCCGGCGTTCTCGAACGTGATCAGCCACGGCATCGTGCTCGGCAACGACGGGCAGAAGATGTCGAAGTCGCTGCGCAACTACCCCGACGTGAGCGAGGTCTTCGATCGCGACGGCGCGGATGCCATGCGCTGGTTCCTCATGTCGAGCTCGGTGATCCGCGGCGGCAACCTCGTCGTCACCGAGGAGGGCATCCGGGGCGGCGTGCGCGAGCTCTTGCTGCCGCTCTGGTCGACGTACTACTTCTTCACCCTGTACGCGAACACCGCGGGACCGGGCGGATACCGCGCGGCCCGCCGCACCGACAGCACGAACGTGCTCGACCGCTACCTGCTCGCCAAGACCCGCGAGCTGCTGGAGCAGGTCACCGAGCACCTCGACGCGCTCGACAGCCCGTTCGCGGCGCTCGCCCTGCGGGACTTCGCCGAGGTGCTGACCAACTGGTACGTGCGGCGCAGCCGCGACCGGTTCTGGGACGGCACCGATCGGGACGCCTTCGACACCCTCTCGACGGTGCTCGAGACGGTGTGCCGCGTGGCGGCGCCGCTCCTGCCGCTCGTCACGGAGGAGATCTGGCGCGGCCTCACCGGCGGGCGCAGCGTGCACCTGACCGACTGGCCGGACGCCGCCGAATTCCCGAGCGATCCGGAGCTCGTGCGCACCATGGACCGCGTGCGCGAGATCGCGTCGGCCGGCAACGCGCTGCGCAAGGCGCGCCGGCTGCGGGTGCGGCTGCCGCTCGCGAAGGCGACCGTGGTCAGCACCGACGGCGACGCGCTCGCCGCGTTCGGCGACATCCTGCGCGACGAGCTCAACCTCAAGGAGGTCGCGTTCGCGCCGCTGGGGGAGTCGAGCCTCGGCGAGTGGGGCATCACCCGGCGGCTCGGCGTGAACGCCCGGGCCCTCGGACCGCGGATCGGCAGGGAGGTGCAGCGCGTCATCCAGGCGGCGAAGTCCGGCGACTGGGCACAGGAGGGCGACGCGGTCACCGCAGGCGGCGTCGCGCTCGAGCCGGGCGAGTACGAGCTGGAGCTGCAGGCGGCCGACGCCGACCAGGCGATCGCCTTCCTTCCCGGCGGCGGCTTCATCGTGCTCGACACCGCCGTGACGCCGGAGCTCGAGGCCGAGGGCCTGGCGCGCGACGTCGTGCGGGCCGTGCAGCAGGCGCGCAAGGACGCCGGGCTCGAGGTCGGCGACCGGATCGCGCTGGTACTCGTCGGCGACGAGGCGGTCGTCGCGGCCATCGAGGCGCACCGCGAGCTGGTCGCGGGTGAGACCCTCGCCACCGCGCTCGACGTCGCCATCGGGGCGGCGGGCAGCGTCACGGTGGGGGAGAATCGGACCGTGCAGATCACGGTGACGCGCGCGTGAGCTCCGACGACGAGGAGCGCTTCCGGGAAGCGGCGGACACGGCCTACGCGGAGCTCCTCGCCCGCGTGGGCGAGGCCACGCCGCAGCCGCGGCTGGAGGCGACCCGCCGCGCCGTCGAGCTGCTCGGCGACCCGCAGCGGTCGGCGCCCGTCGTGCACATCACGGGCACCAACGGCAAGACCTCGACGAGCCGGATGATCGAGTCCCTGCTGCGCGCCAGCGGCCTGAAGACCGGCCTGCTCACCAGCCCGCACCTCGTGCGGGTGACCGAGCGGATCATGATCGAGGGCCGGCCGGTGAGCGACGAGGCGTTCGCGCGCAACTGGGACGACATCCGGCCCTATCTGCTCATCGTCGACGCCGAGCTCATCGCGGCGGGCGAGGCGCCGCTCAGCTTCTTCGAGGCGCTCACGGCGCTCGCGTTCGCGATCTTCGCCGACGCGCCCGTCGACGTCATGGTGCTCGAGGTCGGGATGGGCGGCGAGTGGGACTCGACGAACGTCGCCGACGGGCAGGTGGCGGTCTTCACCCCCATCGCGCTGGACCATGTCGAGCGGCTCGGCCGCACGATCGCCGAGATCGCGCGCACGAAGGCGGGCATCATCAAGCCCGCGGCGTCGGTCGTCACGGCGATCCAGCCGATCGAGGCGCTCGACGAGCTGCGGGAGGCCGCGGAGCACGACGAGGCGACCGTCGCCGTGGAGCGCGTCGACTTCGCCCTCGAGTCCACGACGGTCGCGGTCGGCGGCCAGGTCATCGACGTCCGCGGGCGGGCGGGCGAGTACCGCGGCCTCTACCTGCCGCTGTACGGCGACCACCAGGCGCAGAACGCAGGCGTAGCGATCGCCGCGGTGGAGTCGTTCCTCGGCGACGGCACGCGGGCGCTGGATCCGGATGTCGTGGCCGAGGGGCTCGCGACCGCGACGTCTCCGGGGCGCCTTCAACTCATCGGCACCGAGCCGACCGTGATCGTCGACGCCGCGCACAACCCGCACGGCGCGGCCGCGCTCGCGAACGCGATCACCGAGTACTTCGACTTCGACGAGATCACGGTGGTGCTCGGCATCCTGCGCGAGAAGGACGCGCACGGGATCGTCGAGGAGCTCGCCCCGTTCGCGACCCAGTTCTTCGTGACGACCACGGCCTCCGAGCGGGCGCGCCCCGTCGAGGAGCTCGCCGACCTGGTCGGCGGCGTCGCGCCCGGCGACACCGTCTTCTCCTTCACGGATGCCGGCCTCGCGCTGGCCTCGGCCCGCGACTGGGCCGCCGCGGCGCCCCGCCGTGCGGTCGTCGTCACCGGGTCGATCACGCTCGTGGGCGAGGCCATCGCGCTCGCGGACGCCGAGGGATGGAAGGGCGGTGACGCGGGTTGAGGAGCGCCGCCGGAGGCGACGCATCTCGAAACCCGGATCGCGGTGAGGGTTTCGAGACGCGTCCGGCTGCGCCGGGCGCTCCTCAACCCGCGGGGCGCGTGCGCCGCACGCGATCGTTGCGCGAGTCGCTGCTGTCGATCGTGCTCGGCATGGAGGCCGCGGTGATCTTCTTCGCCGCGCTCGTCGTCTTCGGCCTGCATGTGCTCGCCCCGCTGCCCGCCCTGCTCGGCGGCGGCATCGCCCTCGTGGTGCTGGTCGCGCTCGCGGGCCTGCAGCGCTGGACGTGGGCCGTCTACGCGGGCGCCGTCGCCCAGCTCGGGCTCATCCTGCTCGGCATCCTGACGCCCGCGATGTACGTCGTCGGCGCCGTGTTCGCCGCCCTCTGGATCTACTGCTTCGTCCGTTCCCGCCAGATCGAGCGCCGGCGCCCGCCGGCGGAAAGCGAGTGACCATGCCCGTCGAAGAGACTCTCGTCATCGTCAAGCCGGACGGCGTCGCCCGCGGCCTGACCGGCGAGATCCTGCGCCGCATCGAGGCGAAGGGCTACCAGCTCGTCGACATCCGGATGCTCACCGCCGACCGCGAACTGCTCGCCCGGCACTACGCGGAGCACGAGGGCAAGCCGTTCTACGAACCGCTCGTCGAGTTCATGCAGTCCGGTCCGGTCGTCGCGATGCGGGTGGCCGGCGACCGCGTGATCGAGGGATTCCGCTCCCTCGCCGGCACGACCGACCCGACCGCGGCCGCCCCCGGCACCATCCGCGGCGACCTCGGCCGCGACTGGGGCCTCAAGGTGCAGCAGAACCTCGTGCACGGCTCGGACGCCCCGGAGACGGCCCAGCGGGAACTGGACCTCTGGTTCGCCTGACCCGCGCAGGCGGCTGCACGAAATCCGCACGTCGGGCCGAGGCCGACGCACGGATTTCATGCACCGGTCAGGATGCCGACTCGACGAACGCCTTGAAGGTCGCGTTGTCCTCGGTGATCGTCGTGTACTGCTTGCCGTTGACGAACACCGTCGGCGTGCCGAAGCCCTGAGCCCCCTGCAGCGTCGGGTCGTTGGTCGCGCGGGTCGTCGCCGCGGAGACCCACTTCTTGAAGCTCTCGCCGTTGATGCACGACGTCACCTTGCCGTCGTCGAGCCCGGCCTTCTTGACGAGGTTGACGATCTGCGTGTCGGTCAGGCCGGTCGAGCCCTCCTGGGGCTGGTTGTCGTAGAACGCCTTCTGCACCGTCAGGAAATCGTCGGGGTCGTAGTTCGCGACGCACGCGGCGGCGTTGTTCGCGCGGCTCGAATACCGCGACGTCTGGTAGCTGCGGTCGACGATGGCGACCGGCATCACCTGGAGCACCGCCTTGCCCGACTTCACGAGCCCGGAGATGTACGACGAGTTGGCCTCCTCGAACGTCTTGCACACCGGGCAGGCCCAGTCGACGTAGGTCGTGATGTGGATGGGCGCGCCCGCCGACGTGTCGGTCGGGATCGGCGACGGCGAGTCGCCCTTCTTGATGCCCGCGGACCGGGTCGCGACGATCTTGCCGCCCTTGCCGGTCAGGACGATGCCATCCCCGATCATGTTCTTCGGTCCGTTGGCGCTCACCGGCGCTGGCTTGGGCTGATTGACGATGACCGCGGTGGTGATGCCGGCCGCGGCCAGCAGCACGACGACGACCACGACCGGGATCAGGATCTTGCGCAGGCGATCCCGACGCTGCGCCTTCTCGCGCTCCTTGCGGGCGAGCTCACGGGCCTGCTCTCGTCGCTGATTCTTGGTAAGTCGCTCTTCGGGCACGGTGTGGAACCTAAGTGTCGGTGGTCGGAGGACTCTGTGAGGCTACTGAAGAAGCAGCTCAGAGGTGGTGCAGCACGTCGAGCTGCAGCTGGAAGATCAGCCCGACCGTGATGAGGCAGACGATCGCGATCGGCACCGCCCACGGCAGCAGCGCGCGCCCTGCCGGAGTGATGGCCGCGCCGAAGACGCCGTGCGCGGCGTTGCGCAGGGTGACGATCCAGAACAGCGGGAACATCACCAGGTAGACCAGCGCGCACCAGGGGCACAGCGTGCCGAGCACGTAGGCGCTCTGCCCGATGAGCCAGATCACGAAGGCGAGCGCGCCGGCGACCCCGAGGTTGAAGATCCACGAGTACCAGTTCGCGACGCGCGCGCCCGCCAGGAGGGTGACGCCGACGGCGATCACCGCCGCGAACCCGCCGAGGCCGATGATCGGATTGGGGAATCCGAAGGCGGAGCCCTGGGGCGAGTTCAGGTTCGTGCCGCACTGCACGAATGGGCTGATGTTGCAGTTCAGCGCCGTCTTGGGGTGCTCCAGGATCGCGAACTTGTCGAGCGTGAGCTGGAAGGAGGCCCACCAGCCGGAGGCTCCGGCGATGATCAGGAAGATCGCGTAAGCCCAGGGGCGTCGCGAGGCGGGAGCGGCGTCGGTCACGGGGGGATTATGGCAACACCCGATGCGTGGATGCCGGTGCGCGCGCCCAGTCGTGAGATAATCGCACTCGGTCACCGCTCCGAGCCGCGCTCGGGACGGAACCACGGATAAAGGCTTACCGGGCATACCGGGCCGCGAGTGCAGCACTGCACCGCGTCGCATGCCAGTTGCGAAGAGTGCCGTGAGAGAGCGCGAGCGCCGTGACAGGGCGCGACGTCCCCACCGATGGGGCGATGGACAGGATTAGCGGAGCCGAATCGGCGCCGCACGAGAGTACCCGGCAGGTGGGCGGCCACCACCCGGGCGAGGAGTGCACCAGCGATGGTGGATGACAACGACAACATCGAGAACACCGACGAGACGACCGTCGCGAAGCCGAAGCGCTCTCGCCGGAAGGCGGTGACGGGCGCGAAGAGCGCCGCGTCGCACGTCTCGGCCGAGGCGGAGACGGGCCTCGTGCTCGACGCGCCGACCGCGGAAGCGGCGCCCGCCGAGACCCAGAAGCCGCAGCGCTCACGCCGGAAGAAGGCCGAGCAGCCTGCAGCGCAGCCCGCGACGGGGTCGGCCCCGACGGCCGCCGAGCCGACGGCGGACGCCTCCGGATCGAGCCCGTTCGCCATCCTGTTCCAGGCGCCCCCGCCGCCGCCCCCGGAGCAGTGGCCACCGAGGAGAGCGAGCAGCCGCCCGCCCAGGAGGGCTCGGCTCCCAGCAGCCGTCGGCGCACCCGCCGCCGCTCGGGGAGGGCCCCCGCGACGGTGAGGACGCGCCGAACACGGTCGTCAAGGTGCGCGAGCCCCGCAAGGCCGCACCGCTCATCACCGAGCCCCAGAAGGTGAAGGGCTCGACCCGGCTCGAGGCCAAGAAGCAGCGTCGCCGCGACGGTCGCGACGCCGGCCGACGCCGCCCCGTCATCACCGAGGCCGAGTTCCTCGCGCGCCGCGAGAGCGTCGACCGCGTCATGGTCGTGCGCTCGAAGTTCGGCCGGATCCAGATCGGCGTGCTCGAGGACGGCGTGCTCGTCGAGCACTACGTCGCCCGGGCGCAGGATGCCAGCCTCATCGGCAACGTCTACCTCGGTCGCGTGCAGAACGTGCTGCCCTCGATGGAGGCGGCATTCGTCGACATCGGCCGCGGACGCAACGCGGTGCTGTACTCGGGCGAGGTCGACTGGGAGGCCGCTGCGGCGGCCGCCGAGGGCGACGGCGTCAAGAACCAGGCCCGCCGGATCGAGCTCGCGCTCAAGCCCGGCGACCGGGTGCTGGTGCAGGTCACGAAGGACCCCGTCGGGCACAAGGGCGCGCGGCTCACCTCGCAGGTCTCGCTGCCGGGCCGCTACCTGGTCTACGTGCCCAACGGCTCGATGAACGGCATCAGCCGCAAGCTGCCCGACACGGAGCGCGCGCGCCTCAAGAAGATCCTCAAGGAGGTGCTGCCCGACGACGCCGGCGTCATCGTGCGCACCGCCGCCGAGGGCGCCACCGAGGAGCAGCTGACGCTGGACGTGAGCCGGCTCACCGCGCAGTGGGCCGAGATCAGCCGTGCCGTCGAGATCGGCCAGGCGCCGGCGCTGCTGCACAGCGAGCCCGACCTGCTCGTCAAGATCGTGCGCGACGTCTTCAACGAGGACTTCCAGAGGCTCGTGATCGAGGAGGACGCCCTCGACACGATCCGCGGTTACGTCGGCGCCGTCGCGCCGGACCTCATGGACCGCGTCGAGACCTACGACGGCCCCGACTCGTTCGAGGAGTACCGGGTCTCGGAGCAGATCGAGAAGGCGCTCGAGCGCAAGGTGTGGCTGCCATCCGGCGGGTCGCTCATCATCGACCGCACCGAGGCCATGACGGTCATCGACGTCAACACGGGAAAGTTCGTCGGGTCCGGCGGCAACCTCGAGGAGACCGTCACCAAGAACAACCTCGAGGCCGCGGAGGAGATCGTGCGCCAGCTGCGGCTGCGCGACATCGGCGGCATCATCGTCGTCGACTTCATCGACATGGTGCTCGAGTCGAACCGCGACCTCGTGCTGCGACGGGTCGTCGAGTGCCTGTCGCGCGACCGCACCAAGCACCAGGTGGCCGAGGTCACCTCGCTCGGCCTCGTGCAGATGACCCGCAAGAAGCTGGGGCTCGGCCTGGTCGAGTCGTTCAGCGAGACCTGCGAGGTCTGCGCCGGCCGAGGGATCATCGTGCACCACGACCCGGTGTTCAAGCACCGGTCGGCCGACCAGCCCGCGGCGGCGCCCGGCCAGGGTCGCAGCCGTCGTGGACGCGGAGGCGGTGCGGCCGGGCCCAAGAACGGGCACGGCCCCGGAGGAACCCATCAGCTGACCGACGACGTGCGCAACGCTCTCGCGCAGATCGCCAAGTCGACCGTGCATTCGGAGACCGGCGAGGAGCTCGTCGACGAGTCGGGCGCTCCGGATGCCGTCGAGCCCGCCGCCGAGCAGGTGGACGGACCGGTCGAGCAGGCCGTGGGCGCAGCGGCGGAGGCGGCGGTCGAGATCCTCGACATCCCGGTGACGCCCGCGCCGCGCGCCGGACGCCGGATCAGCACCGAGGTGGCCGAGCAGATTCTCGGCTCGGTGCTCGAGGCGCTGCCGGAGCCCAACCCGCCGGGGCACGGACGCGCTCGCCGCTCCCGCCGCGCCTCGAGCGGCGGCACGGTCACCCCGGCTGAGGAGTAGACCGACGGCCGTCGGCGCTGACGCCGCGGCGAAGGCCAGAGATGGCCTTCGCTTTCAGCGAGGTGCGCGCTTGTCACGCTGCCGCACGCGCAACCCCGCGGCCTGCAGCCGCCGCAGGAGCTCGCGTCCGGTGACGGGCGTGGCCCCCAGCGCGATGAGCTCGTCGCGGCGTCGCTCCGGCACGTCGTAGTGATCGTTGTCGAAGGCGCGGCGCGGGATGCCCGCCCGCTCGGCGAAGGCGTGCAGCTCGTCGTAGTCCGCGTCGCTGACGAGATGCGCCCAGACGGTGCCGTGCGCCGGCCAGATGGCCTCGTCGATCAGCACGGTCATCCCGCGATCCTAGGTCGGCGGAAGAAACGAGACGGTTTGATGAAGCGGCCGATCGTCGGCTATTCTTGATCCTTGGTGCACGTCGGCTCCGTGCCGTTCTCTCGCGCCCAGACTTCCACTCGCAGGATCCGCCTGCGCCAACGTAAGGAATCACCGTGGTCTACGCAGTTGTGCGCGCCGGCGGCCGGCAGGAGAAGGTCGAGGTCGGCACCATCGTCGTGCTCGACCGCCTCAAGGCCGACGTCAACGGCACCGTCGAGCTCTCTCCCGTCCTGTTCGTGGACGGCGACACGATCACCCACGACCCGAAGGCCCTCGCGAAGATCACGGTGACCGCCGAGGTCATCGGCCACGAGCGCGGCCCGAAGATCGTCATCCAGCACTTCAAGAACAAGACCGGGTACAAGCGTCGTCAGGGCTTCCGTCACGACCAGACCCGCGTCAAGATCACCGGCATCAAGTAGAGGCGGCGCAGACATGGCACACAAGAAGGGCGCGTCCTCGACGCGCAACGGGCGCGACTCGAACGCCCAGCGCCTCGGCGTGAAGCGCTTCGGCGGTCAGGTCGTCAAGGCCGGCGAGATCATCGTGCGTCAGCACGGCACCCACTTCCACCCGGGCGAGAATGTCGGCCGCGGTGGCGATGACACGCTGTTCGCGCTGGAGGCCGGTTCCGTCGAGTTCGGCGCCAAGGGCCGCCGCAAGGTCGTCAACATCGTCGTTCCGCAGGCGTAGCCCCGCGACGCATCGACGTTGAGAGGGCGGGCTTCGGCCCGCCCTTTCTGCATGGAGGAGAAGAAGACATGGCGACGTTCGTCGACCAGGTGACCCTCCACCTGCGCTCGGGTCACGGTGGAAACGGCTGCGTCTCGGTGCGGCGCGAGAAGTTCAAGCCGCTCGCGGGGCCCGATGGCGGCAACGGCGGACACGGCGGCGACATCGTTCTCGTCGCCGATCCCCAGGTCACGACCCTGCTGAACTACCAGCGCGCTCCGCACCGGTCAAGCGGCAACGGCGGCCCGGGCATGGGCGATCACCGCGCGGGGTACGCGGGGGAGCGTCTCGTGCTCCCGGTGCCGGTCGGCACGGTCGTCAAGGATGCCGACGGAGCCGTGCTCGCCGACCTGGATGCCGCGGGTCTGGAGATCGTCGTCGCCGCGGGCGGCCAGGGCGGGCTCGGCAATGCGGCTCTTGCGACATCGAAACGCAAGGCGCCCGGGTTCGCGCTTCTCGGCACGCACGGCTGGGAGGGCGACGTCCGGCTGGAGCTGAAGACCGTCGCCGACGTGGCGCTCGTCGGGTATCCGAGCGCCGGCAAGTCGAGCCTCATCGCCGCCATGAGCGCTGCCCGCCCGAAGATCGCCGACTATCCGTTCACGACGCTGCATCCGAACCTCGGCGTCGTCGAGTCCGGCGAGGTCCGGTACACGATCGCCGACGTCCCCGGTTTGATCGAGGGCGCGAGCGAGGGCAAGGGCTCGGCCTCGAGTTCCTGCGGCACGTCGAGCGCTGCTCGGCGCTGCTGCACGTGCTCGACTGCGGCACCCTCGACCCGGGCCGCGATCCGCTCAGCGACCTCGACGTCATCCTGGGCGAGCTCGCGGCGTATCCGGTGCCCGAGGGGCAGACGCCGCTGCTCGAGCGGCCGCAGCTGGTGGCGCTCAACAAGGTCGACATCCCGGACGCGCAGGACCTCGCGGACCTGGTGCGCCCGGCGCTCGAGGAGCGCGGCTACCGCGTCTTCGAGGTCTCGGCGATCAGCCGCGCGGGATTGCGCGAGCTGTCGTTCGCGCTGGCCGAGCTGGTGGCGGCCGATCGTGCCGCGAAGCTGGCGGCGCCCTCGGCGCAGCGGATCGTCATCCGGCCCAAGGCGGTCGACGAGAAGGACTTCGTCGTCGTCGTCGTGGAGGGCGGCACCGAGCCGACCTATCGGGTGCGCGGCGCGAAGCCCGAGCGCTGGATCGAGCAGACCGACTTCCAGAACGACGAGGCCGTCGGCTTCCTCGCGGATCGCCTCGCGAAGCTGGGCGTCGAGGACGAGCTCTTCGCGAAGGGCGCCGTGCCCGGCTCGACCGTCGTCATCGGCGAGGCGGTGTTCGACTGGGAACCGACGCTCACCTCCGCCGCCGAGCTCGCGACCATGCCGGCCGGTCCACGCGGCACCGACCTGCGGCTCGACGACAACCGCCGTGCGACGCGCGCCGAGCGTCGCGAGCACTACTTCGAGCGCATGGACGCGAAGGCTCAGGCCCGCGCGGAGCTCGAGGCCGAGCGCGAGGCGGGCGTGTGGCGCGACGACGCCGAGACCGGCGAGGTCGTGGAGGACGACGAGTGACCCGGGCGGCGGTGACGGGCGCCCGGCGCATCGTCGTGAAGGTCGGATCCTCGTCGATCAGCGGCGACAATGCGGGCCGGATCGCGCCGCTCGTCGACGCGCTCGCTGCCACGCACGCACGCGGCGCCGAGGTGGTGCTGGTGTCCTCCGGCGCGATCGCGACCGGGATGCCGTACCTGCACCTCGAGGCGCGCCCCTCCGACCTCGCAACGCAGCAGGCCGCCGCCGCGGTCGGCCAGAACGTGCTGGTCTTCCGCTACCAGCAGCAGCTCGACCGCTACGCGATCGTCGCGGGCCAGGTGCTGCTCACGGCGGGCGACCTTGAGAACCCGACGCACCGCTCGAACGCGCAGCGGGCGATGGAGCGGCTGCTCTCGCTGCGGATCCTGCCGATCGTCAACGAGAACGACACGGTCGCGACCCACGAGATCCGGTTCGGCGACAACGATCGTCTCGCCTCGATGGTGAGCGAGCTCGTGGGCGCGGACCTGCTCGTGCTGCTCTCCGACGTCGACGCCCTCTACACCCGGCCCCCGGCACGCCGGGTGCTGAGCCGATCGCGCGCGTCGGCTTCGGCGACGACCTCGCCGGGGTCGAGCTCGGCAGCATCGGCGCCGCGGGAGTCGGCACCGGGGGAGCGGGCACGAAGATCGCGGCGGCTCGCCTCGCCGCCGCGGCCGGCACTCCGGTGCTCCTCACGGCGACCGAACGCGTCGCCGAGGCGCTCGCCGGCGAGGAGCTCGGCACCTGGTTCGACGCCCGCGAGCGGGTCGAGTAGCGACCGCAGGTCGCGTACCGAGACCGGAACGGCGCCCGCGCCGGCGCCGGCGACCGAGCGCCCACGTCTGCATCAAGTCGGCGCGCGCGAACGCGCCCGGGTGATGCAAGCGTGGGCGGTCGACCCGCAGCTCAGTCCGTGTGGCGCTCCACGCGCGCCGACGGCACGAGCGGCACCGCGACGAGCGGCGCGATCGCCACGAACGCAAACGCTCCCGCGAAGCCCACGAGCCCGATGAGCGCGCCGACGACCGGGGCGACGATCGCCGCCCCCAGATACTGCCCGGTGTTCTGCGCTCCCAGCGCCCGGCCCGACCAGAACGGACCCGCGAGCTCGGCGACCGAGGTGAAGGCCAGCCCGTTGTCGGCGACGCTGATGCAGCTCGCGAGCACGTAGCATCCGGCGGCGGCGATGCCCCAGCCGAGGGAACCCGGGCCGAGCGCTCCCGAGCCCGCCGTCGCGAGCAGGGCGACGATCCCGGCGACGGCCACCCAGCGCAGCGGTCGCAGCCGGCTGCCGACCCGGTCGCTCAGCACGCCCACCGCGACCCGACCGACCGCACCGAGGAACTGCGCGGCGGCGACCACGATTCCGGCGGCGAGCGGCGTGAAGCCGAGGGCGACGACCATCCACACCAGCCCGAACGTCGAGAGCGCGAACTGCGGCACGACCAGCAGCACCGACACGGCGTGGATGCGCCACAGGGTCGGGTGCCGGTACGGGCTGTCGCTCACGCCTTCGATGCGCGCCCGCTCGGGCCGCGGCGGATCGATGATCACGATCGCGCACGCCGCGCACGCGACGAGCACCATGGCGCCGCCCAGGATCAGTGCCGGCAGCACCGATCCGGATGCCACCAGCGGCGGAACCGCGATGGCCGCGATCGCCGTGCCGAGCGGCTGACAGGCCTGCCGGATGCCCATCGCGAGCCCGCGACGCTCCCGCGCGAACCAGCCGACCACGACGCGCCCGCTCGCCGCATTCGTGGATGCCGCGCCGATCCCGGCGACGACGAGCGCGATCCCGAGCGCCGTATAGCCGTGCACGACCATCGCGCCGATCACGGCGAGCACGGTGACGAGCAGACCGAGCACGAGCACCCGGCGTTCGCCCCAGTGGTCGGCGGCGGCGCCCCAGGCGACCAGCGCGAGCACCATGCCGAGGTTGGGGGCGGCCGCGAGCAGGCCGGCCTGCGCGAGCGAGAGCCCCTGCACGGTGTGCAGCAGCGGGATCAGGAACGCCGGCGTGGTGAGCACGACGGTCGTCGAGGTCTGCGCGTACACCGCGACGACGAGCATCGCCCACGGGTGCGCGCCGCGTGCGGGAACGACGGCACTGGTCACGGCGCGATCCTACTGGTATACCAAGATGGGATACCAATCGAGAGGCCCACATGGTCACGCAGTCCGACGGCGCCTACGAACGCCTGCGCGCGCGCATCCTCGCGCTCGACCTCGCCCCCGGCGAGCGGGTGAGCGAGCGCGGCCTCGAGAGCGACCTCGGCGCCTCCCGCACCCCGGTGCGCGCGGCCCTCTCGCGACTGCAGAGCGAGGGGCTCGTGCGGCGCGACGAGCGCGGCTGGACGATCGCGCCGCTCGACCTCGCCGAGCTGCGGCACGCGGAGGAGTTCCGGGAGGCCGTGGAGACCGCGGCGCTGCGTCTCGCCGTCGAGCGCGCCGGAGACGCGGAGCTCGACCGGCTCGACGTGCTCCTCGACCGCCAACCCGACGACCCGGAGGGCGGGGTGCGCTGGGGGAGGAGTTCCACACCGAACTCGGTGCGCTCTCGGGCAACCCGTTCTTGGCCGACGCCATCCGCACCACGATGACGACGCTCTCGCGCACCCGATGGCTCGAGGTGACGACCCCCGAGTCGCGCGCCGCCCAGCTCGCCGCCCACCGCGGCATCGTCGCGGCGCTGCGGGCACGGGATGCCGGCCTCGCCATCGCCCGCGCCGTCGAGCATGCGCGCACCGGTGCCGCCCACGCGGAGGCGCTCCTGCGCGGCGACCGGGCCCGGGGCTGCGCGTCGTCGGTCGGTAGGATCCGGGTATGTCCGCGACCGACCTCGCCCCGCTCGCGATCGACGACGAGCTCGCCGCGGCCGCTCGGGCGGCGCGGGTGCTCGCGACGACCTCGACCGGCCGCAAGCACGAGGCCCTCGAGGCGATCGCCGTCGCGATCGAGACGGGCGCCGACCGCATCCTGCCCGCCAACGAGCTCGACCTGGCGAACGGCCGCGAGAACGGCCTGAGCGCGGGCCTGCAGGACCGGCTGCGCCTCGATCCGACGCGTCTCGCCGGCCTCGCGGCCGCCGTACGCGAGATCATCGCGCTCCCGGATCCGGTGGGCGTCGTCGTGCGCGGTTCGACCCTGCCCAACGGTCTGCAGCTCAGCCAGGTGCGCGTGCCCTTCGGGGTCGTCGGTGCCATCTACGAGGCGCGGCCGAACGTCACGATCGACATCGCGTCCCTGGCGCTGAAAAGCAGCAATGCCGTCGTGCTGCGGGGCGGGCGGGCCGCGCAGGGCACCAACGCCGTGCTCGTCGAGCTCCTGCAGGGCGCGCTCACGAGCGTCGGGCTGCCGGCGGAGGCGGTGCAGACCGTCGACCGGTTCGGCCGCGAGGGCGGCACGATGCTCATGCACGCCGTCGGTCGCGTCGATGTGCTGATCCCGCGCGGCAGCGCCGACCTCATCGACTCGGTCGTGCGCGAGTCGAAGGTGCCGGTCATCGAGACGGGCGCGGGCGTCGTGCACCTGTTCCTCGACGAGTCGGCCGATGAGACCACCTCGATCGACATCGCGGTCAACTCGAAGGTGCAGCGGCCGAGCGTGTGCAACGCCCTCGAGACGCTGCTCGTCGATGCCCGCGCGGCGGCGCGGCTGCTGCCGCCGGTCGTGGCCGCGCTGCGGGAGCGGGGCGTCACGATCAAGGGCGACGACCGGGCGCGCGCGATCGTCGCGGGCCTCCCGCCGGCGACGGACGAGGACTACGCGACGGAGCACATGAGTCTCGACATGAGCGTCGCCGTGGTCGACGACCTCGACGGGGCGCTCGAGCACATCCGCCGGTTCTCGACCAAGCACACCGAGTCGATCGTGACCAACGACTACGCCCGCGCCGAGCGCTTCCTCGCCGAGGTGGACTCGGCCGTGGTCATGGTGAACGCCTCGACCCGGTTCACCGACGGCGGCGAGTTCGGCTTCGGCGCCGAGGTCGGCATCTCGACCCAGAAGCTGCATGCGCGCGGGCCGATGGGACTGCAGGAGCTCACGAGCACCAAGTGGCTCGTGCGCGGTGCCGGGCAGGTCAGAGGCTAGGAGCGGTGGAGCACGGATCGGCCGGCCGGCTCGGTAGGATCGGCGTATGTCCTTCCTGCTGACGCTGGCCGCCGAGGAGGCGCCCGCCCACCTGATCATGCCGAACTGGGCGTTCCCGGCGATCGTGGCGGGTGCGTTCCTCGTGCTGGCGCTCGTCTCGTGGAGCTTCCGCGACGTCGCCAACCGTCACGCCGACCGCGAGCCGTTCCCCGCGGACCCGCACGCGGCGCACGACGACGGGCACGGATCCGACCACCAGGCCGGCCACCACTAGGGGCTCCGGGTGACGGATGCCGCCGGGCGGCGTCGCCGGATCGGCGTCATGGGCGGCACGTTCGACCCGATCCACCACGGTCACCTCGTCGCCGCGAGCGAGGTGCGGCAGAGCTTCCAGCTCGACGAGGTCGTGTTCGTGCCGACCGGCCAGCCGTACATGAAGCGGGTGGTCACCTCGGCCGAGCACCGCTACCTCATGACGGTCATCGCGACGGCGTCCAACCCGGATTTCACCGTCAGCCGGGTGGACGTCGATCGGGACGGGCCGACCTACACGATCGACACGCTGCGCGATCTGAAGCGGAGCTACCCGGACGCCGAGCTCTTCTTCATCTCGGGCGCCGACGCCATCGCGCAGATCCTCGACTGGAAGGACATCGGGGAGCTGTGGGAGCTCGCGCAGTTCGTCGCCGTGTCGCGTCCCGGGCACTCGTTGAGCATTAGCGGATTGCCACCCCAACGCGTAAGCTCCCTTGAGGTACCCGCCTTGGCGATCTCTTCCACGGATTGCCGCGAGCGAGTCGGCCGGGGATTCCCGGTGTGGTACTTGGTTCCCGATGGTGTCGTGCAGTACATCTCCAAGCACCACCTCTACCGGAGTACGACGACATGACCACCTTTCAGGACCCGCCCTTGCAGTCCCGTCGCGCCGCGCGACAGGGGAGCGCAATGCGGCCTACGGTCTGCAGCCCGAGCAGGATGCCGAGCCGCTGACGTACTCGACCCAGAATCGTGCGCCCTTGCCCCACTACGACGGTCCCGACTTCCGTGCTCGCCGCACCCCCGAAGCGGCGACGGGCGAGCCCGATGAGGCCGCCACTCAGATGCTCCCGGAACAGGATGTTCCGACGTACCGTCCGCGCGATTACAGCCCGGAGGGACGTGGCTCGCACGCGGCACCCGTGAACGCCGAGCCGGTCGCGCCGCCGATGCCCGCCACGACGTCGTCGCCGGTCGAGCGCGCGCCGCAGTCGACCGAGTACACCCTCACCCGTCGCGAATTGCGCGCGCTTCGCGAGGCGCAGGGCGCGCAGGTCGACGCCCCCGCGCCGCGGTCCGCGCCCTCGTCGTTCGCGCCGCAGCCGGTCGCGCCCGAGCCCGTGGCGCCCGAGCCGGTCGCGCCCGAGCCGGTCGCGCCTGAGCCCGTGGCATCGGAGCCCGTCGCGTCCGAGCCGGTCGCGTCGGAGCCCGTGGCATCCGAGCCCGTCGCGTCCGAGCCCGTCGCGTCCGTCTCGAGCGAGCCGGCCGTCCCTGCCCAGGCTCCCGTGCTGTCGCCGTTCGAGGCCCTCTTCGCGCCGCCGTCCGACTCGGCGCCGGCACCGCTCGTCGAGCCGCTGGTCGATCCGACCGCTGCTGTCGGTCCGGAGCCCGGAATCGAACCCGTCGCGCCGGAGCCGGAGGTCGTCGTCGCGGAGCCCGCGGCTGCCGAGCCGGTCGTGGCGGAGACCGTCGTGGCCGAGCCCGTCGCCGCGGAGCCGGTCGTCGCCGAGCCGGTGGCTGCGGAGCCCGCGATCTCCGAGCCCCCGACCGCTCCCGCCACACGGACCGCTCGCCGGGCCGGTCACTGGAGCACGCAGGCGGACCTCGACGACGCGACGCAGGTCAACGAGTCGACGATCAGCCGCAAGGTGGGCGCCGGCAGCGGCGCGATCACGACGAGCGCCCTCGTGCTGCCCTCGCTTCCGAACCCGGAGTTCGCGCACCTCGGCACCGGCGAGATCCTCGTGACCGGGTCGATCGACCTGCCGCACAGCCTCGCCACCTCGGGCGCGCATCCGACGCAGCTCGACGAGCACCACCTCGACCACGAGCTCGATCCCGGTGACCACCAGGTGGTCTCCACCGACTCCCAGCCCGTGCGCGCGGTCAAGGCGATCAGCAGCCACACGTCGACCCGCAACGTCATCGTCGCGAAGAAGCCGGTCGGCAACCGCGCCCTCACCGCGCTCATCATCTCCGCCGCCGGCATGGCGGCCGTGGTCGTGACGCTGCTCGTCGTCGGCCTCGTCTCCGGAGTCCTGTGACGGCGTCCGACCGGGCCATCGAGCTGCTGCGGCTCGCGGCGAGAGCCGCCGACGCCAAGCAGGCCGACGATCTCGTCGCGCTCGACGTCTCCGAGCCGCTGCCCCTCACCGACGTCTTCCTCCTGGCCAGCGGTCGCAACGAGCGGAACGTGCTCTCCATCGCGGAGGGGATCGAAGACGCCCTGCTCGAGATCGGCGTCAAGCCGCTCCGCCGCGAGGGCCGCTCCGAGGGCCGCTGGGTGCTGCTGGACTTCGGCGACATCGTCGTGCACGTCTTCCACGAGGAGGACCGCATGTACTACGCGCTGGAGCGCCTCTGGCGGGACTGCCCTGTCATCCCGCTCGAGCTCCCGGCCGCGCGCGAGGCGTGACCCTCCAGGGTCTGGCCGGGCGTGAGCCGCGGTCGCCGCGTGTAGTAACCTGGGGCAGTTGCCCCGTTCGGGGTCACGGGTCTGTGGCGCAGCTGGTAGCGCACCTGCATGGCATGCAGGGGGTCAGGGGTTCGAGTCCCCTCAGATCCACCAAAAGGTCGATCGACGCGGCGCCCTACCTGCGGTGCTGTGCGAAGCGCACGCGCTGGCCGGGGCGCAGCTGCGCGAGCCGTCCGATGTCGGCGCGGTCGACGGTCGCGATGACCGGGTAGCCGCCCGTGACGGGGTGGTCGGCGAGGAAGGCGACCGGCTGGCCGCTCGGGGGCACCTGGATCGCGCCGAGCGGCATCCCCTCGACCGGCAGCTCGCCGTCGATCGCGCGGGCCGGTCGCGCCGCCGGGTCGGCCGGGTCGAGGCGCACGCCGATGCGGTCGGAGGCGGGGAGGCGATCCACTCGGTCTCGAAGATGACGTGCGGGGCGGCGAACCACTCCGCACGCGGGCCCGCCATTGCACGCACGACGACGGTGCCTGCCTCGAGCGGCGGCACCGGCGCGACGTCGACGATCGGCCACTCGGCCGGTTCGGCGCCGATCGGCAGCACGTCGCCCGCGGCCAGCGCCGGCGGGCCGAGGCCCGACATCGTGTCGGTGCTGCGGGATCCCAGGACCGGCTCCACGTCGATGCCGCCGCGGATCGCGAGGTAGCTGCGCACGCCGACCGGCGGCATCCCGAGCTCGATGACCTGGCCGGGCTCGACGGGCACGACGCTGTCGTGACCGAACGCGCGGCCGTCGACGGTCAGCTGCGCGGGGGCGCCGGTGACCGCGACGACGGTGCGGCAGCCGACCTCCGCCCGCAGGCCGCCCATCGTGACCTCGATCGCGGCGGCGCCGGGCGGGTTCGCGACGAGCCGGTTGGCGAGCTCGTACGAGCCCGGATCCGCCGCACCCGAGACGCCCACGCCCGCCGACAGCCAGCCGAGCCGGCCCGCGTCCTCGATGAGGCTCAGGATGCCGGGGGCGAGCACGTTCAGCTCGCGGCGGCCGGTCACGGCTCGGCCCGCACGAAGCGCACGCGCGTGCCGGGCGCGATCGCGTTCGGCGGGGTGCGGGCGGCATCCCAGACCGGCAGGTCGGTCGTGCCGATGAGCTGCCAGCCGCCGGGGGAGCGGCGCGGGTAGACCGCGGTGTACTCGTCGGCGAGGGCGACCGATCCGGCCGGCACGACCGGGCGCGACTGCGTGCGCCGCGGGAGCCGGAACGGCGGCTCGCCGTCCGCGCTCAGGTAGCCGAACCCGGGCGCGAAGCCGATGAACCGGCACACCCATTCGGTGCCGGTATGGGCGGCGATCACCTCCTCCGGCGTGAGGGCGAGCAGTCGCGCGACGTCGTCGAGGTCCGGGCCGTCGTAGCGCACGGGGATAGTGAGCACGTCGGAGGGCGACGAGTGCGAGGCGGGGGCGGCCTGCGCCATCCGGGACGCCACCTCGCGTTCGAGACCGGCCAGATCGGGCGGGCCGTCGAAGGTGAGCAGCACGGTCCGGGCGCCGACGACCCAGTCGGTCACGAGATCCGGTGTCGAGGCGGCGAGCGAGGCGCGCAGCCGGGCGAGCCGCTCGGCGTCGCCGGGCTCGACGAGCACGGCCCGGTCCCCGGCCCGGCGCAGCAGGGGAGGAGCTCACGCGAAGGCCCGGAGCGTGATGCCGTCGCCGGTCAGCCGCTCCCGGATGCGCCGCGCCATCGCGACGGCGCCCGGGGTGTCGCCGTGCACGCAGATGCTGCCGACCCGCGGCGCCGCGCTCTCGCCGCGGGCGAGCCGCAGCGCCTGGGCCAGCGCGTCGTCGCCGTCGAGCATCGCATCGGGCTCGCGCCGATCGACGAGTCGGCCGTCGTCGCGGTACCGGCGGTCGGCGAACCCCTCCGCGACGAACGCGAGCCCGTGCGCGGCCGCCGCGCGCTCCAGCTCCGTGTCGGCGGGGCCGAGCAGCGCGAGACCGCGGTCGATCATCGCCATCGCGCCGGCGATGGCGGCGGCGAGACCCGGGTCGTCCGAGGCGTCGTGGTACAGCGCGCCGTGCGGCTTGACGTAGCGCACGCGACCGCCCGCCGCGGTGGCGGCCGCGCCGAGGGCGCCGAGCTGGTGGAGGGTCTCGTCCTCGACCGCGCGGGCATCCATCGCCAGGTGCCGCCGTCCGAAGCCGTGCAGGTCGCGGTAGCCGACGTGCGCCCCGATCCGCACCCCGCGTTCCACCGCCGACTCGCACCGCCGCCGCATGATGCCCGCGTCGCCCGCGTGTGCGCCGCACGCGATGTTCGCGCTCGTCACGATGCCGAGCATCGCCTCGTCGTCGCCCATCGGCCAGGCGCCGAAGCCCTCGCCCAGGTCGCTGTTGAGGTCGATCTCGAACGCCATGCAGCCCAGGCTAGGCCGCGCCGCCGAGCCCCACGCGGTCCGGCACCGCGGCGGTCACGCCGCCGAGCCAGGTCGCGGGATCCGGCCACGGCCTGCCGGTCGGCAGTCGGCGCAGCAGACGCACGCCGGACTCGTCCTCGCCGCGCGGGATCACGCGGGTCGGCGAGGCCTGCGCCATCACCCCGAGCCACCAGTGCCGCCAGGTGGGCGGCAGCGACTCCGGATTCACGACGAGGTAATAGTCCGGGATCGCCGCCTCCCCGCGCTTCAGAGCCTCGACCGCCCGGTCGATCTCGAGCTCCAGCGCACCGAGCGTGGACTGGTCGTCGAAGAACTCGACCCACGCGGCGGCGACGTGCTCGAGCGGGTCGCGGTCGTGCACTAGATACGGCGTCGACGCGCCGCGCGTCCAGCGGGCGACCTCGTCGTCATCGCGTCCCGCGAGACTCGCGGCCCGCACATTGGCATGCCCGACGAAGCCGCGGATCGTCGTGCCCTCATCGTCGCCCACCACCACCAGGGTGGTGCTGCTCGCGCTTGCACCCGCCATGACCGGATCGTACGCCGGTGCGAATCGGCTGGCAGGGCGGCGCGCGATCCCGCGCTCGGCCTAGCGTGCCGGCATGGCCGATGCACGCCCGGGTGCGGAGCAGTGGGTGCCCGAGCATCCTGACCTCGCGGCGCTGCGCGCGGCCGCACCCGACTGCCGCGGATGCGAGCTGTGGAAGCCGGCGACGCAGGTCGTGTTCTCGGCGGGGGCGGCATCCGCGCGCCTGGTGCTGGTGGGCGAACAGCCCGGCGATCAGGAGGACCGGCAGGGCGAGCCGTTCGTCGGGCCGGCCGGGCGGCTGCTGGCGCAGGCGGTGGAGGAGGCCGGGATCGCGCGCCGCGAGATCTACGTCACGAACGCTGTCAAGCACTTCCGGTTCGAGCGGCGCGGCAAGCGGCGCATCCACGAGAAGCCGGCCGTCGCCCACATCGACGCGTGCCGGCCGTGGCTGCGGGCGGAGCTCGGGGTCGTCCGGCCGGGCATCGTCGTGTGCCTCGGTGCGACCGCCGCGCGGTCGGTGCTCGGCCGCGACGTGCGTATCGGCGCCGAACGGGGGCGCGTGCTCGAGGAGTCGGACCCGCCGGCGCTCATCACGACCCATCCCTCGGCGTTGCTGCGCACGCGGGATCCCGCGGATCGTGACGCGGCGTTCGCGGCGCTCGTCGCGGACCTCCGCGTGGCGCACGAGGCCGCCTCCTGATCGCGCCACGTGGCCAAAAACGCCCAGTGCGCGGGGGCGCGCACTGGGCGTTTTTGGCCAGCTGAGCGGGGTGAGATCTCGATACGCGCCTTCGGCGCTACTCGATCGACTCAGAAGGGGGCGCTACTCGATCCGCAGGTGGGTCAGGAGGGCGTCGAGCGCGGGGACCTGGCCGGCGACGAGGAGCTCGCGCGCGCGGGGATCGGCACCCACGCGGCGCGGTCGACCTCCGGGAACGCCCGCATCCGCCCCGAGCGCGGCGGCCACTCGAGGTCGAAGGTGTTGCTGACGATCTCGGCGGGGGCGAAATCCGGCGCCTCGGCCGCGAAGACGGCGACGACCTTGCCCGACGCGTACCGGAACTCGCCGAGCGCGACGTACGCGGCATCCGGGGCGGCCACGCCCGTCTCCTCCGCGAACTCGCGGCGCGCGACGGCGAGGTCATCGCTCTCGCCGGGCTCGAGCTCGCCCTTCGGCACCGACCAGGCGCGTTCCTCCTTGCGCGCCCAGAACGGCCCGCCCATGTGCGCGATCCACACCTCGACGCCCGCGGCGCCGCGGCGGTGGAGCAGGATGCCGGCGCTGCGTCTCACGATGCGCCTCCCGGTGCGCGCAGGGTCGGCCCGGGCCGCGGGACCGGTCTGCGCCGGCCGTCGACCAGCCACACGGCGAGCGCCACCAGGTATTCGACCGCGGTCGACAGCGCCGCGGCGACGACGAGCGGCAGGTACAGCGCGCCGAGGTACGCCGCGCACAGCGCGAGCCCGGCGTCGCGCCACCACGGGATCGCGAGCACGGCGGGCGCGGGCAGCAGCAGCAGCCACCACGGATGCCCGAGCGCGGCGAGCACGACGGCTCCGACGATCGCGACGATCGACACGATCGCCTGCACGAACAGCAGGATCGCGATCGGCATCCGGAACTCGGCGTAGCGGTTGAGCGCGACGGCGGTCCACATCGTGCGGGCGCGCAGCACGGTCACGCCGCTCTCGACGAGCGCACGCCGGAAGCGGAGGTCGGCATCCCGGCGCACCGCGTCGCGAGTGGCGGCGGGCGCGTCGTCGGCACGGTCGGAGAGGGTGTCGTGCAGGATCGCCGGCAGCGCCTGGCGCCCGTAGCTCGCGACCAGCCCCCACAGGAACGACGGCACGGAGGCGAGGTCGGTGAGCTGCCCGGCCGGCACCTCGAAGCTCGCGCCGTCGCGCGGATCGACCCACCGGAAGGGCTGCTCGACCCGGAACGCGCGGTCGCCGAGGTAGCTGAGGGCGAGCGGCGGCAGCGGGGCGCCGTCGGGGTCGAGGAAGGGCATCCCCTCCAGGAATACTCGACGCGGGACCGTGGTTGAAAGCATTGATGCAAACGCATGGAATAAACGAGGCGGAGGATCAGCACATGGGCGAGGATCAGACGGTCGTGCAGCTCGGGCTCGACACGTTCGGCGACCGGACGATCGGCACCGACGGAACGCCGACCCCGTACCCCCAGGTCATCCGCGACGTCGTCGCCGAGGCCGAGCTCGCCGACCGGGTCGGGGTGGACTTCTTCGGGGTCGGTGAGCACCACCGCGACGACTATGCGATCTCCGCGCCGGAGGTCGTGCTCGCCGCGATCGCGAGCCGCACCGAGCGCATGCACCTCGGCACCGCTGTCACCGTGCTCTCGAGCGACGACCCGGTGCGCGTGTACGAGAAGTTCGCGACGCTCGACGCGGTGTCGGGCGGACGCGCCGAGATCATCCTGGGTCGCGGCTCGTTCACCGAGTCGTTCCCGTTGTTCGGGTTCGACCTGCAGCACTACGAGGCGCTGTTCGAGGAGAAGATCGGGCTGCTGCACGAGCTCCTGAAGGAGGATCCGGTGACCTGGCAGGGCGCGCTGCGGCCCCGCTGCAGGATGCCGACGTCTTCCCGAAGACCGCCGGCGGCATCCGCACCTGGGTCGGCGTCGGCGGCAGCCCGGAGTCGGTGGTGCGCGCCGCGCGCTACGGGTTCCCGCTCGTGCTCGCGATCATCGGCGGGCAGCCGGCCCGCTTCGCCCCGTACGTCGACCTCTACCACCGGGCGCTCGCGCAGCTCGAGCAGCCGACGCTGCCGGTCGCGGTGCACTCGCCGGGGTTCATCCAGGAGACCGACGAGCTGGCGCGCGAGATCCTCTGGCCGCACTACAAGACCATGTACGACCGGATCGGGCGCGAGCGCGGCTGGCCGGAGACGACCCGCGACCGGTTCGAGTCCGAGATCGAGGAGGGCTCGCTGTACGTCGGATCGCCGGAGACGGTGGCGCAGAAGATGGCCGACACCATCCGCACGCTCGGAGTGCAGCGCTTCGACCTGAAGTACACGAGCGGACCGGTGCCGCACGAGCACCTCATGACCGCGGTCGAGCTCTACGGCACGCAGGTGATGCCGCGGGTGCGCGAGCTGCTTGCCGCTCAGCCCGTTCCGTAGGCTGACGGCATGATCTCGGTCCGCGACGCACTCGGTCGCGGACCGCGCGGGCCCGCCGAGGAGGAGGCCTACCCTCCCGAGCGGGTCGGCGACGCCGTGTACTACACGAGCCGGCAGGAGCACGAGGACCTGACGGTGGTGGTCAAGCGGTTCCCGCACCGGGCGCCCCGCGACCCCGCGACCCCGTTCGTGCTCGTGCACGGCCTCGGTGTCTCGTCGCGCTACTTCCACCCGCTCGCGGCCGAGCTGGCCCGCCGCGGACCGGTGTTCCTGCTCGACCTGCCCGGCTACGGCGCCGCGCCGGATCCGCGACGCGACGTGACCCTCGAGGATCACGCCGACGCGGTCGCCGCGATGCTGCGCACGAGCGGGATCGCCCGCCCCGTGCTCGTCGGCCACTCGATGGGCGCGAACGTCGTCTCGCTCGTCGCCGAGCGTGATCCCGCCGTCACGGACCGGCTCGTCCTGCTCGCCCCCACGCTCGCGCCCGGCCTGCGCACGCCGGCCCGCGCGATCGGGCGCCTGATGGCCGACGGCCTCCGCGAGCCGCCTCGGGTGCTCGGCATCGCCGCCACCGACTACCTCGTGCGCTGCGGGGCGCCGTACCTGCTGCGGCAACTGCCGCACCTGCTCGCCGATCGCCTCGAGGACCGGATGCCGCGCCTCGCCGCGCGGGTGCTCGTCGTCGACGGCGACCGCGATCCGATCGTGCCGAACGAGTGGATCTCCGAGCTCGCGGCGCGTGCCGTGGATGGCGACGCCCGCCTGGTCCGCGGCCCGCACGTGATCATGCACACCGACCCGATCGCGACCGCGGGCCACATCCTCGAATTCGCCGACGCGTCCGCGGGGGCGGCGCCGTGAGGCCGGTCGGGCGCAGCCTCGGCGCGCTGCTGGCGGACTATCCCCACGCCCTGCGGCTGCGGGCGGCGGGGCCGGGCGCCGGACGCGTGCCCCGCGACTATCCGACGGGCGACGGGCGACCCGTCGTGCTGATCCCCGGCATCTACGAGACCTGGCACTTCCTCCGGCCGATGGGCGACGCCCTGCACGCCGACGGCCATCCGGTGCACGTGCTCGAGACGATCGGGCGCAACGGCGGGCCCATCCCTTGGGTGGCCCGCGAGGCGCATCGGCTGATGGAGCAGCGCGACCTCCATGAGGTGGTCATCGTCGCGCACAGCAAAGGCGGGGTCGTCGGCAAGCAGCTGCTCGTCGACGAGCTCGCCCGCCCCGAGGCGCAGCGCCGCGTCGCCCGCGTGATCGCGATCGCCTCGCCGTTCGCGGGGTCGAGCATGGCGCGGCTCGTGCCGGTCGGGGGCCTGCGCGCGTTCCTCCCGGGCGACGCGCTGCTCGCGCGGCTTGCGGCCGAGCGCGCGGCCGACGCGCGGATCACCTCGATCGCGCCGCGGCTGGACCTGCACATCCCCGAGGGGTCGCGTCTCGACGGTGCCGAGAACATCGAGATCGACGTCGTCGGCCACTTCCGCATCCTGCGCGACCCGCGCGCCATCGACGCCGTGCGCCGTGTCGCCGCTCGCGCGTAGCGTAAGCGCCATGAGCGATACGAAGGCCGGTGCCCGGACGACGCCGGTGCTCGGCGGCAACCAGAAGCTGGTCGTCGCGATCGCGGTGCTCGCGTCGTTCGTGTCCTTCCTCGACGGCACCATCGTCAACGTCGCGCTGCCCAAGATGATCGGCGAGCTCGGCGGCGGGCTCACGGCGCAGCAGTGGATCGTCGACTCCTACCTCGTGACCCTCGGCGCGTTCATCCTCGTCGCGGGCTCGGTGAGCGATCTCTACGGCCGGATCCTCGTGATGCGGATCGGCCTCATCCTGTTCGGCGTCGCCAGCGTCGCCGTCGGGGCGGCCCCGACGGTCGAGTTCCTCATCGGCGCCCGGGCGGTGCAGGGCATCGCGGGGGCGCTCCTGGTGCCGAGCTCGCTCGCGCTCATCACCTCGAACATCCGGGGCGCCGCCCAGGGTCGCGCGATCGGCATCTGGACCGGCATGACGAGCGTCGCGATGATCGTCGGTCCCGTCATCGGCGGGCTGTTCGTCGACCTGCTCAACGTCGGCACGGTCTCGGGCTGGCGCTTCGCGTTCTTCATCAACGTGATCCCGATCGCGGTCGTGCTGTGGCTGCTCGTGCGGCTGGGCCAGCGCGACGTGCGCAAGCCGGGCGTGCGCATCGACTACCTCGGCTCGATCCTGTGCACCGTCGGGCTCGCCGGCGTCGTGTTCGCCCTCATCGAGCAGCAGAGCCTGGGATGGGGCAACCCCGCCATCTGGGGATCGATGACGATCGGCGTGCTGTCGTTCGCGGGCTTCCTGGTGCGCGAGAAGTACGCCAAGGATCCGGTGATGCCGCTCGGACTGTTCCGGGCCCGCAACTTCTGGACGGGCAACGTCGCGACGGCGTTCATCTACGGCGCACTGGCGCTGTCGAGCTTCGCGATCGGGGTCTATCTGCAGGAGGGGCCGAAACTGCCGGCCACGCTCGCCGGGGTCGCCAGTCTGCCTTCGACGATCATCATGATCCTGTTCAGCTCGCGCGTCGGGTCGTGGTCGGGCCGCTTCGGGCCCCGCCTGTTCATGACGATCGGCCCGATCACCTGCGGGATCGGCGTCGTCACGATGCTGCTGGTGCAGCACGACTTCAACTACTGGTGGCAGATGCTGCCCGGGATCATTCTCTTCGGCGTCGGCCTGACGCTCACGGTCTCGCCGCTGACCTCCGCGATCCTCGGCGCGATCGAGCCGGAGCGCAGCGGGATCGCATCCGCCGTCAACAACGCGGTCTCGCGCGTCGCGGGCCTCATCATGACCGCACTGCTCGGCCTGATCACCGGGGAGCGCTGAACCTCGACGGCTTCCACCGCACGGTGGTGGTGATGGCGGCCCTGCTGATCGCGGGCGGCCTCGTGTCGTGGGCCGGCATCCGGAACCACCTCTCCCGCGGCAACGATCAGTCCGCGGTCGAGACGGGCGAACCGAAGTCGGAGGCGGCCGCCGCCGCCCAGGGGTAGCCGGAACGCGACACGCGCCCGATGTCGCGGCGGCGCTTCGCCATTCACGCCGCCAACGTGAGGCGGCTGAGCGCCGGGGTACCTCTCCGAGCGCACGTGAGTTCCGCCTCACAGTGAGGCGGGACTCACATGTCGCGAAGGAGGTACCCCTGCTCGCAGCCCGTGCGTGGCCGAGAACGGCGGGCGACCACCCCCACGGGGACGGCTGCCGCGCGTGCGCCGGACACACGACACAACACGACACGACGCAACACGAAGCGACGCGACGCGACGCCTACAGCTTCTTCGCGAGCAGCACGTCGTTCGTCGCGGCGGAGCGCACCTCGATGCGCGCGATCTCGCCCACGGAGAGCGCGGTCGCCGCGGTGAGCTTCACCTGCGATCCGCTGGTCGCCTTCCAGGTCGACACCTCGCTGGCCCTGCCCGCGCGGTCGACGACCCAGAGCGCGTAGCCCCCATCGCCCGGGTAGCCCCACGTGCTCCCGGTGCCGTAGGCGCAGTGCATGTCGATCCTGGTGCCCCACTTCACGCTCGTGAGCTGCACGTCGCCGCTGACCGAGTTCCCGGCCGTCGGGGCGAGCGCCACCGACACCGTCGGGTGCGGCTGCGCGGCGATGGTGACCGGGATCGCGACAGCCGCGACGGCGAGGGCGGCCGCGGCGATCCCGCCGACGATCCCGAACCGGCGCAGGCGCCGGCGGTGCTCGGCCTTCTCGATCCGCTCGACGATGTCGGTGACCGGGGCGGAGCCGGGCTCCGCGTCCTCGTCCTCCGAGGCGAGCAGCGAGAGCGCCCGCTCCGGGTCGACGCGC
Organism: Pseudolysinimonas kribbensis; assembly: GCF_030161895.1. Classification (GTDB taxonomy): domain Bacteria; phylum Actinomycetota; class Actinomycetes; order Actinomycetales; family Microbacteriaceae; genus Pseudolysinimonas; species Pseudolysinimonas kribbensis. The sequence goes on from NZ_BSVB01000001.1 coordinate 2,960,566, forward strand.
CCGAGAAGGCTGGGCAGGCCGCTCAGGTCGGCGACCGCGAGCCGACAGCGGTCGCACAGCTCGAGGTGCGCCTCGAACTCGCGGCGCTCGACCGACGACAGGGAGCCCAGGACATACGCGGCGTCCCACTCCGTGTAGCGGGCGTGATCGCGGGGGTCGTTCACCTCGTCACCCCTTCTCCTGGAGGGCCAGGCGCAGCGCGCGCAGGCCGTAGTGCAGCCGCGACTTGACGGTGCCCTCGGGGATGTCGAGCTCGCGCGCGACCTCCGCGATGCTCTTGCCGCCGTAGTACGCGTGCACGATCACGGCGCGGTGCTCGAGGCCGATGCCGGCGAGGGCCTCCTCGACCAGGATCGACTCGAACAGGGCATCGGTGCGGTCGCGCTCGGCGCGCTCGGGCAGCTCGTCGGTCGGGAACTCGTGGCGCTTGCGGGCGCTGCGGTGCTCGTCGATGACCAGGTGACGCGCGACGGTGAACAGCCACGACCGGGTGCCCTCGGGCCCCTGCTCGAGGATCGCGGGCGTGCGCCAGGCCCGCAGGAGCGTCTCCTGCACCACGTCATCCGCGCCCGCCCGATCGCCGGTGAGGTGCACGACGTAGCGCCAGATGGCGGCGGCGTGTGCGTCGGCCAGCGCGCGCAGCGCCTCCGACCGCGTACCGGCTGGCGCGCCCTTCTCGGTGCTCACGTCGACCTCCTTCACCCGGAGACTACGCAGCAGGCGGGCGTTCGGTTCAGTGCGTCAGCTCCGGATGCCGCGTCCGGCCAGCACGAGCAGCACGACGTCGACGACGGCGGCCACGATGACGAGGACGAACAGCCAGCGCCCGGCGCCGCGCCGCCACGCGACGAGCACGCCGACGACGGCGAGCACGACCGAGACCGCGAGCCCGGCGAGCGCGACGAGGGTGAAGCCGGAGCCGTACGCCACGGCCACCGCACCGAGGACGAGGGCGGCCCACGTGACGAGGAGCGAGGCCCGCGCGCCGATCAGGTGCGGCGTGCCGCGCACACCCGTGCGACGATCCGCATCGAGGTCGGGCAGCGTGTTGGCGAAGTGAGCGCCGATCCCGAGCAGCGCACCCGCCGCCATCGCCCACCACTGCGGCCAGACCGGCGCCACCGCGGAGAGCGTCACGATCGCCGGCAGGATGCCGAACCCGACGATGTAGGGCAGCACCGACAGCGGTGTGGGCTTCGCGATCACGTTGTAGAGCCAGGCCGCCCCGAGGAACACCGCGTGCGCCGCGACGGCGAGCAGCCCGAGCGGGACCGTCAGGGCGAGGGCGAGCGCCGCGGTGACGACGGCGGTGATCCAGACCGGGCCGCTGCCGATCTGCCCCAGCGCCACGGGTTTGTCGCTGCGGCCGGCTGCGCGGTCGCGCGGCGCGTCGAGGGCGTCGTTGGAGAGGCCGACCGAGGCCTGGTTCAGGGCGATCGCGACACCGAGCAGCACGATGCGCCAGGGCTCGAGGCCGACGCCGACCCCGAGCAGCACGGTGATGACGGTCACCCCGATCGCGGGGATCGGATGCGTGGAGCGGGCAAGGGCCCCCGCCTGGCGCAGCATGTCGCCGAGCGTACCGGGGGCGCGGTATTGCAAGTTCTTGCGCGATTGTGCAAGATCGCGTCATGTCGAGACGACTCGCGGAGGTGGCCAAACAGGTCGGCGTGAGCGAGGCGACGGTCAGCCGCGTGCTCAACGAGAAGCCCGGCGTGAGCGAGGCGACCCGCCAGGCCGTGCTGACGGCCCTCGACGTGCTCGGCTACGAACGCCCGAGCAAGCTGCGCGGCGAGCGCGCGCGGCTCGTCGGCCTGTTCCTGCCCGAGCTGCAGAACCCGATCTTCCCGGCGTTCGGCGAGGTCGTCGGCGGCGGCCTGGCCCAGAACGGCTACACGCCCGTCCTGTGCACCGTGACCGGCGGCGGCATCACGGAGGCCGACTACGTCGACCTCCTGCTGCAGCAGCACGTCTCGGGTGTCGTGTTCGTGGCGGGCGCCTACACGCAGGCCGACGCGCCGCACGAGCACTACACGCGGCTGCGCGATCTCAAGCTCCCGACGGTGCTCGTCAACGCCCCGGTCGGCGACCTGGGGTTCGCCACGGTCTCGACCGACGACGGCATCGCGGTCGAGCTGGCCTGGAACCACCTCGTGCAGCTGGGCCATCGCGACATCGGCGTCGTGCTGGGGCCGGCCGACCACATCCCGTCGCGGCGCAAGCTGGAGGCGGCGCACCGGATGTCGAGGGCGACCGGCGTGCCGCTCCCGGCCGAGCGCGTGGTCCACTCGCACTACAACCTCGAGGCCGGTCAGGCGGCGACGGCACGGCTGCTGACGACGGGGGTCACGGCGGTCATCTGCGCGTCCGACCCGATGGCGCTCGGCGCGATCCGGGCGGTGCGCCGCGCGGGCAAGGCGGTGCCGGCGGATGTCTCGGTGGTCGGGTTCGACGACTCGGCGCTCATGAACAGCGTCGATCCGCCGCTGACCACCGTGCGCCAGCCGATCGAGCCGATGGGTCGCATGGTCATCGAGCTGCTCGTCGGGCAGCTCTCCGGATCGGCCGCGCCCCCGGACGAGTACCTGTTCGAGCCCGAACTCGTGGTGCGCGGGTCGACGGCGCCGCCGGCGTAAGGGGCCGCAAGGCGACGCAAGTTGCTTGCGGCTTGTTTAGTTCTTGCGTCATTCTGTCGATAAAGCTACTTTTGCCGCGTCGGCGCCGACCCGGGCGCCCCGACCGCGAGCGAAGGATCCCCGTTGGACGCAGACGTCCTGACCGCCCCCGAGCGCGTCAGCCCGCCCACCACCGACCCGCAGTGGTGGCGCAGCGCCGTCATCTACGAGATCTACGTGCGCAGCTTCGCCGACGGCGACGGCGACGGCACCGGCGATCTCGCCGGGGTCCGATCGCGCCTGCCCTACCTGCGCGACCTCGGCGTCGACGCGATCTGGTTCACGCCCTGGTACGCGTCGCCCCTGGCCGACGGCGGCTACGACGTGAGCGACTACCGCGCCATCCACCCTGATTTCGGCGACCTCTCCGAGGCGGAGGCGCTCATCCGCGAGGCGCTCGCCCTCGGCATCCGCACGATCATCGACGTCGTGCCCAACCACGTCTCGGACCGGCACGCCTGGTTCCAGGCTGCCCTCGCCGCCGGGCCGGGCTCGCCCGAGCGCGAGCGGTTCTGGTTCCGCGACGGCACCGGACCGGCCGGCGACGGCATCCCGACGCACTGGGTGTCGCCGTTCGCCGGCGACACCTGGACCCGCACGACGAGCCCCGACGGCACGCCCGGTCAGTGGTACCTGCACCTGTTCGCGAAGGAGCAGCCCGACCTCAACTGGAACCATCCCGACGTGCGCCGCGAGCACGAGGAGATCCTGCGGTTCTGGTTCGATCGGGGGCCGCCGGCGTGCGGATCGACTCCGCGGCGCTGCTCGTGAAGGACCCGGAGCTGCGCGAGGTGCCCGACGTCGTCGGACCGGGCGAGCATCCCACCGAGGATCGCGACGAGATCCACGACATCTACCGCGGATGGCGCGCGGTCGCCGACACCTACCCCGGCACCCGCGTGCTCGTGGGGGAGCTGTGGGTGCCCGACATCGACCGCTTCGTGCAGTACCTGCGCCCCGACGAGCTGCACACGGCGTTCAACTTCGACTTCCTGGCCCGACCGTGGGATGCCGCCGAACTGCGCGCGTCGATCGATGCGACTCTCGCCGCGCATGCCCCCGTGCACGCTCCCTCCACGTGGGTGCTGTCGAACCACGACGTGACCCGCCCGGTGACCCGGTACGGCCGCGCCGACAGCTCCTTCGCCTTCCTCGACAAGCGCTTCGGCACGCCGACCGATCTCGACCTCGGCACCCGGCGCGCCCGCGCCGCCGCGCTGCTCACCGGCGCGCTGCCCGGATCGCTGTACATCTACCAGGGCGACGAGCTGGGCCTGCCGGAGGTGGAGGACATCCCGCGTGAACTGCTGCAGGATCCCATGCACTACCGCTCCGGCGGGGTCGACCCCGGTCGTGACGGCTGTCGCGTGCCGCTGCCGTGGTCGGGCGACCTTCCGCCGTACGGATTCAGCACCGGAGCCGTGAGCGCGGCTCCGTGGCTGCCGCAGCCCGCGTCCTGGGCCCGGTACACGGTGCAGAGTGAGGCGGCCGACCCGCGGTCGATGCTCGCGCTGTACCGGGCCGCGTTGCGCATCCGGCGGGCGGAGCCCCTCGGCGACGGCCCCTTCGCGTGGCTCGACGACGCGCCCGAGGGCACCCTCGCGTTCCGCCGCGGCGACGCGTTCCTCAGCATCACCAACCTCGCCGGCCACCCCGTGCCGCTCCCCGCCGGGGAGCTGCTCCTGGCCAGCGACGAGCTCGGGCAGGCGGCCGACGGGTCGCGCGAGCTCCCCCGACTCCACGGCGTGGCTCCGTCCACAGCAGCAAGCCACGGAGAACCATCACCAGAGAAAGGCAAGACGATGAAGTCACCCCGCACAGTGGGCGCCGCAGTCCTCGCCCTCACCGCGCTCGCCGGCGTCGCCGCCCTCAGCGGCTGCTCGTCCAGCGGCGACCAGCCCGCCAACGGCCAGGTCGCGATCACGGTCGCGAGCCTCATCCCGGGCAGCTCCGACGACGCGTTCAAGCAGTTCAATCAGCGCGTCAAGGAGTTCGAGAAGGCCAACCCCGACATCCTGGTCAAGCCGGTCGAGTACCAGTGGACCGGGCCGACCTTCTCGGCGCAGCTCGCGGCCGGCACCCTGCCGGACGTGTTCAACGTTCCGTTCACCGACAGCAAGTCGCTCGCGAACGCCGGCCAGCTGGCCGACATCACGAGTGAGGTCAAGAAGCTGCCGTACGCGGGCCGGTTCAACCAGTCGCTGCTGTCCGTGGCGAAGAACGACAGCGGCGACATCTTCGGCATCCCATACGGCCCCTACGCCTACGGCCTGTCGTACAACCGCGACCTGTTCACCAAGGCCGGCCTCGATCCCGACAAGCCGCCGACCAGCTGGGACGAGATCCGCACGGACGCCAAGCAGATCTCCGACAAGCTGCACATCGCCGGCTTCATGGTCTTCACCTCCGGCAACACCGGCGGCTGGGCGCTCACCGAGCAGACCTACGCGCGCGGCGGGCGCATGGAGGTCACCAAGGACGGCACGACGACCGTGACGGCCGACAACGAGCAGACGGTCGACGCGCTGAAGTTCCTGCAGAAGATGCGCTGGGACGACGACTCGCTCGGCAGCAACTTCAACCTCGACTGGTCGGGCATGAACCAGTATTTCGGCTCGGGCCAGACCGCGATGTACCCATCGGGCTCCGACGTGCTGACCAGCCTCGTGCAGCAGAACAAGGTCGACCCGAAGGACTACGGTCTCGCGCTCATCCCGACCGAGGGCACGGGCTCGGGCGTGCTGAGCGGCGGCAACGTCGCGGTCGTCGCGCCGAACGCGTCGAAGGCGGAGCAGCAGGCGTCGGTCAAGTGGATTGACTTCTATTACATGCAGAAGCTGCTCGACAAGAAGTCGGCCATCGCCGACGCCAAGTCGCTCGTCGCCAACAAGCAGCCCGTGGGCGTGCCGCAGCTGCCGATCTTCGACAAGAAGCAGCTCGACACCTCGCTCGGCTGGATCGACAGCTACATCAACGTGCCGAAGGCGAACGTGGCCGCGTTCCAGAACGGGATCTTCGACCAGACGATCATCCCGGAGCCGGCCAAGCACACCCAGGAGCTGTACGGCGCCCTGGACAGCGTGGTGCAGGCGGTGCTCACCGACAAGAACGCCGACATCACGGCCCTGCTGAAGGGCGTGAACACCCAGGTGCAGGCGCTCATCGACGCCGACGCCAAGTAGTAGTGTCCGGGGCCGGCGGGATCGCTCCCGCCGGCCCCCTTCCCGGAGGACCCCGTGACCGCGATCACCACCCGACCATCCGCCGGCCGCGATCCGGCCCTCCGGCGTCGCCGTCGTCGCACCCCGCTCAGCTGGCTGCGCCGCGGCGGGCTGTCGAACCTCGTGTTCCTGCTGCCGCTGCTCGTGATCTTCGGCGTCTTCAGCTGGGGGCCGATCGTCGAATCGGTCGTGATGAGCTTCCAGCGCACCAACTTCGTCGTGACCCAGTGGGTGGGTTGGGACAACTTCGCGGCGCTGCTGCGTGACCCGCTCGTGCCGACGGCGGTGCTCAACACCGGATGGTTCGCCCTGCTCGCCCTGATCTTCGGCTACCCGATCCCGCTCGTCGTCGCCGTCCTCATGAGCGAGGTGAGGCGGGCGCGCGGGCTGTTCAGCGCCCTCGCCTATCTGCCCGTCGTGGTGCCGCCGGTGGTCTCGGTGCTGCTGTGGAAGATCTTCTACGACGCGAGCCCGCGCGGTGTCTTCAACACGATCCTGGGATGGGTCGGCATTCCGCCCCAGCCGTGGATCCAGTCCGCGGCGACGGCGATGCCCTCGATCGTGCTCGAGGCGACCTGGGCCGCCGCGGGCGGGACGATCATCATCTATCTCGCGGCGCTCACGAGCGTGCCGCCGGAGCTCTACGACGCCGCGGAGATCGACGGCGCCGGCATCCGGCACAAGATCTGGCACGTCACGCTGCCGCAACTGCGGCCCGTCCTGCTCGTGACGTTCATCCTGCAGATCATCGGCACGGCCCAGGTGTTCCTCGAGCCGTTCCTGCTGACGTTCGGCGGGCCGGCGAACTCGACCCTGTCGATCCTGCAGCTCATCTTCCGCTACGCGTTCCAGAACTCGATCGGCGTGGACTACGGCAAGGCCACGGCGCTCTCGCTGCTGCTGGCGTTGTTCCTCGCCCTGTTCTCGTTCGTGTACTTCCGCATCACCAAGGCCTGGAGCGACGACTGATGGCGACCCGTGGACGAATGACGGAGAAGGGACGATGACGACGACCACCGCGACGCCATCCGGGGCCGTGGATGCGGGGCAGCCCGTCGTGGTCGACCCCGGCCGACGTCGGCGACTCCGTCATTCGTCCCGGCCGGAGAGCGACGAGAGGACCGCGGTCTCGGTCGCCGAGCGGCGGCGGCCCGGCATCCGGATCGGGCTGGGAACGCTGCATCTGCTGCTGCTGATCCTGCTCATCCTGTGGGGCGTCGGGCCGCTGCTGTGGCTGCTCAAGGCGGCGGTGACCCCGACGCAGGACACGCTGCAGGCGCCGCTCGCGGTCTTCCCGCACGGGTGGGACTGGAACAACGTCGTCGCCGCCTGGACCCAGGTGCAGATCGGCACGCAATTCCTCAACACGGTGTGGGTCGCGCTCGGCTCCTGGTTCGTGCAGCTGCTCGTCGCGACGACCGGCGGCTACGCGATCGCGATCCTGCGGCCGGCGTACGCCAAGGTCGTCAACTGGCTCGTGCTCGCGACCCTGTTCGTGCCGGGCGTCGTGCTGCTCGTGCCGCTGTATCTGACGATCCTGCATCCGCCGGTGATCGGGCACTCGCTCATCGACACCTTCTGGGCGGTCTGGCTGCCGGCGGGCGCCAACGCGTTCAACGTCGTGCTCGTGACCCGGTTCTTCCAGAGCCTCCCGCACGAGATCTTCGAGGCGGCGCGCACCGACGGCGCGGGGCCGTTCCGGCTGTTCTGGTCGATCGTGCTGCCGATGTCGAAGCCCATCATCGGCGTGGTCTCGGTGTTCGCGATCGTCAACGCGTGGAAGGACTTCCTCTGGCCGCGGCTCGTGCTCACCAACCCCGCCGTGCAGCCGCTGTCGGTGCGCCTGCCCAACATCCAGTCGCAGACCGACCTCGGGGTGTTCCTCGCGGCGCTGGCGATCTCGATGGTCATCCCCATCGCGCTCTTCCTCGGCTTCCAGGGCATGTTCCTGCGCTCGGCCGGGCTCGGCGGAGCCGTGAAGGGGTAGGGCGGATCAGCCCAGGAAGCGCACGTAGCGGCGCGCGGCGCGGTCGAGCCCCTGCTGCTGGGATGCCGTGAGCGCCCGGTACGGCGCCGGCACGACCCCGGGCGGTCCCTTCGCGGCACGCCGCCAGGTGCCGGCGACCTCGCCGTTCACGACGATGGTCGAGAGGAACATCCCGTTCGACCCCGGCACCACGGACTCGAGCGGCGCTCCCGCGAGCGGCGCGCTGCGATCGGTGTAGCCCAGCAGGAACTCGTCGAACCCGGGCAGCAGGTGCACGGCGGGGGCGGCGGGCTCGAGGCCGGGGCGCATCCAGTACGCGACGCCGTCGAGCCCGAGCGGCTCCAGCTCGTCGCGGGCGGCATCGATGCCCGCCCGGGCGTCGGTGAGGGTGATGCCGGCCCACCAGGCGAGATCGGCGGCCGTCGCCGGTCCGTGCGCGTGCAGGTAGCGCAGGGCGAGCCGCCGGAGAGCGACGTCGTGGTCGAGCCGCGGGGGCGTCCCGACGATCGGCTCGAGCAGCGCCCACCGGTCCTTGCCGGTCAGCGCCGCGACCCCGGAGTGCGCCAGTCGCCCCAGCAGGTGCGCGCCGCGCTGCCCGGCGGTCGAGAGACCGTCGGCATCGAAGGCGGCGAGGAGCTGCGCGCGAGTGCGGGTGGCGCCCGCGAGCTCGCGCCGCGCGATCCGCTCGGAGCGTGCAAAATCGGCCGGTCCGAGGCTCAGCTGACGGTGCCGGCCGGCGGCGGAGGCGATCGTGCGCGCACCCGTGAGGTCGAGCATCCACGGCAGGTCCTCGGAGGCGATGAGGTGCAGGGTGCCGCGCATCGGCCAGGAGCGCACGAACGCGCCGCCCTCGTGCGCGGCGACGACCTGATCGCGGGTCGCACCCGTGCGCAGACCCACCGACCACAGCGCGCCCGCGAAGTCCTGCGCCTGCATCGCGAGGTGCGCGCGGACGACGTCGCCGGGGACCCGGCTCGCCGCGCGATGCCGAGGGCGCTCAGCCGCAGAGCGGTGATCCGGCGTCGCGCGCGGGTGAAGTCGGCCACCCGATCAGTATCGGACCGACCGCCGACGCGCCGTCAGCACGGCCACGGCCGCGGGCGTCGAGACGGGTCAGCGCGTCGGCAGCTGCAGGTCGACGACCGTGCTGACGGGGGCGGCCGCCTGGGCCGGCTGCGACGAGAGGGCGAGCACCCCGGTCGCGACCACCGCGACCACGCCGAGGCAGAGGCCGAGGCTCACGAGACCGCGCGCGATCGTCAGGCGGGCGCTGCGCTGGAGCGCGACCAGCATCATGGCGACCGCGACGAGCGCGGTCACGCCGAGCGCGACGAGAAGGGCGACGAACATGCGGGGGACCTGTTCGGATCAGGGGACGCTCCATGGGGGATGGAACGCTTGGCCGGTCCTCCATGTGGGGGACATGGATGCCGACAAGGCTCGAATCTAGCGAAGCGGCCCCGGCGGGTCAAGGATCCGCGCCGCCCCCGATCAGGGGCGTCCCACGACGAGCCGCAGCCCCGCGTCGAACCAGGGCATCGTGCGGAACCGGCCCCACTCGGCATCCCACCGCCCGGAGGCCAGATCGGCCGACAGCTCGCGCTCGTATCGCTCGACGACCTCCGGGGCGACGAAGCTCCACGCCGACATCGCGCGCCGCACCTCCGGCCGCAGGGTCTGCTCCGGGCGGGCGAAGAACGCCTGGCCGAACCCGTCGATGCAGTCGGCGGGGATCGGCACCGTGCGGACCTCGACCGTGCCACCGATCGCCGCCGCGATCCGCTCGAGCGGCGGCATCCGCCGCGCCTCGACCTCGTAGAGCTCGGGCACGTAGACCGGCTGCCACCACCGTTCCGGCACGACGGGGTCGAAGGTCAGGATCACGACCGGACCGCGTGCGACCCGGCGCAGCTCGCCGAGCCCGCGTTCGAGGTCCGGCCACTGGTGCACGGTGATCGAGGCCATCGCCGCGTCGAAGGCGCCGTCGTCGAACGGCAGGTGCTCGGCGGTGCCGTCGAGGGCCGGCACGCGATCGTGCGGACGCTCGGCGCGCATCGACGCGGAGGGCTCCACCGCCACCACGATGCGGTCGCGCGGCTCGTACGAGCCCGCCCCGGCGCCGACGTTGACGACGCTGCGGGCGTCGCCGAGGGCATCCCAGACCTCGCGCTCGATCCGGGGGTCAGGGCGTCGCACGCCCGCGTAGCCAGGGCCGAGGTGTCCGTAGTCGGCGTCGCCGGCCGATCCGTCGTCGAAGCGCGTCATGTCGCTCACCACGCTAAACGCCGAAGCTCTGCGTTACGCCGGGTCGTTGTCCAGGATGCCGAGCTCCTCGAGCCGGTCGTCGAGTCCGGCACCGTCCGGTGCCGATATCCACGGCACGTGCGCATCGACCGCTGCTCCCGAGCTGCGCCCGCCCGCGAGCACCGCCTCGCCCGCGGTCAGCCGGCGGATCGCCACCGCGCGCACGCTGTCGGGGTGCGCCGCCGCGAACTCGCCGTAGAGCCGCTCGTCGGCCTGCCCGTCGTCGCCGATGAGCAGCCACCGGATGCCGGGGAACTCCTGCGCCAGTCGCGCGAGCGAGTCGTGCTTGTGCTGCGCGCCGTTGCGGAACCACCGGTCGTGCGTCGGACCCCAGTCGGTGAGCAGGAGCGGGCCGGCCGGATAGAGGTTGCGCCCGAGGAACCGGGTCAGCGTCGGTGCGACGTTCCAGGCACCGGTGGAGAGGTAGACGATCGGGGCTCCCGGATGCGCATGGTGCAGCCGGTCGTAGAGCACGGCCATGCCGGTGACCGGTGTGCGCGCGTGCTCGTCGAGCACGAAGGTGTTCCACGCCGCGAGCAGCGGCCGGGGAGCGCGGTGACCATGACCGTGTCGTCGACGTCCGACACGATGCCGAACCCCTCGCCGGGATCGACGACGAGCACCGGTGCCGCCACCGCGTCGCCGTCCGTCGACACGCGCAGCTCACGCCATCCCGGCTCGAGGTCGATCTCGAGTCGCTGATCGATGACGCCGCCGCGGTCGGCGTGGATCACGTGACGGACGCCGCCCGACTCGACCACCACCTCGGCATCGCGCACCGGCACGCTGACGAAGCTGCGCCAGCCCCGGATGCCCGCCAGCCGATCCGGCGTCGGCCCCGGCCTGCGCATCACCACGCGTCCGAGCACGCGCACCCACCCCGGGCCGCCATAGCCCGTGAACGGCACCACGATCGGCACGAGACCGCGTCGCCGGGCGCGCCGCTCGCGGAAGGCGTGGAACGCATCCTCCAGCCGCGCGGCGATGTGGGGCCTGCGCGACGGCATCGGGCCAGTCTCCCATGCGGCCCGCCGGACGATGAAGGGATTCTCATGTGCCGGCGCGCTGATGTTTCGTCACTCTCCCAGGGCGGGCGCGATACCATCGGTGCACCGGATGGCGGCGCTGGGCAGCCCTTCCGGACACCGGGAAGGACATGGACGTGATCGGCACTCAACCGGCTCCGTCGCGGAGCGAGATTGCGGGCCTCATCCGCAATGAACCGGTGCAGGCGCGCAGCGCGGCCCGCCTCACCGCACTACTGGACGCCGCCGCCGCCGTCATCGACGAGATCGGCTACGAGCGGCTCACGACCGCGATGGTCGCCGAGCGCGCCGGTGCATCGATCGGCACGGTCTACCGCTACTTCCCCGACCGGATCGCCGTGCTGCAGAGCCTCTCCGCACGCAACGCGGACCGCGTGACGGGCCGGATCCTCTCCGACATCGACGACGAGCGTCATGGCGATGCGATGGCTGCGCTGCACGGCGGCATCGCGGCGCTCGTGGATGCGTTCCGCAGCGAGCCGGGCTTCGCCTCGCTCCGCTTCGGCGACGTGCTGGACCTGCGGCCCGCCGAGGGATCGCCGGCCTACGCCGTGCTCGCCGAGCGCATCATCGAGGCGCTCCGGGAGCGGTTCGGCGTCGCCGAGCACAAGGATCTGCCGGTCGCCATGGAGAGCGCGATCGTCGCCATCGACGCGATCGCGGCGCGCGCGTTCGCGCGCGACGCGGGCGGGTCGGCCGCGTTCCTCGGTCACGGCCCCGAGATCAGCGCTCAGCTCGTCGGGGAATATCTGAGCGCACGCTGAGTTTCCTCATGCAGCACGGGTGATCCGCGCTGTCGGTGGGCTCGAATAGTCTTCGGTCACCGACCCACCCGGCAGCGAGGAGCAGACCCGCGATGATCGAGTTCCGCTCCGTCTCCAAGACCTATCAGGACGGCACCGCGGCCGTCGAGGACTTCTCGCTGGAGATCCCCGCACGCCGGATCACGGTGCTGGTCGGGTCGAGCGGTTCCGGCAAGACGACGGTCATGCGCATGATCAACCGCATGGTCGACCCGACCAGCGGCACGGTCGAGATCGACGGCGTCGACGTCGCCACCCGCGAGCCGGTTCAGCTGCGCCGCGGCATCGGCTACATCATGCAGAACTCGGGCCTGCTGCCGCATCGCTCGGTGCTCGACAACATCACGACGGTTCCGCGGCTGACCGGTGTCTCGAAGGCCGACGCCCGCCGACGCGCCTTCGAGCTCATGGAGGTCGTCGGTCTCGAGCGCTCGCTCGCCGATCGCTATCCGAGCCAGCTCTCGGGCGGGCAGCAGCAGCGCGTCGGCGTCGCGCGCGGGCTGGCGGTCGACCCCAACATCCTGCTCATGGACGAGCCGTTCAGTGCCGTCGACCCGATCGTGCGCGACGAACTCCAGCAGGAGGTGCTGCGCATCCAGGCGGAGCTCGCCAAGACGATCGTCTTCGTCTCGCACGACATCGACGAGGCGTTCCTGCTCGGCGATCAGGTGGTCGTGCTCGAGCGCGGCGGCCACATCGTGCAGCAGGGGACGCCGACCGAGATCCTCGCCAACCCCGCGACCGACTTCGTGGCGACCTTCATCGGCGCCGAGCGCGGCAAGCGCCGGCTCGTCGTGAGCGACTCGACCCCGGCGATCGGCGATGACCGGGTGCTGGTCGACGGCGGCGGATACCCGGTGGGCATCATCGCGGCACCCGGAGGCCGGCTCGAGGCCGGCAATCCCAACCCGAAGTCGCGCAGCGTCTCGAACAAGACCGACCAGGCGGGAGACGCCTGATGGACTGGGGATGGATCGGGCGCAACCTCGACCTCATCGGCGGACGCGTGCTGGAGCACGTGGCGCTCACGGCACCGCCGATCGTGATCGGGCTCGTGCTGTCCATCCCCCTCGGTTACTGGGCCAGCCGGTCGCGCGTGGCGCGATCGATCCTGCTCGTGCTCGGCAACATCGTGTACACGATCCCCGCAATCGCGCTGCTGGTGCTCGTGCCGGTGCTCCTGGGCGGTGCGATCCTCGACCCGGTCAACCTCGTGATCGCCCTCACGCTGTACGCGCTGGCCCTCATGGTCCGCAGCGCGGCCGACGCCTTCGCGGCCGTGCCGCATGACGTCGTGTCGTCGGCGACCTCGATCGGCTACTCGGCGTGGCAGCGGTTCTTCGCCGTCGAGCTGCCGCTCGCGGGGCCCGTCCTGCTTGCCGGCATCCGTGTCGTCTCGGTGAGCACGGTGAGCCTCGCGAGCGTCGGCGCCCTGACCGGGATCGAGAACCTCGGCTCGTTCTTCATCGATGCGTTCCAGCGGCAGTTCCTCACCGAGGCGCTCGTCGGGATCGTCGCGGTGCTCGTCGTCGCGGCGGTGTTCGACGTGGTCCTGCAGCTGCTCGGACGGCTGCTCATGCCGTGGAACCGTCGCAACCGTCGTGCCGCCGAGAACCCGGCGCTGCTGCGCACCCCGCCGATCGGTGGTGTCGCATGATCTTCGTGCAGGCCATCGCGTGGATCCTCGACGGCGGGCACTGGGTCGGGCGGGCCGGGGCCGGCAACCCCGCCATCCTGCAACGACTCGGGGAGACCCTCGGCATCTCGGTCATCAGCGTGGCGATCGCGGTCGTCATCGCCGTGCCCCTCGGAGTGCTCATCGGCCACACCGGCCGCGGGCGGCTCGTGGCGATCCTCGCGTCGAACGTCGCGCGCGCGCTGCCGACGCTCGGCCTGCTGTCGATCCTCCTGCTGCTCATCGGCATCAACGCCGTGCCGATCGCCATCGTGCTCGTGCTGCTCGGCATCCCGCCGATGCTCGCGGGCGCCTACGCCGGCGTGGAGGCGGTCAACCGCGACACGATCGACGCGGCGCGTGCGGTCGGGATGACGGAGTGGCAGATCGTGGTGCGGGTCGAGCTCCCGCTCGCGGCGAGCCTGCTGGTCGGCGGGTTCCGCGCGACCGTGCTGCAGGTGATCGCGACCACCACCGTGGCGTCGGCGTTCGCCTTCGGCGGCTTCGGCATCTACCTCATCAACGGGCTCGCCCAGAACGACTTCGTGCAGATGCTCGCGGGCGCGATCCTCGTGACCGTGCTCTGCCTCCTCATCGACGGTGCTCTCGCCGTCGTCCAGCGACTCGTCGCGCCGCGGGCGTTCCCCGCGGCCCGGCGGATTCGGCTTCGCCGAAGAAGGGCCGCCGGGCATTCCGGTCCGCGGCCGTCACGGGGCCGCGGTCCCTCCAGGAAGGTATGCAGTCATGAAGAAGATCTCCAGAGGCGCGATCGCGGCCATCGCCGCGACGGTGGCGATCGGCCTGACGCTCGCCGGGTGCGCCAACTCGAAGAGCCTGAGCGGCGGCGGATCGGGTGGCGGTGACGGCGGCTCGATCACGGTCGGCTCCGCGAACTTCCCCGAGAACGTCGCACTCGCGTACGTGTACGGGCAGGCGCTCGCCGCGGACGGCGTGAAGGTCAGCTACAAGGTCAACATCGGCGCGCGCGCCGCCTACATCCCGGCGCTCGAGAAGGGCGAGATCAACCTCATCCCCGAGTACGCCGGCAGCATCCTGTCGTTCCTCGACAAGAACGCGAACCAGAAGTCGAGCGATGACGTCAAGACGGCGCTCGACAGCGCGCTGCCGAAGGGGCTCACCGCGACCGATTTCGCGCCGGCCGCCGACTCCGACTCGCTCAACGTGACGCCGGAGTTCGCGCAGAAGAACGGGCTGAAGTCGATCGCCGACCTCAGCAAGCTCTCGTCGGTGACGCTGACCGCCAATCCGGAGTTCGAGACCCGGCCGGACGGCATCCCGGGGCTGAAGAGCGTCTACGGCCTGACGAACATCACGTTCTCGCCGATCAACGACGGCGGTGGCCCCGCGACGCTGAAGGCCCTGCTCGACGGCACGACCCAGGTCGCCGACATCTACTCCACGACGCCGTCGATCCTCGACAACAAGCTCGTGACCCTCGACGACCCGAAGAACCTGTTCGCGTCGCAGCAGGTGGTGCCGATCGGCACGACGAGCAAGCTGAGCCACAAGATCACGGCGCTCCTGAACAAGGTGTCGGCCAAGCTCACCACCAAGGATCTGCTCGAGTTCAACAAGCGGATCAGCGGCGACGAGAAGGCCGACCCGAAGGCGGTCGCCTCCGACTGGCTGAAGGACAACGGCTTCTCGAAGTAACCCGAAGCGGGTCGGGTGGCGCGGAGCTACTCGACCCGCTCGGTCTCGTCGTCGTCCCAGTGGTGAGCCTGGTGGCGCTCGACGAGCTTGCGCACGACGAGCAGCACCACGAGGAAGACGACGACCGCGCCCACGAAGACGTACCCGAGGAAGTGCAGCTGGCCGACCAGCTGTCGATAGCTGCCCGCGGCGAGCGTGCCGAACGTCACATACAGCGTCGCCCAGATGGCGCACGCGGGAGCCGTCCAGGCCAGGAAGCGGCGGTAACGCATCTCGCCTGCCCCCGCGGAGAGCGGCACGAGGGCGTGCAGCACCGGCAGGAACCGCGAGACGAACACCGCGGGACCGCCGCGGCGGCGCACGTAGCGCTCGGCGCGCGCCCAGTTCCTCTCGCCGATCCGCCGGCCGAGCCGGGAGTGCCGGATGCCGTGGCCGAACCAGCGCCCGAGCGCGAATCCGACGCTCTCGCCGGCCAGCGAACCCGCCACCACGGCGACGAGGAGCGCGACGTACTCCACGGGCGACATGACGGCCGTGCTGGCGACGATGACGATGGTGTCGCCGGGGACGACGAGCCCGACGAGGATCGAGGTCTCGCAGAACATGCCGACGGCGGCGAGGAGCGTGCGGACCACCGGGTCGACGTGGTGCACGGTCGCGAGGATCCAGAGCAGCAGCTGATTCACCGCGTCGTTGAACCCCGCGAAGAACGATCCGATGGCCGCCAGGACCTCGCCGAGCCAGGTCATGCCGGCATCACCTCGGGAAGCGGTCGGCGCAGTGCGTCGAGCCGCCGGCGCCACGTCGCGAGGCGCCCCGGTTCGGCGGCGGGCGCGGGACCTCCGGGCCAGCCGGTCACGATCCGGATGCCGTGCAGCGAGTTCAGTGCCCAGATCTCGAACCCGTCGAGGTCGTCGGGCGCGACCCGCTCGTGCCGCACGTCGATGCCGAGCGCCGTCGCGAGCACCACGAGGGCGCCCACGGTGACGCCGGGCAGCTGCGGGATCGCGGTGTCGGGCACGCAGAGCGCGTCGCCGTGCCACCAGGCGAGGTTCGACGTCGTGGTCTCGGCGACCGATCCGTCGGATGCCAGGAGGACGACGTCGTCGACGCCGCCGGTCCGGGCGGTCGCGCGGATCGCGGCGAGAGCGTCGAGGTCCGGTCCCTTGATCGTCGGCGCGGATCGGGGATCGGCGCCGCGATGCGTGGCCAGGGTGATGCCGCGGACGCGTTCGGGCGCCGGGCGCACGCGCAGCGCGAGATCCGGCGCGTCCGCGGTCGTGCCTGCGAGTTCGAGACGCGGGAACCACGCGCCGGTACGGGGAGGGCGGCGAGCGCGGCATCCCAGAATGCGGCGCCGTCCGTTCCCGCCCGGGCGGCGACCCCCTGCAGGAACCGGTCGCGGTGCGCGTCCAGCCCGAGTGCCGTGCCGTCCTCGAGCAGCCAGGAGTCGGCGACCGCCGGCGACCCCGACGGCAGGGCTTCCGCATCGAGCGGTTCGAGCCGTCCGGCGCGCCACCGGAAGGCGCTCGGCGGACTCATAGGGTCAAGGGTATGCACGGGGCCGCGGAACGCATCCCCTCGGGACGGACATCCGGCCCGAGCGTCTGTTCGCCGACCTCGCGGCCGAGCACGAGCACGTGTTCTGGCTTGACGGCGGCGTCGGGCGCGTGAGCCGGATCGGCGTCGGCAGCGCCGTCGCCCTGGAGCGGGGTGCGGTGCTGCCGGGCGTTCGAGCCGCGCTCGCCGACGCGCCCGCCGGCCTGGTCGGCTGGCTCGGCTACGAGCTGCGGTCCGAGACCATGGGGATGCCGCCGTCCCGCCCCCGCGCCTGCCGTCCGCCGCGTTCCTCCGCGTCGAACGCGAGTACGTGGTCGAGTCGCCGGGCCCACCCACGGGCGCCGCGCCGCCACCGGCACGGCACGAGTCTCCGACCGTCACGCGCCGCGACACCGACGCCGCATACCTGGCGAAGATCGCCGCGGCCCAGGAGGCGATCCTCCGCGGCGACGCCTACCTGCTCTGCCTCACGACCGACTACCGCGTCGACGGCCCGATCGACCCGCTCGAGACCTACCTCGCGCTGCGGTCCTCGAGCGCGACCGGGCGCGGCGGCATCCTGCGCACCGGCGGTGTGACCCTGCTGAGCGCGACACCGGAACGCTTTCTGGAGGTCGCCGACGGGATCGTGCGCACCCGTCCGATCAAGGGAACGCGCCGACGGGATGCCGACCCGGCCGAAGACGCCCGGCTCGCCGCCGAGCTGCTCGCCGACGAGAAGGAGCGCGCCGAGAACGTCATGATCGTCGATCTGATGCGCAACGACCTCGGCAAGGTGTGCGCGCCGGGCACGGTCCGCGTGCCGGAGCTGCTCGCCGTGGAGACGCATCCGCAGGTGCATCAGCTCGTCTCGACCGTCGAGGGCCCCTGGCCGCGGGCCGTGACGCGATCGACGCCATCGCGGCGTGCTTTCCCGCCGGCTCGATGACCGGCGCCCCCAAGCGGCGCGCGATCGAGCTGCTGGACGAACTCGAGGCGGCCGACCGCGGCGCCTACGCGGGCGCATTCGGGCGGCTGGGGCCGGACGGGTCGGCGGAGCTGACCATGACCATCCGGACGATCGTGATCGACGACGCCGGTGCCGGATTCGGCGCCGGCGGAGGGATCACCGTGCTCTCGGATCCCGCCGCCGAGCTCGCCGAGGTGGAGCTGAAGGCCCGGGCGCTGCGGGAGGCTCTGCGAACCCCGGGCGCTGCGGTTCGTTAGGCTGGAACGCCTTCCCCTCGCGAAACGAGAGTCGTCCCATGCCCGAGCAGAGCGCCCACGACGCGGAGTACGACTTCGCCGCGATCATGCAGAAGTGGGCGGCGCGCTGGGAGGAGCTTCAGCCGTTCACGGTCGACGGCCCGTCGGATTCGCGGCCGCGCAAGTACGTGCTCGACATGTTCCCGTACCCGTCGGGCGATCTGCACATGGGGCACGCGGAGGCGTTCGCGTTCGGCGACATCGTCGCGCGCTACTGGCGTCAGCAGGGCTTCAACGTGCTGCATCCGATCGGGTGGGACAGCTTCGGCCTGCCCGCCGAGAACGCGGCGATCAAGCGCGGCATCGACCCGCGCGAGTGGACGTACGCCAACATCGCCCAGCAGAAGGCGAGTTTCCAGAAGTACGGCAACAGCTTCGACTGGAACCGCGAACTGCACACCTCCGACCCCGAGTACTACAAGTGGAACCAGTGGCTGTTCCTCAAGCTGTACGAGAAGGGGCTGGCGTACCGCAAGGACAGCTGGGTCAACTGGGACCCGGTCGACCAGACGGTGCTCGCGAACGAGCAGGTGCTGCCGGATGGCACGAGCGAGCGCTCCGGCGCGGTCGTGATCAAGAAGAAGCTGACCCAGTGGTACTTCCGGATCACCGACTACGCCGACCGGCTGCTCGACGACCTGAACCAGCTCGAGGGCTCATGGCCGAGCAAGGTCATCGCGATGCAGCGCAACTGGATCGGGCGATCCACCGGCGCCGACGTCGACTTCGTGATCGAGGGCACCCCGAGAAGGTCACCGTCTTCACCACCCGCCCCGACACGCTGTTCGGTGCGACCTTCATGGTCGTCGCCCCGGATTCCGACCTGGCCGCCGAGCTCGCGGCCGGTTCCAGCCCCGAGGTGCAGGCGGCGTTCGCCGACTACCTCGAGCAGGTGCAGAAGACCAGCGAGGTCGATCGGCAGGACGCGGGACGGGAGAAGACCGGCATCCCGCTCGAACGGTATGCGATCAACCCCGTGAACGGCGAGCGGATCCCGGTGTGGACCGCCGACTACGTGCTCGCCGACTACGGGCACGGCGCCGTCATGGCGGTGCCCGCGCACGACCAGCGCGACCTGGACTTCGCGCTGAAGTTCGGCCTGCCGGTCAAGGTCGTCGTCGACACGAACGCGGCCGTCACGGGCACGATCCCCGTCATCACGCCCGAGATGCTGGAGGAGGGTGCGGAGATCCCGGCTCTCGATCCGGCCGGCACCGGGGTCGCGCTGAACGGCCCGGGCCGGATGATCAACTCCGGCCCGCTCGACGGCCTCAGCAAGCAGAACGCGATCTCCCGCGTCATCGACCTGCTCACCGACGCCGGCACCGGTCGCGCCGCGAAGACCTACCGCCTGCGCGACTGGCTGATCTCGCGGCAGCGATACTGGGGCACGCCGATCCCGATCCTGCACGCCGAGGACGGGTCGCTGCATCCGGTGCCCGAGGACCAGCTGCCGCTCGAGCTGCCGCCCACCGAGGGCCTCGACCTGAAGCCCAGGGCCAGTCGCCGCTCGGCGCGGCGACGGAGTGGGTGCAGACCACGCTGCCCGACGGCCGGCCGGCCCGTCGCGATCCGGACACGATGGACACGTTCGTCGACAGCTCCTGGTACTTCCTGCGCTACCTCGACCCGCACGACGACACCCGCGCCTTCGAGCCGGCGGATGCGGAGAAGTGGGCGCCCGTCGACCAGTACGTCGGCGGGGTCGAGCACGCGATCCTGCACCTGCTGTACGCGCGCTTCATCACGAAGGTGCTGTTCGACCTCGGCTACGTGAGCTTCACCGAGCCCTTCAGCGCCGTGCTGAACCAGGGCATGGTCCTCATGGACGGCTCGAAGATGTCGAAGTCGAAGGGCAACCTCGTCGAGTTCGCGAGCGAGCTGCGCGAGCACGGTGCCGACGCGCTGCGGCTGACGCTGGCGTTCGCCGGGCCGCCGGAGGACGACATCGACTGGGCCGACGTGTCGCCCACCGGCTCCACCAAGTTCCTCGCGCGCGCCTGGCGCATCTCCGGCGAGATCACCTCGCCGACCGACGTGGAGTGGAAGGGCGGGGATGCCGCGCTGCGCCGTGCGACGCACCACCTGCTCGCCGACGCGCCGGGGCTGCTCGAGGCGTTCAAGTTCAACGTCGTGGTCGCGCGGCTCATGGAGCTCGTGAACCAGATCCGTAAGACGATCGACTCCGGGCCGGGCGCGGCGGATCCCGCGGTGCGGGAGGCGATCGAGGCGGTCACGGTGCTGCTGTCCCTGTTCGCGCCGTACACCGCCGAGGACATGTGGGAGCGGCTCGGGCATCCGGCATCGGTCGCGTTCGCCGGGCTGCGCAAGCCCGATCCGACGCTGCTGGTCGAGGAGTCGGTGACCGCGATCGTGCAGGTCGACGGCAAGGTGCGCGATCGGCTCGAGGTCTCGCCGACCATCGCCGCCGACGAGCTCGAGGCGCTCGCGCGGGCATCGGCCGCCGTCGCCCGGGTGGTGGGCGATCGCGAGATCGTCAACGTGATCGTGCGGGCGCCGCGCGTCGTCAACATCGCGACCCGGAGCTGATCGTCCCCACCCGCTGAGCGCGGCGCCGCCCCGAGCGCGGTGCTGTCTAGCGTGCTCGAGTGAGCGCGTCTCCGGCACCCGACCCCCGCCGCGCCCGGTTGCGCGCGGGTGCCGGGGCCGCGCTCGTACTCGTGCTGCTGGGCCTCGCGGCGGCCGTGCTCGTGACGGCGCTCACCCCGCACGGCGGCACAACGGTGGTGGCGCCGACGACCGGCGCGGCGCCCGGGTCGAGCGGAGCTCCGCCGGGGATCGTCGCCTCGCCGAGCCCGGGCGTGCTGTACGTGCAGGTGGTCGGCCAGGTCGTGCATCCCGGCCTCTACGAGGTGCGCGACGGCGATCGGGTGATGGACGCCGTCGTCGCCGCCGGCGGGTTCACCTCCTCCGCCGATCGCGCGGGCATCAACCTCGCCCGCGTCGTCGCCGACGGCGAGCAGCTGGTCGTTCCGGCGGTGGGCGAGGCGCCGCCGGTGGGTGCCGGTGCCGGCACCGGGGGTGCCGCCGCTCCCGGCGCGAAGGTCAACGTCAACACCGCCGACGCGACAGCCCTCGAGACGCTGCCGCGGGTGGGTCCGGCGATGGCGCAGCGGATCATCGACTGGCGCACCAAGAACGGACGCTTCCGTTCCATTCAGGACCTGCGCAGCGTGAGCGGCATCGGCGACGCGACCTTCGCACAGCTCGAGCCCCTCGTCACGGTGTGACCGGTGACCGATCTCCGGCTGCTGCCCGCGGCGCTCGCCGCCTGGTTGGTCGCGGGCATCGGCATCGGGCTGCCCGGCTGGGCGAACGGGGTCCTCGCCCTCGGATGCGCAGCCGCGGCCGTCGCCTGCGCGCTCATCGCGCGCGGGGTGCGCTCGGTGCTCGCGCTCGCTGCGATCGCCCTCGTCGGGGGAGCGATCATCGGGGCGGCGGTCGCCGCGCAGGTGCCCGGCCGATCGCCGCATGTCCTCGTGGAGGCCGCGCATTCCGGGCGCACGGTCACGTTGCGGCTCGAGGCGACGTCGCTGGCGACCGCGGGCCGTCTGGCGGCGACCGCGCTCTCCGCCACGGTGGGCGACCAGACGACGACGACCTCGACGCCGGTGCTCGTGATGGGCGAGCCCGAGGACCACGCCCTCGATCGGGTCCGCATCGGCGAGACCCTGCGCATCGACGCCGCGGTGCGCCCGGGCGACGTCGGCGACACGGTCGCGTACCTGGTGTTCCCCGCGGATCACCGACCGAGGTCGCCCCGCCCCTGGCATGCTCGAGGCGGCCGATCACGTGCGCGTGGCGCTCGTCCGCGCCACCGCCGGGCTCCCGGGCGACGGCGGCGACCTCCTGCCGGGGCTCGCGATCGGCGACACCGCCCAGGTCTCGCCCCGGCTCACGGCCGAGATGAAGGCGTCGTCGCTCACCCACCTCACCGCCGTGTCGGGTGCCAACTGCGCGATCGTGGTCGGGCTCGTGCTCTGGGCGGCGTCCGCGATCGGGCTCCCGCGGATGGTGCGGCTCGCCGTGGCGCTGCTCGCGCTCGTCGGATTCGTCGTGCTGGTCACGCCGCAGGGTTCGGTGATCCGCGCGGCGGTCATGGCGGCGGTCGCGCTGACCGCCATCGCGCTCGGACGGGCGGGGCGCGGCCTCCCGCTGCTCTGCATCGCGGTGATCGTGCTGCTCACGACGGACCCCTGGCTCGCGCGGGACTACGGGTTCGCGCTCTCCGCGCTCGCGACCGGCGGCCTCCTGCTGCTGGCCGCGCCCATCGCCCGTTCGATCGCGCGCCTGCTGCCGAACCGGCTGGCGCTGCTGCTCGCCGTGCCGATCGCGGCGCAGCTGGCCTGCCAGCCGGTGATCCTGCTGCTGAACCCGGCGCTGCCGGTGTACGGGATCGCGGCCAACCTGCTCGCGGAACCCGCGGCTCCGCTCGTCACGGTCCTCGGTCTGGCGGCGTGCGCAACCGCAGCCGTGCTGCCCGGGCTGGCATCGGCGATCGGATGGCTCGCGTGGCTTCCGGCCTCGTGGATCGCCGCGGTCGCCCGGTTCTTCGCCCACCTGCCGGGCGCCCAGAGCCCGTGGCCGCCCGGGGTGATCGGCATCCTCCTGCTGATCGCGGTGACGGTCCTCGCGCTGGTCGCGGTGCTGGGCGGGTCGCCCGCTCGGCTGCGCCGGCTCGCACGCGCCGCCCTCGTCGTCGGGGTGGTGGGGTATCTCGCGAGCGTCGCGGGCATCCACGTCGTCACGGTGGCGGGACGCCCCGCGGACTGGGAGTTCGGCCTGTGCGACATCGGCCAGGGCGACGCGACCCTCATCCGCAGCGGTGGCGAGATCGCCCTGGTCGACACCGGCCCCGACCCGAAGCCCCTCGCGGTGTGCCTCAGCGACCTCGGCATCGACCACATCGACCTCCTGGTGCTGACGCACTACGACCTCGACCATGTCGGAGGCACCGACGCCGTGGTCGGCAAGGTCGACCGCGCGCTCATCGGACCGCCGAGCGATCCGGGCGACCACCGGCTCGCCTCCGAGCTGCGGGCCGGGGGCGCCCGGGTCGATCAGGTGAGCATCGGCGTGCACGGGGTGCTGGGTGCGCTCCGCTGGGATGTCGTCTGGCCGCCGGATACCGGCGTCGAGCCGGGCAACCCCGCGAGCGTGACGATCACGATCACGCCGGGGGAGGGTTGCCCGGCCTGCCTCTCCGGCATCCTCCTCGGGGATCTGGGCGAGGAGTCCCAGGACCGCCTCCTCGGGCTGATGCATCCGGGCCACGTGGATGTCGTGAAGGTCGCGCATCACGGCTCGGCCGACCAGTCTCCCGAGCTGTACGCGGCACTGCACCCGACGCTCGGCCTGATCGGCGTCGGCGCAGGCAACGACTACGGGCATCCGACCGCGAAGCTGCTCGGCATTCTGACGGCGAACGGCATCCGGCCGCTGCGCACCGACCTCGACGGGATGGTGCTGGTCGCCCCCGGTGCGCAGCCCCACGAGGCGGTGGTCTGGAAGCAGAAGCCGGGCGGAGACGAAGCGACCCTCACCGGACCGGAGCTGACCGCGCGTGACGGTCCGACGAAATAGGCTGGCGGCATGGCGGCTCCGGCGCGACGATCGAGCTCGCGGGGCGCCGCGGCGCCGAAGGCGTCGATCCCGCAGCTGCCCTGGGACCGCGTGCGACCGGCGCCCGTGGTGCTGGTGAGCGGCACCGAGACGGTGCTGGCCGACCGCGCCATCCGGCTGCTGCGCGACACGCTGCGGGCGGAGGATCCGACGCTCGAGGTGTCCGATCTCGACGCGAGCGCGTACGCGCCGGGCGAGCTGATCACGCTGGCGAGCCCCTCGCTGTTCGCCGAGCCGCGTCTGCTCCGCGTCGAGGGTGTCGAGAAGACCGGCGACGCCTTCCTCGAGGAGGCGCTCGCCTACCTCGCCAGCCCGGCCGACGACACGTACCTGGTCCTGCGGCATGCAGGGGGCGTGCGGGGCAAGAAGCTCCTCGATGCGATCCGCGGGGGACTCGGCGGCGGTATCGAGATCGTCTGCGCCGAGCTCAAGCGCGACGCCGACAAGCTCGACTTCGTCGCCGCGGAATTCCAGGCGGCGCATCGCCGGATCACCGGGGAGCGCAGCGCGCGCTCGTGTCCGCGTTCAGCGACGACCTCGCGGAGCTCGCGGCCGCCTGTCAGCAGTTGCTCGCCGACACCGACAGCGAGATCACCGAGGCGACGGTGGACAAGTACTACGGCGGCCGGGTCGAGACGACGGCGTTCGCCGTCGCGGATGCCGCCATCGCCGGCCGGCATGGTGAGGCGCTGGGGCTGCTCCGGCACGCACTCGCCTCCGGCGCGGACCCGGTGCCGGTGGTCGCGGCGTTCGCGAGCAAGGTGCGCACGATGGCGAAGGTCGCGGGCACGCGCGGGGGTCGAATCAGCTCGCGCAACAGCTCGGCCTCGCGCCCTGGCAGATCGACCGCGCGCGCCGAGACCTCCAGGGCTGGACCGACGAGGGCCTCGGCCGCGTCATCGAGTCGCTGGCCGACGCCGACGCCCAGGTCAAGGGCGCCGGCCGCGATCCCGTCTATGCCCTCGAGCGCATGGTCGGGATCGTCGCCGCCCGCGGGGAACGGTGAGCACGAGCGGGGCGGCCGAGTTCCCGGTCGCCTACGCCGGCAGGAATCTCGCCGGCCCGTCCTCGAGTGCGGTGTCGATGCGCCAGCGCATCTCGTCCGTCATCGGCGGGAGCGAGTCGAGCCGGTACCAGCCGACCTCGCTCGCCTCGCCGTCGGCCGGATGCGGCGCACCGGAGACGTACCGGCACTCGAAGGTGAGGTCGAGATACCGGCTGCGATCTCCGTTCTCGTACATGATGTCGGGAGTCACCGAGGTCGACGCCAGCCGTGCGACCCGGATGACGACGCCCGTCTCCTCGAGTGCCTCGCGCGCCGCGGCGACCGCCGGCTGCTCGCCCGGATCGATGATCCCCGTGACGGGGGTCCAGGCTCCGTTGTCGGCGCGGCGGATGAGCAGCACCCGCTCCCGGGCGTCATCGAGCACGACAGCCGTGACCCCCGAGAGCCACAGGGGTGCGTGTCCGATCCGCTCTCGCAGCTCGAGCACGAAGTCGGGTACGGCCATCCGTCCACGCTAACGGCACACCGCCCTCGCATTCGCCGTCCCCCGATACGCGAAGGGCCCCGCACCACCCGGTGCGGGGCCCTTCGACGAGAACGTGGTTACAGGCTCGCGACGGCCTTCGAGATCGCCGACTTGCGGTTGGCGGCCTGGTTGGCGTGGATGACGCCCTTGCTCGTCGCCTTGTCGAGCTTCTTGGTGGCGACCTTCAAAGCGGCCGACGCCTTGTCCTTGTCGCCGGCGGTGATCGCCTCGCGCGTGGCGCGGATGGCGGTCTTGAGCTCGCTCTTGACGGCCTTGTTGCGCTCCTGCGCCTTCTTGTTGGTGCCGATGCGCTTGATCTGCGACTTGATGTTGGCCATGCGTGTCCTTACGTCTACTGCGTCGAGTGGAGGTGCCGTTCGCGGTAGAGGGCGCGATCGGCGAACCGCGCGGTGGGACGCACGGGAAACCAAGGGGCTACGTTACCAGCCAATCGACGCGGGAGGAACGCCGGTGACGTTCCTCCCGCGTCGTGGAGCGTTACGCGTCGACGCGCCGACGCCGCCAGGCGATGACGCCGAACGCTGCACCGAAGACGAGCAGCGCCGCCGCGGCGATCAGGTAGGGGTCGCGTCGATGCCCGTCGCGGCCAGGCTGGCGGCCGGGGCCGGGTCGGCGACCGTGAACGTGCCCACGGCCGAGAAGGTCGAGGTCTCGCCATAGGCGCCGAGCGTGTAGGTGCCCGCGGTGAAGCCGGTCGGAGCGACGAAGTGCACGCTGACCGTGCCGTTCGCGTCGGCCGCGACCGGGGCGCCGTAGCTGTCGCCGGACTGGCCGCTGCCGTAGCCGAAGTCCACGAGCTCACCGGGCACGAAGCCGGTGAAGGTCGCGTCGATGCCCGTCGAGGTGACCTGCTTGGTGGTGAGCGACGTGGCCGACAGCGTCGCCGTCGGAGCGGCCATGAAGTCGGTGGTGACGCCGTCCCAGGTGACGGTGTGCAGCGTCGTGGTGAAGCTCGAGTCCACATAGAACCCGTACGCCAGGATCGTGTACGGCGTCGTATCGCCCGACAGGTAGGTCTCGAGGTCGGCGAGCGCGAAGTGGCTCGTGTTCGCGGTGTACTGCACGGTGCCGGCGCGGGAGATGTCCTGCGTCGAATGCCAGGTCGTCGTGTGCAGGGCGCCCGGCGTGATGTCGTCGGGCACGAGCGTCGTGAACCCGGTCGGGCTGGCGGCGTCGGTCGCGTCGGTGTTGGTGAAGATCGGGATCTGGAAGGCCGCGGGCCCGTCGGCCGTGAACGACGCCCCCGAGACGAGGTTGGCGAGCCCGGTCGTCGGCGTGTCGCCGTTGAGCGGCTGCGCGTTGCCGTTCACCGTCAGACCGGTCGGAACGCTCGTGTAGGTGCCCACGGGGGCGGTCACGTTCCCCTTGAACCACTGGTGCGGGTAGGGCGAGGCCTCCGCCACGAACTGGCTCGCCGTCACGTACTGGGTGCTGGGAGCGGGGATCGCGAACGCCGGCGTGGCAGCCGCAAGGGCCGCTGCACCGAGGAGGGCGGTCGCCGCGGAGGCCGCGACGAGTCGGGTGAGCTTCATGTGATCCGTTCTGCTGGGCTGCAAAGGAGAACTCCGGAATCGAGATTCGTTCGCACTATATGGTTTCACCTAGAAAACATCAAGGCGGCACTCCGAGTCGCGTTCTCCCGCGGCGCAGCCGGCCTCCGCCGCGAATGAGACAATGGCCCGTCATGTCTCCGCGCGCCCTGAAGCCTCTCGAACCGGCTGCGACCGACCCCGCGCGTATCCGGAACTTCTGCATCATCGCGCACATCGATCACGGCAAGTCGACCCTGGCCGACCGCATGCTGCAGATCACGGGCGTCGTCAGCGACCGCGACATGCGCGCCCAGTATCTGGACCGCATGGACATCGAGCGCGAGCGCGGCATCACGATCAAGTCGCAGGCGGTCCGGATGCCGTGGCAGGCCGCCGACGGGACGTATGCCCTGAACATGATCGACACTCCCGGGCACGTCGACTTCACGTACGAGGTGAGCCGGTCGCTCGCGGCGTGCGAGGGCGCCATCCTGCTGGTGGATGCCGCCCAGGGCATCGAGGCCCAGACCCTCGCCAACCTGTACCTGGCTCTCGAGAACGACCTCGAGATCATCCCCGTGCTCAACAAGATCGATCTGCCGTCGGCCGAGCCGGAGAAGTACGCCCGTGAGCTGGCGCAGCTCATCGGCGGCGACCCCGCGGACGTGCTCAAGGTGAGCGGCAAGACGGGGGAGGGCGTCGAGGCCCTGCTCGACCGGGTGGTGGAGCGGATCCCGGCTCCGGTGGGCGTGAAGGACGCACCGGCGCGTGCGATGATCTTCGACTCGGTGTACGACGCCTACCGCGGCGTCGTCACCTACGTGCGCATGGTCGACGGCGAGCTGAGCCCGCGCGAGCGCATCCAGATGATGTCGACCCGGGCGACCCACGACATCCTGGAGATCGGGGTCTCGAGCCCCGAGCCGACCCCGTCGAAGGGTCTCGGCGTCGGCGAGGTCGGCTACCTCATCACGGGCGTCAAGGACGTGCGCCAGTCGAAGGTCGGCGACACCGTCACGACGGCGGTCAAGCCGGCGACCGAGGCCCTGCTCGGCTACACCGATCCGCTGCCGATGGTCTTCTCGGGCATCTACCCGATCGACGGCTCCGACTACCCGGAGCTGCGCGAGGCGCTCGACAAGCTCAAGCTGTCGGATGCCGCGCTGCAGTACGAACCCGAGACGAGCGTCGCGCTCGGCTTCGGGTTCCGCTGCGGCTTCCTCGGCCTCCTGCACCTGGAGATCATCACCGAACGCCTGCGCCGCGAGTTCGATCTCGACCTCATCACGACGGCGCCGAGCGTGCCGTACCAGGTCACGACCGAGGACCGGAAGACGGTCACCGTGACCAACCCGAGCGAGTACCCGACGGGGGCGAAGATCGCCGAGGTGCTCGAGCCCGTCGTCAACGCCTCGATCCTCGCGCCGAAGGACTACGTCGGCACGATCATGGACCTCTGCCAGAACCGCCGCGGCACGATGAAGTCGATGGACTTCCTCGGCGAGGACCGCGTCGAGCTCAAGTACACGCTCCCGCTCGGCGAGATCGTCTTCGACTTCTTCGACCAGCTGAAGTCGCGCACCCAGGGCTACGCCTCGCTCGACTACGAGCCCGCGGGGAGGCGCCGGGCGACCTCGTGAAGGTCGACATCCTGCTCCAGGGCGAGACGGTCGACGCGTTCAGCGCCATCGTGCACAAGGACAAGGCGTACGCCTACGGCACCATGATGGCCACGCGGCTGCGGGAGCTGATCCCGCGGCAGCAGTTCGAGGTCCCGATCCAGGCCGCGATCGGCGCCCGCATCATCGCGCGCGAGAACATCCGCGCGATGCGCAAGGACGTGCTCGCCAAGTGCTACGGCGGCGACATCACCCGCAAGCGCAAGCTGCTCGAGAAGCAGAAGGAGGGCAAGAAGCGGATGAAGATGGTCGGCCGCGTCGAGGTGCCCCAGGAGGCGTTCATCGCCGCGCTCTCCGGCGACGTGGAGACGTCGAAGAAGGACAGATAGCGCTCGCCGCACCATCCGCTGATTTGACGCGATCGTCCGCGCTGGCCACCATGGCGACATGACGACGGCGCCTCCCGGCTGGTACACCGACCCGCGCGACCCGTCGACGGAGCACTGGTGGGACGGCACCACCTACACCCACGCGCGTCCGCGCATGATGCAGCCTCCGGCGCCGTATCCGGCTGCGCGCGCGTACCCGGTCTCGCCGAAGAGCCGCCTCGTCGCGACGCTGCTCAGCTTCTTCCTCGGCGGGCTCGGCGTCGACCGCTTCTATCTCGGGAACATCGGGATGGGCGTGGCGAAGCTGCTGGTCGGCTGGATCACCTTCGGCATCTGGCCGCTCGTCGACTTCATCGTCGTCGTCGCGGGGGCCGCTCACGACGGGGACGGTCTGCCGGTGCTCGACTGGCAGGCCTGATCCCCGCGAGCGCGGCCTGACGGGCGTCAGCCGCGCGCCCGCCCGCGCGCGACGACGGGGATCCGCCGGTCGAGCGTGGTCATGAGCAGCGCCCCGACGCCGATCGCGACGAGCACCCAGGCGACCGCGTGGAATCCGGCATCCGAGACCCGGCTGCCGAACGAGAGGCTGATGACGCTCGCCGAGAAGATCGCGCCGAGGTAGGACGCGGTGCGGTAGAGGCCCGACGCCACCGCGAACGTCTCCGACGGGGACTGCACGTACAGCGTCGTCTGGTTCGCGAAGTTGCTGAGGCCGTTGGTCGTGCCGAACAGCAGCGTCAGCCCGAGCAGCACGAGCACGCCCGCGCGGTGGTCGATGAACAGCGCGGCGACGCCCGTGCCGATGAGCGCGACCGCACCGACGATGAGCGGCCAGCGCACCCAGCCGCGCACCGACACGATGCGGGCCAGCACGATGCCCGTGCCGGACAGCGGCAGCAGGAGCAGGCCCACCTCGAACGCGGAGTACCCGGCCGCGTCCTCCATCCACTGGCTGATCCCGTAGAGGCCGGTGTACACGCCGAGGCCGACGATGATCTGGCGCAGGTAGGTGCGCTGCAGCGGGCCGTTGGCCGCCAGCATCCGGATGTCGACGAGCGGCTGGGAGGTGCGTCGCTCCCACAGCACGAACCCTGCGGTCGCGGCGACGAAGACCGGCAGGAGCCACCAGAGCGGAGCCCGCAGGTCGGACAGGAACAGCAGCAGGCTCACGATCGCCGCGGCGAACAGCGCGATGCCCGGGATGTCGACGGCCGCCACCAGCGCACGCCCCCGGGCGCGCTTGCGACGGGCCTCGTCTTTCGCGATGCCGAAGAAGGCGAAGAGGAAGACGCCGACGGCGAGCGGGATGTTGACGAGGAAGAGGGCGCGCCATCCGAACAGTCCGGTCAGCACCCCGCCGATCGGCAGCCCGAGCACGACCGTGATCTGCGCGGCGATCGAGAAGTTGCCGATCACCCGGCTGGGCACACCGACGCCGAGCGACTCGGCGCGGCGGCGCACGAGCGCCATCCCGGTCGGATAGGCGGCCGAACTGCCGACGCCGATGAGGGCCCGCGAGACGAGCAGCACCCAGAACTGCGGCGCGGTCGCGCCGACGATGCCGCCCGCCGCGAGGATCGCGATGCCGACGAGGAAGATCCGGCGCGGGCCGAAGAGCTGCGCGAGCTTGCCCATCGTCGGCTGGGCGACCGAACTGCACAGATAGAGCACGGAGACGAGCGCGGCGCTCTGGCCGGGCCCGACGTGGAAGTCGCGCGCGATCGCGGCGAGGCCGGTCGCGAGCATCGAGCTGTTGATCGGGTTGAGGGTCGAGCCCAGCAGGAGCGGGATCGTGAAGCGTGCCGGAAAGGGCTTCGCCGGCGACGGCGTCGACGAGAGCTTCTGGGTCACTGGCTCCGGTATACCCGCTCCGTGACGCCTCCGCCGACGCGGCGTAGCGTGGCGCCATGGCGACCTGGGACGACGTCCGGGAGCTGGCGATGGCGCTTCCCGACGTCGAGGAGACGACGAAGTGGGGCAACCGCACCTGGGCGGTCAAGCGCGGTTTCGTGTGGGAGCGGCCGCTGCGGGCGAAGGAGATCGAGGAGGTCGGCGAGCAGGAGGGGCCGATCCTCGGTGCGCGGGTCGCGCACGAGCACGAGAAGCAGGCGCTCCTGGCCGAGGACGTCGGCGTCTTCTTCACCATCTCGCACTTCGACGGATATCCGGCGGTGCTCGTGCGGCTGAACCGCATCACCCGTCGCCGCCTCGGCGAACTCGTGGTGAGCGCGTGGTGCGAGGTGGCACCGCACACGATCGTGGCGCAGTACCTCCGGGAGCATCCCCTTACCCTGGAGTGATGGCCGCGACCCCGCTCTGGAAGGTGCCCGTGACCTACGGCGCGATCGGGGCGACGCAGGAGCCGGACCTGCTCCGGTACCCCCGACGGGCTACCGCCCGCTCGAGCGCCGGGTGCGGATCGGGCACGGCGACGAGCGCTGGCGATTCGCGTGGACCGAGGCTATGAGCTGGGGCATCCAGCGTCGATCGGGGCTGAAGGTGGAGCAGCAGCCGGTGCCGGCCGAGGCGCGGGTCGCTGCGTACACGCCCGTCGCGTTCGACGCCGACGGGGTTCCCGTGCAACCGGCGGTCGTCGGGGGAGCCTCCGAGACGGTGTATTCCGCGGACGGCACGCCCCTGCTGCAGCCCGGCGACACAGCCAAGCTCCGGATGGCGTTGTGGCCGTTCCCGATCCCGGCACGCGTGGTGTACGTGATCGATGAGCCGACCCGGCGCGGATTCGCCTACGGCACGCTGCCCGGGCATCCGGAGCGCGGGGAGGAGGCGTTCGTGGTCGAGCGCCAGCCCGACGGGTCGGTGTGGCTCGTGATCCGGGCGTTCTCACGTCCGTCGAACGCCCTCATGTGGATCGCGTACCCGGTCGCCCGCCTGCTGCAGGCCTTCTACACGGCTCGTTACGAGCGCTCGCTGACGGGACCGATCGGCGGCTGAGCTCCCGCAATCGGTTGTGGTACGCCGTTCACTGTCGCTAAGTTCGTGCAGCAGGGGTTAACGGTCTCGCTGGTCATGAAGGTCGCCCCCTCGTTGTCAATGTCGACAGAAGGAGCAGCACCATGGCGAAAAGCACACATGGACGCGGTGTCGAAGGGATCTCCCGTCGGGGGCTCATCATCGGCGGCGGCGCGGCGGCGGCGGCCGCGACCCTCGGGGCCGCGTCGCCGGCGATGGCCGCATCAGCGGACAAGCCGACCGACGGCGGCGGCGACCTCCTGCTGGTCAACGGCAGGATCCACCTCGGCGACGAGCACGACACCGTCGTCGGCGAGGTGCGCATCCGGGACGGACGTTTCGTCGCGCTCGGCAAGGACGCCCAGAAGGCCGGCGGCCAGGCAACCCGCATCGATCTCGGCGGCCGCACCGTCATCCCGGGCATCGTCGACTCGCACAACCACATCGTGCTGGTGGGCAACCGGCCCGGGTATCACGAGCTGCTCGAGGACGTCTTCACGATCCCGGATGCCGTGGCGCGACTGCAGGCGCGCGCCGCTCACGTGCCGGCCGGCCAGTTCATCACGACGGTGGGGCCCATCTCGGCGATGCAGTTCCGCGAGGGACGGCTGCCGAACCTGACCGAGCTCAGCGCCGTCAACCGCCCGGTGTTCCTCGAGGCCGCACAGGGCGGCGTCGTCACGAACCAGCTCGGCAAGGACTACTTCGAGAGCAAGGGCATCGCGGTCGGAGCGACCGGAACGCTGAGCGGCAGCGCCTTCGGCACCGGCGCCGCCGGGCAGGCGCTCCTCGCGCTGCGGCAGGACTTCCTCACCGACGACAGCCGCGAGCGCACCACCCTCGGCGCCCTGCAGTACTACGCGGGGCTCGGCATCACGACGCACTTCGACTCCGGCGCCTTCCACACCGACGAGCCGAGCGGCGCCATCTTCAACGAGAACAAGTACACGATGCACAAGCCGTTCCTCGCGCTGAACCGGGCCCAGAAGCTGCCGGTGCGCCTGCGCGTGGACTTCGCCGAGGAGGACATGGATGCCTCGGTGCCGCAACTGACGCAGCGGCTGAAGGACTCGTTCCCGTTCTTCGGCAACGACATGCTCCGCACCGGTGCGATCGGCGAGTGGACGGCCGGCGGCCTCACCGGCATGGGAACGCCGGTCTGGCTCGAGGGCACGCGGGCGGTCGCGAAGGCGCGCTGGCGCAATGAGAACCACTCGCTGACGACCGCCGACTTCAAGGCCATCATCGACGGCTGGAACCAGGTCAACCAGGAGTTCCCGATCACGGACCTGCGGTGGGTCGTCGCGCATGTGCCGTTCATCACCGCCGAGTACGTGCAGAAGCTCAAGGGCCTCGGCGGCGGTCTCAAGGTCGGCTGGGGTGCGGTGCGCAGCGGCGCCCTGCAGGGTCCGCCCTACCGGACGATCCTGTCGAGCGGGATCCCGACGGCCTACCACTCCGACGGCGGTGACATCACCGTCATCAACCCCTGGCTGAACCTGTACACGATGGTCACGGGCAAGAACCTCCGCGGAGACCTCATCAACGAGGGGCAGGCGATCAGCCGCGTCGACGCCATCCGTCTCGCCACCTCGACGTCCTCGTGGTTCCTGCAGGAGGATGACCTGGGCGACGGGATCAAGGTCGGCAACCACGCGGATCTCGCCGTGCTCGACCGCGACTTCTTCTCGGTGCCCGAGTCGCAGATCACCGGCACGAAGTCGGTGCTCACCATCGTGGGCGGCGACATCGTGCACGATGCGGGCGTGCTGCCCGCACCGCGCGGCGGCTGGGAGGACGGGCTCCACCGGTACGGCCACTAGGGCGCCGGTCCGGTCGGCGGCGCGATGCCCGCCGCCGGCCGGACCCGCTCAGCCGCGCCCGACGGGAACTGCGAGGATCGGGTCATGCCGTCAGCGCTGCCCATCGCGGATCCCGCCCCGGCCGATGGGATGCTGCCCGCATCGGCGGCCGCGGGCTGGCGCGAGCGCGATCTGGGCGTCTACGTGCACGTGCCGTTCTGCCGGGTGCGTTGCGGGTACTGCGACTTCAACACGTACACGGCGCAGGAGATCCGGGGGTCAGGCAGAGCGACTACCCCGGTCAGGCGATCGCCGAGCTGGACCTCGCACAGCGGGTGCTCGGTGCGATGGCGCGTCCCGCGGCGACGGTGTTCTTCGGCGGGGGCACGCCGACCCTGCTGCCGGCCGAGGCCCTCGGCCGGATGCTGGCCGGCATCCGGGATCGCTTCGGGCTCGCCCCCGGTGCGGAGGTCACGACCGAGGCGAACCCCGACTCGGTCGACGCCGCCGCGCTCGCGCAGCTCGCCGAGGCGGGCTTCACCCGCGTGAGCTTCGGCATGCAGTCGGCGGTGCCGCACGTGCTCGCCACCCTCGACCGCACGCACGACCCCGAGCGCATCCCCCTCGTCGTGCAGTGGGCGCGCGAGGCCGGGCTGCAGGTCAGCCTCGACCTCATCTACGGCACGCCGGGGGAGTCGCTCGAGGACTGGGCCGCGTCGATCGACCTCGCGCTCGCGCAGCGTCCGGATCACCTGAGCGCGTACGCGCTCATCGTCGAGCCCGGCACGCGCCTGCACCGCGACATCGCGCGCGGGCGCATCGCCCAGCCCGATGACGACCTCCAGGCCGACATGTACGACCTCGCCGACGAGCGGCTGACGGATGCCGGCCTCGCCTGGTACGAGGTGAGCAACTGGGCGACCGACCCCGCGCATCGCTCCCGGCACAACCTCGCCTACTGGACGGGGCAGGACTGGTGGGGCGTCGGCCCGGGCGCGCACAGCCACGTCGGCGGGGTGCGCTGGTGGAATGTCAAGCATCCGGCGGCGTACGCGGAGCGGATCGCGGGCGGAGCGTCACCGGCGGCGGGCCGCGAGACGCTGGACGACGACGCCCGGCGACTCGAGCGCATCCTGCTGGGCACGCGCATCGCCGACGGGCTGCCGATCGAGGCGCTCGAGCAGAACGGGCGCTCCGCGGTCGCGGCGCTCATCGCGGAGGGACTCGTCGACGGTCGCACGGCGATCGACGGTCGGGTCGCGCTCACCCGCCGGGGCCGGCTGCTCGCGGATGCCGTAGTGCGCCGCCTCACCTGACCCCCGCGCGCAGAAGCGCCGGGCCCCGAAGGACCCGGCGCCTCGAGCGTCGCGCGCTACTTGATGACGCGGATCGCGAAGGGGTAGCGGTAGCTGGTCTTCTGGCCGCCGCTGAGCTGCACGCCGCCGATGATCGAGAAGATCAGGTTGACGATGAGCGCCGCCCAGGCGATGAGGCCGAGCAGGAGGCTGATGATCCAGCCGACGAACGGGATGAAGGCGAAGAAGATCGAGAGGATCCAGGCCGCGACGACGATCACCGAGATGTTGATCGTCCAGTTCAGGTTCTCCTTGCTCTGCTCGGCGATGCGCGGACCGCGGTCCTTGAACGCGAAGTAGAAGATCAGCGCCGGGATGAGAAGGATGATGTTGAGGAACGTCGCCAGCGTGGCGTACTGCTTGTCCTCGGCCTCCGAGAACGGAGCAGCCGGCTGCGGCTGAGGTGCAGGGGCGGCAGGCTCGGTCATGGGTAGTTGCCTTTCGTTGGGTGCTGTCGACTTCGACAGCGGGGAAAGTGCACGGGCTCGCGCTCGTCGCGTCCCGTGGGGAGCGGCACAAGCACGACCACAAGATAGCGGCACCGGGAACGGCGAGGCAACGATTTCGTCACGCGCCTGCGGCTACGATTGGCAGTCGGTATCGTCGAGTGCTAAGCGATGGAGGGCGGTGGCCATGGTCTCGGAACGCGGACTCGCAGTGCTCCGGGTCATCGTGCAGGACTACGTCGCCTCCCGTGAACCGGTCGGGTCGAAGTCGATCGTCGAGCGGCACGCCTTCGGGGTCTCGTCGGCGACCATCCGCAACGACATGGCGCTGCTCGAGGAGGAGGAGCTCATCGCGGCCCCGCACACCTCGTCCGGGCGGGTGCCGACCGACAAGGGCTACCGCGTCTTCGTCGACGAGCTGACCGAGCTGCGCCCGCTGACGAACGCGCAGCGCACGGCGATCGAGACGTTCCTCGGCGACGCGGTCGACCTCGACGACGTGCTCGCGCGCACCGTGCGCACCCTCTCGCAGCTCACGAACCAGGTCGCGCTCGCGCAGTACCCATCGTTCGGCAGCGCCCGGGTGCGGCACATCGAGGTGGTCGGACTCGCGCCCACCCGCCTCATGACCGTGCTGATCACCGACACCGGTCGGGTCGATCAGCGCCTCGTCGAGGTGCCGCAGCCGCTCGACGCGGAGGGCGTCGCCGCGCTGCGCGAGCGCCTCAACGAGCAGCTGGGCGGGCTCGCGCTCGCCGAGGCCGCGGGTCGGCTGCACGCGCTCCCGGATGCCTTCCCGCCCGAGCGCGCCGACGTCGTCAACGCCGTGGTCGGCAGCCTCGGCGAGCAGGTCGCCGCCAACCGGCAGGACCGCCTGGTGATGGCGGGGGCCGCGAACCTCGCCCGCACCGAGGGCGACTTCACCGGCAGCATCTTCCCCGTGCTCGAGGCGATCGAGCAGCAGGTCACGTTGCTGCACCTGTTCTCGGAGATGGAGCTCGAGGACGACGCGGTGCAGACGCGCATCGGCCGGGAGATGGCCGGGTACGGCCTCGGCGAGGCGAGCGTGGTCGCGAGCGGGTATACGGCATCCGGCGGCAGCGTCGCGCACCTCGGGGTGCTCGGCCCGACCCGCATGGACTATTCGAACAACATGGCAGCCGTCCGCGCGGTCGCGCGGTATCTCAGCCGGCTGCTCGGTGAGGACTAGATAACGCGTGGCTGACCACTACGAGACCCTCGGCGTCTCTCGCGATGCGAGCCCCGAGGAGATCAAGAAGGCGTACCGCCGGCTTGCACGGGAGCTGCATCCCGACGTCAATCCGAGCGAGGAGGCGTCCGAGCGCTTCAAGGGCGTGACGCACGCGTACGACGTGCTGAGCGATCCGGAGCAGCGCGAGCGCTACGACCTCGGCGGGTCCGGCAACCCGTTCAGCGGCGGCGCCAGCGGAGGCTTCGGGTTCGGCGACATCTTCGAGACGTTCTTCGGCGCGGCGCAGCAGCGCTCGAGCGGGCCGCGATCGCGCCGCGAGCGGGGTCAGGACGCCCTGCTGCGCATCGAGGTCGAGCTCGCCGACGTCGTGTTCGGCGTCGCGCGCGAGTTCGAGGTCGACACGGCCGTGGTCTGCCCGACCTGCTCCGGTTCGTGCTGCGCGCCCGGCACCCAGCCGGTGACCTGCGACATCTGCGGCGGCACGGGGTCGATCCAGCGCACCGTGCGCTCGCTTCTCGGCAACGTCATGACGTCGTCGCCGTGCGGCACGTGCCGCGGCTACGGCACCGTGATCCCGAACCCGTGCCCGACGTGCGCCGGCCAGGGTCGCGTGCGGGCCAAGCGCACCGTGCACGTCGACGTGCCCTCCGGCGTCGACACGGGGCTGCGGCTGCACCTGCCCGGCGAGGGCGAGGCCGGCCCCGCCGGCGGCCCGAACGGCGACCTCTATCTCGAGGTGAAGGTCAAGCATCACGACACGTTCAGCCGCAGCGGCGACGACCTGCTCGCGACGCTCGAGGTGCAGATGACGGATGCCGTGCTCGGCACCACCGCGACGCTGCAGGGGCTCGACGGCGAGGTCTCGGTCGAGGTGAAGCCGGGCACCCAGAGCGCCGACATCGTCACGGTCAAGGATCGTGGCATCACCCGGCTGCGCGGCGGCGGGCGGGGCGATCTGAAGGTCGGCATCCAGGTCGTCACTCCCGTGCGGCTGAACAGCAAGGAGCAGGAGCTCATGAAGCAGTTCGCGGCGTCGCGGCGCCCGGTGCCTCCCGAGTTCTCGACCTTCCAGCAGGGCCTGTTCGCGAAGCTGCGCGACCGCTTCCTCAACATCTGACGCCGCACGCCCGACGCCGCCGCGATCCGGTTCCCATTCCGAAATGCAGGAGCGGCGCGCCCTGCAAGCGGCTGACCGCCCGCGGACACGGCATCCGGGTGCCTTCCCTCCTGCATTTCGGAAGGGATGACTCGAGCGTCGCCCGCGAGTGGGAGGGTGGAGACGTGGCCTCCCTGTACCTGGATCCCGACCTGGAGCCGGCGGATGCCGAGGTCGGCGCCCGCGTGCGCCTGCGGGGTGACGAGGCGCGGCACGCGATCGCCGTCGCGCGCGTGCGCCCGGGGAGCGGCTCGCCATCGCCGACGGCGCCGGGTTCGTGGTGCGGGGTCCCGTCGTCGACGTCGCCTCCGGTGAGCTCAGCATCGAGGTCGACGACGTGCAGCACGACCCGGAGCCCGAGCCGCGGCTCTGGCTCGCCCAGGCTCTCGCGAAGGGCGACCGCGACGAGCTCGCCATCCAGGCGGCGACCGAGCTCGGCGTGAGCGGCGTGATCCCCTGGCAGGCCGACCGGTCGGTGTCGCGCTGGGACGGTCCGAAGGCGGCGAAGGGACGGGAGCGCTGGGCGGCGATCGTGCGCGAGGCGACGAAGCAGTCGATCCGGTCGCGGGTTCCCGAGGTGCTGCCGCTCGGGTCGCCGCTGCCGGGGCTCGTGCTCGTGCTCGAGCCGGCCGCCGACCGGGCGTTGACCGCGGTCGAGCTGCCGGCGCAGGGCGACGTGACGCTCGTGGTCGGTCCGGAAGGGGGCCTCACCGCGAGAGAACTCGCGCTCGGCATGCCCGTGCGGCTCGGTGCGGAGGTGCTGCGCACCTCGACGGCCGGGCCCGCCGCGCTCGCCGTTCTGAACGCGCGCCTGGGCCGGTGGTGAACTCGCCCGCCCTCTCCGGGATGCCGCCGAGCGGCACGACGGTCCCCGCCCTGGTGCGCGCGGCGGCCGGCGATGACGAGCTCGAGGCCGTCTGGCTCAACGAGCTCGGCGGGCTCACCTATCGCGCCGGAGCCCGGTACCTGAAGTGGAGCCCGCCCGGCGGTCCCGACCTGACGGCGGAGCGCGCCCGGCTGGACTGGGCGTCGCCGTACCATCCCGTGCCGGAGGTGCTGCAACTGCGCGTCGACGCGGGTGCGCAGCTGCTCGTGACGCGAGCGCTGCCCGGGGCGAGCGCGGTGCTGCTCGAGCCCCGCATCGCCGCCCGCGCGCTCGG
The DNA here is from genome assembly GCF_030161895.1 of Pseudolysinimonas kribbensis. Taxonomy (GTDB): domain Bacteria; phylum Actinomycetota; class Actinomycetes; order Actinomycetales; family Microbacteriaceae; genus Pseudolysinimonas; species Pseudolysinimonas kribbensis. The sequence goes on from NZ_BSVB01000001.1 coordinate 2,999,594, forward strand.
CGAGGGCCTGCGCGCCCTGCACGAGCACCTGCCGGTGGCGGCATGCCCGTTCAGCCGCTCGGCCGAGGAGCGCGGCGGCGTGAACCCTCCGCCGGTCGACGAGCCAGTGGTCGCCCACGGCGATCCGTGCGTTCCGAACACCCTCGTAGGCGCCGACGGCCGCTGGAGCGCACACGTCGACCTGGGGCGGCTGGGGCGCGCCGATCGCTGGGCCGACCTCGCGGTCGCCAGCGGCAACCTCGATCTGAACTTCGGTCCCGGGTGGCAGCCCGAGTTCTTCGCGGCGTACGGCATCGGGCGCGACGAGGAGCGCATCCGGTACTACCGGCGCCGGTGGGACACCGAAGCCGCCTGAATGTGATCCATCACATAGCCGTCGGCACGTGATGAAGCGCCGGAGTTTCGCCATTTGTGCCGGGACTCCCCGGTAAACCCGGCCCTCGCCCCGTTATCGAACCGTGATCATCGCCCTCTGGTGTGATGAGTTGTGAACGCTAACATCATGACAGCCGACGCGGTCGGATGACAGCGGGGTTGCCCCCGGCAGCTCAATGACAAGGGAGTCACTATGAAGAAGGGTCTCGTGGCGGCCGCCGTGGTCGCCGCCATCGCCTCGCTCGCACTGGCGGGATGTTCCTCCAGCGGAGCCGGCGCGTCCGGGTCGAAGACCATCAAGGTCGGGTTCGCCCAGGAGGGCGCGGAGAGCGGCTGGCGCACCGCCAACACGAAGTCGCTGCAGGCGGCGCTCGACTCGTCGAACGGGTTCAAACTGAACTTCTCCGACGCGCAGCAGAAGCAGGAGAACCAGATCGCGGCGATCCGCTCGTTCATCACGCAGGGCGTGCAGGCGATCGTCTTCGCGCCGGTCGTCGAGACCGGCTGGACCGATGTGCTCAAGCAGGCCAAGCAGGCCAAGATCCCCGTGATCCTCGAGGACCGCGACGTCGACGCCGCCGACCACCAGTACATCGCCTCGCGCGTCGGCGACGACTTCGAGAAGGAGGGCGAGACGGCCTGCAAGTGGATCGTCGACAACTTCGCGGGCAAGAGCGCGAACATGGTCGTCCTCCAGGGCACCGCCGGATCGAGCGCCGCCAACGACCGCACCACCGGCTGCGGCAAGGTGATGAAGGGCTCCGACATCAACGTGCTGGATCAGCAGGACGGCAACTTCACCCGTGCGCAGGGCAAGACCGTGATGGAGGGCTTCCTGCAGAAGTACGGCAGCAAGATCAACATCCTGTTCGCCCAGAACGACGACATGGGCCTCGGCGCCCTGGATGCGATCAAGGCCGCCGGCATGACCCCCGGCAAGGACATCCAGATCATCACGATCGACGGCACCCACGACGGCCTGACCGCGCTGTCGAACGGCCAGTTCAACTACGTCGTCGAGTGCAACCCGCTGCTGGGCGACCAGGTGGCGCAGGTCGTGAAGGACGTCGTGGCCGGCAAGAAGGTGGACAAGCTCTACCTCGCCAAGGACGAGGCCTTCGACCAGGCCGCCGCCAAGCAGGCGCTGCCCACCCGTAAGTACTGAGTCCGCACGCACGGACGGGCTGACCGCGATCGCGGCGCCGGAGCACACCGCCCCGGCGCCGCGATCGGCCGCCGAATCGAGGACATCGCCATGCCATCCACGGTCGTCGCCGAGCTCCGCGACATCACGATCGCGTTCCCGGGCGTCAAAGCGCTCGACGGGGTCGACCTCGTGCTGCGCGCCGGAGAGATCCACGCGCTCATGGGCGAGAACGGTGCGGGCAAGTCGACCCTCATCAAGGCCCTCACCGGCGTCTACGCCATCGACTCCGGCACGGTCGAGGTCGGCGGCCGGCCCCGGCGGTTCTCGGGCACGGCCGACGCGCAGGCCGCGGGCATCGCGACGGTCTACCAGGAGGTCAATCTCTGCACCAACCTCAGCGTGGGCGAGAACGTCATGCTGGGACGCGAGGTGCGGGGCCGCCTCGGCATCGACTGGTCCGCCACCCATCGCGCGGCCCGCACCGCGCTGGAGCTTCTGGGCCTGCAGATCGACACGCGCACGTCGCTGTCGTCGCACTCCATCGCCGTGCAGCAGCTCATCGCCATCGCACGCGCCACCGTGCTCGAGAGCGCCGTGCTCGTGCTCGACGAGCCCACGTCGAGCCTCGACCGCAGCGAGGTGGAGCAGCTCTTCGCCGTCGTGCGCCGGATGCGCGACACCGGCGTCGCGGTCCTGTTCGTCACGCACTTCCTCGACCAGGTCTACGAGCTGTGCGACCGGATCACCGTGCTGCGCAACGGCCGGCGGGTGGGCGAGTTCCCGACCGCGGAGCTGCCGAGGCGCGAACTCGTCTCGACGATGCTGGGCCGCGAGCTGGCCCGGCTCGAGGCGATCGAGGACCGCGCCCTGGCCGTCGGCGCCGCGGACTCCACGGTGCCCGTGCTGCGGGTCGAGGACCTGGGCCGCAAGGGCGTGATCGCCGGGGCGTCGCTCGAGCTGCGCCCGGGCGAGATCGTGGGGCTCGCCGGGCTCCTCGGCTCCGGGCGCACGGAGCTCGCGCGGCTGCTCTACGGAGCCGACCGTCCGGATGCCGGCCACGCCGAGGTGCACGGCCGGCCGGCCCGGCTCAGCAGCCCGCGGGCGGCGCTGGCCCACCGCATCGCCTTCTCGTCGGAGGACCGCCGGAGCGAGGGCATCATTCCCGATCTGAGCGTGCGCGAGAATCTCGTGCTCGCGGTGCAGGCGCAGCGCGGCTGGGCCCGGCCCCTGAGCCGCACGCAGCAGGATGCGATCGTCGAGCGCTACATGACCTCGCTCGGCGTCCAGCCCCCGATGCCGGCGCGCTCATCCGCAACCTGTCGGGCGGCAACCAGCAGAAGGTGCTCCTGGGCCGCTGGCTCGCCACGGATCCCGAGCTCATCATCCTGGACGAGCCCACCCGCGGCATCGACGTCGGTGCGAAGGCGGAGATCCAGCGTGCGATCACGGACCTCGCGGCCGGCGGCGTCGCGGTGCTGTTCATCTCGTCGGAGCTCGAGGAGGTCGTGCGCATCTCGCAGCGCATCTACGTGCTGCAAGACCGGCATATCATCGCCCAAGTCGTCAACGAGGAGGACATCGACGTGGATGACATCGTCGCCCTGATCGCCGAGGGGACGGCCGCGTGATCGCGCTGCGGATCCTCCGGCATCGGCTGTTCTGGCCGATCGTCGCGCTCGTCCTCCTGGTGGCGATCAACACGCTGTCGCGTCCGTCGTTCTTGAGCATCACGATCAAGCACGGCGCCCTGTACGGCTCGAGCATCGACATCCTGCGCAACAGCTCGCAGCTGATGCTGGTCGCCCTCGGGATGACGCTCGTGATCGCGACGCGCGGCATCGACCTCTCCGTCGGCGCGGTGCTCGCGGTCGCGGGCGCCGTCTCGCTCACCTACATCGAGGCGTCGCCCGAGCCGGGCTCGGTCGGCACCGTCACGGTGGCCGTGGCGCTGGGTCTGCTCGTCACCCTCGTGCTCGGCGCGTGGAACGGGTTCCTCGTCTCGGTGGTGCGGATCCAGCCCATCATCGCGACGCTCCTGCTCATGTTCGCGGGCCGCGGCATCGCGATGCTCATCACCAAGGGGCAGATCACGACGGTGACGAGCGCGCCGTACGCGGAATTCGCCTCGGGCGTGATCCTCGGTCTGCCGGTCGCGTTCCTCATCGCGGTCGTGGTCGTCGCGATCGTGGGGCTGCTGGTGCGACGCACGGCGCTCGGCGTGCTCATGGAGGCCGTCGGCATCAACCCGGAGGCGAGCCGCCTGGCCGGCGTGCAGTCGCGCGGCATCATCTGGTCGGTCTACGCGATCTCGGGCCTGCTGGCCGGGATGGCGGGCATCCTCTACAGCTCGAACATCATGGCCGCCGACGCCAACAACGCGGGCCTCAACATCGAGGTCGACGCCATCCTCGCCGTCGTCATCGGCGGTACGTCGCTGGCCGGCGGCAAGTTCTCGATCGCCGGCACCGTGATCGGAGTCCTCATCATCCAGACCCTCACCACCTCGATCACGTTCCTCGGCATCCCGCCCGCGGTGACGCCGGTGTTCAAGGCCGTCGTCGTGATCGTGATCTGCCTCATGCAGTCGCGGCGCGTGCGCGGGCTGCTCGCCGTGCGCCGGCGGCCGGTGGCGCCGTCCGTGCCCGGCACGGCGGCGATCGATGCGAGCGCGGCGGTGAGCAAGTGACCGCCCCCGCCGCGACCGGGGCGCCCCGCCTCGGCGGCCGCGGCCGGTCGGTGCGCTATCGGCTGAACGCCTGGCTGCCCGTGCTCGCCACCTGCGTGATCCTCGTGCTCATGCTCGGCGCCGGGCAGGCCGTGTTCGGGGACTTCGTCTCGCCGCGTCTGCTGTCGTCGCTGTTCGACAACAACCCGTTCCTGATCGTGCTCGCGGTCGGCATGACGTTCGTCATCCTCACGGGCGGCATCGACCTCTCGGTCGGGTCGGTCATCGCCTTCAGCGGTCTGCTGGGAGCGCAGCTGTTCGCCGCCGGCTGGCCGGCCGCCGCGGTGCTGCCGCTCATGGTGCTCTCGGGAACGCTGATCGGCGCGGTCGTCGGGGTCATGGTGGCGTTCTTCGACATCCAGCCCTTCATCGCGTCGCTCGCGGGCATGTTCCTCGCCCGCGGCCTCGCCTACGTCACCAGCCTGAAGGCGCTGCCGATCCACAACGACGCGCTCAACTGGCTGCTCGGCACCTCGTGGGGCGTCGGCGACTGGACGACGACGCCCGGCGTGCTGCTGTCCCTCCTGCTCGTGGCGATCGCCTTCTGGGTGTTCCACTACACGCGGTTCGGGCGCACCGTGTACGCGGTGGGCGGCAACGAGCAGTCCGCGCGCCTCATGGGGCTCGCCGTGACGCGCACCGTGTTCCTCGTCTACCTGATCAGCGGCACGTGCGCCGGCATCGCCGGGGTGCTGTTCGCCTCGTACACGCAGTCGGGCAATCCCCTCGCCGGACTCGGCATGGAGCTGCAGGCGATCGCCGCCGTCGTGATCGGCGGCACGATCCTCACCGGCGGCAGCGGCTACGTCATCGGGTCGCTGTTCGGGGTGCTGGTCTACGGCCTCATCCAGATCTCGATCACCTACATGAGCGTCGACTCCTGGTGGACCTACATCGTGATCGGCGTCATGCTGCTGCTGTTCGTGGTGTTCCAGCGTGCGATCGCGGCTCGCCGGCGCCGGTAGCGACCTCCCCGGCGGCTAGTCTCGTGACCGTCGAGGTGAGGACGAGGCCCGTGTCGATTCACTCCGCACCGCCGGCGGCGCCGGTGCTCGAGGTGGTGGATGCCGACGTGCGCTTCGTCGGACAGGTCGCCCTCGAGAAGGCGGCGCTGCGGCTCTTCCCGGGCGAGGTGCACTCGCTCATGGGGGAGAACGGGGCGGGCAAGTCGACCCTCATCAAGGCCATCACCGGAGCGCAGCGCCTCGACGGCGGCCGGATCACCCTGCGCGGGCGACCCGTCGCGTTCTCCCGGCCCGCCGAGGCGGCGGCCGCCGGCATCGCCGCGGTCTACCAGGAGATCGAGCTCGTGCCCGAGCTGTCGGTCGCCGAGAACGTCATGCTCGGCGACGAGCCGCGCCGGTTCGGCGGCATCGACTGGCGCGAGACCCGGCGACAGGCGAGCCGCGCGCTGGCCCAGCTCGGCATCGACCTCGACCCCGCCTCCAGCCTGCGCAGCCACTCGCCGGCGGTGCAGCAGCTCGTCGCGATCGCCCGCGCCGTGCGGACCCGCCCCGACGTGCTGGTGCTCGACGAGCCGACCTCGAGCCTCGACCAGGACGAGGTCGCGCAGCTGTTCGACATCATGCGCGGTCTGAAGGCCGAGGGCGTCGCGATCCTGTTCATCTCGCACTTCCTCGAGCAGGTCTACGAGATCGCCGACCGGCTGACGATCCTGCGCAACGGACGGCTCGTCGGGGAGTACCTGACGGCCGACATCCTGCGGATCGAGCTCGTCGAGCGCATGCTCGGCACGACGGTCGGGGCGCTCGAGGACCTCCAGGATCGCGGTCGCGAGGAACCCGCGGCCCCGGATGCGCGCGTCGTCGTGCAGGCCACCGGCCTCGGCCGGAGCAACCGGATCGCGCCGTTCGACCTCACCGTGCGCGAGGGCGAGATCGTGGGCTTCGCCGGGCTGCTCGGGTCGGGTCGGACCGACGCGGCCCGCCTGGTCGGCGGAGTCGACCGGCCCGACGGCGGCACGCTGCGCATCGAGGACCGCACCCTGCGCTCGCCCTCGCCGCGGGCCGCCATCTCGGCCGGTGCCGTGTACTCCTCGGAGGACCGCACGTCGGAGGGCATCATCGCGCAGCTGAGCGTGCGCGAGAACATCCTGCTCGGCCTGCAGGGGCAGCTCGGCTGGCGGCATCGGATGTCGTGGTCGCGCCAGCGCGAGCTGGCGGGCAGCTACATCGAGGCCCTCGGCATCGCGCCCGCCGACCCGGAGGCGGTGGCGGGCACGCTCTCCGGCGGCAACCAGCAGAAGGTCCTGCTCGCGCGCTGGCTCGCGCTCGCGCCGCGCCTGCTGATCCTCGACGAGCCGACGCGCGGCATCGACGTGGGTGCGAAGGCGGAGATCCAGCGCCAGATCGTGTCGCTGGCCGAGAACGGCATGTCGGTCATCTTCATCTCGGCCGAGCTCGACGAGGTGCTGCGTCTCGGCGACCGCATCGTGGTGCTGCGCGACCGCGAGGTCGTCGGGGTGGTCGACGGCGACCTCCTCACGCCCGACCAGCTCCTGGCACTCATCGCTCAGGGGAGGCGACGATGGCTGAGCCGGTCACCCCGCGCAGCGCGAACATCTTCGACGTGGCGCGGCTCGCGGGCGTCTCGCACCAGACGGTGTCGCGCGTCATCAACGCGCACTCGAACGTCAAGCCGGCGACCCGGGCCCGGGTCGATGAGGCCATCCGGCAGCTGCGCTACCGGCCGTCGTCGGCGGCGCGCGCCCTGGTGACCAAGCGCTCGCGGACCATCGGCCTGATCACGAGCCGCAGCGCCGACTACGGCCCGTCGATGCTCGCGCTCGCCGTGACCGAGGCGGCCGCGGCCGCGCGCTACACGGTCGTCACCACGACGCTGACCGACGCCCAGCCGAGCTCCGTGCGCGCGTCGATCGAGGCACTGCTGCGCCAGAACGTCGAGGCGATGGTGCTGGTGGCCATCGACATCGCGGTCGCCGACATCGCGCGCGATCAGGCATCCGGAGCGCCCCTCGTGGTCATCGCCGCGGAGGCCGAGCCGCACCTGCAGTCGGTGTCGATCGATCAGTACGGCGGCGCGCGGCTCGCCACTCGGCACCTGCTCGGCCTCGGCTACGAGACCGTGGCGCACGTCGCCGGACCCGCGCGCAATCCGGATGCCGTGGAGCGCGTACGCGGCTGGACCACGGAGCTCTCGGCCGCCGGCGCCCCGCCCGGCGTGCGCGTGGACGCCGACTGGTCGGCGCGCGGCGGCTACGACGCGGGCATGATCCTGCCGGTCGAGCCCGGGCGGACCGCGGTCTTCGCCGGCAACGACCAGATGGCTCTCGGGCTGATCTCCGCGTTGCGTTCGCGGGGCTACATCGTGCCCGACATGGTGAGCGTCGTCGGGTTCGACGACATCCCGGAGGCCGGTTTCTTCGCGCCGCCGCTGACGACGATCCGCCAGGACTTCGAGTCCCTCGGCGCACTGACGATGCAGCGCGTGCTGGCGATCCTCGAGGGAGCGCCGCCGCAGGAGCCGGAACGGCCGATCTCGACGCGCCTCGTCATTCGCGACTCGACGGCGCCGTCGCGCGACTGACGGCGCCAGCCGGCCGGGCTACTCGGCCCCGAGCAGGCCGCGCCGGAAACCCTCCGCGACCGCGGCGGCCCGGTCGCCCACCCCGAGCTTCGCGTAGATGCTCAGCAGGTGGGTCTTGATGGTCGCCTCGCTCAGGTGCAGGCGCTCGCCGGCCGCGCGGTTCGTGGCGCCGTCGGCGACGAGGGCGAGCACCTCGAGCTCGCGCGGGCTGAGCAGCCCGGTCTCGGGCCTGCGCACGCGATCGACCAGGCGCGAGGCGACCGAGGGCGCCAGCACGGCATGGCCCCGCGCGGCCGCCGTGACGGCACGGATGAGCTCGTCGCGCGGCGCGTCCTTCAGCAGGTATCCCGTCGCCCCCGCCTCGATCGCGGGCAGCACGTCGGCGTCGGCGTCGTACGTCGTCAGCACGACGACGCGCGCGCTCACGCCGAGCCGGTCGAGCTCGCGGATCGCGGCGACCCCGTCGGTGCGGGGCATGCGCAGGTCCATGAGCACGACATCCGGCTGCAGGGCGTGCGCGAGGCCGACCGCCTCGGCGCCGTCGGACGCCTCGCCGACGACCTCGATGTCCGGGTCGGACGAGACCATGCCGACGATCCCGTCGCGCACCACGGGATGGTCGTCGGCGACCAGCAGCCGGATCGTCATGCCGGTACCTCCACCAGGACCGCCGTGCCGTGACCGGGGCGCGACTCGATCCGCAGCTCGCCCGCGAGCGCCTCGATCCGCTGGCGCATCGCGACGAGGCCGTAGCCGTGGTCGGCGGTCGTCGCCGGCGGCGTCGCCGGGTCGAAGCCCCGGCCGTCGTCGCGCACCTCGAGCCGGGCGCCCTGCGCGGTGACCCGCAGGGCGAGGGTCACCCGACCCGCCCGCGCGTGGCGCTCGACGTTCGCGAGCGCCTCCTGAGCGGTGCGCAGCAGCGCCACCTCCGCATCGGTCGGCAGCGCGCGGTCCGGTCCGGTCGTCGTCACGTCGGCCCGGATGCCGGTGCGCTCCGACCACGAACGCGCGACGTTCGCGATGGCCTCCGGCAGCCGCACGGCGTCGAGCGCGACCGGACGCAGCGCCTGCACCGAGCGCCGCGCCTCCGCGAGCCCGTCGCGGGCGAGCGCCAGTGCCGCGTCGCTGTGCCGGCGCCGGGCCGCCGCATCCGGCGCCTCGTCCGCCGCCTGCAGCTGGGTGACGATGCCGGCGAAGTTCTGCGCGAGCGTGTCGTGGATCTCCCCGGCGAGCCGGGTTCGCTCCGCGTCGACGCCGGCCTGCTCGTCCTGGCGCTGGGAGACCCGCAGCCCCCACGACAGGCCGCACATGATCGCGACGTTGAGCGCGATCACGGCGGCGGCCGCGGCGGTGCCGAGCGGGCCGCTGCGGGCGAAGCTCGAGCTCTGCGCGATCCCCGCCACGACCGCCGTCGCACCGACCGCCAGCAGCTGCCACGGCCACTCCACGAGCGCGTAGGCGAACGAGAAGGTCGCGATGGCGAGGAAGCCGAACCAACCGGCGCGCAGCACGAGCACGAGGTTCAGCGCGATCATCACCGTCACGAAGACGCCGATCGCCGCGGGGTGGGCCTCCGTCCACCACATCAGAACGACGCGGAAGACGAACACCCAGACCGCGGCGAACCCGCACAGCGCCAGATCGACGGCGAGCCCCGGCCGGCCCCACTCGATGCCGACGGTGAAGGCGGTGAGCGTGCCGAGCACGAGGAACGGCACGACCGTCTGCACGATCCGCCAGCGACCGTCGATCACGAGCCGACCCTACGCGGCGCGCTCGGCGTCCGACACCGCGGTCGTCGACGCGGTGGCTTTCGGGAAGAGCGCGGCTGTCCGGGGCAGGTTCAGGATGATCGCCGCCGGCAGCACCAGCGCGCCGCACAGCGCCTGCTCGAGACGCACCCAGTCGGGCAGGAACCCGGGGATCGCGACGATCACGATGACCGCGATCACGACCACCGGGCTGATGATCCGCGTGCGGATCCAGGAGGAGCGCGAGCCGCGCGCGGCGGCGACTGCGAGCAGGAGCAGGACGAGCGCGCTGGCGAGCACGAGCGAGCAGCGGGTCCAGATCGCACTGTCGACCGAGGTGCCGGTGACGGACTGGACCACGAGCACGGTCTCCATCGCCCCGCTCACGAGGAGGTAGGCGGTGACGAGCACGAGCACGGGACGGAATCGGGAGCGGAGGGTTTCGTTCATGTCCTCCAGCGTGAGCTCGGCGGCATCCGGCGGGGATCGACCGATCGGCTGGACTCCGACGCCGAACGATGGACCTTCGTAGACTGGATGCCATGGCCGAGCCCACCGTCTTCGAGCGGATCGTCGCGCGCGAGATCCCCGCCGACATCGTGTACGAGGACGACCGGGTCATCGCGTTCACCGACGTCGCCCCGAAGGCGCCGGTGCACCTGCTCGTCGTGCCGAAGACGGCGGCGTACCGCAATGTCGGCGAGCTCGCCGGCGCCGATCCCCAGCTGCTCGCCCACATCGTGGACGTCGCGCAGAAGCTCGCCGACGAGCGCACCGGCGGCGACCACCGGCTCATCTTCAACACCGGCGAGGATGCTGGGCAGACCGTCTTCCACGTGCACGCGCACGTGCTGGGCACCGGCCTTCAGGAAGGATCCCTTGGCAACGAGCTCTGACGAATCGGCCGGCCCCGGCGTGGGCCGGGCCGAGCTCGAGGTCGACGGCGTCGCCATGGTGCGCCTGCTCGGTCCGCAGGACCGGCTGCTCACGACCATCGAGCACGAGTTCCCCGACGTGGCCGTGCACGTGCGGGGCAATCACGTGACTCTCGAGGGCCCCGCCGAGCAGGTGCGGGATGCCGAGCGCCTCGTGCGCGAGCTGATCCAGCTCGTGCGCAACGGCGTCGATCTCGGCGATGCCGAGGTCACGAGCTCGCGCCGCATCCTCCAGCGTGGCGAGGGCAGCCCTGCCGAGGTGCTGAGCCAGGCGATCCTCACCGCGCGCGGCAAGTCGATCCGGCCCAAGACCCTGGGCCAGAAGTCGTACGTCGACGCGATCGATCACAACACCATCGTGTTCGGCATCGGCCCCGCGGGCACCGGCAAGACCTACCTGGCGATGGCGAAGGCCGTGCAGGCGCTGCAGCGCAAGGAGGTCGAGCGCATCATCCTGTCGCGTCCCGCGATCGAGGCGGGGAGCGGCTCGGATTCCTGCCCGGGACGCTGACCGACAAGATCGACCCCTACCTGCGGCCTCTCTACGATGCGCTCAACGAGATGATGGACCCCGAGCTGGTGCCGAAACTGCTCGCCGCCGGCACGGTCGAGGTCGCCCCGCTCGCCTACATGCGCGGGCGCACGCTCAACAACGCGTTCGTCGTGCTCGACGAGGCGCAGAACACGACGCCGGAGCAGATGAAGATGTTCCTCACCCGCCTCGGGTTCGGCACGAAGATGGTCGTGACCGGTGACGTCACGCAGATCGACCTGCCGACCGGGGCGTCGGGGCTGCAGCTCGTCTCGCGGATCCTCGAGGGGATGGACGACATCCACTTCACCCGCCTCGGCTCGGAGGACGTGGTGCGGCACTCGCTCGTCGGGCGCATCGTCGACGCGTACACGAAGTACGACGCCGAGCGGCAGGCGCGCGCCTACGAGGGCCAGTCCGCGCGGGAGGGCGCGAACCGCGCCGAGCGCCGGGCGGGACTCGGCCGCGCGCCGCAGGACCGCAAGCCGCGGCGGGATAATCGGTGAACGCGAGCGGCGAATCGGCGGCGTGTACGGCGATTCGCCGCCTCGCGCCGCAGGAGCGGCGGCGCGAGCAGGAGACGACGTGAGCATCGAGATCAACAACGAGTCCGGGGTCGAGGTCGACGAGGGCGCCCTGCTGCGGCTCGCGACGTTCGCGCTCGACCACCTGCGCGTGCACCCCGGCGCCGACCTCGCCATCCTGCTCGTCGACGAGGCCGCCATGGAGCAGCTGCACGTGCAGTGGATGGACGAGCCCGGGCCGACCGATGTGCTGTCGTTCCCGATGGACGAGCTGCGACCCGGCACCGACGAGGACATCACCCCGCCGGGCCTGCTCGGCGACATCGTGCTGTGCCCGCCCGTCGCGATCGCGCAGGCGAAGGAGGCGGGCCACTCGATGATCGAGGAACTGGAGCTGCTGACCGCGCACGGCATCCTGCACCTGCTCGGGTTCGACCACGCCGAACCGGATGACGAGCGCGAGATGTTCGGGATCCAGCGCGACATCCTCGTCGGGTTCACGCTCGCCGAGCGGAAGCGCTGATGACCGGCGACCGGCGATGATCCCCGTCTTCATCGCGGTCGCGGTGCTGCTCGTGGCCTTCGGCGGGTTGCTGGCCGCCGCCGACGCCGCGCTCGGCGTGCTGAGTCGCAACGACATCCTGGAGCTCGCCCAGGCGCGCCGTGCGCGGCGCTCGCTGCTCGCGATCGCGGGCGACATCGCGGAGCACGTCAACGCGATCAACTTCGTGCGCGTCGTGTCCGAGACCGCGGCCGCGGTGCTCGTCACGCTCGTCTGGGCGACCGTGTTCGGGTCCGAATGGTGGTGGACGCTCCTCGTGAGCGGGCTCATCATGACGGCGGTGTCGTTCGTGCTCGTGGGATCGAGTCCGCGGTCGGTGGGGCGCGCGCACGCCCGTGGCATCCTGCTGTTCGCGGCGCCCGTGCTGCGCGCCTCGCGGGTCGTGCTGGGGCCGCTCGCCGACCTCCTCGTCGCGATCGGCCGGCGCGTGACGCCGGGACGCCCGCCCGCCGCGACGTTCTCGAGCGAGGAGCAGCTGCTCTCGATGGTCGATGAGGCGACCGAGCTCGACGTGCTCGAGGAGGACGACCGCGAGCTCATCCATTCGATCTTCGAGTGGGGCGACACCGTCGTGCGCGAGGTCATGATCCCGCGCACCGACATGGTGACGGTCGACGACGATGTGACCGTGTTCGCGGCGATGACGCAGCTGCTGCGCACCGGCGTCTCGCGCATGCCGGTCGAGGGCAAGGACGCCGACGACATCGTCGGGGTGCTCTACCTGCGCGACGCCGCGCGGCTCGCGCACGAGGCGCGCCGGGATGCGAAGACGACGCTCGTGCGCGACCTCGCGAAGCCCGCGATGTTCGTGCCCGAGTCGAAGAAGGCCGACGAGACCCTGCGCGAGATGCAGCGCGCGTCGACGCACCTCGCCATGGTCGTCGACGAGTACGGCGGCATCGCCGGCCTCGTGACCCTCGAGGACCTGATCGAGGAGCTGGTCGGCGACATCTCCGACGAGTACGACCGGGAGGTGCGCGAGGTCGTCGACCTCGGCGACGGCCTCTACCGGGTCAGCGCCCGGCTGCCGACGGATGAGCTCGGCGACCTGTTCGGCATCGACCTCGACGACGACGACGTCGACTCCGTCGGCGGACTGCTCGGCAAGGCGCTCGGCCGGCTGCCCACGGCCGGTGCGGCGACCGTGGTGTCGGGGCTCAAGCTCACGGCCGAGCGCGTGGAACGCCGCCGGGTCGTGACGGTGCTCGTCGAGGCCACGCCCGACCTGCTCGCGTTCCAGGAGCGGCGCCGGGCCGATCGTGCGGAGGTCGAACGCCATGACTGAGACGGGCGCTGACACGTTCCGGGCGGGATTCGCGTCCTTCGTCGGCCGGCCGAACGTCGGCAAGTCGACGCTCACCAACGCCCTCGTGGGCGAGAAGGTGGCGATCACGTCGTCCAAGCCGCAGACGACGCGGCACGCCATCCGGGGCATCGTGCACACGGCCGGCGGCCAGCTCGTGATCGTCGACACCCCCGGCATGCACCGGCCGCGCACGCTGCTGGGGGAGCGGTTGAACGCCGTCGTCGCGGCGACGCTCGGCGATGTCGACGTGATCGGGTTCTGCGTGCCCGCCGACGAGAAGCTGGGGCCGGGCGACCGGTTCATCAACGAGCAGCTCGACGCCTTCCCGCGGGCGCGCAAGGTGGCCATCGTGACCAAGGTGGATGCCGCCCCGCGCGGCATGGTCGCCGCGCGGCTTCTCGCCGTGAGCGAGCTGCGGGAGTGGGAGGCGGTCGTGCCCGTGTCGGCGGCGTCGCTCATCCAGCTCGACGTGCTCACCTCGGAGCTCGTCAAGCTGCTGCCGCCGTCGCCGCCGCTGTACCCCGACGAGGCGGTCACCGACGAGTCGCTGGAGACCCGGATCGCGGAGCTCATCCGCGAGGCAGCGCTCGAGGGCGTCTCGGACGAGCTGCCGCACTCGCTCGCGGTGACGATCGACGACCTCGTCGAGCGCGACGATCGCGAGCTCGTCGAGGTCTACGCGAACCTCTGGGTCGAGCGCGACAGTCAGAAGGGCATCGTGATCGGCCGCGGCGGATCCCGCCTGCAGGAGGTCGGCGCCCGCGCCCGCGCCTCGATCGAGCCGCTGATCGGCAAGCAGGTCTTCCTCTCGCTCCGCGTCAAGGTCGCGAAGGAATGGCAACGCGACCCGAAGCAGCTCGGCCGCCTCGGCTTCTGACGTGGCAAGCCCCCGCGCCGCGCGCACCACGGATTCGTGCCTCCGTGTCGGTTCCCTCCACCAAGGCGACCGGAACGCACGAATCCACCAGGGACGAGGCGATGCGTCCGGCGCGGAGGACCCGGGACGAGGATCGCCGGATGCGGCGCTCTCCTCTCCCGTCCTCGTTCGACGGCTGGGCCTTCCGGTCGTCCGAGGCGCAACTGCTGCTCGGCCTGTCGCCGCGTCGGCTCCGCGCCCCCGACATCCAGCATCCGCACCGCGGGGCCCGGTCGATCGGACTCGATTTCGAGCGGCTCCGAGACCGCTGTCGAGCGCTCGAGACGCTGTTGCCGCCGGATGCCGTGTTCTCCCATGTGACCGCCCTCGGTCTCTTAGGTGCACCGGTTCCCGCCTCCGCGGAGCTCCACGTCTCGGTTCCGGTCCCGCGCACCCCGCCGCGGCGGCCGGGAGTGCGCGGACACTCCCTGACCTCCGTCTCGGCGCGGATCCTCGACGACCTGCCCGTCGTAGCCGCCGAGGCGGCGTGGCGGCAGTCGGCGTCGCTGCTCGACCGGAGAGAGCTCGTCGCGGCCGGCGATTCGCTCGTGACCGGACGCCGGGTCGCGGGAGTCCGCCGCGCCGGCGTCACCACGATCGAGCGTCTCGCGCGCACCGTCGACCTGGACCGGGGTCGTCCCGGCAACGCCCGGGCCCGATGGGCTCTCGCCAGGGTGCGTTCAGGGGTGGACTCCGCGGCCGAGACCGAGATTCGGCTGCTGCTGGCCGGCGCCGGTCTCCCGGAGCCGCTGGTCGACCACCCGATCGTGGTTGCCGGCGGCCTCGTGCTGCACTCGGACATCGCTTATCCGGAGGCGCGGATCGACATCGAGTACGAGGGGATGGCCATCGCGCCGATCGCGCGACCTGGTACGGCGACATCGAACGGCGGGAGTTGATCGAGGACGCGGGCTGGCGCATGGTGCGGGTGGCGGCGCCGGCGCTCCGCGATGCCGCGCCGCTGGTGGGCCGCATCCGGAATCTGCTCTCGATTCGTGCCTTCGGGTCGCAGGCGCAGGCCCAAGCGACCAGGACGCACGAATCGCGGGGGCGCTGAACGAGTGCGATGACGCCTAGAATCGACGGATGCCCCGGACGGGGTCAGAGCTCAATATCGGAGGCCCCGTGGACATCGACCTCACCATGCTGCGCATGATGGAGCGCGAGCGCGAGATCCCGTTCGATGAGCTCGTCACGATCATCGAGCAGGCGATCCTCACCGCCTACCTCAAGCACACCGGCACCGACCCCGAGTCCGGCGCGCGCGTCGAGCTCGACCGCAAGACCGGGCACGTGACGGTGTACGTGCCCGAACTCGACGACGACGGGGAGCAGATCGGCGAGGCCGTCGACAACCCCGACGACTTCGGGCGCATCTCGGCCTTCGCCGCGAAGCAGGTCATCAACCAGCGGCTGCGCGACATCGGCGACGACAAGGTGCTGGGGAGTTCCGCAACCGCGAGGGCGACATCGTCGCCGGCGTCATCCAGCAGGGCCCGAACCCGCGCATGATCCACATCGACCTCGGTTCGGTCGAGGCGATCCTGCCGCCCGAGGAGCAGGTGCCCGGCGAGGACTACGCGCACGGCACCCGCATCCGGGTCTACGTGACGAGCGTGAGCAAGGGGCTCAAGGGACCGTCGATCACGGTCAGCCGCACGCATCCCGGTCTGGTGCGCAAGCTGTTCGCGCTCGAGGTGCCCGAGATCGCCTCCGGCGCGGTCGAGATCACGAGCCTCGCGCGGGAGGCCGGCCACCGCACCAAGATCGCCGTGCGGGCCACCCAGCCGGGCATCAATGCCAAGGGCGCCGCGATCGGGGAGCTCGGCCAGCGGGTGCGCGCGGTCACGAGCGAGCTGCGCGACGAGAAGATCGACATCGTCGACTGGTCGGATGACCTCGCCACGTTCGTCGCCAACGCATTGAGCCCCGCGAAGGTCTCGAGCGCCTTCGTCGTCGACGAGTCGACGCGGGCCGTGCGGGCGCTCGTGCCCGACTACCAGCTCTCGCTCGCCATCGGCAAGGAGGGCCAGAACGCGCGCCTCGCGGCGAAGCTGACGGGGGCGCGCATCGACATCCAGCCCGACAGCGTCATGGAGGGCTGAGGCGCACGCTCGGTGCGCGGGGTAGTATGGAGTCCGTCAGAACCTGCCTGGGTTGCCGGCAGCGCGCCCCCGATCCTCACTCGTGAGAGTCGTGGCGCGCGACGGCCGGGTCGCGGTGGATGCCGCGGCTCGCCTCCCCGGGCGGGGCGCGTGGCTGCATCGCAGCCAGGCGTGCGTCGAGACCGCCCTGAAGCGCAAGGCCTTCGGCCGGGCGCTGCGGGCGGACAACCTCGACGCGACCGGGCTCCTCCAGGAGTTCGGTGTCGACACCCTCAACCAGAAGGCTGAAAAGGCTATGGACCAGTCATGAGCGGCTCGAAATGAGCCTCCTCACCCACTGACGTCCGCTCCTGTCCGGGAGCGGGCACCCTGACAGGAGAAATGTGGCCAACCCACGTGTGCATGAAGTCGCTGCCGATCTCGGCATCGACAGCAAGATCGCGCTCGACAAGCTCAAGGACATGGGCGAGTTCGTCAAGAGCGCGTCGTCGAGCATCGCCCCGCCCGTCGCGCGTCGCCTGAAGGCGGCCCTCGAGGCGGACCCGAACGTCAAGGTCGCGGAGAAGCCCACGGCCTCGCCCGCGCCGCCGAAGTCCGCGACGCCGAAGTCGGCTGCCCCGGCGGCGCCGACTCCCGCTCCTGCGCCGACCCCTGCGGCGCCCGCGCCCGCGCCCGCCGAGAGTGCAGCGCCGGCCGCCGCGCCCGCGGCCGCCGCGCCGCAGGCCGACGCCCCGGATGCCGCGGCAGCGCCGCGCCCCGCCGACGGCGGCGTCGCGCGCCCGGGCGGCCCGCGTCCCGGCGCCCCGCGTCCCGGCAACAACCCCTACGCGTCGTCGCAGGGCATGTCGCGTCCCGGAGCGCCGCGTCCCGGTAACAACCCGTTCTCGTCCACGCAGGGCATGCCGCGTCCGGGTGGGGGCAACATCCCGCGCCCTGCGGCACCCCGCCCCGGGTCCCCGCGCCCGGGGGCTCCGCGTCCCGGCGGCCCGGGTCGTCCCGGCGCCCCGTTCCAGCAGCGTCCCGGCGGCGGTCGTCCCGGCGGCGGTGGCGGCGGATTCCAGCGTCCCGGTGGCGCTCCCGGCGGCGGCGGTTACGCCGGCCGTCCCGGCGGCGGCGGTGGTCGCGGTCGCGGTCCGGGCGGCGGCACCGCGGGAGCGTTCGGTCGTGGCGGAGGCAAGAGCCGCGCCCGCAAGTCGAAGCGGACGAAGCGCGCCGAATTCGAGATGCGCGATGCCCCGACGATCGGCGGCGTCAGCGTTCCCCGTGGTGATGGCAGCACGATCATCCGGATGCGACGCGGCGCCTCGATCGTCGACTTCGCCGAGAAGATCGAGAGCCTGACCGGCTACAGCGTGCAGCCGGGCAACCTCGTGACCGTGCTCTTCCAGCTCGGCGAGATGGCCACGGCCACCGAGTCGCTGGACGAGTCCACATTCGAGATCCTCGGCGGGGAACTGGGCTACAAGGTCCAGGTCGTCTCGCCGGAGGACGAGGACAAGGAGCTCCTGGAGGGCTTCGGTCTCGACCTCGAGCAGGAGCTCGAGGACGAGGACGAGTCCGACCTCGAGATCCGTCCGCCGGTCGTGACCGTGGTCGGCCACGTCGACCACGGAAAGACGAAGCTGCTCGACGCCATCCGCCAGACGAACGTCGTGGCGGGCGAGGCCGGCGGCATCACCCAGCACATCGGCGCCTACCAGGTGTGGACCGAGCACGACGGCATCGAGCGCGCCATCACCTTCATCGACACCCCGGGTCACGAGGCGTTCACCGCCATGCGTGCCCGCGGTGCGCAGGTGTCGGACATCGCGATCCTCGTGGTCGCCGCCGACGACGGCATCATGCCGCAGACGGTGGAGGCCCTGAACCACATGCAGGCGGCGAACGTGCCGATCGTGGTCGCGGTGAACAAGGTCGACAAGGAGGGCGCCAACCCCGCCCGCGTGCGCCAGCAGCTCACCGAGTTCGGCCTGGTCGCGGAGGAGTTCGGCGGCGACACCATGTTCGTCGACGTCTCCGCGCTGCAGGGCAAGGGAATCCCGGAGCTCCTGGACGCCGTGCTGCTGACCGCGGATGCCGGACTCGACCTGCGTGCGAACCCGAACAAGGACGCGCGCGGGATCGCGATCGAGGCGAAGCTCGACCGGGGCCGCGGTGCGGTCGCGACCGTGCTCATCCAGTCGGGCACGCTGCACGTCGGCGACGCGATCGTCGCGGGAACGGCCTACGGCCGCGTCCGCGCGATGCACGACGAGAACGGCGACGCGGTCGAGGAGGCCCAGCCCTCTCGCCCGGTGCAGGTGCAGGGTCTGTCGACCGTGCCCCGCGCGGGCGACACCTTCCTCGTCACCGAGGAGGACCGCACCGCCCGCCAGATCGCCGAGAAGCGCGAGGCCGTCGAGCGCAACGCCCAGCTGGCCAAGGCCCGCAAGCGGATCTCGCTCGAGGACTTCACCCGTGCTCTCGAGGAGGGCAAGGTCGAGTCGCTCAACCTCATCATCAAGGGCGACGTCTCCGGTGCCGTCGAGGCGCTCGAGGAGGCCCTGCTCAAGATCGAGATCGACGACAGCGTCCAGCTGCGCATCCTGCACCGCGGTGTGGGTGCCGTCACCGAGTCGGACATCGACCTGGCGACGATCGACAACGCGATCGTGATCGGGTTCAACGTCCGCCCCGACGTGAAGGCACGCGAGCGCGCTCAGCGCGAGGGCATCGACGTGCGGTTCTACTCGGTCATCTACGCGGCGCTCGAGGACATCGAGAGCTCGCTCAAGGGCATGCTCAAGCCGGAGTTCGAGGAGGTGCAGTCGGGCGTCGCCGAGATCCGCGAGATCTTCCGGTCGAGCAAGTTCGGCAACATCGCCGGTGTCATCGTCCGGTCGGGCACCATCACCCGCAACGCCAAGGCGCGGGTCATCCGCGATGGCGTCGTCGTCGGCGACAACCTCGCCATCGAGTCGCTGCGGCGGTTCAAGGACGACGTCACCGAGGTTCGCACGGACTTCGAGGCCGGTATCGGGCTCGGCAAGTTCAACGACATCCAGATCGGCGACGAGATCGAGACGATCGAGATGCGCGAGAAGGTTCGGGCGTAGTTTCTCGGGGTCGCCCCGGCTCCGTGGGGTGGCATCCGAAAGGCAAGAGCGGGGACCCCTGCGCCCCGATTGCCTTTCGGATGCCACCCCGCCGCCGGGGCGGAGCCGGAAACTCCTTGAGGGGAGAGGAAATGGCGAACGGTGATCGGGCCGCGAAGGTGGCGGACCGGATTCGTGAGGTCATCGCGAAGCGGCTCGAGAAGGGGCTGCGCGATCCGCGGATGGGCTTCGTGACCATCACGGATGTGCGCGTGACGGGCGACCTGCAGCACGCGAGCGTGTTCTACACCGTGTACGGCACCGCCGAGGAGCGCACCGACACGGCCGCGGCGCTCACGGCCGCGACCGGCCTGCTGCGCACCGAGGTGGGCCGCAACCTCAACACGCGGCTCACGCCGTCGCTCGAGTTCATCCCGGATGCCATCCCCGAGAACGCGGCGGCGATCGAGTCGCTGCTCATCGCTGCCCGCGAACGCGACAACGAGGCCGCCGCGCTCGCGGCGAATGCGGACTACGCGGGCGAGGCGGACCCGTACGTCAAGCCGCGCGACGTCGAGACCGACGACGAGCTCGAGGACCTCGAGGAGAACGAGGCCCAGGACGACGAGGCCGGCGCCTCGTCGTGACGCGCACCGTCAGCTGAGTCACTCCATCGGGCGCTCGGGGCCGGATGCCGGTCCCGCCTCCGGCTGAGGTTGGCGATCCGTGTCGGTCGCGGTCTGTGCATCGGTGTCGGGATCGGAAGCAGAGCCTGGCGTCCGGGTGCCGGTCATGTCGGCCTCGGGCGGCACGAGCACGCGCAGGCGCCGCAGCGGCGAGAACACCACCGGGCCCGCCGAGAGCAGGGCGCCGACGGCGCCGACGAACAGCGCCGGCACGAGACCGATCGCGCCCGCGAGCAGGCCGGAGCAGATGCCGCCGATCGGGATCACACCCCAGACGACGAACCGCACCGACGCGTTCATCCGGCCGAGCAGCTCGGGAGGGCAGATGCGCTGCCGGTAGCTCACCGAGGTGATGTTGAACACGAGCACGGCGAATCCGAAGACGAAGTCGCCCACGATGAGCAGCACGATCGAGATCGAGGTGAAGACCCCGGCGCTCGCCGTGATGAGCAGAGCGATGCCCAGGACGACGGCGGCGACCGGGATCACGCGCCCCTCGCCGAGGACCCGGCTCAGCGCCGAGGTGAGCACGCCCCCGAGTACGCCGCCGATGCCGCCGATCGCGAAGATCACCCCGTAGATCGACGGCGGGATGCCGAGCGTGCGCAGCGCGAGCACGGGCAGCATGGTCATGAGGATCGTGCCGAACAGGTTGCCGATCGAGACGCTCGCCACGATCCGCACCAACAGCGGCTGGTGGATGACCCACGCCATCCCCTCGCGGATCTCGACGACGAGCGACCGCCGCGTCTCCCGCGGGGCCTTCGTCTCGCGATCCTGCAGCGACGCGATCGCGCCGAACGACAGCAGATAGGTCGCCGCGGTCACGAGAAGGAGCACGGGGGCCGCGACGATCGCGAGCAGGCCGCCGCCGACGGCCGGCCCCGCGATCCGGGCCACCTGCATCGTCGTCTCGAGCTTGCCGTTGGCGTCGGCGATGCGGTCGGAGGGCGCCAGCTTGGGGATGAAGCTCTGGTAGCTGACGTCGAAGAACACCGAGCCGACCCCGACCGCGGTGCCGATGACGATGAGCTGCCAGAACTGCAGCGCCCCGACGAACCACAGGATGGGCAGCAGGCCGAGCAGGATCGCGCGCCCGAGGTCGACGGTCAGCATCACGCGACGCTTGATCATCCGGTCGATCCACGCCCCGGCCGGGAGTCCGAGAACCAGGAACGCGAGGGTCTCGACCGCGTTGAGCAGTCCGACCTCGAACTCGGTGGCGTGCAGGATGGTGACCGCGATGATCGGGATCGCGAGCTGCCCGAACTGCTCCCCGAACGCGCTGAAGGTCTGGCCGCCCCAGAACCGCAGGAACCCGGCGTCGCGCCAGAGCGGACGCGAGAGCGCCGGCTGGCTCATTTGAGCAGCCGCGACAGCACGCGGTCGGCGAGGGGCTTGCCGCCCGTCTGGCAGGTCGGGCAGTACTGGAAGTTCGAGTCCGCGTAGGTCACCTGACGCACCGTATCCCCGCACACGGGGCACGCCTCGCCGGTGCGGCCGTGCACCTGCAGATTGCTCTTCTTCTCGGCCTTCAGCTGGGAGGCCGGCACGCCCTCGTCACGGGCGAGCGCCGCCCGCAGGGTCGACTGCATCGCCTCGTAGAGGAGGTGCACGTCATCCGGCGGCATGTCGGCGGGTTTGAACGGCGACATCCTCGCCGCGTGCAGGATCTCGTCGGAGTAGGCGTTGCCGATCCCGGCGATCACCGCCTGGCTGCGCAGCACGCCCTTGATCTGCGCGCGGCCCTGGGCGGCCAGGATGGCGGCGAACACCTGCTCGGTGAAGCCCGGGTCGAGCGGGTCGGGCCCGAGGCGCGCGATGCCGGGCACGTCGCTCGGGCGGTGCACGACCGAGATCGCGACGCTCTTCTTCGTGCCCGCCTCGGTGACGTCGAAGCCGGACCCGTCATCCAGGACCATCCGCGCCGCGATCGGTCCGGAGCCCGGCCGGGTGCGGACGGCGGGGGCGGCGTCGCGCCAGCGGACCCAGCCGGCCCGCGCCAGATGCATGACGAGGTGCAGGCCGGCGTCGGTCGCGATGTCGAGGAACTTGCCGTGCCGGGACACGCCGGTGATCGTCCGGCCGGCCAGCTCGGTCAGCGGCGGGTCGTAGGTCTTGAGCGCGGGGAAGAACGTGACGTCGACGCGTTCGATCACGCGACCGACCAGCCGGCCGCCCAGATCGTCGGCCAGCGCCTGCACCTCCGGCAGCTCCGGCATGACGACCATTCTCTCCGCCCGCACGGACATACGCTCGAGGAATGACCGACATCGTGCGCCCGGCGGTCGCCGCGGATGCGGCGGGCATCCACATCGTGCACCGCGTGTCGTGGCTGGAGACCTACTCGCACCTCGTGGACCCGGCGGTCATCGAGCGGCGCTACGCGGACGCGGAGCTGTGGCGGGCGCGATGGCTGGGGCTCATCGCGAACGGCGTCGTGAGCGTCGCCGAGCGCGACGCCCGCGTCGTCGGCTGGGCGTATGCGGTGACCGGGCGCACCGGAGACGGGCCCCGGGACCGCGAGCTCGAGGGCATCTACCTGCTCGCGGAGGCGCACGGGTCGGGACTCGGCCAGGCGCTGCTGGATGCGGTGATCGGCGACGCGCCGGCGTTCCTCTGGGTGGCCGACCGCAATCCCCGGGCGGAGGCCTTCTATCGCCGCAACCGCTTCGAGCGCGACGGCGCAACGGACCAGCACCGCGTCGGGCCCGGTGGCGAGACCTTGACGGCCGTGCGCATGGTGCGCTGACGGTGGCGCCGCAGGAGGAGCCGCTCGCGGGCGGCAACGCGTCGGGCCCGGTGGTGCGCATCGGAGAGACCGTCCGCAAACCGTCGACGCCGACCACCGGCCGGGTCGCCGCCCTGCTCGATCGGCTGCACGCGGCCGGCATCGACGTGCCGCGGCACCGCGGGCGAGACGGCTACGGCCGGCAGGTGCTCGAGTACGTGCCCGGCTGCGTCGCGCAGGAGCTGCTGCCGCTCGAACCCCAGCTGCTGACCCGGGTCGGGCGGTTGATCCGCGCCATCCACGATGCCTCGCCCGCCTACGACCGGGTCGACGGCGACTGGGAGACGCTGATCCCGGCATCCGCCCCCGACCTCATCTGCCACAACGACCTGGCACCGTGGAACCTCGTGGTCGGCGACGGCCGGCTCGTCTTCATCGACTGGGACGGCGCCGGCCCGAGCACCCGGCTCTGGGATCTCGCGTACGCGGCGCAGACGTTCACGCTGAACGATCCCGCCCGGGATGCCGTGCTCGCCGCGGCGGACCTGCGCGCCCTCGTCGACGGCTACGGCGCCGATCCCGCCATCCGCACGGCGCTCCCGGACGCCATGGCCGAGCGCACCGACGCGATGCGGCGCCTGCTGCTCGACGGAGCCGCGAACGGTCACGAGCCGTGGGCGAGCATGCACCGCGCCGGACACGGTGCGCACTGGGAGGCGGCGACCGCGTACGTCACCTGGCACCACGACGTCTGGTCTGCCGCGCTGGCCTAAGCGGCGAGCTCGAACTCCACCGAGGCCGTCGGCACGTCCGCCCGCACGAGCCGCACGCGCACGGCGGATCCGGTCTCGGGATGCCCCGCGCACGCCGCCGTGACGGCGGGGTCGGTCAGCTGCACGGTGCAGCCGTCCTTCGTCTGCGCGACGACGGTGGCATCGAACGTGTCGCCGACGCGATGGGCGAGCACCGCGGCCTCGACCGCGTCGAGGAGCGGTTCGCGACCTGGCCGGAGAGATTGCCGCCGTGCGCCATCTCGGCGGGCAGCTGCGGTAGGGCGGCGCGCACGGCATCCGACGGCTCGCGGCCGGCGACGAGCGCCTCGCACACCTGCAGCACGTACCGATCGACGAGCCGCCGCAGAGGAGCGGTGGCGTGCGCATAGGGAGCGCCGATCGCGGCCTGCACGGTGTCGGCGGGCACCTCGCCGTCGAACGCGGTGTATCCGGCGCCGCGGAACAGGCGGGTCGCCGCATGCAGGATCGCGAGGTCGCCCGGCTCGCTGCCGTCCACGTCGTCGAGGTACTCGCCGTACGGTTCGTCCTTCGGCCACGGCCGCCCGAGGGCCTCGGTCTGCCGGCGGAACGTGTCGAACGCCTGCGGGTCGGCCTCCGGCATCGTGCGCAGGATGCCGACCTTGCCCTGGATCATGATCTGCGCCGCCTCCATGCCGGTCAGCAGCGAGAGCTCCGCGTTCCAGCTCTCGAGCGGCTGGACCGCACGGCGCTGCAGCGCGTACCGGCCGCGGACCCGCTCGACCACCGTCTCCGGCGCCTGCAGGCTCGCTCCGCCGCGCTGCTTCTCGAGCGCCAGCCGCAGCCGACCCACCTCGGGCACGAGCCGCAGCATCTCGTCGGCGGTGCCGTCCGCGAGCTGTTTCGCGACGCCGACGTAGTCCAGCCGACGGCGGCTGCGCACCCGGGCCCGCGCCACCGTGCGCGACGTGACGTTGCCCGCGTGGTCGAGGGCGAACTGCCAGACGAACGCCCCGCGCAGCTGGCCCTCCAGCAGTGACGCCGCGCCCTCGCTCAGCACCGTCGGGTACAGCGGGATGCGGTGTCCCGCGGCGTAGATCGTCTCGCCGCGCTGATGCGACTCGAGGTCCAGGGGCCCGCCCGGGGCGACGAAGTCGGCGATGTCGGCGATCGCGTAGAGGAAGCGGTAGCCGCCGCCGTCGCGCGCCAGGAAGAACGCCTGGTCGAGGTCCATCGATCCGGCCGGGTCCATCGTCGCGAACTCGACGTCGGTCAGGTCGGCGTCGGGCAGCGGCGTCGTCGTCGCGACCCGCTCCGCCTCGGCGATCACGTCGGGCGGGAAGTCGGCCGCGACGCCGGCCCTCCGCGGGATCGCGGCGAGCTCCCCGGCGAGCTCGGCGGCGGCGGACGGCACGGACAGGATCGGCGACGGCACGATCCGCCAGGTTACTCGGGCCGCTACTCGGGCAGCCGATACCCGTTCCGCGGGTCGCCGGTGACGAGGCCGTCGCGCAGCAGGCCGGCGACGGCGCGGTCGCGCTGGGCGGCATCCGGCCACAGGGCCGTCAGGGCGCTCGCGGGCACCGGGACGTCGCTTCCACGCAGCTCGCGCAGGATCCGCCCGCGCACCTGGCGATCCGATCCCTCGTAGCGCTTCTGCCGGGGGCGGTGGGACCCTCGTACGGCGGATATCCGGCCCGGCGCCACGCGCACGCCTCGGCGAGCGGGCACACCTCGCACCGTGGCGCGCGGGCGATGCACACGGTCTGGCCGAGTTCCATGGCGCCCGCGTTGACCAGCCGCGCGCGCTCGGCGTCGCCGGGCAGCTGCGAGGCCATGAGGTCGTGGTCGCGCCGGGCGTTCGCCGGGCCGGCGTCGCCCTGGCCGAGCACGGCGCGGGCCAGCACGCGGCGGGTGTTGACGTCGACGACCGGCACCCGGATGCCGTACGCGAACGACGCGACCGCACGCGCCGTGTAGGGCCCGACCCCGGGCAGCGCGAGCAGCTCGTCGACGTCGGACGGCACGATCCCGCCGTGCCGCGCCGTGATCGCGACGGCGGCGCCGTGCAGGGCGAGCGCGCGTCGCGGATAGCCGAGACGGTCCCACGCGCGCACCGCCTCGCCCGACGGCACGGCGGCGAGGGCCGCCGGAGTCGGCCAGCGCTCCAGCCACGCCTCCAGCCGCGGGATCACTCGGGCGACGGGCGTCTGCTGCAGCATGAACTCGCTCACGAGGATGCCCCACGCGCCGAAGCCGTCACGGCGCCAGGGGAGATCGCGGTGACCGGTGGCGTACCAGTCGGCGATGCGGTCGGCGATGACGGGGAGCGAACCGGCTTCCGGGCTCGTTCGCATCCGATCACCCTAGGCTGGCGACATGACCACCGTGTCGCCCATCGAGCCCCCGTCGCTCGCGCTCACGCGCCTGCCGGCGACGCGGCGCGCGCTCGTCGAGGCGCTCGCCGCGGAGATCCGGACGCACTACTCGCGCGGACGCCGGATCGTCGCCCTCGATGCGGCCGAGCCGCGCGCCGATCTGGACGCGTTCGCCGCCGACCTGGGGCTGGCGCTGCGCGCCGCGGGCGACAACGTGTGGATCGCCCAGGCCGCCGACTTCCGCGACGACGAGCAGCTCGTGCGCGCGCTGCTCGACCCGTTCCGTCTCGGGGTTCCACGGGTTTCGTGCTCGCGGCCTGGGATGCGGCGCGCGACGCCGACCGGATCCAGGAGTGGACGACCGGGCCCGCCGACGCGGTCCTGCTGCTCGTCGGATCCCGGCTGCAGCGCCCATCGGTGCGCGGCCGCTGGTCGTACACGATCTGGGTCGACCTGGCGGGGGAGGCCGGGGCCGCCGCGTCGATCGCCGACGACTACCGCGACGCGGTCCGCCCGCGCGAGGCCGCGACCGCGGTCGTCGACCTCCGGATCGTCGACGAGCCGAAGCGCCTCTACCTCGACTACTGCGCCCTCTGACCCGCGGGATCCCATCCATCTGACCCAAATGTCCAGTGGCGGGCCCACGGACCCGGCATTCGCGTCAGATGGAGACCGGGCTCAGGGGGATGCGGCGGGCCACATCGGCGGGCGGCACGAACACCGTCGTGCGTTCGACCTCGTGCACGAGGGCGACGATCGCGGAGTTGACCGGGGACGGCATCCCGATGCGCGTCGCCACCTCGACGGCCGCACCGTTCAGGTAGTCGATCTCGGTGAGCTGCCCGCGCCGGATGCTCTGCAGCGTCGAGCCGGGATTCGGCACCGACCCCATGCGCCGCGCGAGCAGGCGCGGGAAGAACGCGCCGAGCGTCAGCGGCAGCACCCCGACCATCTGGAGCACGCGACCCGAGACGCCCTGCACCCGCGCGAACCGCGCACCGGCCCGCCGGGCGATCCGCACCGTCTCGCGCATGCTCGCCGTCATGATGCGGCGCAGCGCCGGGTCGGCCACCACCTCCTGCACGCTCAGCCCCGTGATCGCGGGCAGCGCGTTGACGTGGTTGATGAGCAGCTTCGTCCACTGCGCGCCCTCGATGTCGTCGGTCACCTCGATCGGCAGCGCGTCGCGCAGCACGGCGACGACCCGGTCGAGCAGTGCCCGGTCGGCATCGGGCCCGGCGCCGACGATCATCGGGTTCGGCCCCGTGACGGTGACGTGGCCGGCCTCGAGGAAGCTCGCGGCGAAGAGCGCGAGACCGCCCAGCAGCGGGGATGCCGGCGCCACCCGCCGCGCCACGTCGAGCCCGCCGAGCCCGTTCTGCACCACGAGCAGCGGAACACCGTCGAGGTGATCGCGTGCCGCGAGGAGCGCGGCCTCCGCATCCTGGGCCTTGGTGGCGAGCACGGCGAGCTCGGGCGCCTCGGTCAGGCGGCCGGTGGAGGTGAGCGGCGCGTTCACCTTGCCGAATCCGCCGTCGAGCCGGAGGCCCTCCTGGCGGATCGCCCGCAGGTTCTCGCCCCGGGCGACCACGGTCACGTCGTTGCCGGCGCGGGCGAGGAGCGCGGCCAGCGTGCCGCCGACCGCGCCCGCCCCGATGATCGCGATGCGCACGCGCCGAGCCTAGATGCCGCGATTCGTGCGTTCAGGTCGCCTGCGAGAGCAGGCGCGACCAGAACGCACGAATCGAGGGGTGGTGCGGGGTTACGGGACCGGCGTGAGCTGGCGCTCGGCGGCGAGCTCGTCCTCGAGGGTGACCTCGCGCGGGTGGCGGGCGAGGCGTCCGGCGGGCAGCAGGATCGCGAGGAGTGCGGTGGCCAGCACCACGGCCGCGCCGACGAGCACCGCGGGGTGGGCGGCATCCACGTAGCCGGTCGGCGTCAGCTGGCCGCCGGCACCGGTGAACACCGCCGTGAGCACCGCGGTGCCGAGCGCGACGCCGATCTCGCGCACGGTCGAGTTGGTGCCGCTCGCCTTCGCGGTGTCCTCGGGGGCGATGTTCGCGAGCACCGCGGTCGAGGAGGAGCGAACACCATGCCCATGCCGACGCCCGCGAGGATGAACGCGGGCAGCATCATCCCGTAGCCCGTGTCGGCGGCCATGGTGAGCCCGAGCCAGCCGAGGCCGGCGGCCTGCAGCAGCAGTCCCACGACGATGAGCGCCCGGGTACCGACCCGCGGCGCGATCAGGCCCGCGAGCGGCGCCACGATCATGGGCGCCATCGTCCACGGGGTCGTCATGACGGCGGCCTCGAGCGGGGTGTGCCCCTGCACGATCTGCAGGTACTGGATCAGGATGAACACCGCACCGAACATGCCGAAGCTGAACCCGAACCCGACCACGTTGGCGATCGTGAAGCTCCGGTCGCGGAACAGGCGCAGCGGCAGCAGCAGGGTCGGGGTGCGCAGCTCCCACAGCACGAAGCCGACCAGCAGCGCGCCGCCCGCGACGAGCGCCGCGAGCACCGGGAAGCTGTCCCAGCCCGCGTCGTTGCCGCGCACGATGCCGAAGACCACGCCGAGCACGCCGAGGCCGGCGAGCAGCACGCCCGGCACGTCCAGCCGCATCCGCTGGCCGAACGCGTTCGGCAGCACGAGGAGGATCAGCGGGATGGCGATGAGCCCGACCGGCACGTTGATCCAGAAGATGCCCTGCCAGTTCCACCCGCCGACGATCGCGCCGCCGACGAGCGGTCCGACCGCGACCCCGAGGCCGGCGATGCCGCCCCAGATGCCGATCGCGAGCGGGCGGCGCCGCGGCTCGACGGCGCCGGTCAGAAGCGAGAGCGACAGCGGCATGATGCCGGCGCCGCCGAGGCCCTGGATCGCGCGGGCGATGATGAGCTGCACCGGGTCGGTCGAGAGGGCCGAGAAGATCGAGGCGGCGGTGAAGATCGCGATCCCGGCGACGAAGACGGTGCGCCGCCCGAGCCGGTCGCCGAGCGCGACGGCCATGAGGATGAGGCTCGCGAACACGAGCGTGTACGCGTTGACGAACCACTGCAGCTCCTCGATGCCCGCGCCGAGGTCGGTGCGCAGCACCGGGAGCGCGTTGGTCATCACGAGGTTGTCGAGGGTGGCCATGAACATCGGGATGCCGGTGGCGAGCAGGGCGAGGGCGAAGGGCACCCGGCGACCCGGGAGGGGCGAGGAAGCGGACATCCGGTCTCCAAAAATGTTGTAATCGAATGATTACCCGCGACTGTAGTAATCGACTGATAACATGTCAAGCGTGACCACGACCGCCCCCGAACCGGCGACCCGGATGAGCTCCGAGGCGCGCCGCGGCTCGATCCTCGAGGCCGCCGCCGCCGTGTTCGGCGAGCGCGGGTACGTCGGGGCGACGACCGACGCCGTCGCCAAGGCCGCGGGCGTGAGCCAGCCCTACGTCGTGCGGATGTTCGGCACCAAGGAGAACCTCTTCCTCGAGGTGCTGGGGCGCTCGCTCGAGCGACTGCTGACGACCTTCCGCCGGGTGATCGCCGAGGCGCCCGCAGGCACCGACGCCGTGGAGCTCAAGGGTCTCATCGCCCTCGCCTACGCCGACCTCCTGCAGGACCGCGGCCTGCTGCTGAGCCTCATGCAGGGCTTCATGCTGGGCGCGGATCCCGCGATCGGGCCGGCGGCGCGCGCCGGCTTCCTGCAGGTGTACCGACTGGTGCGCGACGAGGCCGGCTTCTCGCCGGAGATGGCGGGGAGTTCCTCTCCGGCGGCATGATGCTCAACACCCTCGTGGCGATCGGGCTGCCCGCCGAGTACGACACCGACCCCGTCGCGCACGAGCTTCTCGACCAGTGCGCGCCGAACAAGGCGGCCATGATCGCGAAGCTCTCGAAGAAGCAGCTCGCGTGACGGATGCCGCGCCCACCGGCATCCTGCTCGTCGACAAGCCCGGTGGCGTCACGAGCCACGACGTCGTCGGCGCGGCGCGGCGCGCGCTCGGCACCCGCAAGGTGGGGCACGCGGGCACGCTCGATCCGATGGCGACGGGCCTGCTCATCCTCGGGGTGGGCACGGCGACCCGGCTGCTCACCTACCTCGTCGGCCTCGACAAGACCTACGCGGCGACGATCCGGCTCGGCGAGTCGACGACCACCGACGACGCCGAGGGCGAGACCGTCACGCGCTCCGACGCGTCCGGGCTGGACCGCGCCGCGATCGACGCCGGCATCTCCGCCCTGACCGGCGAGCTCGACCAGGTGCCGTCGACGGTCAGCGCGATCAAGGTCGACGGCCGGCGCGCGTACGCGCGGGTGCGCGACGGCGAGGACGTGCAGCTCGCACCCCGCCGCGTCACCGTCTCGCGGTTCGACGTGCTCGCCGAGCGTCGCGGCGACGGCGTGGTCGATCTCGACGTCATCGTCGACTGCAGCTCGGGCACCTACATCCGGGCGCTCGCCCGCGACCTGGGCGCCGGGCTCGGGGTGGGCGGGCACCTCACGGCCCTGCGGCGCACGGCGATCGGCCCCTTCCCGATCCCGGATGCCGTCCCCGTCGACGCGATCGGCCCCTCCGCCCTGCGCACCCCCGCCTCGATCGCGACCGCGCTGTACCCCGCCCTCGAGCTCGACGACGAGCAGGCGGCCGCCCTCGCCGACGGCAAGCGCATCCCGGCCACCGCCCCGGACGCGCCGGTGGTCGCCGCGCTGCACCGCGGCCGCCTGACCGGGCTCGTCGCGGTCGCGGACGGCGTCGCGCGGGTGGTGGTGAACTTCCCGCCCGCCCCGGCCGGTAGCGTCGGACCGTGATCCTCGTCTTCACGATCGTGCAGGCCGCCGTCGCGGCGGCCGCTGCGGTCGTGTGCGTCGTGCTCGGCCTCGCGAACCGCAAGCCCTCGGACCTGACGCTCGGGGCGCTCGTGCTCGTCGAGCTGCTGCTCCTCGCGCAGCTCGTGATCGCCCTCGTGGCGCCCGCCGTGGGCAACCCGTCGCGGGGCAGCGTCGTCGAGTTCTACGTCTACCTGATCACCGCGCTCGTGATCCCGCCGCTCGGCGTCGTCTGGGCGCTCATCGAGCGCACCCGGTGGAGCAACGTCGTGCTCGGCATCGCCGGCTTCGCGGTCGGGGTCATGGTCGTGCGGATGTACCAGATCTGGGCGCTCCAGGTCGCCTGAGCAGGCGGCCGGATGCCTCGTCGCATAGCCTGGACACCATGCCCGTGACCGAGCAGCCGCATGCCTCGACGCAGTCGGCACGCCGTCGGGGCACCGGCGTCGGCCGGGTGCTGGTGGCGGTGTACGCGATCCTCGCTCTCGCCGCGTTGGGGCGCTCGATCTTCCAGATCATCGACCGATTCGACGAGGCGCCCGTCGCCTTCCTGCTCTCGCTCCTGGCGGGCGTGGTCTACGTCGTCGCCACCGTCGCGATCGCGGCCCGCTGGCGACGGCTGGCCTGGGTGACGATCTCGGCGGAGCTGCTCGGGGTGCTCGTGGTCGGCACGATCACCGTGCTCGCCCCGCACCTGCTCGGGCTGCACGCGAACGACCCGTTCGGGCGCACCGCGACGGTATGGAGCACCTACGGGGCCGGGTACCTCGGCATCCCGCTCGTGCTGCCGATCCTCGGCCTGCTGTGGCTGGCGCGCAGCCGGGTCGCGAAGGGCTGACGTGCACGTCTTCGGCTCTCCCGCGGAGGTGCCGGCCGGCTTCGGCCCGTCCGCGGTCACGATCGGCAAGTTCGACGGTGTGCACCTCGGCCATCGCGCCGTGATCGCGCAACTGCGCGAGCTCGCCGACGAGCGGGGGCTCACGGCGAGCGTGGTGACGTTCGACCGCAATCCGGTCAGCCTGCTGCGCCCCGAGGCGTGCCCGCCCGACGTCGTCAGCCCGGCGCAGAAGGTCGAGCTCCTGGCCGATGCCGGCGTCGATGCCACGCTCGTGCTGCGCTTCGACCTGGCCCGCAGCCGCCAGACCGCCTCGGACTTCGTGCGCGACGTGCTCGTCGACGCGCTGCACGCGCAGGCGGTGCTGTGCGGCGCCGACTTCCGGTTCGGGGTCGGCGGCTCGGGGGACGTGGAGCTGCTGCGCACCCTCGGCGCGGAGCTCGGCTTCGCGGTGGTGCTCATCGACGACGTGCGCGCCGACGGGGAAGCCGGCCGCGTCTCGTCCACGCGCATCCGGGAGCTCATCGCCGCGGGGCGCGTGCGCGAGGCGGGTCGGCTCCTCGGCCGCCCGCCCGCCGTGCGCTCCGTGGTCGTGAGCGGCGACCGGGTCGGCCGCGAGCTCGGCTATCCGACGGCGAACCTCGACCCCGCGCGGCTCGAGGGACTGCTGCCCGCCGACGGCGTGTACGCCTGCTGGGCGATCGTCGACGGCGTCGGGTACGGAGCGGCGGTCTCGATCGGCAACAACCCGACGTTCGACGGCGTGCCGGAGCACCAGGCCGAGGCGCACCTGTTCGACACCGACCAGGACCTCTACGGTCGCACGATCGAGCTGCGGTTCGTCGAGCACGTGCGTCCGATGGTCAAGTTCGACGGGGTCGAGCAGCTCATGGCGGCGCTGCGCCAGGACGACGCGACGATCCGCGGCATCCTGCGGTGAGCGGCGCTCTCGAGGCTCCGTGGCGGGGCCGCATCCTCGCCCTGGTCGGGATCGTCCTCGTGGCCTTCGACCTGCGCAGCGCCGTGTCGGCCGTCTCGCCGCTGATCGACCTGATCCAGCACGACATCGCCCTCGGGCCGGTGCTCGTCGGCGTGATCGGCTCGCTCGCGCCCGTCGCGTTCGCGATCTGCGGCATCCTCGGTCCGCTCGTGGCCCGGCTGCTCGGGCTCGAGGGGCGCTCGTCGCGGCCCTGGTGCTCATGGTCGCCGGGCACCTGACGCGGGCGCTGGCCTCCGACGCCTCCGTACTGGTCGTCGGCAGCGGGCTTGCGCTGCTGGGCGTCGGCATCGGCAACGTACTGCTGCCGCCCGTCGTCAAGCGCTACTTCCCGGCCCGGGTGGGGGCGATCACCGCGGTGTACGCGACCATGCTCGCGATCGGCACGACCACGCCGGCGCTGCTCGGCATCCCGATCGCCGCGGCGTCGAACTGGCGTGTCTCGCTCGGCGTCTGGGCCGCGGGCGCGGTCGTCGCCGCCGTGCCGTGGATCGCGCAGCTGGTCGTGCTGCGACGGCGTCCGCTCGTCGACCCCGAGGACCCGGGCGCCGAGCGTCCGGAGCCGGCGCTGGAGGCGCGTCTCGTCCGGTCCCGGATCGCATGGGCGCTCACCGGCATGTTCGCGGCGTCGGGGATCACGGCCTACATCGTCTTCGGCTGGCTGCCCGAGATCCTGCAGGGCGTCTCGGGGGTGGATGCCGGCACCGGCGGCGCACTGCTGGCCCTGTTCGCGATCATGGGCTTCCCGGTCTCGATCGTGACGCCGGTGCTCGCGTCGCGCCTGCGGTCGGTGCGCCCGCTCATCGTGCTCGCGTTCGCGCTGTCGATCGTCGGATTCGGCGGCCTGCTCGTGGCGCCCGGCATCCCCGTGCTGTGGGTCGTGATCGGCGGGCTCGGGGCGCTGTGGTTCCCGCTGTGCCTGTTCCTCATCGGCGACCGCACCCGCACCCAGTCGGGCGCCGTCGCGCTCAGCGGATTCGTGCAGGGGATCGGCTACCTGGCCGGAGCGGCCGGACCGCTCGTGGTCGGCATCCTGCGCTCGGCCACGGGCGGCTGGACGGCCCCGCTCGTCTTCGCGCTGCTCTCGCTGCTGCTCGCGGTGCCGGCGATCTTCGTGCTCGCCCGGCGGCGGACCGTGGAGGACGAGCTGGCCGAGCGCACCGGCGCGCCCGTCGCGTAGGCCTGGCCGCGGGGCCGGGGCCTAACCGACGAGCTCGGAGCGGTGCACGAGGGCGGCCGCTCCGATGAGGGGTCCGTCGCCGGAGAGCATCGACGGCACGACGCGCACCCGCCGCACGTAGGCGGAGTTGACGCGCTGGGCGATCGGCTCCCGGATGAACTCGAACAGGTCCGGCGTGACGTTCGCGAAGCCGCCGCCGATCGCCACGATCTCGAGGTCGAGGAGCGCGGACGCCGATGCGATCGCGCGCCCGATCGCCGTGCCGGCGCGGCGCACGGCGGCCACCGCGATCCCGTCACCGGCGGCGTAGGCGCGGCCGAGGTCCTCCCCGGTCGCGCCCTCGAATCCCCGCTCCCGCGCCCAGCGCACCGTGTTGGGCCCCGAGGCGACGGCCTCGAGGCAGCCGCTGCCGCCGCACGTGCACGGATCGTCGAAGCCCGCGACCTCGATGTGGCCGATATGGCCGGCGTTCCCGGTCGGGCCCGGGATGGTGTGCCCGCCGAGGATGAGGCCGCCGCCGACACCGGTCGAGACGATCATCCCGAGGACGTCGTCCGCGCCGCGCGCGGCGCCGACCCAGTGCTCGGCGAGCGTGATGCAGAGCCCGTCGATGCGGAGGGTGACGGGCACGTCCGGCACGAGCTCCTGCACGAGGTCGCGCAGGGGGTACCCGCCGTGCCACGGCGTGAGGTTGTAGGGCATGACGGCGCCGCGCGGGATGTCGATGGGGCCGGCGGAGCCGATCCCGGCCCCCGCGAGCTCGGCTCCGGCGGGCAGCTGCGCGAGGGCGCCGCGCACGGCCTCGCGCACGGCATCCGCGAGCTCCTCGGCCGAGCGATCGCGGCCCGTCGGGCGGCGGGTGCGGGAGGCCTCGTCGATCGTGCCGTCGTCGGCGACGAGCGCCGCATCCACCTTGGTACCGCCGAGATCGATCGCGAGGGCCGTCGTCACGGGCTCAGCGTAGTGTCGCTGGCGTGAGCATCCGGACCGTCGAACGCGTCGTCGATCTCCCGCGCGCGATCGTCTGGGACGGGCTCGTCGACCCCGTGCTCGTCGAGGGCTGGTTCGACCCCGAGCTGCGGCTCGTGGGCGGCGAGCCCCGGGTCGAGGTGCTCGAGCGGCGCGATCCGGAGCTGCTGCGGGTGCGGATCGCCGGGCTCGGCGAGCTGACCTTCTCGTCCGACGAGGTGGCGGGCGGGACGCGGGGCACCTCGACGCTCCTGCGGTTCACGGGGCCGGTGGGCGACCCCGACGAACTGCTGGACCGTCTCGAGGATCTGCTGCGCGGGCACCCGGTCGATTGGCGGGCGGAGGCGCCCGCGATCCGGTCGGCGGGGTGACGCCCGCATCCGCTGCCCGCGACGGATGGCGCCTGCTCATCTGAGCACGGCCACCCACATGTGTAGAACGCGTCGTACGCTGGACGCGAGATGCCGGTGCTGGACGAGGACGAGGAGCTGACGGCCGTGCGGGTCGCCGAGCTCTACTACGACGAGGGCAGGACCCAGGACGAGGTCGGAGCCCTCCTCGAGCTGTCCCGCTGGAAGGTCGGGCGGCTGCTCGCCCAGGCGCGCGAGCAGGGCATCGTGCGGATCGAGATCGTGCACCCGCGTGCCCGGCGACTCGGCGTCGAGCGCGCGCTGCGGGAGCGCTTCGGCCTGGCCGACGCCGTCGTCGTGCCGGCACCGGACGACCCCACCGACAGCGACGACGCCGAGACCCTGGCACGGGTCGCGCAGGCGGCGGCCGACCACCTGGCGGCCATGCGGCCGGTGCCGCGCACGCTCGGCGTCAGCTGGGGCCGGACCCTCGCCGAGGTGGCCGACCGGCTGCAGCCCGGCTGGGCGCACGGCGTGACGGTGGTGCAGATCAACGGTGGCGTGACGCTCAACCGCCGACCGGGCACCGCCGCCTCCACGGCGGCGACGATCGCGCAGCGCGCCGACGGGCAGGTCGTGCTGCTGCCGAGCCCCGCGATCCTCGAGCGCATCCAGACCAAGCGTGCGATCGAGGCGGATCGCGTGGTCGCCGACGCGCTCGCGCGGGCCCGGTCGGCATCCGCGTACCTCTTCACGGCCGGTGCCGCCGACGATCGCTCCGTGCTGGTCGAGAGCGGGTACGTGAGCACCGACGACGTCGCCGAGCTCGTGCGCAAGGGCGCCGTCGGCGACGTGCTCGGCCGCTTCGTCGATGCGGACGGCAACATCGTCGATCCCGCGCTCGACGCGCGTACCGTGGGACTGGGCCTCGACGGACTGCGCGCGGCCGACACGGCGATCCTCGTGGTGGCCGGGCGCGCGAAGCACGACATCGCACGGACCGCGGTGGCGAGCGGGCTGTGCACCGTCCTCATCACCGACGACACGACCGCACGAGCGCTCCTGGAGGACTCATGACGATGCAACACACGGCGCTGGCCCCGGCGGAGCGCGCGGTGCGCGTGCTGGGCGGCGATCTGACCGAGCGCAGCCTGCGGCTGCACCTGGAGGGGCTGAGCGGCGTGGACGCCGTCGGCCTGGAGCAGCGCGCGGCCGGCCTCGGCACCCGCTCGATCAAGACCAGCTCGAAGGCCTGGGCCCTCGACACGATCATCAAGCTCACCGACCTCACGACCCTCGAGGGCGCCGACACCCCCGGCAAGGTGCGCTCCCTCGTCGCGAAGGGTCTGAACCCCGACCCGTCCGACCCGAGCACGCCGCGGGTGGCCGCGGTCTGCGTGTACGGCGACATGGTGCCGGCGGCGATCGACGCGCTCGGGGCGGCCCACGGGGATCCGGATGCCGGCCTCGTCTCGGTCGCGGCCGTCGCGACCGCCTTCCCGAGCGGCCGGGCCTCGCTGCCGGTCAAGCTCGCCGACACGCGCGACGCGGTCGCGAACGGCGCGGACGACATCGACATGGTCATCGACCGCGGCGCGTTCCTCGCGGGCGACTACGGCACGGTGTTCGAGCAGATCGTGGCGGTCAAGGAGGCGTGCCGCCGCGACGACGGCGGCTTCGCCCACCTCAAGGTGATCCTCGAGACCGGCGAGCTGACCACCTACGACAACGTGCGCCGCGCGAGCTGGCTCGCGATCCTCGCCGGTGCGGACTTCATCAAGACCTCCACCGGGAAGGTCACGCCCGCCGCCACGCTGCCCGTCACGCTGCTCATGCTCGAGGTGGTGCGCGACTGGTACCGGCTCACCGGCGAGCGGATCGGCGTGAAGCCGGCCGGCGGCATCCGGTCGTCGAAGGACGCGATCAAGTACGTCGTGACCGTCGCGGAGACCGCGGGGGAGCAGTGGCTGCAGCCGCACCTGTTCCGGTTCGGCGCCTCGAGCCTGCTCAACGACGTGCTTCTGCAGCGCCAGAAGATCTCGACCGGCCACTACAGCGGCCCCGACTACGTCACCATCGACTGAGAGCAGGGGACCGAATATGTCGTTCCTGGAATACGCACCCGCGCCCGAGTCGCGCGCGATCGTGAAACTGCGTCCGAGCTACGGGCTGTTCATCGACGGCAGCTGGGTCGACGGCCACGGCGAGCCGTTCTCGACGATCTCGCCGGCCTCCGAGGAGAGGCTCGCCGAGATCGCGACCGCCGACGAGCACGACGTCGACCTCGCGGTCGCCGCCGCCCGCCGCGCGTACGACCGCACCTGGTCGCGCCTGTCGGGCGCGGATCGCGGCAAGTACCTGTTCCGCATCGCGCGGCTCGTGCAGGAGCGCGCCCGCGAGCTCGCCGTGGCCGAGTCGCTCGACAACGGCAAGCCGATCAAGGAGAGCCGCGACGTCGACGTGCCGCTCGTGGCCGCGTGGTTCTTCTATTACGCCGGCTGGGCCGACAAGCTCGACTACGCGGGGCTCGGCGCGAACCCGCGCGCGCTCGGGGTCGCGGCGCAGGTCATCCCGTGGAACTTCCCGCTCATGATGCTCGCGTGGAAGATCGCGCCGGCGCTCGCCGCCGGCAACACCGTCGTGCTGAAGCCGGCGGAGACGACGCCGCTCACGGCGCTGCTGTTCGCCGAGATCGTGCAGCAGGCCGACCTGCCGGCCGGGGTCGTGAACATCGTGACGGGCGCGGGAGGCACGGGACAGGCGCTGGTGCGGCATCCGGGCGTCGACAAGGTCGCCTTCACCGGTTCGACGGCGGTCGGGCGGGAGATCGCGAAGACGGTCGCGGGCACCCACAAGAAGGTCACGCTCGAGCTCGGCGGCAAGGCCGCCAACATCGTGTTCGACGACGCCCCGATCGATCAGGCGATCGAGGGGATCGTGAACGGCATCTTCTTCAACCAGGGTCACGTCTGCTGCGCCGGTTCGCGGCTGCTCGTGCAGGAGAACGTGCACGCGGAGGTCGTCGACCGGCTCAAGCAGCGCCTCACGACGCTGCGGATGGGCGACCCGCTCGACAAGAACACCGACATCGGGGCGATCAACTCCCGCGAGCAGCTGGACCGCATCCGGAGCCTCAGCGACATCGGCGAGCAGGAGGGCGCCGAGCGCTGGAGCGCGCCGTGCGAGATCCCCGAGAACGGGTTCTGGTTCGCGCCGACGATCTTCGACAACGTCTCCACGTCGTCGACGATCGCCCGCGAGGAGGTCTTCGGGCCGGTGCTCTCGGTGCTGACGTTCCGCACGCCGGCGGAGGCGATCGCGAAGGCCAACAACACGCCCTACGGTCTCTCGGCGGGCATCTGGACCGACAAGGGCTCCAAGATCCTCGCCGTCGCCGACAAGCTGCGCGCGGGCGTGATCTGGGCCAACACGTTCAACCGATTCGATCCGTCCTCGCCGTTCGGCGGCTACAAGGAGTCCGGCTACGGCCGCGAGGGCGGCCGGCACGGCCTCGCGGGCTACCTGAAGGCAGGGAACTGACCATGGCGGATCGGCTGAGCATCCCCAAGACCTACAAGCTCGCGATCGGCGGCGCGTTCCCGCGCAGCGAGTCGGGGCGCACCTACGAGGTCGTGACCCCGAAGGGCGCGTTCCTCGCCAACGCGGCGCTCGCCTCCCGCAAGGACGCGCGGGATGCCGTGGTCGCCGCGCGCGCCGCGTTCAGCGGTTGGGCGGGCGCCACCGCCTACAACCGCGGCCAGGTGCTCTACCGGATCGCGGAGGTGCTCGAGGGCCGGCGGGCGCAGTTCGCCGACGAGATCCGCGCGTCGGAGGGTGCGACCGCCCTGCAGGCCGCCGCCCAGGTGGATGCTGCGATCGACCTCTGGGTCTGGTACGCGGGCTGGACCGACAAGTTCACGCAGGTGGCCGGCTCCGGCAACCCGGTTGCCGGGCCGTACTTCAACCTCTCGGTGCCGGAGCCGACGGGCGTCGTCGCGATCGTCGCGCCCCAGGAGCCGAAGGGCGCGAGCCTGCTCGGCCTCGTCGCGACCGTCGCCCCCGCGCTCGTCGCCGGCAACACCGTCGTGGTGGTCGCCGACCGAGCGCATCCGCTCAGCGCGATCAGCCTCGCCGAGGTGCTGGCGACGAGCGATGTGCCGGGCGGTGTCGTCAACGTGCTGACCGGATCGCCGGCCGAGATCGCTCCCTGGCTCGCGGCGCATGCCGACGTCAACGCGCTCGACCTCAGCGGCGCCGGCGCGCTCGACTGGGTCGACCTCGAGATCGCGGCGGCGGACACGCTCAAGCGGATCGTGTCGCCGGAGCCGGGTGTGCCATCCCGATCCCTGCAGCGGATCCTGGCCTTCACCGAGACGAAGACGGTCTGGCACACGAAGTCCCTCCTCTAGGACCGCCGAGTGACCAAAAATGACCAGTCGCCGACCTGGCGACTGGTCATTTTTGGGCACTCGCGCTCAGAGGCGGCGGAGGAGCTCCTCGTAGAAGCGGAGGCCGCGGAGGTAGGAGGACACGCGGATCGACTCGTCGATCGCGTGCAGGCCGCCGAGCTCGGCGTTGCTGAGCTCGAACGGGAAGAACCGGTACACCGGCCCGATGCCCGTGAAGTGCCGCCCGTCGGTCGCCCCGAGCATCCCGTACGGCGCCGGCAGCACCCCGGGATGCGACGACGCGAGCGCCGCGACGAGCGCCTCCCAGCCCGGTCCCGAGGCGGGCGAGATCGGCGCCGGATCGCCGCCGGTCAGCACCTCGACCTCCACATCCGGCCCGACGAGCCGCCGGATGTCGTCGACCGCGTCGTCGAGCCGCTCGCCGATCGCGACGCGCAGGTTCACGATGGCCGACGCCGACTCCGGCAGCACGTTCGCCGCGGCGGCCCCCGCAGCTGCGTCACCGTGCGCGTGGTGCGGATCATCGCGGCCGTCTCGTCGCTGCCCGTGCGCATCGCGCGCAGCAGCAGCGGTCGCATGAGCCGCGGATGCCGGTACGCGAACCCGACGATCCCGCGCGCGTGCGGCGCCAGGGCCGCGAACATCGCCGGCAGCACGGGTGGGAGCACCGTGCGCGATGGTCGCGTGAGCGCCGTGACGGCGGCGGCGAGCCGGGTCACGGCGGTGCGTCCGTCGCTCGGCGGGTGCGCGCTGTGGCCCCCGCCTGGTGCACGCTCAGGCGCACCGCGGCGACGCCCTTCTCGCTGAGCCCGATCGCGGCGGTCGGCTCGGTGATCCCGGGGAACTGCCCCTGCACGATCGCGCCGCCCTCGTCGAGCACGAGCCGCGCGCGCACCCCGCGCTCGCGTAGCGCGGCGGCAGCGGCGGCGGCCGCGTGGCCCATGACCTCCTCGTCGCCCCCGAAGGTCAGCCACACGTCGTGCTCGGGTACGAACCCCTCCCCGAGCAGCGCGTCGACCGCCTCGAGCACCCCCGCGACCGCGTTCTTGTCGTCGATCGCGCCGCGGCCCCAGAGCCGGAGGTCGTCGCCGTCGGGGGTGAGCTCGGCGGCGAAGGGCGGGTGCGACCATCCGGGTTCGTCGGCCGGCACGACGTCGTAGTGCGCCATGAGCACGGCGGCGTCGCCCGGGGAGCGGCCGGGCCAGCGCAGCAGGACGCCGAGGTCGTCGGCGACCGTCTCGACCTCCAGCCCCGAGAAGACGCGCGGGAACAGCTCGCGCAGCGTCGACCGGAATCGTGCGAACGCCGCGCGATCCTCGGAGCCGTCGATGCGCGACACGGTCGGGATGCGCAGCAGCGCGCGCAGCCGGCCGACGGCGGGATCGTCGGCGGCGGCGTCGCTCATGCCTCGATGGTAGGTCGCCGGGAGTCCGCGGGGAGATAGCCCAACGCCCCTAGCGTGCTGACATGGAGACCGACGCGCATCCCTCGCTCTGGCAGCAGTCCGCCCCCGACATCCCCACCGATCGATTCCCGGACGCGGAACGCGTCGACGTCGCCATCATCGGCGGCGGGATCACCGGCCTCGTGACCGC
Source organism: Pseudolysinimonas kribbensis (assembly GCF_030161895.1). Taxonomy (GTDB): domain Bacteria; phylum Actinomycetota; class Actinomycetes; order Actinomycetales; family Microbacteriaceae; genus Pseudolysinimonas; species Pseudolysinimonas kribbensis. The sequence goes on from NZ_BSVB01000001.1 coordinate 3,040,818, forward strand.
GCTGCTGTTCGCCCGCTCCGGCAAGCGCGTCGCCGTGCTCGAGGCGCGCCGACTGGGCGACGGCACCACCGGCCGCACCACGGCGAAGGTGTCGCGCCTGCAGGGCACGCAGTCGGACCACGTGCGCAGCCGCAACATCGCCGCGGTCGCCCGCGCCTACGCCGAGAGCCAGGCCGCCGCGTTCGACTGGTTGCTCGGATTCTGCGACGAGGCCGGCATCCCGGTCGAACGTCGCGACGCCTTCAGCTACGCGACGACGCGCGACGGTCGTGCACGGGTCGAGGCCGAGTACCGCGCGGCCCGCGCCGTGGGGATCCCGGTCGAGCTCGTCGCGCGCGTCGACCTGCCCTTCGCCACCACCGGCGCCGTGCGGCTCGCCGATCAGGCGCAGCTGGACCCCATGGCACTGGTCGCCGCCCTGGTCGAGGCGATCCGCGCCGCGGGCGGCCTCGTCGTCGACGGCGTGCGGGTGCGGGCCGTGCACGCGAGCTCGCCGGCCGAGCTGCTGACGAGCTCCGGGCCGATGGATGCCGACCGCGTCGTGCTGGCGACCGGCGCGCCGATCCTCGACCGCGGCCTGTACTTCGCGAAGGTGACGGCGCAGCGCAGCTACGCGGCGGCCTGGCGCGTGGCCGAGGACCAGCGGCCCCACGGCATGTTCCTCGACGTGGAGCAGCCCACGCGGAGCGTGCGCACCTCGGGACCGCTGCTGCTCACCGGCGGGTTCGGGCACCCGGTCGGACGCCGCTCGAGCCCGCGCGCCGCCGCCGACGAGCTCGCCGCCTGGACCGCGGTGCACTGGCCGGGCGCGGAGCCGGTCGCCGAATGGAGCGCGCAGGATCATGTGGCGCCGCACGGCGTGCCCTACGTCGGCTGGCTGCCGCGCGGTCGCGGGCGCATCTACCTCGCGACCGGATTCTCGAAGTGGGGCATGACCAACGGTGTCGCCACCGCGCTCACCCTGGTGAGCGACATCCTGGGCGCGGACGGGGGCTGGGAGCCCACCCCGTGGCAGCGCGTGCTGCATCGCCGACCGACCCTGCCGCAGACCGTCGCCGACGGCGTCGGTCAGAACGCGGCAGTCGCGCTCTGGTACGCGAAGGGCTGGCTCGGGGCGCTCGCCCGGCCGGTGGGCGGGTCGCCGCTCGAGGGGATGGGCGAGGTCGGCCGCGACGGGTTCCGGCCCGCGGCGGTCTCCACGGTCGACGGCACCACCCGCGAACTGTGCGCGATCTGCCCGCATCTCGGCGCCATCGTCACCTGGAACGACTTCGAGCTCAGCTGGGACTGCCCCGCGCACGGCTCCCGCTTCGCGCCCGACGGCTCGGTGCTGGAGGGGCCGGCGCGGCGCCCGATGCGGAACCTCGGTGGTTGAGCGGCACCCCGCCTGACGTGCCTGAGCTCAGCGCCCCGCGGCTATCCTGAATCCCGATGAGCAAGGGTCGACCCCCGCCGGAGGCGTGCCGCTGGGGCGGGGCGCGTCGTCACCCGCCAACCGGCCGGCCAGGACGCCGCCGTCCCGCCCCGGGTCGAAGCGCCCGGACGACCGCTACGGTCGCCCGACGTCGCGCCGGATGGCCCTCGCGCCCGGTCTGCTCGGCGCGATCGTCGTGCTGGCGGGTCTCGCCCTGCTCGACGTCGACACGTTCATCGTGATCAAGTACGCGACCGCGATCCTCGCCGCGATCGTCGGCTGGTTCGCCATCCAGGGCCGCACGTGGTGGGCGCTGCCGCTGCTCGCGGCCGTCCTCGTCATCTGGAATCCGGTCTTCCCGTTCGACTTCCACGGGCAGTGGTGGGTCGCGGGGCAGTTCGGTGCGGTCATCGTGTTCATCGCGTGCGCGATCCTCGTCAGGGTCCCCGCCAAGCGGGAGGATGCCCGGCCGTGAGCGATGGCGAGATGGAGTACCGACGGCTGGGGGCATCCGGGCTCATGGTGCCGGCGCTCTCGTTCGGCACCGCGACGTTCGCGAACGGATCGGGCGCGGGATCCTGGGGCGACGTGCAGGTCGATGAGGCCCGGCGCCTGGTCGACATCGCGCTCGACACGGGCCTGAACTTCTTCGACACCGCCGACGTCTACGCCGACGGCCGCTCCGAGGAGGTGCTCGGCACGGCGCTCGGGTCTCGTCGCGACCGGGCGCTCATCGGCACCAAGCTCAACGGGCGCACCGGCGGGGGCGCGAACGATGTCGGCAGCTCGCGCTTCCACGTCCTGCGCGCGGTGGAGGCCAGCCTGCGGCGCCTGGACACGGACTGGATCGACGTCTACTGGCTGCACGGCTTCGACGCGATCACCCCCGTCGACGAGGTGCTGTCGACGCTCGACGAGCTCGTGCGCTCGGGCAAGGTGCGCTATATCGGCGCCTCCAACTTCTCGGGCTGGCACCTCATGAAGTCACTGGCCGCATCGGATCGCCACGGCTGGGCCCGGCACGTGGCGCACCAGGCGTTCTACTCGCTCGCCGCACGCGAGTACGAGTGGGAGCTGATGCCGCTCGCCGTCGATCAGGGCGTCGGCACGGTGGTCTGGTCGCCGTTGGCGCAGAGCCGGCTGAGCGGCAAGATCCGTCGCGGGGCGCCGCGCCCGGCCGACAGCCGGCTGGCGGTGCGGGGCGAGACCGAGAAGACCGACGACGAGCAGCTGCTCCGGATCGTCGACGTGCTCGACGGGCTCGCCGAGGAGACGGGTCGCACGATCCCGCAGATCGCGATCAACTGGGTGCTCTCGCGCCCGACCGTGTCGAGCGTGATCCTCGGCGCGCGCACCGAGGGCCAGCTGCGCGAGAACCTCGGCGCGATCGGCTGGTCGCTGACGCCCGAGCAGCTGCACCGGCTCGACCGCGCGAGCGCGGTGACGCCGATCTACCCGTACTGGCACCAGCTGGAGCAGGTCGGCGCTCGCAACCCGTTCCCCACGGGTCTGCAGCCGGAGGACCCCGGCGCCTGACCGTGCGCTAGAATAGTCGTGCGCATTCCCCTACCGGCCAAGCCGGGGTCTGGGGGCTCCGCCTCGCGAGAGACACGGGCCGCGCATCCACAGTCCGCGGCGGCTCGCCGTCGCACAGCATCCGCTCGAGGAGAGCAATGGCCTCATCCGGCCAGAAGTCGGGTCAGCGCAAGAACGCGACCCGCCGTCCTGCGACGCGTCGCCGCGCCCACCAGGACGAGACGGGCATCATCCCCGTGCTCGCGCGCACCGTGCGTGAGATCGAGAACGCCGCGCAGCGCGGCAAGGTCGGGCCCTCGGGGCGCACCCGGTTCCGCGTGGTCGCGGCGCTCGTGCGTGAGGAGCGCGCCCGCATCAAGTCCGACACCGGACTCACCGACGCCGAGCGCACCAAGGAGGTGACCCGGCTCGAGGGCATCGCCACGATCATGGCGAAGACGGTCGCCCGCGACTCCAGCCTCATCCCGCTGCTCACCGACACGGCCCCGCTCACCACGGCCGCGCAGGAGCTGCGCCGGGCGATGCTGCTCGACGCGGGCACCGAGCTGAGCCCCGACGACCTCATCGTCGTGACCGAACCGGCCGCCAAGGACGAGGCCGTCGAGCGCCAGGTCGTGCCGCAATCGGTCAAGCAGTATCAGATGGCCAACCCGTTCCTCGCGCCGGATTTCAGCGCCGTGGCCCCGAAGCCGGCGACCAGCGGCCGGCTGGCCAACTGGGAGCTCATCGACCCGCTGTTCCGCTCGTTCGAGCTCGGCGGGGGAGCGGCGAGCATGCGCCTGCCCGCGCCCCGCACCCTCGAGACGCCCGGACGGCTGGAGCTGATGATCCACCAGGCGCGCTTCGTCGAGAGTGCGCGCGAGGGCCACCGCACCTACCTGCTCGCCGACGAGCCGGGCCTCGGCAAGACCGCACAGGCGCTGCTCGCGGCCGACGTGGCGCACGCGTTCCCGCTGCTGGTCGTCGTGCCGAACGTCGTCAAGGTCAACTGGGCGCGCGAGGTCGAGAAGTGGGTGCCGCAGCGCAGCGCCACCATCGTCAACGGCGACGGCGACGACATCGACGCGTTCGCCGACATCGTGATCGTCAACTACGAGGTGCTCGACCGCCACGTCGCGTGGCTCTCGCGCCGCGGGTTCAAGGGCATGATCGTCGACGAGGCGCACTTCATCAAGAACAAGGAGTCGCAGCGCTCGCGCAATGTGCAGGCGCTCTCGCGCAGCATCCGGGCGACCTCGCCGAAGGCGTTGTTCATCGCCCTGACCGGCACGCCGCTGATCAACCAGATCGAGGACTTCCGGATGATCTGGCAGTATCTGGGCTGGATCGACGAGAAGAAGCCGCTGCCCGAGCTCATGCAGCGGCTCGAGGAGACCGAACTCGATCCCGGCGAGCCCGGGTTCTTCAGCGCCGCCCGCGAGGCCGTCGTCGAGATGGGCATCGTGCGCCGCCGCAAGGAGGACGTCGCGGCCGACATCCCGGCGCGGCGCATCGCCGACATCCCGGTCGAGCTCGAGGGCGAGGCCGGCCGCTCCATCCGCGCCGCCGAGGCCGCACTCGTCGCGCGCCTGGTCGAGCGCTACCGTCGTCTCACCGCGGCGCGTCCGGAGCTGGGTCGCGACGACGCCATCCGGCTGGTCGCCGCAGCGGAGCTGGAGGAGACCAGGTCGGCCGGGGGCGACGGCACCTCGGGGGCGAAGGGCGCCGACAACGTCTTCACGATGGTGCGCCGCATTGGTCAGGCCAAGGCCACGCCGGCCGCGGACTACACCGTCAACCTGGCGCGCAACGTCGGCAAGGTCGTGTTCTTCGCCAAGCACATCGACGTGATGGACACCGCGGAGGCGCACTTCCGCGCCGCAGGCCTGAAGACCGTGTCGATCCGCGGCGATCAGACGCCCAAGGCCCGCACCGCGGCGCTCGACGCGTTCACCAACGATCCCGAGGTCTCGGTCATCGTCTGCTCGCTCACCGCGGCCGGCGTCGGCATCAACCTGCAGGTCGCCTCCAACGTCGTGCTCGCCGAGCTGTCGTGGACCAACGCCGAGCAGACGCAGGCGATCGACCGCGTGCACCGGATCGGGCAGGAGCTGCCCGTGACGGCCTGGCGGATCATCGCCGCCGGCACGCTCGACGGCCGGATCTCGGAGCTGATCGACGCCAAGGCGGGGCTCGCGGCGCGGGCTCTGGACGGCGCGACGGCCGACGATTCGGCCGAGGGCTCGGTGCAGCTGGAGGCGCTCGTCGCCCTGCTGCGCGACGCGATCCGGTAGGAGCGAGCAACCTTCAACCATCTAGCGAGGGTTGACCCGTTGCGCTCCGTTCAGGGACGAGTAACGTCGTCTCCACTGAAGGAGATGAGTCCGATGGGCTGATCAAGAGCAGTAACAGAAAGGCCCCCGGGGCTCGACGAACCGTTCGGCGCAAGCCGAGTGGAACGCGGCGATCGGGGGCCTTTCGTCTGCCCGCGGTCCGAGACGGAGACGGAAGCAGGCGCCGGCCTTGTACCCCGATTTGTCCCCCACGCGGCGGACACCCCCTCTGGGGACATGCGCTGGGCTCGTCTTCCTGCGTAATCTGGGTCTCGCACTAGTCGGGGGACTAGCGGCGGCGGCAGCCTCGTCGATGACGCGGACCGCGATACGGGGGTAGAACCGGTCGCGCGGACGAGGCGCCGCCGCCAGTACTTTAAGCGCTCACAACCCTCAACCATCTAGCGAGAGTTCACGTCTTGCGCGGGGTCCGGGCCGGGAGCATGCTGGGGCAACCGAAACGGCGATCCCCGAAGCCGGTGGCGCAAGCCGCGGGGCAGGGGCCGCATCCGGGTCCGGTGGGCAACCATCGGGCACGGGAGCGGTGCACCGTGGCGTAGGGCTCTCGGCCTGGCGTCGCGGGGCGTGGCTCGGCCCTTGGGCCGGTCCGCCGGATCGTTACTGAAGGCCCCCGGGTTTCGGCCCGGGGGTCTTCGTATGTCAGCCCGTGCGCCCGCGCAGGAACGCGTTCATCGCGTCGGAGAGCTCCCGATCGACGGGCACCTCGGCGTGGTCGACGGCCCGGATCGGCGCCGCGTGGCGCACGCTCGAGACGAGCCAGGCGGCATCGGCATCGAGCAGGTCCTGCGGTCGCAGCAATTCGTACACCGGCTCCAGCCGTCGGGTCGGCGCCCAGTCGAAGAGATCGGCCTGCGTCGTGCCGGGCAGGATGCCGGCGTCCAGCGGCGGCGTCAGCAGCCGGCCGTCGCGCAGCAGCACCACGTTCGCGGTCGGCCCCTCGAGCAGGTAGCCGTCGCTCGAGACGAACACCACGTCGTCGGCGCCGCGCCGCGCCGCCTCCCGCACGGCGGCCCGGTTCACCGCGTAGCTCAGCGTCTTGGCGCCCGCCAGCAGCCACGGCGAGGTCTGCGCGACGTCGTGCCGCACCCCGCGGTCGAGCATCACGACGTGGATGCCGCGGGTGCGCGCCGCGCTCGCGTCGGGCGACGCTGTGGCGTACGCCCATCCGCTCGGCACGCCGCCGCCCTCGATGCCGCGGGTGAGCACGATCTTGACGAACGACTCGGGAACCGGGTCGATCGCGCCCGCCACGGCGACGATCGCGGCGCGCCAGGCGCCGGCATCCGGTGCGGGCAGATCGAGCATGGCGGCCGAGCGCGCGAACCGGGCGAGGTGCGCCTCGAGCGCCTGCGGGTGGCCGTCGCCGACGCTGATGGATTCGAAGATGCCGTCGCCGCGCGTCGCCGACAGATCGAGTGCGCTCAGCAGCGGCGCGGCGGGATCGACGAGCTCGTGGCCGAGGGTGCGCTCGCCGTCGGGCGAGAACCACAGCACCGCGAGGGCGGCGCTCACACCGGCCACCGGATGCCGTCGAGCCGGTCGCGCAGGTCGTCGACCGTCGGTCGCAGCGCGGGGTACGCGCCCACCACCCGGTCGAGCGCCGCGTCGGTGGTCGTCGCGTCCGGGGCGAGCTCCGCGTGCAGCAGCAGCACCACCATCTCGTCGACGGTCGGCATCTCGTGCATGAACGCCCACGGGTCCTCGCCGCCGCGCAGGCGCTCCTCGATCACCGTGCCGAGTTCGTCCTGCGCCTCCGCACGCAGGACCTCCAGGCTCGGTGGCGTGCGCATGCATTCGAGCCTACGCGCGCGCTCCGACGCGGGTCGCGGGCACGCGCCGGAGGTTCGCTGAGTAAGCGGGCCGGGCATCCGGAGCCGTGTCTACCGTCGGGCCATGGCGATCACGTTGAACAAGGACGCTCTGCAACACGCCCGCGACCTCATCGCGAAGGGCCGCACGGTCAAGGACGAGCGCGACGACTGGAGCGAGCACTCCCCGTCGACCGACGACGAGAACGCGTGGCTCGAGAAGCACGGATGGGACGAGTTCGCCCTCTGGCACCTCGGCATCGACCGCTCGGAGCCGGAGGAGACGAAGAAGCGCTACAGCTTCCCGTACGGCGACTACTCGCGGTTGCACCGCTGCGCCGTGATCTCGCTCGAGAGCCGCGCCGGCCAGTACGGCCACGACGACATCGAGGACGCCACGAAGAAGCTGCTGAGGAGCTCGACTCGTAGCCCCGCGGCCGTCCTCGACGCGCTCTCACCTTGTTCCCGGCAGAATGATCGGGTGCCCGACAGCCCGCTCGCCGCGAGCCCGTACGAGGTGCTCGGCGTCGCGGCGACCGCGACCGACGACGAGCTGCGCCGGGCGTACCGCCGTCGTCTGCGGCAGACGCATCCGGACACCGGGGGAGCGGCCCTCGAGTTCGACCGCGTGCAGCGCGCGTGGGAGCTGATCGGCACCGCCGACGCGCGAGCCGCCTACGACCGCGGCGCGCGGCCTGCGAGCACCGAGGACCGCACCTGGGCGCCGGCCGCACCGCGCCGGGAGGGCACCCGTCCGGCGGCGCGCAGCCACGGGCACCCCGGCGGCTGGTATCGCGAGCAGTTCCTGGTGCTGCTGCACGAATGGGTGGGGCGCGGGGTCGAGGTGCCCGACCCGTACGACCCGCGGCTGCTGGCCCGGGCGCCGCGCGAGCTGCGGCATCTGCTGGCCCAGGCGGTGGCCGAGGAGGACACGGCGCGCGCGCTCGCGACGCTCGGCATCGGCTTCACGGTGTGGCACGACGTGCGCACCGACGGGGATGCCGCGGGCGCCCTCCGCGCCTCGCCGCAGGGGGCGGGCGGCAAGATCGATCACGTCGTGCTCGGGCCGACCGGGCTGTGGGCGATGCTGAGCGAGGACTGGGGCGAGCCGGTCTCGGTGCGTCGCGGCGAGCTCGTCGGGCCGGCGCTCGCGCGGGACGAGCGTCCCGTGCACGAGCTCGCGCAGCGCGCGCGGCACTTCGCCCGGGCGGCGCGGGTGCGCTTCACCTCGCTCGTGATCGTCGTGCCCGACGGCGGCACCGGCGAGGGCGTCACGTCGCTCGGCTCGGTCAAGGGGATGCCGGCCCTGGTCGTCGAGCGGCCGCGGCTCGCCGACCTCGTGCGGCGCGGCATCCCGGGCGTCGGCATCGGCGGCACCGACCTGTTCGAGGTGCGCACGCGCGTGCAGGCGGCGGCGCGCTTCGTCTGACGGCGCGTCGGCCGGCTTTTACGCCACCATGGACCATGCGCCGGCGCATGGTCGTGATCCTCGTGATCGCGGTCGTCGCGCTCGCCGGGTGCGCCGCCGGGCACCCCGCGCCGAGCCATCGCACGCCGACCCCCACGGCCACCCCGACGCCGCCGCCCGACCCGCTCGCCGGGCTCACGCTGCAGCAGGAGGTCGGCCAGCTGTTCGTGGTCGGCACCCCGACGACCGGGCTCGGCCCGGACGCCCTCTCGGCGATCCGGGACAGCCACGTCGGCGGCGTCTTCCTCGGTGGCCGTTCCCTCGCGGGAGTGCAGGCCAACTCCGCCGTCGGCCGGGCGGCGCAGGCGGCGAGCGGGGACGGCATCCCGCTCATCGTCTCCACCGACCAGGAGGGCGGGGAGGTCCAGGTGCTGCAGGGCCCCGGATTCGACCGGATGCCGACCGCCGTCGACCAGGGCGCCATGAGTCCGCAGCAGCTGCTGGTCGCGGCGGAGCGGTGGGGTGCGCAGCTGCACGCGGCGGGCGTGAACCTCGACCTCGCCCCGGTCTCCGACATCGTGCCGCCGGGGTTCGCTTCGCAGAACCCGCCGATCGGCGTGTTCCAGCGGGAGTACGGGTCGGACGCGGCTGCGGTGGAGACCCACGCGGCGGCGTTCGCGGCGGGTCTGCGCGACGCGGGCGTGCTCGCGGCGGCGAAGCACTTCCCGGGTCTCGGGCACGTGACCGCCAACACCGACACGCACAGCGGCGTCACCGACACGACGATCGACGCGAGTTCGCCCGACGTGCGGCTGTATGGGCGGCTCGCGCACAGCGGTGTCGACGTCGTGATGGTCTCCAGCGCGATCTACGCGAAGATCGACCCCTCGCAGCCGGCCGCGTTCTCGCCGGCTGTGGTCGGCATCCTGCGCGACACCCTCGATTTCACGGGCATCACGATCACCGACGACCTGTCGGGTGCGGTGCAGGTCGCGTCGGTGGCGCCGGGCGACCGGGCGATCCGGACGATCACCGCCGGGGTTGACCTCGTGCTCGTGTCGCACCCCACGGGGGTGTGGGCGCAGATGGTGGATGCCGTGCTCGCCCGCGCCGGGACGGACCCGGCGTTCCGCGCGAAGGTCGACGACGCCGCGCGGCGGGTGCTGCGGTGGAAGCAGGCTCACCTGGGGTGAGCGAGGATGGCGGAATGAGCATCGATGTCGTCCCGGAAGACCTGCGTCCCCTCCTCCACCTGCCGTTGTTCGTGCACCTCGCGACGGTGCGCCCCGACAACACGGCGCAGGTGAACCCGATGTGGTTCAAGTTCGACGGCGAGCACCTGAAGTTCACGCACACGACCAAGCGCGGCAAGTACCGCAACCTGCAGGCCAACCCGTCGATGGCGATCTCGGTGCTCGACCCGGAGAACCCGGAGCGCTACCTCGAGGTGCGCGGGCGCCTCGTCAAGGCCGAGCCCGACCCGACCGGCGCGTTCTACGTCGAACTCGGCCAGTGGTACGGCAACCCCGACGAGCAGCCGCCGGCGAACAAGGCCGACCGCGTGGTGTTGTTCATGAGTCTCGAGAAGGCGACGCGGCAGGGCTGACCGGCTTGCGGGCCTGCTGACGCGCGACGTGCAGGCCGGAGTGCCGCTCGGCGACGGTGGCCCAGGTGATCGGAACGCTCTCGAGCACGACGCCGACGACGAGCAGCCAGATCCCGACCCACGACGAGGCGATGATCGCGCCCGCGCCCAGGATGCCGACCACGATGTAGACGAGGTCGCGCGGCCGCTGCGGATGCACGTGCACCCCGCCGATCGACATCGGCACGCGCCGGCTGAATCCCATGACGAAGAAGCCGGCCGTCGCGAGCAGCACGAGCGCGAGGCCGAGCCAGGCGATCCACGAGCCGATGACCGAGCCGGTGGCGCCCACGATCATGCCGGCGACGAGCACGAGGCCGACGAGCCCGCCGAACCGGGCCAGCGACTCGCCGCCCAGGTAAGCGCCGAGCAGGAGCGGCAGCAGGATCGCCGCACCGAGGGTGCTCATTCCCGCGATGGCCAGGACCTCGGAGTCGACGGCAGCGGCCACGATCAGCCCCGCGCCCCCGACGACGACACCGATCACGATGACCAGCACGAGCACGCGGGTCCAGATCCGGATCGCGCGCCCGCTCAGGCGGTAGGTGCCGTCGGGCTGGTCTTCGGGGTGCACGACACGCAGCGACATCGCGCTCCACCCTAGGGCGGTGCGGTGCGAAGGGTTGCACGCGACGCCGCTCCTGACAGGCTGGGACCCATGGACGCCGACCGACCCGAGCCGCACGACGAGACCCGGATGACCGAGCAGCCGGCCCTGACCTTCTCGACCGGCCTGATCTGGCTCATCGTGGGCGGTCTCCTGACCGCGATCGCGGTCGGCGTGCTGATCCCGGAGGCCGTCACCGGCCTGCCGCCGCGCTGGCTGCCGTGGGCGGCGGCGATCGCCGACGTGGTGATCTACGCCCTCATGTTCGTGGCGCGCTTCACGGTGCCGGTCACGCACCTGCGCCGCCGCCTCGGCCTGCTGGCGATCGGGATGCTCGCGATCGCCGCGATCTCGCTTGCGAGCGTCCTCATCGTGGCCTTCGCCGCCGTCACCCCCGTGAAGTAGCGGGGATTCGACCGGCAGACCCGTCAGGGAGCGGGACCCGGCGTTCCCGTCGCGGTCGGGGTGGTCGTCGGGACCATCGTCGGCACCTGAGTGGCCGCGACGAGCGCGTGCGCCATCATCTCGAGGGCGATGATCCCGACGATGATGGTCACCAACGCGGTCACGAGGCCGACGATCGCCCTCCGCATGAGATCGCTCCCACGTCGTGGGGGCCGTCGTCGTGCGCGGGCCGCGCCGGGGTCGGGTCGCCCGCGCCGGTTGCCGCGGAAGGCGGGGTTGAGAGGACACGAGCGCGTCCGCCCCCGAGACTCCAGGTACGGGTCCACCTCCTGCTCCAGCGCGGCGAACTCCTGGATCAGGTGCGCGCCCGGCCGCGAGGACACCGTCGACTTCGACCAGGTGCCCGGTAGCGATGCGACGCTCACCAGGCGCGCCAGCTGCTCGTCACTCATCACGCGGGGGCCGTGCAGAGTCGTCGACAGTTGGCTGTCGTGTACCGCCCAGATTCTCGTCCCGTTCTCGCCGAGCGGCGCTTTGATCACGATGCGGCGTACGTCGACGAACGACAGGATGCCCTCGACCGGCACCGCGAACCCGCACCGCGAACTGAGACGACCCTCCACTTGGGCGGTCTGTCGAGCGATGGAGGACACGTGGCCCACCCCGATTCCGTCCAGCCGCATCCCGAGACCGCCGGCGGTCACGGTTTTGCCGGGGTGTCGCTTGGAGTTGATGACGAAGACGCCGCAGGGTCCGATCGCGAGGTGGTCGATGTCGGTGCCGCGCTCGCCGATGGGAATCGAGTGCAGGATGGTCCACTCCGGTCCGAGCAGGGAGAGCTCGAGCGCGGTCTGTCGCTCACCGAGGACGCCGTCGTACCAGCCGCGTGCCTCGTCATCGATGACGATCTGGCCCGAGGGCCCGGGATGGATGCGTCCGGCGTCCCACTCGCTCAGCAACTTCTCGATCAGAGACTGCGCGGGCACGCGTTGACGGAGATCCCCCACCTCACGAGGATCCCTCGTGTGCGACGCCGTTCCCCCCGAGTCCGGGTGCCCCGCTTTCGGGTGACGCCGTCGGACGCTCCCCGTAGCCTGACCGGATGACGCAGGATTTCCGCACCGCGCCGATCGACGAGCAGGCCCGGGCGATCCTGGCCGAGCGGGGCTACGAGTTCCGGGTCGTCGATCCGGATGACCGTGACGCCATGGAGCGCTACGTGCTGGCCGAGGCGCGCGGCTTCCTCGGCGGCACGATGCAGCAGCCCGCTCTCGACGCCCACATCGCGGAGTTCGCGCAGAACCGCCGCAACAGCGCCGTCTACGATCCCTCCGGCGCCGACCCTCTGACGCCGATCGCGACGACCAACTCGTGGATCGGACCGCTCACCCTGCCGGGGCAGCGCGACATCGACGCCTGGGCGATCAGCGGTGTGACGGTCGCGCAGACCCACCGCCGGCGCGGCATCCAGCGCCAGATGATGGAGGCCGAGTTGCGCACCGCGCGCGGCCTCGATGTGCCGGTCGCCATGCTCACGGTCACGGAGTCGTCGATCTACGCGCGTTACGGCTTCGGCGTCGCCGCGCTCGCCGCCGAGTACCGGATCAGCACGCGCGGCCTCACCTGGACCGGCCGCGAGCCCGAGGGCCGGCTCGACTTCATTCCGGTGCGTCAGTGGCGGGATGCCGCTCCCGCACTCTTCGAGCGCACCCGGCTGCGCGATCCGGGTCAGGTGCGCCCGTTCGCGATGCGCTGGGACCAGGCCGCCGGCTACATCACCTACGAGGGCGACAAGTCGGCCGGGCGGCAGGCGGTGCAGTACCGCGACGCGTCGGGCGGGGTGCGCGGCATGGCGCTCTACACGATCAACGAGGGCACCAGCGAGCAGGACTTCACGACCCACGAGGCGCAGATCGTCAACCTGATCGCGGAGACCGATGACGCCTACGCGGCGCTGTGGCGCTTCTTCGTCGAGATGGACCTCGTGTCGACGACCCGCTACGACCTCGGCTCGGCCGACGAGCCGGTGCGGTGGATGGTGTCGAACTTCCGCGCCGTCGAGGTGCGGCCGTTCGACATGCAGTACCTGCGGGTGCTCGATGTGAAGCGCGTGCTCGAGGCGCGCGCGTACGAGGTGCCAGGGGAGGTTTCGTTCGAAGTGACGGACGACCTGGGGTTCGCGAGCGGCACCTGGACGGCACGTGCATCCACCGCCGGCACGGTGATCGCGGCGGCTGGGGAGGTCGCCGACAGTGGGGACCTCGAACTCGGCGTCGTCGAACTCGGTGCGATGCTCTGCGGCGGGACGAGCGCTCGGACGCTCGCTGCAGCGGGCCGCGTCGTCGAGCGCGGGCCGGGTGCCCTGGACCGCGCGACGGCGATGCTGGCGTCGACGCGGCCGCCGCGGATCGACTCCTGGTACTGACGTATGTCTGACATCGGTAGTACATTGCTCGCATGCGATCGGTCAGCAAGCGTGAACTGAACCAGCAGACCGCGCACGTGCTTGCCGCAGTCGATGCGGGTGAGACCGTGGTGGTGACGGAGCGCGGCGTCCCGCGCTGGCGCATCGAGGCGATCGGTGCGCTCGTCGATCCGGTCGAGCAACTGCGCCTCGCCGGGCGGATCGCGGAGCCGAAGAAGGAGCCCGCGCCCTGGATCACCGCTGCTGACGACTCTGCCGGCCGCGAGTACTCGCCGGCAGAGATCGATGCGCTCTTTGCCGAGTCGAGGGGCGACCATTGACGCGCTACTACCTCGACTCATCCGTTGCGCTCCATGCCATGCTGCCCGGCGGCTCCGCTCGGGCCGCGGAATGGCTTGACGTCGGGGGCAGGCGATCTACTCCTCGACCCTGCTTCAGCTGGAGCTCTCTCGCGTGCTCCGCCGGGAAGGGTTGCCGACCTCGCGCGCTCGTCCCGTGATCGACCGGATCGCGCTGATCAGCATCGACGACGGCGTTCTCAACGCCGCTGCGGCAATCGAGCCGCACGTGAAGTCCCTCGACGCGATCCATCTGGCGACGTGCGCCCTCCTGGGGCCGGAGGCGTGCCTCGTCACGCACGACCTCGCCATGGCGCAGGCCGCCTCTGCTCTGGGCGTGTCGGCGGTGGATCCGCTCGAGCCGAGGTAGGCGGGCAGGATGTCGCGCCGGCGTCTCAGCGGGCGATGACGCCTCTGAGCTTCTCGAGCGCGCCCGCGAGGTGGGTGAGCTCCGTCGCGGACAGCGGCTCCCCGATGAGACGGGCGAGCGCGCGATCGAAGACGGGCTCGGCCTTGCGGAACGCGGCCACGCCATCCGGGGTCAGCTCGACGATGGACGAGCGCCGGTCGTCGGGGTGAGGCCGCCGGATGCTGTACCCGGCCTTCTCGAGCCGGTCGACCGCCTGGCTCGTGCCGCCGACGGTGATCGCGAGCGCCTCCGCGATGTCGTACACCCGACACTGCGGGGTCGAGTCGATGATCCACATGAGGTTGAAGGTCGACAGCGTCAGTCCGCTCTCCGTCTCGAGAGCCGTGTCGATCGCGCCCCACAGCATCGTCTCGAACCGGATCAGGTCGTCGAACACCTTGCGCAGGCCCTCCATCGGCGCCCTCCCTCTCTCACGCCCCAAACTACCTCAGGAGCAACTAAGTCATCGCTAACTAAATTAGTGCTAATGTATCGCCATGACATCCGATCAGCGTGACCTCGTCCACCGCATCCTCCGCGACGCCCCCTTCGACCTCGGGGGTGACGTCACGGTCCAGCGACCGCTCCTCGAGCAGATGCTCACCGCGCAGCCGCTTCCGGATGACGTACGCATGACCCCGGGCGAGCTCGGTGGTGTGCCGGTCACCTTCATCGACCTCGACGGCGTCACCCCGCGCGGCACGATCTTCCACATCCACGGCGGCGGCTTCGCCGTCGGGTCCGCGCGGGGCTCGGTCGGGCTCGCCTCCAGCCTGGCGAGAAGGACCGGCATGCGCGCCGTCTCGGTCGACTACCGTCTGGCGCCGGAGCACCCGTACCCCGCGGCGCTGAACGACGTGACCGCCGCGTACCGGGCACTGCTCGACGAGGCCGACCCGGCCGAGGTGATCGTGTCGGGCGAGTCCGCCGGCGGCAACCTCGCGGTCGAACTGCTGGTGGCCGGCAAGGCGTCCGCGCTCCGGATGCCTGCCGCCGCGGTGGTGTTCTCGCCGATGACCGACCTCACGGCCTCCGGTGACAGCTTCACGACGAAGGCGGACGCCGACCCGAACATCACGCTCGACGCCATCCGCACCCGTGCGGGCGACTACCTCTCGGGGTCGGGCACGTCGGCCGCCGACCCGCTGGTGAGCCCGATCTTCGCGGACCTCACCGGCCTTCCGCCGCTGCTGATCCAGGTGGGCTCCCACGAAGTGCTTCTGGCCGACGCCACCCGCCTGGCCGCGAAGGCGGCCGACGACGACGTGCCGGTGATCCTCGACGTGACCCCCGGCGTTCCGCACGTGTTCCAGGCGTTCGCGGCGATCCTCGACGAGGGCGACGCAGCGCTGGACCGCGCGGCAGGGTTCGTCGACGCGCACCTCAGGGTCGGGGCAGCGGTCTGACGGCGGAGTCCCTCGGCGACGCATCAGCGAGCCGGATGAAACCGCTGAGCGCCGCGAGCCCTCCGGCCGGTGGGGCAGGTAATCGCGCAGCGCGGGGAGTGCACGAGGTAGGCGGCCCACTTCGCGCGTGAGATCGCGACGTTGAGGCGGTTGCGCAGCAGCAGGAAGTCGATGCCGCGCGGCACGTCGAGTGCCGACGACGCGGTCATCGACACGATGGCGACCGGCGCCTCCTGGCCCTGGAATTTGTCGACCGTGCCGACGCGGGTCGCCGTGAAGCCGGCGGCGTCGAGGGCGCCGCGCAGCAGCGCCACCTGCGCGTTGTAGGGGGCGACCACGATGACGTCGTCGGCGTCGAGCTGCGTGTCGCTCCGGCCGGCGCCAGGGTCCGACCACCCTCGCCCGACCAGGGAGCGCAGCAGGTCGACGATCGCGGCGGCCTCCTCGGGTGACTCGACCGAGCGATCCGCGCTCGGCACGGCGACGGGATGCAGTCCGGGCTCCACGCCATCCAGCCGGCGCAGCGCGGTCGAGGGATGCGCACCGAGCCGGCCCTCGTACGACAGCGACGACACGGCCGCGCACAGCGCCGGATGCATGCGCCGCGACTCGGCGAGGAAGTAGCCGAGCTCGTCGGGCAGCACGTCGTGTCCGTCGGAGAGCCACCCGAGCGCGGACGTCTGGATCGGCTCCGGATGCACGCCCTGACTCACCTGCGGCAGCTGCTGCGGGTCGCCGAGCAGCAGCAGTCGCCGCGCGCCCATCGCCACCGCGATCGTGTTGGCGAGCGAGTACTGGCCGGCCTCGTCAATCACGAGCAGGTCGAGCGCGCCGCGGCCGACCTTGTTCGGGTTCGCGAAGTCCCACGCGGTGCCGCCGAGCACGACGCCTGTGGCGGCGAGGAATGGCGGGATGTCGTCGTTGCTCGCCAGCCGCGTCCACGGCACCGCGCGCTGCTCCTCGCCGCGACCCGGCTTCTTGCCGACGCGGCCTCGCGGCACGCCGTTCGCGAGAACCTGCCGCAGCAGATTCTCGACGACGGCGTGCGACTGCGCGGCCACCCCGATGCGCCAGCCGCGGCGCGCGAGCGCGGCGATGACGGCGGCGCCGACATAGGTCTTGCCCGACCCGGGCGGCCCCTGCACCGCGAGGTAGGAGTCCGACATCGCGATCAGCGACGCGACGATGTCGGCGACCGCGTCGCCGGTGCGCGCGAGACCGCCGTCGATGCGCGGCGGACGGCGGCGCAGGATGTCGAGCGCGGCCCCGTCGGGCGGGCCCGGCAGCGCCGCCGCGAGGGCCTCGCCCCACTCGAGGATCGCCTCGCGCTGCGCGGCTGTGCGGATCGGCGGCTTCGGCGTGAGCGCCATCGGCAGTTGGGGCCACGGCGCCGGACCGCGTTCCTCGAGGGTCACCACGGTGTCCGCCTCGGCCCGCGCGCTGACGCCGATCGACAGCACCCTCGTGCGGGAGTGCTCGCCGCGCTGGCCGGGCAGCGTCATCCCGCACCCCTCGGGTGCCGGGTCGGTGTACATGACGAACGGGTCGTCGCTCTCGCCGAGCCCGCTGCCCGGCGTCAGGCGCCCCGCCAGGGTGACGGTGCGTCGCCAGAGCGACTGGCGCCCGGCGGGCGGCTCCCAGTCGGTGGCGACGCGCGCGTCGTGCACCACGAGCACGTCGCGCTGATCCTCCCAGGTCTCGACCGGCGCGATCTCGCGGTTGAAGTGCTCCCACCAGTACGACTTGTCCTCGCGGCGGTGGTACTCGATCGCGGCGGCCGCGAGGGCGAGCGCGGTCTGGTCGGCGTCGCGATCGGGGGCCGCGACGCCGTCGAGCGGCGCGAGCAGCGCCGCGGTCGCGGCGTCCTCGCGGCGGGCGAGTTCGGCATCCCGTCGGCTCTCGGCCGGATCGATCGCGGGACGCCGCGACACCCCGTGCGCGTCGGCCAGTCCCAGCAGCCAGTCGCGCAGTCGCAGGGTCGAGACGCAGTCGTAGCGGTTGTAGTCGGCGATCTCGGCGAGCAGGCGCTGCGCCTCCTCGGTGCGGCCGGCATCCCGGGCCTGGCAGTAGTCGACGTACTGCTGCACCGAGTCGGCGGCGTTGGTCACGTCGCCGGTGCGCAGCTCGTCGCCCATGTAGAGCTGTTCGACCTTCTTGAGGCTGTACGAGTTCGCGGAGATCCGGATGCTGCGCTTGACGATCGGGTACAGGTCGACGAACACGCCCGCCTCGAGCAGTTCGTCGAGGATCTGCTCGCCGACGCCGTGCCGGGCGCACAGCTGCTGCAGGTGGCTGCGCTCGTAGTCGGCGTAGTGGTAGATGTGCATGCCCGGATGTCGGCGGCGCCGGTCGCGCACGTATGTCAGGAAGTCGATGGTGGCGCGCTTCTCCTCCGCGCGGTCGTGCGCCCAGAACGGCCGGAAGTGCTCGCGCTCGCCGCCCTCGTGCTCGATGACGCCGAACAGGTACTCCAGGTTCCAGCTGGTCGGCCCGCCGCCGCCGTCGGTCCAGAGCGGGTCGCCCTCGAAGTCGAAGAAGATGTCGCCCGTGTGGGGTTCGGGCAGGGCGGCGAGGCCGGTGGCGTCGTGCACGCGCGAGGTGATCGCGCTCCTTCGCCGGCGACCTGCATCCGGGCCTGATCGCGCAGTGCCGCGAGCGCTCCCGCGCCGATGCCCGCGACCGGCTCGTCGGTGGCGGCGAGCTGGTCGATGGTCCGGATGCCGGCCTCCGCGAGCCGGATCCGCTGCGTCGACCGCATCCCCGCCACGAGCAGCACGTCGCGGGTCGCCTCGACCTGCGCGGCGCACTCCGCGCAGCGCCCGCACACCGCGTAGCCGGGCTCCTCCCACGCGATGGCCTCGGCTGCGGCGACCCGCTCGGCGATCATCCAGCGCAGCCGCGCCCAGCGGTCCGCGAACACCGGCGCGATGTCGGTGAGCCGGTGCGTCGAGGTGCTGCCGTCCCCGAGCAGCAGGTGCACGCGCGGTCCGGTCGGGATGCCGAGCCGCTCCAGCTGGTCGGCGTACGCCGCGAGCTGCAGCAGCGCGGTGATCTTCGCCCGCCGGGCGAGCTTGGTGTCGTAGACCTCGTAGGCACCGTCGTCGGTGCGGACGAGGAAGTCGGCGAACCCGACGAACTCGTCGGTCGCGAAGGCGGCCTGGTAGACGACCCCGGCCCCGTCGCGCAGGGCGGCGAGGGTCTGCGTGTGTGCACCGGCCAGTGCGTCGTCGTCGCGCGCCGAGACCGACTCCAGCACGGCGACGCCGCCGGGCGTGCCGGGGAGTGCTCACCGAGCTCGTCGAGGTAGCGCTGCAGCACCCGCAGCTCGTGCTCGCCACCGAGCAGACCCGCGCGCACGCGCATCGGGTCATCCGGATCCTCGACGGCGATGATGCGCCCGAGCTTCGCGTCGAGCCGCCGCATGAGCGCCCACTCGCACTCCGCGGCGGCGCTCATGTCGCTGGCGCTGCTGATCACGACGCGGTCGCGCTCGCGGATGAACATGGGACTCGGCTCCTTCGGCGCCTCCGGGTGGAGAGCGTGTCAGTCTCCCACCGGCCACCGACACGAGAAGGCCCGCCTCCTCCCGGTTACGCAGCGACCAGCCGCGTCACCTTTCGCGGACGCCGAGTGTGCGCGAGGTCGTAGTTCGTCTGGGCGTCCAGCCAGAACCGTGCCGTCGAGATCCCGGCAGCTTCGAGCCGCATCGCCAGATTCGCGCTCACGCTCGCCCGCCCGTTCAGCACCCGCGACAGCGTCACCCGAGACACTCCGAGGGCCTCGGCGGCCTCGGTCACGGTGACGCCGAGATCGGGCAGCACGTCCTCTCGGAGGATCACTCCGGGATGGCTCGGATTGTGCATCATCGTTTCCTCCTAGTGATAGTCGAGGTAGTCGACGAGGATCACGTCGGTTCCGTCGAACCGAAACGTGACTCTCCAGTTTCCATTGACCCTGATCGACCAGGTCCCGGCTTCGCGGCCTTTCAGCTCGTGGAGCCGGTAAGCGGGGAGGTCAAGATCTTCCGGGCGTGCGCCGCGTCGAGCGCGGTGAGGATTCGAGTCAGCTTCGCGACGTGGTCGGCCTGGACGCCTCGCTTGCTTCCCGTGGTGTAGAGGGCTTCCAGTCCCTTGTGGTGGAAGCTCTTGATCATGCTCCAGCGTATCGCGTAACGCTACACGATACAATCTGTTCCGCGTTCTTCGGGTGGCTGACCCCGCCTGAACCGCCCGGATGAATAGGCTCTGAACGAGCGCCACAACGGGTGGCGCGTCGTGGGGATGTACTGCATGTCGCAACAGAACAACGCCGCTTTCGTCTGGTCGATCGCCGACCTGCTGCGCGGGCCGTACAAGCCGCACCAGTACGGCAGCGTCATCTTGCCGTTCACGATTCTGCGGCGCCTCGACTGCGTGCTCGAGCCGAGCAAGCAGGCGGTGCTCGACGAGGCGGGCAAGCGCGGCGACGGGCCCGGGGCATCCGTGTTCCTGACGAAAGCGGCAGGCCAGAACTTCTACAACACCAGCAAGTTCACGCTGAAGAGCCTGCTGGGCGACGCGGCCGGCATCCGGGCGAACCTGCTCGACTACGTGCACGGTTTCAGCGAGAACGTGCGCGACATCTTCGACAAGTTCGAGTTCGAGAAGCAATTGCAGAAGCTGGATGGCGAGAACCTGCTCTACCTGCTCACCCAGCGTTTCGCCGCGGTCGACTTGCACCCGAGTGCGATCTCGAACATCGAGATGGGCCTGATGTTCGAAGAGCTGATCCGCAAGTTCGCCGAGAGTTCGAACGAGACGGCGGGCGAGCATTTCACGCCGCGCGAGGTGATCCGTCTGATGGTGAGCGTTCTGCTCGAGCCCGACACAGAGGCGCTCAACGAGCCGGGCGTCGTGCGATCCATCTACGACCCCACGGCGGGCACGGGCGGCATGCTCTCGACCGCCGACGAATACCTGCACGGCCAGAACCCCCAAGCCCGACTCGTGATGTTCGGGCAAGAGATCAACGGCGAGTCGTACGCCATCTGCAAGGCCGATCTGGTGATCAAGGGTCAGGACATCAACAACATCGTGCTCGGCGACACCCTCACCGACGATGGTTTCAGCGGCCAGACCTTCGACTACTGCCTCTCGAACCCACCCTTCGGCGTCGACTGGAACAAGCAGAAGCCGGCCGTGCTGAAAGAGCACGACGAGCAGGGTTTCAACGGTCGTTTCGGCCCCGGCCTGCCGAGGGTCTCTGACGGCTCGCTGCTGTTTCTGCTGCACCTAGTGAAGAAGCTGCGTCCGAAGGCAAAGGGCGGCGGCCGAGCGGGCATCGTGCTCAACGGCTCCCCCTGTTCACCGGAGCTGCCGGGTCGGGTGAGTCAGAGATCCGCCGTTACCTGCTTGAGAACGACCTGCTCGAGGCGATCATCGCCCTGCCTACCGACATGTTCTACAACACCGGCATCGCCACCTACGTCTGGATCATCGACAACGACAAGCGCCCAGAACGTCGCGGCGTGGTGCAGCTGATCGACGGCACGGGCTTCTCGCACAAGATGCGCAAGTCCCTGGGCTCGAAGCGCAAAGAGCTCGGCACCGACGACATCGAGACCATCGTGGAGCTCTACGGCAGCCTCAACCAGTCCGACGTCTCGAAGACGTTCAAGAACGACGATTTCGGCTACCGCACCATCACCGTCGAGCGCCCGCTGCGCCTGAACTGGGCGCTCACCCCCGAGCGCTGGGCGACCGCTCTGACCGCGAAGCCCCTCTCGTCCCTAGCTGGTCGAGTAGCGCCACGGGCGCGTATCGAGACCACCACAGATCTCGGGGCTTTCACCAAGCAACTGAAACAGGCCCTAATGGATGCCGACCTCACCCTGACCGCCGCCCAACTGAAATCCCTGCTGTCGGCCCTCTCAGAACGCGACGACACCGCGCCCGTCATCACCAATGCCAAGGGCGCCCCCGAGCCGGACCCCGAACTCCGCGACACCGAGAACGTGCCCCTCGGCGAGGGCATCCACGACTACTTCGCCCGCGAGGTGCTCCCGCACGCCCCGGACGCCTGGATCGACGAGTCGAAAACCAGGATCGGCTACGAGATCCCCTTCACCCGACACTTCTACAAGTACGTGCCCCCGCGCCCCCTCGAAGAGATCGATGCCGACCTGGAGCGCCTCGTGCGCGAGATCAGCGAACTGCTGCGAGAGGTGGAGGCGTGAGAGCGAAATACGTCGCACCCATCTCCCGTGACACGGTTGACCCCACCTCCATAAGCGGAGAAGTAATCCACTATTCTATCCCAGCGCTCGAAGCGACCGGGAGTCCGGTGCGCGAGCTGGCATCTGAGATCGAGAGCGGCAAACTCGTGGTGCGCGCAGGCGACATTTTGGTGTCCAAGCTGAATCCGCGAAAGTCCCGCGTCCATATAGTTCCGTCGGATGGCGACGTGCCGACGATTTCGTCCAGCGAGTTTGTAGTATTCCGCCCCCGATTGGTTCATGGGCCCTACCTGGCGTACGCGATGTCGTCGGCGCAGTCGACCCAGTGGTTTTCAGCGAACACTAGATCGGTCACCAGAAGCCATCAGCGCGTGGAGCCTTCCGTCGTCGGGGACCTTGAGGTCCCCGACCTAACTCTCGATGTTCAGCGCCAGATAGCCGACTACCTGGACGCGCAGACGGCGAAGATCGACGCGCTGATCGGCAAGCAGGAGCAACTCATCCAAACGCTTGCGGAGCGTCGCCAAGCCGTCATCTCCCACGCCGTCACGAAGGGCCTCGACCCGAACGCCCCGATGAAGGATTCGGGCGTCGTGTGGCTCGGCGCAGTGCCTAGGTCCTGGAGGTTGAGTTCGCTAAAGCGACTCATTCGATCTCAAGCATCCGGCACGAGCGTAAATGCGATGGACGTGCCTGCAGAAGGTGACGAGGTCGGAGTGCTCAAGACCAGTAGCGTCTCAACCGGGGTCTTTGTCCCTAGTGAGAACAAGACAGTGATCGAAGCTGACATATCCAGAGTCACCACTCCGGTCGAGAGCGGCTCAATATTAGTGAACCGTGCCAACTCCCCGGAGCGTGTCGGTGCTGCAGCGCTGGTACGGGAATCCGCCCCCAACCTCTACCTCTCCGACAAGATCTGGCAACTCAGTTTCGAGCGTGCGGATGCGGGTTGGCTTTATTGGTGGCTCCAGACTGCGACGTACCGGGATCAGGTTTCTTCGCTGCGAGTAGGCACCAGTTCCAGCATGCAGAACTTGTCTTATGAGGACTTTCGTGAGATCAGAATCGCAGTGGCGCCTCAAGCTGAGCAGAGGCGCATTGCTTACTATCTCGACCACGAAACATCCAAAATCGACGCGCTCTCGGCGAAGGCGCGCGAGATGATCGACGTGCTCAAGGAGCGGCGGCAGGCGCTGATCAGCGCGGCGGTGACCGGAAAGATCGACGTGAGAGGGCTCGCGTAGATGGGCAAGCAGCACGAGTTCTGGTTCGAGGACGAGCTCTGCGAATACCTCGAGCAGCATGGCTGGCTCTACTCCCACGACGACACTGGTTACGACAAGCAGCGGGCGCTGTATCCGGATGACGTGTTCGCCTGGTTGGACGAAACCCAACCGGAGGCGCTCACCGAGCGGCTGCCGGCATCCGGTGATCAAAAGCAGGCGCAGGCGCAACTGCTCGGCCGGTTGGTGCAGGCACTCGACAAGCCGTTCGCTCAGGGCGGCGGAACGCTCAACGTGCTGCGGCGCGGGTTCACCGATGTCTCCACCCATTTCGACATGTGCCAGTTCAAGCCGGCGCAGCAGCTGAACCCGGCGAGCCTGGAACGCTACGCGAAGGTGCGGCTGCGGGTGATGCGGCAGGTGTTCTACTCCGCCTCGAACCAGAAGAGTCTCGACCTGGTGTTCTTCGTCAACGGGCTGCCGGTGGCGACGATGGAGGTCAAGACCGACTTCACGCAATCCGTGCAGGATGCGGTCATCCAGTACCGCAAAGATCGCACGCCGCGCGACCCGGTCACCAAGAAAACCGAGCCGTTGCTCGCGTTCGGCAAGCGGGCGCTGGTGCACTTTGCGGCATCCAACTCGGAAGTGTGGATGACGACCCGCCTCGCCGGCGCCGAAACCGTCTTTCTGCCGTTCAACATGGGCAACGACGGCGGCAAAGGCAACCCGCCCAACCCGAACGGATCGCCGACCTCGTACCTGTGGGAGCGGGTGCTGCAGCGGGATGCCTGGCTCGGCATCATCGGCAGCTTTCTGCACGCGTCGTCGCGCAAAGAGACCGACCCGGTCACGGGCGAAGTCACCGTGCAGGAGTCGCTGCTGTTCCCGCGCTTTCACCAGTGGGAATCGGTCACCCAGCTCGTGGCGGCGGCCCGGGTCGAGGGGCCCGGGCACACCTACCTGATTCAGCACTCGGCCGGATCGGGCAAGACCAACTCGATCGCCTGGACCGCTCACCAGCTCAGCACGCTGCACGACGACACCGGCAAGAAGGTGTTCGACTCGGTGATCGTGGTCACCGACCGCACCGTGCTCGACGACCAGCTGCAGGATGCCATCTACCAGATCGACCACAAGTCCGGCGTGGTCGTGCCGATCACCCGCGGCACGGGCGACTCGAAATCTGCGCAGCTGAAGGCCGCGCTGGCCGAGGGTCGGCAGATCATCATCGTGACGATTCAGACCTTCCCGTTCGCGCTTAGCGAGATTCGGAAATCGGGCGCGCTGGTCGGACGCAGCTTCGCGATCATCGCGGATGAGGCGCACTCCTCGCAGACCGGCACCACCTCGGCGAAGCTCAAGCAGGTGCTGTCGCCCGACGAGCTGGCGTCGTTGGAAGATGGCGGCGAGATCGACATCGAGGCGATCCTCGCCGCCGAGATGGCAGAGAAGGCCGACGCAAAGAATGTCAGCTATTTCGCATACACCGCCACCCCGAAGGCGAAGACGCTCGAGCTGTTCGGGCGACCCGGGTCGGATGGGCTGCCGAAGCCGTTCCACCTCTACACGATGCAGCAGGCGATCGAAGAGCGGTTCATCCTCGATGTGCTGCAGAACTACACGCCATACAAGCTCGCGTTCAAGCTCAACACCGGGGTGGAGTACGACAGCGACGACCCGATCGTCAACCGGTCGGAGGCATCCAAAGCGCTGATGCGGTGGGTGCGGCTGCACGAATACAACATCGCGCAGAAGGTGGCGCTGATCGTCGAGCACTACCGCGACAACGTCGCCTGGCGGCTGAACGGGCAGGCAAAGGCGATGGTGGTCACGGCCAGCCGTGTCGAGGCGGTGCGGT
Source organism: Pseudolysinimonas kribbensis (assembly GCF_030161895.1). GTDB lineage: Bacteria > Actinomycetota > Actinomycetes > Actinomycetales > Microbacteriaceae > Pseudolysinimonas > Pseudolysinimonas kribbensis. The sequence continues at coordinate 3,065,850 of NZ_BSVB01000001.1, forward strand.
ACAAGCTCGCGTTCGACAAGTACATCGCGGCGAAGAAGTATGTGGGGCTGCATGCCCTGGTGGCGTTCTCGGGCGATGTGACCGACCCCCAGTCGGGGCCGGGCCCGTTCAACGAGACCTCGATGAACCCCGGGCTGCGCGGGCGTCGTCTGCCTGCGGCGTTCGCGTCTGACGACTACCAGGTGATGATCGTCGCCAACAAGTTCCAGACCGGATTCGACCAGCCGCTGCTCGTGGCGATGTACGTCGACAAGAAGCTCTCGGGCGTGACCACCGTGCAGACTCTGTCGCGCCTGAACCGGGTCGCGACCGGCAAGGATCAGACCTTCGTGCTCGACTTCGTCAACGATCCGGCGCTCATCCTTGCCGACTTCCAGCCCTACTACCGGGTCGCGACGCTGGCCGAGGTGTCGGACCCGAACGTGATCCACGACCTGCGCAACAAGCTCGACCAGGCGCTCATCTACGAAGAGTCGGAGGTGGAGGGCGCGGCCGCAGCGTTCGTGCGCGAAGAAGACAACAGCATCCTCACCAAATGGATGACGCCGGCCAAGCAGCGCTTCGCCGGCCAGTACACGGCGGCGGTCGAGGCGGGCGACGCTTCGCGCATCGAGCAACTGGACCTGTTTCGCCGCGACCTGAACAGCTACATCCGCGCATACGACTTTCTCGGGCAGCTGATCGACTACCACGACACAGGGCTGGAGAAGCGGTCGATCTTCTACCGGCTGCTGGCGCCGCTGATCAGTGACGGCATCGTGAACACCTCGATCGACCTCGACGGCGTGGCCCTGACGCACTACAACCTGCGGCCCGAGGAGGCAGAAGACCTGCAACTGTCGGGCGAGGGTGAGCCGCTGGCCGCCTTCACGGCGGCGGGTTCGGGATCGGCCCGTGACCCGGAGTTCGTGCGGCTGGGCGAACTCATCGACACGATGAACACGCTCTTCGAAGGTGACGGCCTGACCGACGCCGACATGGTCGGATTCTCGGGCTACCTGGGCGGCAAGTTCGACGAGAGCTCGACGCTGCGCGAGCAGGCACGGGTGAATACGTTCGAGCAGTTCATCGCGAGCCCCGACCTGTCGACGGCGTTCTTGGACGCCGTCATTGATTCGGACGCCAATTTCAGCAGCATGAGTGCTCAGGTGTTGGGCAGCGCGGCGGTCCAGAAAGGCATCCTCGCTCTGCTGGCGCGGGACTTTTACGAGCGGCACGGCCGAGGCTAGGTATCGCGAACAGGCGGGCGCAAGTCGATCGTAGGAGCGGACGCGCCATCCACTCCGCGCTGTTCGAGCAGGGCGATGAGATCCTCCTGCCGCGGCTGACCGAGGGTCAGTCGGTAGAGGGCAAGCGACTCGCGGAGGCGCTCCATGCGCGAGTACTCCCGGCTGAGCGGGTATTTCGCGATGATGCGTTCGATCGATGCGCCGCCCGGATAAACCCACCACGGCGCGAACTCGCCGTTTTCGCGTGCGGCCGGTGACCTGGTGGCGGCCGAGAACGCCGCGTTCCACGAATCGCGATGGTCTGAGGCGAGCACATCGGCCCAATGCGCTTTCGCGACGTTCTTACGGATCGCGTGACCGGCGAACCTGTTGACGCGGCCCTCGCGCTGCTCGAAGTCGACGGGGTTGGAGGGGTTCCAGTGCAGCACCGCGTGGCTCCACCAGTGGAAGTCGATGCCCTCCTGGCCGACGCTCGTGGAGACCAGCACGAACGGCGCGAACGGGCTGTTGAACGCTGCTCGGACCTCTCCCTGCCGCACGCCCGACTTCTCGTCGGTCTCCGCGTTCCGTCCGCCATAACGCAGCGCGAATCGCGTCGTGAACCGGATGACCTGACGCTCCGATGTCGTGTCGTGGGCGTCGTAGTTCACGGTGCGGAGCCGTAACGCGCTCCCGCACCTCTCGGCAATGACCTGAAGTGACGCGTCCTCGACCTCGTCGCGACCCATCTCGCTCTTCAGCTGGAAGACGTACTCATCTAGCACCGCCTGCAGATTCCCGTCGGCGCAGTACTTCAGCACCGCGTCCCAATAGGGCTGGTCCTGTCCGTAGATGCCAACGAGGAGCGCAATCGACTCCGTTCGGTTGAACAGCCGGCGCAGCGAGTTGGCCATCGAGAATGCGGCGGCCCAGAGCGCTGTGGGGGAGACGTCGGTGCCGGCCACCCGCGCAAGAGCCCGGTAGGCGATCACACCGGGAGCGTGAGCGGCGAGCCGGGCGAGATCGGGGTGTGACCTCACCTGCGAGGCACCGGCCATCCGTTCGAGTGCGCTCTCGATGTGACGGATCAGGCCAACCTCAGCGTCGTCGCCGGCACCGATCGCATCGGCGACGAGAGCTCGAGGGTCTCCGCCGACTGGAAACGCGGCGGGGTGAGAGAAGAAGGCATCCCACGGTTGCGAAGCTTCGGCGCCCGCGAGAAGTGTCGCAGCACGGGTTTCCAGCTCAGATGCGCTCACGGTTCTTCCGGCGTCCCGTGCGGCGGCAAGAGGGTCGCCGATGGCTGCGAGACCCGGATGCGGCCAGAACAGCGACAGGGTCGAAAGGGCGCCGACCTCTCCCGCGGTGACGGGGTAGACGAGGCGTTCACTCACCGCCTGACGCGCGGCGGGTGTGTTCTCGCTGAAGAGGCCCGCCGACTCCCGGGCCACCTGGCTCTCAGCCCAGTACGACAGCAATGAGGCAACAGACGTCGGAACGCCCGACCAGGCCGAGAACACGACGCGCTTGGTCACATCACGAAGCGACTCGTAGATGGGACCGGGTTGGAGGTACGGCATGGACGGTGGCATCCAGAGCATTCGCCACCATCCGCGACCGACCGTCTCCTTGGCCAGCGCGCGCAGATAGCCGTTCCCCAAGTCCAACTCCCCGAAGCTCGCCACCGTGGTCTGGTCGAGGGAGCGAGCGCCGGCGAGCAGCTCCTCCGCTCGGATTCCCTCGGGCGTACCGAAGCGCTCACGCGTGCGTTCTCCCGGCTTGTACCCGTCCATGAAGTTCGCGAAGTACGGGATCGACTTCCAGTACTCGATGTCGATCGGCGCCTCGATCTCCGAGCCGAACGCCTGCAGGCGGGCGAATTCGATGAGATCTTCGACCGTCGGCGTCGAGACGTCCAAGTCACGTTCCCGAAACGAGTTCTGCACGAGGGGTCGCTCAGATCTGGACATCATCGGAAGCAGCGCACGCCGAGCCTCGCTGGCGGCGGCGTGAACATCACCGCCGGTCAGGAGCGCATTCCGGTACCCGTCGAGCGCCGAACGGACGTCGTCAACGGCCGACTCGTCGCGGCCGGCGAGGAATCGGATCGTCGCCAAGAAGTCGCGCCAGTGGTCGTCACCGCTCTCGTCGCCCCCGGTAAACGGCTTGTAAGGGGTGGCCGACAATAGCAGGACCCTCGCGTCCCGATGGTCGAAGAGCACTTGAGCAAGCTCCGCGGCCGGCCCGGTCTGCGGATCCAACAGATCGCGGAAGCGCTGGAACTCGTCGAGGATCACGAGGTCTGGCTCCAGCGTGTCCACGCTCGCCTGCGCCAGGGTTTGTCGCATGCTTGCGGTCAGGTCGAGCATCTGTTCGCGGATTTCGTCCGACACGCGACGTTTGCCGCGCATCCCGTCTCGAAGTTCCTGAAAGCGCGGGAGCAGATCGTCTCTCGCCAGCCTCTCGAAGCCGGCGAGGATCGCCTCGTCGATCTCGCCGCCGAGTTCTGCCTGGAGGCGTTCGACCGTCCAAACGAAGCTCTCCAGCGTGCGCACGGGTCGCTGCAACAGCATGCGTGTCGCGCGTGCCTCCGGCTTGCCTCCGGGGAGGAGCCGGTCGAGGATCAGTGCGATCAGGGCGCGCTCCTCGCGGTTGCCGGTGCGCCACCCTCCTCCAGTCTCAAACGACGTGGCGGGCGTGAACGACACGAGGTTGACCTTCTTGCCGGTGCCCGTGTGCGGTGCCCGGAGCCTCCGCGCGTCGCGCGCGAGCATGGTGAGACGAGTTGACGTGGGCAGGGTGGAGTCTTTGGTGACGTTCAGGCGCCGCAAGTTCTGCGACGCGAGGTCACTGTTCGAGCACACGTAGACGATGTCGATTCGGTCGATGTCGTCGACGGTCTCCAAGTGCTCGATCGCGCGAGCGATCACGCCCCGCGCGACGATGCTCTTGCCGAGTCCGGTCTCGTCGGCGATCAGATACCGGCGAGCGCCTTCACCGTCGGGCGCGCGGTAGAACCGGTCGATGACGTGCTCGACGGCGTCGCGCTGGAAGCCCTTCAGCCCCGACAGCACCTCCGCCACATCGACGTCAACCATTCGATACCCCGGCGCGTGCTTTGTACGCGGCCCAGACCACGCGCCACAGCTCGGCGAAGCCGTCGGGAAGCGCCTCCTGCTTGTGCTCGCTGACGTATCTCACGATGCGTTGGACATCCGGAAGCGCAGAGTGCTCAGAGGCGACGGCCCGTGTCAATGCCTCGAACAGGCCCGAGCCATCCGCGCCGGCACCCAGACGGCTCCAGCCGACGCCGCCCCCGGGGCGTCGATCGAGACGCCCGCGAGCTCGAGCATCAGCATGAGGAGGCGGAGGAGCGCGCCGGGGGTGCTGAGGTGTCGGGCAAGCACGGCTTCGCGACGATCGTCGGGGTCGCCCTCGAGAGAGGCGAGCACCACGGTCGTCCGGCGGACGTCGCCCTGGCGCGCCGTGACGATGACGTACGGCGTCACGTCGGCGAGTTCCAGCCTCGTTACGACGCTCGGCTGTTCCGGGCTACCGGGGAGACCCGGAATGACGGTGGCCGGCCTCGTCAAGAGGTGCCACGACACGTCGATCTCGTCGGGCATCTTGGGCGGTGCCTCGGTCCAGACTTCGACGGAGTACGCATCGCCGGCGCGCACTCGAGCGTGGAACGGGATCGTGGCGACTCGTCGCAGTGCGCCCTCGAGTCGGAGGGCGACCTGGTCATCGGCGGTGTCGTCGGGGGCGGTTCGGATGTGAGGCGTGATGAGCGAACCCAGGGCTGTCCGCGTCGCTTCGACACCGAGCCTGTTGAGGTTGCCGGTCAATTCGACGAGCACCTCGACGTTCTGACGCAGGGCAGCGTCGGTCGCGTTGAGCGAACCCATGAACACGTGGGCGCCATCCCAGCGATCGAAGACGAACACCTTCGCGTGCAACCCGTGCAGCGCCTCTGCCTGGGCGGGCTGGTCGTCGAGCGGATCCGCCGCCTCGTCGAGCACCCAGGTCTCGAGCTTCGGCTGTTCGGTCAGCACGTTCAGTGTTTCGGCGCGTGAGACCAGATGGGAGTCGGTACGAGTACCGCGGCGAAGCTCGGCGAGGCCCGCGTCGGACACAAAGGGGAGATCAACAGCGCACGCTTGCCGCTCACGTCGAGCTCGGGTCGCCGGCCGTTGCCCCAGACGTGGAAGGCGACATCTTTGACATCATCGGGCATCTCCCACTCGATGGTTTCCCATTGAGTGGCGAGCGCTTCGATGCGGGCGAGCCGCGTCGAGGTGAGTGGGATCACCGCAAGGTCGGGCATGGCACGGAGCAAGCGGGACAGCGGCAGATTTCGCGTACGCGCCTCCCCGCCGCCTCCGGCAACCCCGTCGAGTGTGACGACCGTGTCCCAGCTGCGATCGGCGGTGAGGTTGCGGCTCGAGCACACGAATCGGTACGCGCGCTCCTCCCCGCGTGAGTACTCCAGGAACCAGATCTTGGGATGGAAGATCCCCGTTCGCACTCCGACCGGATGCACCATCGGTTCGAGGAACGCCACGAGGTCGGTCGCCGGTGTGGCGATCGACACCTGCCCTGCTTGGGCGAAGATGTCGATCCTGGATGCCGCGCGGCGGACCGCGTCGAGAACCCCGATCGGATCGTCGACGGCGAGTCGTTGTGCGGCGAATGCCAACGGGATGGCGAGTGCAGAGTCGAGGCTCAGCGTGAAGGTCGTGCCGACGGCGTGCTCAAGGGCGAAGCCGGCAGGAGGTCGCAGCTGGTCGGTAAGCGTCGCGCGGGACTGCGGCTCAAGCATCCGACTCGAGCCCATCGTGGATGTCGATCAGGATGCGTCGCACCTGCGGCCACCGGAACACGAGCGCTCCGGCACCGGAGCTGCCCTGCCACAGCGCGAGGCGCTCGCGGTTGCCGAGACGCGCCTGCCCCGAGCCCTTGTGCGCACGCTCGCGCTCGCGGATGAACGTGCGAGCATCGGCGTCGTCCGCGGTTCCGCGCAAACCTTGACTGCGTACGAGCTGCGCCCATTCGTCGACGAATCGCCGGGTGCGTGGCACGACGTGCACGTGGGCGGCTCCCGCCATCCAGTTCCACAGCTCGTCGACGCGCCAGTCGGCGATGCGCGCCGCCGCGGCTTGCTCTTCCCAACTGAGCAAAGCGGCGCGGTAGTCGTCAACCGCGCCAGTCACCGACGTGAATCCGGCCGCCTCATACTCTTCGGCGAGCAGCAGGTTGTAGAGGAGCGCGGCGCCGTGCATCGTGGTCGAAAACGCGCGCGCCTGGTGGAGCAGCGCAGTGGGTTCACCCGTGACGCGGAGAGCGGCCTCGTCGAACCACGGGGCTGAGCTCGCGGAGTCCGGACGCTGTTCGGCGAGGTGGGACATCAAGGTTCCGGGCGCTCGTTCGAGGATGCGGTCCCGCAGCCAGCCTGCTTCGTCGCGGGTGAGCCGAAATCCACGGGTCAGGTTGGTCGGGAAGCCTTCCGGCATGGCAGGAAGGGTGCTCGACCAAGGCGAGGTGGTCGTCGCGGTGTCGTCGTCGCCGACCGCCTGATCCGAGCGCCACTCGAGAGCTTCATCGCGGCTGGCCACTCCATCTCGGGTGACCCCGTAGGCGCGGATAGTTGTCCAGTAGACGACCGACGGTAGCGTCTTGAGCGCCGTTCCACGCTGGAGTCCGAGCAGGCCGGCGAAGTCATCCGAGTCGCGCAGCTCATCGATGAGGCGCCGCTCGAACTTGTCCGCAGCCGTCGCGGGATCAACCTTGCCGGCGGCGAGCTGAAAGCACCAGGGGACGAAGAGCAGATAGCGCGCGCGGGTCAGCAGCGTCGACGTGCCGGGGAACAGCCCATCCGAGATGGCATCGCGGATCTGGCCGAGCCCGAGTTCATCCCTGCTCTCGCGGTCCGTGAAGAAGTGCACGATCTCGCGCATTCGCCGCTGCTCCTCCGACGAAGCGTCCAGCCACGCGATGAGCGACGACACCCGACGAATGCTATCGGCGCGTCTGATCTGGCGGGTTGCCTCGGCCAACTCGCGACCCGTCACCGAGCGCATCGTGGCGTTGCGGCAATCACCGCGAGGGCCAACACGGCGTCAGTCGTTCTATGACGCTCCTCGCGCGTCGTGGCAACGAGCGCTCCAATGGGAACCGCGCCTACCCCTCGCAGGCGATCCCGTCGTCGTCGCGATCGAGCTCGGCGCGATATCCGGGCGCACCTCGCGCAATCCGGCTGACGCCCGCTGCGTAGGCGGCGGAGCAGTTGTCGTAGTAGGGAGCCGTTCCGGTGCCGCCGCCGACGAGTCCCCGCACGTTGGTCGGCGATGCGGTCGGGGTGGGCGTCCTCGAGGTGACCGACGTGCCCAGCGACGAGCGGTACGCAGGCTGGTCGGGGCACGACCGGAGCACGGCGGCCAGGGCGTTGTGCTCAGCCCTGGTCACCCATAGGCCATACGCGTATTTCACGCTGATCTGCCGCGCCGCGTACTCGCAGTGGATCGCCGCGAACGGCGGCAGCCAGGAGGCGGCGTCGGCGGCGCTCTTCTGCTGGTTGGTGCGGTCGCTCACCGCGAGAAGGTTGGTCGGGTCGTTCGCCAAGCGCTGGCGCTGGTCCTGGCTGAGCTCCTGCGCACCGGTCGTCCAGGCGTCCAGCAGTGCCACCATGTGGTCGATCTGCACGAACGCTGACGTGTCATTGCCGCGGGTGAACGTCATCGGCTTGCCCGTGTACGGGTCGATGAACGCACCCGACATCACCTTGCACGCGTTCAGCACGATGTCCTTCAGGTCGCGCTTCAGGATGTCGTCGCGGGTGTCGCATCCGTTGCCGTCGACATCCATCCAGGCCTCGCCGAACTTCTGGGTGCGCTGGTAGCCGGCGCCGGAGTCGAGGCTGCGCACCGGCAGAAGGGCGAGCACCTGGACGGCGGTCTTGCCCAAACGAGGCGGCTCGACGATGGAGAGACCGGATGGCGTGGGCGCGGGGGATGGCGAGGAATCGGTTGGGTCGGTGCCTGAGCCGGAGGTGCCCGGAGCTGCCGGAACCTGGGCGCCAGGGCTGCCGACCGCGGAGGCGCTGGGCTGCGCCGTACTGACGCAGACCCAGATAAGCAGGGCCGCGATGACGGCGGCGAACACGCCGAACCAGCCGCGCGCGGAGAGGGTCCAGAGCCCGCCTCCCCGGTTCATCGTCGCCTCCGCTCCGCTTGCTTCGTTTCATGGCAAAGGTATAGCGTCTCGCCAGCCCGTGTTTCCCGAGTAGCGCTCGTCGCTACGACATGGGCGCATACACCGAGTGGTGGAACCCGTGAGTGGAGTGCCCGCCGTCGGCGCCCGCTTGATACGGGCCGTCGGCGTTGTTGTGGTGGCGTTCGGACTGATCGCCTCCAGCGTCGCGGTGCCCGCCAATGCGACCGCGTTGTCTCCGCATCCGGCTCTCGGGGCGGCGGGATCGGTCGCGAACAAGGCGGCGAAGATCTGCTCGAGCGTCCCCGCGACGGTGTCCAAGTCGCACGAGATCGACGTCGTGCTCGACGACTCCGGATCGATGTTCATCGCACCGAGCCCGCAGCGGTGGTCGTACGTCAAATACGCGCTCATGGTGTTCGCCGCGATGCTCGGCCCCACCGACGAGATGAAGGTGTTGCTTCTGTCGCAGAAGGGCGCCGTCGCCAAGACGATCCAGGGCACCAAGTCGGGGCCGAGCCAGGCGAACGTCGACGCGATCAATGCGATCCAGATGCACGGCGGCGGGACGCCGTGGGATGCCGTGCCGGCGGCTCGCGACGACCTCGCCCGGAGCAAGGCCCAGAGTCGCTGGCTCGTGCTGCTCTCGGACGGGGCCTTCGACCATCACACGGCGACCAGCGGAGAATTCTCGAATTGGTCGAAGTCGCTCGGCACGGCAGGCCACACCTTCGACGTCGGGTATCTCGGGGCCGGAGCCGGGGCGCCGACGCTCGCCTCGGCACCGGGGTTCCACCCGGCGAAGGCGTCGGACAACATCAGCGAGATCCTCGGCAAGACCGCAGACCTCGCGAACCAGATCTTCGGTCGCGCCCAGCTCAAACCGATGGGCGGAAGCGGCACGACGATCGATCCGGACATCGAACTCGAGACCGTGCTGGTGCTCGCGCAGGGGAATGCCAAGATTGGCACTCCGGAAAGCGGCAAGGACCAGGATCAGCCACTCGATCTGCTCGCCGAGCCCGTGACGATCCCGCAGCCGTCCAACCCCCGGTGAGCGCCGACAACGCGACCGTCACTGCGAAGCCGGCCGCCGGCCTGACGGGTCAGGTCGCGACCGTCGGGAAGGTTCCCGCCGATCAGACGTACTTCGACGTCGGCGGCGCCTCGCAGACGACGTTCTACTACATACCCCGCGTGCAGTTTGGCGTCAGCTGGATCGACCCGTCGACCAATAAGCCGATCCCGAAGGGCAAGGCCATCGTCGCGGGCAAGTACAAGATCGAGTACGGCTTCATGGACGCCGACTGCAACATCATTCCCGAGGAGCACACCGATCTCCTGGGCCGTCATGCGGTTCACGCCAGCATGAGCGAGGACGGCGACGTGATTCAGCCCACGCTCGACAGCGGAGCGGAGTACGAACTCTCGGCGGGTGACACGACGGTCACCGTCGACGGAACGTACCTCGGCGACGTTGCCGCCCACGCGGAGATCAAGCAGCACATCTACCCGGCGCCGGAGCAAGGCACCATCGCGATCGACGCCCGCAAGCTGACGGTCAGTTCCCTCGGGTCGGGTGCCAAGATCACCGCCACCTATTCGCATGCGGGAGGCAAGGCGGTCACGCCGCAGGAATGGGCCGCGATCGACCCGAAGTCCTTCCAGGTGCACGCGACCCCCGCGGCCGGCATCCGGTGGACCGTCAAGAAGGGCGCGACCCCGGAGCGCTGACCCTCACGCCGGTCCCGTCGAATGGCGACACGTACTCGGTGAACACCTCACAGCCCGTGCATCTGAGCCTCGTCGCCGACTACACGTACGACGAAGGTGTCAAGCGGGCCACCGGAACGGCCGACGTGCGGCTGGTCGACGATCTCTCGCTCTGGGACCGGATGCTGCACTGGCTTTCCCAGGACGGCTGGAAGTGGATCCTCATCGGGCTCGGCCTGATCATCCTGGCCGGCTACATCTTCAAGAAGCGCTTCTCGCGCCGGTTCAAGTCGTCTCCGCACATCAACGCGCGCCCGAGAACGTTCGGGATGCCGTCCGGCCAGAGCCGCGGAGAGTTCAAGAAGAGCCTCGGTCATCGGCTGCTGCCGTTTGTCGCCGATCGCGCGACGTTCCGCTACGCGCCGGGAACCGCCGGATTCCCTCGGCTCAAGCTCAAGGCCGTCGGCCGGGGCGCCGGGGAGGTCACCAACTGGAAGGCTCTGGCGAGTGCCCACCGCCCCGAGAAATCCGTCGAGGTCAACGGCACGCGCTTCGACAAGGACATGACCCGTTCGCCGCGCCTCGGCGCAGGCAGCCTCATCACCGCACAGACCACGGACATGAAGTACGAATGCGCGCCGAACGCGTGATGCGCGAGGCCCAATGAAAGAGGAACCAAGATGCCCATCGCTCCCACGCTGATCCTCGGTCTCGGCGGTACCGGATCCAAGATCGTCGCCAGGGTCGCCGACAAGGTCCGGGAATCCGCGTCTCCGCAGGAGAGCCGGATCGCCTACGTCGTGTTCGACACCGACATCAACGAGCTCCGGGAGATCAAGGACAAGAACCCGGGCGTCTTCACGGTGCAGACCTCGACGGTGAACACCGTCGGCGACTACCTCACCGTCAACACCAACGCTCGTGACAACTGGTTCCCCGTGAATGAGATGCTCAACCGGAAGACGCTCACCGAGGGCGCGGCCCAGGTTCGCGCGATCTCGCGCCTGGCGTTCGACACGACGTTGAAGAGCGGCAAACTCGCGCCGCTGCGCGACGCCATCGACACCCTGTTCCGCGTCGACAAGGACAACCAGGAGCAGGCCCTTCGCGTGATCATCACGTCGTCGCTGGCAGGCGGGACCGGCTCCGGGCTCATCCTCTCGGTCGCGATGTACCTGTCGAGCTACCTCAAGGCGAAGTTCCCGCACCTGCGTGCCATCACCCGCGGCTTCTTCCTCCAGCCCGACGTGTTCTACGACGTCATCCCGGGTGCCGAGGAGCAGCAGAACCTCAAGGTGAACGCCTACGCGACGATCCGCGAGCTCGACGCCTTCCTCATGAAGGGCGACAACACGCTGCCGCCGCAGTATCGCGGCCTCAAGTTCGAGTTCCCCACCATCGGCGGCGACGGCGTTGAGCCGATCAACGCCATGCCTTATGACTTCTGCTTCCTGTTCGACGCACAGGGCACGAGCGGCAGCCTCACCTCGTTCGGCGACCTGCTCGACCACGCCGCGACCTGCATCTACACGCAGTCGATCGGCCCGATGTCGAAGCGTTCGAACTCCTCCGAAGACAACACCCTGCGCGAGGTGATCAAGAACAACGGCCGGAACCGCTACGCGGGCGCCGGCGCCTCCCGGCTCGTCTACCCTGCGCGTCACGTCGAGAAGTACTTCGCGTACACCTGGCTGCGTACCGCGGTCAGCCGCGACTGGCTCAAGTTCGATGAGGCATTCCAGGGCCAGCTCGCCGGCGTGCGCGATCAGCAGGACAAGGGCTTCAGCGTTGCGGATCTGAAGCTGGAGAAGGTCTTCCCGCAGACGGTCGACACCAAGGCCGACGGCGAGAAGGACCCGTTCGCGCGGTCGATCAAGGATCAGGCCGTCCTCAAGGACCCAGAGGGCGTCACCGAGATCGGCAAGAAGTGGTTCATGTACCTCAGCGGGCTCATGGGCTACCTCGAGACACGGTCGAAGAACGACGCCGACGATCAGCTGAAGGCGCAGCTCTCGGCCAACATCGCCGAGCTCGGCGCGGATGCCGCCGAGTACTACGAGCGCTATCTCGACCTGAAGAAGTACCACGACCTCGTGGAGCGGCACGCCCAGGAGAACGCGGGTATCACGGCGTACTCGCTATTCGGAACCGACACCCGCGGCGCCAACGTTGGTCAGCCGTTCGCGCTGGAGACCTACCTGAAGAACCAGCGCGGCGACGGCTTCATCCACCCCGTCTCCGCCCGTTACTTCCTCTACAACCTCCTCGACCTGCTCGAGAAGCAGAAGGCCACGGTCGACATCGAGCTCAACGAGCTGCACGGCTATTTCCGCGACTTCGAGAAGCAGGCCTTCGACGATCCGTCGACCGACGAGATCGAAGGACCGGAGTCGCTGCTCGCGCGGCAGCGAGGGTTCGTCTCGCGGGTGACCAACCGGCAGGACGGATGGCAGCGGGATCTCACCGACAAGTTCGCCACCTACCTCAAGAAGGTCGGCGATCTCGGAAACGCCGAAGTGCTCTCCGAGGTGCTGCGGGATGCCATCGGCTACATCAAGGGCCTCTCCGACGCGTTCGAGAAACTGTTCGACAACCTGCGACAGAATCTCGACCGGCTCGGCAGCGACATCGATCGGCTCCACACCGCCTACGACAACACGAAGGGCTCGACGACGCGCTTCGTGTACGCGGATTCGAAGAGCCTCGACCACATCGGCAAGTCGGTGCTGTACAAGGGCGGTAGTGCGAACGCCGACGCGGACCTGTCGCAGGCGATCTTCAGCAAGGTGCGCGAGTACGCGGCGATCACGGACGAGAAGGACGAGAACTTCTTCCAGGACCTGTACACGGGCACGATCGTTCAGCACTTCGTGAAGAAGTTCCGGGAGCAGGGCGCCGCGACCCTGGACATCGACATCATCGAGGCGCTCGACCGGGAGTACCGAGCCCACACCCGGAACGTGGAGGAGGACAACATCCGCCACTACGTCATCCGGGAGATCAACGCCGTGAAGGCGCTCGCGGCGCCGTTCATCGAGTCGCCGCTCGGCGAGGACCGGCACCCGATCTTCGCGTGCGCATTCAATCCGGCGATCAAGCTCGACGCCGGCTCGAAGCGCGAGGCGCTCATCAACGAGCACCTGTCCAACTACGGCGGCCAGCCGGACGATGAGATCTCGAAGCAGGAGATCCTCTTCTACAACGCGATCTACGGCATCCGGGCCCGTGATCTCTCCAAGTTCTCGCCTGCGCGCGTCAATCAGACGGAGAATCTCGCGGCCGGCGAGTACTTCACGGCGTACTTCCGGCTGGTCAGTCAGATCCGCCCGTCCGTCGACGAGACGAAGGTGATCACGCCGCACATCGATCGCCGCTGGCACACGATCGCCGCCATGCCGGACCTCGACGAGGGGAGCCAGGCGCGGCAGCTCACCGAGATCCACCGTGCTCTGCTCAAGGGCCTGGTGCACGGCCACATCATCCGGGAGAAGTCCGTCGGCAGCGGGACGATCTACCGCTACAAGCCGCTGACCGGTCCGGAGCAGGACTTCATCGTCTCGAACGGAACGCCCTGCGACCAGTTCTACGAGGTCGTCGATGCGCTCACCATCGATCCGGTCGCCGTCACCCGGCTGACGGAGGCGGTGGACCGCATGCTCGAGGCCACGCTGGCAGTGACGTCGGCGGTGGACTACGCCAGCAGCCCGTTCGGGCAGGACCTCGCGGCGGGCGTCGATCTGACCGAGCTGCGGCAGATCGTCCCGTCGTTCCCGGATGCTCCCGTCACGATCTTCGACATCGCCGCCTTCTGGGCCGTCTCGGTGCCGAAAGACGACTTCCAGGAGGAGTACCTCGCAGCGATGAGTCGGAACTTCCTGCTCCTTATCCAGGAGGAGGTGTTCCGGCTCGAGGACGGCGACCAGCGGTACGCGGTGCTCGAGACGGTCCTGCGGCAGCAGCTCGAGCAGTTCACTTCGCACATGGCGGCGTTCACCGAGAAGGGCGGAAGCTACTTCAACCGCAAGCTGCGCATCATCATCGGTGCGCTGGGCGACCTGCTGATCGACCTGCCGCTACCGGAGCTGCGCTCCGACGTGAGGGCCATCGACAAGCAACTGCTCGCCGCGGACTGACGGGGCGCCGCCGCACCGTGTTCACCGTCATCCTGCTCCGGGGAGGGGCCAAACGGATCTTCGCGCAGGCGAAGACTCTGTTCGAGCCGTTCGAAGAGGAGCGACTGCTCGCGTTCGCCGACTGGAACGAGTCGCCGCGTGCGCGCGCCGTCGATGACGTCCTCCCCGGAATCCGCCGCATCATCAAGGGCCGGAGAGAGTGGCGGGTCGTCGTCGTCGAGAGCCCGGAAGAGGACGGCGTCGAGGCGGCCCAGCCGGACAACCCGTTCGACTACCTCGACAACGAGCTGAGGCCGGTGCGTCTGTCGCTCCAGGAATCACCCCACCGGCTCGTCCGCCTTGCGCACATGCTGCTCGGATATCCGCCCATGGGCGCGAAGGACTTCGAGGCCGTCTACTCGTACAAGGACCCGGATGCGCCGACCGGCGCCCGCATCGAGCGCCGTGCCAGTGACTTCGCCGGGCCGGGTGAGCCGCCCCCGGCGCCCTCCGAGGTCCGCACGATGCTTGCCGGCGTGCATGACCTGAAGATCCACTACCGGGAGGTCGAATACTCGCCGGATGAGCGGGCGCAGCACGAGGAACTCAAGGCGGCGTACGACTTCCGCGGCAACCGGCCCGCCGAGGTGATCTTCGTCTCGACCCGCCGGCCGCCGGAGGGTGATCCTCACGCGCAGCTCCGCGCGGCGTGGTCGACGGACCTCGGTCAGGTGCCGTCGCAGTTCGTGGCGCGGAACGACTATCCGTCGGGCACGCGCTTTGCGGTCTACGACCTCGTCGACGAGGAGCATTCCGACTACGAGCAGAGCCTCATGCGCTTCTGGCTCTCGGTGCTCAGCGTGTCGGTCAACGACCTGCCGCCGAGCGCCTTCCAGGCCGACCACGTCTACCGGCTCGACATCGAGGTCGACCGAGACGCTCTGATCACGACGATCAACGAGCACCTCAGCCGACTCGGCAGCGTGCGCGATCGCATCGATGGCCTCTTCAGGAGGCCGGGGCGGCGTCCGAGCACCGACATCGCGACCCTCCTCGTCGAGCAGGAGATCCCGGTCGAGTTCGACTCGCTGGGGAGTCGACCGCCGCCCCCGTGGACGGCTACTCACTGGCTACCGATGTGCCCTTCAGCGAGTCCTCGCGTTGGTGGGCGGATTACACCCAGGTCGTGAGCCGAACCGAGATTCTGCTGCGCAAGCCGCGCCGCGTGCTCGGTGCCGCCGTGTACGACGCTCGACTCAAGGCGCAGGTCGTCCCCGCGAACGGGGTCGAGCTCACCCGCTACGAGCGGGAAGACCTGGAGGACGACCTCTCCCGACGCGTCACCGCTCTGGCCTCGCCCGCGACCGCGGACCTGCTCGACCAGAAGGCCGTGCGACGGATGATGGAGCGGCACCATCGCACGATCCTCCGCACGATCGGCAACCGCCTTCACGCCAAGACCATCGGCGTCGCGGTCGGCGTCGTCCTCGCCGCCTGGGTGATCGGCCTGCTGCCGTACCTCATCGGCACGGCCACGAGCCGTACCTCCGCCGCGCTGCGCGATGCTGCCCTCGTCGCCCTGTTCAGTCTCGTTGTCCTGCTCGCCGGAGGCGTCGGCGCCCTCGTCGTGCAGCGCGCCCGGCTGGTCGCGCAGATCCGGGACCTCAACCGGGATCTCAAGGGCGTGCGTACGCAGGTGCACGGCGGCGCGGCGATCTTCGGCCGATATCTCACCGACCTCTCCACCTACATGCGCGCGCGTGCCCTCCTGATCGGCTCCGCCGTCAGAGAGCATCAGGAGCGTGCCCGGCTGCAGGACCTCGAGCAACTCAAGCTGCGGATCAATCGCGCGATGGAGTTCGAGCGCGGCCTGATCACCTCCCTCGGGGCGACCCCCGTCGTGCAGAAGGTGGACGGCGACCTCAGCACCTTCGATCTCGGAAATCGGTACAGGATGCGCCGCCTCCTGCAGCTGCCCCTGCCGGCAGGAATCACCGTGCCGTTCAACACCTCAGGCGAGCTGGTCAGGGCCCCGTATGACTTCATCGCGCGCGTTGTCGTCAAACGCGTGCCGCTGTTCGAGCGCGCCGATCCCGACGAGTCGACGAACGAGGTCACCGAGTGACGCTCATCCTGTTCCTCGAGCACTTGTTCGCCTCGCTGCCGCTCCTGGTCGCCCTGCTCGCGCTGAGGGCAGGCAACCAGGCGAAGGCCGCGAGGGTTCGGCAGTTCCCGATGCCCGCGGTCGCCGTCGTCTACGCGGTGATCGCGATGATCGTCCTCTATCGCGCCAACGACTGGCTCGACGGATGGCTCGCGTGGCTGATGCGGCTGATCCCAGGCATCCGCGACTGGTACTCGTCGGTGTGGCTGTACTTCCTCGAGAACCTGCTCGTGATCCTGGTGTTCCTCGTGCTGAAGCTCGGGCTCAAGCCCGTCATCGCCCGAGTGCTCCGCGACCCCGGATTCCTGGGTCGCCGCGTGGTCGAGGGCGTCTACGCCTGGGACGCCGACTACGACCTGTGGTTCGTCCGGTCGTCCGCCGCGAACCTGCGAGGCCTCTACCGGGGTTTTCTCGCCGGGGCCATCGTCGTCACCGTCGCCTATACGGCTCTCATCACGACGTTTCCGACGTGGCCCGGTTCGCGAGCCATCGCGTACCCGGCGGTCGTGACGCTTGTGATCGCGGAGCTCGTCTGGTTCCTTTCCGGAGTGACGAAGGACGAATACGTCACCGACATCCTGGGTGAGGAGGACCACGCCACTCGAGTCGGAAACTATGGACAGCTGCGCCGTGTCCTCGACGCCGCGTTCGGCGACCGGGTTCTTGCCGAGGAGCTGAGCCTGTCGACCCTGGATGCGACCCGTTCGCGTTCGAGGATCGACCGCCTCCTCGACGAGCCGGCCGGCGAAATGGAAATGCTCGCGGGCGCCTACTTCCAGCGGCTCAGGGCGAACGGCCAGGAGCTCGACGTGAACCTCCTGGATGCCTCGATCGCCCTGCTGCGTAAACGCAGCGTCGTCATCGCGAACCCGTTCCACGGTGACCTGACCGCATACCTGACATTCCCGGCGCACTATCACCTGCTGCAGCATCGCAAGGTCCTGATCGTCGCCGGGCGCGAGGCGGCGACCGATGACTATCGCGATTGGATTGCGTCGGGGCTCGAATCGATCACCGGCATCACCGACCTGTGGGCGGTCGAGGTGCTCGGCGGCACCCCGCGGGACGACCTCGACGTCGGTGTGCTTCGCTTCGCGGACCTGCACAATGTCGAGCTGCTGAAGGCTCACGACGGCTTCCTCGGGCAGGTCGAGTACGTCATCCTTGCCGAGCCGTCGCGGCTGCTCGCCACGGGACAGCTCGGCCTCGGACTCGTGCTGCAACGCGTCGGTCGGCGCGGCGACGTGGTCTTCGCGGCATTCGATCGGAATCATGACGGTCTCGTCGACGCGTTGAGCCACCTTCTCCGGGTCGAACTCGCCGACGTGGTCGCGTCGGCTCTGCCGACCGGTGCGACGAGTGAAATGGTCTGGCAGGCCGACGGCCCGAGCATGCACACAGCGATCCTCCCCGCCATCACCCGATACCTGGGGGTCGGGACGGAGATCGCCGCGGTCGCGCTCAAGTACCAGGTCGAGCGGGTGGCGTGGGTCGGCGCGGACCGCTTCCCCGTCCGGGACATGATGTGGCTCGCCGGCCAGTACTACGCCACCATCAACGCCTTCGCCGAGCTGGACCTGACCCAGGCGGCGCTCGAAGAGGCGATCATCCCGGTGGCGAGCCCCTGGAGCGTCGAGCGGGCCGACCGGCAGTTCCTCGTGGTCGAAGACGACATCAACAACGTCTTCGAGTCGCTGCGGCTCTACGGCACACGCGCCCGCACCGAGGGGTTCGTCAACCTCGTCTCCGGCGACTACCTGCTGCGCGACTACATGGTCGCCAACCGTGAGATCTTCGCTGCAGACCCGAAGGCGATCCCGTCGATCGTCCCCGACTTTGCGCGCACGGAGCGCAACGGCATCCTGCGGCTCCTGCTCGCGATGCTCGTGTTCGACGTCGACGAGTCTGAGCTCGCGAAGCAGTTGCAGATCCTCGGTGTGATCGTCTCGGGCCAAGAGGAGGAGACGACGCGAAGGTCGATCCCACGAATGACCAGCAGTCGCCCGTCGACCTCTTCAGAACCCTCGTCGCCAAGCACACAGGGGTCGACGACATCCGGATTCTCTCCGAACGGGAGGCGGTCGACGACGATCGGGTCATCACTCGATTCCGGGTGGAGCCGTCGTCGGAGTTGGACGGCATCCTGCAGCACCTTCGCGCCGCGTACTTCTTCGTCGAGGACGAGCGGGAGAACTCGTCGTACATCGGGGCGCTGCTCTATGGGCACGTCCATCAGGCGATGCTGCCCGGGCAGTTCCTCACGCACGGTGGCAAGTACTACGAGGTCCAGTCCATCGGCAACGCGGGTCATCGAGACGGTGTCGTCCTCCGTCGTGCGGCGGACCACATCCGGGACCGCCGGGTGTACAAGCAGATCCGCACCTTCACGCTCGGCGACTTCGAGGTCAATCCGATCGCCGGATCGCGTCTGACGGTCGACCGGGTGGAGGAGCGCCCGCACGCCGAGGGGCAGCTGCACACCAGCCGCGTGGAGTTGATCCGCTCATTCGCGACGATCACGGTGGCGACGACTGGCTATCTCGAGATGCCGAGCAGGTCGGCGCTCGCGGATGCGCATCGGATCGGCGTCGATGACGTGCCGATTCGGGAGTACCACCACAAGGAGGTGCTCGAGGTTCGCCTGCCGGATATCGACCCGACGACCCGGCGAACGATCGTCACGGTGCTGAATGAGATCTTCGTGTCGGTCTTCCCGAACGCCCACGAGTACGTCACCGCGCTGACCCCGGACCCGGAGGACGAGAGCGGAGACCTGCTCGACGACGTCGTGGTCGACGGGCGGTCGGATTCGATCTTCATCGTCGAGGACAGCCTCGTCGACCTCGGCCTCGTCGTCGCCGTCGAACGGAATTGGCGTCGGCTGCTCGAGATCGTGACGGACTATCTACTGTGGCGAGACACTCCGGTGCCGCCCGAGCCCGAGCCGTCGGGCGACGCCGAGCCGGTGCTTCCCCGAGTGGATCGGCCGGCGCCACCGAGTCGGCGGCGGGGGCGGTTCCTCCGGGCGCTCCTGTGGCCGTTCACCGCGCTCGGGCGGCTGCTGCGTCGGCTGTTCGGCGGTCGGGGCGCGGAGGGGTCGATCGGCGAGCCGGAACCCGTGGACCAGGAGCCTGTGCCGGGGCCGGAGCTTGTGGACCACGAGCCTGTGCCGGAACCTGTGCCGGAGCCTGTGGCGAGCCCCGAGCCGGTGGCCGAGGCGGCGGCACCCGACGATGCGCCCGTCGTTCGTCGGACGAGGAGGGCGCGCCCGCCTGCATCGGCCGCCCCGAGTGAAGGATCCGACGCATGACCGTGAAAATCGATCCGAAGCGTTATCTGGAGTACGGCGGCATTGAGCCGGCCCGCTCTCTCGATGGCACCGCCGCTCTCGCCTACCTGCAGCCGAAGGGGTTCGGCGAAAACTACCTCGAACAGTCCCGAGCCGCTGTCAAGCGCCGTGCCGGCGAAGAACTCGCCTTCGAGCCCGGCACGGCGAACTACTGCGACTTCTGCGCACGGCCCCTGATGGGCGGAGAATACGACCTTTTACAGGACGGTCGCGAGCGCTGCATCTCTTGCTCCCGCACGGTCGTCACGACGAATGAGGGCTTCGTCGCGATCTATCAGGAAGTCCGGCGCAACCTCGAGATCGTCTTCGACATCCATTTCAGTGTCGGGATCACGGTGCGCATGGAAAACGCGAAGGCCATCGCTCGCGGAACCAACGAGACGTACCAGCCGACGCCGGGGTTCGATGCGCGGGTGCTCGGCTTCGCCTCCCAGACCACCGGTGGATACGAGCTGCACATCGAGAACGGATCGCCGAAGCTGCCCAGCATTCAGACGATCGCGCATGAACTCACGCACATCTGGCAGTACCGCAACTGGAACGAGCAGGCGATCGAGGCGAAGTACGGCCCAGGCAATCACGGCCTCATTTACGAAGGCATGGCGTCCTGGGCGATGGTGCAGTATTCGTACGCGACGAATGAGGTCGACTTCGCAAGGCGGGAGGCCGCGTACACGCGATCGCGTGATGACGAGTACGGTGCGGGGTTCCGCTTCTTCGAGGAACGCTATCCGCTCCGTGTTGACGGAGGCGTCTTGCGGGATACGCCGTTCAAGCATGCGCTCCCGCTGTGAACGACACGGGGCTCGTACGGTGAGGTAGCGGAAACAAGCTGCTTCCGTCGGTCCTAGCCGCCTCCGCCGTCCGGCGGGGAGGCGGGGTCGGGTCGCCGGTCGGTCCGCCGCCGCCACCGCCCGGTCCGCCACCGCCCGGTCCGCCGCCGCCACCACCGGGTCCGCCGCCACCTCCGTGGCCGCCGCCACCGCCGGGCGTGCCGCCGCCTCCGCCCGGAGCAGGGTGCCCCCGCCGTCGCTGGGCGGCGCGGTGCGATGGCCGAGCAGGTCCGGCGCCGGCGGCGGAAGCTGCCGCCGCTGAAGCCCGGTTGCGCGTCGATCGCCTGCGCGATCGCCTTGAAGATGTTGTTGCGCAGGCTGGCCGCCTGGATGCCTCCGACCCAGATCTTGCGCAGCTGCTGTTCGGCAGCCGGGTCGCCCGGGGGCCGATGATGTTGCCGACCCAGAGCGCTGTCGAGGCGAAGCGGGAGGAGCCGACCGTCCAGGTCTGGTGCGAGAAGTCGGTGGTTCCGGTCTTGCCCATGTAGGTCGTGCCGTCCTTGGGGTTCGCCAGGATCGCGGTGCCCCGGCCGACGAAGACCTGCTGCATCGCGTACACCGCGGTGTTCACGACGTCGGGGGTCAGAAGCGGCGACGGCGCGCACGCCCCGTCCTGGCCGGCGAGCACGTTGCCCTCGGCATCCACCACCTTGTCGACGATGATCGGCTCGCAGAAGGTGCCGCCGTCGGCCAGGGCCGCGTAGGCGGCGGCCTGGGTGATCGGGGCGATGGTCTGGCAGGCGCCGATGACGCAGCTCGGGAGGGTCCCCAGCGGGTCCGGGTGGTCGGGTGTGTCGCTCGAGTTGTGCACGCCCAGCGACTTCGCGATCGCCACCGTCTTGCACTGGTCGACCTTCTCGCCCATCTGCATGAAGATCGTGTTCACCGACCGGGCCGTGCCCTGGGTGACGGTCATCGGGCCGACCTCGTTGGCCTCGTCGTTGGTGACCTTGTACACCGGGCCGCCGTTCGGGGCGCAGGATGCCGGGTACTTGCTCGGCTGGAACTGCGTGACGCTCGCGTTGAACGTCTCGCCGAGGGTGTGCCCGGCGGCGAGGAAGGACAGCAGCGTGTACGGCTTGTAGCTCGAACCGGGCTGGTAGCCACTGCCGCCGCCGTGCGCGGCGTCCTCCGCGAGGTTGATGGCGGTCGTGGTCTGCGTGCGCGACCGGTCGTAGGGGCTCAGCTTCGGGTCGGTCGGCAGGTTGCTGAAGTCCTTGTTCTGCACCTCCATGAGGATGCGGCCGGTGCCCGGCTGCACGGTGGCCGCGGCCGCGCCGAGCGCGAAGCGGGTCTCGTTCGCGGGCGCGAAGTGCTTGATCGCCGCGTTGCCGGCATCCTGCATCGCCGGCTGCACCGAGACGTAGATCTTGTAGCCGCCCTGCTTCAGGCCCTGCACCGCGGTCTCGGGGGTGTCGCCGATGGAGGGCACCTCGCCGAGCCTGATCGTGCGATCCGCGAGATCGCAGATGAACTGGTAGCCGGGCGTCGCATAGAGGCATCCCCGCTTCGGCGCCGAGAGCTTGACGTACTTGGCGTCGACCTTCTGCGCCTTCGCCTCGAGGTACCGCGCGTGCGTGATGTAGCCGGCCGCCTCCATGAACCCGAGGATCACGTTGCGCCGCGCCTGGTTGTCGGCGTAGTTGTGCGGGTCGCCGAGGCTGTTCTTGCTCGGGTTCTGCACGATCGCGATGAGGCTCGCCGCCTGCGCGATCGTCACCTTGTCGGCGGTGGTGCTGAAGTACTGCTCGGCGGCGGCCTCGACGCCGTAGGTGTTGCCGCCCATCCCGACGATGTTGAGGTAGGCGTCGAGGATCTGGGGCTTGCTGTACTTCTTCTCCAGGCCGATGGCGAACTTCATCTCCTCGACCTTGCGGCCGAGATCCGGATAGACGGCGGCCCGGATGTCGGCGCGGCGCTGGTCGTCGCTGACCCCGACCTCGTTCGCCGCGGCCTGGAAGCGGAGCTGCCGCACCAGCTGCATCGTGATCGTCGACGCGCCGCTCGTGGAGGTGTGCGCCAGCTGGCCGATGGCCGCGCGCACCACCGACTGCAGGTCGACGCCGCCGTGTTCGTAGTAGCGCCGGTCCTCGCCGGCGACCGCCGCCAGCTTCAGGTTGTCGCTGATCTGATCCAGCGGCAGCGACTGCCGGTTCTGGTCGTAGAGGGTCGCGATGTGGAAGTCGGAGCCGTCGGGATTCTTGGCCAGCACCTCGTTGGCCTCGTGCTGCTGGCTCAGCTCGATGTACTCGGGCAGCGAGTCGAAGACGCCGACCGTGTTGCTCGTTGTCACGCCGCCGACCGCGATCGCGGGAAGCGCCAGCAGCGCCACGAGCACCCCCGCCATGGCGCTGAAGACGATCATGCCGACGGCCCCGGAGATGAGCCTGCCGACGCCCGCCCTTCGATCGGCCATGTCATCGACCGTACGTTGGTCGCCGGTGGTGAGGGCGCCGTGCCAGGCGTTTACAAGGAAAAGATTCCGGATGCCGTAGCTCAGCGTCGACGACAGACGTGGTTGAGTCAGCGAGCTCGCTGGATCGCCTCGTTCACGAGGTCGCGCGCCCACTTCGCGAGCTGAGCCGCATCGGCGGCGGAGACCGGGTGCACACCGTATTGGACCGGCGTCTTCTCGGAGAGCAAGCGTCTCAAGCTGTTCGGCGCCTTCTTCGCCGGACTCAAGGCTCGGGTCAGCAGGTCTACCGCCTGGCCATGGTCTTCGCCTGAGCTTCGCTCGCCGAGGAGGAGGCCGCAGATGGCGTCGGCCGCTGCGATGCCGGCGAGGATCGAGTTGGAGCCCGATACCTTGCGCTCAGCAGCAGAGTCACTCGATGCGTACAGCTCCGCCGCCTCGAGGTAGGCGCGCGCCTCGCCCAATCGGGCTCGCGCCTCGCCGTTGCTCAGAGGGGACGTCGCCGACTTCTTAGCCACGCGCGCCGAGCCCGAGGCCGAGAAGCAGTCGAGCGAATTCGGGGCCGACGAGCGGGACCGCGTCAGCACGTAGCGACGGAACGATCGAGTCGCCGCGGCGCACCATGTCGGCTAGTTCGGATCGGGTGACACTGTAGATCTGCCCGTGGTTGCCGGTCCAGGTCTGGATGCTGGTGCTGAGGGCATCGGCGACGTCGACGATCTGTTCTCTGTCGTGGCCATCGGGAAAGACCAGGAGTACATCGACATCGGACTCCGGCGACGACTCGCGGCGCGCGAACGAGCCATAAAGGTAGGCGGCAACGCCCTCCTGCTGTTCCACGTGTCGCTGGATGCGGTCGCGCAGAACGGTGCGCGCGTTGGCGGCGGCTTCGATGGCCGGCCACAGTACGTGCTGCCGGTTCGCGCTCCAGGTCTGGGCCGACCCGTGCCGATGGGAGTTCACGAGCCCGGCGGCCGCCAACCGGATCAGCGCCTTGCGCACTCCGAACGGAGACCCGGATGCCGCAATCCGCTGCACTTGAGCCGCGCTGAATTCGGTCGCGGCTCCGGCGAGTACCCGCAGCACTTCGGCTTCGACCGGCGAGGCGATCGTGCGCAGGGGTGATTCGAGGTCCATGGACTACCCTTGCTACTTGAGTTGCATTGATGCAACTACAGTAGCGCGAGCACAACTCTAGTCGCAAGAGATGCGGTCACCGACCCCGCCACGTCAGGGCGACGTGCAACAGGGGTAGCACCGACGCGCCCATGAGCACCCACCCGAGCACCGGAACCGTCGGCATCAGCAGCACGCCCGCGAACAGCAGCGTCGCGAACACCACCGCCGAGACGGCGCGGCCGATGGTGCGCTCGAGCGAGCCGAGGCGGCGGTCCACGTCGGGGGTGCGCACCGCGACCTGACCGCGGTCGATGCGTTCGGCGAGTTCGTCGATGCGGCGGGGGAGGCGCGCGAGTGTCGTGGCGTAGGAGACGGCCTGTTTTCCGAGGGCGCGCACGGAGTCGATGCCGCTGGGGCTGAGGATGTCGCGCGCGAAGGGGTCGACGGCATCCCACATGTTGAACTCCGGATTGAGTGCGCTGGTGTCGCCGGAGACGAGGGAGATGGTGCGCAGGAGCAGGAGGAAGTTCTCGGGCAGCTGGAACGGAAGGGCGCGGATCGTCTCGCCGAACTGGCGGGCGAACGCCTCGAGCTCGCGCGGGTCGACGCGCTGGAGCTCGGCGATTCCCATGCCGCCGAAGCGGGCGAACAGGGCGGTCATGGCGTGCTCGAGCTCGTCGGTGTCGGTGGCCGAGATGAGCACGTGGAGGCGCTCGAGGGCGGTGACGAGGCCGCGGCTGTCGCGTCCGACGGCGGCGAGGATGAAGTCGCGGAGGCCCGCGCGGAGCGTGTCGGGGATCTCGCCCATCATCCCGAAGTCGACGAAGGTGAGGCGCCACGGCGGTTCGCCGGGTCCGCCGGGATCGGTGACCGGGGTGACGAAGATGTTGCCCGGGTGCGGATCGGCGTGGAAGAAGCCGTGCACGAAGATCTGCTGGAACGTCACGCGGGCCAGCTCGTCGGCCACGGCGGCGGGGGAGATGCCCGCCGCCTCCAGCGCCGCCACGTCGGTGACCTTGATGGCCGTGACATCCGAGAGGGTCAGCACGCGCAGCGAGGTGCGCTCCCAGACGACGAGCGGCGCGGTGACCCGCGGATCGGATGCGAAATCGGCGTCGAAGCGCTCGGCGTTCGCGGCCTCGTGGAGGTAGTCGATCTCCTGCAGGCTCGTCGACGCGAACTCCTCGACGAGCTCCGGAACGTCGGCGCGCTTGCGCACGACGCGCACCCGCATGAGCCAGCGGGCGACGCGACGCAGGGCGGCCAGATCGACCGCCACGACCTCCTCGATGCCGGGGCGCTGCACCTTGACCACGACATCCATCAGGCCGACGTCGGCGCCAATCGCAGGCGTCAGGCGTGCGCGGTGGGCCTGGCCGAGAGATGCCGCGGCGATCGGCGTCGGATCGAACGAGGCGTAGGCGACGTCGAGCGGCATCCCGAGCTCCGCTTCGGCCGCCGCGCGGATCGCCTCGAACGGCTCGGCCGCCACCTCGTCCTGCAGGCCCTCGAGCTCCTTCGTGACCTCGGGGGCAGCACGTCGAGGCGCGACGACATGAACTGGCCGACCTTGATCATGAGCCCGCCGAGATCGGCCGCGAGCACGTGGAAGCGGCGGGCCAGGCGCTGCAGGCGCGCCGTGCGGCCGCGCGCCGCGAGTCCGCGCAGGCCGAGCACGGGCAGCACCAGCTCGAACCACCACAGCTGCGTCAGCGTGCGGCCGGCGAAGCGCATGATGCGCCGGTAGCGCGCGCGGGAGGCGGGTGACGCGGTGGATGCCGTGGGGCTGCCGCTTCGCGGCGGCATCCCGTCAGTCCTCGGCGAGGATCGCGTAGAGCTTGCGGCGCGCCTCGTCGATGATCGCGACCGCGCGCTCGGTCTGCTCCGAGCTGGCGCTCGGGCCGAAGCCCGACATCGCCTGCGCGAGCTTCGCGCCCGCCTTCGGCAGGGCGAGGTCGCGCTCCGGGTCGAAACGACGGCGCGGCCCGCTCGACTCGGCGCTCGCCACGGTCGCCTGCTCACGACCTGCATCGGTCAGGGCGTAGACCTTGCGCTCGCCCGTCTGGGTCGCGGTGACGAGGCCCTCGTCGGCGAGCAGCTGCAGCGTGGGGTAGACGGTGCCGGGCGTGGGCGTCCAGGCGCCGCCGGAGCGCGCCTGGATCGCCTGGATGAGCTGGTATCCGTGCATCGGCTCGGCCAGCAGCTCGGTGAGGATGGCGGCCCGGATGTCGCGGCCGGCCTCGCGGGGCGCGAACGCCTCGCGCAGACCGTCGACCGCGGCGTGGAGATCGAAGCCGGGCAGATCGAATCCGGCGGAGGAGGTGCGCATGCGGCCACGATACGACGGCGGGATGGGTGGCGGCGGGGAAATCCTCAGCCGTAGACGAGGTACGTGCCCGCCTTGCCGGGCTCCCGCAGCTCGAACCGGCGCCGCAGGTCGGTGCGCTCGATGAGGGCGACCTGCTGCTCGAACCGCTCGTTCGTGACGAACACGACGCGCGACAGCTTCCACTCGTCGGCGAACCAGGAGCGCAGGGCGGGGAGCAGGCGCGCGTCGAGCCCCGCGTCCATCCGGGAGCGTCGCACCCAGAGGTAGACGACCGCCTCGACGTCCGACCACCGCTCGTCGCCGAGCGGGGTCACCTCCGATCGGGCCAGGAACTTCGCGCCGGTCGGGAAGACGTACACGCACCCGAGCGCCTCGGCGCCCGCCGGGTCGACGACCGTATACGTGTATGCGTAGTGCGCGTCGTGGCGCTCCTCGAGGCCGACGAGGTCGTCGCGGTTGCCCTCGACCGTGAAGTCGTCGGCCGGCCACGCGGACTGCTCCCAGAGGCGCAGGTGCTCGCGCGTCTCCATCACGGCCTCGAAGTCGGCCAGGGCGTCGGTCGGGCGGATCGGGCGCAGCACGAACTCGTCGGTCGTCAGCCGGGATGGCACCGGATAGTCGGGGTCGGTGATCGCCACCCGTCGAGGCTAGTTCTCCGGCCGGTTCGCATACCCGCGTGACCACTCCGGCAGCTCCTGCAGCGTGAACGCGTTGCCGTCGGGGTCGCGGAACGTCACGAATTTGCCCCACGGCAGCTCCTGCACGTCGTCGGCGTCGACGCCCTTCGACCGGAGCATCTCGAGCGACGCGGCCGCGTCGCGCACGACGAGCTGCACGCCGCGCAGCGACCCCGGCTCGCCCTCGGCGAGGCCGCGGCCGAACGCGATCGAGCACGCCGAGGACGGCGGCGTCATCTGGATGAACCGGATCTCGTCGCTCACGGTCTGATCGAAGTCCACGTTCCAGCCGATCCCGGCGTAGAAGTCGAGGGCGCGGTCGATGTCCGAGACCGGCACGAAGACGAGCTCGATCCGCATGTCCACCATGGTGTTTCCTTTCGTCGTCGCCTCGAAAATAGGCCCGGCCACCGACACCGCCGAGGGCGAGAACGCCCTAGTCTCCACGTCATGAGCACGACCGAAGAGCCCTCGCGGCGCCTGACCGCCACCGCGTGGCGCACGTACTCCGAGTGGCCACTCGTGGCGATCGGCGTCGTGTTCGTCGTGGCGTATTCGATCGAGGTGATCGACGACCTGCACGGGGCGGCCGCCCGCCCGTACGACATCGCCATCTGGGCGACGTGGGTGCTGTTCGCCGCCGACTACGTCGTCAACCTCGTGCTCGCCGAGCGCCGCGGGTGGTGGTTCGTGCGCAACCTGCACGAGCTGGCGATCCTCGTGCTGCCGGTGCTGCGACCGCTGCGACTGCTGCGCCTGCTGTTCGTGCTCCGGATCACGCATCGTGCCGCCGAGCGCCACCTGCGCGGGCGGGTGCTCGTCTACGCGTTCGGCGGTGCGACGCTCATCACCTACCTCGCCGCCCTCGCCGTGCTCGACGCCGAGCAGAACCACCGCGCGGCCAACATCCACAGCATCGGCGACGCATGGTGGTGGGCGGCCACCACGATCACGAGCGTCGGATACGGCGACTACTACCCGGTGACCCTCGTGGGACGGATCGTCGCCGTCGGTCTCATGGTCGGCGGCGTCGCGCTCGTCGGCGTGACCGCGGCGACGATGGCGACCTGGCTGATCGACCAGGTGGGCAGCCGGGTCGACACGCAGCTGGAGAAGGCGGAGCGCTCCGACGACGACCTGCGGGAGCGGCTGGATGCCATGGGGGCGCAGCTGGCGAAGGTCACGGAGCTGCTGGAGGGCGAGCGCGGGGAGGCCTCGATACGCCGCCCGGGGCGGCTGCTCGACCCGCTCAAGGGGAGGGCGCGGCGCTGCCAGACTGAGGGGGATGACACCCGCCACGATCCCCGTCCGTCGCGGGCGCCTCGCGCTGCTCACGATCGCCGTCGTGCTCGCGGCCGCGACGATCCGCGCGCCCCTCGTGTCGGTGGGGCCGGTGGCGCACACGATCGCCCACGACCTGCAGGTGGGAGCCGGCGTCGTGGGCCTGCTGACGACGATCCCGGTGCTGCTGTTCTCGGTCAGCTCGCCGCTGGCCGTGTGGCTCTCGCGCCGGTTCGGCGCCGAGTTCGCGCTCACGTTGTGCCTCGCGGGCGTCGTTGTCGCGTGCCTCGTGCGCTCCGCCGGCGGACTCGGGTTCGCGCTCGCCGGGACGGCGCTGCTCGGGGTGGCGATCACGATCGGCAACGTGATCATCCCGGTGATCATCGCCCACGAGTACCCCCGCACCGGGTGCACCTGATGACCGCGGTGTACACGGCGGCGATCAACATCGGGGCGACCACGGCGGTCGTCGGCACCGCCCGCTCGCGCCGTCGCTGGGATGGCAGGGCGCGCTGGTCGTGTGGGGCGCGTTCGGCGTCGCCGCGCTCGCCGTGTGGGCGGCGACCCACGGCATCCGGGCGACCCTCACCCCCACCCGCCCCGCCGCCCCGGACCCCGACGAGCCGCGCGCACCCTCGACGCTGCGCTCGTCGACCACCTGGCTGCTCGTCGTCGCGTTCGGGAGCCAGTCGTTCGGGTTCTTCGCGGTGAGCGCGTGGCTGCCGACGCTGCTGCACGACCACGGCTACCCGGCGACGATCTCCGGCGACATCACGGGGGTGTTCCAGCTGTTCGGGGCGGCCGGCGCCCTGCTCGTGCCGGTCGCCATCGCCCGGGCCAACATGGTCGTCGGCGTCGCCGTGTGCATGGCGTGCTGGGCGGTCGTGCCGATCGGATTCCTCATCACGCCCGACCTGTGGTGGCTGTGGTGCGTGCTCGGCGGCGTCGGCCAGGGAGCCGGGATCACGCTCGTCTTCAGCATGATCGTCGGCCTCGGCGGGGGCAGCGCGTGGTCGCGTCGCGCTCCGGCGCGGTGCAGGGGATCGGCTACGCGATCGGGGCGGTCGGCCCCACCTTCGTGGGCGCGCTGCACGACGCCACGGGGGCGTGGACCGTGCCGCTCCTGGCGATCCTGCTCATGCTCGTCGCGTTCACGGTCACGGGACTGATGGCCGCGCGCCGGCTTGTCGTGCTGGTCTGAGTCAGGGCCGCCGCGCCCGGCCGGGCGCCGGGACGGCGTCGAGCCGATCCAGGATGTCGGCCGGCAGGTCGAGCGAGGCGGCGGCGAGGTTCTCGGCGGCGTGCGCGGCGCTGCGGGTGCCGGGGATGAGCAGCACGTTCTCGCGATGCTGGAGCAGCCACGCGAGCGCCACCTGCGCCGGCGTCGTGCCGAGCCGCTCGGCTGCCGACGTCACCTCCGGCAGCGATGTCACCGTCATCAGGCGACCGAAGTCCGGGATGTCGGCGCGTGCGCTCCAGGCGCTGCCGAGGGGGAAGAACGGCACCCATGCCACGCCGTTCGCGGCCGCGAGCTCGAGCTCGGGTTCGCGGGTGCGGTCGGCGAGGTTGTACGCGTTCTGCACCGCGCCGATCCCGACCGGCAGCGCACGGCGCAGCTGCTCGAGCGTCACCGCGGAGAGCCCGATGGCGTCGAGCTTGCCCTCGTCGCGCAGCGCGGCGAGCTCGGCCAGCTGGTCGTCGAGCTGCACCACCTGGTCGCCCTCGCCGACGATGCCGGGTCGGCGGTCGGTGCGCCGGAGGTAGACCAGGCCGAGGCGTTCGATGCCGAGGGTGCTCAGGTTGTCCTCCACCTGCTCGCGCAGCTCGGTCGGCCGCTGCGCGGCCCGCAGCGCTCCTCCCCGCCGACGGCGCCGACCTTGGTCGCCAGCACGAGGTCGTCGCCGTAGGGGTGAAGCGCCTCCCGGATGAGGTCGTTGACCCCGTCGTAGAACTGGGCGGTGTCGAGGTGCCGCACGCCCATGGCGATCAACTGCCGCAGCAGGTCGCGCCCTGCCCGCCGGTCGGGCTGCTGCCCCGCGGTGAGTTGCATCGCGCCGTATCCGACGCGGCCGACGTCGCGGCCGGCGAGCGGGAACGTGGGGGAGATGGCGGGGGAAGCGGACATCCGGGTCTCCTTCTGGTAAAACGGAATCCATTCCTCTTCGACGGTAGCACTTAACCGGAAGGACTTCCGTATTGGCCGATCGCGCCGACGCCGTGCGCAACCGCGCCCGCCTCGTCGAGGCGGCGAAGCGGGTGTTCGCCGACCCAGCGCGCCCGCACGGCCCGGAGGCCGTCGCGCGGGAGGCGGGGGTGGGCGTCGGCACCCTCTACCGGCACTTCCCGACGGCCGAGGACCTCGCGGCCGCGGTGTACGAGGACGACCTGGCGCGCGTCGCCGACGCCGCCGCGGAGCTGGCCGCTCACCTCGCCCCGCCGGACGCGCTGCGGGCCTGGATGGACCGCTTCGCCGAGCGCATGGCCGGCAAGCGCGCGATGATCGACGCCCTGCGCTCCGTGCTGCATGGCGAGGGCCGGGTCGAGCAGACCCGGGAGCGGCTCGCGGCGGGCGTGCGCATCATCCTGGACCGCGGGGCGGCCGACGGGTCGCTGCTTCCCGACGTGGATGCCGACGACATCGTCACGGCACTCGTCGGGATCACGGTCGCCTCACCCGCCGACCCCGCCCGTGCCGCGCGCCTCATGGACCTCCTGGTGCGGGGTGTGCGCGCCGGCTGATCGCGCCGCGCGCCGGCCGGCTCCCCGAACCTGACGTAGCGTGGATGCCGATGGCCGAGTGCATCCATGGTTTCGACGAGGGTCTCTGCGACATCTGCTACCCCCGCAGCGCTCCGGCATCCGCTCCGCGGACGGCGGCGACGCGCGCGCCGCGGGCGACGCGTGCCCCCGCCGCGAGCCGCACCGCCGGGGCTCCGCGGGTGGCGACGGCGCCGCCCGTGCTGCTGAGCGCGCAGCGGATCTACCACGTCACCCACATCCGCAATCTCGAGATGATCGCGATCGACGGCGCGCTGCGGGTCGACGCGGAGCCGGAGGTCGACGTCAGCAGCGCCCTCGCGCGGGAGATGCGTGAGAGCGCCCCGCTCGCCGGCGGGGGCGTGGTCGCCGACCGTGTGCCGTTCTATCTGAGCCCCGACGCGGAGCGCTGGCGCGAGCTGCGCGACGGAGCGGCCGGCGCGCACTGGTCGGATGCCGCCCGCGCCACCCGCCCGACGGACTTCGTCGTGCTCGTCGCCGACGCGCGTGCGGCCGGCGACGACGTCGTGCTCGCCGACGGCGACGCCGCGGCACCCGCCACCCGGTTCGCGTTCGGCATGGAGGCCGGCACCCAGCAGCTGCGCCGCATGCGCGCGCTCGACGCGGGCTACGCGACGGGCGAGCTGCTCGCGCCGAACCCGTTCCCCTTCTCCGGGGTCGCGCTCATCGGCGTGCCGCACGAGCCGATGCGGGATCGCGTGCGCGACATCCTGCGCGAGGTCGGCGGGCACGTGCCCAAGGTCGCGGTCTACCCGCCCTGGTTCCAGCGCGACTGAGCGGGCGCCCGCGGCTCAGCGGCCGGGGTCGCCGTCCTGCGGCGGTTCCTCGCCGCTCGTGTCGTCGGGCAGGTCGGAGCCGCGCACGGCGTCCATGTCGGGATCGTTCAGGAACTGCCGGGCGGTCTCGCTCAAGGTGTTGAGGGCGTCTGGCGTCTCCTGATCGAGGCGCTTCTCCTCGGCCTCGGCGGCGTCGTTCTCGCGGCGCTGGGCGTCGTGCGGTTCGGGCGTGGTGTCGGTCATCGCTGCTCCTTCGGCTCGCGGTCGTGTCGGGTGGTCGTCGTCACTCGTCGTCGTCGTTCTCGCCCTGGTGCTCGTCGGGCTCGGGCAGGTCGTCGTCCTCCTGCACGGGACCGGCGTCGCCGGGATCCACGTCGAGCGCCGGCCGGTCGTCGATATCGCTGGGCTCCGCACCCGGCAGGGCCGACTGCTCGACGCTGTCGATGCTGCGCTTCGCGTCGTCGAACTGCGACGCGGCGAGGTCGGCGTCGCTCTGGGTATCGGACATCGGGAGACCTCCTTCGGGTGAACGAGCCGGTCGGGTGAACGCGCCCGTCAGTTGAACGAGCCGGGGATGAACTGCTCCGTCGGCGGGTTGGGGTCGGTGTCGTCGAAGGGCGCGCCGTCCTTCGCGGGGAAGGTCGGCTCGTCCGGTGTCGGGTCGGGGCCGGCCGGGGAGAGTCCGGCTCGACGGGGTCGATCGGGCCCGGCGGGTTGATCGACGGGCCGTCGGGCTGCGGGGCGCCGGGGTCGGGCCCCGGGACACCGGGGTCGGGCGGCGAGCCGGGCGTCGGCGGGAAGTCCGGATCGATGGCGTCCGGCTCGATGCTCTCGGGGTAGTCCGACATCACGGCGCCTCCGCCCCGGCGCCGTCGTCCGGCTTCTCGTCGTCGACCTCGGGGCCGCCGACGATCGCGCCGGTGCCGAGGTCGTCGCCCGACTGCAGGTCGGGCCCGACGTCCTCGGTCATGTCGTCGTGTTCGCGGTGGAAGTCGATGTCGTGGGTGCGCGGGTGCGGAATGTCGCTCATGGTGGTCCCTTCCGTGTCCTCCACCGTCGCCCCGGCGGCGCGGCGCGACAACCCCGGACGGGACCATTGCGCCAATGCCCAGGGTGGCGGGAGGCTGGCGGCACCCGATCGAAGGAGATCGCATGACGTTCCGCAGCCCCTTTCCCGACGAGACGATCCCCGACCAATCCGTCTTCGACTTCCTGTTCGGCGACCTGAGCGACGCCGATGCCCGGCGCGTCGCCCTCGTCGACGGACCGTCGGGGGCCGAGACCACCTACGGTGCACTGAAGCGCCAGATCGAGCTGTTGGCGGGTGCGCTCGCCGCCCGCGGGATCGCGCCGGGGGAGGTCGTGGCGCTGCACGCACCCAACGTGCCGGCGTTCGCGACCGTGTTCCACGGCATCCTGCGCGCCGGAGCCGCCGCGACGACGGTCAACGCGCTGTACACGGCGCAGGAGATGCAGCGCCAGCTCGAGGCGTCGCACGCGAAGCTCGTGTTCACCGTGGGCCCGCTCGCCGAGACCGCGACGGCCGCCGCCGCCGGAGCCGGGCTTCGGCCCGAGTCGGTCATCGTGCTCGACGGGTCACCCGGCCTCGCCGACCTGCTGCGGGAGGGCCACGCCGCGCCCGACGTGACGATCGACCCGGCCACCCGCGTGGCGGCGATCCCGTACTCGTCGGGCACGACCGGCTTCCCCAAGGGGTGCAGCTGAGCCATCGCAACCTGGTCGCGAACGTCGTGCAGTGCACGCCGGAGCTGCTCGACATCCGGCCCGACGACCGGGTGCTCGCATTCCTCCCGTTCTTCCACATCTACGGCATGACCGTGCTGCTGAACATCGCGCTGAAGCGCCGCGCGGCGCTCGTCACGATGCCGCGGTTCGACCTGCAGCAGTTCCTGCAGCTCATCCAGGACCAGAAGATCACCTTCGTGTTCATCGCCCCGCCGGTCGCCGTCGCGCTCGCCAAGCACCCGATCGTCGACCAGTTCGATCTGTCGAGCCTGCGCGGCATGATGTCGGGCGCCGCGCCCTTCGACGAGGCCCTCGGCAATGCGGTCGCGACGCGGCTCGGCATCACGATGCAGCAGGGGTACGGGATGAGCGAGCTCAGCCCCGTCTCGCACGTGATCCCCGCGGGGCAGGTCGGCACGATGTCGGTGGGGTCGGTCGGCGTGCTGATCCCCAACCAGGAGGGCCGGATCATCGACGTCGACTCCGGCGAGGAGATCGAGGCCTCGCCCGACGGTCCGAGCCGCAGCGGCGAGCTCTGGCTGCGCGGGCCGAACGTCATGCTCGGCTACCTCGACGACCCGGAGTCGACGGCCCGCACCGTCGACGCCGACGGCTACCTGCATACCGGCGACATCGCCCTCATCAACCCGGACGGCAGCTTCCAGATCGTCGACCGGCTGAAGGAGCTCATCAAGTACAAGGGCTACCAGGTGCCGCCGGCCGAGCTCGAGGCGCTGCTGCTGACGCATCCCGACATCGACGATGCCGCGGTGGTAGCCGCGGCGGACGAGGAGTCGGGGGAGATCCCGAAGGCGTTCGTCGTGCGGCGCGAGGGCGCGGAGCTGGACGAGGACCGTGTGATGGCGTTCGTCGCCGAGCACGTCGCGCCGCACAAGAAGGTGCGGGCGGTCGCGTTCATCGACGCGGTGCCCAAGTCGTCGTCGGGCAAGATCCTGCGGAAGGACCTGAAGGGGAGATAGCGCGGGTCGGCGCTACTCGATCCGCTCGGCCTCGTCGAGGGGCTCGCCCGTGACGTCGTCGGCCCGCGGGTCCTGCAGCTCGAGGCCGCCCACGGGCTGACCGCCCCAGCTCTCCACGTTCCAGCCGGCGTCGGGATCGCCCTCGAGCACGACCGCGGCCGTGTTGTCGAGCGCGGTGAACGCGGCGTACTCCGGCGGCAGGTTCTGGGCGCGCGCGGCGCACCAGACGCGGATCGCGGCGGCATGGCTGAACGCGACGGCGGTCCGCCGGCGGTGGGTGCTCGCGATCATGGCGATGCTCTCGTCGAACCTCGCGAAGAAGGCGTTGCCGTCGCCCGCCCCCGGCATCCGAGGCGCCAGATCGCCGAGCCCCCACGCCCAGGCGGTCTCCATGTAGCGCTTCACCGACTCGCGATCGGTGTGCTGCTCGAGCTCGCCGGCCTCGATCTCGTGGATGCCGGGCAGCACCCTCGCGGGCGGCAGGTCGAGCGCTCGGGTGAGCGGCAGCGACGTCAGCCGGGTGCGGGTCAGGATCGAGGCGTAGACCCCGTCGACCGCCTCGTTCTGCAGGGCGGTGGGCACCGCCGCGGCCTGCTCGAGCCCGAGGGCGGTCAGCCCGGGCCCGGGCGCGGCCGTGTCGAGCGAGCCGATGACGTTCGACGGTGTCTGGCCGTGGCGGATGAGGAGCAGTCGCATCACGCCCAGCCTCGCACCTGCCGGCGACGTGCGCGGAATCCGCGCCTACTCGAGCTCGGTCCCGTCGCCGACGCGTCCGTAGCGCACGAGCTCCTCGGGGCGGGCCGGCGAGCGCTCGACCTGCGGATGCGAGTGCATCGCCTCCATGTCGACGGTGACGTTCGTGTCGTCGGAGATCCGGGCGCCCGGGTCGACGAGGTGCTCCCGGCGGCCGTGGCCCGTGCTGCCGCCGTTCGGGATGCCCGCGGGGTAGTCGATCGCCTCGCGATCGCGCGCGGAGGCGCGGTGTCGTCCAACCATCCCGTCAGGGTACGGGCGCGGCCCGGACGACGCATTCCCGTTCAGCGGTCTCTCAGGACGCTCCGTGGGCGATCGAAGGGGCGATGCTGAAGGTGCCGTCGGGCGAGTCGATGCTGACCCAGACCTGGGTCGGGTGACCGTCGTTCGTCACCGCGTCGCAGGTGAAGAGCGTGCCGGGGGCGAGCGACCCCAGCACCGGCGGGCAGCTCACCGAGCTCAGCCGGCCGGAGTCGACCAGTTGCGTCTGGGCGGCGTGCTGCACGCGCACCGGCACGGTGACGACCGTCGACGCGCCCGAGACCCAGAACAGCAGCGGGGCGGCGACCGCGGCCACGGCGGTGACGGCGAAGAGCACCAGCGGCCCGGTGCCGGGCACCCGGAGCCGGCGGGCGATGAGGTAGCCGAGCGGCGTGAGCAGCGCCCACAGCGCGCTCGGCGGGGTGAAGCGGCGGGCCGCGAGCTGGCGGCTGTCGGAGACCGCCCAGAGCAGTCCCAGGAGGTAAGGCAGCGCCGCCGCGAGCGCGACCCACGGGCTCGGGGCCACATACGCGAACACGTACAGGCCGGCGATCACGATCACGAACGTGATGACCGGCAGGAGTGCGATCAGCCAGGCCACCCCGGTCGCGCTGCGGCCGGCATCCGGCGCCTGCCGTCCGCCCTCGGCGGCGATCGCCTCGCGGCGGGTGAGCGGGGGCGGGGTCTGGGCCGTCGGCGCGACCTCGGCCGCCGACACGGGTTCCGCCGCCGACACGGGTTCGGCCGCCGACACCGGCTCGGCCACGACGGCGGGCGCGACCGCCGCGGTCGACCCCGACGCTGACGGATCGAGCCCCGGCTTCGGATTCGTGTGCTCGGTCCAGGCGACGCCGTTCCACCAGCGCACCAGCGCGGCGTCCGCGGGATCCTCGTACCACCCGGCGGGCGTCACGCGGATCGCCTGATCGGTCATCCGCCGTCCCTTCCCCTCGGTGCGCTGTGAGTCTACGGATCCGCGCGCGTGGCGCCGCCGTCCCCGTTCGGGGTGTCGGTCAGCTGGTGAAGACGCCCCAGTCGTCGACCCGCCAGTCGATCCAGCCGTTCTGACGCTGCAGGCTCACCGTCACCTGGAAGCGCTGCCCCGAGCCCCCGGACTTCTGCGCGTCGCACACCATCGTCTGCTGCACGAGCAGCGGCGGCACCGTCGGGCAGTCCACCCGCACGTCGGCCCCGATGACCGACGCGTCGCCCTCGACCGCCAGCTCGGCCTGCTGCGAGAACGTCGTGGGCGCGAGCTGCATCACGAGCCCGGGCACCGCGAGCACGCCGCCGATCAGGAATCCGCCGAGCACGAGGAACGTCAGCAGCGGGCCGAAGCCGGTGCCGGTCTCGCGCACCGTGCGCATCAGGCGGGCGACGAGGTAGACGAGCACCCCGGGCAGCGCCCACGCCCAGCTCGCCGGCGCCTGCAGACCCTGGCGGCGCAGGAGCGCGTAGTCGAGGATCGCGAGCACCAGCCCGGCGACCCAGGTCACCCCGAACATCGCGGCGAGGGCGACGATCGACTGGTCGGTGCTGCCCCCGGCGAGCAGCAGCACGAGGCCGACCATGAGCATGTACAGCGGCAGCAGCGTCATGATCCACACGGCCGCGGTGCCGAGCCGGACGTCGGACTCGGCCCGGTGGGCGCTGCGCGCTCGCAGCGGGGCGGCATCCGGTTCCGGAGCGCTCTCCGGCACGAACGCCGCCGCCGACGCGCCCGCATGCGCGAACGCGGAACGCGGCGACGCCGGCTCGCCGAGCAGATCGTCGAATCGGCTGCCGAGGTCGTAGGAGACCCCGGAGGGCGCCTCCTGGGCGAGGCCCGTGGCGGCGAGCCGCGCGGCGGGCGAGGGCTCGCTGACCGACATCTGACCGCGCTCGGCCGCCTCCAGCTCGAGCGACGGGTCGCCGAACGCGAGCCCGTCGCGCGGCAGGCGGTCGTCGGGCTCGTCGGCGAGCCGCTCGCGCTCGCGGCGCGCGCGCCGGCTGAGTTGGACGGTCCGCTCGTCGGCCGCCTCGTCGGGCTCGTCCGCCGGATCGGCGTAGGGCAGCGACGTCGCGGTGGCCGTCGGGGCCGCGGTCTCGGGCACGACCATCGGCTGCCGGGCGTCGGAGACGTGCTCGGTCCAGGCGTGGTTGTCCCACCAGCGCAGCTGGGGCAGCCCGAGAGGATCGGGATACCAGCCCGCGGGCACGCGGACGTCGTCGTCGGCCACGAACGCCTCCTCGTTGCTCGACACGCGACACGCCGAGACTCGGCGTCCTCACGGATTCTACGGGGACGGCGCGACGTAAGATACCCGTTCTGTCCGCCCCCTTTCACGGGCTGAGGCGCGAGCACGAGAGACTTCTCGGATGCTGATCGACGTGCTGCCGGACCCGTGGGATCCGGATGCCTTCGTCGGCGCGTTCGACGACTGGGCCCGCGAGCAGGGCCTGCCGCTGTACCCCGCGCAGGAGGAGGCGGTGCTCGAGCTCGTGCTCGACCGGCATCTGGTGCTCTCGACGCCCACCGGCACCGGCAAGTCGCTCGTGGCGGTCGCGGCGCACGCGGCGGCGCTCGCCCAGGGTCGGCGATCCTGGTACACGGCGCCGATCAAGGCGCTCGTCAGCGAGAAGTTCTTCCAGCTCGTCGACATCTTCGGCCCGGCCAACGTCGGCATGATCACGGGCGACTCGTCGGTCAACCCCGAGGCGCCCATCCTGTGCTGCACGGCCGAGATCCTCGCCAACCGTGCCCTGCGGCACGGCGAGGAGGGGCACGTCGACGAGGTCGTCGTCATGGACGAGTTCCACTTCTACGCCGACCCGGATCGCGGCTGGGCCTGGCAGGTGCCGCTGCTGCAGCTGAACCGCGCGCGGTTCGTGCTCATGTCGGCCACCCTCGGCGACGTCACGGCGATTGCGGACGACCTCGAGCGCCGCACCGGCCTCGAGGTGGCGCAGGTGACCGGGGTCGAGCGGCCGGTGCCGCTGCGCTACCGCTACGTGATCACGCCCATCCACGAGACCATCGACGAGCTGCTGCGCGACGGGCTCGCGCCGGTGTACGTCGTGCACTTCTCGCAGGCCGCCGCCGTCGAGCGGGCGCAGGCGCTGCTCTCCGCGAAGGTCGCCACGCGCGAGCAGCGCGACCGGATCGCCGACGAGATCGCCGGATTCCGGTTCGCCCCCGGCTTCGGCAACGTGCTGTCGCGGCTCATCCGGGCCGGCATCGGCGTGCACCACGCCGGCATGCTCCCCAAGTACCGCCGGCTCGTCGAGCAGCTCGCGCAGCGCGGCCTGCTGCGTGTGATCTGCGGCACCGACACGCTCGGCGTCGGCATCAACGTGCCGATCCGCACCGTGCTGCTGACCGGGCTCACCAAGTTCGACGGCACCCGGATGCGGCAGCTCACCGCCCGCGAGTTCCATCAGGTGGCGGGGCGGGCGGGTCGCGCCGGCTTCGACACCGAGGGCGAGGTCGTGGCCGAGGCGCCGGAGCACGAGATCGAGAACGCCATCGCGGCCGCGAAGGCGGAGGCCCGCAACAAGAAGCAGGGGCCGAAGAAGCGCGCCCCCGAGGGTTTCGTCTCGTGGGGGCCGGCGTCGTTCGAGCGGCTCATCGCGGCCGTGCCGGAGACGCTCGCCCCGTCGATGCGCATGACGGCGGCGATGATGATCAACGTCATCGGCCGTCGGCACGGCGACCCGTTCACCGACGTGCGCGCCCTCGTGTTCGACAACCACGAACCGGTGCCGCGCCGGCGCGAGCTCGCCCGCCGCGCGATCCAGCTGTATCGCACGCTGCGCACCGCCGGTGTCGTGCAGCAGCAGGGCGGCGGATTCGACGGCACGGCCGTCATCTCGCTCGCGGTCGACCTGCCCGAGGACTTCGCCCTCAATCAGCCGCTCTCGCCGTTCGCGCTCGCCGCGTTCGAGCTGCTCGACCCGGCGTCGTCCGAGTACCCGCTCGACATGATCTCCGTGCTCGAGGCGACCCTCGACGATCCGCGGCCGGTGCTCGCCCAGCAGCAGTTCCGGGCGCGCGGCGAGGCCGTGGCCGCGATGAAGGCCGAGGGCATCGAGTACGACCAGCGCATGGAGCTGCTCGAGGACGTGACCTGGCCGAAGCCGCTCGCCGACCTCCTGGAGCAGACGTTCGAGACGTTCGCCGCGAGTCAGCCCTGGGTACACGACTTCGAGCTCTCGCCCAAGTCGGTCGTGCGCGACCTGTGGGAGAAGGCGTTCACCTTCCCCGAGTTCGTCGCCTACTACCAGCTCGGGCGCAGCGAGGGGCTCGTGCTGCGCTACCTCTCCGACGCGTACCGCGCGGCGCGGCAGACGATCCCGGAGGATGCCCGCACCCCCGAGCTGCAGGACCTGATCGACTGGCTCGGCGAGCTCGTGCGGCAGACCGACTCGTCGCTGCTGGAGGAGTGGGAGGCGCTGAGCAACCCGCTGGGCGAGCCTGCCGCCCCGTCGCGCGGCGCCTCCGACGTGGCTGGTCTCGACGGGTTCAACCCCAGGGCGTTCGCCATCTTGGTGCGCAACGAGCTGTGGCGCCGGGTGCGCCTCGCGGCGCTGCAGCGCGACGACGAGCTCGTCGCGCTCGACCCTGACGCCGGATGGCCCGAGGCGCTCGACGGCTACTACGCCGAGCACGACGACCTGCGCACCGACGCCGACGCGCGGAGCGCGCGGATGGTGCAGGTCGACGAGCACCCCGAGGGCGAGCCCGGAACCTGGCGGGTGCGGCAGGTGCTCGCCGACCCGGCGGGCGATCACGACTGGGGGATCACGGCATCCGTCGACCTGGAGGCCTCCGCCGATCAGGGCGTGCCGGTCCTCCGGGTGCTCGAGGTCGGCCGGCTCGGCGGCTGAGCCGGCAGGTGCCGCGCCAGGTCGGCGCGACGATGCCGCGGTGCGTCGAGGGGAGCCGGCACGGCCACGGCGTACGGATCGTGCTCGCAGCCGACGCCTGCGCAGTGCGCGCCGCCGGGGGTCCCGGTGACGATCGTCACAGCTCCTCCTCGACCACCCGGGGCAGCAGCCGGACGCGCGGGAGCGGCTCGTCCGGCTCGGGATGGCGCAGCATCCCGATCAGCCAGCCGGCCGCGAACAGGGTCGAGATCAGCAGAGAGAGCACGCCGAGGGCCGCGTAGCCGACCGCGGTCGACGGCACCTGATGCTCGCTGCAGATCCGTCGCACGCCGAGGCATCCATTGGCGCTGTCGATCGTGATGTCCACGGCGGTGAAGCAGATCGCCGCCAACACGATCGCACCCAGCGCGATGATTCCCAGCACCCGATATGAGTGCATGTCATACCCCCGCGCTCACGCTACGGGCCGGTGGTGACGAGGCGACATTCCCCCGTGCTGGGGGCGCTCGTCCACGGGCCGGGCCGCGGAACGACGGGAGGCATTCCGACGAGGGCCGCGGGGCGCTTAGACTCGCGCGCAGTGGACGTCACCCTCACCGTCGTGCTGGTCATCGCGCTGGCGCTCTTCTTCGATTTCACCAACGGATTCCACGACACGGCCAACGCCATGGCGACCCCCATCGCGACGGGGGCGCTCGCCCAAGGTCGCCGTGGCGATCGCCGCGGTGCTCAACCTGGTCGGGGCGTTCCTCAGCACCACCGTGGCGCAGACCATCTCGGGAGGGCTGATCCGCGAGGGGCACGGCGGGGTGCAGATCACGCCGGTGTTCATCCTCGCGGGGCTCATCGGCGCGATCCTGTGGAACCTCGTGACCTGGTTGCTCGGCTTGCCCTCGTCGTCCAGCCACGCCCTGTTCGGCGGGCTCATCGGCGCCGCGATCGTCGGAGCCGGGTTCGGCGCCGTCGACGGCGGCGTGCTCATCACGAAGGTGCTGATCCCGGCGGTGCTCGCACCGTTCACGGCGGGACTCGTGTCGTACATCGCCACCAAGATCGCGTTCGGGGTCACCCGCAAGCGCGAGCGCGACGGATTCAAGGTCGGCCAGATCTTCACGTCGTCGCTCGTGTCGCTCGCCCACGGCACGAACGACGCCCAGAAGACGATGGGCGTCATCACGCTCGCGCTCATCGCCGGCGGGTTCCAGCCGGTCGGCAGCGGCCCGGAGCTGTGGGTCATCTGCGCCTGCGCGGTCGCGATCGCCGCGGGCACCTACAGCGGCGGCTGGCGGATCATCAAGACGCTCGGCCGCGACATCACCGACATCGAGCCCGCGCAGGGGTTCGCCGCGGAGGCCGCGACGACGGCGACGATCCTCGCCTCCACGCACCTCGGTTTCGCCCTCTCCACGACGCAGGTCGCGTCGGGCTCCGTGATCGGCACCGGGATCGGCCGCAAGGGAGCCTCGGTGCGCTGGCGCACGGCGGGCCGGATCGCGCTGGGCTGGGTCGTGACCATCCCGGTCGCCGGCGTGATCGGCGCGCTCGCCGCCTTCCTGGCCGGGCTCGGACCGATCGGCGTCGCGATCGACGTGGTCGTCGGCGGGGCCATCGTGCTCGTGATCTTCCTGCTCGCGCGCCGCAACCGCATCCACGCGGCCCAGTTCTCGGCACCCGACCCCGGCGTCTTCGTCAAGCCCAAGCGCCGCAAGAAGAAGGCGGCCGCCGCGTGAGCATCAACTGGCTCGCCTTCGTCACCGTCGTGGTCGCGGCGCTCGTGACAGCCGCGGCGCTCATGACGCTGTTCTCCGTGGGCCTGCGCCTGAACGACGGCAAGGAGCGCTGGCGCCGGCCGTTGGCGGTGCTCATGTTCGTGCTCTGCGGTGTGCTCGTGCTCGGGGGCATCTGGCTCGTCGTGCCCGTCCTGCATCCCGGACTCTGATCCACCGCATCCGCAACGTTCATCCGCTCTGCGGCGCCGCGGCACGGCGCGACGTGGTGAAGTAGGGGCATGGTGACCACCACCGGACCCGACGAAGCGTCCGACCTGCTGAACGGCGACGGCCCCACAAGGACCGAGACCGACTCCCTCGGCTCCATGGAGATCCCCGCCGGGGTCTACTGGGGCATCCACACCGCGCGCGCGCTCGTGAACTTCCCGATCACGCGACGCTCCATCAGCAACTATCCCGACCTCGTGCGGGGGTTGGCCCTGGTCAAGCAGGCGGCCGTGCGCGCGAACCGCGACCTGGGCGTGCTCGAGGCGGCGAAGGCCGACGTGATCGACGCCGTGTGCGAGCGGATCGTCGCGGGGGAGCTGCACGACCAGTTCGTCGTCGGCGCCATCCAGGGCGGCGCGGGCACCAGCACCAACATGAACACGAACGAGGTCATCGCCAACGCGGGGCTCGAGGCGATGGGGCTGCCGTTCGGCACGTACTCGGCGCTGCATCCGATCGACGACGTCAACCGCAGCCAGTCGACCAACGACGTGTACCCGACGGCCATCAAGCTCGCGATGGTGCTCGGACTGCAGCGGCTGCTCGAGGAGCACGCGCTGCTGACGACGAGCTTCGCGCGCAAGGGCGCCGAGTTCGCCGCCGT
Source organism: Pseudolysinimonas kribbensis (assembly GCF_030161895.1). GTDB lineage: Bacteria > Actinomycetota > Actinomycetes > Actinomycetales > Microbacteriaceae > Pseudolysinimonas > Pseudolysinimonas kribbensis. The sequence continues at coordinate 3,109,018 of NZ_BSVB01000001.1, forward strand.
GCTCAAGGTCGGCCGAACCCAGCTGCAGGACGCCGTGCCGATGACGCTCGGCCAGGAGTTCAGCGGGTTCTCGCACACGCTGCAGGAGGACTTCGACCGGCTGTCGGAGGTGATCCCGTGGCTCAACGAGATCAACCTCGGTGCCACCGCGATCGGCACCGGCATCACCGCCGACCCGCGCTACGCCGAGGCCGTGCGGCGTCACCTCGAGGACCTCAGCGGCATCCCGCAGGAGACCGCGCCCGACCTGATCGAGGCCACGAGCGACGCGGGCATCTTCATGACCCTGAGCGGCACGCTCAAGCGCGCCGCCGTCAAGCTCAGCAAGATCTGCAACGACCTGCGACTGCTCTCCTCCGGCCCGCAGGCCGGTCTCGGCGAGATCTCGCTGCCGGCGCGGCAGGCGGGGTCGAGCATCATGCCGGGCAAGGTGAATCCGGTGATCCCGGAGGTCGTGAACCAGGTCGCCTTCAGCGTCATCGGGGCGGATGCGACCGTCACCGCCGCCGCGGAGGCCGGCCAGCTGCAGTTGAACGCGTTCGAGCCGGTCATCGCGCACAGCATCCTGCAGTCGCTGTCGTGGATGACGAACGCGTGCCGCACACTGCGCGTCAACTGCATCGACGGCATCACCGCCAACACGGCGCGGCTAGCGCGCGAGGTCGAGACGAGCGTGGGCGTCGTCACGGCCCTCACGCCCTACATCGGCTACGCCGCCGCCGCGTCGCTCGCGCACACCGCCCTGACGACGAACGCCTCGATCGCCGACCTCGTCGTCGACTCCGGTCTCATGTCGCAGGAGCAGGTGCGCAAGGTGCTCTCGCCCGAGCGGCTGAGCGGGCTCGAGGCGATGACCGGGGTCATCCATCTGCCCACGCCCTGACCATGCTCCCGATCGCCGCGGTGCTCCTGTTCGCGCTCGCGGCGCTCTCGGCGGGCGCCGGGCCGGCGCTTCCCGATACACCGACGGCGGCCGGCGCGACGGTGCGACTGTGGGTCAACAACTGGGGCGAGGCGGTCTCGCTGACCGACCCCAACCGACCCGGGTACGCGCAGATCGGTCCCGAGCAGCCGTCGACCACGATCAATGCGCTCATCGACCTGCGCAGCAACGCGCCGGAGCCATTCACGGCGACCCTCGTCGATGCGCAGGCCGTCGGCGGGCAGCAGCCCGCGGCCTGCGTCGCGGAGACCACGCCCGACCCGATCAACTGCATCTTCCGCCTGGCGGTCGGCAGCGGCGTCAACGCGCTGACGCTCACGGTCGACCGGCCCGGTGAGCGCCCGTACGTCGAGCAGGGGTGGATCACCGGGGGCGTGTTCCGCTTCAGCACCGGACTGGAGGCTCGGGATGCCGCCGGCAGCTGGCAGCGGATCCCCGACGGGGGTCGGTTCCGGCTCCCGGCCACCACGCTCAGCAGCGTCCGTTACGTCATGCGCAACGTCGGGGACCTGCCGGTGCAGGTGCACGGATCATGCCGCGACGGGATCGTCGAGCCGGGGGACTCGATCGCCTGCTCCATCACCGGACCCCGGCCGGTCGCATCGCTCGCCGCCGAATACCGGCGGGCGCTCATGCTGCGTGCGCCGGGCGTCTCGACCGGATGGATCCAGCTGCGCGGTTCGGTCGTCGCCACCGGCGCGGCCTTCCGTCTGACCGATCCGCACGCGGTGGTCGGGCAACGCACGGTCATCGCCGCGCAGGGCCTCACGGATCGCGACCTGCGCGGGCTCGTCGTGCGCGTCGGATCGCGGCCGGTGGGCCTCGACACCGCCTCCACGCCGCAGCGACTCGTCTTCGCCATGCCGCTCGTGAGGTCCGGGCCCGCGACCCTCACGATCCTGGAGGCCGGTATCGCGATCGCCCGGCTTCCGCTCACCGTGAGCGCGCATCCGGCGGCACCGATCGGACCCGCCTTCCCGGTTGCCCTCGTCGTGCTGGTGGCGCTCGGCGGGGCCGTGCTCGCCGTGCTGCTCTGGCGCGGGACGAGCGTCGCCCTGCGGTCGCGGAGCCGGCATCAGGCGAACTCGCGCACCACCTGATCCGGATCCTTGTCGGTGCGCCACCCGCGCCAGCTCGGCTGCCGCAGCCGGCCGTCGGTGGTGAGTTCGGCGTACTCCACCTCGCCGACGAGGCTCGGCGTGACCCAGTGCACGTCGCGCGCGTCGGCGGCGGGCACGCCCTCGAGCGGGCTGGTCTTGCGCTCGATCCGATCCAGGCGCGCCCGCAGCTGCTGCAGCTCGCGGTCGGCGAAGCCCGTGCCGACCCGGCCGACGTACCGGAACGTGTCGCCGTCCTTGACGCCGAGCAGCAGCGAGCCGACCGTGCTCGCGCGGGCGCCGTTGCCGGGGCGCCAGCCGCCGATGACGACCTCCTGGGTCTTGTGGTGCTTGAGCTTGATCCAGTCGCGGCTGCGTTTGCCGACCCGGTACGGGCTGTCCAGGCGCTTGGCCATGATGCCCTCGAGGCCGAGCTTGGCGCTCGTTGCGAGGGCCTTCTTCAGGTCGGTGCCGGCATCCGGGGGCACGACGATCGGACCGGTGTCGTGCACCTCCCGCTCCAGGCGCGCCCGGCGCTCGGCGTATGGCTGCTTCGGGTCGTCGAGCACGTCGAAGACGAAGTACTTCACCGGCGTGCGCCCGCGAGCGCGCTCGACGTCGCCCGGTTTGCTGAGTCCCATGCGCTGCTGGAGCAGGCCGAAGCTCGGCCGTCCCTTCGCGTCGAGCGCGACGATCTCGCCGTCGAGCGTCGCGGCGCCGTGCACGGCCTCGCGCAGCGTCTCGGCGAGCTCCGGGTAGCTGCCGGTCACGTCGAGGCCGTTGCGGGTGCGCAGCGTCACCTCGTCGCCCTGGATCGTGGCGACCGCCCGGATGCCGTCCCACTTCATCTCGTACGTCCAGTCGCGCCCGCCCTGGAACTCCTGCGCCGAGCCGAGGGTCGCGAGCATGGGCGCGATGGTGTTCGCACTCGAGCGGCCGCCGATGACCGTCTTGCCGCGCGTGAGTCCCTTGCGGCCGGACGGCACGGAGCGGTGGCCGTGCCACTTCTCCCCGGTGCGCACGTTCTCGGGGCCGCCCTCGGCATCCCAGTCGACCGGATCCTGGTCCTTCATGAGGTGCAGCATCCAGTTCTTGGCGTCGTCGCCGGTGCTGGTCTGGATGAGCGCGAGCCGGTGCGAGCCGTGCTTCTCGCCGTGGATGGTGAGGATCACCTCGCCCTGCTCTGCCTTCTGGCCCTGGCCCTTGCCATCGCCCTCGGTGCCGTCGCGCCACTTCTCGAGGCTGTACCGGCCGCGGTCCCAGATCGCGACCTCGCCCGCGCCGTATTCCCCTTTCGGAATGCTTCCTCGAAGGTGCCGTAGTCGAAGGGGTGGTCCTCGACGTGCACCGCGAGGTGGTTCTGCTTCGGGTCGGTCGGCACGCCCTTCGGCACCGCCCAGCTCACGAGCACGCCGTCGCGCTCCAGGCGGAAGTCGTAGTGGAGTCGGCTGGCGTGATGCTCCTGGATGACGAAGTGCGGGTTCGCGGGGTCCGGCTTCCAGCTCGGGTCGCTGCCGGGCACGTCGCCGAACGGCTCCGGCGTGACGCTCCTGTTGCGCATCGAGCGGTACTGCCCGAGCGACTCGTCGAGGCTGCCCACCGATAAGTCGGCGAGCGGGTCGCCGCGTTTCTTCAGCCGCTCGAGCACTTCGTGGAACTCGAGATGCCGCAGTTCCGGGCGGCTCAGCTCCGCCCACGTGCGCGGCGCCGCGACGGTCGGATGCGCCCGCCCGCGCAGCGAATACGGCACGATCGTGGTCTTAGACCCGTTGTTCTGGCTCCAGTCGAGCAGCACCTTGCCGCCGCGCACGGCCTTCTTCATGTCGCTCACGACGAGGTCGGGGTGGTCGGCCTCCAGCGCCCGCGCGAGCTCCTTCGCGACCGCGCTCACCTGGTCGCTGGACTGCAATCCGTCGAGGGCGGCATAGAGGTGGATGCCCTTGCTGCCGCTCGTGACCGGCATCGGATCCAGCCCCATGCCCTTCAGGATGCCGCGCACGAGCTTCGCGACCTCGACGCACTCGGGCAGGCCCGCGCCCTCGCCGGGGTCGAGGTCGAGCACCATGCGATCCGGGTTCTTGCGGGCGCCGTTGCGGCCGAACCGCCACTGCGGCACGTGGATCTCGAGCGCTGCCTGCTGCGCGATCCACACCAGGGTGGCGAGGTCGTTGACGATCGGGTACTCGTTGACGTGGTCCTTGTGCTGGATGCTGCGCACCTTCACCCAGTCGGGTGCGCCATCCGGCATGTTCTTCTCGAAGAACATCGGACCGTCGACGCCGCTCACCCAGCGCTTGCGGGTCGCGGGCCGGTCGGCCGCGTGCGGGATGAGGTACTCGGCGACGCGCGAGTAGTAGTCGATGACCTCGCCCTTGGTCGTGCCCGTCTCGGGGTACATGACCTTGTCGAGGTTGGTCAGGCGCAGACGGTGCCCGCCGACCGAGACGAACTGTTCGGAGTCCTTCGCCATGAGTTGACGCTAACCACAGGGGTGTACACCGTCCACATCGCCGGGGAGAATGCTCAGCATGAGGTCGATCTGGAAGGGCTCGCTGAGCTTCGGGCTCGTGAACGTGCCGGTGAAGCTGTATTCCGCGATCGAAGACCACGACGTGCCGTTGCACCAGGTGCACGACAAGGACGGCGGCCGCATCCGGTACAAGCGCGTGTGCGAGATCGACGGCGAGACGGTCGACTACGAGCACATCGCCAAGGCGTACGTCGACGGCGACGACACGGTGATCCTGACCGACGACGACCTGAAGTCGCTGCCCGCCGAGCGGTCGAAGGACATCGACGTCGTCGAGTTCGTGCCCACCGATCAGATCGACCCGATCATGTTCGAGAAGAGCTACTACCTCGCGCCCGACTCGAAGTCGAACAAGGCGTACGTGCTGCTCATGCGCACCCTCGAGGACACCGACCGCACCGCGATCGTGCAGTTCGCGCTGCGCCAGCGCACGCGGCTCGCGGCGCTCCGGGTGCGGGATGGCGTGCTCACCATGCAGACGCTGCTCTGGGACGACGAGGTGCGCGAGGCGCGATTCCCCGAGCTCGACGAGACCCCGCGGATCACCGACGCCGAGATGAAGATGTCGCGCCAGCTCGTCGACAGCTTCGCGAGCGACTTCCAGCCCGAGAAGTTCACCGACGACTACCAGGAGCAGCTGCGCACCCTCGTGGAGGCGAAGCTCGAGCAGGGCGACACGATCGACACCGAGGCGACCTTCGGGCGCGAGACCGAGGGCGGCGGCGAGGTGCTCGACCTCATGGAGGCGCTTCGCCGCTCCGTCGACGAGAAGCGCGCCAAGCCGGCCCTGAAGAAGAAGCCGGCCGCGAAGAAGAAGTCCGCCTAGGCGCCGAATCGCGAGTGACCAAAATGGGCGGGTGCGAACAGTTCGCGCCCGCCCATTTTGGTCACTCGCGAACTCAGTCGCCGTCGCGGAGGAGGGAGATGAGCTCCTTCTTGGGCTTGCCGGAGTAGCCGTGGCGGCCGAGCTCCTTGGCGCGCTTGCGCAGCTCCGGCACGGTCCAGTCGTCGTACGACCCTGACTCGCCGCCGCGGCGCCCCACGGCCTTCTTGCCGTCGCGGGCGGCGGCGTTGGAGATGCGCGCGGCCTTCTCCTTGCTGTTGCCCTCCTTGCGGAGTTCCTCATACATGTCGGGCTTCTTGAGCGCCCGGTTGCGTTGTCCTGGCATGCTCCCGGCCTACTCCGGGATGCCCGAGCCGGGCCGCACCTCCAGTCAATGCCCAGCGCCTCGGCCGCCGCGCGCGGGGCGCCCAGTACAGTCATCGCGTGGGCAGGATCCTCTACGGCGGCCACGGCACGCCGATCGAGCTGGACGATCGCGCCATGGCCCACCTGCAGGCGGTCATCGCGAATAAGCTGCGCCGTGGCGAAGGGTTCTTCCTCAACTGGAAAGGCGGCTCCGACGACGCCCACAGCGCCGCCTGGATCGCTCCCGACATCCCGCTGTTCTTCGAGTACGACGGCGGCCGCAACCTCGAACTGAACCGGCACTGGCTCGAGGTGATGACCATGGGGGCGAACAGCAACGGGGGCCTTCAACTGGGCGCCGAGCCGACCCCCACGACGCCCACACCGACGGTGAGCGATGGTCACGGAGCGCCTGCCTGACTCGCTAGCCTGAGCGGGTGGATGACGCGGCGCGACTCGACGCCGCCCTGCCCGACATCGACTGGTCGGTGCTCCCACCCGGCGCCATCGCCTCGCGTTTCGTCGCGCCCAGCGGCGAGATCGCGATGATCTCGCTCGGCGACCCGAGCCATCCGCGGATCCTCATGGCGCCGGGGGTCACGGGGTCGAAAGAGGACTTCATCCTCATCATGCCGGCGCTCGCCGAGGCCGGCTTCCATGTGCAGGCCGTCGACATCGCCGGCCAGTACGAGTCGGGCAGCGCGGGCCCGCCGCCCGGTGCGCGGTACACCTACACGTTGTTCGTGGACGACATGGTCGCCCTCCTCGAGGCCGGCCCGACCCCGGCGCACCTTCTCGGCTACTCCTTCGCCGGCACGGTGGCGCAGCTCGTCGCCGTCCGCCGACCCGACCTGGTGCGCTCACTCACGCTGCTCGCGACGCCGCCCGACCCGGGCAACGGCTTCGCCCGCATGAAGCGGGTCGGGTGGCTGGCCCGCGTCGCCGGCGCACGGGTGGGCGCCTTCTTCATGGTCAACGGCGTCAAGCTGAACGCCACCAAGGTCGACCCCGGCAGGCACGCGTTCGTGCGCTCCCGGTTCGCGCTCACCTCGCGGCGCAGCGTCGACGACATCATCGACCTGATGATGCACGCGCCCGATGTGGAGGCCGAGCTGCGGGAGCTCCCGATCCCCAAGCTCGTCGTGGTCGGCATCCACGACCTGTGGCCGGTGGAGCGCTCGCAGGCCCTCGCCGAACGCATCGGCGCACGATTCGCGGGCTACGACACGGGGCATTCGCCGAGCGAGACCGCGCCCCACCAGCTCACGCGCGACCTGCTCGAGCTCTACGCGATGGCGTGACCCTCGCCGGGCTCGGCGTCGTCGCCGGCCCAGCCGTCGACCGCCCAGTCCGGTGCGGCCCCCGCGGAGATGGGGCCCCAGGTGCCCTCCTCGTGCCAGCGCCGCCAGAGCGCCTTGCGGCGCCACGGCGAGCCGTGTCCGCGCAGGGTCGGGATGACCCAGCGCAGCCGCCGGGCGAGCCCCCGCACGGTGGCGAACGGACGCGCGGAGATCTCGGCCGTCCAGCTCGGGTCGTGGCGCACCGTCATCCACGGCTTCACGTGCAGGCTGAGGTCGAGGTCGTCGTGGATGCCGAGGCCGTAGCGGTGCACCTCGTCACCCAACTGCGTCCAGACCTGGCGGCGCATCGCGAAGTTCGATCCGAAGACCGGCGGATGCCCGAGGTAGATGCTCATCGACCAGTACATGCCGCCGACCCACCAGGCGCGTCCGAGGCGGCGGGTGACCGCTCCGGCGCCGTAGAACGTGGCGTGACCCGTCAGCAGGTCGACCTGCGCGTCGTCGAAGTCGGTGAGGGCATGCTCGAGCCAGGTCGGCGGGACGACCGTGTCGGCGTCGATGCGCGCGATGATGTCGCCCCGGGCGGCGTCGTACCCGACGGCGGACGCGCGCGGGATGCCGGCGATCGGCTCGGTGACGATGCGGGCGCCGGCGGCGGCGGCGATCGCCGCGGAGTCGTCGGTCGACCCGTTGTCGACGACCACGATCTCGTCCGCGCGACGGGTCTGCGCGGCGAGCGCGTCGAGCGCACGGCGGAGCATCGGGCCGTCGTTGCGGACCGGGATGACGACGGACACGAACATGAGCGACGACAGCCTACGCGCACGTCGAGCAGTGCTCGGGATGCCGTCGGGTCAGGCCCCGTCGCGTCACGCATGCGCCGCCGCTGGGACCCGGACGCCGCGGTCGCGCCGCCGGGACGCTGCCGGCGCGCCGCCGAGACGCCGCGGTAGCGCCGCCGGCGCGCCACCGGGACGCCGCCGGTCAAAACTTCAGGAGCCCGTCGCCTGTCCCGACGGATCACGCGACGACGCGCCGCCGAACTCCTGAACTTTTGACGGGGGGCGGGGGAGGGGGAGGGGGCGGGGGAGGGGAGGGGGACAGGCCGCCAGGGCGCAGGATGCCGTGGGGTCAGGCCGCGTCGCGGCGCGCGATCCGCGCCGGACGTGCTCGCCAGAGGTGCAGCGCCGCGTAGGAGCGCCACGGCGCCCAGGCGGCTGCCCGCCGGGCGAGGGGCGCACGCCGTCGGGCAGCCCGAGCGCTCCGGCGCTCTGCCGGATCACGAGGTCGCTGGCCGGGAGCGTGTCGGGATTGCCGAGCGCGCGCATCGCGAGATAGTCCGCGGTCCAGGGCCCGATGCCGGGCAGCGCGAGCAGCCGCTCCCGCAGTTCGACCGCGGGGGTCTCGACGTCGAGCCGGAGGTCGCCGCGCACGACGGCCTCGGCCGCGCCGATGATCGTCGCGATCCGGGTCGCGGGCCCGCGCAGCACCTCGGGGCCGCGCTCGGCGATCGCGGCGGCGGACGGGAAGGCGCCGCCGCCGAGGTCGGCGACGAGCCGCCCGAGCACGGTGCGGGCCGCCGCGACCGAGATCTGCTGCCCGACGAGCGTGCGGAACAGCGCCTCCTCGCCGTCGGCGACCCCGGCGATCCGGATGCCGGGCACCGCCGCGACGAGCGGCCGCAGCGCGGGGTCGGCGCCGAGCGCCTCGTCGATGGCGACGGAGTCGGCGTCGAGGTCGAACATGCGCCGGACGCGCGCGGAGAGTGCCGGCACGTCGGCGAGATCGGCGAGCCGCGCCTGCACGAGCACGCCCGGCTGGTCCGGGTCGAGCGCGACGCGCACGGCGGCCGGCCCGTGGGGCAGGGCGAGGGTGCGTTCGAAGGCGGTCTCGTCGCCGCTCTCGAGTCCCGGGATGGCGTGGTCGGCGAAGAAGCGCAGGACACCCGCGCCGTCGAAGGGCGGCCGTGCCGGCAGGCGCAGGGAGATCGAGGCGCTCCCGCCGGCCGGGTGGGCGACCGCGGAACCTCGCGGTCCCCGACGGGTGATGGCCCGAAGCTCGGTCGGCGTCGCGCGGTACACCTCGGCCATGGTGTCGTTGAACTGGCGGAGGCTGCCGAATCCGGCCGCGAACGCGATGTCGCTCACCGGCAGGTCGGTCGAGGCGAGGAGCGCGCGGGCGGTCTGGGCGCGGTGGGCGCGCGCGAGGGCGAGCGGGCCGGCTCCGAGCTCGGTCGTCAGCACCCGCGTCAGGTGCCGGCTCGTGTAGCCGAGTCGGCGCGCGAGACCCCGACCCCCTCGCGTTCGACGACACCGTCCTGCACGAGCCGCATCGCGCGCGAGGCGAGGTCGTCGCGGAGGTTCCAGTCGGGGGAGCCGGGCACGGCATCCGGCTGGCAGCGCTTGCAGGCGCGCAGCCCCGCCTCGTGGGCGGCGGCGGCCGTGCGGTAGAAGCTGACGTTGCCGGGCTTCGGCGTGACCGCCGGGCAGCTCGGGCGGCAATAGATGCCGGTGGAGTGCACGCCGGCGATGAACTGCCCGTCGAAGCGGGCATCGCGCGACGCGAGCGCGCCGTACATCTCGTCGAAGCCTCGCGCGCTCGACGCGTCCCGTGCCGTCATGCCCCCAAGCCTGACAGTGGCCACCGACATCACCTGGCGGGAATCGGACATCAGGATGCCGTGGATAGCCTGAACGGATGAGCACCGAGGCTGCGCCCGTCACCCCGCCAGCGCCCGAGCTGCAGCAGGCCCTGCGCCGGGCGCTCGGCGACGAGGTGGTGCGCACGGACCCGGCGGCGCTCCGCGCCGCGCAGGGCGACCGCTCGGGTCAGGTCTCCGCCACGGTGCCGCTCGCCGTCGTCGAGGCGCGTAGCACCGGCGACGTGCAGGCGGCCCTGCGCTTCGCGACGGAGCACCGCATCCCGGTCGTCCCGCGCGGCGCCGGAACGGGCCTCGCGGGCGCGGCGCAGGCCGGCGGCGGGGAGCTCGTCGTCTCGACGGCGGCGATGACGCGCGTGCTCGAGGTGTCCCGCGACGACGAGCTCGCCGTCGTCGAGCCGGGCGTCATCAACGCCGATCTGAACGAGCGCCTCGCGGGCCACGGCCTGTTCTGGGCGCCCGATCCCGCGAGCCGCGCGATCTCCACGGTCGGCGGCAACATCGCCACCAACGCCGGCGGCCTGCACTGCGTCAAGTACGGCGTCACGCGCGAGGCCGTGCTCGGACTCGAGGTGGTGCTCGCCGACGGGCGCGCTGTGCGGGTCGGGCATCGCACCGTCAAGGGCGTCACCGGCTACGACCTCACGGCCCTGATGATCGGGTCGGAGGGCACGCTCGGCGTCATCACCGAGGCGACCCTGCGTCTGCGCCCGCTGCCGCGGGGCGAGAAGGTGACCATCTCGGCCGCGTTCGACTCGGTGGAGCAGGCGGCGCGCGCCGCATCGGTGATGGTGGCCAGCGGCATCCGGCCCGCGATCCTCGAACTGCTCGACGCGACCGCGCTGGAGGGTCTCAGCGCGCACCTCGGCATCGACCTCGGCGGTCGCGGTGCCCAGCTGCTCGTGCAGACCGACGGCGATGCGTCCGAGCGGGAGGCCTCGGATGCCGAGGCCGTCATCCGCTCGCTCGGCGGCCGCCCCGAACGCAGCGCGGATGCCGCGGACGCGGAGCGGCTGTTCGAGATCCGCCGCGCGTTCCACTCGTCGAACGAGGCGCGCGGCGCGGTGCTCATCGAGGACGTCGCCGTGCCGCGCAGCGCGCTGCCGGCCATGTTCGCGGCGATCGAACGGGTGCAGGCCGAGTACGGCATCCTGATCCCGACCGTCGCGCACGCGGGCGACGGCAACCTGCACCCCAATTTCGTGTTCGAGGCCGACACGGTCGACGGATTCGTCGAGGTGCCCGACCACGTCTGGGATGCCGCAGACGCGCTGTTCCAGGCCTGCCTGCGGCTCGGCGGCACGCTCACAGGGGAGCACGGGGTCGGCATCCTCAAGCGCCGCTGGCTGCGCGACGAGCTCGGCGACGACGTCATGGACCTGCAACGGCGGCTGAAGGCCGTGTTCGACCCGCTCGGCATCCTCAATCCGGGCAAGGCCATCTGAGTGCACGCCGTGGAATACCGGTCCGCATGAACCGGTTGCACCTGAATGACGTGACCACAACGAATCAGATGAACATGCACCGAACCACTTCGAGCCCGCGAACCGGCACCCTGACGGCCGTGCCGGCGTCGTCGCACGCCGGCACGCACCTGGTCGTGCCGCGTCCGTCCATCGGGCGTCTGCGCCTGCGCCCGACCCGGCGCGGTCGCGGCTTCATCGTCGGCATCGTGGATGCCGCGGGGCCCGACACCAACGGATTCGCCCCGCGCGACCGGGTCGCCTGGCGCGATCGCGGTGAGGAGCTGCCCGAGCTGCTGCTGATGGACCAGGACGACGTCCTGGGCGTGCCGTCATGGATCACCGACGAGCAGGTCGTCAGCTACCTCGGGCCCGGCCTCATCGCCCGCGCTCTCGTGCGCACCCGCCCGTTCGCCCGGGGAGAGGACGTGCGCGTCGTCTCCACCGATCCGCTCGTGGCCGAGATGACGGGCGCCTGGGCGCGCTCGCTCGGGGCGCGCGTCGTCGAGCCGGCCGCCTCGGCGGCGGTGGCCATCGAGGACGACGTGCGTTCGCGTCGCGCCGGCTTCGGCAGCCACGGGCGCCTCGCCCAGGCCGCGGTCGAGGTGTTCCAGGCCATCCGTCGCGGGGTGTTCGAGGGCGTCACGACGCTCGGCGAGGCCGACTCGCGCATCGCGGCCTGACCCGCGTCGGCCGCTCGCCGTAGGCTGAGCGCATGGCCGAGCAGGGCGAGGAGCTGCGCGACGAGCTCGTGCCGTTCCTCGGCGAACGCGCGGTGACGATGTTCGCCTTCGCCGTCGCCGATGGCTACCCGTGCGACGAGGTCGCGACGCCGTTGCGCCGCGAGATCGAGGACTCCGGCGACGACCCGCTCGAGCCCCAGGTGACCGAGGCCGAGCGTCTGCTGATCGACTGGGGCCGGCAGCTCGGTGCGGGCAGGCGGGCCGACCGGCCGGAGCTCGATGCGCGCGTCGCCGAGACCTTCCAGCCCCGCCTGCGCGAATTGCTCGCCGACTACGCCGGCACGATCCGCGGGCGCTGCGCCGACGTCGAGCACCCCTGAGCCCGGGAACGCCGGAGCCTTCCGTGTCCCGTCGGCCGACACGGTCGCGCGGCGCGGATATCGTGTGCGCATGACGAGCCCGACCGAGCCCGCGACCACCGCCCCGCAGACCGCCCCGGACGAGGTGCGCGCGAGCACGCGGCACCCGCTGACACCGCCTCCGCGCCGTCCCCGCAGCGTCGGGATCCTGGTCGGCGGCATCGTCGGCTTCCTCGTGGTCGGCGTCGCCCTCCTGCTCGTGATCGCCTATCTCGGGATCGTGCTCGGACCGCCCGCGTTCTTCGTCGCCGGCCTCATGGCGCTCGTGCCGCTCGCGATCGTGCTGCTGGGGGCGCACTGGATCGACCGGTGGGAGCCGGAGCCGATCGGCATCCGGATCTTCGCGTTCCTGTGGGGCGCGGGGTCGTCGATCGTCATCGCGCTCGTCGTGGACTCGGCGGTGCAGATCTTCGTCAAGGCGCACGGGGGAGCCAATGGTGCGACCGACCTGTTCCAGGCCGTGGTGCAGGCGCCGATGGTCGAGGAGGGCGCGAAGGGGCTCGGCGTGCTGCTGATCTTCCTGGTGGCCAACAAGTACTTCGACGGGCCGGTCGACGGCATCGTCTTCGCCGTCACCGTCGCGGCGGGATTCGCGTTCAGCGAGAACATCCAGTACTTCGGCCTCGAGCTGGCGGACCCGCACGCGACCAGCGGGGAGGTGGTGCAGCTCTTCATCCTGCGCGGGCTGCTCTCCCCGTTCGCCCACGCGATGTTCACGTCGCTGACCGGATTCTTCATCGGCCTGGCGGCGCTGCGCGGAGGCCGCTGGCTCGGCGTGCTCTTCGCGATCATCGGCTGGGTGCCGGCGGCGCTGCTGCACGCCTTCTGGAACGGGAGCCTGTCGTTCGTCTCCGACTTCTTCGGCTACTACGTGGTCGTGCAGGTGCCGCTGTTCGTGCTCGCGGTCGTCATGGTCGTGCTGCTGCGCCGGCGCGAGATCCGGCTCACCCAGCTGCGGCTCGGCGACTACGTCGCCGCGGGCTGGTTCCATGCGGGCGAGATCGTGTCGCTGGCCACCCCGGGCGGACGTCGCCAGGCGCTCACCTGGGCCGCGCAGCACCGTCTGCGCCCCGTCATGAAGCGCTACATCCGCGACGCGACGCGGCTCGCCCTCACCCGCAACCGCATCGTCATCGGGCGCAACCGCGCGGCCGCGCAACTCGACGAGGCAGCCCTGCTCACCCGGCTCAGCGCCGAGCGGGGCGGATCGGCGCGGCGGCCGCGGGCGACCGGGCTGCGCGGGCGGCGGGCTAGCGGGTCGCGGCGCGTCAGAGGTCGAGGAATCCCGACACGATCCACCATCCGACCCATCCCGCGACCACGACGACGCCGATGACGGCGCCGACCGACACGCCATGCCGGAGCCGGGCCCCTGGGGTGCCACGACGTTCGCCGTGATCGAGTTCGCGACGCGATCGTCGCGGTAGTGCTCGGTCTGGTGCAGCGTCTTCGCCCCGACCGTGTCGATGATCCGGAACAGCCGCTGGTACGTGCCGGGGGCGCTCATGTCGAGCCGGCGCGACGAGTAGGCGAAGAACCAGTCGTCGACGAGCTCCACGTCGAAGGGCGCCGCCTCGTCGATCAGCAACGCCATCAGGTCCGGCGTGAAGACGTACAGGGCGTCGGTCGCGTAGTCCTTCGGGCAGTACAGCGTGAAGTACCGGTCGAAGTCGCCCTCGAGGTGCAGCACCTGGTCGCGCGCGAGGGCGACCGGAAGGTTCGAACCGATGATGCCGTTATTGGCGCGCGAGTCGAGCACGATGTTGGGCATCCGCCGGTCGAGCCGGACCGCGAGGAAGCTCCAGTGATGCGTCGAGCGATTCTTGCCGGAGCCCGTGGTGTAGACGTAGCCGCCCATGTCGAAGAACCGGCCGCTGGTCGACATGACGTGCTCCCGGACCTGCCGCGACGAGCCCAGGCCGAAGATCAGCCCGGGATAGGCGGGCGGGAGGTCCTGGGGCGAGAACGCGAAGCCGTTCGCGCGGGCGAATGCATCGATACGGGCCCAGCGACCCCAGCGGCCGGTGCTGCGGAAGATCGCGCGGACGACGAACACGGCGGCCACGGCGATCCCCCGATGAAGACGAGGCCCCCGACGGGGAACGAGGCCCCGCCGTGCGCCGCGTCGGCCAGGACACCGCCGATCACGCCGCCGAAGGTCAGCACGAAGAAGCCGCCGACGAGCACCGCGATGACGATCGCGACGATCTGCTGCGCGCCCATCGTGGCCCACGGAGCGCGAGACGCGCGGGCCCGAGCCCGCCAGGCCTGCACGGCCGAGGGCGGCATCGGTGCCGTGAGCGGAGCGAGGTCGAGCGGGGCGGGCATGGAGCCATCCAAGCCGACGCGGGGCGGTTAAAGACTGATCGCCCAGTGGCGGGTCGAAGACTCCGGCTCTTCTGGGCGATCAGTTGACCTACGACCAGGATGCGACCGTCGGGGACGAGCGTCAACCCCTGCGTACGATCGGAGCATGAGTCGCGTCGTCCGTTTCGATCGGTTCGGCGGCCCCGACGTGCTGCGGGTCGTCGATGAGCCGGATGCCGAACCCGGCGAGGGAGAGGTGCGGATCGCCCTCCGCGCCGCGGGCCTGAATCCCGCCGACGCCAAGCGTCGGAGCGCACCGGGAGCGTACGACGTGAGCTTCCCCTCCGGCATCGGCCGCGAGCTCGCAGGCGTCGTCGAGGCGACCGGCCCCCGCGTGCAACGGCTCGTCGCGGGCGACCAGGTGTTCGGCTCGGTGCCCGACGGCGCCTTCGCCGAGCGCCTCGTGCAGTCCGAGACCTTCTTCGCCCGCAAGCCCGAGGACATGTCGTGGGAGGTCGCCGGGGGACTCGCCCTCGCCGGTCAGACGGCGTGGGACGCGCTCGGATCGCAGAACCTGCACGCGGGCGACACGATCCTCGTGAGCGCGGCGGCGGGCGGCGTCGGCGTCGTCCTCGGTCAGCTCGCGGTGCACCGCGGCATCCGGGTGATCGGCAGCGCGTCGCGGGGCAATCACGCCTGGCTGGCGTCGCGGGGCGTCGAGCCCGTCGAGTACGGCGACGGATTCGTGGCCGCGGTGCGCGAACGGGCGCCCGACGGCGCGACGGCCGCCTTCGACCTGCACGGCCCCGAGGCGATCCGGCAGTTCCTCGAGCTGGGCATCGCGCCGGAGCGCATCAACACGAACGCGACCGATCCCGGCCCGTTCGGCATCCGGCGGGTCGGCCGTGGCCCGACCGACCTCGACACCCTCGGCGCCCTCGCCGCACTGGTCGTGAGCGGCCGGATCGAGCTGCCGATCGCGGCGTCGTACCCGTTCGAGCGGGTGCGGGAGGCGTTCGAGCGCCTGGAGACCGGCCACCTGCGCGGCAAGGTCGTGATCACCGGCGACGCGCCGGTGTCGGTGGCGCTCGCTACACCGGAGCCATGACCGACCGACAGCATGTGCAGGACTGGGTCGCCGGCTACCGCCGGGCCTGGGAGTCGAACGCCGAGGCCGACATCCGGGCCCTGTTCACCGACGACGCCGCGTATCGATACCACCCGTACGACGACGAACCGGTCGTCGGCATCGACGCGATCCTCGCGAGCTGGCTCGAGAACCGCGACGAGCCGGAGACGACCACGTGGGAGGTGCGGGCCGTGCACGTCGACGGCGACACGGGCTTCGTGCAGGGCGTGACCGACTACCTGCGCCTGGCCAGGGTGTACGACAACCTCTGGGTGATCCAGTTCGCCGACGACGGGCGGGCGCGCACCTTCACCGAATGGTTCATGAAGCGACCTCCCGTACAGGACGCAGCCACGTCATAGGGTTCACCGAGGTGCCGGCGCTGACATGGGCTCATGGATGACAGCACCCCCGGCCTCGATCAGCAGTCCCAGCCCCCGCAGCCCCCGCAGCACGCTTCGGGCCGGCGCGCCCGCGCGATGCTCATCGCCGGCGTTGCGGCGCTCGCGGTCGGGATCGGCTGCACGGGCATCGGCGTCGCCCTCTTCGCGGGTGCCATCGGCCGCCAACCGGACAACCCGGGTGCCTCGCCCTCCACGCTGCCGGGCCTCTACCGGCAGGGCGACGGTGGCGACGGCGGCGCGGGCGGGGGCGACGGCTCACGCGGCGGATTCGGCGGCTACGGCTTCCGGCAGGGTGACCGCGCGCCCGCCGGCGCCACGCCGGCGATCGCCGCGCAGAAGGCGGGTGTGGTCACGGTGGTCTCGAAGATCGGGTTCGACGGCCGGGAGGAGGCCGCCGGCACGGGCGTCATCCTGACCTCGCACGGTCGGATGCTGACCAACAACCACGTCGTCGAGGGCTCCACCGCGATCGAGGTGACGGTGGAGAGCACGAACGTCACGTACCGCGCCGAGGTCGTCGGCACCGACGCGACGGACGACATCGCCGTGCTCCAGCTGGTCACGGGCACCGGTGCGAACGTGACCGGCCTGACGCCCGCCCGCATCGACCGCGACCGGCTGGCGGTGGGCGATGCCATCACGGACGTGGGCAACGCCAAGGGCACCGGCAACCTGGTCGCCGCGAACGGCACGGTGGCGGCCCTGGATCAGGGCATCCAGGTCACCGACGACACGACGGGTCGCCCGAAGACACTGAGCGGGCTGATCGAACTCGACGCCGACGTCGTCGCGGGCGACTCCGGCGGACCCGTGCTGGATGCCCAGGGCGAGGTCACCGGGATCGCCACGGCCGCCTCGAGCGGCAGCGCCGAGGTCACCGGGTACGCCATCCCGATCTCGACCGCCCTGTCGGTCGCCGAGCGGATCGTCGCGGGCGACGCGAGCGACCGAGTCGTGATCGGCCTCCCGGCCTTCCTCGGCGTCGAGGTCGCGACCGAGCAGCCCGCGACGGGCGCGCTGATCGCGGGCGTTGTCGCCGGCACCCCCGCCGCGGCCTCGGGCATCGGCGCGGGCTCGATCATCACCGCGGTGGACGGCACCGAGGTCGACGGGACCTCGCTCGCCGGGGCCATCGCGGCGCACCGCGTCGGCGACCGGGTGGAGATCGCCTGGACCGACGCGACCGGCGCCGCGCACCAGGCGACCGTCGCGCTCATCGCCGGGCCGGCGGCCTGATTCCCAGCCAACCCCCGTTTCGGGGGTACAGGCTTCCTAGGATGTGGGGATGACCGCAGCGACACTCACTGTCCCGCTGCGCTCGAGCTGTGCGCGATGCGGCTGGGGGCTGCTGCCGACTCCCGTTTCTGCTCAGCGTGCGGAACCGCCCTAGCGGCGGATCGGGTCGTCGCGCCCCTGGATGTGGCGACGCGTCGCACCATCCAGTTCGGCGCGCTGACCATCCTGGCCAACATCGTCGTCGGCGCCGCCGGCTTCGGCGTCGTGTACGCCGTCTCCGACGCATCGCGGCTGCTGTTCGCCGCCATGGTGCTGGAGGCCCTGCACGTGATCGTCGTGGGAGCGCTGGCGGCCCAGACGCTCCGATTCGGCATCCGGGCGGTGCGTCTGACCCGCGACGGCCGAACGCGGATGAGCGTCTGGGGCGTGATCGGCATCGTGCTCGCCGCGCTCGTGCTGCTCACGCTCGTGCTCTCGTTCGCGGCGGTCCTGACGATGTACCTCGGGGCCCTCTAGCGCGGACGCGTCAGCGCGCGAGCTCGCTCAGCGCCTGATCGAAGGCGGCTTTCGCGCCGTCGCCGAAGAGCACGAAGACGACCGTCTCGACGTCAGTCGCCGCATCGACGACGGTGCGCACGGCGATGCGCGCGGCGTCGTCCATCGGCCATCCGTAGACGCCCGCGCTCACCGCCGGGAAGGCGACCGTCCGGGCGCCGAGGTCATCGGCGACGCGCAACGACTCGCGATAGCAGGAGGCCAGGGTCGCGGACCGGTTCTCGGCGCGGGAGTACACGGGGCCGACCGTGTGGATCACCCAGCGCGCCGGCAGCCGACCCGCCGTCGTGGCGACCGCCCGCCCGGCCGGCAGTCCGTCCGGCAGCGTGGTGGCTCGGAGCTCACGGCACGCCGCCAGGATCTCGGGGCCGCCCGCCCGGTGGATGGCGCCATCCACCCCGCCGCCGCCGAGCAGCGAGCTGTTGGCGGCGTTCACGATCGCGTCGACCGCGACGGTCGTGATGTCGCCGCGCCGGGTCTGGAGGTGCGTCATCCGGTCATCCCCTCGTGCAGGCGCCCGAGGAGACGGACGAGCTCAGCGCCGGCGCACGCTGCACCACCGGGGCGAGCTCATCGTCGGTCATGGCGTAGCCGAGGTTCGCCTGGTCGGAGCTGCGCGCGAACACGATCCCGGCGATCCGGCCGTCGACGGCCAGCAACGGGCCGCCCGAGTTGCCGGGCTTCACGTCGGCCGAAAGCGAGTAGATCTCGCGCACCGTCTGGCCGTCGTCGCCGACGTCGTCGATGCTCGAGCGCGTGACGGCCAGCACGCGCGCGGGGCCGGTCGTGAAGGGTCCGCCGTACGGGTAGCCGTCGACGACCGCGTGGTCGCCGGTGCCGAGCACATCGCCCATCGCGATCGGCGCGACGTCGAGCCCGCGGACGGCGAGCACCGCCAGGTCGTGGTGCGGGTCGAAGTACACGACGCTCGCCTCGATGGCCTGCCCGTTCGGCGCCTCGACGACGGGCTGGGTCACGCCGGCGACGACGTGGGCGTTCGTCACGACCCTGCCGGTCGAGACGACGAAGCCGGATCCGGACTGGTTCTGCCCGCACGCGTAGGCGGTGCCGCTGATCCGCACGACCGACTGCGCCGCGCGCTGCAGCGCCGTGGTGTCGGTCGGCCCGGTCGGAGCCGTCGGGGGAGCCGTGACGCCGCCGGGGTCGGGCAGGCTCGGCAGGCCCTCGGAGAGCACGGTCGAGCGCAGTTGCGCGAGCGCGGCCTCCACCGGGTCCGGTGTGACCGCCGAGATCCCCCTGAGCACATACGAGTTCGCGACGGCGCGGGACAGCAGCGGGATGCCGAGCGCGCCGATCCCGCCCGCGATCATCCCGACGACGAGCGCGGCGACCACGAAGTTCGCGAGGCCGCCGAAGAAGCGGTCGAGTGGATTCAGGTGGTTCCGGCGCCCGCGCAGCGACCGCCCGACGGCGGCGCCGAGGGCATGCCCGCCCAGGAGCAGGGCGGCCGAACTGGCGACGACGAGGAAGGTGCGCCAGAACGGATCGGGCACGATGCCGGCGAGCAGGGGGATGAGGAAGAAGGCGATCGCGCCGCCCGCGATGACCCCCAGGATCGCGCTGACGCTGCGGGCGAAGCCGTTGCGCACGCCCTCGCCGAGGTACACCAGCAGGACCAGGATCAGCAGCACGTCGAGCAGGCGGGCGGCGAGCATGCGCTCAGTGTGCCGTACCGGGCTGGGCCGTTCCTGCCCGCGCGCGGGCCTCGGCGATCCGTCGCTCGAGATGACGGCGCTCGGCCGCGTTCACGGTGAGCGGCAGCGCGCGTTCGAGTGCCGCGAGGGCCGCGGCGGGCTCACCCGCACGCAGCAGCAGCTCGCCCTCGGTCGCGTGTCGCAGGTGGTAGGCGTCGAGGCCCTGGACCTCGTCGAGCGCCGCGAGACCCGCGCGTGGTCCGTCGGCCATCGCGATCGCGACGGCGCGGTTGAGCGCGACGACGGGGGTCGGTGAGCGCCGCAGGAGCAGTTCGTACAGCCGCACGATCTGCGGCCAATCGGTCTCGTCGGCGGTGCGCGCGTGGGCGTGCGCGGCCGCGATGAGCGCCTGCAGCCGATACGGCCCCGGCGGCTCCGCACCCTCGAGGGCCTGTTCCAGCGCTCGGTCGGCGCGGGCGACGGTCGCGAGGTCCCACCGGGTGCGGTCCTGCTGCTCGAGCAGCACGAGCTCGCCGGATGCGTCGAGCCGGGTGTCCATCCGAGCCCGATGGTAGAGCTCCAGCGCGAGCAGTCCGCCGGCCTCCGGGTCGCCCCCAGCAGGTCGGCCGCCGTGGCGGTCAGGCGGATCGCCTCGTCGGCGAGGTCGAGGCGCACGGCGTCTCCCGCGGAGCCCGCGGACCCGCGCGCGAGGTAGCCCTCGTTGAAGATGAGGTACAGCACGGCCAGCAGCACACCGACGCGTTCTCCGAGATCGGCGGGGATCGTGAGCGGGATGCGCGCGTCGCGGATCTTGCGCTTGGCCCGCACGATGCGCTGGGCGAGCGTCGCCTCGGGCACGAGGAAGGCGGCGGCGATCTCGTCGGTCGTGAGGCCGCCCACGAGTCGCAACGTGAGCGCGATCTGCGTGTCGCGGTCGAGGGCCGGATGGCAGCACAGCAGCATCAGCCGCAGCTGCTCGTCGCCGACGGGGGTCTGCTCCACGATCGGCACCTCCTCCGGAACATCGGGCTCGCGCAGCAGGTCGGGCGCCGCTCGCTCGAGCCGCCGCGCGGCGCTCGCGGCGCGACGCAGCCGGTCGACGGCGATGTTGTGCGCGACCCGGTACAACCAGGCGGCGGGATTGTCGGGGGCGCCGTCGTCCTCCCAGGTCTCGATCGCCCGCACGAGCGCGTCCTGCACGCTCTCGTCGGCGAGATCGAGGTCGCCGAACCGCGCCGCGAGGAGGGCGATGACGCGACCGCCCTCCTCACGAGCGAGGCGGCTGACCCGCAGCCGGATGCCGGCGTCCGACGTCGCCACGCGTCAGACGGACGGGCTGATCGCGCCGTCGTCCGCCGTGCGCGCGAGCAGCGGCCGCACCTCGACGACGCCGTCGACGAACGGCACCCGCTTCGCGACGGCCAGCGCCGCGTCGAGGTCGTCTGCGCGGATCACGTAGTACCCGCCGAACAGCTCCTTCGTCTCCGCGAACGGACCGTCGGTGAGCGAGGTCGCGCCGTCCGAGAAGGTGACGGTCGTCGCCGTCTCGACTCCCTGCAGGCGCCCGCCGGCGATGAAGCTGCCGTCGGCGATGAGGCTCTTGTTGAAGGCGACCCAGCCGGCGATCTGCTCCTCGAACCCGGGCTGACCCGGCACCGACATCTTGGCGTTCGCCTCGGCGTCGGCGGCGAGGATGAGCATGTACTCCATGTGCGTTTCCTTTCGGTCGTCGGCGGGATCCTCCCGCCTCTCGCAGGGATGACGCACCGCCGACGCGGAATCGACAGGATGCCGACGATCTTTTTCTAGTCCACTCGGCCTAGCTCGTGGGCGAGGAAGTGGCCTCCTCCGCACCCTCCTCCTCCGCTTCGGCGATCAGCTCGTCGGTGCGCGCCCTCGGCATCCGGAACCGTAGCGCGAGCACGTAGATGACGACGGTCACGACGGCGTTGATCAGGAAGACCCAGCCGAACAGCTCCGGATGCGCCTCCGGATCGCACAGCCAGCTGATGAGCGCCATCGCCGCGAACCAGGGCAGCAGCCACACGGCACCGGACCGGAAGTCGAGCGTCGGGCGGGAGCCGCGCGCCCGGCCGACGAGCTGCCAGATCAGCAGGATCAGGTACCCCAGGAGGATCGTCGCGAACAGTTTCTGGTTGGTCTGCCAGCCCGCCCAGTACACGATCATGTTCGCGGCGTAGAAGCCGAGGAGCGGGATGACGTCCTTGCCCGGCAGCCGGAACGGCCGCTCGCGCTGCGGCTCCACGCGCCGCAGCGCGCCCACCGCGAGCGGGCCCACCCCGAACGAGATCACGGTGGCGCTCGTGATGAAGCCGACGAGCTGCTGCCAGCTGGGGAACGGCAGCAGCACGATCAGCCCCGCGACGAACGTCACGAGGAGCCCGATCCAGGGAACGCCGTGCCGGTTCCGCCGGGCCAGGAACGCGGGCGCGTTGCCGTTGCGGGCCAGGGCGTAGCTCACGCGCGAGGAGACCGCGGTCGTGATCAGGCCGGTGTCGGCGGGGGAGATGACGGCATCCACATAGAGCAGGAAGGCCAGCCAGCCGAGGCCGGCGATCGTCGCGATGGCGGCGAGCGGGCCGGCGTCGTTGGTGAAGCTCAGCTTCTCCCAGCCGCCGTGGCCGAGCAGCTTCTCGGGCACCCCCAGCGTGAACGCGACCTGCAGCGCCGCGTAGATGATCGCCGTGATGCCGACCGAGCCGATCACCGCGATCGGGATGTTGCGCTTCGGGTTGCGCGTCTCGCCCGCGAGTTCGATGCCCTGCCGGAACCCGACGAACGAGAACACGATGCCCGCGGTCGAGATCGCGACGAAGACGCCCGGGACGCCGCCGGGCGCGAACCCGTGGCTCGTGAAGTTCGCGGGGCTGCCCATCTGCGTCGTGCCGAGCGCGGTGATCAGGAAGACGACGATGACCAGCACGATGATCGCGAGCTTCCACCAGACGAGCACGTTGTTGATCTGCGCGAAGAGCTTGACGCCGAAGTAGTTCAGCAGCACGAACACCGCGAGCAGCACCACGGCGGTCGCGTAGCCGAGCGGCGTGAGCACGTGCTGCACCTCGCCGCCGGCCGTCGCCGCGGTCGTGAACGGCAGGAACCTGGTCGCGTAGGTGAGCGCGCCCTCCGTCTCGATCGCCGGCACCGTCACGGTCGCGACCCACGTCACGAAGCCCAGCGAGAAGCTCGTGAACGAGCCCCAGACGAGATGCGGGTACCGGATGACGCCCCCGACACCGGGAACATCGGCCCGAGCTCGGCGTACGTGAGCGCGAGCAGCAGGATCAGCACCCCGCCGATCAGCCAGGAGAAGATCGCGGCCGGCCCCGCGATCTTCGACGCGTTGAACGCGCCGAACAGCCAGCCCGACCCGATGATCCAGCCGATGGAGGCGAACAGCAGCCCGAGAGCGCCGATGTCCCGTTTGAGCTTGGGGCCGCCCCCGGTGCCGGTCACGTCGTACGTCGGGCGGTGGTGTGCGGTCGTCATCGTCGAGTTCCCCTCCGGTCTCGCTCTCGACGTTGCTCCCGTGGGGGAGCGTCGCACCGGACTGCCAGCAGGGGCTCAGGCAGCGTCGGTGTCGCCGGCCTCCTTCACGGCGACGGCGATGTGCTCGTCGATGCTCTCCTTCGGCAGCCGGAAGCGCATCGCGAGGAAGTAGATCCCCACCGTCACGGCGATGTTGATCAGGAAGACCCAGCCGAACAGCTCCGGATGGGTGGTCGGATCACACAGCCGGCTGATGAGCGCCATCGCGGCCAGCCACGGCAGCAGCCAGACAGCACCCACCCGGAGGTCGAGGTGCTGATTCGTGCCGCGGACGCGTCCGACGATCCGCAGCACGACGAGCAGCACGTGCCCGATGAGCACGATGACGAACAGCTTCGAGTTGGTCTCCCAGCCGGCCCAGTACACGATCATGTTCGCCGCGTAGAAGGCGAGCACCGGGATGACGTCGCCCAACGGCAGCCGGAACGGCCGCTCGCGCTTCGGCTCGGCCCGCCGCAGCGCCCCGACGGCGAGCGGGCCGACCCCGAACGAGATCACGGTGGAGCTCGTGATGAAGCCCGCGAGCTGCTGCCAGCTCGGGAACGGCAGCAGCAGCACGAGGCCGCCGACGAAGGTGACGACGAGACCCACCCACGGCACCCCGTGGCGGTTGGTGCGCGCGAGCACCTCGGGGGCGTTCCGGTTGCGGGCGAGGGCGTACGACACGCGCGCGGTGGCCGCCGTCGTGATGAGCGCCGTGTCGAGCGGGGAAACCACCGCATCCAGGTAGAGGAGGAACGCGAGCCAGCCGAGCCCGGCGATCGTGGCGATGGCGGCGAGCGGTCCGGCGTCGTTGGCGAAGGTGAGCTTCTCCCAGCCGCCGTGGCCGAGCAGGTGCTGGGGCACGCCGAGCGTGAACGCGAGCTGCAGGAGGGCGTAGATGACGGCCGTGATGGTGATCGAGCCGATGACCGCGAGCGGCACGTTGCGCTTCGGGTTGCGCGACTCGCCGGCCAGCTCGATGCTCTGCCGGAACCCGCCGTAGGAGAAGACGATGCCCGCGGTCGAGATCGCGACGAAGACGCCCCCGACCCCTCGGGCGCGAATCCGTGGCTCGTGAAGTTCGCCGGGCTGCCCATGCTGGTGGTGCCGAGCGCCGTGATGAGGAAGACGACGATGATGAGCGCGATGATCGCGAGCTTCCACCACACGAGCACGTTGTTCACCCGCGCGAACAGCTTGACGCCGAAGTAGTTGAGCACGACGAAGACGGCCAGCCGCACGACCGCCGTGACGTACCCGAGCGGCGTCAGCACGTGCTCGGCGGTGCCGCCGCCCTTGGCCTGCACGGTGAAGGGCAGGAAGCGGGTGGCATAGGTGAGCGCCCCCTCGGTCTCCACGGCGGGCACGGTGACCGTGCCGATCCAGGTGATGAAGCCGAGCGAGTAGCTCGTGAACTGCCCCCACACCATGTCGGGGAACCGGATGACACCGCCCGAGATCGGGAACATCGGCCCGAGCTCGGCGTAGGTGAGCCCGAGCAGCATGATCATGACCGCCGCGATCAGCCACGAGAAGACGGCGGCGGGTCCGGCGATCGTGGATGCCGTGTAGGCGCCGAACAGCCAGCCCGATCCGATGATCCAGCCCACCGAGGCGAACAGCAGGCCGAGCCCACCGACGTCGCGGCGCAGACGGTGGTGGGGGCGGGCGGCTGTCGTCATGGGGATCCTCCGCTGCGACAGTGGCGGGTCGCCGCCCGTGTCGAGGATGGCTCCGAGATGCTTCCCAGCCGGAGTGGGGCGTTCGATACGCGGCCGATAAGGTGCGCCGTGAAGAGTGGATGCCGTGATCCGCCAGCATCCCCTCCTCACGACCGCGACCGCGCTCTACCTCGCGGTCGTCGGCTGGGTCACCCTCGGACCGCAGCCGACCGGCCTGGTGCGCGCCGCGGGGGTCTGGCAGCTGCTCGGGTTCGTGCGCGAGCACCCGTCGCTGTCGTGGATCACCTACGCGCTCATCGAGTTCAGCGCGAACGTGGCGATGTTCCTGCCCGTGGGGGTGCTGCTCCTGCTGCTGATGGGGCGCCGGGGCTGGTGGGCCGCGATCCTGACCGGCTTCGTGCTGAGCGTCGCGATCGAGGCGGCCCAGCTGTTCCTCCCGGGGCGGGTCAGCGACATCCGGGATCTCGTGGCCAACTCGCTCGGCACGGCGCTCGGGGTGCTCCTCGCGCTCGTCATCACCCTGCCGGCTGCTCTGCGCCGCCGGCGGGCGTCGCGGCCGCGGACCGGAGAGGTCCGGCTCGCCTGAGGGGCGACCCATCGGTCGGGGTCGAGGGGCATCGGGCGTCCGAGTGCGACGCGCCTTACGATGCGTAAGTGACTTCTCTCCCGGCGGATGCCGCGCCCGATCCCGGTTTCGAACAGATCGACGACGCGCTCTGCCGTGCCTTCCAGGCGCATCTCGAGGTCGTGGGCCGTCGATGGAATTCGGCGATCCTGCTGGCCGGGGCGCGGGGGGCGACGCGGTTCAGCGAATACCGTGCGATGGTGACGGGCATTTCCGACCGTCTCCTGGCCCAGCGCCTGACCGAGCTGCAGCGCGAGGGCCTCATCGTGCGCACGATCGTGCCGACCACGCCCGTGCAGGTGCGGTACCGCCTGACCGAGCGCGGTCGGTCGCTCATGCGGGTCTTGCAGCCGATCGTGCGATGGGGCATCGACGAGACCGACGCGGAGCGTCCTCGCTTACATGAGGTAAGCGGCTAACGCTCCGTTTGACCCGGCGGTGGGTCGGGTCGACGCTGAAGGCATGCCCGACTACGGTCACCCTCTGCGCTTCGGAACCTTCCTGACCCCCACCAACGCCGCGCCCGAGCAGCCGGTCGCCCTCGCGCAGCTGAGCGAGAGCCTCGGCTACGACCTCGCGACGTTCCAGGACCACCCCTACCAGCCCGCGTTCCTCGACACCTGGACGCTCATCAGCTGGGTCCTGGCCGAGACCGAGACGATCCACGTGTCGGGCAACGTCCTCAACGGGCAGATGCGCCAGCCCGCCATGCTCGCACGGAGCGCGGCGAGTCTCGACCTGTTGAGCCATGGCCGCTTCGAGCTCGGCCTCGGCGCGGGGGCTTCTCCGACGCCGTCGCCGCCATGGGTATGCCGCTGCGCACCGCGGGCGAGGCCGTGTCGGCACTCGACGAGGCGATCGACATCATCCGCGGCATCTGGGACGTCTCCGAGCGCAGACCGCTGCGCATCGCGGGGAGTACCACCACGTGGACGGCGCCAAGCGCGGGCCGGCACCCGCCCATGACATCCCGATCTGGCTCGGCGCGATGAAGCCACGGATGCAGCGCCTCATCGGGCGCAAGGCGGACGGCTGGCTGCCGACGTACCTCTACCTGCAGCCCGGCGACCTGGCGCGCGGCAACGAGATCATCGACGCCGCCGCAGCGGGTGCAGGGCGCGACCCGCGGGAGGTGCGGCGCCTGCTCAATATCGGCGGCTCCTTCCTTCCCGAGCGCCGTGACACACTGCAGGGCCCGCCTTCGTCATGGGTCCACGACCTGCTCCCGCTGGTCGTGGAGGACGGCGTCTCGACGTTCATCCTCGCGAGCGACGACCCGTCGACGATCCAGAACTTCGCGCTCGATGTGATCCCGCTGCTGCGCGACGCCGTGGAGGAGGCTCGTGCCGGCGCCGGCACGAGCACCGGCCGCGTCCGCCCGGCGGCGGCGCTCGCGCGGCGTCGCTCGGGCATCGACTACGACGCGGTGCCGGCATCGCTCGCCGAGGCCGCGATCGAACCGGGCGACGTCCGCTACGCCACCGTGCGCAACACCTACCTGCGCGGCGGCAGTCCGGGTCTCGTGCTGCCCGTGCGCGACGCGGAGCAGGCCGCCGAGGCGCTCGGCTTCGCGCGAGCCCAGGCGGGACCGCTGAGCCTGCGCAGCGGCGGGCATGGCATCAGCGGCCGCTCGACCAATGACGGGGGCATCGTGATCGACGTCTCGGCGCTCAACGCGATCGAGGTGCTCGACGAGGCGACGCGGCGCGTGCGCGTCGGTGCCGGTGCGCGCTGGATGGATGTCGCGGCCGCCCTCGAGCCGCACGGCTGGGCGCTCACGAGCGGCGACTACGGCGGGGTCGGGGTGGGGGTCTCGCCACCGCGGGAGGGATCGGCTGGTTCGCACGAGAGCACGGGCTCACGATCGACCGCCTGCGGCGCGTGGAGCTCGTGACCGCCGACGGGCGTCTGCTCGGTGCGTCTGAGGACGAGAATCCCGATCTCTTCTGGGCGATGCGCGGAGCGGGCGCCAACTTCGGGATCGCGACGTCGTTCGAGTTCGAGGCCCACGAGGGCGGCGACGTGGGCTGGGCGCAGCTGGCCTTCGACGCATCGGCGGCGCCCGGGGGACCGGCGGGCGTGCTCGAGACCTTCGGTCGCCTCATGGAGGCGGCGCCGCGCGACACGACGCTGTCGTTGCTGACCGGCGGGCGGTCCGGCAGCGAGCAGCGGATCGTCCAGGTCTTCGGGGTCGTGCACAGCGACGACCCCGACACCGTCGTGGCCCGGCTCCGACCTTTCGCCGAGCTGGGACCGCTCGTTCAGCAGTCAGTGCAGATCGCACCGTACGCCTCGGTGATGTCGCAGAATGTCTCGCCGGCGCCGCACCAGGGGCAGGGTGAACCGCACGCTCGCTCCGGCCTCATCGAGCACCTGAGCGCCGACTGGGCGCAGCGCGCGACCGAGCTGCTGGATCGCGGCCTCAGCTACTTCTTCCAGCTGCGGTCGGTGGGCGGCGCCGTCGCCGACGTACCGCAGGACGCGACGGCCTACTCGACCCGCTCCGCCAACTTCTCGGTGGTCGCCCTGGGAGCGCCGGGCCGGGGGCTCGACGAGTACTGGGATGCGGAGCTGCTGCCCCTCTACGACGGCATGTACATCTCGTTCGAGACGAGCCGCGATGTCGCGCGCATCGAGCGCGCCTGGCCGGCGGCGACGCTCGCGCGGCTGCGGACCCTCAAGGGCGAGTGGGACCCGCAGGGAGTGTTCCGCGACAACTTCGCGCTGCGCTGAGGCCGGGTCGGGCCACGCGGCACCCTCGTGTGCTCTGCTATTCTCGCAAGGTTGCCGTCACGACGGCCGCGGAATGAGAGAGCCGCCCCACCCGGGGGCAGGCACCGCGCAACGAGAGGAAGGGGATCCCATCTATGGCACTCGATTCTGAGACCAAGAAGGCGATCATCGACGAGTACGCGACCACGCCGGGCGACACCGGATCCCCGGAGGTCCAGGTCGCGATGCTCACCAAGCGCATCAAGGACCTGACCGAGCACCTCAAGGAGCACAAGCACGACCACCACTCGCGTCGTGGTCTGCTCCTCCTCGTGGGACAGCGCCGCCGCCTGCTGGGCTACCTGCAGGACATCGACATCGAGCGCTACCGCTCGCTGATCGAGCGGCTGGGTCTTCGCCGCTAGCGGCGAAGACCGTCGGGCAGCGCTGTCTGATCGAATCGGCCACGGCCGATTCGATGCGTCGATAGTCGATCGATACCGCGACCTTCTTCGACGGGCCGTTCTCCTGCGGGAGGGCGGCCCGTTCGTCGTTCTCGGCGAGGGATTGCACGCGAGCACCTACGCTCGGAGGGTGACCGACGAGCGCCGCCCTCCGCTGCGGCGGATCAGCATCCTGCGCACGGTGATGTTCGCCGGCGTCGTCATGCTCGCCTTCCTCGCGTTCGACCCCTTCTTCGGGATCTTCCGCTACCTGTTCCGCGGCATCCTGTTCCTCGGGGTGCTCGCCTTCGCCGTCAGCTACCTCTGGCCGCTCCTCGTGCGCATTCAGCGCGCGCGACGGCGCTGACGCCGATCCATCTGACGCGAATGCCCTGTGCAGGCTCCGCACACCGGGCATTCGCGTCAGCTCGATGAAGGCGGCCTCAGCGCGCGCCGGTGCTGACGCTGCGCGCGATACCCTCGGAGCATGGCCGCAGCGAGCACCGTCGAGCAGTACATCGGAGGATTTCCTCCCGAGGTCAGGGTGCTGCTGCTCCGGCTGCGCGAGACGATCCGCCAGGCCGTGCCGAACGGCGTGGAGACGATGGTGAACGGGATGCCGACCGTCATGGTCGAGGGCCGCCCGGCCATCCAGTGGACGGCCTCCAAGAAGCGCTTCGACATCCACGACACCGCGGGCCTGCCGTCGGCGCTCGAGCGGGAGCTGGGGAGTACCGCGACGGCGACGTGCTGCAGTTCGCGTACCGCAAGGAGGTGCCGTTCGAGGTGCTGGGCGATCTCGCGAAGCACCTCGCGGCGACGCCTCGCTAGGCGCTGTTCAGCACCCCGTCGAGCAGTCCGGGGAACCGCGACTCGACGATGTCGCGACGCAGTCGCGCGTCCTTGTTGCGGCCGCGGAGGCGGTACTCGACGAGGCCCGCCTCGCGCAGGGTCCGGAGATGATGCGACACCGTCGACTTCTGCAGGTCGAGACCCCAGTTGTCCAATCCGCAGGAATGCCACTGATCGTCCCCGAGCACGGTCAGCATCTGCAGCCTGTTCGGGTCGGCCATCGCCTGCAGCACGTCGGTGAGCTGCATGTCCTCGGCGGCCGGCGGATCCGGCGGCAGGTGAGGGGCGTCGTCGCCCATGTCGGCCCTCCTGGGTAAAATAGTTTGACGAACATCGAACTATCGCGCTAGGTTGACAGTATGACGAACGTCGAACAATCCTACTCCCGCTCGGGGCTCATGATGCGATGGGCGATCCTCGCCTTCGCCTTGTTCCTGATGGGCACCAACAGCTTCGTCATCGCGGGCGTCCTGCCGCAGATCGCCCACGACCTGCAGGTGCGCACCACCGACATCGGCTTCACGATCACCGCGTACGCCCTCGTCGTGGCGGTGCTCGCTCCCGCGGCCGCCGTCACTCTCGCGCATCTCTCGCGCACCACCCTCATGGTCGCGGGGCTCGCCGCCTTCCTCGTCGGCGTCGTCATCGCCGGCATCGCGCCCGACTACGCGATCTTCGCGATCGGCCGGGTCGTCGCCGCTGTCGGCGGAGCGGCGCTCGTGCCGACCGCCACCGCGGCGGCAGCGGCCATCACGTCGCCCGAGCGCCGCGGGCAGGCGATCGCCGTCGTCGGCATCGGATTCACCCTCGCCAGCGCGGTCGGCGCTCCACTCGGCACCGCGCTGTCCGCCGTGATCGGCTGGCGCGCCGCGATGCTCATCGTCGCGGCTCTCGCCGCGCTCACCATGCCGCTGCTCGCCTTCGGCGTGCGTCGCGTGCCGCTCGGCGCGCCGATCTCGCTCGCCCGGCGTTTCGCCGTGCTCCGTGACGGCCGCATCCTGCTGCCGCTTCTGACGACCCTGTTCATCGCCGCCGGCTTCAACCTGCTCTACATCTTCAGCTCGGCGGTCACCGGTTACACCGGGACGGCGCTCGCCGCGCTGCTGCTCGTCTACGGCGTGTTCGGGATCGTCGGCAACACGATCAGCGGACCGCTCACCGACCGCTTCGGCAGCCGTCGCATCGGCATCGCGTTCATGGTCGTCGAGACCCTCGCGCTGGCCGCCGTGGCCCTGGTCGGGCACAGCTTCGTGGGCCTCGTGATCGCGTTCGTCGTGTGGGGGCTCTCGGCGTTCGGGTCGGTGATCCCCGTGCAGCACCGCCTGCTCGCGGTGGACTCGCGCACGGCGTCCGTCGCGATCTCGTGGTTCAGCACGGCGCTCTACCTCGGGATCGCGATCGCGCCGCTGGCCGGGGCGGCCTCGCTGTCGGCGGGCGACACGGCGCTCATCCCGGTGTTCGGCGCGGTCGCGACCCTGGTCGGACTCGTGGCGTTCGTGGCCGGCTACGCGCTGCGCGGGCGTCGCCAGAGCGCGGCCGAGGAGACCGCGGCGGTCGAGCTGGCCGAGGAGGCGGAGCCGCCGGGGCAGGGGGCGGCGCAGCGGGAGACGCCCCAGGAGGCGGCTACCCTCGGGTCGTGACCCCCGAGCGGCTCGCGCAGCTGACCGCGCTGCGCCGCGCCCGCGACCTCATGGACCGCGAGTACGCCCGTCCACTCGACGTCGCCGCCATGGCCGCGACCGCGTTCATGTCGCCCGCCCACTTCTCCCGGCAGTTCCGGGCGGCCTACGGCGAGACGCCGTACGGCTATCTCATGACACGACGCATCGAGCGCGCGATGGCACTGCTGCGGGGCGGGATGAGCGTGACCGACGCCTGCATGGCGGTCGGGGCGACATCCCTCGGCTCGTTCAGCTCGAAGTTCAGCGAGATCGTGGGCGAGACCCCGAGCGCGTACCGCGCGCGCGAGCACGCCGCGATCGAGGCGATGCCGGAGTGCTTCGCCCGCATCCTGGGTCGGCCGCCGTATGTGCGGGCCGAACTGCGCGACGCGTCGAGGGGGCAGTCGAGCAGGATCGAAGAAGCCGCCGCCACGTCGCGCACCTAGCGTGGCGGCATGAGCATCGCAGTCCAGTACATCAACATCACCGTCCACGACGTCGACGCGGCCCTTCCCTTCTACCGGGACGGTCTCGGCCTCGAGGTGCTGAACGACGTCCCCGCCGGCGAGCACCGCTGGCTCACGCTCGGGAGCCCCGAACAGCCCGACGTCGCCCTGGTGCTGAGCGATCCGCACGCGGGCCGCTCGAAGGCGGACGGCGACCTCGTCGGGGAGCTGCTCGCGAAGGGCACCCTCCTCGGCCCGATCATCTTCCGCACCGACGATCTCGACTCGACCTTCGAGAAGGTGCGCCAGACCGGCGCCGAGGTCATGCAGGAGCCGTCCGACCAGCCGTGGGGTCCGCGCGACTGCGCCTTCCGCGACCCGTCGGGCAACCACGTGCGGATCAGCCAGGCCTGACCGCCGCGCGGTCGTGCCCGACCACGGTCGGGTGACTCGTCAACGACGTGCGGTAGCGTGCGCCCCATGGGACGCATGGTCGACATCGGGGGCGTGGACGTGTACCGCGCCGAGGCCGTCGGACCGCTCACGGGCGGTCTGATCCTCATCGAGGAGATCTGGGGCCTGGTGCCCCACATCCGGGCGGTGGCCGATCGGTTCGCCGGCGAGGGCTATCTCGTGCTCGCACCGGAGCTGCTGGGCGACGTTCTCGGCTCGGCCAATGGGCAGGAGCTGATGGAGGCGCGCAACGACCCGGATGAGGCGCGCCGCACCGCGGTGCAGCCGCAGTTGCGCGAGCTGTTCTCCGGCATGCAGGACTCGGCGTTCGCCGCAGGCGCCGTCGCCAAGCTGACGAAGCTCGTCGACGCGCTCGAGGCAGAGCCGGGCGTCGACGGCCGGATCGCCGTGCTCGGGTTCTGCTTCGGCGGCACCTACGCGTTCGCGCTGGCTGCGGCCGACCCGCGGGTGAGGGCGGCCGTGCCGTTCTACGGCACCGCCCCGGCCGCCGGCGACATCGCGAAGGTCGGCTGCCCCGTGCATGCCTTCTACGGCCAGCAGGACGAGCGGCTGATCGCAGCGCTGCCCGGGGTGCGGTCGGCGTTCGCGGATGCCGGCAAGGACTTCACGGCGACGGTGTACCCGGATGCCGGCCACGCGTTCTTCAACGACACCAACCCGCACGCCTTCAACGCCGCCGATGCGGCCGACGCGTGGCAGAAGGCGACGGCGTTCCTCGCCGCGCACCTCTGACACGCGGCAGAATCGGGGCGTGATCCCCCTCGACCCCGTCGGCTCGCTCCGGTCCCGCGCCGCCGCGGACCCGGACGGCGCGGCGCTGATCGCCGCCGACGCACGTCTCACCGCGGAGGAGGCCTGGGACTCGGTCGCTCGGATCGCGCTGCGACTGCGGGAGCAGGGCGTCGGACCGGGCACGGTGGTGGGGGTGGCGCTCCCGCCGCTGCTGCAGCCGGTGCTCGCCCTCGCGCTCTGGGGGCTCGGCGCGATCGGAGCAGTCGCGCCCGTTCCCGGACTGGAGCGCGGGCGCGTGCTCGACATCCTGGTGACGCCCGTGCCGGCCGCCGATCTGCCCGTCGAGCGTCAGCTGCTCGTCGACGACCGCTGGCTCACCGGCACCGCCGAGCTCGACCCCGCCGCCTTCGAGCCGGTTCTTCGGACGGGCGACGATCTCGTGCGCCTGGTGTTCTCGAGCGGCACGACGGGCGCGCCCAAGGCGATCCCGTTCACGAGCGACGAGATCCGGGAGCGCGTGGTGCGCTCGCGGGAGAACTGGCTGCTGCGGCATCCGGCGCTCACGACTCTCGGGCTGGGGACGATCAGCGGATCGGCGACCTTCTTCGCGGCCGTCGACGACGGGATCGCGTATCTGGTGCCGGGTTCGGCCGACCAGAACCTGCGGGTGCTGGCCGACGTGCGTGCGCACGTCGTGCACGGGTCGCCCGCGCAGCTCTCGGAGCTGCTCACGACCGTTCGTCGCCGGCAGGCGACCCTGCCCGCGCTGGAGACGGCGCAATCCGTGGGCAGCCCGCTGCCGGGCGCGCTCGCGCAGCGCCTCGAGCGCGAGCTCGGCGTCGTGGTCGAGGTGATCTACGGCGCGACCGAGGTGGGGGCGGTCACGCTGCGCCGCGGCCCGGCGCGGGAGCCCGGTGACGTCGGAACGGTCCTCGACTACGCCACCGTCGAGGTGCTCGACGACGACGGGCGTCCGGTGCCCGATGGCGAGACCGGTCTCGTGCGCATCCGACGTCCCCTGCAGGCGCAGGCGTCGTTCCGCGGCGGGGCCGACGACGACGCTGCGTTCCAGGACGGCTGGTTCGTGCCGGGCGACCTGGGCCGCCTCGTCGACGGGCGGCTCATCCTCGGCGCGCGGCGATCCGAGCTGATCAATGCGGCCGGGCTCAAGGTCGATCCGGAGCGGGTGGAGCAGGCGGCGCTGCGGCAGCCCGGTGTGCGTGACGCTGCCGCGTTCGCGGTATCCGATGCCCGCGGCGTCGCCGCCGTCGGCTTGTCCGTCGTCACGGACGACGGGGTCGATTCGCAGCGACTCGTCGCCGCCCTGCGCCGCGAGCTCGGTGACGCCACGCCGCGCATCTGCCACCGCGTGGCTTCGTTGCCGCGTACCGAGAACGGCAAGCTCCGGCGCGCGCAGATCGCGGCCGACGTGCAGAGCCGGCTGGATCGCACCATCGAGTTCTGACGACTGCTACTCTGGCGCGGAATCTTTCCCGCCCGGCTGGAGCCATCAATGACGACTCGACTCACCCGCGGATTCGCGACCCTCGGTGTCCTGGGCCTCGGCGCGGGAGGTGCGCTCGCGGTGGCGGGCGCGGCTTCCCCGCTCTCGGGTTCGCCGGCACCTGCCCGACCACGGCGCCGGCAGCGACGCTCGTCGCGGACAACGTCTGCGAGGTGCGCTTCACCACGGCGGGCGACCACACGTTCACGGTCCCCTCCGGTGTCAGCAAGCTCTCGGCGGTGCTGGTCGGTGCGGGTGGCGGCGGTGGGCACGCGACCTCGGACGATGACGTCCCTGCCAACGTCGAATACGCCGGCGGTGGCGGAGACGTCCAGTACGTCGACAGTGTCGCCGGATCGACGGTGTCGATCCACGTGGGGACCGCAGGATCCGGTTCGACCTTCGGGGTGGGCGGTAACGGCGAGGCGACGCAGGTAGCGACCTCGACGGCGAACGGCGGCCTCGGTGGCAACGATGACACCAATCCGGGCTCGACGCAGGGCTTCAGCGGGTCCGGCCTGGCGTCGGGCCTCTGCCACGCCAACCCGAACCTCTCTCGGTGGCGGCGCGAAGACCGCGGCGACCAACACCCAGGCGGACTGCGCGTACGGCGCGGGGCTGACGATCGCCGGCCTCAGCGGCATCGGCGCATCCACGCTCTTCCCGGCGGGCTCATTCGAGTCGACCGTATACGGCAACGGTGGCAGCGTCGATGCCGGTCCCGCGGGCACGACCGATCCCGGTTCCGGTGGCAGCGTCGTCGACGAGGAGGGGCAGGACGGGGCCGATGGTCTCGTGATCCTCCGGTTCGCGGCACTGCCTCCGAAGCCCGAGCTCGCAGCGACCGGCATGGGCGTGAGCACGGCGATTCCGGCACTCGGGGCGTTCGCGCTGGCCGGCGGCGCCGTGCTGCTCGCGCTCTCGCGACGCCGCTCGCGTCGCGCCTGACACCAGAGCTGGGGGCTGCGGTCTGACGTCCGCGCGCCGGTAGGGTTCGAGCGCCCCTTTCCGGCGAGCGACAACCGAGCCCCGCCATGACCCAGAACAAGCCCGGCCTCGGCGAGCGATTCCGCTATTGGTTCGACGGCTGGATGTCGCGCGGCACCGGCGCGCTCATCGCGCTGCTCGCGATCGTCACCGCCGTCCTCGTGGTGCTCGTCACCCTCATCACGTTCGCGCTGGGTTCCGGTGCGCGACCGGAGGGTCAGCCGCACGGGTTCCTCGACCTGCTCTGGGCGACGCTCATGCGCGCGATCGACTCCGGCACCCTGGCCGGCGACAACGGCTGGGGCTACCGCGGCCTCATGCTCGTCATCACGATCGCCGGCATCGTGATCGTCGCGAGCCTGATCAGCATCATCTCCGGCGCGTTCGACGCGAAGGTCGACGAGCTGCGCAAGGGTCGCTCGCGCGTGCTCGAGACCGACCACACGCTCATCCTGGGCTGGAGCCATAAGGTCTTCGCGCTCATCCACGAGATCTCGATCGCCAACGAATCGCGCGGTCGCAGCGCGATCGTCATCCTCGCCGACATGGACAAGGTCGAGATGGAGGACGCCATCCGCACCGAGGTCGGCCCGACGGGCAGGACCCGCATCGTCTGCCGCACCGGCGATCCGATGAACCTGCGCGATCTCGAGCTCGGCAATCCGGATGCCGCCCGTTCGATCATCGTGCTCGGCGCGGACGGCGACGACGATCCCGATGCGACCGTCATCAAGACGACCCTCGCGCTCACCAACAACAAGAACCGCAAGGCCGGGCGCTACCACATCGTCGGCGAGCTCGCGCACGGCGCGAACCTCGAGGCCGGCCGACTCGTCGGCCGCGACGAGGCGCACTGGGTGCTGGCACTCGACCTCATCAGTCGCGTCACCGTGCAGAGCTGCCGGCAGAGTGGGCTGAGCGTCGTCTACACGGAGCTGCTCGACTTCGAGGGCGACGAGATCTACTTCACGGATCAGCCGAGCCTCCACGGGCGCACGTACTTCGACGCCCAGATCGCCTTCTCCGACTGCACGGTCATCGGGATCGTCACGCCGGATGCCGTGCTCATCAACCCGGCGCCCGACACCGTGTACGTCGCCGGCCACCAGCTCGTCGTCATCGCGGAGGACGACAGCACCATCCGGCTCGGCGGCGATCCGGTGCCCGCCGACGAGTCGGCGATCGCATCGCCGACTCCGTACGAGCCGCAGCCCGAGCACACCATCATCCTCGGCATCAACTCGGGGCTTCGGGTCATGCTCGACGAACTGCACTCGTACGTCGCGGCCGGCTCGACGGTCACGATCGTGGCGGACGCGCTCGAGCCGGAGCTGCCCGACTATCCCGGGATGTCCGTGACCTTCACGCGCGCCGATCCGACCCAGCGCGGCGTGCTCGACGACCTCGTGATCGGGCCCCATCATCACGTGATCGTGCTGGCGGCGCGCGACACGCTGCCCGCCCAGCGCGCCGACGCGCGGACGCTCGTGACGCTCCTGCACCTGCGCGAGATCGCCGACGAGACCGGCGCCGAGCTGAACATCGTGAGCGAGATGCTCGACGACCGCAACCGCGAACTCGCGGAGGTCACGAAGGCCGACGACTTCATCGTGAGCGAGAAGCTCGTGAGCCTCATGCTGTCGCAGATCAGTGAGAACGAGCGGCTCTCGGACGTGTTCCGGGTGCTGTTCGACAGTGCGGGCAGCGAGGTCTACATCCGCCCGGCGGAGCTGTACATCGCCCCCGGCGCCGAGGTCGACTTCTACACGATCGCCGCCGCCGCCCGACGCGTGAACGAGACCGCGATCGGATACCGGATCGCGGCCGAGTCGCACGACGCAGATGCCGCGTACGGCGTGCGCGTGAATCCGCCCAAGGCGGCGCGCGTCTCCTTCGCCGCCGGCGACAGGATCATCGTCCTCGCCGAGGAATAGCCGGGCGGCTGGCGCGCCGGCCCGATCGGGGCGGATCCTGACAGGGATGCGTCTTCGCGATCGCACCCGCGACCTCCTGGCCCTGCGCGACAGTCCCGTGCGCTGGCCGATCGCGCTGACCGCGGCGATCGCCATGGCGGCCCCGGTGGCGGCGTTCACGGCGCTCGGGCATCCGGCCTGGGGCCCGGTCGCCTCGTCGGGCTCCCTGCTCTCCATCTACCTGACGGCGCGAAGCCGCCGGGAGCGGGCCTGGGCGTTGCCGCTCATCGGCGCCGGCCTGCTGGCGACAGCGGCGGTCGGCGCCCTCGTCGCCGCGCAGCCGCTGGCCGTGCTCGCGCTCGTCGGCGTCGCGTCGATCCTGTCGAGCATCGTCCTCGCCCTGCGCAGCGTCGGACCGCCGGGCGGCATCTTCTTCGCGCTCGTGGCGGGCACCGCCGGTCGGGTCGCAGCGCCCGCCTCGGCCGGCGGCCCGGGGTTGCCGCCTCCGCTGATCGTCGGGCTCGTCGCCTGCGGCTGTCTCGCCGGGTATCTCGCGGTCGTCGCGCCCCTGATCGTGCCGGGCGTCCGGGCGCGGGATCGCGTCGTGGCGGACGAGCTGGTCCGACGGGCGTTCCGGCTCGACGAGCCGAACCGGGCGATCCTGCCCCGCATCCTGATCGCGATCGTCATGGCCCTCGTCGTCGTGCTGCCGCTCGGCGAGCACCGGGCGTACTGGGTCGTGCTCTCGGCGATGGCGATCCTGCAGAAGGAGCCGCACCTGCGGCTGTCGGCGGTGCGCGGCATCCACCGAGCGCTCGGCACGCTCCTCGGCGCGGGTGCCTTCGCGATCTTCGCGATCGCCCAGCCCGCCGGCTATCTCCTGGCGGGCGTGCTCGCGGTTCTGCAGTTCGTGGCGCAGGAGCTGGTCACCCGCAACTACGGGCTCGCGCTGCTGTTCGTCACCCCACTGGCGCTCACCCTCGCCGAGCAGGGCGGTGCCGATCCGGTCGGGGTGGCGTGGGAGCGCGTCGTCGACACCCTCCTCGGTGCGGGGATCGCCGGGGTGCTGATCGCGGCGACCGCGCTGCTGCGCCGGGTGCGCAGATCACGCAGCCGCCCGGCACCCTAGAGTCGGAGGCATGGATCACCTCCGCCTCGGCGACAGCGGACTTCAGGTCTCGCGCATCATCCTCGGCTGCATGAGCTACGGCGACGCCTCGCGCGGCGGCCACGCGTGGACGCTCGGGCTCGAGGAGTCCCGGCCCTTCTACCGGCAGGCGTGGGAGGCGGGCATCACGACCTTCGACACGGCCAACGTGTACTCGCTCGGGTCGAGCGAGGAGTTCCTCCGCATCCTCATGGGCGAGATCGCGAAGCGCGACGAGTACGTCATCGCGACCAAGGTGCACGGGCACATGTTCGACGGACCGAAGGGGAGCGGGCTCAGCCGCGCGGCGATCCTCACCGCGATCGACGACAGCCTCCGACGGCTCGGCACCGACTACGTCGACCTCTATCAGATCCATCGCTGGGACCCGGAGGTGCCCATCGAGGAGACGATGGAGACTCTCCACGACATCGTCCGCGCCGGCAAGGCACGCTACATCGGCGCCTCGTCGATGTGGGCGTGGCAGTTCGCCCAGGCGCAGCACGTCGCCGACCTGAACGGCTGGACCCGCTTCGTCTCGATGCAGGACCAGTACAGCCTGCTGTACCGCGAGGAGGAGCGGGAGATGCACCCGTACTGCCGCGATCAGGGCGTCGGCGTCATCCCGTGGAGCCCGATCGCGCGCGGCCGGCTGGCCCGGCCGTGGGGCGAGGACACCGAGCGCTCCCGCACCGACAAGGTCATCGCGAACAACTACAAGCAGCAGATCGAGAGCGACCGCCGCGTCGTGGAGACGGTGGGCGAGATCGCCGGCGAGCGCGGCGTGCCGATGGCCCAGATCGCGTATGCGTGGGTGCTGCACCAGTCGGCCGTGACGGCGCCGATCGTCGGGGCGACCAAGCCCGGTCAGCTCGACGATGCGATCGCCGCGGTCGACATCGAGCTGACCGGAGACGAGCTGCGCCGCCTGGAGGAGCACTACGCCCCGCGCAACGCCGAGGGATTCTGATGAGCATCACGGGGTACGACCCGCAGGCGCCGCTGGATCGCACCGACCGCGGTGAGGGCAAGCTGAACGACTACACGTACGGGCTGCTCGCGCGCAACCGCCGCATCCGGCTGACGCTCGCGGGCAGCGACGCGTGCCAGGACGAGCTGATCGCGGTGCTCGAGCAGGGTGCCGATCAGATGGAGACCGCCGTCTCGCCGCGCACGCAGGCGCAGGAGAAGGTGGACGCGCCCATCGTCGTGCGGTTGTTCACCGGCCGCCGGGTGAGCGGTCCGGTCGGCATGGTGCCGCGCGGGCTGGAGTCGGTGGTCGACGAGAACCTGCGCCGGCTCGACGACGCGTTCGGGATCGCCCGGATCCCGGTGGCGATCGTGCGCAAGCGCGGCCGGCTCCGCGTGCAGCTGCTCATGGGCGCGGTGCGCGACAAGCTCGTCTGAGCCGGCGTCCCGGTCCGCGCCTCACGAACCGCCGCTGCCGCTCGTCGCGGATCCGACCAGGAGCAGGATCCGGGTCACGATGACCAGGCCGCCCAGGACGATAGCGAAGACGCCGAGCACCCGCCCGCGGTTCCGCGCCGCGGCGATGCACCCCAGGATGATCCCGACGACGGCGAGGAGCGTTCCGGCGATGCCGGCGAGCACCGCCGCGACGAACACGGCGGCTGCGGCGCCGAACCCGCCCGTGTCCTTGCCCTCCACGAATCCGGCGAGGCTGCCGATCGCCGAGATGAACGTGGCCAGCAGCACGATGGCGACGACGAAGTCGCCCAGGAACGCGAGCAGCGACAGCACGAACCCGGTGACGCCCAGCGCGCGTCGCGGCGCCGGAGGGGAGGGGCGTACGCCGGCGTCGGCGGGACGGCGGGGGCCGTGGCGGCGGGCTCGGTCATGCGTGCACTGTAGCGACGCGGCCGATCCGCGCGATAGACGTCCGGACGGGCTACGCGGGGTCGGCGGGCTGCTGCGGCGACGCCTGCTGCGCGGCGACCTGGGCGC
Source organism: Pseudolysinimonas kribbensis (assembly GCF_030161895.1). Taxonomy (GTDB): domain Bacteria; phylum Actinomycetota; class Actinomycetes; order Actinomycetales; family Microbacteriaceae; genus Pseudolysinimonas; species Pseudolysinimonas kribbensis. Next base: position 3,149,283 of record NZ_BSVB01000001.1, read on the forward strand.
GGATGTCGTCCATGTCCAGCGCACGGGTCTGCTTGATGACCTCGTCGAGCGCGGGCCCCGGCAGAGCGCCGGCCTGCGCGAACACGCCGATGCCGTCGCGGAACACCATGAGCGTCGGGATCGCCTGGATGCCCATCGCGCCGGCGAGGCCCTGCTGCGCCTCGGTGTCGACCTTGCCGAACACGATGTCCGCGTTGTCCTCGGAGGCGCCGTCGTAGATCGGCGCGAACGCCTTGCACGGGCCGCACCAGTCCGCCCAGAAGTCGACGAGCACGATGCCGTCGCCCAGCACGGTCGTCTCGAAGGTGTCCTCGGTCAGCTCCACAGTAGCCATGCCATCCAGGCTAGGTGCCGGATGCCGGCCGTGCCGGCTCGATGTCGGCGCCGTTCATCGGATACCATGAATCGACCGTCGCTCGACGGTCGCACACCCGGAGCAGGCCGGCATGAAGCTGGTCACCGGTGGTGATGCGCCGGATCGTCTGAAGACCCGGATCATTTCTACTGTTGGCCAGAACAGCCCGGTGCTCCGCGCACGAGCGCGGGGACGGCCCTTCCTGCCCGCTCCTGCTCCACCGAGCAATTGGAGTGTTCCCTTCATGGAGGGTCCCGAGATCAAGTTCGCCGAAACCGTGCTGGACAACGGCAGGTTCGGCAAGCGCACCGTCCGGTTCGAGACCGGACGGCTCGCGCAGCAGGCGCAGGGCGCGGTCGCCGCGTACCTCGACGAGGAGACGATGCTCCTCAGCGCCACGAGCGTCAGCAAGAACGCGCGGGAGGGTTTCGACTTCTTCCCGCTGACCGTGGATGTCGAGGAGCGGTCGTACGCGGCCGGCAAGATCCCCGGCTCGTTCTTCCGTCGCGAGGGCCGCCCCTCGACGGAGGCGATCCTCGTCTGCCGCCTCATCGACCGGCCGCTGCGCCCGTCGTTCGCCGACGGCATCCGCAACGAGGTCCAGGTCGTCATCACCGTCCTGAGCGTCGCGCCCGACGAGTTCTACGACGCGCTCGCGATCAATGCGGCGTCCGCGTCCACCCAGATCTCGGGCCTGCCGTTCAGCGGCCCGATCGCGGGCGTACGCCTGGCGCTCATCCCCACTCAGGACGGGGGCCAGTGGGTCGTCTTCCCGAAGTTCAGCCAGTTGCAGGAGGCCGTGTTCGACCTCACGGTGGCCGGCCGCGTCGTTCGCAACGACGACGGCTCGTCCGACGTCGCGATCATGATGGTCGAGGCCGAGGCGACCGAGCACAGCTGGAACCTCATCCAGGGCGGCGCGATCAAGCCCGACGAGGAGCGCGTGGCCGAAGGGCTCGAGGCGGCCAAGCCGTTCATCCGCCAGCTGGTGGAGGCGCAGGAGCTGCTCGCATCGCAGTCGGCCAAGGAGATCGCGGAGTACCCGCTCTTCGTCGACTACACCCCGGCGCTCTTCGAGGCCGTGAACGCCTACGCCCACGACCAGCTCGCGGAGATCTACCAGATCGCCGACAAGGTCGACCGCCAGCACCAGGACGACGTCCTCAAGGGGCAGGTCAAGGAGCACGTCGCCGACCTCATCGCCAAGGGCCGCCTCGGCGAGGAGACCCTCGGCATGGTGAGCGCCGCCTACAAGGGCGTGACCAAGAAGATCGTGCGGGGCCGCATCCTGAAGGACGGCGTGCGCATCGACGGCCGCGGTCTGACCGACATCCGGGCGCTCGACGCCGAGGTGCAGGTCATCCCGCGCGTCCACGGCTCGGCGATCTTCCAGCGCGGCGAGACCCAGATCCTGGGTGTCACCACGCTCAACATGCTCAAGCTGGAGCAGCAGATCGACTCGCTGAGCCCGATCACCAAGAAGCGCTACCTGCACCACTACAACTTCCCGCCGTATTCGACCGGTGAGACCGGCCGGGTCGGTTCGCCGAAGCGTCGCGAGATCGGGCACGGCTTCCTCGCCGAGCGCGCCCTCGTGCCGGTGCTGCCGAGCCGCGAGGAGTTCCCCTACGCCATCCGGCAGGTGTCCGAGGCGCTCAGCTCCAACGGCTCCACCTCGATGGGCTCGGTGTGCGCCTCGACGCTCTCGCTGCTCAACGCGGGCGTGCCGCTGCGCGCCCCGGTCGCGGGCATCGCGATGGGCCTCGTCTCCGACGAGGTCGACGGCCAGACGCAGTACGCGGCGCTGACCGACATCCTGGGCGCCGAGGACGCGCTGGGCGACATGGACTTCAAGGTCGCCGGCACGTCGGAGTTCGTCACCGCGCTCCAGCTCGACACCAAGCTCGACGGCATCCCCGCCTCGGTCCTGGCGAGCGCGCTGAAGCAGGCCAAGGAGGCGCGCACCGCGATCCTCGCGGTCATCAACCAGGCGATCGACGGACCGGACGAGATGGCCCCGACAGCACCGCGCGTCATCAGCGTCAACATCCCGGTCGACAAGATCGGCGAGCTGATCGGCCCCAAGGGCAAGACGATCAACGCGATCCAGGACGAGACCGGAGCCGACATCTCGATCGAGGAGGACGGCACCGTCTACATCGGTGCCGTCGACGGCCCCTCAGCCGAGGCCGCGCGCGCCCAGGTGCTCGCAATCGGCAACCCGCTGCAGCCCGAGGTGGGCGAGCGCTACCTCGGCACGGTCGTCAAGATCGCGACGTTCGGCGCGTTCGTCTCGCTGACCCCGGGCAAGGACGGCCTGCTGCACATCTCCGAGGTGCGCAAGCTGGCCGGCGGCAAGCGGGTCGAGAACGTCGAGGACGTGCTGAGCGTCGGCCAGAAGATCCAGGTGGAGATCACCAAGATCGACGACCGCGGCAAGCTCTCCCTCTCGCCCGTGACCGAGGAGTCCGAGGCGGCTGCCGCCGAGGGTTCCGCGGCGCCGAGCGAGGGATCGCTCGAGCCGGCCGAGAGCTAGGGGATCCATCCCCCGGCAGCTCGGGGAGGTGGACGAAGGGGCGGCCCCGCGACACGTTCGCGGGGCCGTTCCCCTTCTCGGGCCGTCCGGGTTCTGCGGAAGGGACGGCGGGTGTCGCTCCGCCGTGCGCTGTGGACGGCGTCGCTAGGGCGAACCTACGCCGATGGATCGCGCCGCCGCCAGACCCCGCGGAACGGTCCCGGCGCCTTCTGGGCATCTTCTCGGATTGCCGAGGTCGACGGCGCCGGATATCAGCCCGATAACTATTGCCCGTGCCGGCCGGTGACCGGACCGGGCTCCGCGTAGCCTCCGATCCAGGAGGCATCATGAGCGACAGTGCGCACCGCGCCACCGTCGCCGGGCCGCTGCCGGCTCCGACCACGGCGCAGACCGCCACGGTCGTCGATCCGACGCCGGTGCCGCCCCGACCGGTCGGTCTCAGCGCCCTGCGGGTCTTCCCCGTCGCCCTGGGCACGAACGCATTCGGGTGGACCGTGGATGCCGCCGAGGCCGGGCGCATGCTCGACGCCTTCCGCGCCACCGGCGGCGACTTCCTCGACACCGCCGACTCCTACGCCGACGGGCGCAGCGAGTCGATCCTCGGCGACTGGATGCACGCGCGCCGCAATCGCGACAGCCTCGTGGTCGCCACGAAGGTGGGGCGCAGCTCGGAGCATCCCGGGGTCGGCGCACGTGCGATCACCGCCGCCGTGCACGACTCGCTGCGACGGCTGCGCACCGATCGCATCGACCTGCTCTATCTGCACGTCGACGACCCGGACGTGGAGTTCGAGGAGACGCTGCTGGCGGTCGACGAGCTGATCCTCGGCGGGGCGGTGCGGGAGTTCGCGGCGGCGCAGCATCCGGGCACGCGCCTGATCGAGGCCCGGATCGCCAGCGCCCAGCTCGGCTTCACCCCGATGGCGGCCGTCCAGGCGCCCTACAGCCTCGTGTCGCGCCGGGAGTACGAGCAGGACCTCGCGCGCATCGTGCGGGCCCAGGGCCTCGGGTTCGTGCCGCGGCTCCCTCTCGCGGGCAAGTTCCTCACCGGTCGGTACCGCAGCCGCGCCGACCTGACCCCGGGCGATCGTCGCGGAGCCCTGGGGCGGCTGCTCGGCAGGACGGGCATGCAGGTGCTGGCCGCGGTCGACCAGGTCGCCGCCGAGATCGACGCCGCTCCCGCCACCGTCGCGCTCGCGTGGTTGCTCAGCAAGCCGGATGTCGTGGCCCCGGTGGTGTCGGCCACCGCCGTGGATCAGGTCATCGATCTCACGGCGGCGGCCTCCGTCCGGTTGAGTCGACGCCAGCTCACCGAGCTGGATCGGGCGTCGGAGCCGTTCGCCTAGTTGATGCCGGCGATGTGGATCCCGCCGCTCAGCAGCAGGTAGGCGAGCAGTAGGATGATCGCGATCACCGTGAGCGCGACGCCGCCGCGGCGAGCCGATCCGCGGAAGGCGAGACCCAGCACCAGCAGCACGATGGTGACGACCGCGAGGATCGGCTGGCCGAACGGCACGCCCGCCACGAACAGCGAGAGCGTGAACAGGGCGGCCGCGACGAGCTGGATGATGCCGAGCACGGCGGAGCGGGCCCGGATGCGGACGATGGCGTCGATGATGGCGACGACACCCCCGATGAGGGCGATGAGGAACAGCAGGTTGATGGCCGGAATCGTGATGGTCAAGACGCGTCCTTCCTGGAGTCCGCGACCCGTCGCCGCGGCGACCTCACCGTAGCGGGGGAGCGGCTCCGCACGGAAGGCGCCCAGCGTGCTATCAGTGATCGTCCGGCAGCACGCGCGCGAACTGGCGCCGCAGCGACGCGGTCACGGCGACCGGGTCGCCGACGTAGCTGCCGCTCATCGCGCCGTCGCGGGCGAGCATGAGGTCGTCGGCGACGTCGCCGGCGAGCGGGACGCCCATGCGGCGCAGCAGGTCCTCGAGCACCTGGAGGTACCAGTCGCGGTGCTCCTCGATGGCGCGCCGCACGGGATGCAGGTGATCCGAGAACTCCGCCGCGGCGTTGGCGAACGGGTCGCCCCGGAACCCCGGCTCATGAATGGTCGCGACGATCGCGTCGCGGAGGGCGCGCAGCGTCTCGGTGGGACCCGCGTCGCGCGCGAAGTCGGCGATGCGCTCGGCGATGTCCCGGTGGCGATGCTCGATGTAGGCGACGACGAGGCGCTCCTTGGAGCCGAAGTGCTTGTAGAAGGTCGCCTTCGTGACGTGGGCGTCGGCGATGAGCCGATCCACCCCGACCGTCCGGATCCCCTCGTCGTAGAACAGGCGATCGGCGGTGTCGAGGATGCGCTGCTTGGCGGGAGCGAGCGGAGGCAGGGCGGCCGGGACCGGGATCTCGATCGTCGCGATGGTCATCCGGTTCTCTCCTCGTGTGATGGGGGTGCGGGCGGCAGTGTCGGCCGTGGCCGCCGCGGGGGACGACGGCCACGGTATGACGGGGGACGAGAAGATCTCACCACGTGGGCTCAGGTGGTTCAGGGGGTCCACCGAGTGAGCCGTGCGGTTTGGGGAACCGCTCGTTGTGCCCGCTGCGGAGAATATAGCATGGGGACAGACAGACTTGTCTGTTTGTCCCCACCCCGAATCGGGGGACCCCGGCGTCGCCGTTCGGGCGGGTGACGTAGGCTCGGGGCGATGAACGGCGCGGTGCAGCTCCCTCTCGATGTCGCGGACCTCACCATCACGTCATCCGGCGGGGCGCTGGTGCGGCGCACCATCCTCCCGAGCGGCGTGCGGATCCTCAGCGAGAGCGTGCCGGGCGCGCAGAGCGCGACGGTCGGCTTCTGGGTCGCGGTCGGCTCGCGCGACGAGCAGCCGGCGACCTACGGCTCCACCCACTTCCTCGAGCATCTGCTGTTCAAGGGCACCCCGACCCGCACGGCCCTCGACATCGCCGTGAGCTTCGACGAGGTGGGCGGAGAGCACAACGCCCTGACCGCGAAGGAGCACACCTGTTACTACGCCAAGGTGCGCGACGTCGACCTGCCGATGGCCGTGACCGTGCTGGCCGACATGGTCACCTCGTCGGTTCTCGACCCCGAGGAGTTCGAGAGCGAACGCGGGGTCATCCTCGAGGAGCTCGCGGCGGCCGACGACGATCCGTCGGATGTCGTGGGGGAGCGGCTGTTCGAGGCCGTCTTCGGCGACCACCCGCTCGGGCGGCCCATCGGGGGCAGCGCCGCCTCGATCAAGGCCGTCGGGCGCGAGGCCGTCTGGGCGCACTACCGGGCCAACTACCGACCGCAGGACCTCGTGGTCACCGTCGCCGGATCCGTCGACCACGACGAGCTCGTCTCCGGGGTCGAGGCGGCGCTCACGGCGGCCGGGTGGGATCTCACGGCGGAAGCGGCGCCGGTGTCGCGCCGGCATCCCGCACCCCCGTCGTCGGCTACACCGGAGCACGCGCGCTCGTGCCGCGGCCGATCGAGCAGACCAACCTCATGCTGGGGGTCCCCGGGCTGGATGCGCATGACGACCGCCGCTCGACGCTCGTCGCGCTCAACTCGGTGCTGGGCGGCGGGATGTCGTCGCGGCTGTTCCAGGAGATCCGCGAGAAGCGCGGGCTGGCCTACTCCGTGTACTCGTTCGCCTCCAGCTACAGCGACGCCGGCCTCGTCGGGCTCTACGCCGGATGCTCGCCCCGCCGGGCGGGGAGGTCGCCGACCTCATGCTCGCCGAGCTGCGTCGGGTCGGCACCGACGGCATCACCGATCAGGAGCTGGATCGCGCGCGCGGGCAGCTGGGCGGCGCGTCCGCGCTCGCGCTCGAGGACTCCGACACCCGCATGAGCCGGCTCGGGCGCAGCGAGCTCACGCTCGGCGAGTACATCGACCTCGACGAGAGCCTGCGCCGGCTCGCGCTCGTCACCCCCGCCGACGTGCGGGAGCTCGCGGCCGGCCTCGCCGCGGGCCCGCTCTCGATCGCCGCGGTCGGAGACGTCGACGACGACACCTTCCGCGGGCTCGACGGAGAGCCCGCGGCCGCCTGACCCGGAAGCCGGAACACCCCTCATGTCGCGTTACCTCTACCTCGTGCGCCACGGCGAGCAGCAGGATGCCGAGCACGGTCTGCCCGACGGCCCGCTGAGCCCGCGCGGCGTGCGCCAGGCGCGCGCCATCGCGGAGCGGCTCGGGGAGTGCCGTTCTCGGGTGCGTGGACCTCGCCGCTGCAGCGCGCGCAGGAGACGGCACGCATCATGACGGAGCGGATGCCCGCCATCGAGCCGGAGCCCTCGGCGCTGCTGATGGACTGCATCCCGAGCGGCCCGGGGGACGGGATGCCGCACGCGTTCGCGTCGTTCTTCGGCGGCGTCACCGAGGAGGAGATCGAGGCCGGCGAGGCCCAGATGGCCGACGCGTTCTCCGAGTGGATGACGCCCTCCCGCGAGGACCGGCACGACCTGCTCATCACCCACAACTTCGTCATCGGGGCGTTCGTGCGCGAGGCCTTCGGCGCCGATCCGTGGCGCTGGCTCGGGGTGAATCAGGCCAACTGCGGGCTCACGATCATCCGCGTGCGCACCCTGAAGTCGCCCGCGCTGGTGACCCACAACGACCTGGGCCACCTGCCGCCGGAACTGCGCACCGGCCTCCCCGCCGACCAGCCGTACTGACGCCGCCGGCGTCGCGGACGCCCGTCACCGGGGTCAGACGGTGACGTCGAGGTCCTTCGAGAACCAGTGCGTCGCGTTCGGGTTCGCGTTGTAGGCCGGCACCTCGAGGTACTCGCTCGAGCGATAGAGCCCCTGCGCCGCCTCGAGGGTCGCGTTCGTGTCGAGCACGACGACGCGGGCGCCGAGTCCGACCGCACGCGCCTCGAGCTCGGCGAGGAGCTCGCGGCCCCAGCCCCGGCCGCGCGCCCGGTCGCGCAGGTAGAGGTGCTTGACCTCCGCGCGGTCGGGTTCGAGCATCCGGATGCCGCCGCAGCCCACCGGACCGAGGTCGTCCTCGACGAGCAGGAAGACGCCGGCGGGCGGCCGGAACCGCGCCGGATCGGGCCGGGCGACCCGGTACTCGCCGCCCTCGAACGTGTCCGCGCGCAGGGCGAAGTACTCGTCGAGGAGCTCCACGACCTCGGGATCGTCGACGGCGGCGGGGCGGAAGACGGGCACCGGCCCAGGCTACCCAGCGGCGCGCCCCCGGTACGCTGGACGCATGGCTGTCTCGGTCGCGGTGGTCGGTGCGACCGGCAGGATGGGTTCGCTCGCCGTGCGCCTGATCGAGGCGACCCCGGACCTCGAGCTGCACACCGCTCTCGGCTCGGCCGACCCGCTCGACGGCATCGCCGGTGCCGACCTGGTGCTCGACTTCACGGTGCCCGCCGTCTCGCCCGACGTGGTGAGCGCGGCCCTCGATCACGGCATCCCGGCGCTGGTCGGCACCTCGGGCTGGAGCGCGGATCGCATCCAGACCGTGCGCACGCGCGTCGACAGGATGCCGGAGCTCGGCGTGGTCATCGTGCCGAACTTCGCCCTGGGTTCCGTGCTCGCGACGCGTTTCGCGGCGCTCGCGGCTCCCTACTTCGACTCGATCGAGATCATCGAGGCGCACCATACCGGCAAGATCGACTCGCCGTCGGGCACCTCGGTGCGCACCGCCGAGCTCATCGGTCAGGCGCGTGCCGAGGCGGGGCCGGTCGCCGCACCGCACGCCGATCAGCGCGCGCGCGGGCAGCAGGTGGCGAGCGTGCCGATCCACTCGCTGCGGATGAACGGCATCCTGGCCGAGCAGACGGTCGTCATGGGCGGCACGGGCGAGGTGCTGCGGATCACGCACGAGACCCTCGGCGACTCCTCGTACGAGGCGGGGATCGTGCTCGGGATCCGTGCGACACCCGCCGTGCGCGGGGTGGTCGTGGGCCTCGAGAACCTGCTCGAGCTGGGCGCCTGAGGCCCGTGCGCACCCGGATCGCGGTCGTCGTCATGGCGGCGCTGCTGCTGCTGTACCTGCTGTTCGCACTGCGCTACGGGATCGTGCTCATCCGGGTCGGGCAGCCGGTCGCGATCGGGCTCGGCATCGGCATGATCGTGCTGCCGCTGCTCGCCCTCGGCCTCGTGGCGGCGGAGATCGTGTTCGCCGTGCGCGCCGAGGGGCTCGCGAAGCGGCTCGAGGCCGAGGGTGGCCTGCCCACCGAGCAGCTGCCGCTCACGGCGAGCGGGCGCGTCGAGCGCTCGGCCGCGGACGCGCTGTTCCCCGTCTACAAGGCGGCGGTGGATGCCGATCCCGAGAACTGGCGCCCGTGGTACCGACTGGCGCTGGCCTACGACGCCGCGGGCGACCGCCGCCGGGCGCGCTGGGCGACGCGCACCGCCATCCGACTGTCGCGGGAGCGGGTCGAGTAGCCGGCGCGGGGCGGCTCAGGCCGCGAAGACCGCGTCGATCGCATCCTCGACGCGAGGGTGCGTCCACGTGAATCCGTCGGCCTGCAGCCGCACCGGCACGACCTTCATGCTGTCCAGCAGCAGACGCTGACCGGCCTCGCCGAGCACGCGCCGGATGACGCCCTCGGGGGCGCGCAGGGCGTACGGCCGGCGCATCCGGCGTGCGAATCCGTGGGTGACCCGGTCGCTCGTCGCCGGTGTCGGGCCGACCAGGGCCACCGGCCCCGCGAGCGCGGAGCGGGTGAGCAGGTGCCGGATCGCCGCGACCTCGTCGTGCAGGCTGATCCACGGCCAGTGCTGACCCCCGGTGCCGAATCGGGCACCGAGACCGACACCGGTGAGGGTGCGCACGGGTGCCATCCCGCCGCCGCGTGCGATCACGACGCCCGAGCGGATCTGCACGACCCGGGTCGCGGCCGGCGCGAGGTGCGAGGTCTTCTCCCACTCCTCGACGAGGTCGGGGAAGAAGCCGCGGCCGCGCGCCGACTCCTCGGTGAGCCGCTCGCCCGGCCGGTCGCCGTAGATCCCCACGGCCGACCCGCTCACGAACACCGCCGGCGGCCGGCGCACCTGGTTCATGGCGTCGGCGAGGGTGCGGGTCGCGGCGACGCGCGAGTCGAGCAGCTGTCGGCGATAGCCGCGGGTCCACGGCATCCGGGCGATCGACGCGCCGGAGAGGTTCACGACGGCGTCGACGTCGCCGAGAGCCTGCACGTCGATCGTGCGCGCCGAGGAGCCCAGTTCACCTCATCGGGCGCGGACGGCCGACGGCGCACCAGCCGCCGGACCTCGTGGCCCTCCGCGCGCAGCGTGCGCACGAGCTCCGTGCCGATCAGCCCGGAGGCGCCGGCGACGAGCACGCGCACGGGCTAGGCCAGGCTCGCTTCGAGGGTGATCGGGATGCCGGTCAGCGCCTTCGACACCGGGCAGTTCTCCTTCGCGTCCTCCGCGAACTTCTGGAACTCCTCGGCCGACAGCCCCGGCACCTTCGCGCTCACGAGCAGGTGGCTGCCCGTGATCCCGTCGGGCAGCTGGAACGTCACCGCGGCGGTGACCTGCAGGCTCTCGGGTGCGTGGCCCGCCTGTCCGAGCGCGTTGGCGAGCGCCATCGAGTAGCACGCCGAATGCGCCGCGCCGAGCAGCTCCTCGGGATTGGTGTGCCCGACCTCGCCCTCCGAGCGCGCCTTCCAGTCCACGGCGAACTCGGCAGCGTCGCTCGAGTCGAGGGAGGTCGTGCCGCTGCCGGACATCAGGTCGCCGAACCAGAGGGTGGTCGCTTCGCTCGTGAGGGCCATGCGCTCAGCCTATGTCGCTGCCCGGCGGCGCGGCAGGCCCGCAGTAGCGTGAAGGTCGTGCCTGAGACCGCTCCCGATCCGCAGTTCCGCTCCGACATGACCGTGGAGCTCGTGCGCGCAAGCGCCGACGACTCCGACGTGCTGTTCGCCGCCCGCGTCTCGACCCAGGGCGAGAAGACCCTGGATGCCGCGGCCGCGGGAACGGGCGCGACAGATCGCGACAAGGGGCTCATCAACTACCTCATGCGCGACCGGCACGGGTCGCCGTTCGAGCACAACTCGATGACGTTCTACGTGCAGGCGCCCATCTTCGTGTTCCGGGAGTTCATGCGGCACCGGGTCGCGTCGTACAACGAGGAATCCGGCCGCTACCGCGAGCTGCGGCCGGTGTTCTACGTGCCCGGCCCGCAGCGCAACCTCGTGCAGCAGGGCAAGCCGGGCGCATACGAGTTCGTCCCCGGCACGGCGGAGCAGACCGACCTCGCGGTGCGCGAGGCGACCGTGCTCGCGACCGAGGCCTACGCCGCGTATCAGCGGATGCTCGAAGCCGGCATCGCGCGCGAGGTCGCCCGGATCGTCCTCCCGCTGTCGCTGTACTCGTCGATGTACGTGACCATGAACGCCCGCTCGCTCATGAACTTCCTCTCGCTGCGCACGAAGCGGCCCGACTCGCACTTCCCCTCCTTCCCGCAGCGCGAGATCGAGATGGTCGCCGAGGCGATGGAGGAGCACTGGGCGCGGCTCATGCCGCTCACGCACGCGGCGTTCGAGGCGAATGGGCGCGTCGCGCCATAGCGGCGCTCAGCCGGCGGTGAGGGCGAGGGCGAGCGTCGCGAGCGCGACCGTGACCGGGGCCGCGACGAGCCCGAGCAGCAGGTAGCGACCCCATGGCAGGTCGACGTCGAGCGCCCGCAGCCGCCCGTGCCACAGCAGCGTCGCGAGCGACGCCCACGGTGTGATGAGCGGGCCGGCGTTGACGCCGACCAGCAGGGCGGCGATCCGGGCGGGCGAGCCGGCGGCGGGTTCGAGGGCGAGGTACGCGGGGAGGTTGTCGACGGCGTTCGCGCCGACGAGCCCGGTGCCCGCGACGCGCAGCAGGTCGAGCGGGCCGTCGCCCGTTCCGGCGATGGCGGCGAGCACCGGCCCCGAGCCCAGCGCGTGAACCGCCTCGACGACGAGGAACAGCCCGCTCGCGAACAGGACGAGCTGCCACGGCACGAGCGCGAGACGCAGCGCGCGGCGATTCCGGAGAGCGGTCACGGCGACCAGGACGACCGCGGCGCCGCACGCCGGCATCCACGGCGGGATGCCGCTGACGAGAAGCGGAAGCAGGACGATGACGACCACGCCGCTCACGAGGAATAGCACGCGGTCGCGCGGATCCGCCGGCTGGGACGGTGCGAACCTGCCCCGCAGGGGGCCCGGAAGACGATCGCGATGATGACGCACGGCACGAGGACGGCCACGACGGCGGCCGGCGCGAGCAGGGTGACGAACCGCAGCGGGTCCGGTCCGAGAACGCGCCGTGCGAGCAGGTTGGTGAGGTTGGAGACGGGCAGCACGAGCGATCCGGTGTTGGCCAGCCAGACGGTGGTGAGGGCGAACGGCAGGGGAGACAGGCCGGCGTGCCGGGCCAGCAGCACGACCACCGGGGTCAGCAGCACCGCCGTCGTGTCGAGCGAGAGGAACGCGGTGCTCACGACGGCCATGACCACCACGAGCAGCCAGAGCACGACGGTGCGGCCGCCGGAGGCCAGCGCGAGGCGGGCGGCGAGGGAGGCGAAGAGGCCCGCCTCGGCGGCGAGCTCGGCCACCACGGTGATGGCGACGACGAACAGCAGGATCGGCCAGACCCGGTCGCCCACATCGGCCGCGGCGGCCAGCGGCAGCACGCCCGTCGCGACGAGCGCCGCGCCCGCGGCCAGCAGTGAGGTGCCGAGGACCGCGATGCGCATCGCGTTCATCCTCTCGTGAACGGCGCCGCGGGTCGCACCGGCGCGCCTGGACGACGACTGAGCGTCGGCCCCGGGTGACGGGGCGCGCCCTAGCGTCGCAGCATGCTCGCACTCATCCTGATCCTGCTGGTCATCTGGGCGGTCCTGGCCGTGCTCGGGTTCGTCATCAAGGGCATCATCTGGCTGGCGATCCTCGGCATCGTGCTGTTCGTGATCACCGGGATCATCGGCCTGATCCGGCGCGGCGGCCGGTCGAAGGCGTAGCGCGGGAATCCGTTCGTGTCGGCCGGGGTTGACACCCTCGAGCCGACAGGATGGATCACATGACCGACGCCGCCGCGCACACCGACCCGCAGTCCCCCGAGGACGCGTTCGCGTACTTCCACTCCCGCCGGGAGCAGGCGGTCGTGCAGCCGCTCGGCAGCCTCGCGCTCGTCAACACCCAGGTCATCGACTCCGAGCAGCCGATCTGGGGGTGCCGGGGCGCTGGGCGCCGCTGCCGGAGGGGCAGTCGGGCCTCAAGGTGATCGCGGCGGCCGGCGACGGCATCCGGGTCGACGGCGAGCTCGTCGAGGGCGAGGCCGTCGTGCGCGGCAAGGACGACCCGAACCCGTCGGAGGTCGTCTTCAGCGACACGCTCCGCGGGTTCGTGATCCGGATCGAGGGCGGCCAGTACGCGCTGCGCGTGTGGGACGCGGCCTCCGACGGGATCCGGGAGTTCGGCTCCATCGACGCGTACCCCTACAACCCGGAGTGGGTGGTCACCGCCGCCTGGAGCGAGAACCCCGACGGCACCACGGTGGGCTTCGAGCACACGAGCGACGGCAAGACCCGCGAGGAGGTCGTGCCCGGCTCGATCCGTTTCACCCGCGACGGGGTCGATTACGACCTCGCGGCGTTCAAGGCCGGCCGGGCACTGCAACTCGTCTTCGCCGATGCGACCAGCGGCGCGGAGACCTACAGCGTCGGCCGCTTCCTGTTCGTCGCCCCGAACGCCGACGGAACGATCACGCTCGACTTCAACCGCGCCGTGCTGCCGCCGTGCGCCTTCAGCTACGCCTTCAACTGCCCCATGCCGCCCAAGCAGAACCGCTTCTCGGTGCCGATCGAGGCGGGCGAGAAGCAGGTGCTGACCAAGGACGGCGCGCTCCTGCACGAGTGAACCGCGGCGCTCATGCCGGCATCCCGGTGAGATCGCCCGCGTCGAGCCAGTCGCGCAAACGGGTTGCGGCGATCCGGGCCCCGTTGGAGGGCAGCAGCTCATCCTCGTCGAGCCGCGCTCCGAAGTAGCGCGCCAGAGGGTCCGCGAGCACCTCGCGCGGGTCGGCCGCGTACCGCAGCCGCTCGCGGATCACCTCGTCGAGCCGGAACCGCTCGGGCCCGGCGATCTCGAGCACGCCCTGACTCGGGGCCCCAGCCACGACCACCGCCAGCGCCTGCGCCACGTCGTCCGCCGCGATCGGCTGGATGCGCGCCCGCGCGAGGCGCACGCGGCCACCGACCGCCGCGGCATCCGCGATGCTCTTCAGGAACTCGAAGAACTGGGTGGAGTGCACGATCGAGTAGGGCCGCCCGGATTCGCGGATCAGCTGCTCCTGCACCACCTTGGCCGCGAAGTAGCCGCCCTCCGAGCGGGCCAGGCGGTCGGTGCCGACCACCGACAGGGCGATGTGGTGGCCGACGCCCGCGGCACGGCCGTGGGTCAGCAGGTTCAGGGTCGAGACCTCGAAGAACTCGGTCGCCCCCTTCTCGTCGAAGTAGCCCGGATTCGTGACGTCGACGAGCACGTCGGCTCCGTCGACCGCCTCGGGCAGCCCCTCGGCGGTGTACGTGTTGACACCGGTCGCGCGGGACGCGTCGATGACGTCGTGCCCGTCGGCTCGAAGGCGGGCGACGGTCCGCGTGCCGATGAGGCCCGTCCCGCCCATGACCGCGATCCTCATCGGGATGCCGTCCACGCCGCGTAGGTGTCGGTCGCCAGCTCGGCGCCGTCGTCGGGAACGAGGAGCGCTGCGCGAGCCGCGTGCCGAAATACGTGGCGTCCGGGTCGCCGACGACCTCTCGAGGGTCACCGAGGGCCGCGAGGCCCGTGCGGATGAACTCGTCCATCGGCAGCGCCTCCGGACCGCCGATCTCGATGACGCCGTCGAGCGGCGCACCGGCGGCGGCGCGGGCGACCACGGCTGCCACATCTCGGGAGGCCATTGGCTGGATCAGCTGACGCGGGAGCCGCACCACGCCATCCACCGTCGCGGAGTCGGCGATGGCCGCCACGAACTCGAAGAACTGCGTCGCCTTGACGATCGAGAACGGTACTCCCGAGCCGCTGATGAGGTCCTCCTGGGCGACCTTGGCACGCAGGTACCCGCTGTCCGGAAGGCGCTGCGCGCCGACGATCGACAGCGCCACGTGATGACCCACGCCGCTCTGCTTCTCGGCGGAGAGGAGGTGCCCCGTCGACGTGGTGAAGAAGTCCAGCACGTCGTCGTCGGCGAACGAGGGCGAGTTCGTCACGTCGACCACGACGTCGGCGCCAGCGAGGGCCCGCCGCAGCCCCTCACCCGTGTAGGCGTTCACGCCGGAGCGCGGGGATGCCGCGACCGCCTCGTGCCCGCGCCCTCGCAACAGGTCGACGACCTGCGCTCCCACGAGCCCTGTTCCGCCGATGACGACGATCTTCATGATCCTGCCCTTCGTGACGAGCGGCGCGCCTCTCGCGCCCTCACCTGCTTGGACGCCGCAGCGAGGTGTTTTGTGACGAGATCAGGGAATCGCGTTCCACCGCCGGAGCTTCTGCGGGCTGCGGACGATCCAGACCCGGTCGATCCGGCGTCGGCGCAGGCCGAAGCTCACGATCGCCTCGACCCGGCCGCCGCGGCGCGCGATGAGCGCCAGTGCGCCGTTCACGCGCTGCTCGGTGAGCGTCGCACCGGTGCGGGGCGAGAGGGCCGCCAGCAGCTCGCGGGCCACGGCATCCCGCCCCTCGACGGGGAGGATCGGCGCGAGGACGTCGCCGCCGCTGTCCACGAGGGCGACGACGTCCGCGGTGAGGGCGGCTCCGAGAGCCGCCGGGTCGTCCTGCGCGACGGCCGCCCCGACGCGGCGGATGACGGCCTCATGGGAGGCCACGGTCATCGCGTGACGACCGCTCCGAGCTTCTCGGGGTTCATCAGCCACATGAGGTGCGTGATGCCGTCCTCGGTCGCCTCGACGGTGAGCACGGTGGATTCGACGCCGTTCCAGGCGAGCACGACCGCGGGTCGGCCGTTGGCGCGGGTCCAGCGCAGGCTGACGCCGTTCCAGAAGTGCGAGGAGAACGCGCCGACGAACTTCGCGACCCGGGTGCGGCCGACGACGAGGATGCGGGCGGCCAGCCGGTTCCGGCCGCCGCCGTCGGAGGTGCTCACGACATCCTCGGTGAACAGCTGCTCGAGCGCCTCGAGGTCGCCGCCCTGGGCGGCGCGCAGGAAGGCCTCGAGCAGACGGCGCTGCTCCTCGGGAGACACCGGCACGCGCCGTTCCGCCGCGAGATGCCGTCGCCCGCGCGAGACCAGCTGCCGCACGGCCGGCTGGTTCAGCTGCAGGATCTCGGCGATCACGGGGTACGGGTAGTCGAAGGCCTCGCGCAGCACGTAGGCGGCGCGTTCGAGCGGCGACAGGCGCTCCAGCAGCAGCAGCACCGCCAGCTCGATCGCCTCGGCGCGCTCGGCGCCGAGGGCGGGGTCGGCGCTCGTGTCGACGGGCTCGGGCAGCCACGGACCGATGTACGTCTCGCGCCGCGCCCGCGCACTCGTCGCCGCGTTGATCGCGGCGCGCGTGGTGGCCGTCGCGAGGTAGGCGGCGGGGGTCTCCACGATCGACGCGTCGACGGCCTGCCAGCGGATCCAGACGTCCTGCAGCACGTCCTCGGCCTCCGTCGCGCTGCCCAGGATGCGGTACGCGATGCCGAACAGCCGCGGTCGCACGGCGAGGAACTGTTCGTGGGGTGTCGTGTCGGTCGTGGTCACAGGGTCCTCCTCCTGCTTCGACAATGCAGCATCGCGTTCTGTGACAGGAGCACCCATCGGGTGCCGCGCGTCGGCGGCAGGCGGGAGACTGGAGCGTGTTCGTCGCGCTGAGCTCCGACCGGCGCGGCACGGTCACCGCGGTCGAGCTCGACGGCGACGCAGTCGAGACGGCGCGGACGACGGTGCCGGAACCCGCGCTCGCGGCGTGGGTCGCCGAGCGCGAGGTCGGCCGCCCCCGCTGGGTGTGGAGCGACACCGCTCGCTGGTATCCGGACCTGCTGGCCGGCGGAGTGCGCATCGAGCGCTGCGTCGACCTGCGGCTGTGCCGGCGGATCCTGCGCAACGCGGTCTGGACGGCGGCGTCGACCTGGCCGGACGATGCCTGGAACGCCCCCGCCGATGGCCCCGCGGGTGCGGCAGCGGCCGACGCGCTGTTCGCGCTCGAGGAGCCGCGCCCCGACGACGACCCGGTCGCCGAGCTGCGGCGCCAGCGCACCGCCGTCGCCGCGTCGAGCGAGCCGGGCCGTCTCGGGCTGCTGGTGGCCGCCGAGAGCGTCGGCTCGCTCGTCGCCGCCGAGATGAGCTTCGCGGGCCTGCCGTGGCGGGCCGACCTGCACGATGCGATCCTGCGCGAGCTGCTCGGCGACCCCGGCCCGTCGGGTCGCCCAGCGCGCATGGAGGCGCTGCTGGCCGAGGTCCGCGCGGCCCTCGACGCGCCCGAGCTCAATCCGGACTCGCCGGTGGAGCTCGTCAAGGGTCTGCAGCGGGCGGGACTGCGTGCGACCAGCACCCGCTCGTGGGAGCTCAAGCGCCTCGACCATCCGGCGATCCCGCCGCTGCTCGAGTACAAGAAGCTGGCCCGCCTGCTCTCGGCGAACGGCTGGAGCTGGCTCGCCGAGTGGGTGCGCGACGGCCGGTTCCGGCCGGTCTACGTGCCGGGCGGCGTCGTGACCGGCCGCTGGGCGGCGGACGGCGGAGGTGCGCTGCAGCTGCCGAAGCAGGTGCGCGGGGCGGCGGTCGCCGACCCGGGATGGCGCCTCGTCGTCGGCGATGCCGCCCAGCTGGAGCCGCGAGTGCTGGCCGCGATGTCGCGCGACGTCGCGATGGCGCGGGCGGGTCAGGCGCAGGACATGTACCAGGGCATGGTCGACGCCGGCGCCGTCGAGACCCGCCCGCAGGCGAAGTACGGCATGCTCGGCGCGATCTACGGAGGCACGACGGGCGAGAGCGGACGGATGCGCCCGCGGATCGAGCGGGCGTTCCCGCGTGCGATGGCCTTCGTCGAGGATGCCGCGCGGGCGGGGAGCGGGGTGAGGTGGTGACGACGTGGCTCGGCCGGAGCTCCCCACCCGGGCGGCACGGCCCGGGCCGGATCGACGGGGCCGACGAGACGCTGTCGGATGCCGAGACCCGGCGCGCGCAGAACGACGCCCGCGGCTGGGGCCGGTTCACCCGCAACTTCGTCGTGCAGGGCACGGCCGCCGAGTGGGCGCTGTGCTGGATGGGCGGCCTGCGACGCCGCCTGTGGGAGCTCGGCGGGCCCGGTCAGCCGCTCACCGAACGGCCCCATCTGGTCTTCTTCCTGCACGACGAGCTCATCGTGCACACCCCGCGGCGCTCGCGCCGGTCGTCGAGGTCGCCCTGCGCGAGTCGGCAGCGGAGGCCGGACGTCTGCTCTTCGGTGCCGCCCCGGTCGAGTTCGCCCTCACCGTCGCGACGGTGGAGCGCTACGCCGACGCGAAATGAGCCCGGCGAAACACCGAATGACACCCTTGTAACGCTCGGGGTGCTCTGACAGAATGCAGCGAAGCACAGCTCTCTCGTGCATTCATCGGGTCGATGGGGAAGTCGCATCCGACGAATGGAGAGAGAAGTGACGATGCAGGTCGAACGTGGTCTCAACACGCGTGCCCTGTCGCGCGGAGTGGTGTACATCCACTCCGCTCCTCGTGCGCTCTGTCCGCACGTCGAATGGGCGGCCGGACGCGCCCTCGGGCGTGCCGTGAACTTCGACTGGCGCGAGCAGCCGGTGCTCCGCGGCGCCCAGCGCACCGAGTACTACTGGGAGGGCCCGCGCGGCACCGGAGCGGCGCTCGCGAGCGCGCTGCGAGGCTGGGAGCACCTGCGCTACGAGGTCACCGAGGACGCCGGCCTCGGCACCGACGGCGGACGCTGGATGCACACCCCCGATCTCGGCGTCTTCTACGCGCAGACCGACACGGCCGGCAATCTCGTCGTGCCGGAGGACCGCATCCGGTTCGCGATGGAGTCGGCCGGTTCCGACGCCTTCGAACTGCACCGCGAGCTGCGGCTGGCGCTGGGTCAGGCCTGGGACGACGAGCTCGAGGTGTTCCGACACGCCGGGCAGGACAGCCCGGTCGTGTGGCTGCACAAGGTGGGATAGAGACGATCGGGGGAGACGATCATGAAGCTGCCGAAGCACAAGATGCCGCGCCTGCCCGGGCCCCGGCACCTCGCGCGCGCGCGCCTGTCGATGGTCGTGCGGCTGCTCGACTTCGAGGCCGCCGACCTCAGCGACGACCCCGAGAAGGACGACTGGTGGCTGGCTCGCGAGGCGCGCGCCCTCGAGGTGGGCGCGCGCCGCTGAGGGGACCGAGCAGCCCGCGCAGCGGGCGTCTCGCGACCTAGACCGAGCGGATCGCCACCACGGCGTTGTGCCCGCCGAACCCGAACGAGTTCGAGATCACGAGCTGGTCGCCGTCGCCGAGCGGCTGCGTCTGTGCTCCCACCGAGAGCGGGATCTCGGGGTCGAGCTCCGTGATGTTGATCGTCGGCGGGGCGACGCGGTCGCGCACGCTGAGGATCGCGAAGATCGCCTCCAGCGCCCCCGTGCCGCCGAGCAGGTGCCCGTGCGAGGCCTTGGTGGCCGACAGCGGGATGCCGTGCACGCGATCCCCGAACACGGCCAGCAGCGCCTTGTACTCGGCGATGTCGCCGACCGGCGTGCTGGTCGCGTGCGCGTTGATGTGCGTGACGTCGTCCGCCGAGGCGCCCGCCTGCTCGAGGGCGGCGCGCATCGCGCGCGCGGCGCCCCAGCCCTCGGGGTCCGGTGCCGTGATGTGGTACGAGTCGCTCGTGACGCCGCCGCCGGCGATCTCGGCGTAGATGCGTGCGCCGCGCGCCTTCGCGTGCTCCTCGGTCTCGAGCACGAGCGCCGCCGCGCCCTCGCCCATGACGAACCCGTCACGGGACACGTCGTAGGGCCGGGAGGCGGTCGCCGGGTCGTCGTTGCGCCTCGAGAGCGCCTGCATCGAGGAGAACGACGCCAGCGTGATCGGGTGCACGCACGACTCCGAGCCGCCTGCGATCACGACGTCGGCGAGACCCTGCTGCAGGTGGTCGTACGCGTTGGAGATCGATTCGGTCGACGACGCACAGGCGGCGACGTCGGTGCGGGCGAAGGCACGAGCGTTCAACGTCATGCTCACCGCGGCTCCCGCGGCGTTCGGCATGAGCATCGGCACCGTCATCGGAAGGACCCGGCGCGGGCCCTTCTCCTTGAGGGTGTCCCAGGCGTCCAGGAGGGTCCAGAGGCCGCCGATGCCGGTCGCCCAGTCGACGCCGAGGCGCTCGGGCTCCGGCTCGGGCGCGCCGGCATCCGCCCACGCCTCGCGGGCCGCGATGATCGAGAACTGCGCGACGGGGTCGAGGCGCTTGATCTCGACGCGCT
Source organism: Pseudolysinimonas kribbensis (assembly GCF_030161895.1). GTDB lineage: Bacteria > Actinomycetota > Actinomycetes > Actinomycetales > Microbacteriaceae > Pseudolysinimonas > Pseudolysinimonas kribbensis. Next base: position 3,169,521 of record NZ_BSVB01000001.1, read on the forward strand.
CCAGCACCTGGTCGGGACGCACCTTGGCCTCCGCGGCGAAGGTGACGGGCAGCTGCAGCTCCTCGACCCATTCGTGGGTGAGGCTGCGGGCCCCGGACTCACCGGCCAGCAGCGCGTCCCAGCTGTCGGGCGCGGTGCCGCCGAGCGGGGTCGAGGCGCCGATGCCGGTGACGACGATCTTCTTGGTCATTTCGAACTCCACAAGACAGAGAACGGGGCGGAGGCGTGTGCCTCCACCCCGTGGGGACTAGCTCTGCGCGTTGACGATGTAGGTGACGGCGTCGCCGACGGTGGTGAGGTTCTTGACCTCTTCGTCGGGGATCTTCACATCGAACTTCTCCTCGGCGTTGACCACGATGGTCATCATCGAGATCGAGTCGATGTCGAGGTCGTCGGTGAACGACTTGTCGAGCTCGACGCTGTCGGTCGCGATGCCGGTCTCGTCGTTGATCAGCTCAGCCAGACCGGCGAGGACCTCGTCCTTGGTCAGTGCCATGTTGGTTATCTCCTTGATTGGGATGGACGGGGGGAGGGTTCGAAATGACCTCCCCGAATTCTAGGGGAGCCGTACCACCTGGGCGCCGTAGACCAGGCCCGCTCCGAAGCCGATCTGGAGGAGAGGCCGCCGCTGGCCTCGGGGTGCTCCTCGAGCAGGCGGTGGGTCGCGAGCGGGATCGACGCGGCGCTCGTGTTGCCGGTGGTCGCGATGTCGCGGCCGATCAGCACGCTCTCGGGCAGCTTCATCTGCTTGGCGAGCTCGTCGATGATGCGCATGTTCGCCTGGTGCGGCACGAACGCGGTCAGGTCCTCGGGCCGGATGCCGGCGACCTCGATCGCCTGGCGGGCGACCTTGGCCATCTCCCACACCGCCCAGCGGAAGACGGTCTGGCCGTCCTGGCGCATCGTGGGGAAGCTCTCGAGCTCGCCGTCGCGCCACTGCTGGAAGGTGCCGGTCATCCAGATGCTCGACCAGTGCGATCCGTCGGAGCCCCACACGGTCGGGCTGATCGCCGGCTCGTCGCTCGGGCCGACGACCGCCGCACCCGCCCCGTCGCCGAGCAGGAACGAGATCGACCGGTCGGTCGGGTCGACCATCTCGCTGAGCTTCTCGGCGCCGATCACGACGACATGCTCGGCGAGGCCGCTGCGGATCAGCGCATCGGCCTGGGCGATGCCGTAGGTGTAGCCGGCGCAGGCGGCGTTGACGTCGTAGGCGGGCACCGTGCCCACGCCCAGCCGCTCCGCGACGAGGGTCGACACGGACGGCGTCGCCATGGTGCCGCTGATCGTCGAGACCAGCACAGCCCCGACCCGGCTCGGGTCGATGCCGGCCTTCTCGATCGCCTCCGAGCCCGCGGCGACCGCGAGATCGGCGGCCGTGACGTTCTTCGACGCGCGCTTGCGCGAGATGATCCCGGTCCGCTGGCGGATCCACTCGTCGCTCGAGTCGATCGGCCCGATGATGTCGTCGTTGGGCACGTCGAGGTCGCCGCGCGCCGCGCCGAGCGACAGGATCCGGGTGTACTGCGGGCCGACGGCCTGGGTCAAGCGGGGGTCATGCGGCACCGTCCTGGTCGATGAGGTCGCGCGCGGCGACGAGGTCGTCGGGGGTCTTCACGGCGACGGTCGGCACGCCCTTGAGCCCGCGCTTGGCGAGGCCGACGAGCGCCCCCGCCGGGGCGAGCTCGACGAGGCCGGTGACCCCGAGCGCGGCGAACGACTCCATGGTGAGGTCCCAGCGCACCGGCGACGCGACCTGCCCGACGAGGAGGTCGACGTACTCGGCGCCGGATGTCACCGGCCGGCCGGTCCTGTTGGTCCAGATGGTGAGCGTCGGGTCGTGGATCTCGACTCCCGCCGCGACGGCGCGCAGCTCGTCGACGGCGGAGCCCATCCACCGGGTGTGGAACGCGCCCGCCACCTGCAGCGGGATCACCCGGGCGCCCGCGGGCGGATCCGCCGCCAGCGCCGCGAGGCCGGTCAGCTCCCCGGCGACCACGATCTGGCCGCCGCCGTTGAAGTTCGCGGGGTGCAGGCCGTGTTCGTCGAGCTTCGCGAGCAGGTCGGCCTCGTCTCCGCCGACGACCGCGCTCATGCCGGTCCGCGCTCTGCCGGCCGCGTCGGCCATGGCGGCGCCGCGCGCGGCGACCAGGCGCATCGCGTCGTGCTCGCTCACGATGCCCGCCCCCGCCGCTGCCGCGAGCTCGCCCACCGAGTGCCCCGCGATCCCGGCCAGCGCACCGCGCCGGGCGTCGGAGCCGTTGAGGATGCCGCCGAGGGCGACGAGCGAGGCCGCCACGATGAGCGGCTGGGCCACGGCGGTGTCGCGGATCGTGTCGGCATCCGAGACCGTGCCGTGCGTCACGAGATCCACGCCCGCCGCGGCACTCAGCGCCGCGAGATGCTCGGCGTATTCGGGCACGGCGATCCACGGCTCCAGGAAGCCGGGGGTCTGCGAGCCCTGTCCGGGCGCGACGACGACGACACTCACACCGTCCATCCTCTCAATCGAATCGGCACCGCGTCGAACGGTGCCCACGAACAATCCGCCGCGACGCTGTGCGCGTCGTACAAGCGGCGGTCAGGATTTGCGGGATGCCGAGATGCTGCCGACGATCAGCGCGGACTGCAGGATGAGCGCCTCGCGGGCGCCGGTCGCGTCGTATCCGATGATCTCGCTGATGCGCTTCAGCCGGTAGCGCACCGTGTTCGGGTGCACGAACAGCTCCCGGGCGGTGGCCTCGAGCGACCGGCCGTTGTCGAGGTACGCCCACAGCGTCGTGAGCAGGTCGCTGGAGTGCTCCTGGAGCGGCTTGTACACGCGGTTGATGAGGGTGGATCGCGCGAGCGGGTCGCCCGCGAACGAGCGCTCCGGCAGCAGGTCGTCCGCGAGGGCGGGGCGCGGGGCGTTGCGCCAGGCGCGGGCGACCGCGAACCCGGCCAGGGCCGCCTTCGCGCTGCGGGCCGCCTCCACGAGCGACGGCACCTCGTGACCGAGCACGAGATGCCCCGGCCCGAACCCGGGCTCGAGTTGCGCCGCGATCTCGAGGAACGGGAGCGGGTCGCGGCCGTCGGTGATCTCCTCCGCCGCCTCGACGCGGCCGATGACCAGCACGAGCCGGCTGCCCTGCACACCGATCAGCACGTCGGCGTCGAGGTGCCGCGCCGTGCGGCGCAGCTGGTCGACGTCGAGCATGCGCGGCGCGGTGCCGACCAGCACGCTCACGGCGCCGTGGCCGTTCCAGCCGAGGGCGGCGATCCGGCTCGGCAGCTCCGTGTCGTATTCGCCCGTCAGGATCGAGTCGACCACGAGCGCCTCGAGGCGCGCGTCCCAGAGCCCCCGAGCTTCGGCGGCACGGGCGTAGACGTCGGCGGCGGCGAAGGCGATCTCGCGCGAGTAGAGCAGGATCGCGTCCTTCAGCGACTCGTCCGCATCCTTGCGCACCCGCTCCTCGACGACCTCGACCGTCACCCGGATGAGCTGCAGCGTCTGCTGCAGGCTCACCGAGCGCAGCAGCTCACGGGGAGCGGCGCCGAAGACGTCGGACGCGATCCACGGGGTGGAGCTCGGGTCGTCGAACCAGGAGACGAACGACGTGATGCCGGCCTGCGCGACCAGCCCGACGGCGCTCCGCCGGCCGGGCGGCATGTCGCGGTACCAGGGGAGCGTGTCGTCGAGACGCTTGAGCGTCGCCGTGGCCAGCTCCCCGGAGAGAGTGCGTAGCCAGGCGAGGGTCTGCGCCTTCGTGCGCTCCGCCATGTCCTCGGCCCGAGCGGTCAGCTCTCGCCGCCCGCCGATCCGCTCGTGCCGGCGTTCACATCGTGCAGGCGGTACTTCTCGATCGCCTGGCCGACGGCGGACGGGTCGACCTGTCCGCGCCGCGCGAGCGCCTGCAGCGTGCGGACCACGATCGACGGGCCGTCGATGTAGAAGAACCGCCGCGCCGCGGGTCGCGTGTCGCTGAAGCCGAAGTCGTCGGCGCCGAGCGTGAGGTAGTCGCCCGGCACGAACTGCCGCACCTGATCCGGAACCGCGTGCATGAAGTCCGAGACGCCGATGAACGGCCCCTCCGCGCCCGCGAGCTTCGACCACAGGTACGGCACCTGCGGGGCTCCTCCGGATGCAGGAAGTTATGCTCGTCGGCGGCCAGTCCGTCGCGGCGCAGCTCGGTCCACGAGGTGACGCTCCAGACGTCCGCCGCGACGTTCCAGTCGGCGGCGAGCAGTTCCTGCGCCTCGAGCGCCCACGGAACGCCGACGCCCGAGGCCATGAGCTGCGCCTTCGGGCCGAGGTTCTCGGCCGCCTTGATCCGGTGGATGCCGTGCAGGATCCCGTCGACGTCCACGTCCTCCGGCTCGGCCGGCTGCCGCATCGGCTCGTTGTACACGGTGAGGTAGTACATGACGTTCGGATCGGTCGAGGCCGGCCCATACATCCGCTCGATGCCCGCCCGCACGATGTGCCCGATCTCGTACCCGTACGCCGGGTCGTAGGAGACGACGGCCGGGTTGGTCGAGGCGAGCAGGTGCGAGTGGCCGTCGGCGTGCTGCAGGCCCTCGCCGGTCAGCGTCGTGCGCCCGGCCGTGGCGCCGATGATGAAGCCGCGCGCCATCTGGTCGCCGGCCGCCCACATCGCGTCGCCGGTGCGCTGGAAGCCGAACATCGAGTAGAAGACGTACACCGGGATCAGCGGCTGTCCGTGGGTGGAGTAGCTCGTGCCCACGGCGGTGAAGGCCGAGAAGGCGCCGGCCTCGTTGATGCCGACGTGCAGGATCTGACCCTGCTGGCTCTCCCGGTAGGCCAGGAGCAGCTCGCGGTCGACCGACGTGTAGTGCTGGCCGTTGGGGTTGTAGATCTTCGCCGTCGGGAAGTAGGCGTCCATGCCGAACGTGCGGGCCTCATCCGGGATGATCGGCACGATCCGGTTGCCGAAGTCCGGCGCGCGCAGCAGGTCCTTGAGCAGGCGGGCGAACGCCATGGTGGTGGCGACCTCCTGCTTGCCGGAGCCCTTCCTGGCGATCTCGTACGCGCTCGCGTCCGGGACGTTGACGGGAACGTGGGCGTGCCGGCGCTCCGGCACGTAGCCGCCGAGCGCGCGGCGGCGCTCCTGCATGTACTGGATCGCCGGGTCGTCGGGGCCGGGGTTGTAGTACGGCGGCTGGTACGGGTTCTCCTCGAGCTGGGCATCCGTGATCGGGATGCGCATCGCGTCGCGGAAGTCCTTGAGGTTGTCGAGCGTGAGCTTCTTCATCTGATGGGTCGCGTTGCGACCCTCGAAGCTCGGTCCGAGGCCGTAACCCTTGACCGTCTTCGCGAGGATGACGGTCGGCTGCCCCTTGTGCTCCATCGCCGCCTGGAACGCGGCAAACACCTTGCGGTAGTCGTGGCCGCCGCGCTTGAGGTTCCAGAGCTGCTCGTCGGTGTAGCCCTCGACCATCTTCGCGGTCACCGGGTCGCGGCCGAAGAAGTTCTCGCGCACGTACGCGCCGGACTCGGCCTTGTAGGTCTGGTAGTCGCCGTCCGGGGTGCGGTTCATCAGATTGACGAGCGCGCCGGTGCTGTCGCCCGCGAGCAGCGAGTCCCACTCCCGGCCCCAGATCACCTTGATGACGTTCCAGCCGGCGCCGCGGAAGAAGCTCTCGAGCTCCTGGATGATCTTGCCGTTGCCGCGCACCGGGCCGTCGAGACGCTGCAGGTTGCAGTTGATGACGAACGTGAGGTTGTCGAGCTGGTCGTTGGCCGCCCACTGCAGCGCGCCGCGGGACTCGACCTCGTCCATCTCGCCGTCGCCGAGGAACGCCCAGACGTGCTGGTCCGAGGCGTCCTTGATGCCGCGGTTGGTGAGGTACTTGTTGACCTGCGCCTGCCAGATCGCGTTGATGGGTCCGATGCCCATCGACACGGTCGGGAACTCCCAGAACTCGGGCATGAGCCGCGGGTGCGGGTAGGAGCTCAGCCCGTGCGGGGCGCGGCTCTTCTCCTGCCGGAAGCCGTCGAGCTGATCGGTGCTGAGCCGCCCCTCGAGGAAGGCGCGGGCGTACATGCCGGGGAGGCGTGGCCCTGATAGAAGATCTGGTCGCCGCCGCCCGGGTGATCCTTGCCGCGGAAGAACCAGTTGTGGCCGACCTCGTACAGCGCCGCCGACGACGCGTACGTGGAGATGTGGCCGCCGACAGCGATGCCGGGGCGCTGGGCGCGGTGCACCGTGATCGCGGCGTTCCACCGGATCCACGCGCGGTACCGGCGCTCGAGCTCCTCGTCGCCCGGGAAGTCGGGCTCGTTCTCGGGCGCGATGGTGTTGATGTAGTCGGTCGTGGGCACCATCGGCACGCCCAGATGCAGATCCTTCGAGCGCTTGAGCAGCGACAGCATGACCTCGCGCCCGCGCTCGTGCCCCTTGGCGGCGACGAGGCCGTCGAGCGACTCCCGCCACTCCTGCGTCTCGTCCGGATCCTGGTCGGTGTGATCCACCGAATACGGGTCCTGGTCGTTCACCGTCACCGCTGACCTTCTTCGCAGTCGCTTCCCGCGCGCGCGACCGGATCGGGTGGGCGCATCGGGAGATGGGGAGTCCGGGCCGGATTACGGCCGGGCGCCGTGTGGCAATTCGAGTCTAGGACGTCCGGCGCTTCGGTTCCGGCGGGCGTAGGATCGCGACCCGTGGCTCTCGAGAATGACACCAAGGCTCCGGACTTCGATCTGCCCAATCAGTTCGGTGAGCACGTGCGGCTCAGCGACTTCCGCGGCGAGCGTCCGGTTGTCCTCGTCTTCTTCCCGCTGGCGTTCTCGGGCGTGTGCACGGGGAGCTCTGCGCCCTGCGGGACAGCCTGTCGCTGTTCCAGGAGCAGGGCGCCGAACTCATCGGGATCTCCGTCGACTCGAAGGCGACCCTGCGGGCCTGGGCCGAGCAGGAGGGCTACGACTTCACCCTGCTGGCCGACTTCTGGCCGCACGGCGCCGTCGCCAAGGAGTACGGCGTGTTCCTCGAGGAGAAGGGCTTCGCCAACCGGGCGACGTTCGTGATCGACCCCGGGGGCGTGATCCGGGCATCGTTCATCACCGCGCCGGGCGAGCCGCGTTCGATCGAGGCCTATCGCGAGGCGCTCGCAGACGTGCTGGCGCCCGCCGCCTAACGCGCGATCGCGCGCAGCTCGCGCAGGCCGTCCTCGGTGAGGTCGGCGAGTCCGCGGGTCTGCCCGGGGGCGACCCAGGCGGCGAACGCGGCGTGGAACACGGCGATGCCGGATTTCGCGGCGAGGGAGGCGCCCGGCTCGGCGACGCCGCGCTCGCGCAGCGCCGCTGCCATGCGGTCACCCACGTCCGCCATCTTGAGCAGCTCCCGTTCGCGCAGGCCCGGATGCGCGTCGATCACCGTGCTGCGCAGACGCGCGCCGTCGCGGGCGTCGTCGGTGAAGAAGTCGGATGCGGAACGCAGCCCCGCCGCGACCGCTTCGAGCGGGGCGGCGTCCGGGGCAGCGGCGCGCACGCCCTCGACGAACAGCCCGGCGAACCCCTCCTGATCGCCGAAGAGCACCTCGCGCTTGTCGCGGAAGTAGCGGAAGAACGTGCGCTCGGTCACGCCCGCGCGCTCGGCGATCGCCGCGACCGTCGTGGCTTCCACGCCGCGCTCCGCGAACAGCTCGAGCGCGGCCCGTCGCAACCGTCCCGCCGCATCGGGCTCCCATCTCACCATGGCCCGATGCTAGTCGATGACAGTTTCTGACATGGAGTGCTACGGTCGTGATGTCACAATCTGACATCAGCGATCGGAGACACATCATGCGCTACTTCATCACCGGCGGATCCGGCTGGATCGGCTCGGCCGTCACCCGGGAGCTGCTCGGCACCGGCCACGAGGTCGTCGGACTCGCCCGGTCCGAGGTGTCGGCCGTACGGCTGGCGGACCTCGGAGCCGTGCCGGTCCGCGGCGAGCTCACCGACCTCGACACGCTCGCGGGCGCCGCCCGGGAAGCCGACGGCGTCATCCACCTGGGCTTCGTCCACGACTTCACCGACTTCGCCACCTCCATCGCGATCGACCGCGCCGCGATCACCGCGCTCGGCGAGGCGATGTCCGGAAGCGGCCGTCCCCTGCTGATCGCCTCCGGCTTCGCGGGCCTGGCGCCGGGCTCGATCGCGACCGAGGAGACTCCGGCGGACCCCGCGGTCGCGGGACCGCGAGCGGAGACCGCGCGCATCGCGGAGCAATTCGGCGGACGGGGCGTACGCGTGATCTTCGTGCGCTTCGCGCCCACGGTGCACGGCATGGGCGACCACGGCTTCATCTCGGCGATCGCGCACACCGCGCGTCAGCGCGGCGTCTCGGCGTACATCGCCGACGGCGCCCACCGGTGGGGAGCGGTGCACCGGGACGACGCGGCGCGCCTGGTGCGCCTCGCGGCCGAGCGGCCGGAGCTCGCCACCGTGGCGCACGCCTCAGGTGAGGAGGGCGTGCCGACCCGCCTCATCGCCGAGGCGCTCGGCGAGCGACTCGGCGTGCCGACCGTGTCGATCGAGCGGCGCGATGCGGACGAGCACTTCGGCTGGATGGGCCGCTTCTTCGGCGGCGACCTGGCCGGATCGAGCGCCCTGACCCGCGAGCGCTTCGGCTGGGAGCCGGCCGGGCCGACCCTCCTGGAGGACATCGCCGCCGGCGCATACGATGTGCCGGTCGCGGCCGCTTGACCTCCCGCATGACCCTGTCCTCCGAATGGGGGACTCGGGTCGTCCCCCATTCACGACTAACCTGGGGTCGCCACCATCCCCCCTGGTGGACATCCCCCATCCACGTCTCCCCCCAGGACGTATTCCCCCCATGAGCGTTGATCCGAACGCGCCTGCCCGCAGGCGCCAGTGGGGTTCCGAACGCAACGGAACCCCCTTGCCCACCGTCCACCGCCGGCCGAGCGACCACGCGATCACGTGGGGCCGGCTCGCCATCGTCGCCACCGTCCTGGCCTGGCTCGCCTACGTCGTCTGGACGATCGTGCGCCAGTTCATCGACCGCAGCGTCGATTTCGCGTTCACGATGCAGGCGATCTCCTACGTCGTCGTCGTGACCTTCCTGACGCTGTCCGCGCTCATGTACCTCGTGGCTCGGCAGGGTGCACTGGAGCGCTTCCGTACCCACAGCCGCGTCCCGCGGGCCGAGCTCGACCGGCACTTCGCCGACCGTCGCTCGTCGATCACGGTGCTCGTGCCGTCCTACGCCGAGGAGCCCGAGGTGGTCCGGCAGACCCTCTGGTCCGCGGCGCTGCAGGAGTTCCCGTCGGTCCGCGTGATGCTGCTCGTCGACGACCCGCCGTCGCCGGCCGACCCCGTGACCCGCGCCCGTCTCGACCGGACGCGCGCGATCGCCACGGGCATCCAGGAGGCGCTCGCCGAGCCGGCCGCCCGCATGGCCGCCGCCGAGCGCGCATTCGTCGACCTCGGCCGTTCCAGCTGGGTCTCGCCCGCCTCGGTTCGCGATCTCGCCGGCGAATACGCCTGGGCGGCGGGATGGCTGAACAGCATGGCGGCGCGCGAGCGCGTCGCCGACCACGTCGATCGCTTCTTCGTCGACCAGGTGCTCGGCGGGCTCGCGGAGGACCTCGCGGAGGTCTCGACCGCGCTGCTGCTGGCCGACGAGCACGGCGAGGCACCCACCCGCGCCCGGATGCTGGAGCTGCACCGCCGCCTGGTCTGGCTGTTCCAGGCCGAACTCGGCAGCTTCGAGCGCAAGCTCTACGCCTCGCTCCCGCACGACGCCAACAAGGCCATGAACCTCAACGCCTACATCGGCCTCATGGGCGGACGCTACCGATTCGACGACACCCCCAAGGGCGTCGTGCTGCGCCCCGTCGAGCCCGACCGGTTTGCCGACCTCGAGGTGCCGGACAGCGAGTATCTGCTGACCCTCGACGCCGATTCGCTCCTGCTGCGCGACTACTGCGTCCGGCTCGTGTACCTGCTCGAGCAGCCCGAGAACGATCGGGTGGCGGTCGTCCAGACCCCTATTCGTCGTATCGCGGAGCGACGACCCGCATCGAGCGTCTCGCCGGTGCGACCACCGACCTCCAGCACATCCAGCACCAGGGCATGTCCCGGTTCGGCGCGACCTTCTGGGTCGGGGCGAACGCGGTGATCCGCAAGGAGGCGCTGAAGGACATCGAGGAGGTCGAGCAGGTCGGCGGCTTCGAGGTGCGCCGCTACGTGCAGGACCGCACCGTCATCGAGGACACCGAGTCGAGCGTCGACCTCGGCACCCATGGCTGGAGCCTCGTCAACTATCCCGAGCGCCTCAGCTACAGCGCGACGCCGCCGGACTTCGGCTCGCTCGTCGTGCAGCGCCGGCGCTGGGCGAACGGCGGCCTGCTGATTCTGCCGAAGCTCATCCGCCAGGTGGGGAGCGCCGACGCACCGGTCGCCGCGTCTCGAAGACCGAGCTGCTCCTGCGGGTCAACTACATGGCGTCGATCGCCTGGGCGAGCTTCGGCCTGCTCTTCCTGCTGGCCTTCCCGTACGACTCGCGCCTGCTGAGCCCCTTCGTCCTCCTCGCCGCGCTGCCGTACTTCCTCTGCATGGGTGCCGACCTTCGCTCGATGCGCTACCGCTTCTCCGATGTGCTGAGGATCTACGGGTTCAACCTGATCCTGCTGCCGGTCAACCTCGCGGGCGTGCTCAAGTCGCTGCAGCAGGCGATCACGAACAAGAAGATCCCGTTCGCCCGCACGCCGAAGGTGCGCAACCGCACCGCGGCGCCCGCGCTGTACGTGATCGCGCCGTTCCTGGTCATCGGCTTCTCGGTGTTCACACTCGTGCGCGACGTCGAGGCGCAGAACTGGGGCAACGCGGCCTTCGCGGCGTTCAACGCGGTGCTCGCGAGCTGGGCGACGCTTTCGTACATCGGGATCGGTGCCGCGCTCGTCGACATCGGGATCGCGCTGCGCGACTGGCTGTTCCCGGCGCGGCCGTCGCGGCGCGGTCGTGGAGTGGTTGCCCCGATCGAGGTCGATTGGCGCGAGGTGCTGTACAGCGGTGCCGCGCCGACCGCCGCCCGTACGCGCGATGACGAGCGGGTGGCCGCATGAGCGCGCCGGTCGCGGCGCCGCGCCGACGGCTCTCGGTCTCCCGCCTGTTCGTCGTCCTCGCCGTCGTCGCGGCACTCGTCGCGGGCGTCCTGTTCGCCCTGAACTGGGTGCAGTCCTCGGCCGCCGCCGCGGCGAAACCCTGGTTCGCCGGCTACACGGACGTGACGGCGACGCCGACGTTCGCCTTCGAGACCCCGAAGGGCGATGCCGGGCGCAACGTCGTGCTGTCCTTCATCGTGTCGTCGACGGAGGACGCCTGCACGCCGAGCTGGGGCGCCGCGTACACGGTCGAGCAGGCCTCGGCCCAGCTCGACCTCGATCGGCGCATCGCGCGGCTCAAGCAGGCCGGCGGCGACGTCGCGGTGTCCTTCGGCGGTCAGCGCAACGACGAGCTCGCTCTGCGGTGCACCGACACCGACCAGCTCGTCGCGGCCTACGCCGGCGTCGTCGACCATTACGACCTCTCGACGATCGACCTCGACATCGAGGGCGCTTCGCTCGCGGATGCGACCGCGGGGGAGCGGCGTGCGGAGGCCATCGCGCGGCTGCAGGACACGCGGCGCGCCGCGGGCAAGCCGCTCGCCGTCTGGCTGACGCTGCCGGTGACGCCGGACGGCCTCGCGCCGGAGGGGCAGAAGGTCGTGCAGCAGATGCTGGCCGACAAGGTCGACATCGCCGGTGTCAACGCCATGACGATGGACTTCGGACAGAGCCTGAAGAAGGGCACCAGCCTCGCCGACGGCGCGGAGTCGGCGCTCGTGCGGGTGCAGCGCCAGCTCGGCGTGATGTACCGACAGGCGGGGACGACGCTCTCCGACCCGACCCTCTGGTCGAAGGTCGGGATGACGCCGATGATCGGCCAGAACGACGTCGAGGAGGAGGTGCTGGGCCTCGACGCGGCCAAGAAGCTCAACGCGTTCGCGACGAGCCACGGCATCGGGCGCGTTTCGATGTGGTCGCTGAACCGCGACGTCACGTGCGGTGCGAACTACGTCACCCTCAAGGTCGTCTCCGACTCCTGCAGCGGTGTCGACCAGAAGGGGCGGCGCTTCGCCGACGCGCTCGGCAGGGGCCTGACCGGCGAGCTCGCGTTCGCGGCGGGGAAGGTCACGACCGAGGAGCCGACCGACGCGCGCGACCTGACCGACGATCCCGCGAAGAGCCCCTATCAGATCTGGACCTCCGACGGCGCCTACCTGCAGGGCACCAAGGTCGTCTGGCACCACAACGTCTACGAGGCGAAGTGGTGGACCCGCGGCGATCTGCCCGACGACCCGGTCCTCAACGCCTGGGAGACGCCCTGGACGCTCGTGGGCCCGGTGCTCCCGGGCGAGACCCCCATCCCGCAGCCGACGCTGCCGGCCGGCACCTATCCCGGATGGAAGGGCACCGACCAGTACGACAAGGGCGACCGGGTGCTCTTCGACGGAGTGCCGTTCGAGGCCAAGTGGTGGACGCAGGGCGACAGCCCCGCGGCCGCATCGTCGGATCCCGACAGCTCGCCGTGGACGCCGCTGACCGAGAAGCAGATCCGGGAGGCGCTGAGCGGCGCCTCCGACGGGGGCGTCACGCCGGCGAGCTGAACAGCGAGAGCGCCTAACCGCCGAGCAGGCTCACGGCGCGCGCGATCACGAGGGCGAGGATCACGAACCCGGTGAACGACTCGAGCAGCATGAGGCCCTTCGCCCGGGAGCTCAGCGGCATCGTGTCGGTCGGGCTGAACGCCATCGAGTTGGTCGCGGAGAAGTAGAGGTAGTCGAGGTAGCCCGGCATCCAGTCGCTCCGGGACGACGACCCGGCGCGCACCTCGTCGATCGCGTCGTGATCCTCGTCCTGCGGGAAGCGGAAGTCGGCCCGGGGCAGCTCGGAGCGCTGATCACGGCGGCGGGCGACCGGACCGCCGCGATCCAGCTCCCAGTACAGGACGCTGAACGCGATGACGTTGGTGACCCAGACCTGGAGCGCGGCGAGCAGGATCAGCGGTCCGTCGGCGTGCTTGGCCTGGATGAGCTGGATGATCAGCTGCGCGAGCGCGACCTGGTTCGCGGCGAGCAGCAGCAGGGACTGCGCCCCCGACAGCACGCGCGACCACCGCGTCTCGCGCTGGAAGCGTGCGGGGTTCAGGAAGATGAGGGCGATCAGGATGCCGGCGCTGACCACGACGACGCCGATCCGGAGGGCGGGCAGGAACGTGGTCGGCAGGAGGGCGTACATCGCCAGGGCGACGGCGATGCCGATGACGACGGGCCAGCGCCGCTCCGCCTCGGCGCGTTGCTGCGGCTTGCGGGTCGTCGCCATCAGGCCAGGATATTGACCGCCCGCGAGATGACGAGGGCGAGCAGGACGAAACCGGTCAGCGACTGCAGGGCCATCAACCCCTTCGCCCGGGCCGTCAGCGGCATGACGTCGGTGGGACTGAAGGCCATCATGTTCGACAGCGCGAAGTACAGATAGTCGACGAACGCCGGCCGCCACGCCGTCGGCAGGCCGTTGTCCTCCTGCGGGAACCGGAAGTCCATGACCGCGTCGGGATCGTGCCGCATGCGCCGCGCGACGGGCCCGCCGCGGTCCAGCTCCCAGAAGATGAGCCCGAAGGCGACGACGTCGGTCACCCAGACCTGGAACGTCGACAGGAGGATGACCGGCGCCTCGATGTGGCCGCCCATCACCAGGATGCGCACCGTCACGACGATGGCGACCTGGTTCGCGGCGAACAACGAGAACGCGAGCACGATCGAGACGACGCGCGACCAGCGGGTCTCGCGCGTCAGGTGGTGGGGATTGAGGATCAGCTGCGGGATGAGGATGAGCACGCCGATGGTCGGCAGGATCCACCGCGGGATGATCTCGTACTCGTTGGGGAGGAACGCGTAGAGGAGGATCGCGGCGGTCACCGCGACGATCGGGGGCCAGCGGTGCTCCGGCTTCACCGGACCGGCGTCGGCCTGCATGGTGCGAGTGTACGGTGAGCGGGTCGGGCTCTTAGCTCAGCTGGTAGAGCGCCACGTTTACACCGTGGATGCCGGGGGTTCGAGTCCCTCAGGGCCCACCCGACCGGACCCGGTGGCGCGGCAGCAGGAGGATCGCGACGCTCAGCGCCAGGATCGGGACCACCCACACGGCGGCCGTCGTGTAGCCGTGCTCGTTCGGGAACAGGGCGGCGGTCGGTGTGGCGGTCGCGAGCAGGAGGCCCGTGAGGGCGCTGCCGATGCTGAACCCGATGCTGCGGACGATCTGGTTGACGGACAGGACGCTGGGCGTCTCCTGCTGCGGAACGCCGTCGAGCACGAGCCTCGGCATGATCGCGGAGACGCCGCCGACGCCGAAGCCCAGGACCGCCATCGCACCCAGGGTCGCGATGAGCGATCCCGGGGTGACCGCGAACAGCACGGCAGCGAGGGCGACGAAGGCCGCGCAGATCACGAAGGTCCATCGCGCGGACACGCGCGCGGTCAGCCAGGGGGTCAGGCGACCGGCGACGAAACCGAGCACGGAGAACGGGATGAGGGCCGCACCGGCGAGCACGCCGGACAGTCCGAAGCCGTATCCGACATCGGATGGCGTCTGCACGTAGCGGGTCAGCAGCGAGAACAGCAGATACATGCCCATGCCGGAGACGAGCATCGCCGCGTTGGCGCGCAGCACACCCCCTGGACGAACAGACCCAGGTCGACCACGGGCGCGGCGCTGCGCCGTTCGACCAGCACCCACGCGCCGAGCGCGACGGCGGCGAGGAGGAGGATCGCACCTCCGACCCAGGGCCTGTCCCAGACGGAAGGCTGCGCCACGGCCGAGAGCACTCCGAGCGTGCCGACCCCGAGCAGCAGCGCGCCCGGGATATCGACCCCGGCGGCCGGACGCGGGGCGTCCCGCGGAATCGCGCGCCAGGCGATGAGGACGGCGGCGAGCGAGAGGAGGAAGCCGACCCCGTACGCGACACGAAGCCCGGCGAGCTGGTCGATGAGGCCCATGAGGGGGTAGGCGGCGCCGATGCCCACCGTGGAGGCGACGGAGATGGTCGCGATCGTGGCATGGGCGCGCTCGGCGGGCAGATGGTCGCGGGCAACGCTCATCAGGAGTGCGACCGCGCCGAGGCCGAGCCCCTGGAGCGCGCGGCCGAGCAGCAGGACCCCGAACGGCGCCGGGATCGCCGTGAGCAGACCGCCGGCCGCGACCACGGCGAGGGTGATGAGGATCGTGCTGCGGCGGCGGGAGCCGGTGCCGAGCCGGCCCAGCACGGGGGCGGCGATCGCGCCCGCGAACAGCGTGACCGTGAGCGTCCATTGGGCGCCGTCCAACGGCACGTCGAGGTCGAGGGCCACCGAGGTGATGAGCGGGGCGCCGACGCCCCCGATCACCGAGCCCAGGAACGCGACCGTGACGACGGTGCGGCCGAGTCCGCGCGGGGCGAGGGGACCGGGTGCCGCCGGGCTCATCGGTTCGTTTGCGCCGTGATGTGCTCGAACAGGCCGGGCTGGATGCGAGTCCGGATGCCGTCGGCCCACGGTTGATCCAGCTCCCCGACGTCGAGGGCGGCGCCGGCGTTGAGCAGCATGCCGAAGGCGAGGAACGATTTGACGGTCACCGGGTCGAGGCCGGTGGTATCGGCGACGGCGTGCCACAAGCGGGCGACGCGCGCCCGGACCAGGTCACGGACCTCGGTGTCGCCGCACGCGGCGAACCCCTGCAACTGCAAGAGGAGGCTGGTCCGATCGGCAAGCAGGTCGAAATACTGCCTGCCCATCAGCATCAGGGCGTCGACGCCGTCTGCCTCGTCCGCGGCATGGAGCATGCCGTCGCTGAACCGGTCGAATGCGCTCCCGACGAGTTCGAGGAAGAGGGCCTTCTTGGTCCCGAACATGCGGAAGACGTAGGTCTGGGTGATGCCGGCCTCGCGAGCGATCGCCTGCGTGGAGGCGCCGTGCAGCCCGTGATCCGCGAACTCCCGCGCCGCGATCTCCAGCACCTGAGTTCGCCTCTCAGGTCCGCGCATACGCTCGTTCACGCGCTCTATGTTACTAGTTACTAACTACTCAACTGCGCGGGACCGCCCGCGGGGTCCCGCCTAGGCCGACAGCTCGTACCGCTCCCGCGACGGGGTGCAGACCGGGCAGTGCGCCGCGTCGAGGATCGTCGCCACGTAGAAGACCGCGCCGCACTCGGGCGTGAGACAGGGGCGCGCGATACGCAGGGCGGAGCTGGGCTCGGTGCTGGCATCCGGGTGCACGTCGGGCATTCTCCGAGTGTGGCCGCAACCGTGCGCCGCGTCATGCCCCGGGAATCCGGGGCATGGTCCTGCCGGTGCGCGACCCCGGCGCTGACTAAGGTGACCCCGTGGCGCGCGTGGTCCTGATCGACGATCACGAGATGGTCGCCGTCGCGGTGCGCTCTGCCGTTGCGCAGATCGAGGGCCTCGAGTTCCTCGGCTCGGCCCCCACGGTCGACGAGCTGCTCGCTCTGCATCCCGCGTTCGAGCTCGCGATCCTCGACCTGCGGCTCGCGGACGGATCGTCACCGGTCGCGAACGTCGAGCGGCTCGACGCGATCGGGGCACGCATCCTGGTCTTCACGTCGGGGGAGAGCCCCTACCTGGTGCGGTCGGTCTCCAAGTCGCCGATCGCCGGGTTGCTGCGCAAGTCGGAGCCGCTGCCCGCGCTCGTCGAGGCGATCCGGCGGGTCGCCGCGGGGGAGGAGAGCATGTCGGCCGACTGGGCGGCGGCCATCGACGGCGACCCCCAGCTCGCGGACGCCGGGCTGAGCCCACAGGAGCAGACGGCGCTCAGCCTGTTCGCCCGCGGTCTCAAAGCGGCGGCCGTCGGCGCGCAGATGGGGATCACGGTGTCCACGGTGGACGACTACGTGCGCCGGGTGCGCGCCAAGTACGTGCGCGCGGGGCGTCCCGCCTACACGAAGGTCGACCTGTACAAGCGCGCGGTCGAGGACGGCATCCTGCCCGCCCCCGACGCCGACCGATGACGGCGACGGCCGGGCAGTCCATCGCCTCGCTGCGGGTCACCCGCCTCGTCGCGGTGTCGCTCGGGCTCGGCGGCCTCATCCTGTTCGTGTTCGATCTGTCACTCGTGATCGGGCAGGCCCGCGTCTTCGCGCCGTGGTGGTCTCTCACGGCCACCACGGGCGTGGTCGGCGCCGGGATCGCGGTCGCCGTCGTCGGCCTGGTCGGCACACCCCGCGCGACGGTGGTCGCCTTCCGGGTGCTGGCCGCCGCGATGCTGGCGGTCGCGCTGCTGGCGCTCGTCGCCGTGCCCGGCGGGGAATCGGACAGGAGCCCTGGCCCGCCGATCTGCTGGTCATCGGTGCCGCGGCGGCGGGCGCGGGACTGCCGGTGCCGGCGGCCGTGGCCTATCTCGTGGCGCTGCTCGGCGCGTTCGGCGCCGAAGCGCTCGTCGTCGTCGTGCCCGCGGTGCGACTCGACACGCTGTTGCACCTGTGTCAGTCGCTGTTCTATGCGGCCCTCGTGATGGCGATCGCCATCGCGACACGCCGGGCGGGCCGGCTGCTGGACCTCGCCTCGCTCTCCGCGATCTCGGATGCCAGTGCGGCGGCGGCGGCGGATGCACGGCGCGCCCAGCGTCGACGGGTGGAGGGCCTGATCCACGACACGGTGATCGTCGCCCTGCTCGCGTTCGGACGCGGGACCAAGGACGATGACGCCCGGGCCGCTCGGGAGGCCGCGAAGGCGCTCGTCGCGATCGACGAGCTCGCCGCGTCGGCGCAGCCGGCCGACGACCCGACCCCCGCGAGCTCGCGTGGCGCCTGCAGGGCATCACGACCGACCTCGAGGCCCAGATCCGGTTCGACTACCGGGCGGGCGAGGAGGGCCGCATCCCGACCGCCGTCGGCATGGCGATCGCCGAGGCGATGTCCGAGGCCGTGCGCAACAGCCTGCGCCACGGCGGGGAGCGAGGCCGCGTGCTGCGCCAGGTCACCGCCGACGTGAGCGATCGCCGCGTGCGCGTCGTCGTGCTCGACGACGGTGTCGGCTTCGATGCGGCCGCCGTGGACCCCACGCGGCTCGGCATCCGAGAGGGCATGATCCGCCGGATGGCGCTGGCGGGCGGCCGTGCCGAGGTCGTCTCCCGTCCGGGACGCGGAACCACGGTCGTGCTCGAGTGGAGGCGGCGGTGACGGCCCCGCAGCGCGACGTCGGCCGGTTCCTGGGCATCGTCGGGCGGTGGGCCTGGGCGCTGTTCGCCCTGTATGTCGCCGTCTTCACGCTCATCGCGGTCGTCGTGGGGGTTCCGCGAGTCGGCCTGCCCGTGACGGCGGCATCCCTCGGGCTGGTCGTGGCCGCGGCCCTCCTCGTCGCGAGCCCCTCGCCGACACCGCTGCCCTGGGGACGGCTCGTCGCGATCGCCGCCCTCTGCCTCGCGGGTGTGGTCGCGATGGTGCTCGACCTGCCGACGCGGCTCGGGTACGAGTCGCTCGTGACCTGGCAGCTCGCCGCCGTCAACTTCCTGCTCTTCGTGATCGAGCTGCGCGGGCGCATCGTCGAGGCGTGGATCCTGCTCGCGGCGATCGTCGCGGTCGTGACGGTGTGGAGCGTCGTGCAGACGGGGGAGCCGTGGCTCGGTCTGCAGCTCACCTACGGCCAGGCCGTGTCGCTCGCAGCGGGGACGATCTTCGCCATCGGCCTGCAGCGCACCGTCCGGCAGATCTTCGCGCAGGAGGACGCCGAACGAGCGCGGGCGAGCGTCGAGGCGGCGCGGCGGGCGGGCGACGCCCACCGGGCCGCAGAACTCGCCGACGTCCGAGCGCTCGCCGGCCCGCTGCTGCTGCGCATCGCGCGCGGGGAGGCGGTGGACCGGCGTGCGGCGCTGTCGCTGGAGGCCGCGCTGCGTGATCGCATCCGGGGGCGCGGGCTCGCGCTGGAGCCGCTCGTCTCCGCCCTCGCCCGGGCGCGCGATCGCGAGATCGATGCGCTCCTGCTCGACGATCTCGGCGACGCGGCTCTCGGCACCCAGCAGGCGGCGGCGGTCGCACGGTGGTGCGCCGAGCGGATCGAGCGGATGCCGGGACCGCGGGTGACGATCCGGTTGGCTCCCGCGCCCGGCGGCGCGGTGGTCTCGATCGCCGATGCGGACGGCGTCGTGGGGGAGCTGGCCGTTGGTCTCGAGCGCGACTCCCCGGGGAGTCCTGCGATCTCGTCGGCCCGTCGCGTCGGTCTGGACGGGGCCGACATTTAGAATCCGGGCATGAGCGACGTCCCGTCCGTTCCCCCGGACAGGAGCATCCCGAGGCCTACGTGCCCTCGGGCCAGCGCCGTTCGACCTTCTCGCCGCCGCCGGAGGGGACTCCGCCCCCGGTCTGGGACGACGACGCGCTCGCCGCGGCGATGGAGGAGGAGGTGCGGCTGTACACATCGCCGATCTCGCTGCCGATGCTCGCGCCCGAGTCCGCCCCACCGCCGGAGCCTGCGTCACCGCCGCAGCCGGCCGTGCAACCGGAAGCCGCGCAGCCGGAGCCCGCCGTGCAGCCGGAGCCCGAACCGGAACCGGCCCGCCACGCGGAGCCGGAGCCCGACCACATCGCGGTCGACCCCTTCACCGACCCGGAGCCCGCGGACGACGAGCAATTCGCGCGCGAACTCGAGGCAGCGCCCACCCTCGACGCCATGCAGCGACTGGAGGAGGAGCTGCGTCGCCGCGGCGCGACCGGCGAGACCGAGATCGTCGCGCCGGTGCCGTCGTTCTTCCCGGGCGCGCCCCCGTCTCGCCCGAGCCCCCGGCCCGGACCCGCTGCTCTCCACGGAGCCGGCGCCGGAGCCGGAGCCGGTGACGGCCGAGTCCGAGTCGGAGGCGGCACACGCGCCCGTGGTCGAGCCCGCGCTCGGCACCTCGCCCGAGTCCCCGCCGTCCTCCGAACCGGATCGCGACCCGTTGTCGGCCGCGCCCCCGCCCCTCTACACACCGCCACCGCTCGTGGAGCCGCCGGCCCCGCCCGCGAGCCCGGAGCCGGTGGCTCGCCTGCTGCCGCCCCCGACCGACCTGCCCGACATCGCCTTCCGTGCCGAGCTGCCGCCGCCGCCCGGCTATGCGGAGGACGGCACCCCGTCTCCCGCCGAACCGCCGGAGTCCGGTTCCGCCGATGCAGCCGCCCCGGTCGCGCTCGACCCGGATCCCGCACCCGCACCCGCACCCGAGACGTTGCTGCCCGAGGCGGCGGAGCCGGCCGCCGCATCCCCCGGGTGGGATCACCTGCTGGCGATGGTGCCCGAGCCCACGACGCCCGCGGCGGTCGCGCCCGAGCCCCTCACGCCGACGCCGGCCTGGGCGCCTGCAGCCGAACCGACCACCACCGAAGCCCCCACCCCTCGAGCTCCGGCGGCCGGCGACGTCGACGATGACGACGACGTCATCGATCCCGCCGACCGGGTCGGCCCGTCGCCCGTGATCCCGCTCCCGGTCGAGGGTGTCGCGATGGCGGCCGGATCGCCGCCCGCTCCCAGCCCGCCGCCGACCGCCGCGCCGACGACCGCCGGCGTGGCCGCGGGCGCCACGGAGGAGCGCGAACCCCGCCTCCCGCGCGCACTCGCCGTGGAGACCGCGGGGATCGAGCCGACCCCGCGCGAGCAGCGCGCCGGTCGCGCCGCTCGCCTGTTCTGGCTCTGGTTCGCGGCGAACGCGTCGCTCGTCAGCGTGGCGCTGGGGGCCGTCATGCTCGGCACCGGGATGAGTCTGCGGCAGGCGATCGTCGCGACGGTGGTCGGGATCGCGCTCTCGTTCATCCCGCTCGGATTCACGACGCTCGCGGGCAAGCGGAGCTCGCAGCCGACGCTCGTGGTGTCGCGTTCCGCCTTCGGGACCGACGGGAACCTGCTGCCGACGATCCTGGCGATCCTCGTGCGCGTGTTCTGGGGCGGCGTGCTGCTGTGGATGCTCGGCGACGCCCTCGGACGCACCCTCGTGCCGGCCGACGCCGACGCGGGCCTCGGCGCGACCCGCTGGGCGCTCATCGGCGCCGCCGTCGGTCTGCTGCTCACGGCGCTCGTCGCGGCGATCGGCTACGGGCTCCTGGCGCGCGTGCAATTGATCCTGAGCATCCTCACCGGACTGCTGATCGTCGGCGCCGCGGCGGTCACGCTGCCGAAGGTGCATCTCGACGTGGCGCTGACGCGTCAGGACGGCCCGTGGCTGCTGATCATCGGCGGGGCCGTGCTCGTGTTCGCGTTCGTCGGACTGGTCTGGGCCTTCTCGGGGTCGGACCTCGCCCGGTACCAACGCGCGAGCGCGTCGGGCGCGTCGTCGATGCTGTGGGCGACGTTCGGGGCGACCATCCCGCCGTTCCTGCTCATCGTCTGGGGCGCGTTGCTCGCCGCCTCGAACCCCGCTCTCGCCACCGCATTCGCCGCGCACCCCCTGTCGAGCATCGCGGGGCTCCTGCCGTCGTGGTACGCGGCCCCGCTGTTCGTCGCCGCCGCCGTCGGACTGCTGTCCGGCTCGGTCCTCACGCTGTACTCGGGCGGCTTCGCGCTGCAGAACCTCACTCCGCAGGTGCCGCGGGTCGTGGGTGTGGTGGTGGCCGCGCTGCTGGCCTTCGCGACGGCCGCCGGGCTCGTGCTGCTCGGAGCGGACACCCGCACGGTCGTGCACGATCTCGCGGTCACGCTCGCCGTGCCCGTCGCGGGCTGGGCCGGGATCTTCGCGGCCGAGATCATGATCCGCAACCGCGGGTTCCACACGCCGTCACTCCTCGCCAGCGGCGGGATCTACCCGCGCGTGCGCTGGGTCAACTTCATCGGACTGATCGTCATCGCCGTCGTCGGGTACGGCTTCGTGAGCGGCGGCGCGACCTGGCTCGGCTGGGAGGGCTTCGGCTGGCGCCTGCTCGGGGTCGGGGCGTCGGAGCCGCT
This sequence comes from Pseudolysinimonas kribbensis, assembly GCF_030161895.1. Lineage (GTDB taxonomy): Bacteria > Actinomycetota > Actinomycetes > Actinomycetales > Microbacteriaceae > Pseudolysinimonas > Pseudolysinimonas kribbensis. The sequence goes on from NZ_BSVB01000001.1 coordinate 3,191,461, forward strand.
CGCAGGCGTCGATCTCGGCGTGCTGCTGGCGCTCGTGCTCGGCATCCTGCTGCCCCTGGTCTCCGCGGTGCCGACGATCCGTCGCCAGGAGGCCGCGATGGACGACGGCGTGGCGATCGCCCGAACCTAGACTGAGGGGATGCCGCCCACGCTCGCCGACGTCCAGCTGGTCGTCGAGCGCCTGTGGCCGCGATCGGGCGCCGAGTCGTGGGATGCCGTGGGCCTCGTCGCGGGCGACCCGGCCGCCGAGGTCTCCCGGGTGCGCCTCGCGGTCGACGCCGTGCTCGACACGGTCGACGAGGCCGTCGCCGAGGGCGCCCAGCTGCTGCTGACGCACCACCCGCTGCTGCTGCGCGGGGTGACGAGCGTCGCCGAGGACCGCTCCAAGGGGGCCGTCGTCGCGCGGTTGATCCGCGGCGGATGCGCCCTGCTCGCGGCGCACACGAACGCCGACGTCGTGGCACGCGGCACGTCGGCCGTCTTCGCCGAGCGGCTCGGCCTCGGCGCTCTGCGACCGATCGAGCCGGCGCCCGACGGCACCACGGGGCTCGGTCGCGTCGGCGAACTCGCCCGGCCCACGACGCTCGGGCGGCTCGCGCGTGCGATCGCCGACGTGCTGCCGGCGACGGCGCAGGGCATCCGGGTGGCGGGGGAGTACGAGCGCGAGGTGCGCACGGTTGCGCTGTGCGCCGGTGCGGGCGACTCGCTGCTGCAGCATCCGGCCGTGCTCGCCGCCGACGTCTACGTGACGAGCGACCTGCGGCATCATCCGGCCTCCGAGGCGGCCGAGGCCGCTCGGCTCGGCCGGGGACCGGCGCTGGTCGACGTCTCGCATTGGGCCAGCGAGTGGCTCTGGCTCGAGGTCGCCGCCGAGCAGCTGCGTGCAGAACTGCCCGGCGTCGCGATCGACGTCAGCGAGCTGCGCACCGACCCGTGGGAGTTCGCGATCGTATGAGAGGGATCGAATGCCGCTGAAGGCCGCACCCGAGCACCAGGCGCTGCTCCTGGAGCTCCAGGCGCTCGACACGAGGCTGGGCCAGCTGACGCACCGGGCCGCGACCCTGCCCGAGGCGGCGGCCGTCGACGAACTCACGATGCGCCGCGACGACCTGCACGCGGTCGTGCGCGACCACACGGGCGCCTGGGAGGACGCGAAGGCGGAGCTGACCCGCACCGAGTCGGATGTCGCCGTCGTCGAGGCGCGCATCGCCCGCGACCAGGAGCGGTTGCAGGCGACCTCGTCGCAGAAGGACATCCAGGCGCTCGAGCAGGAGCTCGCGGCCCTCGCCAAGCGCCGCAGCGACCTCGAGGACATCGAGCTCGAGGTCATGCAGACCGTCGAGGACCGCTCGGCAGAGCTGGAGGCATCCCGTGCGGCGCTCGCGGCCCTGGATGTCTCGGTCGCCGAGGCGCAGGCCGCACGCGATGCCGCGACCGACGCGATCGCGGCCGAGCGGCGGCAGACCGAGGATGACCGCGGGGTCGTCGCCGCGCGGGTGCCCGCCGAGCTGCTCGCGCTCTACGAGAAGCAGCGCGCCCGATACGGGGTCGGCGCCTCGCACCTGGAGCGGGGCATGTCGTCGGCGACCGGAGTCCTGCTGGGCGGCTCCGACCTGAGCAAGGTGCGGGCCGCGGCCCCCGACGACGTGATCGTCGAGGAGGAGTCCGGCGCGATCCTGGTGCGGACCGCGGAGTCGGGCCTGTGACGCCCGTGGCCGATGGCGGAGCCCGCCGCCTCATCGTCGAGGCCGACGGCGGATCACGCGGCAACCCGGGCCAGGCCGGCTCCGGAACGCTCGTCATCGATCCGGAGTCGGGCGAGATCCTGGCCGAGATCGGGTTGTACGTGGGCATCGCGAGCAACAACGTCGCGGAGTACAAGGGCATGATCGCGGGGGTCACGAAGGCGCTGCAGATCGACCCGCACGCCGAGCTGCACGTCCGGATGGACTCCAAGCTCGTCGTCGAGCAGATGTCGGGTCGCTGGAGGATCAAGCACCCGGGCATGGCCGAGCTCGCCCGCGAGGCGCACGGCATCCTGGCCGGCACCCAGGTCAGCTTCGAGTGGATCCCGCGGCTCGAGAACTCGCGTGCCGACCGGCTCGCGAACGAAGCGATGGACAAGCGGATGTCGTTCGAGCGCTAGGCGCTAGGCTCGACGCCGAACGGGCCGGCCAGACGGTCGCGTCATCCCGCGAGGGATGCCGAGGAACGTCCGGGCTCCACAGAGCAGGGCGGTGGGTAACACCCACCCGGAGTGATCCGCGAGAAAGTGCAACAGAGAGCAGACCGCCTGCCGACTGGCGTCTTCGGACACCGGTCGGCCGGTAAGGGTGAAACGGTGGTGTAAGAGACCACCAGGAGCCCTGGTGACAGGGCTCGCTGGGTAAACCTCGTCCGGAGCAAGGTCAGACAGGCACCGATGAAGCTGCTCGCCGAGGTGTCGGGTGGACCGCTGGAGGGCTGCGGCAACGCATCCCCGAGAGAGATGGCCGTCCCGGACGGAGCCGCGAGGCCCCGCCCGGACAGAACCCGGCGTATCGGCCGGCCCGTTCCTCGCCGCTAGGCCGAGGCGCCCGAGATGTTGACCATCCAGTCGACGCCGAAGGCGTCGGTGAACATGCCGAACGAGTCGCCCCACGGCGCCTTCTCGAGCGGCTGGTTGACCGTGCCGCCCGCCGAGAGCTTGTCCCAGAGCTCGGTGAGCAGTGCCTCGTCGTCACCGCTGAGGGAGACGGAGAAGCCGCCGAGGCTCCGACCGCTGTCCATGTGGGCCGGGGTGTCCGACACCATGAGGGTGAAGCCGTGATCGCCGTCGACCTGGCCGTGCATGACGAGGTCCTTCTCATCGGCCTGCACCTGGTCGCCCATGCCGCCCTGCTCGAAGGACATGATGTTGACCGTGCCGCCGAGGGCGGCGTGGTAGAACTCCAGCGCCTGCCGTGCCTGGCCGTGGAGGTTGATGTAGGGGTTGAGGATCGCGCTCATGCCGACACCGTAGCCGGGGATGTGAACGGCGTCCACATCTGAGGGTGAACGCCCGGGTAAACAACGACGCGCCGCCCCTGACGGGACGACGCGTCGTGTGGTTCGGGTCTCAGACCGCGTTGATGTTCGAGGCCTGCGGGCCCTTCTGGCCCTGCGTGACCTCGAACTCGACCCGCTGTCCCTCATCGAGGCTGCGGTAGCCCGACGTCTGGATGGCGGAGTAGTGCGCGAACAGATCCTGCGATCCGTCGTCGGGGGTGATGAAGCCGAATCCCTTTTCGGCATTGAACCATTTGACGGTTCCAGTGGGCATTCGTACTGCTTTCTATTGCTGTCCCGACGGTTCCGGAACTGTTGAGCCAGAAGAGTAGCGCACCCTACGTGGCCAAAACGGGTCTCAGCGGGAATGTTCACCGAACCGAAACATCACCCGGCCGCGGGCGCCTCGGGCGCGAAGCGGTATCCCATCCCCGCTTCGGTGAGCAGATACCTGGGTGAACCGGGCTCCGGTTCGAGCTTCTTGCGCAGCTGGGAGAGGTACAGGCGCAGATATCCGGTGTCGGTGGTGTACTGCGGTCCCCACACTTCGGTGAGCAGTGTCTCGCGTGTCACGAGGCGCCCCGGATGCCGCAGCAGCACCTCGAGAAGCCGCCATTCGGTCGGGGTGAGGCGCACGGTCGAGCCCGCACGGGTCACCGCCCGCGCAGCGAGGTCGACGACCACGTCTCCGAATGCGACGACGGGAGCCTCCGGAGCGGTGGGCGCGCGCCGGCCGAGCGCGCGGATCCGGGCCAGCAGCTCATCGGCCGCGAACGGCTTGGTCACGTAGTCGTCGGCACCCGCGTCGAGGGCCTCGACCTTGTCCCACGAGTCGCTCCTGCCGGAGACCACGAGGATCGGCACCTGGGTCCATCCGCGCAGCGCCTCGATGACCTGCACCCCGGTCAGGCCGGGCATTCCCAGGTCGAGCACGACGATGTCCGGATGCGTACGAGTCGCGGCGTCGAGCGCGGTGCGGCCGTCGGCGGCAACGGTGACCTCGTAGCCGCGCGCGGTGAGCGTGATGCGCAGCGCCCGCAGGATCTGCGGGTCGTCGTCCGCGATCAGGATCCTCACGCGGCCGCCCCGAGCTCGACCACCATCGTCAGGCCGCCGCCGGGCGTGTCCTCCGCCTCGAGGGTGCCGCCCATCGCCTCCACGAACCCCTTCGACAGGGCGAGGCCGAGCCCGATGCCGGCGGTGTTGTCGGTGTCGCCGACGCGCTGAAAGGGTACGAAGACATCCTCGCGCCGATGCTCCGGGATCCCGGGACCCGCGTCGATGACCCGCAGCTGCACGCGGTCGCCGAGCTCGCTCGTCGCGATGACCGGCGCGGTTGCGGCGGGGGCGTAGCGCAGCGCGTTGGTGAGCAGGTTGACGACCGCGCGCTGCAGCAGCACGGGGTCGGCCCGCACGGGGGCGACGCGGGAGAGCTCCAGCGCCACGTCGCCGGGCGCGAGTCCCAGCTCGTCGAGCGCGCCGCCGACGACGTCGTCGAGCGCTACCGCTTGCGTCGTGACTCCGAGCACGCCGGCCTGGAGGCGGCTGACGTCGAGCAGATCGGTGACCAGAGCGCCGAGCGAGCGCAGGCTCTCGTCAGCGGTCGCCAGCAGCTCGCCCTTGTCGTGCCGGCTGAGCCGCACGTCCGAGGACCGCAGCGATGTGACCGCGGCCGTGGCCGCCGCGAGCGGGCGGCGCAGATCGTGACCGACCGCGGCGAGCAGTGCGCTCCGGAGGCGGTCGGCCTCGGCGATCGGGCGCGCCTCCTCGGCCGCGGCCGTCAGCCGACGCTGCACCAGAGCGGCCTCCAGTTGCGAGGCGAACGCTCCGAGGACGCGGCGATCGGACGAATCGAGCACACGGCCGCGGAGCACGAGCTCGGCGTGCTCGCCGAGCGGCAGAGCCGACTCCTGGTCGGCGTCCCGCGCGATCGACGGGTCGGCCGCGGCCGCGACGATCTCCTGCTCCTCCCCGGGGGCGCCCTGGCGCAGCTGAACGCTCGCGAGCGCGAATGCCTCTCGCAGCCGCCCCACGAGCGCGTGCAGCGCGTCACCGCCCCGGATGACGCTCCCGGCCACGGCGACGAGCACCTCCGCCTCGGCCGAGGCCCGTGCGGCCACCGTCGCCCGGCGCGCCGCCTGATCGACCACGATGCTGACGAGACCCGCCACTGCGACGAAGATCACGAGAGCGAGCGCATGCAGCGGGTCCTGGATCCGGATCACGTACAGCGGCGGCAGGAAGAAGAAGTCGAGGAAGAACCCGGCGATCACCGCCGCCAACAGCGCCGGCCAGATCCCGCCCACCACCGCCACCACGACCACGAGCAACTGGAACGACAGCACGTCGATCGGCAGCGTCTCGCGTGATCGCGCGAGCGAGAGCAGCAGGGTGAGGAGCGGCATGCCGAGCACGGCGACGGCGACGCCCGCGATCCGCCGTCGCACCGAGAGCGCGCCGGTGAGCTTCGGGAGCCCGAGCCCGCCGGCCTGGGAGTGCGACACGATGTGCACGTCGATGTCGCCCGCGAGCCGGATGACGCCCTGCGAGGTGCCGGCGCCGCCGAGCAACGCGCGCAGCCGCCCGCGCCGGCTGACGCCGATGACGAGCTGGGTCGCGTTGACGCTCCGGGCGAACTCGACCAGCGCCTGCGGCACCTGCTCCGCGACCAGCTGGCGGAACGTGCCGCCGAGCGTCTCGACCAGGCTCCGCTGGGCGGCAAGGATGCCGGCCCCGGGGCGGGTGAGCCCGTCGGGGCTGGTCACGTGCACCGCGTACAGCTGGCCGCCGCCCGAACGCTGCGCGATGCGCGCCCCGCGACGCAGGAGCGTGTCGCCCTCCGGGCCGCCCGTGAGGGCCACGACGATCCGCTCACGGGCCTCCCACGGCGCCGAGATGCCGTGCTCCTCGCGGTAGGCACGCAGGGCGCTGTCGACCTCGTCCGCGAGCCACAGGAGCGCCAGTTCGCGCAGGGCGGTGAGGTTGCCGAGCCGGAAGTAGTTGCTGAGGGCCGCGTCGACGCGCGCCGCGGGATAGACGACTCCCTGGGCCAGCCGGTCGCGGAGCGCCTGCGGAGCGACGTCGACGAGCTCGACCTGGTCGGCGTCGCGCAGCACTGCATCCGGTATCGTCTCGCGCTGCGGCACCCCGGTGATCTGCTGCACCACGTCGTTGAGCGACTCGATGTGCTGGATGTTGACCGTCGAGATGACGTCGATGCCCGCGTCGAGCAGGGTCGCGACGTCCTCCCAGCGCTTGGCGTGCCGTGATCCGGGGGCGTTGGTGTGGGCGAGCTCGTCGACGAGGGCCAGGTCCGGATGCCGGGCGAGCACGGCGTCGAGGTCCATCTCGTCGAGCACGACTCCGCGGTGCTCGACCGTGCGGCGCGGGATCACTTCGAGCCCGTCGATCAGGGCGGATGTGGCGGCCCGCCCATGGGTCTCGACGACCGCGACGACCACGTCCCGTCCCTCGTGGCGCAGGCGGGCGCCGTCCTCGAGCATCGTGTAGGTCTTGCCGACGCCGGGGGCGGCGCCGAGCATGACCCGCAGCCGGCCCTGCCTCATGAACGCAGTCTGCCGCTAGTGGAGCTGGGAGAGTGCGAGGTTGAGCTCCACGACGTTCACGACCGGCTCGCCGAGGTCGCCGAGCTCGCGGCCCGCGACGTGCTTCTCGACGAGTGCGCGCACGGTCGGCGTGTCGAGCTGGCGCGCGGCGGCGACCCGGCCGACCTGCAGGAGCGCGTACGCCTCGCTGATGTCGGGGTCGAGCCCCGAGGCGGATGCGGTGACCGCATCGGCCGGGATCCGCGCTGTGGAGACACCGTCGAGCTTCGCGATACCGGCCTGACGCGCCCGGATCGCCGCGATCAGCTCCTTGTTCTCGGGGCCGTAGTTGGAGCCCGAGGAAGCGCTCGCGTCGTATCCGGTGCCGGCGGCGGATGGGCGCGACTGGAACCACTGCGGCAGCGGTCGGCCCTCCTTGTCGGTGTACGACTGCCCGATGAGCGAGGAGCCGACGACGGCGCCGGAGGAGTCGCGCAGCAGCGATCCGTTCGACTGGCTCGGCATGGCCAGCCCCACGACCCAGATGACGGCCGGGTACAGGATGCCCAGGACGATCGTCAGCACGATCATGGCGCGGAGGGCGGTCCACGCCTGGCGCGTGAGCTTCATGATGCTCCTTTCGGACGCCAAACGGCTCAGAAGCCGGGGATGAGGGTGACGACGAGGTCGATGAGCTTGATGCCGATGAACGGGGCGACGAGGCCGCCGAGACCGTAGATCGCCAGGTTGCGGCCGAGGATCGATGCGGCCGGGCGCGGCCGGTATCCCACCCCCGGAGCGCAAGCGGGATCAGGAAGACGATCACGAGGGCGTTGAAGACGATCGCGCTCAGCACGGCGGACGCCGGCGAGTGCAGGTGCATGACGTTCAGCACGGCGAGGCCCGGGAACACGACGGCGAACATCGCCGGGATGATCGCGAAGTACTTGGCCACGTCGTTGGCGATCGAGAAGGTGGTGAGCGAGCCGCGGGTGATGAGCAGCTGCTTGCCGATCCGCACAATGTTGATCAGCTTCGTCGGGTCGGAGTCGAGGTCGACCATGTTGCCCGCCTCCTTCGCGGCCGAGGTGCCGGTGTTCATGGCCACCCCGACGTCCGACTGCGCGAGCGCCGGCGCGTCGTTCGTGCCGTCGCCGGTCATCGCGACGAGGTTGCCGCCGGCCTGCTCCTTCTTGATCAGCTCGAGCTTGTCCTCCGGGGTCGCCTCGGCGAGGTAGTCGTCGACGCCGGCCTCGGCGGCGATCGCCCGGGCGGTCAGGGGGTTGTCGCCCGTGATCATGACCGTGCGGATGCCCATGGCGCGCAGCTCGGAGAAGCGCTCGCGCAGCCCCGTCTTCACGACGTCCTTGAGATGGACCGCCCCGAGCACGCGGCCCGCGCCTGCGGCGTCCTTGGTGGCTACGACCAGCGGCGTGCCACCGGACTGCGCGATCTTGTCGACGATGTCCTGCAGACCGGGTGCCGATTCGCCGCCGATCCACGCGGCGATGCTCGACCCGGCACCCTTGCGCACCTCCGAGCCGTCCGCGAGGTCGAGGCCCGACATCCGGGTCTGGGCGGTGAACGGGACGATCGTGGCGCCCTCGGGAACCGGCACGTGACCGCCGGCCAGGTCGACGATGGAGCTGCCCTCCGGCGTCGGGTCGGCGAGCGACGACATCAGGGCTGCTTCGGTGAGCACGGCCTGCGAGATGCCGGGCAGTACCACGAACTCGGTCGCTCGCCGGTTGCCGTAGGTGATCGTGCCGGTCTTGTCGAGCAGCAGGGTGGTCACGTCGCCGGCCGCCTCCACCGCGCGACCCGACATGGCGAGCACGTTGTGCTGGACGAGCCGGTCCATGCCGGCGATGCCGATGGCGCTCAGCAGGGCGCCGATCGTGGTCGGGATGAGGCAGACGAGCAGGGCGATGAGCACCACGATGGTGGTCGCGCCGTGCAGGTAATCGGCCATCGGATTCAGCACGAGCACGACGATGAGGAACACGATCGTGAGGCTCGCGAGCAAGATGTTGAGCGCGATCTCGTTGGGCGTCTTCTGCCGCGCGGCGCCTTCGACGAGCCTGATCATGCGGTCGACGAAGGTCTCGCCGGGCTTGGACGTGATCCGCACCACGATGCGGTCGGAAAGCACCCGGGTGCCGCCGGTGACCGCGCTTCGGTCGCCGCCGTGCTCGCGCACGACCGGAGCGGACTCGCCGGTGATCGCCGACTCGTCGACGCTCGCGATGCCGGCGACGATGTCGCCGTCACCGGGGATCACCTCGCCGGCGGTGACGATCACGACGTCGCCGAGCCGGAGGTCCGACGAGGCGACGTCCGTCGTCTCGTCGGCCATGGCATCCGGATCGGCCCCGTCGTAGCGCGGGACGCGGTGGGCGAGCGTCGAGGTGCGCGTCGCGCGCAGCGACCGGGCCTGGGCCTTGCCGCGCCCCTCCGCTATCGACTCGGCCAGGTTGGCGAACAGGACCGTGATCCACAGCCAGACGGCGATCGCGGCGCTGAAGGTCGGCGGCAGGGGCCGGGCACTCGACACCGGCGCGTGCAGGAACGGCTCGGCGATCGCATAGGCGGTGCTGAGCAGGGCGCCGACCTCGACGACGAACATCACCGGATTGCGCCACATGAGCCGCGGGTCGAGCTTGCGGAACGCGCCGGGCAGCGCCTGCACGAACTGACCCCACGAGAGCGCGCTTCCGCGGCCCTTCGGAGACGGCGACGACGCGGCGGCGGAGGTCTCGGTGACGACGGTCATGGCTTACTTCAGTCCTTCTGCGAGGGGCCCGAGCGCGAGCACGGGGAAGTAGGTGAGGGCGGTGACGAGCAGCGTGGTACCGATGAGCATCCCGATGAAGAGCGGCCGGTGCGTGGGCAGGGTGCCCGCGGTGACCGGCACCCTGTCCTGCTGGGCGAGCGAGCCGGCGAGGGCCAGCACGAAGACGATCGGCACGAACCGCCCGAGGAACATGACCACGCCGAGCGCCGAGTTCAGCCACGAGGTGTTCGCCGTGATGCCCGCGAACGCGGAACCGTTGTTGTTCGCGGCCGAGGTGAACGCGTAGAGCACCTCGCTGAACCCGTGCGTGCCGGGGTTCCCGATCGAGGTCGTCACGAGGTCCGTCTTGACGGCCGGGATCGCGAAGCTCAGCCCCGTTCCCAGCAGCACCAGAGTCGGTGTCGTCAGGATGTAGAGGCTCGCGAGCTTCATCTGGCGCGGCCCGATCTTCTTGCCCAGGTACTCGGGGTGCGCCCGACCATGAGGCCGGCGACGAACACCGCGATGATGGCGAGCACCAGGATGCCGTAGAGCCCCGCGCCCACGCCGCCCGGCGCGACCTCCCCGAGCATCATGTCCGACAGCGTCACGGCACCCCGAGAGCGGTGTAGCTGTCGTGCATCGAGTTCACGGCGCCGGTCGAGGTCAGCGTCGTCGACGAGGTGAAGATCGTCGAGGCCGCGATCCCGAACCGGTCCTCCTTGCCCTCCATCGCGCCGCCTGCGAGCTGCGGAGCCGTGCCGGAGGCGCTGATCTCCGCCCAGAACAGCAGCACGTTCGAGACGAGCCAGAAGACCCCCATCGTGGCCAGGATCGCCCAGCCCTGCCGCTGATCGCCGACCATCCGGCCGAAGGCGCGGGGCAGGGAGAACGGGATCAGCAGCAGCAGGAAGATCTCGAACAGGTTCGTCGCGGCGCTCGGGTTCTCGAACGGGTGGGCCGAGTTCGCGTTGTAGAACCCGCCGCCGTTGGTGCCGAGCTCCTTGATCGCCTCCTGCGAGGCGACCGGACCGCCCGGGATCGTGGCGGTGGCGCCGGTGACGGTCGTGATGTGCTGGAAGCCACCGAGATTCTGGATCACGCCGCCGGCCATGAGCACGATCGCTGCGACGATCGAGAGCGGCAGCAGGATCCGGAGCGTGCCGCGCGTGAGGTCGACCCAGAAGTTGCCGATCGTGCTCGTGCGTCGGTACGAGAACCCGCGCACGAGCGCTACGGCGACGGCGATGCCGACGGCGGCGGAGAGGAAGTTCTGCACCGCGAGGGCGACGAGCTGCACGGTGTAGCCGAGCGTCGTGTCGGGGGAGTACGACTGCCAGTTCGTGTTCGTCACGAACGAGACCGCCGTGTTGAACGACAGCGCCTCGCCGGGACGGCCGAGGCCGAGCGACCACGGCAGCCAGGTCTGCAGGCGTTGGAACACGTAGACGAGCAGGATGCCGACGAGCGAGAACACCAGCACCGAGCGCAGATAGACGCTCCAGCTCTGCTCGGCGTCGCCGTCGGCGCCGATGATCCGGTAGAAGCCGCGCTCGGCGCGCCAGTGCTTCGTCGTGGTGAAGACGCGCGCGATGTGATCGCCGAGCGGCACCTGTACGAGCCCGAGCACGACGGCGAGCGTCAGCAGTTGGGCGGCGAACAGCGTCCACTCGGTCCCGGTGGGCACCATCAGAACTTCTCCGGTCGCACGAGCGCGGCCACGACGTACCCGATCGCGGCGACCGCCAGCACGGCGGCGACGACGGTCAAGGCGATCACAGCCTCTCGATCCCCGTGGCCACCAGGGTCACGAGAGCGGTCAGCGCGAGGATCGCCAGGACGTAGATGATATCGAGCACGCCACGAGTGAACGCCCGCGCACCGGCGGCCAGATCGATCCTGACGGGATCCTCACGGCCCGGCGACGGGTCCTGACGGTTTCCTGATCAGTGCCGTGCGTCGCTCAGATCGCCGGCCAGCGCGGCCGCGCCGAGGATGCCGGCGTTGTTCAGGTGCACGGCCGGAACGATCTCGGGACGCAGCTTGAGCAGCGGCAGGAACTCGTGCGCGTTCTTCGAGACGCCGCCGCCCACGATCAGCAGGTCCGGCCAGAGCAGCGCGTCGAGCACGTCGTAGTAGCGCTGCAGGCGCTTGGCCCAGTGCTTCCAGTCGAGGTCGTCGCGCTCCATCGCCGAGTACGCCGCCCGCTTCTCGGCGTCGTGCCCGTCCACCTCGAGGTGGCCGAGCTCGCTGTTGGGCACGAGCTGGCCGTTCCACAGGACGGCGCTGCCGATCCCCGTGCCGAGGGTGGTGAGGATCACGAGACCGTCGCGGCCCTTCGCGGCGCCGTAGCGCACCTCGGCGACCCCCGCCGCGTCCGCGTCGTTGACGAACAGGATGTCGCGGTGCAGCGACGCCTCGAACCGCTTCTCGGCGGCGAGGCCGATCCACTTCTTGGAGACGTTGGCGGCCGACATGGTCACTCCGTGCAGCACGACGGCGGGGAAGCAGACGCCGATCGGGGTTTCCTTCGCGACCTCGCCGAACCCGTCGACCATCTCCGCAACGGCGGCGACGATGTCGTCGGGCTCACCGCCCTTCGGCGTGGGCACCTTCACGCGGTCGGTCACGAGCTCGCCGGCGTCGAGGTCGACCACCGCCCCCTTGATGCCCGTTCCGCCGATGTCGATGCCGATCGCCCTGGTCGTCATGGCTCCATCCTGGCAGCGCCCTCACCGCGGGGCGACCGAGCTATGTATATTGTAGCCAAAAGACGATTTAGGTCACCCAGGAGGCGGCGTGCTCAAGCTCGGATACAAGGCATCGGCAGAACAGTTCGGGCCCTCCGAGCTGTTGCGGTACGGCGTGCTGGCGGAGCAGAACGGGTTCAATTCGGTCTTCACCAGCGACCATCTCCAGCCCTGGCGGCACGACGGCGGGCACGCGCCCGCGGCGCTGCCCTGGCTGGGCGCGCTCGGCGCATCGACCGAGCGGATCATCCTGGGCACCAGTGTGCTCACCCCGACCTATCGGTACCACCCGGGCGTCATCGCTCAGGCGTTCGCCACCCTCGGATGCCTGTACCCGGGCCGCGTGGTCCTCGGCGTCGGCTCCGGAGAGGCGATGAACGAGAAGCCGCTCGGCATCGAGTGGCCGGAGCAGAAGGAGCGCTTCGCACGACTCAAGGAGTCGGTGGAGCTCATCCAGACCCTGTGGACGCAGGAGCGTGTGGACTATCAGGGCACCTACTACAGCGTGGAGCGCGCGACGATCTACGACCGGCCCGAGACGCCGGTTCCGATCTACATCGCCGGTGCCGGCCCCGCGGCCACCCGCCTCGCCGGTCGCGTGGCGCAGGGCTGGATCACGACGAGCGGCAAGGGGCGGGAGTTGTATGTCGACACGCTCATCCCGGCGCTGGAGGACGGCATCGGAAAGGCCGGCCGCGCAGACGCCGACGTCGACCGCCTGCTCGAGGTCAAGGTGTCGTTCGACCACGACCGGCAGAAGGCGCTCGAGGCGACGCAGTTCTGGGGCGCCCTGGCGCTGAAGCCGGAGGAGAAGACCGGCGTCGAGGACCCGGTGGAGATGCAGCGCCTCGCCGACGCGCTGCCGGTCGAACGGACCGCGAGCCGCTTCATCGTCTCGACCGATGTCGAGGAGCACGTCGCCCGCATCCGGGAGTACGTCGACATGGGCTTCACCCACCTCGTGTTCCACGCTCCCGGTCCCGATCAGGAGCGATTCCTCAAGCTCTACGGCGACGAGGTGCTTCCGGCCCTGCGGCAGCTCGGATGAGCACCCCGGCGGTCGAGCAGCAGCTGCGCCGTGACCTCGTCACGTGCACGCGTCTGCTGGTCTACACCGGCGTCCTCGACTACAGCGGCCATGTGAGCGCGCGGATCCCCGGCACCGACGAGGTGCTCATCCAGCCGCGCGACGCGAGCCGGGCCGCCATCACGCCGGACGACCTGCTCGTCATCGACCTGGAGGGCGAGCTCGTGCGCGGGGAGGGCATCCCCGTCGCCGAGGCCGCCATCCACACCGGCGTGTACCGTGCCCGCCCGGATGTCTCGGTGATCTGCCACGGGCATCCATCGCTCTCGACCACCTTCACGATGACCGACCGCGCCATGCTGCCGATGCGGCACTTCGCCTACAAGTTCCCCGACGGGCTGGCCGTCCACCCCGACACCCGGCACATCCGGACGAGGCAGCAGGGCGACGCCGTCGCGGCGACGCTCGGCGATGCGGGCGCGTGCATGCTCCGCTCGCACGGCACCGTGGTGGTCGGCGATCGGTTCGACGTGCTCTTCATGGACTGCGTCGACCTCGAGGAGAACGCGCGTACCCAGCTCGCGGCGACCCAGCTGGGCGGGGAGCAGCGGCCGCTGACGCCCGATGAGATCGACGAGATCGCCGAGAGCTACGGCGGACTGGGGCACCGCCCCGGCAAGATGTGGGAGCACTACGTCCACCGCGCTACCGTGGCGGGCTACCTGTAGGAGGCGACGATGGCGACGACGGCACAGCGCGGAACGGTCCACCTCGAGGAGGTGGCCGCTCGGCTCACCAACGGCTACAAGACCATCGGCGAGATGGTCTACGAGGTGATCCGGGAGTCGATCGTGTCCGGCGCCTTCGCGCCGGGAGAGCGACTGCGACAGGAGGCGATCGCGACCGCGATCGGCGTCTCCCGCATCCCGGTGCGTTCGGCGCTCATGCAGCTGGAGTCGGAGGGTCTCGTCGACTTCCATCCGCGCCGCGGGGCGGTCGTGCGATCCTCTCGATCGCGCAGCTGCACGAGATCTTCGAGCTGCGGGAGCTGCTCGAGCCGTTCGCGATCGGCAAGTCGATCGCGACGATGACGCCCGAGCGTGCGGCGCGGCTGCGATCGCTCGCGAAGCAGCTGGACAAAGGGCACGAGGGCTCGGAGTTCCTCGAGATCCGGATCGCCTTCTACCGCGAGCTCTACGACCACGAGAACAATCCGCAATTGGTCAAGATGATCGAGGAGCTGCGCTCCGCGGTCGGGCGCTACCTGCTCGGGTGGCGCGTCGCGGTCGGTGCGGGGCGCAATCACTCCGACCTCGCGGAGACCGTCCTCGCCGGCGACGTGAAGGGCGCGAGCACCCTCGTCCGGCAGCACCTCGATCAGGTGCGGGACGGCCTCGAGGAGATCATGGCGAAGGACGTCGTCACCCAGGAGGCCTGACCGGGGCAGTTCTCCGGCCCGCTCGTCGCGGGCCGTTCCGGCGCGCCCGGACGGGAGGGCGTGCATGTTTCCGACGCGTAAAAGTCGCGGCCCGGTGCTTGATCTGGGGCGCCGAAGTTCGCTACGTTTCTGCACATTGGATACAGTAGCCAGCAACACGCCGGCCGATGGAGACGACGAGTGCGAACCGAGAACGTGACCTTCTACAGCGAGGGTGACCGCATCAGCGCCATCTGGCGCACCCCCGACACGGTCGACGGGCCGGTGCGTGCGATCGTCCAGGGGCCCGGATGGCTGGGCCTGAAGGACGCCAAGCTCTACGTCCGCTACCACGAGGCACTCACCGCCGCGGGGTTCGGCGTGCTCGTCTTCGACTACCGGGGTTCGGCGACTCGGAGGGCGACCAGGGCATCCTGTCGCCCGCCGACCAGCTCACCGATCTGCGCAACTCGGTCACCTACCTGACGACCCGCGACGACGTGATCGCGGATGCCATCGGCTGCTTCGGCACCGGGGGCACCGGCGGCGGCAACGCGGTCCTGCTGGCGGGCGTCGACCCGCGGATCCGCGCCGTCGTCAGCCAGGTGCCCGTCGCCGACGGCCGCGACTGGCTGCACCGCATGCGCCAGGAGCACGAGTGGATCGCCTACCTGAGCGCTCTCGAGGAGGACGCGAAGCTGCGCGTCACCACCGGGCGCGGGCGCACGGTGCACCCGCGCGAGGAGATCATGATCCCGACGCCGGAGCGCAAGACGACGACCATCAAGGCGGACGTCGACGAGCGGATCCCGACCGCCATCTCCCTCGCATCCGCCGAGCAGATCCTCGAATACCGCCCGATCGACGCGGCCGATGGCCTCCTGACCCCGCTCATGGTGATCGGCGTCGAGGCCGACGCGACCACGCCCACCGACCACGCCGAGGCGCTCTACGAGGTCGCGGCGGGCCCGAAGGCGCTCATCATGCAGCGCAAGACCTCGCACTACGCCGCCTACGACCGCTACTGGACCGAGGTCACGCCCCGGATCGTGCAGTGGTTCGACCGCTACGTGCGCCCCGCCGACGTCCGGGTGGAGTCCTCCGCCGGATCGGCATCCATCGAGAACCTGGAGGTTGCTGCCCGATGACCATCTCGCTCCGCATCGCGGGAGGCCGCGTCACCACCCCGTCCGGCACGATCGACGCCGACGTGCTCGTCGACGGCGAGCGCATCGCCGGCCTCGTCTCGCGCGAGTTCGAGGTCGACGCCGCCGAGATCGTCGACGCGACGGGCAAGAACGTGCTGCCCGGCATGATCGACGTCCATGTGCACACCCGCGAGCCGGGGTACGAGCACAAGGAGGACATCACCACCACGACCGAGCAGGCCGCGGTCGGCGGTGTCACCACGATCTTCGGCATGCCGAATCTGCAGCCGCCGACGACCACCGCGCAGACCCTCGACGAGGTGCTCGCGATGTACGCCGAGAAGTCGATCGTCGACTACAACCACAACCCGGCCGCGACGCAGCCGGACGAGATCGTGCCGATGGCCGAGCGCGGCATCCGGGCGTACAAGGTCTACATGGTCGTCGACACGGGACGCACCTATCCCCACCCCGCCGGGACGGGCATGCACGATCACGGCGACCTGCTCCGGATGATGGATCAGATCAAGGCGACCGGCAAACGGTTCATCATCCACCCGCACGACCAGGCGCTCATGGACTACATCGAGAAGCAGTACCTGGACCGCGGGGAGAACACGCCGCAGGGATATGCGCAGGCGTACGCCGAGCGCAGCGGCGTGATCTGGGACACCGCGATCGACGTCGTCATCCGTCTCGCCGAGGCGAGCGGCTGCCCCGTGCACATCGCGCACATGCAGACCAAGCGCTCCATCGAGGCCGTGCGCCGCGCCAAGGCCAACGGCATCGACGTGACGTGCGAGGTCAACCACTGGGCGCCCTTCCTCTCGACCTGGAACGACGTCGAGACGCTCGGCCCCTACGCGCTCAGCTACTGGGTGCCCGACGAGGGCCGCGAGGCCGTCTGGCAGGGGATGCGCGACGGCACCATCGACATGTGCTCCTCCGATCACGCGCCGCACACGCGCGAGGAGAAGGAGATCGGCTGGACGCAGATGTGGAGCTCCCACACAGGCACGCCCGGCATCCAGTATTACTACCCGCTGCTGCTCGACGCGGTCACGAAGGGCCAGCTCACGATCGAGCGGGTCGCCCAGCTCGTGGCCCAGGCGCCGGCCGACAAGTTCGGCCTCGCGGCGAGCAAGGGCGCCCTCGAGGTCGGCCGGGACGCCGACATCGTGATCGCCGACCTGAACGCCCCGTGGACCATCCGCAACGACGGCGTGCTGTCGCGGGTCGGATGGACGCCCTACGACGGTCGCACGATCAACGCCGCGATCACCGCCAGCTACGTGCGCGGTCGAGCGGTGAGCATCGGCGGCACCGTCGTCGGCACGCCCGGCCAGGGCCGCATGGCGCTCGCCCGTTAGACCTCATCCGCCTTCCCCACCTCACGACCAAAGGACACCATGAAATTCGGACTCCTGCTCCCGCACTTCGGCGAGCACGCCTCCAAGGACAACCTGCTGCGCGGGTCGCAGCGGGCCGAGGAGCTCGGCTTCGACTCGGTCTGGGTGCGCGATCACCTGGTCTTCGAGCCGCACGGGGAGATGGAGGCCCCCAACCGCGAGTTCTACGACGCCCTGACGACGCTCACCGCGATCGGCGCGGTCACCGAGAAGATCGAGCTCGGCACGGGGTCGCTCATCCC
This sequence comes from Pseudolysinimonas kribbensis, assembly GCF_030161895.1. Classification (GTDB taxonomy): domain Bacteria; phylum Actinomycetota; class Actinomycetes; order Actinomycetales; family Microbacteriaceae; genus Pseudolysinimonas; species Pseudolysinimonas kribbensis. The sequence continues at coordinate 3,208,799 of NZ_BSVB01000001.1, forward strand.
GTTCCGTCATCCGCTCCTCACGGCGCTCATGGCCGGCACGATGACCCAGCTCGTCGGCAACCGCCTCATCCTCGGGTTCGGAGCGGGCACCTTCGACCACGAGTTCGAGGCCATCGAGTGGGGCGGCCGCGACCGCGTGGAGCTCGTGCGCTCGAACGCGGAGATCCTGAAGCGCGTGTTCACCGAGAACAACGTCAGCTACAGCGACGACCAGTTCACGTTCAACGACATCTCCATCGAGCCGAAGCCGGTCGGCGGGCGCATCCCGTTCTGGTACTGCGGCGCGACGCCGCGTTCGGCGCGCCTCGCCGTCGAGTTCTGCGACGGCTGGATGCCGGGGCGCATCTCGCTCGCGACGATGGCCAAGCGCATCGACACGATCAAGGAGCTGTCGGCCGAACAGGGCAAGACGATGCCGACGATCGCGGTCATCCCGCCGACCTCCATCGAGGCGACGCGCGAGGAGGCGCTCAGGGATGTGAACATCCCGGGCCTGCTCGCGTGGGCGAACAAGGCCAAGTTCACGGTGAAGCCGCCGTCGGGATCGTTCGAGACCGTCGAGGACCTCGAGGGGCAGCTCATCGCGGGCAGCCCCGAGGAGGCCGTCCAGGAGGTCAAGAAGTTCGAGGCGCTCGGAGTCGAGCATCTCGTCTTCGACTTCCGCTTCAAGTTCGACCGCTGGTTCGAGCAGATCGAACTGCTCGGCACCGAGGTCCTGCCCCACCTCCGCTAGCCACGTCACGCACACGAGGAAGACCACCATGGCACTGACGAACGACGCGCCCGGCCGGGCGCCGCGACCCGACCTGTCGCCCGTGCAGGATCCGGAGGCGCCCGCCGAGCCGAGCGCTCTCCGCACGTTCCTGCGCCGCCGCTGGACGCTGCCGATCCTCTCGGTGGTGGTCTTCCTCATCGTGTGGCAGATCGTGGGCATGAATCTCAACCCGATCCTGCTCGCGACGCCCGGTTCGGTCGCCGTCGCCCTTGGCGAGCTCGTCGTCAACGGTCAGCTGGGGTTCGCGTTCCTGCGCGCCATGGGAGCACTCGGCGCCGGCTTCGGGATCGCCGCGGTGGTCGGGATCGGCGTCGGGCTGCTCATGGGCCGCTCCATCGTCGCCTACCGTGTCATCAACCCGTACGTCTCGTTCTTCCAGGCGACGCCGCTGATCGCCCTGACCCCGCTCGTCGTCATCTGGGCGGGGATCGGCTTCCCCGCCGAGGTCGTGATCACGTTCCTGCTCGCGGTGTGGACGGTGATCATCAACACCTCGGAGGGCACCCGCAACACGCCGCCGATCCTGCTCGACATGGCGAGCGTCTACCACGCCAAGGAGAGCTCGGTCGTGCGCAACGTCGCCCTGCCGCACGCGGTGCCGTACATCTTCGCCGGCCTGCGCATCGCGCTCGGCAAGGCCCTCATCGGCGTGATCATCGGCGAGATGAGCATCAGCCTCCAGGGCCTCGGCGGTCTCATCGTCGACTTCGGCGACTCGTTCCAGACCGCCAAGCTGCTGGCCGCGATCATCACGTCGTCGATCGTCGGCGTCGTCGGCACCATCATCATCGAGATCCTCCGCCGCTACATCGCTCCGTGGTCGCAGACCGTCGACCGCGGCAAGCTCTGAGCCCCCACCCGATCAGGAGCACGCATGTCCATCGCGACCGCAACCCCCGCGATCCAGGTGACGGGCGTCACCAAGACCTTCTCCCGCCCGGTGGAGCGCTCGGCGCGCTCGCGCCGGCGCGGCGCCCAGAGCGCCACCGAGGCGATCACGACCGGCGGCGACGTCTTCACCGCGCTGCAGGACATCGACCTGAGCGTCGGCAAGGGCGAGTTCGTCTCGCTCGTGGGCGCCTCGGGCTGCGGCAAGACCACCCTGCTGCGGATGATGTCCGGGCTCATCGCGCGCGACAGCGGTGAGATCCGGATCGACGGCCGCCTCGTGAACGGGGTGCCGTCCAAGGTCGGGTTCGTCTTCCAGGAGCCGGCGCTGCTGCCCTGGCGATCCGTGCACGACAACCTGGCGTTCGCGCTGGAGTACAAGCAGCTCCCGCCGGACGAGCGCGAGGCCGTCATCGAGGACAAGCTGAAGCTGACCAACCTCCTCGAGTTCCGCAACTCCTATCCGCACCAGCTCTCCGGGGGCATGCAGCAGCGGGCGGGGCTCGCCCGAGCGCTCGCCACGGACCCCGAGGTGCTGTTCATGGACGAGCCGCTCTCGGCGCTCGACGCGTTCACCCGCCGCCGACTGCAGCAGGAGATCGCCTCGATCATCGAGGCGAGCGGGGCGACCTGTGTGCTCGTCACCCACGACGTCGACGAGGCGGTCTTCTTCTCGGATCGCATCGTCGTCATGGGCGCCCGACCCGGTCGGGTCACGGAACTCATCGACGTGCCGTTCCCGCGTCCGCGTACCCAGGTCGAACTCCTCGGCAATCCCGAGGCAGCGCAGATCCGGGACCGCGTGCTCGAGCTCGTGCTCGGACTCGGCTGAGGGCGCTCGCACGTACAACCCGGTACCAAGACAGGAAGGCAACGAAATGCTCGGAATACGATCCCGTGCGCACGGCGTCACGCGGCTGCTCCTCGCGGGCACGGCCATCGCCGCGGCGACGGGCCTCATGCTGGCCGGCTGCGCGTCGACGTCGACGCCCGCCGCGACCAAGCACGCCACGTCCGCGACGGGTGAGCCCGACCTCACCGGCAAGACGATCAACATCGCGCTCGGCGCCGCCCCGGCGACGAGCGACACCAAGATCGCGCTGATGGTGTCGATCCTGCAGCAGTGGGGCGCCGACGCGAAGATCGTCAACCAGGTCGGCGACCCTGCCGCCGTGCGCGTCGTGCTCTCCGGCGACGCGCAGGTCGGGGCGATCGCCGGCCCGAGCGCGATCAACTCGGGCCTGATCGCCATCGGCCCCTCGCAGCCGCGTCTCGACTACCACTTCATCGGTGCCCCGTCGCTGAAGAAGGTCACGCAGCTGCCCGGCAAGATCTACGGCACGTCGAACCAGCACGGCGTCGAGGCGCTCGCGTTCGCGGCTCTGCTGAAGGCCAAGCACATCGACGCGTCGAAGGTGACGCAGACGATCGCCGGCGGCGCCTCGGTGCGGGTCAGCGCCATGATCGCGGGCCACATCCAGGCGACCTTCGTGCACGCACAGGACGTGAAGACGCTCACGGATCAGGGCTTCAACGATCTCGCGACGATGTCGAAGGTCGCCCCGGATGTGGCCGACTCCTTCATCGCCACGACGCCGGCCTGGTACAAGGCGAACCCCGACCTGGCCCAGGCGATCGATCAGGCGTGGATCGAGGCGGCCCGGATCTTCAACGACGACAAGGCGAAGTGGATCAGCGCGGCGCTCGCCTACGCGGGCGGGTCGAAGGCCGACGCCGAGGACCTCTACACGGCGCTGAAGTCGTCCGACACCTTCCCCGTCTCCTCGAGCGCCTACTCCGAGGCCAGCGCCCAGGAGCAGGAGCAGCAGGCCGCCGACGTCGGCGCCATCTCGAACTCGCCGGACATCGCGACGTGGTTCGACCAGGGCGCCTGGGACGCGGCCGTCAAGGCCGAGAAGATCAAGTAGGAACCAAGCAGCACGAGGGGGCCCGGTCGGGTGGCGACCGGGCCCTTCGTGCGGCTACGGGCGGGTCAGGATCTCCGCGCCCCGCTCGGTGACGACGATCGTGTGCTCCCATTGCGCGGTCAGCGCCCGGCTGCGGGTGACGACGGTCCAGTCGTCGTCCCAGATGTCCCACGCGGTCGATCCGTCGATGGTCAGCATCGGCTCCACCGTGAAGACCATCCCGGGCTCGATCGGCGCGTCGTAGCCGGGTGCGGCGTCGTAATGCGGGATGACGAGACCGCTGTGGAACGCGGTGCCGACACCGTGCCCGGTGTACTCGCGCACGACGCCGTAGCCGAACCGCTTCGCATAGCTCTCGATCGCGCGGCCGATGACGTTGACCTGCCGACCCGGTGCGATGGCCCGGATGCCGCGCATCATCGCCTCGTGGGTGCGATCGATGAGGAGGGCGGCATCCTGACTCACCTCGCCGACCGGGAAGGCGGCGCAGAGGTCGCCGTGCATGCCCTCGACGTAGGCGGTGATGTCGATCTTGACGATGTCGCCGTCGAACAGCTCGGTGTCGTCGGGGATGCCGTGGCAGATGACCTCGTTGACCGAGGTGCAGGTGGACTTCGGGTAGCCGCGGTAGCCGAGCTCGGAGGGGTAGGCATCGTGCGCCACGAGGTAGTCGTGGCCGATGGCGTCGAGGTCGTCGGTGGTGATGCCGGGCCGCACGGCGGCGCCCATGGCCTCGACCGCCTGCGCCGCGATCCGGCTCGCGCGGCGGATGCGCTCGAGCTCGAGGGGAGTAGCGGTCGTCGCCGTCGTACGCCGCCGGCTCGGCCTTTCCGACGTATTCCGGGCGCGGAATGCCGATCGGCACGTCGCGACGTGCCGAGATCCGGCCGGGAACGAGGTGACCGTCGGCGTCGCGGGGCATACGCTCAGCCTATGAGTGCCGACGACGACACGACCTGGTGGTACAACAACAAGACGGGCGAGGTCGAGCAGGGACCGCAGTCGCTGGGGATCGATCGCGACGGGCCCTACGCCACGCGCGAGGAGGCCGAGCGGGCACCGCAGATCGCGCAGGAGCGCGCCGCCGCCTGGAACGACGAGGACGACTGATCAGCGGCCGGGCCGGGCGCCCGGTCAGAGGTCGCTCAGCCGCTCGATGAGCGACATCGCGTCGATGGGGGAGCGCACCTTCGCGTCGTTGTCGAAGTAGACGTAGACGTCGCGGTCGTGGTCGAGGTGATCGCGTGTCCACTCCTCCCACGTGTCGAGACCCGCGTCGTCGTAGCCGCTCGTGTAGAGCTCCTTGTCGCCGTGCAGTCGCGCATACGCGAAGTCGGCGGTGACCCAATCGAGTTTCGGCCAGCGTCCGGCGCTGTCGCCGAGCACCATCGCCACGCCGTGGGCCTCCAGCTGGGCGGCGAAGCGCTCGTCGTCCCACGAGTAGTTGCGCACCTCGACGGCGTGCCGCAGCACGCGATCGGCATCGGTCTCGAGATGCTCCCGGTCCTTCATGCGTTCCACGCCACGGCGGGTCGCCAGCTCGGCGGCCGCGGTCGTCGTGTGGGGCAGCATCCCGAGGAAGCGCTCGACCAGTTCGCGGTCGTAGTCGAGGTTGGGCGGCAGCTGCCACAGGATCGGCCCGAGCTTGGGACCGAGAGCCAGCAGACCGGAGGCGAAGAAGTTGGCGACGGGCTCGTCGATGTCGCTCAGGCGCTTGATGTGCGTGATGAAGCGCGGTGCCTTGACCGCGAAGAGGAAGTCGTCCGGCGTGCCGTCGCGCCATGACATCCAGCTCGTGGGCTTCTGCAACGAGTAGAACGAGCCGTTGATCTCGATGGACGAGACCCGGTGCGAGGCGTAGTCGAGCTCGTCGGCCTGACGCAGCCCCTTCGGGTAGAAGACGCCGCGCCACGGCGCGTAGGTCCAACCGGACATGCCCACCCACGCGCGCGCCACGCGGCCAGGTTACGCGGACCGACCCGTTCGGGGGCTGCCGGATCGCCCGCGCGTCAGGTGAGGATGGTTCGATCGAGACAGGGGGATCGATGGGACGACATGCTGCACCGATGACGGAGGCGTGGACGCCGCCCATCTCGCCCATCGCGCAGCCGGTGCATCCGACCGCGCCGGTGTATCCGACCGCGCCGGTGTATCCGCCCGCGCCGGTGTATCCGCCCGCGCCGTCGGTCAGTCACGACCGGTTCACGGCGCTCAACCTGCTCGTGCCCCCGGCAGCAGGCCTTCCCCGGCCGAGCCCTGTTCTGGGGCATCGTCTCGGCGCTCCTGTTCAACGTCGCGTTGCTGCCGGGGGTGTTCGCGATCGTGTTCGGCATCCTCGGGATCGCGCGCTCGCGCCGGCTGGAGCGACTCGGTCTCGGTCCCCAGGGTCGGTCGAGGTCCGTGGCCGGCCTGGTGCTCGGGTGCGTCGGGGTCGTCCTCGGGGTCCTGTTGGTGGTCGTCGTGGTGGTGCTTCCGCGGGCTCGCCCCTACCCGTCGTAGGAGTGCTCGGCGTCGGGATAGGCGCCCGCGGCGACGTCGGCGATGTACGCCTTCGCGGCCCCGTCGAGGATCTCGGCGAGCTCCGCGTACTTCTTCACGAACTTGGGGATCCGGCCGGTCGTGAGCCCCGCCCAGTCCGTCCAGACCAGCAGCTGCCCGGTCGTGTGCGGTCCGGCCCCGACGCTGATCGTCGGGATGCGCAGCTCCTCGGTCACCCGCTTCGCGGCCTCCGCCGGCACCATCTCCATGACGACCGCGAAGGCACCGGCATCCTCGACGGCGTGCGCGTCGGCGAGCAGCTGCTCGACGCCCGAGCCGGCCCGGCCCTGGATGACGTGACCGCCCAGCTGGTGCTCGCTCTGCGGCGTGAAGCCGATGTGCGCCATGACCGGGATGCCGGCGGCCACCACGCGGCGGATCTGCTCGGCCGAGCGCACCCCGCCCTCGAGCTTCACCGCGTGCGCTCCGGTCTCCTTCATGAACCGGAACGCGGTGTGCAGGGCCTCGTCGGGTCCGGTCTCGTAGGACCCGAAGGGCATGTCGGCGACCACCAGCGCGCGCTGCACGGCACCCGCGACGGCGCGCGTCAGCGGGATCAGGTGATCGATCGTCACGGGCAGCGTCGTGTCGTAACCGAGCACGTTGTTGCCGGCGGAGTCGCCCACCAGCAGGAAGTCGATGCCGGCCCGATCGAAGATGCCGGCGGTGAGGGCGTCGTAGCTGGTCAGTCCCGTGATCGGGATCCCCTGCTCCTTCGCGTTCTGGAAGTGCCGGGTGCGGACCCGCTTGACGACGCCATCGGCCATGGAAGGAGCCTAGTTCGAGCCGGCGGTCAGAGATTCGGCCGGTAGGTGATCGGGAGCCGCCGGTCGCGGCCGAACGCCATCCCCGAGATCTTCGGACCGATCGCACCCTGCCGGCGCTTCCACTCCGACTGGTCGACCAGCTTCGCGACGAAGAACACCGTGTCGTGGTCGAAGCCCTGCGCCACGATGTCCTCGCGCCCGAGGCGCTGGGTCACGTACAGCTCCAGGATCGCGTCGAGCAGCTCGTAGGGCGGCAGCGTGTCCTGGTCGGTCTGATCCGGGCGCAGCTCGGCGCTCGGCGGCTTCTCGATCGACGCGACCGGGATCGGCTCGGTCTCGCCGCGCGAGCGGGCGTGCTCGTTGCGCCAACGCGCCAGTTCCCAGACGAGCGTCTTCGGCACGTCCTTGATCGGCGCGAAGCCGCCGGCCGCGTCACCGTAGATCGTCGAGTACCCGACCGCGACCTCGGTCTTGTTGCCGTTGGTCAGCGCCAGGTGGCCGTGCATGTTCGACTCGGCCATCCAGATCATGCCCCGGATGCGCGCCTGCACGTTCTCGGCCGCGGTGCCGGTGAGCTGCAGCTGCTCCTCGATCGGCGCGACCAGGTCGGCGATCGCCTGCACCGAGAAGTGGATGCCGAGCCGCTCGGCGAGTTCGGCCGCGTCGTCCTTCGACCCCGGCGAGCTGTACCGGCTCGGCATCGAGATGCCGTACACGTTGTCGGCGCCGATCGCGTCGGTGGCGAGGGCCGCGACGACGCTCGAGTCGATGCCGCCCGACAGCCCGAGCACCACCGAGGGGAACCGGTTCTTGCGCACGTAGTCGCGCAGGCCGAGCACGAGCGCGTTCCAGAGCTGCTCGCGATCGTCCGGCAGCACCGCCACGTCCCGAGCCAGGTCGGCCGGATCCGGCGACGCCGGCAGGGTGATGTCGACCCGGGCGACGTGCTCGGGCAGCGGGGTGTCGGTCGCCTCGTCCGGGTCCACGTCGACGAGAAGCAGGTACTCCTCGAACTGCGGAGCCCGGGCGAGGATCGCGCCGGCGCCGTCGACCACGACGCTGTCCCCGTCGAAGACGAGGTCGTCCTGGCCGCCGACGATGTTGACGTACGCGACGATCGTGTCGGTCTCCTGCGCGCGCCGCGTGACGAGCGGCAGCCGCACGTCGTCCTTGTCGCGCTCGAACGGCGACGCGTTGATCACCAGCAGCAGCCCCGCGTCGGCCTGCAGCACGCGGCCGACCGGGCCGCCGTCGCGCCACAGGTCCTCGCAGATGATGAGCGCGACGTCCGCGGCCGGTTCCCCGGGACGGGCGGTGCGCAGCACGAGCAGTTCGTCGCCCGGGATGAAGATGCGGTACTCGTCGAAGACCGAGTAGTTCGGCAGGTGGTGTTTGGCGTACCGGGCCTGGATCGCGCCGTGCTGCAGCACGGCGGCCGCGTTCTGCGCGACCGCGGTCGGAGCGTTGGACGAGCCGAGCAGCCGCGGCTCGAAGGGTCCGTCGGGGTAGCCGACGACGACGACGAGGTCGCCGAGGCCCTCCGCCTCCAGCCGCTCGGCGAGGGCCGGGACGGCGTCGTGCGCGGCGCGGAGGAACGAGGGCTGGGCGGCGAGATCCTCGATCGGGTAGCCGGAGAGGGCCATCTCGCCCGCGAGCAGGATGTCGGCCCCGGCATCCCGGGCTCGGCGCGCCGCCGCGACCAGGCCGTCGGCATTGCCGGAGAAGTTCCCGACGACCGGATTCGTCTGTGCCAGGGCCAATCGCAGACGGGGCATGCCAGTAGCCTAGGACGGGTCGGACCGCCACCTCCGGCGCGATACCGAAGGGCCAGCGGAGCCGGGCGCTCGCGCGCGGCCGGCGAAGCGGCTGCGCCGCAGAGGCGGCGGCGCAGGAAAGGACACTGTGGACAAGCAGCGTGACTTCGTCCTCCGCACGATCGAGGAGCGCGGCGTCAAGTTCGTGCGGCTGTGGTTCACCGACGTCGTGGGCACGCTCAAGTCGGTCGCGCTCGCCCCCGCCGAGGTGGAGGGCGCCTTCAGCGAGGGCGTCGGATTCGACGGCTCGGCGATCGAGGGTCTCGCGCGCTCGTCCGAGGCGGACGTGCTCGCCCATCCGGACCCGACGACCTTCCAGATCCTGCCCTGGCGCGGCGAGATCGACCCGACGGCCCGCATGTTCTGCGACATCACGACGCCCGACGGCCAGCCGGCGGTCGCCGACCCGCGCAACGTGCTGAAGCGCGCGCTCGCGAAGGCGAACGACCGCGGCTTCACGTTCTACACGCATCCCGAGATCGAGTTCTACCTGCTCAAGTCGTCGGAGCTCGTCGATGGGCAGCCGGTGCCGGTCGACAAGGCGGGCTACTTCGACAACGTGCCGGGCGGCACCGCGCACGACTTCCGTCGTCGTGCGGTCCGGATGCTGGAGGACCTCTCGATCTCGGTCGAGTTCAGCCACCACGAGGGCGGACCGGGGCAGAACGAGATCGACCTGCGCTACGCGGACGCGCTGACGATGGCCGACAACATCATGACCTTCCGCACGGTGGTCAAGGAGGTCGCGATCGAGCAGGGCTCCTACGCCACGTTCATGCCCAAGCCGTTCACCGACCATCCGGGCTCCGGCATGCACACCCACCTCTCGCTGTTCGAGGGCGACGTCAACGCGTTCTACGACGCCGGAGGCCAGTACCAGCTCTCGGCGATCGGCCGCCAGTTCGTGGCCGGCCTGCTGCGGCACGCGCCCGAGGTGACGGCGGTGACGAACCAGTTCGTGAACTCGTACAAGCGACTGTGGGGCGGCGACGAGGCTCCGAGCTACATCACGTGGGGCCACAACAACCGCTCGGCGCTCGTGCGGGTGCCGCTGTACAAGCCCGGCAAGGGCAACAGCGCGCGCGTCGAGTACCGCGGGCTGGACTCCGCCGTGAACCCGTACCTCGGCTTCGCGCTGCTGCTCGCGGCGGGCCTGAAGGGCATCGAGGAGGGCTACGAGCTGCCGCCGGAGGCCGAAGGCGACGTGTGGAGCCTCACGAGCGCCGAGCGGCGCGCCCTCGGCTACGACCGGCTCCCGGGCTCACTGGACGAGGCGCTGCGGCTCATGGAGCACAGCGAACTGGTGGCCGAGACCCTCGGCGAGCAGGTCTTCGAATACGTGCTGCTCAACAAGAGGCGGGAGTGGAACGATTACCGCTCGCGGGTGACCCCGTTCGAGCTCGAGAGCAACCTCGAGATCCTGTGAGCCCCGAAACCTCGTGAGCCGATCGGCGTCGACCCTCACCGACCTCGCGCGGCTCGGCTTCGCGGGACTGGGGGAGGCGTCCGGGCGGCTCGAGCACATCCCGGAGGAGCTCGATCCGGCGAGGCTCGTGCCGCTGTTCGCGCTCGCCGCGGACCCCGATCAGGCGCTGCGGCTGCTGCTCGGCCTGCTCGAGTCGGCCCCGACGGAGACGGCGGCGGTGCTGGCGGACGCGACGGACGGCGAGTCGGGGTCGGCGGCCTCTCTCGTACGGGTGCTCGGCGCGTCGGAGGGGCTCGCGGCGTTCCTGGGACGGCATCCGGAGCACCTGGACGCCCTGTGCCGGCCGATCACCGATCCGGGTGAGCCGGCCCCGATCGAGGCCTCCGGCACGGGGAGCGGGCCTGGAATGCGCTGCGCGTCGCGTACCGGCGCGAGCTGCTGCGGCTCGCGGCGTGGGACCTCGCGCAACCCGATCCCGCGGCCGTCGTCGACCGCGTGGCGTCGGCTCTCGCGGATCTCGCGGGCGCCGCCCTCGACGCGTCGCTCGCCGCGGCGCGGGCGGCGTCCGGCGACGACGGCACGCCGCTCGCGATCATCGGCATGGGCAAGTCCGGTGCGCGGGAGCTCAACTACCTGAGCGACGTCGACGTCATCTTCGTGACCGAGGGCGACGACGAGGCGGTCGCGCGGGCGACGAAGCTGGCGCGCGACACGATGCGCGGCATCCAGGAAGCGGCGCTCGAGCCGGGCCTGTGGGAGGTGGACGCCAACCTGCGCCCCGAGGGCAAGGACGGCGCGCTGGTGCGCACGCTCGAGTCGCACCTGGCGTACTACGAGCGCTGGGCCAAGTCGTGGGAGTTCCAGGCGCTGCTGAAGGCGCGGCCGCTCGCCGGGAACCGGCAGCTCGGGGAGCGCTACGTCGCCGGGGTCGCGCCCATGGTCTGGGCGGTGTCGACCCACGAGGGGTTCGTCGAGTCGGTGCAGGCGATGCGCGAGCGGGTGACGGCGCACATCCCGGCCGACGAGGTCGACGTGCAGCTGAAGCTCGGTCCGGGAGGGCTGCGCGACGTGGAGTTCACGATCCAGCTGCTGCAGCTCGTGCACGGGCATGCCGATGCGGGGTGCGGCAGCGCTCGACCCTCGAAGCGCTCGCCGCCCTCGCCGAGCACGGCTACATCGGCCGGGTCGAGGCGGCCGAATTCGCGAGCGACTACCGGTTCCTGCGCACGCTGGAGCACCGGCTGCAACTGTCGCGGCTGCGCCGCACCCACCTCATGCCCCGCGAGGAGGACGCGCTGCGGGTGCTCGCCCGGGCGAGTGCGCTGGCCACGACCGCCGACGGCCTGCTCGAGGCGTGGCAGCGGGTCAAGCACGAGGTGCGGGGCCTGCACGAGCGGCTGTTCTACCGGCCGCTGCTCTCGGCGGTGGCGGCGCTGCCGGAGGACGGGTACGCGCTGACGAGCGCGCAGGCGGAGGCGCGGCTGGCGGCGATCGGCTTCCAGGACCCGGCGGGGGCGCTGCGGCACATCGCGGCCCTGACGAGCGGCGTCTCGCGCCGGGCGCAGATCCAGCGCACGCTGCTGCCCGTCATGCTGCAGTGGCTCTCGGACGGGGCGGACCCCGACTACGGCCTGCTCGCGTTCCGGCGGCTGAGCGACGACCTGGGCGAGGCGTACTGGTTCCTTCGGATGCTGCGCGACTCGTCGGGTGCCGCGAAGCGGCTGACCGAGGTTCTCTCCGGGTCGCGGTTCGTGGGCGGGCTGCTGGAACGGATCCCGGAGGCCGCCGAGTGGCTGGAGAACGACGCGGAGCTGCGGCCGAGGTCGCTCGCGGCGCTGCTGGATGAGACCAACGCGACGGTCGCGCGGCACGCGGACGACGCGGACGGGGCGGCGAGTGCGTTGCGCACGGCGCGGCGACGCGAGGTGCTGCGGATGGCGCTGGCCGGCATCCTGGGCCTCATCACGGTCGAGGAGCTGGGCGTCGCTCTCGCCGACATCACGAGCGCGCTGCTGCAGGGGGTGCTGTCGCTCGTGCATCGACCGGGCGACGGGATCGAGTTCGGCGTGATCGCGATGGGCCGGTACGGCGGAGCCGAGCTGGGCTTCGGCAGCGACGCCGACGTGATGTACGTGTACCGGTCGGCCGGCGCGGACGACGACCGGGCGCAGCGCACCGCGGAGCAGATCGTGAAGGAGCTCAACCGGCTCACCGAGGACCTGCGGCTGCCGCTCGACCTGGACATCGGGCTGCGCCCGGAGGGCCGCAACGGCGCGGTCGTGCGCTCCCTCGAGTCGTATCGCGCCTACTACGCGCGCTGGTCGCTCACCTGGGAGGCGCAGGCGCTGCTGCGGGCGCGGGGGCGGCGGGGGATGCCGGCCTGCTGGCTGCGTTCACGGAGCTGGCCGACGAGATCCGCTACCCGCGCGTGCTGTCGGTCGCCGACGCGCGCGAGGTGCGGCGGATCAAGGCGCGCGTCGAGGCGGAGCGGCTGCCGCAGGGTGCCGATCCGTCGCGGCACGTGAAGCTCGGGCGAGGGTCGCTGAGCGATGTCGAGTGGTTCGTCCAGCTGCTGCAACTGCAGCACGCCGCCTCGTTGCCGGCGCTGCGCACGACATCCACCCTGCACGCGCTCGCGGCCGCGGCCGAGGCGGGCCTCGTGCCGGCTCCGGACGCCGAGCGTCTGCGCGCTGCGTGGCTCATCGCCTCGCGCGCCCGGTCCGCGATGACGCTGTGGACGGTGAAGACGGCGGATGTGCTGCCCACCGACCGCCGCGCCCTCGACGGCGTCGCCCGCCTGCTGGAGTACCCGCCCGGCAGCGCCTCGCAGCTCGAGGAGGACTACCTCCGAGCCACCCGGCTCGCGCGGCAGGTGTTCGAGCGCGGCTTCTACGGGGAGCAGTCGTGAGTCTGCGCAGCGGCTTCTTCACGGTGCTCAAGCACACGATCAACCCGATCGCGCTGCGGGCGGCCCGCAGCGGACGCGGTCCGTTCTCGCTCGTCCGGCACGTGGGCCGAACGACCGGCACGGTCTTCGAGACGCCGCTGATCCTCGCCGAGGTGCCGCAGGGTTTCGTCGCCGAGCTCACCTACGGCGAGAACGTGTCGTGGTACCGGAATGTCGTCGCGGCGCACGGGCGGTGCACGATCATCCGGGGCGGTGCCACCTTCGCGATCGACCGGATGGACCGGCTGGAGACGGCGGCGGGGATGAGGGCGTTCGGCGCTCCGCGCAACCTCATCCTGCGCCTGCTGCGGCGGCGCGAATTCCGCCTGCTGCACGTCGCGGGACGCTGAGAACGCGTCGCGGCATGGCCCACGGGTCGCAGTGGCGCGTCAGCCGGCCTCGGGATCGCGACCCGGCATCCACTCGGCGATCTCACGACGCCATTCGGGCGCCTCGAACGGATCGGCGAAGTACTGGGTTTCGTGCACGACACGGTCGCGGTCGAACTCCATGATGGAGACGGAGAAGGTCGGTGCGCCGTCGTAGCTGATGATGCATTCGGTGACCCAGAGGTGACCGGTGCCCTGAATGCGCAGTACCTGGAAACGGCGGGCGGCCGGATGGCCACCGCGCTGTGACCTCCCGTGGTGGTGCGAGCTAGCGTGAGCTGTGCGCGGTGCGCCCGCGCACGATGCCGATGAAGGTGTCGGCGAGCGGATGCGCGGAAGCCGTGGGCCAGACGAGCGAGATGCCGGTGTCCGGTGCGTCGCGCAGCGGGCGGGCGACGACGTCCTTGCGCGAGAGGGCTCGCGCGACCGACTGGGGCAGGATCGCGACGCCGACGTTCGCCGCCACCAGGTCGACGGCCGGTGCGCCGTCGCCTCGCGCAAGGTCCACGTCGAGCAGGTTCTCGCCCGGCAGATCGGCGAGGTCGACCTCGCCGAGGCTCGCCACGAGCGATCCGCGCGGCGCGATCACGACCGGCCGCTCCCGGTACAGCGAGATGGCGTGCCGTCGATCATCGGCGACGATGTCGCGGAGGAAGGCCATCTGCACGGCGCCCTCGTCGAGTGCGGAGAGGGCGGCATCCTGAACCAGCGGCCGGAGCTCGAGCCGTCCGCCCGGACGCCGTTCGCGCCAGATCCGCTCCCACTTGCCCGGCGTCACGCCCGGCACGAACGCGACGACGAGCACCCTCGCGTCGGCCGCCATGCGCTCAGGCTAGCCGCGGCCCGTACGCTCGGGGGTGACCGACATCCCGCGCGAGGACCGCCGCCAGCAGCCGAAGCCGCGGCAGCAGCAATTGCTGAAGCCCGAGACCGCCGCCCAGAAGCTCGGTGTCTACCTGCCGGCGACCCCGGAGGCATTCCGCGCGGCGCCGATCTCCCGGGACGCGCTGCAGGCGCTGCAGGCCGACCCGCCGGAGTGGCTCGTCACCCTGCGTCGCGAGGGACCGCATACCCGCTCCGAGACGGCGCGCCGGCTCGGCGTCTCGAACTCGGCCCTCGCGCGCTCGGGCGTGAGCGACGCGATGACGACGGCCGAGATCCGGGCGCTGCTGGACGAGCGACCGGATTGGCTCATCGCCGAACGTGACAAGCACGCGCCCGGCACGGGAGTCGTCCCGGGCACCGCGATCGGCGAGCGCCCCGCACGAGGGGGAACCGACTCGCGCGGATGAGCCGGCTCAGGAGTGCGCGTCCAGCCACCTGCTGAAGCGGTCGAGGGTCGTCAGCGCCGCCGGCTCGTCGGGCTGGTTGAGGTGACCGTGACGCACCCCGGGCTCGACGATGTACTCGTGCTCGATGCCATGCGCCGAGAGCAGCTCGGCGTATGCCTGGGCCGACGGGCGCAGCCCGTCGATCTCGCTCGCCACGATCATCACCGGGGGCAGGCCGTCCGGTGCGACCACGCCGGGAATCGCGGCGGCCGGAGCCCGGTCGAGCGGCTCGCGGATGAACCGCGTGTACATGGCCGTGACGTAGTCGGGCTCGCTGCGCTGGCCGGCAGGAAGCTGCTCGAGCAGCGCAGCGAGCGCTGCGGACGGCGCCGGTTGCACGGCGTGCAGGGTGGGGTAGGCCAGGACGATGGTGTCCGGCGGCCGCGTGGCGCCCGCGACAGGGTCGCCGTCGCGCAGACGAAGCGCGGCGCCGAGCGCGAGGTTGCCGCCGGCGCTGGCGCCTCCGAGGTGTGCAGAGCGGGGGCGCCGAGCTCGGCCGCGTTCCGGCGCAGCCAGGCCCAGGCGATCAGGACGTCGTCGGACGGGGCGGGGAAGCGCACGGTGTCCGTGGCCAGACGATAGTCGGCCGTCACGACGAGGTGGCCGCGCGCGGCGAGCGTCGTGGCGACCCAGTCGGCCTCCGGCATCCGGAGGTCGCCTCCCGAGAAGCCGCCGCCGTGCAGCCACAGCAGCGCGTCGCCCCGGGGCCGATCGGGACGGTAGATCCTCACCGGGACGCCCGAGGCGTCGATCTGGGTGACGGGGCTCACGCGGGTCCGCCTTTCCGGAATTGGGGAGGGCGCGCCCTTCGAGAGCCGAAGCGCAACCGACATTGAACCGTTTCATCGTAAAATAGGATCGGACGTGGGCTCGTGTCAAATGCGACCCGAGGAAAGGTGCGGACGTGGCTGGTTCGGTGGGGATTCGTGACGTCGCCGCACGCGCAGGTGTCTCCATCGGCACGGTCTCGAACGTCCTGAACAAGCCGGACCTGGTCTCCGAGGAGACCCTGATCAAGGTGCAGCGGGTCATCGACGAGCTCGGTTTCGTGCGCAACGACCTCGCACGCCAGCTGAAGATGGGTGGGGGCACGACGTTCGGGATGATCGTCCTGAATGTGGCGAACCCGTTCTTCGCGGAGCTGGCCCACGCGAGCGAGACGGCCGCCGAGCAACTCGGGTGCACGGTCGTGCTCGGCAGCAGCGACCAGCTTCCTCGACGTGAGGAGCGCTACATCGACCTCTTCGAGGAGCAGCGCGTGCGCGGCATGCTGATCGCCCCGCTCGATGGGCCGACGGCGCGCATCCGTCGCCTTCGCGAGCGAGGCACCCCGCTCGTGCTCTTCTCGAACCATCGCGACACCGGCGACTTCTGCACGGTCGCGATGGACGGCGACGCGGGTGGCTACCTCGCCGTGTCGCACCTCGTGGAGCAGGGCCGGCGCCACATCGCCTTCCTCGGCGGTCCTCTGCACCAGGTGCAGGACCGGTGGACCGGCGCGATGCGCGCCTGCGCCGAGACCTCCGGGGTCAAGCTGAGCCATATCGACACCGCCGACCAGACAATCGCCGACGGGCGAGCCGCGGGGAGCGGCTGGCCGGACTGTCGGAGGATCGGCCCGACGCCGTCTTCGCGGCGAACGATCTGCTTGCGCTCGGGTTGATGCAATCGCTCGTCCGGGCGGGCGTGCGACTTCCGCACGACATCGCGATCGTCGGCTACGACGACATCGACTACGCAGCGTCCGCGATCGTGCCGCTCTCCACGATCCGGCAGCCGAAGAGAGACCTTGCCCGGGAGGCGGTCCGGCTCGTGCTCGACGAGGCGACGGATAAGGCCGGACACCGGCACGAGCATCTCCAACTGCCTCCCGAGCTGGTCGTCCGCGAGAGTTCGCAGCCCGCCTGAAGGGGGTGGGTCGGAATGACCCGGGAGATTTGAAACGTCTTATGACGGCAAGGAACGTTCCAGTTCTGACCGTTGTGAGACGCGTTGCCCGGCCCCCGGGGCCCCGGAATACGGGGAATCTTGCGCCGCGCTTGACACACGTCCTCGCCCTGCTCAGAATATGAAAGGTTTCAATACCGGCATGAGGAGCTTCTTGCGGCCGGCATCGGCACCAACCCCGCACCATTCATCGAGGAAGGAAGTGGACAATGACGTCACGCACATCACGGGTCCGCCGCACATGGATCGCGGTCGCCGCGGCGGTCGCGGTGGTTCCGATGCTCGCCGCCTGCGGAGGCAACGCCGCCGCCACCGGCTCCGCAGGTGAGATCGACGGCAGCACCATCGTGCTGCAGACGGTGAACTCGCTCCAGCCGCAGTTCCAGCAGTACGCGGACGCGTACACGAAGAAATTCCCCCAGCGCAAGGTCGAGGTGCGCGCGACCACCGATGACGGCGCGAAGTACGCCCAGCAGTTGGCCACGGCGCGCATCAGCGGCAAGCTGCCCGACGTCTTCTTCAACGTCGACTACCTCGCCGACACTCTGGCGAAGGCCAACGTCCCGCTCGACCTCGCTCCCGGCATCAAGGACGGCAAGCTCGGCTCCCTGAAGCTCGACGACTTCGTGGCACCGTTCGTCGGGCAGTACCGGCCGATCAATCATCCCGATCAAGTGACCGGTCTGCCGGTCAGTGCCGATTCGGTCGGGCTCTTCTACGACAAGACGCTCTTCGACAAGTACGGCGTCACCGAGTATCCGAAGTCGGACTGGACCTGGGACGACATGATGCGCGTGGCGAAGGAGATCCAGGCCAAGAGCGGCGGCAAGGTGTACGGCATCAAGGCGCCGCTCACCGACGGCAGCAATCAGCTCGTCTTCGGCCCGGTGCTCAGGGCCTTCGGTGCCGACGTCTACAACGGCAAGACGGGCAAGTCGGACATCGGCAGCGCCGACGCCGTGAAGGGGTGGAAGCTCCTGATCAGCATGTACGGCACGTCGTCGAACCCCTACTCGGCCAACCCGAACGACGCATCGCTCGGATTCGGTGCGGGCAACGTCGCGATGGGCATCGGCTCGAGAGCGGGCATCCCCGGGCTCCAGAAGACCGTGAAGGATGACTGGAACGTGCAGACGATGCCGACGATCAACGGCAAGTCGACCGCGGGCGGCGGGTCCTACGGGCTCTCGATCTCGCAGACGAGCAAGAACCAGGATGCCGCCTGGGCCTTCCTGAAGTGGTTCTACAGCAAGGACGGCATGGCGGTGGCCCAGAAGGTCGGCGGCGTGATCCCCCGACCAACGACGGCATCGACCACGGCACCTGGAAGGACACGGGCGGCAAGCCGCCGTCGAACATCGCGATCTTCGGCGCGTCCGCCCGTACCGCCGCCCTGCTGACGCCGATGCCCGGGTCCTCCGGAAGCGTGATGACGCAGGCGACCGTGAAGGCGACGCAGGAGGTCGTGTTGCAGCACGTGCCGGCTGAGAAGGCCTTCCGGGAGGCTCAGGACACCGTCAACGCCCAGCTGGCGAAGGACACGAAGAACAAGTAGGCCGGGAACACCGGGACCGCGGTGCGAGCAGCGCCGCGGTCCCTCCCCGTCCGCGAGACGACGACGGAGTCACCGGATGACGACATCCAGCACCACGCCGCGGGCAGCGGTGTCCCGTGGTTCGAGGGCGGGGCGATCATCCGGTCGGCGGCGCACGACGCGGGTCGACACGGTCACCGCGACGGCCTTCCTCACCCCGGCGATGATCGGCTTCATCCTGTTCGTGATCATCCCCGCGCTCGGCGGACTCGCTCTGTCCTTCTTCGAATGGGATCTGTTCAGTCCGCCCCGGTTCGTCGGCCTCGACAACGTCGTGCGGTTGTTCACGGATCCGGACATGTGGCAGGCGCTCGGGGTCACCGGGCTCTTCGTCGTCATGGGCGTGATCCCGACGGTCGTGATCGGATTCCTCCTCGCCGTTCTGATCAACGCGAGACTGCCCGGCGTGTCGGTGCTGCGGGTGTTCTACTTCGCGCCGATGATCGCCTCCGCCGCTGTCGCGTCGGTGATCTGGGCGGCGCTGTACGACCCGCGCTACGGCCTCGTGAACCAGGTGCTCAGCTGGTTCGGCGTGGACGGGCCGGCTTGGCTCTCCGACACCACCTGGGCACGCCCGGCGCTGGTGATCATGATGATCTGGGGCGCGCTGCCGATCGTGATCATCCTCTACCTCGGCGGGTTGCAGCGCGTGTCCGACGACATCTACGCGGCGGCCTCGCTCGACGGAGCGGGCGCCTGGCGTCAGCTGTGGTCGATGACCTGGCCGAACGTGTGGCCGACGACGCTGCTCGTGACCGTCCTCCAGGCCGTGGGATTCGTCAGCGGATCCTTCGAGGTCTCGCTGATCATGACGAACGGCGGCCCGCTGGGCACGACGCAGAGCCTCGCCCTCTACGCCTACAAGGTCGCGTTCTCCGATCGCGACATCGGCTACGCCAGCGCTCTCTCGCTGTTCCAGCTCGTGCTGATGGGCGCGATCGTGGTGCTCGTGCGGGCATTGATCCGGATTCGAAAGGCGTCCTCGCGATGAGGTCCACCCTCCGCAACGTCGTGCGCTACCTCGCCATCCTCGTCGGCGCCTTCGTGCTGGCGCTTCCGTTGCTTTTCATGGTCTCCGGATCGTTGAAGTCGGCGACCGAGATCAACACCTTCCCGCCCCGGCTGCTGCCCGCGACGCCGATCTGGCAGAACTTCGCCGACGCCTGGACCTACCTGACCGCCGGCGTGATCGCGAACTCGTTCGTCTTCGCTCTCGGGATCGTCGGGCTGCAGCTGATCATCTCGCTGCCCGCGGCATTCGCACTCGCGAAGATCCCGTTCAAATGGACCGCGGCGGTCATGGCATCGCTCATCGTGCCGATGTTCATCCCGGGCAACCTGACGTTGATTCCCCTGTTCATCGTCACCTTCCAGCTCGGCTGGCTGAACTCGTTCGCGGGGTTGATCATCCCGATGGCGGCGCAGTGCGCCTTCGCGGTGCTGCTGTTCCGTCAGTTCTTCGCGAGCCTGCCGGGCGGGCTGATCGAGGCGGCGCGCATCGACGGCGCCAGCTGGGGGCGAGTCCTGTGGTCGATCGGGATCCCGCTGTCGCGTCCGGCGCTCGCGACGTTCTGCTCGGTGAGCTTCCTGACGGCGTGGAACATGTACATCTGGCCGCAGGTGGTGGCGCCGGATCCCGAGCACCGCGTGCTGAATGTCGCACTCGCCCCGTTGGCCGGGGGCGAGAACTCGCTGATCCCGCCATCGGTCGGCCTCGCCGGTGCCGTGATCGCCATGGTGCCGGTGCTGATCGTGTTCATCGTGTTCCAGAAGTGGTACATCAAGGGCGTCGCGGGGACGGGGCTGGAGTAGGTGACCATCGACGAGATGGCCGCCCGGGCCGCTGCCGGGGCGGGGGAGGAGACGGGCAGCGTCTCCGAGGCGCGCATCGACGAGATCCGTTGCGAGTATGAGACGGAGGCGCTCGGCATCGGCGTCGCGTCGCCGCGGCTGAGCTGGACGATCGGCACCGAGGACGCCGGTTTCGAGTTCGACCGCTACGAGATCGAACTCGCTCGCGACGACGGATCTCACGAGTCGGCGATCGTCGAGTCGCGCGACCAGGTGCTCGTGCCGTGGCCGTTCGCGCCGCTGCGCTCTCGCGAGCGTGTCTCGGTGAACGTACGGGTCGGCCGCGGCGATGGGTGGACGGCGCCGAGCCGGACCCTCGTGATCGAGGCCGGTCTGCTCGAGCCCGCGGACTGGAGCGCGGACCTCGTCAGCCCCGCGTCCCTGGGCGATCTCGACGACGGAGCACCGATCGTCTTCCGCGACGTGGAGGTCGACGAACGGCCCGTCCGGGCGCGGCTCTACGTCACCGCCCTCGGGCTGTACGAGTTCTCGATCAACGGGCAGCGGGTGGGCGAGGACATCCTGACCCCGGGGTGGACCGCGTACCAGCATCGGCTGCGCTACCAGACCTACGACGTGACCGAGCTCGTGACGACGGGCGCCGTCGCGCTTCGCGCCGTCCTCGGCAACGGCTGGTATCGCGGCCAGCTCGTCTGGCCGGGCAATCGATCCAGCTATGGCGACCGTCTGGCCCTGCTGGCGCAGCTCGAGCTGACGTTCGCGGATGGAACGACCACGACGATCGGCACGGACGCGGACTGGCACGCCTGCCGAAGCGGCATCCTCCGAGACGACCTGTATGACGGCCAGTCGACGGATCGCCGGATCCGCGACGATGCCGCGTGTCGGCGAAGCGAGCCGGTCGAGGTCCTCCCGCCGTACGGTGGCGCTCTCGTCGCCCGTACCGGCCCGCCCGTCCGCATCACCCAGACCCTGCCGGCGACGCGGATCCTCACCGCTCCCAGCGGCGCGCTCATCGCCGATTTCGGACAGAACCTCGTCGGCTGGGTGCGGCTGCGGGTGCGCAACGCGTCGCCGGGCGAGCGCGTGACCATCCGACATGCGGAGGTGCTCGAGCACGGCGAACTGGGCACGCGGCCCCTGCGCAGCGCCAAGGCGACGAACGAGTACCTCCTCGCGGGAGACGCGGAGGAGACGCTCCAGCCCACGTTCACCTTCAGCGGGTTCCGCTATGCCGAGATCTCCGGCGTTCCCGATCTGCGCGCGGAGGACGTCGACGCCCTCGTGATCGGCTCGGACCTGGAGCGCACGGGATGGTTCGTGTCGTCCGACCCGGACCTCAATCGACTGCACGAGAACGTCGTGTGGAGCATGCGCGGCAACTTCCTCGATCTGCCCACCGATTGCCCGCAACGGGATGAGCGGCTGGGCTGGACCGGCGACATCCAGGTGTTCGCCCCGACGGCCGCATTCCTCCTCGACGTCTCCGGCTTCCTCGCCGGGTGGCTGCGCGACCTGGCCGCCGAGCAGAAGCCGGACGGGGAGTGCCCTACGTGATCCCCGATGTCCTGCGCGAACCCGATCCGGGCGCGGCGGGATGGAGCGATGCCGCGACGCTCGTGCCGGACGCCCTGTATCGCGCCTACGGCGACCGCGCGCTTCTCTCGGATCAGTACTCCTCGATGCGCGCGTGGGTCGAGAAGGCCACCCGGCTGGCGGGCGACGATCACCTGTGGAACACCGGTTTCCAGTTCGGGGACTGGCTCGACCCCACCGCTCCGCCGGAGGACGCGGGTGCGGCGCAGGCCGACAAGTACGTGGTCGCGAGCGCCTACTACGTCCGCTCGCTGCGCGCGGTGCGCGACGCGGCGGGCGTCCTCGGGATCCCGGACGATGCGGAGCGCTACGACGCGCTCGAGCGCCTTGCGGTGGCGGCCTTCAATCGCGAGTACGTGAGCGCCGATGGTCGCATCCGCAGCGACTGCCAGACCGTCTACGCGCTCGCGCTCTGCTGGCAGCTGCTGGACTCGGAGCGCAACGGGCCGGCGCGGCCGATCGGCTCGCGGAGCTGGTCGTCGAGGCCGACCACCGGGTCAGCACCGGGTTCGTCGGCACCCCTCTGATCCTGGACGCGCTCACGATCGCCGGCCGCACCGATCTCGCGTACGCGATGCTGCTGCAGCGCGAGTGCCCGTCGTGGCTGTACGCGGTGGCGATGGGTGCGACCACGATCTGGGAGCGGTGGGATTCCATGCTGCCCGACGGCGCGATCAACCCCGGGTCGATGACCTCGTTCAACCACTACGCCTATGGCGCGGTCGCGGACTGGATGCATCGTGCGCTGGGAGGCCTGAGCCCCGCAGAGCCGGGCTATCGGCGCGTGACGGTGCGGCCGATGCTCTCGTCGGCCGGGGTCCCCGTCGCCAGCGCCCAGGTCGGGCACCGGTCGCCGTACGGCGACATCGAGTGCGACTGGCAGATCGACGGCGATGTACTGCGCCTGGCCGTGACGCTGCCCTACGGCGTGACCGCGGACGTCTGGCTGCCCGGCGAGGTGGCCCCGCGCATCGTCGGCATCGGCACGCACCGCTTCACCACGGCCCTCGCACCGACGCGAGGATCCCGGCAGTCACCGATATCCGGGGATCCTCGATCCCGCGGACGCAATGGGAGGACCTCATGACCGACGTGTTCACGCGCTTCACGCCCAGCAGGCGCTCGTTCCTGAAGGGAGCGGGCGTCGTCGCCGCCGCGAGCGCCGCCCTGACGCGGCTCCAGCCGCCGCGAGCGGAGCCGGATCCCGCCGCGACCTATCTGCTCGAGAACGGCTACGTCAGCCTGTCGGGCGCGTACGGCAAGCTCACGCGGTTCGCGTGCGATCCGACGGGTCGGGGCCACTACGAGCCGACCGCGTTCAGCTCGGTCTTCCTCGGCGGCACGGACTTCTTCGACGCCGGTTTCAACGACGACGTGACCTGGACGACGCAGGCAGGCAGGCTCAGCCTCGCGGGGATCCAGCTCCCGTCCGTCAAGAACCTGACGCAGTCCCAGCTCAGCGACCCGATCCCGCTCAGCACCGGCCACACGCTCGGCCAGTCCTTCACCTCGACAGCCTTCCGGTTCACCCGCGTCGGCGGGCAGTTCCCGACGTGGAGCAGCTCGACCACATCGCTGAAGCTGACGCTCTATTCCGGCACCCCGGCCACCGGCCTCACGGAGATCGGCAGCGCGCGGATCGATCCGGTGAAGGACAACGGCTGGGCCTATGTCGATGTGCCGGCGCAGCCCGCCGGCATCTACTATCTCGAGGCGTCCGACGGTTCGGGCACGCCCGGATGGTGGGGCAAGAGCGGCACCAGCACCGTCGACCCGCATGGCGCATCCTTCGCGGATCGCGTGCAGCTCACCGGGCGGGCGATGACCCTCGACGCGGTCGGCTACGACGTCGACGGTGTCGCGACCTGGGACCTCGAGCTCAACGGCCCGAGGCTCGACAGCACCTATCAGCTGACGTGGCAGGGCGCTCCCCGCGCGGACGTCGGCATGACCCTGAACACGTCGTGGGTGAAGGACGGATACTCCATCGACTACGAGGACGGCATCCTGTTCAGCCGGTTCGTCGGCGATGGCGGTGCGTATCTCCCGGCCCAGCAGCTGAAACGCCGGACGGCATGGACCAATGCGGTGAGCGGATCCAAGTGGGTCGCCGGAACCGGCACCGGACCGTACGACCTTCGCATCACGGCGGCCCGACCGACGCTCAACGGCACGATGACGGCCGCCGCGATGAAACTGACGCTCGAGACCGGCGGCACCGAGGCGACGCAGGTCGTCTCCCGCACCGTCGGGTTCGACGTGCAAGCCCACACCGAGGTCCTGCCGGCGATCTTCCCGGTCTTCACGGCATCCGACACCGTACGGGCGAGCCAGGTCTCGTCGTTCTACTGGGAACGTGCCCTCAGCTTCCGGTTCGATGGCCACGCCGCCGACTGGGCGGACTGGAACGGCCGGGTGCTGGACTGGACATCGACAGCGGGACGGGAGGCGCAGCGATCCAACCTGCTCGCGATCAGGCAAGACG
This sequence comes from Pseudolysinimonas kribbensis, assembly GCF_030161895.1. Lineage (GTDB taxonomy): Bacteria > Actinomycetota > Actinomycetes > Actinomycetales > Microbacteriaceae > Pseudolysinimonas > Pseudolysinimonas kribbensis. Next base: position 3,233,036 of record NZ_BSVB01000001.1, read on the forward strand.
ACGACGGCTACGTCTGGTCGTGGTCGGATGCCCCCGGCTGGCCGTTCCCCGACCCGAAGCTCTACGACGCCCGGCACTTCACCTCCAATGCCATGTACATCCTCGGCGCATGGCGGTACTACTCCTGGACCGGCGACTCCTCGTTCCTCGCCACGGTTCTGCCGCGCGTGCGCAAGGCGATGGACTTCTATCTGGAGTCCCTCGGCGGCGCGAGCGGAATCGTCACGATCGCGTCCCCCGATCACAGTGGCCGTGACGGGGCGCTGAGCTCCAACTACTGGGACATCACCTCGTTCGGTCATCTCGACGCCTTCCTCAACGCCTACTTCTACGGAGCGCTCGAGGCCATGGCACAGCTCGAGGACCACGTCGGCGGGCGCACACGGGCCAAGCAGTTGCGCGGTCTGCGCCCCGCGGTGCGCAAGCGCTACAACGACCTGTTCTGGAACGACACGGACGGCCGGTACGTGCAGTGCATCGACGTGGATGGGGTGCGGCACGACTTCGGAGCGACATACGTGAACCTCGAGGCCGCGTCGTTCGGCCTGCCGTCGGACTCCCAGGCCGAGCGCATCTTCGACTGGCTGGATCACGGCCGCACCGAGCTGCAGGACTCGGTCGTGCTGATCGAGAGCGGGGGCCTCGCGCCCAAGATCGCGCCCGGACACAGCATGGGGATGAGCTTCACCGCGGATGCGCCCTTCACGAGCGTCGCGGCACGGTTCCCGACCTACGGCGAACGCGGCGCCGCCTTCACGATGACGCTGTATCGCGGACTGCCCGGTCACGCGCCGGTCATGATCGCGGAGAAGGACTTCAGCGACTGGAGCGACGGGAGCGTCGCCCACCTCGACCTGGAGACGCAGCCCGCCGGCGTCTACTACCTGGAGGTCTCGAAGGTCATCGGAACGCTTGCGTGGTGGTCGTCGGCGAAGCCGGTGGCGGGCGCCGCCGCCTATTCGGACGGCGCCGTGGCGCCGGATGCCGCGACCCGCTTCATCGCGGCGCTCGGCGCCTATCGCGAGGGCCCCGCCGACATCTACTCGACGTGGCAGTTCGCCCCCAGGGCGACGACGCGGCGGAACAGCTACTGGTTCTTCCTGAGCGAGCTCACGACGCCCTTCGGTCAGCAGGTGCAGGACGGTGGCGCGATCCTCTACACCTCGGGCTTCGACGTGATGGCACGTGCCCGCTACCGATCCGCCGACGACGCATGGGCCCGGATGACGGCGATCCTCGATCGCTGGAAGGAACCCGACCACCTCTCCGGCGGTTCGCCCCTCCTCCACGGTGAGAGCACCGCCGACGTCGGCGGCTCGGTCGGGACCGACATCCCGTTCCCCGAGAGCGGCCTCGCGCCGGCGAGCTTCCTCTACGCGTTCGTGGGCGCCGAGGCGGAGCCGGATGCCCTGGTGATCACCCCCGGCTCCCGTCGACGCTGAGCAACGCGGGCGTCCGCCATCTGTCGTGGCACGGGCACGACCTCGAACTCGTGGTGACGCGCGATACGGTCTCGATCCAGGGCGACGGCATCTCGCTGGCCCGACGCTACCGGCCGGGCAGATCGGTGCGGGTGACGGTGAACGAGCTGACGCACGGGAACGCACATGGCACCGGGAACGGACGCTGATCCGGCGGCCGTCGTCGCGCCGGGGCGACTCCGCCTCGACCACCAGGAGGAGGATGCTCGATCGCCCGTCCTCGCGACCACGCCGCGCCCGCGCCTGACGTGGCAGCGGTCGCGCGACCCCGTGCCGGCCGAGCGCATCCGGGTCGAACTGCTCGATGCATCCGGCTCGGCGGTCTGGTCGGCAGTCCTTCCGCCCGAGTCGCTCCATGCCGAGCCTCCCTTCGATCTGCCGCCATACGGTGCGTTCCGCTGGCGTGTCCGATCGGAACGGAACGGAAAGGTCTCCGCGTGGGGTGAGCTGGCCTTCGAGACGGGTCCGTGGTCCCTCGCCGACTGGCATGCCTCGTGGCTCGAGGTGCCGGCGGGTGCGATCATCCGCACCGGATTCCGTGCTCGCGCGGCGTCGCTCGCGCGGCTCTATCTCACCGGTCAGGGCGTCGTCGTCGCGCGTCTCAACGGCGCGCCCGTGAATGCCGACCGCCTGGATCCGTCGCGCACCGACATCGGTCGTGCGCTGTACCGCGTCTTCGACGTCGGTGAGCTGCTCGTCGACGGCCGGAACGAGCTCGATCTGATCGTGGGACGGGGTGGATGGCACGCGACGGCGCTCCTGCCGCGCGTGCTCGTCCAGCTCCGGATCGTCGCCCCCGGTGCCGCGGCGCGGTGGGTGGCGCCGGACGAGGACGCCGTGCTCGTCCCGTCGGAGGTCGAGGCCGACGACCCCTTCTACCTCGAGCGCACGCGCGCCGGCGGCGGCACCGCGCCCGGGGCGCCGATCCGCCGGTTGGAGGCCGCCGAGGCGACCACCGATGCGGCCGTGCCGCCTCGCCGCGTCGATCCGGACGGCTCGCCGCCGGTCCGGGCGCAGGCCGCGCTGACGCCGGTCGAGGTCGGCCGCGTCGACGGCGCACGGCAGTTCGACGTCGGACTCAACATCGCGGGGCGCTCGCGCGTCGTCCTCGAATCGCGGGTGCCGCCCGGCACGACCGTCACCGTCGTGCACGGCGAGCATCTCGATGAGCGCGGCCGGATCGACACGACGAACCTGACCATGCCGTACGACCACGGTCGTGAACGTCAGGTGCTCACGCGGGTGTGCGGGGGTCGCCCCGGCGAGGCCGTGGAGCCGCTCTTCGCGTATCACGGGTTCCGCTATCTCGAGGTCCGTGGGCTTCCGGACGACGCCCGGATCCACGTCACGGCGCGTCCGTTCCACAGCGAGCTCCGAACGCGCGGGCGGGTCGACACCGACAACGAGCTTATCGGACGGCTCCTCGAGCGCGCGGAGCGGACGGCGCTCAACAACGTGCACGGCGTGCCGGAGGACTGCCCCACGCGTGAGCAGGCGGCCTGGACCGGCGACATGGCGTCCGCGGCCGACTTCCATTTCGCCCAGTTCGACCACGCCGCGTTCGCCCCGAAGTGGCTCGGGGACCTCGTGACGAGCCAGGGGACGGAGGGCGACATCCCGGGCATCGCGCCCCACGTCGGGCCGGCGGAGACGCCGGCTGACCCAGTGTGGGGAGCCGCGCTGCATCGCGTGCTGTGGAATCACTGGCTGCACGTCGGCGACGAGCGCGTGGTCGACGCGTTCCTCCCCGCGGTGCGCCGCTGGGGGCGCTATCAGCTCGGCCGGATCGGCTCCGCGGGGATCGCGGACGGCTTCCCGATCAGCTACGGGCAGGACTGGCTCGCACTCGAGCAGACGCCGGCGGAGCTGATCCACAGCGGCGCGGTCATCGACAGCCTCGAGACGCTCGCGCTCCTCGAGGAGGCGGCCGGCGATCCGGAAGCGGCGGTCGACTGGCGGGGGCACGCCGAGCGTCTGCGGCTCCGGACGCGCCAGGCGTTCCTCGAGACGGACGGGGGCTCCGGCACCGTGTCGATCGCCAACGGCTCGCAGGGTTCGCTCGCCGTCGCTCTCGAGAGCGGGATGCTGAGCGAGGGGGAATCGGCCCGCGCCGCGGCGCAGCTCGCCGAGCTGGTCCGCGAGCGGGGCAACCGGGTGTCGAGCGGGTTCGCGCTGACCCGCTCCGTGGTGCGGTCGCTCGCCGAGCACGGCTACTCGGCGGTGCTGCTCGACTGCCTGGCTCAGCCCGCCGAGCCGGGCATCGGCGCGATGCTCGCCGCGGGCCCGGGCACCTTCTGGGAGAACTGGTGGATCGATCCCCGCAATACGGGCACCGGCTCCCTCGACCACGTGGGGCTCGGCGCTCCGTTCGCGGCCTGGGTCTGGGAGCACGTGATCGGTGTCCGCCCGACGGACCGCGGCTACCGGCGTTTCGAGGTCCGTCCGGCAGTTCTTTTCGGCATCACGCGGGTGAACGCGACGTTCGAGACGCCGGCAGGCGCCGTCGCCGTCCGATACCGGCGAACCGGCGCCGGGTTCGTCCTGGAGCTCGAGGTGCCGCCCGGCTCGGTTGCGGTCGTGTCCCTGCCCGGCCGCGATCCCATCGAGGCCGGCCCGGGGCGCCACGAGCTGACGGGTGACGCGCTCCCGGTCCCGGAGGCCGTGCCGGCGCCGGAGCTCCCGCGCTGGAGCGCACCCGCGCTCGCGCCGGAGCCCAATGACGAACGGGACGGCCTCCGTCTGGATGCGGGTGCCCGCTGGGAGCCCGGCCGCGGCGAACCGGCGTGGGAGTCGGCCGACCTGGTGTGCATGCCGGTTCCGCACGCGCAGTTCGGCCACGCCGTCACGCAGGTCACGGCGACCGAGGCGGGCGAGGAGGCCTCGATCGTGCTGCGCCTGCCCGAGCCGCTGCCGCTCCGGGGAGCCGGCTTCCTGCACGCCGCGTTCGACCTGTGCTCGCGGGCGGATGCGGCCGGCGCCCGGCTGGTGCTCGCCGCGCATCTCGCCGATGGCTCGCGGCGGCGGGTCGAGACCCGGTCGTGGCCCGCGAGCTGGAATCGGGTGACGCTCGACCTCGCCGGCATCACCGGGGCGCTGATCGCCGTCGAGGTCGGCGTGCGAGCTCCGGCGATGCGCCCGCTCTCGGGCTCCGGCGACGGCCCGGTATCCGGATGGCCGGCATTCCACCTCGGGGAGGTCGGCCTCTCCCCACGTCGCGCCCGATGGTGAGGTCGGTGCGCCCGGCCGCGCGCCGCTCTCTGCTCCCGGCAGAACCCGGCGGCCGGGTCCACGCACGGATCTAGCGTGGGGGAGTGGTCGAGATCCTGTTCGTGCACGGCGCCCTGGTGCGCGACGGAGCGTGGTGGTGGCGCGCGGTCGGCGACATCGTCCGCGCCCGGATGGGCGTGACGAGTCGCGCCGTCGCCTTGCCGTCGTGCGGCGAGGGGGCGGCTCGGCCGCCGCGAGCGGACTGCGCGAAGACGCCGACGCCCTCCAGCGCGAGCTCGACACGGCCGACGATGTCGTCGTCGTGGGGCATTCGTACGGTGGCATGGTGATCGCCGAAGGCGCCGAGCATCCGGCGGTCCGTCACCTGGTGTACATCACGTCATACCTTCCGGACGTCGGGCGATCGCAGTCCGGCGTCGTGAGCGACGAGGCGGACCCCGTCCGCGTCACGATCAGCGAGGGCGTGGTCCACGTCGACGGTTACACGGAGGCCGCCTTCGCGGACCGCTTCTGGCACGACGTCGACGCCCGGTCCACCCGCGACGGTGCGTGGCGCCGGACCACCGGTCAGGGCGCCGCGGCTTTCACGACTCCGACGACCCGCGCCGCCTGGCTCGGTCGCGCCTCGACATACCTCGTCTGCGCGGATGACCGCAGCACCTCCCTCGCCCTGCAGCGTGAGCACGCGGACCGCGCCACTCATGCCGTGGAACTCCCGGCGGGTCACCATCCGTTCCTGTCCCGGCCGGACCTCGTCGCCGAGCAGCTGCAGCGGGTCATCCGGTCCCTCTGAGCGCCGGACCGAGTGCCGCCGTCGCCGCTCAGGGGCGGCGTGCCGACCGGAGGACGTCCTCGACCTCGGCGTCGGACGTCTGGCCGAACCTGCGGTAGTGCGCGCCGACGGCGAAGAAGCCGAGGGGGCGCGCCAGGCAGATGACGGAATCGGCGTCGGGAACGCGGTCGTCGGCATCCGGCGGACCGACCGGCGCAGCCAGGAGCACGCGGCTCGCGCCGAGGTCTCGCGCCACCCGGCAGGCCGCGGTCGCGGTCGCGCCGGTGGCGATCCCGTCATCGACGACGAGCGCGGTGCGCCCGGCGAGGTCCGGCGGGACGTCCCCGTGCCGCAGCCGGGCGACGCGGTCGTCGAGGGTCGCGCGCTCGCGATGCTCGACGGCCTCGATCTGCTCCGGCCGTATGCGCGCAGTAGCGACGAGATCGTCGTCGACGATCCGGACCCCGAGTTCGCCGATCGCGCCGATCGCGAGCTCGGGTCGGAAGGGCGCACCGAGCTTGCGCACGACGAGGACGTCGAGCGGCGCGTGCAGCGCCTCGGCGACCCTGGCGGCGACGATGACGCCGCCGCGCGGCAGGCCCAGGACGACGGGGTCGACGAGGTCGAGCTCGAGGAGCCGATCGCCCAGCCGGCGGCCGGCGTCGTCCCGGTCGGCGAAGAGCTCCGCGGACGATCCCGTCATCGCGACCTCCTCGACCGATCCGACGTCCACAGAGTAGGCCGAGCCCCCGGAGCTCCGCCGTCAGGCGGGCGTGACCTTCTCGATCGGATGGATCCGCACATGAGCCGCCTGGCTGGGGTGCCCGCAGACGAACGCGCCCCACTCGACGGCGCGAGCGTGCTGCCCCTGCTCACCGTCGAGGACGAGGAGCGCCCTGCCTTCTCCGAGTACCACCTCGAGAAGGTCTGGGCGCCCTGCTTCATGGTGCGGCGCGGCAGGTTCAAGTACCTGCACTTCCACGGCCACGGCGTTCAGCTGTTCGACCTCGAGGCCGATCCGGGTGAGTGGCACGACCTCGCAGGGACGCCGGGATACGCCCACATCGAGGAGGAGCTGCGCTCGCTGCTTCTCGACCGATTCGATCCGGAGCAGCTGGCCACCGATGGCGCGGCGAGCATCCCGCGACGGCAGATCGTGGCGGCCGCACTGGCGCGCAACGGCATCCGGTGGGACTACTCGCCGGTAGTGGACGGCACCCGCCGGTACGTGCGCTGAGGGGAGACCATCCGCGGGCCGCTCGACGAGCGGCCCGAGTGACGAGCGGCGTACCGTCGGTCTCATGGTGGAGCGTGCGGCGCATCGTGTGACGGTGCCCGAGGTCGTCGGGCTCCCATTCCACATTGCTCGCGACGTCGCGCGCGAGGCCGGCGTCACCCTTGCGAATCCCGACCCGGACGGCCCGCCCATCGGCGTGCTGGCATGGCCCGGCCTGTTCTACGTCACGTCGCAGAGTCCCGCGGCCGGAAGAGTGCTCTACCGCTGGGACTCCGTCGCCGTCGAGGTCGTCGCGCACGGCGAGGCGGGTTCCCCGGCGATGGCGGAACCGTCGGACGTGCCGCCCGCCGATGTCGCTCACGCCGACCCGGAACGCGACTCGTTCGTCGACCTGACGTGAATCGGGCCGCCCTCCGAGAAGGACGGCCCCCACTCGATCTGACTTACACCCCGAAGTACAGCTCGTACTCGAACGGGTGCGGCCGCTGCGCGAACGGGAGCAGCTCCTTCTCGCGCTTGTAGTCGATCCAGGTGTCGATGAGGTCCTGCGTGAACACGCCGCCTTCGAGCAGGAAGTCGTGGTCGTCCTCGAGGGCACGCAGCGCCTCGTCGAGCGAGCCCGGCAGCTGCGGGATGCCCTTGGCCTCCTCCGGCGGGAGCTCGTAGAGGTCCTTGTCGACGGGCTCGTGCGGCTCGATCTTGTTCTTGATGCCGTCGATGCCGGCCATGAGCTGCACCGCGAAGGCGAGGTACGGGTTGCCGGAGGCGTCGGGCGCGCGGAACTCGATGCGCTTCGCCTTCGGGTTGGTGCCCGTGATCGGGATGCGGATCGATGCCGAGCGGTTGCCCGCCGAGTACACGAGGTTGACCGGGGCCTCGAAGCCCGGGATCAGCCGGTGGTACGAGTTGACGGTCGGGTTGGTGAACGCCGAGATGGCGGCCGCATGCTTCAGGATGCCGCCGATGTACCAGCGCGCGATGTCGGAGAGCCCGCCGTAGCCCTTCTCGTCGTAGAACAGCGGCTTGCCGCCGTCCCAGAGCGACTGGTGGGTGTGCATGCCCGAGCCGTTGTCGCCCATGAGCGGCTTCGGCATGAAGGTCGCGACCTTGCCCCACTCGAGCGCCGTGTTCTTGACGACGTACTTGAACTTCAGGATGTCGTCGGCCGCGTGCACCATCGTGTCGAAGCGGTAGTTGATCTCGTTCTGCCCGGCGGTGCCGACCTCGTGGTGACTGCGCTCGACCTGGAGGCCGACCTCCTCGAGCTTCAGCACGATGTCGTCGCGCAGGTCGGCCATCTGGTCGACGGGCGTGACCGGGAAGTAGCCGCCCTTGTACGGGGTCTTGTTGGCGAGGTTGCCGCCGTCCTCGACGCGGCCGGTGTTCCAGGCCGCCTCCGAGGAGTCCACCTCGTAGAAGCTCTTGTTCTGCCGCACCTCGTAGCGCACGTCGTCGAAGATGTAGAACTCGGCCTCCGGGGCGAAGAACGCCGTGTCGGCGATGCCGGTCGAGGCGAGGTACTTCTCCGCCTTCTTGGCGACCTGCCGCGGGTCGCGGCCGTAGACCTCGCCGTTGCGGGGGTTGTAGATGTCGAAGACGACCACGAGCGTGCGCTCGGTGCGGAACGGGTCGACGAACGCCGTCGAGATGTCGGGGATGAGCTGCAGGTCCGACTCGTGGATCGACTGGAAGCCCCGGATGCTGGACCCGTCGAACAGCTGACCCACCGAGAAGAACTCCTCATCGACGGTCGACGCCGGGATGTTGAAGTGCTGCTGGATGCCCGGCAGATCGGTGAACCGGATGTCGAGGAACTTGACATCCGTGTCCTTGATGAACTTCAGGACCTCGGAGGAGTCGCTGAACAGGGGGTGGACATAGGTGCGGAACTCTCCCGTGGCCGTGATGAGGACGGCTGCCGAGCGCAGCCTTGCCCGAAGGCTAGGCCGCGGCGGTTTCCCCATCGTGACCGCTTTGTTTCGGGGATGTTACGCGGGCGGGCGCTCCTAGGCTGGCGGGGTGAGCGCATCCTCCGACCGCAGCTGGCCCGGACGCGGTCTGGGATTGCCCGAGGACGGCCCCCGCTCCATCGCCCGCATCGGCCGGCGGATCGGCGCGATCGCGATCGACTGGGGGATCTCCTACGCCCTGGCCTGGACGGTCTTCCACCAGCGCGATCTCCGGGTCGACGGCCTCTACGTGCTCGCGGTGTTCGCGGTGTTGACGATCCTGTTCGAGCTCTTCTTCCTCGGCAGCCCCGGCCACCTCATCCTGCGCATGCGCGTCGTGCCGCTGCGCGGGGACGGCTCGCTCCGTGGCAGCCGCTCGTGCGCACGCTGCTGCTGTGCCTGGTGATCCCGGCCGTGATCCCGGATGGCGACCAGCGGGGCCTCCACGACCGCGCGGCCGCGACCATCCTGGTCAGGGTGTAGCCAGGGCGCCCCGGTCCGACGTCAGCAGCGCGACGTTGCCGTCGGGGTCGTCGACCATCGCGGCGTACGGCCCGCTCGTCTGCTGCGGCGCCATCCGGCCGTGGTAGCCGGCCGCCGTCAGCTGCGCGTACGTCGCGTCGACCGCGCCGTCGGTGCCGAGGTAGAACTCGAACAGGCTGCCGTAGCCGGTGGCCGGCCGTTCGAACGCGGGGTCGAACGCCTGGGCGAAGACCGTGTCGAAGAAGATGCTGACGCCGCTGTCCATGCGGTGGATGACGAACGGCTTCTCGTCGGCGTCCTCCGGGATCGGCAGCCCGACCATGCGGTAGAACCGCAGCGCCCGCGGCATGTCGCGCACGAGCACGCCGAGCATGCTCAGCTGGACGGACATCAACGCGGGCGCGGTGCGCGCACCCGCCGCGGGTCGATGCCCTTCGGGATGCCGATGCCGCCCATCCCGCGGCTGAGCGAGGCGAGCCGGCTCGACACCGCGGCGACCTCCGCCTTGGTCAGCGTCGACTTGAACGTGCGCAGCCTGGACACGATGCGGTGCAGCGGCGTGGCGTCGGGGTCGGGGCCGACGTAGATGAAGTGGATCGGCACGTTCGGCAGGACGCGGGCGACGTTGGCGCGCTCCTTCTCGAGCATGGGCTGGGTACGTGAGCGCGGCCCCTCGCCGATGAGCACGACGCCGCCGCGGCCGACGGCGCGGTAGACGGCGTCCTGAGTGCGCGGGCTGATGTTGACCGGCATCTCGTTGCCGACCCAGCTGCGGCGCAGGCCGTTCTTGAGCACGGCACCGACCGCTCCGGGCTGGCCCTCGATGCCGCCGTACGCCGCTCGCTCGGCGCGGCGCCCGAGCACGATGATCCCGAGCAGCACGCCGAGCAGCACGCCGACGATGATGTACAGCACCAGCCCGAACACGTTGTCGCGTGAGAGCAGCACCCCGGCGACGATGCCCGCGGCGATGGGCACGAGCAGGCAGGCCAGCAGCCACCAGACGATGCTGCCGTCGTAGCGGCGGGTCATCTGGAAGACCCGCCACATCTGGACGAGCCGGTTCGGCTCCTTCTCGGGCTTCTCGGTCGCGCGGGCCATAGGGATCAGAATACGGGGCGCCGCGGGTGCGCGAGTCGAGCGATCACCCCACCGCCTGGGCGAACTCCGCGCTGTCGGCGAGATGCTGCAGCTCGGCCGGGATCGGGCGCCCCTTCGCGAGCATCGACGTCGCCCACAGCCGCCCGGCGCGATAGCTCGACCGCACGAGGGGCCCGGCGAGCACGCCGAGGAACCCGATGCGCTCGGCGATGTCCTTCAGCTCTGCGAACTCCTGCGGGGCGACCCAGCGCGCGACCGGCAGGTGCCGCGGGCTCGGCCGCAGATATTGCGTGATCGTGATGATGTCGGTGCCCGCGTCGTGCAGGTCCAGAAGGGCCTGCTCGACCTCGGCGCGCTCCTCGCCCATGCCGAGGATGAGGTTGGACTTCGTGATGAGACCCGCCTCCCGGGCCCGGGTCAGCACACCGAGGGACCGGTCGTAGCGGAACGCCGGCCGGATGCGCTTGAAGATGCGCGGCACCGTCTCGACGTTGTGTGCGAAGACCTCGGGCCGGCTCGCGAAGACGACGTCGAGCAGTGCCGGGTCACCGGAGAAGTCGGTCGCGAGGATCTCGACCCCGGTGCCCGGATTGGCCTCGTGGATCGCGCGCACGGTCTCGGCGTGCAGCCATGCCCCCTCGTCGGGCAGGTCGTCGCGCGCGACGCCGGTCACGGTTGCATAGCGCAGGCCCATCGTGCGCACGGACTCGGCGACGCGGCGCGGCTCGTCGGTGTCGTAGTCGGCCGGCTTGCCGGTGTCGATCTGACAGAAGTCGCACCGGCGCGTGCACTGGCTGCCGCCGATCAGGAACGTCGCCTCGCGGTCCTCCCAGCACTCGTAGATGTTGGGGCAGCCCGCCTCCTGACAGACCGTGTGCAGGCCCTCGTCCTTGACGAGGCGGTGCAGCTCGGTGAACTCCGGACCCATCCTGGCGCGGGTCTTGATCCAGTCGGGCTTGCGCTCGATCGGCGTCTGCGCGTTGCGCACCTCGAGGCGCAGCAGCTTGCGGGCGCCGGCGTGGCGCGGGTCGCCGGGGGCGATCCCATTCGTGACGGCGCTCATGCGCCGACGGTCGCGGTCTGCAGGGTCGGCTCGTCGTGCAGGCTGTGCAGGCTCGGCGCGAGGTGCCGCTCGAAGCGATCCACCACGAGCGGCACGACATCGGCGGGCGTGACCGTCCGGCCGAGCTCGCGGCTGATGCTCGTGACGCCCGCGTCGGCGAGACCGCACGCGATGATCGCGCGGTAGGCGTCGAAGCCGTTGCTGCAGTTCAGCGCGAAGCCGTGCGTGGTGACGCCGTCGGCCACCCGGATGCCGATGGCCGCGATCTTGTCGCCCACCGGCCGCCGCTCGTCGACCAGCCAGACGCCGCTGCGGCTCTCGACGCGCACGCCCGGCACGCCGAGCTCCTCCAGCACATCGATCAGCATCCCCTCGAGCCGCCGCACGTACGCGACGACGTCGATGGGGTCGGCCAGCCGCACGATCGGGTAACCGACCAGCTGACCGGGGCCGTGCCAGGTGATCTTGCCGCCGCGATCCACGTCGATGACGGGGGTGCCGTCGACCGGCCGTTCCTGCGGTTCGGTCCTCTTGCCCGCGGTGTACACCGACGGGTGCTCGAGGAGCATCACGGTATCGGGCGCCCGGCCGCTCGCGACGGCCGCGTGCAGGGCACGCTGCCGGTCGAGGGCCGTCGAGTACGGCACGGAGTTGGCGCTTAGCCCCGTGTCGACGTAGTCGACCATGTTCCGATCCTAGGCGGCGTCCTCCACCTCCTCGTTCGGGCGCACCGTCCACCCGGTGAGGCGGTCTCGGATCGGGCGCATCGACGGCGGATCAGGCTGGTCGGGTGGACGATGGGCAGGAGATCGGCGGGTACCGCGTGCTGCGACGGCTCGCGGTCGGGGCGCGCAGCACGGTGCTGCTCGCTTACGACGGCGAAGGAGCCGACGGCGTCGTGCTGAAGGTGACACCGGCCGACGACCCGGCGGCGCTCCGCGAGGCGGCGGCGCTCGATCGGGGCATGGGCGATCACGTCGTGGCGCTGCTCGACGCCTGCGCGGACGACGACCGGCTCGCGCTGGTGCTGCCGCGGCTGCCCGGCCCGGACCTCGCACGGCTGCTCGCGGACCGCACCGAGCTGGAGGGCGGTGAGGCCGTCACGATCCTCGCCCCGCTCGGTGCGACCGTCGGCCGGCTGCACGCCCGGGGCGTGGCGCACGGGGCGCTCGACGCCGGGTCCGTGCTCTTCGACGTCGACGGTGCGCCCGTGCTCATCGGGTTCGGCGCGGCGTCCGCCTTCGACGCGGACCTTCCGGAGGTCGGGCTCGAGGGGATCGCCGGCGTCGCGAGCGATCGGACCGGGCTCCGCGCCCTCGCGGCGACCGTGCTGGGCCGCGTCGGCGGCGACCGCCGTGCGGCAGCACGGCGCCTGCTCGCGCGGCTGGCGAGCACGCCGGATGCCGCGCTCACCGGTGTCCTTGCGTCGGAGCTCTTCGACGTCGCCGCGGCCCTGCCCGTGCGATTCGCCGACCCGTCACCGCCGCTCGGCGGATCGGGCGGGCGCCTCGTGCCGGTCTCCGCGCCCGTGGCGCCGGATGACGGCGCACCGCGCCCCGGGTGGACGGGGCGCGTCGAAGCCCTGCTCGACCGATCGCCCGCCGCCGAGGTGAAAGCGGCGGCGCTGCGACGGTGGTCGGGGCTGCCCGCCGCCCGCCGCAAGCTGCTGCTCGCGACCGGGGTGGGGGCGCTGGCGTTGATCGTCGCCGTCGTCGCGATCCCGAGCGGCCCCGCACCCGGCGCCGCGGCGGGTGCCGTGGCTCCGTCGGGGTCGCCGACGCGGTCCCACCCGGGTCGTGCATCCGCCTCGCCCCGTCCGGCGGCGAGCGACGATCCCGTGCGGGGCGATGACCCGGTCGCCGCGGCGACGGCGCTGCTCCGGGGGCGCGAGCGATGTCGGCGGGAGCTCTCGGTGCTGTGCCTCGACGACGTCGACCAGGACGGGTCGTCGGCCGCCCTGACGGACCGGGATGCCATCCGCGCGGCGCAGGACGGTGGTGAGCTGGCCACCGATCCGCTGCCCGCGTCGGCGGAAGCGGCGGCACGGCTCACCGAGCGGCTGGGCGGCTCGGCGCTGGTCGGGCTCGGCGGGGGAGCGTCGATCCTGCTCGTGGACGGCGCGGACGGCTGGCGGATACGCGACATCCTGCCGGCGCCGGCGGTGACGCCGGCAGTCCCGCAGACGCCGACGCCGCCACCCGGAGGATGACGGCGTCGGTCGACGGTGAGACGGATCAGATGCCGAGCTGGCCCTCGAAGTCGGCGCCCTCGAGACGCTCCTTGACCGCGCCGAGGAAGCGGGCGGCGTCCGCGCCGTCGACGATGCGGTGGTCGTACGAGAGCGCGAGGTAGACGATCGAGCGGATCGCGATCGCGTCCGTGCCGCCCTCGCTCACCACGACCGGCCGCTTCGCGACGATGCCCGTGCCGAGGATCGCGGACTGGGGCAGGAAGACGATCGGGGTGTCGAACAGCGCGCCGCGCGATCCCGTGTTGGTCACGGTGAAGGTGCCGCCGGCGAGCTCGTCGGGCTTCAGGCGGTTGCCGCGCGTGCGCTCGGCGAGGTCCGCGATCTGCTTCGCGATGCCGGCCAGGTCGAGCTCGCCCGCATCCCGGATCACCGGGGTCAGCAGACCGCGCTCGGTGTCGACCGCGATGCTGATGTTCTCGTGATCCGGATAGACGATGCTGTCGCCGTCGACCGTCGCGTTGACGATCGGGAACGCGCGCAGGGCCTCCGCGGCGGCGAGCGTGAAGAACGGCAGGAAGTTCAGCTTGACGCCGGTCTTCGCCTGGAAGTCGCCCTTCACGCGGTCGCGCAGTGCCGCGACCTTCGTCACGTCGACCTCGACGACGGTCGTGAGCTGCGCGAGCGTCTGCATCGAGACGACGGCCCGCTCGGCGACGACCTTGCGCAGGCGCGACATCGGCACGGTCGTGCCGCGCAGCGCGGAGACCTCGGCCGGCTGGCGCGACGCGGCGTCAGCCTCGGCGGGAGCGGCCGGGGCTGACGGAGCCGTCGCGGCATCGAGCACGTCCTGCTTGCGGATGCGGCCGCCGACGCCGGTGCCGGAGACGGCGGAGAGGTCGATGCCCTTCTCGTTCGCCAGCTTGCGCACGATCGGGGTGACGTAGCCGGCGTTCGGAGCGACCGCCGGAGCGGCGGGCGCCGCGGCCGCGGGAGCTGCGCCGGCCGGAGCCGCTGCAGCCGGAGCCGGCGCGGCAGCGGGAGCTGCCGCTGCGGGAGCCTCTGCGGCCGGGGCGGGCGTCGCGGGCGACGTGCCGGCGGGCGCGGGGGCAGGAGCAGCTGCGGGTTCGGGAGCGGGCTGAGCCGGCTCGGCCGGCTGGGCTGCGGGTTCCGGGGCGGGCTGGGTGGTCTCCGCCTGCTGGGCCGCGGTGGCGGGCTGCTCCGCCTCGACGGGCTGCTCGGTCGACGGGGTCGCCGTCTCGGCCGGCGTCGGCTGCGGGGCCGGGACGGTCTCCTGGGCCTGCGCGGCCGGCTGCTCGGCGGGTGCCGCCGGAGCCTCGGGGGCCGCGGCGGGCTGCGCGGCCTCGGCCGGTGCCGCCTCGGCCTGCGGGGCGGCCTGCGGAGCCGCCTCCTCACCGCCGGAGCCGTCGCCGATCGTGACGAGCGCCGTGCCCACCTCGACGGTCTCGTCCTCCTGCACGAGGATCTGCTCGATGACCCCGGCGACCGGCGACGGGATCTCGGTGTCGACCTTGTCGGTCGAGACCTCGAGCAGCGGCTCGTCGACCTCCACGCGGTCGCCGACCTTCTTGAGCCAGCGGGTCACCGTGCCCTCCGTGACGCTCTCCCCGAGCGCAGGAAGGCTGACGGATTCGCTCATCGGTGATGCTCCTTATTCGTGGTGCTGTTCAGGGTAGTCCGGCCTCAGATCGCGTGGAGCGGCTTCCCGGCGAGTGCCAGGAACGCCTCACCGAGCGCCTCGTTCTGGGTGGGGTGCGCGTGGATGTACGGGGCGATGTCCTCGGGGTAGGCCTCCCAGCCGACCGCGAGCTGGGCCTCGCCGATGAGCTCGCCGACGCGGGCGCCGATCATGTGCACGCCGACGACGGGCCCGTCCTTGACGCGCACCACCTTGACCGAGCCGGACGTCTCGAGGATGTGGCTCTTGCCGTTGCCGGCCAGGTTGTAGTCGTACGCCACGACCTGGTCGTCGCCGTAGGTCTCCTTGGCCCGGGCCTCGGTGATGCCGACCGATGCGACCTCGGGGTCGGAGTAGGTGACGCGCGGGATCGTCGACTCCTCGAGGCGGATCGGGTTCATGCCCGCGATCTCCTCGGCGACGAAGATGCCCTGCAGGAATCCGCGGTGGGCCAGCTGCAGGCCCGGGACGATGTCGCCGACGGCGTAGACGCCGGGCACGTTGGTCTGCAGCCGCTCGTCAGTGAGCACGAAGCCGCGGTCCATGTTCACGCCGACCTCTTCGTAGCCGAGGTTCGCGGTGACCGGACCACGGCCGACCGCGACGAGCAGGACGTCGCCGTCGAAGGTGGCGCCGTTCTCGAGCGTGACGTGCACGCCGTTCTCGTCCTGGCTCGCGCTCTGGAAGCGCACCCCGAGGCTGAACTCTATGCCGCGCTTGCGGAACGCCCGCTCGAACTGCTTGCTGACCGACTCGTCCTCGTTCGGCACGAGGTGCGGCAGCGCCTCGATGATCTGCACGTCCGCACCCCACGAACGCCAGACGCTCGAGAACTCGACGCCGATCACGCCGCCGCCGAGCACGAGCGCCTTCTTCGGCACGGTGTCGAGGTTCAGCGCCTGCTCGGAGGTGATGATCCGGCCGCCGATGTCGAGGCCGGGCAGCGAGCGCGAGTACGACCCGGTCGCCAGGATGACGTTCTTACCCGTGACCGTCACGTCGCCGACCTGCACGGTCGTCGGGGAGGTCAGGCGCCCTCGCCCTCGATCGTGGTGATGCCGCGGGCCTTGATCAGCCCCTGCAGGCCCTTCCACTTGCTCGAGACGATGCTGTCGCGGTACTGCGCGACCCCGGCCAGGTCGATGCCCTGGAGCGTGGCCTGCACGCCGTACCGGGCGGCATCCCGCGCATGATCGGCGATCTCGGCGGCGTGCAGCAGCGCCTTCGTCGGGATGCACCCGACGTGGAGGCACGTGCCGCCCACCTTGCCCTTCTCGATGAGGCCCACGGTGAGGCCCAGCTCGGCGGCCCGGAGCGCGGCGGCATAGCCCCCGCTTCCGGCGCCCAGCACGACAAGGTCGAAGTTCTGCTCGGACACCCGGCATCTCCCTGTGCATGAAGCGAGGTGAGCACCGCGCAAGGGGGTGGCGTCGCGGTGCGGACGAAACGACAGAGGATTTCTGCCGCCAACAACCCTATCCCTTCCGGCTCAGGCTTTCCGTGAGCGCGATGAGGGTGCGCACGGTCGATCCGGTCGGGCCCTTGGGCGTGAACCCGTACGGGCCGCCGCTGTTGTTGGCGACGCCGGCGATGTCGAGATGGGCCCACGGGATCGGCCGGGCGTCGGCGCCGTCGCCGCGGGTCGGCACGAAGTGCTGGAGGAAGGTCGCGGCGACGAGCATGCCGCCCGTGGTCACGCCGGGGCGCGAGTTCACGATGTCGGCGACGTCGCTGTCCAGGATGCTGCGCAGCTCCGGCGGGATCGGCATGGCCCACGCGGGCTCGGCCGCATCCGCACCGGCGTCGAGCACCCGCTGGACGATCTCGTCGTCGCCCATCACCGGCGTCACCCGCTCGCCCATCGCGACGCGCGCCGCGCCGGTGAGGGTCGCGACATCGAGGATGAAGTCGGGGTCGTCGTCGGCCGACGCACCCAGGCCGTCCGCGAGCACGAGCCGGCCCTCGGCATCCGTGTTGAGCACCTCGACCGTGCCGCCGCCGAACATGGTGAGCACGTCGTTCGGCCGCATGGCGCTGCCGGAGGGCATGTTCTCCGCGACGCAGAGCCGCGCGGTCACCTCGACCGGCAGGCCGAGCCGTGCGATCGCGAGGGTCGCGGCGAGCACGACCGCGGCCCCGGTCATGTCGTATTTCATGCCGACGAGCCCCGTCGCCGGCTTGAGCGTGATGCCGCCCGAGTCGTACGTGATGCCCTTGCCGACGAGCGAGATGCGGCGCTCGGCGCCGGCAGGGCGGTAGCGCACGACCACCAGGCGCGGCGGTCGCACCGATCCCGAGCCGACCCCGAGGATCCCGCCGAAGCCGCCCTCGTGCAGCGCCGCCTCGTCGAGCACCTCGACCTCGACCGGGAGCCCCGCTGCGAGCTCCTGCGCGCGCTCGGCGAGCGCCTGCGGGTAGAGGTCGTTGGCGGGGGTGGATGCCAGATCGCGCACCGTGTGGACGGCCGTCGCGACCGCCGCGGCGTGCTCGACGAGAGCGGGGGCGTCGAGCCCGGACGCCGCGTGCACGACGATCTCGGCGACGGGTCGCTTGGCGGAGGCCGCCTTGGCGGCGGAGCGGTACGTGGTGAACGACCACGACCCGAGCGCCGCGCCCTCGAGCACCGCCGCCGCACGCTCGGCGTCGTCCGCGGGCAGCGCGATGGCCACCCTGGCGGTGCCGGCGAGCTGCCGGACGGCGGATCCGGCGGCGGCCCGCAGCGCATCCACCGTGGCGTCGCCGCCGAGCCCGATGAGCGCGATCGGCGGCGCACCCTCGATGAGGGCCGGAAGCCGGCGCAGTTCGTCGGGCGCTCCGGTCGTACCGATCGAGGCGAGTGCCGCGGAGATCGCGCCGAACGCGTCGTCGTCCCGCGCGAGGCGCGGTCCGTCGTCACCCGAGAGCACCCCGAGCACGAGGACGTCGGCGTCGGCCGAGAGCGGGGAGGCGGAGACGAGCGAGAGTGCGGGAACGGCCATGCCGATCACGCTATCCCCGTGTTCGCTCTGGGCATGACGGGCGGCCCCTCCGGCTCCGGCGACCGGCGGGCCCGGCGACCTAAAATCGACGCATGAGCGACCCGCGCGGACTGTACGACCTCACGTTCGAGGCCGCCACCGTGCCCACCGGGCTGCACCTCGTCGCGGGCCTGACCGGATTCTCCGACGCGGGAGCGGCCGTGGGCCAGTTCAGCGAGTACCTGCTCGAGAACCTCGAGGTGCGCGAGATCGTGACCTTCGACGCCGACGAGCTGCTCGACTACCGCGCGCGCCGTCCGATCATGACCTTCGTGCAGGACCACCTGACCGAGTACAAGCCGGCCAAGCTCTCCCTGTATCTGGCGAAGGACGAGCTCGGCCAGCAGTTCCTGCTGCTGACCGGATTCGAGCCGGACTTCCAGTGGGAGCGGTTCAGCCAGGCGATCATCCAGCTCGTGCAGCGTTACCAGGTGAAGGACACCACCTGGGTGAACGCGATCCCGATGCCGACGCCGCACACCCGCCCGATCGGCGTCACGGTCAGCGGCAACCGCACCGACCTGATCGACGCGCTGTCGATCTGGAAGCCGTCGACCCAGCTGCCCTCGAACGCCCTGCACCTGGTGGAGTACCGGCTCTCGGAGCTCGGTCACCCGACCGCCGGGTTCGTGCTGCTCGTGCCCCACTACCTCTCCGACACCGAGTACCCGATGGCCGCCGTCACGGCGCTCGAGAGCATCAGCGCGGCCACCGGCCTGATCTTCCCGACCGACCGGCTGCGCGAGGAGAACCGCGAGTTCATCGCGAAGGTCGACGACCAGGTCGAGAACAACCAGGAGCTCCAGCGGCTCGTGGGCACCCTCGAGGCGCGCCACGACAGCTACATGGAGGAGAATCCGATGCCCTCGCCGCTCGTCGACGAGAGCGGGGAGCTGCCGAGCGCCGAGACGATCGCCGCAGAGCTCGAGAAGTTCCTCGCCAACCGGCGCGACGACGACCGCTGATCGGGGCCGCCGGATGCCGGCCCGGCCCTAGCCTGGACGGGTGAACTCGCGCCGCGCCTGGCTGGTGTTCGGCGTGGGTGTGCTCGCGTACCTCGTCGCCGTCACGCAGCGCAGCACCTTCGGCGTCGCCGGAGTCGCGGCGACCGAGCGCTTCGACGCCACGGCCGCTGCCCTCTCGGCCGTCGCCGTCGTGCAGGTCGCGGTCTACGGGCTGCTGCAGGTGCCGGTGGGGGCACTGCTCGACCTGTTCGGCTCCCGGCGCATCCTGCTGATCGGTGCCGCCCTGATGGGGCTCGGGCAGCTCGTGGTGGCGTTCTCGCCGGTGCTGGTGCTCGCGGGGGCGGGCCGGGTGCTCGTCGGGTGCGGCGACGCGTTCACCTTCCTCAGCGTCATCCGGCTGCTGCCCGGCTGGTTCACGCCACGCCTGCTGCCGCAGCTGCTGCAGTGGGTCGGGATGCTCGGATCGCTGGGGCAGGTCGTGTCGGCCTTCCCGTTCGCGCTCCTGCTGCGCGAGTCCGGATGGCAGCTCGCCTTCCTGACCTCGGTCGCGCTCTCGGTGCTGGCCACCGCTCTCGTCGCCTTGTTCGTGCGAGCGGGCGAGCCGCTTCCCCTCACGACGCCGATTCCGGCCGGCGGGCGGCTGGTGATCCTGACCTCCGCGCTTCGCCGGCCGGGCACGCAGCTGGGCTTCTGGGCGCACACCCTGCTCGCGTCGCTGCCGAACCTGCTGAGCGTGCTGTGGGGATATCCGTATCTGACGGTGGCGGTCGGGCTGCCGATCGGCACGGCGGCGCTCACCATGGGGCTCTTCGTGGCGGCCTCGATCATCGGCGGACCGACCATCGGGTATCTCGTGGCGCGGTTCCCGTGGCGCCGCAGCAACCTGGTGCTGGGCGTGGGCGCCCTGAGTTACGGCGCTCTGCTGGTCCTCGTGCTGTGGCCGGGCGTGCCGCCGCTCGGCGTCATCATGGCGGCGTTCCTGGCCATCGGCGTCGCCGGGCCGGGCTCGATGGTGGGACTCGACTTCGCGCGCACGTTCAACCCGTCGCATGCGGGCGGGTCGGCGAGCGGCATCGCGAACTCGGGCGGCTTCATCGGAGCGTTCGTCGGCATGTTCCTCGTCGGCGTGCTGCTCGACGCCCGCGGCGGGAAGGGCGCGGCGATCGACGTGCTGTACTCCTACGATGCGTTCCGGATCGCGTTCCTCGCGCCCTTCGCGATCGGGCTCGTCGCCCTCGTCGGGCTCCTGATCTCGCGCCGCAGGACCCGGGCGCGGATGTTCCTCGAGGACGGAATAATCATCGCCCCGTTCTGGGTTGCACTGTTCCGACGGGTGCGCGGGGGCGTCGCGGCCCGAAAGGCACGGATGAGGGCGATGGCTCGTCGTCGACTGTGCGATAATGATTGTTCAGGACCCAGTCGGTTCCCGTGTTCGCGTCGATGTCTGGCATTCGGCGCGGGGGACTTGACATGGGTCTTAGTAATGCCCGCCGAGTGCTGATCGGCGGGCCGGAAGGGGTCACCATGGCAACCCGGAGCTCGGTGAAGTCGGTCGAGACGGTCGACGAGGACCGTCCCACGAAGACCGCGGCATCGAAGACCGCGACGAAGACGGCGGCGTCGAAGGCGCCCGCCGCGAAGAGTGCTGCGAAGCCGGCGGCCAAGCCGGCCGCGAAGGCCGCGCCGGCCACGAAGGCGGCGAGCAAGCCCGCGGCGAAGGGCGCCGCACCGAAGGGCGCGACGAAGGCCTCGGCCGCGAAGGCCTCGAAGGCGACCGCGTCCGATGAGGACGCCGACGACGAGCTCGAGCCCGACGTCGAGCTGGCGACCGACGACGAGGAGCTCGACACCGAGGACGCCGTCGCGGACCCGGATGCTGCCGACTCGGACGTCGCGGAGGCCGCGCCCGACGCCGACGACAAGACGCCCGACGCCGCGGACGGCGACGACGCCGACGAGACGGAGGAAGAGGAGACCGAGGCCGATGCGCCGCTCCCGTCGGGTGCGCTGCGCCTCTCGATGACGGACGACGAGGACGAGGTCCCCGTCTACTCGGCCACGATCACCGGCGCCACCGCCGACCCGGTCAAGGACTACCTCAAGCAGATCGGCAAGGTCGCGCTGCTGAACGCCGCGGAGGAGGTCGAGCTCGCGATGCGCATCGAGGCCGGCCTGTTCGCGGAGGAGAAGCTCGGCGGCATGAGCGACACCGAGAAGCGCACGCAGCTCGGTCGCGAACTCGCGTGGGTCGCTCGCGACGGCCAGCGCGCCAAGAGCCACCTGCTCGGCGCGAACCTGCGCCTCGTGGTCTCGCTCGCCAAGCGCTACACGGGTCGCGGCATGCAGTTCCTGGACCTCATCCAGGAGGGCAACCTCGGCCTCATCCGTGCGGTCGAGAAGTTCGACTACACCAAGGGCTTCAAGTTCTCGACGTACGCCACCTGGTGGATCCGGCAGGCGATCACCCGCGCGATGGCCGACCAGGCGCGCACCATCCGCATCCCGGTGCACATGGTCGAGGTCATCAACAAGCTCGCCCGCGTGCAGCGCCAGATGCTCCAGGACCTGGGCCGCGAGCCCACGCCCGAGGAGCTCAGCCGCGAGCTCGACATGACCCCCGAGAAGGTCATCGAGGTGCAGAAGTACGGCCGCGAGCCGATCTCGCTGCACACCCCGCTCGGCGAGGACGGCGACAGCGAGTTCGGCGACCTCATCGAGGACACCGAGGCGGTCGTGCCGGCCGACGCGGTCGGCTTCACCATGCTGCAGAAGCAGCTGGAGTCGCTCCTGGACTCGCTCAGCGAGCGCGAGGCGGGCGTGATCCGCATGCGGTTCGGCTTGGGCGACGGGATGCCGAAGACGCTCGATCAGATCGGCGACACCTTCGGTGTGACGCGCGAGCGCATCCGCCAGATCGAGTCGAAGACGATGGCGAAGCTGCGCCACCCGTCGCGGTCGCAGTCGCTGCGCGACTACCTCGAGTAGGAGTCCCCCTACATGCGGGGCGGTCCTCGGGTGCTGCTCACGATCTGGGCGGCGAAGCTGGCCGCGCTCGCGCTCCGGGTGACCGGCCGGGCCGGCACGCACGTGCCCGGGCGGATCGCCCGACGCCTGCATCCGGGGATCATCGGCGCGATCCGTCACCCGGCGCGTGTCGTCGTGGTGACCGGCACGAACGGCAAGACGACCGTCTCCAACCTGCTCGCCGAGGCGCTGCAGGGCGAGGGGATGCGTGTCGCATCGAACCGGTCGGGGTCGAACCTGGCGGCCGGCGTCGCGATGACGCTCATCGATGCGGTCACCTGGACCGGGAGATCGCGGGCCGACGTCGCGGTGCTGGAGATGGACGAGCGCTCGGCGAAGCTGATCCTGCCGGGGCTCGTGCCCGACATCCTGGTCTGCACGAACCTGACGCGCGACTCCATCAAGCGCAACGCGCACCCGGACTACATCGCCTGGGTGATCTCGTCGGCGCTGCCCGCCTCGACGACGCTCGTGCTCAACGCGGACGACCTCATCGCCTCCTCGATCGGGTCGGACGCGAACCCGCGGACCCACTTCGCCGTGGACCGGCTGCCGACCGACGGCGACACCCCGCACGGGGCGGCGGTGGACGCGGCGATCTGCCCGGTGTGCGATGCGCCGCTGGTCTGGGACTACTGGCGCTTCAACCACATCGGCAGGGCGCACTGCCCGAACGGCGACTTCCGCTCGCCGACGGCCGCGTACCGCGCGCAGCAGGTGGACGGCCCGAACCGCCGGGTCGTGCTCGATCTCGACGGCGATGCGCGACCGGCCACGCTCATCAACCCGAACATCGTCAACGTCTACAACGAGGTCGCGGTCGCCGCGGTGCTCGACCGGCTCGGGATCGCGCGCGAGCGCCTCGTCTCCGCGTTCGATCGGCTGCAGCCGCCGACCACGCGGTTCCAGGAGGAGACCGTGGGCGGGGTCGAGCTCGTGCGCCTCCTCACCAAGGGCCTCGTCGGGGTCGCCTGCTCGCGCGCGTTCGAGTACCTGGCGTCGTTCAGCGGGCGCAAGGCCGTCGTGCTCAACATCGACGAGGTGAGCGAGCGCACCACCGACGTCGAGAACACCGCGTGGACCTACGACGCCGACTACGACTACCTGGCGACGAGCGACGTGCAGCAGATCGTCGTGGGGGAGTCCGCCGCCACGACCAGGCGCTGCGGCTCGCGATCGCGGGCGTGCCGGCGCAGCGCATCGTCACGGTGGCGTCGGAGCTCGCCACGGCCGACACGATCGACCTCGCGGGCGCGGCGCAGGTGTTCAACCTGCACAGCGTGCACAACGCGGTCATCACCGGCACCCCGGTGCAGGCGCGCCTGCGCGAGCGGCTGAGGGGCGGGGCCGCGTGAGTCTCACGGTCGAGATGCTCTTCCCGGAGATCGCAAACCTCCATGGCGACAACGCCAACATCGACTACCTCGCGCAGTGCCGTCCGGACGCGCGGGTCATCCGCACCGGACTCACCGACCCGCCCGCCTTCGCCGCCGGCCCCGTCGATCTCGTCTACCTCGGTCCGCTCACCGAGAAGGGCCAGCTCAAGGCGATCGCGCACCTGCGCCCGCACCGCGACCGGATCGTGGAGCTCATCGAGACGGGCACCGTCTTCCTGTTCACGCACAACGCCCTCGAGGTGCTGGGGGCCCGCATCCGCAACGACGAGATGGGCTACGACGAGCCCGGCGTCGGCGTCTTCGAGCTCGAGGCGACACTGGCGATGTTCGGGCGGTACAGCGGCAAGGTCATGGGTACCGTTCCCGAGGTCGGTCCCGAGCATCCGGTGCTCGGGTACAAGTCGCAGTTCTCGATGGTGACCGCGCCGGAGTCGCTGCCCGGATTCCTCACCGCCGAGCGGGGGATCGGCCGCAACCGGGCGACCGCGGTCGAGGGCGTGCGCCGCAACAACTTCTTCGGCACCTCGCTGCTCGGGCCGATCCTCGTCGACAACCCTCACCTGACGCGCGCCCTGCTCCGGATCCTCGATCCCGGCACCGAGCCGGTGCTCGCCCACGAGCGCCTCGCCCTGGCCGCCTACGACCAGCGGCTGGCCGACTTCCGCGACCCGAGACGCTGGCACCCGTTCGAGCGGGTCGAGTAGCGCCGCGGGCGGCGGCTCGACGAGCTCAGAAGTGCATCGCCGCCCGGTACACGGGCAGCAGCCCCGTGCGCACGCCCGACAGCGACGGCTTCAGCTGGTAGACGCCGGAGTTCGGGTTGCCCTCGATGAGCATCGGGTGCCCGGGGCCGATCGCGACGTCCCAGCCGATGTAGGGCATCTCGGGCACGACGGGAGCCACCTGATCGAGCAGCGCGCGCACCTGCGCATACAGCGGCACCCGGAAGCCGACGATCGAGGTCCCGCTGAGGGGGTGCACCGCGAACGTGCCGCCGGCCGCGTCGAACGCCGGGTAGTGCGCGACGCCGTCGGCGTCGAGCATCGTGTACATCCCGTTGGCCGAGAAGTTGTCGACGTCGCCGCCGTTGCCGATCTTGAGCACGGCGGCGAGCAGCGTGGTGTGGCCGTCCTCGCAGAACGTGATCATGCGCAGCGAGTTGACGCTCGACGGATTCAGCGACGCCATCGCCGGGTGCTGGGCGATGAACTCCTCGACGAGGAACTGCCGCCCGGCGATGAGGGCGTCACGGAACGCGGGCCAGTCGGCGATCTCGTCGGCGCGATGCGACCGGATGCCGTGCCCGGAGAGGCTGTCCGGCACCTTCGCCATGATCCGGCCATGCCGCTCGGCGAACGTCCGCAGCTCGTCCGCCGACGACTCCCGCACGTCGAGCCACGCCCGGCCGACATAGGGCGCGAACGCGGTGTTGAACTCGATCTTGTCGCGGAAGGTGTGCCGGAACTCGCGCCGGTTGAAGCGCTCGACGAGGTGATTCGACTTCGGGTGCGTCATGTAGGTGCGGCGCTCGCGCCGCGTCAGCGTGTGGAAGTCCCAGTCGAAGTAGTCCTGGAACGCCGTCTCGTACACGACCGAGCACCACAGCATGTCGATGACCACGAACAGCCGCGGCCGGCGCGATGAGCGCGAGATGGCCCGGGCGAAGCCGAGCAGGTTGGCGGGGTTCAGCCGCCGGGCGCGACCGAGGAGATACGTCAGGCGCTGCGGCACCCGCTGAGCCTATCCGCGGGCGCGGCGGTCGTCAGCCGACCCGCTCGTAGTCCAGCGACAGGTCGCCCTCTCACTCGCCGCCGCGGCGCATCCGTCCCGTGCCCGTCATCCGGGAGCGGTCCTCGGAGAGGACGAGCGTCTGGCGCTGCGCGAATCCCGCCTCGTCGCGCGACCACGACAGTCGGCCGTCGGCGAACTCGACCTCGTAGCGGCGCGACACCCCGCGCTCATCGAAATAGCTCATGGTCAGTGTGCCGGCCGCGTCGTCGCTGCCGATCACGGCGACGGCGTCGGGCACTTCGGCCTGCTCCATCTCCGTGCGCATCACGAGGAAGGCGCCGCCCTCGAGCCAGGCGAACGACGTGCGTCCGCGGAAGGTCGTGCCGGGCATCAGCGGGTGGGTCCCCGTGGTGCGCCACTGCCCGACGACCACCTCCAGGGGACGCAAGGCGGGGTTGGGGATGAGGGCCGCAGTGCCGATCACGCGCCGAAGACTATCGAGGTCGACCGCGATACTGAAGGCATGCCCACCCTCCGCGAGCGCCTCCGCGCCGTGCCTTCGGTCACGGGTAGCGCCCCGGTGTTCGACCCCGCGTCGGCTCCGGACGACCCGCGCCTCCTGCTGCTCGACTGGCTCGACGACGCGCTGGATGCGGGCGTGCTCGAACCGCTCGCGATCACGCTGGCGACGATGGGCGCGGATGGTGCCGACGCCCGCGTGCTCATGCTCAAGGATGTGACCGCGAGCGGCGAGCTCGAGATCGCCACCACCGCGGAGGCCGCGAAGAGCCGCCAGCTCGAGCTCGAGCCGCGATGCGCGGTGAGCGTCTACTGGCGCGAACGCGCCCGCGCGATCCGGATGCGGGGCGTCGCCCACCGTGCGTCCGCCGCCGACGCGGCCGCCGACTTCCTCGCCCGCAGTCCGCACTCGCGCGCGCTCGTCCTGGCGGGACGTCAGGGCGAGCCCATCGACCCGGCCGAGCGCGCGCACGCCGTCGCCGAGGCCGAGGAGCGCATCGCGCGCGAGCCGGGGCTCATCGCCGAGAACTGGGTTCTGTGGAGGGTCGACCCGACCGCCTACGAGTTCTGGCAGGGCGACGCCGGGCGCGACCACATCCGGGTCCGTTACGAGAAGGACGACGCCGGGTGGCGTCACGAACGCGTCGGAGCGTAGCTCCGGCCGGCGTTCCGCTCAGGCGTCGGCCTCGAGGAGGCGGCTGGTCTCGTCGTGCCAGGCCAGTGCGGACGGCTGCAGCTTGTCCTTGAACTCCGCGGCGTGGTGCGCGCAGAACAGGAGCTCGCCCGAGGCGAGCACGACGCGCACGTAGGCCTGGGCACCGCAGCTGTCGCAGCGATCGAGCGCGGTGAGCGAGGGCACGTCGAGTTCGTCGATGGTGTCGGTGATCTGGCTCATGTCCTGCTCCTTGGGCTCGGGTGCCGTCGAGGCCTCCAGTCAAGCACGGGATCGCCCGGGAGGTCCGGCAGTCGACCTTGCGTTTCGCTCGGAGCGGAACCTAGGTTCTGATCATGGCGCAGCTGGGCAACATCACCTTCTACGCGGAGGATCCGGATCGCCTCGCGCGCTTCTGGGCGGGGTCTTCGGCTACCCGCCGCCCGACCTCGACGGCTTCGCCGAGTTCATGGCGACGCGGGGCCTGTCGCGCGAGGACGTCGAGAAGCGGTCGATGGTCGAGGATCCGGAGGGGTGCGGGCCGCGTCTCTACTTCCATCACGCGGCCGGTCCCAAGGAGGGTCGCAACCGCATCCACCTGGATGTGAACCTCGGGAGCCAGCATCGCGACCTTGCCGAACTGGAGGCCGAGAAGGACCGGCTGGTCGGGCTCGGCGCCACCGTCGTGCGGCTCGTCGACCAGCGCTGGGGCGAGGCGCACGAGCAGTACTTCCAGCTGCAGGATCCCGAGGGCAACGAGTTCTGCCTGCAGTAGGAGTGGTGCCGGGCCGGGGTCGCGGGTGCCGCCTACGCTGAGAGGGCCCGCCCACCCGAAGGAGCTCCGTGGCGTCTTCCAGCGACTACACCGCCCGTCACCTCAGCGTGCTCGAGGGGCTGGAGGCCGTGCGCAAGCGGCCGGGGATGTACATCGGGTCGACCGACTCCCGCGGTCTCATGCACTGCCTCTGGGAGATCATCGACAACTCCGTCGACGAGGCGCTCGCCGGCTTCGGCCAGGACATCGAGGTGGTGCTGCATGACGACGGCAGCGTCGAGGTCCGCGATCACGCCCGCGGCATCCCGGTCGACATCGAGCCCAAGACCGGGCTCTCGGGTGTCGAGGTCGTCTTCACCAAGCTGCACGCGGGCGGCAAGTTCGGCTCGGGCTCGTACGCGGCCTCCGGTGGCCTGCACGGCGTCGGCGCCTCGGTCGTCAACGCGCTGAGCGAGCGGCTCGACGTCGAGGTCGACCGCGACGGTGTGACGTGGGCGATGTCGTTCCACCGGGGAGAGCCCGGCACCTTCGCCGATACGGGCGAGCCGAGCCCGGATGCCCCGTTCACCCCGTTCACGTCGGGGTCGGAGCTGCGCAAGGCCGGCAAGGTCGCGAAGGGAGTGAGCGGCACGCGCATCCGGTACTGGGCCGACCGGCAGATCTTCACGAAGGGGGCGGGGTTCCAGCTGGAGGAGCTGACCGGCCGCGCGCGGCAGACCGCCTTCCTCGTGCCGGGGCTCGGGATCGACATCCTGGACAAGCGCGAGAACGCCGAGGGGATCGCGGGGGAGAACCGGGAGACCTTCCGCTTCGCGGGCGGGATCTCCGAGTTCGCCGACTTCCTCGCCCCCGACGACCCGCTCACGAGCACCTGGCGTATCCAGGGCACCGGGGCGTACTCCGAGACGGTGCCGGTGCTGCAGGAGAACGGGCACATGGTCTCGACCGAGGTGCAGCGCCAGTGCGAGGTCGACATCGCGCTGCGCTGGGGCACCGGGTACGACACGGTGTTCCGCAGCTTCGTCAACATCATCGCGACCCCGAAGGGCGGCACCCACCAGGCCGGCTTCGAGCAGGGACTCATGAAGTTCCTGCGCGCCGAGATCGAGCGCAATGCGCGCCGGCTCAAGGTCGGCCAGAACGAGAAGCTCGAGAAGGAGGACATGCTCGCCGGGCTCACCGCCGTCCTCACCGTCCGCCTGCCCGAGCCGCAGTTCGAGGGGCAGACCAAGGAGGTGCTCGGCACCCCGGCGATCCGCGCGATCGTCGCGAACACGCTCAGCACGGCCCTCGGCCAGCGGTTCTCCAGCTCGAAGGCCGACGACAAGCGGCAGTCCGCCGTCGTGCTGGAGAAGGTCGTCTCGGAGATGAAGGCGCGCATCTCGGCCCGCGCCCACAAGGAGACCCAGCGTCGCAAGAACGCGCTCGAGAGCTCGTCGCTGCCCGCGAAGCTCGTCGACTGCCGCTCCAACGACGTCGCCGGCACCGAGCTGTTCATCGTCGAGGGCGACTCCGCCCTCGGCACCGCCAAGCTCGGCCGCGACAGCGAATACCAGGCCCTGCTGCCCATCCGGGGCAAGATCCTCAACGTGCAGAAGGCGTCGGTCGCCGACATGCTCTCCAACGCCGAGTGCGCGTCAATCATCCAGGTGATCGGGGCGGGCTCGGGCCGCACGTTCGAGCTCGACCAGGCCCGCTACGGCAAGGTCATCATCATGGCCGACGCCGACGTCGACGGTGCCCACATCCGCACCCTGCTGCTCACCCTGTTCTTCAAGTACATGCCGGCGATGATCGAGGACGGTCGCGTGTTCGCCGCGGTTCCGCCGCTGCACCGGGTCGTCATCCAGAACCCCGGCTCCAAGCCGAATGAGATCGTCTACACGTACTCCGAGGCGGAGCTGAACCAGGTGCTGGCGACGCTGCGCAAGTCGGGTCGCAAGTACCAGGATCCGATCCAGCGCTACAAGGGACTGGGCGAGATGGATGCCGACCAGCTCGCCGAGACGACCATGAGCCGTGCGCACCGCACCCTGCGTCGCGTGAAGGTAGCCGACGCCGAGCAGGCGGCGCGCGTCTTCGAGCTCCTCATGGGCAACGACGTCGCGCCGCGCAAGGACTTCATCATCGCCGGGCAGGGTCTCGACCGCTCCCGCGTCGACGTCTGATTCCGGACGCCGCCTGAGCGCGCCCTCAGCGCCCGCTCACGGCGCCGTCGTAGCGTGGAGCCGTGGCCGACGCGCTCCAGCTCGATGTCTCCGGAGGTCGCATCGAGGGTGCGGTGCGACGCGGCCTGCGGATGTGGCGCGGCATCCCGTACGCGGCCCCGCCGATCGGAGACCTGCGCCTGCGCGCACCGCAGCCGGTCGTGCCGTGGGAGGGCATCCGGCCGGCGCGCGACTTCGGGCCGGTCGCCCCGCAGGATCCACGCAGCCTCAGCGGCACCAACAGCCGGGCCGCCATGAGCGAGGACTGCCTCACCCTCAACGTGATCGCGCCGCGCATCCCGTCGGCGGTGCCGCGGCCGGTCATGGTCTACATCCACGGCGGCGCGTACGCGGTCGGGTCCTCGCGGGAGATGCCCGAGCAGGGCGAGGGGCTCGTGCACGACGGCGGCGTCGTCTTCGTCAACCTGAACTACCGGCTCGGGGCGCTCGGCTATCTCGACTTCACGCGGTACTCGAGCCCGGACCGCCCGTTCGACTCCAACCTCGGCCTGCGCGACCAGCTCGCGGCGCTCGAGTGGGTGCGCGACAACATCGGGGCCTTCGGCGGCGACCCGGGCAACGTGACCCTGTTCGGCGAGTCCGCGGGGGCCAACGCGGTCACCACGCTCATGGCGGTGCCGCGCGCGCACGGCCTGTTCGCCCGGGCGATCGCCGAGAGCTCGCCGGCCGAGGCCGTCTACGACCCGGATATCACGGCGCTGTGGGCTCGGGACTTCCTCGAGCTGCTCGGCGCGGTGCGCCGCGCCCCGCTCACGTCGGAGCCGACCGCCGAGGAGGCGGCTCGTCTGCTCGGGGAGGCGACCACCGCCCAGTTCGTGGCCGCGACGACGCGGCTCGTGCGCGAGATGCCGGATCGCGTGCCCGGCTCCACGCTGCTGGCCCCCGTCGCGGACGGCGAGCTGCTGCCGATGCGCCCGGTCGACGCGTTCCGGGAGGGGCGTGCCGCGCGCATCCCGCTCATCATCGGCACGAACGAGCGCGAGGGCTCGCTGTTCCGCGGTCGGCTCGACATCCTGGCCTCGACGCCGGCGCGCATCCGCGCGGTCTTCGCCAAGACTCCACGCGAGGAGGCGACCGCGATCGCGCGGATGTACCCGCGGTTGTCCCGGCGCCCCTCGTCGGCCGACTTCGCCGGCGACTACTCCTTCTGGTACCCCTCGGTGCGGATCGCCGAGGCGCACGCCCGCCATGCACCCGTCTACTTCTACCGGTTCGACATCGCCCCCGGCTCGCGCGCTGGCTCGGTCTCGACGCCACCCACGGCATCGAGCTGTTCGCCGTGTTCGACCAGGCACGCAAACCCCCGGGCCGGTTGTTCGGCCTGCTCGGGGGTTATCGGGCCTTCGAGCGGGTGGGACGCCGGATGCGCACCAACTGGCTGCGGTTCGCGTTCTCCGGCCAGGTGGATGCCGGCTGGCCGCGCTACGACGCGGAGCACCGGCGCACGCTCATCATCGACGTCGACGACCGCGTCGAGGAGGACCCGCGCTCGGAGCTGCGCCGGGCCTGGGCGGGGTTCGTGCCCCACCTGTTCCCGAAATGACGCTCCGTCCGCTCGCGCGGGGGCTGCTGATCGGGCTGGGGCTCGGCCTCGCCGCCGGTGCGCTGGTCACCGTCGCGCTGACGGTCGCGGTCGCGACCTCGGCGGGCCGGTCGACGACGCCGTATCGCGCGGGGTTCTCGGACCGCGGTCTGAGCCCCGCCTGCCGCGTGCTCGACGGCAGCCGGATCGTCGTGGAGTTCACGATCGACCCGCTCGACGGGCACGCCGGCCTGCTCGGGGTGACGTCGAGCGGGCGCGCGGTGCCGTGGCGGGTGATCCCGCTCGGCGACGGCATACGGCCGGGCGAGGACCCCGTCGAGCCGCTCGTCGTGCCCGATGCGTCGACCCGTCGGGTCGAGATCGAGGGGCCGAGCACGGTGCTGGTCGCCGTGGCACTTCCGGGCGACGAGATGCTGCGGTCGCTGACCCTCACCTGGACCTCGGGCGAGCCGCGATCGCTGCAGGAGGTCGTGATCGGCGCTCGCGTCCTCGGCGGCGCGTGCTCGATCGCCGGCGTCACCTGACCCGCACCCTCGATAACTGACCAAAAACGCCCAGTGCGGGCGACCGCGACTGGGACTTTTGGGCAGTTATCGAGGAGGGGGCTAGAGGAGGCGCCGATGGAGCCGATGACGGCGTCGAGCGCAGCGCCCGAGGCGTCGCGCTTCGCGCCCGACTCGGGCAGGGTGCGCAGCGACCCGTCCGTACCGACCGCCAGCGCGGGCGCAGCCCCCGCCCACGCGAGCGCGAGGGCGTTCTCGCCCTTCAGGAAGGTGTGCGCCCGGACGCCGCCGGTGGCGCGACCCTTGCCGGGGAACTCGGAGAACGCCGACACCTTCGCGCGACCCGGGTCGGCGCCGGCGAGCGTCTCGGCGGGGGAGGAGACGGTGGCGACGACGACGTCGGCCCCGGGATCGAGGGCCCCGAAGAAGATCACCGAGGCGCCCGCGCCCAGCTTGATGCCCGCCATCCCGCCGGCCGCCACGCCCTGCGGGCGGACCTGCGCCGCGCCGAAGTGCAGCAGCTGCGCGTCGCTCGTGACGAAGACGAGCTCCTCGGCCTCGCCGCCCTGG
This sequence comes from Pseudolysinimonas kribbensis, assembly GCF_030161895.1. Lineage (GTDB taxonomy): Bacteria > Actinomycetota > Actinomycetes > Actinomycetales > Microbacteriaceae > Pseudolysinimonas > Pseudolysinimonas kribbensis. Next base: position 3,265,161 of record NZ_BSVB01000001.1, read on the forward strand.
GCGACGCCCACGACCTCGTCGCCGGGCTTGAGCGCGATGACCTCGAAGTCAGGTCGAGCCGGCCATCCGCCCGGCGCGACGCGCTTGACGACGCCCTGCCGGGTGCCGAGCGCGACGGGCAGCTCCGACTCGAGGGAGACCAGCCCGAGCACCCGCTCCTTCTTGTCGACGATCCCGAGGTAGTCGGCGATCCGGGCACCGGCCGCCAGCTGCACGGAGTTCGCCGGCACCGACGGCAGGTCGACCGGGGTGAACCGCACGAGCCGTCCGCGCGAGGTGATCGCCCCGAGCTGACCGCGGCTGGTGCCGACGACCTGCGAGGCCAGCGCATCGTGCCTGCTGCGGCGCGCGGGACGCGTCGGCGGCTCCGTGCCATCCGGGAGGTCGACCCGCACCGCGCGGCCCGTGGTCGACAGCAGGACGAGAGTCGGCACGTCGGCGATCTCGAGGATGCCGCCGCGGCCGCCTTGCGCTGGCTCGGCGTCTGCGCCGTGCTGGCCGCGCCTTGGGTCAGCAGGGTGCGTCGCGGGGTGCCGAACCGCTCCGCGACCTCGTCGAGCTCGTCGGCGACCGTGGTGCGCACCCGACCGGGGTCGGCGAGCAGGGCCTCGAGCTCGGCGATCTCGGCGCGCAGCTTCTCGCGCTCGGTCTCGAGCTCGATGCGGCTGAACCGGGTCAACCGGCGCAGCTGGAGCTCGAGGATGTAGTCGGCCTGCAGCTGCGAGAGATCGAAGACGTCCATGAGACGCGTGCGGGCCTGCGCGGTGTCGTCGGAGGTGCGCACCACCTGGATGACCTCGTCGATGTCGAGGATCGCGACGAGCAGCCCGTCGACCAGGTGCAGGCGCTCCTGCCGCCGGGCGAGGCGGAATCGAGATCGCCGCGTGACGACCTCGATGCGGTGGTCGAGGTAGACCCGCAGCAGTTCGCGCAGTCCGAGCGTGAGCGGTCGGCCCTCGACGAGGCAGACGTTGTTGATGCCGAAGCCGTCCTCGAGCGGCGTGAGCCGGTAGAGCTGCTCGAGCACGGCCTCCGGGCTGAAGCCGGTCTTGATGCCGATGACGAGCCGGAGGCCGTGGTTGCGGTCCGTGAGGTCGGTGACGTCGGCGATGCCCGTGATCTTCTTGGACTGCACGCCGTCCTTGATCTTCTCGATCACCTTCTCGGGCCCGACCAGGTACGGCAGCTCGGTCACGACGAGGCCCGCGCGACGGGCCGAGAGCTGCTCGATCGAGACGCGGGCACGCGTCTTGAACGAGCCGCGACCCGTCGCGTAGGCGTCCTTGATGCCCTCCAACCCGACGATCGTGCCGCCGGTGGGCAGGTCGGGGCCGGGCACGAACTCCATGAGGTCCTCGAGGGTCGCCTCGGGGTTCTCGAGCAGGTGCCGCGCCGCCGCGGCGACCTCGATGAGGTTGTGGGGTGCCATGTTGGTCGCCATGCCGACCGCGATGCCGCTGGCGCCGTTGACGAGCAGGTTCGGGAAGGCCGCCGGCAGCACCGAGGGCTGGGTGAGCTGGTTGTCGTAGTTGGGAACGAAGTCGACGACGTCCTCGTCGAGCCCGTCCGTCATCGCGAGCGCGGCGGCCTGCAGCCGCACCTCCGTGTAGCGCGCGGCGGCGGGGCCGTCGTCCAGCGAGCCGAAGTTGCCGTGCCCGTCGACGAGCGGCAGGCGCATCGTGAAGTCCTGCGCGAGCCGCACGAGGGCGTCGTAGATCGCCCCGTCGCCGTGCGGATGCAGGCGGCCCATGACGTCGCCGGTGACGCGTGCGCTCTTCACGTGCCCGCGATCCGGGCGCAGGCCCATCTCGCTCATCTGGAACAGGATGCGGCGCTGCACCGGCTTCAGGCCGTCGCGGGCGTCGGGCAGGGCGCGAGAGTAGATGACGGAGTACGCGTACTCGAGGTACGACCCCTGCATCTCGGTCGAGACGTCGACGTCCTGGATGCGCTCGCCCTCTGCCGGGCTCGATGAGGACGGTGAGGTGGAGGAGGGAGTGGCCATAGGATCGCCGTCATGCTACCGGCGGCCCGACTCCCCGCTGGCAGGGCGCACCGGTTCCGGCTCGCCGATGTGCTCCCCGGATGCCTCGACGCGCTCGGCGGACGCAGCACGGGACTCGGCCTCGCGCCCGTCGATCACGCCGTGGTCGTGCTCGTGGACGGCCTGGGCCTCGCCGCGTTGACCGCGCGGGGCGGGCATGCGCGCACCCTGGCCTCGCGACTGGCCCGGGATGCCCCGATCTCGTCCGTCTTCCCGACCACGACTGCCAGCGCCCTCGCCAGCTTCGCGACCGGCACGGATCCCGGCCGCCACGGCGTGGTCGGTTACACCGCGCTCGGCCCGGACGGCACGGTCGTGAACCACCTGAGCGGCTGGGACGACGGGGGCCTGCCGCGGGGATGGCAGCGGATGCCGACGTGCTTCGAACGCGCGACGGCGGTCGGTCTTCGTGCCGTCGCGATCGGCCCCGAGCGCTACCGCGGCTCCGGCTTCACCGACGCCGTCCTGCACGGTGCCGAGTACCTCGGCGGTCGCTCGATCGCCGACCGGTTCGCCCGCGCCCGCGAGGTGCTCGCCGGGCCGTCTGCGCTCGGCTACCTCTACGTCCCGGAGCTCGACACCGCGGCGCATGCCAGGGGCTGGGAGTCGGACACCTGGGTCGCGGCGCTGGAGGAGCTCGACGCCGCGCTCGCGACCTTCCTGGCCGGGGTCGGGCCCCGCGACGGCGTTCTCGTGACCGCCGATCACGGGGTCGTCGACGTGCCGCACGAGCGCCAGGTCGTCGTCGGCGACGCCGCCCTGGACGGCGTCGTGGCGGTCGCGGGGGAGCCGCGTTGCCTGCAGCTGCATCTCGCCCCGGGCGTCGACGCCGACGAGGTGGCCGCCCGGTGGCGCGAGCGGGAGGGCCGGCGGGCCTGGGTGGCGACGCGTGCCGAGGCGGTCGCGGCGGGCTGGTTCGGCGAGGTCGACCCCGAGGTCGTGCCGCGCATCGGCGACGTGCTCGTCGCGGCGCGCGATCGCGTCGCCTACTACATCGACCCCGAGGACCGCGGCCGGCGCATGATCGGCCAGCACGGCTCGCTGAGCGCCGACGAGCTCGCGATCCCGCTGCTGCGCTTCGCCCGCTGGGCGTGACCGCCCGGCTCAGACCAGGTCGTCGTCGGGCCGGGCGCCGAACACGATCTCGTCCCACGTCGGCATGGCGGCGCGCCCGCGCCGCTTGCCGAGGGGTCCGGTGGCGTTACGCGTCTGCGCCGGCGGGGCGGGCTGATGCGCGGCGCCGGGCTGGTCCTCCGCCCCGGCGTCCCCGGGGGTGAGCGGGATGTCGATGAGCCGGATCGCGCCCGTCGACGGGTGCGACGCCATGGCATCCGAGGGGCCGGGATCCATCGGGTCCCGTTCGCCGCGCCGGCGCCGCAGCGCCTCCAGCAGGTCGGCGGTCTGCTGGTGCGCGGGCGGATCGGCCTCGGCCGGTGCGACGCGTCCGATGGGCACCGGCGCGACGATCCCCGGGTCGGCCTGCTCATCCGAGATCTCGAACGCGCCGCTGTCGAATCGGCCGGTGTCGCCGGGCTGGGTCGTGACCGCTCGGAGGCGCGGGATCAGGCTCGGCGGCAGTTCGCCCTGCTGCGAGAGCGAGATCGCCTCGGGGTTGATGGGCGAGAGCGCCGTGCGCTTGGGATCGAAACTCCAGCGGGCGTCGTGCTCGACCTGAGCGATCTCGAAGGTCAGCTTGACGACCCAGCTGCCGGCCTGCTCCTTCCAGCTCGCCCACCGCTCGTCCGCCGCTCCCGCGTCGGCCAGGCGCTGCCGGATCACGGTGCCGAATGTCGTTCCCGCGGCGGGGTCGGCCTCCACGGCGATCTGCACGGGCACGCCCAGCGCGGACTCGATCACGAACTCGCGCTCCGCGAGCACGGGCCCCTCGAAACGCTGGATGTACTCCAGGGGTGCGCCGGTGACCGCCGCGACGTCCTCCGCCGACATCCCGGCCCGGATGTGCGCCTGGATCTCCTTGGGGCGAGCCGGCGCGCCGAACCCGTTTCGGGCGCAGGAGGGCGCAGCCGCGCACGCGTCGCCTCGTCGATCTCGACGCGGAAGCGCGAGCCCTCGTCCGAGGCGACGAGGAGGGCCCCGTCCTCGACTCCGATGACCTTCAGCTCTTGCATGAGCGCCGACCTCCTGACCCTGTGAGTCAGGCACAGGATGCCATGCGATAACCGTTTCACCCGGGAATATCGCGGGCGCGCCGCAGGTTGATGCGGGCACGAGGGCATGGTGGGCCCAGCCGGTTTGCGGCGGTCGGATCGATCGTGCAGACTGTGCCCCGCCGAATCGCCTTCACCGGCACCCGAATCGAGATGGATGGGAATGGCAACCGACTACGACGCACCGAGGAAGACGGACGACGACACCGAGTCGATCCAGGCTCTTCAGGAGCGCACGCCCGACAAGCTGTCGAGTGCCATCGACGTGGACGAGGGGGACAATCCCGACTTCGCGCTGGCCGGTTCCGACCTGTCCGACGTCGACCTCGACGTCGTCGTGCTCCCGCCCCAGGCGGACGAGTTCACCTGCGTGAACTGCTTCCTCGTCAAGCACCAGTCGCAGTTCGACCACGACTCCAAGCTGGGGCCGATCTGCCAGGAGTGCGCGGCCTAATCCGCTGAGCCCGCCCGCGCCCCCGCGAGGGCCGCGACCAGTCGTCGCGGGTGGCGCGTGGACACGAGCCAGTAGGGCGTCGGGTCGCTCGGATCGTCGAGCTCCACACGGACGAGGTCCGGGATCCAGCCCCGGATGAGCAGGAACGCCCGAGCGTCGAGGCGCACCCCGCGCTCGGCGCCGGCCTCGTCGCCCTCGACCGCGCGCACCGCATGCACGACCGCGAGCGGCAGATGGGCCCGACCCGCTCCGAACTCCGCATCGGTCACCTCGACCAGGGGCGTGGTCGCGATCAGGATCACGACGATCGCGCCGTAGAGCACGATCGCGACGACGATCCCGGCGGTCTCCGAGATCGGCAGGAAGACCAGCAGGGCGGCCGGGATCACGAGCGCGGTCGTGAGGAAGACCCACGGCGAAGGCCAGAGGCGTTCGCGGTAGGCGGGGGCGAGGTGGGCATCCCTCCTATTCGACCACGCCGAGCCGCGGGGACTAGCCTCGACGCGTGACCGACCTCGTCGAGGTGCTCCTCACGGGCCCCGAACCGCGCTACGCGCATCCGGGCGATGCGGGAGCCGATCTCACCTCCGCGGACGACGTGACGCTGGCGCCGGGCGGGCGGGCGACCGTCGGCACGGGAGTCGCGATCGCGCTGCCGGATGGCTACGTCGCCTTCGTGGTGCCCCGCAGCGGCCTCGCCGCGCGACACGGGATCACGATCGTCAACAGCCCTGGCACCGTGGATGCCGGCTACCGCGGCGAGCTGCGGGTCACGCTTCTGAACACCGACAGCTCCGAGTCGTACCGGATCAGCGCCGGCGATCGCATCGCCCAGCTGATCGTCCTGCCCGTGAGCCGCGCACGTTTCGTCGAGGTGCAGCGCCTGCCCGGCAGCGAACGCGGCGAGGGCGGCTTCGGTTCGACCGGCTATGCGACCACCACCGGAGTCCCTGCGTGAGCCAGACCCCCGATCCGTCCGCCTTCTCCGACGACGCGGCCGACCGCCCGAAGTCGGCACCCGTGGACCGCGAGGACGCGGGCCCGTTCGACGAGGCCGAGGCCAACGCCGTGCGTCCCTACGTCGACCTCGGCGGGGTGAAGATCGTGCCGCGTGCCGACCTGGGCCTGCGCCTCGAGGTCGAGGAGGAGTCGCAGCGCATCGTGGCCGTGGCGCTCGACTACGCGGGTTCGACGCTGCAGGTGCAGCCCTTCGCCGCGCCGCGCACGAGTGGGCTCTGGCACGAGATCCGTGAGCAGATCGTCGAGCAGATCCAGCGTCAGGGCGGAGCCGCACAGTCCGTCGAGGGCCCTCTCGGGCCGGAGGTGCGCGCGGAGATCCCGTCGCCGGAGGGCGGCAGGCTCGCGCGCTTCGTCGGTGTCGACGGGCCGCGCTGGTTCCTGCGGGGCGTCATCAGCGGACAGGCCGCAGCGGACCCCGAGGCGGCGGCGCAGGTCGAGGAACTGTTCCGGTCGATCGTCGTCGTGCGCGGCACCACGCCCATGCCGCCGCGCGACCTCATCCCGCTGCACGTGCCGGCGAATGCCGGGACGGTCTGATGACGACGCCGGATCCGCAGCGACCCGAGGGCGACGCACCCGACGTCCACGACGCGCTCGGGCAGGCCCTGCGCCGCTCCAGCCTCGGCCGGATCGCGCCGGGCGAGACCCCGTCGGCGCGCACCCTCCTGCAGGCCATGGGCGGTGTGCTCGGCATCGTCGAGTCGATCCTGCCCACGCTGCTGTTCCTGATCGTCTACACCGTGACCGGGTCGTTCCTCTCGCCGACCGATCGGCTGGTCTGGGCGGTCGCCGCTCCCGCAGTCGTCGCCATCGCCTTCATCGTCGTGCGGGTGGTGCGCCGGCAGGCCGTCATGACCGCGATCGTCGGCTTCCTCGGCATCGCCGTCTCCGGTGGCCTGGCGTTCTTCACGAACAACATCAACAACAACTTCCTGCTCGGCTTCGGCATCGACGGCGCCATCGTCGTGATCATGGCGCTCAGCCTGGTCGTGCGCCGGCCGTTCCTCGGCGTGCTCGTCGGGTTCCTGATCGGCGACCGCACCTGGCGCGAGGACGCCGCCCAGCGCCGCGTCGCGCTCGTCGCGACCGTGCTCTGGCTGTTCCTGGGCGCCATCCGGCTGATCGTCGAGGTGCCGCTGTTCCTCCTCGACCAGACGACGGCGCTGGCGACGATGAAGCTCATCCTCGGCGTGCCGCTGTACGCGGTCATCCTCTGGTTGACCTGGCTGTTGTTCCGCACCGCCTGGACGATGCCCGAGCGCGACGACGGCGAGTCGTCCGAGGACGATGTCGAGCGCTAAGATATCTTGATGTCGAGATAGTTAGACGCTCGCCCGGTCTTAGGCTTGCCTTGCTGGACGGTGGTCGACCACGGGTCCGACGATGGATCACGACAGCGAGGAGACGGCCAAAATGGTGGATGAACAGGGCACGGCGGTGGACAGCTTCGGCGCGAAGAGCGCTCTGACGGTCGGCGGCACCGAGTATCAGATCTTCCGGATCGCGAAGGTCCCGGGGTCGGAGAAGCTGCCCTTCAGTCTCAAGGTGCTCCTCGAGAACCTGTTGCGCACCGAGGACGGCAAGAACGTCACCAAGTCGCAGATCGAGGCCCTCGGCGCCTGGCAGCCGCAGGCGGAGCCGGACACGGAGATCCAGTTCACCCCCGCCCGCGTCGTCATGCAGGACTTCACCGGAGTCCCGTGCATCGTCGACCTCGCCACCATGCGCGAGGCGGTGAGCACCCTCGGCGGCGACCCGAAGAAGGTCAACCCTCTCGCCCCCGCCGAGCTCGTCATCGACCACTCCGTGATCGCCGACCTGTTCGGCACCGAGAACGCGTTCGAGCGCAACGTCGAGCTCGAGTACGAGCGCAATGGCGAGCGCTACCAGTTCCTGCGCTGGGGTCAGACCGCCTTCGACGACTTCAAGGTCGTGCCGCCGGGCACCGGCATCGTGCACCAGGTCAACATCGAGTACCTCGCCCGCGTCACCTACACGCGCGAGGTCGGCGGCGTCCTGCAGGCCTACCCCGACACCCTCGTCGGGACCGACTCGCACACCACGATGGTCAACGGTCTCGGTGTGCTGGGCTGGGGCGTCGGCGGTATCGAGGCGGAGGCCGCGATGCTGGGCCAGCCGGTCTCGATGCTCATCCCCAAGGTCGTCGGCTTCAAGCTCACCGGCGCGATCCCGACCGGCGTCACGGCGACCGACGTCGTCCTGACGATCACCCAGATGCTGCGCAAGCACGGTGTCGTCGGCAAGTTCGTCGAGTTCTACGGCGCCGGCGTGGCCGAGGTGCCGCTCGCGAACCGCGCCACCATCGGCAACATGAGCCCGGAGTTCGGCTCGACCGCCGCCATCTTCCCCATCGACGCCGTGACCCTCGACTACCTGCGCCAGACCGGCCGCAGCGAGAAGCAGATCACGCTCGTCGAGGAGTACTCCCAGGCGCAGGGCCTCTGGCACGATCCGGAGCTCGAGCCCGCCTACAGCGAGTACATCGAGCTCGACCTGTCGACCGTCGTGCCCTCGATCGCCGGCCCGCGCCGCCCGCAGGATCGGATCGAGCTGAGCCGGGCCAAGACCCAGTTCGAGGCGGACCTCGACGACTACGCCGACCAGGACCTCTCGATGGTCGATGCCGCGGTGGAGGGCACGTTCCCGGCCTCCGACCCCATCGGCTTCACCGCGCAGGACGAGGACAGCGCGCATGCGCACTCGCACACGCGCCACCACGTGAGCGCCGCTCCGTCGACCGCCACGAAGCCCACCGAGGTGTCGGTGGACGGCACGACCTTCACGCTCGACCACGGCGCGGTCGCGATCGCCGCGATCACGAGCTGCACGAACACCTCGAACCCGAGCGTGATGCTCGCCGCGGGGCTGCTCGCGCGCAATGCGCACCAGAAGGGCCTCACGGCCAAGCCGTGGGTCAAGACGACCCTGGCGCCCGGGTCGAAGGTCGTGACCGACTACTACGCCAAGGCGGGACTGACCTCCGACCTCGAGGCACTCGGCTTCTACACCGTCGGCTACGGCTGCACCACGTGCATCGGCAACTCGGGTCCGCTGCTGGACGAGATCTCGGCGGCGGTCAACGAGAACGACCTCGCCGTGACCGCGGTGCTCTCGGGCAACCGCAACTTCGAGGGTCGGATCAACCCGGACGTCAAGATGAACTACCTCGCGTCCCCGCCCCTGGTCATCGCCTACGCCCTGGCCGGATCGATGAACTTCGACTTCGAGGTCGACCCGCTCGGGCAGGACCAGGACGGCAACGACGTCTTCCTCAAGGACATCTGGCCGGATGCCGGCGAGGTGCAGAAGACCATCGACGAGTCGATCTCGACCGAGATGTTCACGAAGGAGTACGGCGCCGTGTTCGACGGCGACGAGCGCTGGACGAGCCTCCCGACGCCCACCGGCGACGTCTTCGAGTGGAACGACGCCTCCACCTACGTGCGCAAGCCCCCGTACTTCGAGGGCATGACGCTCGAGACGACCCCCGTCGCCGACATCGCCGGCGCGCGCGTGCTCGCCAAGCTCGGCGACTCCGTCACGACCGACCACATCTCGCCCGCCGGCTCCATCAAGGCGGACAGTCCGGCCGGTCGTTACCTGCTGGAGCACGGGGTCGACCGCAAGGACTTCAACTCCTACGGCTCCCGGCGCGGCAACCACGAGGTGATGATCCGCGGCACGTTCGCGAACATCCGGCTGAAGAATCAACTGCTCGCGCAGTTCAACGGCGGCAGCGGCGTCGAGGGCGGCTACACCCGCGACTTCACGCAGCCCGACGGCCCGCAGGCGTTCATCTTCGACGCCAGCGAGAATTATCAGGCCGCCGGCGTTCCGCTGGTCATCCTCGCGGGCAAGGAGTACGGCTCGGGATCGAGCCGGGACTGGGCGGCCAAGGGAACCAACCTGCTCGGCGTCCGCGCGGTCATCGCGGAGAGCTTCGAGCGCATCCACCGCTCCAACCTCATCGGTATGGGCGTCATCCCGCTCCAGTTCCCGGAGGGCAGGACCGCCGCCGACCTGGGGCTCGACGGCACCGAGGTCGTCTCGATCTCCGGCATCGAGGCGCTCAACGACGGCTCGACGCCGAAGACGGTGCACGTGACGGCCGCCCCGAGTGAGCACTCGGCGGCGGGCAGGACGCCGATCGAGTTCGACGCGGTGGTGCGGATCGACACGCCAGGTGAAGCTGACTATTACCGCAACGGCGGCATCCTGCAGTACGTGCTTCGCAGCCTGGTGTAGGTCGCCCGCGTAGGCTCGGAGCATGTCGCTGCTGGACGGGATCCGGACGCCTCGCGACCTGGACCGGCTCACTCCGAAGGAGCTCGAGGACCTCGCAGGGGAGATCCGTCGATTCCTGGTCGGTGAGGTCTCCAAGACGGGTGGTCACCTGGGGCCGAACCTGGGCGTCGTCGAGCTGACCCTCGCGATCCACCGGGTGTTCGACTCGCCGCGCGACGCGATCGTGTTCGACACCGGCCACCAGAGCTACGTGCACAAGCTGGTCACCGGCCGGCACGACTTCAGCCGGCTCCGGATGTCGGGCGGCCTCGCCGGATACCCGCAGCGCAGCGAGTCCGAGCACGACATCGTGGAGTCGTCGCACGCGTCCAGCTCGCTCAGCTGGGCGGACGGCATCTCCCGCGCCTTCGCGATGACGGGGCAGAGCGACCGCCACGTGGTCGCCGTGGTCGGCGATGGCGCTCTCACCGGCGGCATGACGTGGGAGGCCCTCAACAACATCACGGACGACAACTCGCGCCGTCTCGTGATCGTCGTCAACGACAACGGCCGCTCCTATGCGCCGACGATCGGCGGGATGGCGCACTTCCTCAACAGCGTCCGCACCCGTCGTGCCTACCGCGACCTCCATCGCACCACCGAGCGGGTGTTCGCCAGGTTCGGACCGGTCGGCCGCGCCGTCTACCGCGGCACGCGCGGAGCGGTCCACGGGTTCCTCTCCCGCTTCACCAACAACGAGTCGCTCTACTCGAACCTCGACATCAAGTACATCGGCCCCGTGCACGGCCACGACCTCGAGGCCCTGCAGCTCGCCCTGCGTCAGGCCAAGGAGTACGACGCCCCGTCGATCGTGCACGTCATCACCGAGAAGGGGCACGGCTACGAGCCCGCGGTGGCCGATGTCGCCGACCAGTTCCACGCGGTCGGCCAGATCGATCCCGAGACGGGCGAGCCGGTGGAGCACGCGAGCCGCCCGTCGTGGACGAGCGTCTTCGCCGACGAGATCGTCGAGCTCGCCGATCGCGACCCCCGCATCGTGGGGATCACGGCCGCGATGCTGCGTCCGACCGGGCTGCACCGGTTCGCCGAGAAGCATCCCGGTCGCGTCTTCGACGTCGGCATCGCGGAACAGCACGCGGTCGCGAGCGCGGCCGGGCTGGCGTTCGGCGGCCTGCACCCGGTGGTCGCGCTGTACGCGACCTTCGTCAACCGGGCCTTCGACCAGGTGCTGATGGACGTCGCCCTGCACGACGCGGGCGTGACCTTCGTGCTCGACCGGGCCGGCGTGACCGGCCCCGACGGACCCAGCCATCACGGCATCTGGGACCTCGCGATCCTGCAGGCGGTGCCGCATATCCGCATCGCGGCCCCTCGCGACGCGAGCCGGCTGCGCGAGGAGCTCGGCGAGGCGGTCGCCGTGCAGGACGCCCCCACGGTGCTGCGCTACTCGAAGGGGAATGTGGGCAACGAGTTCGACGCCGTGCGCCGTGACGCATCGGGCGTCGACGTGCTCCGCGAGGCGCCGTTCCGCGATGTGCTCATCGTCACCGTCGGGCCGATGGCCAAGATCGGGATGCAGGTCGCCGAGCGCTTGGCGGCGCAGGGGATCGGCGCGACCGTGGTGGACCCGCGCTGGGTCGTGCCGGTGCCGTCCGGGATCATCGAGCTCGCCGCCCAGCACCGTCTGGTCGTGACGATCGAGGACGGCATCCGGGTGGGCGGGATCGGCACCCGCATCCGGCAGGACCTGCGGGCCGCGGGGGTCGACACCGCGGTCGACGAGCTGGGGCTGCCCGATGAGTTCCTCGAGCACGGGGAGCGGGACGAGATCCTCGCGCGCGTGGGGCTGACCGACCAGCAGATCGCGCGTGACATCGTGTCGCAGGTGCTCGGGCAGCGGCTGCCGATCGCGCGTCCGCTCCCGGAGGATGTCGGCACCGACACCGATACGGTGCGCCGCTCGCGCTGATCCTCTCCCGTCGGGAATACCGTCGCCCCCGGCGGTTTCTCCTCTCAGCGAACGTCCATCGCTATCCGGATGTCGGTGGTCGCCGATAATGTGGACGCTGTTCACTTAGGCCGCCGGCGAACCGGTCAGGTCGATTCCCACATCAGCGCTGAGACTCCTGGAGGAGCCATGACCGAAGCCGCCGTCCACGTCCCCGCGGCGCCGACGACCCCTGATCCGGCCATCGCGTCGCGCAACCGGGTCGCGATCGTCCTGCTGCTCGCGGCGGTCTTCGTCGTCTTCCTCAACGAGACCGTCATGAGCGTCGCCGTGCCGCCGATCATGAAGGACCTGCACATCACGCCGAGCGCGGGCCAGTGGCTGACGACCGCGTTCGCGCTGACCACCGCGATCGTCGTGCCCATCACGGGATGGCTGCTGCAGCGGCTCAACACCCGCCCGGTGTTCATCACCGCGATGTCGCTGTTCTCACTCGGATCGCTCATCGCCGCGGTGTCGCCGACGTTCGGCGTGCTCCTTCTGGGCCGGGTCGTCCAGGCCTCCGGCACGGCCATCATGCTGCCGCTGCTCATGACGACCGTGCTCCAGCTCGTGCCGATGTTCGACCGCGGCCGGATCATGGGCCGCATCTCGATCGTCATGTCGGTCGCGCCCGCGATCGGGCCCGCGGTGTCCGGCCTGGTCATCGACGGCCTCGGATCATGGCGCTACCTGTTCTGGATCAGCTTCCCGCTTGCCGTGGTCATGCTCGTGATCGGCATCGTCCGCATCCCGAACGTCTCCGAGCCGCGCAAGGCGCACCTCGACGTGCTGTCGATCGTGCTGTCGGCCCTCGCCTTCGGCGGCGTCGTGTACGGGCTGAGCAGTCTGGGCGCGTCGGCGGAGGGGAGCAGCGTGATCGCACCGTGGATCCCGACCGTCGTCGGCGTGGTCTTCCTCGTGCTGTTCGTCCTGCGCCAGATCGCCCTCCAGCGCACCGACCGGGCCCTCCTCGACCTGCGCACCTTCCGAGCGAAGACCTTCTCGATCTCGATCGTGCTGTTCGTCGTGATGACCATCGCCCTGTTCGGCGCGGTGATCGTGCTCCCGCTCTACGTGCAGAACGTGCTGAAGATGGAGGCCTGGACGATCGGCGTCGTGCTGCTGCCGGGCGGCCTCATCATGGGGCTCATCGGCCCGTTCGTGGGTCGCATCTACGACCGCTTCGGCACTCGCCCGCTGCTCGTACCAGGCACCGTGCTGGTCAGCCTGGGCCTGTGGGGACTCACGCTCCTGAACCAGGAGACCCCGGTGTGGTTCATCCTGCTGCCGCACGTCATCATGAGCATCGGCCTCGGCATCCTGTTCACCTGCCTGTTCACGGTGAGCACCTCGGCGCTGCCGCCGCATCTGTACTCGCACGGCAGCGCCACCCTCACCACGCTGCAGCAGGTCGCGGCGGCCGCCGGGACCGCGGCGTTCATCGCCCTGCTGGCGGCGGGCACGGCCGCGGCGGGCGGTACCGACGCGGAGAACGCGGCGCCCGCTCAGGTCATGGTGGGCGTGCACTGGGCGTTCATGGTCGGCGCGATCGTCTCGATCGGCTCGATCGTCGTCGCCTTCTTCGTGCACAAGCCGACGGCTCCGGAGCTGACCGACGCCGAGCTGGAGGCGGCGCAGCAGCACTGAGGGCCGCTAGGCGACCCCGCGCACGGGCGGGTGGTGGAAGGTGTCGCCGAACACCCGCTCGCTCGCGCCCACGCGGTCCAGGTACGGCGTCGCGCCGCCCATGATGAACGGCCAGCCGGCACCGAGGATCATGGCGAGGTCGATGTCCTCGGGCGCCGAGACGACGCCGTCCTCGAGCATGCGGTGGATCTCGTCGGCTAGCCCGTCCTCGACGCGCGCCCGGAGCTGCTCGACCGTGAACGGCGTGGCCCCCGGCGCCGTGTGCTTCTTCACGATCGCGAGCGCCTTCGGGTCGTAGCCCTTGGTCTTGCCCTTCGCGTCCTTCTCGAGCAGGTGCCCGTAGTCGGCGAGCTCGTCGAGGGCGGGGGAGTCGAAGAACCTTTCCGGGAAGGCGGCGTGGTGGGTCTCCAGCACGTGCGCGCCGACGCGGAGCCCGACGAGCTCGAGGAGCACGAACGGGTCCATCGGCAGTCCGAGCGGCTTCACGGCCTCCACGACCGTGTCGAACGGGGTCCCCTGCTCGACCGCGTGCATGGCCTCTCCGAGCAGCTTGGCCAGGATGCGGTTGACGATGAAGCCAGGCGTGTCCTTCGTGATGATCGCGTTCTTGCCGAGCTTCTTCGCGATCTCCATGGCGGTCGCGAGCGCGGCGTCGTTCGTCTTCGGCGCCTTCACGACCTCGATGAGCGGCATGACGGCGACGGGGTTGAAGAAGTGGAACCCGACCAGGCGCTCCGGATGCCGCAGCTTCGCGCCGATCTCGTCGACCGAGAGCGAGGAGGTGTTGGTCGCCAGCACCGCGTCCTCGGCGAGGTACTGCTCCACCTCGCCGAACACCTGCTGCTTGACCCCGACCTCCTCGAAGACCGCCTCGATGACCCAGTCGCAGTCGGCGAAGTCCTTCTTGTCGGTCGTCCCGGTGACGAGGGCCTTGAGCCGGTTGGCCTCGTCCGACGAGATGCGGCCCTTGGCGAGCCGCTCGTCGATGTGGTCGCGGATGTAGCCGAGGCCCTTGTCGACCCGAGCCTGATCGAGGTCGGTGATCACCACGGGAACCTGCAGGCGGCGCACGAACAGGAACGCGAACTGCGACGCCATGAGACCGGCACCCAGGATGCCGACCTTCGTCACCGTGCGCGCGAGCTGCCTGTCCGGCGCGCCCGCGGGCGCTTCGCGCGCTTCTGGGTGAGGTCGAATGCGTACGCGCTCGCGCGGAACTGGTCGCCCGAGATCAGGTCGGCCAGCGCCGCGTCCTCGGCCGCGAAGCCGGTCTGCTTGTCGGTGTTCTTGGCGGCCTTGATGAGCGCGAGGGCGCGGTAGGGGCTCAGCGGCGTCTCGCCGACGGCGTCCTTGAGCTGCTTCTCGGCGATGCCGATCGCGATGTCCCACTTGGCGAGGCGCTCGATCCTGCCGGGCTCGTTCTTGCGCTTCACCTTGATCGATCCCGACAGCACGCCGTCGGCCCAGCGCAGTGACTCCTCGAGGAAGTTCGCGGGCCCGAACATGGCGTCGGCGATGCCGAGCTCGAACACCTCCGGTCCCCGGAGGAACCGGCGGCGCAGCGCGTTCGACTCGATGACCTTGAGCGCGTTCTCGACGCCGATGAGATTCGGCAGCAGCCAGGCACCGCCCCAGCCGGGCACGATCCCGAGCATGACCTCGGGCAGACCGAACATCGGCACCGACGCGTCGACCGTGCGGTAGGTCGCGTTCAGGCCGATCTCCACGCCGCCGCCGAGCGCGAGGCCGTTGTAGAACACGAACGAGGGAACGCCGAGCTCGGACAGCTTGCCGAGCGTCGAGTGGCCGAGTCGCGCCATCAGCAGGCCCGTCTCGCGGTCCGGGATCTCGCCCACCTTGCTGAGGTCGGCTCCCGCCGCGAAGCCGAACGGCTTGCCGATCACGGCGACGCCGTCGATCTCCTTCGCCGCCCCCGTGCCGCGAGCCGGTCGAGCACGCCCGAGAGTTCGTGCAGCGTGTTCGGCCCGAGGGTGTTCGGCCGGGTGTAGTCCTTGCCGTTGTCGAGGGTGATGAGCGCCAGCGTCTTCCCGCTCGGCAGGCGGATGTCGCGCACGAAGGAGTGGGTGACGACCTCGTCGGGGTCGAGGGCGAGCAGCTTCGAGAAGTCGGTCATCGCTTACTTCGCCCCCGGTAGTGCGGGTTCTCCCAGATGACGGAGCCTCCCTGCCCGAGGCCGACGCACATGGCGGTCAGGCCGTAGCGCACCTCGGGGTGCTCCTCGAACTGACGCGCGAGCTGGATCATGAGACGCACGCCGGAGGAGGCGAGCGGATGCCCGATCGCGATCGCGCCGCCCCACAGGTTCACCCGGGGGTCGTCGTCGTCGATGCCGAAGTGGTCGAGGAAGGACAGCACCTGCACGGCGAACGCCTCGTTGAGCTCGAAGAGCCCGATGTCGCCGATCGTCAGTCCGGCCTTGCGCAGGGCCTTCTCGGTCGAGGGGATCGGGCCGATGCCCATGACCTCCGGCTCGACGCCGGCGAAGGCGAAGGAGACCATCCGCATCTTGACGCCGAGGTTGAGCTCCCGGGCGGTGTCGGCGCTTGCGATCAGCGACACCGTCGCGCCGTCGGTGAGCGGCGACGAGTTGCCGGCGGTGACCCGACCGTGCGGTCGGAACGAGGGCTTCAGGCCGGCGAGCGTCTCCATCGTCGTCTCCGGGCGGCGGCCCTGGTCCTCGGTCGCGAGCCCCCAGCCCTCATCGGACTGGATCGCGACCGGGATCAGGTCGGGCTGGATCCTGCCGGCCTGGTAGGCGACCTCCAGCTTCTGCTGGCTGCGCATGGCGTAATGGTCGGCGCGCTCCTTCGTCAGCTGCGGGAACCGGTCGTGCAGCCGCTCGGCGGTGTTGCCCATGTTGAGGGCGTCGGCGGCGACGAGGTTCTCCGCGACGAAGCGCGGGTTCGGGTCGATGCCCTGTCCCATCGGGTGGTGCCCCATGTGCTCCACGCCGCCGGCGATGCCGATGTCGTAAGCGCCGAAGGCGATGGCGCCGGCGATCGTCGTGACCGTGGTCATCGCTCCCGCGCACATGCGGTCGAGCGCGTAACCCGGCACGCTCAGGGGCAATCCCGCCAGGATGCCGGCGCTGCGTCCGATCGTCGGACCCTGGTCGCCGGTCTGCGAGGTCGCCGCGATCGCGACGTCGTCCACCCGATCCTTGGGCAGATTCGGGTTGCGTTCGAGCAGGCCGATCATGGCCTTCACGATCAGGTCGTCGCCGCGGGTCCTCCAGTACTGGCCCTTCTCGCCGGCGCGGCCGAAGGGGGTGCGGACACCGTCCACGAAGACGACGTCGGGGGTCTGAGCCACGATTCCTCCAGGAGCTGGATCGGATTGAGGGCGCGCACGCAGAGCGTCCCGCGTGCCCCTTCTTCCGACCCTAGGCCGCGCCCCTTCCGGGCGCCGGACCCGTTGATCCTTCCTACGAAGGGGCCTCGGACGCCTCTCCGGCGCTTTGGGGAGGTGTCACAAAGGCATCGGCGATCACCTGTGCGGTCGCCGCAACCTGCCATGGGCGCGCGCCGAGGGCCGTCAGAGCCGCTCCGACGGATTCCGCGCTGATCTCGGCGGGCGGCGCCCAGGCGACGCGGCGCAGGTACTCGGGGGTCAGCAGGTTCTCCACCGGCAGGTTCATCGCCTCGGCCACCGCCGTGACGGCGGGGCGGGCGGAGCGGAAACGCACATCGGCATCCGGGTTCTTGTCCGCCCAGACCCGCGGCTGCGGCAGCGAGTCGCCGGGCGGTCGCAGCAGCGGCAGGTCGGTCGTCGTGCGGCCCGCCTCGATCGCGGCGAACCAGCGGTCGATCTGACCGCGGCTCGCGCGGCCGGTGAAGTCCTTCATGGCCGCCAGCTCGCGCTTGGTGGCGGGCAGGGTGCGCGCGGCCGCGACGAGCGACGCGTCGGGCACGAGCCGGCCCGGCGCGGTGTCGATCTCCCGGGCGTAGGCGTCGCGCGCCATCCAGAGTTCACGCGCGACCGCGAGATTGCGGGGCTGGCGCAGCGAGTGGATGCTCGTCAGCCGACGCCACGGCTCTCCGCGCACCGGGGTCTCGTGCCGCAGGACCGCGTCGAACTCCTGCCGCGCGATCTCGCTCTTGCCCTGCTCGTCGAGCAGTGCGCCGATCTCGTCGCGCAGATCGGGCAGCAGTTCGACGTCGAGCGCGGCGTACACGAGCCAGCTCTGCGGCAGCGGGCGCGTCGACCAGTCGGCCGCCGAGTGCTCCTTGGCGAGGTGGATGCCGAGCAGATCCTCCACGATGGGCCCGAGCCCGACGCGGGGCCGGCCCGCGAGCCGGGCCCCGAGCTCGGTGTCGAAGATGCGCTCGGGGTCGAGTCCGACCTCGCGCAGGCAGGCGAGGTCCTGGCTGGCGGCGTGCAGGATCCACTCCTCGCCGCGCATCACGTCCGCGAGCGCGCTCAGGTCCCCGAGCGCGGGCGGGTCGAACAGCTGCACCGTCGAGCCGCGACGGTAGACCTGGATGAGATAGGCGCGCTGCGAGTAGCGGAAGCCGGAGGCGCGCTCGGCGTCGACGGCGAACGGGCCGCTGCCACCGGCGAGGTCGGCGACCGCGGCGTCGTACACCTCCCGGGTGTCGACGACGGGCAGAGCGGCGTGGGGGAGCGGATCGCGCGACGGGGCCTCGGGCTCAGTCACGTACCGCTCGCACTCCGGGCAGCAGCCCCACGGCGTCGCCCGCCGGGGGAGCCCCGCGAGCAGGCAGAGCAGATCGCCCCACCCGGCGGCGTGCTGACCCAGTTCGCCGCCGTCCGGGCTCCACGACGCGCGGAGTTCGAGCTGCGCGCTGTCGGTCGAGCCGGCGAGCTCGCCGAACCCGGTCGAGAGCACCTTCGTCGCCGTGCCGGAGGCCGCGTGGTAGGCGGCGCCGCGCGCCGCCAGCCCGTCGACGAGCCACGACCAGGCGACCTCGGCCACGAACGGATCGAGTCCGATGTCCGTCTCGAGCGGCGCCTGCGCGAAGCACACGACACGGAAGGCGCCGCCCCACGACTCGGGCTCCTCCGGGTCGTACAACAGGACGAACCGGCCGGTGCCGAGCAGCGAGTCGACGCCGTGCGTCACGGGGCGCACGTCACCGGCGAGGGCGATCGCGAACGGGGCGAGCCCGGTCGGCGCCGCGATCTCCTCCACCTGGAGCTCCGCTCGCAGCTGGGCGGAGCGCACGGCATCCTGCGCGGCACGGAACGGTGCCGGCAGGAGGGAACCGGACGACTGTGCCACCTCAGCAGATTAGGCTCGTCGGCGCAGCGGCGCGTGCTGAACACGCCGCCCGGAGCCCTGGGGAGCGGCATGCGCGCCACACGTTCACATGCCCGGAGAGTCGCGGTGGGAACCGCCATCGGCGTCGCCGGGGCGCTCGGCGCCGCCGCTCTGGCCTCCGGTGCGCTGACGGTGCTCGTCGCGCGGGCGGTCATCGTGCCGCCGTCGCGCCGCACCGAGGACGTGCGGATCCTCCGGGTCGACCTCGACCGCGGCCTCATCGTGCTCTCGGCGACGCCGGACTCCTGCTGCCGGGCACCTACAGCTTCTGGTTCGACCAGGATGCCGGCGAGGCCCGGCTCGGCGAGATCGTCGCCCGCGACGAGCGCACCGTGACGCGCCGCGTGCTGAGCGTCGAGTTCGGCGACCTCGACGCCGCGAGCTCCGGCCGGTTCAACGGCTGGGTGTATCTCACCCCCGACGACCTGGGCGTGGCGTACGAGGACGTGGCGATCGCCACCCCGCTCGGCGATGCCCCCGCCTGGCTCGTGCCGGCCGATCCCGCCAGGGCATCGAAGCGCTGGATGATCGGCGTGCACGGTCGCGCGGTCAAGCGCAGCGAGGTGCTGCGTGCGGTGCCGGTGTTCCGCGACGCGGGGTACGACTCGCTCATCGTCTCCTATCGCAACGACGGCGAGGCGCCGCGCAGCGCGGACTACCGCTATGCGCTCGGCGATCGCGAGTGGATCGACGTCGAGGAGGCGATGCGCTACGCCCTCGACCACGGCGCCGAGGAGCTCGTGCTGATGGGCTGGTCGATGGGCGGCGCGACGGTGCTGCAGGCGCTCACCCGCTCGCTCTATCGGGAGCACGTCATCGGCGTCGTGCTGGAGTCGCCGGTCGTCGATTGGATCGCGACCCTCGACTTCCAGGTCACGCTGCGGCGACTGCCGGCGGTCGTGCGCTATCTGGTGCTCGCGATGTTCCGCTCGCGGTGGGGCGGGATCCTGACCGGGTTGGCGGAGCCGCTCGACCTCGACCGGATGGACTTCGTGCGCCGGGCGCGGGAGCTGCACACGCCGATCCTGCTGCTGCACAGCGACGACGACGGCTTCGTGCCGTCGACGGCATCGCGCGCGCTGGCGGTCGCGCGTCCCGACATCGTGACCTTCGTGCCGTTCGAGGTGGCCCGGCACACGAAGCTGTGGAACTACGACCCGGAGCGCTGGGAGGGCGCGATCCGGGACTGGCTGGCGGCGCTGGACGCGCCGCGTGGCACGCACAGCAACCTGGCGTAGCTCACCCCGGCATCGTCGACGAGCAGCTGCTGCAGTTCGAGGGACGGTGTGACGGCGCCGCCGAAAGGGGCGACGGCCACCCCGCCGACCATGCGCGGCACCGTCGTCAGGCAGATCTCGTCGATGAGCCCGGCGTCGAGCAGCTGGGCGACGACTGATGGCCCGCCCTCGCAGACGATGCGACCCCCAGCTCGGGCAACCGGTCGAGCACCACGTCGCCCGGCCTCAGCCGCGCGGCGCCGGTGTCGCCGCTGCGCGAGAGCACGGCGAGCGGCGTGACCCTCGGCACGAGCTCCGGCTCGGCACGCAGCGTCGCGGCGCCGACGAGCACGAGGTCCGACTCGGCACGGATGGCCCCCAGCACCCGCCGATCGGCTCCGGTCGTGAGGGAGCGCGAGGTGCCGTCGGGCCCGGCCGCGCTGCCGTCGAGGCTCACGACGAGGTTGACCCGGACCCAGTCGGCGGCCGGTGCCGCGTACCGGCGGCGGAGCTCGTCGCGATCGGCGGGCACCCGGCCGAGGATCATGCGCCGGACTTCTCGCGGACCTGACGCTGGATGCGGCCGAGCATGCCCATCATCCCGCGGATGCGCAGCGGGCTGACGGCCTCGGTGAGACCCAGGTCGAGCGGGTAGTCGGCGGGCACGCCGAGCACCTCGTCGACCGTGAGCCCGTCGAGCCCCTCGTGCAGGATCGAGGCGAACCCGCGCGTGGTCGGCGACTCCTTCGGAGCCGTCACGTTGATCCGCACGACGCCGTCCTCGACATCGACGAAGAGGTAGACGGGGGACTGGCACTCGACCACGCGCTCGAGCAGGTCGGGGTGATCGCGGTAGCGCTCGGACAGCTCCGGCAGCGATTGCGAGAACTCGAGCAGCAACTGCAGTCGCTCACCCTGATCGAGGGCGAGGAAGTCGTCCTGGATCGCCGCGAGCGATCCCGGGAGCGTCGTCTTCGCCATCCCTCGAGGCTAGCGCGCGGGCACCTCGCCCGGCTGGTCGCCGCGGACGATCGGCACGCGCACGGCGCTGCCCCACTCGGTCCAGGAGCCGTCGTAGTTGCGTACGCCTTCCAGACCGAGCAGGTGGGTCAGCGCGAACCAGGTGTGGCTCGACCGCTCGCCGATCCGGCAGTAGGCGATGATGCTGTCCCCGGGCCGCAGGCCCACCTCGTCGAGGTAGATGGCGCTGAGCTCCTCGGTCTTCTTGAAAGTGCCGTCCTCGGCGACGGCCCGGCCCCATGGCACGCTCGCCGCGGTCGGGATGTGGCCGGCACGCAACGCGCCCTCCTCCGGGTAGTCGGGAGCGGTGGTGCGATCTCCCACGTACTCGGGGGCGGAGCGCACGTCGACGAGCTTCGCGCTTCCGAGGGCGGCGAGCACGTCCTCCTTGTAGGCGCGGATGGGCGCGTCATCCCGCTCCACGACGGGGTAGTCGACCGCCGTGGAAGCGGGTGCCTCGGTCGTGTACGCGCGGCCCTCGGCCTCCCACTTGGTGCGGCCGCCGTCGAGCAGCCGCACGTCCTCGTGCCCGAACAGCGTGAACACCCACAGGGCGTAAGCGGCCCACCAGTTGTTCTTGTCGCCGTAGATCACGACCGTCGTGTCGCGGCCGATGCCCTTCGAGCCGACGAGCTTCGCGAACGCGGCGCCGTCGATGTAGTCGCGGGCGACCGGGTCGTTGAGGTCGGTGTGCCAGTCGATCTTGACCGCTCCGGGGATGTGCCCGGTCTCGTACAGCAGCACGTCCTCGTCGGATTCGACGACGACGAGCCCGGGCGTGCCGAGGTGTTCCGCCAGCCAGCCGGTGGTGACGAGTCGTTCCGGATGGGCGAACCCCTGCAGTGCGGGATCCTGGTCGCGCTCGACGGTCATGCTGTCTCCTCGTCATCTAGGCTGGAAGCCGCCTTCCAGGCTAGGACTCGAGCACCCGGCCCGCTGCGAGACCGTAAGAGTTCGACACAGCATCCCTCCCGAAGGACATCGTGCAGCAGGTCTCCGTCCCCTCCCTCGTCGATCGCCTCCCGCAGATGAGCGGCTCCGAACTCGCCGCCTCGCTCGTGCCGCCGCGGCAGTTCGCGAGGGCGACGCTCGAGAACTACGTGCCGGATGCCGACTATCCCTCGCAGGCGGAGGCGGTCGCGAAGGTGCGGGCGTTCGCGGGCCGCTGGGGCACGCACCGCGGGGAGGCCTGTTCGGCCGTCGCAAGGCCCCGCAGGGCAAGCCCGGCATCTACCTCGACGGCGGATTCGGCGTGGGCAAGACGCACCTGCTGGCCGCCCTGTGGAAGCTGGCCCCCGGACGCAAGTACTTCGGCACCTTCATCGAGTACACCGCGCTGGTCGGGGCGCTCGGGTACGCGGGCGCGGTGAAGCTGCTCTCGGGCGCGACCCTGCTGGCGATCGACGAGTTCGAGCTCGACGACCCCGGCGACACGATGATGATGAGCCGGCTGCTCGGGGAGCTGGTGGCATCCGGAACCCGGATCGCGGCGACTTCGAACACGCCGCCGAATGCGCTCGGGGAGGGCCGGTTCGCCGCCGTCGACTTCCTGCGCGAGATCTCGGCGCTGGCGGATCGCTTCGAGATCGTGCGGATCGACGGGCTCGACTACCGCCGGCGCGAGATCGAGGGACATGCGATCGCCCTCGACGACACGGCGTTCGAGCAGGAGCTCGGCCAGGCCGCCGCTGCGGGGGCCGCCACGTCCGACGACTTCGGCGCACTGCTGCGGCACCTCGCGACGGTGCACCCCTCGCGCTACGTGAAGCTCGTCGACGGACTGGACGCGATCGGCATCCGGGGCGTGCGCACGCTTACCGACCAGTCGGATGCGCTGCGCTTCGTCGCCATGGTCGACCGCCTCTACGACGCCCAGGTGCGCGTGCTCGCCACTGGCACCCCGCTCGACCGGGTGTTCGGCGACGAGATGCTCGCCGGCGGCTACCGCAAGAAGTACCTGCGCGCCACCTCCCGGCTCATCGCGCTCACGAACCCGCAGCCGGTCGCGTAGCGCGAAACACGATGTTCACAGACCGGCGCCCGCTGTAACCACGGCGAAACACGCCTCGCCCCTGGCGGTAACAGACCCTCGTCACACTGACCCTCACCCGAGCACCATGACGAGATGAGGATCCGCCCATGCTCCACCTCGCGGCCCCCGCGGCTTCGACGTTCGACAACTCCCTCTGGCTGATGGTGGCGGCAGCACTCGTGCTGCTCATGACCCCCGGCGTCGCCTTCTTCTACGGCGGCATGGTCAAGGCCAAGAGCGTCATCAGCATGATGATGATGAGCTTCGGCGCCATCGCCATTGTGGGCGTGCTGTGGGTGCTCTACGGCTACGGACTGTCGTTCGGCACGCCACTGATCCCGCACTTCCTCGGGAACCCGTTCGACCCGAACAACCTCTTGCTCGGACTGAGCTCGCTCATCGACGTCGGCAAGGACGGGGCGATGACACCGGACCTCGGCGGGCTGAGCTTCGTCGGGTTCCAGGCGACCTTCGCGATCATCACCGTCGCCCTGATCTCCGGCGCTATCGCGGACCGGGCCAAGTTCGGCGCCTGGATGGTGTTCGCCGGCGTCTGGGTCACGCTCGTCTACTTCCCGGTCGCGTACTGGGTCTTCAACCTCGGCGACGGGTGGGCACCGGCCGTGCTCAAGGTCAACGACTTCGCCGGCGGCACCGCGGTGCACATCAACGCCGGGGCGGCGGGTCTGGCTCTCGCCCTCGTACTCGGACGCCGGGTCGGCTTCAAGAAGGGCTTCAACGCCCCGCACAACGTGCCGCTCACGCTGATCGGCGCCGCATTGCTGTGGTTCGGCTGGTTCGGGTTCAACGCGGGCTCCGAGGGCGCCGTCGACGGGATCTCGGCGATCGCCTGGATCAACACGCTCGCGGCCCCCGCCGCGGCGACGCTCGGCTGGCTCATCGTCGAGCGGATCAAGGACGGCAAGCCCACGTCGATCGGCGCCGGGTCGGGTGCCGTCTCCGGCCTCGTGGCCATCACGCCGGCATGCAACATCCTGACGCCGGGCTGGGGATCCTCCTCGGCCTGGTCACCGGCGCCGTCTGCTGCATCGCGATCGAGATGAAGTACAAGCTCGGCTTCGACGATTCGCTCGACGTGGTCGGCATCCACCTCGTGGGCGGCATCATCGGCACGCTCTACATCGGCATCTTCGGCTCGGGCATAGGCCTGCTCGACACCGGCAGCCTCCGCCAGCTCGGAGTGCAAGCGGTGGCGGCCTTCGGCGTGGGGATCTTCAGCTTCGTGATGGCCTACGCGATCGGCTGGATCATCCAGAAGACGATGGGCTTCCGCATCAAGAACGAGGACGAGGTCGCCGGCGTCGACACCATCGTGCACGGCGAGGGCGCGTACGAGCTCGAACCGAGTGCCGTGTAACCGCGGGGCGCCCTAACGTGGTGCCATGACCCCCGAGAGCGCCGCCGTGGCGTACTCGGGGGTCGTGGCCGCGCTGGGCGCGGCGCTCGCGCTCGTGCTGGTCGTGCCGTCGCTGCGACGCGCGGGATGGCGCCTGCTGGGGCTCGCGATCGTCTGCGGGGAGAGGTCGTCGTCCTCGGGCTGATCACGGATGCCGCGGGCGCCCCGTACCTCATCGACCTCGCCGCTGCGGCAGCGGTCGTCCTCACCGTCCTCCTCGCCGCCGCGACCGCCGCGGGGGCCGGTCTCCGGATGCGCTGGATCGTCCCGGCCGTGTGGGGCGTCGTCGTCCTGCCGGTCACGGCGCTCGGACCGTTGCTCACGACGGCGGGATGCCGGGGCACGCCGTGCGAGCTGCTGGACTTCGGCGGGGCACTGCCGCTCGCGATCGCCCCCGCGTCCTTCGTGCTCCTCGCCCTACTTATGCCGCGATCCCGTCGCAACGACCTGCCGGCGCCCGGGACCCGCGCTTCGGTCCTGCTCGGCGGTGCGCTGTGGGCCGCCTTCGTCGTCTGGATCGCCGCGATGGAGGGTCTCGTCGACGCCTACACGCCGCTCCTCCTCGTGGCGGGCGGAGTCGGCCCCGGCGTGGGGGCGGCCGTCTGGCTGATCGTCGACCGGCTGCGCCGCTCGGCGCGCCCGCCGGCCCGCTCTCTCGCGCTCGGAGCCCTCGCCGGGATCGTCGCGACGATGGCCGGGGCGGCGACCGTCGCCATCCCGTGGTCGGTCGCCGTCGCGGTGCTGGCAGGCGTGATCTCCGCCGTGATCGCCCGGGGACGCACGAGGTCGGTGGCACGCGCCGGCTGGGTGGTGCTCGCCGCCGGGCTCATCGGCCTCGTGGCGCCGGTGGTCTCGGGCGACGCGATCGGGGTGCTCTTCACGGCGCAGATCGAGGCCGTTCCCGTGCCGCTGGTCGCTGCGGGCGCGGTCGCCGGGTTCGCGGCGCTGGTGTCGCTGCCGGTGTGGCTCGGCATCCGGTTCGGCTCACGGTCGCCGGCGGGCGTGCCATCTGGGTGGGCGATACCAGACTCGAACTGATGACCTCTTCCGTGTGAAGGAAGCGCGCTACCAACTGCGCCAATCGCCCGCGGGAACCCATCTTGCCATACGGCGCCGACCCGTCCGACGCGGGCGTGTCATGCGATTTGGCGAGCCCACGCGGGATGCTAAAGTCGTTCGAGTCGCGCAAGCGGCATGCGGATGTAGCGCAGTTGGTAGCGCATCACCTTGCCAAGGTGAGGGTCGCGAGTTCGAGTCTCGTCATCCGCTCGAGGATCAAGTCTCACGGTCCGCTGTGCTCGCCAAGTGCAGTGACCGCTCACATGGTGGCGTGGCCGAGAGGCGAGGCAGCGGCCTGCAAAGCCGTATACACGGGTTCGAGTCCCGTCGCCACCTCGGCAACACCCCCGGCGGTCCGCAAGGCACCACCGGAACGGGCGATTGGCGCAGCGGTAGCGCGCTTCCCTGACACGGAAGAGGTCACTGGTTCGATCCCAGTATCGCCCACCACAAGAACCCCAGATCAGCCGGGGGTTTCGCATTTCTCGGGGTAGCCGCGTGGACTTACCGTGGACCTATGCCCGCCGAATGGCCGTATTTCGGCCCTCTGAGCCGCCCACTACTGGGCGTGTTACTCGGGTGTGACACATTGGGACAGGACACGCCGTGACTGGACTTCCTGCCCCACGGGCCAGCCCAAACGTGGGATCATTGAGTCGCACCCGAGGTTGAGCTGTTCCGGCGCTCGGGATCGCGTGAACTGCCGCCCCTCCACCGGGTCCCGCGGCAGGTGGACAGCGTGAGAGTGGCCCTCCCGGGTCCACGAGGTGATAGCAGGGCCGCACGCGATCGAGGCACATCGCAGCGTGAGGTCCGCCACCTCTATAGGACGACTCGATGCCTCTCGACCTCGATCAGTACGTGTCCCTCCAGCACGCGGCGGCAGCCTGCGAGCTGGACAGCAAGACGTTGCGGCGCCGGATCGCTGACGGCACGCTGCCCGCCGTGCGGATCGGCACGCGCAGGCCCGGAGCCGGTCGCGACACGCGCCCGATCCGCGTCAAGCTCTCCGACCTCGCGAGACTCATGGAGCCTGTCACGGTCAGCAGCGGGGCCGCCAGCTCGTGATCGTCGGACTGGCCCAGTGGTGCCGCGTCGAGCTGCTGGAGCGATCGCTGTTCGGTCCGTTCCTTCCGGACTCGGACGCCCGCCGCATCCGAGCTGAGCACGCTGCTCGTGGTCTGCGGACTTGCTGGTGGTGCATCCAGCCCTACCGTCCTCGGCGAGTGAAGTTCGGGAACCGCCGATCGTGGCCCGGCCAGGGTGTGCGGTTCTGCACCTGGGCGCACTACGTCGAGTTCGAGCGTGAGACCGCACGCCTGCGCGCCGAGCTGCGGGAGCTGGAGGCCGTCTCGTGAACGGCTACTCCGACCAGCCCGGAGCCCGGGTTGAGTTCGAGGACGTGATCCTGCTCGGCGGCGACTCGTTCACCCTCGACCTGCGCGATCCCGCCGACCGCGGAGACCCGGACGCCGACGTGCCGGAGCCCAGCTCGGAGGACGAGCTGCCGGGTATCGACCTCGACGCCGATCCCGCGCCCGAGCAGCAGACGAGCCCGCCGCCGATCTGGCGATCGTGCCGCGTGAGCTGCCACGTCCGCAGGGACCCTACGGCGCCGTGCAGGAGATCGGCGACGACGGTCAGTGGGTCGACGGCGCGCACCTCTCTGCGGTCGCATATGCCGTCGAGATGATGCACGTGCGGGAAGAGGCCAGGCGTCAGTACGCGATCGACACGGCCCCCGCCAGCCGCTCGACGTGACCAGCTTGGCCGAGCTGCTGTCCCGTCCCGCCGAGCCCCTGGCCCGCGTAGAGGGCCTGATGCCCTGGGAGGCGGGCATGCTGCTGATCGCGGAGCGGAAAGCCGGGAAGTCGACCGTGGCGATCGGGGCCAGCAGGTCGCTCATCACGGGTCAGCCGTTCCTCGGCACCCTGGCCGTCCGCCCGATCGAGCCGGGTGCGCGGGTCGCCTACCTCAACTTTGAGGTCTCGGCGGCAACGTTCGCGCGGTGGGCGTCCGACGCCCGGGTGCCCGCAGACCGGCTGATTGTCGCTAGCCTGCGCGGACGCCCCACCCCGTTCGCGAACGACCACGAGCTGCGGCACCTCGGGGAGCTCCTGCGCGATCGGAACGTCGAGAGCCTCATCATCGACCCGTTCTCGCGCGCGTTCGACGGAGCGGATCAGAACTCGAACTCCGAGGTGTCCAGGTTCCTCGACCGGCTCGATGCCTGGGCTCGAACCGTCGTCGGAGCCCGCGACGTGATCCTGCTGGCGCACAGCGGCCACCTGGGCGAGCACGTCCGCGGCGCGAGCGCGATGGAGGGCTGGGCCGACGTGAACGTCTGGCTGACCCGCCAGGGCGCGACGCGCTACCTGCGGGCCGAGGGTCGCGACGTTGATCTGCCGGAGGCCGCCCTGACGTTCGACCCGGCGACTCGACTGCTCACGTTCTCGGGTGCCGGATCGCGCCGTGACGCGGCTCACAGCGACGGTCTCGACCGCATACTGCGTTTCCTGCGGGACGCTGCGGTGCCGATGAGCGGTCGGCAGATTCACGACGCCCTCGACGACATGCTGGGCGATCACGGCGTGCGCGACGCCCTCGCCTACGGCAAGCGGATGGGCCGCCTCGACTGGGTGAAGGGGCCTCGAAACTCGCAGCTCTGGTCGATCCCGGTCATGCCCACGTTCTCGAACGGCGGGAGCGGCGATGCGAGCGACTGAGGCCAGCAAATACCTGAGTGCGGCAGTGCGGCAGAGTGCGGCAGCAGTGCGGCAGCCGCACTCCGCGAGTCAGTGCGGCAGTGCGGCGGCGCCCTATATGGGCGCCGCACTGCCGCACTCGCGCCGAGCCCGGCACGCTGAGTCTGATCGGAGTTCGAGATGAACGACGAGACGACGACAGAGACCGGTCCTGAACTCGGATCGCCCGACTACTGGGAGCACCCGCAGCCGACGCTCCACGGCGAGCCATGGGAGCCAGCGTTTCCAGGCCAGCGCGTGCCGTTCCAGCCCGGCAACCCGTCACAGACGGTCTCGGGGTACCGCAGCCCGCGTGCCGTCCGCGACCGCGCTGCCGAGCTGCTGGCCGACCTGCTGATCGAGCACCCCGAGTTCGATCGACCCCGCTATCGGTTCGACGCTGAGGCGTGGTCCTACGCCGAGGCCCGGGCCGAGCTGCACCGCGACCACGAGGCGATCGTCGGCCTGTTCGACTCGGCCTCGGGCAACCCCCGCACGAACCTGCATGACCGAGTTCGGGCTGCCGAGCGAGACGCTGCGCAAGCCCGTGACCGGCTCGGTCTTGGGGTGCTGGCCGAGGCACGCGTGCGTCAGGCGCAGGCGACCAGCCTCGCGCTCGGCGGCGGCGTCGAGCTGCTAGCCGCCCGCATGGCGCTCGGGCAGGCGGCGCTCGACGCCCGACGCGCCTCCGACGATCCTGCGGCGCGGCTCGAACTCGACGCGCTCGACGACGACCACAACCACAACGGAGACGGAGCCTGACAATGCCGGACCGCATGCACATCGAGAACGTGTTCCCGTCGCGTCCGCCGTACCGCGAGCCCGGGTTCGGCGGCATGCGCGCCGTGACCGGCCAGCCGCCCAGCCCGCACGACCGCGAGACGACCGAGGACGACGATCGAGCCCTCGCCGCCGACCGCGCCCTGACTCGGCAGAGCCTGGCGCAGACACGCTCTCGGATCGACGCCGCGCTCGGGATCAGGTGCGACGAGCACGACGCCGAGCTGGGCGCGTGGTGCATCGGCTCAGGTGACTCCGGCGTCGGCGCCGTGTGCTTGCACCGTTACGAGCTGGGGCTGGGCGACGCGGCTCGGGTGCGGCTGCCCTCCGGTCCCGCGCCCGCGCCGTTCGTGGACGCACTGGCCGAGCGCGCCGCCGCCGTGCGGAACGTCGGCCTGCACGCCGCACAGCAAGAGCACGAGCAGCGGAGACAGCAGCAGAGAGCGAGGTACAACCGATGACCACCAGCACGACCACCAGGCCCGCCGCGACCACCGGGACGGCCCCTGTCGAGCCGCCCGGCTCGTGGTTTGCGAACCCGAAGCTGACCGCGCTGACACCGTTGACCGTTGAGCCCTCGGGCCGGGTATTCGGGCATCTAGCGAGCTGGAAGGAATGCCACGTCGAGAGCGCGACCCTGGGCCGCCAGTGCGTCACGGCTCCGCGCAGCCGGACCAGCTACAGCAGGTTCATGCTCGGCGCCGTTCGGACTGCAGAGGGCGACACCATCGCGACCGGGCCGATCATCCTCGACACGAGCCACGCCGATCCCGCGTTCGATCAGCTCTCCGCGATGCGCCATTACTCCGACACCGGGCACGCGGTCGCGGACGTTCGCATCGGGGAGGACCACCACGGTATCTGGGTGGCCGGAGCGCTCCGCCCGAGCACGACGCCCGAACAGGTGCGGACCCTCAGGGCCAGCCCGCTCTCGGGGGACTGGCGTTCGCACCAGGGGTCGCTCGAACTCGTCGCCGCGCTGGCCGTGTCGTCGCCCGGGTTCGCGATCGAGCGCCCGCGAGCCCTTATCGCCTCCGCGGGAGTCATGCGCTCGGCGGTAGGGATCGGCGCGGTCGCTCAGCGCCGCTCGGTCGTCAACGACCCGGGCCTTTTCGAGCTGGCGGCGATGCGGGTGAAGGTCGAGGGGGTGCGCCGCACGCTCTCCGCCCCGTCCGCGGACGAGCTGCGCGAGCAGCGGTTCGCTGCGCTTGACGAGCACCGCCGCCGTGAGGCGAGCGAGCGGTCGCTCATCTCGTCCATGTCGCTCCCGAGCGCGCTCGTGCAGGACTGGGCCGGTCCAGTCGCGTTCGAGGACGAGTCGACCGGGGACGGGCGCCGCATCGCGACGGGGGCGCTTCGTCAGGGCGGCTACCCGACTTTGCGGTGGGCGCCGATCGACAACGGTGGCCACGACGGGGCGCTGGCGGTCGGGCGCGTCGAGACCCTGAGCCGCCGTCCGGGCGGGGTGATCTGGGCGACGGGGACGCTCGACCTCGGTAGTGCCGAGGGCCGCGAGGTCGCCCGTCAGATCGCCGCGGGCGTCGCCGGCGGGGTGTCCGTCGACCTGGACGACCCGACGACGGCGCTCGCCAGGGGTGAGGACGGGGGAGACCTGGCTGTGACCAGCGACGCCCGCGTCCGAGGCATCACGCTCGTTCAGATTCCTGCGTTCGACCGCGCGCGGATCGCGCTCGTCGGGCCGCCGCGCCCCGGCTCGGAGCCGGACCCGGAGGACGACGCGGGGGAGCCGGACCCTAACGACTGCGGGTGCGAGCCCGCTTCCGAGGCGCCCCTGCTCACGACCGCCTCCGGCGACCTGCCTGACCTCAGCGACACGGCTCGGTTCCCGGGCCTCGACAGCTACCCCGGCCTGGGCGAGTCGCCCATGCCGACCAATCGCAAGGACACCAGCTCGTGACGACCACTCTCGACCGGCGCAACAAGGCGCCCCGTATCCGACTTCCGCGCGACGGGTCCGCCGCCGAGCTGGGCGCCGACGCGCTCGCCTGCCGCTCGTGCGGAAACCGGGTCGAGCACCCCCACCCGGCCAGGACGGAGGCGCTGCCCGTATGGCCGCGGGTGTCGCCCGCGTTCGACGCGATGGGCGGCGGCGCTCGGGTCGCGATGGAGGTCGCGTTGACCCGCTGCGAGAAGTGCGACGCACGCCGCGACCGCGCCCGGGCTCTCGTGCTCGTGCACGGGCTCGGCTCGATTCCTGGCACGGGCGAGATCGAGGTCGAGCGCGTTGACGCTGCGCTGGCCGGTCTCGACGTGCTCGGCATCGAGGGCGACGACACCGCTCGGTTCACCCGTTCACCGAGCGACGTGCGATCACTGGTCGAGGCCATGGCGCCGTGCGGCGCGAGCTGCTCGTGGAGCCTGCACCTCGGAACCGGGGGCGACCCGCGCACCGCCAGTGCGACGCGCTGGGGCGCGGTGCCTGCCGATCTCGCTCGGGATACCGCCGATGCGTTCCAGGTGTTCTGGCGGTACTCGATGGAGACCGAGACGCCCTGCGCGCCCCCGAGCTGGACGGCGCGCCGCGGGCGTGCCTCTTGTGCGGCGTCGGCACGCTGCGCGTCAAGCCCAGCGACGCGGTGAAGGCGTGGGGCTCTCCGGTGCGCGTGGTCCCGGGTGAGCTGGGAGGGCAGCCGCGACCCGAGCCCGTTTTTGGTTACGTGTGCCCGACCGATCGCCGGGTCGTCGCGGAGGTCGGTGCGGTGGGGCACCCCGCCGTCGAGCGAGCTATCCTGGCGCACCTCGGATGGTCCCTCAATGGTCGCACCTACGTCGAGCCGTTGGGCCAGGCGTGGGTCGCGCTCCGCGGCGCCGAGCCGAACGCGCTGCCGTGGCAGCACCTCCGACGCGGGCGCATCGAGGCGCGGCTGGCGCGCACGGTCGGCGCCCACAAGCCGGGCAAGGTTCTCGGTGGTCGCGTGGATCTCACCGAGGTCGAGGCCGCCGTGCTCAGGCTGTGTCGCGAGTACGGCGTCGCCCGTCTGCGCTTCGACCGGATGCAGGCCGAGCAGATGGTCGGCAACCTAACCCGGGAGGGCGTCCGCGTCCGCGAGTTCGTCTTCTCGGCGGCGGGGGCCAGCAAGCTCGCCCGCGGGCTATTCGTGGCGCTCAGAGACCGAGCGGTCGAGCTGCCCGATGACGACGAGCTGCGATCCGAGGCGCAGACCGTCCGAATGATCGAGACCGGACCGGGCCTCGTGAAGATGAGCAACCCGGCGGGCACACACGACGACGTGCTGACGGCGGTAGGCATGGTCGTGGCCGACCTGACCGAGCAGCCCGACCTCAGCGGCGGGGGAGTGTCGGACCCGTCGAGGGTCAGCATTGCTGCTCGGGCGCGGGCCAGCGGGGTCGGGCCAGTCGGTCAGCGCCTGCTGTCCCCGGCCTACGCCCTCGGGGGCTCCCGGGGCACCCTGGCGGCTATCGCGCAGGCGCAGCGCGGCCAGACGCCCGCCCAGCGCGCGCACGGCATCGGTCTGCCAGTCGAGGGGACGGCGAACGACCCGAACAGGCGTTAGGTCCTGGCCCGATGTTGCTCGGTCTGCCGGTTCAGGTCGAGCAGGTATTGCACCCGATCCGAGGCATTCGAGAAGCCGGGAGCGGGAGGGTTATACATCCCGTCAACGTAGGCATCCAGAACGTTGTGAGCGCTACGGAGATCAGCGGGCATAACAACGTCGTCGTAGAGATCGGCGAGACTGTCGGACGCGTATCGATCGCGAACGTCGAGGATGACCTGCGCCAAGTGCTCAAGCGTCGCCCGCTGCTGGTCGGTCGGGTTCGGGAAAACGAAGTTGTTGTAGACGACATCTTTGGAGTACCGGTAGTCGCTCTTGAGCCGACCGCAGACGGCGCGCATCCAGTCCATGTGCATGGTGCTGGTGAGGATTCCGAAGTGGTAAAGAGAGGCGTTCGGGATCGCCAGTGAAGAGTTCGAGGTCACGGTCCCGGCCTCGAAGAAGCCGAGAGGAACGTACAGGCGCCGCGAAGAGGAATGAGCCGGGATCAGGAGGAAGGGCTGGTCTGGGTCCTGAGTCCGCTGGGCGAAGAGGTGCGGGATGTTGGCAAGCTGCGGTCGAGACGACTTCTCGCGAACTTCCCGAACCTCCCGGACTCGTTCGTACACGGGTGGCACGGCCTTGATTTGGCCGGAACTCACCCCGTCGAGCCACAGGCAGTAGCGAGGGCGACGGTTGATGAACTCATCGGCTCCCTGGAAGGTGCGAATCCAGGCTGCCGTCTGCGGGTACTCGGCAATCAGCGCGTCGCGCTCTTCCCGGGTGAGCAGAAGGTGGCCGCCGTCGGCGGCCATGTTCCCAAAGACCATCTTGAGTTCACCGCTGATTTGCTCCTGCCGATTGGTGACGACGAACTCGCCGCCCGGCACAAGGTATGGACTGATCGACGGCACGAGGTCGAGAACCGGTTCACCCTTGCCGTCCTGGTAGGTGAAGAGTTGCTTCACCTTTCGTTCGGTGCGTCCGAATCCGACGATCACGCAATGCACCTTGGCGACCCCTCGCGCGTCATTCGTCCAAATGAAGCTGCGGTGCGCGAAGTTGATGTGCTCACCGCGGCCAAGGAGGCGCGGCCAGAGGATCCCGGGCTGCTCACCCTGGCTGATCGAACTCGTCGAGACGAGCGCGCATTGGATCGAAGGGTTCTTGGCCATCACCTCGTCGGCCCGGATGTACCACGCCGCGACGTAGTCGAGGAATCCAGCGTCTTTGACCGCACCGGCGACCGCACGAAGCTCGGCCTTCTGGACCTTGTCCATAACCCGGGAGCCGAGGAAGGGCGGGTTGCTGAGGATGTAGTCGGTCTTGTCTGCCGGTCGCACGTCCTCCCAGTCGACTGTCAGCGCGTTCGTGCAGACGATGTGACCGCCCTCGGTAAGAGGGATGCGGGCGTAGTGGGTCCCAAAACGGGCGGACGCTTCCAAGTTCATCTGATGGTCAGTCAGCCACAGCGCGGTCTGCGCGATGAGAGCGGGGAACTCCAGAATCTCGATGCCACTCATCTGTTCGACGCGAACCTTCAGCAGATCGCCAACATCCGTGAGCGTGACGTAAGTGCCCATCTGCGCGGAGAGCACCCGATGTTCCAGCCGACGAAGCTCGCGGTAGGTGATCACCAAGAAGTTGCCGCAGCCACAGGCGGGGTCAATGAAGCCGAGGCCCGCCAACTTGTCGTGGAACGCCGAGAGCTTCGGCTTCGACTCCTTGACCGACTCGAACTCCTCATAGAGTGCGTCGAGGAACAGCGGCTTGATGACCCGCAGGATGTTTTCCTCGGAGGTGTAGTGCGCTCCAACGTCGTGCCGCGCCTCCTCGTTCATCACGCCCTGAAACATTGAGCCGAAGATCGCGGGAGAGACCTGCGACCAGTCGGGCGCGCACGTCTGAATCAGCATCATCCGCATCGTCTGGTCGAAGTCGGGCATCCCCGTCACCTCGGAGAAGAGGCCGCCGTTGATGTAAGGGAATGCCGCAAGGTCTTCGTCGAGCATCGTCGAGCGCTTGTCGATTGGAGTGTTGAGTACCTCGAACAGCTTTCCAAGCCGAGGCCCAAGGTCGGTCCCGTCTAGCGAGGTCCGATTGCGGATGAACTTCTCAAATGCGCTCGGCTCGAAGATCCGGGCGTCATCGGCGAAGTGGCAGAAGACCAGTCGGACAAGGAAGAGTTCGAGGTTGTGCCCGACGTAGCCGGAGTCATATAGAAGGTTGTGCAGCTTGGCCATGCGTTCGGCGGCCTCGCGGTTGACCGGGCTCTGTTCCTCGACACGGAGGGCTTGTTCGTCGACCAAAAACCCGAACTCTCGGACGTGCTTCGGGAGTTCGGCGAGCGTGAAGGTGCTGACCGCTCTGGTCTCGGTGTCGTAGAGCTGGAAGGTCTGGAAGTCGCACGCAACGATCCTCAGAGGGAGGTCGTGGTCCGGGATGCCATCGAGGTACCCCAGAGCCTGGCCTTGTGCAGCGCCCAGATCGCGCCCGGCGCTCTTCTGCTCAACGATTAGCTTCCCCGGCAGGAACATGTCGATGAAGCCGTACTTCTTGCCAGCGAGCTTCACGGCGTATTCGAAGTACCCGCCTGCCCTGCGCCTGTCGATGTCGAAGAGGGCGAGGAACTCGGTCCAGAAGGACTGCGCCTCGCCCTTCTCGTAGGACTCCCCGGCCCAATCGGCCGCGAACTTTGCGGCCCGTGCGGTGATCTCGTTCCAGGCCGGTCTTGGCATGGCACGAATCTATCGGTGCGGACCTGCATCGGCGCGCCGCTGCCCAGGTTGTCGGCGGCCCTCGGTACTTTGGGAGCAGTCCCCGGAGCGCTCACGAACCTGAGCCGTCCGGGGCTCTCTCATTTCACCAGCGTGGCCGGACGCTCGATCGAGACGGCGGCAACACTGTGGAGTATTTCGCGAGCATGGACCCGGAGCTGCCGAGGCCGTGGCAGCGGGTCTGGCGGGCTGGGCGCGACGTGACGACCGAGCCCGTGTCGAGTTGGCCGCCGTATCAGCAACGGTACTTCCGGGACGGCTGGCGACCGACGCTCTCCCCCGATGTTCCCGTCGCCCGCTCGCGCAGCGGTCGCGGATCGCGACACGGGTAGCGTGTCCACTCCAGTCCTCGCGCGTCCCCCGGTTCAGGGCTCGCGCAGGGGTCCCTCAGTTCATAGACTCGGGCGACTGCTCCTAGACCCGACGGAGGCGCTAGTGATCCCGGTGATACCGGCCGGTCAGGACGTGCTCGACCTCGGGCGGCATCCGACGACGCTGGCTGAGATCGAGTCCCGGTTCGTGACCGATCCGCAGTTCGCTGCGTCGACCACTCGGGCGAAAATCTGGAGCGACTGGCTCAACGCGACCGCGTTCCTGCGTTCCGTCGTGCCCGTGTCGGCGGCGTGGATCGGCGGCAGCTTCACCACGACCAAGCTCGACCCCGACGACGTGGACAGCCTCTACATCGTGGACGACGCGACCCTCGCGCTGGCGAAGGTCGACCCGACCAAGAATCGCGTGCTGGGGCAGTTCGCGGGCGGCAAGCTGGTCAGGGCGGCGACCGGCTTGCAGGTGGACACCTACCTGTGCGCGTGGCGGCAGGTGGTCGACCCGGCACGCCGAAACGGCCTGGACAAGAGCTACTACGAGGATCGCGGTCATTGGGACGACTGGTGGCAGCGGCGCAGAATGGTCTCTAAGACGGCGCCGCTTACGCGAGCCGATGCACTCCGCGACGCGGTTACTTGGAGGTGATCCTCGATGGCTTCGCCTGAAGAAATCGAGGCAGCTCTGGCCGCAGCGTCCGCGCCCGAGTGGGAGACGCCGCGCGACCTCAATCGCATCAGCCTCGAGGCGCTGTTCGGCGGCGGCGCTGGCGCGCGGACGCTCCGCAGCTCCGGCTCGCTCCGGCTGTTCGGGGTGAACGTCACGAATCACTCAGCCCGGCTCGGCTCGACCGCCGACGTGCTCGCTCAGCTCCAGCGGCTCGTGACCGCGGTGGGTGCAGCCCGTCGCGGCATCCGCAGCACACAGGGACCCCTGCCGGGTGAGCTGGTCACGCTGACCGCGTTGAAGATCGCCGCGGCGCCCGCGGGTGGGAGTCTCGTGTTTGACCTCCTCCCGGAATCGCTGCCGGAAACGGAGCTGCTGACGGAAGGAAACGTCGCGATCTTCGACCAGGCTCAGCGGCAGTTCCTCGATGAGTGTTTCGAGGACGCCCTGCGGCTCGTCGGCGCGGCGCACTCGATCGGCCCGGATGCCGATGCCCAGCCCGAGCAGCGCGCCGTCGAGCGCGCGGCGGAGCGTGCCGCGGTCGAGCCCCTGGACGGCATCGCGATTACGACAAATCTCAGGATCGTCGGATTCGAATCGGACGAAGAAAGCGCAGCCGCGGTGTTCGAACAGCTCGGCGCGGAGGTGGTCGCCCCCACGACCGAGCAACCGGCGAGCGACCTAGAAGCACTCCTGCCCGACGAGCTGGAAACCGCCAAGGCGCAGGCGTTCATCGAGCGGGTGCGCGAGGGCGGCCCCCGCCTCGCGACGGCGGTTCGCAAGTTCGCCAAGGCAATCGAGTCCGCCGACTTCGACGTGGACCTCGAATGGCGCGAGCCGAACACCGCGACCCGACGCGCGACGTTTACTCAGCACGACGCCAGACTCGTCCGCCACCTCGTCGTGTCGCGAGAGTTGGAGGTCGATACGCAAGAGGTGACGGGCCGACTCATCACCCTCAGCGAAAAGACCGCCTGGCAGCTCGCGGTCGGATCGGACGACGAGACGATCGTGAGGATCGACGCATCGAAGCTGACGAAGGCGGTGCGCGAGGCGTTCCACCTGAATCAGTTGGTGACGATCAAGGCTCGAACGGTTCAGCGGTCCCTCCCGGGCGGCGGCATCACGACCACGTTTCAGGCCGTCACGGTCACCTCCAACGAGGTCCCGAGCACATGACGCGCCCGCTCATTCTTGTGGGCCTCGTGCCGCTGCTCCTGCTGGCGGGCTGTAGCGCGACGACGCACCCGACCAGCACGCCGACCGTCGATATTGACGCGCTCAACTCCGCCGCAGCGTCGGTCTTGCCGGAGGCCAGGCTCTTGGAGTACCTATCGCAGCAGCACGCCCTCGGCTCCATCGCGTCGGATCAGGTGGTCGCTGACGCTCACACGATCTGCAAGGATCTCGCGGGCGGCATGACCCCGGCGGATGCCTCGGCGGAGGCCCAGAAGCTGGGATACCCGCGACCCTCGATCATGGTCGTCGGCTCCGCGGTCTACTACTGCAAGGACCAAGCGCCAGCGGTCCTTGCCGCGCACATGCCTTAGCCGCTCGTCATGCGCCGGGCCAGCTCGGCAGCCCGGTCGGCGGCGGCGTGCTGATAGCGGAGCGCGGTGGTCGCGGTCGCGTGCCCCCTCGGTCCTGCAGCTCCCGGGTGGTCGCCCCGGCGATCGCGTACTTCGTCAGGCCGTAGTGCCGGAGCCCGTGCCACGGCAGATCGTCCCGGCCCGCAGCGGCGCGGGCGGCGTACCACCCGGATCGGTTCAGCTCCGGCTCGCCCATGTGCCCGCCATTCTTCGAGGGGAACAGCAGGCCGTCCTCGCCCGGCTCGGCGTAGTCGCGGAGGTGATCGAGCACATCGCTGGTGATCGACGGCGGCAGCGCCACGTCGCGGATGCCCGCGCGGCTCTTGGGCTTGCCGACCACGAACCCGTCGGAAGTCGTGCGGGTGACTGCTCGCGTGATCCGAATACGGATCAGGTCGTCGTCGTGGATCAGATCGCGACGGCGCAGCTCGGTCAGCTCCCCGAACCGCAGCCCGCCCCAGGCGGCGATCAGCAGAGCGGCACGGAGCTGGGGCGGCATGTTCGCCTCGATGATCGCCAGCTCGGCGTCGGTCGGCGGGACCGTCTCGCGGCCCGTCGTCGCGTTCTGGGCGCCGCGGACCTCGACCGGGTTGTTCGCGACCAGCCCGTCGCGCACGGCGGTCGCCATGACCGATCGGGCGAACCCGTAGGCGCGCGACGCCGTGGTCTTTCGCCCGGAGGCGATCAGCTCGGAATACCAGTCGCGCACGGTGCTGGCTTTCATGCTCGCGAGAGGGATGTCTGCCAGGGGTTGCAGCACGGTCGCCAGTAGGCGCACGTATTCGTCGCGGGTGCGGTGCCGCAGGGGCTCGCCTGAGGCGTTCGTGCGGGTGCTGATCCACTTGGTCGCGTAGTCGAGGAACGTCTGCGAGCGGTCGGCCTGGGCCGCGTGAGAGGCCGTCGTCGTGGCAGGAGTCCACTCGCCCCGGTCGATCGCTACCCGCTGGCTCGCGAGCCACGCGTCGGCGTCGATCTTGGTCGTGAACGTCGAGGGCGCGGAGTGCTTCAAGCCGTCCGGCCCGACGTACCTGGCGCGGTAGTTGCCCGAGGGCAGGAGCATCACCGAGCCCCACGACTTCCGGGTGGTCGGGACCGTCCTGCCGAGGGCGTCCGTCGTGGTGGCTTTCGGTCGAGTCGGCATGCTCAGCTCTCGTCGTGGACCTATGTGGACCTAAACCTGTCCATCCGTGCCCATCCTAGGGCAAGATACTGGGCCGTGGACCTAGCGCTGCTGCCCGTGTTTCCGGACGAGACGCCAGTGTTTGCCGGTCGCCGCGCGCGATGACGAGTGCGCCTAGATTCTGGTTCGATCCCAGTATCGCCCACACTCAAAACCCCGGAATTCCGGGGTTTTCGTCATGGCACCGTCAGTACCTCTCGGGCTCCGCGGCGCGGTCGAAGAACAGGCCGCGGACGAACGTCGGAGCGATCCGGACCCAGCGGTACTTGAGCGTCGGGATCCACGGCAGGAGGGGCAGTCGGTCGGCGGCATCGATGTCGGACTGGTGTTCGAGTCGCTCGGCGATTCCTTTCACGACGACCGAGCGCGCCTGGTCGTAGGTCCAGGTGTCGATCTCGAACGCCACGCGCTGGTTCACAGTGAGTTCGAGCAACTTCGTTCCCGGAGCGGTTCGGAAGTACAGCGCACGATCGTGGGCGACGTAGTTGACGGGAAAGATGTCGACCTCGCCGGCGACGGCGACGGCGAGGCGGCCGAGCTGATTGTGGCGCAACTCGGTCCAGCACTCCTCGGGTGTGAGGTCGCGGATGATGGGGTCGTTCATCGGCTGCCGACCTCGATGTCGTTGTCGACGAAGTCGACGCCGGGCACCGTCTCGACGACGTGCCGGACGAGCGCGCGTTCCTCGACGGTGGGAACCAGGCCGCTGAGCGTGACGACGTGATGGTCGACCGAGAAGTTGACCTCGCCGGTCTCGACGAGGGCGAGTCCGATCCGCTCGCGGACGTGGTCCGTGATCTGCCGGTCCGTGACCCGCCAGTCGGCGCCGTAGGGACGGACGTGGAGGTCGTTGACCACGTCGCGCACGTCAGCCATCCGGCGCGCGATGGAGAAGGCCTCCAGCTTTTCGGCGTAGCTGCCGACCACACCATGCAGTCGCGCGATCCCGTCGTGCACGTCCACGGCGAGCTGGAAGGCGTCGAGGGCGGGATCGGCGTCGAACGCGTCGCGCAGACGTGAGCGGAGCAGCTGGTCGTCTCGGATCGTCATGGAATGAGCATCCAGCGACCGCCCCGCGCCGTCCTAGGGCCGAAGGTCCCCTCGCTGGCGTGCCGCCCCATACACCGCGGCCTGCGTGCGTCGTTCGAGGCCGAGCTTGGCGAGGAGGCCGGAGACGTAGTTCTTGACCGTCTTCTCCGCCAGGTCGAGCCGTTCGCCGATCTGCCGATTGGTGAGTCCTTCCGCGATCAGCTTGAGCACCTGCCGCTCCCGCAGCGACAGGGGATCGTCGTCGGACGTCGCCGAGCCTTCGGATGCCGCTTCCACGACGCGGTCGGCAAGACCGGGCCGCAGCAGCGACCCCCGCCGGCGACGGTGCGGATGCCGGCGACGAGGTTCTGCCCGCGGATGTCCTTGAGAACGTAGCCGCTGGCTCCGGCCAGGACCGCCGCGCGCGCAGCGGCGTCGTCGTCGTACGCGGTCAGCATGATGCACCGCGTGTCCGGCAGTGCGGAGCGCACATCTCGGCACAGATCCACGCCGGAGCCGTCAGCCAGCCGCACGTCGAGCACGGCGACGTCGGGTTGCGTCGCCGCGATGCGGCCGAGGGCACGGGCGACGCTGGAGGACTCGCCGACGACCTCGAGGTCAGGTTCTGCATTGATGAGCTCGGCGATACCGCGCCGCACGATCTCGTGGTCGTCGACCAGGAACACTCGGATCACGGCTGCTCCGTTCGGAGTGGCACCCGCCACAGCACCGCGGTGCCGCCGGTGTCCCGGGACCGGATCGAATAGGTGCCGCCGAGTCGGTCAGCGCGGGCAGCGACGTTCGCCGTTCCACTCGCGCGTCCCCCGGCGCATACCCGATTCCGTCGTCATCGATGCGGATCGTGACGTGATCGTCGTCGACCTGGACGCCGACATCGGTGTGGGACGCCCGCGCGTGGCGGGCGACGTTCGTGACGGACTCGCGGACGACGGCGACGACATCCTCGACCATCTCGGCGGGCACGATGAGATCCACCGCGCCGTCGAAGGTGAGCCGTGGTGGCGTGGGCAGACCCGCCCCCGCCTCGCTGACAGCGTCGAGAACTCGATGGCGCAGGGCGGAGCTTCCCGCCGGGGGCGACGAGAGGGCGAAGATGACGGTGCGGATCTCCGCGATGGCGGCATCGATCGCGTTCACCTGCTCGAGGATCACCCCGCGCGATCCCTCGCTCGTGCGGGTCGCTTCGGCCTGCAGGGTCAGTCCGGCGCCGAACAGTCGCTGGATGACGTGGTCGTGCAGATCGCGGGCGATGCGCGAGCGGTCCTCGACGCGCTCCAGCTGTTGCCGGTCCAGGCGCGCTTGCACGAGTTGCAGCGCAACGCTTGCCTGGCGGGCGAATTCGGTCGCTCGGTTGATGTCGACGTCCGGGATCCGGTCCTCTCCGGGGCTCTCGAGACGGCCAGGGCCCCGAGCACTGTGCCGCTCGCGCTGAGCGGCACGACGAGCGTGGGACCGACCTCGGGTTGTGATTCGAACTGAGCGCCGGCCGGCTGTCCGCTCGTGGTGAGCATCGTCCCGGAGGCGATCACCTGGCCGGCCAGCGACCCCTCCGCGGCGAAATGACGCCCGCGGACGCCGTCCGCCAGGGCTCCTTCAACGGCGGAGACGACGAGCGAACCGTCCGCCTCCGGTGTCACGACACAGGCGAGAGCCGCGTCCATGACGTCGGCGACCCGCCGGACGATCACGTCGAGGGCGTCGACATCGTCGGACAGCATCGCGGCGGTGACCTCTGCCCGGGCGTTCGCCCACCTCTCGCGCACCTTGACCTCATCGAACAGGCGCGCGTTCTCGATGGCGATGCCGGCGGTGGCGGCGAGAACGCTGACGAGTTCCTCGTCCTCCGGCGTGAAGCGTCCGGCGGCTGGGTCGGTAAGGTACAGGTTGCCGAACACGTCGTCGCGGACGCGGATCGGCACGCCGAGGAAGGCGTCCATCGGCGGGTGGTGGGCCGGGAACCCGCTGGACCGCGGGTCGTCGTGCAGGTGCTCCAACCGGATCGGCGCCGCGTCGTGAATCACGGCACCGAGGATCCCGACGCCGTGCGGCAAGTCTCCGACCTTGGCCGCCAGCTCACCCGACATCCCGACGTGGATGAAGCGCTCGAGGAAGCCGTCCGGCCCGATCACACCGAGAGCGCCGTAGCGGGCATCGACGAGGTCGATGGCGGCTTCGACGATGTGTTTCAGGACCTCTTCGATGTCCAGCTGCTCGATGACGACCCGATTGGCGCGCAACAGGCTGCGCAGACGGCCCTGCGTCGCTAGCACGCGTTGCGCGCGCTCAACGAGTTCTTCGATGGTCTGCTCGAGCTCGGACCGCGGGGCATCGGGGAAGCTGATCTCCTCCACCGAGGCCACGTCCCAGAGCCTAGTTGCGGCACGGTGTTCTGTCGTGGTCAGCCGGCAACCGCCCTCACGGATGCTTCGCCGGCGGCGTGCAGCTCTCGGAGGAGTTCGAGTTGGCGGCGGTTGAGCTCCATCAGCTCCTCGATCTCCTGCTTGGCCGCGAGATTCGTCTCATAATCGTGCCGGGCGAGCGCCGCGGCGATCGCGTCCTGCCGCTTCGCCGCGATCAGCAGGATCGCACCCTGCAGACCGGCGAGCATGCTGAGGAAGAGATTGAGAAGGATGAACGGGTAGGGGTCCCACCGAATCGCGAACACGTTCGCGAGCGCCCACGCCACCATCACGAGCACGAAGATCCCGACGAACCACCAGCTGCCCATCCCGTTGCGCAGGCGGTCCGCCGCGCGCTCTCCGCGCGAGAGCCGGCCCGTGGCCTGGTCGTGCCAGTTGGTGAGCGGTCGGTGCAGAGGGGTCATCAGTACGCCGCCCACCCGCCGTCATCGGGCAGGATCGCGCCGGAGACGTTCGCCGAGTCGTCACTGAGCAGCCAGGTGATGGCCGCGGCCAGCTGCGCGGCTTCGGCGACGCCGGGCACGTTGGTCTGCATCAGCGGCCCGAGGCGCTGCTGCGCCCACTCCGACTTGAACGGCGCCTCGATGTTCGTGGCGACCGCGCCGGGGGCGACCGCATTGCAGCGGATCCCCTTCGGGGTGTAGAAGAACGCGGTGCTCAGGGTGAAGCCGTTCACCGCGTGCTTCGAGGTCGTGTAGGCGGTGCCGGCGGCGGACGCCCGGAGCCCCGCCTCCGACGACACGTTGACGATCGATCCCTTGCCCGCGGCGATCATCTTCGGCAGGACGGCTCGGGTCAGCCGCATCATAGCCGTCAGGTTGACCGCCAGAACGTGGTTCCAGGTCTCGTCGTCGAGTTCCGCGGTGGGCAGGAAACCGTCCATGATGCCGGCGACGTTCGCCAGCCCATCGATCTGCTCACCAGCCGCCTCGATCACGCGGACCACCGCGGCCTCATCGGAGATGTCGCCGAGCACTGTGACCACGTCGCCCTCGAGTTCGTCGACGAGTGCGGCGAGACGGCTCTCGACGACGTCGGATGCGACGACGCGCCCGCCCTCGGCGACGATGCGCTCCGCGGTCGCTCGGCCGATACCCGATCCCGCGCCGGTGACGATGACGGTCTTGCCGGCGAAATGTGAACTGTCCATGCCGTCGATGCAACCGTGGCACCGCGGGGCCGCGTAGGGCCGAAGGTCCCACGGGACCTTCGGCCCTCACCCCGGACGGGGCGCGGGGTGAGGGTGGGAGGAGCACAGCACTCGAAGGAGCATGAGATGGAACGAATCGTCCTGGGCGTGGATCCGGGCAGCGGTCGGATGGCACTGGAATGGGTGATCCGCCGATCCCTGTCGAAGCCGACTCACGTGCAGTTGGTCCGTGCATTCGACCTCGTTCTCGCCGAACCAGACGATGAGGAGGCCATACTGCGGGACGCGGCCGCCCAGCTTCGTCGACGCTCGCCTACGACCGTCGTCGACGAGTCACTCGTCACGGTCGCGATCCCGGCGGCGCTGCTCGAGGCGTCGACCGAGGCGGATCTGCTGGTCCTCGGGTCGCGTCGCGGGCGGCCGGCCGCGTGGAGGCTCGGCGTCTCGCTGCCGCTGCAGGTCGCGGCTCGCTCGAAGTGCGCGACGGTGATCGTGCCCGAGGATTGGACGCCGTCCATGCGGCGGACCGTCGTCGTGGGCATCTCCGGTGACCACACCTGCGACCGCGCGATGCTGTTCGCCGCCCGGGAGGCGCAGGACGCCGGCGTGGAGCTGGAAGCGGTTCACGCGTGGACCGTCACCGTCCCCGACATGCATGACTCCCGGATCGCGATGAACGAGGGCGATGAGCGGGTGCTGCACCGCGACATCCTGTCCCGATCGTTGGAGCGGATCCGTGCCGCCTTCCCGCGCGTCAGGCTCCGCGGTCTCCTGGAGCAGCGCCTGCCCAGCGCGGTGCTGGCGGAGCATGCCATCCGGGGCCAGCTTCTGGTCCTGGGCAGCCACCGGTGGGGCCCGGTCACGGGTGTCGTCCTGGGGTCCACCGCTCGAGCCGTTCTTCCGGTCGCATCGGCACCGTTGTGCATCGTGCCGCCGGCGGCACCCACCTCGGGGAGCGTCGAGCCCCAACGGGACGCCGTGTCGGCCTAGTTCCGTGGGCCCGCCGTGAACACGCTGCGGGCCAACGGAGCGGTC
Organism: Pseudolysinimonas kribbensis; assembly: GCF_030161895.1. GTDB lineage: Bacteria > Actinomycetota > Actinomycetes > Actinomycetales > Microbacteriaceae > Pseudolysinimonas > Pseudolysinimonas kribbensis. Next base: position 3,310,030 of record NZ_BSVB01000001.1, read on the forward strand.
AGCGACGCGATCGTGAGCGCCATCAGCAATCCGGCGACGACGTAGAGCCCGGCGACGAGCGCAAGCGGACTGCCCTCGTCGATAAACGGCGAGGGTGCGGCCGTCCAGGCGGCCGCGACCGCCCAGGAACCCATCGACGCGGGCACCCATCGAAGGCTCCGCGGCCGGTGACGGATCGCGAGCCACTGCGCCACCGGGATCATCGACAGAAGCAGGACCGCGCCGAGAGCGACGAGCGGGATCACTGCCGGCGTCAGATCGTTCAGACCGATCGTGCTGGGCATGAGGCCGATTCCCCACGCCGCGGCCGCACCGGCCGAGGTGGCTCCGATCCACCGTCGGCGCGCCGGTGCGAATCGCCCCAGGCCGACCACCTGGCCGATCCCCAGCAGAGCGCCTTCCACCGCGCCACCGCTCACGATCAGGAGAAGGCCGAGGGCCGGATTCATGCCGGACACCGTGACCACCACCGCGATCGCGGCAGCGACGGCGAAGCCGACGGCCTCGCCGACGGTGACCGCGACGATCCAACGCCCGATCGCCGGACGTTCTCCCGTCACGCCTCCGCCAACTGCTTGGCCCGGCTCTCCTCGATGGTCGCGGGCCCGAGGCTCGGGAGGACGTGGGTTCCCGCCTCGCCCGCCATGATCGCCTCGACGTCGCCCAGAGCACCGATGGATGCGACTCCCGCGGTCTGGTCCACGAATCGCCGCGCTGCGAGCACCTTGGGACCCATCGAGCCGGCCTCGAACGACATCTCGGCCAGTTCGGCGCTGGAGTGCGGGCCGGCGAGCGGCCGAGCATGGGGGTCCCGTAGCCGTCGACGACGGCGGGCACGTCGGTGAGGATGACGAGCCGGTCGGCGCGAAGTGCGCTCGCGACCTGCGCGGCGACGAGATCCTTGTCGATGACCGCGTCCACCTCCCGGCCGTCGGTGGTGACGGGAATGCCGCCGCCGCCACCGATCACCACGACCGCGCCGGCGCGCAGCAGCAGCTCGGCCGCAGGTAGCTCGATCACCGCTCGCGGCTCGGGCGAGCCGACGACGCGACGCATCCCGTCGTCGTGCGGCCGGAACTGCCACCCCCAACGGCGATGGGCCGCGTCGGCCTCCGCCGCGGTGACGACGGGGCCGATGGGTTTCGTGGGATGTGCGAGCGCCGGATCCGTCGCATCCACGACGGTGTGCGACACGATCGCGACCGCGGTACGGGCCGGCTCGGCGGCGCGGAACCCGGCCGCGATCCAGTGGCCGATGAGCCCCTGCGTCTCCGCGGTGAGGTCGGCGAGCGGATACGGTCTGCGCAGCGCCGGGTCGGCCCGGGATTCGAGCGACAGCATGCCGACCTGCGGCCCGTTGCCGTGCACGATGACGAGGTCATGCCCATGGGTCGCGCCCGCGATCACGCGCGCTGCCTCGAGCACCCGCACCCGCTGAGGCTCGGCCTCCGGCCGTTGGCCGTGCTTGAGCAGAGCGTTGCCGCCGAGTGCGATGACGATCCTCACCGTGCCGGCCCCTCGTCACCGGCGAGGTCGTGGACCATGAGCGCCTTGATGGTGTGCATGCGGTTCTCGGCCTGCTGGAACACGACGGAATGCTCCGACCGGAACACCTCGTCGTCGACCTCCGCGCCGACCAGGCCCGTCACGCGGCGCATGCGCGCCCCGACGGTCGTGGTGTCGTCGTGGACCGCCGGGAGACAGTGCATGAACCGCGCGTCCAGCTTGCCGGTCGCTGCCATGAGTGCCGGCGTCACGCGGTAGGGCGCGAGCGTGCGGGCCCGGGTCTCCCAGAGGCCATCCGCTTCGCCCATGCTGACCCAGACATCCGTGTACACGGCGTCGGCTCCTCGGACGGCGGCGTGAGGGTCGTGCAGCACCTCGATGGTCCCACCGGTGCGGTGCGCGAGCGACGCAGCGTGCTCGACGACGACCGGGTCCGGCGCCAGCTCGGCGGGGCAGCCGACGCGCACGTGCGACCCGAGCGCGGCGCCCGTGACGAGCATGCTGTGCACGACGTTGTCGCGGCCGTCGCCGACGAACGCGATCGTCAACTCGGATGCGGGCCGTCCGCAGGTCTCCTCGAGCGTGAAGAAGTCCGCGAGAGCCTGGGTCGGGTGCCAGTCGTCGGTCAGCGCGTTCCAGACCGGGATACCCGAGGACACCGCCAGCTGCTCGACCGTCGCCTGGGGCGCGCCGCGGTAGGCGATCCCGTCGTAGAGCCGTCCGAGCACGGCGCCGGTGTCGGCAACGCTCTCCGTCTCGCCGAGGTGGGTCTGACCGCCGTCGATGTACGTGACGTGCGCGCCCTGCTGGACGGCGGCGAGTTCGAAGGCATTGCGCGTGCGCGTCGACGGCTTCTCGAACAGCAGCACGATGGCGCGACCCCGCAGCCGTTGCACCTCGGATCCTTCCCGGCGGGCGGTCTTCAATTCGGCGGCCAGGTCGAGGATCGTACGCGCGGCCGGGACGAGATTCCAGTCGCTGAGGGCGCCGATGCGGCGCTCGATGACGGCGCTCACGGCTCCACCACCGAGTCCCGGCGGATCGGGCAGGTCATGCAACGGGAGCCGCCTCGGCCGCGGCCGAGCTCGCTGCCGGCGATGGTGATGACCTCGATGCCGTGTCGTCGCAGCGCCGTGTTGGTGGCGACGTTGCGCTCGTACCCGACGACCACGCCCGGTGACACGGCGAGGAAGTTGTTGGCGTCGTCCCACTGCTCCCGGGCGGCGGCCCAATCGTCCTCCGCGGTCTGGAAGGTCGTCAGGGACGGGATGCCAAGCGCATCGGCGATCATCGGCGTGAGCGGCTGCAACTCGGAGACGTCGACGCCATCCGCGCCGGGGGTCAGGTTCCAGCCGGTCAGCGCGGTCGGGTCGAGGGTGGCGCCCATGGCGAAGGTGCCGCGATCGATCATCGTCATGAGCGTGTCGAGGTGCATGGTCGCGTGGGACTTCGGGATGGCGACGACGATCACCCGGTCCGCCTCCCCGGTCTCGAACAGCCGCGACGCGAGCCGCTCGATGCCGGCGGGGTGGACCGCTCGCCCATGCCGATGAGCACGGTGCGATCGCCGATGACGAGGATGTCGCCGCCCTCGGTGGCAGGCGCAGATCCGACGCGGTGCGGGTCGTCGTAGCGGAGTGCGCCCGCGAACAGCGGGTGGTGCCGGTAGACGAGGTCGACGTGCAGCGACTCGCGACGTCGTGCGGGCATGGCCATCGAGTTCACCTGCACGCCGCCGTAGATCCAGGCGGAGCTGTCGCGGGGGAACAGGGTGTTCGGCAGCGGCGGCAGCAGGAATCCGTCGGGCGCGGCGACCTCCAGGGCGAGAGCGCGACCGACGCGCGTATCGATGTCTCGGCGGGCGAGACCGCCCAGCATGACATCGGCCAGCCATGGGGAGGATGCGTCCTCGGCCTGATCGCGGAGTGCGGCGGCCAGCCGGGCCCCGAATCGGTCCTCGGTGAACGTCCCGGCGATCGCCTCGCTGCGGGCGTGGCCGTCCTGCAGGGTGTCGTGCAGCAGGTCGCCGAACAGATGGACGACCACCCCGCGCGAGCGCAGGGCCTCGGCGAACGTGTCGTGCTCGGTGCGCGCACGCGACTGCCAGAGCACGTCGTCGAACAGCAGCTCCTCGCGGTTGGCCGGCGTGAGGCGATTCAACTCGATGCCGGGTCGGTGCAGGATCACCTCGCGCAGGGTGCCGATCTCGGATTCGACGCTGAGAGCGGCGACCGCGTCGAGCTCGGGAGTAGGGGTCAGGGTGGTCATCGGATCGGCTCCAGCTTCTTCTCGCCGCTCGCGGCGTCGTCATCGATGTCGGGGAGAGGCCCGGCGATGCGGGCATCCTCGAGGTCGGCAGGTGCGCCGAGCGGCGCAGAGTCCGGCAGCAGGTCGTTGCCGCGGCGTCGGGCCGAACGCGTCAGGGCGTAGAGCGGGACCGCCAGCAGCACGCAGACCGTGCCGTAGAAGACCGCCTCCTGGCCGCTTCCCAGCAGCGCCCAGAAGGTGAAGGCGAGCGCGATGATCGCGATCGTCATGTCGCGCACGAACCGGCCACCCCGCACGCCCCTGCCACGGATCAGGTCAAGGAGCTGCGCGCCGGCGGAGAACATGTACGGCACCACCGAGGTGAAGACGGTCAGCAGCACGACCGTGGTGAAGACCTGCTCGAAGCTCGTGTACGCGAGCACCGTCAGGAGGCTCGCCAGGACGGTGGAGACGACGACGCCGACGATCGGGACGTTGTGCCGCTCCGTCTGGAACACGCGGGGGAACAGCTGGTTCTTGGCGGCGGCGTTCGGCATCTCGCCGACGATGAGGGTCCAGCCGATCAGGCAGCCGAGCCCCGACACGACCGCGAACACGGCGATGACCTCGCCGGCCCAGCTGCCGCCGAACATGGCGTTCGCGGCGTCGCTGAACGGTGCAGTGCTCTTGCGCAGCGCGGCGTTGCTGACCAGGCCGAACACCGCGAGAGTGCCCAGGATATAGACCACCGCGCTGACCAGCGTTCCGGCGATCGTGGCCCGCGGGATGTTCCTGCTCGGGTCCTGGACGCGCTTGGCGGCGACCGCGGCGGTCTCGATGCCGAGGTAGGAGAACAGCGCGATCGCGCCGGCGCCGGCGAGGGCCGCCCAGCCGCTCGTGCCCGAGGAGTTGAACGGGCCGAAGTTGGCCGGGTTGATGAAGAAGACGCCGACCAGGGCGATGAACGCCAGGGGGATGACCTTGAGCACCGTGAAGATGGTCTGGGCCGCTCCGAGCGACCTCAGCCCGAGCACGTTGATGACCACCGGGATCCAGAGCCCGATCAGGGCGATGACGATCGACCACCAGATGTTGTGGTCGGTGTTCACGAACACCTCGACGTATCCGACGAGGGCGACCACGATGGCGGCGTTTCCCGCCCAGGCCGTGACCCAGTACGTCCAGGCGTTGAGGAACCCGGCGAACTCGCCGAACGCCTCACGCGCGTAGGTGTACGGACCGCCGGCTCCGTCGCCGGAGCGCTTCGACAGCGCCGCGAACACGAGCGCAAGCGCGATCGCGCCGATCGTCACCAGGATGAACGCGATGAGGCTGATCGGGCCGAAGCCCGCCAGCGCGGACGGGATGCCGAACACCCCGGTGCCGATGACCGACCCGACGACGAGAGCCGTCGCGGCCGGCAGCTTCAAGAACTTGCCGCTCGACGGTGTCGACGGCGCACGGTGATTCGTCATGACGCCCACCGTGTCGTGCCCGTCGAGCGCCACCTAGGGTCGAAGGTCCCACGCCGTCCGAGGGGACCTTCGACCCTTCAGGCGGGGCCGGGTGCCGGACACGCTCGACACATGGACAGTTCTTCCACGCCCCGCGTGCTCATCGCCTACGAGTCGATGTTCGGAGCCACCCGCCAGGTGGCGGAGGCGATCTCCGACGGTGTTCGCGGCTCCGCCGAGGCGGACTGCCGCGACGTCCGGCGCGTCTCGCCGTTCGAGCTGCACCGGTTCGACCTGATCGTCGTCGGCGCTCCGACGCACGCCCGCTCCCTGCCGACGCCCGCGTCGCGGGCCGAGGCCGCCACATGGGTGGAGGGGCGGATGTACGGAGCGCAGCTCGAGGACCGCGCGCTGACTCCGGGACTTCGCGAATGGATCGATCGGACCGCGCTGTCAGGCCTGAAGATCACGCCGTTCACGACGCGAGTGGACATGTCGCGGCTGCTCAGCGGCTCCGCCCTGCCGGCCATCGCGCGCAGGCTCCGCCGAGCCGGTGCCCAGGTCGGCAGGCGCGGGTACGAGGCCCTCGTCGACGAGCACGGGCAGCTGTGCGACGGTGAAGTCGACCGGGCGCGGGAGTGGGGCGGCATCCTGGGGCGGAGCCTTCAGCATGAAGCGCGTGTCTGACGCCGAATGGCTGTACCTGAAGCAGCAGGCGGAGCGGGCTCTCGAGCCCCGGCCGTCGTCGGAGCGATCGTCCGATGCCGGAGCGCACGACGACCCGCCGGCGGTTCAGCCCACCGCCGTGGCGACGACACGGGCCATCCGTCGACGGATCACGTGATCTCCGCCGACCACGCGATGACTCGTCACGCCGCGCAGGCGCTCCGCGATGCGGATGCCGGCCGGGGCGAGGAACGGGTCGAGCGTCCCGTACACGATCTCGATCGGCACCCGGATCGCGGCCAGGTCGCTCACGGTGGTCTGCGACTCGATCGATCTCTGCAACGAGAGGACGAACGCGCGCCAATTGTCGTCGGAGACGTCGAGGAGATCCTTGATCGGCGACAGGCGCGCCAGCTGCCCGGCGGCCCGGATCGTGAACTCCTTGTTCTCGCGCAGGAACCCGTACGCGCGCAGGTAGAGCTCCATCGCTGCGCGGTCCAGCGGGTCGCCGATCGCTGACGGCGCGAGGTAGATCGGCGGGCTGACGAGGACCACCCGGCTGAGATCGCGGGGGAACGCGGCACCGTAGCGTGCCGCGATCAGCGCCCCCATCGAGTGCCCCACGAGCACGAACGGCGCGCCGACCCTCATCCGGCGCAGGGTCCGGTGAACGGCCGCTGCGTGGTCGTCCAGGGTGAAGGCCGCGTCATCCGGCGCCGGCGACCCGCCGAAGCCCAGGAGGTCGAGGGCCAGCACCCGGTGCCGTCCGTCGAGGAGCGGGATGACGTTCTCGAAGGTCACCCACGAGGATGCGATGCCGTGCAGCAGCACCACGACCGGGCCGGAGCCACGATCGGTGGCGACATGCAACAGCGGTCGCCGCCGCAGAAGACCCAGTCGCACCATCCTCCCGATGCTATTGGGGAGCCCGGGCCGCCCGGAGAGCGTTCAGGATGGTCAGAACGTCCACCGCCTCCTGGGCGAGCGCGCCGAAGATCGGCGGCAGGACTCCTGTCGTGGCAACGGCCATCAGCCCGACGCTGACGAGGACGCCGAACCACACGCTCTGACGCGCGATGCGTCGCGTGCGCCGCGCGATGCGCCGCGCATCCAGCAGCGCACCGAGCCGGTCCGTGACGATGACGGCGTCGGCCGACTCCCCGACCGCACCCAGCCCGGATCGACTCACCGCCACGCCGACGTCGGCGGACGCCAGGACGAGGACGTCGTTGATTCCGTCGCCGACCATGAGCACCGGGCGAGGCAGCAGCTCCTTCACCACGGCCGCCTTCTGCTCGGGTCGCAGACGAGCGTCGAAACGATCGATGCCGACGAGCGCGGCGACCGCTCGCGCCGTACCGGCGTCATCGCCGGTGAGCATGACGATCTGCTCGATGCCGTCCTCGTGCAAGCCCGCGATCGTGGCAGCGGCGTCGGACCGCAGCGGATCCCGCAGCAGGATCCGACCCATGCCCCGTCCGCCGAGGCTGACCGTGACCGCGACCACGCCGGCGATCGGCTGGGCGAGGGGTGCTCCGGTGAAGGCGGCGCTCCCCACCCGGAGCTCAGCGCCCTCGGCCTTGGCCCTCATGCCGTCGCCGGGCACCTCGGCGACGGCGGAGAGCGCCGGGAGGCGCAGGCCGCGCTCAGCGGCGGCCGCCACGATCGGGGCCGCCAGCGCATGCGCCGAGAGCGACTCGGCGGCGGCGGCCAGCGCGAGGAGGCGATCGGCATCGACGCCGTCGGCCGGTTCGACGCCGGCCACCATCGGGGCCCCGCCGGTGAGCGTGCCGGTCTTGTCGAACGCGGCCGTCCGCACCGCTGCGATCCGCTCCAGCACCTCCGCGTTCTTCGCCACGAGCCCCGCGCGGGCCGTGCGGCCCATCCCGGCGACGAACGCCGCCGGAGCGGCGATCAGGAGGGGGCATGGCGTCGCGACGACGAGGACCTCGGCGAACCGCAGGAACTCTCCAGTGATCAGCCAGGCGGCGGCGGCGATCAGCAGCGCGACCACGGTGAACGGCACGGCGATCCGGTCGCTCAACCGGACGAATCGGGAACGCGAACCTGCGGCGGCTCCCACGGCGTCGACGATGCGCTGGTACTCGCTCAGGCGGGCGGGTGCGGTGCATGCCACGCGAGCCGGCACGGTCGTCGCCACCGCGCCGCTCGGGATCTGCGCGCCCCGGGTCAGCGTCTCCGGAAGGCTCTCGCCCGAGACCGAGGACAGATCGAACGCGGCGCGGTCCTCGAGGAGTGTCCCGTCCACGGGAACGAGGTCGCCCGGCCGGACCAGGACGACATCGCCGACGGCGACCTCGTCGACGAGGACCTCGACGGTCGAGCCGTCGGGCAGCACACGGAATGCCTGCCGCGGCGCGCGTTCCATCAGGCTCTGGATCTCGCGGTGGGCACGACGCGACGCGAAGTCCTCGAGAGCGTCCCCGCCGGTCATCATGAGCGTGATCACCCAGGCGGCCCACCACTCTCCCACGACCATCGTGGAGGCGACGGCGAGCACGGCGAGGACATCGATGCCCCAGCGTTGCGAGCGGATGTCGGAGATCATCCTGATCAGCCGCCATCCCGCGACTCCGGCCGCCAGCGTGCCCAGGATCCACGGCACGCCCCCTGGTCCGAGTGTGAGCTGCCAGGTACCCGCGACGGCACCGATCAGCGCGGTCCCGCCGGCGAGCGACCAGGTCAGCGGGATGCGTCGGCGGCGGACCGGAGCCGCGACGACGGCCGCCGCAGGATTCGCCCGGGTCAGCGGGTCGCCCACCTCAGGCCCACAGCCGGGTCCGCTGCGGGGCGATGAACCTGCGCCCGCTGATGAGCTCGGGGGCGAAGCGGATGACCATGTGCTTGGGCGATGGATGCAGCGAGACGAGTTCGTCCAGAAGCCGTGCGAGGGCCGGGTCGGCCGCATCGAGGATTGTGACGTCACCCTCGAGGACAACGCTCCAGAACCGGTTGCCCGAGCGCCCGTCGACCTCGAACGCCGCGCGAGGGTGCGCCCAGGCCTCCATCGACTTGCGCCCCGGGCCGGTCCGGAAATAGAGGATGCCATCCTCGACGAGGTAGTTGACGGGGAAGATCTGCGGTCCCCGACCGGTGGCGAGGGCGAATCGCCCGATCCGCTCCGATCGGAGCAGATCCCAGCACTCGCCCTCCGTGATCGATTCCGCGTCCATCGCCGGCGTCCTCACTCCCTCTCGCTGAATTCATCGTCCGCTGCCGACCGGAGCCCCGACAGGGCCATTGGTCCCTTCCGCCTTGGCGCCACCCGCTCTCGTGAAGGTCGACGTCGCGCGCAGCACGGCGGGACGTTCGGCCCTGGGGCGGTGGCGACGACGAGGGCACCGTTGATCGCATGATGACCTTCCCGACGGCGATCACGACCGTGTTTCGTAAGTACGCAGACTTCTCAGGCCGAGCCGCGCGCCCGGAGTTCTGGTGGTTCGCGCTCTTCGGAGCTCTGGTCTCCGCCGCGCTCAACTCGCTGAACGTGCTCACCCCTGAGGGCACCGTCTACCTCGGCTCGAGCCTCTCGGGCCTGTGGGGTCTGGCCACGCTTCTGCCGATGCTCGCGGTCACCGTGCGCCGGCTGCGCGATGCGGGGTTCGGCTGGGGACACATCTTCTGGGTGCTGCTGCCGGTGGCCGGCGTCGTGGTCCTGGTCGTCCTCCTGGCACAGCGGAGCACGGCAGCGGCGGCGCCGACCGGTGTCCCGAGGGCGCCCACGGCGGCGGCGGCGGGCTGACCCATGGTCGCGCGTCCAACCCGCGTGTTGCTGGCGGTCCTGCACGCCCTCGTCGCGGTGACCGCCGGAGCGGGAGGCGGCGCGCTGATGCTGGGCGGACTCCGTCCCGATCTGGCCGGCCCCCTGGTCCCGCCGGTCTCGTACCTGGACGGCTCGCTGTTCACGTCCTATCTGGTTCCCGGGATCCTCCTGCTCGGGGTCATCGGCGGCACCCACATCGTGGCGTTCGTTGCGCAGCTGAGGCGGACGCCGCATGCGCCGGTATGGTCGACGGCGGCCGCCTTCGGGACGCTCATCTGGATCTTCGTGCAGATGATCTACGTCCCCTTCAGCTTCCTGCAGGCGGCGTACTTCGCGGTCGGCATCGCCGAGTGCGGGCTCGTGCTGCTCACGCTCGGGGTGCTCCGCCCGCACGGCGAGCGGACGGCACGCCGCGGAGCCTAGGGGCGGTCCACCGCCACTCGGCGATCTCGGGGATGTCCTCGCCGCGCTCCCGCGTGTAGGCGCGGGCACGCGCGCGGGCGTCGACCAGTTCCTGCCGGAGCCCGGCGTGCCGGGCCGCGAGGCCGGGCACCCGGTCGAGGACGTCGATCGCGAGGTGGTAGCGGTCGAGGTCGTTGAGCATGACCATGTCGAACGGCGTCGTGGTGGTGCCGCGTTCCATGAACCCGCGCGCGTGGATCTGGTCGTGCCCGCGGCGCCGGTAGGTCAGCCGATGGATCATCCAGGGGTAGCCGTGGTACGCGAAGATCACCGGACGGTCGACGGTGAAGAGGGCGTCGAACTCGATGTCGGACAGACCGTGCGGATGCTCGCGCTCCGACTGCAGCCGCATGATGTCGACGACGTTGACTACCCGGATCGCGAGGTCCGGGATCCGCTCGCGCAGGATCGTCGCGGCGGCGAGGGTCTCCAGGGTCGGCACGTCGCCGGCGCAGGCGAGCACGGCATCCGGCTCCTCGCCCTCGCGCTCGGTCCCGGCCCACGGGAGCACCCCGAGCCCGCGCGCGCAGTGCTCGACGGCCTCCTCCATGGTGAGCCACTGGGGTGCCGGCTGCTTGCCCGCGACGACGACGTTGACGTAGTCCTCCGAGCGGAGGCAGTGGTCGTAGGTGGAGAGCAGCGTGTTCGCGTCGAACGGGAAGTAGACCCGCACGACCTCGGAGCTCTTGTTGACGGCCAGATCGACGAAGCCGGGGTCCTGGTGGCTGAAGCCGTTGTGGTCTTGTCGCCAGACGTGGCTGGAGAGCAGGTAGTTCAGGCTCGAGATGGGCCGGCGCCACGGGATCCGGCGAGACGACTCCAGCCACTTGGCGTGCTGGTTGAACATCGAGTCGACGATGTGCACGAACGCCTCGTAGCAGTTGAAGAGACCGTGCCGGCCGGTCAGCAGGTAGCCCTCGAGCCAGCCCTGGCACTGATGCTCGCTGAGCACCTCCAGCACACGTCCGGCGCGGGCCAGGTCGACATCGCCCGGCCGGTATTCGGCGTTCCACTGCTTGGCCGTGGCCTCGTAGACCGCCGGCGCGAGGCGGTTGGACGCGGTCTCGTCGGGGCCCACGATCCGGAAGGTGGTCGGGTTGAGGCGGATCACGTCGGCGAGCCATCGTCCGAGCACGGCGGTGGCTTGATCATCCACGCCGCCCGGTTCGGCGACCTCCACGGCGTAGTCGCGGAAGTCCGGCAGCCGCAGCGGCACGCGCAGCAGGCCGCCGTTCGCGGCGGGGTTGGCGCTCATCCGGCGCTCGCCCTCGGGCGCGAGCGCCACCACCTCCTGGCGTGGAGCGCCCGCCTCGTCGAAGAGCTCGTCCGGTCGGTAGGAGCGCAGCCAGTCCTCGAGGATGCGGAGGTGCTCCGCCGTGTCGCGCGCGTTGGGGAGGGGCACCTGGTGCGATCGGAACGTGCCCTCCACGGCCACGCCGTCGATCTCCTCGGGGCAGGTCCATCCCTTCGGAGTCCGCAGGATGATCATCGGCCAGCGCAGTCGCGGCGCCTCCGGATCCGAGGCGGCGACCCGCCGGATCTCCCGGATGCGGTCCAGCACGTCGTCGAGGGTCGCGGCGAAGCGCTCGTGCACCGCTCGCGGGTCCTCGTGCCCGAAACCCCCGGAGACCAGGAACGGCTCGTGGCCGTACCCCCGCATGAGCTCGAGCAGCTCCTCCTCCGGGATGCGGGCCAGCACGGTCGGGTTGGCGATCTTGTACCCGTTGAGGTGCAGGATCGGCAGCACGACGCCGTCCTGGCGCGGGTCGAGGAACTTGTTGGAGTGCCAGCCGGTCGCCAGTGGTCCGGTCTCCGCCTCCCCGTCGCCGATCACGCAGGCGACCAGCAGGTCGGGGTTGTCGAAGGCGGCGCCGTACGCGTGGCTGAGCGAGTAGCCCAGCTCGCCCCCTCGTGGATCGACCCGGGGGTGTCCGGGGAGGCGTGGCTCGGGATCCCGCCCGGGAAGGAGAACCGGCGGAACATCCGCTCGATCCCGGCCTCGGTCCGGTCGACCTCGGGGTACAGCTCGCTGTAGGTGCCGTCGAGGTAGGCGCTCGCCACCATCCCGGGACCCCCGTGCCCGGGGCCGCACACGAAGAGCGTGTTCAGGTCGCGCTCCCGGATCGCGCGATTGAGGTGCGCCCAGAGGAAGTTCAGACCCGGCGTCGTGCCCCAATGCCCCAGCAGCCGGGGCTTGACGTGCTCCGCGCGAAGCGGCTCGCGCAGCAGCGGGTTCGCGAGGAGGTAGATCTGGCCGATGCTGAGATAGTTCGCCGCCCGCCACCAGGCGTCGATCCTGTCGATGGTCTCACTGGTGATCGGCGCGCGCCGCTCGTCGGTTTCCACCCCGCCAGCCTGCTCCCCGGCGATCGCTGAGCCAAGGGTCGGGACCATTCTCATCCCGTTCCGGCGAGCCCCGGTGCACCGGGTCCGCGCGTCACGAACCTCACACTGCGGAATGCACCACGAGAACGGGGCAGTGCGCATGCTCGGCGCACGCCGCGCTGACCGAACCCAACAGAAGGCCGGCGAATCCGCCGCGCCCCCGGCTGCCGACGACGAGCATCTGGGCGCCCTGACTGGCGTCGATCAGCACCTTCGCGGCGGGACCCTGCACGACGTCGATCGGAATCGGGGAGGCGGCACCGTACACCTGCTCGACGGCGGCCGTGGCGGCACTCCGGGTCTCCGGTTCGGGCGAGTAGTCAGGGGTGACGATCGGGTTGTACATGAAGGGCCATTCCCAGGTGGCGATGACCTCCACCGTGCCGTGCACCGCGTCGGCGATGCGCTTGGCCACGCGCAACGCCTCGACTGCGTGCTCGGAGCCGTCAACGCCCACGACAACGCGGGTGGGAGGTACAGGAACAATGCGGTTCTCATTCATGGGGCCACGATCAGCCCGCCGAGCGACGAACTGAAGGGCCGAAGGTCCTCCGCGCCCGGCAGGCGGACGGTCATACTGGCGCCATGACCGCGGCTCTCGACTGGTCGGCGCGGTCCGCGGCGGACGCGCTTGCCGCGGTGAGGAGTCGAGCCCGCGGCCTGACCGACGAGGAGGCGCGGGACCGGCTGGCCGTCGACGGTCCGAACCTGCTGCGCCGGCGACGGAGTGGGGCGCTCGGGGTGCTCGCGCGGCAGTTCCGCAACGCGGTGCTGATCCTGCTGATCGTGAGCGCGGCGCTCGCGGGGCTGCTCGGGGATGCCGTCGATGCCATCATCATCGGGGTGATCCTGCTCGCCAGCGTGGGACTGGGCTTCGTCGAGGAGTACGCCGCGGAGCGGACCACCGGCCGGCTGCAGGACTCGATGGCCCACCAGGCGCTCGTGGTGCGCGATGGCCACGCGCGGTCGATCCCGGTCACCGACATCGTGGTCGGCGACGTCGTCCATCTGACGATGGGCAGCCGGGTGCCGGCCGACCTGCGCATGCTCGAAACGCACGATCTGACCTGCGACGAGAGCGTGCTGACGGGGAGCAGAGCCCCTCGATGAAGTCGCCGGACCCGACGCCACCCGGCGCGGCACTCGCCGAGCGGACGTCGCTCGCCTATCAGGGCACGATCGTCCGGTCGGGCTCGGCGACGGGCGTTGTCATCGCGACGGGCGCGGATACCGAGATCGGACGCATCGCGCAGCAGCTCGGCGGGCGGCTCCCCGAGACCGCGTTCCAGGCCGGTCTGCGGCGCTTCTCGCTGCTGCTGATGTGGGTTGCGGCGGTGCTGGTGGCGACCGTACTGCTCACCAGTGCACTCCTGCACCGTCCGATCCTCGACTCCCTGCTCTTCGCGTTGGCCATTGCGGTGGGCATCACCCCGCAGCTCCTCCCTGCCGTCGTGAACACCTCGCTGGCGGCCGGGGCGCGTCGGCTGGCTCGCCGAAAGGTGGTCGTCAAGCGCCTGGTCTGCATCGAGGACCTCGGCAACATCGAGGTGCTCGTCACCGACAAGACCGGGACCCTAACGACGGGGGAGATCGAGTTCACGGCGTCGCTCGATCCCGGAGGAACGCCCGACTCGCGAATCGCCGGCATCGCCGTGGCGACGGTCGATCCAGCCGGGACGGGCGCGGGCAGCACTGACGCCCTGGACGCCGCGCTGGTCAGGGCGACGGACGTGATCCCCGCAGCCACCGTCCGCCTGCCGTTCGATCACGCCCGGCGTCGTGCGAGCGGAATCGGCCCGGACAGCACCCTGGTGTGCAAGGGCGCGCCCGATGCGATCCTCCCGCTGTGCGATGAGGTCCCGCCCGCTGCGGCGGAGGTCGTGCGCCAGCAGCTGGAGCAGGGGTTCGGCTGCTGGCGGTCGCCTCGAAGCCGTTCGACGGCGGCGGAATCACCGCCCAGGACGAGACCGGTCTCACGCTGCGCGGGTTCCTGACCTTCTCGGATGCAGTGCGCCCCGAGGCCGCTGCGGCCATCCAGCGGCTGGAGGCGCTCGGCATCCGCCTCATCGTGGCGACGGGTGACCACCCCGCGGTGGCCGAGACGGTGTGCACGCGCCTGGGCGTCCCCAGCGCCGGCACCCTGACGGGCGCGGAGCTGGACGCGCTGGACGACGACGCTCTCGCCGCGTCGCTACGGGAGACGGTCATCGTCGCCAGGGTCAGCCCGGAGCAGAAGGCCCGCGTCGTGTCGGTGCTTCGGCGAAGCGGAGCCGTCGCTTTCTTGGGCGACGGGGTCAACGACGCCCTCGCCCTGCACGATTCCGATGTGGGCATCTCCGTCGACACGGCGACGGACGTGGCCAAGGACGCCGCCGACGTCGTGCTGCTCGAGAAGAGCCTCGCCGTGCTCGCGGACGGCGTGGAGCAGGGTCGGCGCATATTCCGCAACACCCTCAAGTACGTCTACATGGCGGCGTCGGGCAACCTCGGCAACATGATCAGCGCGGCGGCGGCCTCCGCGTTCCTGCCGTTCCTGCCCATGCTGCCGGGCCAGATCCTCCTCGGGAACCTCCTCTACGACGCGAGCCAGCTCACGATCTCCACCGACCGGGTGGACCGCGACGCCCTGCGCCGGCCATCGAAATGGGACATCGGCCTCATCGGACGCTTCATGCTGGTCTTCGGGCCGCTCAGCACCTTCTTCGACCTGGCGACCTTCGCGATGCTGATCGGCGTCTTCCACGCGACACCCTCCGAGTTCCGGTCGGGCTGGTTCGTCGAATCGCTCGTGTCCCAGGCGCTGGTCGTGCTGGTCATCCGCACGCAGCGTTTCCCATTCCTACGCAGCCGGCCCGGCACGGCGCTCCTCGTCGCCGTCTTCGCCGTGGCGGGCGCCGCGGTGCTGCTCCCGTTCGCTCCGTTCGCCGGCGCGCTCGGGATGCAGCCTGTCCCCGTCGGCATGCTGCTCGCACTGGGAGGACTCGTGGTGGCGTATCTGGTGGTGGCGGACATCGCGAAGCGGCTCTTCTTCCACCGAGAGGATCGCCCAGCGCGCCCGACCGTCGACCGTCGGCTCCACCGCGCGGTGGGGGTCTCGTGAGATGACGGCGGGCCGGACGCGACGGGACCTTGGTCCCTGTGCCTGAAGCGGAGCGCCCGATGGGATGAGACGCATGGGAGAGACGACGTCGGCACCGATCATCGTGGGATTCGACGGATCCGAGGCGTCGACCGATGCGCTCCGACAGGCCCGCGAGATGGCCGACGCCCTTGATCGTCCGGTCGTGGTCCTCGTCGCCTGGCGCTACTCCTCACTCAGCGGCGTCGGTGGACTGATGAACCTGTGGGGCGCCTTCGGCGACGCCGAGCGCGCTGCGCTTGACGCCGTCCGCGCCGTCTATGGGGAATCCGTCCCGGACAGGGTCGCGGTCGAGTTGGTCGATGGTGCACCCGCCGACGAGCTGGTCCGCGCGTCCGACCGGGCATCGATGCTCGTGGTGGGGAGCCGTGGCCTCGGAGGTCTCGGCCAGCTCCTCCTCGGGTCCGTGAGCGCGCCGGTCGCCGAGCACGCGCGCTGCCCCGTGCTGGTCGTGCACTGAGGCGAGCGGCGCCGCGAGCGTGTTGTGCAGGACCGAACGAAGGAGCCGACATGGCGGAGAAGACGCGCATCGTCGAACGCAACGGCGTCGGCGGCCTGCTGATGCTGATGGCGTATGTCGGCGCTGCCATCTACTTCATCTCGCACAGCGATGGCAGCTTCTGGGCGGTGATCCTGAGCCTGCTCCAGGCGATCGTCTGGCCTGTCTACGTCGTCTACGGGGTGCTGGGCGCGCTCGCGGTCTGAAGGCGCGCCGCCGCCCGCGTGAGATGTTCACACGTCGCTGGTGACGGTCAGCCGGTCCTCGATCGCGGTCACGTTGGGCGATCCCCATGCTGCGGAGATCGCCTGTCGACGTGCGAGCTCGGTGCGCACCGCGCCGGTGAGGGTGACACGGGTGCCGGTGACGGCCACGTGGATGTCGGTGCCGGCGAGAAGCGCGTTGCGGCGCAGTGCTCGACGGACCGAGCTCGCCGTCTCCTCCGCCGAGGCACGCAACGACAGGGTGATCCGGTTTCTGATCTCCCGGACCCCGCCGACGTGCTCGGCGATGCGGCGGGCCGCCGCCCTCTGGTGGTCCCAGTCGACCTCGCCGCGCAACGTGACCACGCCGTCCCGGACGGTGGCCTGCACCGTGGCGGGGACCTCCGTCGACCACGAGAGGCCGTGCTCCATCGCCTCCGCGATCGATGCATCCGTCACCGCACCGCCGACGGGTCGTCGTACCTCGAGGTCGTCGACGAGAGTCGAGACCCCGCGGACCCGCAGCGCGGCGCGCACCGCAGCGACCCGCTCGATGTAGCTGTCGACTCGTCCCGAGAGGCGGACCGCTCCGTCCTCCACCGCGACGCCGATCCCTGCGGCGTCGACGTCCGGGGTCCATCGCAGCTCATCCTGGACGTGCTGCTGGATCTGCCGGTCGGAGACGACCGTTCCCGAAGGCGTCATGGAGCGACCAGAAGCTGGTTGTCGACGGCGGTGACGTTCGGATCGGCCCACGCCGCCAGCTCGGCCTGCCGCCGCTCGGCGATCGACCTGACCGTCCCGGTGAGCTTCACCCGGGTTCCCTCGGCGGTGACGTGGATGCTCTGCGCGTCCAGAGCCGCGTTGCGAAGCAGGGCCGCGTGGATTCGTTTCGAAGTGGCATCCGCCGATGCGCGCGGGGTGAGCTCGATCAGGTCGAGCACATCCCGCGCGCCCTTGATCCCGCGCACGAGCCGACGGGCTTGGGCGCGCTCGTAGTTCCAATCAGCCGTCCCGGTCAGAGTGACGCGCCCGTGACTGACCGTCGCCTTCACTGTCGAGGGGAGCGTCCCCGCGTACTCGAACGCGTGCTCGATCGCCTGCGCGATCGTGCTATCGGTGAGGATTCCCGCGGCGGGCGGGTTGACGATGAGTTCGTCGGCGAGAGCGAGCACTCCATGGACCCGCAGCGCCGCTCGGGTCGCGGCAACCCTCTCGGTGTAGCTCGGCACCTCGCCGGTCAGCGTGACGCCGCCGTGGTCGACGGCGACGCCGATCCGGGCGGCATCGACATCGGGGGTCCAGTCGAGCTCGTCGCGCACCGCCTGGAGGATCTCGTGGTCGGTGCGCTGCATGCCTGCGGTCTTCATATCCGTGTTCCTCTCCGTGACGGATTGCTGCGAGCGTGCCCCTCCCGCGTGCTCTGCGGGAGGGGCGAAGGTCCCGCGACCGCGAGGGGACCTTCGGCCCTGCCGTGGCCGCTGTCGGCGCGGCACCCTCGTGAGAAAGCCGACACGGAGAGGAACGATCATGGAACGCATCGTCGTCGGAGTGGGGGACTCCGCCAGCCACAAGGCGGTTGAGTGGGTGATCCGTCGCGCCGCGCACCGTGCCGTGGAGGTCCGTCTGGTCCGGGCGTTCGACATGCTCGCCTCGGATCCGAACGACAACCGCATCACCTTGGACCGCGTCCGCGACCACGTCCGGAAGGCGCTTCCCGGCACCGAAGTGCACACCTCGCTCGAGATGAAGACCGTCCCCGACGCGCTGGTCGACGCGGCCGAGCACGCCGATCTCGTCGTCATCGGCGCGCACCGCGACCACCCGGTGCAGTCGACGCTGCAGGGATCGGTGCCGCTTCGGATCGCGTCCCGTGCCCACGCGTCGACCGTCATCGTGCCGACGGACTGGGAGCCCGGCCATGACCGGGAGGTCGTCGTCGGAATGGCCGATGACGACACCAGCTCCGCAGCTCTTCTCTTCGCCGCCCATGAGGCCGCCGCAGCTCGCGCGCGTCTCACGGTCGTGCACACCTGGGCCATGCCCGTCCGCACCATCACGGACGTGCTGGTCAGTGAGGACGTCGAGCTCCGCGATGCGCATCAGCGGGAGGTGAGCCGGGCGGTCGACGACCTTCGCGACGCCGTTGCGCACCTCGACGTCAGAGGAGCACTCGAGGAGCGGCCGACCGCCGACGCCCTCGCCGATCATGCGCGCACCGCCGAACTCGTCGTCATCGGCAGCCACCGATGGGGAGCGATCGTCGGCATCGTCCTCGGCTCGACCGCGCGCGCGCTGCTGTCGCGCACGAGCACGCCGATCAGCATCGTCCCCCGCCCGCCCGCGTTCACACCGAAATCGACGACGACGAGTTCGCCGTCGACGCCTGAGAGATGACGACCATGACCGGACCGCACGCCGCCACCGTCGAGGGCGGTACCGACGACTTCGAGCCCTTCGGTGCGTGCTGGCTCGCCGACGACGACACCTCCGCCGCGCAACGCGCGTACGAGTGGGCGTTGGAGCGCATGGCCGCCCGCGACATCCCGCTGTCCCGCTTCCATGTCGCCGACCTGAACGACCCGCTGTCGATGCCCACCCTTCCGCTGCCGCACCCCGCCGACGTGGTGGTCGTGGGAGTCTCCGACGCCGCGAGCCGGCGCAGGGCTCGCGCGCTCGTCAATCTGTTCGGCTGCTCGATCGTCATCGTGCCGGAGGATCACTCCGGCGGTCACGGGATCGTCTGCGGCGTCGACCGGGTCACGACGGCAGGAATCACCGCCGCCGCGGCTGGTGTGGAGGCGGAGCACTCCCGACAGCCGTTGCTGCTGCTCCACGCGGTCGCAGTCAAGGCGCACCCCTTCTCCACGCGGCCCGGTCACGTCGACCCGCCGTTGCGGATCGGACGGACCGCCATCGAACGCCACCACCCGATGGTCGACCTGACCTGCCGCCTGCGCTCGATCGCCGCCGTTCACGCGCTCCTCGACGAGTCGCGTGGCCGGGAGCTGCTCGTCGTGGGCGGGGAACGGATCACCTCGCACGTGTCCGTGCTGGGTGAACTCATCGATCGGACGAGCATCCCGCTCCTGATCGCCCGTGGCGGCGGCTCCAGCCGCCTCATGGACTGACCACGTCAGAGAAGGGAACGAACATGAACGACAAGAACTCCGCTCCGGTCGTCGTCGGAATCGACGGTTCGGAGGCCTCGATCGCGGCGCTTCGACACGCTCGCGATTTGGCCGAGGTCCTCGGCCGGAGGGTCCTGGCGATCTCCGCCTGGCAGCTCCCCGCCTTCTACGGGGGCGGTCCGTGGGCTTACGACTGGGATCCTGCCGAGGATGCGAAGCGCGTTCTGGATGACGCCGTCATCGAGGTCTACGGCGACGCCGATCCCGACAGCCTCTCGAAGGAGGTCGCCGAGTGCAACCCGGCTGCGGTGCTCATCAGGCGATCGAAGGACGCCCTCATGGTCGCCGTCGGCAGCCGCGGGCACGGTGGATTCGCCGGGCTCCTCCTGGGTTCGGTCAGCGCGGCGGTCGCGGAGCACGCGAGCTGTCCGGTGCTCGTGACCCACTGACGTCGCCCTCGACCGACGCCAGAGCCGCGCGCCTCACGCAGTCACGCTGCTCGGCGCACGACCCCCGGGTGCTCGGTGTTCACGAGGTCGGCGTACTCGGGGTTGTTCTCGATGAAGGTGCGCACGATCGGGCACAGGATCGTCACCGTCTTGCCCTGTGCTCGCACGTCGTCCAGCACGCGCCGGATCAGCTCCGTGGCGACGCCCTGCTTCCGGAACTCCGGGAACACGGAGGTGGCCAGCAGCACGAGCCGGTCGTCGCCGACCCGGTTATAGGTCAGGACGCCGACCTCGCGATCTCCGACGATGGCGTCGTAGCTGCCGAATTCCTCGTTCTTCACGACGTCGAAGTCGAACGCGGGCGCGTGCGGATCGTCGAGCACCTCGTCGATGAGAACCACCTGGTCCTGGCTGAGGGTGCCCGTGCCATCCGGGTACCCGGCCTCGTCGGGGAATTCGAAGTCGTAGCGGGTCGGCTCGGCGGGGTCGGTCATGGGGTTGCTCCTTCGAGGTCGGTGGGGGAGGCGTCACGGGCGCACGCTGATGACGGTCTTGCCTGTGCGCCGCGTCGTGGGGTTGAGCGCCGTGACGGCGTCGTCGAGGCTCGCGACCTCGCCGATGTTGGTGCGGAGCCGCCCGTCGCGCACGCGCTGGACGATCTCGACCAGTTGCGCGGGAACCGACTCGACCACGAAGTCGATGGCGAGGCCGTCGCGTGGCCGTGTCTCGGCGGGGCCGGTGATGGTCACGAGCGTGCCGCCGGCGCGGATCAGGCGGGCCGAGCGGGCCTGGATGTCGCCGCCGATGACGTCGAACACGAGGTCCACCTCGCCCACATCCTCCAGCGCCTCGTTGTCGAGGTCGATGAACTCGTGGGCTCCGTAGTCGAGCGCCTTCTCGCGATCGGCCGCGCGGCCGGTGCCGATGACATGGGCACCGGCTTCCCGTGCGAGCTGCGTGACCATCGTCCCGACGGCTCCCGCCGCGCCGTGCGCGAGCACGGTCTGGCCCGAGCGGAGCCGGCCATGGGTGACGAGCCCCTGCCACGCGGTGAGGCCCGAGATCGGCAGGCTCGCGCCGACCGTGAAGTCGACGTCGCCGGGCAGGGGCGCGAGATTGCGCGACTCGACGGCCACGTACTCCGCGAGGGTGCCGTCGCGGTGCCAGTCGGAGATCCCGAACACCCGCTGACCCACGGTCAGGCCGGTGGTCCCGTAGCCGAGGGCCGTGACCACACCGGCCAGCTCGTGCCCGAGGATCGCCGGCGACCGGTCGTGCCCGGACCGGTCCCGCCCGGTGGACGGCCATCCGGCCTCGGTGGGGACGTATCCCGACGCGTGCACCTCCACGATCACGTCGTTGATCGCCGCCGTCGGCTCGGGCCGCTCGAGGAGCGTCATGCCCGCTGCACCGGCGGCCCCGTCGGTCACCACGATCGCCTTCATCGGTCGCCCCCTGCCGCACCGTTGCGCTCGAGCTGCTGCACGTCCCAGTACAGGCATTCGACGAGGGTGCCGGCGGGGCAGTGCGGCGCCTCGTCGGCGTCGGAGGTGGTGGCCACCCGCGCGAACTCGCCGTGCGCCTTGGTGAGCAGCAGCGTGAACTCCTCATCGCTCACCGTGCAGCCCTCGACGCCGAGCCACTCCGTGAGCAGCGCCTCCACGTCCTGGTGGTACAGCCGGGAATCGGCCCACACGCGCTGGACGATCCCGGCGATCTGATCCTCCCGCGGGGCCGGCCCCGCTCCGTCCATGACGGGAAAGGTCTGCGCGGGCTTCGGCTTCCTGCTCTTCATGAGATCCCTGCTCTGCTCTGGCGTCCAACTGATCCCACAATGGTACAACTGGACGGAACCGTCCTGTTGGGTCGGTCTCGGTACCATGACCCCGTGCAGGAGAGCTCTCCGTCGGCCCCAGCGGTGCGGTTGACGGCGCGCGGTGCCAAGACCCGGGACCGGATCGTCGAGGCCGCCGCGGGCCTGATGCGGACGCACGGGGTGGGAGGCACGACGCTCGACGACGTGGTGTCGGCGAGCGACGTCAGCAAGTCGCAGTTCTACCGGCACTTCCCCGACAAGACCGCATTGGTCCGCGCGGTGATCGAGTACGTGGGGGAGCGGAAGATCGCCGGCGAGCGCGAGCGCCTCGAGGCCGTGCGCACGCTCGACGGGCTGCGGCGATGGCGCGACGCGATCGTGCACGACAACGCGCTCTACGACGGCCGGTACGGCTGCTCGCTCGGCTCTTTGGCGAACGAGGTCGCCGATCAGGATGCGATCGCGCGGACGAAGCTGGAGGAACTCTTCGCCGCCTGGCAGGAGCTCTTCGCGCAGGTGCTCGGACGGCTGCAGCGGGATGGCATCATCCCGCAGGATGCAGACCTCGCGCAGCTCGCCACCGGTTTCGTGGCCGCGGTGCAGGGCGGCTACCTGCTCGCGCAGACCTCGCGCGACGTCACGCCGATGGCGACCTCGATCGACATGGCGATCACGCATCTGCAGCTGCTCGCTCGGGCGGAGCGGGACGGGTCAGGAGCGGGCGACGATCACTCCCGGTCGGGCACCGCGCGCTGATCCGGGCCCACATACTCCGAGAGCGGGCGGATGAGCGCGTTGGAGGAGAGCTGCTCCATGACGTGCGCGGTCCATCCGGTCACCCGCGATGCGACGAACAGCGGCGTGAACACCTGGGTGTCGAAGCCCATGAGGTGGTACGCCGGCCCCGACGGGTAGTCGAGATTCGGCTTGATCCCCTTGCGGGCGTCCATGGCGCCGGCAAGCGTCTCGTACATCTCGAGCAGGTCGGGGCGGTCGTACTCGGCGACCAGCGTGTCGAGGGCGGCCTTCATCGTCGGCACGCGCGAGTCGCCGTTCTTGTACACCCGATGTCCGAAGCCCATGATCTTGCGCTTGGCAGCGAGCGCCTCGTCGAGCCACGCCTCGGCCTTGTCGGCCGTGCCGATCTCGTCGAACACGTGCATCACGGCCTCGTTGGCGCCGCCGTGCAGCGGGCCCTTGAGGGCGCCGATGGCGGCCGTGACGGCGGAGTAGAGGTCGGAGAGGGTCGAGGTCACGACGCGCGCCGTGAACGTCGACGCATTGAACGAGTGCTCCGCGTAGAGGGTCATCGAGACGTCGAACGCCTTCACGACCGTGAGATCGGGCACCTCGCCGAACGACATGTGGAGGAAGTTCGCGCTGTAGCCCAGGTCGTCGCGCGGCTCCACGAGGGGGAGGTCGTGGCGTCGGCGCTGGATGTAGGCCACGATCGCGGGCAGTTTCGCGAACAGCGTCAGCGACTTCGCGAGGTTCGCCTCGGGCGAAGAGTCGGCGGCCGTGAGGTCCTCCGCGCCGATGAAGCTCACCGCCGTGCGCACGAGGTCCATGGGGTGCGCCTCGCGCGGCAGCTCGTCGATCACGCGCTTGACCCGCTCGTCGAGGTGGCGCTGTGCGCGCTCCGACTGCTCGAAGTCGGCCAGCTGCCGGTCGTCGGGCAGGTCGCCGTGCCAGAGCAGGTGGGCGACCTCCTCGAACGAGCACTTCGCCGCGAGGTCCTGCACCGGGTACCCCCGGTACAGCAGCGAGTTGGTCTCCGGGTTCACCTTCGAGATCGCCGTCGTGTCGACGACGACGCCGGCCAGGCCCTTCTTGATGTCGGTCACGCGGTCAGCTCCTGTTGTTGGTGAGGTCGAAGGTGTACACGCCGTCGTCGAACGCCGCATAGCCGGCATAGTCGACGAGCTCGTAGAGCCGGGCGCGGGTCTGCATGCCGGGCAGCTGCGACTGCAGGGACCCCTCGGCGGCGAGCGCGTCGAGACCGCGCTCGATGGCGCCCATCGCGATCCGCAGCAGCGACACCGGGAAGATCACCATGTTGACCCCGACATCCTGCAGCTGCTGCACGGTGAAGAGGTCGCTCTTGCCGAACTCGGTCATATTGGCCAGGATCGGCACGTCGACGGCGGCGCGCATCGCCTCGAACTCGGCGAGGTCGGCCATGGCCTCGGCGAAGATCGCGTCGGCGCCGGCGTCGGCGAGGGCCTTGGCCCGCTCGGTCGCGGCACCCAGCCCCTCGACGCTGCGGATGTCGGTGCGCGCCATGATGACGAAGTCCGGGTCGCGGCGCGCCTGCACGGCCGCGCGGATCCGATTGACCGCCGTGCCCTCGTCGACGACCTCCTTCCCGTCGAGGTGGCCGCATCGCTTGGGGTTCACCTGGTCCTCGAGGTGCACGCCCGCGACGCCGGCGTCCTCGAGCAGTTGCACCGTGCGCGCGACGTTCATGGGCTCGCCGAATCCGGTGTCGCCGTCGATGAGGGTGGGCAGGTCGGTGGTCCGTGCGATCTGGGCGCCGCGCTGCGCGACCTCCGTGAGCGTGGTGAGGCCGATGTCCGGAAGCCCCAGCTCGTTGGCCATGACCGCGCCCGAGCTGTAGACGCCCTCGAACCCCTTCTCCTGGATCAGCGCCGCGGAGAGCGGCGTGAACGCGCCCGGGAAGCGCTGGATGGTGCCGCTGTCGAGACCGGCGCGGAACGCCTGCCGCTTCTGCGCGGGCGTGACGGTGGAGTGCAGCATCAGAACAGTCCCTTCGGGGCGGCGGGCAGGGCGGACTCCGCGACGACGTTGAGCGAGCGCACCTCGTCGGGCGTGAGCTCGGGCAGGCGCTCGGCGAGGCCGAGGAAGCGCTCGATCTCGTCCGCTGCGAGCACGCCGTCGGCCAGCATCCGGAACTTGGCGGCGTAGTCGGCGCGCGCGAACGGCCGGGCGCCGAGCGGGTGGGCGTCGGCGACGGCGATCTCGTCGACCACCGTGGAGCCGTCGGTGAGCACGGCCTCCATCCGGCCGCCGAACGCCTTCTCGCGCAGGTCGTTCGAGTGGTAGCGGCGGGTCCACTCCGGATCGTCGACCGTGGTGATCCTGCGCCAGAGCGCGACGGTGTCGGGGCGGGCGGCGCGCTCGGGGGCGTAGCTGGCCACGTGATCCCAGGCGCCGTCCTGCAGCGCGACGGCGAAGATGTACGGCACCGAGTGGTCGAGGGTCTCGCGGCTCGCGGCCGGGTCGTACTTCTGCGGGTCGTTCGCACCCGAGCCGATCACGTTGTGGGTGTGGTGGCTGGTGTGCAGCACGATCCGGTCGACGTTCGCCGGGTCGGCCAGCTCCGGATGCTCGGCATGCAGCCGACGTGCCAGGTCGATCCAGGCCTGCGCCTGGTACTCGGCCGAGTGCTCCTTGGTGAAGGAGTCCAGGATGGCGCGCTTGGCCTCGCCGGCCCCCGGGAGCGAGACCTCGTAGCGGGCTTCGGGACCGTCGAGCAGCCAGGCGATCACGCCGTCCTCGCCCTCCCAGATCGGCGACGGCGACGTCTGGCCGCGCATCGCGCGGTCGACGGCCTCGACCGCCATCTTGCCGGCGAAGGCCGGGGCGTAGGCCTTCCAGGTGGAGATCTCGCCCTTGCGTGACTGCCGCGTCGCGGTCGTCGTGTGCAGCGCCTGCCCGATCGCCTGGAACGTCACCCCCGGGTCGAGCCCGAGCAGCGTGCCGATTCCGGCCGCGGCGCTCGGCCCGAGGTGCGCGACGTGGTCGATCTTGTGGGCGTGCAGGCTGATTGCCTTGGCGAGGTCGATCTGGATCTCGTACCCGGTCGCGATGCCGCGTACGAGGTCCGTTCCTCCGCGGCCCGCGTGCTGCGCGACGGCGAGGATCGGCGGGATGTTGTCGCCCGGGTGCGAGTACTCGGCCGCGAGGAATGTGTCGTGGTAGTCGAGCTCGCGCACCGCGACCCCGTTGGCCCACGCGGCCCACTCGGGTGAGACGCGGTCGGTCACGCCGAACACGGATGAGCCGGGGGAGAAGGGGTGGGCGAGTGCCTGGCCCCGCGCGGCGATGACGGGCGCCCGCCCGATGGAGGCGACCGCGACGGCGGCGTTGTCGATGACCCGGTTGACGATCATCTCGACCACCTCGGGTGCGACGTCGACCGGGTCGGCCGCGACCTCCGCGATCCGCCAGGCGAGTTGCTCCTCGCGGGGGAACGCCTCGGAGCTCGGATGGGTGCGGACCTCGAACGACTTCATCGGCTCCAGCGTAGGCAGAACGGGAGGGGAGGGCGCTTACGGCGGCGTTACGAGGGGGTGATCGACTGCGGGCGTGCGCATCTTCCCGCTTCTGCCTGCCGCCGCCCTCGCTCTTGCTCTCGCTCTCGCTCTTGCTCTTGCTCTCGCCGCATGCTCCGCCGTTCCCGGCGCGACGCCGGCATCCTCCGGCGCGGGCGCCGCCTCCCCATCGCCGCACGAGTCCACGACTGCGTCCGCCGTGGCGACGGCCGCCGCTGCCGCCACCCCCGATCCGTGCGGGCTGGTCACGGAGGCGGACATCACATCCGTCACCGGAGCCGACCCGGGGCCCGGGAGGGCCACTCCCGCGGGGGTCTACCAGGCATGCGTCTACGGCAAAGCGGTCATTGTGACCGCGCGTGCAATCGATCGGGCGACGTTCGACACCAGCTCGATGCAGAATCCTGGCGCGCAGCGGATCACGGGGGCGGGAGATGCGGCGGTGACCGCGACCGGCGACGGCGGCACAGCCGTGATCGCGTGGCACAAGGGCGTCGAGCTCAACGTGCTCATCCCGGGAGGCACGGTCGACGCCGAAAAGTACCTCGTCGCGCGCGGGCTCGACCGCGTCTGAACCCGCGTCGCGCGCTCACTATCGTTGAGGGGTGAGCGCGCAGACCGGTTTCGACCTGTTCCCCGACCGCGCCGTGATCGCCCTGCGGGTGAACGGCGAGCTGAAGGACAAGGCGACCGAGCTGACGACGACGGACGGTGTCGAGCCGGTCCGGATCGACGAGCCGGACGGCCTGAACATCCTGCGACACTCCACCGCGCACGTCATGGCGCAGGCCGTGCAGCGCCTCAACCCGGAGGCGAGGCTCGGCATCGGTCCGCCGATCACCGACGGCTTCTACTACGACTTCGACGTCGCCGAGCCCTTCACCCCGGAGGACCTCAAGGCGATCGAGAAGGAGATGGAGCGCATCGTGCGCTCCGGTCAGCGTTTCGTGCGCCGGGTCGTGACCGAGGACGAGGCGCGCGCCGAGCTCGCCGGCGAGCCGTACAAGCTCGAGCTCATCGGCCTGAAGGGTCACGTCGGCCACGGCGAGGGCACGGGCGACGACAGCGAGTCGGTCGAGGTCGGCGGGGCCGAGCTGACCATCTACGACAACGTGGATCGCGAGGGCCGGACCGCCTGGAAGGACCTGTGCCGCGGTCCCCACGTTCCGAACACGGGCGCGCTCGGTGTCTTCCGGCTCATGCGGATCGCCGCCGCGTACTGGCGCGGCTCGGAGAAGAATCCCCAGCTGCAGCGCATCTACGGCACCGCGTGGGCGACCAAGGACGAGCTGCGCGGCTACACCGAGCGCCTCGCGGAGGCGGCCAAGCGCGACCACCGCAAGCTCGGCCGCGAGCTCGACCTGTTCTCGTTCCCCGACGAGATCGGCTCCGGGCTCTCGGTCTGGCATCCCCGGGGCGGCGTCGTGCGCATGGAGATGGAGCAGCACGCCCGGAAGCGCCACGTGGCGGCCGGGTACACCTACGTCTACACCCCGCACATCGCCAAGCAGGACCTCTTCCTGCAGTCGAACCACCTCGTCACCTACAAGGACGGGATGTTCCCGCCCATCCGCATGGACGAGGAGCGCGACGCCGACACCGGCGAGATCCTCAAGCAGGGCACCGACTACTACCTCAAGCCGATGAACTGCCCGATGCACATCCTGATCTACAAGGAGCGCGCCCGCAGCTACCGCGACCTGCCGATGCGGCTCGCCGAGAACGGCACCGTCTACCGCAACGAGCTCTCCGGCGCCCTGCACGGGCTCACCCGCGTGCGCGGCTTCACCCAGGACGACTCGCACCTGTTCGTCACCCCCGAGCAGCTCGAGGAGGAGGCGACCAAGGTGCTGGAGTTCGTCATCTCGATGCTGCGCGACTTCGGTCTCGACGACTTCGAGCTGGAGCTCTCGATGCGCGACGACCACAAGGACAAGTGGATCGGGTCCGACGAGTTCTGGGAGTACTCGACCAACGCGCTGCGCAACGTCGCCATGGCATCCGGGCTCAAGCTCATCGAGGTGCCGGGGAGGCCGCGTTCTACGGTCCGAAGATCGACCTGAAGACGCGGGATGCCATCGGCCGCGTGTGGCAGCTCTCGACCGTGCAGGTCGACCCGAACCTGCCCGAGCGGTTCGAGCTGGAGTACACCGACCGCGACGGGCAGCGCAAGCGGCCCATCATGATCCACCGTGCGCTGTTCGGCTCGATCGAGCGGTTCTTCGCGATCCTGCTCGAGCACTACGCGGGCGCGTTCCCGGTGTGGCTGGCGCCCGTGCAGGTGGTCGGCGTCCCCGTCGCCGACGAGTACGCCGACTACCTCGGCGAGATCGTCGACCGGCTGAAGACGGAGGGCGTGCGTGCCGAGCTCGACGCGAGCGACGACCGCATGCAGAAGAAGATCCGCAACGCGACGCAGCTGAAGGTGCCGTACCAGCTGATCGCGGGGGAGAAGGACCGCGACGCCGGCACGGTGAGCTTCCGGTTCCGCGACGGCACGCAGGACAACGGGGTGCCCGTCGACGAGGCGGTGCGCCGCATCCGCGGGGCCATCGACACCCGGGCGCAGGTCTAAGCCGCGGATGCGCGACTACGACGGCACCGACTACCCATCCGTCGAGCCGGCGGACCGTCTGGCCGGCGTGCCGGACGGGCTGCAGCGGCTCTGGACCCCGCACCGCATCGCCTACATCGAGCAGTCTCCGCAGGAGAAGGCGGCCACGCCGTGCGTGTTCTGCGCCGCGCCGATGATGAGCGACGAGGAGACCCTGATCGTGCACCGCGGCGAGACCGGGTACGTGATCCTCAACCTGTTCCCGTACAACAGCGGCCATCTGCTCGTGGTGCCCTACCGGCACGTCGCGACGTACGACCTCGCGACGGCGGAGGAGACGCACGAGATCGCCCGGATGACGCAGACGGCGATGCGCGTGCTCGCGGCGACCTCGCATCCGCACGGCTTCAACATCGGCATGAACCAGGGCGCCGTCGCGGGCGCCGGCATCTCGGAGCACCTGCATCAGCACGTCGTGCCGCGGTGGGCGTCGGACGCCAACTTCCTGCCGATCATCGGGCAGACCAAAGCGATCCCGAAGCTGCTGGGCGAGGCGCGCGAGGAGCTCGCGCAGGCGTGGCAGCAGGTGTCCGACTAGATCGAGGTCGCGGCGCCGCGGAACTCCCGCACGAACTCGTCGAGCGCCGCCTTCAGTGCGTCGCCGCGATCGGCGATGAGGCCTTCGTCGCCCGTCTGCCCGGAGATGCTGACCCCGAACACCTCGCCCCCATCCGGAACGCGACGCCGTTGCACGCGAAGCCCATCTGATACTCCTCGCGCTCGATGCTGTAGCCGCGCTCGGCGGCCGTTCGCACGTCGGCACGCAGGGCGTCGAGGTCGGTGATGGTGTGCGGGGTGTACACGCCGAGCGGCGGCGTGAGACCTATTTCGCGGGCGTCGTCCACACCGACCAGCGCCAGGACGGCCTTGCCGATCGAGGTCGCGTGCAGCGGCATCCGGGTGCCGAGCGAGGAGTACCGGACCACGGAGTCGATCGCGTCGACCTTGTCGATGATCGTCACCATGCCCGCCCGGAGCATGCCGACGTGCACGGTGCAGCCGAATCGACGCGACAACGCGGTGGTCCACGGGCGCAGCGACCTCGGGACGTCGATGCCGGCGATCGCCGCCTGGCCGAGCTCGGCGAGCCGGGTTCCGAGCGCGTACTCGTTCACGCGCGGATCGCGGCGCACGAGGCCGTTGCGCTCGAGCACGCGAAGCGTGCGCAGCACCGTCGTCTGGTTCGCGCCGAGCTCGTCTCCGATCGCGCTGAGCCGCAGCGGCCCGCGGCTCGCGAGCAGCCCGAGCAGGTCGAGGGCTCGCTCGAGCGATTGCAGTTCGTACGCCACGTGACCTCCCGTCGTGCGTGCCCGCAGTCTTTCACATAGCGAAGTAGGAATGCACATGGTGCTTGACATCCCCTGCGCGGTCTCGTTGACTGATCGCATAAGCCGCAACTGGCTTTCACATACTGAAAGTATTGATCTACGATGCCTCCCCAGCAGCGAGCCGACGCACATCGCGCGCGCTGCGTGGTCACGCGGATGCTGCCCGGCACGGCCCTGGATCGGCTGCGCGAGCGCCACGACGTGCTCGTGTGGGAGGGCGAGCTGCCCCCGTCGCGGGAGGCGCTCGTCGGACTCGTCCGCGACGCGGAGGGGCTCCTCGCGCTGCTGACCGACCGCATCGACCCCGAGCTGATGGATGCGGCACCGAAGCTGCGCGCGGTGTCCAACTACGCCGTGGGCTTCGACAACATCGACGTGGCGGGCGCGACCGCGCGAGGCATCGCGATCGGCAACACGCCCGACGCCCTCACGGACGCGACCGCCGAGCTCACCCTGGCTCTGCTGATGGCACGGGCGCGGGGGATCGTCGAGGGCGACGCGTTCGTCCGGTCCGGAGCATGGCGCACCTGGTCGCCGACGGCATTCCTCGGCGCCGGCCTCACCGGGGCGACCATGGCGGTCATCGGTCCCGGTCGCATCGGCACCGCCGTGGCGGATCGCGCGCGCGGCCTCCGGATGCGGGTGCTCGTCCAGGGCAGGCAGGACTCCCGGGAGCACCTGCGCGCCGTGCTTGCCGAGAGCGACGTGGTCTCGTTGCACTGTCCGCTGACGCCGGAGACCGCGCTCCTCATCGACGGCCGGACGCTCGCCTGGATGAAGCCCGGCGCCATCCTGATCAACACCTCGCGCGGCGGCCTCGTCGACCTGGATGCCGTCGCCGACGCACTCGACGCCGGCCGCCTGGGCGGCGCCGCGCTGGACACCATGGATCCCGAACCGGTGCCGCTCGGCCATCGCATCCTGAGCACGCCGCGCGTGACGGTGACCCCGCACATCGGGTCGGGGACCGCGGCCGCGCGCGCCGCGATGGCCGATGCGGCCGTCGACAATCTGCTCCTCGCCCTCGACGGCGAGCGCATGCGCTTCCCGGTGAACACCGTGGCGGGCAG
This sequence comes from Pseudolysinimonas kribbensis, assembly GCF_030161895.1. GTDB lineage: Bacteria > Actinomycetota > Actinomycetes > Actinomycetales > Microbacteriaceae > Pseudolysinimonas > Pseudolysinimonas kribbensis. The sequence continues at coordinate 3,341,078 of NZ_BSVB01000001.1, forward strand.
AGCGAACGCGTCCTCCACGCCCGTCCCGCCGTCCACCTCTTCGACCGACCGTCCAATCTGAGGAGTCCTATCGTGGTCCACGTCGTCACCGACGACCATTCGCTCGCCGCCCGCCCTCCGATCGCGTGGGCGCTGGAGCACCATCTCGCCGATCGGGACGAGGCGATCGCCCTCGTGTCGGAGCCCGGTGCCCCCGCCGAGTCGTATCGCGTCACCGCAGGCGACCTGCTCACGGTGAGCGCCGCCGACGACCGCGGCTTCGTCTACGGAATCCAGGAGATCGCCGAGCGCCTGCGCGACGGCGGGATCGCCGACGAGGTCACGATCACCGGCCGGCCCGCCGTGCCGATCCGCGGGCTGGTCCGCTCCTTCTCCAGCGTGCACGAGGACACGCCGTGGTTCGTCGACCGGGAGTTCTGGACGGAGTACCTCGACTTCCTCGCGGACTGCCGCTTCAGCCGGTTCCACCTCGCGCTCGGGATGCAGTACAACTACGGCGCCGACCGCAACGGCGCCACCGACAACTACCTCTGCTTCGCGTACCCGTTCCTGTTCGACGTGGACGGCTGGGAGGTTCGCGCGGAAGGCGTCCACGCGGCCGAGCAGGCCCGCAACCTCGCGGCACTGCAGTACATCGCCGCGGAGACGAAGCGACGGGGGATGGACTTCCAGCTCGGGCTCTGGAACCACGCCTACGACTACGGGCGCGACTCCCGGCACTGGTACCCGATCACGGGCCTGACCCCCGAGACCCACGCGGCGTACTCGGCCGCGGGGCTGTCGCGTCTCCTGCGCGAGGTGCCCGAGGTCGACGGGCTGAGCTTCCGCGTCCACTACGAGGGCGGCATCCACGAGAACGCCCACGAGGTGTTCTGGGACGCGATGTTCCAGGCCGCGTCGGAGGCCGGCCGCCCGCTCCAGATCGACATGCACGCCAAGGGCGTCGACCAGGCGCTGCTGGACGCGGCGGACAAGCCGAACATCTCGCCGATCCTGTCGGGAAAGTACTGGGCAGAACACCTGGGCCTGCCCTATCACCAGGCGCGGATCCGGCACCGTGAGGCGGCGCGGCCGATCCCGCCGGGGCACGAGATGAAGGGCATCACCGAGTTCAGCCGGCGCTTCACACGGTACGGCTACGGCGACTTCCTCCGCGAGGACCGGGTCGTCGACCTCATGTTCCGGATCTGGCCGGGCACCCAGAAGCTGCTGCTCTGGGGGATCCCGCGATCGCGGCCGGCTACGGCCGGTACGCGACGTTCGGCGGGAGCGCGGGCGTCGACTACTGCGAGCCTCTGTTCTTCAAGGGGCGCAAGGGCAGCGGGATCGTGGGCGGGCGCGAGCCCTATCTGCGCGAGGACCTCCGCCTGGGCGGTCGCGAGTGGCGCAAGCACCGCCACAGTTACACGCTCATGGGGCGGCACCTGTACGACCCGGCCGTGCGGGCCGAGGCCTGGCGGGCCCCGCTGCGCGCGCAGTACGGTGACGCCGCCGAGCTCGTCGAGGCCGCGCTCACGCCCGCCAGCCGCATCCTGCCGCTCGTCGTCGTGGTCCACGGGGTCAACGGCTCGAACAACGGCTACGCACCGGACATGTACGTCGACCTGCCGATCTCGGCGGGGCTGGGGTCCGAGCACTACGCCAGCGACACGGACGCGCCGACCAACTGGGGCGCGGTCAGCCCGTTCGACCCGGAGATGTTCGTCATCATCGACCGGTTCGTCGAGGATGCGCTCGCGGGCCGCCCGACGGCGGCCTACACGCCGCTGGAGGTCGCCGACCGGATCGACGCTCTGTGCGATCAGGCGGAGGCTCCGCTGGCCGGGCTCGGCGCTTTCCGGTCCTCGGCGGATGTCGAGCGGGCGTCCGTCGACATCGCGATCCTGATCCGGCTCGGCCGGTTCTACGCCGAGAAGCTGCGCGCGGCGACGAGCTATGCCGTATGGCGTCAGGCCTCGTCCACGCTCGCTCTGGACGAGGCGATCGCCCACGCGCGTCGTGCCCATGCGGCGTACGCCGGGATCCTGCCGCTCGTCGACGGCGTCTACCGCGACGAGCTGGCATTCGGCGTGGAGCGCTCCGAGCACGGCCATTGGCGTGACCGCATCCCCGACATGGAGGCCGATCTGGCCGAGCTCGAGGCGGAGCGCGCGGCGGCCACGGCCTCCGACGCCGCCTCCGGCGCCGACGCCCTCGACCTGACCCGTGGTCCGCGCCGGGACGGCTGGGCCCTCGAGCACGACGCGCCCGCGTCGTTCTCGCGCGGCGCCGCCGTCCCGATCGCCGTCCGCTCGACGGGTGTTGACGCTGCGCGGCTGCATTACCGGCACGTCGACCAGTCTGAGTCGTGGCAGGTGGTGGAGCTCGAGCGGGACGGCGACGTGTTCGCGGGGAGATCCCCGCCGAGTACACCGCCGGGACCTACCCGCTCATGTACTACGTCACCGTCTCGACGGAGGCAGGCGAGGACCTCTATCCGGGCCTGTCCGACGACCTGTCGACCCAGCCGTACTTCGCACTCGCGAGCGAGCAGTCGGAGCGCGGAGCGGGGTGGGTGACCCCGAACCGCCGATGAGTGACGAGCCGAGGGCGGGCGAGCCCCGCATCGGCGAGGTGGGGTCGAACACACGTTCGAATGTGTGGTAGACTGGGCCTGCTCGTGCCGGTCATCTGATTCGCGTCGAAGGGTCGCGCCATGGCACTCGAGCACCGGCTCGCCGATGAGGCGGCGGCACTTGCTGCCGCGCTCGCTGAGCCGCTCGGCGCAGTCGGCGACGACCGGCTGCGTGACCTGATCGGCATGATCGGGTCGGTGCGACGACTCGTGGATGCGGTCGGCGTGCGGATCGCGGGGGAGCTCGCCCGTCGATGCGACGAGGGCGCTCTCGCGGTGCGGTGGGGCGAGCGCTCGGCAGCGGCCGTCCTTGCCGTCGAGGCGGGCCTCGACCCGGCGGAGGCTCAGGACTGGTGCGAGGTGGGGGCGCAGGTCGTGCCGCGGTTGTCGCTCGCGGGGAGGATCTGTCCCCGCGTCGCCCGGTGATCGCCGAGGCAGTTGAACGGGCCGAGCTGACGATGAGATCGCTGTCGCGCATCGCGCGCACGGTCGACGAGGTCGAGTGCCGCGCCTCGGGCCGTGGCGAGTCGATCGCTCCGGTGCTGCTGGCCGAGGCCGTGCGTCTCGCGCCTCGGGAGCTCGCGCGGCTGTGCCGATTCGCCATCGATCGCGCCGATCCGGATGGCGTGCCGATCCGCGAGGAGGAGCAGCGCCGCCGCGCGGGGTGCAGGTCTCGCACCTACCCGACGGCATGCTGCGCTGGATCGTCACGATGGATCCGGAGTCGGCCGGATTCCTCACCGCGGCCCTCGACGCCCGCACCGCCCCGCGTCGCGAGCCGCGGTTCGCCGTCGACGACGCCCTCGAGGACGAGCCCACCGAGGGCGGCACCCGCACGCTGGCTCATCGTCGGCTCGACGCCCTCGTCTCGATCGCGAGTGAGTCGCTGCGCCACGATCCCGGCAACGTCGCGGGAACCGCGGTGACGATGGTCGTGACGGTCTCGCTCGACGCGCTGCGCACCGGCCTCGGCGCCGCGGAAATCGCGGGGATCGATGCCACGATCTCGGCGGCGACCGCCCGCCGCCTTGCCGCTCAGGCCGAGATCGTGCCCGTCGTGCTCGGAGGGGCGAGCGAGCCCTCGACCTCGGCCGTTCCGCACGACTGTTCTCGGCTGCCCAACGACGCGCACTGGGGCTGCGCGACGGCGGCTGCGCGTGGTGGGGGTGCACGGCGCCTCCGGGCTGGTGCGAGATCGCGCACGTGGATCCCTGGGCGCGGGGCGGACCCACAGACCTCGACAATGCGATCCTGCTCTGCCCCTTCCACCACCGCCGGTTCGATCTCGACAGGTGGACGCTCGAGGTGGTCGAGGGCGAGCGCTGGCTGGTACCTCCGTCCTGGGTCGATGCGCGGCGGACGCCCCGGCGCGCCGGCCGGGCCCGGCCGACCGGCCGTGTCGCTGCGTGACGGCCGGCGCAGCCGACCGGCTCCGCGGCCCGTAGAATCGGTCATCATGACTGACACCAAGGACACGACCGAGCTCGGAACGAGCCGCGTCAAGCGCGGGCTCGCTGAGATGCTCAAGGGCGGCGTCATCATGGACGTCGTCACCGCCGACCAGGCGAAGATCGCCGAGGATGCCGGGGCTGTCGCGGTCATGGCGCTCGAGCGCGTGCCGGCCGACATCCGCTCGCAGGGCGGCGTGGCGCGCATGAGCGACCCCGACCTGATCGACGGCATCATCGCCGCGGTGTCGATCCCGGTCATGGCCAAGGCGCGCATCGGCCACTTCGTCGAGGCGCAGGTGCTGCAGTCGCTCGGCGTCGACTACATCGACGAGTCCGAGGTGCTCTCGCCCGCGGACTACGTCAACCACATCGACAAGTGGCCCTTCACGGTGCCCTTCGTCTGCGGCGCGACCAACCTGGGCGAGGCCCTGCGCCGGATCACCGAGGGCGCGGCCATGATCCGCTCCAAGGGCGAGGCCGGCACGGGCGACGTGTCGGAGGCGACCAAGCACATCCGGACGATCACGTCGGAGATCAACACGCTCAAGTCGAAGACCAAGGACGAGCTGTACGTCGCCGCCAAGGAGCTGCAGGCGCCCTACGACCTCGTGGCCGAGGTCGCGGCGACCGGCAAGCTCCCGGTCGTGCTGTTCACGGCGGGCGGCGTCGCGACCCCGGCCGATGCGGCGCTCATGATGCAGCTCGGTGCCGACGGCGTCTTCGTCGGCTCGGGCATCTTCAAGTCGGGCGAGCCCGCGAAGCGCGCAGCGGCGATCGTGAAGGCGACGACGTTCTACGACGACCCCGACGAGATCGCCAAGGCGTCGCGCGGGCTCGGCGAGGCCATGGTCGGCATCAACGTCGCCGACGTGCCCGCGCCGCACCGGCTCGCCGAGCGCGGCTGGTAGCGCTTGCCGGTGACGACACGGACTCCGCGGGTCGGCGTCCTCGCGCTCCAGGGCGACTTCCGCGAGCATCTGCTCGTCCTGCGCGAGCTGGGAGCGGATGCCGTGCCCGTGCGCCGCGAGAGCGAGCTCGACCAGGTCGCCGGCCTCGTGATCCCGGGCGGCGAATCGACCGTCATGGACAAGCTGTGCCGGCTGTACGGGCTGCGCGACCCGCTGCGCGGCCGGATCGCCGCCGGGATGCCGGTGTACGGCACGTGCGCCGGCCTCATCATGCTGGCCGACCGGATCACCGACGCGATCGACGGCCAGGAGACCCTCGGCGGGCTCGATGTGACCGTGCAGCGCAACGCCTTCGGCAACCAGAACGACTCGTTCGAGACCGACCTGGACATCCCGGAGCTGGGGGAGGCCCCGGTGCACGCCGTCTTCATCCGCGCGCCCGCGGTCAGCGATCTCGGCGACGGCACCACGGCGCTGGCCGCCCTCGAGGACGGGCGCGTCGTGGCGGTGGAGCAGGGCAACCTGCTCGGCACCTCCTTCCACCCCGAGGTCACCGACGACTACCGCTTCCACGAGCGCTTCCTCGAGCGGGTGCGCGCGGCCTGAGCGCGGCGCCTGCGTAGGATGAAGCGTCTTTCCCGGATCATCAAGGAGCAGCCGTGAGCGGCCATTCCAAGTGGGCGACGACCAAGCACAAGAAGGCGGTCATCGACCAACGGCGTGCGAAGTCCTTCGCCAAACTCATCAAGAACATCGAGGTCGCGGCCAAGATGGGCGGCGCCGACCTGAGCGGCAACCCGACCCTGGTCGACGCCGTGCAGAAGGCCAAGAAGACCTCGGTGCCCAACGACAACATCGACCGCGCCATCAAGCGCGGCGCGGGGCTCAGCGGTGAGTCGGTCGACTACCAGACGATCATGTACGAGGGCTACGGCCCCAACGGCGTCGCGCTGCTGATCGAATGCCTCACCGACAACCGCAACCGCGCGGCGGCCGAGGTGCGCACGGCGATGACCCGCAACGGCGGCACGATGGCCGACCCGGGCAGCGTCTCCTACAACTTCAGCCGCAAGGGCGTCATCTCCATCACCAAGGGCGACGGCGTCACGGAGGACGCGATCCTCGAGGCGGTCATGGACGCCGGCGTCGAGGACGTCGTCGACCAGGGCGGGGGCTTCGAGGTCGTCACCGACCCCTCCGAACTCGTGTCGGCGCGCAGCGCGCTCGTCGAGGCGGGCATCGACTACGACTCGGCCGAGGCCGAGTTCGTGCCCGGCGTGCAGGTGCCGGTGGATGCGGACACGGCGCGCAAGGTGTTCCGCCTGATCGACGCGCTGGAGGACAGCGACGACGTGCAGAACGTGTTCAGCAACGTCGACATCCCGGCCGATGTGCAGGCCGAGCTCGACGCGGACGACGAGTAACGAAGCGGCCCCGGGAGTCGCATCGTGCTTCGCGTCCTGGGGATCGATCCGGGCCTGACCCGCTGTGGCGTCGGCATCGTGGATGTCGCGCCCGATCGGTCCGCGACGCTCGTGCACGTGAGCGTCATCCGCACCGGCCCCGAGGAGTCGATCGAGCTGCGGCTGCTCGCGGTCGCGCGCGGGATCGCCGCGGCCCTCGACACCTACCAGCCGGATGCGCTCGCGGTCGAGCGGATGTTCGCCCAGCACAATCTGCGCACCGTCATCGGCACGGCGCAGGCATCCGGGGTCGCGCTGGCGGCCGCGGCCGAGCGGGGCCTCCCGGTCGGGCTGCACACCCCGAGCGAGGTCAAGGCCGCGGTCACGGGGTATGGGAACGCCGAGAAGGCGCAGGTGGGCGCGATGGTCGCGCGGGTGCTCGGGCTGGCGTCGGTGCCGAAGCCCGCGGATGCCGCCGACGCGCTCGCGCTCGCGATCTGCCACGCGTGGCGCGGCGCGCCCGCGGCCGGGGCGCCGACCGGGGACCTCACCCCTGCCCAGCGCGCGTGGCGGCGAGCCGAGGCGGCGAGCCGCTCGTAGGCTGACCGCATGATCTCGTCGGTCCGCGGTGCCGTGCTGTCCTCCGGCGGCGGCCTCGTCGTGGTCGAGGTCGGCGGTGTCGGGCTCGCCGTGCAGGTGACGCCGCCGCAGGCGCTCGCGCTGCGCATCGGCGACGAGGCGCGCCTGCACACCGCCCTGGTCGTCCGTGAGGACGACCTCAGCCTCTACGGCTTCGCGACCCCCGAGGAGCTCGTCGTGTTCGATCTGCTCCGCGGCGTGTCGGGCGTGGGCCCGAAGTCGGCGCTCGGCGTGCTCGCGACCCTGACGCCGGAGCAGGTGGCCCGCGCCGTCGCGGACGAGGACGACGCGCCCTTCCGCAAGGTCTCGGGCATCGGCCCCAAGACCGCCAAGCTCATCGCCGTCTCGCTCGCGGGCAAACTCGCCCCCGTGGCGGCGGCCGCCGCCGTGCCGTCGGGCGCCTCCGGGTCCGTGATCTCGTCGGCGGTGGTCGGTGCCCTCGTCGGACTCGGCTGGAACGAGCGGGTGGCCGCCCAGGCGGTCGACGAGGCAGCGGCAGGGGCCTCCGATGCCGACACCGCCTCCGTGCAGGCGCTGCTGCGTCTCGCGCTGGCCCGTCTCGGCCCGCAGCAGGTGCGCGCGTGACCGACGACGGGATCGTGCGCCCGGAGCCCGAATCGGAGGCGGAGCTCGCGTTCGAGGGCGCGCTGCGTCCGCGCTCGCTGGCCGAGTTCGTGGGTCAGGCCAAGGTGCGCGGCCAGCTGCAGCTGCTGCTCGACGCGGCCGCCATCCAGAGCCGCACGCCCGATCACATCCTGCTCGCCGGGCCGCCCGGGCTCGGCAAGACCACGCTCGCGATGATCGTGGCGCACGAGTCGGGCCGCCCGTTGCGGATGTCGAGCGGCCCCGCCATCCAGCACGCCGGCGATCTCGCCGCGCTGCTGTCGAGCCTCGTGCCCGGCGAGGTGCTGTTCATCGACGAGATCCACCGGATGGCCCGCAGCGCCGAGGAGATGCTCTATCTCGCGATGGAGGACTTCCGGATCGACATCATGGTCGGCAAGGAGCCGGCGCCACGAGCATCCCGCTCGACCTGGCGCCCTTCACCCTCGTCGGCGCGACGACCCGCTCGGGCCTGCTGCCCAATCCGCTGCGCGATCGCTTCGGCTTCACCGCCAACCTGGAGTTCTACGACGACGACGAGCTCGACGAGGTGCTCGCCCGCGCCGCCCGCATGCTGGAGCTCGAGATCGAGCCCGCCGCGCGTCACGAGATCGCGAGCCGCAGCAGGGGCACACCGCGCATCGCCAACCGGCTGCTGCGCCGGGTGCGCGACTACGCCATCGTGCACGCGAGCGGCGCCGACATGCCCGCCGTGCAGAGCGCCCTCGAGCTCTACGACGTCGATGCCGTCGGCCTCGACCGGCTCGACCGGGCGGTCCTGGATGCCGTCGTCACCCGCTTCGACGGCGGTCCGGTCGGGCTCAACACGCTGGCCGTGTCGGTCGGCGAGGAGCCGGAGACGATCGAGTCGGTCGTCGAGCCGTTCCTCGTGCGCATCGGGATGCTGACCCGCACGCCCCGCGGGCGGGTCGCCACCCGACGGGCGTGGGATCACCTGGGCGTGCGCCGGTCGACCTCGGGAGTGCTGTTCGATGACGTATGATTCCGGGGAATCGCACAGCGGCCTCTCTTAGGCTCGATCGCGCTCCCTGAATCCCGGAAGGCTCCCGCGCCCCCATGTCGTTCCTCACCACGTTGCTTCCTGCCGCCGACAAGCCGGCCGCCTCGGGCGACTTCTTCTCCCAGAACTTCCTCACCATCGCGCTCGTCGCGGTGCTGGCGATCATGGTCATCTTCATGGTCCGCAACTCCCGCAAGCGCAAGCGCGATGCCGAGGAGCTGAAGAACAAGTTCGTTCCCGGCGTCGAGGTCATGACCCAGCACGGCATCTACGGCACCCTCATCTCGGTCGACGACGAGAAGAACGAGGCCATCATCGAGACGACCCCGGGCACGCGGCTGCGCGTGCACCGCCAGACGGTCGCGCGCGTGATCGAGCCGCAGGACGTCGCTCCCGAGCAGGACGTCGTGGCGGAGGAGCCGGTGGTGACCGGCGAGCCCGAGTACGGCGAGCGCATCGACTCGGACGAGACGCCGGATGCCGCGGCCAAGCCCGCCCGCGCCCCGCGCGCGAGCTCGTCGTCGGCGGCTGCGAAGCCGCGCACCACGACGCGCAAGAAGCCCGCCTCGGACAGCGACGCCGCCGAGTAGCCCTTCTCGTCGGCTCCGTTACTCTGATAGCCGGTCCGGCCGATACCGCCGGACGCCGCCGTCGCGCAGCGCCCGCTCGCACGCTCCGTAGAAAGCAGAACGCCCTGTGGCAACGAGATCGACGCCCGTGCGCAGCGCCTGGAGGTCGCTCGCCTGGCTGCTGGTGATCGTCATCGTGATGGGCCTGCTGCTCGCGGCCGGCAAGATGTTCTGGAACTGGGGACTGAAGCCGCAGCTCGGCCTCGACCTCCAGGGCGGCATCGAGATCATCCTGACGCCGAAGGTGGCGTCGGGGAGCAGGTGACCTCCGACCAGCTCAACCAGGCGGTCTCGATCATCCGTCAGCGGATCGGCGGCATCTCGGAGGCGGAGGTCAGCACCCAGGGCTCGCGCAACATCCTCATCGAGATCCCCGGCACCACCCTCGACAAGACCACCCAGGACCGCATCGAGTCGGCCTCCAAGATGGAGTTCCGGCCCGTGCTGATGACCGGTGCGCCGGCGACCTCGAACGTCAGCCCGTCGGCGAGCGCCACCCCGAGCCCGGGTGCCAGCGGCAGCGCCTCCGCATCGCCGAGCCCGTCGCTCGCGGACACCCCCACCGCGAAGCCCACCGACGGCAGCGATCTCAACTGGGTCACGCCGGCGCTGCAGAAGCAGTTCACCGACCTCAACTGCTCGAAGATCGACGCGGCCGACACGAACGTCGCCCCGGCGGACAAGCCGCTCGCGACCTGCGACGACACCGGGACGCAGACCTACCTGCTCGGACCGGTGGAGGTCGAGGGCTCCACGATCTCCGACGCCAACGCAGGCACGATCCAGGGCAGCCAGGGCGTGAACACCGGCGAGTGGGCCGTCAACATCATCTTCAACGCCGAGGGCACCAAGGAGTTCGCGAAGGTCACGAACCGGCTGGTGTCGCTCGAGCAGCCGCGCAGCCAGTTCGCGATCGTGCTCGACGGCAAGGTGATCTCGGCGCCGGTCACCCAGGCCGCGATCACCAACGGCAAGCCGCAGATCTCCGGCAACTTCACCCAGGCCTCCGCGCAGACGCTCGCCAATCAGCTCAAGTACGGCGCCCTCCCGGTCAACTTCGCCGTGCAGAGCCGTGACACGATCGCCGCCACGCTGGGCGTGAGCCAGCTGCAGAACGGCCTCATCGCCGGACTCATCGGGCTCCTGCTGGTCGCCGTCTACTCGCTGTTCCAGTACCGGCTGCTGGGGTTCGTGACGCTCGCGTCGCTCGTGGTCGCGGGCGTCATCACGTACGAGTTCTTCGACATCCTGTCGTGGCAGAACGGGCTGCGCCTCTCGCTGGCGGGCGTCGCCGGCCTGATCGTCGCGATCGGCTTCACGGCCGACTCGTTCATCGTCTACTTCGAACGCATCCGCGACGAGCTGCGCGACGGGCGCGGCCTCGCGGGCGCCGTCGAGGCGGGATGGAAGCGCGCACTGCGCACGATCCTCGCGGCCAAGAGCGTCAACCTGCTGTCGGCGATCATCCTGTACGTGCTCGCGGTCGGCAACGTCCAGGGCTTCGCGCTCACCCTCGGCATCACGACGGTGATCGACGTGATCATCGTCGTGCTGTTCACGCATCCGGTGCTGCGCCTGCTCGCCACGACGAGGTTCTTCTCCAGCGGCCATCCGCTGTCGGGCCTCGACCCGAACGCGCTCGGCGCGGTGTATCGGGGCCGGGCGGAGTTCCACTTCTCGGAGGACGCGCGCCGCTCCGGTGCCAGCCGTGAGGCCGGCCGCCGCCAGACGATCGCGGAGCGCAAGGCCGCCGAGCTCGAGGCATCGCGCGGTTCGAAGGGCGGGAGCAACTGATGGCGAGCTTCGCCAAGTTCGGCAACGACCTCTACACGGGCGCACGGTCGGTCGACTTCGTCGGTCGTCGGCGCGTCTGGTACATGATCGCGATCGTGATGGTGCTCGCGTCGATCGCGATCCCGTTCGTGCGCGGCGGCGGCGACTTCTCGAAGGGCTTCAACTTCGGGATCGACTTCACCGGCGGATCGCAGTTCCAGATCTCCGACGCGAACTCGACGGACACGATCAAGGGGCGGGATGCCGCGCTCGGCGTCGTGCCCAGCGCCAACGTGCTCGTCACCACGGCCGGCAACCACGGCGTGCAGGTGCAGACCAACCAGCTGACGGACCAGCAGTCGCAGCAGGTCGCGACCGCGCTCGCCCACACCTACGGCGTCGCCGAGAAGAACGTCACGAACTCCTTCATCGGCGCCACGTGGGGCGCGGACGTCACGGGTAATGCGCTGCGTGCGCTCATCGTGTTCGTGATCTTCGCGGCCGTGCTCATGGCGCTCTACTTCCGCACCTGGAAGATGTCGGCGGCCGCCATCCTCTCGCTGCTGCACGACCTCGTCATCACGGCGGGGGTGTACGCGGCGACCGGATTCACGATCACCCCGGCGACGATCATCGGGTTCCTCACGATCCTCGGCTATTCGCTGTACGACGTCGTCGTCGTCTTCGACAAGATCCGCGAGAACACGGCGGAGCTCACCGACGACTCGACACGCACCTTCGGCGAGGCGGTGAACCTCGCCGTCAACCAGACGCTGGTCCGGTCGATCAACACCGGTGTCGTCGCCGCGCTGCCGGTCGCCGCGATCCTGTTCATCGGGTCGTTCATCCTCGGAGCCGACACGCTCAAGGAGATCTCGCTCGCCCTGTTCGTCGGCACGGTGGTCAGCACCTATTCGACGCCGTTCGTCGCCTCGCCGCTGTACGCGCAGTTCCGCTCGGGTGAGGCCGCGATCCGACAGCGCGACGAGAAGGCCCGGCGTCTGAAGGCGCGCGCTGCCGGCGCCTGACGCTCACGGCGAACCGCCGGTCACGCGCTCCGCTGCCTTCTAGACTCGAGGCACCGGAGGTGATCGGATGACGCAGACGCAGCCACCGCGCGCGCAGACGCCCGCCGCCGCGCCCTCCACGGGCTCGCCGTCGACGCTCCGGACGCTGCTGCCGCGCATCTTCTCGCGCGCCGACCGCTCGACCCGCTCCATCGACACCGTCATCAAGACGGTGCGCTCGCACCACCCGAAGGGCGACGTCGCCCTCATCGAGCGCGCGTACGCCGCCGCCGACCGCGCGCACGCCGGCCAGAAGCGCAAGAGCGGTGAGCCGTACATCACCCATCCGGTCGCGGTGGCCCAGATCCTCGCCGACCTCGGCATCGGGGCGAAGACGATCGCGGCGGCCCTGCTGCACGATACGGTGGAGGACACCGACTACACGCTGGACCAGCTGCGCGCCGACTTCGGCGACGAGGTCGCCATGCTCGTCGACGGCGTGACCAAGCTCGACAAGCTCAAGTACGGCGACTCGGCGCAGGCCGAGACGGTGCGCAAGATGGTCGTCGCGATGTCGAAGGACATCCGGGTGCTCGTCATCAAGCTCGCCGACCGGCTGCACAACGCCCGCACCTGGGGCTTCGTGCCCCAGGAGAACGCCCGTCGCAAGGCGCAGGAGACCCTCGAGATCTACGCGCCGCTCGCACATCGCCTCGGCATCCAGACCATCAAGTGGGAGCTGGAGGACCTGAGCTTCTCGGTGCTGTACCCGAAGCTCTACGTCGAGATCGAGAGCCTCGTGCGCGACCGCACGCCCGAGCGCGAGAGCTTCGTCCAGCAGGTCATCGACGCGATCAACGAGGACCTGCGGGCCGCCCGGATCAAGGGGCAGGTGGTCGGCCGGCCCAAGCAGTACTACTCGATCTACCAGAAGATGGTGCTGCGCGGTCGCGAATTCGACGAGATCTACGACCTCGTCGGCATCCGGGTGCTCGTCAACAACATCCGCGACTGCTATGCCGTGCTGGGCGCGATCCACGCGCGCTGGAATCCGATCCCCGGCCGGTTCAAGGACTACATCGCGACCCCCAAGTTCAACCTGTACCAGTCACTGCACACGACGGTCATCGGTCCCAAGGGGCGTGCGGTCGAGATCCAGATCCGCACTCAGGAGATGCACCAGCGCGCGGAGTTCGGCGTCGCGGCGCACTGGAAGTACAAGGAGCGGATGGCCGGCCGGCAGGTCGACGAGCGCACCAACGACAACGAGATGGCGTGGCTCGCGCACATCACCGACTGGCAGTCCGAGACCGCCGACCCGGGAGAGTTCCTCGACAACCTCCGCTTCGAGATCGGCGCGAAGGAGGTCTACGTCTTCACCCCGCAGGGCAAGGTCATCGGCCTGCCGGCCGACGCGACGCCCGTCGACTTCGCGTACGCCGTGCACACCGAGATCGGCCACCGCACGATGGGCGCGAAGGTCAACGGCCGGCTCGTGCCGCTCGAGAGCGCGCTGAGCTCGGGCGATGTCGTCGAGATCTTCACCTCCAAGAACCCGGATGCCGGTCCCAGCCAGGACTGGCTGACCTTCGTGCGCAGCCCCCGGGCTCGCAACAAGATCCGCGGGTGGTTCACGAAAGAGCGTCGCGAGGAGGCGCTCGAGCAGGGCAAGGACGCGATCGCGCGGGCGATGCGCAAGCAGAACCTGCCGCTGCAGAAGCTCATGAGCCAGGACGCCCTGAGCGAGGTCGCGGCGCAGATGCGCTACGAGACCGTCGACGCGCTCTACGCCGCGGTGGGGGAGGGACACGTCTCGACCCAGTCGGTGCTCGAGAAGATCCTCGCGAGCCTGCAGACCGATGCGGACGCCGACGAGGCCGACATCCCGTTCGTGCCCAAGGGGCGTGCGCGACAGCTGCGCTCGAGCGACTCCGGGGTGCTGGTGCGCGGTGCGCCCGACATCCTGGTCAAGCTCGCCAAGTGCTGCACGCCGGTGCCGGGCGACGAGATCGTGGGCTTCGTGACCCGCGGGGCGGGGTCTCGGTGCACCGCGCCGACTGCCACAACGTCGCCTCCCTGCGCAACGAGCCCGAGCGCATGATCGACGTCGAGTGGGCGCCGACCTCGTCGAGCCTGTTCCTCGTGCAGATCCAGGTCGAGGCGCTGGATCGTTCGGGGCTGCTGTCGGACATCACGCGGGTGCTCAGCGAGAACCACGTCAACATCCTGTCGGCGAACGTCTCGACCTCGAGCGACCGGCTGGCGATCAGCCGCTACGTGTTCGAGATGGGCGACACCGTGCACCTGGACCGGCTGCTCAATGCGGTGCGGCGCATCGACGCGGTGTACGACGTGTACCGGGTCAGCGCGGGCTGAGCGCGCGTTCGAGCGCCCGGCGTGCGATCCGGCGGCCCGGGAGCGGGCGCCGCTGGATCGACGCGAGCGCCTCGTCGAGGCCGATCCGCCCCGCCTGGGCGAGGGCGCGCAGCACGTCGTCGCCCACCGCACCGGAGCGCGCCACGTCGACGAGGGTGCGCAGCGGCGCGGTGACCGCGCTCGCGTCGAACCGGACGACGTCGCCGTCGTCGAGCACGTACTCGTGCACGACGGCGTCCGCACCGGGGCGCAGCCGCGCCCGGGCGCGCACGTCCGCGCACAACTCGATCGGTCGGGGAGCACGGGCAGCGCACCCCAGATCCAGGCGGCGGTGCACCGCGCGGCGACCAGCCGTTCCGATCGTGCGGTCATCACGGCGCGGGTGCGGACCTGCGGCGTCTCGACGACGTCGATCGGGCACCAGGCGTCGACGAGCCCGAAGACCTCTCCGTCGAGCCGCATCGCCTGCAGTTCGGCGAGAGGCAGCTCGCCCTGATCGAGCGTGACGGGGATGCGGCTCACCCGATCAGGATGAGACCCCGGCTCACCGGCCGGCCGCGCCGCCGCTGCATCCGTGGAGACGCGCGCCTGTGGAGAGCGCTAGGAGCCGATCGCGTCGAGCCAGACGCGCTGCGCGGCCAGCTTGTCCTGCGCCTGGGCGATCTTCTTCTCGTCGCCGGCGCTGCGTGCGGCCGCCAGCTCGTCCTCGAGCTTCTCGATCGACGCCGCCAACTGCGCGGCGAGCCCCTCCGAGCGTGCCTGCTTCTCCGGATCGCTGCGGTTCCAGTGGTCCTCATCGAGTTTGCGCACGTGGGTCTCGACCTTGCGCAGCCGGTCCTCGACCGTGCGAATCGAGTCGCGCGGCACCTTGCCGATGGCGTCCCAGCGGCGCTGGAGCTCGGTGAGCGTCTTGCGCGCCTTCTCGCGATCCGTGACCTCGAGCAGCCGCTCGGCCTCGGTCAGCAGCGCGAGCTTCTGCTCCAGGTTGCCCGCGAACTCCTCGCTCTCGATCGCGTCGGCCTCCGCCTTCGCGGCGTACAACACGTCGCCGGCGGCCTTGAAGCGCGCCCAGAGGGCGTCGTCGGCACGCTTGCCGGCGCGGCCGGCGAGCTTCCAGTCGTCGAGCAGCCGGCGGTAGTCCGGGATCGCGGCCGTGCCCTTGGGGGCGAGGGCCTCGGCGCGCTCGACGAGCCGCTGCTTGCGCGAGCGCGCCTCCTTGTGCTGGTCGTCGAGCTCGGCGAAGAACGCCTTGCGGTGGGCGTCGAGCGTCGCCCGCGCCGCGCGGAAGCGCTTCCAGAGGGCGTCGCCCTCGGACTTCGGGATGCGCGGGCCGTCCTTCTGCGCCGTCTGCCAGCGCGCGAACAGGGCGTCCAGCTCGGCCGTGGTCTGCTTCCACTGGATGCGGCTCGGCTCCTGCGCCGCAAGGGCCTCGGCCGCGGCGACGATCGCCTCGCGCTCGACGAGGGCGCCCTCGCTCGCCGCCTTGGCCTCCGCGGCCTGCTGCTCGGTCAGCTCGCCGACGCTGCCGCCGAGCTTCTCCAGACGCTGGCGGAGCGAACCCAGGTCGCCGACCGCGTTGGCGGTGGCGACCGACTCGCTCAGGTGGGCGACGGCCTTCGCCACATCCGTCGCCTTCGCCCCGCCGCGCACCCGCTGCTCGAGCAGGCCGACCTGACCGGCCAGCTCGACGTACTTGCGCTCGTAGTAGGCCAGTGCCTCCTCGGGCGTCGCATCCGGATACTGCCCAACGACCCGCTCACCGTCGCCGTCGCGGACGTAGACGGTGCCATCGTCATCGACGCGACCCCACGAGGTCGTCTCGTCATTCGCCACTGAAAGTTCCTGCCGCTCGCCTCATGCCCGGCCGCTGTCCGCCGAGCGCAGACCAGCCTAGTCAGGCGCCGCCTCGCGGCCCACCGCGGAATCTACTGGACGGTGGCCGCGGTGATGGCGGTCGCGATCTTGGGCGCGCCGTCGTCGGTCCCGCCGGTGATGCCCCCGGCGACGATCTCGCTCTCAAGCTGGTCGAGCCCGCTCGTCACCTTGCCGATCACCGTGTACCCCCGGCCGAGTCGGCGGGGATGCTCGATTTGTCGAAGACGATGAAGAACTGGTGGCCGTTGCTGTACGCGTCGCCGCTCGCGCGTGCCATCGCGATCGTGCCGACCGGGTAGACGTTGTCGGCCGGTGCGTTCTCGATGGGTCCGAAGTGGTAGGCCGGATCGGGTCCGCCCTGCCCGTCGATCGAGCCGCACTGGATGAGACCGAAGCCGGTGCTCTTGGCCAGCCGGTGGCACGTCTTGCCGATGAGGTACTTGTCCTGCACGTCGCGGATGAACCCGGAGACCGCCTGCGGCGCCTTCGCCCCGTCGAGCTGGATCCCGAGAGCGACCTTGTTGAGCGTGAGGGTGCCGGTCCAGGTGCGGCCGGCGGCGAGGCTCGGGTCCGGGGCGCCGAGGTTCGACCCGGTGGCCGAGGGCGACGGCGTCGACGAGGGTGTGGCGGAGGCCGACGACGAGGGCTTCGCCACGGCCTTGCCGGGGCCGCCGGAGAAGTAGTAGACCTGCGTCAGAGCCGCGAGCGTCGCGATCACCACGACCCCGACGACGGCGATGACGTTGTCGCGGCGACGGCGGGTCGTCTGCCGTTCGTGCACCTGCTGGCGTGCCTCGTAAGCCCGGAGCCGCTCGCGCGCCTGACGTGCCTCGCGATCCTGCCTGCTGGGTGCCACGCCGCCTCCTGCCGGTCCGGGTGAATGGCCGGGACGACTCTAGCCGAGCGCGGTCGGGCGTCTCTCCTAGGCTGCTGGCATGGCGCGGCAGCAGGGGCTGATGACCGGGTCGACCCCGTTGGCGGTCCGCATGCGCCCGATGTCGCTCGACGAGGTCGCGGGACAGAAGCACCTGCTGCGCCCCGGCTCGCCGCTCGTGAACCTCGCGAACGACCGCGAGGGCACCTCGGGTTCGGTGTCGGTGATCCTGTGGGGCCCGCCCGGCACCGGCAAGACGACGCTGGCCCAGGCCATCGCGCACAGCTCCGGTCGGCGCTTCGTCGAGCTCTCGGCCGTCACCGCGGGCGTGAAGGACGTGCGCGAGGTGATGGAGAAGGCGCACGCCGACCGCGACCTCTACGGCCTCTCGACGGTGCTGTTCCTCGACGAGATCCACCGGTTCTCGAAGGCCCAGCAGGACGCGTTGCTGCCCGGCGTCGAGAACGGCTGGGTCGTGCTCGTCGCCGCCACGACCGAGAACCCGTCGTTCTCCGTCGTCGCGCCGTTGCTCTCGCGCTCGCTGCTGCTGACTCTCGAGCCGCTGACCGACGACGACCTGGGGATGCTGGTCGACCGCGCCGTCGGCGATCCGCGCGGACTCGAGGGCAAGGTGCAGCTCCAGCCGGAGGCCCGCGCCGCGATCGTGCAGCTCTCGTCCGGCGACGCCCGGCGCGCGCTCACCGCGCTCGAGGCGGCCGCCGTCGCGGCCGAGGCGGAGGGCGACGGCGTCATCACCGCCGACCTCGTCGCCGCCACGGTCGATCGCGCCCTGCTGCGCTACGACCGGCAGGGCGACGAGCACTACGACGTGATCAGCGCCTTCATCAAGAGCGTGCGCGGGTCCGACGTGGACGCCTCGCTGCACTACCTGGCCCGGATGATCGAGGCGGGGGAGGACCCGCGGTTCATCGCCCGGCGGATCATGATCTCCGCGGCGGAGGACATCGGCATGGCCGATCCGAACGCGCTGACGATCGCGGTGTCGGCGGCGGAGGGCGTGGCGCTCATCGGGATGCCGGAGGGCCGCATCCTGCTGGCCGAGGCCGTCGTCTACCTGGCCACCGCGCCCAAATCCAACGCGTCGTACCGCGCCTTGGACGCGGCGATCGCCGATGTGCGGGCCGGGCGGATCGGACGCATCCCGGCACCGCTGCGCGACGCGCACTACCCGGGCGCCAAGCGCCTCGGCCACGGCACGGGGTACGTCTACGCCCACGACGAGCCGCACGGCGTCGCCGAGCAGCAGTATCTGCCCGACGAGCTCCGGGGCACCGAGTACTACGCGCCGACCGGGAACGGATACGAGCGCGACGTGGGCCCGCGGCTCGATCGGCTGAGGGCGATCCTGCGCGGTGAGCCGATGCCCGCTCGTCCCGAGCCGGCCGCGGAGACCGGCGACCCCGAGGCGCCCGCCGCCCCCTGAGCCCGTTCTGGTAGTCTTGACCGGCCCACTCGGGCACCACCCCACCATCGGATCCTCCGGACGCCGCGACGTGCGACCGGGACGGGACGGCGGGGCGTGTACGTCCGTGAGTCGCGAAAGACGCGGCCACGTCTCGGAAGGAACGCATCACCCCATGCCGACGAAGTCGCAGGACCGCCGCAAGGTCCGCCTGTCCCGTGCCCTAGGCATCCCGCTCACGCCCAAGGCCGCGCGCTACCTCGAGAAGCGCCCGTACGCCCCCGGTGAGCACGGCCGCACCAAGCGCCGCACCGACTCCGACTACGCGGTGCGTCTGCGCGAGAAGCAGCGGCTGCGCGAGCAGTACGGCATCCGCGAGAAGCAGCTGCGCATCGTCTTCAACGAGGCGCGCCGCACCCAGGGCCTGACCGGTGAGAACCTGGTCGAGCTGCTGGAGATGCGCCTCGACGCCCTCGTGCTGCGTGCCGGGTTCGCCCGTACCACGGCTCAGGCGCGCCAGCTCGTCGTGCACCGTCACATCAAGGTCGACGGCCAGCTCGTCGACCGCCCGTCGTTCCGCGTGAAGCCGGGCCAGCTCATCCACGTCAAGGAGCGCTCGGAGGGCCTCGAGCCCTTCCAGGTCGCGGCCGCCGGCGGTCACGCCGAGGTGCTGCCGCCCGTCCCGGGCTACCTCGAGGTCGAGCTCGACAAGCTGCACGCGCGCCTGGTGCGCCGCCCGAAGCGCGCCGAGGTGCCCGTGACCGCCGAGGTCCAGCTGGTCGTCGAGTACTACGCCGCGCGCTGAGGCACGCGATGTCACGAGGGCGGGAGGCGACTCCCGTCCTCGTTCCATGTCGGGGCCTCGTACGCTGGTGACGATGCTCTCGACGACCGACCCGCGCACCGGAACCACCACCGCCACCGACATCGCCGCGACCCCCGACGGCGAGGTCGGCGCCATCGCGGACCGCGCGGCGACGGCGTTCACGACCCTGCGGCAGTGGAGCCGTGACCGGCGGGCGGGCCTTCTCGACGCACTCGCCGCGGCGCTCGAGGAGCACCGCGACGCGCTGGTCGCCACCGCGGAGCGGGAGACCGGCCTCGGCGAGGGCCGTCTGGACGGCGAGCTCACGCGTTCGGCGTTCCAGCTGCGGCTGTTCGGCGAGGTGATCCGCGAGGGCGCGTACCTCGAGGCGACGATCGACCACGCCGGCGACACCCCGATGGGACCGGGTCCCGACGTGCGGCGCATGCTCGTCCCCATCGGCCCCGTGGCCGTCTTCGGGTCGAGCAACTTCCCCTTCGCCTTCTCCGTACCCGGAGGCGACACCGCATCCGCCCTCGCCGCCGGCTGCCCCGTCGTGCTCAAGGCGCACGGATCGCATCCGCTGACGTCCCGCCTCGCCCACGAGGTGCTCGCCGAGGCGGCGACCGCGGCCGGTGCCCCGGACGGCACCCTCGGCATCGTCTACGGCACCCGGGCCGGCGCGACCCTCGTCGCCCATCCCGCGATCCAGGCCGTCGGGTTCACCGGGTCGCTCTCGACCGGCGAGATCCTGCTCGAGATCATCGGGCGACGCGAGCAGCCCATCCCGTTCTACGGCGAGCTCTCGAGCGTCAACCCGCTCATCGTCACACCGGGGGCAGCGGCCGCGCGCGCCGAGCAGCTCGCCGAGGGCCTGTTCGCCTCGGTGACGGGCTCGGCCGGGCAGTTCTGCACCAAGCCGGGCGTCGCCTTCGTGCCGCGTGGCGCCCAGGCGCTCGTCGACGGTCTCGCCGCCCGAGCCCGCAGCGCGGGGGCCAGCCGCTGCTGAACGCGCGGATCCTCGCGTCGTACGGCGAGATCCGGGAGCGGCTGATCTCCCAGGGCAGGGCGACGGTGCTGGCCGAGGGGTCGACCGACGATCGCGGCTTCTCGGTCGCCCCGAGCGTGCTCGAGATCGACGCGGCCGACGTCACGCCCGCCGTGACCGAGGAGGCATTCGGACCGCTCGTCGTCGTGGTGCGCTACGACGATGTCGCCGGGATCGCCCGCGCCCTCGACCAGGTGCCGCACTCGCTGACGGCCAGCATCCACGCCGAGGCGGACGAGACCGAGCTGGTCGGCGCGCTCGTCGAGGAGGTCCGCGATCGGGCGGGCCGCATCGTCTTCGACGGCTACCCGACCGGGGTGCGGGTCGCCTGGGCGCAGCACCACGGCGGTCCCTGGCCCGCGACGAACACCCAGCACACCTCCGTGGGACCGACCGCGATCCGGCGCTTCCTCCGTCCCCTGGCGTGGCAGAACGCTCCGGAGTCGGTGCTGCCGTTCGAGCTGCGGGATGCCGACCCCGGCATCCCGCGCCGCATCGACGGCGTGCTGTCGGTGCCCTCGGTTGCGTAGGCTGAGGGTATGAAG
This sequence comes from Pseudolysinimonas kribbensis, assembly GCF_030161895.1. GTDB lineage: Bacteria > Actinomycetota > Actinomycetes > Actinomycetales > Microbacteriaceae > Pseudolysinimonas > Pseudolysinimonas kribbensis. The sequence continues at coordinate 3,362,072 of NZ_BSVB01000001.1, forward strand.
GGTCTCCTGCTCCTGGTCGTCGGCGCCGCAGCCGGCTTCGTCATCGCCCATCAGGTCGCCAAGACGCCGCAGGGCAAGCAGTTCTTCGACAGCGTCGACGCCAAAGCCAAGGAGTTCGGTGACGCCGTCGTCGACGGCTATCGGTCTCGTGAGGCTGAGCTGCGCGCGGCGGTGTCGGACGCCCAGGCCGCCGTCGTCGACATCACCAAGCGAGCCAAGTAGTCCGGCCTCGGCAGCAGCTGCGCCGGCGGCCCGGACGCCCCGCCCCTCCCGACCGCCTTGAGTAGTAGGAACTGCCGTGCAGACCGCTGAGATCCAACGCCGCTGGCTCACCTTCTTCGGTGACCGCGGCCACACCATCGTGCCGTCGGCGTCGCTCGTGAGCGACGATCCGTCGATCCTGTTCACCATCGCCGGCATGGTGCCGTTCATCCCGTACCTGACGGGCGTCGTGCCGGCGCCGTACCCGCGGGCGGCGGACGTGCAGAAGTGCATCCGCACGAACGACATCGAGGAGGTCGGCAAGACCTCCCGCCACGGCACGTTCTTCCAGATGCTCGGCAACTGGTCGTTCGGCGACTACTTCAAGCAGGGGGCGATCGAGCTCGCCTGGGAGCTGCTGCTGAGCTCGGAGGCCGAGGGCGGGCTGGGCTTCGACGAGAAGGACCTCTGGGTCACGATCTACGAGACCGACGACGAGGCGGAGTCGATCTGGCGCGACGTGATCGGCCTGAAGCCGGAGCGCATCCAGCGCCTCGGGGCCGCGGACAACTACTGGCACACCGGGCAGCCGGGCCCGGGCGGTCCGGACTCCGAGATCTTCTTCGACCGCGGTCCCGCGTACGGACGCGATGGCGGTCCGGCCGTCGACGACAACCGGTTCATCGAGATCTGGAACCTGGTCTTCATGCAGGACCTGATCACGAACGTCACGTCGAAGGTCGACTTCGACGTCGTCGGCGACCTGCCCAAGAAGAACATCGACACCGGTGCGGGCCTCGAGCGCCTGGCGTTCCTCAAGCAGGGCGTCGAGAACATGTACGAGATCGACCAGGTGCGCCCGGTGCTCGACAGGGCCGCGGCGATGTCCGGTCGCCGGTACGGCGCCGACCACGACGACGACGTGCGCATGCGCATCATCGCGGACCACGTGCGCTCCTCGCTCATGCTGATGACCGACGGCGTCACACCGTCGAACGAGGGCCGCGGCTACATCCTGCGGCGGCTGCTGCGCCGCTCCATCCGCTCGATGCGGCTGCTCGGGGTGGATGCGCCGTCGTTCGCGGAGCTGTTCGCCGCGTCGCGCGACGCGATGAAGGACGGCTACCCCGAGGTGCTGGAGCACTGGAACCGCAGCGAGCGGCTCGCGCTCGGCGAGGAGGAGGCCTTCCTCGGAACGCTCGCCAGCGGCACCACGATCCTCGACACCGCGGTCGAGAACACGAAGCGCGCCGGGGGCGAGCGTCTCGCGGGCGACACGGCGTTCCTGCTGCACGACACGTTCGGGTTCCCGATCGACCTCACCCTCGAGATCGCCGAGGAGGCCGGGCTGAGCGTGGACCGCGCCGCGTTCGACACCCTGATGACCGAGCAGCGCAGCCGTGCGAAGGCGGATGCCAAGGCGAAGAAGCGGGCGCTGGCCGATCTCTCCGTGTACGGCGACTTCCGCGCGGCCGGCGAGACGGTCTTCACCGGCTACGACACCCTGACGACCGAGAGCCGCGTGCTCGGCCTGCTCGTCGACGGGCGTCCCGTGCAGCGCGCGAGTGCCGGCCAGGTCGCGGAGGTCATCCTCGCGGAGTCGTCGCTGTATCCGGAATCCGGAGGCCAGGCCGCCGACGAGGGCACGATCGTGGGCTCCGGCTTCGAGCTCGAGGTGCTCGACGTGCAGCGCCCGGTCAAGGGGCTGATCAGCCACACGGTGCAGGTGCGCTCCGGCGAGGTGGGTGTGGGCGACGCCGCGACGACGCTCGCGGATCCGGTGTACCGGGCCGGTGCGTCGCAGGCGCACTCGGCCACGCACCTCATCCACGCGGCGTTGCGGCAGACGCTCGGGCAGGAGGCGCACCAGGCCGGGTCGTTCAACCGCGCCGGCTACATGCGCCTGGACTTCTCGTGGAACCATGCGCTCAGCCCCGAGACGCGCAGCGAGATCGAGGACATCGCGAATCAGGCGGTGCGCGACAACCTCGAGGTCGTCACGCGGATCCTGCCCATCGACGAGGCGCGCGCGGCCGGCGCGATGGCGCTGTTCGGCGAGAAGTACGGCGACACGGTGCGGATGGTCGACATCGGCGGGCCGTGGTCGCGGGAGCTGTGCGCCGGCATCCACGTGAGCCGCTCGAGCGAGGTGGGCCTGGTGAATCTCGTGAGCGAGTCGAGCGTCGGCTCGACCAACCGCCGCGTCGAGGCGCTCGTGGGCGCGGACGCGCTCAAGGACCTGGCGACCGAGCGTGCGATCGTGTCGCAGCTCTCGACCTCGCTCAAGATCCCGCGCGAGCAGCTGCCCGACCGCATCGAGAACCTGGTGCAGGAGCTGAAGGCCGCCGAGAAGAAGATCGCGGCATTCGAGGCGAGCCGGCTCTCGGGCCGGGTGCCGGCGCTCGTCGAGAGCGCGTCGCGGCTGGGCCCGTACCTGGCGGTCGTCGAGGATGCCGGGGAGCTCGGAAGCGCCGACGACCTGCGTTCGCTCGTCTCCGGCGTGCGGGAGCGTCTCGGCGGCGAGCCGAGCGTGACGGCGATCGCGGCGCGGATTGCCGGCAAGCCGTCGATCGTCGTCGCGACGTCTCCGGCCGCGCGGGAGCTCGGCGCCAAGGCGGGCGCGCTCGTGCGCCAGGCCGCCGCGGTGCTCGGCGGCGGCGGCGGTGGTAAGGACGACATGGCGCAGGGCGGCGGCACCGATGAGGGCGCGATCGGGGCAGCGCTCGACGGCGTCACGGCGGCCCTGCGCGGCTGAGCGATGGCCGAGGTGCGGCCCGGCGTGCGACTCGGGATCGACGTGGGGCGGGCGAGGGTCGGTGTCGCCCGCAGCGACCGCGATGCGCTGCTCGCGACGCCCATCCAGACCCTGCCCCGCGAGGGCGCCCTCGACGGGATCGCGGCCGTCGTGGCCGAGCTGGAACCGCTCGAGATCGTGGTGGGGCTGCCGCTGTCGCTGAGCGGCGGCGACACCCCGTCGACCGCCGACGCCCGGGCGTTCGCTGCCGCGCTCGCGGTGCGCACGAGCGTTCCCGTGCGGCTCGTGGACGAGCGCCTGTCGACCGTCTCCGCGCAGCGCGAGCTGCACCGCAGCGGGCGCACCACGCGCTCCTCGCGGGCGGTCGTGGATCAGGTCGCCGCTGTTATCATCCTGCAGAACGCCCTCGATTCGGAGCGTGCATCCGGTCGTCCGCCCGGCGCTCCGGTCGATCCCGACGAAGGAACCTGACGCGTGGCCGAACCCAGCTGGGACGAGATCTTCGGGGGCCGGCCACAGAAACCCGAGGATTCCACGCAGCAGCCGGCCGGCCCGGAGCCCGTGTCGGAGGAGTTCCCGACCGCCCGCCTGTCCGACCCCTACGCGGTCGCCGCGGCGCAGGCCAATGCCGCGCAGGCGCAAGCCGCGCGCGAGGCGGTCGGCACCGCCGGCGGGCAGCCGCTGACGCGCCGGGAGCTGCGCGAGGCCGAGGTCCGCGCCAACGGGGCGGGCCCTCGGATCCGTCGCCCCCGCGCCCCGTCGCCGACGGCGGTGGGGCGGCCTCATCGCGCTGCTCGTCGTGGTCGTCGTCGTGCTGGGCGGGGAGCGGTCGCGTGGTTCGGCTTCCACGACAAGGTCTGCAAGGTCCTGACGTTCTGCCAGGAGTCGGTCGACTACGCCGGATCGGGCAACGGCCAGAAGGCCACCGTCGTCATCCAGTCGGGCGACATCGGCTCCGACGTCGCGAAGGAGCTGCAGCGCGCCGGGGTGACCAAGACGTACCAGGCGGCCTACGCGATCCTGATCAAGACCAACCAGAGCTTCCAGCCGGGCAGCTATCAGCTGCAGAAGCAGATGAGCGCGAAGGCGGCGCTCGCGGCCCTCGCCGATCCGAAGAACCGGATCGTGCACACCGCCGTGATCCGGGAGGGGATCACCGCCGCGCAGGCCTACTCCCAGCTCGCCGCCGCGACCGGCCGACCGGTGAGCGAGTTCCAGGCCGCGGCGGCGAACTACCAGGCACTGGGCGTGCCGTCGACCTTCCCGAGCATCGAGGGGTTCCTCTTCCCGGCCACCTACCAGTTCGATCCGGGCACGACCGCGCAGCAGGCGCTGCAGGTGCTCGTGACGACCATGCAGAAGCACCTCGCAGCCGACGGCGTCGCGCCCGCGGACGACCTCAAGGTGCTGACGATGGCATCCATCGTGCAGCGCGAAGCGGGCAGCGTGCCCGACATGGGCAAGGTCGCCCGGGTCTTCCAGAATCGGCTCGATGCGGGGATGCTGCTCCAGTCCGACGCGACCGTCGCCTACGGCACGGGGCGCACCGATCACGTGACCACGACGGGTTCGGAGCGATCGGACTCGAAGAACCTCTACAACACCTACGTGCACGCGGGGCTGCCGGTCGGCCCGATCGCGCTGCCCGGGGACGACGCCATCAAGGCGACCCTGCACCCCACTCCCGGTCCCTGGCTGTACTTCGTCGCGGTGAACCTCAAGACGGGTGAGACGGTCTTCTCGACGACCGCTGCGGAGCACGATGCGGCCGTGAAGAAGTGGCAGGCCTGGTGCCGGCAGAGCCCCGAGAACATGGCGTACTGCAATTGACTCGGCTGGCCGTGCTCGGCTCGCCGATCGCGCATTCGCTCTCCCCGGCGCTGCACGCGGCGGCGTACCGGGAGCTGGGACTCGACTGGGTCTATGACGCCGTCGACGTGCCGGAGGGCGCCCTCGGCGCGTTCCTGACCTCGCGTGACGCCGACTGGCGGGGCCTCTCGCTCACGATGCCGCTCAAGCGCGCGGTGCTGCCGATGCTCGACACGCGCACCGGACTCGTGACGCTCGTCGGCGCGGCGAACACGGTGCTGTTCGACGAGGGTCGCGTGCACGGATTCAACACCGACGTCGCGGGGATCGTCGCCGCGCTGGGCGAGCACGGCGTCGGCCGGGTGGGCCGCGCCCACATCCTCGGCATGGGCGCGACGGCGGCCTCCACGCTCGCGGCCGTCGCGCAGCTCGGCGCCACCGAGATCGTCGTGACCGGGCGACGCGACGACGACGACGAGCTGCGTCGCCTCGCGCGAGCGCTCGGCCGGGACCTGAGCTTCCGCGCCGCCGGTTCGCCCGCGCCCGCCGATATCGACCTGCTCGTCAACACGATCCCGGGCGACATGGGCGACACGGCCGAGGTCGACGACGCCGGCGCCTTCCTCGAGGTGATCTACGAGGGCTGGCCGTCGCCCCGTGCCCGGCGGTGGCTCGAGGCGGGTCGCCCGGTCGTCTCCGGCCTCGAGATGCTGCTGCACCAGGCCGTGGAACAGGTGCGGATCTTCACGACCGGCGCCGAATCGGCGCCGGTCGAGCGCGAGTCCCGGGTCGTCGCCGCGATGCGGGCGTCGGTCGGCCTCTGATCCCTCTGCGAGAATGCTGCACGGGAAGGATCTGGCATGCTGCGCTGGTTGACCGCGGGGGAGTCGCACGGCCCCGAGCTCGTCGCGATCCTCGAAGGACTGCCCGCGGGCGTGCCGGTGACGGCCGAGCTCGTGCAGGCCGACCTGCAGCGGCGCAAGCTCGGCTACGGACGCGGGGCGCGCATGAAGTTCGAGCAGGACGAGCTGCACCTGAGCGGCGGCGTGCGGCACGGGGTCTCGATGGGCAGTCCGGTCGCGATCCGGGTGGGCAACACCGAGTGGCCGAAGTGGCAGGACGTCATGTCGCCCGAGCCGGTCGATCCGTCGGTGCTGCAGACCGCCCGAGGCGCCGCGCTGACCCGCCCGCGACCCGGGCACGCCGACCTCGTCGGCATGCAGAAGTACGGCTTCGACGAGGCCCGACCCGTGCTGGAGCGCGCGAGCGCCCGGGAGACCGCGGCCCGGGTGGCGCTCGGTGCCGTCGCCAAGAGCTTCCTCGGCGAGCTCGGCATCCGGCTCGTCAGCCACACGCTCGCGATCGGCCCGGTCGAGGTGCCGGAGGGTGCGGCGCTGCCGACGCCCGACGACGTCGCGGCGCTGGATGCCGATCCGCTGCGCTGCTTCGACGCCGCGACCTCCGCGCTCATGGTGGCCGAGGTCGACGACGCGCACGACACCGGAGACACCCTCGGCGGTGTCGTGGAGGTGCTCGCCTACGGTGTGCCGCCCGGCCTCGGCGGGTACGCGCAGTGGGACCGCCGGCTCGACGCCCGCCTGGCCGAGGCGATCATGAGCATCCAGGCGATCAAGGGCGTGGAGGTGGGCGACGGCTTCCGCACCGCCCGGCGACGCGGATCGCAGGCCCACGACGAACTCGTCGAGCTCGACGGGGTCATCACCCGGCTGAGCGACCGCGCGGGCGGCACCGAGGGCGGCATGTCGACCGGGACCCTGCTGCGCGTGCGGGCCGGCATGAAGCCGATCGCGACGGTGCCGCACGCCCTGCGCACCGTCGACGTGGCGACCGGGGAGCGGCCCCGGCGCACCATCAGCGCTCCGACGTCTGCGCGGTGCCGGCGGCCGGAGTGGTCGCCGAGGCGATGGTCGCGCTCGTCGTCGCCGATGCCGTGCTCGAGAAGTTCGGCGGCGACTCGGTGCCCGAGACGCGACGCAACCTCCGGGCGTACCTCGACTCGATCCCCGAGCTGCTGAAGACCTCCACCGATTCGGCGCCCGAGACCGCGGTCGCGGAATGAGCCCGGCGGTCGTCATCATCGGGCCGATGGGGTCGGGCAAGACCCGGATCGGCAAGCGCGTGGCGCAGCAGCTCGGCGTCGGGTTCACCGACACCGACGCCCTGGTCGTCGCGGAGCACGGGCCGATCTCCGATCTGTTCGAGACGCACGGCGAGCCGCACTTCCGCGCCCTGGAGCGCGCCGCGGTGCAGCGAGCGCTCGAGACCGACGGCGTCGTCTCGCTCGGCGGGGGCGCGATCCTCGATCCCGCGACGCGGCACGACCTGGCGGGGCAGCGCGTGGCGCTGTTCCTGGTGAGCCCCGAGGCCGTGGAGGCGCGGCTCGGCAACGAACGGCGGCCCCTCGTCAAGGACGGGCTCACGTCGTGGACACGCATCCTCGCCGAGCGCCTGCCGCTGTACGAGAGCCTCGCCGATCTGACGGTCGAGACGTCGTTCCGCCGCGCGTCCGAGGTCGCCGAGGAGGTGGCCGCATGGGCGCGGCAGAGCGCATGACCGACGACGACCGCGTCACCGCGATCCCGGTCAGCGGCGCCCCCGGCTACTCGGTGTTCGTCGGGCGCGGGATCTGGACCTCGGTCGCCGAGCATCTCGGGCGGCGCGTGCAGAAGCTGCTCGTCGTGCACCCCGACCCTCGCCGCACGCGCCGAGGAGCTGCGCGAGGCGCTCGGCGGGCGCTACCAGGTGCTGCTGGCGGAGATCCCGGATGCCGAGGCCGCCAAGCGCGTCGAGGTCGCGGCGTTCTGCTGGCAGATCCTCGGGCAGACCGACTTCACGCGCTCCGACGCGATCATCGGCCTGGGTGGCGGCGCCACGACGGACCTCGCCGGCTTCGTCGCGGCGACCTGGTTGCGCGGCGTCGACGTCATCCACATCCCGACCACGGTGCTCGGCATGGTCGACGCGGCGGTCGGCGGCAAGACGGGCATCAACACGGCCGAGGGCAAGAACCTCGTCGGGGCCTTCTGGGCACCGCGCGCGGTGCTGTGCGACCTCGACCTGCTCGAGGGACTCGCGAGGAACGAGATCCTCGCCGGGTACGCCGAGGTCGTGAAGGCCGGCTTCATCGGCGCGACCGAGATCCTCGACATCGTCGAGGCCGACGTGGATGCCGCGACCGACCCGGCGACACCGCAGTTCCGCCGGGCGATCGAGCTCGCGATCGGGCTCAAGGCGCGCGTCGTGGGCGAGGACTTCACGGAGCAGGGGCTGCGCGAGATCCTGAACTACGGGCACACCCTCGGGCACGCGATCGAGCATGCCGAGCGCTACCAGTGGCGTCACGGAGCCGCGGTCGGCATCGGCATGGTGTTCGCCGCGGAGCTGTCGCGGCTCACCCGCAACCTCGGCGAGGAGGGCGTGGCACGACACCGCCGCATCCTGGAGTCGCTCACGCTGCCGACGACGTACCCGGCCGGGCGCTGGCCGATGCTGCTCGCGACGATGAAGCGCGACAAGAAGGCGCGCGGCGCCCTGCTGCGGTTCATCGTGCTCGACGACATCGGCCGCCCGACCACGATCTCGGGGCCGGACGAGTCGCTGCTCTACTCGGCGTACCAGGAGCTCGCCGACTGACGCGTGTCGCCGGCGCCGCCTACGGTGTCGGGATGGAGACGCTGCGACAGGACGACGTCGGCTACGACGAGGCGGCGACCTCGTACCACGTGCACGGCACCCCGGTGGAGGTGCTGCGGCCGGCGGACGCCGGCGAGGTCGCCGAGGCGGTGCGATCGGCGGTGGAACGCGGGCTCGAGGTGGGCGTGCGCGGCGGAGGACACACGCCGTGGTCCACGAACGACGGCGGCGTCGTGATCGATCTGCTCCGGCTCGACCGGATCGAGGTGGGCGACGACCGGCTCGTCACGGTCGGCGGCGGGGCGGTGTGGGGCAGCGTCGCGGACGCCCTCGCACCGCACGGGCTCGCCATCAGCTCCGGCGACACGGCGAGCGTCGGCGTCGGCGGGCTGACCGTGGGCGGCGGCATCGGGTGGCTGGTCCGCGCGACCGGCCTCGCCGTGGATCAGCTGGTGGGCGCGGAGGTCGTCACGGTCGCCGGCGAGATCGTGCGCGCATCGGCGAACGAGCACCCCGACCTGTTCTGGGGCATCCGCGGGGGCGGCGGCAACTTCGGCATCGTCACCGAGTTCGTCTTCCGGGCGCGACCGCTGCGGGGCGTCGTGCACGGGCACCTCGAGTTCGATCCGGCCGAGCTGCGCTCGGTGCTGCGCGCGCTCCGCGACGACCTGCGGCGCGCGCCCGACGAGTGGACCGCGAACCTCCTCACGCTCCCGTCGTTCGGCCCCGAGATGCCTCCTCCCTGCACGTCGAGGTCGTCTGGGCGGGAGAGGACCTCGACGCCGCCCGTGACGCGTCGAGGGCGCTCCTGGGGCATCCCGCGCTCCGGGCGGGCGAACTCGCACCGGGCGCCTACCGCGACCTGCTGGCCGGACCGCCGCCCGAGATGCCGGGGCCGCCGCCGACGATGGTCGACGAGAGCGACCTCGTCGGCCGTCTGGACGACGACGCGATCGAGCGGATCGCGGCGGCGCACGAGAGCCTCGCGCCCGCGGTCATGATGCTCCGCACCCTCGGCGGCGCCTACGGCCGGGTCGCGGAGGACGCGACGGCCTTCGCGGGGCGGAGGGCGGAGGCCTTCCTCATCTGCGCGGCCTTCCGGGCGCCGGGCGCGCCGGCCGAGCAGATCTCCGCGGCTCGCGAGATCTGGGCCCATGCCATGGCGGGCGTCTCGGTGGGCTGCTACGGCAACTTCCACCCGACTCGCGCGCCTCGCGTCGTCGAGGCGATGTACCCGCCGTCGACGCGGGAGCGACTGCGCGAGGTGAAGCGCAGCTGGGATCCGGACAACGTGTTCCGCGGCAACCACAACGTGACGCCCCGGTAGCCTCGGACCGTGACCCGCCGCGTGCTCGTACTGAACGGACCGAACCTCGGCCGCCTCGGCAGCCGGGAACCCGACGTCTACGGCCGCCAGGACCTCTCCGAGCTGCGCACGCGGCTCGCCGAGGTCGCGGCCGCGGATGTCGAGATCGACCTGCGGCAGACCGACGACGAGGCGGAGCTGATCGGCTGGTTGCACGCGGCCGTCGACGCAGGCGAGCCCGTCATCCTGAACCCCGCGGCGTTCACCCATTACAGCTACGCGCTGCGCGACGCGTGCGCCCTCATCACGAAGGCGGGTCTGGCGCTCGTCGAGGTGCACATCTCGAACCCGGCCGCGCGGGAGACGTTCCGGCACACGAGCGTCGTCAGCGCCGTCGCGACCGGGACCATCGCGGGTTTCGGCTTCGACTCCTACGTGCTCGCCCTGCGGGGGTCGGACTGGCCGACCCGGCCTAGCTAGACTCTCCCCTCGTGGCTACGACGAACGACATCAAGAACGGCTCCGTGCTGAGCATCGACGGGCAGCTCTGGAGCATCGTCGAGTTCCAGCACGTGAAGCCCGGGAAGGGCGGCGCGTTCGTCCGCACGAAGATGAAGAACGTGCGCAGCGGCAAGGTCGTCGACCGCACGTTCAACGCCGGGACCAAGATCGACTTCGCGACCGTCGACCGGCGCGACTTCCAGTACCTGTACAAGGACGGCAACGACTTCGTGTTCATGGACACGAGCGACTACGACCAGGTCACCATCCCCGGCGCGATCGTCGGTGACGCCGCGAACTTCATGCTCGAGAACCAGACCGTGACGATCGCCACCAACGACGGCGAAGCGCTCTACGTCGAGCTGCCCACCTCCGTCGTGCTCGAGGTCACCTACACGGAGCCCGGGCTGCAGGGCGATCGGTCGAGCGCCGGCACCAAGCCCGCGACTCTCGAGACCGGATACGAGATCCAGGTGCCGCTGTTCCTCGAGACCGGCACGAGGGTCAAGGTCGACACCCGCTCGGGCGACTACCTCGGCCGGGTCACCGACTAGCGCCGCGTGAGCGCTCGAAGCAAGGCGCGCAAGCGCGCCCTCGACATCCTCTACGGCGCCGATCTGCGCGACCTGCCGATCGAGCAGCTGCTCGCCGAGGAATCCGCGCGCGCCGCCGCGCGCCCCGAGCGCGGCTCGTCGTGGCCCTATGCGCGCGCGATCGTCGAGGGCGTGGCCGAGCACCGCGACGAACTCGATCGCGTCATCGTCGAGAATGCGCACGGCTGGGCCCTGGACCGGATGCCGGTGCTCGACCGCGCGATCGCGCGGATCGGCGCGTGGGAGATCCTCTACAACGACGAGGTGCCCGACGCGGTCGCGATCGCCGAGTCGGTCGAGTCGGCGACCGTGCTCAGCACCGACGACTCGGCCGGGTTCCTCAACGGGCTCCTGGGGGCGATCGCCCGCGCGAAGACGGCAGAGACCGGCGGCCCTCGCGACTAGACGGGATCGTCGGTGCCGAGCGTCGCCAGGTGCTCGAGCGCCGGGAGCGCCGTCTGCAGCGCCGCGCGATCCGCGGGGTCGAGCCGCGCGATCAGCCCGGCGAGGATGTCGGCACGGGCCGAGCGGGCGCGCAGCACCTCGTGCTCGCCCTCGGCGGTCACCGAGACGAGGATCGAGCGGCGGTCGTCGGGGTTGCCGGTGCGGGTCACGAGGCCGCGATCCTCGAGGTCGCGCAGGGTGCGCGTCATCGTGGGGGCGCTCACGAATTCGCGCTGCGCCAGGTCGCCCGGCCGGATGGGGCCGACCCGGAACACGGTCGCGAGTGCGTTGAGATGGCCCTGGCCGAGTCCCTCGCCGGCGGCGAGCATGCGGCGATTCGCACGGCCGATCGCGAAGGAGAGGGAGCGCGCCAGGGCGGCGGAGGTTTCGTCGGGGGCGTCGCCATGCGCCCAGCGTATTGGGCCCTGCCCCGGGAACGCGTGCAGCGGCTGCTAGGCTCGCTCTCGACCACGACGTCCTTTAAGTCCGTCCCGAGAGGCGGGGAAGGAGGTCAGGATGCCGGCACGTCCCGTGCTGCAGCAGGCTGACATCGAGCGCGCGATCACGCGTATCGCTCACGAGATCCTCGAGGCTTCGCCGGTCGACCCGGATGCCGTCCCCGGTCCGCTCGTCCTTCTCGGCATCCCCACCCGGGGCGTCGTGCTCGCCGAGCGCCTGGGCGCGGTGCTGGAGCGCTTGCGACCCGGCCACGCCGCGATCGGCGCCCTCGACGTGACGATGTACCGCGACGACCTCGCGCGCCAGCCCACCCGCACGCCGCAGCCCACCCGGGTGCCCCCGCGGGCATCGACGGAGCCACGGTCGTGCTCGTCGACGACGTCCTGTTCTCGGGCCGCACGATCCGCGCCGCCCTCGACGCGATCAACGACCTCGGGCGGCCGCGCGCCGTGCGGCTGGCCGTGCTCGTCGACCGCGGCCATCGCGAGCTGCCGATCCGCCCCGACTTCGTCGGCAAGAACCTGCCGTCGGCACCCGGCGAGCGTGTCAACGTGCGCCTGACCGAGCTCGACGGCGTCGACGAGGTCGTCGTCGGAGCGAGCGACGGCGCAGAGGGGTGGCGCGGTGAGGCACCTGCTCAGCGTGCGCGACCTCTCGCGCGACGAGGCGGTCGGCATCCTGGACGTCGCCGAGGACATGGCCGCCGTCGCCACCCGCGCCGTGCCGAAGCTGCCGACGCTGCGCGGGCGCACGGTCGCGAACCTGTTCTTCGAGGACTCGACCCGCACCCGGCTGAGCTTCGAGGCCGCGGCCAAGCGGCTGTCGGCCGACGTCATCACCTTCACCGCCAAGGGCTCCAGCGTCTCCAAGGGCGAGAGCCTCAAGGACACCGCCCAGACGGTGGCGGCGATGGGCGTGGATGCCGTCGTCATCCGCCACGGGGCATCCGGGGCGGCGCGCACCCTCGCGGACGGCGACTGGATCGACGCGGCGGTCGTGAACGCCGGCGACGGCACGCACGAGCATCCCACCCAGGCGCTGCTCGACGCGTACACGATGCGCAAGACCCGGCACGGCGATGCGTCGCGCGGGCGCGACCTCGAGGGCCTGCGCGTCACCATCGTCGGCGACGTGCTGCACTCGCGCGTGGCCCGATCCAATGCCTGGCTGCTGGCGACGCTCGGCGCGCGCGTGCACCTCGTCGGCCCCGGCACGCTGCTGCCGCCGGGGGTCGCGGGATGGCCGGTCAGCACCGGGACCGACCTCGATGCGGCCCTGGCCGGGGAGCCCTGGGGCGAGCACCCGGATGCCGTCATGATGCTGCGCATCCAGAGCGAGCGGATGCACGACGCGTTCTTCCCCAACGAGCGCGAGTACACCCGGGAGTGGGGCCTCGACGAGGCCCGGTTCGCCCGGCTGCCCGCCGATACGATGGTGATGCACCCCGGCCCGATGAACCGCGGTCTCGAGATCTCGTCCGCGGCGGCCGACTCGGCCCGCTCGGTCGTGCTCGACCAGGTGACGAACGGGGTGTCGATACGGATGGCGGTGCTCTACCTCGTGCTCGGTGCGGGCGGACGCAAGGAGGGCGCCTCATGAGCGCGCTCGTCATCTCCGGCGCGACGCTGCCGGACGGAACCCGGCGCGACCTCGTCGTCGACGGCGGCGTCTTCGTCGACGACGCACCGGCGGGGGCCATCCGGATCGACGCCGACGGCCTGCAGGCGCTGCCCGGCCTCGTCGACCTGCACACCCACCTGCGCGAACCCGGTTTCGAGCAGAGCGAGACCGTGCTGAGCGGCACCCGCGCGGCAGCGGCCGGCGGCTTCACGGCGGTGCACGCGATGGCCAACACGTTCCCCGTGCAGGACACGGCGGGCGTGGTCGAGCAGGTCGCGTCGCTCGGTGCGCAGCACGGCTACGCGACGGTGCGGCCGGTCGGCGCGGTCACGGTCGGGCTCGAGGGCCGGCGGCTCGCGGAGATCGGCGCCATGGCACGATCCCGCGCCGCGGTGCGGATGTTCAGCGACGACGGGAAGTGCGTCGCCGACGCGCTGCTCATGCGCCGCGCACTCGAGTACGTGGCCGGTTTCGACGGCGTCGTGGCGCAGCACGCGCAGGAGCCGCGCCTCACCGAGGGCGCGCAGATGAACGAGGGCGAGCTGAGCTCCGAGCTCGGGCTCGCCGGCTGGCCGGGCGTCGCCGAGGAGGCGATCATCGCCCGCGACGTGCTGCTCGCCGACCAGGTCGGCGCGCGCCTGCACGTGTGCCACGTCTCGACCGCCGGCAGCGTCGAGGTGCTGCGCTGGGCCAAGGGCCGCGGGATCGCCGTGACCGCCGAGGTCACACCCCACCATCTGCTGCTGACCGAGCAGCTCGCCGCGTCGTACGACGCCCGGTACAAGGTCAACCCGCCGCTGCGCTCCACCGAGGATGTGGCGGCCGTGCGTGCGGCGCTGGCCGACGGCACGATCGACATCGTGGCGACCGACCACGCCCCGCATCCGGTGGAGAGCAAGGAGGCGGCCTGGGCCGAGGCGAGCTTCGGCATGGTCGGACTGGAGTCCGCCCTCAGCGTCGTGCAGGCGGCGATGGTCGACACCGGACTGCTCGGCTGGGTCGATGTCGCGCGCGTGCTCTCGTCGGCCCCGGCGGCGATCGGGCGGCTGGGGGTTACGACGCGCCGTTCGCTCTCGGCAGCCCGGCGCACCTGACCCTCGTCGACCCCGCGGCGCGACGCGCGTTCTCGATCGAGAACCTGCACGGACGCAGCGTCAACTCGCCCTACCTCGGCACCGAGCTGCCGGGTCGCGTCGTCGCGACCGTGCACGGCGGCGTGCCGACGGTGCTCGACGGGCACCTGCGTCCGGAGGAGGAGGTGGCGCGTGCCAGCGCTCACTGACGGCATGTTCCTCGACGCCGCGGTCGTGATCGTCGTCCTGGTGCTCGTCTTCACCGGGATGGCGCTCGGCTGGCGCGCGCGCCGCCGCCGGCAGGCCGATGTCGCGAAACCCGCGGCACCGCCCGCCGAACTCGGCGACGTCGAGCTGCGCGTCGACCTGTTCTACGTCGCGACCACGCCGGCCGACGCCCCGCTGGAGCGCATCACCGTGCACGGGCTGGGATTCCGGGGCCGCGCCGAGATCACGGTCGCCGCGGTCGGCATCCGGCTCGACATCGCGGGCGAGCGACCCGCCTTCATCCCCGCGGTCGACCTCCGTGGCGTGGGACGCGCGACCTGGACCATCGACCGGGCCGTCGGCGGCTCCGGGCTGGTGTTCGTGCGCTGGATGCTGGGAGAGGCCGAGGTCGACAGCTACCTGCGACCCGACGACCCGGCGGCGCTGGTCGCCGCGATTCAGGACCTGATCCCCACCGACCGGAAGAAGGAGGTCGCGTGAGCGCCACCCCGAACGACGGAGCCGTGCTCGTGCTCGAGGACGGCACGCGCTACACCGGACGCGCCTACGGCGCCCGCGGTCGCACACTCGGCGAAGCCGTGTTCGCGACCGGGATGACGGGCTACCAGGAGACGCTGACCGATCCGAGCTACGCCGGGCAGATCGTCGTGCAGACCGCGCCGCACATCGGCAACACCGGCGTCAACGACGAGGACCCCGAGTCACGTCGCATCTGGGTGGCCGGCTACGTGGTGCGCGACCCCTCGCGCATCGTCAGCAACTTCCGGGCGACCCGGTCGCTCGACGACGACCTGACCCAGAACGGCATCGTCGGCATCCGCGGCATCGACACCCGTGCCCTCACGCGCCACCTGCGCGACCGGGGGCGATGCGGGCGGGCGTCTTCTCCGGACCGGATGCCGCGCTCGACGCCGACGCCCACCTGGCGATCGTGCGCGAGGCCCCCGAGATGACCGGCCGCAACCTCTCGGCCGAGGTCTCGGTTCTCGCCGACACGGTCACACCCGCGCAGGGGGAGCGGATCGGCAACCTCGCCATCCTGGATCTCGGTATCAAGCAGGCGACGGTCGACAATCTCGCGCGCCGCGGCTTCGAGGTGCACGTGCTGCCGCAGAGCTCGACGCTGCAGGACGTGCTCGCGGTCGATCCGGTCGCGGTCTTCTACTCGAACGGACCGGGCGACCCCGGTGCGTCCGACGAGCACGTCGCGCTGCTGCGCGGTGTGCTCGACGCGGGCCTGCCGTTCTTCGGCATCTGCTTCGGCAACCAGCTGCTCGGACGGGCGCTCGGCTTCGGCACCTACAAGCTGCCGTTCGGGCACCGCGGGATCAACCAGCCGGTGCTCGACCGCCTCACCGGCCGGGTCGAGATCACAGCGCACAACCACGGCTTCGCGGTCGACGCGCCGCTGGACGGCGCGGTCGAGAGCCCGAACGGCTACGGCCGGGTCGAGGTGAGCCACGTCGACCTCAACGATCAGGTGGTCGAGGGCTGCGCGCGCTCGACATCCCCGCCTTCTCGGTGCAGTACCACCCGGAGGCCGCGGGCGGACCGCACGACGCCAACTACCTCTTCGACCGGTTCGTGGACATGGTCGTCGCTCATCAGTCAGGGAATCCTGGCCGGAAGGAGGGCACGGCCTAGATGCCCAAGCGCCCCGACATCACCAGCGTCCTCGTCATCGGGTCCGGCCCCATCGTGATCGGCCAGGCGGCCGAATTCGACTACTCGGGCACCCAGGCCTGCCGTGTGCTCCGCGCGGAGGGTGCGCGTCATCCTGGTCAACCCGAACCCGGCGACGATCATGACCGACCCCGACTTCGCCGACGCGACCTACATCGAGCCGATCACCAACGAGGCGCTCGAGGCGATCATCGCAAAGGAGCGCCCGGATGCGGTGCTCCCGACCCTCGGCGGCCAGACCGCGCTCAACGCGGCCATCGCGCTGGAGGAGGCGGGCATCCTGGACAGGTACGGCGTCGAGCTGATCGGGGCGAAGGTCGACGCCATCAAGAAGGGCGAGGACCGGCAGATCTTCAAGGAGCTCGTGCTCGAGTGCGGGGCCGAGGTGGCCCGCAGCCACATCGTGCACACGCTCGACGAGGCCCTCGCCGCGGCGGACGACCTCGGCTACCCGATGGTGGTGCGCCCCAGCTTCACGATGGGCGGCCTCGGCTCCGGGTTCGCCTACACGCACGACGAGCTGGTGCGGATGGTGGGCGACGGCCTGCACCAGTCTCCGACCACCGAGGTGCTCCTCGAGGAGTCGATCCTCGGCTGGAAGGAGTACGAGCTCGAGCTCATGCGCGATCAGGCCGACAACACGGTGGTGGTCTGCTCGATCGAGAACGTCGACCCGGTCGGCGTGCACACCGGCGACTCGATCACCGTGGCGCCGGCGCTCACCCTGACCGACCGCGAGTACCAGCGCCTGCGCGACATCGGCATCGACATCATCCGCGCGGTCGGCGTCGACACCGGGGGCTGCAACATCCAGTTCGCGGTCGAGCCGTCCACGGGCCGGGTGATCGTGATCGAGATGAACCCGCGGGTCTCGCGCAGCTCCGCGCTCGCCTCGAAGGCGACCGGATTCCCGATCGCCAAGATCGCCGCCAAGCTCGCGATCGGCTACCGGCTCGACGAGATCCCGAACGACATCACGAAAGTCACCCCGGCGAGCTTCGAGCCCACGCTCGACTACGTCGTCGTCAAGGTGCCGCGGTTCGCGTTCGAGAAGTTCCCCTCGGCGGATGCCACCCTCACCACGACGATGAAGAGCGTCGGCGAGGCCATGGCCATCGGCCGCAACTACGCGACCGCGCTGCAGAAGGCACTGCGCTCGCTCGAGAAACGCGGCAGCAGCTTCCACTGGCTCGGCGAGCCGGCACCGAAGGCCGAGCTGATCGAGCTCGCCAAGACCCCCACCGACGGCCGCATCGTGACCGTGCAGCAGGCGCTGCGCGCCGGGGCCACGATCGACGAGCTCTACATCGCGACCGGGATCGACCCGTGGTTCCTCGACCAGATCGTGCTCATCAACGAGGTCGCGGCCGAGGTGGCGAGCCTTCGCCCGTTCGACCGTGCGCTGCTCGAGCTCGCGAAGGACCACGGCTTCTCCGACACCCAGATCGCGCAGCTGCGCGGACTCACCGAGCAGGAGGTGCGCAACGTCCGCTGGCAGGCGGGCGTGCGGCCGGTGTACAAGACGGTCGACACCTGCGCGGGGGAGTTCCCGGCCTACACGCCGTACCACTACTCGAGCTACGACCTCGAGACCGAGGTGGAGCCGTCGGCCGGGCGCAAGGTCATCATCCTGGGCTCCGGGCCCAACCGCATCGGGCAGGGCATCGAGTTCGACTACTCGTGCGTGCACGCGAGCTTCGCGCTGCACGACGCCGGCTACGAGACGGTCATGATCAACTGCAATCCGGAGACGGTGTCGACCGACTACGACACGAGCGACCGGCTGTACTTCGAGCCGCTCACGCTCGAGGACGTGCTGGAGGTCATCCACGCGGAGTCGCAGTCGGGCCAGCTCGTGGGCGTCATCGTGCAGCTCGGCGGCCAGACCGCACTGGGGCTCGCGAAGGGCCTCGAGGCGGCCGGCGTGCCGATCCTCGGCACGACCCCGTCGGCGATCGACCTGGCGGAGGAGCGCGGGCTGTTCGCGGGGATCCTGCACGACGCGCAGGTGCTCGCGCCGAAGAACGGCACCGCGACCGATGCGCCGAGCGCCGTGCGGGTCGCCGAGTCGATCGGCTATCCGGTGCTCGTGCGTCCGTCGTACGTGCTCGGCGGCCGCGGCATGGAGATCGTCTACTCGACGCCCGCGCTCGAGGACTACTTCGACCGGGTGCGCAGCGAGGCCATGATCGGTCCCGGATCGCCGCTGCTCGTCGACCGCTTCCTCGACGACGCGATCGAGATCGACGTCGACGCGCTCTACGACGGATCCCGGCTCTACATCGGCGGCGTCATGGAGCACATCGAGGAGGCCGGCGTGCACTCCGGCGACTCGGCGTGCACCCTCCCGCCCGTCACCCTCGGCCGCGACATCATCGAGCAGGTGGTCGAGGCCACCCGCCGCATCGCCGAGGGCATCGGGGTTCGGGGACTGCTCAATGTGCAGTTCGCGATCGGGGCAGGCGTGCTCTACGTGCTCGAGGCGAACCCGCGGGCCTCGCGCACCGTGCCGTTCGTGTCCAAGGCGCTCGGCATCCCGCTCGCCAAGGCGGCGTCGCTCATCATGGTGGGCCGTTCGATCGCCGACCTCGTGCACGACGGGCTGCTGCCGGAGCACGACGGCTCGTCGGTGCCGCTGGATGCCCCGGTCGCCGTGAAGGAGGCCGTGCTGCCCTTCAAGCGGTTCCGCACCCGCGAGGGCCATGTCGTCGACTCGGTGCTCGGACCCGAGATGCGCTCCACCGGCGAGGTCATGGGCATCGACACCGACTTCCCGCGCGCGTTCGCGAAGAGCCAGGATGCCGCCTACGGCGGTCTGCCCGACAGCGGCACGGTCTTCGTCTCGGTGGCCGACCGGGACAAGCGCGCGGTCGTGCTGCCCGTCCTGCGCCTGACCCAGCTCGGGTTCGACATCGTGGCGACCGAGGGCACCGCCGAGGTGCTCGCACGCAACGGCATCCGGGCGACGACGGTGCGCAAGTACTTCCAGGGCCAGGTCGTGCAACCGGGCGATCCCTCGGTGGTCGATCTCATCAACGAGGGCCGGATCGACATGGTGATCAACACGCCGTCGGGCCGCAGCGCGCGGGCCGACGGCATCGAGATCCGCACGGCGACGGTCGCGGCCGACAAGCCGCTGTTCACGACGATCGCCCAGCTCGGCGCCGCGGTCGCGTCGTTCGAGGCCCACAACCGTGCCATCCGGGTGCGCAGCCTGCAGGATTACGCCCGGGATCGGGCCGAGCGCGCCGAGCGCGCCGCGGCGGCGGTCGTCTCGTGAGCTTCCGCGATCGGCTCGGCGCCGCCATCGCGGCGCACGGGCACCTCTGCGTCGGGATCGACCCGCACGCGGAGCTGCTGCGCTCCTGGGGGCTCGAGGATTCCGCGGCCGGCGCGCGGGAGCTCGGGCTGCGGGTCGTGGCGGCGACCGCCGGCGTCGCGGGCGTCGTGAAGCCGCAGGCGGCGTTCTTCGAGCGGCACGGCGCTGACGGCGCCGCCGCCCTGGTCGAGGTGCTCGCGTCGGCACGCGCAGCCGGCCTGTTCGTGCTGGCCGACGCGAAGCGCGGAGACATCGGCTCGACGATGGACGCGTACGCCGAGGGCTGGCTGACTCCGGGGCGGATCTCGAGGCCGATGCCATGACCGTGTCGCCCTACCTCGGCGTCGGCGCGTTGACCCCCGCCTTCGAGCGGGCGGACGCGGCCGGCAAGGGGCTGTTCGTGCTCGCCGCCACCTCCAACCCCGAGGCGGCGCCCCTGCAGGGTGCACTCCTGCGGGACGGCCGCAGCGTCGCGCGCGCGGTCGTCGACGAGGTGCGTGCACGCGGGCACGGCGTCGTGATCGGGGCGACCGGAGCACTCGTCGCTGTCGGGCTGGACCGCGACGACCTGATCGGGATGCCGATCCTCGCCCCCGGCCACGGCGCTCAGGGGGCGCGCCTCGTCGACGCGCGCGCCCGCTTCGGTGATGCGGCGGACCTCGTGCTCGCCTCCGCCTCCCGCAGCATCCTGCGGGCGGGTCCGGACGGGCTCTCCGACGCGATCGCGGCGCATGCGGCGGAGGCGCAGTGGTAGACGAGACCCCCGCATCGACCGCCGGGGCGGCACACCGCCCGAGGTCGACCGCGCCGCCGCATCGCGGGCCGCGATCGCCGCCCGCCGGGCCCGGGCGGCGGTCAAGCACGACGTCGCCATCCGGGCGCGCCGGGCCATCGACGTCGCCGAGGCCGCGTGGGCGGGCGAGCTCACGGCCCCGGAGGCGGCGATGCGCGTGCGGGAGCTGCTTCTCAGCATCCCGAACGTCGGCCCGACCAAGACCGATCGGGTCATGGCCGAGCTCGGGATCGCACGCTCCAAGAAGATCGGGGGCTCGGCGTCCGGCAGCGCGATCGGCTGCGCGTCTGGCTCATCGGCCGCGAGCGGCAGAGCCGCCCGCGCGGGGCCGGCACACCCGACCGCAGCCGGCTCGTCGTGCTCGCCGGTCCGACGGCGGTCGGCAAGGGCACGGTGTCGCAGTACATCCGGGCGAACTACCCGGACGTGCTGCTGAGCATCTCCGCGACCACGCGCCCGCCGCGACCGGGCGAGGTCGACGGGCAGCACTACTACTTCGTGAGCGACGCCGAGTTCGACCGGATGATCGCCGACCACGAGTTCCTGGAATGGGCGACGGTGCACAACGCCTACCGCTACGGCACGCCGCGACCGCCGATCGAGCGTGCGCTGGCGGCCGGTCGCAGCGTGCTGCTGGAGATCGACCTGCAGGGCGCGCGATCCGTGCGAGCGGCTATGCCGGAGGCGCTGCTGGTGTTCCTGCTGCCGCCCAGCTGGGAGGAGCTCGTGCGCCGACTGGTCGGGCGCGGCACCGAGAGCCCGGTCGAGCAGGCGCGGCGGCTCGAGACCGCGAAGGTCGAGCTGCAGGCCCAGGATGAGTTCGACGTCAAGGTCGTGAACCGCGACGTCGGCCAAGCGGCGCACGAGGTCGTAGAATTGCTCGAAGTGCCCTGATCGACCTCGACGGGCGCTGACGACCTCGCAAGGAGCATCCCATGGCCGACAAGAACTCCGGCATCATCGACCCGCCGATCGATGAGCTGCTCTCGCGCGTCGACTCGAAGTACCAGCTGGTCATCTTCGCGTCGAAGCGTGCGCGTCAGATCAACGACTACTACGCCGACCTGCACGAGGGCTCGCTCTTCGACAACGTGGGTCCGCTCGTCGACTCGACGATCGACGACAAGCCGCTCTCCGTGGCGCTGCACGAGATCAACGAGGACAAGCTCGTCCTCAAGCCGATCGCCGAGTAGGACGCGGCGCGCCCCACGGGTATGAAGATCGTCGTCGGCGTCGCCGGCGGGATCGCGGCGTACAAGACCGTCGGTCTCGTGCGAGAGCTCGTGCTCGCCGGTCACGATGTGCACGTGGTGCCGACCGCCTCGGCGCTGCGATTCGTCGGGGCGCCCACCTGGGAGGCGATCAGCCGCAACGACGTCACGAGCGACCTGTTCGATCACGTCGCCGAGGTGCGCCACGTCGCGCTCGGGCAGAGCGCGGAACTCATCATCGTCGCGCCGGCGACCGCGCACACCCTCGCCAAGCTGGCCGCGGGGCTCTCCGACGACCTGCTGGGCACGACGATCCTCGCGTCCGAGGCGCCGCTCGTCGTGGCGCCCGCCATGCACACCGAGATGTGGCGCAACGCCGCGACGCAGGCGAACGTCGCGACGCTCGTGGCGCGCGGCATCCGCATCGTGGGTCCGGCCGACGGGCAGCTGACCGGTACCGACTCGGGACCGGGCCGGATGTCGGAGCCGCACGAGATCGCCGAGGCGGCCCTCGCGGTCGCCGGCTCCCACGCCCGGCACGACCTGGCGGGTCGCCGGATTGTCGTGACGGCGGGCGGCACCCGTGAGCCGCTGGACCCCGTGCGCTTCATCGGCAACCGCTCCACCGGCCGGCAGGGCGTCGAGCTCGCGCGCGCGGCCGCGCGGCGCGGCGCCGAGGTCACGCTGATCGCCGCCAACCTCGAGGTGCCCGCCGACGGACTCCGGGTGCAGCACGTCTCGACGACGGCGGAGCTGCAGGAGGCCGCGCTGCTGTCGGCCCAGACCGCGGACGTCGTCATCATGGCCGCCGCGGTCGCGGACTACCGTCCCGACTCGGTGGCCGACGAGAAGATCAAGAAGGACGTCCAGGGCGACGAGCTCGCGCTGCGGCTCGTGCGCAACCCCGACATCCTGCACGAGCTCTCCGCCGCGCGGCGGGCGGGGCAGGTCGTGGTGGGGTTCGCCGCCGAGACGGAGCGCGACCCGGAGCGGCAGCTCGAGCTCGGCCGCGCCAAGATCGCCCGCAAGGGGTGCGACTTCCTCGTCCTCAACAGGGTCGGGTGGTCCGAGGGCTTCGGCACCGCGACCAACGCGGTCACGGTGCTCGCGGCATCCGGCGATATCGTGGCCGAGGCGAGCGGCAGCAAGGCGTCGGTCGCCGACCGTATCCTCGACGTGCTCGCCTGACCGGCGGGCTCCGCCCCCATCAGAAGGTCCCCGTGAGCGATCTGCGCCTCTTCACGTCCGAGTCCGTCACGGAAGGGCACCCGGACAAGATCTGCGACCAGATCAGCGACAGCATCCTCGACGCGATGCTCGCGCAGGATCCGCACGCGCGCGTCGCCGTGGAGACCCTCGTGACGACGGGACTCGTGCACGTGGCGGGCGAGGTCAGCACGAGCGGCTACGTCGACATCCCGTCGATCGTGCGTAACCGCATCACCGCGCTCGGCTACGACTCGTCCGACGTGTGGTTCGACGGGCGCTCCTGCGGCGTCGAGATCTCGATCGGCGGCCAGTCGCCCGACATCGCCCTCGGGGTCGACACGGCGCTCGAGACGCGCGTGGGCTCCAGCGCCGACGAGCTCGACCGCCAGGGCGCCGGCGATCAGGGCATCATGTTCGGCTACGCGGTGCGCGAGACCCCCAGCTCATGCCGCTGCCGATCTGGCTTGCCCACCGGCTCGCGGAGCGCCTCGCCGAGGTGCGCAAGGCGGGGGAGGTGGACTACCTGCGCCCGGACGGCAAGACCCAGGTGACCGTCGGCTACGACGGCGCGGTCCCGCGCTCCATCGAGGCGATCGTGCTGTCGGCTCAGCACTCGCCGCGGGTGAGCACCAAGCAGCTCGAGGCGGAGCTCATCGAGCTCGTGATCCGTCCGGTGCTCGATCGGGTCGATCTGCCGTGGGAGAACGCGCAGCGCTACATCAACCCGACCGGCCGGTTCGAGATCGGCGGCCCGCAGGGCGATGCCGGCCTCACCGGCCGCAAGATCATCGTCGACACCTACGGCGGCGCGGCGCGGCACGGCGGCGGCGCGTTCAGCGGCAAGGACCCGTCGAAGGTCGACCGTTCCGCGGCCTACGCCCTGCGCTGGGTGGCGAAGAACGTCGTCGCGGCCGGTCTCGCCGACCGGGTGGAGGTGCAGGTCGCGTACGCGATCGGCACGGCGTCGCCGGTGGGGCTCTACGTCGAGACGTTCGGAACGGCCGCCGTGCCCGACGAGCGGATCATCGCCGCGATCCGCGAGGTGTTCGACCTGCGTCCCGCCGCGATCATCCGCGACCTCGACCTGCTGCGCCCGATCTACACGCCGACGGCGAGCTACGGCCACTTCGGCCGCGAGCTGCCCGACTTCACCTGGGAGCGCACCGACCGGGTCGACCAGCTGCGGGCGGTCGCTCAGCCGTGAGCGCGATCGCGCGGGTCCTCGTCGACTCGTCGCTGCCGCAGCTCGACCGGCTGCTCGACTACCGCGTGCCGGACGGATTCGAGGTCGCCCCGGGGGTGCGCGTCTCGGTGCCGCTGCGCTCCGCGGGCCGGCGGGCCGACGGGTTCGTCGTCGAGCTCGCCGACCAGCAGGCGTTCCCGGGACCGCTCAGCGATCTCGCGGCCGTCGTGTCGCCGGTTCCCGTGCTGAGGCCCGAGGTGTGGCGGCTGGCACGCGCGGTGGCCGATCGCGCGGCGGGTTCGGCGTCCGACGTGCTGCGACACGCCATCCCGACCCGGCAGGTGCGCGTCGAGAAGGCCTGGCTGGCCCGCGGCGAGGAGCCGGCCGCTCCGGCGATCGCTGCACCCGGACTGCCGGAGTACCCGGACGATCTCGTGCGCGCCCTCGCGGCGCACGAGCGGCTGGCGCTGCGGGTGCCGACCGGGGTGGAACGCATCGGCGACGCCTGGGCCGGGCGCTGGGCGTCGGTGCTGGCGCGGCTGGCGGCACGCACCGTCGCGGCGGGCGAGTCGGCGATCGTCGTCCTGCCCGACTACCGCGACGAGGATCAGTTCGCGGCCGCGCTCGCGCCGCTCGTGCCCGCCTCGGCGCGGGTGCGCTGGGATGCCGCCCTCAGCAATCCGGAGCGGTACCGCGGTCTGCTGCGGGCCATGGAGGCGGCGCCCGCGGTGGTCTTCGGCACCCGGGGGCGATCTACGCGCCGGCCGCCCGGCTCGGGCTCATCGTGGTCTGGGACGACGGCGACCCGCTGCTCGGCGAGCCGCTCGCGCCGTACGTGCACGCGCGGGATGCGGCCCTGATCCGGCAGGAGCAGCAGGGATCGGCGCTCGTGCTCGCCGGCCACACGCGCACGACCGACGTCGAACGGCTCGTCGAGGTCGGCTGGGTGCGCGACGCGGCGCCGGCGCGCCTGTCGCGGCCGCACGTGATCCCGACCGCCAACATCGATGCGCGGGACCGGCTCGCGGCCCGGGCGCGGATCCCTTCGGTCGCCTGGCGCGAGGCGTCCGAGGCGGCGCGCCGCGGCCCGGTCCTCGTGCAGGTCGCGCGGCCCGGCTACGCGCCGGGGCTGCGCTGCGCCGAGTGCGGCGAGGCGGCGCGGTGCCGCCGCTGCGGCGGTCCGCTCCGGCAGGCGCGGGCGGGCGGCGTGCCGTCCTGCGGGTGGTGCGGTTCGCCGGATGCCGCGTGGGCGTGCGCGACCTGCGGCGGCACCCGGCTGCGGCCGAGCGGGGCCGGTGCCACCCGCACGGCGGAGGATCTCGGACGCGCGTTCCCCGGCATCCGGATCGTCATCGCCGACGGCGAGCGGACGGTGCGCGAGGTGGGCCCCGAGCCCGCGATCGTCATCGCGACCCGCGGCGCCGAGCCGATCGCCGCGGGGGCTACCGCGCGGTGCTGCTGCTCGACGGCGACCGGATGGTGGCTCGCGCGAGTCTGCGCATCGGGGAGGACGTGCTGCGCTGGTGGACCGCGGCGAGCGCCCTGGCCGCCGACGACGCCCGGGTCGTGCTCGTCGGCGTCGGCGGCGCCCTCGCGACCGCGATGGTCACCGGCGACACCGCCGCATACGCTCGAGCCGAGCTCGCCGACCGGCGCGCCCTGCGGTTCCCGCCCGCGGTGCGGATGGCGACGCTGCAGGGCCGGCCCGACGCCGTGGCGGCCGGGGTGCGGCCCTTCCCGAGGGCGCCGAGGTGGTGGGCACGACGGCCGATGGGGACGCCGCACGCTCGATCATCCGCTTCGACTACGCGCACGGAGCGGCCGTCGCCGCCGCGCTGCGTGCCGAGGTCATCCGGCAGGCGACGGCCCGGCGCAAGCCGACCCCGGGGCACCGCGCCGGGGGCGGCAGCCGCTCCCGCTCAAGGTGCGCCTGGACGATCCGGACCCGTTCGCCGAGTGACCGGGTGCCGGTCGCGAGCCGCGGTGACCGCTAGCGTCGAGGAGTGCAGTCGTTGCGGGTCGTGTTCGCCGGGAGTCCGGCCGCCGCGGTCCCCTCGTTGCGGGCCCTGATCGCCGGACCGCACGAGGTCGTCGCGGTCGTCACCCGGGAGGACGCACCGCTCGGGCGCAAGCGGGTGCTGACACCGACCCCGGTCGCCGACCTCGCGGCGGAGCACGGCATCCCCGTCGTCAAGGCCAATCGACTGGCGGCGGTGACCGAGCGCCTGATCGCCCTGCGAGCCGACCTGGGCGTCGTGGTGGCCTACGGCGGGCTGATCCGCGAGCCGCTGCTGTCGGCCCCGCGGCTCGGCTGGATCAACCTGCACTTCTCGCTCCTGCCGCGGTGGCGCGGGGCGGCGCCCGTCCAGCGCGCCGTGATGGCCGGTGACCGGGAGACCGGGGCGGCGGTCTTCCAGCTCGTGCCGGAACTGGATGCCGGCCCGGTCTTCGCGATGCAGCGCCGCCCGATCGGTGCCCGTGAGACGGCGGGGCATCTGCTGGATGCGCTGGCCGCGGAGGGCGCGGAGCTGCTGGTCGAGGTCGTCGATGAACTGGCCTCCGGCACCGCGGTCGCGGTCGAACAGGACGGCGAGCTCACCCTCGCGCCCAAGCTCACGATCGACGACGCCCGGGTCGACTGGAGCGCCGACGCCGACGAAGTGGACGCCCGCATCCGCGGCGTCACGCCGGAGCCGGGAGCGTTCACGGAACTGGACGGCCAGCGGCTGAAGATCCTCGATGCGGTGCCGGCCCGCGGCGTCACGCCGCTGGAGCCCGGCGCGCTGGCCGTGCGCGAGGGACGCGTGCTGGTGGGCACCGGCGGCGAGCCCGTCGAGCTCGTGCTCGTCCAACCCGCGGGACGGCGCCCGATGCCGGCCGCCGACTGGTGGCGCGGCCGCCCGGCCGGGGCTCGGGACCGCGTCTCGTGAGCATCAGCCCCGCGCGACGCGTCGCGTACGGTGTGCTGCGCGCCGTGCACGACGGGGACGCGTACGCGAACCTCCTGCTGCCCTCGCGGATCCGTCAGGCTCGGCTCTCGCCGGCGGATGCCGCGCTCGCGACCGAGCTCAGCTACGGCGCACTGCGGATGCAGGGCTACGACGATCGCGTCATCGCGCTGGCGGCGGGACGGCCCGTGGAGAAGATCGACCCGGAGGTGCTCGACGCGCTGCGGCTCGGGGTGCGGCAGCTGCTCGGGATGCGGGTTCCCGCCCACGCGGCGGTCGACGAATCGGTGTCGCTCGTCACGGCCGCGGGCCGGAAGCGGGCGACCGGGTTCGCGAACGGCGTGCTGCGCACGGTCTCCCGGTCGACCCCGGATCAGTGGCGCGCGCGCGTTCTCGCGGGGCTCGATGGCGACGAGCTGCTCGCGGCCGAGTCCGCGCACCCGACCTGGGTGGTCGAGGCGTTCCGCGCCGCGCTGGCGGCCGAGGACGCCGCCGCGGAGCTGCCGGAGCTGCTGGCCGCCGACAACGTCGCCCCGCGGGTCGCGCTGGTGGCGCTGCCGGGACTCGCCGAGCCGGCGGAACTCGGTGCTCCGGGAGGCGTCTCGCCCGTGGCGGCCGCGTCGCCCGGCGGCGACCCGGCCGCGTTGCCGCCGATCGCATCCGGCCGCGCCCGGGTGCAGGACGAGGGCTCGCAGCTCGCGGCGCTCGCGCTGAGCCGCGCCCGTCCGATCTCCCCGGGGGAGCGCTGGCTCGATCTGTGCGCCGGCCCGGGCGGCAAGGCCGCACTGCTCGCGGCCGAGGCACGCCTCGGGGGAGCCGTCCTCGAGGCGAACGAGCTCATCCCGGCCCGCGCCGGGCTCGTGCGCCGCGCGCTGGAGGTGTTCGATCCGCCGCCGGTCGTGCACGAGGGCGACGCGGTCGCGTTCGGCCGGGACCATCCGGGGAGTACGACCGGATCCTGCTCGACGCGCCGTGCACGGGCCTCGGCGCGCTCCGCCGTCGCCCCGAGGCGCGCTGGCGCAAGCAGCCGTCCGACCTCGCCGAGCTCGTCCCGCTGCAGGCGGCGTTGCTGGATGCCGCCGTCGTCGCGCTGGGTCCCGGCGGGCTGCTGGCCTACGTCACGTGCTCGCCGCATCCCGCGGAGACGCGCGAGCAGGTCGCGGCGGTGCTGGGCCGGCATCCGGGGCTGCGGGCCGTCGACACCCCCGCCGTTCTCGCCGGCATCGCGACCCGCGACCTCGGCCTGCCCGCGTCGCCGAGCGCCCAGCTCTGGCCGCACCGGCACGGCACCGACGCGATGTTCATCCAACTGCTGCGCGCTGCCTGATGCGCGCCGTCCCGGCGCCGTAGGGTCGAGGCGTGAGCGTGCGGATCGAGCCGAGCATCCTCTCCGCCGACTTCGTCAACATGGAGGCGGAGCTGCAGCGGATCGCGACCGCGGACGCCGTGCACGTCGACGTCATGGACAACCACTTCGTGCCGAACCTGACCTTCGGCCCCGAGATGGTGCGGCGGGTGCAGGCCGTCTCGCCCGTGCCGCTCGACGTGCACCTCATGATCACGGATGCCGACCGCTGGGCTCCCGGATACGCGGAGCTCGGCGCGTTCTCGGTGACCTTCCACGCGGAGGCGACGGACGACCCGCTCGCACTGGCCGCGCGGCTGCGCGCGGCCGGATCCCGTGCGGGCATCGCGCTCAAGCCCGGCACGCCGGCCGACGAGGTGATCGCGCACCTGGACGCCTACGACCAGGTGCTCGTCATGACCGTGGAGCCGGGTTTCGGCGGGCAGGGATTCATGGACGACATGCTCGGCAAGATCCGCGCCGTGCGTGCGGCGATCGACGCCGCCGGCACCGGCACCTGGCTGCAGGTCGACGGCGGCATCTCGGCTGGGACCATCGCCCGTGCGGCGGCGGCGGGCGCGGACACGTTCGTCGCGGGATCGAGCGTCTACGGCGCCGAGGATCCGGCGGCCGCGATCGGCGCCCTGCGCGCGGCGGCCGCCGCGGCATGACCGAGCCGATCGACCGCAATGCGGCGCGGATCCTGCTGCGCGACGACGACGGGGCGATCCTGCTCATCCACGGCCATGACCCGCTCGAGGAGGCGGGCGGCTCCTGGTGGACCACGCCGGGCGGCGGTGTCGAGCCGGGGAGAGCGACGAGGAGGCCGCGACCCGCGAGCTGACCGAGGAGACCGGCCTCACGGGCGTGCCGCTCGGGCCCGTGGTGTGGCGCCGCGACGCCGAATTCGGCTGGAACGGCATGGTGCTGCGCCAGCACGAGGTGTATTACGCGATCCGGGTCGCGCGCTTCGAGCCCGACCGCTCCGGATGGACCGACCTGGAGCGCGGGGCGCAGGACGAGATGCGGTGGTGGACCACGGCCGAGCTGCGGACGAGCACCGAGACGATCTACCCGGAGGCCCTCGCCGACCTGCTCGACGCACTCGACCGGGCCGGTCGGAGCATGGGCTTGAATGGACCCATGGCAGACATGACCAAGCCCGAGATCGACTTCATCGAGGGCCCGGCCCCGACCGAGCTCGTCATCACCGACCTCGTCGTCGGCGACGGACCCGAGGCGACGCCCGGTGCGCGCGTCGACGTGCACTACGTGGGCGTCGACTTCGAGACCGGCGAGCAGTTCGACGCCAGCTGGGACCGCGGCGAGTCGATCGAGTTCCCGCTCGCCGGCCTCGTCCGCGGGTGGCAGGAGGGCATCCCCGGCATGCGGGTCGGCGGCCGCCGGCAGCTCGTCTGCCCACCGGCCTGGGCCTACGGCCCCGCGGGCGGCGGTCACCGGCTCTCCGGGCGGACCCTCGTGTTCGTCATCGATCTCCTGGGCGTGCGGTAGTCGGTAGCCTTGAGGGCGTGAAGACCTTCGACGAGCTGTTCGCCGAGCTCGGCGAGAAGGCGGCGGCGCGCCCCGAGGGGTCGCGCACGGTCGCTGAGCTCGATGCGGGCATCCACGCGATCGGCAAGAAGATCGTCGAGGAGGCCGCCGAGGTGTGGATGGCGGCCGAGCACGAGACCGACGAGGCCACCGCGCTCGAGGTGTCGCAGCTGCTGTACCACCTGCAGGTGCTGCTGCTCGCGAAGGGCCTGACGCCCGCGGACGTCTACCGACATCTCTGAGATCCCGCCGCCCACCCGACGACCCGAAGGATCTCATCCCCATGCTGCGCATCGCCGTGCCCAACAAGGGCACCCTCTCCGAGACCGCGGGGGCCATGCTGGCCGAGGCCGGCTACTCCGGCCGCCGCGACCCCAAGGAGCTCATCGTCGCGGACCCGCGCAACGACGTCGAGTTCTTCTACCTGCGTCCGCGCGACATCGCGACCTATGTCGGCTCGGGCGCGTTGGACGTCGGGATCACCGGCCGCGACCTGCTGCTCGACTCGCACTCCGGCGCCACCGAGGTCGACGTGCTCGATTTCGGCTCCTCGACGTTCCGCTTCGCCGGCCCGCCCGACCGCTTCGGCGGGCTCCCCGACCTCGAGGGCGTGCGCGTCGCGACGAGCTACGACGGCCTGGTGAGCGACTTCCTGGCCCGTCACGGCGTCAGCGCGACGGTCGTGCGCCTGGACGGCGCGGTGGAGTCCGCGGTGCGGCTCGGCGTCGCGGACGCCGTGGCCGACGTCGTGGAGACCGGCACGACGTTGCGCAAGCAGGGCCTCGAGATCTTCGGCCCGGTCATCCTGGAGTCGAACGCGGTCCTGATCGCGAACGGCGACCCGGAGGGCCTGACGACGCTGCGCCGTCGCCTGCAGGGCGTCATCGTCGCTCATCGCTACGTGCTCATGGACTACGACCTCCCGGCCGAGCTGATCGACCAGGCGACCGCCGTGGCGCCGGGCTTCGAGTCGCCCACGGTGTCGCCGCTGCGCGACGGCGGCTGGGTCGCCGTGCGGGTCATGGTGCCGCGCGCGGAGACGAACCAGATCATGGACCGGCTCTACGAGCTGGGTGCCCGCGCCATCCTGGTGAGCGCGATCCACGCGGCACGGATATGACCGGATCCGATGTTGCCACCCGCGTCATCCCGTGCCTCGACGTCGCGGCGGGCCGCGTCGTCAAGGGCGTCAACTTCCTGAACCTGCGCGACGCGGGCGACCCGGTGGAGCTGGCGCGGCTGTACTACGCCCAGGGCGCCGACGAGATCACCTTCCTCGACGTCACGGCCACGATCGAGGACCGCGCGACCATGTACGCGACGGTGACGGCGACGGCGGAGCAGGTGTTCATCCCCCTCACCGTCGGTGGCGGCGTGCGCACCGTCGACGACGTCGTGCGGCTGCTCGCGGTGGGAGCGGACAAGGTCGGCGTGAACAGCGCCGCGATCGCCCGACCGGACCTCGTCGACGAGATCGCGACCCGCTTCGGCGCGCAGGTGCTCGTGCTGAGCCTGGATGTGAAGAGGAGCGCCCCCGCGGGGAGAGAACGGTACCCGTCCGGCTTCGTCGTCACGACGCACGGTGGCCGCACCGAGACCGAGCTGGATGCGATCGCGTGGGCTCGCGAGGCGATCCAGCGAGGCGCGGGGGAGCTGCTGGTCAATTCGATCGACGCCGACGGCACGAAGCAGGGCTTCGACCTCGAGCTCGTCGCCGCGATCCGGGAGATCAGCCCCGTGCCGGTGGTCGCGAGCGGGGGAGCCGGCGCGCTCGAGCACTTCGCGCCCGCGGTCGCGGCGGGGGCGGACGCCGTGCTCGCGGCATCCGTGTTCCACGACGGCCTGCTCAGCGTCGGACAGGTGAAGGGCGCGTTGCGCGCGGAGGGAGTGACGGTCCGATGACCGATGTCGACGAGGTCGTGAGCCGCGCGGTCTTCAACGCGGACGGTCTGCTGCCCGCGATCATCCAGCAGCACGACAGCCGCGAGGTGCTCATGCTGGGCTACATGGACGCGGAGGCGTTGCGCCGCACCCTCACCGAGGGGCGTGTGACGTTCTGGTCGCGCAGCCGCCAGGAGTACTGGCGCAAGGGCGACACGAGCGGCCACCGTCAGTACGTCAAGGGCGCGGCACTCGACTGCGACGGCGACACCCTGCTCGTGCAGGTCGAACAGCTCGGGCCGGCCTGCCACACGGGCGCGCACGCCTGCTTCGACGTCGACCCGCTCGAGCCCGCGATCGGAACGCCGTGAGTCCGGCGCGGCTGCGCGGCGTCTCGCTGGCCGTCGTCGCGCTGCTCGCGGGCCTGGAGTTCCTGGCCTGGTCGCAGACCTGGTTCCGGATCGCGCTCGCCCCGCACGCGCTCGACATCGGCGGCGACGTCGCGGGCGCCGCGCTGCCCGCGCTCGCGCTCGCGTCGCTCGCCCTCGTGCTGGCGCTCGCGCTGGCCGGCCCGGCGTTCCGGATCATCCTGGCCCTGCTGGAGGCGCTCCTCGGAGTGGGCGTCATCACGGTGACCTCGTTCGCGCTCGCGAACCCGCTCGTCGCGTCGGCGCCCTCGATCACGAAGGCGACCGGTCTGTCGGGCTCGACGGCGGCGTACGCGGGCGATGTCGCGGCGACCGGCTGGCCGGTCGTGGCGATCGTCGGGGGTGCCTCATGGTGCTCTGCGGCCTGTTCCTGGCGATCACGGTCCGTTCCTGGCCGCGGAGCGGTCGCCGCTTCAGCCGCACCCGGGCGACCCCGGGGCCGGTGCCGGTTCCGCGGAGCCCGACCTCGATCCGGTCCGGGAGTGGGACGCCCTGAGCGAGGGCGACGATCCGACCCGGCCGAGCCCATAGACTGACCATGCACGACACGAGGAGACACGCGGAGTGAGCGACCACAGTCAGACCGACCCGGGTCACGGCAACTCGCCGGCCGCCTGGGTGGCCGTCATCATCATGCTGATCGCGATCGCGGGCGGCACGTTCGCGTTCTGGTTCGACATCCCGTGGCTCGTCTGGTCGTTCGCCGGGCTCGTGCTGGTCGGCGCGATCGTCGGCGGCATCCTCGCCAAGCTCGGCTACGGCGTGCACGGGTCGCGCACGACCTCGAAGGCGCACGACTAGCGTGCTCGACGACCTCGTCGCCGGCGCCCGCGAGGATGCGGCGGCGCGCCGAGTCGATCGTCCGCTCGAGCAGGTCGAGCGCGACGCCCTCGACGCGCCCCCGCACTCGACGCGGTGGCCGCCCTCGCCCCGAGCGATCGCGTGAAGATCATCGCCGAGATCAAGCGCGCATCGCCGTCCCGCGGTCCGCTCGCGGCCATCACGGAGCCGGCCGCCCTCGCCGTCTCGTACCAGACCGGCGGTGCCAGCGCGATCAGCGTGCTGACCGAGCAGCGGCGGTTCCACGGCTCCCTGGCCGATCTCGAGCAGGTGCGCGCCGCCGTCGAGATCCCCGTGCTGCGCAAGGACTTCGTCACCGAGCCCTATCAGGTGCTCGAGGCGCGGGCCGCCGGCGCCGACCTCGTGCTGCTCATCGTCGCCGCTCTCGAGCAGCAGCAGCTGCTCGCGCTGCACGCGCTCGTCCACCAGCTCGGCATGACGGCCCTGGTCGAGACCCACTCCGCCGACGAGGTGCAGCGGGCGCTGGACGTGGGCGCCCAGGTGGTGGGCGTGAACGCGCGCGACCTGGCGACGTTCGAGCTCGACCGCGAGCTGTTCGGGTCGCTGGCCGACGCGATCCCCTCGGGCGTCATCCGGGTCGCCGAGTCGGCCGTGCGGGAGCCCGCGGACGTCGCGCACTACCGCGCGGCGGGCGCCGATGTCGTCCTGGCCGGCGAGGCGCTCGTGACCGGTGACGACCCGGTCGCCGCGATCGAGGCGTTCCGCCGATGACGTCGCTGCAGCAGCTCCCCGGCCCGTTCTTCGGCGAGTACGGCGGCCGGTTCATGCCCGAGTCGCTCATCGCGGCCATCGACGAGCTCGCGGCGGCGTACGAGGCCGCCCGGTCCGACCCGGAGTTCCAGGCGGAGCTCGCGGCCCTGCACCGCGACTACAGCGGCCGGCCGTCGATCCTGACCGAGGCTCCGCGCTTCGCGGAGCGCGCCGGGGCGCGCGGGTCTTCCTCAAACGGGAGGACCTGAACCACACCGGCTCGCACAAGATCAACAACGTGCTCGGCCAGACCCTGCTCACCCGCCGCATCGGCAAGAAGCGCGTCATCGCCGAGACCGGAGCGGGCCAGCACGGCGTCGCCACGGCGACCGCGGCGGCCCTGTTCGGCATGGAGTGCACGATCTTCATGGGCGAGGTCGACACGCAGCGCCAGGCGCTCAACGTCGCCCGGATGCGGCTGCTCGGCGCCGAGGTGGTCTCGGTGACGACCGGCTCCCGCACCCTCAAGGACGCGATCAACGAGGCCTACCGCGAGTGGGTGACCTCGGTCGAGACGACCAACTACGTGTTCGGCACGGCCGCCGGACCGCACCCGTTCCCGGCGATGGTGCGCGACTTCCAGAGCGTCATCGGCCGCGAGGCGCGCCAGCAGCTGCTGGATCGCATCGGCCGGCTGCCGGATGCCGTGCTGGCCTGCGTCGGCGGCGGCTCGAACGCGATCGGCATCTTCGACGCCTTCCTCGACGACGCGGACGTGCGCCTGATCGGCTTCGAGGCCGCGGGCGACGGGATCGACACCCTGCGGCACGCCGCATCGATCGAGAAGGGCCGCCCCGGCATCCTGCACGGCGCCCGCAGCTACCTGCTGCAGGACGAGGACGGTCAGACCGTCGAGTCGCACTCGATCTCGGCGGGCCTGGACTACCCGGGAGTCGGCCCCGAGCACGCCTACCTGCACGACATCGGGCGGGCCCAGTACCTGCCGGCGAGCGACGACGAGGCCATGGAGGCGCTGCGGCTGCTCAGTCGCACCGAGGGCATCATCCCGGCGATCGAGTCGGCGCACGCCCTCGCCGGTGCCCTGCGCGTGGGGCGCGAGCTCGGCCCCGACGCCGTGCTGCTGGTCAACCTGAGCGGACGCGGCGACAAGGACGTGCAGACGGCGGGCCGCTGGTTCGGGCTCTTCGACGAGGGGGCGACGCAGGAGTGAGCGCCGACGCGACCGCCGGGGCGGCCACGATCCCCGATCGGGCCCTCATCGGCTACCTCCCGATCGGCTTCCCCGACCTGGAGACGAGCATCGACGCGGCCATCGCGTTGGTCGAGAACGGTGTCGGCGTGCTCGAGCTCGGGCTGCCCTACTCCGACCCGGTCATGGACGGTCTCGCCATCCAGAAGGCGACGCAGGCGGCCCTGCAGGCCGGCTTCCGGGTGCGCGACGTGTTCGCGGCCGTCGAGGCGATCCGCGGCCGGGTCGAGGTGCCGACCCTCGTCATGACGTACTGGAACCCGGTGGTGCAGTACGGCGTCGACCGCTTCGCGCGCGATCTGCGCGACGCCGGCGGTGCCGGGCTCATCACCCCGGACATCACGCCGGATGCCGCCGCCGACTGGATCGCGACGAGCGAGCAGCAGGACCTCGCCCGCGTCTTCCTCGCCGCGCCCACCTCGAGCGACGAGCGTCTCCGTGAGACGGTGCGGTCGAGCCGCGGCTTCGTCTACGCCGTCTCGACGATGGGCATCACCGGCGCGCGGCAGGACGTGGACGCCGCCGCGCGCACGCTCGTCGGCCGTCTCCGTACCGCCGGGGCGACCGGCCCCGACACCATCCCGGCGTGCGTCGGGATCGGCATCTCGACGCCCGGCCAGGTGGCCGAGGTGCTCGGCTACGCCGACGGAGCCATCGTCGGCTCCGCCCTCGTCACCGCCCTCGCCGAGCACGGCGTCTCCGGCCTCGCCCGGACCGCTGCGGAATTGGCTCAGGGCACGGACCGGTAAGGTTCTGCATCGTGATCCTGACGAGCATCCCGAGCCCGCCTCCGTCGTGGAGCGTCTACTACGTGGGCACCTGGATCCACTCCTGGCTGCCCGCCTGGCCGGCCTCGTGGACGCTGCCGGTGCACTTCTACGCGCTCATCATCCTCGTCGGGATCATCGTGTCGATCGTGCTGACGAACTACCGGCTGACCCGCCGGGGCGGCGAGCCGTGGATCATCATCGACATCTCGCTGTGGACGATCGCGCTCGGCATCATCGTGGCGCGCGGGTGGCACGTCGTCACCCACATCGACGACTACTTCGGTCCGGGCAAGAACACCTGGAATCCGACCCAGCCGGGCGCGATCTGGAACATCTGGGACGGCGGCGACGCCATCTTCGGCGCGCTGCTCGGCGGCGCGCTCGGCGTGTTCATCGGCTGCCGCATCGCCGGCCTCCGGTTCTGGAGCGTCGCCGACGCGCTCGCGCCGACGCTCCTGCTCGCGCAGGCGCTCGGGCGGCTCGGCAACTACTTCAACCAGGAGCTCTTCGGCCTGCCGACCGACGCGCCGTGGGGCCTCAAGATCGACAGCCCCAACCCCGCGATCCCGGTCGGGCTGCCCGACGGCACGCTGTTCCAGCCGACGTTCCTGTACGAGATGATCCTGAACGTCATCGGCTTCGGCGTCATCATGGTCATCACGCATCGCCGC
Organism: Pseudolysinimonas kribbensis; assembly: GCF_030161895.1. Taxonomy (GTDB): domain Bacteria; phylum Actinomycetota; class Actinomycetes; order Actinomycetales; family Microbacteriaceae; genus Pseudolysinimonas; species Pseudolysinimonas kribbensis. Next base: position 3,398,528 of record NZ_BSVB01000001.1, read on the forward strand.
CGCAGCGGGCAGTGGGTGAGCAGCCCGTTCTGGCAGTGGGGCAAGGTGCTCGGCCTGTACCTGATCTGGTACGGCGCCGTGCGCAGCTGGATGGAGAACATCCGCATCGACCCGAGCCAGACCTTCCTCGGGATCCGCGACAACGTGTGGGGCGCGATCGGTGCGATCGTGCTCGGACTGGTGATCATCGTCGTGCAGACCCGGCGCCATCCGGGCATCGAGCCGAGCGTCTACCACCCGGGGCGGCAGTGGACTCCGGAGGATCAGGTAGAATCCGAGGACACCTACTCGGACGACGATGACGACGCCGAGACCGAGAAGGCGCCCGCCACAAGCGCAGCCCCCGTTTCGTAACCCGTCCGCCACCGCATGCGGACTCCCGAATCCGTCGGGCCGCTGACGTCCTGACCACCGCACCATCGTGAGGACGGTAGCCATGTCGGCTTTCAGCATGGTCCCGCATGCCCAGGGGCTGTACGACCCGCGCCATGAGCGCGACGCCTGCGGTCTGGCCATGGTCGCGACGCTGCGCGGCACGGCCGGGCACGACATCGTGATGCAGGCGCTGGAGGCGCTGCGGCACCTGGAGCACCGCGGTGCGGTCGGCTCCGATGCGGGCACCGGCGACGGCGCGGGCATCGTGACGCAGATGCCGGATGCCTTCCTGCGCGCCGTCGCGTCGTTCGATCTCCCCGCGGCGGGGCGCTACGCGGTGGGCATGGCGTTCCTGCCCGTCGACGACGCGGAGCGCGCCGCTCAGAAGGCGCAGCTCGAGCGGATCGCCGGCGAGGAGGAGCTCGACGTGCTCGGCTGGCGCGTCGTGCCGACCGACCCGTCGCACCTCGGACACCTCGCTCGCGAGGCGATGCCCGTCTTCGAGCAGGTGTTCCTGGCATCCCGCCGCCTCGACGAGCGCGACCTGCCGGTGTCGGGGATCGTGCTCGACCGCCAGACCTTCCGGTTGCGCAAGCGCGCCGAGCGGGAGCTGGGCGCCTACTTCCCGTCGCTGTCGTCACGCACCCTCGTCTACAAGGGCATGGTGACGACTCTCCAGCTGGAGCCGTTCTACCCCGACCTCAGCGACGAGCGATTCGCGTCGCGGCTGGCGCTCGTGCACTCGCGGTACTCGACGAACACCTTCCCGTCGTGGCCGCTTGCGCAGCCGTTCCGCATGATCGCCCACAACGGCGAGATCAACACCGTGCAGGGCAACCGCAACTGGATGCGCGCACGCCAGAGCCAGCTCGAGTCGGAGGCGCTGGGCGACCTGCGGCCGCTGTTCCCGATCGTGAGCGAGGGCGCGAGCGACTCGGCGTCCTTCGACGAGGTCGTCGAGCTGCTGACCCTCGCCGGTCGGTCCCTGCCGCACGCGATCATGATGATGGTGCCGGAGGCCTGGGAGAACCAGGTCGACCTCGAGCCGCGGCGCCGTGCGTTCTACGAATTCCACTCGATGCTCATGGAGCCCTGGGACGGTCCGGCCGCCCTGGTGTTCACCGACGGCTCACTCGTGGGAGCGACCCTCGACCGCAACGGTCTGCGCCCCGGGCGGTTCGTGGTCACCGACGACGGGCTCGTCGTGCTGGCGAGCGAGGTCGGGGTGCTCGACTTCCCGCCCGACCGCATCGTGCGCAAGGGCCGGCTGCGGCCCGGCAAGATGTTCCTCGTCGACACCGTCGCGGGACGGATCGTCGAGGACGACGAGATCAAGGGCGAGCTCGCCGCGGCCGAACCGTGGGGCGAGTGGCTCGACCAGGGCCGGATCCGCATGGCGGACCTCCCGGAGCGCGAGCACGTGACGCACACCCCGGCGTCGGTGACGCGCCGCCAGCGCACCTTCGGCTACACGGAGGAGGAGGTGCGCATCCTCATCACGCCGATGGCGCGCACCGGTGCCGAACCGCTCGGTGCGATGGGGTCCGACACGCCCATCGCAGTGCTCAGTGAGCGCCCGCGCCTGCTCTTCGATTACTTCACCCAGGCGTTCGCCCAGGTCACCAACCCGCCGCTCGACTCGATCCGCGAGGAGGTCGTGACGAGCATGAAGCTGGGCCTGGGCCCCGAGCGCAACCTGCTCGACGCCGGCCCGGAGCACGCGAAGCAGATCGTGCTCGACTTCCCCGTCATCGACAACGACGAGCTCGCCAAGGTGCAGCACTTCCAGACCGAGGGCGGCCGCCGGCTCGCGCGCGTGATCAAGGGTCTGTATCGCGTCGCCGACGGCACCGCGGGGCTCGCCGAGCGGCTCGACGCGATGTGCGCGGAGGCCGACCAGGCGATCGAGGAGGGCGCGCAGTTCCTCGTGCTGAGCGATCGCGACTCCAACGCGGACCTCGCACCGATCCCGTCGCTGCTCATGCTCGCCGCCGTCCACCACCACCTCATCCGGCAGGAGACCCGGATGAAGGCCGGGCTGGTCGTCGAGGCCGGCGACGTGCGCGAGGTCCACCACGCGGCCCTGCTGATCGGCTACGGCGCGTCGGCGATCAACCCGTACCTCGCGATGGAGACCGCCGAGCAGGCGGTGGTGAGCGGCATCCTCACCGGTGTCGGCCCCGAGAAGGCCGTCAAGAACCTCATCAAGGGGCTCGGCAAGGGCGTGCTCAAGATCATGTCCAAGATGGGCATCTCGGTCGTGGGCTCCTATGCGGGCGCCCAGGCGTTCGAGGCGGTCGGGCTCAGCCAGGAGTTCGTCGACCAGTACTTCACCGGCACGACGAGCCTGCTGGGCGGTGTCGGCCTCGAGGTGATCGCGGCGGAGAACGCCGCCCGCCACCGGGCCGCCTACCCGGAGGACGGGGCGATCGTCGCCCACGAGCGCCTGCAGACGGGCGGCGAGTACCAGTGGCGCCGCGAGGGGCCTCCGCACCTGTTCAACCCGGAGACCGTGTTCCGCCTGCAGCATTCGACCCGGGCGCGGCGCTACGACATCTTCCGCGACTACACCCGTCGCATCGACGCGCAGGCCGAGAACCTCATGACCCTGCGCGGTCTGTTCGGCCTGCGCACCGGAGCGCGCCCGGCGGTGCCGCTGGACGAGGTCGAGTCGATCAGCTCGATCATCGCGCGGTTCAACACGGGCGCGATGAGCTACGGCTCCATCTCGCAGGAGGCCCACGAGACGCTGGCGATCGCGATGAACCGCCTCGGCGGGCGCAGCAACACCGGGGAGGGCGGTGAGGATGTCGAGCGCCTCGTCGACCCCGAACGCCGCAGTCGCATCAAGCAGGTGGCGAGCGGCCGGTTCGGCGTGACGAGCATGTACCTCACCAACGCCACCGACATCCAGATCAAGATGGCGCAGGGCGCCAAGCCCGGCGAGGGCGGCCAGCTGATGGCGGCCAAGGTGTATCCGTGGATCGCGCGCACCCGGCACTCGACCGCCGGCGTCGGTCTCATCTCACCCCCGCCGCACCACGACATCTACTCGATCGAGGACCTCAAGCAGCTGATCTTCGACCTCAAGCGGGCGAACCCCGAGGCGCGCGTGCACGTCAAGCTCGTGTCGCAATCCGGGATCGGTGCGGTCGCGGCCGGCGTGACGAAGGCCCTCGCGGACGTCGTGCTCGTCTCGGGCCATGACGGCGGCACGGGTGCCAGCCCGCTCAACTCGCTCAAGCACGCCGGAACGCCGTGGGAGATCGGCCTGGCGGAGACGCAGCAGACGCTCATGCTCAACGGGATGCGCGATCGCGTGGTCGTGCAGGTGGACGGCCAGATGAAGACGGGCCGCGACGTCATCGTGGCGGCGCTGCTCGGTGCGGAGGAGTTCGGCTTCGCGACCGCGCCGCTCGTCGTCTCCGGCTGCATCCTCATGCGGGTCTGCCACCTCGACACCTGCCCGGTAGGCGTTGCCACGCAGAACCCGGTGCTGCGGGCCCGGTTCAGCGGCAAGCCCGAGTTCGTCGAGACGTTCTTCGAGTTCCTGGCGCAGGAGGTGCGGGAGTACCTCGCCGAACTCGGGTTCCGCTCGATCGAGGAGGCCATCGGTCACGCCGAACTGCTCGACGTCGATCGCGCGATCCGGCACTGGAAGGCCGACGGCCTCGACCTGACGCCGATCCTGGTCGGTCCGGACTTCGCCGACGACGAGCCGCGGCGCAACGGCCGCGGCCAGGAGCACGAACTCGACAAGCACTTCGACCGCGCCCTCATCGCGAAGGCGGCCGCCGCGCTCGAGCACGGCGACCACGTCGAGCTGGATCTCGAGATCCGCAACACGGAACGCGCCGTCGGCACCATGCTGGGGCACGAGGTCACGAAGCGCCACGGCGAGCACGGGCTGCCCGAGGGCACGATCGAGATCGCGCTGCACGGATCGGCCGGGCAGTCGCTCGGCGCCTTCCTGCCGAGCGGGATCACGCTGCGGCTCGAGGGTGACAGCAACGACTACGTGGGCAAGGGGCTCTCGGGCGGCCGGATCGTGATCCGCCCGCCGCGCGGCGCCCTCTTCGCGGCCGAGCGCAACGTCATCGCCGGCAACGTGATCGGCTACGGGGCGACGCAGGGCAGCATGTTCCTGCGCGGCGTCGTGGGGGAGCGATTCCTCGTGCGCAACTCCGGGGCGACGGCGGTCGTGGAGGGTGTGGGCGACCACGCGCTCGAGTACATGACGGGCGGGCTCGCGATCATCCTGGGCGGCACGGGGCGCAACCTCGGCGCCGGGATGTCGGGCGGCACGGCGTACGTGCTCGACCTCAAGCCGGAGCGGGTCAACCGCGACGCGCTCGCCGCCGGCGAACTCGAGCTTCTGCCGCTCGCGGGCGGTGACGCCGAGATCCTGCTCGACCAGCTGCGCGAGCATGCGGTCGAGACGGAGTCCGCCGTCGCGCTGCGCCTGCTCGACGACCCGGAGGCCGCGGTCGCCCGGTTCACCAAAGTGCTTCCGCGCGACTACGCCGCGGTGCTCCAGACGCGGCAGGACGCGCTCGATGCGGGGATCGACCCCGACGGCGATGCGACCTGGCGCAAGATCCTCGAAGTGACGGGAGGCTGAGATGGCCGACCCCAAGGGTTTCCTCAAGGTGCAGGAGCGTGAGCTCCCAAGCGCCGCCCCGTTCCGGTCCGCATCATGGACTGGAAGGAGGTCTACGAGCAGCAGGATCCCGCGCAGCTGCGTCGGCAGGCCGGGCGCTGCATGGACTGCGGTGTGCCGTTCTGCCACCACGGCTGCCCGCTCGGCAACCTGATCCCCGAGTGGAACGACCTCACCTGGCGCAACGAGGGCCGGGCCGCCATCGAGCGTCTGCACGCCACCAACAACTTCCCGGAGTTCACCGGGCGGCTGTGCCCCGCGCCGTGCGAGTCGAGCTGTGTGCTGGGCATCAACCAGCCGGCGGTGACGATCAAGCAGGTCGAGGTCTCGATCATCGATCAGGCCTGGGCCAACGGCTGGGTGGCGCCGCATCCGCCGGAGCGCCTCACCGGCAAGACGGTCGCCGTCGTCGGTTCTGGGCCTGCGGGGCTCGCGGCCGCGCAGCAGCTGACCCGGGCGGGGCACACCGTGGCCGTGTACGAGCGCGACGACCGGATCGGCGGCCTGCTGCGGTACGGCATCCCGGACTTCAAGATGGAGAAGAAGCAGGTCGAGCAGCGCCTGAACCAGATGCAGGCGGAGGGCACCCGGTTCCGCGCGGGCGTCGAGATCGGCGTCGACATCTCCTGGAGTGAGCTGCGCTCGCGCTACGACGCCGTCGTGATCGCGACCGGGGCGACGGTGCCGCGCGACATCCCGATCCCGGGGCGCGACCTGCTCGGCATCCACTTCGCGATGGACTACCTCGTGCAGCAGAACAAGGTGGGCGCCGGAGACGTCGTGCCCCAGCAGCTCACGGCGGAGGGCAAGCATGTCGTCGTCATCGGCGGCGGGGACACCGGAGCCGACTGCATCGGCACCGCGCACCGGCAGGGTGCGCTGACCGTCACCAACCTCGCGATCGGCTACCAGCCGCCGTCGGACCGTCCCGAGGACCAGCCGTGGCCGATGATGCCGCAGATCTTCGAGGTCTCGAGCGCGCACGAGGAGGGCGGGGAGCGGCAGTATCTGGCCTCCACCGTCGAGTTCCTGGGCAACGGGGCGGGCGAGGTGCGCGCCCTGCGGGTCGCGGAGACCGAGTACGTCGATGGGCGGCGGGTGCCGAAGTCGGGTACCGAGCGCGAGATCCCGGCCGACCTCGTGCTCATCGCCATGGGCTTCACGGGTGCCGAGCGCGACGCGCTGGAGGGCCAGCTCGGCCTGCCGTTCACGCCCCGCGGTGACGTCGCCCGCGACGAGGACTACGCGAGCAACCAGCCGGGCGTCTTCGTGACCGGCGACGCCGGCCGCGGTCAGTCGCTCATCGTGTGGGCGATCGCCGAGGGCGCGCCGCGGCCGCCGCGGTCGATCGCTACCTCGAGGGCGAGACCGAGCTGCCGAGCCCCGTTCGGCCGAGCGACCGTGCGGTCAGCCTCTAGGCTCGCGCTGCACTCTCACACCACCACCACCGCCACCACCACCACCGAAGGAAGTCATGAGACGAGCCAAGATCGTCGCCACTCTGGGGCCCGCCACCTCGAGCTATGAGAACATCCGGGCGATCCTCGAGGCGGGGGTCGATGTCGCCCGCATGAACCTCAGCCACGGCACCTACGCCGTGCACGAGGAGGTCTACGCCAACGTGCGGCGGGCCGCCGAGGACCTCAAGAAGCCGGTCGCGGTGCTCGTGGACCTGCAGGGCCCGAAGATCCGGCTCGGCAAGTTCGAGTCGGGCCCGTACGAGCTGGCCGTGGGCGACATCTTCACGATCACCACCGAGGACATCCTCGGCACGAAGGAGCTCGTGAGCACGACCTTCAAGGGCCTGCCGGGCGACGTGAAGGCCGGTGACTTCCTGCTCATCGACGACGGCAAGGTACGCGTCAAGGTGCTCGACACCGACGGGGTGCGCGTGCGCACCGAGGTCATCGTCGCGGGGCCTGTCTCGAACAACAAGGGCATCAACCTTCCCGGCGTCGCGGTCAGCGTGCCCGCGCTGTCGGACAAGGACGAGGCCGATCTGCGCTGGGGCCTGAAGCTGGGTGCGGACTACATCGCGCTCTCCTTCGTGCGCGATGCCTCCGACATCTCCCGGGTGCACGAGATCATGGCCGAGGAGGGGCGCCGCGTTCCCGTCATCGCCAAGATCGAGAAGCCGCAGGCGGTCGACAACCTCGAGGAGATCATCGACGCCTTCGACAGCATCATGGTCGCCCGCGGCGACCTCGGCGTCGAGCTGCCGCTGGAGGCGGTGCCGATCGTGCAGAAGCGCGCGGTCGAACTGGCGCGCCGGATGGCCAAGCCGGTCATCGTCGCGACCCAGATGCTCGAGTCGATGATCTCGAGCCCCGTGCCCACGCGTGCCGAGACCTCCGACGTCGCGAACGCGGTGCTCGATGGTGCGGATGCCGTCATGCTCTCGGGCGAGACGAGCGTCGGCGAGTACCCCGTCGTCACGGTCGCGACGATGGCGCGCATCGTCGCGTCCACCGAGGACCACGGCCTGGAGCGCATCCCGCCGCTCGGCACGAAGCCGCGCACCCAGGGGGCGCGATCACCCTCGCGGCCGCCGACGTCGCCGAGTTCGTCCAAGCGAAGTTCGTCTGCGTCTTCACGGAGTCGGGCGACTCCGCGCGCCGGATGTCCCGGCTGCGCCACAAGGTGCCGCTGCGCGCGTTCGCGACCGAGGAGGCCATCCGGCGCCGCATGGCGCTCACCTGGGGCGTCGAGTCGTACCTCGTCGACCGGGTCGTGCGCACCGATGACATGTTCGGCCAGGTGGACGAGATGCTCCTCGGCGAGGGGCTGGTGGCCGAAGGCGACAAGGTCGTGGTGATCTCCGGATCCCCTCCCGGGATCGCCGGCTCGACGAACGACATGCGGGTGCACGTCGTGGGCACGACGGAGAACCCGCCGGTCTGGGAGACGGGCGAGCACGCGGACTAGGACACCGGGTCCCGCGGCGATGACGTGCGCACGAGCTCGAGGCTCGTGCGCACCCGCTCGAACATGAGAGCGTCGACCGCGACGCCGTGATGTCGCAGGGCCAGCACCGCGGCGCCTGCACTGCCATCGGTCACCCGGCGGACCTCGCGCATCCCGTCCAGGCCGGCGACGTCGAGACCCAGACGCCCCAGCACCCCGCCGCCGGTCACCACGGGCCCGCTCACGTCGAGGCGGTGGATCGATCGCAGCGACGTGCGCAGCGCAGCCCGCGCGTCGGCACGGATGGCGCTCGCCACCGGATCGTCCCCGACCTCGAACACGAGGGGCGCGAAGCGCGCCAGGTCGATGGGCCGGGCGGCATAGACGGCCTCGAGCAGCGCCCCGAGCGCCTCGGGGCGCCCCGCGGGGCTCAGCGGGGTCGTGTCGGCCGGGATGCCGAGCGACTCGAGCAGCGCCCCCGTGAGCGCCGTGGCGGGCCCGCGCCGGTCGAGCTGGGCCGCGACCGCGCGCGCGACGCGGCGGCCGATCCAGAAGCCGGACCCGGCGTCACCGAGCAGCCAGCCGATGCCGTCGGCCACCGCCTCCTGCCGCCCGCCGCGCACCCGGATCGCCGCGGCCCCGGTTCCGGCGACCACCGCGTAGCCGTCGGGCTCCCAGGCGCCTGCGCAGAAGGTCGCGAGCAGGTCCGACTCGAAGACGAGCGGTCCGCGCACCCCCGCCTGCACGAGCCGGGGGCGATCCAGTCGGTCGGCGCCGATGCCCGCGAGCCGGCCATCGCGAGCACCGCGACCCCGTCGAGCTGCGTGATCGAGGCCTGCCTCATCGCGCGGCCGACGGCCGTCGTCACCTGGTGCGCCACGTGCTCCGGGCCGGACGAGATGGGATTGCCGGCGCCGCTGGTCCCGAACCCCAGGCACCTGCCGTCGCTGCTCAGGACGATGGCCCTGGTCGAGGTCCCGCCGGCGTCGACAGCGAGCAATTCGGTCACGAGAGTCGATTGTGCTTGATTGCGGGCCCCCGCGCGCTGATAATGCTGTTCAGTCAATTGCACGATGAAGTGAGACTGATTTTCAGTGACCGTGACCACCGAGTCCTCCAGCAGCGCCGCGGAGACGGCGTCCGCCGGCACGCTGTCGGCGATCGGGATGCGCATCCAGTCCCGCCTTCCGCGCATGTCGCAGGCGATGAGCAAGATCGCGGCCCTCCTGCTCGAGGCGCCGGATGCGCCGCTGCGGCTCTCGATCACCGAACTCGCCGAGGAGGCCGGCACCTCGGCCGCGACCGTGACGCGCTTCTGCCGCACGATCGGCTACTCCGGGTACACCCCGTTCCGCGTCGCGGTGGCCTCCGACACGGGCCGCAAGCACGCCATCGAGCGGTGGAGCGAGGACATCGGCCGCGCCTTCGGCCCGGACGACACGCCGACCCAGGTCATGAGCACACTGCTCACGGCGCACACGCGATCGCTGCGCTCGACGGCCGAGTTCATCGACCTCGAGCAGCTCGAGCGGATCGCGGCCCGGATCGCGACGTGCGAGCACATCGACCTGTACGGCATCGGCGGCAGCGGCGTGATGGCGGAGGAGATGCAACTGCGCCTGTACCGGATCGGCATCAACGCGCACTCGTGGCCCGAGGTGCACTCCGGCCTGACGAGCGCCTCGCTGCAGAACGAGCACTGCGTCGCGATCGGCATCTCCAACACCGGTCGCACCGACGAGACGATCCAGATGATCGAATGCGCACGCTCCACCGGCGCGCTCACGGTCGCGATCACGAGCTCCCCGGAATCCCCGCTGGCACAGGCGGCCGACGAGAACATCGTGACCCTCGCGCACGAGAAGTTCCTGCAGCCCGACGACCTGTCGGCCAAGCACTCCCAGCTCTTCGTGCTCGACCTGCTCTACCTCCTGGTGGCGCAGCAGAACTTCGGCCGCTCGACGACGACCCTCGCGGCGTCGGCGTCGGCGGTCGCCCCGCACCGCCGGTCGTCACGCAGTCGACGGGCCCAACCCAAGGAGCAGCAGGCATGACCCTCTACGACGACTTCCGGCACGAGGCCGAGACGCGGATCGCCGCGTTGACGGCCGAGGCGGACGCCGGCGCCCTCGACCCGGCCATCGACATCCTGGTCGAGGCGCTGAATGTCGGGGAGTGCTCCAGGCGTTCGGCACCGGGCACTCGGAGGCGTTCGCGATGGAGATCGCGGGTCGCGCCGGCGGCCTGATCCCCACCAACCGCATCGCCCTGCGCAACGTCGTGCTCCAGGGATCGCGGCCCTCCGACATCCTGAGCGACGGCAAGCTCGAACGCGATCCCTCCATCGTCGACGAGCTCTTCGACATCTCGCCCATCGGGCCGGACGACGTCTTCCTCATCGCGTCGAACTCGGGCGTCAACGGGTCGATCGTCGGCATGGCCCTCAGGGCGAAGGAGACCGGTCACAAGGTGATCGCGGTCACGAGCCTCGAGCACACGATGGCCGTGGAACCCAAGCACCCGAGCGGCAAGCGGCTGCGCGACATCGCGGATGTCGTGATCGACAACAAGGCGCCGTACGGCGACGCGACGCTCGACGTCGGCGAGACGAAGATCGGCGCGATCTCGTCGATCACCGCCGCCTTCATCGCGCAGCTGCTCACGATCGCGGTCACCGACCGCATCGCGGCATCGGGGCAGACCCCGCCCGTCTACCTCTCGGCCAACATCCCGGGCGGAGACGAGCACAACAAGGCATTGGAGGACCTCTACCGAGACCGGATCAGCCGCACAGCCTGAGCCAACGGCCGACCCGGCAGCACCACACCCACAACAACGAAAGGCAGCATCGACACCATGACCAATGACAGCGGTCAGTTCAACCGGCGTCTCTTCCTGCGCGGCGCCTTCGCGGCGGCCGTCGCCGTCCCCGTCAGCGTGACGCTCGCGTCGTGCGTCACCGGTGGCGGCAACGGGGGAGGCGGCGGCGGCACCAAGTCGGCGAAGAACCCGTTCGGCGTCGCCGCGAACTCCAGCACCGAGGCGGTCATCTTCAACGGCGGCTACGGGTACGACTACGTCCAGGACGCGGCCAAGCAGATGGAGAAGTACACCAAGGGCCTCAAGGTCAAGGTGTCGCCGTCCACCCAGATCGCCCAGCAGCTGCAGCCGCGCTTCGTCGGCGGCAACCCGCCGGACCTGATCGACAACTCGGGCGCGGGCGCGATCGGCTTCACGACGATCCTCGACCAGCTCGAGGAGCTCGACGACGTCTTCGAGGCGAACAACTACGAGGGCAAGAAGATCGGCGACACGCTCTACCCGAACGCGAAGGTGCCGGGGACGTTCGACGGCAAGTTCAAGGCCCTCAACTACGTCCTCACGATCTACGCGCTCTGGTACTCGGCGAGCCTGTTCCAGGACAACGGCTGGACGCCTCCCAAGACCTGGGAGGAGGCCAAGGAGCTCGGCGCGAAGGCGAAGGCCAAGGGCAAGTACCTCTTCGTCTGGGGCAAGGAGGCCGCGACCTACTACCAGACCCTTGCGGTCGACTCCGCGATCAAGGAGGGTGGCGACGAGGTCAAGAACGGGTTCGAGAACCTGACCAAGGACTGCTGGTCGCACCCTGCTGTCCAGAGCGTGCTCAAGGCGCTGGGCGAGATCGTGGCCGCCGGGTACTTCGTGCCGGGCGGTGCGGGCACGCAGTTCACGGCCGCACAGGCGAAGTGGAGCAACGACCAGCAGGCCCTGCTCTACCCGTCGGGCTCGTGGATCGAGAACGAGATGAAGAAGGCGACCAAGGACGGCTTCAAGATGACCGGCATCCCGGAGCTCGTCGTGAGCGACAGCCCCAAGATGCCCTACGAGTCGCTGCGCAGTGCCGCGGGCGAGCCGTTCATCGTGCCGAAGACGAGCAAGAACCCCGCCGGTGGCAAGGAGCTGCTGCGGGCCATGCTCTCCAAGGAGGCGGCCACGAACTTCGCCAAGACGCGTCTCGCGCCGACGATCGTCAAGGGGCTCGTGCCCGCCGACGGCTTCGGCTCGACCGCGCTCGTCTCGCAGACGAAGATGCTGGATGCCGCGGGCTCCAACACCTTCAACTACCAGTTCGTCGACCTGTACGGCCTCAACACCGACCAGCTCGTGCCGTGGAACTCGTTCCTCTCGGGCAGCCTGGACGCCGCGGGTCTCACGGCGGCACTGCAGCAGATCACCGACAAAGCGGCGGCCGACAAGAAGTGACCGTCCCCTCGGAACCGCCGTCGGCGGTCGACCCACCCGGGTCGGCCGCCGGCGGCGCCGGCTGACCTTCGACCGGGTCAGCTTCATGCTGGTGTTCCTCGCACTGCCGGTCGCGATCTTCCTGATCTTCGTCATCTACCCGTTCATCCTCGCGGGGTACTACTCGCTCACCGACTGGAGCGGGTTCTCGAGCGACATCCCGTTCATCGGGATCGCCAACTACGTCAAGCTCGCGCAGGACGACATCTTCCAGCACGCGCTCGTGAACAACATCATCATCGCGGTCGTCGTGCCGCTCGTGACGATCGTGCTCGCGCTTGCTTTCGCGAGCCTCATTACCGTCGCCGGCCGCAGCCACGGCAACGTCCAGGGCATCCGAGCGTCCGCGCTGTACCGCACCCTGTCCTTCTTCCCCTACTGCGTGCCGGCCATCGTGATCGGCATCATCTGGGGTTTCGTGTACGACCCGTCCGCCGGCCTCCTGAACGGCGTGCTCAACGGCATCGGCATCCCGATCGGCGACTTCGCCTGGCTCGGCGACGTGCGCACGGCGCTGCCCGCGTCGATGTTCGTCATCATCTGGAGCTTCGTCGGCTTCTACACGGTGCTGTTCGTCGCCGCGATCAAGGGCATCCCCGCCGAGACGTACGAGGCCGTGCGCCTGGACGGCGCCGGCCGGTTCCGTACCGCCTTCTCGATCACGGTCCCGCTGATCCGCGACACGGTGCAGACCGGCTACATCTATCTCGGCATCGCGGCGCTCGACGCGTTCGTCTACATGACGGCGTTGTTCCCTAACGCCGGGGGACCGAACAACACGACGCTCGTGATGTCGCAGGAGCTGTTCATCACGGCGTTCCGCAAGGGGCACTTCGGCTACGCCACCGCGATGGGCGTCGTGCTCGCCGTTGTGACGCTGCTGTTCGCGGCGATCGTGTTCGGCGTGAACCGCCTCCTCGCCGGCAGTGACAAGGAGACCGCCGATGACCGCCACGATCGATCGCGTCGATCCGCGCATCGCCGCGCCGACGACCGGCCGCGGCCGCCTCACCCCGGGGACGCGGTCGCCGGCGTGCTCTCGCACCTCGTGATGATCCTCTGGACCGTCATCATCGTGCTGCCGTTCCTGTGGGTGCTCATGTCGTCGTTCAAGACGACGAAGGAGATCCTGCACTCGCCGTTCGCGCTGCCGGCGCAATGGAAGTTCGACAACTACGCCAACGCGTGGACGACCTCCGGCGTCGGCAGCTACTTCGCCAACACCCTGATCGTGGTCGGCAGCGCCCTCGTGCTGGTCATGCTGCTCGGCGCGATGTGCGCGTACGTGCTCGCCCGGTTCCGCTTCATCGGCAACCGCGCGATCTACTACCTCATGCTCGCCGGCCTGACCTTCCCGATCTTCCTGGCGATCGTGCCGCTGTTCTTCGTGCTGCGCAGCATCGGGCTGCTCGGCACGCTGCCCGGGTTGATCCTGACCTACGTCGCCTTCGCGCTGCCCTTCACCGTGTTCTTCCTGCACTCGTTCTTCCGGGCCCTTCCGGACGAGATCTACGAGGCCGCGCAGATCGACGGGGCGAGCGAGTGGCGCACGTTCTTCCAGGTGATGCTGCCGATGGCGCGCCCTGGCATGGCGACCGTCGCGATCTTCAACTTCCTGGGGCTCTGGAACCAGTTCCTGCTGCCCGTGGCATTGAATCCGGACCAGAACAACTACGTCCTGACCCAGGGGATGGCGTCGTTCGCCTCCCAGGCCGGCTACTCGGTCGACTTCGGGGCGCTCATGGCGGCCGTGGTCATCACGGTGGCGCCGGTGCTGGTGGTGTACGTCATCTTCCAGCGGCAGCTGCAGGGATCCGTGTCGCAGGGCACGATGAAGTAGGTGCCGGATGAGGGACTCGAACCCTCACGTCCTCTCGGACAACCGATTTTGAGTCGGTCGCGTCTGCCATTCCGCCAATCCGGCGCGCACGTCATCACGCGGCGCGCTGCGACCATATCGTAGGCTCGACGGGTGAGCGATGAGCCGGAGACCCCTGCCGCCCCGCGACGCGTCGTCGTCGCCGAGGACGAGTCGCTGATCCGGCTGGACATCGTCGAGATCCTGCGCGACAACGGGTTCGACGTGGTCGGGGAGGCGGGCGACGGCGAGACGGCCGTGCAGCTCGCGACCGACCTGCGGCCCGACCTGGTCGTGATGGATGTCAAGATGCCGCAGCTGGACGGCATCAGCGCCGCCGAGAAGCTGGCCAAGAACCACATCGCCCCCGTCGTGCTGCTGACCGCGTTCAGCCAGAAGGAGCTCGTCGAGCGGGCGTCGGAGGCGGGCGCGCTCGCCTACGTCGTCAAGCCGTTCACGCCGAACGACCTGCTGCCGGCGATCGAGATCGCCCTCAGCCGCTACCAGCAGATCGTCACGCTCGAGAACGAGGTGGCGGACCTCGTCGAGCGCTTCGAGACGCGCAAGCTCGTCGACCGGGCCAAGGGCCTGCTCAACGAGAAGATGGGACTCTCGGAGCCCGAGGCGTTCCGCTGGATCCAGAAGGCGTCCATGGACCGTCGGCTCACGATGCACGACGTGTCGAAGGCGATCATCGAGCAGCTCTCGCCCAAGAAGTAGGGCGCTGGCGGCGGGTCAGTCCTTGATCGGCCTGATCAGGTTCGTGATGCGCACCGTCGAGAGCAGCCGGTCGCGCTCGTCGGTGACGACGATCTCGTGCGTGCAGAGCGTGCGGCCGAGCGTGATCGCGCGGCAGGTGCCCGTCACGATGCCCTCGCGCGCCGAGCCGCTGTGGGTCGCGTTGATCTCGATGCCCACGACGTAGTTGGTCGGTCCGGCGTGGATGGCGGAGGACAGCGATCCGAGCGACTCGCCGAGCACGAGGTGCGCTCCGCCGTGCAGGATGCCGACCACCTGGCGATTGCCCACGACCGGCATGGTCGCGACCGAGTAGTCGGCGGACAGTTCGATCAGGTCGATGCCCATGCGCTGCGTCAGCTCGCCCCCGCCACCTCCGACGAGCCGCTCGGCGAGCAACGGGTCCAGATCCGGCGGCAGCTTGGTCACGGGGCTCCTGCATCATCGAAAGGGGTGTCGGGGCCGGCGGTTAGGGTGGAGCGCGTGCCGGACTCTGCCGTCAAAGGCTCCGAAAAGCCTACTTTGCTGCTCGTCGACGGGCACTCGCTCGCCTTCCGGGCGTTCTACGCGCTGCCCATCGACAGCTTCGTGACCCGAGATGGGCAGCACACCAACGCCATTCACGGCTTCCTCAGCATGCTCATCCTGCTGCTGCAGAAGGAGAAGCCGACTCACCTCGCGGTGGCGTTCGACATCTCGCGCTACTCGTTCCGCAACCGGGACTACGAGGACTACAAGGCGACCCGGGGCGAGACGCCGCCGGAGTTCAAGGGCCAGGTGCCGCTTCTCGAGGAGGCGCTGCACGCCATGAACATCACGACGATCACGAAGGAGGACTTCGAGGCCGACGACATCCTTGCCACGCTCTCGCTGCGCGGCAAGGAGCAGGGCTTCGACGTGCTCGTCGTCTCGGGGGACCGCGACACGATCCAGCTCGTCGACGACGACGTGACGCTGCTGTACCCGAACGCCCGCGGCGTCTCCGAGCTCAAGCGCTACGACCACGACGCCGTCGTCGAGCGCTACGGCATCGAGCCGCAGCAGTACCCGGAGATCGCGGCGCTCGTCGGGGAGACCAGCGACAACCTCCCGGGCGTCGACAAGGTCGGCGAGAAGACCGCGGTCAAGTGGATCCAGCAGTACGGCACCGTCGAGGAGCTGCTCGCGCACGCGGAGGAGATCGGCGGCGTCGTGGGCAACAATCTGCGTGAGCAGCAGGACCGCGTGGTCCGCAACCGCCGGCTCAACCGGCTGGTGCGCGACGTCGAGCTGCCGGTCGGCCCCGCGGACCTGGCGCGGCGCCCGTTCGACGTGCCCGCGGTCCGTGCGGTGTACGACCGGCTGCAGTTCCGCACGCTGCTGGAGCGCGTGCTGAAGCTCGAGGAGGCGGCGGGCGACGCCGGGCCCGACGAGTCCCGCGCGCCCGTGGTGAAGCTTCCGCCGGTGCGCACGCTCATCGACGAGGAGCTCGCGCTGTGGCTCGAGAGGCAGTCGGCGGGCGGCACCCGGGAGCTCGGCCTGCGCATCGTCACGATCGACGGCCGCGTCGACGGCTTCGGCATCGCGGGCCCGGACGACACCGCCTGGGTGCCCTGGGCGGCGGGCCGGCAGGACTATGACGCCCTGGAGGCGTGGCTGGCCGGACCCGCGCCGAAGGTGCTGCACGACGGCAAGCGGCAGTTCAAGGCGCTGGCCGGCACCGGGCTGACGCTCGACGGCATCGTGTTCGACACCTCGCTCGGCGCGTGGCTGCTGCGACCGAGCACCAAGACCGACACCCTCGCCGGACTCAGCTACTACTACCTCGGCGAGGCGCTCCCGGAGCCCGACCCGAGCCAGCTGGTGCCCGAGACCGAGCCGCTCAGCCCGGCGACCGAGGCCTGGTACATCCTCCGGCTGGCCGACGAGCTGCGCCTCCGGCTCGACGACGGCTCGCGCGGTGTCATGACCGGCATCGAGGCGCCCCTCCTGCCCGTGCTGGGCCGCATGGAGCTGCAGGGCGTCACGGTCGATCGCGATCGGCTGGCCGGGCTGAACAGCCGCTTGGGTACGCAGGCCGACGAGATCGCCCGCGCCGCGTTCGCCGAGATCGGGCGGGAGGTCAATCTCGGCTCGCCGAAGCAGCTGCAGGAGGTGCTCTTCGACCAGCTCGGGATGCCGAAGACGCGCCAGAACAAGACGGGCTACTCGACCGACGCGGCGGCGCTGGCCGACCTGCAGGAGGCGCACCCGCATCCGTTCCTCGAGATGCTGCTGCGGCATCGCGACGCGACGAAGATCAAGCAGATCGTCGAGACGCTCGAGGCGGCGATCGGCGACGACGGTCGCATCCACACGACCTATGAGCAGACCGGAGCCGCGACCGGACGACTGAGCTCCAACGACCCCAACCTGCAGAACATCCCGATCAAGACCGAGGTCGGCCGCGAGGTGCGCGCCGCCTTCCGGTGCGGCGAGGGTTTCGAGACGCTGCTCACGGCCGACTACTCGCAGATCGAGATGCGCATCATGGCGCATCTCTCGGGCGACGCGGGGTTGATCGAGGCGTTCCGTTCGGGGAGGACCTGCACCGCTTCGTCGGGGCCCGGATCTTCCACGTCGACCCCTCGGAGGTGACGCCGCTGCAGCGCACCAAGGTGAAGGCGATGTCGTACGGCCTGGCCTACGGCCTCAGTGCGTTCGGCCTCAGCAAGCAGTTGCGGATCGAGGTGAGCGAGGCCAAGGAGCTCATGGCCGACTACTTCGCGCGGTTCGGCGCGGTGCGCGACTACCTGCGCGGCGTGGTCGAGCAGGCGCGGGTCGACGGCTACACCACGACCATCTTCGGACGCCGCCGGCCCTTCAGCGACCTCACGAGCACGAACCGGGTGCTGCGGGAGAACGCCGAGCGTCAGGCGCTCAACTCGCCGATCCAGGGCTCTGCGGCCGACATCATCAAGCGGGCGATGATCACGATCGACACGCGCCTGCGGGAGCAGGGGCTGGCCAGCCGCATGCTGCTCCAGGTGCACGACGAACTGGTCCTCGAGGTCGCGCCGGGCGAGATCGACCAGCTCACGACGATCGTGCGCGACGGGATGGCGGGGGCCGCCGATCTGACCGTGCCGCTCGACGTGCAGCTGGGCCACGGTCCCGACTGGGACGCCGCCGCGCACTGATGGCGTCGCGTCCGATCGAGCGCCGGGTCCGGGTCGCCGCGACCAGCGGCCTCCATGCGCGCCCGGCGGCCCTGTTCAGCGAGGCGGCTGCGGCGCTCGGAGTGCCGGTGAGCGTCACCAACGCCGCCGGGACGACGGTCGACGCGGCGAGCATCCTCGGCATCCTGACGCTCGGCGTCGCCCATGGCGAGGCGGTCACCCTGCGCTCCGAGTCCGCGGGGGCGGTGGAGACACTTGCCGCGATGCTGGAACGCGACCTCGACGACGAATAGCGTGAAGACATGACGGATGAACAGCCGCACCGCACGCCCACCTCGATCGACACGATCGCCGAGGACTGGGTGACCACCCTCATCGATCTCGAGCCCTCCATGGCGGTCTGGCTCGGCCTGCCGGGCCGGCTCGGCGAATACGGCGACCAGTCGCCGGCCGGGCACGAGGCGCACCTCGCCGCGGCCAAGGACGTGATCGGACGCCTCGAGGACGCCACCGTCGCGGATGACATCGACCGGGTGACCAAGACCGACCTGCTCGCCGAGTTGCGCCTCGAGGTCGAGCGCAGCGATGCGCGCCTGCAGGAGCGCGATCTCAATGTGATCGCGTCGCCGTCGCAGGAGATCCGCGACGTCTTCGACCTCATGTCGCACGAGACGGCGGACGACTGGGCCACGATCGCCGAGCGCATGGGCAACGTGCCGGGCGCGATCGCGGGCTACATCGAGACGCTGCGCTCGGGGATCGGTCACGGCGTCGTGCCCGCCCGGCGCCAGGTGGCCGAGGTGGCCGCCCAGGCCCGCAAGCACGCCGACGCGCAGAACGGCTTCTTCGCCGGATTCGCCGCGTCGGCCGAGCTCGAGGGGGCGCGGCGGCGCCGGATGCCGTCGCCTCCGACCTCGCTCGAGGCGCCCAGGCGGCCGCGCAGGCGTACGGCGAGCTCGCGGAGTTCCTCGAGAACGAACTCGCCCCGAAGGCCGGCGAGCAGGACGGCGTCGGCCGCGAGATCTACGCGCTGCAGTCGCGGCAGTTCCTCGGTGCGGCGATCGACCTCGACGAGACCTACGAGTGGGGCCTCGCCGAACTGCAGCGCATGGTCGACGAGCAGACCCGCATCGCCGGCGAGATCCAGTCCGGGGCGAGCGTCGAGGAGGCGATCGCCGTCCTCGACAGGGATGCGAGCCGCAAGCTGCACGGCACGAAGGCCCTGCAGGAGTGGATGCAGCGCACGGCCGACCACGCGGTCGCCGAGCTGTCGAAGACGCACTTCGACATCCCGGAGCCGGTCAAGGCCCTCGAGTGCATGATCGCGCCGACCCAGGAGGGCGGGATCTACTACACGGGCCCGAGCGACGACTTCTCGCGCGCCGGCCGGATGTGGTGGAGCGTGCCCGAGGGCGTCACGGAGTTCGACACCTGGCGTGAGCTCACGACCGTGTACCACGAGGGCGTTCCGGGTCATCATCTGCAGATCGGCCAGGCCGTCTACAACCGCGCGCAGCTCAACACCTGGCGGCGTCAGCTCGCCGGCACGAGCGGTCACGCGGAGGGCTGGGCCCTCTACGCGGAGCGGCTCATGGAGGAGCTGGGCTACCTCGACGACCCGGCCGATCGGCTCGGCATGCTCGACGGGCAGCGCATGCGCGCCGCCCGCGTGGTGCTCGACATCGGCGTGCACCTGGGAAAGCCGCGCCCGGACGGGAACGGCACCTGGGATGCGGACTACGCGCTCGAGTTCATGCGCAAGAACGTCAACATGGACGACGCGTTCGTGCGCTTCGAGGTGAACCGCTACCTCGGCTGGCCCGGTCAGGCACCGGCGTACAAGGTGGGGCAGCGGATCTGGGAGCAGATCCGCGCGGCCGCGCAGAGCAGGCAGGGCGCCGACTTCTCGTTCAAGCAGTTCCACAAAGACGCCCTCGACCTCGGCGGCGTCGGACTCGACACCCTCCAGGCGGAGCTGCTGCGGGGTGAGCTCGCCCTGGCAGCGGGTGCTCGGTGACGGCACCGCGGCGCTGCATCCGCGCCTGCGCACCTACGTCGGGCAGATCCCGGAGGGGTGCGTGGGCCGCGGAGCGGGCGTGTTCGAGCGGGTGGGAACGCCGCGGCGGTGGCTGTGGCCGATGCTGGCCGTACTCGGTCGTTCCGGGATCGCCTTCCCGGTCTGGGCGCACGACGTGCCGTTCGCGATCGAGAACCGTCCCGACGGCGCGGTGCTGCGAGCGCGGCGGACCTTCTCGCTGCCCGGCGGCGATCGCGTCATGGTCGACGCGATCGAGGCGAGCGGCGGCGTGATCGTCGACCGCCTCGGGGGCTCGGGTTCGTGGCGTGCCGTGCTGACGGCGTCGATCGTCGACGGGGCGCTGCTGCTGCGCTCGATCCGGACCTCGTGGCGCGGCATCCCGGTGCCGTTCGCGCCGCGGGTCCACCTCACCGAGCGCTGGGACGACGCCGTCGAGCGCCAGCACGTCGCCCTGACGCTGGATGCCCCGCTCGTGGGGCGCCTGTACGAATACGCGGGGCATTTCGACTACGTGGTGGAGGACGCATGAGTGTCGTCATCGCCGGGGCATCCGGCTTCATGGGGCGTCGGCTGCGCGCGTCGATCGAGGCGGCGGGGGAGACCGTGCGCACCGTCGGACGCGCCGGCGACGCCGTGTGGGGCGACACCGACGGGATCGCGCGGCTCGTCGACGGTGCCGAGCTCGTCGTGAACCTGGCCGGCAAGAGCGTCGACTGCCGGTACGGCCCGGCGAACCGCGCGGAGATCCTGCGCTCACGCGTCGCGACGACGACCGAGCTGGCCGAGGCGATCCACCGGTCCGACGCGCCGCCGCCGCTCTGGGTCAACTCGTCCACCGCGACGATCTACCGGCACGCCGACGACCGCCCGATGACGGAGGAGGCGGGGAGCTCGGCGAGGGCTTCTCGGTCGGCGTGGCGCGGGCGTGGGAGGACGCCTTCCTCGCCCCCGAGCTGCCGGGCGTGCGGCGGGTCGCCTTGCGGACGGCCATCACCCTCGGCAACGGGAGCGCGCTCATCCCGCTGCTGCGCCTGGCCCGGTTCGGCGCCGGCGGGGCCCAGCTCGACGGGCGCTGGCCCGCGTCGCGCACCCGCCTCACGGCCGGGACCTACCACCGCTTCGGCACGCCGCACGGTCGCCAGCGGTTCAGCTGGGTGCACATCGACGACGTGGTGGGGATCGTGGCGTTCCTGCGGGCGCATCCGGAGCTCGCCGGCGTCGTCAACGTCTCGTCGCCGTACCCGGTCGACGGCGTCACGCTCATGCGCACCCTGCGGCGGGTGCTCGGGGTGCCGTTCGGGATGCCGCTGCCGCGGGCCGCCCTGGAGCTCGGCGCGTTCGTGCTGCGCACCGAGACCGAGCTCGTGCTCAAGAGCAGGTGGGTGCTGCCGGAACGGCTCGAGAACGCGGGGTACCGGTTCCGGTATCCGGAGCTCGAACCCGCGTTGCGGCAGATCGTCGCCGAGCGGCGCGGGGCGCGTCGCGCAGCCGGGGCTCAGGTGGGTCCTCAGTAGGATGCCAAGGTCATGAGCCCCTCCGTCTCGCGCCGCCCGCTCCTTCGTGCCGCCGTCGTCGCGCTCTCCGCGTCGGCGCTCGTCCTGCTCGCCGGCTGCACGGCCGACACACCCGCCGCCTCGGCCTCGCCGAGCTGCGGCGGCCACGTCAAGGAGATCCTGCTCGGCGACGACTCGGCGACCCGTCAGGTCGCCTTCGATGCCGGCGACTCGCCGAAGGTGTTCAACGTGCCCGCGTCACCGGCGCCGACCTGCGCGTACCGGTCCAGCACGAGCACCCACGGCAACGCGCCGTCGACGATCACGCATCGCACCTACCTCTACATCGGCATCTCCTCGGCGGACGCCCAGAAGCTCATCGCCGCCGTCGCCGCCACGGGCGCGACGAAGGGGTTCACGGCGAGCTACACGAACACGCCGGCGCCCTCGGCGACGCCGGTGCCGTACGCGCTGCAGACCCGCACCTGGAGCTACACGTCGCCCGAGCCCGGCGGCTCGGATCGCGGGTCGATCGGGTACGCGTACAACGCTCCGCTGAACCCCGGCATCGTGAAGCAGGTGGGCCTGGAGGGCACGCCGAACGTGCTGCGCATCGAGACGGAGCTCATCCGGCGCGCGGATTAGCCCGGGCGTAGTAGTCTGGAATGTCGCTTTCGCGGCATCATCCTTCATATCCGCACCGCCCCGGGAACATCCATGCGCACCGCGTTCCCGGAGCCCGATCCCCGCCCGCATAACTGCGTGCACCATCTCGGAGCACCTACTACATGACGAACACCACGACCGCCACGGCCACCAAGCAGGTCGCCATCAACGACATCGGATCTGCTGAGGACTTCCTGGCCGCGGTCGAACTGACTCTCAAGTTCTTCAACGACGGCGACCTCATCGAGGGCACCGTCGTCAAGATCGACCGCGACGAGGTCCTCCTCGACGTCGGCTACAAGACCGAGGGCGTCATCCCCTCGCGCGAGCTCTCCATCAAGCACGACGTCGACCCGAGCGAGGTCGTCAACGTCGGCGACAGCGTCGAGGCGCTCGTCCTCCAGAAGGAGGACAAGGAGGGTCGCCTGATCCTCTCGAAGAAGCGCGCGCAGTACGAGCGCGCGTGGGGCGACGTCGAGAAGATCAAGGAGACCGACGGGGTCGTCACCGGCACCGTCATCGAGGTCGTCAAGGGCGGCCTGATCGTCGACATCGGCCTCCGCGGCTTCCTCCCGGCGTCGCTGATCGAGCTGCGCCGCGTCCGCGATCTCACGCCGTACCTCGGCCAGGAGATCGAGGCGAAGATCCTCGAGCTCGACAAGAACCGCAACAACGTCGTGCTGAGCCGCCGTGCGCTGCTCGAGCAGACCCAGTCGGAGTCGCGCTCGACCTTCCTCAACAACCTGCACAAGGGCCAGGTCCGCAAGGGCATCGTCTCCTCGATCGTCAACTTCGGTGCGTTCGTCGACCTCGGCGGCGTGGACGGCCTCGTGCACGTCTCCGAGCTGTCGTGGAAGCACATCGAGCACGCGAGCGAGGTCGTCGAGGTCGGCCAGGAGGTCACGGTCGAGATCCTCGAGGTCGACCTGGAGCGCGAGCGCGTGTCGCTGTCGCTCAAGGCGACGCAGGAGGACCCGTGGCAGATCTTCGCCCGGACCCACGCCATCGGTCAGATCGCGCCCGGCAAGGTCACCAAGCTCGTTCCGTTCGGTGCGTTCGTGCGCGTCGCGGACGGCATCGAGGGTCTCGTTCACATCTCGGAGCTGTCGGGCAAGCACGTCGAGCTCGCCGAGCAGGTCGTGTCGGTCGGTGACGAGGTGTTCGTCAAGATCATCGACATCGACCTCGAGCGTCGCCGCATCTCGCTCTCGCTGAAGCAGGCGAACGAGGGCATCGATCCCAACAACGCCGAGTTCGACTCCGGCCTGGCCGCCCTGTACGGGATGGTCACCGAGTACGACGAGCAGGGCAACTACAAGTTCCCGGAGGGCTTCGACGCCACCTCGGGCGAGTGGCTCGAGGGCTTCGACGCCCAGCGCGAGGCGTGGGAGGCCGAGTACGCGGCCGCCCAGGCTCGCTGGGAGGCGCACAAGAAGCAGATCCTGGCCGCCGAGGAGGCCGGCGCGACCGACTTCGGTCCGGTGGCGTCGCAGGGCAGCTCGTACTCGAGCGACAGCGCCTCGAGCGGCACCCTTGCCGACGACGCGTCGCTCGCCGCGCTGCGCGAGCGCTTGAGCTCGAACAGCTAGCACCCGCACGAACGCGAGGCCGGGTCCTTCGGGGCCCGGCCTTCGTCGTTAGCATCGACGGGTGCAGCTCATCGCGGTCACCGGAGGAATCGCATCCGGCAAATCGGCGGTCGCCGCGCGGCTCGCGGAGCACGGGGCGGTGGTCGTCGACGCGGATCGGATCGCCCGTGAGGTGGTCGAGCCGGGAACACCCGCCCTTGCCCGGATCGCCGCGGAGCTCGGTCCGGAGTTCGTGCGCCCCGACGGTTCGCTCGACCGGGCGCGGCTGGGCGCCGCCGTCTTCGCGGAGCCCGACAAGCGGCACCTGCTGAACGCGATCACGCATCCGGCGGTCGCGCGGCGCTCGCACGAGCTGTTCGCCGCGGCCGCGGCCGCCGATCCGAAGGCGATCGTGGTCTACGACGTGCCGCTGCTGGTCGACACCGACCGCACGGCGGAGTTCGACCTCATCGTCGCGGTCGTCGCCGACGCCGAGGAGCGCGTGCGGCGCATGGTGTCGCTGCGCGGGATGAGCGAGGACGACGCGCGGCGCCGCATCGCCGCGCAGGCCGGCGACGACGAGCGCGTCGCGGCCGCCGACATCGTGATCGACGCGAACGGCACGCTCGACGAGACCCGCGCGCAGACGGATGCGCTCTGGGAACGGCTCCGGCGCGATTCCTGAGCGTTTTCGACGCGTTTGCAGCCACCCCTTGACGCGCGGCTCACCTATGCTCCTTGCGTGCGGACCACGGGACTGATCAGGGCGGGCGCCGTCGTCCTCATGATCGCCGGGGTCGTGAGCGGCACGGCCCTGGGGACGCCGGACGATCCGCCGCTGGCGGTGCCGACCGACGCGGCGACGCCGCCGGCCGCATCGCAGCCGGTTGCGGCCGTCCTGGCTCCGCTCGTGCGCGACGTGTTCCGGCTCCGGGCGCACGGCATCCGGTACTCGCCGAACGCGCGCAACGTCGCGATGCGCTCCGATGCACGCGGACCACTGCTGCTGTTCCTGCCCGCGACCGGCGCCGTGCCGCGGGACTACCGGCAGTTCCTGAACACCGCCGGCGATCTCGGCTACCACGTGCTCGCGCTGGATTACTGGAACCGCGGCCGTTCCGTCGCACGGACCTGCGAGCGGGACGCGAACTGCTACAGCGACCTGCAGGCCAATCGGTTCGACGGCAGCCACCCGACCCGCTTCTCGGCGATCGCCCCGGAGGATTCGATCCTCGACCGGCTGCGGCGGGCCCTGACCACGCTCGACCGGCACGATCCGCACGGCGGCTGGGGGCGCTTCGCCCACGGTGACCACGTGCGCTGGGGCCGGATCGTCGTGGCCGGGCACTCGCAGGGGGTGGCGAGTCCGCGTTCATCGCTCACCACCACGCCGTGCAGGGCGTGCTCATGTTCGGGTCTCCGGTGGAGTCGGTCGACGGTGTCACGGCCGCATGGATGGCGCACCCGGGTGTCACCCCCGTGACGCGCTACTACGCCTTCGATTCCCGCCGCGACATGTACGCGGATCGCATCACGGGCTCCTGGCGCGCCCTGCACCTGCCCGGGCGGCCCCAGCTGCTCGGGAGCACGCCGCCGCACCGGCTGGCTCATCAGCTGGTCACCGATCGCAGGATCGGCGACCGCCGCCAGTCGCACAGCCTCTTCATCACCGATCGGGGTCCGCGTGGGCACCAGGACAGCCCGGTGTTCCAGAAGGTCTGGGCGGCGATGCTGCGTGCCGTCCGGCAGCCCTCCGGGATCGCGTCCTAGGAGCGCTCGGTAGGATCGGGGATGCTCTCGCCGACCCTGTCGTCGCTGATCGCGCGGCGAGCGGCCGAGGACCCGGGTCACGTGCTGTTCGAGGACGCCCGCTCGGACCGCGTCGTCACGGCCGGTGAGCTGAAGCGCCTCGTCGCCGCCTGGCACGAGCGATTCGCGGGTGCGGGGCTCGGACCGTCGGCGGCGGTGCTGATCGACACCGACGACGTGCTCGCCACCACGGTGCTGCAGCTGGCCGTCGTCTCGGGCGGATTCCGGGCCATCACGATCGATCACGGCGCGAGCCGTGAAGAGCCGGCGCGCATCGCCGGATTGATCCGCGGAGCGGGCATGACGGTCGGCGATCGCGGAGACGATCGTGCCGTCCCCGGCGCCCCGTGGACCGCCGTCGGCGCCGACCTCGCGCCCGGTGAGGCGGGAGAGGGCACGCCGGCAGCAGCAGCCGAGCCCACCGGCGCGGGCGCGGCGGTGCTGTTCACCTCGGGTTCGACCGGCACCCCCAAGGGCGTGGAGCTGCCGGAGCCGCAGCTGCTGTACGTCGCCGCGCGCATCGCGACGCACCACGGCCTCGGACCCGGCGATCGCGGCTTCAACCCGCTTCCGCTGTCCCACGTCAATCCGCAGGTGATCGGTGTGCTGGCGACCCTCGTCGCCGGCTCGACGACGGTGCTCGACGCGCGTTTCCGCCGCACCGGATTCTGGGAGCTCCTGCACGAGCGCCGCATCACGTGGCTCAACGCCGTCCCGGCGATCCTCGCGGTGCTCGCGCGCACGGGCGAGCTCGATCCGCCCGAGACGCTGCGCTTCATCCGCTCCGCATCCGCCCCGCTGCCCGACCACGTGCGCGAGGCGTTCGCGGGCATCCCGTTCATCCTCAGCTGGGGCATGACCGAGGGCGCGAGTCAGATCACGGCGACCGACCCTCAGGACGCCGCCGAGGTGCGCGGAGTCGGACGGCCGCAGGGCGGGGAGGTCGAGGTCCGGTCACCGGAGGGGAGCGTCTGACCGCGGGGAGACCGGTGAACTCTGGGTGCGCGGTGAGGGCATCATCCGGCACTATCTCTTCGACGCGGCGGCCGACCGGTTCGACGACGACGGCTGGCTGCGCACCGGCGACGTCGGCGCCATCGACGGCTCCGGCCTCGTGACCCTCGCGGGCCGCAGCGACGACGTCATCAACCGCGGCGGTGAGAAGGTGTACCCCATCGACGTCGAGGAGGTGCTGCTCGGCGACCCGCACGTGCTCGAGGCGGTGGTCGTGGGGCGGCCCGACGACGTCCTCGGCCAGATCCCGGTCGCCTACGTCATCCCGGTGGACGGGGCGGCCGTCGACGTCGAGGCGCTGCGTGAGCGCTGCGAGGAGCAGCTGGCACGCTTCAAGCGACCCGTCGAGATCAACCTGGTCGCCGAGCTGCCGCGCGCGCCCGCCGGCAAGATCCGTCGCGCCGAGGTCCGCCGGATGGCGGCGGAGACTCCGGCGTGAAACGACTGTACGAGGTCGATGTCGTCCGCATCCTGACCTTCGCGTGCGTCATCGGCGTGCACGTGACCAGCCACACCATCGCGTCGGACGACGTCCCGCTCTACGGCCTCCTGGGCCTGCTGCACATCACCCGGCTGGTCTTCTTCGCGCTCACCGCGTTCGTGCTCATGCTGGGGCAGCTCAACCGGCCGAAGCCCATGCGGCAGTTCTGGCCGAAGCGGTTCCTGCTCGTCGGCGTGCCGTACGTCGCCTGGTCGGTCATCTATTACGTTGCCTCCAACCTCTACAGCCAGAGCGACAAGGCTCCCGTGCAGTACGTGGTCGACCTGCTGTACCGGATCGTGACCGGATCCGCCTGGTACCACCTGTACTTCCTGCTCGTGACGATGCAGGTGTACCTGCTCGTCCCGCTCATCGTGTGGTTCGTGCGCAGGACGCGCGGCCACCACCGGCTCGTGCTCGCGATCTTCTTCGTCATCCAGCTCGCGATCACGGCGGTGTACCTCTATCACCCCGGGTCGCTCGGCTGGTACGGCGCCGCCGAGAAGCAGTTCTTCTGGAGTTACCCGTTCTTCATCATCGCCGGCGCGATCGCCGCCGACCACGCGCCCGCGTTCCTCGCCTGGGTGCGCGCACATCGCGGCGCGATCGGCCTGCTCGTGCTGGGCGGCGCGGTGCTCACCCTCGGCGTGTTCGCGATCCAGCACTGGGTGGTCGGCATGAGCCTGTACCACGCGGGGACGCCGTTACAGCCCGTGATCATGGTCTGGTCGACCTGTGTGGTTCTCGGCTTCCTCGCGATCGGCACCTGGTGGGCGGATCGGCGCGTCGACGGGGCGCGTTTCGCCCGGGCCGTCGACCGGATCTCCGACCGATCGTTCGGCATCTTCCTCGTGCACCCGATGCTGCTGTGGGTGCTGCTCTGGATCGGCGCCGGCTGGGTCCCCGCCCACGTGCCCACGCCGTGGCTCACGCTGGTCGCGTACCTGATCGTGATCGGGCTGTCGTACCTGATCGCCGATCTCGCGCGCCGTTCGCCGCTGAGCCTGGCGCTGGCCGGGCGGCGCTGGCGCGGCTGAGCCGCTCTACGCCGTCACGCGCTCCTCGGGCGGGGCGATCGGGTCGACCACCTTGGGCCGCATGACGGCGGCGAGGATCGTGGCGGCCACCAGGATGCCGGCGGACAGCCCGAACGGGAAGGCGAAGCTCCCGGTCCAGTCGACGAGCGCGCCGACCACGATCGGCGAGATGATGCCGGCGACGCCGAAGCCGGTGTTCATCATGCCGCTGGCCGTGCCCGACCAGGTCGGGGCGACATCCATCGGGATCGACCACAGCTGCGCGTTGGTGAGCTCGAGGCAGAAGAACGCGAGGGCGAGCGTCGCGATCGCGAACGGGAGCGGTGGCGTGAACACGAGCGGCACCATGAACACGATCGCCCCGATGAACCCGATCAGCAGCAGGGTGCGGCGGGCGTTGCGAGCGTTGCCGGTGCGACGCAGGATCGCGTCGCTCAGCACGCCGCCCAGCCAGTCGCCGATGACGCCGCCGGCGAGGATCGCGCTCGTCGCGAGACCGTACTTGCTGATGTTCTGGTGGTAGGTGCTCACCAGCAGCGTCGGGATCCAGGTGAAGAACATCCACGCCGCCCAGCCGTAGCCGAAATCGACGAGCGTGACCGGCAGGATCGACCGGATGAGCCGCCGCCACGGCACCGGCGGGCGGTCGGCGGCCTTGGGGATGTCGGGGATCTCGGCGAGCTCGACCTTGCTGATGCCCCTCACGTCCCTGGGGCGGTCGCGGAACATCAGGTACCAGATCAGCGCCCACAGGATGCTCAGGACGCCGACCGAGATGAAGGAGAAGCGCCAGTCGACGAGCTGGATCAACCACGCCACCGTGATGGGCGCCGCCGCGTTGCCGAGCCGGGAGGCGGAGTGCACGATGCCCTGGACGAATCCGTTGCGATCGCGCGGCACCCACCGGCTCATCGCCTGTGTCGCCGTGGGGAACGTCGCCGACTCGCTCAGACCGAGGAGGGCGCGGGCGACGAGCAGCGTCACCAGGCCGACCGCCATGCCCGTGAACAGCGTCGACAGGCCCCACAGCACCCCGAGGACGAGCAGGCCGAGGCGCGGGCCGAACTTCTCGCCCACCCATCCGCCCGCGATCTGCAAGAGGGCGTAGAACAGCGAGAACACCGAGATGGCAAGGCCGAACTCGGCGTTGGAGAGGTGCAGGTCGCCCATGATCTGCGGCGCGGCCGTCGCGATGTTGTTGCGATCGAAGTACGCGATGAAGTACATGACGCAGAGCAGGACGATGACCATGCCACGGCGTCGGTGCAACAGGATCGGCGTGGGGCGGACTCGCGGACGCTCGTCGGTCGTCGACATGCTCACAACCCTAGGGAAATGCTCAGACTCGCGGCGGCCCTTCACAGCGGATCCTTATCCGGCGCTCGTCGGTGGCGCGTCCTAGCCTGGACACCATGCAACCCACCCGGTCGGTGCGGCCCTTCGAGGTCGTGAGCGAGTACACGCCGAGCGGCGACCAGCCCCAGGCCATCCAGGAGCTCGCGCACCGGGTGCAGGCGGGGAGACCGACATCGTGCTGCTCGGGGCGACCGGCACCGGCAAGTCGGCGACGACCGCCTGGCTGATCGAGCAGGTGCAGCGCCCGACCCTCGTGCTCGCCCATAACAAGACGCTCGCGGCTCAGCTGGCCAACGAGTTCCGCGAGCTCATGCCGAACAACGCGGTCGAGTACTTCGTGAGCTACTACGACTACTACCAGCCCGAGGCCTACGTGCCGCAGACGGACACGTTCATCGAGAAGGACTCGTCGATCAACTCCGAGGTGGAGCGGCTGCGGCATTCGACCACCAACTCGCTGCTGAGCCGGCGCGACGTGGTGGTCGTCTCCACGGTGTCCTGCATCTACGGTCTCGGCGCGGCGGAGGAGTACCTGGGCGCGATGACGGCGTTGCAGGTCGGCGAGCACATCTCACGCGACCGTCTCGTGCGGCGGTTCCTCAACATGCAGTACGAGCGCAACGACGTCGACTTCTCGCGCGGCAAGTTCCGGGTGCGCGGCGACACGATCGAGATCATCCCCGTCTACGAGGAGCTCGCCGTGCGCATCGAGATGTTCGGCGACGAGATCGAGGCGCTCTACTCGCTGCACCCGCTCACGGGCGACGTCGTCGCCAAGCTCGACGCGGTCTCGGTGTTCCCGGCGACGCACTACGCGGCGAGCCCGGAGTCGATGCACCGGGCGATCGGCACCATCAAGGAGGAGCTCGCGGAGCGGCTGGCGGAGTTCGAGCGCCAGGGCAAGCTGCTCGAGGCCCAGCGGCTGCGCATGCGCACCACCTTCGATCTGGAGATGATGGAGCAGATCGGGTTCTGCTCCGGCATCGAGAACTACTCGCGCCACATCGACGGCCGCAACCCGGGCGAGCCGCCGAACACTCTGCTGGACTACTTCCCCGACGACTTCCTGGTCGTGATCGACGAGTCGCATGTGACGGTGCCGCAGATCGGCGCAATGTACGAGGGCGACGCGAGCCGCAAGCGCACGCTGGTCGAGCACGGCTTCCGGCTGCCGAGCGCGCTCGACAACCGCCCGCTGCGCTGGGAGGAGTTCCTCGAGCGGGTCGGGCAGAAGGTCTACCTGTCGGCGACGCCGGGGCGGTACGAGCTCGGCATGGGCGACGGGGTCGTCGAGCAGATCATCCGCCCGACGGGGCTCGTCGATCCGCAGATCGTGGTCAAGCCCAGCAAGGGGCAGATCGACGACCTCCTCGAGGAGATCCGGGTGCGGGCGGAGCGCGACGAGCGCGTGCTCGTCACGACGCTGACGAAGAAGATGGCGGAGGAGCTGACCGCGTTCCTCGGCGAGCACGGCGTGCGGGTGCGATATCTGCACTCGGACGTCGACACCCTGCGCCGCGTCGACCTGCTCACCGAGCTCCGCGCCGGGTCTACGACGTGCTCGTGGGGATCAACCTGCTGCGCGAAGGACTCGACCTGCCCGAGGTCTCGCTGGTCGCGATCCTCGACGCCGACAAGGAGGGCTTCCTGCGGTCCGGCACGTCGCTCATCCAGACCATCGGCCGTGCCGCGCGCAACGTCAACGGCCAGGTGCACATGTACGCCGACAACATGACCGACTCGATGCGCAACGCGCTGGAGGAGACCGATCGGCGTCGCGAGAAGCAGATCGCCTACAACACGGAGCGCGGCATCGACCCGCAGCCGCTGCGCAAGCGCATCTCCGACATCACGGCGGTGCTCGCGCGCGAGGAGGCCGACACGGCCGCGCTGCTCGCCGGGCGGTCCACCTCCGACGGATCGCGCCGGCGCTCGCCCACGCCCAACCTGCGCAGGGAGGGCATCGGGGCCGGGGAGCGAACGAGCTCGAGGCGATCATCGCCGACCTCAACCAGCAGATGCTGCAGGCCGCGGGGGAGCTCAAGTTCGAGCTCGCGGCCCGCATCCGCGACGAGCTCCAGGACATGAAGAAGGAGCTGCGGCAGATGGCGACCGCGGGGCACATCTGAGGCACCGTCGCCTTCGCGCTGTTCTCATCGGGTCACTCGGGTGAGCACCGAACGCGCGAGATCAGCCGCCGCCGCCGGATCGATCGCTTCGCCGAGGACCGCGGGCACCGCGAGCGAGTGCGGCGCCGGACGATCGCCCTCGGCCCGGATCACCGCCGCGGTCGCGAGCAGGATCCCCGCGGTCTCGTCGTCGCACTGCAGCGCGGCGGTTTCCAGGCCGATCGCGAGCGGATACCGGTAGGCCAGCCGATCCGCCGTGTCGAGCGCGGCGAGCGTGGGGGCCACGGCATCCGCCGGGCGACCTCGCACGAGCGCGATGCGCGCCCGCAGCGCATGGGCCAGGGGCAGCTCGCGCTCGACGCCGAGCTCCTCGCCGTCGGCCACCGCCCGCTCCACCAGCCGGGCCGCCTGCTCGAGGCGGGCCTCCGCCATCGCGACGCCCGCCGCAGCAACCGCGAGCACCACTCGCGCGATGCGCGCCTCCTCGCGCAGGAGGGGCTCGCCCTCGGCGATCCAGCGTCTGGCCGCGTCGAGGTCGCCGACCTGCCACGCGATCATCGACGCGGTCGCGAGGGTCGCGAGCAGCTGGTCCCGTGACGCCTTTTCCCGGCAGATCGTGAGGGCGCGGTCGGTGAATCCGATGGCGTCGGCATCGCCGCGTTCGGCGAGGATGCTCGCGACACCCATGGCGGCGGTGACCTGCAGGTTGGCGTCGTCCGTCGTGTCGGCGAGCTCGATGGCGGCCCGGATGTCGCGCAGCGCCGCCTGCGGGCGGTCCTCGTCGTCGGCGATCCCGGCGGCGAAGACGAGCGCGCGTGCGGCGAAGGAGTCCTCGACGCCCCGCAGGCGCTCCGCCGCCGTCTCGAGCAGATCGCCGGCCGCCGCGGTGTCGCCGGCCCAGTACGCGAGGTAGCCGGCGGCGAACGTCGCGAGCGGAGCCCAGCGGTCATCGCCGGCCCCGTCGAGCAGTCGCGCGAGCCAGTAGCGGCCCTCCGCGAGCCCGACGACCGTCCAGTACCGGTGGAGGCGGAAGGCGAGCTCGAGCCCGACCGAGCGATCGAGCCGACCGCTCGCGGCGGCCTCGAGCACGGTGCGCAGCGCATCGGAGGCATCCGTCACCGACTCGCGGAAGCCGCCGGGAGGCGTCCTGGCGTCCTCGGGCAGCAGGGCCCGCACGGCCCGGGCGAGCCCCGCGAGTACGTCGCCCGGACCCTCCGTCTCGTCGAGGCGCTCCCGCGCGAACGCGCGCACCTGGTCATCCTGCCTATAGCGCCAGCGCGGGCCGGAGCGGTCCACTCCGAGCAGGCCGCCGTCCGCGAGCTCGGCGAGCAGGCGGGCCACGCGACCGGGTGCCGTGCCGTCCGCGACGAGCGCGGTGGCCATTCCGAGCGAGAGCGACCCGTCCACCGCGCCCCAGGCGCGGAACAGGGCGGATTCACGTTCGTCCAGCGACTGGTAGCTCTGCGCCAGCAGGGAGTGCACGACGTCCTCGGCGCCGCGCGAGACCGTCGGCAGTCCATCGAGCAGGTCGGCGACCGCCATCGAACCGAGCTGCGCCGCCGCGAGCTCGAGGGCGAGGGCCACCCCGCCGCATCGCTCGCAGAGCGCACGGACCGCCGCCGCGTTGCGCGTGTCGAGGGCCAGCGCCTGGCCCCGCGCCGCGAGCCGGTCGGCGAGCAGCTGCACGGCCGCACTCCGCGCGAACGCCGCGTCACCGGCCGGCAGCTCGAACGGAGCCAGCTCGACCTTGCGCTCCGCGGGGAGGTCGAGAGGCCGGCGCGATGTCGCCAGCACCCGGAGCTCGGGGTTGGCCTCCGCGAGGGCGGCGACCGTCTCGGCGAGGCCGTCGACCACGTTCTCGCAGCCATCCAGCACCAAGAGCGCGGCACCGGCCGGCGCGAGCACCGCCGTCGCCGCGCCGATCGGGTCGGGCCCCTCATCGGCACCGACCGCGCGAGCGACGGCCACCGCGACCAGATCCGCGCTCGGCAGGTCGCCGAGCGAGACCCAGTAGCGCCCGCCGGGGACGGCATCCGCGGCCGCATGCGCCGCGCGGAGCACGAGCCG
Organism: Pseudolysinimonas kribbensis; assembly: GCF_030161895.1. Lineage (GTDB taxonomy): Bacteria > Actinomycetota > Actinomycetes > Actinomycetales > Microbacteriaceae > Pseudolysinimonas > Pseudolysinimonas kribbensis. The sequence continues at coordinate 3,432,139 of NZ_BSVB01000001.1, forward strand.
CGACTTACCGACGCCGCCTAGGCCCAGCACGACGATGAACCCCGGCGCCGCAAGACCAGCCGCGATGCGGGCGAGCTCGTCCTGCCGGCCGTAGAAGCCGTTGCGCGGGGAGCGGGGAGCGTGCCGCCGCCGGATGCCCCCGATCGCAGGACCTCGAGGTACGCCGCGGCGGTCGCCGGGCCCGGATCCACGCCCAGCTGCTCGGCCAGCACCGTCCGGAACTCCTCGAACGCGTGGATGGCGCCGGCCCGGTCACCGGAGAGGGCGAGCGCCCGCATCAGGGTGCGCTGCGGGCGCTCGTCGAGCGGGTTGCGCTCCAGCAGCTCCCGTGCCGCGGCCGCCGCCGCGGGCCCCCGCCCCAGTTCCAGGGCGGCGTCGCCCTCGATCGCGAGAAGCCGCTCGGTCACCGCCGCCAGCTGCGCGCGCGGCTCGTCGAGCCACTCGCCGTCCTCGCCGGGCAGCAGATCGCCGCGCGGCCTGGCCGCCGTCGCGAGCTCGAGCGCGGTCTCGGCGCGACCCGCCGCGAGCTCGGTCTCGGCACGATCGGCGGCGGCGCGCGCCTCGAGCAGGTCGACCGCGGCATCCGGAGCCAGCGCCCAGCCCTGATCGGTCGTGCGCACGAGCTCCTGACCGCCGAGGCCGATCGGATCGAGGGCGGACCGCAGGGCGAGGATCGTGCCGCGCAGCGCGGCCGACCAGGTCGACGGCGGTGCGTCCCAGACACGCTCGGCGAGTGCGCGCGAGCCCAGACCGGCGGGGCTGAGGGCGAGCGCGACGAGCACGACACGCGAGCGGCGGGCGTCGAGCGCACCGGCGGGCAGCGACCGGCCGTCTCGCTGCACGGTCACGGCACCCACCGTCGAGATCCGCACGCCCATGCCGCACGCTACCGCGTGAGGCGGTCCCGGAGGGATATCACGAGGCGCTGGGTGATCGCCAGCGGCAGAGCCGTCGTGGCCGGCTTTTCGACGATCGCCAGCACGTCGTCGCCATAACGCACGACGATGCCGTCCAGGGCCGCCTGCGCCGCATCCCCGAGCCCGGTGACGACGATGGCGCCCCCGCCGAGGTCGGGCGAGGCGATGAGGGCGGTGAGCGCGGCGTCGTCGCCGCCCGGGGCGGCGAGCAGGCGCAGCGTGCCGTCGACCCCCGAGTACGTGCACTGCACGGCCGGGGCCGACCCCGCGGTCGACGTGCCGGCCGTGGCCGAGGAGAGCCGCCATCCGGAGCTCGTCGCGACCGCGGCCACGGGGAACACGGCGCAGATGTCGGACGTGTCGAGCGGTTGCGCCGTCCCCGTCGCGCCGCCGCCCCCGAGCAGACCGGGGATCGAGACCCGCGGCACGGGCGACGCGCCGCTCGTGCAGCCGGCGAGCGAGAGCAGCACCGCGGCGGCCGCGATGACCGCCCGGATGCGCATCCCGCCATTCCATCGCGAATCCGCTCCCGGCGCGATGTCGGTGGTCTTCGTAGAATGGGGGAGTGTCGATCTCACCCGTTCCCGGCCCCCAGAAGCTGAGCGTCCGCGGCGCGCGGGTGCACAACCTCAAAGACGTCGACCTCGAGATCCCCGGGATTCGCTCGTCGTGTTCACGGGGCTCTCCGGCTCGGGCAAGTCCAGCCTCGCCTTCGACACGATCTTCGCGGAGGGGCAGCGGCGGTACGTGGAGTCGCTCTCCGCGTACGCGCGGCAGTTCCTCGGGCAGGTCGACCGGCCCGACGTCGACTTCATCGAGGGGCTCTCGCCCGCGGTGAGCATCGACCAGAAGTCGACCAACCGCAATCCGCGCTCCACCGTCGGCACGATCACCGAGATCTACGACTACATGAGGCTGCTGTGGGCGCGCATCGGCATCCCGCACTGCCCGATCTGCGGCGAGCCGATCCAGCGCCAGACGGTGCAGCAGATCGCCGACCAGCTCATGGAGCTGCCCACCGGCACGCGGTATCAGGTGCTCGCGCCGGTGATCTCGCAGAAGAAGGGCGAGTTCGTCGACCTCTTCAAGGAGCTGAGCGCGAGCGGCTACTCGCGCGCGGTCGTCGACGGCGAGACCGTGCAGCTCACCGAGCCGCCCGTGCTCAAGAAGTCGTACAAGCACGACATCTCCGTCGTGGTCGACCGGCTGGTCGCCTCCGACGACCTGCTCACTCGCGTCACCGACTCCGTCGAGACGGCGCTCGGGCTCACCCAGGGCATCGTCGGCATCGACTTCGTCGACCAGCCCGCCGAGTCCACGACCAAGTTCCGCACCTTCAGCGAGAAGCTGAGCTGCCCCAACGGGCACCCGATCGCGCTCACCGAGATCGAGCCGCGCACGTTCTCGTTCAACGCACCGTTCGGCGCGTGCCCGGAGTGCTCCGGCCTCGGCACCAAGATGGCGGTGGATGCCGACCTCCTCATCGGCGACCCGAGCCTCACGCTCAACGAGGGCGTCATCCTCCCCTGGAACCAGGGCGGCAAGGGCCTGTACAGCTACTTCAGCCGGCTGCTCGAGGGGCTCGCGCGCGACCTGCACTTCGACCTCGACACGCCGTGGTCCGATCTCTCCGACGAGGTGCGGGCGGCGATCCTGCAGGGCAACGACTTCGAGGTGCAGGTGCAGTGGCGCAACCGCTTCGGCCGCACGATGAAGTACACGACCGGCTTCGAGGGCGTCATGCCGTACATCGAGCGCAAGTACCTCGAGGCCGAGAGCGACTGGTCGCAGCAGCGCTACGGCGAGTACCTACGCGAGATCCCCTGCCCGGTCTGTCACGGCCAGCGGCTCAAGCCGGAGGTGCTCGCCGTGCAGGTCGCCGGCAACTCGATCTCGGCGGTCGCGGAGCTCAGCCTCCAGGAGTCCTACGGGTTCATGGAGAAGCTCGAGCTGACCGCACGCGAGACCAAGATCGCGGCGCAGGTCCTGCGTGAGATCCGGCTGCGACTCGAGTTCCTGCTCGAGGTCGGGCTGGGGTACCTGACCATGGCGCGCGCGGCCGCGACCCTCTCCGGCGGCGAGGCGCAGCGCATCCGGCTCGCGACCCAGATCGGCTCCGGTCTGACGGGCGTGCTCTATGTGCTCGACGAGCCGTCGATCGGCCTGCACCAGCGCGACAACCGGCGGCTCATCGACACGCTCGTCAAGCTCAAGAACCTCGGCAACACCCTGATCGTGGTCGAGCACGACGAGGACACCATCCGCACGGCCGACTGGATCGTCGACATCGGCCCCGGCGCGGGGGAGCACGGCGGCGTCGTGATCCATTCGGGCGACTACGAGTCGCTGCTCGAGGACCGGGCGTCGATCACGGGCGACTACCTCGCCGGGCGGCGCGCGATCGAGATGCCGCACACCCGCCGTCCCGTCGATCGCGATCGCATCATCACGGTTGAGGGCGCGAAGGCGAACAACCTGCAGGACGTGACGGTGGACTTCCCGCTCGGTACGTTCACCGCCGTCACGGGCGTCAGCGGGTCGGGCAAGTCGAGCCTGGTCAACGACATCCTCTACAAGGTGCTCGCCAACCAGCTCAACGGCGCCCGCCAGGTGCCGGGTCGGCACCGCCGGGTCACTGGGCTCGAGAATCTCGACAAGGTCGTGCACGTCGACCAGGCGCCGATCGGGCGCACCCCGCGGTCGAATCCCGCGACCTACACCGGCGTCTTCGACCGCATCCGCACGCTGTTCTCGGAGACGATGGAGGCGAAGGCGCGCGGCTACCAGCCCGGCCGGTTCAGCTTCAACGTCAAGGGCGGCCGCTGCGAGACCTGCCAGGGCGACGGCACGCTCAAGATCGAGATGAACTTCCTGCCCGACGTGTACGTGGTGTGCGAGACCTGCAACGGCGCGCGCTACAACCGCGACACGCTGCAGGTGCACTACAAGGGCAAGAACATCGCCGAGGTGCTCGACATGCCGATCAGCGAGGCCGCGGAGTTCTTCGAGCCGATCGGTGCGATCCATCGTTACCTCAAGACCCTCGTCGACGTGGGCCTCGGCTACGTGCGGCTCGGGCAGAGCGCGACCACCCTCTCCGGCGGTGAGGCGCAGCGTGTCAAGCTCGCGACCGAGCTGCAGAAGCGCTCCAACGGGCGCAGCGTCTACGTGCTCGACGAGCCGACGACGGGACTGCACTTCGAGGACGTGCGCAAGCTGCTGCTCGTGCTGAACGGGCTCGTCGAGAAGGGCAACACGGTCATCGTCATCGAGCACAACCTCGACGTGATCAAGAGCGCCGACTGGATCGTCGACCTCGGCCCCGAGGGCGGATCGGGCGGCGGCAAGGTGATCGCCACCGGCACGCCCGAGGAGCTCGCCGAGGCGCCCGGCAGCCACACCGGGGTGTTCCTGCGCGAGCTGCTCGAGGCGGAGTCCACCGGCGTGGGTCGGGTGACGACGGCGCGCAAGAAGGCCAGCTGATGGCATCGCTCGGCATCGCCGGGCCCGGGCGCATCGCCATGGGCGAGGGCGATCTCGCGCACCGCGCCGCGCGCGACTGGCGACCGAAGCCGTCCGACATCCCGACGCAGCCGGGCGTCTACCGCTTCCGAGGGGCCAACGGGCGCGTCATCTACGTCGGTAAGGCCATCAATCTGCGGGCGCGCCTCGGCAACTACTTCCAGCCGCTGCGCAGCCTGCACCAGCGCACCCGGCGCATGGTGATGACGGCCACGAGCGTCGAGTGGACCGTGGTGGCCAGCGACGTCGAGGCGCTGCAGCTCGAATACACCTGGATCAAGGAGTTCGATCCGCCGTTCAACGTCAAGTTCCGCGACGACAAGAGCTACCCGTACATGGCGGTGACCCTCGCGGACGAGGCGCCGCGGGTCATGGTCACGCGCAACCACCGGATCCCAGGCGCGCGGTACTTCGGGCCGTATCCGAAGATGTGGGCCGTCCGCGAGACCATCGACCTGATGACGAAGGCGTTCCCGATCCGGACGTGCTCCGACTCGAGCTACCAGCGCGCCATGCAGACCGGGCGCCCGTGCTTCCCGGGCCAGATCGGGCGCTGCGGCGGCCCATGCTCGCAGACCGTGACGATTCAGGAGCATCGCGAGATCGTCGACCAGTTCGTCGCGTTCATGGCGAGCCACGACACGAGCGTGATCACGCATCTCAAGCGCGCGATGAACGAGGCCGCCGCCGCCTTCGAGTACGAGGAGGCCGCGCGGCTCCGCGACCGCATCCAGGCGCTCGAGAACGTGCTCGAGAAGAGCGCGGTCGTGCTGCCCGAGAGCGCGGAGGCCGACGTGTTCGGCGTCGAGGAGGACGAGCTCGCGGCGGCGATCCAGCAGTTCGTCGTGCGCGGTGGCCGCATCCGCGGTGTGCGCAGCTGGGTGGTCGACAAGGAGCTCGACCTGACGACCGGCGAACTGGTCGAGCAGATGCTCGAGACGGCATACGAGACCGACGTGCCGCCGCGCGAGATCATCGTGCCCGCGCTGCCCGAGGATGCGAGCGCGCTGGAGACCTGGCTCTCCGGGATGCGGCCGCGCGGGGGAGCGGTGACCATCCGCACCGCGCAGCGCGGCGACAAGGCCCGGGTGATGGACAACGCGCGCCTGAACGCCAAGCAGGCGCTCATCCTCTACAAGAACCGTCGTTCGGCCGACTACGTCGCGCGGACGGAGGCGCTGAACGACATCCAGGTGGCGCTGGGCCTGCCCGAGGCGCCGCTGCGGATGGAGTGCTACGACGTGTCGCATCTCGGCGGAACGAACATCGTCGCCTCGATGGTGGTGTTCGAGGACGGGCTGCCGAAGAAGAGCGCGTACCGCAAGTTCGCCATCCCCGGCTACGCCGACGACCTCGAGTCACTGCACCAGGTGCTCGGCCGCCGGCTCGCGCATCTCGAGGACGAGGACATCTCGGGCGTCGAGGAGGACGTGGCCGCCGGCGATGACGACGACGATGCGCCGCTGGACGAGGACGCCCCGGGGCAGCGTCGGCGCCGGAGATTCGCCTACCGGCCCGGGCTGATCCTGGTCGACGGCGGGCAGCCGCAGGTGGAGGCCGCGGCGCGCACGCTCGAAGAGCTCGGCATCCACGACATCCCGGTCGCCGGGATCGCGAAGCGGCTCGAGGAGATCTGGCTGCCCGGCCAGGACTTCCCGGTCATCCTGCCGCGCAACAGCGAGGCCCTGTTCATGATCCAGCGCATCCGTGACGAGGCGCATCGGTTCGCGATCACGTTCCAGCGGCAGAAGCGCAAGAACGACATCGGATCGCAGCTCTCCCAGGTGCCGGGCCTCGGCCCCGCCCGGGTCAAGACGCTCCTGAAGCACTTCGGGTCGGTCAAGCGGCTGCGTGCGGCCGGGCGCGACGAGATCGCCCAGGTCAAGGGCATCGGTCCGGTTCTCGCCGAGTCGATCGTGGCGCGGCTGGCCCCCGACACGGCCGAGCCTGCGGAAGACTAGAGCCATGCCGACCGACCGTCAGATCCTGATCATGACGGGCATGTCCGGTGCCGGTCGCTCGACGGCCGCCGATGCGCTCGAGGACCTCGGCTGGTACGTGGTCGACAACCTGCCGCCGCAGATGCTGCGCCCCTCGTCGAACTCGCCGAGCACACGGGCGACACGATCCCGCGGGTCGCCGCCGTCGTCGACGTGCGGGGTGGACGGCTCTTCGCCGACGTGCAGAGCGCCCTGGAGTCGTTGCGGGGCACGGCGTCGGAGTTGCGGGTCGTGTTCCTGGATGCGACCGACCAGGCGCTCGTGCGGCGGTTCGAGCAGGTCCGGCGCCCGCATCCGCTGCAGGGCGACGGCACGCTGCTCGACGGCATCGCGGCGGAGCGCGCCCGGATGGCCGACCTGCGCAACCAGAGCGACGTCGTGATCGACACGAGCGACCTCAACGTGCATCAGCTCGCCGCCGTCATCGCCGAGCAGTTCTCCGAGGCGGCCGATCAGACCACCCGCATCGCGGTCGAGAGCTTCGGCTTCAAGTACGGTCTGCCCTCCGACGCCGACCTCGTGGCCGACTGCCGGTTCCTGCCCAACCCGTTCTGGGTGCCGGAACTGCGACCCCTCACGGGACTCGACCCCGCCGTCGAGAAATACGTGCTGGATCAAGAGGGCGCCGCCGAGTTCATCGACGCCTACGTCGCCGCCCTGGCACCTGTACTCGCCGGGTACCGTCGGGAGAACAAGCGGCACGCTACGATCGCTATCGGATGTACGGGCGGGAAGCACCGCTCGGTCGCCATCGCCGAGGAGCTCGGGCGCCGGTTGCGCGCCCTTCCGGACGTGACGGTGAGCGTCAAGCATCGAGATCTCGGGCGCGAGTAGGGCGACGAGAGAAGGGCGGAGCGCGTGGCATTGACCGCCGACGTCAAGGAAGAGCTGGCGGCCGTTCAAGCGGGTCGCACGTCGGTGCGGGCCGCGGAGCTCGCGGCGCTGCTGCGTTTCTCCGGCGGCCTGCACATCATCTCCGGCCGCATCGCGGTCGAGTCGGAGCTGGATTCTCCGGACATCGCGCGGCGGGTGCGCAAGGACCTCGCCGAGCTCTACGGCGTCCGCAGCGAGGTTTCGGTGATCTCCGGCGGCAACCTGCGCCGCAGCAGCACCTATCTCGTGCGGGTCGTCGAGGGCGGTGAGACCCTCGCCCGGCAGACCGGTCTGCTGGATGCGCGGCGCCGCCCGGTTCGCGGGCTGCCGAACCGGCTCACCACGGGATCGCGCGAGGAGCTCGCCGCGATCTGGCGTGGCGCGTTCCTCGCCCACGGCTCGCTCACCGATCCCGGACGCTCGGCCGCGCTCGAGGTGAGCGCCCCGGGCAACGAGTCGGCGATGGCGCTCGTCGGCGCCGCGGGGCGGCTGCACATCGTGGCCAAGGCCCGCGAGGTGCGCGGCGTGCACCGGGTCGTGATCCGCGACGGCGAGAGCATCGCGGCGATGCTGCGGCTCATGGGAGCGGCGCAGAGCGTCGCCGCGTGGGAGGAGCTGCGCCAGCGCCGGGAGGTGCGCGCGACCGCGAACCGCCTCGTCAACTTCGACGACGCCAACCTGCGGCGCAGCGCCCAGGCCGCCGTCGCCGCGTGCTCCCGCGTGGAGAGGGCGCTCGAGATCCTCGGCGAGGACGTGCCGCGCCACCTGCGCTACGCAGGGGAGCTGCGGTTGAGCCATCGCGATGCGAGCCTCGACGAGCTCGGACACCACGCCGATCCGCCGATGACGAAGGACGCGGTCGCGGGGCGCATCCGGCGTCTGCTCGCGATGGCCGACAAGAGCGCGAGCGATCGCGGCATCCCGGGCACCGACGCCAACCTTCCCGAAGGCTTGGAGTAGGGCGTCACACCCCGGCGCGGGCCCCGCTCGGATCACTAGATTCGAGTCATGGCCGAATACACGCTGCCCGATCTTCCGTACGACTACGCAGCCCTCGAGCCGCACATCAGCGGCAAGATCATGGAGTTGCACCACGACAAGCACCACGCGACCTACGTCGCCGGTGCGAACACCGCTCTCGAGAAGCTCGCCGAGGCGCGCGACTCCGGCGACCTCGCGAACGTCAACAAGCTCGAGAAGGACCTCGCGTTCAACCTCGGCGGTCACGTCAATCACTCGATCTTCTGGACCAACCTGACCCCCGACGGCCAGGGAAAGCCCGAGGGCACCGAGCTGGCCGCCGCGATCGATGAGTTCTTCGGCGGCTTCGACAAGTTCCAGGCGCACTTCACGGCCGCCGCGACCGGCATCCAGGGTTCCGGCTGGGCCGTGCTGTCGTGGGATCCCGTGGGCAAGCGGCTCATCATCCAGCAGCTGTTCGATCAGCAGGCGAACACCGCGCAGGCGACGATCCCGGTGCTCCAGCTCGACATGTGGGAGCACGCGTTCTACCTCGACTACCTCAACGTCAAGGCGGACTACGTCAAGGCGTTCTGGAACATCGCCAACTGGCAGAACGCCGATCAGCGCTTCACCACCGCGCGCGAGAAGACCGAGGGCCTGCTGCTACTGTCGTAAGAGGCGACGCGGCCGGGCCGAAGCGCAGGCTTACGGCCCCGGTCGCCGCCGTCCACGCCACCACCACCCCTCGAACTGCGGCGCGCGGACGCGCGTCCGGCAAGGAGAATCTTCCGTGCCCGTCAAGATCGGCATCAACGGCTTCGGCCGGATCGGACGCAACTACTTCCGCGCGGCCCTCGCCCAGGGCAGCGACCTGGATGTGGTCGCCGTCAACGACCTCACCGACCCGAAGACCCTCGCGCACCTGCTGAAGTACGACTCGATCCTCGGCACCCTGAACGCCGAGGTCTCGGTCGACGGCGACAGCATCGTCATCGACGGCAAGCGCATCAAGGTGCTCGCCGACCGCGATCCCGGCAACCTGCCCTGGGGCGAGCTCGGCGTCGACATCGTCATCGAGTCGACCGGTTTCTTCACCAACGCCGAGAAGGCCAAGGCCCACATCGCCGCCGGCGCGAAGAAGGTCATCATCTCGGCGCCCGCCAGCAACGAGGACGCCACGTTCGTCATCGGCGTCAACCACACCGACTACGACCCGGCGAACCACCACATCATCTCGAACGCCTCGTGCACCACGAACAGCCTCGCGCCGCTCGCCAAGGTGTTCAACGACGCGTTCGGCATCGAGCGCGGGCTCATGACCACGGTCCACGCCTACACGGCGGATCAGAACCTCCAGGACGGGCCGCACAGCGACCTGCGCCGGGCCCGTGCCGCCGCGCTCAGCATCATCCCGACCTCGAGCGGCGCCGCCAAGGCCATCGGGCTCGTCCTGCCCGAGCTCAACGGCAAGCTGGACGGCTACGCGCTCCGCGTGCCGACCCCGACGGGCTCGATCACCGACCTCACGCTGACGGCCTCCAAGCCGGTCACGGTCGACGAGATCAAGGCGGCGTACAAGGCGGCCGCCGACGGGCCGCTCAAGGGCATCCTGCAGTACACCGAGGACGAGATCGTCTCGCGCGACATCGTGGGCAACCCGCACTCGTCGATCTTCGACGCCGGGCTGACCCGGGTCCTCGGCGATCAGGTCAAGATCTCGGCGTGGTACGACAACGAGTGGGGATTCTCGAACCGGATGGTCGACCTCACCGAGTACGTCGCCGAGCGCCTGTAGACGTGCCGAGCTCCGAACGGCTGCGCACGATCGAATCGCTCGGCGACCTCGCCGGCACGCGCGTCATCGTCCGCTGCGACCTGAATGTGCCGTTGCGGGATGGCGAGATCACGGATGACGGTCGCATCCGGGCATCGCTCGGAACGCTGCGCGAGTTGACGGGCGCCGGGGCGCGGGTCGTGGTGATCTCGCACCTCGGCCGCCCGGACGGCGAGGAGAACCCGGCGTACTCGCTCGCCCCGGTCGCGACGCGACTCGGCGAACTGCTCGGAGCACCGGTGGCGTTCGCCGCCGACACGGTCGGGCACGACGCCGAGAAGGCCGTCGCCGCCCTGCAGGACGGCGGCGTCGCGGTCCTGGAGAACCTGCGCTTCCACGCGCATGAGACCTCGAAGGACGCGTCGCACCGCGAGGAGTTCGCGACGCGGCTCGCCCGGTTCGGCGACGCCGTCGTCGAGGACGGCTTCGGCGCCGCCCACCGCAAGCACGCGAGCGTCTACGAGCTGCCGAAGCTCCTGCCGAGTGCCGCGGGTCGCCTGGTACAGGCCGAGCTGGAGGTGCTGGAGCGACTCACCAGCGGCGAGCCGGAACGCCCGTACACGGTCGTGCTCGGCGGCTCGAAGGTCAGCGACAAGCTCGGCGTCATCGATGCGCTCCTGCCGCGGGTGGACCGGTTGCTGATCGGCGGCGGGATGCTGTTCACCTTCCTCGCCGCGCAGGGTCACGCGATCGGCAAGAGCATCCTCGACGCGGACGGTCTGGAGGCCGCGCGCGGCTATCTCGACCAGGCGCACGAGCGCGGCGTGGAGCTCCTGCTGCCCACGGATGTCGTGGTCGCGGATCGCTTCGCCGCCGACGCGCATTACGAGGTCACGACGATCGACGGGATCGAGTCGACGTCGGCCGGAGCCGACGGGCTCGGTCTCGACATCGGTCCCGACACCGCCGCGGCGTTCGCCCAGGCGATCTGCGGCTCCGCGACGGTGTTCTGGAACGGCCCCATGGGAGTGTTCGAGCTCGAGCCGTTCGCCGCCGGCACCCGCGCAGTGGCGCAGGCGCTCACCGAGGTCGACGGGCTCAGCGTCGTCGGGGGCGGCGACTCGGCCGCGGCCGTGCGGCAGCTCGGCTTCGCCGACGACGACTTCGGTCACATCTCGACGGGCGGCGGGGCCAGCCTCGAGTTCCTCGAGGGCAAGACGCTGCCCGGGCTCGAAGCCCTGGGCTGGACACGAGAGTGAGGGCACCGTGAGCACAGCGCGCACGCCGTTCATCGCCGGCAACTGGAAGATGAACCTCGACCATCTGCAGTCGATCGCCTTCGTGCAGAAGCTGGCCTGGACCCTCCGCGACGCGAAGCTCGACACGAAGGCCGTCGAGGTCGCGGTGTTCCCGCCCTTCACCGACCTGCGGTCGGTGCAAACGCTCGTCGGGTCCGACGACCTGCCGATCGCCTTCGGCGGGCAGGACCTCTCGAGGTTCGACAGCGGTGCGTACACGGGCGAGATCTCGGGTGCGTTCCTCAAGGGTCTCGACTGCCGGTACGTTCTCATCGGCCATTCCGAGCGTCGCGAATATCACGGCGAGACCGACGCCGACTGCGCCGAGAAGGTCGCCGCCGCGATCCGGCACGGTCTGATCCCCGTGCTGTGCGTCGGCGAGACGGCCGAGGACCTGGAGCGGCATGGCGCCAGCGCCATCCCGGTCAAGCAGCTCCGCGAGGCGCTCGGTCCGGTGCAGCGCGGCCAGGAGCTCGTCGTGGCCTATGAGCCCGTGTGGGCCATCGGATCCGGTCAGCCCGCGACTCCGCAGCAGGCGCAGGATGTCGCCGTGACCCTGCGCGGCGAGCTCGCCGAGCTGCTCGGCGACGAGACGGGCGCCGCCACGCGCATCCTCTACGGCGGATCGGTCAAGTCGTCCAATATCGCATCCTTCATGCGCGAACCCGACATCGACGGTGCGCTCGTGGGCGGGGCCAGCCTCCAGCTCGATGAGTTCGCGAGCATCGTGCAGTTCCAGAAGCACGTCGTCCTGTAGGTAGAATCATCCGAGCTTCCCGACCGAAGGGCCCGAACCCGTGCAGATCCTCCAGGTGATCGTCGAGGTGATCCTCGGCATCACGAGCCTGCTGCTGACGCTGCTCATCCTGCTCCACAAGGGGCGCGGTGGCGGCCTGTCGGACATGTTCGGCGGTGGCGTGACCTCGAACCTCGGCGCGTCCGGCGTCGCGGAGCGCAACCTCAACCGCATCACGGTCGTGCTCGCGCTCGTCTGGCTCGCGTGCATCGTCGTGCTCGGGCTCACCATCAAATTCGGCGTCTGATCCATTCAGAAACCCGACGCCGGGTTCACTACAAGACGGACGGAATCTGACCATGGCATCAGGCGGCAGCGCGATTCGCGGATCGCGGGTGGGCTCCGGCCCGATGGGCGAGCAGGATCGCGGCTATCACGCGGACCGCGTCGCGATCTCCTACTGGGACGCGCACGGCAACGAGACCGTGCGGTACTTCGCCGCGAACCTCCCGGTGGAGGAGATCCCGGACACGATCGACAGCCCCACCACCGGTCTGCCGGCCGGACGTGATCGCGAGAACCCGCCGCTGCTGGCCAAGGCCGAGCCGTACAAGACGCACCTGGCGTACGTGAAGGAGCGTCGCACCGACGAGGAGGCGGCCCAGCTCCTCGACGAGGCGCTCGCGCAGCTGCGTCAGCGCCGCGGCACCGCGTCGCCGTCGAAGTAGCGCCTACTCCTCGGGCTTGTCGTCCTCACCCGTCCAGTAGTAGCTGGGGGCGATGAGGTTCGCCGGCACCTCGGCCGCGGCCTCCTGGTCGACGAAGAAGACCGTACGGCGACGCCCCTCGACCCCCGCGACGGGAACCGAGCTCGCGCTCGCCCCGGCGAGGGCCAGACCCAGGGCGCCGGCCTTGTCGGAGCCGGCCAGCACCATCCACACCCGGTCGGACGCATTGATGATCGGCAGGGTGAGACTCAGCCGCTCGGGCGGCGGCTTGGGGAGTCGGTCTCGGCGATGACGACGTGCTCCGTGTCGCGGATGCCGGCATGGTCGGGGAACAGCGAGGCGATGTGCCCGTCCGGTCCGACGCCGAGGAAGGTCACGTCGAATCGCGGTGCCCGCGCCCTCCGGCGCGCCGGCCAGGAGCTCGGCCGCATAGGCGTCCGCCGCGGCGTGGATGTCGGGGTGCTCTCCCGGTGCCGGCAGGCTCTTGATCTGCGCGGCGTCGAGGTTCAGGGCATCGAGCAGGGCCGCCTTGGACTGGGTGTCGTTGCGGTCCGGATCGCCGTGCGGCAGGTAGCGCTCGTCGCCCCACCAGAAGGTGATCGCCTTCCAATCGACCGTGCCGCACGCGGGGAGTCTGCGATCGCCTGCAGGACCGCGGAGCCCATCGAGCCGCCGGTCAAGCACACGTCGGCGTGCCCTCGCTCCTCGAGCACGTCGATGATCTTCGTGACGAACCGCGCCGCGACCGCGCCGGCCAGGGAGGACTTGTCGGGATGCACGAGCACCCGCCGTTCGTTGGTCGCCATGTTCTCAGCCCTTCTTCGCGCTGCTCTTCCCGGCACGGGCCGCTGTGGACGGTGCCGGCAGCTTCGGTATCCCCAACTGCACGACCTCGCCGAAGAGGTCGTCGGGGTCGAGTCGGCGCAGCTCTTCCGCCAGGCAGTCCCGGAGGCTGCGGCGAGGCAGTGCGATGTCGTGGTCGGGCTGACCCGGCTGCACGAGCGTCGCCACGTTCGGCACGAGCCGCTCGAGGCTGACCGCGCCGGAGGGTCGCTCGAGGCGCACACCGTGGATCCCGCTGGAGCCGTGGGTCGCGGCGCTCGAGATCTCGAGCCGCGCGTCGACCTCCAGCTCGAGCTGCAGCCAGGCGGCGAGCAACTCGGTCGACGGGGAGTCGCTCGACCCGGCGACCACCACCGCGGTGACCGGCTCGTACGGCGGCTGATCGAGCACGGCCGCCAGCTGGGCACGCCAGAGCGTCAGCCGCGTCCACGCGAAGTCGGTGTCGCCCGGCCGGTAGTTCTCGCCGAGCGCCTGAAGCGCCTTCACCGGGTTCACCGCCGTCGCGGCGTCCGTGATGCGCAGCTGCGCGATGCGCCCGAGGGCCGACTCGGCGGGATGTGCCGGGGGATCGCTCGGCCACCACAGCACGACGGGTGCGTCGGGCAGCAGAAGGCCCATGACCAGGCCCTCCTCGTCGCTCGCGAGCTCGCCGTAGACCCGCAGCACGATGACTTCGCTGGCCCCGGCGTCGCCTCCCACCCGGATCTGCGCGTCCAGGCGCGGCGCCTCCGAGCGGTCGGTGCCCCGCGAGAGCACGATGACGCGCATCGGGTGCTCGCGCGAGGCGTCGTTGGCCGCCTCGATGGCCTCCTCCTCCTCGCCGAGCGGGGTCACGATGACGAGCGTGAGCACACGGCCGAGGGCGACGGCGCCGCCCTCCTCGCGGATGCTGACGAGAGCCTTCGACACGGCGCTCGTGGTGGTGTCCGGCAGGTCGACGATCATGCGTTCCTCCAGCTCACGGCCGTCTCCAGACCCGTCCGTCACGAGCCAGGAGCTCGTCCGCGGATGTGGGGCCCCAGGTGCCGGGCTTGTACTGCTCGAGCGGCCCGCCGAGCGAGGACCAGTACTCCTCGATCGGGTCGAGGATCTTCCAGCTCAGCTCCACCTCCTGGTGGCGCGGGAAGAGGGGCGGATCCCCGAGGAGCACGTCGAGGATCAACCGCTCGTACGCCTCCGGGCTCGCCTCGGTGAACGCATGCCCGTACCCGAAGTCCATCGTCACGTCGCGCACCTGCATGCCGGCCCCGGGCACCTTGGAGCCGAAGCGGATCGTGACGCCCTCGTCGGGCTGCACCCGGATGACGAGCGCGTTCTGGCCGAGCGCCGAGGTCTGCGCCTCGGCGAACAGGTACTGCGGCGCCCGCTTGAAGACGACCGCGATCTCGGTCACCCGACGGCCGAGGCGCTTGCCGGCCCGCAGGTAGAAGGGCACGCCCGCCCAGCGCCGGGTGTTGACGTTGAGCTTGATGGCCGCATAGGTCTCGGTGACCGACTGCGGGTTCATCCCGTCCTCGTCGAGGAAGCCGACGACCTTCTCGCCCCCTGCCATCCCGCGGAGTACTGCCCCCGGGCCGTGGCGGTCGAGAGGTCTGCGGGCAGGTGGACGGCGGAGAGCACCTTCTCCTTCTCGGCGCGCAGATCGGCGGCGTCGAACGACACCGGCTCCTCCATCGCGGTGAGAGCGAACAGCTGCAGCAGGTGGTTCTGGATGACGTCGCGCGCCGCCCCGATGCCGTCGTAGTACCCCGCGCGGCCCCCGACGCCGATGTCCTCGGCCATCGTGATCTGCACGTGATCGACGTAGTTGGCGTTCCAGATCGGTTCGTACAGCTGGTTGGCGAAGCGCAGCGCCAGGATGTTCTGGACCGTCTCCTTGCCGAGGTAGTGGTCGATCCGGAACACCGAGTCCGGCGGGAACACCGACTCGACGACGTCGTTGAGCTCCCGTGCGGTCGTCAGGTCGGACCCGAACGGCTTCTCGATGACGACGCGCCGCCACTCGCCGTCCTTCGGATCGGCCAGCCCGGAGCGCTTGAGCTGCTCGGTCACCTGGGGG
Source organism: Pseudolysinimonas kribbensis (assembly GCF_030161895.1). Lineage (GTDB taxonomy): Bacteria > Actinomycetota > Actinomycetes > Actinomycetales > Microbacteriaceae > Pseudolysinimonas > Pseudolysinimonas kribbensis. Next base: position 3,447,852 of record NZ_BSVB01000001.1, read on the forward strand.
AACGACTTCGGCGGGATCGAGAGGTAGAACGCGTGGTTGCCCATCGTGCCCCGCGTCTCGTCGAGTTCGGTGAGCGTCGATTTCAGCCGGTCGAAGGCCGCGTCGTCGTCGAACTCGCCCTGGACGAAGCGCACCCCCTCACGCAGCTGCTTCCATACGTCCTCGTCGAACGGTGTGCGGGCGTACTGCTTGACGGCCTCGTAGACGACCTTCTCGAAGTCCTGGTCGTCCCATTCGCGACGGGCGAATCCCACCAGGGCGAACCCGGGCGGCAGGAGCCCGCGGTTGGCCAGGTCGTAGACCGCCGGCATGAGCTTCTTACGCGACAGGTCGCCCGTCACGCCGAAGATCACGAGGCCGCTCGGCCCCGCGATCCGGCTGAGCCGGCGATCGCTGGCCGCGCGCAGCGGGTTGCGGCCGGGCCCGATCTCCACCGGTGGCATCAGCCCGCCCGGGTCGCGCCGAGCGCCGAGCGGACGGCGTCGAACCCGGCGTCGATGTCGGTCAGCGTCAGGGTGAGCACCGGCCGGCCGTGATCGGCGAGCACGCTCGCGTCGCCGGCGGCCTGAGCGCGGATCAGCTGCCCGAAAGTGAACGGACGGTCCGGGATCGCGAGATCGTCGGCCGGCGCCGTCACCGAGGTGAGCTGGAGGAACACGCCGACGGCGGGGCCGCCCTTGTGGAACTGCCCGGTCGAGTGCAGGAATCGCGGCCCCCAGCCGAAGGTGACCGGCCGCTTCGACGCCGCGGCCGCCAGGTCGCGCAGCTGGGCGAACTCCGGGTGGTCGACGCGATCGAGGTAGGCCTGGATGGCGACGTAGCCGTCCTCGGGGAGCGCTGCGAGCAGGGCGTCGATCGCCGCCTCGACGCTCGTGCCGTCGATCGTGAGGCCCCCGGCCGTGCGCACCTCGACGGCGCCGTCCGTGAAGACCGGCTCGGTCGGAGCGGGCTGGGCATCCAGCAGGCCCCGGGCCGCCTTCTTGGCGGACTCGACATCCGGCTGATCGAACGGATTGATGCCGAGCAGCCGTCCCGCGACGGCGACCGCGTACTCCCAGACCATCAGCTGTCCGCCGAGCGAGCCCGAGATCTCGATCTCGCCGTCGTTGACCTCGTGCGTCGCGCGCTCATCCCGCACGAGACGCACGATCTGCAGATCCGGCAGGTTCTCGGACAGCTCCGGCGAGCGGGTGTCAAGCACCACGGGCAGCAGCCCGGTGCCCTGCTTGCCGGTGGACTCCGCGATCAGCTGCTCGGCCCAGTCCGCGAAGCCGACGATGTGGGTGCCGTCCGCGACGATCCCGAGCTTGTCGCGCAGCGGCTGCGTGCCGCCGATCGCCGCGCCGAGGATGAGCCCCGGGTTCTCGGGGCGGTCCAGCGCGAGCTCGAGCAGCACCGCGCCGGCCTCGTCGAGGAGCTCGGCGATGTCGGCCCCGGCGAGGCCACTGGGCACGAGGCCGAAGGCCGTGAGCGCGGAGTACCGGCCCCCGACGTTCGGGTCGGCGTTGAAGACGCGGTATCCGTCGGCACGAGCGGACTCGTCGAGAGGGGATCCCGGGTCGGTGACGATGACGATGCGCTCGGTCGGGTCGATGCCCGCCGCACGGAATGCGGCCTCGTAGACGCGCTTCTGACTGTCGGTCTCGACCGTCGTGCCCGACTTCGACGAGATGACGACCGCGCTCTGGGCGAGCCGGTCGTCGAGCGCGTCCTTCACCTGCTGCGGGTCTGTGCAGTCGAGGACGGTGAGCTCGACCCCGTAGGTTCGGGTGATGACCTCGGGCGCGAGCGATGATCCGCCCATGCCGCCGAGGACGATGTGGGTGACGCCCTTGCCGTGCAGCTGCTCGCGCAGCGCGACGATCTCGGCGACGAGCGGCTCGGAGATGGCGACGGCCTCGGTCCAGCCCAGCCGGATGGCGGCCTCGCTCTCGGCATCCGGGCCCCACAGGGTCGGGTCGAGGAGGCGATCCCGCCCGCGACGCCGTCGGCGACCAGCTGCGGCACCAGCCGGTCGACCGCTTCCTTCGCGGCCCCGGTGGGGACGACCGAGACGGTCACTTGGCCGCCTCGAGCGCCGCGGTCACCGTGTCGAGCAACTCGGTCCACGAGACGTCGAACTTCTCGATGCCCTCCTTCTCGAGGAGCGCGGTGACGTCGTCGTAGTCGATGCCGACGGCCTTCAGGTCGTCGAAGACCTGCTGCGCGGTGGCGTACGACCCGGTGACGGCATCCCCGTGCAGCTGTACGTGGTCGGCGACCGCCTCGAGCGTCTTCTCGGGCATCGTGTTGACCACGTCGGCGACGGCGAGCTCCGTCACGTAGAGCGTGTCGGGCAGCGCCGGGTCCTTGACGCCCGTGGAGGCCCAGAGCGGACGCTGGGTGTGTGCGCCCGCGGCGAGGAGGGCCTTCGCACGATCGGTCGCGAACTCCTCCTCGTAGAGCTTGTAGGCGAGCTGGGCGTTCGCGATGCCCAGCTTGCTGCGCAGGGCCTTCGCCTCGTCGGTGCCGATGGCGTCGAGCCGCTTGTCGGTCTCGGTGTCGACCCGCGACACGAAGAACGAGGCGACGGAGCGGATGGTCGAGAGGTCGATACCCGCCTCCTTGGCCTGCTCGAGGCCGTCGAGGTAGGCCTCGATGACCTGACGGTGCCGCTCCAGGCTGAAGATCAGGGTGACGTTGACGCTGATGCCCGCCGCGGTCGCCGCGGTGATGGCGCCGAGCCCCTCGACGGTGGCCGGGATCTTGACCATGACGTTCGGGCGGTCGACGGCCGACCAGAGCTGCTTGGCCTCCGCGATCGTGCCGTCCGTGTCGCGGGCCAGGCCCGGCTCGACCTCGATCGAGACCCGGCCGTCCTGGCCGTCGGTCGCGTCGTAGACCGGTCGGAAGACGTCGCACGCGTCGCGGACGTCACCGGTGGTGATGGCGAACACGGCGTCGGTGACCGAGGTGCCCGCCTTGGCGAGCTCGGCGACCTTGGCGTCGTAGGCGTTGCCCTTGGCGAGTGCCGTGGCGAAGATCGTGGGGTTGGTGGTGACGCCGACGACGTTCCGGTCGGCGATGAGCTCCGTGAGCCCGCCCGAGGCGATCCGCTCACGCGAGAGGTCGTCGAGCCAGATGCTGACGCCGAGCGCCGAGAGTGCTGCGGTGTTGGTGTTGGGGGCCATGATTCCTGGTTCCTGTCGGAGGTGGTGGCGGGATGGTGACGGCTTATGCCGATGCCGCGGCGATGGATTCCTTCGCGGCGGCGACGGCCGCCTCCGCGGTGAGACCGAACTTCTGGTACAGGGTCTTGTAGTCGGCCGAGGCGCCGTAGTGCTCGATCGAGACGTGGCGACCGGCGTCGCCGAGCAAGGGTGCCCAGGTCAGGGCGAGCCCGGCCTCGATCGAGACGCGCGCCCTGACCGCCGTCGGCAGCACCGACTCGCGATAGGCCGCATCCTGCTCGGCGAACCACTCCTGGCTCGGCACGGAGACGACCCGTGCGTGCACGCCGTCGGCCTCGAGCTGCTCGCGGGCAGCGAGGGCGATCTGCACCTCGGACCCGGTCGAGAGCAGGATCACATCCGGCGCACCGCCCTGCGCCTCGGCGAGCACGTAGGCGCCCTTCGCGACGTTCGACGCGGCCGCCAGCGTGTCGCCGGATGCCGCCCCGTCGCCGCGCGCGAAGACCGGCAGGTTCTGTCGGCTGAGCACGATCCCGGCGGGTCCGACCCGGCGCTCGAGCATGGTCTTCCACGCCCAGGCGACCTCGTTCGCGTCGGCGGGGCGCACGATCTCGAGGTTGGGGATCGCGCGCAGCGCCGTGAGCTGCTCGACCGGCTGGTGGGTGGGGCCGTCCTCGCCGAGCGCGACCGAGTCGTGCGTCCAGACGTAGATCGAGGGCACCTTCATGAGCGACGCCAGCCGCACCGCGGGCCGCATGTAGTCGCTGAAGATGAGGAACGTCGCCCCGAACGGCCGGGTGTTGCCGTGCAGCACGATGCCGCTGAGGATCGACGCCATCGCGTGCTCGCGGATGCCGAAGTGCAGCACGCGCCCGTAGGGCGAACCGGACCACATCGCCGTGCTCCGCTCGGGCGGCAGGAAGGACTCGGCGTCCTCGATCGTCGTGTTGTTGGACTCGGCGAGGTCGGCCGAGCCGCCCCACAGCTCCGGCATGACGGCGGCGATCGCGTTGATGACCTTGCCCGACGCCGCACGCGTCGACACGTCCTTGCCCGGCTCGAAGACCGGCAGCACGTCGGCCACGCCCTCCGGCGCGGCGCCCGACGACAGCCGGTCGAGGAGCTTCTTGCGGTCGGCGTTCGCCACGGCCCACGCATCGAAGCGCTCCTGCCAGGCCGCCTTGAACTCCTGGATCCGGTCGTGCGACGCCCGGGTGTGCTCGAGCACGGCCGGGTCGACGTCGAACGACTTCTCGGGATCGAAGCCGAGGGCCTTCTTGAGGCCGGCGACCTCGTCGGCGCCCATCGCCGATCCATGGATCTTGCCGGTGTTCTGCTTGGTCGGCGACGGCCAGCCGATGATCGTCTTGAGCACGATGAGGGACGGCTGGGTGGTGTTGGCCTTGGCGGTCTCGATCGCGTCCCAGAGCTTGTGCACGTCCTCGACGTAGCCGGCCTTGGTGTTCCAGTCGACCGTCTGCACCTGCCAGCCGTAGGCGGCGTAGCGGGCGGCGACATCCTCGCTCAGCGCGATGTTGGTGTCGTCCTCGATCGAGATCTGGTTGCTGTCGTAGAAGGCGATCAGATTGCCGAGCTGCTGCACGCCGGCGAGCGACCCCGCCTCGCTCGTGACGCCCTCCTCGATGTCGCCATCGCTCGCGATGACGTACACGTGGTGGTCGAAGGGGCTCTCGCCCTGCGCGGCATCCGGGTCGAACAGGCCGCGCTCGTAGCGCTGCGCGTACGCGAAGCCGACCGACGAGGCGAGCCCCTGGCCGAGCGGGCCGGTGGTGATCTCGACGCCGGGGGTGTGCCCGTACTCGGGATGGCCGGGGTCTTCGACCCCCACGTGCGGAGCGCCTCGAGGTCGTCGAGCTCGAGCCCGGACCCCTCGAGGAAGAGCTGGATGTACTGCGTCAGCGAGCTGTGGCCGGCGGACAGGATGAACCGGTCGCGCCCGAGCCACTGCAGGTCCTTCGGGTCGCGGCGCATGACCTTCTGGAAGAGGAGGTAGGCGAGCGGCGCGAGGCTGATCGCGGTGCCCGGATGCCCGTTCCCCACCTTCTCGACGGCGTCGGCGGCGAGGATCTTGACGGTGTCGACCGCCTTCTGATCGATGGCGTCCCATGTAAGAGCAGTCACGTTCCTTGATCCTAGTGAGAGGCCGGAACTCGCGCCGACCGAGCGTTGCCCCGTCCAGTCGACTCCCGGGGAGTACGGGCCGGGTGCCGCGCGTCGCCTAAACTGGCCGCATGCAGGAGGCCGTGGCGACTCCGGCCGCGCCGCCGGCCGGGCGTGCCGGCCGACCCCGGATCCCGCTCGGACGCAAGCTCCTGGCCTACGTCGCGCTCACGAAGCCGCGCGTGATCGAGCTGCTGCTCGTGACGACCGCGCCCGTGATGGTGCTCGCCGCACACGGCATCCCGAATCTGTGGACCGTGCTGGCGACGCTGGTCGGCGGCACGCTCAGCGCGGGCTCGGCGAACGCCTTCAACTGCTACATCGACCGCGACATCGATCGCGTGATGAAGCGCACCCAGAAGCGCCCGCTCGTGACCGGCGACCTGCGCGACGTCGAGGCGCTGGCGTTCGCCTGGATCTCGGGCGCGGTGTCGATCGCCTGGCTGTGGTTCTTCACGACGCCGCTCGCGGCGATCCTGTCGTTCGCGGCGATCGCGTTCTACGTGCTCATCTACACGCTGATCCTCAAGCGGCGCACCCCGCAGAACATCGTCTGGGGCGGCGCGGCGGGCTGCATGCCCGTGCTCATCGGCTGGGCGGCCGTGACCGGCTCGCTCGACTGGGCCCCCGTCATCCTGTTCGGGATCGTGTTCCTGTGGACGCCGCCGCACTACTGGCCGCTGTCGATGCGCTACAAGGAGGATTACGCCTCGGTGCACGTGCCGATGCTGGCCGTCGTTCGCACCCGCACCGCGGTTGGGATGCAGGTCGTGCTGTACGCGTGGGCGACGGTGGCGTGCTCGCTCCTGCTGATCCCGATCGCCGGCATGGGGGTGCTGTACAGCGTGTCCGCGGTCCTGTCCGGAGCGTGGTTCCTGCTCGAGTCGCACCGGCTCTACGCCAACGCCATCCGCGACGGCGAGATCAAGCCGATGCGGGTGTTCCACGCGAGCATCACCTACCTCACGATCGTGTTCATCGCGGTCGGTCTCGACCCGCTGCTGCACCTGGCCATCCCGCTTCCGTGAGCCGGATCGTCACGCCGTTCGCCTGGGCGGCCTCCCGCTGGACCCTCGGCCCTCGGGCGCTGCGCTGGGGGACGACCGCCGCTCTCGTGATGAGCGTGGTCATCGTCCTCGGGGGAGCGATCGTGCGCGTCACGTCGTCGGGCCTCGGATGCTCGACCTGGCCCACGTGCGACGGCCACGGCGTGCTGGTGGTGCCGGACACGGTGCACCAGCTGATCGAGCAGAGCAACCGCACGCTCACCGGCGTTCTGGTCGTCGCGGTCGGCTGGGCGATCATCGCGGTGCGGTTGCAGAGGCCGTGGGATCGCGCCCTCACCCGGCTCGCGTGGTCGATGTTCTGGCTCGTCATCGTCAACGCCGTCGCCGGCGGCATCACCGTGCTCGCCGGCCTGAACCCCTGGGTCGTCGCGCTGCACTTCGTGCTCGCGATGGCGCTGCTGGCCACCGCGACCCTCACCTGGCATCGCGCGCGCTGGCGCGGGACCCCGGGAGCCGTGGTGACCCCGCGCGCACGCGGCATGGGCTGGGCCGTCGTCGTCGCCTCGGCGGGGCTCGTCATCGTCGGCACGATCGTGACCGGGGCGGGGCCGCACTCCGGCGACAGCACCGACCTGCGCCACCTCGTTCCTCGCAACGGGTTCGACTGGGGTTCGGTCGTCTGGGTGCACGGCCTGCTCGCCGCACTGGTGATCCTGCTCGCGGTCGCGACGCTGCTGCTCGTCCCGGCCGCCCGTCGCCGGGCGATCGTCTTCCTGGTCGTGCTGCTGCTGCAGGGGGCGGTGGGTCTCGTGCAATCGCTGACCGCACTGCCGGAGCTCCTCGTGGTCATCCACGTGCTGGGCGCGGCGCTCGTGTGGGTGGGCGCGATCCGGGTGCTGCTGGATGCCGATCCCGCGCTGTTCCCGCTCCGGAGTGCCGCGTCAGCACACGTGGAGGTCCTCGACGGCGGGACTGAGTGAGGCCGGTCCGCCGAGCAGCCAAATGAGCTGAGTGTCCGAGTTGACGATCTGACCCGCGTCCACATCCGAGAGGCAGTCGGGCTGCGACAGATAGATCGGCCCCCGACGGCACCGGCCAGCGGCGCGCCGGCGAGAGCGTCGGGGAAGTTCGCCCCTGTGGCGAGGAACACCGTCTCCGGGTCGGGGAAGAACTCGGCGCCGATCGCAGCCGCAGCCTCGTACCGGGTGGCACCGGTGTAGCGATGCACGTGCCTCGAACCGCCCATGAGGTCGTCCAGCGACGCCTCGATTCCCGGGCTGACGCTACCCGGACCCCCGGCGATATCGACATCCGTGGTCCCGAGATCGAGCAGAAGACGCCGGGTCTCGGAGTCCAGGGCGGGGAGCAGACCGTTCACGAGGATCACCGGGGCGCCGATAGATCCGGCGGCGGGACCAGCGCTCAACGCGTCCGGGAAGTTGTTGCCGGTGGCGATGAACACCTCGCGCGCGCCGTCCCCGAGGAAGACGCTGCGAGTGATCGATCTCGATGCTGCGAAACGATCGGCCCCACTGAGTCGGAAGACGTCCGACGGCTTCTGCACGTATCCCGTCAACTGCGAGAGCACCGCATCGCTCACCGACGCCGGGCCACCCGCCACGGCGATCTTCTGAGGCCGGAGACGCTGGAGTTCCCCGCCACTGCTGAGGGGATCTGCGTCGGCGATACCAGAAGGAGCACCCCTCCCTGCGCGATCGCCGCCGGGCCTGCGGAAAGGGCATCCGGGTAATTCAGGCCGTTGGCGACGTAGACGATGGGCACGCCGTCATTCGGCACGGACGGATAGGTCTCCTTCGACATCTCAACGGAACCCGTGTATCGATCGCTGCCGGATGTCCTGTACACGTCCAGAGTGCGCGGCATCAGCGCCACCTTGCCCAGATCGGTCACCTGGTTCGGCGACAGCGTGATGTCCTCGCCGTCGCTGAAGTAGCGGGCGCCGCTCCACCATTGCGCGTTGTAGGTACCCAGCGGGTCGATGAACTGGACCCGGTAGGTGCCCGCCGGCAGTCCCTCGTCCTCGACCGTGCCCGTCCCGCCCTCATTCGCAGTGAACTTCTGGAACAGGGTGTAGTAGCCCGCGCTCTGGTCGAGTCGCCAGACGTCGACTTCGGCCTCGTACCCCACCGAGAATCCGCCCGGTTCCGGCGGCATGTTGACCTGCGCCTTGAGGATGCCACCGGCGACTTGAGTGATGTCCTTGCCGACGGCGGATCCGCCGCTCGCGATCGACACGTTCGGCGCGTCGAGTTCGCCGCCATCGCCCCAACACGCCTGCGCGAAGTATCCGATCCCGTTGGCGCAGATGCGGTAGTCGCCGGGCGCGACGCCGTTGAATTCGTAGTGTCCCGTCGCGTCGCTTGTCGTCGACGCGATCTCGGCGCCCGACGAGATGAGCGAGACCTTGCCCTGTCGGGCGACCGGACCGGAGCCGTCGTCGTACGACAGTTGCCCCGAGATCTGGTTCTCGCGTGGGAGGACCTCGTCCACACCACTGACGACCTGCCCGAACGTGACCGTGACCGGCGGTGCCGTGACATCCCCGTAGCGCGTGCTGCTGAATCGGATCGTGTAGGTCTGGGGGTACAGGCGATCGAACCTGTACGTCTGCGTGGCGGGGTCGAATGTCGCCTGGGTGGCTCCGGATGACGCTCCCGAGTCCCATGAGCCGGTGACGATCGCCGAGCTCAGAGGTCCGTCCGACCCGGTGAGATGCCCGGTGATGACGGCGCCGGCCTCGAACTGCAGGTCCAGCCTGACATCTTGTCCGTCCGCGACGTCGACGTTCGACGAGTCCACCGACTGGATCACGTCCGGCGAGCTGCCGTCGTACCTGGCGCTCACGTGGTAACTCCCCGGCAGGAGGCCGGTGATCTGGTACGCCCCCGTAGTGGGGTCGAGGGAGGCGGTTCCGTACCCGCATCCATTCGACTCCGCATTGGCGCCGCAGACGACCAGCGGCTGAATGGCGTCCGGAACGGTCCCGTCGGGCATCGAAATGACCCCATGGATCATCCCCGTCCCGGTGTCGGCGAACGCGGGCCCGGAAGGAACCACGACGGCAACCGCGATGACGAGCGCCGAAGTCAGGGCTGAGAGGGTGCGTGTCATGGATCCTCCACGAGGTCAGGTGGTCGCTCGGTCACGCGGGACAGGGTGTCATCGCCTCGACGCCGGAACCCAGCGAGACCTGCCCTCCGATGAGCCGGATGCTCTGCGCCGCCTGAGCGCGCACCCAGTACTCGACGCTCGCCGGCACACAGTTCGACTCAACCAGATCGATCGGAGCGCGGTCGTGGCCCGCAAGTGCCGCGGCCGAGAGGGCATCGGCGAAGTTCGTGCCCACCGCGAAGTAGACCAGATCAGTGTGTCGGAAGAAGGTGGCGCCCAACTGCGCGGCGTTGTCGTAACGCGTGGAGCCGCCGAAGACCGTCACATGGCTCGGGCCGACAATCCCCTCGAGATCCTCTTGGATCCCGAAGCTCAGGCTGGCCGGCCCGCCGACGATGTCGACGGAGGTCGTGTGCAGGTCATGCAGGAGCGCGGTGGTCGCGCTGTCCAAATGCGAGGCCAGCCCGTCGACGAGGATCACGGGAGCGCTTACCGATCCCGCTGCCGGCCCGGCGCTCAGGGCGTCCGGATAGTTGTTCCCCGTGGCGATGAAAACGGTCGGGGCGCCGTCGGTCCCGAAGGCCGAGCGGGCGACGTTGCGGGAGGCGGCGAAGCGGTCGACGCCGGCCAGGCGTGTCGCCTTGCCGCTCGCCCCCGTGACATAGGCATCGAGCTGATGGAGGACCGCCTCGTTCACCGACGCGGTCCCCCCGACCACGACGATCCGCTGGGGACGCAGCCGCGCGAGTTCAGCGGCGATCGGCGGGGGAATCGCCATCGGCGTCACGAGGAGGATGTCGCCGTCGTCCTTGATCGCGGCCGGGCCGGCAGACAGCGCATCGGGGAAGTTCAGTCCATCCGCGACGTAGACGACGGGGACGCCCGACGCGGGGATGACCGGGAAGCGCTCGTTCGAGACCGCTGCGGACACGGCGAATCGGTCGGATCCTCCGGTTCTCTGCATGTCGATGTTCCACGGCTGCGCCGTGATCGTGCCCAGATCCACGGTGTGGCCTGACGTGACCACGATGTCCGTCGCTCCATCGGCGAACTGTGCACCATCCCAGTACTGGGCACGGTTGGCATTGGTCTGATCGACCACCTGCAGTCGATACGTGCCCGCCGCGACCGCTGAGAAGCCGAACGCCGCGCTCGTATAGGAATCGAGCTCGTCGCCGTAGTCTCCGGTATCGGGATCCCGCCGGAGAAGTCTCACCTGCCACTGCGGGTCGCCGGCGCCGTGGACCTCACCGAGGATCTGCCCCCGCGGACGACGGTCGCATCGATGCCGTCGAGCACCTCGCCCTCGGAGACGGTGACATTGGGCGGGTCGTAGAAGCCTCCGCCTCCGTAGCACGTGAGATCGACGTAGTTCTGCTCTTGAAAGCAGATCGTGTAGCTGTCGGCCCAAAGCCCGTAGAAGTCGTAGCGCCCGTTGACGATCGGCGCCGAGATCTCTCCGCCCTTGTGATTCCAGGCCCATGCCACGCCATCCGGCAGGGGGATGCGACCCCGTTCTCGACGTAGGAGACCGTGCCACCGATGTTGGTCGACCGCGCGAGGGTACGGGACTGGTCGACGAGATCGACGCCTTCCACGACTGTCAGCCCTCCCCATTGCTGCGAGGACCAGCGGTCGGGTGGATCGACCAGGAGGAGTAGCTGCCGGGCGGCACGTCGCTGACCTGCCAGGTCTGGCTCGCGGCATCGAACGAGGCGGGGATCTTGAACGTGGCCGGCGAGGTGCGCCAGAAGAGCGTCACCGTCGTCGTCGCGTCGAGGGGGCCGTCGATGCCGGTGACGGCGCCACTGACGGTGGCGCCCCGAACGAGGCGCACGTTGACCTCTCGGGCGGCGCCGGCGGTGAGGACAACGTCGGGGCCGGTCGGCCCGAACGATCCGTCCCACCTCTCATGACGGACGATCTTCGACGTCCCCCCGTAGTCAAAGGTCAGATCGAACGACCCTGCGGCAAGACCCGAGAAGAGATACCTGCCGTGCACGTCCGTCTGCTGACTCGAGACTCGGCCGAGCGTGACGGTCACCGGTCCGTCCAGCGTCGAACCGTCTGGCGCCGTCACGACACCATAAATCGAACCGGTGCCAGCGTCGGCTGTCGCACTCGCAGCCCCGGACATCGCGCCCGCCATGGCGAGGCACAGGACGGCCAGTGCGCTGATGAGAGCCCGGATGCGAGACACCTTCACTCCTGACGTGGATGAAGAAAAGTTAGCACTCGCACGGCGCGGTGACGGCCGGCTTCTCGGCGCAGCCGGAGGAGCGCCCTGTAGGATCGTGGACAGATCGAACGCAATGGCGCGTGCCACGAATGCCGGTCCGAGCGGAATGGTTCGCAGCGGCAGAGAGAAGGTAACCCCATGTCCGACGTGCTCATCGATCGTCCCGAGCTGGCCGGTCTCGGCCAGTATGAATTCGGCTGGTCCGACTCCGACGCCGCCGGCGCCGCCGCGCGGCGAGGCCTGAGCGACGAGGTCGTCCGGAACATCTCCGCGCTCAAGAACGAGCCCGAGTGGATGCTCAAGAACCGCCTCAAGGCGCTCAAGATCTTCGGCATGAAGCCGATGCCGACCTGGGGAGCCGACCTCACCGGGATCGACTTCGACAACATCAAGTACTTCGTGCGGTCGACCGAGAAGCAGGCCACCAGCTGGGAAGAGCTGCCCGACGACATCAAGGCCACCTACGAGAAGCTCGGGATCCCGGAGGCCGAGCGGCAGCGCCTCGTCGCCGGCGTCGCGGCCCAGTACGAGTCCGAGGTCGTGTATCACCAGATCCGTGAGGATCTCGAGAAGCAGGGCGTGATCTTCCTCGACACCGACACGGCCCTGAAGGAGCACCCGGAGCTCTTCAAGGAGCACTTCGGCACGGTGATCCCGGCCGGCGACAACAAGTTCGCGGCGCTCAACACGTCGGTGTGGTCAGGCGGATCGTTCGTCTACGTGCCGCCCGGCGTGCACGTCGAGATCCCGCTGCAGGCCTACTTCCGGATCAACACCGAGAACATGGGCCAGTTCGAGCGGACCCTCATCATCGCCGACGAGGGCTCGTACGTGCACTACATCGAGGGCTGCACGGCGCCCATCTACAAGTCGGACTCGCTGCACTCGGCCGTCGTCGAGATCGTCGTCAAGAAGAACGCGCGCGTGCGCTACACGACGATCCAGAACTGGTCGAACAACGTCTACAACCTCGTGACCAAGCGTGCGATCGCACACGAGGGCGCCACCATGGAGTGGATCGACGGCAACATCGGCTCCAAGGTGACGATGAAGTACCCGTCGATCTATCTGGTGGGGGAGCACGCCAAGGGCGAGACCCTCTCGGTCGCCTTCGCGGGACCGGGCCAGCATCAGGACGCGGGCGCGAAGATGATCCACATGGCGCCGTACACGACATCGTCGATCGTCTCGAAGTCGATCGCCCGAGGCGGAGGCCGCGCCGGTTACCGGGGCGAGGTCCGCGTCACCGAGGGGGCCCATCACGCCGCCAACACGGTGCGGTGCGACGCACTGCTGGTCGACACGATCTCGCGCTCCGACACCTACCCGGCCATCGACATCCGGGTGGATGACGTGCAGCTCGGCCACGAGGCGACCGTCTCGCGGGTGAGCGAGGAGCAGCTGTTCTACCTGCAGTCCCGCGGCATGCCCGAGGACGAGGCGATGGCGATGATCGTGCGCGGCTTCATCGAGCCGATCGCGCGCGAGCTGCCCATGGAGTACGCGCTCGAGCTCAACAAGCTCATCGAGATGAGCATGGAAGGCAGCGTCGGCTGACGTGAGCACGTACACCGAGACCGAGCCCACCTTCCTGGCCCCGGTCCAGACCCGTTCGGAGCGCTTCAAGAGCTTCGAGCATGCCGACTTCGCCGAGGTCACCGGCTTCGAGGCGGAGTGGAAGCTCACCCCGGTCGATCGCGTTCGCACCCTCATCGACGGCGAGCTCGACGGATCGCCGTACCCCGTGCTGTACCCGGAGGTCGCCGGCACGACCGTCGAGTGGATCGATCGCACCGACACCCGGATCGGCTCCGCCGGCCAGCCGGAGGAGCGCGCGGCCGCGAACGCCTGGACGGCCTTCGAGAAGGCGCTGCACATCGGGGTCCAGGGGAGGTCGCCGACGCGCTGACCGTCACCCGGGCGCAGCTCGGCGACACCCCGCGAGCCGCGCACGTGCTGATCACGGCCGCCGCGCAGTCGCGCGCGCTGGTCGTGCTCGACAGCCGCGGGCCGGCCGCCGTGACCGAGAACGTCGAGATCATCCTCGACGAGGGCGCCGACCTCACGGTCGTCAGCCTGCAGGAATGGGACGACGACGCGCTGCACCTCTCGAGCCAGTTCGCGCGGGTGGGCAAGGACGCGCGATTGAAGCACATCGTGGTGTCGCTCGGCGGGGCGGTCGTGCGGGTTAACCCTCGACGCACCTCGCGGGCGAGGGCTCGGAGGCCGAACTGCTCGGGGTCTACTTCGCCGACGCGCATCAGCACCTCGAGCAGCGCGTGTACGTGCATCACGATGCTCCGCACTCGCGCAGCCGGGTCACCTACAAGGGCGCGCTCAACGGCGACGGCGCACGCACGGTGTGGGTCGGCGACGTGCTCATCGGCCCCCGGGCGACGGGCACCGACAGCTACGAGCAGAACCGCAACCTCGTGCTGAGCGAAGGCACCCGAGCGGACTCGATCCCCAACCTCGAGATCGAGACCGGCGACATCGTCGGCGCGGGGCACGCGAGTGCCACCGGTCGCTTCGACGACGAGCACCTGTTCTACCTGCAGGCACGCGGCATCCCCGAGGACGAGGCGCGCCGCCTCGTCGTGCTCGGCTTTCTCAGCGAGATCGTGCAGCGCATCGGCGAACCGGCTCTGGAGGCGCGGTTGCTCGAGGCGCTCGTCGCGGAGCTGGAGGGGCTCGGACGGTGGCGGCGTCGTGAGCCGGGAGCGCGCGTGCTCGGTCGCCGAGCTCGAACCGGACACGGCCAAGCGCGTCGTGCTGGGCGGGGTACCTATCGCCGTCGTCAAGGACTCGGCGGGCGCGATCCACGCGATCGGCGACACCTGCACCCACGGCGACATCTCGCTGAGCGAGGGATTCGTCGAGGACGACACCCTGGAGTGCTGGGCCCACGGCTCGCAGTTCTCCCTCCTGAGCGGCAAGCCGCTCAGCCTGCCGGCCTATGAGCCGGTCCCCGTCTTCGTCGTCGAGATCGACGGCGACGACGTGTACATCGACCCGGACGTGAAGAAGGACATCGCATGAGCACCCTCGAGATCAAGGACCTCAAGGTCTCGATCGAGACCGATCAGGGCACCAAGCACATCCTCAAGGGCGTCGACCTGACGATCCGGCAGGGCGAGATCCACGCGGTGATGGGCCCCAACGGCTCCGGCAAGTCGACCCTCGCCTACACGATCGCCGGACACCCGCGGTACAAGGTGGAGGGCGGCTCGATCACGCTGGACGGGCAGGACGTGCTCGCGATGACGGTCGACGCCCGCGCGCGCGCGGGGCTGTTCCTCGCGATGCAGTACCCGGTCGAGATCCCCGGGGTCGCGGTGTCGAACTTCCTGCGCACCGCCAAGACCGCGATCGACGGGGAGGCCCCCGCGATCCGCGGGTGGGCAGGCACGGTCACGCAGGCGATGAAGAACCTGCGGATGGACAGCTCGTTCGCGTCGCGCAACGTCAACGAGGGGTTCTCGGGCGGCGAGAAGAAGCGCCACGAGATCCTGCAGCTCGAGCTGCTGAAGCCGAGCTTCGCGGTGCTCGACGAGACCGACTCCGGTCTCGACGTCGACGCGCTCAAGATCGTGTCGGAGGGCGTCAACCGGGCGCATGAGACCACGAACCTCGGCATCCTGCTCATCACGCACTACACGCGGATCCTGCGCTACATCCACCCGGATTTCGTGCACGTCTTCGTCGACGGTCGCGTCGCCGAGGAGGGGGCCCCGAGCTCGCCGAGCGGCTCGAGGACGAGGGTTACGACAGGTATCTGAACGACGGGGCCGCGCTGGCCGGGGAGCAGGCGTAGCCATGCCGACCGCACTGTCGCCCGCGCTCTTCGACCAGGTCGAGGAAGGTCTCAAGGACGTCATCGATCCCGAGCTGGGCGTCAACGTCGTCGACCTCGGCCTCATCTACGACCTGGCCTGGGACGACGAGAACGACGCGCTCATCATCTCCATGACCCTCACCTCGGCGGGGTGCCCTCTGACGGACGTCCTCGAGGAGCAGACCGGCCAGGCGCTGGACGGCATCGTCGAGCGATTCCGGATCAACTGGGTGTGGATGCCGCCGTGGGGCCCCGAGCGGATCACCGACGACGGCCGAGACATGATGAGAGCGATCGGCTTCAGCATCTGACGACGAAGTCGGCAGATGTCGGGCGCCGATGGCGGCCGACCGATCGCTCCTGCGACAGCAGGTAGCGGCTTCAGCATCTGACGGCGAACGCGGGGAGCTCGGAGTCCGGTCCGCCCCCGTTCTGGCCCCACCCCTTCTGGGACCTCGGATCGCTCCGTCCGCCCCGATAACCTGAGTCCATGTCGGCGGGGAGCGACGCGCCCCGTCGCGGCCGCGATCGCGCGCGGCTGCGACGGCGATCCTGGCGAGCCAGATGCTGGTCTCCGCCGCGGTCCTCGTCGTGGTCGTCGCGATCGTCGTCTTCGCACCGGAGGCCCTCACCCAGCCCGCGATCTTCGCCGGCATCGGCCTCGTCTTCGTGCTCACCGGCGTCGCGGCGATGGTGCCGTGGGACCTGATCTCGCGACAGTGGCGGGTGCTGATGCCGGTGCTGAACATCCTGGCGATCGGCGCGATCCGCGCGGCCGAGCCGCAACTGGGCTCCGGTCTCATGATGGTCTTCCCGGTGATCTGGCTGGCCAGGTCGTTCGCGCTGGTCGAGGTGGTCGGCGGCACGAGCCTGGCGGTCGCCATGATCTGGATCAGTCGCGCTCTCTCGCCGACCCCCTGGTCGTCAACGACTTCGCCTCCGTCGTGCTCCTTCCCATCACGCTCGGTTTCGTCTCGACCACGGTGTACGTCGCGGCGCGGCGCTCGCGCGCGCAGTCGGTGCTGCTGCGGCAGCATTCGCAGCTCATCGAGAACGCGCTGGAGCGAGCGCGCCAGCAGCAGCGGCTGCTCGACGAGGTGCTCAACACCGTCGACTTCGGCGTGCTGGCCTTCGACCGGAACGGCCAGGTCACCTTCGTCAACCGCACGCAGCGCCGGTGGCTCGATGAGTTCGGCGAGCCCAAGACCGTGTTCGTGCATCGCGTCGTCTATCAGGCGGACCGAGCCACCCCTATCCGCAGCAGAACCGTCCGTTCGCCCGCGCCCTTGCGGGGCAGGAGTTCGACGGCCTCGTCATCTGGGTGGGCGACCCCGGCGGGCGCCGCGCCGCCTACTCAGTGGGATCGCGGGCGCTGCGTGACGCCCGCGGCGAATACCGCGGCGGCGTGGTCGTCGTCAAGGACGTCACCCGGGAGCTCGACGCCGTCCGGGCGCGGGACGATCTGGTGGGCTCGGTGACGCACGAGCTGCGCTCTCCGCTCACCTCGATCCTCGGGTATCTCGACCTCGTCCGCGACGCCGACCTCGACGACGAGACGCTCGAGCAGGTCGACGTGGCCGCGAGCAACGCCGAGCGACTGCTCGTGCTCGTCAACGACCTGCTGCGCGCCGCGAGCGACGCGGACAAGAACCTGCCGATGTCGTTCGTACGAGCCGACGTGGCGGAGATCGCCCGGGAGTCCGTCGCGTCGCAGCGCATCTTCGCCGAGGACCGCGAGGTCGAGCTCGAGCTCGATGTCCCGGCGTCCGCGACGGCGACGATCGATCCGGTGCGCATCCGGCAGGTGGTCGACAACCTCGTCACGAACGCCATCAAGTACAACCGCGAGTGGGGAACGGTCCAGGTGTCGGTGCGCGAGACCGGCCCCGCGATCACCCTGGAGGTCCGCGACACCGGCCAGGGCATCCCGGACATCGACCTCGCCCGCATCTTCGACCGCTTCTATCGCACCAAGTCGGCCCGCAACTCCACGACCGGCGGCACCGGGCTCGGCCTGGCCATCACGCGCGAGATCGTCCAGCGACATGGCGGCGACCTGTCGGTGGAGAGCGAGCTGGGGCTCGGCAGCACCTTCCGCGTCCGGATTCCGACCGAGCACGTCGCGCCGGATGCGCCAGATCGAGCCATCTCGGCATCCTCGATCGCCCGCCATGGAAAGGCAGCATGAAGCTCGACATCACCACCGTCGCCGCCGTCAGCGGGTTCATCGTGATCCTGTGCGGTGTGACGTTCGTGCTGAATACGACCCTGCGCCGCAACGACGCCGTGGGCCGGATCTGGAGCGTCGCGTTCGTGGCAGGCATCCTCGAGACGCTCGCGTACACGATCGAGGGGCTGCAGCCGTCGGCCTGGTGGGCGATCGCCGTCGGCAACGGGGCCTTCGTGCTCGCGATCGGGATGCTGTGGTCGGGCCACCGTGCCGCGAACGGACGTCGGCCGCTCACCGCGGTGCCGCTCGGCGTCGCGGCACTCGTCGCCGCCGCGGTGCTCGCGCGGGGGCGTCCGCCGGCATGTGGGCCGGCGCGGTCGAGATGTTCGTCGCGGCCGCGGTGCTCGCCGGCCTCGGATTCATCGAGACCCTCCGCGGGTGGCTCAGACGCAGCCTCAACGCCCGGATCGTCGGCATCGCGAGCCTCGTCATGGCGCTGTACTACGCCGCCCGCGCGGTGCTGCTGCCGCTGCTGGGCCCCTCGGACGCGGTCTTCTCCACGGGATTCGGACCGGCGGAGGCCACCCTCGTGAACCTCGGCCTGATCGTCCTCGGGACGGTGAGCCTCTCCATGCTCCAGATGGAACGCTTCCGGCGCCCTGGGCTGAACATCCCATCCGACTCGGAAGCCGACGGACTGCTCGCCGATGACCGATTCCGGACCCTGGCGGAGGTCTGGCTGCGCCGGGCGATGCGCGACCAGACGACGATCGCGCTCGTGCTGGTCGAGCTCGCCAACATCGACGAGATCAACCTGGCCTTCGGGCGCGGGCTGGGGGACCACGCCATCCGGGTCATGGGACGGCTGGCGCTCGGCGACGCTCCCGCCGCGTCGCTGGTCGGACGGCTGAGCCGCCGGCGGTTCGCCGTGCTGTTCCCGATGGACGACGAGGACGACGCGCGCGTCGTCGCCGAGCGCATCAACGGAGACGCTCTCACCTCGCCGATCGACGACGCGGACCGGTTCCGTGTCGCGACCTACATCGGCATCACCTCGACGCGAGCCGCCGGATCGCGCTACGACGAACTGCTCGAGACCGCCGAAGCCGTGCTCGACCTCGCGATCGACTCCGGCCGCCCCGGCACGATCGAGTACGCGGCCTAACGCGCCGGGAAGGTCACGGTGACGCTGTCCGACGCGGTCTCCTTGGCGTACGTCGACGAGCTGGCCCCGGTCTGCAGCAGCAGCTCGTAGACGATCGAGAAGGTCGCCGAGGTGGCCGACGGGGCGACGGGTGGCACGACGAAGGTCTGCGAGTAGCTGAACGGCTGCTTGATGAAGTACCCCGGCGGCACCGTCGACTGGTCGACCTGCGCCGCGGGAGCCGGGAGGGCCCCCTTCGGACCCCGCACCGTCGTCGTCATGGTCACCTTGCTCAGATACACGCCCTGGCCCACGTCGGTGCCGAGCGAGGCGACCGCGGTGAGGCTCAGCGGCTTGTTCGCGTCGGCGTACCACCGGCCGATGTCGAGGGTCGAGAAGTAGGTGACGTCGAGCGTGATGTCGCCCGCCTTGAGGGTCCGCTTCGTGGAACCCGTCTGCAGGTCGTTGTGGACGACGACGATCCGGGTCGACGTCGGCGACGGTGTCGCGCCTCCGGTCGCCGCTCCGCTTTGATCCCAGGGCGGTGTTCCGCACGCGGCGAGCGCCAGCACGAGCGCCGAGCCAGCGGCGACCACGACGATCCCACGTCCCGTCCGCGTCATCCGGCACCCCCGTCCACGACCCCGCTGCGACTTGATCCGATCTTGAGGTGATCTTGCCGGGGACCAGGCCCGGTCCTTGAGGTCGCTGCTGAACACTGACTGTAGCGGCCAGGGACAGACCCGGAACCGCGACACGGGGGATGACAGACATGACGGACACCATCGCGGCGCCCAAGGCGTACGTGACGCGGGTCGAGCCCGACGCCGACAACGACTTCATCGCCTCCGTCGAGGCTCTCAGCGTCCAGCGCGCCACCATCGGCTGCATCATCCCGGCCTACAACGAGGGGGAATCGATCGCCCAGGTGCTGGAGTCGCTGCTCGCGCAGTCACGCGTTCCCGACATGATCCACGTGGTCGTGAACAACACCACGGATGACACCGTCGCCATCGCGAGCGCCTACGCCGGCCCGCACCGCGTCGTCAACGCCGCACGCGAGCAGTTCACCGAGGTCTTCGTCCACGACATCGGCAAGAACCCCGACAAGAAGGTCGGCGCACTCAACTACGGCTTCGAGCTCGTCGAAGGCTGCGACTACCTGCTCGGCGTGGACGGCGACACGGTCGCCGACGCCGACGCGGTGCAACGCCTCGAGGAGGAGATCGTCAGCGACACGCGCATCGGCGGCATCTCGGCGATCTACACGATCGACGACACCCGGATGTCCGGCATGGCGGGCTTCCTGGTCGCCGGCCAGCGCGCCCAGTTCGCGGCCTTCAACATGCAGAACATGCTGCGCGGACGCAACATGGCGGTCCTCGGCGGTCAGTTCTCGATCTTCTCGATGAAGGCCCTGCACCAGGCCATGATCGACAACCACCAGTCCACGCCGTGGGTCAAGGACAGCGAGGTCGAGGACTCGCTCCTCTCGCTGCAGATCAAGAGCGCCGGATATCTCACCAAGATCAGCGCCCGCGCCCGCGCCGACGTCGGCGGCATGACCACGCTGCGCGGCCTCGATGCCCAGCAGGTCAAGTGGAACTTCGGAGCGATCGAGCTCATGTGGCCCGGTCAGCGCGGCGACACGAAGGGCCAGCCACTGCATCCGAACCTCCGCCTGCGCTGGCTCGAGAACCTGTCGATGCTCATCAACGGCGTCACGCGTCTGCTGTTCGTCCTGCTGCTGGTGGGGTCGCTGTCGATCCACGCGTTCGTGTTCGAGCCGATCTGGCTGATCGCGCCGGCCGTCGCGATCCTGCTCAACCTGCGCATCGCGCTGTCCATGCACCGGCGCGACGCGAAGGACATCCTGTTCGCCGCGCTGTTCGTCCCGTCGGAGATCTACATGTGGATCCGGCTGGGCCACTTCGTGCGGGCGTGGAGCAAGTTCCTCAGTCGCAAGCAGGTCGACAACTGGGCCGCCCAGGCCAAGGCGGAGCGCGGCTCCGGCAGCGCGTTCATCGCGCCGGCGGTCATCGCCGTGCTCGTCATGGCCGTGCTCGTGCTCGGGTGGTTCCTGCTGCCGGTGATCATCCAGTCGTCGATCCTCTGGGTCGGCTGGCCGATCCTGGGGTCATCACCGCCGTCCAGACGGTCGGGATGCTGTTCAAGCTCCTGCGCCGCCAGCGCGGATACCGGGTGTGACCGCCATGACCTACATGCACATCGACGAGGCGATCGTCGTGCGACTCCTGCGGGAGCTCGCGGGCGACGTCCCGGCCGGCGTGCGCTTCCTGACCGACTTCGTTCGGGCGTGGGAGGGCCGGGTCGCCCGGCTCCTCGACGCGGCCGAACGACGTGACCCCGAGGACGTGACCACCGTGTTGCTGAGCGTTCGCACTGCGAGCGGGATGCTGGGAGCCACGGCTCTGTCTTCGGCCGCGAGCGATCTGGAGCACCGGATCGCCGCAACCCACCAGGTGGACGGACCCGCCGTCCGGCGACTCGTGGAGGTGGGCACCGCCTCCTGCCACGAACTGGCCGACCTGGCCCACCGACTGGAGGCTGCGCCCGCCTGAGAACCCGATCCGTTCGCCGCGACCCCCGACGCGGCCCGCCGAATCTAGACGGCGGTGACGACTTCCATCCCCCTGGGTCGTCGGACGGAGCTCAGGCGGGGCGGCCTCCCGTCAGCGTCCTCCGGACGTCAGTCGTCGGCGGCGGTGAGGCGGTATCCGACGCCGCGCACGGTCTCGATCCAGCGTGGCGTGGCGGAGCTCTCACCGATCTTCTTGCGCAGGTTGCCCATGTGCACCTCGATGCCGCGCTTATCCGCCTCGCTCACGAAGTGGCTCGTCACGTAGCTCTCGCCGCGCAGCAGGAGCGCCAGATCCGCCTTCGTGCGCACCCGCCGACCCGACTGCATGAGCGCGGCGAGCAGCTCGAACTCCGACCGGGTCAGCGGGATCTCCTCGTCGTCCACGCGCACGATATGCATCGGCAGGTTGAGCCGGAGGCCGTTGTGCTCGATCCAGCCCTCTGCATCGTCCCGCACAGCCGATCCCGACGCGACGGGCGTCCCGTCGGTCTCGGCGCCCGGCTGCACCGGTTCGGTCGACGCGTCGTCAGCGGGGAGAGCGCGGAGGATCCGGCGACCGAGGCCGGGTCGTCGGGGGAACCGAGCGTCCGCGGACGCCGCAGCATCGCCTCGATCCGAGCGCGCAGTTCGCGGGGCCGGAACGGCTTGGTGATGTAGTCGTCGGCGCCCGCCTCCAGCCCCTGCAGGGTGTCGATCTCCTCGTCGAGAGCGGTGAGCATCACGATGTAGGTGGAGCTGAAGGCCCGGATCCGCTTCGCGGTCTCGAAGCCGTCGATCCCGGGCATGTTGACGTCGAGGGTCGTGACGGTCGGGCTGAACGCGCGCACCGCCTCGATCCCGTCCAGCCCGTTCGACCGGGCGACGACCTCGAATCCGCCCTGGGTGAGGACGGTCTCGAGCAGGTTGCGGATGTCGTCGTCGTCCTCGATCACCACTGCCACCCGACGTGCGTCGCGTTCGGCCATCTCAGTCTCCTCCTGCGATGAGCGCTCGCGCGCCATCCGGCCACCATCGCCCGGCCGCCGGACCGCCGTTGCAGGCGCCGTCGCTCTCGCCCGGGTTCTTGACCCACAGCGTCGCATCCAGGTGCGTTCGATCCTCGACGACGCGCGGCGGGTCGCCGAGCCCGCGACCGGGCGGATTGCACCACGCCTGGTCGGGCGCGGGCCCGTTGCCGTTGCGCGAGGTGTCGATCACGTAGTGCGCGCCGCCCAGCGCGGCGCTGATGGCCTCGTCGTACCTGCGCTCCGCGGCGGTCGTCTCGAAGTTGGAGACGTTGCTCGCGAACCCGCGCACCCGGTCGACCCCGGCATCCCGGAGCAGGCCAGCCATGAGCGCGGGATCGAGCCAGCCGGAGTGACCCGCGTCCAGATAGACGACGGCGCCCGTCGGGGCGAGCAGACCGACCGCGTCGCGCAGCTGCGCCACCCGCGCCGACCGATCGTGGCACTCGGCGGTGAGGGCGAGCGCATCCGGTTCGACGACGACGAGGGTCTGCGCCGTCAGCGAGCGTGCGATGGCCCGGAGCCAATCGCGGTATGCGGCGTCATCCGCCGTTCCGCCGGCGGACTCCTGCGCCTGGCAATCGCGGTGCGGGATGCCGTAGACGACGAACACGGGCCACTCGCCTCCGCGCCGGGCGGCATCCACGATCCCACCGACGTATCCGCCCACCTCGGACGCACCATGCGCCTCCGGGGTCAGCCAGATCGCGGCGGGCTCACGGCCGATCGGGCCGAAGGAGGGATCGCGACGGGCGGCGAGCGCCGCGCTCGAGGCGGGATCGACGTAGAACCGCGCCTCATGCAGCGGATTGGCGGAGGTCGCGCGCGGCACCGTCGCGGAGAAGACCGCGACGCCGGCGAGCCCGAGGAGAACGGCCGTCAGCACGCCGATGACGAGGCCGACCGCGACCCGACGGGGCGTCTCGGTCATGCCGTCGCCCTCGTCACGCCGAAGCGCCCACCGTGCACCGCCCCCCCGTAGGTCGCTCAGGCCGAGCGATGGTTCTCGGCGCGGTCGCTCATCCTCCAGGCGAGGGGCAGGATCACCCCGGCGACCGCGGCCTTGATGGCGTCGCCGAGCAGGAAGACCAGGAGCCCGTTCTGGAGCGTGAAGCCGACCGGGTCGGCCTGGTGCACGCCGACGGTCAGGTAGAGCCAGGGCAGTCCGAACAGGTACATGACGGCGGAGCCGGCCAGGAAGGCGACGACGGTGCCGTACCAACGGCGGTCCCAGCGGCGCGCGGCGAGCCAGCCCACCAGTCCGGCCGCGAACAGGAACCCGACGATGTACCCCCGGAGGCCAGTGCGAACAGACTGCCGTGGGCGCCGCCCGTGAAGATCGGCAGTCCGGCCACACCGAGCACGAGATACAGCGCCATCGACAGCGCGCCGCGCACCGGCCCGAGGGCCGCACCCACGAACAGGACCGCGAACGTCTGACCCGTGATGGGTACCGGCCACAACGGAATCGCGACCTGCGCCAGCAGCGCGACGAGGCCGGTTCCGCCGACCACGAAGATCGCGCTCGTGATCCACGACCGAGGGACCACGCGATCGGCGAGGACGGGACGGCGGACGGGCGCTGCGATGGTCATGCGGCTAGGCTAGCGGGCTGGCCCACGTCGGCCTCATCAACCCTCCCCACCAAAGAACCGGAGTCCTTCTGTGCTCGCCGTGCACGACCTCGAGATCCGCATCGGGGCACGTCTGCTCATGGAGGACGTGACGTTCCGCGTAGACAAGGGCGACAAGGTCGGCCTCGTCGGCCGCAACGGCGCGGGCAAGACGACGCTCACCAAGGCGCTGGCCGGCGAGGCCCAGCCCACGGGCGGCACGATCTCCCGCAGCGGTGAGATCGGGTACCTGCCGCAGGATCCGCGGTCGGGTGATCCGGAGGACACCGCACGCACCCGCATCCTCGACGCGCGCGGCCTCGGGCGCCTGGTGACCGACCTCCGCACCGCGAGTCTGGCGATGGCCAACCCGGATCCGGCGGTCAGCGAGGCGGCCATGGCGCGCTACAGCAGGCTCGACGATCGCTTCGTCGCGCTCGGCGGGTATGCGGCCGAGGCCGAGGCGGCCGCGATCGCGTCGAACCTCGCGCTGCCGGACCGGATCCTCGACCAGCAGCTCAAGACCCTCTCCGGAGGCCAGCGGCGCCGCATCGAGCTCGCGCGCATCCTGTTCTCCGGCGCCGAGACGATGATCCTCGACGAGCCCACCAACCACCTCGACGCCGACTCCGTCGTCTGGCTGCGCGAGTTCCTCAAGGGCTACCAGGGCGGCGTCATCGTGATCAGCCACGACGTCGACCTCGTCGAGGAGACGGTCAACAAGGTGTTCTACCTCGACGCCAATCGCGCCGTTCTCGACGTGTACAACATGGGCTGGAAGCACTACCTGCGCCAGCGCGAGGCCGATGAGGAGCGCCGCAAGAAGGAACGCGCCAACGCCGAGAAGAAGGCGACCGCGCTGCAGCTGCAGGCGGCGCGATTCGGCGCCAAGGCGACCAAGGCGGCGGCCGCGCATCAGATGGTCGCGCGCGCCGAACGGCTGCTGGCCGGCCTCGAGGAGGTGCGCGCGGTGGATCGGGTGGCGAAGCTGCGCTTCCCCGACCCGGTCGCGTGCGGGCGCACGCCGCTCACGGCATCCGACCTCTCGAAGTCGTACGGATCGCTCGAGATCTTCACCGCGGTCGACCTGGCCATCGACCGCGGGTCCAAGGTCGTCGTGCTGGGGCTGAACGGTGCGGGCAAGACCACCCTGCTGCGGATCCTCGCCGGCATCGACCGGCCGGACACCGGCGCGGTCGAACAGGGGCACGGGCTGCGGATCGGGTACTACGCCCAGGAGCACGAGACCATCGACGTGAACCGCACCGTCATCCAGAACATGATGAGCGCCTCGCCGCAGCTCACCGAGACCGAGGCGCGCAAGGTGCTCGGTTCGTTCCTGTTCACCGGGGATGACGGCCACAAGCCCGCCGGCGTCCTCTCCGGCGGCGAGAAGACCCGTCTCGCGCTCGCGATGATCGTCGTGTCGGGCGCGAACGTGCTGCTCCTCGACGAGCCGACCAACAACCTCGACCCGGCGTCGCGCGAGGAGATCCTCGGCGCGCTGGCCGGCTACACGGGCGCCGTCGTGCTCGTCTCGCACGACGAGGGCGCGGTGGAGGCGCTCAACCCGGAGCGTGTGCTGATCATGCCCGACGGGGTCGAGGACCACTGGAACCCCGACTACGCCGACCTCATTTCTGTGAGTTAGCGCGCCGCCGCTCCTGCGGCGCGCGGCCGCTGCGCGGGACGAGCGCGGTCGCCCCGCTTCGCTGGGTCAGTTAGCGCGCCGCCGCTCCTGCGGCGCGCGGCCGCTACGCGGGACGAGCGCGGTCGCCCCGCTTCGCTGGGTCAGTTAGCGCGCCAGCTAGTCCGGGTTGCGGTCGAGGACCGCGTCCTCGTAGTCGGCGTCGTGCGAGGGGCGGCGCGACCGCAGGGCGACCGCGCGCTCCTCGGCCGACATGGCGCCGAGGCGCTTCTCGCGGCGGTAGGCCCAGACCAGGCCCACGACGGCGAGCAGCGCGAACACGATCCACTGGATCGCGTAGGAGAGGAACGGCCCCGGATCGGCCACCGGCTCGGGCTCCGCGACGGGCCGGCTCGTCGCGGGGGATCCTCGCGCGTCATCGTGCCGTACGCGCCCGTGTACGTGTCCGCGCCGGTTGCGCGGGCGATCTGAGGCAGATCGATCGAGGCGATCTGGCCCCGCGGCGAGGTGCGGCCGGGCAGGTCGGGCTCGCTCTGCTGCAGCCGCACGACGACCGACACGTCACCGGACGGCGGCGCGGGCACCTGCGGCACATCGCCCCGCGCGGGAATCGGGAGCCAGCCGCGGTCGACGACGAAGATCCGGCCGTCGGGCAGGCGCAGCGGCACCAGCACCTCGAATCCGGGGTTGTCGTTGCGCGCACGATCGCGTACGAGCAGCTGCTGGCCGGGCAGGTACCGCCCGTGCAGCGTCACCTCGCGCCACTCCAGGTCGTGCCGCCAGGAGTCGAGGCTCGGCAGCGCCTGGTCGACCGGCACGGCGGGCTTGGACCAGTTGATCGAGATGAGCGTGTTCTCGGCCGTCCGCTCGGCGTTGCGCGACCACTGCCACCAGGAGAGGACGCCGCAGGCGATCGAGAAGACGACGACGAGGGCGACGTAGCCGCCCCAGCGTCGGATGCCGCTCACGCGCGATCCGGCACGACGTCAGCCACGACGTCGAGCGCGGTCACGACCACCGGGAACCCGCGCGAGGCGAGGTACCCCTCGAGGTGGTCGCGGTGGGCGTCGCAGGCCAGCCAGACCTTGACGCGGTCGGGGGAGTGGGGATTGCGCCAATTGACCCGCCAGGACGCCGGCTCCCGGCATCCCGCGCTCGAGCACTGGGTGGGCGCCTCGCCGCCGCCGATCACCGCATGTCCTCGTGCTGGCCGCCGGCGCCCGCGCCCGACCCCACCGGCACGATCCCGCCGGGTCGCTCCACAGCGGCAGCGCGGTCGGTGTGCACGTTGTTCGCGATGACCACCGCGAAGTAGGGCAACGCCGCGGCCGCGATCGCGGGGATGAGGCGCCACCAGCCCGGGACGAACAGCACCGCGATCAGGCAGATCACCCGGACGGTCATCGCCACCGCGTACTTGATCATCCGCATGTGCCGCTCGTGATCCGGCGACGGCGGCAGCTCGGTGATCGAGACGGTCTTGGCCATGGGCTTGAGCGTTAGCCTACGCTCGCGCGCTGGAGCTCAGAGCGGAGGTCCTTTCGGACCTCCGCCGCGACGCCAGCGCCGACGGCCGTCTCGGCCGTCGGTTCCGGGCCGGGTTCCTCGGCTCTAGGCTGGCTCACCGTGACCACACCTCGCACCGTGCTCGTGACCGGCGGCAACCGTGGTATCGGCCGCGCCATCGCGGCGGAGTTCGTCGCCCAGGGTCACCGCGTCGCGGTGACTGCGCGCTCCGGCGAGGGTCCGGAGGGTGCACTCACCGTTCGCGCCGACGTCACCGACGGCGCATCCCTGGATGCCGCGTTCGCCGAGGTGGAGAAGCAGCTCGGCCCCGTCGAGGTGGTCGTCGCCAATGCCGGCATCACCCGGGACACGCTCGTGCTGCGGATGAGCGACGAGGACTTCGACACGGTCGTCGACACCAACCTCGGCGGCGCGTTCCGCGTCGTCAAGCGCGCCTCGAAGGGCATGCTCAAGGCGCGGTTCGGGCGGGTGATCCTGATCTCGAGCATCGTCGGCCTGTACGGCAGCCCCGGCCAGGTCAACTACGCCTCGTCGAAGGCCGCCCTCGTCGGCATGGCGCGTTCGCTCACCCGCGAACTCGGGGCGCGCGGCATCACGGCGAACGTGGTGGCGCCCGGCTTCATCGAGAGCGACATGACCGCCGAGCTTCCCGCGGATCAGCAGGCGGAGTACATCAAGACCGTGCCGGCCGGACGGCCCGGACGCGCCGAGGAGGTCGCGAAGGCGGTCGCCTGGCTCGCGTCCGACGACGCCGGCTACATCTCCGGAGCCGTCATCCCCGTCGACGGCGGCCTCGGGATGGGGCACTAGCCCGACGTCGCCGGCGCCGCGTGCCAGGCCTGCACCGTGACCGAGGTGCCCTGCACGACGTCGAAGGCGCCCGACGGGATGCTCAGCTCGCGCCCGCCCGCGTCGATCCGGAGCACCAGCTCGCGCGCGAGGGTCGGATCACCGGATCCGGCGCCGGCATCCCATCCGATGGTCGCGAGGGCGGTCGCGTCGGGCGCCAGAGTGACCGGCGTCGCGCCCGGGTCGGGGTCCATGAACGAGCGGCCCGGCGCCACGGAGGCCGCGACCGCACGGCCCCGCGCGTCCCGGAAGCCGACGGCCGGATAGCCGTCGAGGGTGCACGTCGCGGTGGAGGAGTTGCGGATCTCGATCGCGAAGTGCCGGTGCCCGAGCGCAGCGTCGCCCCCCGTGGACGCGAGCACGAGTGCGTCCGGCGGGCAGGTCGTCGACGCGAGGGCATAGACGTTATGGGGCAGCGGTGCCGGGGAGAAGGTGACGGGCGGAGACGGCGTGGGGGAGGGCGTGGCCGGCGGCGAGGCGGCGGCGTCGAGCGCGGCGAAACGCAACGGCCCGCCGACCCCGGCGGCGACCCCCGTGACGAGGGCGGCGACGAGAGCGACGGCCCCCGTCGCGATCCCGGCCGCCCGCAGCGGACCGCGGTCGCGCGACCACCCGGCGACGAGGGCGGGCGCCCATCCGAGCACCAGCCCCCACGCCTGCGTGCCGAGATCGCGGGCCACGTCGGCGGCGGGATAGGACACGCCGAGTCGCGGCGTCTCGCCGATGATCGTTCCGACGCCCATGACCGCACCGACGATCAGGGACCCGACCGCGGCGGCCAGCCAGACGACCGGCAGGCGCGCACCGCCGCGGGTCAGCAGGGCGGCGCCGGCGATCAGCGCGCCCAGCAGCACCGCCCCGGCTCCCACCGTGATCTGCGGCCAGGGCACCGGCAGCTCGCCGATCCGCGCCAGCGGACCGGGCACGATGACCTGCTCGAGCCAGCCGAGCGGCCGGGCGCCGATCGGCACGGTGCCGAGAAGCGCGGTCGCCACCCAGAGGACCGCCGTCAGCACGCCCGCGGCGATCGCCCGTCCGACGGTGATCACGTGCGGCCCATCAGCGCAGCCCCATCAGCGGCAGCAGCCGCGAGAGGTCGCGGTCGTCGAGCAGCACGTCGGCGACGTCGCGCACCGGCGCCTTCGCATCGAACCCGATCGACAGGCCGCACAGCGCCATCATCGGCAGGTCGTTGGCGCCGTCGCCGACCGCGAGAGTCTGATGCAACGGGATGCCCGCCGCGCCCGCCCACTCGCGCAAAGCGTCGGCCTTGGCGGTGGCATCCACGATGGGCGGGATCACCCCACCCGTCAGGCGGCCGCCCGCGACCTCGAGTCGGTTGGCCCGCCAGTGGTCGAGCCCGAGCCGGGCTGCGAGCGGATCGATGACCTCGTGAAATCCCCGGAGACCACGGCGACGAGGCCGCCGGCGCCCTGCACGGCCGCGATGAGCTCCGGAACCCCGCCGGTCACGCGCACCCGTGAGGCCACCCGGTCGATCGCGGCCTCCTCGAGTCCGGCGAGCGTCGCGACCCGTTGCCGCAGCGAGTCGGCGAAGTCGAGCTCCCCGTTCATCGCGCGGAAGGTCACGTCGGCGACGGCATCCAGCGAGCCGGCCTCCTCGGCGAGCAGCTCGATGACCTCGTCCTCGATCAGCGTGGAGTCGACGTCGAGGACGACGAGGAAGCGCGACATGCGTTCCTCTCGTAGTCGGGACGGGCTACTCGACCAGGATGCCCTTGCCGACGACCGTGATGCCGCTCTGGGTGACGGTGAAGCCGCGCGCGAGATCCGCCTCGCGATCCACGCCGACGGTCGCCCCGGGGCTCACCACGACGCCCTTGTCGAGGATAGCGCGACGCACGATCGCGCCCTCGCCGATCTGGGAGCGCTCGAACACGACGGTGTCCGTCACGACCGCCCCCGACTCGATCGACACCCAGGTGCCGAGCACGGAGCGCTCGAGGTGGGCTCCGGAGACGACGCAGCCGAGCGAGACGATCGAGTCGATGACCTCGCCGAGCGCGCCCCGGCTGTCCCGCACGAACTTGGCCGGCGGCGAGTTGAGCTGCGACGAGAAGATCGGCCACTGCTCGTTGTAGAGGTTGAAGATCGGCAGTGCCGAGATCAGGTCCTGATGGGCGTCGAAGAACGAGTCGATGGTGCCGACGTCGCGCCAGTAGAAGCGATCGCGCACCGTCGATCCCGGTACCTCGTTGCGGTTGAGGTCGTACACCCCGCGTCGCCGCGCTGCACGAAATCGGGGATGATGTCGCCGCCCATGTCGTGGTTCGAGTCGGCGCGCAGCCCGTCTCTCTGCACCGCGTCGATGAGCACGTCGGCGTCGAAGACGTAGTTGCCCATGGAGGCGAGGACCTGATCGGCTGCGTCGGGGAGGCCCACCGGGTCCTCCGGCTTCTCGAGGAACGCGCGGATGTGATCCGGCCGCGTCGGGTCGACGTCGATCACCCCGAACTGGTTCGCGAGCTCGATCGGCTGGCGGATCGCCGCCACCGTCACGCCGCTGCCCGACTCGACGTGCGCCTCGATCATCTGGCTGAAGTCCATGCGGTACACGTGATCCGCGCCGACGACCACGACGATGTCGGGCTTCTCGTCGCGCAGCAGGTTGAGGCTCTGCAGGATCGCGTCGGCCGACCCGGAGAACCAGCGCTTGCCCAGTCGCTGCTGCGCGGGCACGGAGGCGACGTAGGCGCCGAGCATCGGGGCAGTCGCCAGGTCGTCGAGACGTGGCGGTCGAGCGAATGCGACTTGTACTGGGTCAGCACGACGATCTGCCGCAGCCCCGAGTTGACGAGGTTGGAGAGGGCGAAGTCGATGAGACGGTAGCCCCCGCCGAACGGGACCGCGGGCTTGGCCCGGTCGGCCGTCAACGGCATCAGGCGCTTGCCCTCGCCGCCGGCGAGAACGATCCCGAAGATCTTCTTCGACGCCACGACCCCACAGTAAGGCCGGATACCCTTCCCAGGTGCGCGTCGATGTCCTCACCCGTGAATATCCACCGGAGGTTTACGGCGGAGCCGGCGTGCACGTCGCCGAGCTGGTGCGCGCTCTCCGACTCGACATCGATACGGTCGTGCGCTGCTTCGGCGCGCCGCGCGACGAGCCGCACACCTACGCCTACCTGGTGCCGCCGCAGCTGATCGGTGCCAACCCGGCGCTCGCGACGCTCGGCATCGACCTCCAGATGGCCCAGGATGCCGGCGACGCCGACCTCGTGCATTCGCACACCTGGTACGCGAACTCCGCGGGGCGCATCGCGCAGCTGCTGCACGGCATCCCGCATGTCGTCACCGCGCACAGCCTCGAGCCGCTGCGGCCGTGGAAGGCGGAGCAGCTCGGAGGCGGTTACCGGGTGTCGAGCTGGATCGAGCGCGGCGCGTTCGACGCGGCCGACGCCGTGATCGCGGTGAGCGCGGGCATGCGCGGCGACATCCTGCGCAGCTACCCCGAGGTGGACCCGGCCCGCGTGCGCGTCGTGCACAACGGCGTCGACCCGCAGCTCTGGCACCGCGATGAGGATCCCGAGGCGGCACGCGCTCTGGGGCTCGATCCCGATCGCCCGAGCGTCCTGTTCGTCGGGCGCATCACCCGTCAGAAGGGCCTGCCCTATCTGCTCCGCGCCGCGCGCAGCCTGCCGCCCGAGGTGCAGCTCGTGCTGTGCGCGGGTGCCCCCGACACGCCGGAGATCCTCGCCGAGGTGACCGCGGGGGTCGAGGCGCTGCAGGCGGAACGCACCGGCGTGGTGTGGATCGACCGGATGCTGCAGCGCCGCGAGCTGGCCGTGCTGCACTCCGCGGCGACGACGTTCGTGTGCCCCTCGATCTACGAGCCGCTGGGCATCGTGAATCTCGAGGCGATGGCGTGCGGCGCCCCCGTGGTGGGCACCGCCACCGGGGGATCCCCGAGGTGGTGGACGACGGCGTCACCGGCCGGCTGGTGCCCATCGAGCAGGCCGATGACGGCAGCGGCACACCGCTGGACCCCGACCGCTTCGTCGCGGACCTCGCGACCGCACTCACCGAGGTCGTGGCCGACCCGGCGTCGGCGCGGCGCATGGGCGAGGCCGGCCGGCGGCGCGTCGAGTCGGAGTTCAGCTGGACGACCATCGCCGAGCGCACCCGTGCGATCTACGACGAGGTGCTCGGAGCCGGGGCGACCACCACCGCTTAGGCTGGCTGATCATGCCCCCGTGCTCGGCCTCCACGATCTCACCGTCGTCCGCGACGGCAAGTCCATCCTCGACGACGTGTCGTGGGAGGTGGAGCCGGATCAGCGCTGGGTCGTGCTCGGCCCGAACGGCGCGGGCAAGACCACGCTGCTGCAGATCGTGTCGGCGAACGTGCACCCGAGCTCCGGCTCCGCGACGATCCTCGGCGAGACGCTCGGCCGGGTCGACGTGTTCGACCTGCGGCCGCGGATCGGGTTCGCCTCGACGGCGCTCGCCCGACGCATCCCGGCGAACGAGGCGGTGCTGGATGTCGTGATGACGGCGGCCTATTCGGTGACCGGGCGGTGGAACGAGGAGTACGACGACGTCGACCTGCGCCGGGCGCGCCGCGTGCTCGCCGAGTGGCGGCTCGAGCACCTCGAGGGGCGTCTGTTCGGCACGCTCAGCGATGGCGAGCAGAAGCGGGTGCAGATCGCCCGCTCCGTGATGACGGATCCCGAGCTGCTGCTGCTCGACGAGCCGGCGGCCTCGCTCGACCTCGGAGCGCGCGAGGAGCTGCTGCAGCTGCTCGGCGCCTATGCCACGGCCCCGCAGAGCCCCGCCATGATCATGGTCACCCACCACGTCGAGGAGATCCCGCCCGGTTTCACGCACGCGCTGCTGCTGGCCGACGGCCGCATCCGCGCCGCCGGTCCGATCGCCGAGATCCTCACCGAGGAGCACCTGAGCGAGGCATTCGGCGTCCCGCTCGTCGTCGCGACGAGCGAGGACGGCCGCTTCTCGGCTCGCGCCCGCTCGTAGTAGACTCATCCTTCGGCCGTTCGGCCCGTACGCTTTCCATCTCCATCCCGAGGTATCGCCATGAAGTCCGAGATCCACCCCGAGTACGCTCCGGTCGTCTTCCGCGACCTGGCCAGCGGTGAGACGTTCCTCACCCGCTCGACCGTCACGAGCGAGAAGACCATCGAGCTGGACGGCGAGACCTACCCGGTCATCGACGTCGAGATCTCGTCGGCGTCGCACCCGTTCTACACGGGCAAGCAGCGCATCCTCGACAGCGCCGGCCGCGTCGAGAAGTTCAACTCGCGTTACAAGGGCTTCGGCAAGTAACCGCCCGCGCCGGGCTCCGCGCCTGGCGCCCCGCCGATCAGAACAGCGCCCCGTCGGACGACGTGCGGCGCTGTTCCCATAGCGGAAGCAGTTCGTCGCGGGTGAGCGGAGCGAGCGGCAGGTCCGTGTCGAGCGACGTGATCCAGCGCAGCTCCTCGATCTCGCCGTGCGGCTGGAGCCCGTCGGCCGCCGCGACCGCGAAGACCGCGGCCGATACGATCGTGTCGGACTCGTGGGCCGCCGGTGCGCGGAAGATGCCGAGGTACTCCGCCTGATCGGCGTCGAGCTCGAGCTCGAGCTCCTCGCGCAGCTCACGGGTCAGCGCCTCGAGAGCCGACTCGCCCGGCTCGACCTTGCCGCCGGCCTGCATGAACAGCTCGGTGCCGCGCTTGCGCACGACGAGCGCCCGCCCGGCCGGATCCGTCACGATCGCGGCCGCGACGCGCAGCACCGTCGTCACCGCCGGTGCGGGAGTGGACTCGACCTCGACCTCGACCTCCGTGATGCTGATCGACTCGACCAGCGTCGTCAGCGGTACCTCGGGTGCTCGCCGAAGGTCCTCGGCCTGCGGTCCGACGCCGGGGGCGCCGCGGAGCTCGTCCGCCACGGTCGGCGCCGCGAGCCGTCGCTGATCGAACTCCGAGAAGTCGACGATGGGCACCCGTCCGGGCTGGGGCGGCAGCGGGGGCAGCGGCTGCGTGTCGACGAAGGTGTTCGGATGCCCGACCGGTCGCACGGGCCAGGAGCGGTCGCCGACGTAGCCTTCGCGCCCCGGCTTGGTGCGCACGTACTCCTCGAAGTTCTGCTGCTGGTCGGCGAACCAGATCTCCTGCCGACCGTGCAGGTCACCCGCGCTCACGCCGAGGTCGTCGGGGTAGGCGCGGGCGATCGCCTGCGCCACCCGTCCGGCGCAGATCGCGTCGGCACCGGCGTCGTGCGCGCCGTCGAGCTCCACCCCGTAGAACTCGGCGGTGACCTCGAGCGTGCGCTTGCCGCGGCGGTAGCGGTCGACGGCCTTGTCGATGACGAGCGGGTCGACGACCGGCTGCGGGTGCTCGACCGGCTCGATCGCGTGCCGCCGGCACTCCCGATCGAGGAGCGTGAGGTCGTACGGCGCGTTGTAGACGGTCAACGGGATGCCCTGCGAGAACAGCACGCGCAGCGTCTGCGCGATCTCCGCGATCGCCGCCCCGGCGGGCCGGCCCTCCGCCCGCACGCGCTCGGTGGTGATGCCGTGCACGGCGCTCGCGCCCTCCGGGACCTCGACGCCCGGATCGACGAGCCAGTCCCAGCGCGCCGTCACCCGGCCCTCGGAATCGAGCACCGCGATGCACGCCGAGACGATGCGCGCGACGTCCGTGTCGACGCCCGTGGTCTCCAGGTCGAAGACGCCCAGAGGACCGTCCCAGGTGCTCACCCGGTCAGGCTAGGCGGCGCCCCCGTCAGCACCGGGGAGGCGCACCGGGAAGAGCTCCGTCCGGGCGACCACCCGGTCTCGCTCGGGCGCGAGGACCGTGCGCCGGGGATCGCCGAGGAAGGCGTCCATGGCCTCCCGATCGGCGAACTCGATGATCTGGACCTCGTGCGGCGTGCCGTCGGCGCCCCTCCGAGCACCCGGCTCGTGACCGCGCCGCGGTGCTCGGCGACCAGCGGCAGAACGGCATCCTCGTAGCCGTGCAGGCCGGCCGCCTCGCCCTCGACCGCCCACAGGAGGCAGCAGAGCCGGATCGTTCGATCGTCGCTCACGGCCGCGGCGGCTGGTAGCGCTGGGTGCCCACGTGGAGCCAGTAGAAGCTCTGGGTGGCCATCGTGAGGGTGAGGGTGCCGTCCGGGTCGACGGTGGGGAACTCGCCGCCGCCGAAGAGGTCGTAGACGGGCGCGCCGTGATCCTCCTCCGGCATCCGGATGTGCACGGAGGCGGGGTTGTGCGAGAACGAGAACACGCACAGGATCCGCTCCGGTGCGTCGCCGAACTGCTGGCCGGAGCCGGGGTAGTCGCGGATGAACGCCAGGATCGACTCGTGGTCGGTCTCGAGCACCTGGATGCTGCCGAGCCCGAAGGTCGGGTGGGCCTTGCGCACGTGGATGACGTTGCGCACCCAATGCAGCAGCGACCGCGACTGGGCGAGCTGGGCCTCCACGTTGATCTGGTTGTAGTGGTAGACGAGCGACTGCACGACCGGCAGGTAGAGCTTGCCGGGATCGGCGGTGGAGAATCCCGAGTTGCGGTCCGGGTTCCACTGCATGGGCGTGCGGGAGGAGTCGCGATCGGGCAGCCAGATGTTGTCGCCCATGCCGATCTCGTCGCCGTAGAACAGGAACGGCGAGCCGGGCAGCGAGAACAGCAGTGCATGCGCGAGCTCGAGCTCGGCGCGGGAGTTGTCCAGCAGCGGCGCGAGGCGCCGCCGGATGCCGACGTTGGAGCGCATCCGGGGGTCGTAGGCGTACCAGCCGTACATGGCCTGGCGGTACTCCTCGCTGACCATCTCGAGCGTCAGCTCGTCGTGGTTGCGCAGGAACACGCCCCAGGCCGCGCCGTCGGGCACGTCCTGGGTCTCGGCGAGCACCCGCTGCAGCTCCGCCGCCGACTGGGACCGCAGCGAATAGAAGATGCGCGGCATGACGGGGAAGTCGAACGCCATGTGACATTCGGGGCCCTCGTCCGAGCCGAAGTACTCCGCCACCTCCGCGGGCCACTGGTTCGCCTCCGCGATGAGCACCCGTCCCGGGTACTCCCGGTCGACCAGCGCACGCACCTCGCGCAGGAACTGGTGCGTCGGCGGCTCCGACTCGCTGTTGCCCTCCTCGGACTCGTAGAGGTACGGGATGGCATCCAGCCGCAGGCCGTCGACGCCCATGTCGAGCCAGTGCCGGATGACGTCGAACATGGCCTCGTGCACGGCCGGGTTCTCGAAGTTGAGGTCGGGCTGGTGGGAGAAGAACCGGTGCCAGTAGAACTGGCGGCGCACCGGATCGAAGGCCCAGTTGGACTCCTCGTAGTCCGTGAAGATGATGCGCGCGTTCCGGTACTTCTCGTCGGTGTCGCTCCAGACGTAGAAGTCGCCGTAGGGGCCGTCCGGGTCCGACCGCGACTGCTGGAACCACTCGTGCTGGTCGGAGGTGTGGTTCATCACCAGGTCGATGACGATGCGCATGTTGCGCTCGTGGGCCTTGGTCACGAGCTCACGGAACTCGTCGAGGGTGCCGAACTCCGGCAGGATCCCCTTGTAGTCGGAGATGTCGTAGCCGCCGTCGCGCAGCGGCGAGGTGTAGATCGGCGGGATCCACAGGGCGTCGATGCCGAGCCACTGCAGGTAGTCGAGCTTCGAGATCAGGCCGCCGAGATCTCCCGTGCCGTCGCCGTTGGAGTCGACGAACGAGCGCACCATGACCTCGTAGAAGACCGACCGTCGGTACCACTGTGGATCCAGCGCCAGACCGGGCAGGGTGATCGGGGCCGTGAAGGTCACGTTTCCACCCTAGGGCTGGCCCGTCGTGCCGGGGACGGCACGCCCAGCCAGCACTCATAGACTTCGCCAGATGCCCGTACCCGCCCCGCACGCCGCCGAGCTGGCGGCCCTGCCGCTGCGCACCGGCGAGCTCGGGCTGCTCGGCAGCACCACCCGGTACTGGGACTACGGCCCGCTGCACGCCGCACGCACGATCGTGATCTGCCACGGGTACCGAGGCGACCACCACGGCCTCGAGCCGGTCATCGCGAAGCTGCCGGGCATCCGGATCATCGGCCCCGACCTGCCCGGCTTCGGCTCGTCGACGCCGATGACCGACGACCGGCACACGATCGACGGCTACGCGCGCTGGTTCGCGGCGTTCGTCGACGCGCTCGGCCTGCAGGATGCCGTGGTGCTCGGGCACTCGTTCGGGTCGATCGTCACATCGCACGCGGTGGCGGCGGGGCTGACGCCGCCGGCCCTCATCCTGGTGAACCCCATCGCCAGCGACCCGGCGAAGGTCGGCGGAGCGGGCGCGACCCGGGCCTACTACGGGCTCGCCCGGCGGCTGCCCGAGCGCATCGGTCGCGCGCTGCTCGCGGCACGGCCCATCGTGACGGTCATGTCGCGCACCCTCGTGAAGACGCCCGACAAGGCGCTGCGGCGCTGGATCCACCAGGAGCACCACCGCTACTTCAACGGCTTCAGCGACGTGCGCACGGTCGCCGAGGGGTTCGACGCGTCGCTCAGCCGGCAGGTGGGCGACGCGGCGGCGGACGTCACCGTGCCGACCCTGCTGATCGCGGGCGCCGTCGACCACATCGCGCCCGCCGCGGGGGCCCGGCAGACCGTGCGGCGGTTCCCCGACGGGCGTCTCGTCGTGCTGCCGGGGGTGGGGCACCTCATCCACTACGAGGCCTCCGAGGGCGCCGCCACCGCGATCACCGCCTTCCTCGACGAGGTGGCGCCGTGAGGCTGCCGCGGCGATGAAGATCGTCTCCGACTGCCGCTACGTGCGGGTCGACCACCACGACGGCATCAGCCGGTACAGCTCCCGGATCACGGCGGCGCTCGGCCGGCTCGCGGCGGCCTCGGGGCACGAGGTCACGATGCTCATCTGCGACGAGCGCCAGTTGGCGCTGCTGCCCGACCTGCCGTGGGCGATGGGGCCGTCGCCCACCGGCCCGGGGAGCCGTGGGTCGCCCGCCGTGTCAATCGGCTCGGACCCGACGTCGTCTTCACGCCTCTGCAGACGATGGGCACGTTCGGGCGGCGCTACCGCCTGGTGAAGACCCTGCACGACCTGATCTACCACCGGCACCGGACCCCGCCGCGCGATCTGCCGGCGTTCGTCCGGCTGCTCTGGCGGATCTACCACCTCGCGTGGTGGCCGCAGCGTCTGCTGCTGGACCGCGCGGATGCGGTCGCGACCGTGTCGGCGACGACGAAGCAGCTCATCGCACAGCACCGGCTCACGCGACGTCCCGTCGTCGTCGTCGCGAACGCGGCCGATCCCGCACCGGCCGGCGCCCGGCTCGACCGGCCGGCACCGGATCCGGCCGGCGCCGGCGGCCGGGACCTCGTCTACATGGGCTCGTTCATGCCCTACAAGAACGTCGAGACGCTCGCCCGCGCGCTGCACGAACTGCCCGGCTACCGGCTGCACCTCCTCAGCCGGATCCCGTCCGCCGCCCGCAGCCGACTCGAGGCGCTGGCACCGGCCGGCGCGCTCGTCGTGCACGACGGCACGAGCGAGGAGGAGTACCGCGCGCTGCTGCTGTCGGCGCGGGCGCTCGTGACGGCATCCCGCGACGAGGGGTTCGGGCTGCCGCTCGTGGAGGCGATGGTGCTCGGCACGCCCGTCGTCGTGAGCGACATCCCGATCTTCCGCGAGATCGGGGGAGACGCCGCGCTCTACGCACCCGCAGACGATCCCGCCGGGTTCGCCGCGGGCATCCGGCGCCTCGAGGATCCGGACGAGTGGCGCGTACGATCGGCGGCGTCGGTGCTCCAGGCCGCGCATTTCGACTGGGACCGCTCCGCGGCCGCCCTGCTGGAGCTGATGGAGTCGCTCGCCTGATCAGTCGCTCGCCTGATCCGCGACCACCGAGCGCCCACGTTCGCATCACGTCGGCACGGGTGACGGTGCCGGATCGATGCGAACGTGGGCGGTCGAACCCGTGAGCGCGCTCGGAGCTCAGGCGTCGACCGGGACGACCTCCGCGCGCGTCAGCCGCGCCAGGTCGGCGGGCCCGATGGGGAACACCGACGTCGCCGAGCCGGCAGCGGCCCAGACGACATCCAGCTCGAGCAGGTCCGCGTCCATGACCGTGCGCAACGGCGAGGAGAGGCCGAGCGGCGGCACCCCGCCGATCGAGTAGCCGGTCGCCGACTTCACGAGGGCGGCATCCGCCTTGCCGATGTCGACCCCCAACCGCGCGCCGAGCGCGGCGGTGTCGACGCGGTTCGGGCCGGAGACCAGCACGAGCAACGGCGCGCCGCCGGCCTCGAACACGAGGCTCTTGACGATCGCCGCGACGGGGCAGCCGATCGCGGCAGCGGCCTCGGCGGCCGTGTGGGTCGACTCGTCGAACTCGCGGATCTCCGGGTGCAGACCGAGCGGCGCGACGGCCGCACGGAACCGGTCGACGCCGTTCATCGGCCGCCCTCGTGCCGGGCGTCGTGCTGCTCGTCCTCGCGGGCCTCGATGGCGTTCTGCTCGTCGAGCGACGACCCGAG
This sequence comes from Pseudolysinimonas kribbensis, assembly GCF_030161895.1. Classification (GTDB taxonomy): domain Bacteria; phylum Actinomycetota; class Actinomycetes; order Actinomycetales; family Microbacteriaceae; genus Pseudolysinimonas; species Pseudolysinimonas kribbensis. The sequence continues at coordinate 3,487,465 of NZ_BSVB01000001.1, forward strand.
CGGATCGTCGAAGGCGACCAGCCGCAACTCGCCGCGCGCGAGCTCGAAGCTGTGCACCGAGCCGTTCGTGATCGGCCCGTACTCGGTCGCCGGGTCGACACGGTCGAGCACCGCGCGGATCGCGCCGCCGTGGCTGACCACGATGAGCGCGGCTCCCGGACGCGACGCCGCGATCTCCATGAGTGCGGGCACGACCCGGTTCGCCACGTCGGCGCGGGTCTCGCGCCCGGGCACGACGGTGCCGGCCGGGAACCGCCGCTCGATCTCGAGCCAGTCCATGCCCTCGGCCTCGCCGTAGTCGCGCTCGACGAGGGCGGGAACGGCATCCGGATCGCCGAGGCCGATCTCCTCGGCGATGATCGCCGCGGTCTCCCGCGCCCGCGACAACGGGCTGGCGAGCAGGCCGTCCCAGGATCGGGAGGCGAGCCGCCGCCCCGTCATCCGGGCCTGCTCGCGTCCGGTCTCGTTCAGCGGGATGTCGGTGCGGCCCTGGATGCGGCGCTGCCGGTTCCAGTCGGTCTCGCCGTGGCGCACGAGGAAGAGCAGTGTCACGCAGCCCAGGATGCCAGGTGCGCGCTCAGGTCAGGCGATCGCGCAGCGCCGCGAGCACCTCGGAGGTGCCGGCGTCGATCTTGAGCGTCGCGCGCGGGTCGCCCTTGGTGGCGCCGCGATTCACGATCACGACCGGCAGCTTGCGCTTGACCGCCTGATCCAGCAGCCGGATGCCGGAGTTCACCGCGAGCGACGAGCCGGCGATGATCATGCCCTCCGCACGCCGCACGAGCGACGCGGCCTCCGCGAACTTCTCGCGCGGCACGAATTCGCCGAAGAACACCACCTCGGGCTTCAGCACGCCGCCGCAGTTGGTGCAGGCCGGCACGATGACCTCGTCGTACGCGTCGACGTCGACGTCGCCGTCCGGGTTGAGCTTCACGTCGTCGGGGGAGGCGAGCCACGGGTTGTCGCGGGTGAGCCGGTCGGCGATGTCGGTGCGCGCGAAGATCTGGCCGCAGTGCAGGCAGCGCACCCGATCCATCGAGCCGTGGATGTCGACAACGCGCCGCGAGCCGGCCCGCAGGTGCAGCCCGTCGACGTTCTGCGTGATGACCCCGTCGGCGACGCCCAGCAGCTCGAGGTCGGCGATGGCGCGATGCCCGTCGTTGGGCTGGGCCGCCGAGAAGTGCCGCCAGCCGAGGTGACTGCCGGCCCAGTAGCGCTGGCGGGCGACCGGGTCGCTCAGGAACCGGTCGATCGTCATCGGCGTGCGGACGGGTGCGCCCTCGCCGCGGTAGTCGGGGATGCCGGAATCGGTGCTGACACCCGCTCCCGTCAGCAGCACGAGCAGCCGCCCGCCGAGCAGCTCGGCGGCCTCGTCGACGAGCGGCGCGGTCTCCGGGGCGAGCGCGTCCCGCGCGGGCGGGGTCATGACGCTCATGCGCACCTCCTGGTCAGGCTCCCCAGGGTAAACGCCGCTCTTTTCGATTATGTTTCCGCCTCGTGCATCTCGTGCCGATCTCGGACCCCGCCGATCCGGCGCTGCGCGACTACCGCGACCTCACCGACGTGGTGCTGCGGCGCCTCGCCGAGCCCGCCGGCGGGCTGTATCTGGCCGAGTCGGTACGCGTGATCGAGCGGGCCCTCGCGGCCGGGCACCTGCCCCGATCGGCGCTCGTGCTGCCCAAGTGGGTCGACGAGGTCTCGGCCGTGCTCGACCCGTATGACGTGCCGGTGTTCGTGGGGGAGCCCGACGTGCTGGAGTCGATCACCGGCTTCGTCATGCACCGCGGCGCTCTGGCCTCGATGCATCGACCGCGGCTGCGACCCGTCGCCGAGCTCCTCGCGGACGCTCGGCGCGTCGTCGTGCTCGAGGACATCGTCGACCACACCAACGTCGGGGCGATCGTGCGCTGCTGCGCCGCGCTGTCGGTGGATGCCGTCCTCATCACCCCGCGCTGCGCCGACCCGCTCTACCGGCGCAGCGTGCGCGTGTCGATGGGCACGGTGTTCCAGGTGCCGTGGACCAAGATCGACGAGTGGCCGGGCGCCGGTCTCGAGCTGCTGACGTCGCTCGGCTTCCGGGTCGCGGCGTTCGGCCTGCGCGACGACGCGATCCCGCTCGACGAGTACCGGGCCCCCGAGCGGCTCGCGCTCGTCTTCGGCACCGAGGGCGACGGGCTGATGCCCCGCACGATGGATGCCGCCGACGATGTCGTGAAGATCCCGATGGCGGGCGGCGTCGATTCTCTCAACGTCGCGTCGGCGGCCGCGGTCGCGATCTGGGCGACGCGGACCTGACGCCCGCGCGACACCGGTTAGTCTCGACCGGTGCCGACGCCCGCGACCTATCGCCGACGCCGCCTTGCCGCCCTGCTGATCGCCGTCGTCGTCGTGGGCGGCGGACTGTACGGAACGCTCACACTGCTCGCCCCCGTGCGCGGTGTGGCCGCCACCGTCACCGCTCCCGCGATCCCGCCGACCGCCGCCGCCCAGCCGGGTCTGCCGTCGTACGGCGCGAGCGCCGTCGGTGTCGTCGGGTATCCGCAGGCCGCGGCGACCGCGGGTCGCACCGACGCGGTGCCGATGGCGAGCATCAGCAAGGTCATCACGGCCCTCGTCGTGCTGCAGGCCAAGCCGCTGAAACCCGGCGAGGCGGGGCCGACGATCACGATGACGAGCGACGACGTCGCGCTCTACCGGCACTACCTCTCCCTGGACGGCGAGGTCGTGCAGGTCCAGCCCGGGTTTCGGTTCAGTGAGCTCGATCTGCTGAAGCTCGCGCTCGTGAAGTCGGCCAACAACTACGCCGGCAGCCTTGCGCTGTGGGCCTTCGGCTCCTCGGCGGGCTACGCGGATGCCGCGACCGCCTGGCTGTCCGCGCACGGCCTGACCGGCATCCACGTCGTCGAACCCACCGGCATCGACCCGCGCAACGTCGGCACGGCATCCGATCTCGTCGAACTCGGCGAACTCGCGCTGCAGGACCCGGTGGTCGCGCCGATCGTGTCGAGCGCGACGGCGACCGTGCCGAACGTCGGCAGCGTGCGCAACACGAACACGCTGCTCGGCACGGACGGGGTGGACGGGGTCAAGACCGGGACGCTCAACGACTGGGGCGCCAATCTGCTCTTCGCGAGCGACCGCACGATCGGCGGGAAGGCCATCACGATCGTGGGCGTCGTGCTGGGCGGGCGCGACCATGCGACGATCGACCGCGACATCCGGGCCCTCATCCGCAGCGTCGTCGCCGGATTCCACGTCGTCACGCTCGCGAGCAGGGGCCAGGTGTTCGGCGGCTACACGATGCCGTGGGGGCAGCGCGCCGAGCTCGTCGCGACGAAGAAGGTCACGACGCTGGTCTGGGGCGCCGTCACGGTCGCCCCGAGGGTCACGGCCGAGAATCTCACCACCGCGGTGCGCGGCGCCGACGTCGGCACCGCGCGGTTCACCGTCGCGGGCACGACGCTGAGCGTGCCGCTCGAGCTGTCGCGCGGCATCCAGGACCCGGGCTGGGGATGGCGCCTCGGGCATCCCGGGATCGTGTTCGGCGGGGTCTGAGCAGCGGGTCCTCCGCGGCGCTCAGCGCACCGCGCGCGGCACCGGTCGCTTGGGCTCGATGCCGTCGCCGGACGAGCGCCCCGTGAGCCGACGTCCGATCCATGGAACGAAGTACTCGCGCGCCCAGTCGATGTTCTCGCGCGTGGCGCGGCGCCAGCCGCTGCGCGGCAGCGGCTCCGGGCGGAACGGCTCCAGCTCGTTCGGCACCTCGAGCACGTCGAGCACCATGCGCGCGATCGTGTGGTGCCCGACGGGGAGAAGTGCAGCCGGTCGGGCGCCCACATGCGCGGATCGCGCAGCACATCCAGCGCCCACAGGTCGGCGACCCGGGCGCCGTAGCGGCTCGCGAGCGCCCGCACGTTCTCGTTGTAGATGGCCGCCTTGCCGCGCACCCGGCCGAGCACCGGGGTGCGACCGGGATCCGGGCCGGTGAAGACGACGACCGTCGCACCGCCCGAGACCAGGCGCTGCAGGCCCGTCTCGTAGCGCGCGGTGATGTCGTCCGGGTCGGTGCGCGGCCGGATGACGTCGTTGCCGCCCGCGGAGATCGTGATCAGGTCGGGGCGCAGCTCCATCGCCGCCTCCACCTGCTCGGCGAGGATCCGGTCGAGCAGACGGCCCCGGATCGCGAGGTTGGCGTAGGCGAAGCCCTCCGGCCCTCCCGCCGCCGTCTCGCTCAGCACCTCGGCGACGCGGTCCGCCCAGCCGCGGTGGCCGCCCGGCGCACCCGGTTCCGGGTCGCCGATGCCCTCGGTGAAGGAGTCGCCGATCGCGACGTAGCGCGTCCAGGCGTGTGCAGCCGTCACGCCTTCGAGCTTAAGTCCGCCGTCGCTGCGAGCATGGTGGGGTGAGCAAGCAGGACGGGAGCGGGAGGCAGGTCTCGGCCGAGCCGCTCGACGACCTGACCGCCACCATCCTGCACGTCGACATGGACGCCTTCTACGCCTCCGTCGAGCTGCTGCAGCGCCCGGACCTCGTCGGCAAGCCCGTCATCGTCGGCCATCCGAGCGCCCGCTCGGTCGTCACCGCGGCGACCTACGAGGCGCGCAAGTACGGCGTCAACTCCGCGATGTCGATGGCGCTCGCCCTGCGGCGCTGCCCCCAGGCGATCGTGCTCGAGCCGCACTTCGAGGACTACAGCCGCTATTCGAAGATCGTCATGCGACTGCTGCACGAGTTCACGCCCCGGGTCGAGCCGCTCTCGATCGACGAGGCGTTCCTGGATGTCGCGGGCGCGCTTCGCCTGTACGGCACGCCCTGGCAGATCGGCGCCCGGATCCGCGAGCGCATCCATCAGGAGACGCGGCTGCGCGCCTCCGTCGGCGCCGCGGCCACCAAGTACGTCGCCAAGCTCGCGTCATCGCTCGCCAAGCCCGACGGGCTGCTCGTCGTGCCGCGCGATCGCACGATTCAGACCCTGCATCCGCTGCCGGTGTCGGCGCTGTGGGGGTGGGCCCGAAGTCGGCCGAGCAGCTCGAGCGCCTCGGCCTGCGCACGGTCGGCGAGGTCGCCGCCGTGCCGCTGGATGCGCTGTCGCGCGCGGTCGGGCCGACCAATGCCGCGCGCCTGCAGGATCTGGCGTGGGGCCGCGACCCGCGGACGGTGCAGACCCACCACGTCGAGAAGAGCATCGGGCACGAGCTCACGTTCGAGCACGACGTGACGAGCCGGGCCGAGATCCACAAGGAGCTGCTGCGCCTCGCGGATGCCGTCGGCGCCCGGCTGCGGCGCTCCAGCGTGCAGGCCCGCACCGTCGCCCTCAAGCTCCGGTTCTCCGACTTCACGACCGTCTCGCGCTCGCGCACGCTCGCGGAGCCCACCGACCTCGGGCGACGGCTCTACGAGGAGGCGCGCACCCTCTATGACGCCGCCTCGGAGAACGGCCGGCCGGTGCGGCTCCTCGGGGTGCGGGGCGAGGGTCTCGTGGGAGCGAGCGCGGATCTGGGCCTCTGGGATGACGATGCCGCCTGGCGCGACGCGGAGTCGACCGTCGACGCGGTCGCGTCACGATTCGGTGCGGGCGCGATCGGCCCGGCGGCGCTGCTCGGCCGGTCGCCGGCGCGTCGCATCGGCGCCGACGGCGACGACTGAGCGGGTCGCCGGCGTCGACGGCCGTCTCGACCGTCGGTGTCATCGCCTACCCTCGAACACGCGATGAGTGAGCTGCCGACCTTCCGCGCGACCGCGGCAGCCGAGCACCTCCCGCCGAGCTTCCCCGAGCGCGCCCCCTGGGGCACCGCGAACCGCCTCCGCGCCTGGCAGCAGGAGGCGCTCGACACCTATTTCGCGAGCGATGCGCGCCGCGACTTCCTCGTCTCCGCCACTCCGGGCGCCGGCAAGACGACGTTCGCGCTCCGGCTCGCCAGCGAGCTGCTGCGGCGGCGGATCGTCGACCGCATCACGGTCGTGGCTCCCACCGAGCACCTCAAGACCCAGTGGGCGGAGGCGGCGCACCGGGCCGGCATCCGGCTCGACCCGAAGTTCAGCAACCGGCACGGGCGCGAGGCGCGGCATTACCACGGCGTCGTCGTCACCTACGCGCAGGTCGCCGTCAAGGCGGCCGTGCACCGGGAACTCACCGGCTGGCGCCGCACGCTCGTGATCCTCGACGAGGTGCACCACGGCGGCGACGCGCTCAGCTGGGGTGACGCGATCCGGGAGGCGTTCGAGCCGGCGACGCGACGGCTCTCGCTGACCGGCACGCCGTTCCGCAGCGACACCGCGCCGATCCCGTTCGTCACGTACCTGCGCGACGAGCGCGGCGTCCGGGTCTCGCAGACCGACTACGCCTACGGGTACGGGCGCGCGCTGCAGGACGGGGTGGTTCGTCCGGTGCTGTTCCTGAGCTACGCGGGGTCGATGCGCTGGCGCACGCGGCAGGGCGAGGAGATGTCGGCCGCGCTCGGCCAGGGCGACACGAAGGACGTCACGGCGCAGGCCTGGCGCGCGGCGCTCGACCCGTCGGGCGACTGGATTCCCGCCGTGCTGGCTGCGGCCGACCGGCGGCTGAGCGAGGTGCGCCAGAGCCTGCCGGATGCCGGGGGTCTCGTCATCGCGACCGACCAGGCGGCGGCGCGCGCGTACGCGGCCATCCTCACCGAGCTGACCGGCCGAGCCCCGACCGTCGTGCTGAGCGACGAGAAGGCGTCGAGCGACCGGATCGCGCGCTTCGCCGCGAGCGACGACCGCTGGATGGTCGCGGTGCGGATGGTCTCCGAGGGCGTCGACGTGCCGAGGCTCGCGGTCGGCGTCTACGCGACCAGCGCCGCGACACCGCTGTACTTCGCGCAGGCGGTCGGCCGGTTCGTGCGAGCGCGCCGCCGCGGCGAGCTGGCCTCGATCTTCCTGCCCAGCGTGCCGATCCTGCTCGCGCTCGCCACCGCGCTCGAACTCGAGCGCGACCACGCCCTCGATCGGGAACGCGACGACGACGAGCTGCTCGACGACGACGACCTCGACCGCGCGGAGCAGGGCGAGTCGGCCAGCGCGGACCTGCTCGACGAGGGGAGTGGACAGCGCTCGGTTCGATCGCGACGTTCGAGAAGGTGCTGTTCGACGGCGCCGAGTTCGGTCACCTCGCGGAGCCGGGCAGCGACGAGGAGTGGGACTTCATCGGCATCCCGGGCATCCTCGAGCCGGAGCAGGTGAGCGAGCTCCTGCGGTCCCGGCAGACCCGCCAGGCGCGCCGCAGCGCCGGCCGGCCGATCTCCGACGACGTGCCGCCGCCGCTGCACCGCACCCTCTCCGAGCAGCGTCAGCTTCTCAACCGGCTCGTCTCGATCCGGGCGCGCAACACGGGCCAGACGCACGCGTACGTGCACGCCGAGGTGCGGCGCGTCAACGGCGGTCCGGAGGTCGCCCGCGCCTCCGTGACGCAGTTGCAGAAGCGGATCGACTGGCTGCGCGCGCGCATCGGGCAGTAGGGCGCGGCCGGTAGCCTGAAACCATGCCCACGACCTCCGCGCGCGCCGCCTACGAGGCGCTCGTCGCCCGCGGCCTGAAGCTCGACCTGACCCGGGGCAAGCCGTCGCCCGCGCAGCTCGAGCTCGCCGCGCCGCTGCTCGCGATGGACCTCTCGCACGACTACCGCGCCGCCGACGGCACCGACGTTCGCAACTACGGGGGCGACACCGGGCTGCCCGAGCTGCGGGCGATCTTCGGCGACCTGCTCCACATCCCGGTCGAGCAACTGCTCGCGCTCGGCAACGCGAGCCTCGCGGTCATGCACGACACGATCGTCCATGCGCTGCTGCACGGCGTGCCCGGTGGCAACGTGCCCTGGCGCGACGATGACGTCGCCTTCCTGTGCCCATCGCCCGGCTACGACCGGCACTTCTCGATCACGGAGGCGTTCGGCATCCGGATGATCCCGGTGCCGTTCGACGAGGACGGTCGCCTGCCGCTCGACGTCATCGCCGAGCACCTGAAGGACCCGGCCGTGCGCGGCATGTGGTGCGTGCCGATGTTCGCCAACCCCGGCGGCGAGGTCTACGACGAGGAGACGGTGCGCGCGCTCGTGTCGCTCCCCGCCGCGGCGCCGGACTTCCGGCTGTTCTGGGACAACGCGTACTCGGTGCACGTGCTCACCGACGAGTTCCCGCCGGTCATCGACGTGCTCGGCCTCGCGGCGGACGCGGGCAACCCGGATCGGGTGTTCGTGTTCGCGTCGACGTCGAAGATCACGATGGCGGGCTCCGGGGTGGCGTTCTTCGGCTCGTCGCCCACGAATGTCGCGTGGTATCGGAAGCACGCATCGGTGCAGACGATCGGGCCCGACAAGGTCAACCAGCTGCGCCACGCGCGCCACCTCCAGGACGCCGACGGCGTCCGGGCGCTGATGCAGCGGCATCGCGCGATCATCCAGCCCAAGTTCGCGGCCGTGGAGCGGATCCTGCAGGAGCGGCTCGGCACGCCCGGATCGGGTGGCGTCGCACGCTGGACGACGCCGGCGGGCGGCTACTTCGTCGCGCTCACCGGCCCGGCCGGCACGGCGACACGTGCGGTCGACCTCGCCCGTGACGCGGGCATCGCGATCACGCCGGCGGGCGCCGCGTTCCCGTACGGGGAGGACCCGGACGACGCGGTGATCCGGATCGCTCCGACCTTCCCCGCTCTCGACGAGGTCGAGGCCGCGGTCGACGGGCTGTGCACGTGTCTGCTGCTCGCGATCGAGGAGCGCGCCTAACCTCCGTTCACCCCGCCCGGCCGGGCGAGGGTGCGCAGCCAGTGCCGGTGCGCCCAGAACGTCGCGGCCCGCAGGGTGCGGAAGTACCCGATGAGCTCGCGGTCGGCGCTGTGCTCGGCCCAGGTGACCGCGCGGTACCCGAGCTCGCCGCCGACGCGCAGCAGCCGCACGATCGCGTAGTGGGTGCCGTACTGCGTCGTGAGCCACCACTCGCCGGGCCGCTGCTCGACGGCGGCGAGGATCGGATGCCATCCGGGCGCGTACCCGATGCGCGCCCGGCCGGCGGCATCGATCCCGTCCTTCGGGTCGCTGTTGACCGCCATCGCGCGCTCACTGGAAGTCGCGCGAGCGGTGCTGGACGGGTACGCGCAGCGGCTCGAAGCGGTCGGCGAGCAGGTTGGTGACGCCCTCGGGGCTGCGCTCGAGCACCCCGCGCACGATGAGCGCGGGGGAGTCGCGCACGATCCGTCGATAACGGCCCCAGACGCCCTGCGAGCAGATGACGTTCACGAGACCGTGCTCGTCCTCGAGGTTGAGGAACGTGATCCCGGATGCCGTGGCCGGCCGCTGCCGGTGCGTCACGAGCCCCGCGACCTCGATCCGCCGTCCCGGCTCGGCGACCCGGATCGCCGCGGACGACAGCGCGCCGCGCTCGTCGAGCGCCCCGCGGAAGTGGGCGAGCGGATGGTCGTCGGTCGACATCCCGGTTGCCCAGAGGTCGGCGGCGAGGGTCTCGAACGCGCTCTGGTCGGCGAACAGCGGCGGCTGCACGGTCACGATCGAGCCGGCGAGGAACTCCTCGCGGTCCTGCGCGGCCGACCCGGCCCGCCACAGCGCCTCCCGCCGGGTGAGGCCGAACTCGTCGAACGCACCCGCGGTGGCGAGCGCCTCGAGCTGCGCCGTGACGAGGCCCGTGCGGCGCACGAGGTCCTCCATCGAACGGAACGGACCGTTCTCGTCGCGCTCGGCGACGATGCGCTGCGCGACCTTCTCGCCGATCCGGGTGACCTCGGCGAGTCCCAGGCGCACGGCGACGTTCCCGTCGCGGCGGTGCGCGGCATCGGCGACCGCTGCCGACGGATCGAACTCGGGGATCGGCGGCTGGTGGAGGGTGCGGCACGAATCCATCCCCGTGGGTGAGGGACTCCTCGACCCGCTCAGCGATTCCACACCGGCGTGCACGCCCGAGCGCTGGATGTCGGGGCGCCGCACCTCGACGCCGTGCCGGCGCGCATCGCCCGTGAGCGTGGCCGGGGAGTAGAACCCCATCGGCTGAGCCCGCAGCAGTCCCGCGAGGAACACGGCGGGGTAGTGCAGCTTGATCCACGAGCTCGCATAGACCAGCAGCGCGAAACTCAGGGCGTGGCTCTCGGCGAAGCCGAAGTTCGCGAAGGCCTCGATCTTCTCGTAGATCGCGTCGGCGGCGTCGCCCGTCAGGCCGTTCGACGCCATGCCGGCGTAGAGCTTCTCGCGCAGCTTCTCGATCTTCTCCATGCCGCGCTTGGAGCCCATGGCCCGGCGCAGCAGGTCGGCGTCCTCGCCCGAGCACTCGCCGACCGCCATCGCCATCTGCATGAGCTGCTCCTGGAACACCGGCACCCCGAGCGTGCGCTCGAGCACCGGCACGAGCTTCGGATGCGCGTAGGTCACCGCCTCCTGCCCGAGCTTGCGCCGCACGAACGGATGCACGGCGCCGCCCTGGATGGGACCCGGCCGCACGAGCGCGATCTGCACGACGAGGTCGTAGAACCGCCGTGGCTGCAGGCGGGGCAGCAGCCCCATCTGCGCGCGCGACTCCACCTGGAACACCCCGATCGAGTCCGCGCGGCACAGCATGTCGTAGACCGCGGCCTCCTCCTTGGGCAGCGTCGCGAGCTCCCACTTCTCGCCGGTGGCCTCGCGGATGAGGTCGAAGCAGTACTGCAGCGCCGCGAGCATGCCGAGCCCGAGCAGGTCGAACTTGACCAGTCCCATCCACGCCGCGTCGTCCTTGTCCCACTGGATGACGGTGCGCTTGTCCATGCGGGCGTGCTCGATCGGCACGACCTCACCGACCGGGCGCTCGGTGAGCACCATGCCGCCCGAGTGGATGCCGAGGTGCCGCGGTGCGCCGAGCAGCTCCATCGCGAGCGCGGCGACCGGCGGCGGGATGTCGTTGTCCTCCATCGACGAGAGCGACGCGCCCCAGCGCTCCACCTGCTTGGACCACGCGTCCTGCTGGCCGGGCGAGTGCCCGAGCGCCTTCGCCATGTCGCGCACGGCGTTCTTCGGCCGGTACTGGATGACGTTGGCGACCTGCGCCGCGCGCTCGCGCCCGTACTTCTCGAACGTCCACTGGATGATCTCCTCGCGCCGGTCGGAGTCGAAGTCGACGTCGATGTCGGGCTCCTCCTCGCGCAGGCTGGAGATGAACCGCTCGAACGGCAGTCCGTAGTAGATCGAGTCGACGGCCGTGATGTTCAGCAGGTAGCAGACGGCCGAGTTCGCGGCCGAGCCGCGACCCTGGCACAGGATGCCGAGGCGCCGGGCCTCGGCGACGATCCCGTAGACGATGAGGAAGTAGCCGGGGAAGTCCTTCTGCTCGATCACGGCGAGCTCGTTCTCGATGCGCTCGCGCCCGGCCTCGTCGAGGTCGGGGTACTTCTGCGGCACGGCGTCCCAGACGAGCTGCCGCAGGTATGACATCGGGGTGTGCCCCTCGGGCACCTCCTGCGTGGGCAGCGCGGGCTTCGCGCGCCGCAGCGGGAACGCGAGCTCGTCGGCCAGAGCGACCGTCCGCTCGACGGCGCCCGGATACCGCGCGAACCGCTCCTGCATCTCGCGTCCGCTGCGCAGGTGCGCGGTTCCCGCCCCGGGCAGCCAGCCGTCGAGCTCGTCGAGGCTGCGCTGGGCGCGGACCGCGGCGACCGCGGTGGCGAGCCGGTGGTGGCGCGGGGCGGCGTAGTGCACGTTGCCGGTCGCGATGACCGGCAGCCCGCGTTCGGCGGCGAGGGCGGCGAGCGCGTCGTTGCGATCGGAGTCGAGCGGCTCGCCGTGGTCGAACAGTTCGACGTAGACGTTCTCCCGCCCGAACAACCCCGCGAGCCGGTCGAGCTCCTCGCCCGCGGCCATACGACCCGCCGGACCGAAGCCGCGCTCCTCGAGCGCGCGCCGCACCGCGCCCTTGCGGCATCCGGTGAGGATCACCCAGTGCCCGCCGGCGATCTCGGCGAGCTCGCCCAGGTCGTAGGCCGGGCGCCCCTTCTCGCCGCCGCGCAGCTGGGCGGCCGTGATCGCGCCCGAGAGCCGGTGGTAGCCCTCCTCCTGCCGGGCGAGCACGAGCAGGTGGTCGCCCTCGGGGTCGGGTTCGCCGTTCTGCGGGGCGCTCAGCCCGAGCGAGAGCTCCGCCCCGAACACCGTCTGCACCTCGGCCTGCTCGGCCGCCTCGGCGAACCGCGCGAGTCCGTAGAAGCCGTCGTGGTCGGTGATGGCGAGCGCGTGCAGGCCGAGCCGATCCGCCTCCTCGAGCAGCTCCTCGGGGCTGGAGGCGCCGTCGAGGAAGCTGTAGTGCGAGTGCGCGTGCAACTCGGCGTAGGGGACCGCCGCGCGGTCGCGCACGATGTCGTCGGGCCGCTGGTACGGACCGCGGCGCAACGACCACGCCGGGCTGTCGCCGCCGTCGGCCGCAGCGGGCATCTGCTTCGGCCGGCGCCGGTCGCTCAGCTTGCGCTCGATCTCCGACCACGGGATCGGCGGATTGTCGAAGCCCATCGCCTACTCCCGGCCGATCATCAGTCGTACCGCCCCTCGGCCCACCAGCCGCCGCCGTCGAGCACGAGCAGCCAGGCGACGCCCTCACTGTCGACCGCCTGGAAGCGGTTGACGCTGCGGGCGGCCTCGGCATCCCACCAGCGCTCGTCGAGCGGCCACGGACCCGCCCACGCCGTCAGATCGCGCCGCGCGCCGGTCGGCGAGACCATCACGGCGGGCGGTCCGCTCAGGGCCCCGCGTTCGTCGACCGTGACCGGCTTGCCGGCCGGATCCTCGACGCCGATGCCGCGCGGCAGCTCGTAGACCATCGACGGCGCCGGCGGCGGGAGCACACCGGGCCACGGGCGACGGGGATCGCGCGCGACGAGCGGCCGGTCGCCCCACGGCACGAGCGCCTGCCGCTCGGCCGGCGTGCGACCGCCGGCCGGTGCCGCCGTCAGAACGCCCTCGTGCCCGACCATGCCCTGCACGCGCGAGAGCGCGGAGTGCACGCCCTCGTCCGGTCCGGTGCCCCAGAGCCCGCGCTCGTGCGCCCCGGCCGGGTCGACGGCCTCCGGGCTCAGCCGCACCCGGGTGACGGCGGACCGCAGCTCGCCCTCGATCGGCCGCGCGCTGCGCTTCGGATCGAGGGCGCCGGCCACCTGCCAGCGCACCCGGTCGACGACCTCGGCGGGGGAGAAGGAGCGCGGATGCAGCCACACCCGCTCGCTCGCCTCGCCGCGATCGCCGACGAGCTCCACCCGCAGCGCGGTGCACACGAGCTTCTGCTCGAGCAGGGCGGCGATGAACTCGTCGGCCGCCTGCCGCACGCCGAACGCGATCTGGTCGACCCGCTCGAGCGCCGGTTCGAAGTCGACCTGCGCGTCGACGTCCCTCGGGGGATGCGCGGGGTCGCCGGCCGCGCATCCCGACCCCCGGCCCGTGCATGCAGCCGCGCTCCCGCGGGACCGAACCGCGCGAGCACATCGTCGGCGCCGAGCTCGGCGAACTCGCCGAGCGTGCGGATGCCGAGCCGGGGGAGCAGCGAGACGAGCTCCGCGCGGTGGAGCTCAGAGCGAAGGCCATTTCTGGCCTTCGCCGCGACCCCAGCGCCGAGGGCCGTCCCGGCCCTCGGATCCTCGTCGATGAGCGTGATCGGGAGCGGAGCGAGGAAGGCGGGGGTGGCGCCGGGGGCGACGATCGTGGCGGCGTCGGCGCCGCTCTTCGCGGCGCGCTCCGCGGCGAACAGCCCGTCGGCGATGCCGACCCGCGCACCCGGCGCGCCGAGCTCGCGCGCGACGCCGAGCACGTGCACGGCCGCCGCCTTCTCGCCGCCGTAGTACCGCGCGGGCCCCCGCGCCCGCACGGCGACCGTGCCGGGACGCAGCGGATGCAGCCCCGGCAACGACTGCTCGAGCGCGACGAGCAGCGGCTCGAACGCACGCGCGTCGAGCGCGGGGTCGTAACGCAGCACGTGCAGCCGGGGTGAGCGCGCCTGCGCCTCGCGCTGCCGCATCCCGCGCCGGACGCCGTCGTCGCGCGCCGCGGCCGAGCAGGCGACCACCTCGTTCTTCGCCACGAGCGCGATCGGTGCCTCCTCCGGCAGCCGCCCGGCCCGCGCATGGGCGAGCACGGGCCAGTCCGGCACCCAGAGCACGAGGAGGCGGGGTGGTGTCATCCCGGTATTCTCGAACATATGTTCGAATGGTTCAACCCGGTCCGGCGCGTCGGGAGAGAACTGAGAGGATCGAGGGCGATGGAGGAGACCCGCCCGTGAGACGCCGCACCGCGATGACCGTGATCATGATCTTCGGCATCCTGCTGACCGTCTGCGGCGTCGGCTACGCCGCAACGCAGTTCATCGAGGGCGGACCGCCCGACAGCGTCAAGATCGGGCTCGGCGTCGTCATGGCGGTCATCGGGATCATCGTCCTCGTCGCCTCGGCCCGTCAGCGGCGCCGGTCGCGCTGATCGTCGCGGCGAAACACCCCCGAAACGCGCCGAGTCGCTACGGTGTGGCCATGACGACGACCGCCCCTCCCCGGCCCACCTCGATCGAGCCGGGAGGCATCGAGTCGATCCCGGCCGACAAGCGCCACGGATCGCCCTGGCAGCTCCTGGCCACCTGGTCAGCCCCCAACCTCGAATTCGCCACCGTCTTCGTCGGTTTCATCGGCGTCGCGTACTTCGGCCTCGGCTTCTGGCAGGCGATCCTCGCGGTCGTCATCGGCAACGCGCTGGGCGCGACCAGCCACGGCATCCTGTCGACCTGGGGGCCGCGCGAGGGCCTCGCCCAGCTCGTGCTGAGCCGCACCGCGTTCGGCCTGCGCGGCAACATCCTGCCCGCGGCGATCAACACGATCATGGCGGGGCTCGGCTGGTTCGCCGTCAACTCGGTCTCCGGCGCCTTCGCGCTCGCGACCCTGACGCACATGCCGATCTGGCTCGCGCTGCTCATCATCGTGGTGCTCGAGGTGCTGCTGGCCTTCGTCGGGCACGATCTGGTGCAGGTCTTCGAGCGGTACGCAAGCATCGTGCTCGGCGTCGTCTTCATCATCGCGACCATCGCGATCTTCGCGAACCCGGTCGTCGGCCCGGCCCTCGGCCACTCGGCGTTCACGTTCGGCGGGTTCACCCTCACCGCGGCGGCGGCCTTCGGCTACGCCGCCGGCTGGAACCCGTACGCCTCGGACTACACCCGCTACCTGCCCAAGACGGTCAGCCGGGCCAAGACCGGCTGGGCCGCCGCGCTCGGCAACTTCGTCTCCTGCACGGTGCTCATGGCGGCCGGCGCGGCATCCGCGCTCATCGTGGCGCCGAAGAACGCGAGCCCGACCGACGCCTTCGTGCACGGGATGCCCGGCTGGGTCGCCGCCATCACCCTCCTCGCGATCGCCGTGGGCGCGATCGCCGCGAACGCCCTCAACATCTACTCGGGCTCCATGTCGTTCCTCGCGGCCGGCATCCGGATCCGGTTCTCGCTGCGGCGGGCGATCATCGCGATCGGCTTCGGCATCCTCGGATTCCTCATCGCGCTGGTGTCGATCCTCACCGATGTGACCAGCAACTACGAGAACTTCCTGCTCGTCATCGCCTACTGGATCGCGCCGTGGCTCGGCGTCGTGCTCGTCGACCGGCTGCTGCGCCGGGGCACGGCGATCGCGGCATTCATCCCGGACCGCGCGAAGTACCGCAACCCGGCCGGCATCATCGCGTTCGTCATCGCGGCGGTCGTCTCGATCGTGCTGTTCTCGAACCAGGTGCTGTTCACGGGGCTCGTGGTGACCGCCACGGGCGGCGCGAGCTCCCCGATCGGCGACCTCACGCCGCTCGTCGGATTCGTGCTGGCCGGCCTGCTGTACCTGCTGTTCTTCCGGGTCTTCCGCCCGCAGGTCGGCGGTCCGGTCTCCGAGGAGCCGGATGTCGTGATCGGCGTCGACGCGGCGGACGAGGCCGCATGAGCGCCGCGCCCGTTGTCGGCGCGGTGTACGCCACCGATGCCGAGAAGCTCGACGTCGCCCGGCACGAGGCCCTCGCGGGGCTCGAGGAGGGCGGCATCCCGATCGGTGCGGCGCTGTTCGACGCGGACGACCGGCTGCTCGGCTCCGGCCGCAACCAGCGCGTGCAGGGCGGCAACCCCGCCCTGCACGGCGAGACCTCCGCGTTCCTCAACGCCGGGCGTCAGCGCTCGTACCGCCGCACGACGATGGTGACCACGCTGTCGCCGTGCTGGTACTGCTCCGGGCTCGTGCGCCAGTTCAACATCGGCCGGGTCGTGATCGGGGAGAACACGACGTTCTACGGCGGCGAGGACTGGCTGCGCGAGAACGGCGTGCGCGTCGACGTCGTGCAGGACCCGGAGCTCGTCCGGATCATGACCGACTTCATCGCGGGCAACCCCGAGCTGTGGAACGAGGACATCGGGACGCTGGAGCTCTGAGCGAAGGCCATTTCTGGCCTTCGCGGCGACGCCAGTCCCGACGCCCGTCTCGGGCGTCGGTCCGGAGTGAGTCAGGATGCGGGCGGCGCGGTGCCGTTCGACGAGGGCGCGTTGTTTTCCGGATGAAGCCGCAGCCAGCGGATGCCGACCGTGATCCAGACGACGAGACCGACGATCACGAGGATGACGCCGGCCGCCAACAGGGTGAACCATCCGATCGCAAAGATCTGCATGGGGTCATTGTGCTGTCCCTGAGCCTTGTTCGGCATCCGGCTCGTCGCGCAGCGGCCGCGACGTTCAGCCGACAACGCGGAGCCGGTCCATGCGGTCGGCGCGGTCGGCGCGGTCGGCGCCCTCCGGTCGGGCGACGACCGCCTCGACGGTGGTCCCGCCGGGACCGGGCAGCCACAGCCGGCGTGAGCGCGGACGACCCGACCATGCCGCCGAGGCGGAGGTCACGGTCGCCTGGCGCCCGACGAGGTGGCCGAAACCGGCGCCGACGCCGGCCCACGCCGACTCCGTGACGGCGAGTCGGGCATCCGCCCGCGGCCAGTCGCCGAGGCTCACGAGCACGGCCTCGCGCTGACGCAGCCGGGACGAGAGCCTGCCCGCGGTCGCCTCGCCGATGCGCGGCACGCCCGGTGCGGCCGACGGCGGCTTCACGAGCACGATCGAGACGACGTCGACGAGCGCGGCGACGACCGCGAGCCACTGCTCACCCGGATGCGGCACCAGCACGAGCCGGTCGAGATCGACACCGAGGCCGGCGGCCGCCTCCACCCCGAGATCGGGCACCCCGACCACGGCGCACCAGGCCCCCGCGGCGCTCGCGCCCTGCAGCAGGGCGAGGGCGAGGGTCGTCGACCCGGCGACCGCGTAGGTGCCGCCGGCACTCAGCGCCCCGTTCGGCAGCAGGTCGGCGAGGGCGGGGTGGGTCGGCAGCGCCCGTGTGTCGATGCGGTTGCGCTGCATGCTCCGGATGCGCGCCTGCAGCTCGCGCACCACGTCACCCTGCGCGCGGCCAGTCGGGGCGTGGCCGCCCCGATCGAGTTCGGCCTCCACCTCCGACAGCTCGAAGGTGACGGCCGCTGCTGTCGCCGTCATCGCTCCAGTGTCGAACATGTGTTCGATGGTGTCAACGACGGCCGACACCTGCGTGTGCTGCGCTCCGCTCAGCCGACGTCGAGCAGGCGGATCGAGACGCGCGCCGTGTCGCCCTCGTCGACGCCCTCCTTCTCGTAGACGGCGCGCTTGACGGGCATCGTGTACCGACCGTCACCGCCCGGGAAGATCGAGGTGCGCCACGTGCTGGCACCGAGAGTGACGTCGACGCGCAGCGACTCGAAGCCGCGCGGGGAGCGGGCAGCTCGCCGATCTCCTCCGACACGTCGGCGGGCAGCGAGACGAACAGCCACTTCTCCCGCCGCGACGCCCAGCGGTAGAGCTCGGCCTCGAACGCGTACGACGCGGTCATGACTCGACTATCGCAGGTCGAAGTCGGAGCGCGCGCTACCGCAGATCGCGCATCCGGGCGGCCACGCCCCGTTCGCCGCTCGTGCGCCGCTCCCAGGTCGCCGCGATGACGATGAGCACGGCGCCGGCACTGGCGAGCGTGATCCACCACGGCGTCGAGCCGATCGAGCGGCCGATCTGCACCGCGAACACGACGATGTTCTCGATCGGCAGCACGGCGATGCCGAGCACGAACGGCGCCCCGAGCTTGAACAGCGAGCCGACCAGGATCGCGGCGAGCGCGAGCGCGATCACGAGGATGGCGCGCCAGGTCTGCGGATCGGTGCCGGTCGACAGCAGCGACGGCAGGAACACCGCCGCGATGCCCGGCGTCAGCAGCGCCCACGAGCCGGTGAACCCCACCGGCCAGCCGTTGGGCGTGGTGCGCAGGGGTCGGTCGACGATCGTGGTCGGCGCCATGGGACGCATACCGACGACACCCGCCGCGAGGAGGGCGATGCCGAGGGGCAGCGAGAACATCTCCACCCGCAGTTCGCGGGCACTCCACCCGGCGACGGCGACCGCCCACGCGGCGCCCCAGACGAGCCACACCGGCGGCAGGATCGTGGGGCCGCGTCGCGCTCGCCATGCGACGAGCACGACCCCGGCGAGCAGCGCGAGCATGAGGCCCCAGAGGGTCCAGATCGGCAGCCAGACATCGCGTGCCGACGCGATCGGCCCGGGGATCAGGAAGAGCGTGGCCGGCATAAGCACCCAGCGCGAGGCGCGGCCGGTGCGCTGCACGAGCATCCGGCCGGCGAATCCCGCGAACACGACCGCGACGATCGCGAGGCCGAGCACCGGGAGGACCAGCTGTGCCGAGGGGATCGCGACCGCGTCGCCCCGCACCGCCCACCGCACGCCCTGCACCGCGCCGGCCGCGGAGGCGACGATCGCGGCGGCGAGCACGGGCGCGTGGAGCCTCGCCAGCCGGCCGTGCCGATCCAGCCGGCCCGCCGCGAGGCGGGAGAGCACGAGCAGCACGAACGCACCGCCGAGCAGGCCGACCGTGCGCCAGGGCAGGATGCCGTCGCCAGGCCCGGCGACCGCGAGCAGCACGAGGGTCGGCAGCACCGCGCACGCCAGCCCGGTCGCCACGAGCGGCAGTCCCGCCCCGCCGCGCGCCGCGAGCAGAACCCCGACGAGCGCCAGCGCGAGAGCGGGCGGCAGCACGTAGGGCTCCGCCACCTGCACACCGGCCAGCCACAGCGCGCACCACAGGGCGCCGCTCCAGCACACGCCGGCGACCCACCAGCCGTAGCCGCGCTTCGCGAACGCCGCCGCGGCCGCGGCGCCGATGCCGAGGACGAGGAGCACGACGAACGTCGTACCGAGTCCGGCCGCCTGGCGCACGAGCGCGAGCAGCACCGCGATCGCCCCGGTGACGAGCGCCGAGGTCTCGATCGCGATGCGCGCCGCCACGGCATCCTGCGCCGCGAGTCCGTGCCGGGTGAGGCCCGCGGCGATCGGAGTGGTGGCGCACAGGGTCGCCGCGACGATGACGGCGATGATCGGCAGCGTCACCGGCGAGCCGCTCTGGACCAGCAGCTGCGCGCCGAGGCACACCACGACGACCGCGAGGGCGGGCACGAGCAGCGCCGCCGCGAGCGTGCGCACGACGCGGTTGAGCCCGGGGCGGCGGGTGAGCAGGAGGGTGAGCGCGAGCAGGAAGATCAGCCCGGTCGAGAGCGCGGTCCACCCGCTGCGCACGAACAGCACGGTCACGACGCCGATCAGGAACGGCACCGCGGTCACCACGAGCACGGCGTACCAGGCCCCCGCCCGCACCCGTCGCACGAGCGTGGCCGCGAGGCCCGCGACCGCGGCGAGCGACGCGGTGAGGCAGAGCACCGCGATCGACTCGACGTCGGCCCGGGCCAGACCGGTGGCGAACACGACGAGCGCGTACGCGTAGCCGGCGGCGACGGTGTACGGCCGTAGTGCGCGGGGAGACGCGAGACCGAGCGGGATGAGCACCGCGACGATCGCGACCCCGACCGGCACGGTCAGCGGCCGCTCGATCCACGACGAGATGCCGGCGACGAGCAGCAGTGCGTGTCCCGCGACGAGCACGGGGATGCGCAGCCAGGCCGGCGACCGGCGCGCCGCGGGTACGAGCAGCACCAGGATCCCGAGCACCAGGGCCATCGCGAGGGCCAGCACCGCGCCCGTCGTGCGGCTCCAGCCGGCCCAGGCGGCAAGGGTCAGGACGGTGCCGGCGCCGATCCAGAGACTGGAGATCCAGCCGGCACGGGCGAACCCGCCCTCACCGCGCCGGCGGGAGAGCAAGCCGGTGGCGGCCGCGCCGACCGCGGCGGCGGCCAGCCCGAGGATCGACCACCTGCCCGCGTCCGCGGGCAGCAGCACGCCGGCCGATCCGAGCTCCAGCAGGCCCTCGACCGCCGCGGGCACGGCCGCCAGGGCGGCGACCGCGGTGGCACCCGCGAGCAGCTGAGGCCGTCGCACCGAGCCGGGAAGGGGATCGCCGCCAGCAGCACGAGCACGATCGCGGTCGTGAGCGGCGCGAGCACGACGCGCGGTGCCGCGTCGTCCAGCGGCACGAAGGCGAGCTGGGCGACGGCGAGGGCGACCCACACGCCGGCCAGCACGCTCCACAGCCGGGGAGGCGATCCCGCGTGCCGAGCGCCGCGAGCACGGCCAGCGCCAGCAGGACGAGGCCCGCACCGAGCACGCGGGCTCCCGCGTCGTCGGCCCCGGAGCCGACGACGCGGAATCCATCGGGCGCCGGGAAGAACGGCAGCGTGAGCACCACGACCCCGGATGCCACCAGCTGCAGCGTGGTCGCCGTGCCGTGGTCGGCCCGCAGCTCCGATCCGAAGCGCCCGGCCGCGCGCCGCAGGAGGCGGTGGGCGCCCCACGCGACCAAACCCGCCGCGACGTGCCCGGCGTGCACCGCCCAGCCGTTCGTGAGCGCGTACCCGAACATCGCCGGCACGAGGACGAAGCCGACGATCGAGGTCCAGAGCCACACCCGCATCCGCACGAGCAGCGCGAGCCCGAACATGACGAGCGAGGCGAGCAGCGTGCCGACGGCGGCCGGCACCCATCCGCTCACGTCGAGCGGCGTCTTCTGCACCGCGGCCCAGATGTCGAGCACGACGAAGACCATGCCGAGAGCCCCGAGGGCCTCGGCCGACAACCGCAATCGTCGTTGCATCATGAGCCACGACGCGCCGAGGAACAGCACGGTGAGCAGGGCGATGATCACCGTGCGGGCGGCGAAGGCGATATCGGGATTGAGGAAGGTGAAGACGATGCCCGCGACCGCGACGAGGGCGGCGCCGACGACCGCCAGGACGGATGGCACGCCGATCTGGCCCTGCGATCCCGGGGCGCGCGGCACCGCGGAGGTCGGCGATGGGCCGACCGGCGCCGTGGCGGGCACGGCCGCCGCCGCGCTCGCGAGCGGGGCCACCGGCAGCAGATCGATGAGTCGCTGCCGCTCCCGCAGGGCCTCGGCGGCCCGTTGCGACGCGGCGCGGACCCGCACGGCCTCCTCACCGCTCAGGATCGCGCGGCAGGTGCCGCACACGAGCGTGGGCTCGATGCGGGCACCGCATCGCGGGCAGACGGCGGTGCTGTCGACGTAGTCGGCCGCCTGGCGGCTCCATCCCTCCAGCATCCCCGGAGTCTAGGGTGAGGCCGGCTCGGAACCGTCCGGACTGCCCGGCCTGTGGATTGGCCCCGCCCGCGACGCCCCCTGTGCGGAGGCACCCTCCGGCTGGGCGTAGCGTTGAGTCATGCGTTTCGGATTCCACTTCATGGACTTCACCATTCCCGGCGAGCCGGCGACGATCGCCCCGATGATGCGCGACACCGCGATCGCGGCCGAGCAGATCGGGGCCTCGTGGTTCAGCGTCATGGACCACTACTTCCAGATGGAGCAGTTCCGCACGGCCCACGATCCGATGCTCGAGGGCTACACCGCCCTCGGTTTCGTCGCCGGCGTGACGAGCCGGATGAAGCTCGGCACGATCGTGACGGGCGTCACATATCGGCATCCGGCGCTCCTGGCGAAGATCGCGACGACGCTCGACGTGCTGAGCGGCGGCCGCGCCTTCCTCGGCATCGGCGCCGCCTGGTACGAGCGCGAGCACCTCGCGCTCGGCGTGCCGTTCCCGCCGCTGGCGGAGCGGTTCGAGCGGCTCGAGGAGGCGGTGCAGATCGCGCTGCAGATGTGGAGCGACGACGACGGCCCGTACGAGGGCACGCACTACCGGCTGGCGGAGACGATCAACCGCCCGGCGCCGATCCAGGCGCCCCACCCCCGATCGTCATCGGCGGGTCGGGGAGCGCAAGACGCTGCGCCTGGTCGCGCAGTACGCGCAGGGCTGCAACCTCATCGCCTCCGACGTCGAGGCGGTCGCGCACAAGCTCCAGGTGCTCCGTGAGCACTGCGATCGGCTCGGCACCGACTACGCCGCCATCGAGAAGACCGTGCAGGGACCGATCGTGGCCGACCCGCTGACCGATCCGAATGCCTTCCTGCGCTCCGCGGAGCAGCTGGCCGCCCTGGGGGTCGAGCACGTTCACCTCCGCGCGGCCGGTCCCGACATGGCCGGCTTCGTGGGGCGCGTCGGCGACACCATCGCCGAGCGGCTCGCCGCGATCCGGCCCGCTGCAGGGTAGGCGGGGCAGGTTCGGACCCGCGCGGGGCGCCGATCGAGCGGGGTATCGTCCTGAGTCATGCGCGACGGTGACCGGGTCCGCGAGCTGTTCGGCATCGATGCCCCGATCGTGCTCGCCCCCTTCGGCGGCCTGTCCGCGGTGGAGCTCACGGCCGCGGTCAGTGAGCTCGGCGGCCTCGGCTCCTACGGTCTCTACGGGTACGAGCCGGAGCGGATCGCCGAGACCGTCCGAGCGATCCGCGCCGCGACCCCGCGACCCTTCGCACTGAACCTGTGGCTGCCGATGGGCGACGAGATCGACCCGCAGCATGCCGAATGGGACGCCGCGATGGCCGTCGTCGCGCCGTTCTTCCACGAGCTCGGCGTCGATGTGCCGCCCCTGCCGGCCCGGTTCCTGCCGGACATCGCCGAACAGGTGGATGCCGTCATCGCCGCGCGCCCGGCCGCGCTCAGCGTCGTCTTCGGCGTCCCCTCGCCGGAGCTGGTCGAGCGGGTGCACGCCGCGGGCATCCGCGTGGTCGGCACGGCGACGACGGTCGACGAGGCGGTCGCGCTCGAAGCAGGCGGGGTGGATGCCGTGGTCGCGACCGGAGCCGAGGCGGCCGGTCACCGGGTCTCCTTCCTGCACCGCGCGGAGGACTCGCTCGTCGGGGGTCTCGCGCTGATCCCGCAGGTCGCGGATGCGGTGAGCGTTCCCGTGATCGCGGCCGGCGGCATCGCCGACCGGCGCGGCGTCGCGGCCGCGTTCGCTCTGGACGCCGAGGGCGTGCAGGTCGGTACGGCGTTCCTTCACACGCGCCAGTCCGCCGCGAATGCGGCCCACCGGGACGCGATCGCCCGGACACCGGCGCACGGCACGGTGCTGACCCGGGCGATGAGCGGGCGGCTCGCCCGGGGGCTCCCAACCGCGCGGTCCGCACGATCGAGGCGGGCGCCGCGATCGCCGCGTTCCCGGCGCAGAACTGGCTCACCGGCCGCTTCCGTGCGGAGGCCGGCCGCCGCGAACGGGGGACCTCCAGTCGCTGTGGCTCGGGCAATCGGCACCTCGCGACCGCGACCGAGGCCGCGGAGGTGTTCCGGGAGCTCCTGGGCGGCGTGCCCGGCATCCGGTAGCCGACCGGCGAGAGCGGCCCCAGCCGGGGTCGGATGCCGCTGCGAGACTGGCCGCATGCCCGAGTACCGCGCCCGCTTCGACGCCCGGATCGATTTCCTGAACGGCGGCGGCCTCACCGCCGAGGGCTTCCGGCTCGACCTGCCGTCCCGGGACGTCGCCGAATCGGAGATCGGGCGGCTGCTGGTGCAGCACCTCGGTCTCGCGATGGTCGGCTCGGTCGTCCTCACGGGCCTGGAGATCGTCGAGGAGGCGCACAAGGGATCGCGCGGGGTGATCGAGGCGCCGGCGGAGACCGACGCGTGGCACGTCGTCGACCTCAGCCACCCGATCTCCGAGGGCCTGGTCACCCTGCCCGGCATCCCGGCTCCGGTCATCACGCCGCTTCTCACGCATGCCGACTCGGTCGCGCGGTACGCGCCCGGCACGGTGTTCGCGATGGATGTCATCACGATCGCCGGGAACACGGGGACCTACCTCGACAGCCCGTACCACCGCTATCCGCACGGACCCGATCTGTCCGGCCTCGATCTGGCGACCCTGGTCGACCTCCCGGCCGAGGTGTTCCACCTCGACGACGTGACGGGGCGCGAGATCCCGGCCAGCCTGTTCCTCGACCGCGACGTGCGGGGCAGGGCGGTGCTGCTGCACACCGGATGGTCGCGGCACTTCGGCACGCCCGCGTACGCGAACGGCGCGCCGTACCTGGGCGCGGAGGCCGCGGACCACCTCGCCGAGCAGGGCGCGACGCTCGTGGGCATCGACTCGGTCAACATCGACGACATGTCCCCGGATGCCGGGGGCGAGCGGCCGGCCCACACCCGTCTGCTGGGCGACGGCATCCACGTCGTCGAGCACCTCACCGGCCTCGCGCAGCTGCCGCCGAGCGGATCGCGGTTCACCGCGGCGCCGCTGAACATCCGCGGTCTCGGCACGTCGCCCGTGCGCGCATTCGCCCGCGTGCCCATGCCCGCGTAGCCGCGCGCCGCCGGCCGAGAGAACGAAGAAGGCCCCGGAGCGGACTCCGGGGCCTTCGGTCTCTGCGAACAGAGCCCTCGTGCGCGAGGGGGACTTGAACCCCCACGCCCTATACGGGCACTAGCACCTCAAGCTAGCGCGTCTGCCATTTCCGCCACCCGCGCGAGGTGGTCGCCTTGTGGACGACCGAGTGTCGAGATTAGCACCTCGCCGGTTAGCGTGAGGACATGGCCGCCCACCCCGACGCCCCCTCGAGGACACCGCGCGCATCGCGCGCGACCTCATCCGGATCGACACCACGAACTGGGGTGCGGGCCGGTCGAAGGGCGAGACCGAGGCCGCCGAGTACGTGGCCGCCGAGCTGCGCCGGCTCGGCCTTCAGCCCACGCTCTGGGACGCCGCCGAGCGCCGCACGAGCGTCGTCGCGCGGGTGCCGGGTCGCGATCCGGAGCGCGCCGCCCTCGTCGTGCACGGGCACCTCGACGTCGTGCCGGCCGACCCCGCGAACTGGAGCGTCGACCCGTTCGGCGGCGAGATCCGCGACGGGATGCTGTGGGGCCGCGGGGCCGTCGACATGAAGAACATGGACGCGATGATCCTCACCGCGCTCGGCGACCTGCACGCCGCGGGGGCAGCCGGCGCGCGACCTCGTGGTGGCGTTCTTCGCCGACGAGGAGAACGGCGGGGTGTTCGGCTCGCATCCGGCCGTCGTGCAGCATCCGGAGTGGTTCGCGGGCGCGACGGAGGCGATCAGCGAGGTCGGCGGCTACTCGGTCGACATCGGCGGCACCCGCGCCTATTTGCTGCAGACGGGGGAGAAGGCGCTCTCCTGGATCAAGCTGACCGCGCGCGGGACGGCGGCGCACGGGTCGCGGGTCATCCGCGACAACGCCGTCACGAAGCTCGCGCGCGCTGTCGCCACCCTCGGTGCCGAGGAGTGGCCGCTGCACATGACCTCCACGACGACGCAGCTGGTGGGGGAGCTGCGCGGCATCCTCGGGCTCCCCGACGACGCGGAGCCCGACGAGGTCGTGCTCGCGACCGGCACCGCGGCCGGGTTCCTGCAGGCGACCCTGCGGGTGACCGGCAACCCGACCGTGCTCGAGGCCGGCTACAAGCACAACGTGATCCCCGACACGGCGAGCGCCCTCGTCGACCTGCGCCCCTTCGCCGGCCAGGAGGACGAGGTGCTCGACCGGGTGCGCGAGCTCATCGGCCCCGACATCGAGCTCGAGGTGCTGCACCACGACATCGGGCTCGAGTTCCCGTTCGAGGGGGCGCTCGTGGAGAAGATGACGGCCACGCTGCAGCGGCACGATCCCGGTGCGCCCGTGCTGCCGTACCTCATGAGCGGCGGCACCGACAACAAGGCGCTGGCCGAACTCGGCATCACCGGCTACGGTTTCGCCCCGCTGCGGCTGGATGCCGGACTCGACTTCCCGGCGATGTTCCACGGCGTCGACGAGCGCGTGCCGCTCGCTGCGCTCGAGTTCGGCCGCGCGGTCCTTGCGGACTTCCTCAGGGACTGCTGAGAGCCCGGGGCGCGATCGCCGAGCGCCGGTCTGCCAGAATCGTCGCTCGTGGACACCTGGCTCGAAGCGATCATCCTCGGCATCGTGCAGGGTCTGACCGAATTCCTGCCGATCTCCTCCAGCGCCCACCTGCGGATCGCGTCGACCCTCATGGGCACCGGCAAGGACCCGGGGGCCGCGTTCACCGCGATCCTGCAGCTCGGCACCGAGACGGCCGTGCTCATCTACTTCCTGCCCGACATCGCGCACATCATCGGGTCGTGGGTCAAGGCGCTGTTCGGCCGGATCCCGCGGCGCGACCCGAACGCGATGCTCGGCTGGTTCATCATCGTGGGCTCGATCCCGATCGTGGTGCTCGGTCTGCTGTTCCAGGACCAGATCGAGACCGTGTTCCGGTCCCTGTGGATCGTCGCGACCACGCTCATCGTGTTCGGCATCCTGCTCGGCGTCCTCGACCTGCTGGGCAAGCGGATCTACCGGCTGCGTGACATGCGCTGGGGGCAGGCTCTGGTCTTCGGAACGGCGCAGGCGCTCGCCCTCGTGCCCGGCGTCTCCCGCTCCGGGGCCACCATCGCGGCGGGCCGCGCGCTCGGTTTCGAGCGCCCCGCGGCCGCGCGCTACTCGTTCCTGCTCGCCCTGCCCGCCGTGTTCGGCAGCGGCTTCTACGAGCTGTTCAAGAGCCTGAAGGGCCACGGGCACGAGGTGTTCAGCTGGCCGCAGACCGGGGTCGCGACCGTCGTCGCGGGCGTCGTCGGCTTCGCGGTCATCGCGCTCTTCATGCGCTACATCTCGAAGGGCTCGTTCCTGCCGTTCGTGATCTACCGGGTGCTGCTGGGCATCGCCCTGTTCGTGGTGCTCGCCCTGGGGATCCTGCCGGCGCAATGAGCAGGCTCTCGCGTCTCCGCGACCGCGTCGTCACCGCCGACGCGGTCTACGGCACGATCCTGTACGCCGCCCTGATCGCCGTGAGTGCGGCATACGAACACGCCGGCGACGGTGTTCCGGGCGATCAGCCGAACGTGCAGGAGACCTCGCCCTTCTGACCCCGGCCTCGGTCGACTTCCTGCAGGTGCTGGAGTGGTCGGTCACGACGCTCATCGTGTTCTGGATCGCCCACGTCTACGCGCGCACGATCGCCGGGCACGGGATGCGGTCGGGGAGGATCGGCGTCTGGGCGTCTCCTTCCGCCACGCCCTCGCCCACTCCAACGGGATGCTGTGGAGCGCCATCCCGGCGACGGTCGTCGTGCTGCTCGGCGCGGCCGGCGTGCTGCCCGACGCCGCCGACTGGGCGCTCGTGGTCAACGTGCTCGTGCTCGGCGTGCTCGGCTACCAGTCGCTGTCGGAACGCCGCCGACCCGTGCCGCTGCGCATCCTCGGGGGAGTCGTGACGGCATTGCTGGGGCTCGCGATCATCCTGCTCGACATCGCGATGCACTGATGCGTCAGCGACGAGGGCCCGTGTTCCCGTCGCCCGCGCGACCGTCGCGGCGGCGCAGGTAGCGCTCGAACTCCTCGGCGATCGCGTCGCCGCTCGCCTCCGGGGCGTCGACGGTGTCGCGGGCCTGCTCGAGCTGGGTGATGTAGGCCGCCATGTCGTCGTCGTCGCTCGCGAGGGCGTTGATGCCGTCCTCCCAGGCCGTCGACTCCTCGATGAGCGTGCCGCGATCCACCTCGAGCTCGACGAACTCCTCGAGCCGCTCGATGAGCGCCAGGGTCGCCTTGGGCGACGGGGCGTTGTGCACGTAGTGCGGCACCGACGCCCAGATCGACAGCGACGGGATGCCCGCCTTCTGGGCCGCATCGCCCAGCACGGAGAGGATGCCGACCGGTCCCTCGTACGTGGACTTCTCGAGCTCGAACCGGTCGCGCAGCTCGCCGCTCTCGCTGGAGGCGAAGACCGAGATGGGCCGCGTGTGCGGCACGTCGGCGAGCATGGCGCCCAGGAACACGATCCCCGTGATGTCGGCGGCCAGGAACGCGTCGACGAGCTCGCCGGCGAAGGTCCGCCAGCCCCGCGAGGGCTCGGTGCCGAGCAGCACGTGGATGCCGGTCCCGCCGTCCACCGGCCCGTACAGGGTGACGCCCGGCCATTCGAGCGTGCGGTTGCCGTCCTCGTCGAGCACGCTCGTCGGGCGGTTGAACTGGTAGTCGAAGTAGTCCTCGGGCTCGAGGTCGCTGATCGCCACCAGCTCCAGCTGATCGCGCACCATGCGGGCGGCGTTGGACGCCGCGTCGCCCGCGTCGTTCCACCCCTCGAAGGCGACGACGAGGGTCGAGCCGGTCCCGAATCCCGCTGCCTCGGCCATCAGTCCACTGTAGGCGCCGGGAACGGAGGCCGCCCGCTCCCTAGACTCTCCGGGTGACCTCGCAGCCCGCGCTCCCGGCGGCCGTCCTGTTCGACATGGACGGCACGCTCGTCGACACCGAGCCCTACTGGATGCGGGCCGAGACGGAGCTGGTGGAGGCGTGGGGGGCACCTGGACCCACGACGACGCGCTGACCCTGGTCGGGAACGCGCTCGAGGTGTCCGCGCTCGTGCTGAAGTCGCGCGGCGTCGACCTCGAGGCCCGTGAGATCGTCGACCTGCTCACCGACCGGGTGCTCGAGCAGCTGCGCGACACCGTGCCGTGGCGGCCGGGCGCCCAGGCGCTCCTGCGCGACGTGCGGGATGCCGGCATCCCGACCGCGCTCGTCACGATGTCGCTGCGGAGGATGGCGGACGCGATCTCGGAGGTCGCCGGAGCCGCATTCGATGTGGTCGTCGCGGGCGACCAGGTCGAGCACGGCAAGCCCGATCCGGAGGCCTACCTCACGGCCGCGTCGCGTCTGGGCGTCGAGGCGGGGGATTGCGTCGCGATCGAGGACTCCGAGGTCGGCGTCGCCGCCGCCGTCGCCTCGGGAGCGAGCACGATCGCCGTGCCCTCGCACCTCGAGCTGCCCGCGTCGGCGGCGTACACCCTCTGGCCGACTCTCGAGGGGCGCGGCGTGGCCGACCTCGCCGCCCTGCACGCCCGTCGGAGGGCCGCATGAGCCGGGGACCGTTCGCCGCCGGCGACCGCGTGCAGCTCACCGGCCCGCGAGCCCGGCTGCATACGATCACGCTCGAGGCCGGCAAGCAGTTCCACACCCACCGCGGCGCTCTCGACCACGACGCGATCATCGGTGAACCCGAGGGCAGCGTCGTCACCGCGAGCAACGGCGACAGGTACCTCGCGCTGCGCCCGCTGCTCGCCGACTTCGTCATGTCGATGCCGCGCGGCGCCGCGATCGTCTACCCGAAGGACGCGGCGCAGATCCTCGCGCAGGCCGACGTGTTCCCCGGTGCGGTGGTCGTGGAGGCCGGGGTCGGCTCCGGCGCGCTCTCGCTCTGGCTGCTGCGTGCGATCGGCCCCGAGGGCGGCTCGTCTCGTTCGAGCGTCGCGAGGAGTTCGCCGACGTCGCGCGCGGGAACGTCGCGGCCTTCACCGGGAGCGTGCCGCCGAACTGGAGCGTGGAACTGGGCGATCTCGCCGAGCGGCTGCCCGACGTCGCGACGCCGGCATCGGTCGACCGCGTCGTGCTCGACATGCTCGCGCCGTGGGAATGCCTGGACGTGGTCACCGAAGCGCTCGCACCCGGGGGAGTGCTGCTCTGCTACGTCGCGACCGTGACGCAGCTCTCGCGGGTCGCGGAGGCGATCCGGGCCACCGGGTCCTACACGGAACCCGACCCGACCGAGACGCTCGTGCGCGGCTGGCACGTCGAGGGCCTCGCGGTGCGCCCCGATCACCGCATGGTCGGTCACACCGGGTTCCTGCTGACCGCGCGCCGGCTCGCGCCGGGCGCCGTGCTGACCCCGCCGGCGCGTCGGGCGTCGAAGACCGAGTACGGCGACGAGGACGTCGAGGCCTGGACGCCCGGGGCGCTCGGCGAGCACGTCAAGAGCGACAAGCGCCTGCGCAAGGTCGCTCGCGAGGCGCAGCGCCTCGCCGGGCAGGCGCGTTCGCACGGAGCGACCGGCGACGGCCGGTAGAGTGTTTCGGGCCCGTCTGCGTTCGCGCGGATCGGCGGGCATCCCTCCCGACGCTTGGAAGAAGGACCCGTGCGCCGTACGACCGCGATCATCACCGCCGTGGCCGCCGCCGCCCTCCTCGCGGGCGTCCTGGCGGGATGCGCTCCGGCCGGCCGTGGGCCCGGCAATCAGCCCGGCGGCTGCGTTCCCGAGCTGCCGAGCGGCGACGCCTCGAGCATCGTGAAGGCCACGGGAGTCGTCGGCAAGAGCCCGAAGGCGACATTCCCCACGCCGATCGTGGTGAAGAAGAGCGACCAGGTGACGGTGCTGAAGGCCGGTCACGGCCTGGTCGCGGCCAAGGGCGCGCAGATCGATCTCGACGCGACGATCTACGACGGCACCACCGGCCGGCCCATCGCCGCGACCGCGTACGACGGGTCGCTGCGCGCCGTGGCCGGCAAGGGGCTGCCCGGTCAGGCCGGGCTCGGCAGGTCCTCACTCGCCACGGCCCTCGTGTGCGCGCAGGCCGGATCCCGGATCGCGCTGACCTCGAACGGCAAGCGCCTGAACGCGGTCTCCGGTCTCCCCGCCTCCGAGCCGATCGTCGCGGTGATCGATGTCGTGCACGTCTACCCGGGTAAGGCCGACGGCGCGAACCAGCTGCCGCAGGACGGCATGCCGAGCGTCATCACGGCGGTCGACGGCCAGCCCGGCATCGTGCTGCAGGAGCTCGACAAGCCCAAGAACGCACGCTCCGAGGTCGTGAAGGCCGGAGGCGGCGCTGTGCTGAAGAAGGGCCAGAAGGCCGTTCTGCATTACACGGCGTGGACCTGGCCGGACGCCAACGGCGACAAGCCGGCCGTGATCGACTCGCTCGACACGTGGTCGGCCGGTATCGCGAGGGACGTCGTGCTCAGCAAGGGCAACGGCGTCCTGCCCGCCCAGGCGATCGACGCGATCGTCGGTCAGAAGGCGGGTTCGCAGCTGCTCGTCGTGCTGCCGCCGAAGGACGGCTACGGCGCCAACCCGCCGCAGGGCGCCTCGGCGAAGGACACCGTCATCTTCGTCATCGACATCCTCGGCGTCCGCTCCTAGACCCCGCCGCTCGGCACCGAGGCTGGGCGGATCCTTCGAGAGCGCCGCACCGCCGGGATCCGCGGGTACGCCTGAAGTCGGGTCGCGATCGCGGCCGCGACGGTGACGGCGGTGAGGGCGGATGCGCGTCGATCGATCGGGCACTCCGGGCACGGGCTGGGTGATCGTGCTGGACACGGGCGAGGAGCTCGTCGGATCCTTGACCGGGTTCGCCCGTGAGCACCGGATCCTCGGCGCCTCGATCCGCGCGATCGGTGCGTTCTCGTCGGTACGGCTCGCCTACTTCGACTGGGAGGCCAAGGAGTACCGCACGTCGGTCGATCTGAACGAGCAGGTCGAGCTGGTCTCGCTCATCGGCGACCTCGCCGAGAAGGACGGCGAGCCGCAGCTGCACGCGCACGCCGCCGTCGCGCTCGCCGACGGGCGGGTGCTCGGCGGTCACGTGCAGGAGGCCCACGTGCGGCCCACCTGCGAGATCATCCTGACGCAGACCCCGGAACCCCTCCGCAAGAAGGTCGATCCCGAATCCGGTCTCGCGCTGATCCGGCTGGATGCGTCGCCGGGCACGACGCGCACCTAACGGAGGTGCTCGCGGTCCGTAGGATCATCAGCATGTCCAACGCCACCGCCCGCGTGCCGGTGGAGGAGCGTCTCTTCAGCCTCGTTCTCGCCCTGCTCGCCACGGAGAACGGGCTGACCAAGAACGAGATCCTGTCGACCGTGCAGGGTTACCGCCAGCGCTTCGACGCCGGGGGCGACAACGCCAATCTCGAGCGCCAGTTCGAGCGCGACAAGGATGACATCCGGGATCTCGGCGTGCCGCTCGAGACCGTCGACTCGCCCGGGGATGCCGGCAACAACCAGACGCTGCGCTACCGCATCCCGCGTGGGGCGTACCAGCTCCCGAGCGACATCCGCTTCACGCCGGAGGAGATGACGCTGCTCGACCTCGCGGCGCGCGTGTGGCGCGAGGGCTCGCTGTCGGGGGAGTCGCGGCGGGCGCTGCTGAAGCTCCGCTCGCTCGGCGTCGACGTCGCCGAGCCCACGATCGGCTACGCGCCACGCGTGCGGCTGCGCGATGCGGCGTTCGAGCCGCTCGACGCGGCGCTCGAGAAGCACCTCGTGGTGCGCTTCCCGTACCTCAAGCCGGGGGATCAGGCCGCGCGGGAGCGCGAGGTGATCCCGCTCGCCCTCGTGCAGTACCAGGGGCGATGGCACCTCTCGGCGGAGGAGTACGTCGACGGCGGCTCGACCGCGGGCGCGCGCAAGATGTTCCTGCTGCGCCGGATCGTCGGCCCCGTCGCGACCGGCAAGCCCGCCCCCGCGCGACCCGGCGACCACACCGCCGAGGCGGTCGCGGGCCTGGAGGAGGTCTGGCATCGCGGCGTCGCCGAGGTCGAGGTCACCTGCGACACCGACGCGGCGACCCGTCTGACCAACCGCCGCGACACGGAGCAGCTCGGCCCGGGCGCTGCCGGCACGGAGCGGCTGCGGGTGCACTACGTCGACATGGCGATCCTCGCCGACGAGCTCGCCGGGTTCGGGCCGGAGGTGCTCGTCATCGAGCCCGCCGACCTGCGCGCGGCGGTCGTGGAACGTCTGGAGGAGGCGGCGCGTGGCTGAGCGTGCGCAACCGCTGCAGGCTCGCGACAAGCTCGCGTTCCTGCTGTCGCTCGTGCCGTGGCTCATGGACCACGACGGCGCCACGGTGGCCGAGACCGCGGACCACTTCGGCATGCAGCCGGAGCAGATCCGGGAGGCGGTGCGCCTGATCGCGGTGAGCGGCATCCCCGGCGAGACCGACGCCTATCAGCACGAGGATCTGTTCGACATCGACTGGGACGCCTTCGAGGAGCACGACGAGATCCAACTCACCCACCTCGTGGCGATCGACGATGCACCGCGGTTCTCGGCGCGCGAGGCGGCCGCC
This sequence comes from Pseudolysinimonas kribbensis, assembly GCF_030161895.1. Classification (GTDB taxonomy): domain Bacteria; phylum Actinomycetota; class Actinomycetes; order Actinomycetales; family Microbacteriaceae; genus Pseudolysinimonas; species Pseudolysinimonas kribbensis. Next base: position 3,520,674 of record NZ_BSVB01000001.1, read on the forward strand.
CTCATCGCGGGTCTGCAGTACCTCGCATCGCTGCCCGAGAACGCCGGCAGCGCGACGCTCGCGGGTCTGACGGGCAAGCTCAGCGCGGGTGCCTCCGCCGCACCCGCCCAGGTGGGGTGGAGGCCGATCCGGCCATCGCATCCACCCTGGCGCTCATCCGGCAGGCGGTCGCGAGCGGCGTGCAGCTCGATCTGGTCTACCTCAACGCGTCGGGGGAGAAGGAGCGCCGCCACGTCGACCCGCTGCGGGTCGAGTCCTTCGACGACGACTGGTATCTGCGCGGCTGGTGCCACCTGCGGGAGGCCGTGCGCACCTTCCGGCTCGACCGGATCTCCGACGCGGTCATCACCGACCTCCCGATCGAGCACCGCGCGAGCGAGGTGCGCCTGCCGGATCGCCTGTTCGAGCCGTCGCCGCAGGATCTCGAGGTGACGATCGACATCGCGTCCTCCGCGATGCCCCTGATCGCGGACTTCATCCCCGACGGCGCGACGTCGACGGAGCACGACGGACGCATCCGCACGACGCTCCGGGTGTCCCACTACCACGGCCTCAAGCGACTCGCGACGCGGATGTCCGGCGTCATGACGGTGGTCGCCCCGCCGAGCGCGCGGGAGGCGGTCGCCGACTGGGCCCGCTCCGGCGTCGACCGTTATCGGAAAGAGATGCGATAATTTCGTATCGCCGTCTTCGGTCGGGTGAATCCAGGTAGCCTGGCTTACACTGACACTTCAGCGCAGAAGAACAGGAACTCGCTCATGCTTCGTGGTCTCTTCGAGGGTCCGGCTCCGTGGATCATCCTCGCGGTCGTCATCCTCTTGTTCGGCGCCACCCGCCTGCCGGCTCTCGCCCGCAGCCTCGGCCAGTCGGCCAAGATCTTCCGCACCGAGGTCAAGGACGCGAAGGACGAGAAGGCTGCCGAAGCGAAGGCCGACGACGCGTCGGCCAGCACCACCACCACGTCGGAGGCGACGACGCCCGCCGACGGCACCTCCGCGAAGTAGGCGGTCGTGGCCGTCCGCACGCGGCGGCGGTCCAATCCTGAGGGCCGCATGTCCCTGGGCCAGCACCTCGTCGAGCTCAGGCGACGGGTGTTCTGGGCCGCGGGCGCGGTGGTCGTCGGAACCGGTGGAGGATGGTTCCTCTACGACCTGGTCTGGCCGCAACTGGAGTCGCCGATCCAGCACATCGCCAAATCGCACCAGGCGATCATCAACTTCACCAACATCACGGGCGCGTTCGACCTTCGGGTGCAGATCGCGTTCACCATCGGCATCGTCGTCTCGAGCCCGGTGTGGCTGTACCAGATCTTCGCGTTCCTGGTGCCGGCCCTGTCCCGGCGTGAGAAGCGCTACGTCCTCGCGTTCATCGGGACGGCGATCCCGCTGTTCCTGATCGGCTGCGCGGTCGGCTGGATCGTGTTCCCCCACATGATCGAGCTCATGTCGAGCTTCGTCCCGGCCGGGTCGGCCAGCTTCTACGACGCCAAGTACTACCTCGACTTCGTCTTGAAGCTGGTGCTCGTCGTCGGTTTCGCGTTCGAGCTGCCGGTGTTCCTCGTGCTGCTCAACTTCGTGGGGGTGTTGCGCGGCAAGGCGATCCTCAAGGGATGGCGCTGGGCCGTGCTCGCGATCGTCGTGTTCACCGCGATCGCCACGCCGGCGGCCGACATCAGCTCGATGATGCTGCTCGCCCTGCCGATGACGGTGCTGTACTTCGTCGCGATCGGGATCTCGCTGCTGCACGACCGCCAGGTCGACCGGCGCAAGGCCGCCGAGGAGCTCGCCTCCTCCGCTTCGGTGGACGCGACGCCGGCCTGAACGAGGCCCGACTGAACGAGAATGAGGGGTGAGCACCCTCTCGCCCGCGGAGCGGTACGCGGCTGCACGAGCGCGTCGCGCGGCGCCCGAACTGCAGCTGTTCCGGGAGCGGCAGGACTTCGACCTCGACCCCTTCCAGCTCGAGGCCTGCCGGGCCCTCGAGGCGGGGCGCGGGGTGCTCGTGGCGGCACCGACCGGAGCCGGCAAGACGATCGTCGCCGAGTTCGCGGTGCATCTGGCGCTGGCCGACCCGCGGGCGAAGGTGTTCTACACGACGCCGATCAAGGCGCTCAGCAATCAGAAGTACTCGGAGCTCGCGGCCGAGCACGGCGCCGAGCGCATCGGCCTGCTCACCGGCGACACCAACGTCAACAGCTCCGCCCGCGTCGTCGTCATGACGACCGAGGTGCTGCGCAACATGCTCTACGCCGACTCGCCCCTGTTGAAGGACCTGGCCTACGTGGTCATGGACGAGGTGCACTACCTCGCCGACCGGTTCCGGGGAGCGGTGTGGGAGGAGGTCATCATCCACCTCCCGCGCGAGGTGCGGCTCGTGTCGCTGAGCGCCACGGTGTCGAACGCGGAGGAGTTCGGTGACTGGCTGCAGGCCGTGCGCGGCGACACCGACGTCGTCGTCTCGGAGGACCGCCCGGTGCCGCTGGAGCAGCACGTGCTCGTGCGCTCGAAGCTCATGGACCTCTTCGACGACTCCGGCGCGATCGCGGCCAACCGCGTCAATCCCGAGCTCGCGCGTCTCGCCTCCGCCGGTGGGCGGCCGGCCGGCACCTACCGGGGCCAGCACCCGGGCCGCCACCATCGCAAGGGGCAGGGCGGCCTCGGCTCGGAGGGGCAGCGGCAGGGGGCCTCGGCGGGGGATGGAACGCCGGCGACCGCATGGATCGCCCGGATGTGGTGCGGCTGCTCGAGTCGCGGCACCTGCTGCCCGCGATCTTCTTCGTCTTCAGCCGAGCCGGCTGCGACGCCGCCGTGCAGCAGATCATGCGCTCCGACCTGCGGCTGACCGAGAAGTGGGAGCGCGACGAGATCCGCGACCTCGTCGAGGAGCGCTGCCGTGCGATCCCGGACGCCGATCTCGGCGTACTCGGGTACTGGGATTGGCTGGACGGGCTCGAGCGGGGGTCGCCGCGCACCACGCCGGGCTGCTGCCGGCGTTCAAGGAGATCATCGAGGAGCTGTTCCAGCGCAAGCTCCTCAAGGTCGTCTTCGCGACCGAGACGCTCGCGCTCGGCGTCAACATGCCGGCCCGCACCGTCGTGCTCGAGAAGCTCGAGAAGTTCAACGGCGAGGCGCGGGTGCCGATCACGCCGGGGGAGTACACCCAGCTGACCGGCCGGGCCGGTCGGCGCGGCATCGACGTCGAGGGGCACGCGGTCATCCAGTGGATCGGCGGCCTCGACCCCGCGGCCGTCGCGTCGCTTGCCTCCCGCCGCAGCTATCCGCTCGTGTCGAGCTTCCGGCCCACGTACAACATGGCCGTCAACCTCATCGAGCAGTTCGGCCGGGAGCGCACCCGCGAGATCCTGGAGAGCTCGTTCGCGCAGTTCCAGGCCGACCGCGCCGTCGTCGACCTCGCGCGCCGGCTGCGCGAGCAGGAGAAGTCGCTCGAGGCGTACGCGGAGGCGATGCGATGCCACCTCGGCGACTTCGCCGAGTACGCGACGCTCCGCCGCGAGCTGACCGACCTCGAGCGCAAGAACGCGCGGGCCGAGGACGCCGCGGCGAGCTCGGCAACGAGTCGCGGAGCGAGCGCGACAAGCGACAGCGCCGGATCGCCGAGCTCCGGCGCCGGATGAAACAGCATCCCTGTCACGCCTGCAACGACCGCGAGGCGCACGCCCGCTGGGCCGAGCGCTGGTGGCGTCTCAAGCGCGAGCACGACCAGCTGGCGACGCAGATCCGCGGGCGCACGGGCGCCGTCGCCCAGGTCTTCGACCGGGTGAGCGACGTGCTGCTCGAGCTCGGCTACCTCGAGCGCGACCAGCACGGCCGGCTCGGCGTCGCGGGACCGGGAACGGCGCTGCGCCGGATCTACGGCGAGCGCGACCTGCTCGTCGCCGAGTGTCTGCGATCCGGCGTGTGGGACGGCCTCGATGCGGCCGGGCTCGCGGCGCTCGCGAGCTGTCTCGTCTTCGAGCCCCGTCGTGAGCGCGAGGAGGTGGGGGAGCACGGGCTGCCCCGCGGCGCCTTCCGAGCCGCGCTCGAGGCGACCGAGGCGATCTGGGAGCGGCTGAGCGAGCTGGAGACCGAGCACCGATTGCCGGACAGCGACCCGCCCTCGACCGGAATCGCCCTCGCGACCCAGCGCTGGGCGCAGGGAGCGCAGCTGGACTCCGTGCTGCGGGATGCCGACCTGGCCGCCGGGGACTTCGTGCGCTGGATGAAGCAGGCCATCGATCTGCTCGACCAGATCTCGATCGTGGCGGACGGCCCGCTCGGCCGCACCGCGCGCGTGGCGATCGACGCCATCCGGCGCGGGATCGTGGCCTACAGCGCGGTCCAGTAATTGGCCACCTATGCTGAGCCGGTGCGTGCCCGCCCCGCTCTGCCGCTCGGATGGGCGCTCCTGGTCGCCGTATGCGCCGGCTTCATCCTCGACGGCGCGTTCCCCGACATCGACGTCTGGCCGCTCGCGTTCCTCGGCATCGGGCTCGCGCTGCTGATCCAGCAGGGCCGCCGGCTCGGGTCGGCGTTCCTGGTGGGCTTCGTGTTCGGCACGGTGTTCTTCGGCTGGCAGGTCTTCTGGGCGACCACGTTCCTCGGGCCGCTTCCGTGGGCGGCCCTGTCGGTGTTCATGGGCGCATGGTGCGGCGCCGGGGATGCTGATCACGCTCGCCTACCGCTGGGTGCCACCGGCGTTCCCGACCGCGGTCTCGCGCCTGCTGTTCCTCCCCGCGGTCGTCGCCGGGCTCTGGACGCTCCGGGAGGCCGTGGCGAGCGTCTGGCCGTGGGGCGGCTTCGCGTGGGGCCGGGTCGCGCTCTCGCAGTCCGACAGCGCGATCTCCGACCTCTTCCCGTGGCTGGGCGTCTCGGGCGTGAGCTTCGTCATGGTGTTCCTGTGCGCGGTCGCGCTGGCCGCCATCCAGGAGGGGTGGCGCAGGCGCGGTCCGTGGCGGGAGCCGGTGGCGGTGGGGCCGCGCGCGCCGCTCTCGTGACCGCGATCGCCGCGTTGATGGTGGTGATCCCGGCGTTCCCCGTTCCGACCCACGGGACGCTCCGCGTCGGCGCCGTGCAGGGCGACACGAAGGCGGGCTACTTCGACCCGCCCGCGCGCGTCGGCGACAACCTGCTGCGGCAGATCCAGAAGACGCAGCCCGTCTACGGCCGGCACGTGGATGTCGTGGTGTGGCCCGAGGGGGCGTCCGACCTGGATCCGCTGGAAGACCCCGACGCCGCGGCGCTGTGGGACGAGGTGGCCCAGCGCGCCGGTGCGCCGCTCGTGGGCGGGGCGATCACCGCGCGCACGTCGCACGGGGTGACCCGGTACTACAACACGTCGATGGTCTGGCAGCCGGCGCGGGGCGGAGAGACCGACCACTACGACAAGAAGCATCCGGTGCCGTTCGGCGAGTACGTGCCGGCCCGGCCGTTCTTCCACGCGATCGTGCCGAGCCTCATCGATCTCATCCAGCGCGAGTACACGCCGGGAACCACCGACGACGTCATGGACGTCGGCAAAGCCGTCGCCTCGATCGCGATCTGCTTCGACATCGTCGACGACCAGATCATGACCGACGGTGTCCGGGAGGGCGGTCAGCTGGTCTTCGCGCAGACCAACAACGCCGACTTCGGGCAGTTCACCGACGAGAGCGTGCAGCAACTGGCGATCGCCCGGATCCGGGCGCGCGAACTCGGCCGCTCGGTGGTCAACATCTCGACCGTCGGTACGAGCGCGATCGTCTACCCGGACGGCACCGAGCACGACCGGCTCGCGACCTACACGCCCGGCGTGATGATCGACGACGTGCCCCTGGCCACGACGATGACGCCCGCCGTGCTCGGCGGGCGTCAGATCGAGTGGCTCGTGTGCGGGCTCGGCGTCGGCGCGCTGGTCGCCGGCTTCACGGTCCGCTTCGGCCGGAGGCGGAAGAGCTAGGCGCTCTTCTTGCTCCCGGCCTTCTCCTGGCCGCGGCGTGCCCGGAGGTACTGGAGGCGCTCCTGCAGCAGTTCCTCGAGCTCGGCACGGCTGCGGCGCTCGAGCAGCATGTCCCAGTGGGTGCGGACCGGCTTGGCTTCGACCGGCTCCGACTCGACGAGTTCGCCCTCGTCATCGACGAGGCGTCCCTCCTGTCCGCTCCGGGGCGAGGCCCAGGTCTCCGGGACGTCCGCCTCGGCGGCGAAGACGACCTCGAAGGTCGAGCCGTCCTCGGTGCGGTACGTGACCTTCTTGCGGGGTGAGAACTCGACGCCCTCTTCGCTCTGCATGCTCTGTGAGCCGAGTCGCATCCCGCGCAGGCTGCGATCTGCCATCGTGTGGCCTCCTGACGCTGTGGTGCTCGCGCCCGGTGGGACGCGACTCATATACAACCCGAGGGTGGTCGCGTTCATGCCCGGGGAGGGCCCTTTTCAGAGCTTTCACAGCGGAACCCGCCGACCTCGCAGTGAACGGATCAGGGTGCCGCGCGCCGGCGCACCGCATCCATCGCGAGGTCGCATCGGTCGGTGATGATGCCGTCCACCCCGCGGTCCAGCAGTCGCCTCATCATCGCGGGGTCGTTGATGGTCCAGACGTGCATCTCGATGCCGAGCTCGTGAACGGCCCGGATGACGCGGGGGTCGTCGCGCGTATGCGCAGCACCCGGAGCGGGAGCTGTACGGCATCGACGTCGCGCAGGGCCCGTCGCACCAGCATCCGGATGCCGAGCTTGGCCCCGACCACCGTCGCGAGCACCGCGAGCGACGAGGCCGAGGTGGCCACGCCGTCGAGCCGCCGCACGGTGCTCCGACGCCGCCGGCCGTCGAACGACCCGACGAGCACCCGGTGCTGGGCTCGCGCTGCGGCGATGGCGCGCGCCGCCGGCTCGCTCGCGGCCGCGTGCTTGATGTCGATGTTGAACCGCGCGTCGGGGAACGCGTCGAGCACCTCGGTCAGGGTCGGATAGGTCTGCCCGGACCCGAGGTCGATCCGTGCGAGCTCGGCCGCGGTCAGCTGATCGATCCTCATGTTCCGGCCGGCGACCCGGCGCAGATCGGGGTCGTGGCTGACGATGGCGACGCCGTCCGCCGACGCATGCACATCGGTCTCCACGTAGGCGACGCCGGTTGCGAGCGCCTTCACAAAGGCGAGCATCGTGTTCTCGGGAGCCTCGAGGGCGAGCCCGCGGTGGGCGAGCACCCGCGGGGAGCGGGGAGAACCAGTCCGCATCGGGGCCGGGGGCCGCGCTACTCCTTCTTGGGCGCACCCGACCCTCTCGGGGCATCCGGGTCGCGCGGCGCGAAGAAGCCCGCTCCGATGTTCTGCAGGGCCTCGGTCAGTTCGCTCGGGATGATCCAGAGCTTGTTCGACGCCCCCTCGGCGAGCTTCGGCAGCGTCTGCAGGTACTGGTACGAGAGCAGCTTGCTGTCGGGATCGCCTGCGTGGATCGCGCCGAACACGGTCTCGATGGCCTTCGCCTCGCCCTCGGCGCGCAGCACCGCGGCCTTGGCGTCGCCCTCCGCCTGGAGGATCGCGGCCTGCCGGTGCCCCTCCGCCTCGAGGATCTGCGACTGCTTCGTGCCCTCGGCCGTGAGGATCACGGCGCGGCGGTCGCGCTCGGCGCGCATCTGCTTCTCCATCGAGTCCTGGATGGAGGCGGGCGGGTCGATCGCCTTGAGCTCGACACGGCTCACCCGGATGCCCCACTTGCCGGTGGCCTCGTCGAGCACGATGCGCAGCTGGCCGTTGATGTTGTCACGGGAGGTCAGCGCCTCCTCGAGGTTGAGGCCGCCGACCACGTTGCGCAGGGTCGTCGTGGTGAGCTGCTCGACCGCACCGAGGTAGTTGGCGATCTCGTAGGTCGCGGCCCGGGCATCCGTCACCTGGAAGTAGACGACCGTGTCGATCGAGACGACCAGGTTGTCCTCGGTGATGACCGGCTGCGGCGGGAAGCTCACCACCTGCTCGCGCAGGTCGACGAGCGGGCGGAGCCGGTCGACGAAGGGCACCAGGAGGTTCAGGCCCGGCATGAGGGTCTTGTGGTAGCGGCCCAGCCGCTCCACGATGCCGGCGTACGCCTGCGGGATGATGCGGATGGACCGGAACAGGACCGTCAACACGAAGATCGCCACGATGACGATCACGATGATGAGGATCACGTCGCCGAAGATCTGACCGTCGGTCATGAGGCGCTGGCTCCTTCTGAGGGTTCGTTTCGATGCCGCTCGGCCGGCGCGACCACGGCGGTCGCCCCGTCGATCGCCGTGACGACGACCTGCTCGCCCTCGATCAGGCGATCGGATGCCGGCCCCGCGTTGCCGAGCCGGGAGGTCCAGGTCTCGCCGTTGGCGAGCTTCACCTGACCGCGGCCGTCGGCGAAGGCGACGACGACGGTGCCGGTCAGGCCCAGCAGGGCCTCCACGTTCGTGCGCGCCGGATCGCCGCCGCGGCGCAATCGGTGCAGCAAGGGCGGGCGCACCACGAGCAGCAGCAGAAGCGCCAGCACGCCGGCGACGATGATGTCGACCCACCACTGGGCCCCCAGGAGGCCGGCGACGAGGCCGCCCGCGCTGCCGATGGCCAGCATGAGGAAGGTGAAGTCGAGGCTGAGCACCTCGACGATCAGGAAGATGAGGATGAGGGCCAGCCACACCACCCACGCCCAGCTCGAGATCACGTCACTGGGCATGATTCGAAAGTACCACCCGGCCCGGCGGGCGGAGGGGTTGGGTAGGGTCGGATCCCGTGAACGATGAGGCTCCGCTCGCGGCCGGCACGCTGTCCGGCATCCGCGCCCTGGTCACGGGCTCCAGCCGGGGGATCGGCGCCGATACGGCCCGCTACCTGGCCGACGCCGGCGCCCGGGTCGCCATCAACTTCCGCAACAAGGAGGCGCGTGCCCTGAAGGTCGTCGCCGGAATCGAGGAGGCCGGGGAGAGGCCATCGCCGTCGGCGCCGACCTCACCGCTCCCGACTCGGTCGCCGCGATGTTCGCCATGATCAAGGCGGAATGGGATGGTCTCGACCTGCTCGTCTTGAATGCCTCCGGCGGCATGGAAGGCGGGATGGCCGAGGACTATGCGCTCCGGCTCAACCGTGACGCCCAGGTCGACGTGCTCGAGAAGGCGCTGCCGCTGATGCCGTCGGGGTCGCGCGTGGTGTTCGTGACCAGCCACCAGGCGCACTTCATCGAGACGACCGCCACGATGGACCTCTACGAGCCGGTGGCTCGCAGCAAACGCGCCGGCGAGGACGCGCTTCGCGCGCGCCTCGGCGAGCTCGACGAGCGCGGCATCTCCTTCGTCGTCGTCTCGGGCGACATGATCGAGGGCACCATCACGGCGACCCTCCTCGAGCGCGCCCAGCCCGGTGCGCTCGAGTCGCGGCGCGAGGAGGCCGGACGCCTGTACTCGGTCGCCGAGTTCGCCGCCGAGGTCGCGAGGGCGGCCGTGGACCCGATTCCGGATGATCACACCCGGCTGGTCGGCGACGTGAGCGGTTTCCAGAGCCCGTGACCTTCCGCGCCACCTCCCGGGTGCTGCTGTTCGACCCCGACGATCGGGTGTTGATGTTCCTGCACTACGGCAAGGACCGCAGCATCCCGCCGCGCTGGATCACGCCGGGCGGCGGCGTGGATCCGGGGAGGACCACGACACCGCGGCGATTCGCGAAGTGCGCGAGGAGACCGGGCTGGAGCTGGACGGCGTCCCGGCGCCCTTCCTCGACACCGACTTCGATCCCGACCAGCGCTGGCACGTGTACGACCGCGGGCACTGGGCCTGGTACGCCGTGCGTGTTCCGGCGTCGTTCGAGCCGCAGCGCGACGGATGGACCGACGAGGAGCTCCGCGACATGGTCGACTGGCGCTGGATGAGTGCCACCGAGCTGGAGGCCGAAGCCGCCTCCGCCCACGAGACCGAGCCGACCGAGCTGCCGGACCTCGTGCGCGCCAACACCCCACCGAAAGGGAATCCGTGACCCGGCTCGAGCACTTCACGGCGGCTGACGACGAGCGCACCCGCACGTGGGCGCGCGCCGTTCCGCAGATGTACCACGGCGCCGATCCCGATGAGACGCGGTTGAGCTGGCTGGTCGACTCGGCGGTCGCGGACGGCGCGATGCTCACCGGCGCCTACGAGGACGCACCGGGCGTGGACGGGCGGATCGCGCCCGTGGGCACGTTCGCGGCGGTTCCCGGCACTCTGAATCTCGGCGGGGCGCCGGTGACGGCATCCTCATCGCCTCCGTCGGGGTGAGGCCGACCCACCGCCGTCAGGGACTGCTGCGACGAATGATGGAGCAGTCGTTGCGGTCCTCCGCCGACGCGGGCGTGCCGCTGTCGATCCTCACCGCGAGCGAGGGCGGGATCTACGAACGGTTCGGCTTCGGCGCGGCGGTCTGGCGCGGTCCGCTGCGCCTCGACGTCCGCTCCGGTCTTCGGCTTCGAGCCTCCGGCAGGGGGTCGGTGCACGAGGTGGATCCCCACTGGCTGATGGATCGCGCACCGACCGTCTTCGAGCGCTTCCACACGCTCGTTCGGCTCGGTGAGCCGGCGCGCCGAGTTCCTCGGTGACGTCCTGTTCGAGCCGACCGGCGATCGGCTGTCGGCGCTGGTCCGCGCCGCAGTGCACCTCGGCGAGAACGGTGAGGTCGACGGGTTCGCGTTCTACCGGCCCAGCACAGCGTGGGCGCACTCCCTCGAGATCCTCGACCTCATCGCCCTGACACCCGACGCCTACCTCGGGCTCTGGGCCCTGCTCGGCAACACGGACCTCGTCGACACCCTCACGTTCGACGGCGCGGTGCTCGACGAGCCGATCCGGCACGCGGTCGTCGACCCCCGCACGGCGGCCGTGACCGGGGTGCACGACTCCTCTGGGTGCGCGTGCTCGACCCCGTCGCCGCGCTCGGATCCCGCCGCTACCGCGGAGCGGTCGCCGAGACGATCGTGCTGGACATCCGTGACGATCTCGGACACGCCGCCGGGCTCTTCGAGGTCGACGTGCGCGGGGAGCGGCGTCGGTCCGTCGGGTCGAGGCGGCCGCTCCCGATGTGACCATGGACGTGGCGACCTTGGGCGTGCTCCTTCTCGGCACGGTCACGGCCACCGAGCTCGAGCGCTCATCGCGTCTCACGCTCGCGGGCGTCGCGGGGGAGCGGCTCGACGCCGTGTTCGCGCCCACGTCTCCACCCCGGTTCTACTCGCAGTTCTGACCGCCGACCCGGCGCCTGAAGGGATCCTCATGACCGATCTGCCCGTGTACACCGCCGCCGATATCGACCCGACCGGGCTCGCGGTGGAGTCGTTCGACAACGATGACGCCGTGGAGCTCGGCCTCACCGCCGTGGAGGCCATCCGCATGTCCGGCAGGAGCCTGGCGGTGCGGATCGTGCTGCGCGGCGACGTCGTGTTCCAGGCGAAGCTGCGCAGCACGGGGCCGGGCAACGACCCGTGGCTCGCCGGCAAGGCGGCCGTGGCCGAGCGCTTCGGCGAACCGTCACTGCGCGTCCGCCGCACGCACGAGGAGGCCGGCACACCGTTCGCCGAGCGGGCCGACGTCGATCACGAGGTGCTCAAGGCGCACGGCGGCTCGGTGCCGATCCGGGTCGACGGCGAGGTCGTCGGCACGATCACGATGTCGGGGAGCCGGACGTCGTCGATCACCAGGTGGTCACCGACGCCGTGCGGGGCTACCTCGCGCGACGCGGCTGATCCACCGGCGCCGCCACCCGCCACCCGCTGCCCGTCGACCACGAAGTAGATCGAGGGGCGCAGTTGCGTTATGTCAGCAGCCACGGTGCGATCGACGAGGCGACAGGTGGCCACGGTCGAGGCCTCGATCCGGCGCGACAGGCCGGTCTCGGCGAAGTGGCGTTCAGGCGCTCGTCGCCCGCTCGTCGACGCCGTTCGAACCGGCAGAGGCATCGAACGGCCGAATATCGGCGCCTCGTGACCGGTGGAACGTCGATTCCGGGCCGCTCGGCGAAAACAGAAGGTTGCGCGAGCGTCACCCGATAATCAGTATTATGTCAGGAGGCCCTTGGACCGGTGCGGATGAGATTCCCCGCGATGTGGTTGTGGCGATGCGGCACCTGCGCAAGCTAGCGCGGTCCCGGTCGTATGTGCGAGTCGTGACCGTGGATCGGGTGAACGAGCGAACCGGCGAGGTTCGGGAGCGTCGTGTCCGGCGCCGTCACGCCTACCTGGCCGGACGCTCGACGGGCACCGGGTTCCTCTCGGTGAACGACGGCCCGTCGACGGCGCGGGATATCGCCCGGCTGCTCGCGGCGGACCGTGGCGAGCCGCACACCCTGGATGGCATGCGCGACTCCTGGGTGCTGGTGGCTTAGCGACGCCGATCGCGCCGACTGAGAACGGTTCTCACGGCCCATCTGATGGCGGCGGTGACGGCGACGAGGGCGAGCGCGATCGCGAGGTAGATCCAGTCGCCCCGCTCGACGGCGCTCACCATAGCGGGACCTCGATCACGTAGCAGCCGCGGTCGTCCTGCTCGGCTGGGCGCAGCTGTAGCTCGGCGTAGGTGTCCTCCCACCCGTAGGGGCCGGCCCAGCGGACCCGGTACATCCACGCGTGGGTCTGCCCGTTGGCGTGTCGGGCGGTCACGATGCCGCGCTGGGCGCCCTGCACGGGGATGCGGGGCTCGACGGGCGCGCCGACCTCGTAGGCCGGGCGCTGCATGGCCGGGGTGGCGGTGGCGTAGTCACCGCGGCGCCCGGTCACTGGCAGCAGTCCGTGTCGATGGCGAGGCTCGGGTCCTCCGGGAGCGGGTGGTAGGCGGTGGTGTGGTCGGGGTCCCCGCAGATGCCGCACGGCTTCGGCTGGTGCGCGGGGCGCGGCGCGTGCCGGATGTCCGGGTAGATGGGGCTGTAGTGGTCGTTCATGATCTTGCTCTCCTTCGCTGTTCGCAGCGATGCGGCTGCATCGCTGCACCCATGCCCCGGTGCGCGGAGCGGAGCGGCTGTCAAGGGTTCCGGAGGACGGCCCGACGCTGGGACTCGTGGAGCACAGGAACGGAGTTCCTTCCTGCACCCCTCCCCCACTGCCGTCTGTAGGGCCCTTGACGGGCGCGTAGCGGAGTGCAACGCCCACGCTGGGCAGAGACACGCGGACGGGGGTCCGTTAACGGGGAGGGCCCGTCAGGGGCCGGTGAGGGGTCCTCGAGAATTGGCCCTAGAACGGGGGTAGGACTCGCTGGGTCCGGTGGTTGCGCTGGCCTTGTCAAGTAATCCATAGTTCTCAGTACATTGCCTCGTGACTTGGCTGTTCGGGGCACCTAGACGAAGGAGCCCGCTGTGGCGATCAAACGGAACTTCAAGCAGCACCCGCTCGTGATCCTCGACGCGCTCGTGCTCGATGTGGACCGCGATCTGTTCGAGGTGCGCGACGAGGTGACGCGGCAGAAGACGGGTGAGGTCATCGACAAGGGTCGCGTCCTGACGGTGCAGACCGCGGGCCTCCGGGACGACGCGGAGGTCGAGGAACTGGTCGTCAAGGTGCCGAACGAGTTCGACTCGGTGGAGTTCGAGCCGCGGACGCGGGTCCTGGTGCTCGTGGACTACAACGAGTGGGACATGCAGGGCCGGCGCGGCACGTCGATGAAGTTCGCGGGGTTCGTGAGCCCGTCGATGGTGTCCGCGTGGGCGACCATCGCGCAGAGCCAGACGGCGGCGGTCCCCGCCTAGCGCGGGGTCTGCCAGCGTCGGAGAACTTGGCCGTTCCCCATGCTCGGATACATCTGTAGTTTCGTGATCCTGGCCCTCGGCGTCGGGTGGATCGGCGCTTTCGTCTGGGCGGCGCGCTCGTGAGTACCGACGAGGCGGTCGCGTTCGGGATGGCGAGCGGGGCGTGCCTGGCGGTCTGCTGCTGGGCGCTCGGCAGGGCCGTCGGCGTGCTCATGGAGTGGTCGCTGCGGAGGTCCCTCCGATGACTCTCGACAACATCTACGCGTTGGCCCAGGACGGCTTGTACCTGCTGCTGACCGCGGCGTGCCTGGGCCTGTTCACGCTCGGCTTCCGGCTCTCACGAGAGTTCTTCGGATGACGGCCGGGGTGGCCGGAGCGCTGCTCGGCGTCGTCGCGATCTGCTGGGCCATCGGCGCCGGCATCACCGCGTTCCGGACGGTCGTGCGATGACGGACACGGCAGTGCAGATCGTCTCTCTCCTGGTCGGGTGCTGGGTCCTCGGGCTCGCGGTCGGCGTCGCTATCAACCTCGGAAGGCCCCGGTCGTGAGGGCGCGGGGCAAGGTGACCGTGAGCCGCGACGCGCGCGAGGCGACGGGCCGGCCGAACGTGTGGCTGTTCCTGCGGATGTGTACGTGGGAGGGCATGACGCCGGTGGAGCAGCCGACGCTGCGTCTCGGGCTCGCGCTGTGGCGCCAGGGGCGTCCGCATCAGGCGCGCGTCGTGCTGGACCGGCTGAGCGTGCATATCGAGCGCGCATAGAGACCCCTCGGCGGCAATCCCGCTGCCGAGGTAACCGGCCCTCCTGGGCCACAAGATGGAAGGAGATGTCATGACCGATCCGGGTTATTCCTCGACGGACTTTGCGGCGTCGATCCTCACCGCGGCCACGGGGGCGTTGCCCTACATCGGCGGCGGTGTCGCAGCGGGCGTGGTCGTGTTCGCGGTCACGTTCGGGATCCGCAAGGGCATCGGCGCGCTCCGCGCCGTCGGCAAGTAACCGCCGCGAGTCCCCCGCTCTGCGCCCCGTCCCCCGGCCCCCAGGGGCGGGGCGCACTGGCTCCCCGCATCCTCGACAGGAGAGAGACGCTATGAGGCGCACCGTCGCTCTGATCGCCGCAGCGCTGCTCGGCACCGGCGTTCTTCTGCTCGGGGTTGCGGCGCCGGCCGGTGCGTTGACTCCGCCGATTGCGCCGCCGGCGCTGAACGGGCTCCCGTCGGTGATTACAGGCGGCACGGCGGTGGCGGGCGCGACCACCGATCAGACGATGATGGCGGTGATGCTCTACCGCATGGCGAAGAGCAGCGCCTTTCAGAATGCGGTCCGCGCGCGGGCGGCGGGAACGGCTAGTTCGACCCAGGTCGCAGCGCTGACGAGTGAAGCTGAGAGTTACACGATGCCAGCGACGAAGCTCGCGACGCTCGGCAAGGCGGTCGGCGGCGCGACGGCGGCGCTCGGCAGCTATGAACTCGGCGCGCAGCTCGGACACGGCATCCTCGGCCTCGCTGGCGTCAACGCGGACGGCGCGGTCTGCGGCAACACGAGCGGAGTCGGTCAGGCGGTGGTGGGGTTCATTACCGGCGTTAACTGCGACGACTACAACTCGATCCCGCACGGCTTCGTCGCCAACACCGACGTGTCACCGAGACCGTCGGGGTGGACCGCGACGACCCTTTATCGCGGGTATGTCGCGCCGCCCGGAACGAGCTACTTCGGGTGCGTTCTCAGCGCGGTCACGGTCGTCGGCAGTAACGCGAGCTACACGTGCAAGGTGATCCCTGGATCGCAGAGGCAGACGTTGGATTCCGGCGTCGCGTTCTGCAGGAACACGACTACTCCGACGTCGTTTAAGCAGGTGAACCAGACGTACTCGATTAGCCCGCCAGTCGGTGAGAGCCCCGCGAATTACGCCCCCGGAGTAACGGGCGACACCTTCACGATGAGCGTCGCGTGCGGCACCGGCTACGCGCCGTATTCGATGTTCACGTCGTCCCCTGGGCCGGGCACCGATCAGGCGCAGGCGGATTATCCGGGCTCGTGTGCGCAGCCGACCGGATCCCCGACGCCGGTCCGTTGGTACGCCGCGACGGCTACGTGCGGCCCGGGCCGGGGACTAACGCCGACCCCGACCGGGTGCTTCGGTGTGTCATCGCGTACACGAGCGGGGCGACGTCACAGCAGGACTCGGCCGGATTCAGGGAATCCTCGGGCGTGCTGCCTGAGGTGTCGTGTCCTACGCCGGCGAGCGGGCTGACGGTGTCGAGCGTGTCGGTGCTCGAGGTCGGAGGCGGCGTGACGAACACGCTGTGGACGCAAGCGACCACCCCGGAGTTTCAGAGCGCTCAGTCGCTGGCGCCGGAGTGTTCGAACGGATCGTGCCTGCTGGATCTGAGCAAGAGCGGCGTGAGCTGCTTCCAGTCGCCGGACTCGTGCACGTCGTGGTTCTCCGACCCGAACAAGGCATCGACGTACTCGTGCAGCTATGGGACGCATGCGGTCGACCTCAGTGAGTGCAACGTCTATGCTCCGACGTTCACGGCTCAGGCGCGAGCGACCGGCAACTACTACGGCGACCCGGCATCGGGCGACACGCTGACGAACCCGGGCACCACGACCGGCGCGGCGACCGGTACTGCGTCGTCTAACCCCGATCCGGCGTCGTGCTGGGGCGCGCTGTCGTGGGGCGACTTCAACCCGCTGGACTGGATTTTGACTCCGGTGAAGTGCGCCCTCCAATGGGCGTTCGTGCCTGACGGTGATGCGGTCGCGGCGGACGTGGCGACGATGACGGACGCGTGGGCGGATACCCCGATGGGGAAGGCTGGCGCGATCATCCCCGCCTGGTCGTTTCACGATGTCGGGGGCGGGTGCGGCGGCATCACTTTCGACGTGTCATGGCTGTTCCCCGATCACAGCGCGCACTCGATGACGATCATGCAGGCGTGCCCGGGCGACGTGCTGGCCCCGGTCGCGTCGTGGTCGCGGGTATTTGGCGATCTGGCCTTCGGAGTGGCCGGCGCCCTCGCGGTTACGCGGTACATCGGGGCCGTGGTCGCGTTCAAGGGTGTGGGCGGGGGCGACTCGTGATCGTTCAGTGGCTGATCGACGTTGCGACGGGGTTTGCTGCCTGGTTCGCGAGTCTGTTCCCGGTGTGGGAGCCGCCGGAGTGGCTGGTCCACCTGGATGACCAGGTCAACCCGGTTCTCGACAACCTCGCCGGGGTGGGGGCCTGGGTCGATTGGACGTTCATTCTCGCGGTGGTGAGCGCGGTTCTCCTGTGCTGGGGCATCACGTTGTCGATCAAGGTCCTCCGTGCGGTGGCGTCGTATCTGCCGTTCATCGGAGGGGCCGGATAGCCGGCGGGTTCTGCCCGGGAGGTCGCGTGAGCGACCGGGAGGGCAGAACCCCCGTGAGCGGCCGGCCGACGCGAGGAAGGAAACACCGAGATGACGCGTAGCGAGAAGCGATCTGCACACGCGCTGGAGCGCATCGCTGACTCGATCGAGCCGAGCAGCCGCCCGCGCGACACGGCGCGCCTGGACCCGTCCGAGCGGCTGCCGCTGACGGCTCGGATCGTGCTCGCGGTCGGCGGTAGTCCGAAGTCGCAACAGCGCGCGCGGGTGGCCCGTCGCGCTTTCCCGATCCGCGCCTACGTTGGCCCGAACGGCGGCGGCAAGTCCCTCGCCATGGTGCACGACGTGCTCCCGTCGCTGGCTCGCGGCCGGCGGGTGCTCAGCACGGTCCGGATCCTCGACGCGGCGACGGACAAGCCGCATCCGCTGTGGGTGCCGTTCACTGACTTCGAGCAGCTGCTCGACGCTGAGCACTGCGATGTGCTCATGGACGAGATTGTGGGCATCGCGTCGAGCCGCGAGGCTATGCGGCTGCCGGCCGCGGTGCAGAACGTGCTCGTCCAGTTGCGACGCCGCGACATGACCCTGGGTTGGTCGGCGCCGTCGTGGGCTCGGAGCGACAAGATCATTCGCGAGGTCACCCAGCTTGTGACCGAATGCCGCGGATACTACCCCGCCCCGATCCGGGTGGACAACGACGGCCAGGTGCGGTTGTGGGCGCCGCGCCGGGTCTTCCGGTGGCGGTCGTTCGACACCCTCGATTTCGACGAGTGGACCTCGGGCAAGCGCGACAAGCTGACGCCCGTGGCGAAGCAGTGGTTTCGCGGTCCTGGCTCGCTCGCGTTCCGGAGTTACGACACGCTCGACGCGGTGTCGATGGTCCGTGGTGGCAATCCGGATGGGGTGTGCTCCTACTGCGACAAGAAAAAGCACGTCGAGTACTGCAAGGGCCACACCGCGGAGGAGATTGCTGAACTTACCTTCGACGCGGAGCACCTGCTCGCCGGCGAGCCCGTTCGAACGGGTGTTCACTTCGAGCCGGTCGCGGCGGAGGCTCCGGTGAGCGCGGGATGAAGAACGCCCCCCACATGGCTAGATGCGGGGGCGTTGAACTTGGCCGTTCAGTCCCCGATGCTAGACCTCGCGCCCGCGCTGCGCGAGGCCCGCATGCTGTGCATCCCCTCGCGGCTCGACGTGCGCGCCGCGGCCGCGCTGATTCCCCGTCCGGAGCCGGTGGGCCTGTCGAGGTTCGGCCATCAGGTCACGAACGAGACTCCGCGCCGCTACGAGCGGCCCGCGTTCTTCCTCGATATCGCGCCGGGCCTGGTTCGGGTGCGCAAGCGACTTGTGGCGGAGAAGTTCGGCTACGGGGATGATGACGGTGTGGACGATTCCGAGGATGACGCCCCCACTCGCGGCCGGGTGACGGAGTGGTCCGAGCGCAGCCGCAACCGGATGACGGTCACCCTGGAATCCCTCGACTACGAGCCCATGTTCTCCGATCCGGGCCGCCGCGCTGCGATGGTCACCCTGACCCTTCCGGGCGTCGGTGACGACGGGGATCCTGACTACTGGGAGTCCCTGGTCCCGGATCTGCCGACGTTCAAGAAGATGGTCGATCGGTTCGTGCGTGCCTACGCGGTGACGTGGGGCGAGCATCTCCGCGGCGTCTGGAAGATGGAGTTTCAGCGCCGGGGCGCGCCGCACCTGCATATCCTCATGGCGCCGCCCGCGCGGGGTGAGCGGCGGTCCGTTCGTGTGCGTCGGGAAGGCCGGGGTGTGACGATCCCGAACCAGTCGTTCGTCAAGTGGGCGGGGTACCGGTGGGCGGATATCGTCGGAGCGACCGGGCAGGCTCGCCGCGATCATGAGGCGCGCGGGGTTGATCTGTCGGAGCGCGAGGTGGAGCGCTACGCGGACCCGCGCCGGATCGGCACCTACTTCGCGAAGCACGGGTCGTTCACCGCGAAGGACTACCAGAACGACATGCCCGCGCACTGGCGCGCGAAGATCCTCGCGGGCGAGAGTGGTGGCGGGAACTTCTGGGGCTACTGGGGTCTGGAGAAGGCCGTGGAGACGGTCGAACTCGCGCCCCGGCGTGCGGGTGCGGCGCGCCCTGCGGCGGTGCGGGCGGGCGAGCTGGAGCCGCTGCGGCGCCGCTCCCCGAGGGGGACAGAACGGGCGTGGCCGTGGGAACGGCCATTATGTCAGTATGTAAATACTCTTTGTGCGTCTGATGCAATTACCGCATCTTTCGCGACCGGGACGATTTGCGCGAGAACCATCCCCTGACCTGGGGTTTACAAGGTCACGTTCATCGTCGATGACCTTGCCTGGCTTGGCCAGAGCCCGTGCACGCGTGGGCCCTTGAATGCGGCTTGACCGGGCATTTCTTGAACGCAAGTTGCGGCAGACGCAAATAATGTGCGACAGTCGCAACGTGCCCCGGAGCGTGTTCAGCGCGTGAAAGACGAGCGCGACAACGTCGTCTTCGCCCTTCGGGAGCGAAGCGCCGGATCCTGATCGCTTCATCGCGGAGGTGCTTAAGGGCTGGGAGCGCCAGCAGCAAGCGAAGGACTTCTCCCCGCCACCATCCGCGTTCGTCGCAAGCTCGTGCAGCAGCTCATCGACTTCAGCGGCCACTACCCGTGGGAATGGACACTCGGCGACGCCGACGAGTTCTTCTCGCATGCCCGCGGCGTGAAGAACCTCTCACTCCACGGTGCGCAGCTATCAGACCTCGATCAAGCTGTTCTGCGACTACGCGACAGACATCCGCTACGACTGGAACGAGCAGAGCGCCCGCCTGTTCGGGAGCGTGTTCGTTCAGATCGTCACGGAGCTGAACAGAGTCACCCACTCGGTCCCGACCGAGACCCGGCCGAAAAAGCGACCCTTCACGCAGAACGAGCTGCAGCAGCTGTTCGATCTCGCGGACCTCGAGGTGGTGCGGATCCGTGAGTCCGGCCGACGAGGCGGTCTCGCCGCATGGCGCGACGCGGTCGCGTTGAAGACGACGTACGCGTGGGGTCTTCGCTCGAACGAGGTCCGACACCTGCAGTTCGTCGACTTCTCCCGCAACGGCTCCGCGCCCTACTTCGGCGATTTCGGCGTCCTGCGAGTCCGATGGGGCAAGCCGCCCCGAGGATCCGCGAAGAAGGTCCGTTCCGTGCTGACCGTCTGGCAATGGTCGGTGGACGTGGTTCGGGATTGGGTCGAGTGGGGACTGGAGGAGTTCGGAGATCCGATCACGGATCTGTTCCCCACCTCTGGCGGGAAGATCGTCGGCGAGTCGCATCTCTGGTCGAAGTTGCGCGCCCTGGTCGACGAGCTCGGGTTCCCGCCGGGGCTCGACATTCACTCCTTCCGGCGCTCCTACGCGACCCATCTGCAGTACGTCGAGAAATTCGACGCGACCTTCGTTCAACACCAGATGGGTCACGCGCACGTCTCGACAACCACGGGCTACACCCTCCTCCCCGACTACCAAGTGCTCGCACTGAAGGCAGCGCACGAGCGCACCCTCGCGGCCGCACAAGCTCTCATCGATGAAAAGAGGAAGTCATGACCCGACGCGAGATCGACTACGCGTGGCACCTGCCCGAGCTCATGGCCCGGCGCCACATCCGGAAGGCCAAGGACCTCGCCCTGCTGCAAGAGCGTGGCATCACCCTCACCGTCAACGCGGTGTGGCGGATCGTGAATCAGGACCCCGAGCGTGTCTCGCTCAAGGTGCTCGCAGCGCTATGCGACGTGCTCGATGTGACACCGAACGACCTCATCACCTTCACCGCGCACGACACGGCCACCGTCCGCACGAAGAGACGGGCCGGCTCCCGCGCCGACGGCATCCCCGACATTCGCGACCACAAGCCCGTGCGAGCTCGCATCATCGACGATGACCAATAGCAGCGGCCGCCCAGCCACCGGCGGGAACGGGTCGCGGCGCTCTCCCACGATCCAGGGGTTCGTGGAGCCTCGGAAGCGCGGCCGACCGCGAGCGGAGGGATCTCTCACCTGCGACCGATGCCGGCAGGCCACCCCTCGGATACGGGTCCGGTGGCCCGACGGCCAAGTCTGCGGAGCATGCTTCACCCAAGCGACGCACACCTTCGGCACCTGCGCCGGATGCGGCGAACACCGGATGCTGCCTGGCCGCTCCCCCGAAGGCGACCTATGGTGCCGAAGCTGTGCCAGTATCACGACCGCGCTCACATGCGACCGATGCGGCCGAGAAGCCGAACGATTCCGCAAGGGTTTCTGTGCACGCTGCGCGCTCGAGGACGACCTCCGCGACATTCTTCGACCCGGCGACGATCTCCGCCTGCACCGCCTGGTTGGCGTTCTCAGCTCCGCCGAACGCCCCGAAAGCGTCTACACCTGGATGCGCGGAGCCAAAGCCAGAGACCTTCTGAGCCGGATCGGCGCCCGGAACCTCGAGCTCACCCACGACGCCTTCGATCAGCTGCGCGGCTCAACTGCGGCCGAGCATCTCCGTGCGATCCTCGAACACCACCGCATGCTCCCCCAGCGTGAACCACTCCCCCTTGTCCGGTTCGAGACGTGGCTCACCGAACGCGTCGCGCAGCTACCCGACGACGGCACCCGCGCCACCATCGGACGCTTCGGCACCTGGCACCACCTGCGCCGAACTCGTCGCCGGGCCGACCATGCGACTGCGCAGCTTCAGACGGTCACGCACGCGGCCAAGCAAGAGATCACCGAAGCCGGAAAGTTCCTCTTGTGGCTCCGAGACACCTACGACGTCGGACCTGCCGCTCTGCAACAGGCGCACGTCGACGAGTACCTCAGCAGCGGCACCAGCACGCGCCGGCATATCCGGAACTTCGTGCGCTGGCTCAACCCCGAACAGCAACGCCATGGCGCGAACCGGCTCGACGCTCCCCGCCGTGCAGCACAGTCCGAGCCCCAACTCACCCAGAGCCAGCGGATCCAACTCGTCGTCAACTGCCTCACGCTCGAGCAGGTCACGCTCTCCACGCGCATCGCCGGCCTGCTCCTGCTGCTATGGGCTCACCCGCTGAACAAGATCGTCGCCCTCACCACCGCCGACGTCACTCTCGAGCCGGACGCGATGCACATCCGCCTCGGCAAGATCCCCACCCTCGTCCCCGAGGCGATCGCGCCGATGTTCTGGACCCACGTGCGCAACCGGGCGAACCAGCAGACCACCAACACCGGCACCGACTGGCTCTTCCCAGGGACGCGCGCCGGACACCACCTCCACGAGAGCACCCTCAGCGAGAGGCTTCTCGTCCTCGGCATCGACGGCCAACGCGCCCGGAATGCGACCTTGCGCGACCTCGGCCGTGAACTCGACCCGAAGAGCTTGATCAACACCCTCGGGTACGCCCCGGCCATCATTGCGGCCCACGTTGCCCGAGCCGGAGGCTCCGGCTCGGACTACGTCACCCTCCGGCGCCGCGAACTTGGCGACCAGGCGCGTTGATGGACGTTCAGCGGGCCATGATGACCTCGAGGGCGAGCTGTCGTTCGACGTCTTCGAGCCGCGAGATGAGTCCGACCGCATAGGGCGCTGCGACGGGATGGCCGTTGCTGTTGACCAACGCGACGAAGACCTGACGGAACGCGGTTTGGAAGGCCTCACTCCAACGAGAGATCTCCCCGCGCGCCCCGTTGACGACGAACACGAGACACGAGGCGTCCATCCATTGCTGACCGATCAGGTTGCGCAGAACGATCACCTGGTTGTCGAACGCAGCCTGGGCGTCGCCGGCGACGTCGCGCGCGTAGCTAGCGGCGATCCGAGTCCACGCAGAAACGTGATCGGGAAGAGCGACATTCGCGGCAGCGGCTTTGACCATCAACGCGATTTTGTCGGGAGCGTGCTCCGGGCCGCTGTGCAAGAGGGCCGCCGCGAGGCCCTGCGGCGCGTATTGCTCCTCACGCCCGGCGGCATCCCACACCCAGTCTCGGAACGGGACTCCGACCGTCCAGTTGCGGATCAGATCGACGTCCGCCGCGTCCGCATCCACAGCGTTGAGAGCGCCCGTCACGCGGAGACGCGCTATCAGGGTCGGCGTGCCAAATGTCAGGGCACCAGCTTCTCGGGCGACGACGCGCGTCGCGACGTCATCGCACCAGAACGGTAGACCTCGCTGCACTGCAAGATCCAAAGCCGTGAGCCACGGATCGTGCTCATCCCCGAATCGTTGAGCGACCTCGGTTGCGAACTGCGTGTTGCCGACGCGATCGGTCTGACGGAACCACTCGTAGAGGGAATTCGCGTTCTCGCGCTGAATACGGAGCTCGATGGGATCCTGAGGGCGGAAGGTTGCCGGAGCGTCTGGCCCGCTGGGGATGAACACTTCGACCTCGCGCGCGAACGCTTCCCGCGCCGCGCCGGCGTCGACCATCTGCTGCGAAGTCGATATCAGGCGTGGGAACCGTGATGCGAGGAATTGTGCGCGGTCGCGGTCCAGAACGGTGAGTGTGAACAGTGCAGTGACGTCGACCACAACCCCGGAGGTGATCGCTGCATCGACTG
This sequence comes from Pseudolysinimonas kribbensis, assembly GCF_030161895.1. Lineage (GTDB taxonomy): Bacteria > Actinomycetota > Actinomycetes > Actinomycetales > Microbacteriaceae > Pseudolysinimonas > Pseudolysinimonas kribbensis. The sequence continues at coordinate 3,544,232 of NZ_BSVB01000001.1, forward strand.
CAGCGGACTCATCGACGCCTTGGATGAGGCCGGCGAATCTCGGCGAGCGATGCCCGAGATTGATGAGCTCGGCGAGTTGTCTACCTGTCGGCTTGGCAGCGACGCCGATCGGGAACAGGCCCTTCCTGAGCTTGTCGTTCAGCTCCTGCATCGCGGGATTGTGTTGGCCGGCGGCGAGCTCGTCCATCTGCTGCATGATCGAGGCCGGGTCATCGGGATCGACTTCGATGCGGCGGAACGCGTTCTCGCCTGGTATTCACGCTCGAACTGGTCGAGCAGCTTGTACGGAGTGATGTCCGGAGACCGCTCCGTGAGTCCCTCCCCCATCGTCAGCGCGGCGACGGCGAAGTTTCGGACGTGCCGGTTGTCGGCGAACTTGGTGACGATCTCGAAGAACTCCGCCAACGTCGCCATGTCGTTACCGTGATGACGGAACAACAGCATCCACAACGTGGCGTCATCGGCGATCCGCGGCGTCGGCCGGTACGTCTTCCAATCACGGTAGGCCTGGTCGAGATCGCCCGAGTCGTGGCGTAGCCGGATCAGCGCCCACTGCGCGGAAGGGGAGTCCGGCCGGACCCGGAGCAAGCCTTGCGCGGCGGTCAGCGCGGCGGCGAAGTCGCCGAGTGATGACCCGCACT